>OZ250180.1:0-3055267 GCA_965238215.1 Dehalococcoidia bacterium | reverse complement strand
CAAGTATTTTGTCGTATTCGCGAAATCTACCACGGATATTACGAATATATGGAGCACAAATTCCAATAATGTTGACGCAGGCTTCGCGGATAATTGGGACCTCGCCGATAATTATTTATCCACCAGCAACTCAGGTACTAGCTGGAGAACGGAGACCAACTCCATGGGAATCGCCATCAAGGGCGAGCCGACAGTGTCGGACGACGCCACCCTGAGCAACCTCGTCCTGAAGGACGCGAGCAACACCGCCATCACCCTCGACCCCACCTTCGCCTCCGACGTGGACGCCTACACCGCGACCGTGGCCAACGCCGTCGCCCAGATAAAGGTGGAGCCCGCCAAGAACGACGCCAACGCCACCATCCAGTACCTCGACGGCGACGACATGGAGCTGACGGACGCCGACGGCAGCACCGCCAATGTGTTCGACGTCGACCTGGCCGAAGGGCAGAACGTCGTCAAGGTGAAGGTGACCGCCGAGGACGGCACGACGATGGAGACCTACGTCATCACCGTTACCCGGGTGGACTTCCTGGTCAGCAACCGCGGGCGAGACGACAGAAGTGGACACATCAACATCGGTAACACTGTCTCGCGTGCACAGCAATTCACAACGTGAGACGAACAGCACGGCTATACCATCTCAGAGCTTGTGATGGGTTTCAGTACAGTCCCAACACTTACATACGCATTTGCCATTCACGAAACCGACTCAACTAGCGGAACAGATCAGCCCGGAACCAAAGTGGTCGACCTGACAGGCACCCTACCCAGCAGGGTAAAAACAGCTTCACCCCAGCGAACCCGACGACGTTGGATCCTTCGACCAAGTATTTTGTGGTGTTTGTGCAAACTTCCTCGGGGGACCAAACAGGTATTCAGGACACTGATTCCAACGGTGTCGACGCAGGCACCGCGACAGGATAGGACATCGCCGATAATTCAAGACTTACCCTCGACTCCGGTACTTCATGGACTATCCAGTCATTCGCCTTAAGAATCGCCATCAAGGGCGAGCCGGCAACGGCCGGCGGCACCCCGGGTACACCCATCACCCTTGAGAGCAATCTCGACAGCATGATCCGCAATCTGCACGACCCGACGTTTACCCTGACGAGGAACGGGCGGACCTCGCAGGCGGACGACGTGACACTGGTGCTCACGGACGCCCCCGGATCCTCTGTCGTCAATGGTAGTGAGCGGCGCCAGACCCTCAGCTTCGGCGTGGGGGACGACACCGTGACGTTCACGGTTCCCACTTTCTGGATCAGAAACAACTTCGCGGGCCACTTTGACGCAACGGTGGAGGCGGGGCCGGAGTACGACGTCAGCGGAGCCAACGTCAGGGTGGAGGCAGTAACCCCGACCGGCGCCTTCATCGAAGTCGCCCTCGAGAACACGAGCTACGAGGTGACCGAAGGAGATAGACTCACGACCAACGCCGTATTCAATTTCGTGCAGGACTTTGCGGCGCCGAACAGGGACGTCGCCCTTTTAGCTGTCTCCACCGTTACTCCGACAGCGGAGAATCCTGACGACTACGGTGCGCTCAGCGATGCTCTGAAGATACCTGTGGGTTCCTGGTCCCCCTTTGCGAATCGCTACGTTGCGAGGGTGCCCGCGTCACGCTTGTTACCTTCGATGACGCGCTCTACGAACGCTCTATGGCCGCCCACGAGGGCTTGGAGATAGAGCTTAGAAACTCCCTTGGAACGCCAAACTGGGTTGAGATGATAGGCCCGTCCCCGGGTGAGGATCCAGGCACTGTCCGTTACCCGGTCACGATCATAGACGACGAGACCCTGAGCATCGTCGCGACCCTGTCGAGTCCGGGACTGACGACAAGCTCTAACCTGGCGATCGCCAAAGATGCCGGGACCCTGCAAGTGAGCTCCACCGACACCGCGTCTAACGGCCAGCCGGTCACCCTGCCGGACGACGCCAAGCTCAAGATCACGCCGCAGCCAGGCGGCGCGACCGAGTCCGTCGACTGGAATATAGACGTCGAGGAGATCGCCCTCGACGGGGTCGCCACAATCACTATCGTGTACGACACCAACGTGGAGCACACCGAACGGGTCACCTTCGCAGTGACCCTGGAATACGACAAGACGCTGGACACGAGCTCCAGGCCGACTGCCGGCAGCTTCAACGTCAGGGTGGGGGGCGCAAGGGTAAGTCTCGCCTCCTCCAATCCCGTATCGGTCGGCGGCAGCGCGGTCACGCTGCGCCTTCAGTCCGCAGTTACGCCTCTCGACACCGTCACCGTAAGCTACACGGCGCCGTCCATCAACCCCATCAGGGATGCGAGCGGCGCCAACGCCCTGTCGTTCAGGGACGAGCCGGCGACCAACAACACGGCCAACGCCACCGGAAGACCAACCATCTCCGGCCAGCACGAGGTCGGCCACACCCTCACCGCCTCCACCTCCGGCATCGACGACCCCGACGGGCTGACCAGTCCCGGCTACACCTACCAGTGGGAGCGGCTGGACAGCGGCATCTTCACGGACATTACCGGCGCCGACTCGATGGTCTACACCTTGACCTCGGACGACGAGGGTAAGCGGGTCCGGGTCGAGGTGAGGTTCACCGACGACGACGAGAACAGCCATACGCTGACAAGCTTTACCACGGGAGTGGTCCAGCAACAGCGCGGCATACCGCCGGCAAGGTCGAGGTGTCGCTGGACGCAACGGCCTACGTGGTGAGCGAGGGCCAGAGAGTCCAGATCACCATCACCCTTGCGGAGGCGCCGGAAGACGAGGCGCTGTTCATCCCCTTCACGGTCACACCCGCCAGTGGGACCAGCCAGTCCGATTTCAGCGCCTGGTCGTCTTATACGAGGCAACTGCGGTTCGACGCGAAGGAAACGACAGACCAGATCAACTTCTTCGCCGTGGACGACAGGCTGGACGACGAGGGCAAGAGCTTGACCCTCTGCCTGGGCGACTTGCCTGAGCCATACGCGGTGCTTGTCGGCCTGGACTGCGCAACGATCAACATCATCGATAACGACGACCCGAACCGCGTGAAGGTCTCCTTCTACAGCGGCAACTACTACGCCTCCGAGGACGGGAACCCCACCTGGCCCCGGGTCACCGTCCATCCGGTCCCCGACCGGGAGATCACCATTCCCATCACCTCCACCCGCGGCGGTAGGCTGAGCGCGGCGGACCACTCGACCGTGACCACCAGCGTCACCTTCGGGCCGGACGTGCGCGGGGGACGCCTCCTCACCGACAACATCTCCTACGCCAGTCTGCCGATCGAGATCTGGGCCCTGGACGATGACGGGGAATGCATGGACCTCGCCTTCGGCCCGATGCCGGACCGCTTCGTCAGCGAGGAGACGGGCTACCACCTGGGCGGCGACAAGCGCGAGTTCCGGCGACCGGCCAACCAGTCCAGGGTCTGGGCCAGTTTCCTGGACGCCGAGCTGGAAGCCTCAGGGGGCAATTTCGAGAACGGCAGGGTTACCACCGTGCGCGTCCGGCTGTCGCGGAACCGCGACATAGCACGCACGGTGACCATCCCGATCACCGTGACCCCGCATGGCGGCGCCACGCCGGGCGTGGACTACGTCGTGACCGACACCCCAGCCAACTCACCTTCAAGCCCGGCCAGACGGAGCAGCCCTTCCCCGTGGCGGCGATCAACGACGACATCGACGACGACGAGTACCTGACGATCGGTTTCGGAACGCCGCTACCCGAACGGGTCTTGACCGGAAGCACAACGACCACCCGTATCAACCTGGTCGACGACGACGTGCCCGAAGTGGAGGTATCCTTCGCCCAGTCCAGCTACCAGGTGACCAGCATCACGCGGAACGAGCGCATCGTGTCCACCAAGATAGACGTGACCGTCAGGCTGTCCGCCAACCCGGAACGGTTTGTCAACATGGGAATCGTCGCCGAATCCATCCGGGGCGACGGCGGCATCTACTTCGGGTACTCCGCCTACATCCCCCGCGGGCCGACCAGCGGCGCAGCATTCTACGAAAGCGAAACCGAGTTCACCCTGACCGTCGTCATCTGGGCGTGGGAAGAGTTCGACCCGGACCAGACCTACCGGCTCAGCTTCGGCGGCCTGCCGCACCGGGTCTCCGCCGGGAATCCGGCAACGGCGACCATCACCGTAAATGCCAACACCTGAAACGAATAAGTCTAGCCACGCTGTTGCCGGCCCTTCACCCTTCCGCAGCAGCGTGGCTGCATCATCCACATGCATGTCTGAGACAGACCGCGGCGCCTCCTGCGCCCGGGAGCAGCTCATGCCGCTCGCGCCGAGCGGCATTTCGCATTGAGGAACCCGGGAACCTGAGAAGACTTTGACATTTAAGGAGATCTACAACATTGCCTAGATTGCTCGCCGTACTGGCAATCATGACCCTCTTCCTGGCCTCCGTGTCCGTAGCGCAAGCGCAGACCACCACCCCGACCGCCTCCACGGTCGCCGTCACCTCGGACCCGGGCACGGACGACACCTACGCCATGGGCGACGCCATCGAAGTCGGCCTGACCTTCAGCGAGGCGGTCACGGCGACCGGCGAGCCCTATCTCCTCATCGACGTGGGTGGGACGAACCGGCGGGTCAACTATCACAGCCGCACCGGCACGACCCAGCTCCTCTTCCGCTACGCCGTGCTGGCCGGTGACGACGACGACGGCATCGCGGTGGTGGCGAACAGCCTGGCGTTGAACGGCGGGACCATCGGCGCCACCGACGACGCAACCGTCGCCACCCTTGACCACGCCGCGCTGGCGACCACCGACCACAAGGTGGATGTCGTAGTCACGCTGCTCAGCAACCTGGGGCAGACCGCCGCGGGCGCAACAACTATACAGGAGGGCTTTGGGGTATATGAGACTATTCGCACCGGAAACAACGCCGCGGGCTATCAGCTCACGTCTATCGCGGTGGACGTTGTGGCTCCATCTGACACCTTACAACTCAGCATTGTCCTGACAGATTTAGCAGGCATACAGGTAAGTGATGTGTCGTATGAGTTTGCAGGCTCTGTAGCGACTGCCGGCACCCAGACCTTCACCTTGAACGAAGACGAGGTTGGCAATCTTCTGCCAAATAATTCGTACTACGTTCAATTTGTTGCAAGCGGCGCAGGTAGTGTATGACTGGCCATAAACGCCGACTACGAAGAAGATGCAGGAGATGCCGAAGGGTGGGATTTCGTACCCTACTCAGGATTTGAACCCGGATTGGGAGGAACTACCCGATTCAGTCTGAAGGGATTCCTGGATGCAGTTCCCCGCCTGACAAGTACCGCAATCATCAGCACGCCTTTCGATGGTCTAACCTACGTGCAGGTGAGCATATTGAGGTCGATTTGCAGTTCAGCTATTACACTCAGATGCTTGACCAATCTATTCAGGTTCCACTCTATATCGGAACCGGAACCGAACGCCGTGTCTTTGCCAGGAAGATAGGGCAAGCTGATCTATCTTCTTTGATGGGACAATCTACCCCAATCTTATTCGTTTACACCGTTCAGGCAAGTGATGTCGATAGTGACGGCATTGTCATCGATCGGACTGCGTTGTTTGGAGATGAAGGGAACATCGTATTCGCAAATTTAAACGATGCCTGTGTCCCGGCAAGCACCGACCTTCAGTTCGTGGCGGAACCAACCGCGAGCCATGCGGTAAATGGCTCTATGGTTCATGGGTGCAAGCATATATTTTGTACCACTGGTGACTTCCATTTTTCTAGCTCAAACCGGACCGGACATTTCGCCGACGTACAGGGCATGGCTGATACGTATTTCAGATATGGCACTGAAGAGTATTTGATACAGGCTTTGTACCTCGAAGAGTTGAGTGGCGGGAACTCAGTGTGTATATGGCATGGGATAGGGAGCTGCTGCCGTCATAACGGGTGGTTGATCGCTTGACCTTATATTTCGCTGGGACGGAACTGCATCTTCGCGAAGCGGAAGTCACTTATCCAACCACTCACGTTGGTTATAGGTGGCGGCACCCCCAACCACGACCCGGAGTCACAGCGGATGAGCTAATCATCCTCCTCAAGGAAAACGTCGACGTCAGTTTCCGTTCTCCGACACCTACTCGGTTGACGAGGACGGCACTGTAGAAGTTGAGGTCACGCTCAGCACGGACCTCAGGCGCGACGTGACGGTCCCGATAACCGTGATAAACCAGAACGGCGCCTCCGATGAGGACTACAACACCGTCCCCACTGAAGCAACCATCACCGCCGGCGAGACGTCGAAGAGCTTCGTGATCACCCCCATGGACGACCAGGTGGACGACGACGGTGAGACGCTGCGGTTCCAATTCGGGGACCTGCCCGAGAACCTGATCCCCGGCACGACCACGGAGACCGTCGTCACGATCGCCGCCGACGACGTGCCCCAGGTGAAGGTCAGCTTTGCTCAAGGCTCATACACCGGGGCCGAAGGCGACATGGTGACTGTGACGGTGGAACTCGACGACGACCCGGAGAAGACCGTGATCGTTCCCATCGCCAGGACGAACCAGGGAGGCGCCAGCAGCTCCGACTACTCCGGCGACACCTCGATGAGCTTCACCTTCACCGCCACCGATGACGCCCTGGACTATGACGGGGGGAGCGTCCTATTCGGGTTCGAGACCCTGCCCAACAGGGTGACGCCAGAGACAGTCGCCACCAGCACCGTGTCGATAGCCTGCGACGACGACCCTGAGGTGAAAGTCAGCTTCGCCCAGTCCAGCTACGACGTCGCCGAAGGCGCAAGCCAAACGGTGACGGTGACCCTCAGCGCCGACTCCGAACGCACGGTGGCGATCCCCCTGACGACGACGCGCCCGCATCGGTGGCCGTAAGCTGGGCGCAGACCGCCTACAGCGTCGCCGAGGGCGGCAGCGCAACCATCACGGTGGAACTCGACGACGACCCAGAGAAGACCGTGATCGTTCCCATCACGCACACGCCCCAGGACGGGGCCAGCAGCACGGACTACTCGGGAGCACCCCCAAACGTGACCTTCGATTCGGGCGACACCTCCGAGACCTTCACCATCACCCTGGCCGACGACACGGTGGACGACGATGACGAGAGCGTGACGTTCGGTTTCGGCGAAAGCCTGCCGGTGGGAGTGACCACGGAAACCCCCTCAACCGCGACTGTAACCATCGCCGACGACGACGTTTCGGAGGTGGAGGTCAGCTTCGCCCAGGCATCCCACAGCGTGGCCGAGGGCGGCACCGTTACGGTGAACCTGACCCTCACGCCGACCCGGAGCGCACCGTGGTCATACCCATATCGGCGGCCAACCAGGACGGCGCCGTCAACTCCGACTACTTGGTACCCGCCAGCGTCACCCAGGACGACATCGATGACGACGGCGAGAGCGTCGTGCTGGAATTTGGTTTTCTTCCGGATAGGATCAGCGAATCGGCCACCACGCTCACCACAACCGTAACGATACTGGACGACGACATCCGGGGCGTGACGGTCCACGACCCCACCGACAACACCGACGTTACCGCCGAGCCCGCGTCACTGACCTTCACGCCGGCCAACTGGAGTGCGCGGCAACCGGTTACGGTCTCGGCAATCCAGGACGCCGACGGTGTGAACGACCACGCCACCGTCACCCACACACTGAGCGGGGCCGACTACGCCTCGGAGACGGCGTCCGACGTGAGCGTCACCGTCGACGACGAGACCCCGGACGTGACCATAGACCCCAAGAGGATCACAGTCCTGCCGGACGGAAGCAACGAGTACACCGTGGTCCTCGACACCGAACCCACGGCCCCGGTGACGGTGACCGTCGGCGGACATACAGGCCGCACCTGACGGTCAGCCATGAGCGGCTGACCTTCGAAGTGAACGACTGGGACACGCCGAAGACGGTCAAGGTGTCGGCCGGCGGGGCGGCTGGGGCAGACACCGTCACGCTGTCCCATGACCTGGCCGGCGGCGAGTACGGCCCGCTGACGGCCGACGACGTTGCCGTAACCATCGTGAAGACCTCCGGGGCAGTGAACGTCCAGGTCGGCGTGACCGGCTCCCTCCAGTCCCTGACGATGCCCGAGGACCAGAGCAGGACCTACTCGGTGTTCCTGGGCGCGGTTCCCACCGGTGACGTGACCGTCACCATCACCCTGCCCGGCGGTAACGACCTGAGCATCAACAAGAACAGCCTCACCTTCACGGTCGACAACTGGAACGTACCGGCTGACGTCACCGAAGCCGTCTTCACGCCGTCGGGTCCCAGGTTCTTCTACAGCTACCTAATCGAGGGGTTGACGCCCGGCGTGGAGTACAACGTTCGCGTCATTGCCACCGACGGGCAATCCCGGCATCCAGGGCGTCGCACGAGTCGGTTAGACGCTAACCGCCACCACCACTGCGATCCGGGACTAGGACGGCCTGGATAACGCGGTCTTCGCGTACCAGTGGGTCCGGTCGGAACTGGGCGCTAAATCCGGGACGGACATCGCCGGCGCAACCGGCTAGAGCTACGTGGTGACAACCGGGGACAAGGGCAAGGCCATCAAGGTGCGGGGCACCTTCACCGAGGCCGCCGGCAACGACGAGTCTGTGATCAGCTTCGGATTGATTGCCGACTCGGCCGCTCCGGTGCAGAAAGCCACGGACACCAAGGTCAAGTCCGAACAGGCACCCGGGACGCCGGGCGCTCCGGATGTGTCGCCCCAAGACAGCACGTCTCTGGCCGTGTCTTGGACCGCCCCTGCATCCGACGGAGGCTCAGCCATCACCGGATACAAGGTGCAGTGGAAGGAAGCTGCGGACAGCTGGGACACGCCTGCGGACGTATCGGAAGCAACAGTGACCGCGACCAGCCACACCATCACCGGGCTGACCGACGGCACGGAATACTCCGTGCGCGTCCTGGCTATCAACGATGTCGGCGAAGGTCCCCCGTCTGAGGATGGCGACGGTACACCCCGTGAGACCGTCCCGTCGGAGCTGTCCGAGGCGTCCGTGAACGGGACCACGTTGACCCTTGCCTTCAACGAGGCCCTCGACGAGAACTCGGAGCCGGCCTCGACGGCCTTCACCATCACGGTGAGCGGCAATGTACGCCGGGTCGACTCGGTGGATGTGTCGGGCAGCGCGGCCACTCTGGCACTGGCCTCGGCGGTCACGTCGCAGGACACGGTGACGGTGAGCTATGCCGTTCCCGCGAGTGAATCGGCGGACCGCCTGCAGGACACTGTCGGCAACGCGGCGGCGTCCTTCACCGTACGGAACGTGACGAACGATACCGCGCCTGCGGCGCCGCTGACCGCCAGGATCCACGACGCCCCCGAGTCTCACAACGGCACAGATGCATTCACCTTCGATCTGCGTCTCAGCGAGGAACCCAAACGAGGCTTCAGCTACAAGACCCTTCGGACCCACGCCTTCACGGTGACCGGGGGCGAGGTAGTCAAGGCGCGTCGGCTGGAGCCGGGCAAGAACCTCAGGTGGGAGATACACGTAGGACCTGCCTCCAACGGCGCGGTAACCATCGTACTGCCCGTCACCGAGGACTGCGACGCCGACGGCGCCATCTGCACCGAGGACGACAGTATGCTGTCCGAACGGGTGGAACTGACCGTCAGCGGTCCAGGCTAGCAGGGGATAAGAAAATAAGCAGTCATACATGGATGAACGGGTGAGACAGGCGCACCGCACCCGAGACCGGAGCAGCCTGAGTCTGAGGCGGACGGGAAAGAGGATGCCTGCGCTCGCCTTCTCGTGAAGCTACGGCTGTCCACTGGAAGGGCTTGCGCCTTACCTCGACAGCGCAACCGCTACAACAGAAGAACCTGCCCCTCCCTCGGCGGCCCCTGCCTGCGCCGAACCTTGCGAACGCCGGGTCTGACGCCTGGCCGGGGGTGTGGGTCTCGCCAGGGAAGGCGGGTTCGGCAGGGATCATTGGGTTGTATCGGTGTCTTCATTCATAGTCGTATTCCTCCTGTTCGTGATTGGGGAGCCGCTCCAGGACGTGGTCCAAGAGATCGGTCAACATCAAGGGCCTGACAAGCGCACATCCTCCCTGGTATTCGATGCACGAAAGCCAGTCGACCACACTCTATACCCTACCCTGACACTCGCTGATCTCGTTGGACAGCCGTACCCCGTTCGGGTATCTTGAGAAGCGCATACAGATTTGATCCCTACCTTTCTCCTTCACATACGTTCAAACCACTGAGCGAAATGCCCGAGGCGCGGAATCTCTCGGAAATGCCGCGACTTGCGTTAAGATTTTACTCGCCTAAAATCCACTAACGGGGGAACTATTTAAGAAAGGGAGGCCGTATGACCATGACTAAAGGTGACGTACAGGAATCTGGATTCTTCGGTAGCTTCTTCCAGCCCTACGTTGACGAGTTCTACCTCCTTTTCAGGCTTATCTTTGCATTCTTGGTCAGCCTTCATGGAGCACAGAAAGCGTTTTTGCTGTGGGACTTTTCAGCGGGGGCGAATCGTAACGAGCTAGGCGCCCTGGTAGACATTGCGGGCTGAGTGGAGCTTTTGGCGGCACTCCTCATAGGGTTCGGTGTACTAACCCGCTTGGGGGCAGGGACGTTGGTTGTCACGATGATTGTCGCTTACTTTGGAGTACACGCTGCTCTCAGCCCTGTATGGCCCTGGCCCCATCTCTACCCGAATCCTCCTGATGGAGGAAATGCCTTCGTAGCTCATGGGGGTGAGGTCACTATCCTCTTCTTCATCTGCGCTGGCATCATAGGCATCCTTGGCAGCCGGAAATGGGGTATTGAGAGGCACTTTTTCAACAAGGAACTTCTGTAATAATGCGTCAGGCATCTCCGTAAGGTGAGGATGCGATTGGCCCAAAATCGAGTCTGATGACTGGGACGGCAAGATATGACGCGGTGATCGTAGGCGCTGGGCCTAATGGCCTGTCGGCCGCGATTACCATCGCTGAAAAGGGTCATTCAGTTCTGGTGTTGGAGGGTCAAGATACGGTGGGAGGAGGCGCCCGGTCTGCCGCGCTGACGTTGCCCGGCTTCCTTCACGACGTGTGCTCGGCGGTCCATCCAATGGCAGTAAGTTCACCGTTTCTCTCCAAGCTGCCCCTTCATAATCACGGCCTAGACTGGATTCAGCCTCCCGCACCCCTCGCGCATCCTTTAGACGACGGCACGGCGGTTATGCTGGAGCGCTCGGTTGATGCCACGGCAGAGGGTCTGGGCTGCGATGCGGCACCGTATCGTAGGCTGTTTGGCCCCATAGTGAAGCACTGGCACAAGCTCGTCTCCGACACGCTAGGCCCCCTGCGTGTGCCCCGTCACCCGCTGGTTACCGGCCGTTTCGCGCTCAACGGACTGCGGTCGGCACTGTCCGTCGCCCGTGCCCGATTCAGAAGCGAACGGGCCAAGGCCTTATTCGCGGGGCTCGCCGCCCATTCAATACTGCCCCTCGAACGACCCGTCAGCGCAGCATTCGGTCTGGTTCTGGGAGGCAGTGCTCATGCCGTCGGTTGGCCAATGCCCCGGGGCGGGGCCCAGCGCATCGCGGACGCTCTGGCTTCCCATCTAGTCTCCCTAGGCGGTCGTATAGAAACCGGCATGCCCGTCAAGCAACTTGAAGAGATGCCCGCCTCGAGGGTAACTCTCCTCAACGTTACACCCAGACAGCTCATCGCCATCGCTGGACATAGACTGCCCGGCTCTTTTCGACGCAGGCTCGAGGATTACCGTTACGGACCGGCGGCTTTCAAGATAGACTGGGCACTGAGCGGTCCGATACCTTGGAGGGCGCCGGAGTGTGTGCGCGCCGGCACCCTGCATCTGGGGGGCACCTTGTCTGAAATAGCCCATGCCGAGCGGCAAGTGTGGCAAAAGCGTCACCCCGAACGACCCTTCGTCCTGCTCTCCCAGCCAAGCCTGTTCGACCCGTCCAGAGCTCCCAAGGGCCGGCACACGGCATGGGCCTATTGCCACGTCCCCAACGGGTCTCGCTTTGATATGACTGATCGCATCGAGGCCCAGGTGGAGCGATTCGCCCCAGGGTTCAAAGAGGTTATCCTGAAGAGAAGTGTTAGGTCTCCGTCAGCGATGGAGCGATACAATCCCAACTACGTCGGCGGAGACATCAACGGTGGTGTTCAGGACCTGGGGCAGCTCTTCTCCCGCCCTGCCCGAATGTTCAGCCCCTACGCTGTCCCGTCGACCGACATCTTCATCTGCTCATCCTCGACACCGCCCGGAGGTGGCGTTCACGGCATGTGCGGCTACTTCGCCGCCCAAGCGGCTCTGCGCCGCCTCAATCGCTGACTTCTGTAAGGTATGGACCGTGGAAATAATAGTCTGCGATGATGCGTCCGGGGCATCTTGGTGCCTGCGTATCCCACCCTCGTAGCGGAAACAGACGCAGAGAATCAGTTCACAAAGATTAGGTATCGTACATGCGGGAAGTTGTTAGAAGGAAAGGATGCAGAAGAAGGGCGAAGAATATCCCAGGAGGGCTCGAACCACTCAATTGCTCGCTCGCGGCTGTCGTCCTCGTACTACTACAAGTCCGCCACCTAGGTGCACCTGAATTTTTGTCTCGGTTGGAAAACAGATATCCTGGTGGGAGTATAGAACCCGTTTACAGCACTGAGCAACACATCCGTTTATTGACGTAATTTTGCAAACGATTCGCGCTCTCCAGTACACCCTTTCCAGAATGGACCGGATTCAACGTGAACGCAACCATTGAGTCTCCCGCGGGGTTGTGGCCTTCAGTGACAGCCAGTCCCTCTCGGGGTTGTGGAGAATCATCATCGCTGGGCACTCCAGGGTCCCGCTTGGTCTATGTACGACTAAGGTGGCGTTGATGTACTACTTTATCTCCACCCTTGATAATCGGCGACGCATTTTGGAAACCCGACTTTGGGGATGTTCATTGGGATAGAAGCGACAGCTCCTCCTTGACCAGGGATACTACGAGATCGTCCAGTCTTTCAACGGTGTATTCGCCAACGTTGTGCGATGTTGAACCTCCAGGTCCGTAGACCAAGAAAACGAATTGGCCCATCGTGTGCTGGGCAATCTGTCGGAACACGTACTCCCCTTGCTCATCCAGCCCGCTGGCAGCTATTGCAAAGGTCTTGATTCCTCTTCGGTGGGCTTCCACCATCTCTTCTGCGTAGCTGTAGTCATTGGGATAGTCCAGGTGGGGAGGAGCGTCAGCGATCAGGAAGATCAATCGAATTGCGTTGCCGAACCTCCAATCTGGTTCGCGGACGGCAACATGGTAGGCTTCGTTCAAGGATTCAGGGGTGTCATCGCCTCCATCCGCGATGACATTGCGAATAGTGTCGTGAAAACGTTTCACATCATCGTCGAAATCATAAAGACGAGTCACGAATTCATCACCCCGGTCCCTGTAGGCCACCATACCGAAGCGCAAGTCAGGCTCCGATGGAAGGTCGACTATCCTAGATGATATGGAGAGAAGTGTGGCCTTTATCTGGTCGATCTCGTCAGCCATGCTGCCTGTCGAGTCTAGTAGGAACAGAACATCTAGTGGCACGCCCTCGGAAGAGGACCGCTCCAGGTCCAACGTTACGTTCCACTCGCGCTCAGAGTCTCGGGAGAACTCAGCTCTCTGACTAATGCCATCCTTCTCCACTACCAGGTTGAAGGTTTCTACTCCCTCACTGGCACCGAAGGCGAGAGGAAAAAAGAGGGTCTGTCCGTTGGCGTAAGTACGCCCCTCGAAGAGAGGAGATTGTCCAGAAGAAATTCGGACTACCGCGTTGTGGATCGGAGCTCCCTTTAGGTCTGAAACCGCGATTATATATCTTTCGGATATGTCTACCTCATGGACACCAGTCCCCAAGTATTGTTTGCGGTAGTTAAGATACTCTTGCCAACGCTCGTTATCGTTTACTTTTCCCGCAGAGAGGGAAACCGGTTGGCTGCGGTAGGCGGGTGCCGCCGTGGGAGCAGGCGTGGCCTCAGCCATTGAAGTTGACATTGGTCTTGCCGCCGAACTCGATTCTGCCATTGGAGCCATGGTGGGTGCCGAGGTTGCTGGGACTGCAGTTGCCCTCGGCGCGGCCGCAGGCGCCATGGCAGGAGCGGCCGTTGCCCTCGGGGTTGCTCCGGATATCGGCGCCATGGTAGGTGCTGCGGTGGGCGCTGCAGCAGCCGGAGCTGCTGTGGGTGCTGGTTTGTATTCTTCATCATCGGTGGCACACGCAACGAAGGTTAGCAACCCAACAATTCCCAGGAATGTTATGACCACGAACTTCATCATTTCGACCCTCCCCAGTGAAGTTTTTGCGTTCTCCCCATCCATATGACCTGCCATTGATAGCTGTCACGCTTCTAAAGATGAATGGACAACCTTAGAGCAAGCCATCAATGGTACTTAACACAAGCGTAGTACATGACTCGGAGCACGGGCACTAGGATAAACCTTTACTTTTCTCATCCGATTCCCCTTAGGTAAGACGAATTTAATCGTCGACTGGAGTCCATCAGCAAACAAGCAGCTTGGAATTCCTTCTTCCAACGCCAGGCTGGTCCAAATATGGCTGAAAAGAATCTCACGGACGCCCGCTACCCGGACGGAAACGCTTCCTGCACATTCTCCTAAGCCGTGGCGCAGTTCTCCATCATCAGCACCGAAGGTCCAGAAAGCAGGTCCTTGTACTGATACACCAGGTGGGGCAAGGCGACCCAATCGCCGGTTTAGCAGCGTGCTAAAGCCTCAGACTCGGTCATGGTTTCCCCCACGCCTCGTATTGCCCAGGGGCTTCTAATAGATAATATGCAAGAATCACTCGAATCGTTCCCTGTTTGAGGGGCAAGTTCGAAAATTGACCTAATTATTGCCCATGACGAGATGCTGGAGCCTGCCCGGCAAGCAACTCTGTTAAGGGTTGGCTACCGCCGTCGGTGTGCCCGAAGTGCTCACTCTGTATCTGGCAACATCCGATGGCAATTACATGTCGGACTTGCGCAGCAGTCAGCGCCAAGATACGGATGAGATGGACCCACATAAATGGACAGAAATAAGGTGCGGCAAAGCGAGAGTGCCAATGCCCTCTTGCGGGTGCCGATAGCAAAAGTCGGCTGGTGGACATAATTCGACTGCCGACCTCCGGAAAGGCCTCATTGAGAACCACCGCAGGCCGGGTTTGTTTCACAAGCGGAGTTCGAGTCCCCATAGGTCTTAGGCGCCAAGTGTCAGCCATGCTGGACTGAATTACGAACTTTTGGGTACGCAGTGGCCCTGTAGATCACCGCAAGATCCATGGGATTTTGATTCTAGGGAAATCTTTTGGCCAACGTTACTTTAGCTTAATCCCGTCATAATCCTGTCCAATTGATCGGGTTCACCTCACTCTAGCCCGCAACCGATATCTTCAAGATGTACTAGAATATCTTCCGCGTCCAGAATGCGCAGTGCCTTAGGCCGTTGTTGTTGACGTAATACATCAATCCCCCGAGGGACTTCTGGTCCGTGGCAGACACCAATTCCATTCCCTGGGACCGGAGCGCTCTTACAACCCTCCGCTCGTCGAATAGTCGAAAGGTCCTGACATCGTCATAGTCCGGGTCATGTATCGTGACATTGCCTTGACCACATTTGAAAATCATTTGGAGTACGCCGCCCGGCTTCGTGATCCTGGATAGCTCGGGAAGGGTAATCTCATAAACTTGCTCTTCATTCAAGTGTTGGATGACCGCGTTGCACATCACAAAGTCGAACGAGCCCGTCGGAAAGGCTATTCGTTGCGAGAGATCACCCACTCTTACCCGGCCTTCAAGGAAGGGATGCAGCCGGAGCGCTGACTCTACGTTGTCTTTGACAGCGTCGATGCCAACAACATCCATGTCTCGACCTACCAGATCAGCTACGTCGACAGCACCTGCGCCGCATCCGGCATCCAGGCCCTTGGGGCCGGGGGCTAGTTTCACCAGGGCGTTTATCAGGGAGTGATTACCCTTGAGCAAAGAATGGGACGAGCTGGCCCAGATACGCTGCACCCGTGCGATCTGGTTGAAAGCGTACCGGTCCGCGTGCCTGCTGTAGAATGCCCCATAGTCATCGATTGTCCGCATTATGCGGGCAGAATTTGTCTTGGTCTCCATAAGCTACCTCCAGCATTTATAGTCTCTCCTCGGGCAGCGAACCAGAAGCGCAGACAGTTGAAGTGCATGCGGCTCTTCAGCCATCGTACAAGCGAGCATCCTCACAGACGGACGCTCTTGATCAGCATGAGGGTGTGACGCCGGAGGTTAAGCGGAGGGACCTCATGAAGGTGCCTGAACCGCCTCTCCATTACGTGAAGCGGATTTTAGATCCGCTGGGAATACCAGACCTGCAACCTAGGGCTGCTCGTTGATACCCCGCCCACCTGCCTAAACAGACCACCCCCCAACCTCAGCCACTGTACTTTCCGTGGCAAGCGGGCCGGATGTCGCGATTGTGCCCTTGCAGCATGTCCGAGAAAGATTTTATTCCAGCGATAATTGACATAAGACGTTCATTTTGTCAAGTGCGGTGTGCTCGGCCTGTTGACCTGTCGAAAGGAACCAATAGACACAGGGCCGAGCAAGAAGAAGTCGAGCCCCCTAATGATGTCGTCAAAATTTGTATCTTCTAATGCCGTTGTTTCTCCGGCGATTACACAGCGCATCCACGAGGGTGATCGCCGTATGCATGCGCCCTGAACGCCGCCTCGGGGCCGGGGCGGTGGGCCAGCATCCGCTTGGAATGAGACGGCCATCCAAACCATCCGTGGGCGTCGATCGGCGCTCTGCACTTGGAGGTTAAAGACGGAACTCTGGCTGCTGCGAACGCATTCGGGAAGAAAGCCTTTGGGAAACTCGGCTAAGGTTACTTTCTGGACGTCAGCGCCGTTACTGTAGCCCACGCCTTGGTCTACGCGGGAACCTTGGACGGCGCTGTCTGCGCTATCGAAGCTTAGAGTCTAAGGTTAGGATGCCAGGGGAGCAGCAGCCCGCCGTGGATAACTATGATGGCTGTCCCCATCACCGGAACCACGGCCGTAGCACCTCCACTTGGGAAGGCTGAAGTCGGAAGTCACTGAGCGAGGCTGCATCAGTACGTCCCCTACGCCTGCCTGCAAATACTCAACATGCATTTGTCAAAATGTCACCATGGTGGTACAAGTCATGGGGCAGTTTGAGTGGGGTATCCCCAATTTGGATGGTTACGTTACCGGGCATCATAGCAAGGCGAACCTATAATTTAGCGCGAATCCTACTGGTGTGCCTGGGCATACTTCTCCTATTGCTCGCATGCAGCGGCGGAGATGAGGGACCGCTCACGGCAACACTGACTGACACACCCGTACCAACGCCAACAGCCGTACCTGCACCCACTCCCTCACCAACGCTAACCGCCACACCGACACCTACATTCTTACCCCCTCCAACGCTGAGCCTGTCACCCACACGAACGGCGACTCTGTCGCCCACCCCAACGTCGACTCCGTCTCCTACTCCAACGCTGGCCCCGTCACTCGCACCAAAGCCGTCTCTGTCTCCCACTCCTACTGCAACGCCAACACCGTCGCCCTCGCTCAGTCCGGAGATAGAGGCGGAGGCAACCATTGCTTCTTGTGTGTTCTACCTGGAAGTCGCGGACACATCGCAAGAACGGGCGCAGGGCCTCATGGGCCGCGGGTCGCTGGGAAAGTACCGGGGCATGCTGTTTATCTTCGCGAACGAGCAGGTGCTGAGCTTCTGGATGAAAAACACCCTCATCCCGCTAGACATAATCTTTGTAAACGAGCACCTTGCTGTAGTGGACGTGCAGACCATGCGGCCGGAGCACGAGATTGCGCCGGACCCGTTGCCCATCTACACCTCCGCTGCGCCCGCGCTCTATGCCATTGAGGTCAGCGAGGGCCTGGCCGACGAGTGCGGCATCGGGCCTGGCGCGTCTGTCGGTCTGCGTAGAATCACCCCCGACGCTCCGCAGTAGCCCACCGCGCGTCGGTATCAGCATGTCGAGAAGCAGCACGATCGAGATGGAAAAGGAGTCCTGGAAGAGGTCGATGCTTCTGTTGGACACACCATCAGTGAACCCGCTCAACCCCACCTCGCGCCCCGCAGTCGAGGGAGTCTGGCGAGGGAAGCGGGCATCACATCACTAGCCCCATACTTCGAGACTTGAACGGTACATTGGGGTCGTGATGCCCGTTGTCGAGGACGTTCACGTCGAATGTGGGCTGGCTTCAACGCCACCGCCCACGGGGAGCTGGATTTCTCCGTGTCTATTGTGTACTGCGAACGATCCGGTGGGTTATTGTGAGGTGGACCCAATTATTCGGACAGAAATACGGCGGGGCTCGGTGAGAGTGCCAATGTCCTCTTGACGGATCCTGATCTAGAAAGGCGGCTAATGGCCAAAATACGACTGTTGGTCTCCGGAAAAGGCTTATTGAGGACCTGCACAGACTGGGTTGGACTGCAAGGCGGAGTTCGAGTCCTGTGTGGGTTGGGCGGGGGATGGTGGAGCTGGGGAGAATCTTACTTGGCTTTGTTAACGGCCTAATTGGCTAATCATTCCCACATTTGTTACCACAGTCCAACTTGCATCACCAAAGGCGCCAAACCGATGTTGGGACACCTCAGAAAAGTTCGAGTCTCGTACGGTGCGTCTAAAGGGGCTGAAATGCGAACTTCTTGAGTACTCCATTCTCATGTAGATTTGCGGTTGAAGCTGTGGCCAATCCATTCATCCTTAATAGAGATGACCCTAAGCTATCAATCAGAAAGGAAAAGAAGAACGTGCCTAGAAGGGGGCTTGTGATTGAGCGAGGTGATAAAGAAGGGTCCGGCAGGTTAGCCCACCTCGGTCGTGTCCGAAATGGTCTGGTCATAGTGAATACCGGTGCCTACAAGGTCAAGACCACCGCCACGCTGGGCGTGATCTCTCGCGCTTGAGATTGAGGTTCCGGATCAGAATGCTTCAGTTTACAGAGCATATAGCAGCCGACAGGCTGGATATCTCAACTGAGGCTTCGGGCGACGACTGCACGCGGAATTCAGAAGAAATGAATAGAACCGCTGCCCTCGCACGGGAGCAGTGGAATCGCTGCAAAGTCGCGATACTCAACGGTGGTAAGAACATCATTGTGCTGAACGGCTCGCCCATCTTATGCACTACGGATGGTTCCCTGTCGGCGATGTAATTGACACTCTGAAGCGACGTAGCGAGACAATGCACGTAATCATCACTGCTCGAAATGCTCCCCCAAAGCTAATCGACTGTGCGGACCTTGTTACCGAAATGAAGTCAATCAAACATCCCAACCACGACCAAGGCATCAATGCCCAGTTGGAGATAGAGCTATAAAGACTTTCCGGCAATTTGGTCGGGTACATTGGGTAAGTCGAATCCCCTTGAAACCGGGAAGAGTGGCGCTAGTTAAAGGAATAGGACTCTCACTTATATACCAGTCCAGTTTTTGGGTTCCACCTCAATATTTGTCAGGCCATCATTAGTCGTGGTACAAGTAACCACAAGAGGTCAATTCGGAACTCTCTAACCTTCCGGATTTATAGACTTGGCTGCCGGATCTAGCATCCGGGATTTGTAAGAAATTGGCATGGCTGCAACAAGGGCTTCGATCACTGTGGCAATTCATCCACATGCGACCTTCGGCCACAAAGCAGAGCGTTTACCGCTGGCGTCAAACGAGACGATGTTCCTGAATGTGATAATGAACCCGATCGGTACTGGTAGGGAGAGGCAATAGGGCCATGCGTATCTCAACTACCGGAAAAGTTCTTATGGCTACCAATATCAGATGGGTGGGGCAGAGAATCTACGGCACGGCTACTTCCGGAAAGGGACCCCAATTGGCCGAGACATCTCAGGAAGGTTGGACTACCCGCATTCTCCGCCTCCCGCCAAGGAAGTAAGCAACCAGTGCAGCTGTCCAAGATAGCTGTTCCTCGAACGCTCTTTGGTAAAGTTGCGCTCTATGGGGCAATCTTGTTGCTCTTGGCCGCCGCGTTGACAGGATTTTTCCTCGTCATCAATTTCCTGGTGGATTTGGTCTCACTGGGTCCACGTGACTTGGTTGCTCCCAATACCTCTACAGAAGACAACATTAGTGTTCCAAGCGGCATTGAAGTGGTCGTCTTCGCGGTGTCTACGCTGTCTATCATTCTTGGTACAACGATGCTCATTGTCCTACGGAGGTGGAAACTTTCGCGGCCCTTCATCCGTTCGTCTGGGACTCTCCTTGTTGGAGTATTGATTGCCGGCCTGATTGTAGGAGCGGGTCTGTTTCTATCGTTTTCGGGAGTGCTTGGCGAGGGTATTTCCTACGCTCAACATGAGGCCCAGCGGTCCTATATTGATCCCGCCGGGATAGCCGTGTTGGGTCTGATATTCCTGTCAATAGTCTTTGTGGGAATCATCATGCCCCGGCTTTTGCTGCCGCTCCTAGCGGTCTTCTTGTTGGCTGGCTTCGGCTTTGGTCTTTTAGAACCCAAGGGCCTGGAGGGGCTGCACCTCTTTAATCGTCCCTCGCATCTGGAGAAACCTCTGGCGTATGCGATCACTGTAGAGGAATACCGACGAGGACTTGATACATCAGACGCGGAAATTGATGCAGACTCATCTATAGAGACGGATAAAATTGAGACAGCACTTGTAGGACCGGGGAAAACTCGAGAGTTGGCACCCGTTCAGCCTCTCCCCTATGGTACCGTCGTGTCTTTAGATTCAATAATTTCTGCTGAACAGATGCACCAGCCGGAGGATCTACCGGTGTTCCGAGTAATTGGTGCAGCGCACACAAAGTATCTACGAACCGGAACCGGAGACGTGTACCAAAACGGGGAGTGGAATCAGATCGATCTCTTCAAACTCTCCTTAGACGCCGACGCCGATTTCCTAGAGGCGGATACTGGAACACTTGTCGGATATTACGGGGAACGTGGGACGGATTCAGTTTCCGATAAGAGCAATCCCGTGCTCCTTAGGATCCCCGACATCGGTCTAGACAATGCGAACGTTGAACGGGTATCGATTTCTCCTGCTGGAGCATTCAGGGCCTTTGAGTCCGGTGTTATTCCTACATCACCTCAGCTCGAAAGGGTAAGCGTTGAGGGGACATACCGTCCCTACAGTTTAACCTTTGCATCTCCACATTCAGTTTACCGTTACAACTGGACGTCTTACGTGAACGAGTCTCCACAAGACCAGATTGTGGCGTCACCTGGAATCATTAAATACAGCTATTTGGAGTTACCTGGCGAGTTGCCCGAGCGTGTTCATGACCTGGCGAATGAAATTGCCGGCGTTCAGACCCTGCACAATAAAGTTGAGTCCATCGCACAATACCTGCAAAGGGAGTACACATATGGCGTCGCCATGGACGGTTCGGAACCCTTTAGAACTCCCGAAGGGCAGGACCCGGTGGACTGGTTCCTTTTTGACAGTCGCATTGGTGACAGCCGCAGCTTCAGCAGCGCATTTGTAGTATTGGCCCGTGCCGCGGGGGTGCCGGCCAGGATTGTGTCCGGGTGGGCCATTAAACAATCCACAGCAACTCAAACAGTCTATCTGAGCCAAATGCACCAGTGGGCAGAAGTTGCCTTGGAAGATACAGGGTGGACTACTATCGACCCAACCCCCGGCAACGGGCTGGAAACAGCCCAACCGATTTATCCACCCGAAGAAGCTCCAGTAACAGACTCGGATGAAGATCCACAACAAGACGACTCAAATTTGGAACCCGCCCTAGAGGCCCTCTTCGGAAGCGAGAACTTGGTGGAGAGGCTGGAAGCAGTACAGCAGCTGGCCGAAATTGATAACGAGACAGCCTGGCAAGCGCTTACATACGTGGCGCTTCATGATGAAGATGCCGGCATTCGAGACGCCGCATTGGAGGCGCTGGAACTGGAATGGAACGTGGACCTCTGGATTAAGGTTCTCCAAGGACATTGGGAACCAGATATGCGGGAATTGGCAGCAGAAACCCTCGGTGATCTGGGTGACCTCAAGGCTACTTCGCCGCTGGCGCAAGCACTAATTGAGGATGAGGAGCCAGCGGTTCGAAAGGCTGCTGCGGATGCCTTGGCATTGTTGGGGGACTTGGCAGCCGTCGCGCCGCTGATCCTAGCCCTGCTTTCGGATGACGATCCCGACGTCAGAATTGCCGCCGCCAGGGCATTGGCGATACTGGGGGATTTGGCAGCCGTGGCGTCGTTGGCACAAGCCTTACTTTCAGATGACGACCCTGAAGTGAGAATTGCTGCCGCAAATGCCTTGAGGGAACTGGGCGATGAGGCAGCCATAGCGCCTTTGGTGTATGCGTTGTCTTCGGACGGAGACCCCAACGTCAGAATTGTGGCCATTGGCGCACTGAAAACACTGGGAGGGCAGGAAGTCATAGAACACCTGGTGCTGGCCTTGTTATCTTACAGTGAGCCAACGGTCAGGATTGCTGCCGCAAATGCTCTGGCGGAACTGGGCGGACAGGAAGCCGTAGCGCCATTAGCTCGAGCCCTTTCCGCTGATGACGAATCCGACGTAAGGAAGGTCGCCGCAATTGCCCTGGGAACGATAGGCGATTCGAATGCCAGGCCTTCACTGGTGGAGGCCCTACAGTTGGACGAAGAACCGGAAGTGCGGCTAGCTGCGGGCTGGGCTCTCCGAAATCTGACACCGGTCAAAAGTGGACCATTTATCCAGGCCCTCCACAATGATCCAGACTATAGGGTGAGGCTTATGGCCGTTGCTGCCTTGGGAGCAATTAAGGACAATTTTACATTGGTGGACATTTATAACGCTATGGTCGGCGATGTTTCGGCTGAGGTGAGACCTTACGCCGAATCTGCGTTGCAAAAGTGGAACCGGACGTATTTGGAAGAAGCTGTAATCGGGGACTATGACTCAGCCACTCGTGCTCTGGCCGCTACCTTGCTAGGGGATCGTGGGGAGATATTGTCAGTGCCAATATTGGGCGAGGGCCTTAATGACTCCGATGAATTGGTAAGAGCGGCGTCACTCAGAGCGTTGAAAAAGATGGGCGACATAACATGGCTGGAGAACGGGGGTGGAGTGATTGCCGGGAGCGACAACGGCCTGGCCTTCCTTCCCGGTACAACAACCCTGAGCGCTACGCCAGCGGCCCATGAACCGGTGTTTGAGGTAGAAAATGCGGGGCATGCCGAGCTGCTTCGATCCGGTGTTGGCAGCGTCTATGAAGACGGTAGATGGACTTCGAGGGACTCCACTGAGTGGATCCTGCACAGCAGGACCGCCGAAGTTTCCCACGGAGGCGCCGTCGGGATTCAGATGTTGAATGCACTACCCTTGAATGACCATATTCAAGTCTACCCTGCTGGGGAGTTCGAGGAGTTCTTGCCGGGCATTCTGCCAACATCGCCATATCTGCGGGGTGTTTCGCTAACCGGACAGTTCAATGCTGAAAACGGGATTTTCCGCAGCAGCTTTCTCAATGCGGGATACAACTGGGATTCGAGCGTGCCTGAATTCTCCGAGGCCAGGTTGAAGAATGCAAGTGTCAATTACGACAGCGCATATGTAAGTCTGCCGCCCAGATTCCCGGAACGCATCTTCACTCTTGCTGAAAGAATCACCGCTGACCAGTCTACTCCTTACGACAAGGCAATTGCGATTCAGGAATATCTGCAAGCCGAGTATGTCTACCGAAAACCGAATTCTCAGGACGATCAGAAACCTCCGGACGATTGGGACCCCGTTGCATGGTTCCTGTTTCAGAATCGTGAAGGCACCAGCGGAAACTTCAGCAGTGCGTTTGTTGTTCTGGCTCGAACGCTGGGGATACCCGCCAGGGTGGTTTCCGGCTGGGCCATTGCGCCTACAAATGGACGGCAGACGGTATATGCCGATCAGGCCCACCAGTGGGCTGAAATAGCCCTCGATGGATTTGGATGGGTTGCCTTTGACCCAACTCCCGGAGGGGCGCCGTCCCGTGTAACAGCATCAGGCTCATCGTTCGTCGAAGGAGGAGATGATCTTCCTTCAGGGCTGCTGGAACTTGTTAACTCCCTAACTCACGCTGACCAGGCAGTTCGGGATCAGGCTCTCGCCCAACTGGAAGAGCTCGCCGCTGAAGCCTTATTGAGAGAGGGAAACGGGGGTGGCGTTGCACGTTGGACCCAAATACTGAAATTGGTGCAATCCCTTGCCAACGTCGATCCTGCACTTCGGGAGAGGGCTCTCGCAGCCCTGACCAACTTGGTAGTAAGGGGGCCGCAGGCAATCGATGAAGACTGGGCTGAAGTGTTGGAACTGCTGAAGTCCCTTGTCGACGTTGATCCCACGGTGCAGGCATGGGCCGCGGGCGCTTTGGAAAAGCTCCTTGACTCCGCTTCCTCTGGGAGTAGCAATGCGGAGATCAGGGACCAGATTCTGCAAGCGACAAGATCTCTCAACGCCGCGGACGTTGCAATTCGTGATCGTGCCATCCGCGCCTTGAACAAGCTGTTTTCTGATGCTTCGTTTTTGGGTAATGGCGGGGGCGGCGGCGGCGTTGTATTGGAATGGGGCCAGCTGCAAGGGCTGCTTCAGACCCTCTCCGATTCCGACCCGGCGGTGCGAGGGCAGGCACTCGACGCCCTGGAGAATCTGGCTGACAGCGTCACGATGAGAAGTGAGGAGGAAAAGGATTGGAACCAGCTGAACAATCTCGTTGGGTCGCTTTCCGATCCAGACCCTTCAGTTCGAGAAAAGGCGCTTGACGCCCTAGAGGGATTGGGGAATGTGGTCCGGTTGGAGAACGGGGGGGCCATAGTCGGCGAGGGTGGGGAACAAGGCTGGTTGACAGGTACAACGACCAGGCGAGCGTCGAAGCCTCCCAGCAACCCTCTCTTCAATCTCACGGGAGCGAGGAACACAAGCTACTTGCGCGTCGCTGTTGGCGACGTATACGAGAACGGCCGATGGCGGCAGCTTGATCCGGTGTCAATTTCTTACTCGAGCGATGAAGATATCTCCACGGAAGTACTGGAAGAGATTTCCAGCGAATCGAGCGAATTCGCCTTTCTGTCCGATTCCAGGCGTAACCCTGAGCTATTGTTCGGTTTTCAGACGAACCCCAGCAGGGTCCTTACCGATAGAATCCAAGTCCGTCCTTTCGATAATAATGTGCAAATTCCCCCCGGGACGGCATTCACTTCGTTGACTTTGGAGAATGTCAATCGTGAGGGAACATATTACCCATTCAGTGCAACATTCTTTGCACAAGAACCCGCGTCGACTTATTCCTGGCGTTCGAGTGTGCCGGTTTATTCGTCCAGGCAGCTGAATGCCGCAGAAGGCGTTGATGATCCAACTTATACGCAGCTGCCAGCAGACTTGCCAGATCGAATTCGACGTTTGGCACTGCAAATTACCGCCGGCCAAAACTCAACGTTTTCGAAGGCTCAAGCTCTGGAGTCTTACCTGTCGTCACGTTATAAGTACAGCTTCGCCGAACGTTCCAGCCAGGGACCCCCTTCAGGGAGAGACCCAGTAGACTGGTTCCTGTTCGACCATCGCAAGGGTACGTGTGGCGTTTTCAGCAGCGCCTTTGTGGTTTTGGCCCGGTCTATAGGAATTCCTGCCAGAGTGGTCTCAGGTTGGGCAATTCAGCCTTCGGCGGAACGGCAAACCGTTTATACGGACCAGGCCCACCAGTGGGCTGAGGTTGCCCTTGAAGGAATCGGATGGGTGGACTTTGAACCGACGGCATCCAATGGGGCACCGTCCAGAATATCCGGACGTCGTTCAAACACCCAGGGGGGAACGGGGCCTCGAACTCCAGTCCCTCAAAACACCGTAACAAATATCACCCAATGGACTGACATGGTGCAAAGGCAAGCGCCGTTCCTCGTAGGCGGCACTGTCAGAACTCGCACAGGTCGCCCCGTTAGCGGGATGACAGTCCAGATTTTTGTGAATGAGACAAAGGAACATGGCGGCATCAAGCTGGGAGAAACCGTAACCAGTCAAGGGAGATTCCAAGCAGAAGTGCAGCTCCCTCTCCATATGGAACTGGGTCCCTATCAGCTGTTGGCCCGCGCCGTTGGCAATGAACAATACAACGAATCATGGAGCGATCCAGACGTGGGAGTCTTCTCCTCGAGCGGGCTGGCCCTCGCCGGTCCCAAGGAAATTCCCGTGGACGTGGAGGCGACATTCGAAGGACGACTTACGGAAGACACCGGCGAAGGACGGGCCGGGGAGGAACTCACGGTGACTATAGATGGTGAAGGCATGCCTTCCGTTGTCACGGACACCGAGGGCAATTTCGTCATCGCAAGCACTTTTTCAGACCCTGGAGACCACTGGGTAGAAGTGTCATTTGAAGGGGAAGAGTTCTTGTTGGAAACGACAGCACGCTTGTATTTCAAGGTCACGCTGCCCACCAATCTGTTCGTATCCGCGCCAGTACGAGTTACTGTCGGTCAGGAGTTCCGCATCTCAGGGGAACTGCACGACATTCGAGCCAATGCTCTTGTCGGAGAGGCCGTGACCCTTCAAATAGGCGATGAGCCAATTCAATCTGTGCAAACTGGTTCTTCCGGAGACTTTGAGACCAGCAGTTCAGTAATGACCGCCGGGGATTTCGACATACTTGCCGAATTCCAGGGAGACGACATCGTGCTGTCCTCTGTGGGGCTAACTCGACTTACGGCTAGTCATGAAGTTGTCGTAGCCATCACGGGTCCCTCGCGTATAGAACAGGGCAACGGCGCCACGTTTACGGGGAAACTAACCTCCGGCACACTTTCGGACGTCGGCCAATTAAGTATGGTTCTGGAAGACTCATCGGGGCAGCAAATCACCACAGTCACAACCGCTGCAGATGGCATATTTGAGTATAGCCACCCTTCATTCGACAACGCCGGATCGGAGTCAATCAAGGCCAGATTCCTCGGAGGCGACTATATCCTACCCGCTGAAGCCAGCATTGCCTTTGCCGTTCTTGCCCCCACTTCCTTGATTGTCAAGGGACCATCAAAAATTGAGCAGGAGGAAGGCGGCACTTTTCAGGGCAGCATTAGCTCCGACACCCTTTCCCCCATCGGCCAACTGGATATTATCCTGGAAGACTTCACAGGACAGGAAATCACTACAGTCACCACCGCGGCAGATGGCATATTTCAATATAGTCATCCTTCATTCGACGATGCCGGACCACAGTCAATCACATTTAGATTTCTGGGTGACGAATTTATCTCTTCCGCAGAAACCAGCATTGCATTCGTGGTGCTGGCGCCCACTTCCCTGACTTTCAGGGGTCCAGCACAGATTGAACAGGGAAAAGGAGGCACCTTTCAGGGAAGCATTAGCTCCGACACACTTTCTCCTATCGGCCAACTGGAACTCGTCCTGGAAGACTCCTCGGGCGAGCAAATCACTACGGTCACTACCGATGAGGACGGTGCCTATGAATACAGTCATCCTTCATTCGAAGACGCCGGACCGGAGTCAATAACGGCCAGATTCCTGGGTGACGAATTCATCTCTTCCGCTGAAACCGGCTTCGCCTTCGCAGTTCTGGCTCCCACTTCCCTGACCATCAGGGGGCCATCACAGATAGAACAGGGAATGGGAGGCGCTTTTCTGGGAAGCATCAGTTCCGACACCCTTTCCCCCATCGGCCAACTGGGGCTTGTCCTGGAAGACTCCTCAGGAAAGCAAATCGCCACGGTTACTACAGACGAGGACGGCGCCTATGAATACAATCATCCTTCATTCAAAGACGCCGGGCCGGAGTCCATCACGGCCAGATTTTTGGGTGACGAATTCATCTCTGCCGCAGAAGCCAGTATTGCCTTCGTTGTTCAAGCGCCCACTTCCTTGACCGTTGAAGGCCCTACGCTGGTAAGGGAAGGCGAGCCTTTTGACATTAGTGGAACTCTGCTCAGAGGCGACGGACAGCCGATCGCAAATGCTGAAATAGTCACAAGCAGACAAGAACAGCCGTTTCTAACCACGGATGCCGAAGGAAGATTTGGTTGGGAGATTGTGACTGTTCCAGAAGACGAGGTAGAAGACGGCTCCGTGGAGTCGGAGTTGGAGTTCAAGGTTACGTTCGACGGAACGGACAACCTAGCCGCCGCATCCGCCGAACTGCGAGTGGCCGTAGGCATTCCCAGAATTGTTGTAGAACCCATTGATTCCGTGGCCAGGGGAGACACGTTGACGCTACGGGGATCGGTACTTCTGGGCACGCGTGCCATGCCAGGGCTAGAAGTGGACATTAGCCAAAATGGCACGGCCCAGACGAATGAAGCGGGAGAATTCATCCACAGTTACGTCATACCTGCCGACGCATCCCTGGGTAACGAGGAAATAGAGATTTCCGAGTCCAGCCTCTCCGTTCAAGCCACAGTCCCCGTAACTATCAAGTCTGCTTCCAACTTTATCGTCGTTCCGTTGGACAAGGTAAGACCTGGTCGCCTGGTGAGACTGAACGCAACGCTTCTGGATGACCAAGGTTCTGGAATACCCCATGCTACCATCCGGTCGAGCCAAGGCGTTGAGGCGATCACGGACGAACAGGGTGTGGCATTGTTGGAGTTGACCGTGCCAGAAGCGGAGGATCTGCTCGCCGTCCCAGTCACATTCCGATTCAACGGGGATAGCTCCAACATACCCCTGACATACTTCCTGGGCATACCTGTCACACCCGTCGGTTTCAACTGGCTCCTCTGGGTTGGCCTGCCTGCACTGGCGCTGGTAGTTGCGGCAGCAGGGTATTCAGCCCGAAGGGTTCGTGTGGATGTCTTGCGAGAGTTCGTCCTTCGTATGGTTCCTGCCAGCAAGCCCATATCGGAGCCCCCTCCCATCCCGGATCCTAATGTCTTACTTGAAGAAGAGGAAGAGACCCCGGCTCCGCAACCCACACACTTGGCACTCAGGTTCAAGAAAGCATCCCCTGACCTGCCGGACGTTTGGGGCGTTGGCGAGGAAGTCTCAATGGAGTTTCACCTGGCCGACGGAGATGGTTGTGATTTAGTCAGCGAGCTTGTTCAAATATCTGTGGGCGAGGAGCAGCAAACTCTTATCACTACCGATGAGAAAGGGCGGGCAGACCTTGCTTGGACTGGACATGGCCCATTGGATTGCGTGGTTAAGTCGGAATTCACCGGCGATGATGAACGCCTACCGGCTGTCACATTTGGGAGCTTTAGGGTGGTCGAGTTTAGAGAAGAGATTGTCCGTTTGTACAACGTATTCACCAAATGGGCGGAACCCCGGATTTCCGAGTTTTCGAAACAGCTGACGCCGAGAGAGGTGGAGTCAAAGATCATTGCGGAAGGACTACACGTAGACGAGAAGGCTCTCGACCAGCTCATTTCAAGGTTCGAAGAGGCAGACTACAGCGAGCATCCGATTGCTCGCCGCCACTACGAAGCAATGTATCGCGCATGGCGAACTATAGTTGAGTCGTAGAGAGTGAAAACCTTCGCTATAGCCGACATCAAGTTGATTGCCATTCCCCTGGCATTGGCAGGAATTATCGTTGGCTCCATCCTGCTATTGGGCTCAGACGGCCCGGTGCATCAGTGGACCGGGCTGGACTTTCGCTATCTGACCGGCGCCTTAACAGTATTCGGCCTTCTGATGCTGCTTGGCAATCTGGCCGGACTGGCCCAGCGAAGAAGCCTGAGCCGAAGGCTAATCGACTTCTCTTCCAGGTTGGGCGCTTGGCAGGCACGAGGCGATTTACGTTGGGCGGAATACGTGCTTCCCGTCGCTCAAAGGCTGCTAACCTACGCAGGTTGGACTGCACTCCTTGCGGGATTCCTGGGCTCAATGCCCAACGTGGCGGGCACCATGTCGGGCCATCCCTTTGGATCGGAATTGGGCCACTTTAGTCCTTACCTGGAAGCCTTTGGTCCCTTGTCCTCTTGGACTGTGATTTTCCTCGCTCCCTTTATCGCAATAAGGGCAGCTGCGGTAATTTGGCCGGTAGTCGGCCAAGTGGTCAAGTTACCGTGGGTACGCCTCCTAGCTCTGGCCTCAAGCTACGTTGCTCTGGCTGAGAATGGCGTGTTTTCGGTAGCATTTGAGTTTTCTGGATCTGGGATATTGCCTTGGCTGGCCCTCACCCTGATCCTTTCCTACTGTGGATCTTCATTGGCCAATGCAGTCGAGCGGGCTCCAACTAGACGGTTGCGTATATCCGCCCAAGTCCTTTTCTTTCTCGCCGAAGCCTCCTGGGTAGCCGCATTTATAGGCTCATTGGGAGCACTATCCTCAGCAGCCTCAACTCTGCCTGTAGAGAAGTATGGGCTAACCGCAGCATCGCTGGACTTACACTTGGAGAATCTGAGTTCCCTAACCAGATGGACAGTCATATTCCTAGGGGCCTTCACAGCCGTACGCGCTGTCGGCGTGATGTGGCCGATAGTCGGCAAAATCTTCGGTTTTCCCATACTCCGCCTGGCTCTTCTGGGGATAACGCACACAGTATTCGCGGATAAAGGCATTTTGCCTGTCCTATTCGAGTTCAATTCGTCACAGGTCTTCCTAGTCCTATCCCTGGCGTTAGCGCTCTCCTACCTGTCCTCAGTCTTGCGGAACATTGCGGAAATCCTTGCCTCTAGGGGATGCGATCCTTCCTCCACAAAAGCGCTGGAGGCCGGAAGCGCCGTCGGGAGAGCGATAGTCCCATCTATGGTGGTGTGGGTAGTCCTCAATCACCTCCCGCCAACTAACGCCTTTCTCATAGACCATAGCCTAACCAGCGATTTTGGGGAGACCCACTTGCCGCACTTCGGCGCCGTTTACGACTTGAGATACGCAGTTTCAGCACTGTTCTTTGCAACTGGCCTATCTATAACTTTGCCCAACGTCCTGAAGAATACACGGGGCTTTAGCCACAAACCCTTGACTGCAGCCCTGGGCTATAGCGTTGTAGCCTGTTTGACCTGGATTTGCGGTTCCAGTCTTTCGCCATTGGGCCACGGCTTTGCTCTTTTCGGCGCCATTGCGGCCTCCGGCATATTCACGTTGGCCTTGTGCGAGTTGGCCGGGTACGCAATTCCCTCTCCTAATTATGTCCTTGCCGATGTGGGCGACTGGTTGTCGCAATCGAAGATCCGCGGTTTTGTATTGGGGGCATCCATCGCCTTTTACGGACTCCTCTTGAGGCCCGTTGTCTATGAGATGCTTTGGTTCGCTGCTCTTTACGAGTATCTGGCTGTCTTGGTCCTATTGCTGATGTTGCTTCTGGTCAGCACAAACCGTGCGAGGGCCGGCGCGGTTGCTACCAGCGGGGCGCCGCCAGTTTGGACGAGTTGGTCTCACCACCGGCAGGTTTTCGAGACCAAAGCCGACCCCAGGACAGAATCGATGTCAAGCATATATCGGCGATTTGTCGATCAAGGCGAATGGCGACCACTGTGGAAGTACCTGTTTGGCCTGCTCTATCGCAGTCAAGCTCCCATAGGCTTGATGATATCCGTGTGCGGTACTTTGCGTTATGCATCAGTCACCTCTCCCCTTTGGAGCATCCTGCCGATCACGAGAAAGAGACGCAAATCAATGAGGGAGGCCACGCTGATTGAGTCCCTGATCCGCGCCAAAATGGCCCTAAATGATTCTCCCAAGAGATTGACCCCTGTTGACGAACAGACTTTGCGGCAAGCTGCTACATCATTCATAGAAAATGGGTCCACGCGTGAGATGCTGGCCTTGACCCTGGTATCGGCGTATTGGCAGAAAGGTGCCGACCTTGACCATGCACTGGAGCTGTGGTTTCCTTTGGTGGACCTCAATGACCCAACACCCAAATGGTCAGATTCACCCCGGACCAGGAGCCGGATCAGGCTCTGGAACCAGGGTCGGCGTCGATACTTGGTGGAGAGCGCAATCTCTCATCTCTTTGGAAATGCGAGCCATATCTCCCTTGCCGTCGCTACGCCGGCGTCAGAGATCCCGATCTTCCGAGAACCGAACGCCCATCGTCATTCAGGCTCCCCGCTGGGTTCCCTGGCCCCAGGCCAGGGAATTGAGTTGTTTAGCGAAAACGAGTACACCTATTCAGTCCGGAGTTCCGGCGGCATAGAAGGTTTCGTTAGCAAGGAGACTATGCTGCGTGAGCCAGTTCTGCCCAGCGACAAAAAGGAGCCAACTATATGACTGAATCAGAGCTTGAAGAAGCACGCCTCTCATGCGAGCAAATCATCGACCGCGTTGGGCAAATCTTCGTAGGCAACCGTCTACTGATACGGAAGGTGCTAGCGGCAGCCTTGGCGAACGGTCACATGTTGTTCGAGGACTACCCCGGACTGGGCAAGACGTTGCTGGCCAAGATATTCGCACGTGCCATAGGAAGCAACACCAAGAGAGTGCAATTCACCCCGGACCTCTTGCCCTCCGATATCTTGGGAGTGAACGTGTGGCGCCAGAACACGGGGACCTTCCAGATGGTGAAGGGACCTGTGTTCACCAACGTGCTTCTCGCAGACGAAATCAATCGCGCCCCTCCAAAAACTCAATCGGCCCTTCTTGAGGCAATGGAGGAGCGGCACGTCACCATCGACGGCGAGACCCTCAATCTCGGGACCCCATTCGTTGTGATTGCAACCCAAAATCCAATAGAGCAGGAGGGCACCTATCCGCTGCCGGAGGCTCAGTTGGACCGCTTCCTTCTCAAGCTTGCCACCGGATATCCCCGCAATCGTCAATCGGAAAGTGAAATCCTTACAAGGCGGATTCGGTGGCAGAAGGATGACCCGACATTAGACCTTGAGCCAGCTGTGGAAATCAGTCGGTTCATGGAGCTCCAGCGTTGTGTGGAAACCGACGTCTACGTTGACGAAGTCATAATCGACTACATCACCCAAGTGGTCCGGCTATCACGAGACCACCCCCGAGTTGCCGTTGGAGTGAGCCCTCGAGGCGGATTGGCACTTCTGAGAGCCTCGAGAAGCATCGCAATCATCCATGGCAGGGACTTTGTGGTACCGGACGACGTAAAAATGATGATATCCGAAGTCCTGGCTCACAGGATAATTCTAAACATCGAAGACACTCTGGAAGGTATTCGCAGCGAGACGATAATTGAAGAAGTGGTGCAGCAAGTCCCAGTACCCAGTGAAATAGGCCGCACAACCTCATAGTCATGTTCCCCCCTTCTTTGCTGGTCTGGACAGGGATATCGTTGGTTTTCCTGGTCGTTGGACTGGTCTTTGGAAACGTGGTCCTCTTGACCGGTTCGGTATTTGTGCTTCTGGTGGTACTCCTGGCCGCTGCCCTGCCGCCGCCATCCGGCGTAACCATAGAAAAAATACTGCCGCGCGTTTCGTGTTCGGCAGGAGACTCTCTAACGGTTAGTCGCCGAATAACGATAACCGGTGGCGTCGGATTAATTTTCGTCCATGACAAACTTCCTGCAGAGGCCCGAATTGTGGAAGGCAGCAACCTGCGGGTTGTTTGGAAGTGGCCGGGCACAGTGTCAGTCGATATTTCCTACCAGGTACACTTTCCAAAGAGGGGGCAATTCAAGCTAGAGGAAACTATTTGGGAGTCCCAAGCGCCATTTGGGATCAATCGGAGGATATCCGGCGTGGGAGGGTCCCCGGTAGAAGTAACCGTGATCCCCAGAATTCGCAGCATTATGCGGTTGAACCATGCCCGAGTTACGACAAAGATCTCCCGGTACCAGGGCCATATGGCACAAATCGGTGGTGGCACAAATGATTTTCGAGAACTCAGGCCCTACGCTACGGGGGATCCTCTTAACAGAATCAACTGGAAGGCAACGGCGCGAGGCCACAGAAGCGACAATCTGCCTCTGGTAAATGTACTGGACCCGGAAGCACAAAAGGCGGTGTGGATTTTTCTCGATATCGCAGACTATATGGACGTTGGAACACCATTGTCCAATCCCCTGGAACACACGCTGGAGGCATCGGGCAGTCTTGCGCAGTATTACCTCACCCGCGGATCAACACTCGGTGCCTTCGCATATAACAGTTCCACCGGCAACGGCGAACTCCTGACGCCGGATTCCGGTCGGAAGCAGTTTCATCGTCTTGTCAGAATGTTGTCCCGCCTCAAATCCGGCCCACCTCAACAGGATTTGCTTCAGGCGGTGGAGTGGTGTAAGAGTCATCTATTCCGGCTGCGGCCAGAGGTCTTCATTATCACCCGTTTGGATGTTCTCTACGCGAGACCGGGCGAAACAATGCCATCCCTTGGAAGGTTCCGGGCCGCAGTAGACCGTTTAACATCTCTGAGGAGCCGCTCCCAGCGGTTCAGCAAGGTGAGGGTGGTCCATGTAAGCCCGCAAGAACCGGATGCAAACTCCCGGGATTGGGGCCTCATTAAATGGGAAACGATGCGTGTGACCGAAGACCTGCGGAAAGGGGGAGCGTCTGTCATAGAGTGGCAGCCCGAAGAGGAAGAATTCATAGTCGCGCTCGTGCGACACATGGGTGCCTACAGGTGAACCTGGCAAACTGGCGAACTATCAGTTTTGTTGCGACTGAGTTGGTCCTGCTGCTGGGTCTATTCGCGCTGGCCGCCCTTGTGTTAAAAGGCTCCATCTCAGCCGAAAGGATTCGCGAAGTGGGACCGTGGGAGCTGACGGGTGCTATATTCGTATGCAGCGGGATATATTGGGGCATGCAGATGTTGGGACGCAATCAAACGGCGTTCTGGCTTGCTGCTTCGTTGATTCTCTTGGCCCAAGGGTTCGCAGTTTGGGCCCATAATGCCCTTGAGTGGAGTCAGTTCTTCGGGATTGAGCCAGTGGGCGAAAGCTCCCGCTCTCTGGTATGGGACACTATCCTATTTGTGGTTTCCCTCGTCGGCCTCATGACCCTGTATCGGACTATCGGTCTTCGCAAGCTGGATGGTCTGCTGGCTTCCCGACAAGTGAAAGCCTCAGACAGAAACAGGGTCCTAATTCGTGAAGGCCTCACTCTTCTTGGGCTGATGGCCTGCGGGATCCTTCTTGCCTTTCTCATGGTGTTAACAGCCTCATCCCTAGGCAAACACCAGAATCTGTTGTCCCGATCGCCATGGTCCGTAATGACCGTAGGCGGCGCCGCCGCCATTCTCTTTGTTTGCTCCCTAGTTATCTGGTTAACCAGACGGTAAGACCTTATCGAAGCTTTCCTTCGGTGGAATAGAGGCCCTAGCAGCTTTTTTCAATACTGTCTCGAAGACACCACAACTTGTCATAAAGGATGCAGTAGGATTGTTAGCAGCCAATAAAGATCGGACACCTAATGAGCCGGGAGTTCTAGTGAGGTTCGAGGGTTTTATCAGCATCTTCAGAGATTGGCTGTATCGTCTTCTCCGTTGGATAGTTTTCCTTGCGCCTCTTTCCTACGTTGGAGGATTGCGTCCCTTCTTCCCATACGAACTTCCGACGGCTTGACGAGTTCTTTTGATGGCAGATAACTCAGCGACAAGATTACAAATTCTTTAGGGTTTCCAGGGGAGTCTGCCCATTCTTACAACATGCCTAACCGGTCTATTGAAAAAGTGGTGTGCGATAAACAGTTCTGTAAATTGCGCGACCTTGGACAACGGTTCCACGGATTGGCATTGATGTGCGACACTTTTCAGGGATAACTTATCAGTTCGGAAGCTTGGTGTCAGGTGAACCACTACTTCCCACGAGGGAATCTATTCCATGTATTTGTGGCATTGACATTATGATGGTACAACTAGTACTGCAGGTCGGAGGGAGGTACACTCAATGCCAAGGTTAAGGCAGCAGCAGATATTGCAAAAGCGAAATCTCACATTTTTGCGGATTGCGCTGACAAGCCTTTTCATACCCCTTCTATTGGCCGCTTGCACCTTCGGATTTGACAAACCTCCCACGGCTACTCATTTGCCAACAAATGTCCCCACTCCTTCACTTACACCTACGCCCCCTGTTTCCCAGACACCAACTCCCTCTCCAACTCCCAGACGAACACCAACTTCACCTCCGACGCCGGCAACCACCGGCACCCCCACACCCAGCCCTGTCCCTTCCCCCACTCCGACAAATATCCCTTCGCCGACGCCGGCAACCACTCGCACCCCCACACCCAGCCCCGTCCCTTCCCCCACTCCGACAAGGATCCCCTCGCCGACGCCGGCAACCACCGGCACCCCCACACCCAGTCCAAGTCCTTCCCCAACTGCAACTTCAACCCCTCTTCCAACTCCATCCATCACAGTTGAGCCCACTCCTACCTTTCAGCCAACGGCTACCGCCACAACTCAACCCACAGCTAGTCCTATTCCGGATCTGATAACGGTGCCTCATCGATCCGTTGATGCCAGGTTGATAGTTGTGGCGCCTCCGCCCATCTACGAAGTGACCCTGCCGTATCAGACCTTTCCGAGCTCCGGCGGCGCCCTCCACTCCCTTTTTGACTACCTGATAGGGAAAAACCGCAAAACAGGAGACGAAGAGACCAGCCACCTTGCCAGCAGCTGGTCAATGGACCCTGACGGAAGGGCATGGACTTTCACCCTTAAGGAGGGTATCCCCTTTTATGAGCATGGAAAGGCCAGCGAAGAGTACATCCTCAATGCTGAAGACGTGAAGCATACCTGGCTTTTGCAGTCGGGTAATCTATCCGATAAGGCCTTCAACGCTTACGTTGGTGACCCACCGCTTAAGGGCGTAGAAGACGTTGTAGTTGACGGCAACGTTGTCACCTGGAACCTGGATGTCATCAACCCGGACCTCAGCGAGTACCTGTCAGAAGACTGGACCTTCGGGATAATCAGCAAGAGTTATTGGGACGACGTTGGGGGCGAAGAGGGCTATGAAGTCGATCCCATCGGCACCGGAGCATTTAGCTTGATTTTTCATGAGGTAGGTAACGGTATTCTGCTGGAAAGAAACGCTGACCACTACCGACACGAGCCACACTTCGCCGAGCTAGAGTTTATATGGATTGTCGAACCCGCCACCGTCTCGGCCATGCTCATAGCCGGCGAGGTTCACATCAGCCAGATTCCCAGCTACGATTTTTATCTGTCGGACCTCTTAGAGGCCCAAGATTTGAAAATTGCCCAAAGCACCCTGCCTATCTCCCATCTCTTTGGTGCTATTCCCTGGTACCTGCCGGAGGCTGTGAACGGGACTCCTACCCCAAACTATGATTCGAACGCACCAAGCCGGGACAAGCGAGTGCGGCAGGCATTGAACGTGGCGATAGACCGCAATCTTATAAACGATCGGATCTTCGGAGGAGAAGCGATACCCAACGCTGTGTCCCACATGGCCGAGTGGTGGGACTTCTTCAAGGACGAATGGGCACCTATCCCTGGTCCCACAGGCCAGACAGGTTCCTCCGGAGGTTGGCCCTATGAATATAACCCAGAGAGGGCCAGGGAGCTTTTGGCGGAAGCGGGTTATCCGGACGGGTTTGACCTAACCTTCTACGTCCCCGTCGACTTGGACGGGATGCCGCAAATCCTCGACGTCGGGGAAATCATTAGCAACATGTGGGAGGGGATCGGGATAAACGTAGACATTGCTCTTATTGAGAACAGCGGAATTTTCCAGAAGCAGTACAACCGGGAATTAAACGGTGCTATTTACCTCTCCCGCGGGAGACTTGTCTTACCTTCTCTCGCTATAGGAACGATCTGGCGGAAGTCAACAGCGCCCAAGTCCGAGTACCCTTTCATTACCGAGTGGAAGGAGAGCTACGACACTATCGCTGATCCAGCGGAGCGGGAACGGCTAGCTCAGGAACTGGGGGACTTCTGGCATTACGAGCACCTGAGCATCCCCTTACTGTGGGTCTTCGGGAAGGCGGCCTACAACCCCACTGTAGTTGAAGGTTACGAGGTAAGACATGGCAACTTTGGTCCCGTGCGTTACCACGAATACACACTGCCCGCGAGTCGGTGAGCGTAGGTTCTTACTCAGAATGTAACATCGTATGAGCCGAACGGGCGCCATTCTTGGGCCACGGGCCTTACCACCACCCACCGAGGGTATCTGCTCTGAAGTGTGCCGGGCCTTTTTTCTGGATTGAAGCCCCATTCCACTTGGTTTCGTCATCCAATAGGAATAACGTCCCAGCTGGGTCCGTTTAGAGAGCATAGACCAGTCTAGGTGCCAATTGGCGAGTAGGAAGATCTTTGGGGCCAATGTCTTCATGATCGTCGGCAAGAAGTGTAATGACGGATGTGGCTTGGAGGTGGTGGGCGATTCTGAACGGCAACAAGTACCATGTTTCAAATATGTTTGGGGGATTTGGGAGCCAAGCGACCACTAACGGCCATCCTTGCGATACACGAGGGCGAGTCTTACTCTATGTTTACCTGACATAACTGGTGGTACAACTTTCCGGGTCAGGCAACAGGGAGGGCCGAAATTTAAGACAGCCGATCGACCTTCGTAGCAAGGTACTTTTGAGGTCTGCTGTGATAAGGGTTCTCTGCTTGTGTGCTGTGACGATATTGAATGGGTGCAACGACAAGCCACCGTCGGCCGTCAGAACTGCGACTCCGAATGCTGCGGCGTCCTCGGACAGATCAATACCATCGGTTGAGAAGGGACGGCAGGTCTGCTGTGGCGGCAATGCTCAGGAAGGCGTTCTCTGATTTGGGGGTCTCGAACACGAACAGTACCAGGGGAAGGAATCCTCCGTGGTCCCGGTCCGCCCAACCACTGTGGAAGTAGCGTTGATAGTTTCTCAGTCTGGCTCTGATCCGTTTGGGCGTGGTGGCCTTTCGTTCGAATTCCAGCAGGCAGTCGCGCCACTGGCCCCAGTATCCCGGGAGAAATGCAGCATCCCGGTGTATAACGTAGTTGGTTCCGTAGTAGTCGCAGCCGATGGGAGAGCGGGATGTGGGCTGCAGGTCCAGCATTTCATAGCCCTGGGAGCGAGCTGTCTAGACGGTGATTGCGACGGCGAAACTCGTGACGGCGTCATGGTGGTCAAATTGAGATGCCATGGTACGCAGGGAACTGCCGCGATAGGCGGAAGTGTTGCTGTCACCCTTTTTGCGCCGACCGGGACTCCACCGGCCCAGAACCATACTCACGGACGCCCGGCCGCGGCGGGCCAGATATCTCAACCCGTCGTCGGTCAGAATGTAGCGTTTTCCCTTGGCTCGCACCAGGAAGCGACGGGTCAGGGAGCGAAGTACCTGGTTCACCCGACGGCAAGTGACTCCTCCCATGAGTCCAGCAAGTTTCCCTTTAGTGCATAGGGGCCAGGAGGATAGCAGCTCCAACGTCTGCTTCTCCGCCGCAGTCAGCTGCATGGCAAGGGAGGAGGAGAGTTGTTCCGATGGCTCAAGCATGGTGGCTCGCAACCGGGAGGTGTACAGAGTGTCTGGGTCTGGTGAGACGTTCCCGGTGGCAAGCTTGTATAAGTAGGAGGTCTCTGACATCTGGTCGATCCCTGTGACGATTTTGGTGAGTGTGATGTTGGGGTCAATCGCCACCGGTGGGTTGTTGTTCGTGCCAGTTCCGCAGACTTGCCAGACTGGGGACTGATGGTCACCAGCGAGGAATTCTCCTTCGGTGGCCACGAAGGTGCAACTATGATCTGTATAGTCCCCCAAGGTACGAATCGCTCGGCGAGTGGCCTGATCTGAATACGTCATCACCAGAAGGACTCTAGGTTTTTTGTCGCTGGGCAGCAGTTCAATGCTTCTCAGACGGTAAAGTAAGTTGGCCGTGGATAGCATCGGTCCCTGGCACATGATTCCAATGGATCGTTCCTCTGACAAGGTGACGAGCATGTCGTAGGGTTCCTGACGGTAGAGGTCAACCCGCACGGGCTTTTCCCGAGGGTCTGCGCAGGCTACCATGGCTGCCGTGTGGTAGAGCACGGCCACGGCGTCCAGCCTTTCGGCCAGCAGTTGGAACCACCGACGGGATACCGGGTAGCGTTGCAGCACGTGGTCCTTGCCGTGGGTGGCGCCGCCTGCGGCTATGATTCCCCTCTGGGTGGGAAAGTACCGCCTCTGTGGGCGGGGATCCAGGGCTGTCAACCGATGAGATGCGGAATCCACCAGTCCCTGTTGGTAGAGTTTCTTCAGCCTTGCCTTGAGGGTGGAGGAGGGAACCCGGCCCAGGAGTGAAAGCTCCTTCATCGTGGCCAGAGGGATGGCGCTCAGTAGGAGAAGGGCATCCTCCAGTTCCTCCGAGAGACAGGGAATATCGTCGTGACTCAGCCTTGGATAGCCTCGAATGAGCTTTCGTGTCGCCGATTCCAGGGCCTCGACGCTTCCACCCACCGCCTTGGGCAGGGATCGTCCGGCATGGCCCCGTCGTAGAAAACGCCAAAGGGTATGGCGTGAGACTGCGAAAGCTTCGGCTGCCCGTCTTTGGCCATTCCTATAGACGAAGGCACGTACATATTCGCGGATGGCCTTGGTAAACTCACAGCCAGCCGTCGCTGTGTTTTCCGCTCTTGTGAGTTTGTGCTCCGTAGTACTCACCTTTTCCGTGTTCTCATACATGTTCTAAGCCCTCATCCTAATCGCAGAACCCGTTCTTGATAAAGACCTTTCAGAAAATTGCTTACAAAATTGTTGCTGCTATCCAACCGTGAATGAGCCAACCACTCTTGTGGGGCCCGTGGCAGGATGTGGCAACGGGTTCGCACGCAGGGTTGTCTCAATAGTTCGTAGTGGGAGGTTCGAAACCACTGAGAATCTTGGCTGGACATTCTCGTCCATGCCCTAGGAAGTTGAAGTCTTAAGCCGGCTGGATCAGATGGGGGTGTGGTTCTTACTCTTGTCCACTTCCCCAACTTGATATACTGATGATTGCCGCTGTCGCAGGTGGGCGCGGACAATCAATCGAGCCAGGATGCGCAGACCACGCAGCAGTGTCTCCCGCTGCTTGTCGGAGTGGGAGATAGACGCCTCCTTCTCTTTTCCCCGGCTCCTTGGGTATTTGTGCCTTCGGTTGAATCTTTTCATCCCGCTCTCCAAGCTGCCCTAGGATGATATTGCGAGTCAGGGTGGCGTGGATGTGACTGCCTGCCCCGTAGCGCATAGCTCAGTTTCTGAGATGGGGCGGTTCAGGGTTATCCCCTTAAGGGGATTTCATTGATGTAATCCTTTCCAGGAAATCTTGGCGGTCTGGAGGCCGTTAGCATGTAAGGGGGGAGAGCATGAATTTGAGGCTTACTGCAACTTGCAGATTGGAGCGGTTTTCAAAGCTGGAGCCAGGGTGAAAGGTCTTGCTAAGGGACGAAATCAGTAAACAGTTCTTGTTAACAGCCGGTTGCCATGAAAACTGCAAGTTGCAACAGGGAACAGTATCGGAGGGCAGCAGCAGACGGGTTTCCTTATCCACATAAGTGGCGCTCAGCGAAGCGTGTCATGGTGACGCTTCAAGTATGGCCCGGTGGTGTGAGGCTAGAGAACTGAGCCTGATACGGGTCCCGCTGTAGTCATCCAACGTGGTCGTCGTAGAGCCCTCTATCCGGGACAAACTCACCCTCCCCTTTGAAGCGTCGACCGTGATATCTATGCCGCGTTTGTGAAATAAAGACAGTTCTGAGAAGGGAAGTGGGGGTATTCGAAAGGCAGAAACTCGGCGATTGGTCAACTACAGGACAACAGGAGGAAGTGGTTGGTCTCCAAAGCAAGTTCCAGCTCCAGTCCCATCTCTCAGTTATAGAAGTTCCGTTTTCGGAAACGGAAGGACACGACCCATGAAAGACTATTCCCTGCCAGATGGCAAGCTGCCCAGCCTGGAGAAAATGCATGTGCATGGGCCAACTGCGGTAGTTAAGAACGAAGCCTACGGCGGACATAGGACATGAGAGACGGAGCCAGCGTGACTCCCTGGTTGAATGTCATTATCTTTCTGATAAGTGCCCTAAGCATTGTAATTTGTGGGGCTGGGGCGTGGTCGAATAAGTCCAACTGTGGTGACTTTGGAGCCTCAGGAGAATGAGGACCTGGCCTTTGGCCGTGCAGTGATGTTGGTGAATGTGTGGAGAACACTAAGGAAATGGGAAACTGTTGGAAACATCAGAGTGGAGTGCGCCAGGACAGAAGAGTAGCGCTGGGCACTGGAGGTCACCTTAATCGAAGACTACGGATTGACGCTGCCACCAGAGTCGGAGCCGTAGACCGCATCTTCAAGAAACGTGCACCTGGGGTGTGGCGAGAGACCCTGCGACGGGTTCGGAAGGAGAGGGTCTATGCCAAGAGGTTAAGACTCTTGAGGAAGGTGCTCACCCTGGGGCTGTGGTGGCGGTAGGCTACGGTTTGGGCTTCCAGGCGTGGCACAAGCACACAGTGGAGTAGCGCCCGTAGTCGTCGGCCCATAGAAGACCCTTTTTCACGCACAATTATTATCTGGGCGGCATTACTCCCCTTGAAGCCGTCTCAGCCACGTAGGTGGAAGCAAAGATCATCTCTGAGAGCCAGCGGCGGAATGACTCGTCGTCGCTGAACAGCTTGAACAAATCCGTGTGGTCTGCGAGTAGATCAGTCATCGCCCGTTCCAAGGCTTTGTCGTGCTCTATCCTGGCATTTTGCTCGTCGGAGTTTGCCATTGCGTTCTGGAAAGCCCTATCTTCTGCCACCTTCGCAGGCAACTCGTGGGTGATCACCTTCTCGATCTTGTCCTGGTCCTTCCATTCGATGTTGCCGAATCGGTCATTGAACTCCCTGATGATGTTAGAGAGCTGGTCCATCTCCTGCTCAGGTTTGCGTCCGCCGCCTTCAGGAGGCACCGGCCCAATCTCTGCGTCCTCATCGGCAAACTGTATGTCTTGCACGGCCTGCTTCTCCACCCTATAACTGTCCATGTCTATGGCTTCTAGGATTCCCTGGGAGAGGTCGTCTTCCTTAGGTGCGGGCAGCTTGGGTACGAGGAAGGTTAAGAAGATGGAGAGCTTCTCCCATCCGGAGTATGTGTAGGGAAGAATGGCTGCCAGGAACCCATATGCCCTGAGGAACGCCTTTGCCTTGCCCTTGAAGTCCACCTGTCCGTCCTCGTCCAGCTGCTCTCGGTAAGTGGAGACGCAAACGTCCAGGATGGGGTCGAGCTGGTCCCGATCGGCTCCAGTGAGGTACTTTGCCGCCAAGTCGTCCACTTGTGCCGGGTCGTAGACCTGACACCCGTCAAGGGCTGCCTTGAGGTCGTGCAACCGATTGGGGTCGGTCTCCTCCGATAGTATGGTCGTGCGGTAGTAGTCGGCGAACGCGGTCTGGATCGTGTCTACGTCGTTGGCGAAGTCCAGCACAAAAGCGTCGTGCTTCTTGGGATGCGCCCGGTTGAGACGCGATAGAGTTTGCACTGCCCTCACGCCGGACAGCGGCTTGTCCACGTACATCGTGTGGAGCAACGGCTCGTCGTAGCCGGTCTGGAACTTGTCGGCACAGACGAGAAAGCGGTACGGGTCTTCCTGAATTTTCTCCGCTATCCGGTTCGCAGGAAAGCCGTTTAGAGACGCCTCGGTGACCTTCGTGCCGTCGCGCTCGTGCTCACCAGAAAAGGCGGCAATGGCTCGATAAGGACTCTTGCACTCAGCCAGGTGGTTTCGTATGGCGTAGTAGTAACTTATCGCCAGCTGCACGCTGCTCGTCACCACCATGGCCCTCGCCTGCCCGCCTATCTTGCGCAATCCGACCACCTGCTTGAGAAAGTGGTCTACCATAATCTCCGCCTTGAGGCGGATGGCGTGCTGGTTGTCTTCCACGTAGCGCCGCAGCTTCTTGCCTGCTCGCTTGGTGTCGAACTCCGGGTCGACCTCCACCGTCTTGATCAGGCGGTAGTAGCTCGACACGGGAGTGTAGTGCTTAAGAACGTCGATTATGAACCCCTCCTGGATGGCCTGCTTCATGGTGTAGGGGTGGAAGGGCACGTGCTTCGTAATACCACCTTCGGGAACAGGATCGCCGAAAATCTCCAACGTCCTGTTCTTGGGAGTGGCCGTAAAGGCGAAGTAGCTGGCGTTGGCGAGCATCCTCTTGGACTCCATCAGCCGGTTGATCTTGTCCTCGGTGGTCTCGTCTTCGTCCTCAATACCAGCCTCTCCTAACGCCATCGACACCGACGCCGAGGTCCGTCCTCCCTGGCTCGAATGGGCCTCGTCTATGATGATGGCGAATTTTCGACCCCGGTGCTCATTCCCGATGGCGTCCAGGACGAAGGGGAACTTCTGGACGGTGGTGATGACTATCCGCTTGCCCTCCTGGAGGAGAGTACGCAGATGGCCGGAACTCTCGGCGTGGCCGACGACGGCTCCAACCTGGGCGAACTGCCTGATGGTATCCATTATCTGCTTGTCCAGTAGCCGCCGGTCCGTGACCACGATCACGGTGTCGAACAGCGTCTTGCCTTCCCGCTCCAACCCGATCAGCTGGTGGGACAGCCATGCGATTGAGTTGGACTTGCCGCTGCCCGCCGAGTGTTGGATCAGATACCGGGGGCCGACTCCTCTTCTCGCAGCGTCGGCCAGCAGTTCGCGCACCACGTCCAACTGGTGGTAGCGAGGCCATATCTGCACCCGATTCTTTCGCCCCGTCTTCTCGTGCTTGTTCTCCACTATCTGGGCGTAGTTCTCGATGATGTCTGTCAGCCCGTCGCGGGTGAGAATCTCTTTCCACAGGTAGTCGGTCTTCAAGCCGTTGGGGTTCGGTGGGTTGCCCGCGCCGTCGTTCCATCCCTTGTTGAAAGGCAGGAACCAGGACGCCTTTCCCCTAAGATGCGTGCAGAACCGCACTTCGTGGTCGTCAACGGCGAAGTGGGCCAGGCAGCGGCCAATCTCAAAGAGCTTCTCCCTCGGGTTCCGGTCCCGCTTGTACTGCTCCACGGCGTCGTCTACCGTCTGCTTGGTCAGGCTGTTCTTGAGCTCGAAGGTGGCGACGGGAAGGCCGTTGATGAATAGTCCCAGGTCGAGAGCAAGCTGGGCTTGGTCCCGGCTGTAGTGGAGCTGCCTGGTCACGCTGAATCGGTTCTGACGGTACAAGCCCTGGGCCCTCTCGTTCCCCGGTGATGGCGTGCCGTACATCATGTCGATCTGGTGCGGCCCATGCTTGATGCCCTTGCGAAGCACGTCGATGGTCCCTCGCTTGGTGACTTCTCCCTGAAGGCGGGCCAGGAACTTGCGCCGCGTCGGGCTGTCGTTACCCAAGTCCAGCGATTCGGCAACCTTTGGCTGGGTGTCTCGGAGAAAGACGGATAGCTGAGCCAGGTCTACGCAGTATTCCCTGTCGTAGTCCAGCGATTCGCCGAGAATCCAGCCGACCCCGTAGCTGGCGGGACGCTCCCCCACCGTGTCCGAATTTCGGCAGTCATCCCTCGTCCCCGTCAGCCAATCGCAGATGAGGGTCTCAAGGCCGCGCTCGGTGGTGTCAGTGGTCATGCTATCCCTCTCCTCTAATCGGGATGGGGACATCTCTCACTTCCCCGGGCTGTATTTCTTCCAGGGCGGCCCGGATAATTTCCGTTCGCCGCGATATGCGGTGCCATGCGGTGTTCATCAGTACGACCACTGCTATTCGTCTATTCGAAATGTTCTGTTGATACCGAATGCCCTGATCGGTGGTTATCAGAATCTCGAAGCCGACTTTTTCAGCTCGATCCAGCAAGTCACCGTTGGACAAGGTATCCCAGCCACGCTCCCTGGCCTCTTCGACTACATGGCCAAAGAGCCGGCGTCGCAACTGCCTTGGTGTCCCGTTATCGAACAGGATCCGCATGGGCAACCTTGGCCCGGAGTTCCTGAGCCACGTGCTCTAGCACCGCCCTCACTTCGGATTCATCCACCCCACCGAACCAGTCGATGAAATCGTAGATGGTCGCGCCCGCCGCAAGATTCTCAAAGAGGGTGTACACCGGCAGACGGGTGTCCTTGAACACCCAATTGCCGCTCACCCTGCCGGGCACGCTTTCGACTGCAGGACACTTGCTCCAGTCCGTCATGGGTTCACCTCGCTTTCCATAGCAACTTCCTTTAGCAACCGAGTGTCGGTTTTGAAGCTGCAACCCGTTTCTTCATTGTCCGTCATCGGCCCATTCGTGTCTATAGAAAGTTCTTCTGTGGATTTCTCCGGCAGCCCCACAGCCGCCTGGCGGACGTCCAGCTTGCCCGTCACCACGTCGGCGATGAGGCGTGTCCGGTATTCCTGCAGCAGTTCAATCTGCCGCCGGGCCCGGGCAATGGCAGCGTCTGTCGCAAGAGTCACCCGTTCAAGATGCTCGACAATCCTGTCTTGCTCAGCTTTAGGCGGGTATAGGAGGGGAATATCCAGAAAGGAATCTGCGTATAACCGAAGGCGGGAACTGGTAATGCCGGTCGAACGAACGATGTAGTTTGTTCTGTATGCTTCAATTCTAAGCAGCGAATCCACGTAGTCGAGATTAAGGCATTCGTCGTGAAGTGGACGATAGACACCATATGACGGACTAACAAGCCCAATCTGTCGAGCTACGCCAAGGGCTGACATATATGCCCACATGGTGTTTATCACTATGTCGCCTATCCGGCACAGCTTGTATCCCAAATTGGATTCAGCTTGAAACATAGTGACGGTTTTCTTTCGCGGCGTCACACCTGTTATATGCGATACCGACATCAGCTCTTCTGCGCCGGTCGCCGACCGTTCATCAGCTTCACGGTAAAGAAACTTGGCGCGCTGCACCTCCCAGTGCTCCGGCACGTCGCCGAGCCATTCGACGCCGGAGGGCTTGAGGCGGACGTTGGGGTCGAGGCCGCGGGTGACGGCCCGGTTGACAACCGCCTGCCGCTCCTCCCCCAGCAGCCCCACAAGCTTCTCCTTGGCAGTAACATACCGCCGAATACGCCCGTCCACGTAGTCCAAGTACCGCACAATCGCCCGCTGCTCTGGGAGGGGCGGGACAGGCACCTGTAACGAGCTAAATCGACTTTCCGCTATGGCAGGATAGGCGATACCAACGGAGTCAGCCGTCACCCGGTCCGTAAGCGCATTGCTTTGGGCAAGGTAACTAACGTATTTGTGAGAAGTTGCTCCTCGTGGACTAAGGACTGCAAATCCGGTGGAACAGATCAGGCGATCGTTCACTTCTTCTGCGAACCAAACTGCCTTCAAATACGTCCTAACGGTGGAGACGATGGTGTCTCCCCTTCTCACGATACGTCTAGCTCGCGATGGCGCGTGTCCAAAACGTATTCTGGTTGGTTCATGCATGAGTGTTCCGGTATCAACCGCTCCGATTGCCAAGTACCGAAACTCGAAATCCGGACTTGTCGTATCTGGCAAAGAAGCTTCATTTATCCGTACCCAATGTTTCAGTCGCCGCACCTCCCAATGCTGTGGCACGTTGCCGAGCCAGGGGACGCCGGAAGGCTTGTAGGCGGGGTAAGGCAACAAACCAGCAGTCATTTGAGATTTTCCTACCGAAACAGCCAACCGCGTTTTTCGGCCGCCAGTCTCAGGACTCTTGCTAAAGCTCGGATTCTGTTGCCCCTTAGTCCCGCGAAGTCGATTAGGGCGTGCTGCGGATAATCGGTTGGATCGGGCCGGGCTGCAATACCATTACCAATGCACTCTCCTACCGTGACCGCAACGACGCCAATAGATTGAAGGCCCAGGATGCTCGTATAGTGGATCCAAGCTGGTTCTGCTTCAATTAAGTCTCCGTCATAGACCGAAAGGCGATTCTGGTCCCTAAGTGTCGGAGTAAATGCCTGTGAAGTAATGCGGCCATTCTGGACGAACGACGGGTGAACCTGTCTTAGGAGCAGCGTTTCGGAGTTCATGTACCTCTAGAGGCAAGGGTGCTGATGAGTTGGATGAGTCTGGACCATCCTTTGTCGCTTGCTAGGTCGAAGCACTCAGACCTATCTCGATTTAGGTTTAGGTCTAATTCATACCATTCAGCCTTTCGGGTCGGCTCGATAGTGAGACTCGCTTCACATGAAGGGATTGACCATTCAGCCTGAATACCCCCTTCCGGAGTAGGATAAACGTATGGGAGGGTTAATTCAGCAGGAAATCCACGCTCAAATCTCTCGGCAAGCCAATCCAGGAATTCAACCTCTGGCGCCTTGCCTTCGCCATCAAGCCAACCATCCCTTAATGTGCGTAGGTCATCCAAGCGGGCTGAAACGTCCAAGGCGTCCAGTATTTCGATGTCATCTACGGAGACCAGACTTACGAGACGATCTTGCCGATCGTACTTGCCAATGCCTTGAATCAGCGCTTTTCCTTGCTCTCTGTACCTTTTAAACACCGTCATTATTGGTTCACGGTAAGGTTCGTCAATAACCCCTTTGACTTTGTGGCCATCCCATAGCTGCAGTTCAAAACTCATTCGATCCTGATCCATCTCGGAAATATATCCACGAACTTGAGCTTCCTGCGTAACCTCCTTCATCTGGGAAGCCATAACCAATCTGCGTCGAGATTCTCGTGTCAGCCGAGCAGAAATGCCATCTATTGTGTTCGAGAAATCAATAGACTCTCCCTCTCGAAGCCTTCGTCCAAGTCGATCAAAGAAACTAAGGTAACGCTGCGGCAGATAATCTGTTGGCGCTTCGTCACGCTCGCTAGCTGCGATGGCTTGGATTATGGCATCGCGCGCTTCTATGAAATAAGGTTCGTATGTAGTAGGCATTCCGGACAACTGCGGAGGTTTTGAGGCCAACTCTATCACTGGAATTGCACTTCCCTCATCCACCCGGACGAGATTAAAGGATATTCCATCGGCAAAACCTTTAGGGGAACGCTCCCGGCTAGGATGTGCTTCAAGGTATCGCCACTTGGCGACTTCGACAACCATCTCTCCCAGAACTGACAGATCACCAAGCATATCAAGTGGGATTCTGCCGTTCATAAAGCGCTCACCATTCAAATGTGGCCGTAAGAATTCTGTCATTGTTTCCCTCTCGTACCCTGAACGCCCATTAACTCCGCCAACAATTCCTCCGTCTCCCGCTCTAGCTCCAGAATGTCCGCCCGCTCCTCCACCTCTAGGGCAACGGCGTTCTGTGCTTTCTGAATATCGTCGGTTTGTTTAGCCACTATGATTCATCCCCCTAAATCTTCCCCAACTCACCCCCCAATGCCGATTGTATCACGCACCCCTCCGCCTCCCGCACCAGGGCCAGGACATTACCCTGCTTCTTCGGGTTTTGGCGCTGCTTCGTCAAGGGTCTTGTCAAAGGTCATAATCTCGTTTACGCCGCGCCGCCGGCAGCTTGCCAAGTGGCAAAGGTCTCTCGCCCCCAGCCTGGGGTGCTGATCATGCAGTTGGCGGGCAAGGGTCACGTCCGCCTCTTCAAGCGGCCACACCTCCACTCCCACTTGGCTGATCAATGCTATTGCATCCTCGAGTTCGTCATACCTGCGTACCGGCAAGTACGCGTGCATCAACTCCTGCAGAACTTCGGCAGAGGCGCAAAGCGGTTTCGCGCCGGCCAGGGAGTTGCTAAAAAATTCGCGGGCGCGGGTCTTCAGCGGATGCGGCTTGCCAACCGCGTACATGAATACATTAGTATCGACGAATATCATACTGCGGGAAGACCATGAACGCGGGACTCTTCGATTACCCGCTTATGCTCTTCCCAGTCGGGTTCCGTTCCGGGGCCTCGCCGAGCGTCGCATTCCCTGAAGAACTCCCATAGCTCCTCCGTTGAGGTAAACCCGGAGGTCTTCTCTTCCAGTCGGGATTGGGCGGCGGCCCTCAGCCATGCGCTGAAGGTCAACCCCTCCTTGCGCGCTTGGTGGACGAACCGATCTCGGTCCTCGTCAGGAATTATCAGTTGGACTCTCGCCATGATATCCCCTATCTCTCACTTTTAGTGTGTATGCAGTGTACACATCCAAAGCGATACCGTCAACGGGCCCGAACCAAGGCTATTCCCCCCATCTCACCACCCAACGCCGATTGTATCACGCACCCCTCCCCCAAAAGTGACATCTTTCCCTTGCCACAACCCCCCTCCCCTGCTACCCTCCACCTCATGAAGAAACTAGAACACTTGTATAAGGATTTGGAAAACTTGCTAGACACTCTTGGCATCCCCAAAGAACCCCCCAAGGGATCCTTCTACGACCTCAGCAGCGATGAGGACGAAAAGCCCAAGCCCAAGCGCGGCGGCCAGCCCGGCAACCAGAACGCCCGCAAGCACGGCTTCTACTCCAAACACTTCACCTCAGACCAGACGAACCAACTCGAAGCCTCCGACGACCTCAAGGACCTTGGCCCGGAAATAATCCTCCTCCGCGTCAAGCTCAACGCCCTACTCGACGACCCTAATATCTCTCTAGACCTCCTCCTCCGAACCGTCCACGCCCTCGCCAGGCTCATGGCCGTCCAACGACGTTACATTTACGGCTAAATATGCCATTCGTTTCCACTGTCAGAAAAAAACGAATAACGACCCCCCAAACCCCTGGATCCACGCCTGAAATACCCCAAATACCACCATCTGCGCTTTTTGAAAACGAATACATCTCACGCCTGAAAAAGCAAAATTCCAATCCCTCGTTTCCCCTAAACGAATCAGCCCGCAAAAAGCAGTTAAGTCCCCGCCCCATCCGCCCTTAACAACCCACAATCTCCGCCAACAACCCCTCAGTCTCCCGCTCCAAAGCCAAAATTTCTGAACGAATCTCCTCCAGCTGACGCAGAGGCTGCGGCTTGTAGAAGTGTCGCGTGAAGCTGATTTCGTAGCCAATCTTCACCTTGTCCGGCACGTACCAGGCGTCCGGAGCGTAGGGCAGCACCTCGCGTCGAAGGAAGGCCTCAATGCCTCCCCCCTCCATTAGCGGCACCTGCTCCGTGTCCCGCAGGTCCGTGTCTGGCTCGTACTCCACCACGGATGCTTTGCCCTTGACGCGGGCCGGAAACAGGCCCCGAAGCGGGTCCGCGTCTACAGTCCCCTTTTGGACTTTCTTGATGACCCGCGGCCCGGTTTCTGACCGCTTGCCCTCCTGCTTGAGCACCCTGATCTCCTTGGCCGTATAGGCCCGCTCCGGGTCGATTCCCTCGAACCTCAGGGGACGCTCCACGGTGACTTTCCAGTAGCCGAAGGCCTTATTCGGAAAAATCTTCGACTGCTCAGTCTCCTCGAAAGCGAGGAAGGTGTTGCAGATGCGCCCGATATCCTCCTCCGATAACTCGCAGTTCTTGCTGCCCAGGTTCTTGCGGAGGGGCCGATACCACTGGGTAGCGTCGATGAGCTGGACCTTGCCCTGACGGTGCGCCGCCTTGCGGTTGCTCAAGACCCAGATGTAGGTGGCGATGCCGGTGTTGTAGAACATGTTAAGCGGCAGGGCAACGATAGCCTCCAGCCAGTCGTTCTCGATTATCCAGCGGCGGATGTTGCTCTCCCCCTGCCCGGCATCGCCGGTGAAGAGAGAGCTGCCGTTGTGCACCTCGGCAATGCGGCTTCCCATCGGGGCGTCGCGTCTCCGCTTCATCTTGCTGAGCATGTTTGCCAGGAACATCAACTGTCCGTCGCTGGAGCGGGTAATCAGGGAGTGTTCCGGATCGCCGTCGTGCTCCACCACGAAGCGCGGGTCCATCATGCCGGACTTCCCGCCCATGTGCTGCAGATCGCCCTTCCAGCTCTTGCCGTAGGGGGGATTGGAGAGCATGAAGTCGAACTCGCGGGCGGGGAAGGCGTCTGCGGCGAGGGTGGAGCCGTAGCGTATGTTGTCCGCCTCTCCCCCTTCGCCCTTCAGGATAAGGTCGGCCTTGCTGATGGCGTAAGTCTCCGGGTTCACCTCCTGTCCATACAGGTGCACCGACACCTCTTTGCCCCGTTCACCAGCCATCTGAGTCAGGGCCTCTTCTGCGACAGTCAGCATGCCACCGGTGCCGCAGGCGCCATCATAGACCAGGTAAGTGCCGGACTTTACGTCATCGGCAACTGGCAGGAAGACTAGCCGGGCCATGAGTTGGACCACGTCACGCGGTGTGAAGTGCTCCCCGGCCTCTTCGTTATTCTCCTCGTTGAACTTGCGGATGAGTTCCTCAAAGACAGTGCCCATTCCGTGGTTGTCCAGCCCCTCCAAGCGCATGGAGCCATCCCCGTTCAGGACAGCCCTGGGACTGAGGTTGATGGACCTATCGAGGAATTTTTCCAGGAGGAAGCCTAGGGCATCCGCTTCCACCAGGGTGGGAATCTGGTTGCGGAACTTGAACTTGTCCAGCACCTCCTGGACGTTAGGCGAAAAGCCGTCCAGGTACGCCTCAAAGTCGGCCTTCAGCTGTTGCTGCTTTCCAATCGAAGTCAGGTCACGCAGCCGAAAGAGGGAGGTGTTGTAGAAGGCCTCTCCCGAGGCCTGACGCAAGGGCGCGTCTTGGTTCGTAATGCCGGCGTTGTCTAGAAGGTCCTTCATGCGGAGCACCTCAGACTTGGTCGGTTCTAGGACCGCATCTAGACGGCGGATGACGGTCATAGGTAGTATGACGTCGCGGTACTTCCCGCGGACGTAGACATCCCGCAACACGTCGTCCGCGATGCCCCAAATAAAGCTGCTGATGTTGAGTACGCTCAAGCTATGTTGCTCCTTATATTGCCTTCCTTGCGGTAGCGACGCTTTCCGCCCATTCGCTCCCACTTAAAGGCTGCCTCGCGGAGGTCCGGTATCCCACCTGTTCAATCTCCGCACCGAGATACTCGCCTTGGTGCTCAATTTCTCGACGGACCAGATCGTTGGTGATGTCCCTATGGACGACCGTGCGCCCTTCCCATAGGTGGTACTTGTAAGTATCTCGTTTAGCCGTCCCATCTATCTGATGTGGAAAGTAAAGGACGCAAAATGAATTCTATTCGAGGCCACTTAGGAAAACAATTGGGTCTCAGTTATGAGAAAGGGCGTTTAGTAAGCCTAGACCAATTCAGGTTGACTGGCTTTGACATGGTCTTATCAAAAGGGTTGGGAAGTCGACCGAGGGGCATTATAGAGACCCGCACTCACACCAACAGCATGAATTTCACGTCAAATTCCTGATTCTTCTAGATTATTGGGCGCTACCAGGCTCTCGATCTGCCGGTTGGATGTGTCGCCCAAAGCCTCCTCCTGTTCGTCCTGCGCCAAGCATAATCAAACGCCTTCCCATCCGTACCTTAGCGTCCCTAGCCCTCAGACGTCCTCCATCACCTTGGTAACACACGTCTCGAAAACCACTCAGCTTGTGGCCTTTGTCCACCAGGCTGGTCGGCCCTTTGTAACTTTGCCCCCGGTGGGGGCAAAGTTGAAACGGATTTCATCATTGATGAATGCTTCAAGTTTTGGTTTCAACTCTTGCCCACCAATCACCCATAGAACTCCCCCTGCGGGTCTTTTGTCTACCGTAGTAAGCCCGAGCGACCTTAGGCGCCAAATAAGCGAAGTGCCCTGTCGAGTAAGTTCGGCATCAAACATGTCTTTCATGTGTCCTGACTCTCGGCCTTGCGTATCGTCTAACTCCGTGTCGACACCGGCGTTCTGGCGCAGTTGGGAGACCTCACTTATATCGGGCTTGGTGGTGTTGACTGCCAATTGCTCACCTACGACTTCAGAAGATTCCGGCTCCACTTGCCGGCCGGTTCTAATCGGGAGTCCAGAATCTCTGCCGCTAGCACTGGTCGCCTTCAACGCCACTTCATCCGAATCGGCGTCCAACGGCACCTCAATGTCGACACCGGCTCGCTCCCTATATCCCAAACTCGCATTCTTCGTCAGCCTACTCGTTTCCTCAATGGCTTCAACCGTTCGCCCTAATTCTCGCTCGGAGTTCGTGAACCAGTCCGTGCTCCAGACGCGATGTAGCGTCCATCCCAGGCCCTCAAGTACTTCCTCCCTCAAACGGTCGCGATCACGGGCGGAGCGGGAGCTGTGATAGGACGCCCCGTCGCATTCGATACCGATTATGTATCGTCCCGGATGCTGAGGGTCTACGATGCCGATATCCACAAACTTGCCACCGGACGCGACTTCTTGATGGACCTGGTAACCTAGGCTCTCCAACCGTCTAGCGACTTCTCGCTGGAAAGGCGAATCAACACTGAAGTCGCTCTCGTATGGGACATCCACTGGCATTACCCCCGTTTCTGCGTATGCCAGAAACGTCTTCAACGTCCGAACTCCAACGGACCTCGTCTTGCTAAGGTCTATGTCGTCGGCTCGCAGGTTGGTAAAAACGTGGCACTGATGCTTGGCCCGGGTAATCAACACATTCAACCGACGTTCCCCGCCCTGGTTATTCAGCGGGCCGAAGTTCATGGAAACCTGGCCGGTCGCGTCACGCCCGTAGCCTATGCTGATGAATATGACATCGCGTTCGTCGCCCTGTACGTTTTCCAGGTTCTTCACGAAGAATGGCTCTTCGGGATGAGTGGCGAAGAATTCCTCACCGGAATCGTCCTGGAGTCGCAGCATTTCCAGTCGGTCTTCGATTGCTCGCGCTTGGGACTGACTGAAGGCCGCCACTCCTAAAGAAAGACTAGGGGTTCTGACCGCGTGTTCCATGACCGCCTCAGCAACAGCTTCCGCCTCCCGTTGATTGGCGGCGCTGCGCCCGCGGTCATATACGGCGTCAGGGAGGTGATGAAAGCGCAGTCCCGTGGCTTCGCGCCCGACGTCGGGGCTGGGGAATATGACCAGGTCGCCGTCATAGAATTCCTGATTGGAAACCGCAATCAGCGACTCATGGCGGCTGCGGTAGTGCCAGCGAAGAGCGCGCGACGGAGCACCTCTGCTGGCGAATAGGCCGAGGATGCTTTCAATGTCTGCAGTAACGCTCTCACCCTCATCGTCGTCGTCGTCGTTAGATTGCACCATGCGGTCGAAAAAGCTGGATGGAGGCAGTTGTCGGCTATCGCCCACGACCACGGCCTTCTCCGCCCGCAGCAACGCTCCCAGGGCGTCTACGGGGCGAACCTGACTGGCCTCGTCAAACACCACCAGGTCAAATGCAACACTATCGGGGTTCAAATAGTTGGCGATGGAAAGCGGACTCATCATGAAGACGGGTTTGAGGTCCTGGATTATGCGCCCAGCTTCGTTAAGCAGCCGGCGAATAGGTTTGTGTCGGGACCGCTTCTGAATCTCGCGTTTCAAGACCCGTAACTGCTGCTGCCGTTCGCGGATCTGGTCGGCTCCTGGGGCGGAGTCTGACCTTACTAGGCGGTTGGGTAGTTGATTAGGTCGGGAGGCTCTTCTACGGTGGGCCGAAGCGACCCGGCCTCGGTTGTATTCCAAGGACTGCCTGTCAATAGATTTGAAGCGTTCGATGCGTCCTTCGTGCAATTGACCGTCGAAGTTCCGAAGCGCAGGTCTTTCCGAGAGGGCTGTTTCCACGATGCTTTCGTACCAGGCCCGTTCAAACCATCTCGTCAAGGACGTTGCCGCCCTTGGATTCATGGCGGCAACGGTTGCAACTTCCTTTAGACCCTCTTCAATTGCAATCTCGGCTCCGGAGTTGAACGCGGCTAGGTCTTGCATTCTTGCCAGGTTGGCGTCCCACTCCCGCAGGACCTTCCGCTGTTCGCTGAACGGCAACGTTGTCAATCCTCCGGAGTTGCCGAACCTCTGCTGGTTGTCCATGTTCAACGCCGATTGTAACTCCCCAACGGAACCGGGGTGCTCGTCCAACGCGCTCCTCAGCAACTCGGCTTGGGCTTGCCAGTCTTTCGGCACACCACCAGTTCCGGTCTCTCTCGTCAATACTTGCAAGTGGCTAACGGCGCCTTCGGTGATGTTGCCCGCTGACGCTTCGGCAAGCACTTCGAGCCACCACACAACAGCGGGGGCTATGGCCTCCCAATTGGTGTCGAGGCGGTTCCAGTGGCTGCCCAGAACCGGTCCGACGTCCCTGTGCAGGCGCATTATTTCGTTCTTTAACTCCTCAGCGGTCTTCCACACACTCGGAATTGCCTGTCCTTCCGGCTTGGCTTTGTCGTGGTTTCCCGGCGGGCATTGTCCAAGCAATAGAGAGATAAGCTGCCGTTGCTGCTCATAGGGAAGATGGGAGATGTCGTGCGAGCCGTCTTCTTTGGCGCCGTCCGCCACATCCAGCACTTCCTTTAATTCCTGGGCACATGCTTCGTGCCGGGCTATAGAGGAGCTTAGAGTCTCAATCATCGGTTTCATGGCCGCGGGGTCCAGCCGACGAGCCTCCAGCTTTCGTAGCAATTGTATTGTCCCAGACGGCACCCGGTCGGCAGCAACGTCGGTCAGAACAGTGAGCCACCACCGGATGGCCGGTTCGATGGCTTCCCAGTCGGTCTCGTGCCCGTTCCAGAAGCGTCCTATCGCAGGGACAATGTCCACATACTGTCCGTTGATTTCAGCCCGAAGCCGTTGTTCCTCGCCGATGGCGTCGATTAGGGAGATTTGCCGGTCTATCCCGCGCGGCAACACGGCACGCATAGCTGCGGCCAGCTGTTTCTTAGCTTGCTTGTAGTCTGAGGAGAACAGTCGCTTCAAGAGACTACGGCCGTCCGTGTTGAGAGCTAACCTGGCATGTTGAAAATCGCTTTCCCAAGCATGTGGCAACAGGACCGAATCATGCTCCGTGCGAATCCGCTTCCATTTCAACCCTTTTGTCAGAAGTTGCTGGATGCGTTCCGCGTTAGACTCCCACTGGGGAGCGTACAGATCCAATCTGTCGGTGTCCGGTGCTCCTGACGCACATTTCGCGGCGGACAGCAGGTCGGCGGCCTCGGAAACAGACACCGGCTGGTCCAGGCGCATGGTATTGGCCAGCGCTCCTGAGCTGTTGACCAAATCTTGCAATGCGTCCGTTGTGCAGTGAATGCGAGTCCCTCGCATCCACTGCCACTGAACTCCTGCCTCCACCAGGTCCCAGATTGTCCGGCCGGTGGATTCCCAGCGAGAGTCTTTCAGGTTCAGCCTGGTGGTGTCTGGGGCACCGACGACGCGTTGGGAGGCCGTCAACAGATCGTACGATGCTGAGACAGTCTCGGGGCACGCCAGTTGAGTAGCGTCGGCCAGATCTTTACAAGCCGTAGTTACTCGTGACAATTGGCATAGGGTGGTCTCAATGTTAACCTGCAATTCTGTTCGAGTATCTGGAAGCAGAAGCCGCAGACGGCTTCCCCAGAAAGGATGCAGGTTGGGAACCCCGCAGTTGTGCAACCGTAGACGCAAGTCCTCGACAATTTCCCGCTTGCGTTGGAAATCCGCTCCGCTCCATTTGGAAATGTCGGGTATCTTCCTTCGGGCGATGGCATTGGCTGTCTTGTCATAGTCGAGGACCAACAGTTCTCCGAAAGCATCGTAAGGTGCAACGCCACTTCTCCCTACGAGATCGTTGACCGCATCAGCATATTCATTGAGTTGGCTTCTGGTCCGGGAGAGCTGCTCCAACAGGCTTCCGCCTAAACCGTCGGTCACGGTCATCTGAGGGGAGAGGTTCAGAGTACGCCTCAATTCGTTCAGTGTTTCCCGCTTGTTAGTTTTGTGACTGTGCAGCTCCAGGCATGCGTTTCCTAAGCCGATGTGGTCCAGACGGCGTTTGACGACCTCCAAGGCAGCCATCTTTTCGGACACGAACAGCGTACGTTTGCCCTGTGCGACAGCTTCGGCAATGATGTTGGCGATGGTCTGGGACTTGCCGGTTCCGGGCGGCCCCTGAATCACCATGTTGCGTCCCCGTCCGGCATCGTGGATTGCCAAGACCTGAGACGAATCGGCGTCGAGCACGTGGAATACGTCGCCGGGTTTGAGCCGATCGTCCAGACTCTCATAGTTGCCAATGGTGGACTGAGGCTCCGTAAACCCGTCGTCTCCGAACAAGGCGCTGATTGTTTCGTTGTCAATGACCGAGGGAAGCCCGAGGTCCAGATACATCAACAGCTTGTTAAAGGAGAAGAACCCCAGGACTATCCGGTCTGGCTCCACACTCCATCGGTTGGGTGCTGACTGATGGAGAAGCTCCTCGACTTGCGCGATGTAACCGGCTGCGTCGATGTCCTGCCCGTCCAAAGGTTCCAGCGCATCTCGCCCTGGCAGATTTAGGGAGAAGTCCTCGCGAGCCTTTTCTAACAACGAGAGGTTCACTCCCAGGTCATCCCCAGTGTATACAAGGCTGAAACGGGCACGGACGCCGGTGCGCTCCAATCGGACTGGGACCAATACCAAGGGCGCCAGTCGTTCCTCTTGGCTGGAGTCCGACTCGTACCATCGTAGCATTCCCAAGCCCAAAAACAGTGTGTTGACCCCCGTTTCTTCGATGGCGGTGTTAGCTAGCCTGTAGGTGTTCAACAACCGCTTTTGCAAGGCTGTCGTCGTTTCGCCGGTCTGTAGTCTGCGGTTCTTTTGGTCCACTGAAGGTGCGCGATCGGATTCATCCCCACCGAAACCAAAGGTGCCATAGGCTTCGTCTTTCCCGATGGATTGGAAGGTCATGGACCGTTTGTCGTTCACCAGCGTGTCGAAAACCTGTGAGGCGTTCTCGCCTACGACCTCTACCCCCCTTGCCCTCAACGGGCGGTAGTTGAGCAAGGCGTTCCGGAGGCTGAGGTCAAGGAGCTCCTTCCGCGAGCTTTCTATTCTCTCCCTGATGTCGGTTTCAGATTTCATTTCCATCGCTAGGGAGACCCGGCGTCGCATATAGATCTCGCGTCGGGGTATTGACCGTCTTCCATGTTTGTCACTGTAAGGGCCATATTCGCGTTTTCCTTCCGTTCGTCTCGACCGCATGGATTGGAGATCGTTCTTGAATCACTGTTGGACTAGGCATGATCAAGACACTCTAAAGTCATATCTCGCTCCATCAAGACGCCGCTGGGCTTCAGCGAACTCTTCGTGGGCAAACAAGGCCCTCCACGGATCCCGGAGCGCGAGTGCCTCGACTGAGACGTCAAGACGTTGTTCCTCCCACAATCGTACAAATCCATCCGACAGCTTATCGCGGCCGAGCAAGTATTTGGCTGCCGATCCACCACCCCGATCCACCACCATCCTTAGAAAGCAGTTGGGATAGTAGCCAAACTGCATCGTTTCCTCGTAAATCCTCAGCATCTCTTGCTGGAATCTGCCCTCCAGATTCATTTCACTCCTCGTGTCTCATTAGTTGACGGCAGGACGTCGACAACTGCGCCGTGCAATACCAGGCAACAAATTGCGCCAATACCTAATGAAGATGGATGGTGTTAAACACTCGTCCCACCACGGCAGCCCACCTCATTCAAGTTCCTTGTCAGCCCGTCACCGGAACCGGCAATCATGGATAGCTTGCGGAACGGGCCGTCCTGTGGACATGCTCGCGAAGCGCTCCATTGATGTCCGTCTGGTATCCGCGACCGCCACGAGCACGGGCCTTTAACCGGGCTATGATGTCTGCGTCGAGCCTCAGCGCAATCTGTTGCTGCACTGGCCGATGGAGGACCCCGCGCCTGGCATCGGACCAGTCGAGAATCTCCGGGGCGTCGGTCGTGTCGATTTGGTCGTCCGGTAAAGCCTCCAACACCTGAATCTGCGCCTGTGCGTCTGATGGAAGGTCAGTAATGTCCTTCTTCATAGGCCTCCCTCCCACGTCTCCTTGCCTTACGTGCGGCAATGATGCGTCTGATCTCTTCGCGGGTCTCCGTGTCAAAGTCGGGCCGAGTGTGGACTACCATCACGATTTGAGTGCCCACCATGCCGATGGATCGCCACCGTTGCTCATATGGATACGGGTCTTCCCGCGTCGCAGACATGGGATCGCCAAACACGAAGACCACGGCCTCGAAGCTGAGGCTGTGTGCTGGAAGGTTTGCCCTATTCTTGGCATGATCACACGTCTAGTGGAAGCGCAGTCGCCCTTCACCATACTACGCAAGAGTAGTTACAGGAAAGTTTGACGTCAACACCTGCTTCGCCGCTCGCGGTGGGTTAACGCCGAACGGAGTGGGGAGCAGGGTCTAGCTACAGGTCTAAGACGAACCTCATAGTGAAGGTTCTTGATTTTGTCCAGTTTGGTGGGCGGTGCCGTGGCTCTGCCTCCCGATGATGCCGTCGGTCAGCAAGCCAGTCAGAGATCTATGGACAGTGGCAAGCGGCTTGCCCAGGGTGCCCGTCAACTCCGTGGAATCGACGAACGATATCCGGCTGAGGGCATCGAGTAGCTGTCGGTCGGAGAGGGCCATGTTTCAAGCGTAACCATTGAACACCCCGGCCGGCAACCGCCATGTGTCTGTGTCAGTGTGGGGCAGACAAAAGAACCTATTGATAGCTGTACCGGCACACGGTATAATCAGTTCATGATCCGTTCGTTTCACCATCGAGGGTTGAGGCGGCTCTATCAACGAGACGACCCCAGGAGAATAGCCGCCGACCAATTGGAACGAATCACCCTCGCCCTGGCAGACCTGGATGCCGCCGGCAAGCCGAGCGATCTCGATCTGCCAGGGTACAGACTGCATCCACTCAGAGGGGACCGAAGAGGATTGTGGAGCATTTCGATTACTGGCAACTGGCGGATCACCTTTAGGTTTGAAGCTGGCGACGTGCACGACGTAGATCTCGTAGATTACCACTAATGAGGAGAGAGACCATGCCTATGAAGAATCCGCCCCATCCAGGTCGCAGCGTCAGGAAGAACTGTTTGGACCCTCTTGGCCTAAGCGTTACAGAGGCAGCGGAGGTTCTGGGGGTTGCCCGTCATACCCTTTCGCGGGTATTGAACGGTCACGCGTCGATCTCGCCCGACATGGCCATCCGTCTAGAGAAGGCCGGATGGTCCAGCGCAGATTTCTGGTTGAGCCGTCAGACTGCATACGACCTTGCTCAAGCGCGCAAGAGTGAAGACAGAATACGGGTCGAGCGGTACCAGCCCCTGCCTACTTCGTAGGGAATCCAAATAGGTTTCACTTCAGCCGATGTCCACAACCACAACCAAACTGACAACGGCAGTCGAGGAGTATTTCTCAGACTTGCGCCGCATCCGGGCGTCGGGTGGGGCCACCGGTGAGCGGTCGTACTATCCGGCCCTGACCAACCTGCTCAACGCCGTCGGCGGCGCGCTCAAGCCCCAGGTGTTTTGCGTAAGCGAGCTTGCCGAGCAAGGAGCGGGCCACCCGGACTTAGGACTGTACGCCAAGCGGCAGGTGCAGAAGGGAGCGCCGCGTCCGGGCCAGGTTCCTGAGAGAGGTGTCGTGGAGGTTAAACCCTCAGGCGACGATGCCTGGCTGACGGCTTCGAGCGACCAGGTCAGCCGCTACTGGGGTCGATACGGACTGGTGCTGGTCACAAACACGAGGGATTTCGTGCTGGTGAGCGAGGACACCAAGGGCAACCCCTTAAAGCTGGAGGCGTTTCGACTTTCGGAGTCTGAGCAGGAGTTTGAGGCAAAGCTGGAGAAGCCCCGGGCCTTCGCCCGGAACATGGGCGCCGGCCTGGGGGAGTACTTGTGCCGGGCGCTCTCCCACACTGCCGCCATCGTGGAGCCGAGGGACCTGGCGTGGCTCCTGGCGTCCTACGCCAGGGACGGGCTAGCAAGGGTGGAGGTTGCCGGGGACGCGTCCTCCCTGCGGGCCGTCCGCTCCGCTCTGGAGGAGGCCCTGGGAGTCCGCTTCGAGGGCGATCGGGGCGCGGCCTTCTTCCGCTCCACGCTGGTGCAGACCCTCTTCTACGGCGTCTTCTCAGCCTGGGTGCTGTGGGCACGCCAGACAACCGCCTCCCAGCGGCCCCTTTGACTGGCGCACCTCTGTATGGCACCTGAGAGCGCCCATCCTTCGCGCTCTGTTCCAGCAGCTGTCCTCGCCAACGCAGTTGCAGCCTCTGGGCCTTGTCGAGCTACTGGACTGGACGGCCGCGGCCTTGGACAGGGTCGACCGCGCGGCATTCTTCGACCGCTTCGACGCCGGGGAGGCCGTGCCATACTTCTACGAGCCCTTCCTAGAGGCCTTCGACCCCGACCTGCGCAAGCAGCTGGGCGTCTGGTACACGCCCGCCGAGGTCGTGCGATACATGGTCGCACGGGTGGACATGGCGCTGAAGGAGGATCTGGGCATCGCCGACGGTCTGGCTGCCGAGAACGTCTACGTCCTCGACCCCTGCTGCGGCACAGGGACATACCTCGCCGAGGTGCTGCGTCGCATCGCCGTCAACCTCCGGGGCAAGGGCCTTGGCGCACTAACTGGGGCGCGAGTGAAGCAAGCGGCCACCGAGAGGGTGTTCGGGTTCGAGATCATGCCTGCGCCCTTTGTCGTGTCGCATATGCAGGTGGGGCTGACCATGCAGGCGCTGGACGCCCCCCTCTCCGACGATGGAACGGGGAGGGCCGGAGTGTACCTCACCAATGCCCTCACCGGCTGGGAGCCAAGCGTACAGAAGCCGCTGCCCTTCCCCGAGCTTGAGGAGGAGCGGGACCGTGCCGAGAGGGTGAAGCGGGATACGCCGGTCCTGGTCATCCTGGGCAATCCCCCATACAACGGCTTTGCAGGCATGGCGGTCGAAGAAGAGCGTGAACTCACCACGGCCTATCGGACCACAAAACGTGTGCGTAGGCCGGAGGGCCAGGGGCTGAACGACCTGTACGTGCGCTTCTTCCGCATGGCGGAGCGTCGCATTGCAGAGATGACGGGCCGGGGCGTGGTGTGCTTCATCTCCAACTACTCCTGGCTGGACGGCCTCTCCTTCACTGGCATGAGGGAGCGATTTCTGGAGGCCTTTGACGCTGTCCGCATTGACAACCTCAACGGCGACAAGTACAAGACTGGGAAGACGACTCCCGAAGGCGCGCCAGACCCAAGCATTTTCTCCATGCCGGGCGATCCGGTGGGCATCCAGGTGGGGACGGCGATTACCACCCTGGTGCGTAAGGCCGACCACAGTCCCGCAAAGGAGGTCGGCTTCCGTAACCTGTGGGGACAGGCCAAGCTCTCCGACCTGACCGCGACTGCCGATGAGGAGCCATCTGCTCTGTACAACTCCTTTGTGCCGACCCTGCCTCTTGGTCTGCCCTTTGCACCTGTGACCGTAAGCGGTGGATGGTCTGACTGGCCACAGCTACCGGACCTGATTCCAGAATATTTTCCTGGTGTGGTTACCAACAGGGATGCATTTCTCGTTGACATCGACCTGGACCGTCTCAAATCGAGAATCGATGATTACTTCAACCCAGAACTGGGTCATGAAGAAATTGCGAGACGCTATCCCGTCGCGATGAAAACGACTTCTTCTATTCGACGCAGTGCGCAAGAGGTACGTGAGGAGCGTCTGAATCGGAAGCCCCGCGAAGATGGATTCATCCCATACTCCTTTAGGCCATTTGATAGACGTTGGCTGTATTGGGAAAAAGAAGCGGGTCTTCTAGCTCGGCCAAGCGCGGACTACAGACCTCATGTATTCGATGGCAACATCGCCTTGGTTTCACAACAGAAGCCGCGTCGAGAATGGTCTCCACCACAAGTGATCAGGGACATGGGTTGCTACGACCTAATGGACCGAAACGTCTCTTGCTTTCCTATCTGGCTATGCGAAGAAGGCCTGTCCCTCGACCGCGACGGAGAGCAGCGCTGTTCCAACCTGTCGGACGCGGCCCTGCGCTACCTTGACCGCCTGGGCCTGGGGGTGGAGGACCTGTTCCACCACATCTTGGCCATCCTCCACGATCCCTCCTACCGGAAGGCCAACGCTGGCGCCCTGAGAATGGAGTGGCCTCGCATCCCCCTGCACGGCTGGCCGGACGGCGATACGCCAGGGGCTACAGATGAACTGAAAGCCTCAGCCGCCAGGGGCCGGGAGCTTGCGGCGCTCCTTGACTCGGAAACGCCTGTACCAGGCGTCACGACGGGCGCGCTTCAGCCGGAGATGACCGCCATCGCCGTGCCATCCACGACTGACGGCGGCAACATGTCCGCGGACGACTTCTCTTTGACGGCGGGCTGGGGGCATTTCGGGCAAGGGAAGGCCGTCATGCCGGGCCAGGGGCGCGTCGTGGAGCGTCCGTACACGGCGGAGGACCGGGTGGCTCTAGGCAGTGATGCAAGCGCCCTCGGCGACACCACCTTTGACATCTACCTCAACGGTCGCGCCCACTGGCGCAACGTGCCGGCCGTCGTATGGCGCTACAAGCTGGGTGGCTACCAGGTGCTCAAAAAGTGGCTCTCTTACCGGGAGCGCGGCGTTTTGGGAAGGGCGTTGCGACCGGAGGAGGTGCAGCACTTCACTGATACTGCCCGGAGAATTGCAGCGATCTTAGTGCTGGTCTCCATCAAATGAAATCCATCCTCAAATCGGGTACATTCTGGTTCTTTGTATTGGCCGTGCTGATCCTTTCTACCGGGATCGTGGCCTCCAAGGAGTGGTGGGACTGGTTGCATCCCAAAGGGTCGACAACGGTGTCCAACAGCGAAACCTTACGGAACCTGGGCCTGCTGATTGGAGGGGGTTTGGCCTTTGTATTCGCTGGATGGCGCGCTTGGGTCGCGGAGCGTCAAGTAGTTGCCGCGGAAGGGAGCCTCCTGAATGAGCGCTATCAGAAGGGTGCTGAGATGCTAGGCAGTGACGCCCTTTCAGTACGACTAGCCGGCATATACGCTTTGCAGCAGTTGGTTGAGCAACAACCAGAGCAGTACCACATTAAGATATTGAAGTTGTTCTGTGCCTACGCGCGGCATCCCACCAAAGATGACCAAATTGAAACAGAGCTGAGTGGGGACGAAAAGCCCAGAAATGCTTCCCCTCGGTCACGCGAGGATGTTCGGGCTGCCATGAAAGCGATAAGCGTCAGAAACAAAGCAGGAATCCTGTTGGAACAGCGTAGTTGTTTTAGGCTTGATCTGAGGTTGGCAGATCTGAGAGATGCCCGGCTGATGAATGCGGACCTGTCCCACGCAATCTTGACAGACGCGGATCTGTCCGGCGCTTGGCTTGAAGATGCAAACTTGTCTGGTTGCAGGCTTGGAGGAGCCAACTTGTCTGGTGCAGATTTATGGGATACGAACCTGTCTGGTTCATTCCTCGTGCAGGCACAGGATCACGAACAAGTCAAGGGTCGTAAGATCGCAAATGGATTAACTCAGGACCAACTCGATTGGGCTTGCGCTGACACACCACCCGCCTTGAATGGTGTCTTGGATACTACCACCGGCAAGCCGTTGGAATGGCGTGGGAGACTTTGCAATGAAGGATCCTAGCCCTTCTCTTAGTCTTCCCGCAAGGTTTGATGGGGGTGGAGCTAGGTCCCGGCCGCTGTCGCATGGGTGTGGGCGATCGACTGTGAACTGAAGAATGGAGTCGTTTTCGGCGCTGTCCTGGGGCGGATATTCTGTATGCCTGGAACGTGGGCTTTGAGGGATCGTACAACCAAAAGACCTTAATGTTCACATTGAGACGTGAGGTCGTTACACAAACGCTGATACCGGATTATGGTCCACGGGGCTCAGACTGAACGCCGCTACCATTGAGGAAGAACCTCAGAATCCCAACTCCTTCTTGGCGAATACTCCCTGTCAGATTCCCTCGTAGCGCAGTGTGGTACTACTCCCGAGGCTTTAGCATCCCTAAGAGGTCGTCAGGCACTTCGTCCTGTAGCATTAAACTTTCGGTCCCGTCTACGACGTCGCTCATGCTCTTGACCACTCGGGCAGCAACAAGTGGATCCTGTACCAAAGCAGTCTCTAACTCTCCACGTGCTTCCTCAAAGTTTCCCAACGCGATCAACGCGATTCCTCGACGAAACTGAGCGGCGGCCCGGTCATCACCGCCTACAGCCATGTACGCGGCCAAGTCCTCTGCGGCACCCTGGTAATTTTTAAGATTGAAGTTGAGCAGAGCTCGGCCCATGTAGGCGGCTGCGTTGTTCGGGTCCATCTCTATCGCTTTACATAGGTCAATCAAGGCCAACTCGTTGCTTCCGGTCGCGGCAAGTGATGCACCCCTGCCGCTGTGGGCAGAGCTACTCTTAGGATTCAAGTAAATAGCGACATTCAAGTCTTGTATCGCGCCATCGAAATCCCCACGGTCTGCGCGGCTACGAGCGCGCCCCATGTAGGCATCCTCCATCCGTTCGTCGAGCCGAATCGCTTCGCTAAAGCCCTCTCCCGCCAGTTCTAACTGCCCCTTGGACAGATAAAGATGCCCTCGGTCCCGATAAGCCCGCGAATCTTTGTGGTCAAGTGCGATTACTCGAGAAAAATCGCTAATAGCCTCATCATCTCTTCCCATTCGCGCAAACGTCGCTGCTCTGTTTACGAGTGAAGCCGTCTCGTAACCGTTCAATTCGATTGAACGATTGTAATGCTTGAGAGCTTGGTCAAGGATTCCTTGCCTAAGATAAAGCCCGCCGATGTGAAATTCCGCGTAGGCACTTCGGTGTATCTTGGCATTCTTGATGAACCCGTGAATGTCATCGTATATCGTCTGTACTGAAATATCATGATAAGAACTACGGTACTTCAAGATAGGTAGTTTTAGCTCGGACGCGATGGGGACAATGTGGTCCGGGCTAACCACCCCGGAAGGAGGGTCAACGAAGACGCTTTTCTGAGCCTTGATACGATTCGCCGGACTTCTCATGCGGAAAAGCAAGTTAGTCTCAGTGTTAAGCAGAATGATGCGCCCATCTTCGGCTTGCTCGCTAGCGCAGGCAAAGAAGAGTGCGATGAGATAATCGGTAGTGAAGTCAATCAGGTTTGTAGGATGACCATAATGTTGGAGTTGACTCAATATATCTTGAGGGGAAAAATCGCCAGCGTGGCGGGCGGCGTCAGCAATGATCTCCTCTTGCACATTACGGATATCGAATCCATCAGCGCCAAATGGTTCCAGTAATGTCTTGTACTCTCGATAGAGGCTAGACGAAATCTCCAGATACCACTTGGGCTCACCGCGATATACAAAGGAACCTCTACTTGCGGCTCTGGCAATCTCACCAAGTTTATTGATCACGACAGTGAGAACGTCTAGGGTCAATCCAGCGTCCGTGCCCTCGGAACTAGCAGAATCAGCCGTCATGCATGCTCCCTAAGCGGACGAAGGTAATCGGCTTGAGCTCTCTCGCCCTGTCTGCGGACTCACTAGAGTTGAGCGCAGCTAAATCGATCATATCGCCCATCAGGTGTCTTCAACCCTCTGAACCTTTTCCCCACCTTTATTGATCGGCCTACGTTTCATCCCTTGCAAGGCTTCGTGCTCTTCGCTCTTAACATAGCGCCATGACTGTGGAACTACGAAATCGTTGAACAGATCTCTAAGCCAACTGAGTCCCATTGGACTCTCGTATTCCCAAAGGTTTGTGACCTCCAACGCATATGCGACAGCCTGACCCTGAAAGTAAGTGTCATATTCCCGTCTATTGACAGTTGAAAGATCTGCCACTTTGTTCCAAACTTCCTCGGGCGATCCTTTCCACACCTCGCCAACACGGAAGCCCCCACGCAATTCTCTAACCGGGCTCGAAACGTAAATAAACACATCTCGGTTTCTTATCTGGGAAGCTATACGTCGCCGGAGTTCTACCTTCTTTTGACCCTCAAATACCATGTCGGCATAGCACGGCTTCAACGAGATTATCAAAGGTCTCAGCGCTGTATTCATGAGCACCCTGGAAAGCCCAACTTAAACAGCTTCTGGAATCTGCTCGCCGGCATGCTCGTTGGCAACTGAACGGTGAGGCCACTTCCATCCTCTGCGTAGACCGCCCGCACTTCACTCAATGGAATCCTCCTTCTAAAGGCGAATGTATGAGAAAACCGCAGCGCCATCAGTTCAATCAACGTGTCACCGGCGCACATTTGGTAGAGTTCCTTCCATCTCAGTATTCCGAATTTCTTGAATCTCCTGAGAAGCTCCTTGGCGGTATCGATGACCACTTCGTCAAGATGAGAAACTGCTACGATCTGTTTCTGGCTACGACTAACATACCAAAGTATGCGCCCTGGGGCCTTGAGAATCTTGTGCGACGTTTTAGCTTTGCGGTAATAGACGTTCTCCCACCGCAATAGCACAGTAGGGTCTCCTCCGAACATGTCGATGGAAGACAGCTGCCTGTCGATCAAACTCATGGCATAGCCTGGTCGAATCGGGACCAGAAAATAGTTCTGCTCTGCAGCTAAACTAACTGGAGCACCGAAGAGTTCAAGTTCGATGTCTGAGGCATTGCTCAAAGCAGTGGCCAACTCAGGTGAGAGAGTCGCGATTTCCTGCATTGCATCTTCTGGCTGGAAGCAGCGTGAAAAACAAAATTTAGCGTAAGTATCCTGACAATTCGTGAAAGCCATCGCCATGAGGTCTGGTATCAATGATGGACTGAGACCGGACTGCTCGAACACCACCATATCCTGGTCCTTCTCTACCGCCTTGGCAATTGTGTCTGCAATCACGAAGCGTCCGAACAACGGGCGATTAGCAGTACGCGCTACTCTGGCCAATGGTACAGTGACTGTCCTTTCAGGGGCAGTGGATACTATTCGGATTGCGGCAATATCTCCCTCGGCTTTGAGTAGCTCACACTGAAAATCCGTGGGATGTGTAAGGTAACGATCTAAGAGCGATCTGAATCGTCTAAGTCCTTCCCCTTCGTTGAGGAAAGAACCGATTGAAATAGAAGTGAGATCGCGGACAGTGCACCGATACCATGCCAGGCCAAGACCAGCAACACGTTCGGGTCCGTAGGACTGTCCTTCCAGGAGCTCGTGTAGTTCGACTATTAGTTCCGTTGGGGAAAGCACGCGGAGATTGGTTACGTCCGCAATGATTCCCGACTTATTGAGTAGAGGCCGGTCCCTGGTGACAAAGACGTTCACGTCGGAAGCGGCCGCCTTAGCCAGGTGCCTAATGTCAGACAATTGGCTTGGAGTGCGGTGAGGCAACACGTTTCTCAGTCGTTCCTCAAAGTCACCCACCAAACGTGGGGAATAATTTACCTGCGGAAAATGCCGCATTCTGACTCGTCCTACCCGTCGTAGTTCGGGGTCTGCGTTTCGGTCAATTTCGTTGAACAATTCATCAGTGGTCCGAAGATTGAGAGAATCCACCAAGAAGTCAGCAAGTAGGGCCTTGGACTGTTCTGAGTCCTCACTGTCCCGCTTAAACAAGTCAAAGAACACTTGGGCATCGATTATTGCATCGACGGTCTCATCTGACGCCTCTGCCTGGAACAGTCCCAAGTCCATTTGATTGGCTGGTTTAAGCGTAAGGTGCCATAGGTTCAATGGGTGCCTAGCTACGGAACGGCCCGGCTTCTCCCCAACTGATACGAAGCCTAGCTTGGGCCACAAGTAGTGTGCAGGAAAGTCACGCCGGCAACTAAGCGTTATGCCGGACTGGGTTGTAACAACACTCTTGAGTTCTTCAAGGAGGCGGCTTGCGATGCCACAACCCCTGAATTCTGCTGGAACACAGAGCTGGACAATCCGAAGTCGACTATGACTAGGCGCATAAAGCAAATATCCAATGAGCCTGTCACATTCAGTTTTGGCACCGAGGACGCGTCCCCTTCGGAGATAGTCGATAAGTGCCTCAGTCGGCAGAAAGCCGAGAGTCCTGCTGTCTCGTTTCATCAGGTCGTCGACGCTACCGAGATCATCGGCGGTCAGCGTCAAGTACTCGACATTGAAGTCATTCATCGCTATCACTAGATGACTTTGGCTCCTCTGACTATTGCCTCATTTACCGACCCAGGTTACCTGTCCATGCTTAAGGAATTGTCTTGCGCCTTCTGCGCCACGAATAGAGTAAGGTAGTGTTCTGTCATCCGATTAGGGCGAAGGTGCAGACTGTCAAGTCTTGTTTCGCATCTGGCGATCAAAGCGTGTCGCGGCATACGTTCGGAAGACAATTCTGTCAATAGTATCCGTACGGAACCCACGAGTTCACCCAGTTTGGCAAGCGAAAGTGCCATTGTGTCGCCAACTGTCACAGCCTTCGTGGCGAAGGAATTAGGATGAACCACTACTCTCATACCACATATGCCGGCATAGTGTTTCTGAAACCACTCGGCTGACTGTAACATTTGACCATGCTCTGACTTAGTCAGGCTGTTCTTGGGTTTTTTCTTGCTTTTTGCCTCTATAATGCAGGCGTTTTTTGCCGATTGAATCCACAATACGTCCGGACCCAATCCTTGTTCCTTCTCGGGCCTCTCCGAAGCGAAACCGAGGATTTTGCCTAGTCGATTCAGCGCTTCTTCAAATTGGTTGCTAGTGGCGGTGGATACTAGCTGGTCTGCAATTTCTTCAAAGTGAATCACTGCACCCCCCAGCAGGGCAAACTGTTGAACATAGTCAACTATCTTCTCCGCCTGCTGCGAAGGTGCGAGCAGAGGAGTATACAATGTCTCTTGTTCAGGTCTCTGGAGGCTACGGTTCAGAGAATATGCATCACGCTGGAGACGGTCCCTATTAGCAGCGTCTCCAGCGTGATGAGCGGCTCGAGCTCCGAGCTCAAGTAGCCAGCCTCGTAGCTTCGCCTCTAGGTTCTTCTTCTTGTGAACGAACTTTTCTATGACTGCTATTGCCTTGGTATAGTACCCAGCCTGTAATTGTTCAAAATAGCGGCGTTCCGTAGCTGCGACTGTCAGACTCTGCTTGTCCACTGATGGATGACTAGTCGCATCCGCCAGAGCATCAGCATGAAATTGTGTCCAGTCAGTTGATCTGGCAAGACATTTCTTGACCGTTTCGAACAGGTCAGCAACCGACGAGATTTCATTGCTAACCTCAATTCCGACACGCACTTGCTCTTGCGTAGTATTGGTTAAGAGCCTTAGGTTTGATGTTCGACTCACCCATCCAACTAAGTCTTTGCCTAGCAGTAGAACCACGCAATGGTCGCCACCTCCCCGAGTCCCTCTACCCATTCCTTGCTCGATACGCTGGGCGAGACTTGTATTGATTGTATCGCTGCCTTCTAGGATAGTTGCGCGAAATAGATCGTAGACATTGCTTCCCTGGGGCATCCCTGCCAAAATCAACAAACGGCAACTATCGCTTGGCAGGTCAATACCATCGTAACGGTTTGGGAACACGTAGGGTCCATTGGCCGAGCGTGCGACCAACTGCGCCACAGCTGGGGCTACATCGTCACCTTGGCATACGATTGCTATATCAGACCACTGTTCCGCACTAGCTGCGGAGGGAGTGAGGATTACAGCGCCATTTTTTTTCGAAACTCTTTCTGCCAAGACCCTGGCCAGCTTGGAAATTCCAGATTTATTCAGGTGTGTCAGTTCTGGGATAATGATCATTCTCTCTCCTACGCCCGCCAATGACGTAGGAGAGATGGGGTTTGATACGGAGCAAGGAACAGCATCGAACGTTCTAATAATGGAACTGTCGTCAGCTACTGTGGCCGACATATATACGCGGCGAGTACATCCGACAAAACTGGGGAACAGATTCATTATGGGGTAAATTGGAGTAATGACGAACTGGTCCTTGCTGACCAAAGCGTGACATTGCTCAAAGGAATCTCGAATCAAGGGCCACACAAAGGGATAGTTGGACGCAGCATCCTCTGAAACTCTCTGCCTCACTTCGTCTGACCTGTTGGCCCAGCTAGTGTACGGGACTTCCAAGATCGAGAAGTCATGCCCAGCTATAACATCATCGTAAGTACCTTGGCGGGCTTGCTGCGCAAAATCACCTCGGAACAGAGTCGTCAGCTCCTGGTAGAGATCTTGGTGCTTTCCTCGCGGAATTCGCAGGGAGAAGATGTCGCGCATATTTGAGAACGCAGTATGGGCATCGTCTAGAATCAGCCCTTTGAGATCAACGGAGCCTCCCGGCGTACCCGAAATGCCGAATTTGCTGCGGCCGTTGAAGAGTGCATGATATGTTGCGACCATGACTGCCTGGGCATCCAAGAATTCCTCGGATAGCTCCTCACCTCTGCCAGGCACATAAGGGACAGTCGGAATCCCATACTTTTGTGACTGTTCCACGATTTGTCCTTGGAGTTGAGTCGTGGGGCACAAGTATAGGACAGGACCCTGCAACTCGTTGATAATTGACTGGGCTATGAGTAGCCCGACCAATGTCTTGCCCCCACCTGTATTTAGCTTGATGACGATGTCTCGTTCTGTGCGGCGGTTAAACCAACGTTTGAGGGCATCCGCTTGACTACTCCAAAGATCATCGAAACCTGGCGACTTTGGCAGGCGAAGAAATATGTCAAGTGGATCGATGGGAGCAGATTTGGACTGCCTCCTTCTAAGTCTGTTAAAGTCAACCATTGAACGCCTCCAATCCGACCTAGGTGGGTAGTGTATATTCGCTACGTCCGCGCGATCTCGCGCGACGGCTGCGGCATCTTTCAGGGTTACAGTGCTGCGATGCGACATCTCGTTGTGAATGACATGCCATTATCCGGCGACTCCGTTCCTTGACCTAGTCCTGACCCTCGCCCGTACCTGTTGGTATACTTCGGTGCTCTGGATGTCGTGTTCCAGCGCGACCACCAACGCATACTGATGGGAGTCTTCGCCCAAAGCATTAGCAAATCTCGGTTGACATCCAACAAAGATGTGCAGCGATGCATCTCCATTGGGACCGGGCCTGCTGAGAAAGACGTCCCATTGATTTGAACTCCAAGGCCTCCTCTACGCAGTCGACATTCTGATGATCTGTCTGGCGGGATTAAAGTTTAGCTTGTTCCCGTCTGGAGCCTTTGGAAGCTCGCCATTCCCCTTGTACTTGAACCCATACTTGACGACTTGCTCGGTAGTAAGCCCGCCGAACATCTCAAGCCACATAGCAGTGACGATGTAGTCATGTCCACATAACCTTGTGGGAGGGTCGCACGCGAGCGTCACAGAATTGTAGCGGCTCCCCACCTACAGCAAGAAGCCCTCAGCGATTACAAGAGAGTAAACGTGAGAGATGCGGTACTCGTCCATTTCCTCAGCTATGAAGCTTACCCGATTAGGCGTTGACCAGCAATACTCAACGTTTGGCTGTCCATATCCCACGGTGTTAAGCAAGTTGAGGTGGACCCCACTATTTGTACAGAATTAGGGCCGGGTTTAAGTGAGGGTCCCGTCGCTTCTTCACCGGAGGCCAGGCGGGGCCGTAGATATCCGACTCTCCCGCTTGCGGCTCCATGGTGACTGCAGACGGGTCGGTTCTCCTGAACTCCTGCCGGGGTTGGGATCTGAGAGGCCACTTCCTGTCCGTGCCTGACAGAGTCGGGGCCGTGCCGGCTCCTTGTGACGTCTCCATCCTGTCCAGCCGTCTCGACAACTCTTCGCACTCCTAGGCCTGCTTCTTCTTCACAGAGCCGATCTCAGCACCTATCTCCTGGCGCAACTCTTCCATACCGCCCTGAAGGTCGGCCGCCACTCTTTCCAGTTCATTCACTCGTTCCACCAGCTCCTTCACAGATCCCCTGACTCCTCCAGCGCTGCGAACTTCCTGACCATGAGCAGGCGCTCCAGGGCATCGCACAGCCTGGGCGTCAGCTTGCCGGATGCCAGGGCAGCGGCCAGGGTCTTGTAGTTGACTCCCAGTACCTTCGCGGTTTCCATCCGGCCCTTCTGCTTCACCACATCCCGGAGCAGGATCGTCAGGCGGAGTTCATGCAGTCCCGGGGTCTCGTCCTCCACAAACAGCTGCTCTTCCACACAACTCCCCCTTCCACTTCCGAAAACGGAACTATTACGACTGGCCACTGGAAGTCCGGTCCCCGTTCAGCCACTACCGAAAGGGAACTCTTTGCTTTTCCTGTACACGGCTATGACATCACGGAATCCCGTCCGATTCCCATGTCCCAAAAGGGGGGGCGAGCACGCCCCCCGCTATGGTTGACGCCAATCAGCAACTCAACCCTGTTCCCCCTTGCTGAGCGACAACAAAAACGCCGAGTCAAGACCGACCCACTTGGTGCTATTGAACCGAGCCGTCGCTGAGTTGGGATGCTCCGCTCAGCACATGCTGTGAGGTCAGCAATCCGGCCCGACTCGATGTTTCCCGCCATGTTCCTGAAACTCACACCCGACAGCCGGGCGATCTTCACCCGGCCGGTCGCCCCTACAGTTCTTTCAGTTGCTCCACCAAATTCACTTCTTGCATGGCGCGGGAGACACTCCCAACTTCACCGACTGCTTTCCCGACCTCCAGAAATCCGCACTCCTACTCACCCCCTGGGCCTGCAATTTCTGCAATACAATAAGTGCAACATTCGTGTCACCAATCCTATAGAGGGGGAGATGAAATTGCCTGCTCCCCTGCAGCCCGTTCACGCCTGCCTTACCCTTGAAATTGCACGTATTGCACTAATGTACAAAGTTCCGTTTTCCTGTACAGCCCGTTTGCATACAATACGCCAACTTAGAGTTGTACCCCCCCTCCCTGGGTTGGTTTCGTGAAGAATGGCCATGCCAGCCTCAGTGTAAGGTCCCGTTTCCCCAGTTGCTTGCTCCTATGTGCAAGAAGTACACCCCCAGTGCGCCAAATTACCACTTGCATTTGTGCAATTTTCACCACCAAACGGGGGAACGGGCCCTTACCACAAAGTGCTTACAACAACTCCTGCTGGTTGCACTTTTTCAGCTTATTTCACGCCTGAAACGCTCCCCGACTTGTATTTATGCAACCTTCGCAATTCCTGTACACGGGTATGACATCATATACGGCCTCGAAAGCCGCAGTTCCTGTGAGGGGGACTCCGGCACAAGGCCCCCTCACAAACCATGATATTTCACCCCCATTGTCCAGACTTCGCGGCGCCCAATTCGGACCACATCAAGCCCCTATAGGAGGCTTTTCCATTGAGGAGAACCCTGCACGATTTGTCGATCGCCAGGGACATTAGCCCAGTCATCGCCACATACATTGGTCCACCCTGGGCGTGAATGATGAAGAATAAAATCAGGTCTTGGTTTTGAGGTCAATCACCTCCCTAGGGGCCATCAGCTTTTGATGGGGAGAAAGTCCTTCGCGATAGCCGGAACACTCGATTACGATCTGTTAAATGGCATTGGCAAGCCGGTCAACAGTGCTGTTGCCGAGGATAGGGTCGTCGAAGAGGATTAGTCATTCCTCCATGGCACGTTTGGGGGTGATGACGAAGCTGGAGACTCTGTGACGGCTGACTATGAACTGACACAGGTCTGCTAGCTGATGTCTGGTGAGGCGGTGGAGACCCTGGTCATCGAGGGTGAGTGGGTCCGGAAAGCGGAAGGAACGGTTTGTGTAACCGGCCATTATGGTGGCGTCACAGAGGGATTGAACAAGGAAGTTCTTGCCCACCCCGGGGGGTCCTACCAAGTAAGACAAGCAAGTTGCAAGAATCCAAACGATGGCAGCGTCTAAGTGTTGATAGTGAACTTAATCGAAAAGGTTCTAGATTTTGTCCAAGATGGTGGGCCTAAGGGTACTGTATTGCGAACTTTCAAATTGAAAGTTTCGCTCTGAGTTATCGCTATTCCGGTCACTTGGTTGAGTTGATGAATCATATAATCCTCAAATAGAACAATCACCTACGTAAATCGACGACTGGATATTCCAAAGAACTGAGAATTGCGCCGAAAAGATGCGATTGATTTGCCTTCAACCGTAGTGATTTCTGTGACTTGACATGCCTCTCACCGCTCATTGGCTCCATCTAGGTAGTTGGCGTGGTCTCTCATCTGAGCAGGCTCTAGGGCTTCTCCTCTGAACGTCCTGCAGCATCTGCTTTTCCAGACTGAGGTCCGTAGCCAGCTAATTTAGCTTCCGGTTCTCCTCTTTCAACGCCTACAACCTCCTCACCTTCGCCATCCCCATGCTCGCGAATCGCTTCTTCCACCGTTATAAGGGCTGATCCGCCATCCCCAACTTGCTACGGACCTCCACCACCGGTGTTCCATTCTCCACCTGACGCAGGGCAAAGGCTATCTGCTCCGGCATGTACGTGGTCCGCTTCATGAAATAATCCTCCTATTCTCAGTGTTTCATCATCCCACAAAACTAACATCACGGGTGGACCAGTTTTCGGGAAGCAAATCGCCCAGTATCCCGAGGAACAGCAACCGGTTCTTTTTGAGGCAATGGGCCTTAATGCGGGCGTCAGTTGCCACTGAGACAACTGTCGAATTTCGGAGATATTGAACTTTCTGCCATAATGAAGCCCTCTGTGAAAACTCACCCGCACAGATAGACGCATCTGTTTACATTTTTCACGTCAGACCCAGTTCATAAATAGCGGGTAGAAGATTATGCCAAAGATTTTGGGAAGGAGGTACAGCGGAATAAGTGCAAGCAAAATCACCATCAGCGCCTGGAGGGTCGATCTATAGTCTGTTCCCTGTCGCACGGCAACTATCATGCACAGCGAGGTCCATAAGGGCACTACGTAATAGATGACATCGCCGATGCTAGGCAAGAATATGAACACATAGAAAATGCCTGGAGAGAGTGCAAAACCAGTGGTCCGAAACAGCCGTCCCCAGTACGCCCTTCTATCCGAAATATCAAAAATACAGTTTCCTACCATTCGAACACACAGGACCCAGATAGCCCAAACTATCATGCCCGAGAAGAAGGTGCCTATCACCAAAACCCACAGAGACTCTATGTCCCGATCTAAGAGAAGCTCGCCGGCGGCAGTTGCTACTGAAGAGGCGACCACGATGAATGAGGCTTGGTAGATCGCGCTATGGTCATTTTTGACGTCCTCATAGGTGTCGGCATTTAGACGCAATGCCCCTAAAATTCTTCTCAGCATTTGTAAGATCAACATTCCCTCACATTTGGGAGAATCTCAACAGGCAACGCGCCCTGCCCCGATGGTTGTTTCACTTGATTTGAAACTCCGGCTAATGTTGGACATATCGGGTCTTCTTCATTGGCAATTTAACTTGTTCCAGAGAGCTTGTCTCACCGCATCCTATCGCTTTTCCTACCTTAGCCGTACCACTATCGTTAACGAAGCGCACTTCATGGGCAATCTTGCCAGAAGGTCGTGAAGTCAATTGATGCTACCCGTCTTAATCTTAGAAACCAACTTGTTACGGGTCCATTCACCGAACAAGAATAGAGAGATTCCAGCGACCAGGATTGCCAGTGCTGGGAAGGAAGAGATCCACCAATTTGCCACGATGAGTTCACGGCCATTGGCGATCATAACACCCCAAGCGGGGGTGGGCCTGGGGATACCAATGCCAAGGTAGCTGAGGAATGCTTGCAGGAGAATGGCGGTACCCAACTGGAGCGCAGCTACGATTACAAAGGTGTAAAGCAGGTTGGGGAAGATTTGCTTGAAGATAATTCTTACGTGGGAATCACCAGCAGCCCGTACCCTTCGGATGAAATACCGGTTCTTGACGCTGAGGACTACTCCACGGACCTGGCGAGCATACAGCGGCCAAAACCCCAGGGCGATGACCGTTGCCACCTTTGGCAAGCTAAACCCCACATGCGGCCACACGCTGGGCCCCAGATTCGGCCAAAAGCTTAGCTCCACAAGCGGCCGCAAGCCAAGCCCCAAAAGCGGCCACGAGCTAGGCCCAAAATACTGAACAAAGACAAGAACCAGAAGAATAGCGAGAATCACCAGATAGATGTCCATCAAGCTCATTATCAAAGCGTCAACCCAACCGCCCACATAGCCGGCCAACAGACCAAGAGTTGTGCCTACTGCTCCTGCTAAGAGGATGACGATGAGGGAAACGGATAGGGATGTACGCGCTCCATGAATCATGCGCGTTACCAGGCCACGCCCGAGCTTGTCAGTACCGAGCAAGTACTTGCTGGACCCATCCGGAGTAAGCTGGCGGACAGCATTAGGCCGGGCGAGAATCTCGTCTTCCGTTCCGTCTATGCCGATGTCCTCCATGGCGGCAATGCCGACAACGGGTACTACGACATTTCCGTTGGCATTTGTAATCTCGAGGGCATCCGTGGCCAGTCTACCCTGGATGGTGGCGCCCAAGGGAGTAAAGGTCACTTCACCGCCATTGTCGGCGCCCATGAAAGCAACGCCGTTCTGGACCTCTTCTCCGTTAACGTACAGGCCGCCGCCGTCAAAGGAGACGGGGTTTCTGACGACAACCAAACCGGCAGGCAGCTTAGACATGTTCTCCCGCTCCACACCACCCGGGTACACTAACGCGCGGCCAATCTTGATGACGTCACCACGGCTCCTGTATTCGACAATTCCTACTATGGGTTCATTGCTGGCGTCTATCGGCGATCCCTGGTGGGTAATTCTGGCTCCCTGAACAAGTTCCCCGTTCTTGTAGACTTCTACATTGTCGAAGCTTATGCCGCCCATTAGCGACTCAACCTTTGCCTTAATCCAAGCCGGCGGAACCAGGCGATATTGCAGGGTTCCCACCTCGGGATCGAGCCCCCGCCAGTTGCTCCAGAAGTTGGCGAAGATTGCAGAAAGGATCAATACGAAGATAACTGTGAATATGGGAACTAATCTAAGCCGCCAAGCGACCCTAAAGGTCGCGGCCAGTTTGGATCGGGAAGGCTTCGTCTTGGGTATTGAACTTGCCATTCTACTCTTTTCTCCGAGGCCTCCAGTTGTAGCGGATACGGGGGTCCAGGTGGGGATAGAGGATGACAACAACCAAGGTATTAAACAACCCCATCCCATTTCCCACCTGCCATGTTACACCAAACCTGGCAGAAATCGCCCGCATGTCCCCCACACCACCAGCATGGTTTATTGCACTTATGGTGGGTGGATTAATCTTGTTCCTAGCTACAACAGAGTTCTACGCCTATCGTCTCCGGAGATAGTCCTCAGCCGCTATAAGGGAATCTTCTGGAGAATAGATCATGTCTGACGCGAGTTGAGAATCGGCTCTTCGGTAGTTCCATTTGCCCAATTTGAACTCAAAGATATCACCCATTTTTCGACATAAAGAGAAAGGGATATATGTATAGGGACACAACCTGGCGGGGACGACCCAATCATGGTGATTCCCCTCCTTTCTCACACTCTTAACTTCTTTGTGCAACCCAGGAGATCATATTGAGGTAGAAGATGCATGGACCGTCATATTGACCTGTGCATCCGATATCTCACAATGTCTGATTAGCGTATTGGCCCCAGGCATTTCGTGCAGTCAGCGACTGTCCAACCCGTTTGCTCTCCTTTCCACCGTGCTTGTTTTAGTGTCCGAAACGGCCCTACATACCAGCTAGAAGGAGGATACTTTGTAGGAAGTCCGACATGCTTGTTTAACTCCACACATTCCTCCAGATGCACAATGGCACGTATTGTCTTCCTATTTTCAGAGACCGTGAATTTCATGCACACACTGCATTCTCAATAATGCCGGACACGCCCTGAATTTGCATGGATAGAGAGAGCATGTATGCTTGCCTCTCCTCAGACTGACATCTACCTCTTCACCGTCAAACAGTTGGGGCATGTAGCTATTAAATACGGGTGTGGGTGGGGCGTCTTTCTTTTCGCTTTCACACGCCCCTATAACAACCATCAACATCACCAGCCCAGCCAAAAGGGTGAATAGCCGCAACGTCTGGAGCATTCGGCCACACATCACTCCCTTCACCACCAGCATGGTCTGGACTGCCTCTCTACTTGATTTTCAGAATCAATCATTACACCTGTCACTGTGAGCAATATTAATCGAATGAGTCCGTGAACTTACAAGTTGATGACCAAACCGTTTTAGTCAAGCCAAGCCTTTTCATATATTACCCCTTATTTCGCATACCAGAGAGACTTAAGGATACTCTGAACAAGTTTAAGTTTGAGGCATGCTAACATGGGGGCAGCACGGAGTATGGGGTGAGGCTCGATGGATACGATGGATCAGCCGACGTTTGCCGACCTGGAATATGAGGGGAAGAAGCGCAAGACGCGTCGGGAGATATTTCTGGAGCGGATGGATGGTCTGATCCCATGGGAAGAGTTGGAGGAGCGCATCCGTCCTCACTATCCCAAGGCGGGCCGAGGGCGTCGCCCGTATGAGTTGTCGGCAATGCTGCGGACACACTGTGTGCAGTTCTTCTACAACCTGAGCGCCCCCGGCATGGAGGACATGCTGTACGAGGTCGAGTCGGTGAGGCGATTCGTAGGATTGAGGCTATCGGGTCCTCTGCCGGACGAGACGACGATTCTGAACTTCCGCCATCTGTTGGAAGAGCACGGGCTGGGCGAGAGGCTGTTCGCGGACATCAACGGGCATCTGGAGTCTCAGGGGCTGCGTCTTCGAGAGGGGACGATAGTGGTACGCAAGCATCATAGAGGCGCCGTCGTCGACGAAGAATCGTGCTGGGGAGCGGGACCCCGAGATGCACCAGACGAAGAAGGGCAGCGAGTGGCACTTCGGGATGAAAGTGCACGTAGGAGTGGACTCAGAGACGGGAGTGGTGCACAGTGTGACTACGACGCCGGCCAACGTGCGTGACGTGACCGAAGCGCATCGGCTCCTACACGGTGGAGAGAAACAGGTGTGGGGCGATGCGGGGTATCAGGGAGTCGATAAGCGTGGGGAGAATCGGGAGTTGGAGGTCGAGTGGCATGTGGCGATGAGGCCGGGCCAGCGTCGGAAGCTGGAGCCTGGAAGTGAGGTGGCGCTGGCAGAGAAGTGCAAAGCATCGATCAGAGCGAAGGCGGAGCATCCGTTCCTGTTTGTGAAGCGGCACTTCGGGTACGCCAAAGTCCGCTACCGGGGACTGTATAAGAACACGCAACGGCTGGCGTTGCTGCTGGGACTGGCTAACCTGATGACAGCCGAGCGGCACTTGGCGGCGTGACAGGGGCAAGGTGCGTCCAAATCACGTTTGAGAGCCGCAACGGCTCCCAAACAACCGCTTCCGAGGCCACAACAGACACGACTTCAACGCCACAACCATGCCTGAACATTTCCAAAGAACGGCATCATTCTGCCTCAACCCCCTTGCTCCGGGTTGTTCAGAGATTCCTTAATTGCCATCAACGCTCTTCAACTTCCTGTCCATCACTGTAGCCGAATTCGGTATGAGTATTGATCTATAGGCAAGAGTTGCCACTACAAGTCGTAGATATGGCCATAGCCGTAAGCAGTGGACAATGCATTGCTCGAGTTCAACCGAGTCCCGTCCACTTCGATTTCGAAGGCTTTAAGGGGTCTTCACGCCGGTCATGATGTGTCTGTTGAGGGAACATGCCGAACGATGCTCGCCTCAACCACCTGCCCGGCAGTCCAGGAGATGTCGATGTTCGTAAAGGTAAAGCCCGAATCTCCGGAGGGGAAGGTAAGAGCGATATTGCCGACGTACAATGTCAAGTGCTCTCTCTCGGTAACAACATCCCCGAATGCCAGATGAAGCCTTCGTGCCGACCCGGAATACCAGAGCCACTTAATACGCATGTTGCCTGTTTCGTTCGAAAACCGTTCTGGGCTGGTAGCGCCGACGTCGCCGCCTCCGAAGTCCATGACCGTCATCTGAACTGACCAGATGAGAGTGACCACCGCCGACGTCGCAGAGCTAATCAGAGTCTCGGCGTTGCCTGCGTCATCGGTGAAGCTCACCTCCACCTTGATAGTATCGCCCTGGTCCGCCGACACCAGCGTGTAGCTGCTGCCCGTGGCTCCTGAGATGTCCGTGTCGTCGGTACCGTCATTCCTCACCCACTGGTAGCTGTAGGACACGTTCACAAGACCGTCGGCGTCGGAGATGCCTGACGTGCTGGCCGTGAGCGTCTCTCCCACCTGGGCCGTGCCGCTGATGGTCGGAACCCCCGTGGCGGGAGTATTTGCCCTTGCCGCCACCGCCCCCGTAGCGGCACTACTGAGGAACTCCTCGTTGCCTGCGTCGTCGGTGAAGCTCACCTCCACCTTGATGGTCTGGCCCTGGTCCGCCGACACCAGCGTGTAGCTGCTACTTGTCGCATCCGAGATGTCCGAGTCGTCGGTACCGTCATTCCTCACCCACTGGTAGCTGTAGGACACGTTCACAAGACCGTCGGCGTCGGAGATGCCTGACGTACTGGCCGTCAGCGTCTCTCCCACCTGGGCCGTGCCGCTGATGGTCGGAATCCCCGTGGCGGGAGTATTCGGCCTTGCCGCCACCGCCGCCGTAGCGGCACTACTGAGGGACTCGGCGTTGCCTGCGTCGTCGGTGAAGCTCACCTTCACCTTGATAGTATCGCCCTGGTCCGCCGACACCAGCGTGTAGCTGCTGCCCGTGGCTCCCGAGATGTCCGTGTCGTCGGTACCGTCATTCCTTACCCACTGGTAGTTGTAGGACACGTTCACAAGACCGTCGGCGTCGGAGATGCCTGACGTACTGGCCGTGAGCGTCTCTCCCACCTGCACCGTGCCGCTGATGGTCGGAACCCCCGTGGCGGGAATATTTGCCCTTGCCGCCACCGTCGCCGTAGCGGCACTACTGAGGGACTCCTCGTTGCCTGCGTCGTCGGTGAAGCTCACCTTCACCTTGATAGTATCGCCCTGGTCCGCCGACACCAGCGTGTAGCTGCTACTTGTCGCATCCGTTATGTCTGTGTCGTCGGTACCGTCATTCCTTACCCACTGGTAGCTGTAGGACACGTTCACAAGACCGTCGGCGTCGGAGATGCCTGACGTGCTGGCCGTCAGGGTCTCTCCCACCTGCACCGTGCCGCTGATGGTCGGAACCCCCGTGGCGGGAATATTTGCCCTTGCCGCCACCGTCGCCGTAGCGGCACTACTGAGGGACTCCTCGTTGCCTGCGTCGTCGGTGAAGCTCACCTTCACCTTGATAGTATCGCCCTGGTCCGCCGACACCAGCGTGTAGGTGCTACTTGTCGCATCCGTTATGTCTGTGTCGTCGGTACCGTCATTCCTTACCCACTGGTAGCTGTAGGACACGTTCACAAGACCGTCGGCGTCGTAGATGCCTGACGTGCTGGCCGTCAGGGTCTCTCCCACCTGCACCGTGCCGCTGATGGTCGGAACCCCTGTGGCGGGAGTATTTGGCCTTGCTGCCACGGAGGAACAGTCTGGGAACTCACTCAGGTCGTCCCTATCCAGGTCGTGGTTCTCCAAGTCTCTCAATCCATCGGGTATGCACCCGGTGAAGTCGTTCCCCTCCAAGTACAGGTATTCCAGGTTGTCCAGCGTCGTGAGCCACGCGGGTATCTGGCCCGTCAACCGGCTCTCCCGCACGTAGAGGCGCTCAAGGGCCGCCATGTTCGCAAACTCGTCCGGCAATTGACCCGTGAAGTCGTTGTCGTCCAGCAGGAGTTGCTCAAGTTTCGTGAGTTTGCCCAACGAGGATGGGATGTTGCCCGTCAGGTCATTGACGTACAGGGAGAGGACTCGCAGCTTCGTTAGATTCCCAAGCTCTTCGGGGATGTTCCCCGTGAGCCGGTTGCCCAGGAGGTGCAGCAGCTCCAGAGATTCTATCTGCCCCAGCACAGCAGGAATCTCTCCCGTGAGGGCGTTGTCGTCCAGGTCCAGCCTGCGGAGATCAACCATGCTGCCCAGTATGGGCGGAATGATCCCGTTCATGCCACTGCGAGCCACTACTACGGCTGTTACGTGTACGGTGTCAGAATCGTAGGAAACCCGGCTATTCAGGTAGCCCGTGAAGATGCCCTGCCACTGTCTCCAGTGGATGTCGGCACTCCAGTTCAGGTTCGCCGTGCCCCTGAGGGTATCCTTGGCAGTGAGGAGTATTGAGCAGTCTCGAACCAAGAGCGGATAATCCTCCGGCCTGGGTATCACGGTGCCGTTGGAGCAGGCCGCAATGGTCAGCGCCACCGACACAGTGGCGGTATCCTTGCCTCCCTTTCCGTCAGAGGCCTCCACAGTCAACGCGTAGGAGGGAGTGGTCGCGATGTCCAAGGATCCAGCAACGCTCAGCTGCCCCGTTGTGTTGTTTATAGAGAACTTCCCGTCCTCGTTCCCCCCGGTGATGGCGTAGGTCACAGTGTCCTCCGTATCCAGGTCGGTGGCGGACACTGTGCCCAGAACGCTGGCAACGGCCGATGTTTCCAGGACCAAGAACAGGTAGGAATCCTGGTCGAACTCCGGATCGCAGGTGGCTGTTTCCACGGGGACCTCACCGGACTCCACGCTCCACATCTCCGTGTAGGTCACACCGTCTCCGTAGGCCCTCACACGGAACTTGTACTCGGTGCCGCAGTCGGGGCCGCCCTCCGGCGTGTAGGTGGCGCTCATGCCGGTGGTCTCCGGCAATGCCGTCCACTCAGAGTCTGCTACGTCGGTCTTGTGCTGGGCCTCGTACTTGGCCGCTCCGTCCATGGCCGTCCAGGAGATGGTGAAGGTCCCGTCGGTGAAGGTCACGGTCAGCCCGGCGGGAGGTGGCGGCGGGTCCTCCGCCACGTCCGTGACGGTGATCGTCACGGTGGCTGTGGCAGTCCCACCGTTGCCGTCGCTGACCTGCACCGTCAGGGTGAAAATATCTTCGCTCTCGTAGTCAAGGTCTTCAGGCGCCGTTATGGTTCCGCTGTCCCCATCCATCTCAAACTTCCCATCCTCGTTCCCAGCCGTGATGCTGTAGGTCAGGGTGTCGCCGGTGTCCGCGTCCGTGGCGGTCACCGTTCCCACCTCGTCGTCCACCGCCGCGTTCTCGGCCACCATGAACGTGTAGGAAGTGGGGTCGAACACCGGCGCCACATTGCACGCCTCTGTCTCCACCGATTCCACGCCCGACTCGACACTCCACATCTCCGTGTAGGTCTCTCCGTCTCCATAGGCCCTGACCCGGAACTGGTACTCCGTGCTGCACTCAGGTCCTCCCTCCGGGGTGTATGTGGCGCTTACGCTGGTGGACTCCGGTAACGCCGTCCACTCAGAGTTAGCGGCGTCTGTCTTGTGCTGCGCCTCGTGCTTGGCCGCACCATCCAAGGCTGTCCAGGAGATGGTGAAGGTGCGATCGGTGAGGGTCACCGTCAGTCCTGTGGGCGCCGGCGGCGCATCCTCTGCCACATCGGTGACGGTGATGGTCACTGTGGTCGTGTCCGTATCTCCGTCGTCATCCTCCGCCTGTACGGTCAATGTGTAGGTGGGGTTCGTCTCGAAGTTCAGCGACCCGGCCACGGTTATGGCTCCACTGCTGGCGCCAATGGTAAAGGCGTTCCCCGTGTTCCCTGTCGTGATGCTGTAGCTGATGGCGTCGTCGTCGGGGTGGGTCGCCGTAACTGTTCCCACTGCATCTCTCACCGACGCGTTTTCTGCCAACTCAAAGGTGTACTCGGCCTCTTCAAACACAGGAGACATGCATTCGCCCGTGGTCTCAAGTAGCAGCGTCCCGTCGCTCCACGCCGCGGCGTACTCCGTACCGTTCCCGTAGGCGCTCACCCGGAACTGGTAGAGGCTGTTGCAGGCCAGCTCGTCCACCGTGTGACTTGTTCCCGTGATGGCGTCGCTGTCTACGGTCCAGTCCAGATCGCCTCGTAGCCGGAACTCCACCCGGTACTTGCTGGCGTTGGTCACCGCGGTCCAGCTTAGGGGGATGCTGGTCTCCCCAACTGTACCGGACGCAAGGTTCCCGGGAGACGGCGGCTGGCAGTAGAGCAGGTTCAGGGAACTGAGGTCGTTGGTGGCCACGTGCTTCAGGGACAATGGCATACACCCCGTTAGAGAGTTCCCAGACAGCCTCAACTCCTCCAGGTTGTGCAGCCACCCCAGCTCCCTGGGTATGTCTCCCGTCAGAGAGTTGTTGCTAAGGTTCAGGTTCGTGAGCTCGAACAACCTGCCCAAGGACGATGGGATGCTCCCGGAAAGGCTCTCTGAGGACAGCAAAAGCTTTGTCACACGGCTGGGCGTGTCTTCTGTGGTGATTCCCTCCCAGCCAGTGATGGCCGACGTTGCGGCCCAGTCCAGCGTGGCTGTCCCACGCAGTGCGTCCTTGGCTTCAAGGAGAGCCTCGCAGTCGTGCACCAACCCCCGATTGTCTCCTGGACTCGTCACCGCCGTGCCGGTGGAGCAGGTGTATGCCGCCGGAGGCTGGGCCGGTGTGAAGGTGGCCGTGGAGCCGTCGCCGGGGGTGATGTCCCCGTAGGCCCCAATGTCACGGTAGTACTGCGTCAGCCCACTGGCGTTCTCTATACGGTCATCTGCAAAGTCGTCTATCGCCACCGCCGCCGTGATGCGGCTCTTCAGGTTTGCCAAGGTCTGCGTGTATTCGGGGTCGCCCTCAGGGACACCGTACCTAACGGCGTGTATCACCTCGTCATCGTCCTCCTGCAGGTCCCACTGCGCCACCGCCTGCCACGCCTCAACCGCTATGGCGTTGTGGGCCCCCATGGGCGCAAGAAATACTACGCTCTCCCGACCGGCTATCATCTCCGCTAAAGATTCCTCCGCCTCCCGCACTAGTTCGTCCAGGTGGTCCTCGTACTCCCCCTCGCTCATTAGTGCCTCGTTATTGAACCACCCACTGGTATGAGCCCGCCCGTACAGATCGTAGGACCAGACGTCTTGCCTGGTGTCGTAGGCTACCGTGAGGGTGCCTGGACCATTACCCAAAAGGTACTCTGTAGCCGCATAGTTCAAGTAACAAGTAATGAACCAATAATCGTTCGAGAAACCTCCTCTCGCCAAGGCGACGTAGCTTGCCTTCATAGTGTCCTTCACACTGGGCACCATACTGTTGATGTATGTCATAAATCTACGTTCCGCCTCCGCTGGAGCGGGGATAGGCAAATCGTTATCTATCGCTAGCCAGAACCGTATTGCCTCCTCTCTCTGTGCCAAAGTACGGGCGATACCTTTCCTTTCACAACGAATTGAGCCGGCTTGGGGCGTGCCTCGATAGGCCAGATGCACAGGGGAGGCCTCCGCAACGTGAAGACCTTTCTCTAGAAGTTCTTCTATAGTCGGTATCTCCAGCTCAATGTCGTAAGCGACACTAGTGGCTATCCTTGGTATTGGATTGATTCCGCTTACGTCCCGGGGTTCGCAGGGCTTTTCCAATTGATCGTTCTCGGCGCAGGGTTCTCTGTATTCGAATTCTGCCGTGGCGGACTGTTTGGCGTCGTCCGATCCATATTCACAGGAGAAAAATACTAGCAACAGAGACGACACAGTCGCCAAACTCACGCCTACTGCCAAAACGGATCTAAATTTCATTCTGATCACTATCTGTGGGATTGAGTGGGGTAACGTGAAAAGAAGATTCCTTGCCGGCATTGTCTTGGCTTTCTGAGGAGTACCACACCCAATTTTCTTCCGTTTCCCACGGCTCATTGTGGACAGCAACAAGGCTATCAAACCGGCCCACGTAGTCCTCTGTTTGCCTTACAAGGACACGTTTGTCGGATCCATCCTTAGTCATAGTGAAAAGGCTGACCCTTGCACTGTATTCGGACCCAGAGCTACTGAATCCCTGGATATCAACGGCAATTCTAGAGCCATCCGGAGACCAGGAGGCAAGGGAGGGTCCTATATTTAGACCTTTAAACACCCCATAATGCGATCCGTCAGCCTTTGCAAGAACTAATGGCTCAATCTGTAAGAGAATCTCCGCCCCGTCTGGAGACCAGGACAGATACGAAAATGCATCCCACCTTTTGCTTGGAACGGAATTGAGATCTACACTGACAATCTCTCTCAGGCCTGTGCCATCAGGATTGATTACAAGGAAGACAGGACGATCTCCCGGCAGGAAGGCTAAGGCGCTACCGTCGGGTGCCCAGGCTGGCGGAGTAACAGATTCGATTAGCTTGGTTAGGTTGGATCCGTCATGGTTAACGGTGTAGATGAATGAGCGGTGATTCCCCTCGCCGCCTGGCGACGTTATCTCATACCCCATGAATGCCAGTGCCAGACCATCGGGAGACCAGGCTTGAAGACCAATTCGGGCAACCTGTGAAGCCAGTCTCCTCACGTCGGAGCCGTCAGCGTTCATCGTATACAAAGTAGTGGCACTCGCATTCTCGTCATCATCGTCGATAGGGCGATTGGAAAGGAAGGCGATGCGGGAGCCGTCGGGAGACCATACGGGATTGCCGTTAAAATACCTGGTCTTTGTCAGACGACGGTATCTGGACCCGTCTAAGTTTGAGATCCCTATCTCGTAGTTGTCCCCGTGTCGCAGGGTGGCGAATGCTATTCTAGTGCCGTCTGGGGAGAGGCTGGCATGAGCAACGTGTTCTCTTAGCGGTTCGACGCTGACACCATTGACCCCAGTTTTCACCAGCGTAGTTCCCCACCAAGATAATAGAATAGTTGTACCGTCAATTGACCACTGGGGCGGATATGGAGGTTGAGCGCCAAAATACCGGATGTATACTCCAGCTTCATCTTCATCATAGCCGGATTCCAACCATATAGCGCCGCAAATGGCAGGGAGCATCAAGACGAATAGACCTCCGCCAAATATAATTCCTAGAATCACCCAGACGATGGCGATTTTCTTCCAGTTTATGTGCGACGTGTCGAATAACATCAGTCTACCACCGTCTGGTACAATGCATAAATCGCAAGAATATCGAAAGGATGGGGAGAGCAGTCTGCTTCCCACCTATATCTTTCTCTTACACCGCTCATTTTATTGATCCGGTAGTTCTCATCAACCTCACTGTCGTAATTCAATACTGTGTCTGGTATGTCCGGATGGGCCATATAGTAGGCCCTCTCTTCACTTAGCGAATCCACACCAACATAGTTCGATAGCCCCAGTGCATGTCCCGCCTCATGAACCATGAGCTCATAGTTGCTATATCCATGGCCGGGGTTCAACGATGGTACCGTATTTCCATTGGCATCCGTTGTGTCTACTCTAGGTCGGCACGTATTGAATCGGATGTCGTCCTCACTGACAGCGGAATCACCGCCTGGAATGCCCAGGCCTTGCCCTTCTCGCCTACCCTTGTTTATCAGGACGTCAACGCTTCCCTTTGGTTCTAATGGATCACTTTTGACAAGGGGTAGACTAGCTCCTTTATCCAAGTCATTGTAGTAAGGGGATATTACGCACGCAGGTGCATTATGCACGCATAGAAATAGTTCATTCGCATTCAACAGCTGCCCAAGAGCTAAACCAAAAAGTGATCCAATGCCTTCCGTATCGACCATGAAGACTTCGTTGGTTATATTATAGATGGACCCAACCATATCCATGGGACTACCGTCGAAATTACAACTTCCTACAGTGGGATGCATCGAAACCAGATCGGGGGCGGCCTCTTCCCATTGCTGGAAGGCATGCTTGATGAGATCTCCCCATTCGGTCTGCATATTGGTTGGGAAGAAGGTATTCTCACACACGGTGTAGTGGAACTCCCCTTCAGGCCAGTGACCAAAGAAGGGATATGTTGCCAGCCGCTCGACTTGAGCAGGAAAACGCTTGGGGTCACTTGCATTTACAGGGTCTGCAGGCGGCGCCGGCCATACATAAACATCTCGCCCAGCGTAGATGCGTGTGGTGCCTGTAGTACCGTCACTGCGGGAAGATTCCAGTTCGTATCTCAGCTGGATGGCGTAGATCTCATTGAATTCAAGGCCAGCAATGACATCCGTATGTACAGAGGTTGGATCGTTGCTGGTGTCCTGAGGGGGCAGGAAGGTGTCGGGATTCCAGTGGTCTCTTTCGGGGTTGTCATATGATTTCCTGTACCTGAGATGGTAGTCGCCACTATCATAGTCGCTGTCACTTAGAAGTCGCCATACACTTTCCCAGGCCAGATCTGCCTGTCCACTGGCGCCAGGAGACCTGCCGTCTACCCTGCGAATGGTGGAATCGATGATGATCAAGCTGTCGCTGTACTCACTATCCAAGGCGTTGTTGCCGCTCTGGCTGGCCCTTATCCGAGCCTCATACGCGTAGGGATCGTCCGCCAGCCCCTTTGGAGGGGAGCCCATCAGCATAGCATCTAGATCAAAATCGAAATGCGTGCCAGTTGGCGACGACGGAGCGACCTCTTGTTGCGCCGTCCAAGTGTCGCCAAGGGCCTGAATCTCTACCGTATATCCCGTGCCTCTTAGATTGCCGCTCGGGCGGTTCCAACTAAGCCTTGCCTTCCTCAAGGGCTGAGGCGTCAAGTCCAACTCATCCGGTGGGGCCAGTTTGTACAGGGGGTCGGTGCTCAAGTAGTCTGGGCCGCATTTTGTTTCTACCGGCGGACCTGCAAGGATTACGCAGGCTCTCAGTGCCATCTTGTAGGATCCCGGTTTGGTGGGAGTGAAGACCCAAGGTGAAGAAGGAGCGGTCTCAATATCTACACTTTCGTAGTTTGCTGGATTAAAGACTTGGGAATCGGACCTCAACGTGGCAATCTCGTAATGAAAGTGCGGAGGAGGGGTAGGCAGGTTAGCAGTAGGTAGACTGAAGTTGGCGTTAATGCTCTTTCTGTCACTCCCCCTGCTTATGATGGGCGGGCCAGTGAAAGCCGGATATACGATGACATCTTTGGTCGCTACCGTAGATGAGGTGGCCCCATTGAGGGTGACAGTCACAGTTCCCACTCCGGCATTGCAGCCGAAGACGTCAAAACCAGCTTCCCCTTGGGTGCTTCTTGGCTCAATTGAGGCAGAATCAATGACTTGACTACAGTTTTCGCGCAAGTAGACGCTGTTCCGGCTGACATTCACCGATATTGAGTAGCGCTTCGATGGATCAAGATTAGATGCGGTCACTTTGAACGGATCATTTTCGCCTACTTCCATGGACAGTCGAAGCCCGATTATGCTAATTTGCTCAGGTTCCGTCACCGTGACAGTCTGCGTAGCGCTGTCTAATTCGATGCTCCCTCTCCTCAGGATGGCCTCTACCTCCCCACCAGTCGTTTCGCACGCGTATAGCGTGAAGGTCTTGCTGTATGAGGACATTCGCGGCGGCACGGCCATAAGCTCTTCTCGATCGTCGCAGTCCTGGTCGAAGCCTATGTCGCTGTTGTCCGTCGTCACGCGAATGTTGTAGAGCAGGTTGGTGTCCAGGTTCGATGCCTCTACCGTGAAGGAGTCATTTCCCCCCTTCTTAATGGTTGTGTCTAGGCCGGTGATGGCTATTTCTGATTCAAGTGCCACCAGCACCCAGTCGGACTGGGCGAACTTGTTGGACCCGTGGTTGTCCCTGTAGGTCACGGTGGCCCTGATGTACTTGCCCATGTCATCCGTGGTTAATGTGTAAGAGCTTCTGGTGGCGCCGCTGATGGCGGAGCCGGTACCGGAGCCGGTGTTTGACCGTCTCCACCTCCACGTTCTGTTGGAGATTCCTCCGTCGGCGTCACTCAGAGTGGCCGTGATACTGTCACCCACCTCGGGCGACGTATCCGATAGACTCACCTCGCCATCTGAGTCCTCCACCTCTTCCCAGCCGGACTGGGCGGCCTTGTTGGGACCGTGGTTGTCCCTGTAGGACACGGTGGCCCTGATGTACTTCCCCGCGTCAGCCGTGGTTAATGTGTAGGAGCTGCTGGTGGCGCCGCTGATGGCGGAGCCGATACCGAAGCCGGTGTTTGAACGCCTCCACCTCCACGTTCTGTTGGAGATTCCTCCGTCGGCGTCACTCAGAGTGGCCGTGACTCTGTCGCCCACCTCGGGCGACGTGTCCGATAGACTCACCTCGCCATCTGAGTCCTCCACCTCTTCCCAGTCCGACTGGGCGGACTTGTTAGGCCCGTGGTTGTCCCTGTAGGTCACCGTGGCCCTGATGTACTTCCCCGCGTCAGCCGTGGTTAATGTGTAGGAGCTGCTGGTGGCGCCGCTAATGGCGGAGCCGATGTCGGTGCCAGTGTTTGACCGCCTCCACCGCCACGACTCCTCCGTTACTGGGTCATTGTCGTCATCCAGGGTGGCCTCGATTGTGTCGCCCACCTCCGGTGTTTCATCAGATAGATCTAGAACGCCTATTGTGTCCGTGACAGAAACGCTTACCCAGTCGGACTGGGCAGACTTGTTGGGCCCTTGGTTGTCCCTGTAGGTCACTGTGGCCCTGATGTACTTGCCCGCGTCAGCCGTGGTTAATGTGTAGGAACTGCTGGTGGCGCCGCTGATGGCGGAGCCGGTACCGGAGCCAGTGTTTGATCGTCTCCACCTCCACGTTCTGTTGGAGATTCCTCCGTCGGCGTCACTCAGAGTGGCCGTGACTCTGTCGCCCACCTCGGGCGACGTGTCGGACAAACTCACGACTCCTATTGTGTCCCTAGTTACCATGTCCATATCAACTACAGTAGTCCCTCTCCTGAGGCTTGCTGTTACCTTCCAGCCGCCGACATTGCACTGGTACAGTGTGAGGGTCGCGCTGTGGGAGGACCTGTTGGCAGGAATGATTACGTCGTCCTGCTTGTCTCTGCAATCGTTGTTGAAGCCTATGTCGCTGTCGTCCGTGGTCACCCGGATGTTGTAGCGAAGTGACGTGTCCATGTTAGATGCCGTTACCGTGAAGGAGTCGCTCTCCCCTGCATCCATGGAAGTGTCTAGGTCGGTGATGGCTATTTCTGGTTCAAGTTCCACCTCTACCCAATCGGACTGGGCGGCCTTGTTGGGACCGTGGTTGTCCCTGTAGGACACGGTGGCCCTGATGTACTTCCCCGCGTCAGCCGTGGTTAATGTGTAGGAGCTGCTGGTGGCGCCGCTGATGGCGGAGCCGATACCGAAGCCGGTGTTTGAACGCCTCCACCTCCACGTTCTGTTGGAGATTCCTCCGTCGGCGTCACTCAGAGTGGCCGTGACTCTGTCGCCCACCTCGGGCGACGTGTCCGATAGACTCACCTCGCCATCTGAGTCCTCCACCTCTTCCCAGTCCGACTGGGCGGACTTGTTGGGACCGTGGTTGTCCCTGTAGGACACGGTGGCCCTGATGTACTTCCCCGCGTCAGCCGTGGTTAATGTGTAGGAACTGCTGGTGGCGCCGCTGATGGCGGAGCCGGTACCGGAGCCAGTGTTTGATCGTCTCCATCTCCACGTTCTGTTGGAGATTCCTCCGTCGGCGTCACTCAGAGTGGCCGTGACTCTGTCGCCCACCTCGGGCGACGTATCCGATAGACTCACCTCGCCATCTGAGTCCTCCACCTCTTCCCAATCGGACTGGGCGGACTTGTTGGGACCGTGGTTGTCCCTGTAGGACACGGTGGCCCTGATGTACTTGCCCGCGTCAGCCGTGGTTAATGTGTAGGAACTGCTGGTGGCGCCGCTGATGGCGGAGCCGGTACCGGAGCCAGTGTTTGATCGTCTCCATCTCCACGTCCTGTTGGAGATTCCTCCGTCGGCGTCACTCAGAGTGGCCGTGACGCTGTCTCCCACCTCGGGCGACGTATCCGATAGACTCACTTCGCTAGGGGAGTCCTCCACCTCTTCCCAATCGGACTGGGCGGACTTGTTGGGACCGTGGTTGTCCCTGTAGGACACCGTGGCCCTGATATACTTCCCCGCGTCAGCCGTGGTTAATGTGTAGGAACTGCTGGTGGCGCCGCTGATGGCGGAGCCGGTACCGGAGCCGGTACTAGACCGTCTCCACCTCCACCTTCTGTTGGAGATTCCTCCGTCGGCGTCACTCAGAGTGGCCGTGACTCTGTCGCCCACCTCGGGCGACGTGTCGGACAAACTCACGACTCCTATTGTGTCTGAAGGTTCATCATTGTCCCTAACGGTTACACTGGCCTCATCATCATCGCCTACCATATAGTCGTCACCAAACCTGTCCTCTTCAATGGTGACCGTTACCTCCCCGTTCTCTTCATCCACATCATCGTTATCCGTCGCGAGGCTCAGGGTTGTGAAACTGCTATTGCTAGAAATGCGCACAATTGTCGGTGCCCGGTCGCTTAGATATCCCCCCGGGTCCTCCACGTCTATATAGACGATTAGAAGGGATGTCGGAGCCGGGTCTGACTCTATCCTGAATCTGGCCGTCCCTCCCTCAACTATGTCCGCGGTTGGGCCCTCAATGGTTATCTCCGGCGGACAGGCATCGGTTGTGACATCCACTTCGTCAGACCAGTCTCCCCACTCGGCAGCATACGTTCTTCCATCTCCGTACGCCCTCACCTGGTAGCTATAGGTGGTCCCACACTCAAGGCCGCTATCCGTAATATTCCGACTGGTGGTCTCCTCTTCGTCAAGATTGCCACCGTCCACCTGGTAATTTGAAGTCCCAGCCACACTATCCCAAATTAGGGTGATGGTGGTCATGCTGGTGGAGCTTTCTTCCAAACCTCCAGGCGCCGGAGGTGGACAAGGCACCCCTATGAGTACACAATCCTGTCTCACCTCCGCATCAGATTCCTTATCGGGTTCCTCTTGGGCTTCTACCGTCGTTATGTGGAATACTACGAGGAACCCAACCAGCAGAAGCAGACAAGTTCTGACGCAGGTCCCTATGTTGACGAAACGAGTGAGGCTGATGGAAACAGCCAAGAGAGAAAACCCTCCCAAAGAAATGATGCTGATGTTCTGCAAAATCTAACATACTATAATTATGGTATCAATGGGTATGAGGCCGGGATAATACATTGGTTTCCACAAGAGTTAGTTAATAGAGGATGTGGACATGGTGAGTGATCTTGTCCAGCAGAGCGCCGGTGAGTATCTCGGAGCCGAACATCTCGGTCCATTCGTCGAAGGGCAAGTTGGTGGTCACGAGTATGGAGCCTCTTTCGTACTTTTGGCTGAATATCTCAAAGAGCAGTTCCGCTCCCGTTCGAGACAATGGCACAATGCCGAGTTCGTCTACGATGAGCAGCTTTAGTCGGAGCAGCTTCTTCTGCAGGTTCAGCAGGCGCTTCTCGTCCCTGGCTTCCACAAGCTCGTTCACCAGACCGGCAGCCGTGGTGAAGCCGACGGACAGTCCTCTCTGACAGGCGGCGAGTCCCAGTCCCAGGGCGATGTGGGTCTTCCCTGTGCCGCTATTGCCAATTGCGATGACGTTCTCGCGGCGCTCTATGTACTCGCAGCGGGCGAGTTGGGCCACGAGCCGGCTGTTCACTGACGGCATGGCCGCGAAGTCGAAGGAGTCCAGGCCCTTTATCGACGGGAAGCGCGCGGCCTTGGTCCTGTGCTCCACCATGCGGTGGTGGCGGTCGATGAGTTCAAGCTCAGACAGCCTCAGCAGATAGTCCGGATGGTCCACACCTTCGGCTGCGCACTGTGCCGCAATCTTGGAGTACTCCCTCAGGAAGGTGGGCAGCTTCAGTTCCTTCAGATGGTGTTGCAGCAGTAGCGTTGATCTGTCACTCACGATGTCCTCTCATTCAGCAGCTTCATGTAGTCTCCCGCAGACGTGGTGCTTACGCTCACCCTGGGCAGGTGAGGATATAGGTCAAGGTCCAGCCTGGGAGGCCGTTCCTCTATGTTGCACAGCACAAGATGCTTGACGACATCGAAGCCGGCCGCGCCCATCCTGACGGCATTGCGCACTGCGATATGCACATCCTCCTGTGAGAAGGTCTCAAGGAGCCTCAACACCTGAGCGAACTCCCTCTTACCACGTCTGCCCATCCTGTACTCAAGCAGCCTGCGAAGCGTGTCGAACTCTCCTGGAAGCTTCCACCCGGCCAGGGGCGCCGCCTGGTCAAGTACTGCCGTCTTCTTCTCCAGCAATGGCAGGTAGTGGATGGGATCGAAGACGAAGTCCCCCCGTTCATAGGAGCGCCTGTGACGAGCTATCACCTCAGAACCACAGCTTATGACCACCTCGTCCACATAGCCTCTCACCAGCACATCCCTGTGCCCGTATGCCACTGGCACTGAGTAGTCGTTGGTGCGGTATCGGACAAGGGACAGTGAGCTCACCCGAGTGGCGTGCCTGTCGCACGGATCGTAGGGAACCGCGGGCAAGGGCAACAATGCGCCAAGATCACGCTCCATACGCTCTCCTATGGTCTCCTTGTGTCCTCTCAGCTTCGCCTCCCTCCTGTCAAGACAGCGCGACTCCAGGTATGCATTGAGCGTGTAGAAGCTATCGAACTTCGGCACAGGTACCAAGAAGTTGCGTCTGACGTATCCCACCATCCCCTCCACATTCCCCTTGTCGCTGGCCTTGCCTGGTCGGCCAAACCTGTCGTTGAACAGGTAGTGGGACTGAAGCTCCGTGAACACCCTTGTGCGTTCACGGCGTCCGTCTCCCAGTATCCTTGCCACCGCCAGCTTCGTGTTGTTGTATAGGATGCTCTGCGGCACCCCACCCAGGTGGGCAAACGCGGATACGTGGCCATCACAGAACGCCTCCGTAGTCTCCGCCGGGTACGCCTTCACGAAGATGCCGTCGCTCTGCGGAAGGGACATCACGAAGTAGTGGACCCTACGCCTCTCGCCCCCTATGACCGCCCACGCCTGTCCGAAGTCGCACTGTGCGTGGCCGGGAGGATGTGCTAGGGGAACGAACATCTCCCTCTTGTGCCCCCTGCGCTTGCGTACATAGTCCTTGACTATGGTGTATCCGCCCTCGAAGCCGTGCTCTTCCCTCAGTCGCTCGAAGATGCGCTTGACTGTGTGACGCTGCTTCTTGGGAAGGCTCAGGTCCTCTTCAAGGATGCGGTCTACGTCGCCTGTGAAGGGTTCAAGCTTGGGTCGCCTGGCAGGGCGCTGCCGGCGGTATTCCGGTGGCACTGGGTTGGAGAGCATCTTGCGTACGGTATCCCTGTGAAGACCAAACACGCGGGATGCTTCCCTCATGCTCATCCCTTCCACCAGGCAGGCCTGACGCACACGAAAATACAGATCCACCACGTACATCCTGTCACCTTCCTTCGAGTCTCCTTCGACTCTATCGGAAGGTGAGGGCTGGTACAGTTTTCGACCGCCACAATCAGACGATCAAGCCGCCCCCGTGGTACATTTTCTCTCCGCCGTTCTCACCGGCCTTTGGCGAGTTCGATTCCCCCGCACCCGCGGGGATAGACCCAGCTATCTTACCCACTGGAGCCGAAGGAGGAAGATTCCCCCGCACCCGCGGGGATAGACCCACGTAGTCGTTAGTCCAGCCTCTTGATAGTGCGATTCCCCCGCACCCGCGGGGATAGACCTGGAAGTGGGACGCCCCCGACGATCGTGTCCATGATTCCCCCGCGCCCGCGGGGATAGACCCCTCAGCTTCATTCGTTCCTCCGTCAAGATACTGATTCCCCCGCACCCGCGGGGATAGACCCTCGCTAGGGGGAATGGAATCCAGGCAGATGATGGTTCCCCCGCACCCGCGGGGATAGACCGTTGTCCCCCGTTGAGATCATCGCGCAGCTGCTGGTTCCCCCGCACCCGCGGGGATAGACCCCCAGGGTGCCGCCGATGTTCTCCCCAACGGCGGGTTCCCCCGCACCCGCGGGGATAGACCGCACGACTACACACCAGCCAGCAGATCACTCTTGGTTCCCCCGCACCCGCGGGGATAGACCGTAGTGCCAAGGCTGGGAGCCATCCGTGTCTTTGGTTCCCCCGCACCCGCGGGGATAGACCGTCCATTGCTATAAGAGGCCATACCAGGCCCTGGGTTCCCCCGCACCCGCGGGGATAGACCTACTACTGGGGCGCTAGAACAGAGTCCCTCCTAAGGTAGCGCAAAACAGTTACGAAGTGAGTTGCGGGCGATATTCCGGAGGCAGGCGAAGATAGTGTCACGATAGGCTAATCGTCTCCTATTCGTCAAAAAGTTGGGAGAGAGTGCTCTCTCTTTTACGCTTGAGGGGGTAGCTCTTACCGTTCGTCTCCAGGATGTGGACGTGGTGGGTGAGGAGGCCCTGCAGAGCGCGAGTGATACGATCCGAGCCGGAGACCTCGGTCCATTAACGGAAGGGTAGGTTGAAAGTGGCTAGGATAAGCCCCGTTCATAGTGCTGGCTGAAGACCTCGAAGAGAAGTTCCTCCTTGGTGGGGGACGGGGGCACAAAGTCCAGTTCGGCGATGATTATCATGCTGAAGCGAGAAAGCCGTTGGAATGCCTCTGCCGTTTCTGCAGATGCTCGGTACATTTGCCATACGGGTGAACCAGCGCTTACGAGCGACTACACCGCTAGAGTGAACCTCAACACGTAGGTTCTCGATTTTATCCAAGATGGTGGGCGACATATTGAGCGTAAGGCAAGGGCTCCATGGTGCAATGCATCTAACAGTACTTGTGTTTAGCGCAGCGGACACACGAGGGAACTAGCTGCATTCCGAGTCCGCTTCGGCTGCTGGTATTCCGGTGAAGTTGGGCAAAACCCGCTCGCGGTATATGCTCATCAACTGAGAGCATCCTTGTCCGGTTGCTGAGAGTTCGCTCGACAGACCGTCAGTAGTGGTGAACTCTAAAATAAGCTCCGATTCTTTCGACTCCTCTTTGAATTCGTAGTTTGTGGCGATGAGTCGTATCCAGTCAACGGATTCCCTTAGGGTAGCCAGATCAAAGTGTATGCGATTCTGGCTTAGCGGATTCCGAATCTCTACCAAGAGTCTTCGTGTGAAAAGCCATACGGCAAGATATTTTAGCTCTCCCCCACTCGAACTAGTGCTCACAAAGGCCTCTTCAGGCTTCTCGGGCAGGTTGTCACTCACTTTCTCAATTATCTCTTCCAGCTTGTTCTTGATCGGAGCCTGGATGTAAGTCGGCAATTTAACCGCCATTAGTTGGTCCCCCCTTCATCACGGGCTATCACTATCATTCCCTCCAAGTAGTGTAGGGTGCTAGCCAGGTAGTTGACTGAGAACGCTGTGCTCTTGTGGTCCCATTCCCAGTCGGTGGGAGGCCCTTTCAATCGCCAGCTTTCGTAGACACGATGGAGTGATTTGATGATGGTTGCTTGGATAGTGGTTGTCACCTGAATCTCAAGCCGAGTTGGGACAGAAACAGGATCACTGTTTTCGTAGTCTACTGTATCTATTTCGTGATTGACCCAAATATGCGCCGCATGATAGCCATCATGAGATGCCTTGAGTTTCCATTTTGGGCTTGTTGAACTGGTTTCGTGAGCAAGGTTTCTGATCTTTTCCACCAAATGCCCGACTCCATCGAAATAGGTAGCCAATAGACGCACCCGAAAGATGTCAGGAAAGTCAGTCAGCCAATTGTTGGGACCGAACCATAACAAGGAATCGTCCGGGTCATATTCCGTTATATCGGACGCTGCCTTCAACAGTCTCTTTGGCGGATTAGGCCAATTGTCATTTTTAAGTACATTTCGCCTGAAGGACTTGTTGAGCACAGACTCAAATGACTTCTTTTCGATCGTTGTCGGCTGCTGTGCTACCTCAAAGAGCGCGTTGCCTTCGTGTTCCGCCTGAAAGCCAGCATTCCATTCAGTCAAGCTATTCTGCAATTCAGTCCAGAATGGAGCCGTTTGTAACTTTCGAAGTCCGGAGTCTGTCACGATATCGTACCATCGCTCAGCTTTTCCAGACTGGAGGTTGTCTTGAAATCTTTCGTCGTACCATTCCGTATATTCTTCCAAAGACGGCTTTTCGTGTTCTTGGTCACCGTACATAGCTGCCATCCGTTGCGTTGCTCCTATCAATCGACATAGGAGAGACCTTGGTTTTGTTAGAATCAACCAATCGCTCAATATGGGCTGGCTCGAGCGGTCTGATGGTTGACCAAGGTGATATCCCAGCTCTTAGCGATGCCAAAACGCCCGCGGCCTCAAGATAGTTCTCAACTCGGAAAAATTGAGCTGGTTTCCACGGTAGCGAATCCAGATCATTTCGCATTTGATTCTTGTTGCTTCGTACGGCAACCACTGGGATCCCATTTTCGAGAGCCGCAAGCGTGGGTAGTCCGATACAACCATCGGGAATCACCAAACATGATATGTTTTCTGATTTTATGCAGGTAGCGCTCGCTCCCTTGTTGACGGCGTTGACGCTCGGGCTCTGTTGTAGTCCACGCAGAATACATTGTAGGAATGCGAGTGAAATGACCTCCGCGGCCATCCGGGGATCAACCAATCCGAAGTCTACCTCTGAAATGCATCTAGATTCGAGCATCGGCGCATGCGCTGCAGGAAGACCGTAACGCAAGGAAACTGCGTGTGTGAGCATCGCTTCAACGCCGCCCAATGATTGACTAGTTCACCGGCTAGCCGATAGTAGTTTTCGTGAAGGTCTGGAGGAAGTTCGATTACACTCGTAATCGCGACGGCATCAAAGTCTCCATGGCGGGCATCCAGAATGTCATAGACATGTTCAATTCCTTCGATTCTGCCTGCGGCGATGCCTTTGGAGGTGTACTCCGAGATCATTCGAAATCTAGGGTCAAGCTCTGCAATAGAGGCATCTAATCCATAAGAAGAGCGAGCAGCGTTTACGCTGTTTATTGCGGCGTTAGTGAACAGTTCATCGTCGTGGGCCTGAATCAGAACGAGCAAACGATTATTGCGCGCGCGGCTCAGGCTGACGGAACCCATCATTAGCTGAGTGATCACGTTTCCCTCAACGTAAAGTGCATTTGGGGGGATCTGTATGATGTCTGATCCATTAAGTACATTAGGGTGAGTGATTAGAGTGTCGCAGACGTTAGACAAGAGCGCGGCAGCTGGTGTGGCATCACCCGCGTGTCCCCCAATTTCGGCTCCAATCCCAGTGGGTACGAGCATAACGACATTGAAGGCACTAGTATCCTCACAGGATCGCTTCTTGAACCGGAAAATCGAATCGAACACCTGAGAGCCAACGTGAATGCCGATGTCGCAATACCACTGCCTTTCCAAGGATTCGGTTACGGCGAACCTAACCGGCACTTCACCCGGCATAAGCTGGTCCATTATCATGGTTCCCAGGTCTTCAATCAGGCCGGGCGGATCTGCGTCAACTGAGAGCCAGACAGGCCGTGCCGTAAGGTAATCAGACATTTGTCATCCAGTAAGACTTAAATTCAGGGTATGTGAAATTCTTGCATAACCTATACCGCCCATCCTTGCCCAGAATGCCTACCTCTGGCAAGTTCACCCCATTAAAGCGGTGCGCCTTCGCCAAGGTGTAGGCGCCAGCCTCTTCAAAGACGACTTTGTCGCCTATTCCCAGTGGCTCCGTAAATCTATAGGTACCAAAAACATCTCCGGATAAGCAGGTGTTTCCGGCCAGAGTATATTCAAATGGGCCATCGTCCAAATGCCCTTGTACGTCGGGCTCAAAATTGAATTCGAGCACTTCAGGCATATGGTTTACTGAGGCATCCAACACCACGATGTGGCTGCCATCTACGTCAAATATGTCGAGCACACTAGCAAGTAGAAATCCCGCACTCCTAACTAGTCCTGCTCCCGGTTCAATGAAGACATCTGCGCCAAATCTCCCGCGAATTAGATCTGCAGCTTGAGCAAGAGGGTCTGGTGATACGCCTTCAAACAAGTACCCCCCTCCTAGATTAACCCACTTAATTTCGAGGCCCCGAGGTAAAGCTTCAAGAAGAGCTTGTACGTTTGTGAGCAACTCGCCGAAGTCGATTGAGTCGGCGTTTGTGTGGATGTGAAGGCCTTCAATTGTAGCATTGTCAGACTTCAATAGTTCAGCCGCTTCTTCCATTGGTATTCCTAACTTAGAGCTAGGTCTACACGGGTCATAACGCTGATCTACGACAGTAGATATCCGGGTGTTAATCCTGATTCCCAAGCTAGATGTCTTGCCGAACGTTGCACTATATCTCTCGACTTGGCTCCTGGAGTTGAACGAAATAAATTCAGATAGTAAGGCAAGCTCGGAGACCTCATCGGGCCGAATCCCCGGTGATGTGAAGTGAATCACCTTGTCTGGAAATAGGCTATGGACCAGGCGAGCTTCAAAGAGAGAACTTACAGCGAACCCATCTATACGCGGGGCCAAATGCCGTAGGACGGCTGATAGAGTTGTTGCCTTTACCGCGAATAACAGTCTGCTGCCTGCTTTACTTCGGGCAACCAATCCAGTCTCTAAGAGGGACTCAAGCTTTCGTTCGTCGTAGATTAAAGTTGGCGTATCTATTTTCTCTATTAGCTTTGGCAAGAGCATACAGTTGGATTGCTGTTGTACTAGCAACTCTCTTTCCATCGCGTTCGGCACCTGATACTGGCCTCGAAAAACTAAACTGTTACCGTTGATTTGTCCTTCACCCAGAGGAGCCCAGCGAATTGAAGAGCCTTCCTGCGTTTAGGCTTCGCAGTTCTCTGGGAATACGGAGATGGGAATTCTACCACAGCTCCATTAGCACTTTCTATTTCAAACCATAGAATCAGTCCAAGAGTGGTGTGAAGACAGGAAAATCCAGAAGTAATGTGCTTTAAAGTCAAGGGTGTGAAGGCTGAAGTGCATTTCCTGTCAGCAACTGGAGCACACGCTTTGGCGTCAAGCCAATGGAATGCGCCTCATTCGCAAGGGTTTAATGTGAACATCATTTGAGACGCCCTTGTGCAACCACTCCAAGCGCTCATTGACAAGGGAAGGCCACATTTCCGGTGTCGCTCTATAGGCAAGGACGGCTCGCAGGAGAATTGCATTGGACTGATTGCGTTGACCTTTCAGTCCTATAAGTCCAGACTGAGCCTCAGCGTGAAGGCTCTTGATTTTATCCAAGATAGTGGGACCTCCGTCCCCGGTTGCTATGGGCCATTGCGGCAGGACCGTCCGAGCGGCAGCCGCTAGAAGGCGCTTGGTGTGGCGTTCACTGACTACCATTATCTCGGCGACGGGTGTGATTGCTAGCTGATGTTCCAATTCACTGTTGAGAACCTGGATCCAGGTCTGTTCTTGCTGATGCAATGTCAATTCCCTCATAGGACGACATTGTCGCAGACCATCGACACCACCTTTGTCACGAATCTCGTGGCACATTTTCTCCTCGCCGATCTCACCTAATCGCTCAGAAACTTCGAACGTAGTCTTCCAAGGCGATATTAACGGCGTCCTCTCACCCTGTCGGACTATCTTCCGTCGTGGCGTAGCCTAGTGGATGACGACCCCGGCGGGCCCTGCTCGATGGCCAGATATTGAAGTACCGCAGCTTGGCTAACTGGGTCTCCAGCGGATGAACGTCCACCTTATAAACGAGGCTAGACTACGCGTCTCGACCTCTTCTCTGCATCCTTATTTTCCTCAAGTATGATGTTGGACACCTCAGAGATAGGGATCTCACCTTGCTCGAACCTGCGAATGATGTCTTCAACTTCACTAGGCGCGTACAGTGCATTTGTGGTTACCGATGCGGTAAATCCACAACTCTCACCAGCTATCGTAAGCGCCCGCCGCAACGCCTCTTCCGCTCTTTCCCGCATAGATGACAGGAAGTGAAGGAACTTTAACTCCCGCCAATAGTGAAAATAGGGAGTTCCCACCTGCTGATTTGGGGAAAAGTAAATTTGACGGGCAGTCCAGCCGATGGGTAGTGCGACCTGGGCTATTCGCAGTTGCTTGGTTCTATTAAATTCGCGAATGTCAAATTGAGTGCCTTGTATATCTTGGCCAAACATCCGCTCCTCAACCCATTTAGGTACAACATCTTCCCTTATCTCGGTGAGAGACCTGATGACTTTGGATAGCAGCTTGCTGGGATAATCCCCCGGCAAAGATACGTGTATCATTCGAGTTGGGTCCAGTTCAACTTCGGTTTCCCATTTGATGTCAGTGTAAAGTTGGGGGACTTCGCTTTTATCCGGTAGTCTTTGGACTAGCCCTCCAGTCGCCGTTTGCGTGACACCATCAACAAGGTCGACAGTGAAGGGAGCAGAATTTGTACTATGCCCATTGTAGCTTACTTCCAGCCATGCCTCGTGACTCACTAGCAGTCGGGATGCGATGACGCGAATAAACTCCCGGACACCTGACCTGGAAGATACTAGCCCAAGGGACTCATTCACCTTGTACCACTTCATCCCCTCGCTGGTAATGGTATATGGCTCAGGTTTGTCGCGGTACGGCACAATTCGGGTGTTAAAATCCTGATCCAACAGGTCAGTCTCACGTGTTTCAATCCACATTGCGGGAGATGAAGGGAACCAACGGGAACGTCGGTTAGACATGAGCTTGTCGCCTTTCTACTAGTGGTTGCTTCGCAAGAGTGCTCAACTAGCTTTTGGACTCGCTGTATCGGTCTAGCTCTTTGTAGTAGTTTTTTAGAGTACGTCTGGCCATAAGTTCTTCCTCTGATTCACCGCTTATGGGAGCGATTACTTCGGCTGTAAAAATAGTATGCGGCTTGATGTAAATGGATGGCATTGATCTTGATATACCCAATATCTTAATCAAGGTAGGTGCATTCCACTTAGGGGGCGGGACGTTGAAAATTGGGTAGTACTCAGGACGTGCTAAGCTCGATTCAATTATCTTTTTCGAAAGAGGACTTTCCCATTCGGTTCTTGTGAAAGCCCTTTGAGAAATTCCAAACGAGAACCCGCCTTCTGCTATGTCCAGTAGCGATTTCGCGAAAACCTCTGGGTCTTGTGTGGATTGAATATACGCCTTCCAGCATTGTCGGACTGGGTCTGCTGAACGATCTCCGCGGATTGTCTCATAAATTATCGCCAGGCCAGAAAGTTCCAGCAGGTCAATCATAGGGTCGAAGACAGCGGCATTAAACTGATAAGTAGGAGGCTTGTATGTTGCGACTGCGTAACCCTCAAAAGCAATTCCAGCGGCAAGCACATTAGGGAATACACTTTTTACTAACGGTTCGTCTCCCTCCCTTATCGCTTCTTCGGTGTAATGGACAAGTCTGTACAATGCCTCCCCGAAAAAGTCAGGGCGTGATTTTGATGATTCAGGGCGCAACTCAGGAATGACATCAGCAAGACGTTTAATGATTTCTGAACGCTGATGTTTGACTTGGTCGCCTAGACCATCGAACTCGTTTGTTGGTTGAGCCTCGTCCAGATGCAGACTCTTCATTCGCTCTGCTATATCCGGCAGTTCCCTTAAAACTTGTCCGGCCCTTTCTAAGGTTTGGAGGCACTGAGTAGCTGACAATGCCTTCACTTCGGCAGAAGCCTGCTCCGTGGTTGATTCCTTGACGTATTCAGAGAGCAATTGAGGGAGCTGGTCGGCGAATTCGCGGAGGGATAATATACATTCGCCGGCCAGTTCGGATTGAAGATACCAATCGGGGGTTGATCGGCGTCCTTGAATTGCCTGCTCGTCTTGTACTTGTCCAAGAAGGCGTTGAGCGGCATTCCAAACGCGGGATGTGCCGCGAATGCGGACTACCGACGTATTCGGGTTGTCCAATTCGGTTGAATTCACAACCCGCCGGATTTCATCATCCCAAGAGCGGATTGCGTCACCCCATCCCAAAAGCAGGTTGGATAGAAAGAGCGGAGGGCCCATTGCAATTGCCAACGCTGCGTCATTATCCAATTCGATGGACCCGCAACGATCCCGGACTATCCCCGCAAATTCTACAGCATCATCAAATCGGGATAATCTCGTAAAATCTCGCGTAGTGTCCGAGACGGCTTAAATAATCCTCAGTGCTGAGTCCCGATCATCTGCTATAACGCACGCTTCGATCGCAGCGGAGGCCAGTTCGGCCGAACGCTTTTCTAGCCAGTACACGTCGGGATCCGGTCGGGGCTGTACCGGTGAAGATGTACGAAGTGCGATGGATATTTCCGACCAATCGGTTTCAACCCATTTTGGATATACTGCTACCTGTGGGAACCACGTGCTTGTGGGTGTGAGAAGGTGCTTCCGACTGGCATAGTGACGTAGAAGAATGAGAAGCATTTCTACCGTATATGCAAGTTGAGGCTTGTCTATAGACGTTCGCTTACTTGTAAGCTCAATCAGTTCCGACAAGATGCGAAGTGACCTATTAGCTTCTTCTGATTCAATCCCCAAGGTAGTTTCATTTCCGGTTTGGCTCTCAGTTTTGATCCGATTAATTGCTTTATGCAGCATCCGAATAGGTTCCCTGCTAAGAGAGATTGGGTTGAATAGATTGAATACGCTGCTAGACAATATCCAGAATGCCCATCCGCTGAAGCACAAGAGGATGACATAAGCGCTTATGGACAGATAACCATAAGAAAAGCCGATGGTGTGCAGAAAGACTAGGGAGAGACCGCCACCAATTGCTAGACCAATCGAACTGAGATATAGCCTTGCGCGGGCGGTTCCTAGAATCAGCTCCCGTATATCTGCGGAAACGTTGTGATAGGAAGTGCCGAGTACAATGCCCACACTCGCCAGGTAGATTCCTAGCAGAGTTGCTAATACTTGCACTGCCAAAGTAGGAAATGCCCGATCAAGAACGGTGGAATTATCAGGTGGAATCAAGGGTACTGTAGTGCAGTGAGCTATACCTCTCTCGATGAGCAAAACAAGTCCAATAAGCACGCCGCCCAAAATGATTGCTTTTAGTAGGGGAGGCAAGGCGTCGCGAAGAACGCGCAAATTCTCTCTGACACCAACCGCAAAGGATGAGAGGTTATGCCTATACCTTAGGATCTTATAGCGACGGGATTTAGAACGTTGCCGCCCACGCCAGTACTCTTCGGTCGATTGCTCGCTTAATTCGCGCCCCAAGTCGCGCGGAGAGGAAATTCGGTGAATCACGCGCAATTTTCGCCCCATCGATTGGATAACTCTAGTTACTCTTTTCTACATATCGCAAATTCAAAGGCTTTTCAGATTAGCAAAGCCTTGTAATTGAGTGTAAACTCAGAACGGCGGGGAGAAAATGTACCACTGTGGCGACTTTATTGTCTGATTGTGGTGTTGAAGCTCGGGGATTCTGTCCGCTTAAGTGTCAAGGGGAAATGTCATCTCGGTAGATTCCCATACTAGCAGATTACGACACTTGGGACTTTGCGCGAGCGTTGGAAATCAGTGGACTCTCGGCATTGATGTACTTGCTCACGGTGCCTCTGTGAATGCCCAGTCCCTTACGCACCGCCTTCCATCTCGCCGTCTGAAGTGGGGTGGGCTTTCTGGATCGCGAAGTCACTGTCTTGCGAACTCTTAAGGCGTCATTGCGGTCGGCGTCGTCGTGGAGGTTGTCCGCTTCGAGCATTGTGCCCATTGTCGCTACCTAGTCCTCCAGTCTTGTGCTGACACCGTTGGTGTGGGGGCTGGGAACAGTCGTGTGTACTGTCCTCGTGCCGAAGCTGCGCAGGATACTTGGACGGGGCGGCGCTTCCTGGGAGGCGACGATACGTCCTTCGTGTTGCACTGCCAGTCGTCCGTCCAGACCTTCGAGCACGTCCACCAACGATCCGGCATAGTTCGGTCGACCCTCTCGGGAAGCACCTGTAGGGTGTGCGAGCAATACTTCACCGTGTTGTCCCGGCCAACCATGCGCCTGAACAAGAGCCATTTGAACAGTATATGAAAGCAGAATTGCGGGTCGTCAATCACGCCAACCCCATAGCGACACCCACGGAAGGCTCAGGGTTGGCAATGGGCCAAGTGACTACAGAACCAACTCTAACCTGAGCAGGAAGGTTCTTGATTTTATCCAAGGTGGTGGGGACATTATCGCTGACCAATAACAGAATGTGCAGCAAAAGGTCCACCGCATAGCCACTCTTTTGACACCCCGTTGATGTCAGACCAGACATTCTCTCAATGCGTCCGCAATTTTCGAGGCAGGGAAGATACTGAGTTCGTTTCGTCGGGCGAAGTCCTTTACGCTCTTAGGGGTGGAATGGAACGAACTGTCTGGGAGACACAGGATTATCGGAATTCCAAAACAGTTGCGGTAGCCGTGAGCTTGCATGACAGCACTCATCAATACCGGCCTTATCTTGGCTTCCACGAGGACGGACTTAGCTCCGCGTTCAACCAAGATGTCTGGCTTGAACCTAACGCTTCGAACGGGCCAGCCAAGGACACGCAGCCGTGGGCTCCTACTGGAGGAAGGGTGGAGCATTGCCGTGTATCCCAATCTTCGAGCGATTCGCAATACGTGCTCAATAAGTTCCGCTTCTATGGTGAATTCCATGCCTAGCAACCTCCTGAGTCAGCATGTGATCCATAATGTGAATAGCCCGCCCGCCAAAACAACAATTGAAGAACCAAGCCCCCATAACAAGATTCTTCTAAATTTAGCCATCTTCGCTTCCCGATTTAGTCGTCGTCGTAGTTGCCCAGGTTCCACTTCAGATGTGTCCAAGAGATTGATAAGCACGGGGGTTTCCAAAACTTGGCTGATTAGATTAACTAATTCGGCCATTGCAGCAAAGCAATCCCTAAGAGTCGGACCGTGGATCCACACTACCCAGTCGACATTGACGAACACTGGGCATTCTCCGATTAGGGCCCTCAGGCAGTTGTCTGACAAACTGGCGGATCCTAATAGCTGCTTCTCCAGAGTGTAGGGTAGTGGCTTTAGCACCGCCCTGGCCCGTAAAGCCTCACGGGTCTGTTGGCCGAGCGACGCATAGCCCGATATTTTCAGCGCTAAGTCAATTTTTTCCATCATAGACCTGCACTATTCTCTGTACCGACTGCGATGTTAGTAGTGCGGTTCATCGGATACCCCACTGGAGCGATTCGAGCAAAGGCCTGCGGTGTCGATTTTGGCCTCAAGCACAATACGCGCGTCTCTCCGTATTCGATAACGACAGCTATACGGCCAAAATGTCAATCGCCAGGATCATTAGTCCAGTGATCGCCACATACATTAGTCCACCCCGGGTGCAACTGATGAAGACTATAATCAGGAATCGGATGCGGGGTCAATCACCTCCTTTTGGGCCGTAAGAATTGATGAGGCGAAAACCTTTTGCGATAGTTGGTTCCCTCAATGACTATCTGGTAGCTAGCGTTGGTCAGCCTGTCGAGGGCGCTGTTGCCGAGGATGGGGTCGTCGAAGAGGCTGAGCCATTCCTCTACGGCCCTGTTGGAGGTGATGACGAAGCTGGAGACCCGGTGACGGCTGATTACGAGTTGGTCGAGGTTAGCTGACTGCTGGAGTGTGAGTCGATGAAGGCCAGGCCATCCAGCATGAGCAGATCTGGGGAGAGGAAAGAGCGGGAGGTGCGGTCCACGGAGTTGTCTACCCGGGCTTGGGCCATGGGCCTGAAGAAGATGTCGGCATGAACGAAGCGGACTGTGTAACCGGCCATGATGGCGGCGTAGCCGAGGGATTGAGCAAGGAAGCTCTTGCCCACCCCGGCGGGTCCCGCCCAGCAAGACAAACCAAGCTGCAAAAATGCAAACGATGGCAGCGTCTATATGTTGATAGTGAACTTAATCGAAAAGGTTCTTGATTTTGTCCAAGATGGTGGGCCTACACGTGCCGAATTGCGAACTTTTCGGTGGGAGGTTCTGATATGAGGAGTCGCCTTGGCTACCTCGGCTTAGTCTACAAGGGCCTCCAGCCTGCGAGGGGGAGGCCCGTCCATCCCATTGGCGGTGGCCGTGCCTTGCCCCACGACCCAACATGACGATTGTCCAGTCCACATTATCAACGCTACGCTTCCGTGAAAACAACAGCGTTCATGGCTGGCCCGCCGTTTTGTCGATATGTACCTCTCTCATCCTTATCTAACCGTTGATGGTCGGGTCTCGGTGTGCCCACGCGATTGTTTGGCTCCTCGCCAATGAGGTTGACTAATCGTCCCTGAATAGATTTAGTTGTCGCGGATTCGGTAAGTCTAGGATTGGGGTGTTTGCCCTGTTTAGCCGCGACGATACCCATTCGGGTGTACCGATAGCTACTCCAGTTTCAGCCGAGATCATCTCCAAAATTGCGGCACGACGTTTGTCTCCTATGCCGTCCCACCATTCGGGATTCACGACTAGTGCATCGGCGAAGCGGAGGATACATTGCGAGACCATTTCCTCTTGCTTCTTCCCTTGTGCCTTTCTTTGGAGTGATGTGCGCTGTTCCATGACTCCCTGGTGTTCGCCAAAGTGATGCCATATCACGTCGTGACCGGTACCGTCAGCCAGAGGGACCACGTTCAGACCCCAATTCTCGTGATCTCGTAAGCCCAGTGTAAACGTAGAAGCTGCTAGTTTGGGCTTACCTTTCAGGTGAAGCACTGTGTGAGTTACGAAACTGCACTGGATCCCGTTGCACTTTGTACAATTCTCGGGTTCCAAGCAATTCTGAAGGTTCTGTTTATAATCACCTAGACCTCTAAGACTTTCGTTGAGGGTGGGGAAAACGCGGGTTTTGAGGCCATCGGTTCTGGGAACATTGTAAAGGGAGGGACCAATAGCCTCAGACTCTTTCAATGCCGATCTACGAGACTCTACCCTCCATTGCTGTGTTAAGACTGACCTGTAAACCGCCCAGTTCAGGTTCCTTAGGCTGTAGTCCTTGGTTTCAGTTAAGTTGTCTACGTTGTTGAAGCATACGTCGTGATCGCGGCATAGGAACCGGTAACGTTGAGCTTTCTCTCTGTCACTCGGCTTGGGATCAAGTGGTATGGGCCTTCGTCCGCGGGGGGTGTCGGCAAATCTGAAATCCCTCAGCAAGTAATTCCAGGATGAAGGGTAAAATTCAATTACCTTTTCGTCGGTTTCTATTGCCCTCATCCAAAAACTTGCTAAGGCATGTGCCCTGATCGCAGTACCGTTGCAATTGGGCCATAGGCAACCCCTGTCGTATGAGAGGCCAGCAGTCAGTTGAGCCAAGCATTGGAGCTTTGGCTTTTGACTATCCGGTACGAAGTCCTTGAATTTCATCTCTGCCCCGGAGTGGCACTGTCTCTTGGTGTTCCAGCTTAACATCTGCTGAGACAGGATGCCCAGTTGGCATATAATTGTGCTTCGCCGTAGGTCTGGTGAAGACGTCGTTGGGCTGCGGCTAGACCTTGACAACATAAACTCAGGCTGGGCAACGACACCCTTGACGATCCCAGTTTACCTACTCTGCTGTCTTGGCCCAACATGCGTCCGCCATTGACACTCGGCCAAGGCGGTTGAGGGACTCTACGCGATGGGAGTGGACCTGGTCATAGCGCCGGATGAGTTCCGCCATGGCAGGGTGTTGGAGCCGGCTCCCAGTGGCCGCATGCCCAAGGGACTGTCCGTCAGGGACGGGATGCGCCGCAAGCTGCGGACGAGGCGGGGACGTAAGCGATATGCCCGGAGGATGGAGACAGTGGAGTCGGTGTTCGGCCAGATCAAGCAGGGCCGGAGATTCCGGCAGTTTATGTTGCGGGGTCTGACGAAGGTGAACCGGGAATGGCTGCTCATCTGCGCCGGTGACAACCTGCTGAAGCTATTTCGCTTCGGGGCCGGGTCCGCGACCTGTGGGATATTCCAGCTACTGCCAGCATACAAGTATTCGCGCCGCTGAGGGATGGTTGCCGTCGGCCCCGGTTCCCAACCTTGTCGATGTGATGCATCAGGTGTTACAACTATTGAGAGCAGGTCATAGTCAGCATCAATGTTGAATTCCAGGTCCTGCGATGACATGATTCCACTATCCGGTATGCGTTTGGACTGGTGATCCACCCACTGGAAACCTCCAAACCGGTGGGCTAAACACACCCAAAAGGCGAACCATGGACAGAAGTACGGTGACTATGGCAAGCAAACGGAAGCCCCCTCAGAGACCTTGCGAGAGCTTCGATCACCTTTTTCGTTGCGTCTCAGTCGATCTAGAGGTGAATGTCCGCAACCGGCGTATCCGAGCTTTGGCGGGAGTGCGCCGGGATACCGGTCAATCCCTGGTCTTTCCATCGGTGGGAGATGACTTGGCGAGGGCACTCGCGCAACTGGACGAATTCGCAGATGGCGCGGACTCAATTCTGGGTCATAATTTAATCGATTTCGACCTTACTCACTTACGAGCCGCAAATCCTAATCTCAGGCTCTTGGGACTGCCTGCAATAGATACTCTCAGGCTAAATCCTTTGGCCTTTCCAAGGAATCCATACCATCATCTGGTCAAGCACTATCAAGACGGGAAGCTCAAGCGGGGTCGAATCAACGACCCGGAGTTAGATGCTCGACTAGCATTGCAGGTCTTCGAAGATCAGCAGAAGGCCTTACTGGAAGCATCACCTGAACTTTTGAAAGCCTGGCATTGGTTGACCACAACGGACAATGGCGCGGGATTCGATTCCGTTTTCGAGGGTTTGCGCCACTCCCCGAGACCCTCCGACGCCGAAGCGTCAGAGGCAATACATGCTTGTCTGGAGGGTAACGCGTGCCAGACGGCCGCCCGCGAGATCGTAGTGGAAGCCATCCGGCACGGGTGGTCCCTGGCCTACGCCCTCGCGTGGCTGTCCGTAGCTGGTGGCAATTCCGTTATGCCGCCCTGGGTGCGTCACCAGTTTCCGGAGGCGGGGAGGTTGGTCCGGCGGTTGCGGGACAACGCCTGTACCGATGCTGGCTGTGGCTGGTGCAGGGAGCGACACGACGCAAGAAAAGAACTCAGTCGTTGGTTTGGCTTTCCAGACTTTCGTCCTGAGCCGGCTGACGAAGCTGGTAGATCCTTGCAGCAGTCGATAGCCGAAGCGGCGATGGCTGGGAATCACGTGTTGGGTATACTGCCAACGGGCACCGGCAAGTCTGTCTGTTATCAGATTCCAGCCTTATCCAGATATGACAAGACCGGCGCCCTGACCGTGGTGATCTCGCCCCTGATTGCCTTGATGGCCGACCAGGTGAAAGGGTTGGAATCGCGGGGGATCGGCTCATGCGTGACTATCAACGGGCTTCTTTCCATGCCCGAGCGAAAAGAGGCGCTTAACCGGGTCCGATTAGGGGATGTTGCCATCCTAATCATCTCACCAGAGCAGCTCCGCAACGTCTCAGTCCGCCGTGTATTGGAACAACGAGAGATAGGCGCCTGGGTCTTGGATGAGGCCCACTGCCTATCCAAATGGGGTCACGATTTCCGTCCCGACTATCGTTACGTGGGACGCTTCATAAAGGAGAGGGCGGGAGAGGAACTGGTTTCTCCGGTGTTGTGCCTCACTGCCACAGCGAAGCCCGACGTGAAGGAAGAGATTGTAGCCTACTTTAGGGACCAGCTTGACACCGAGCTTGAGGTCTTTGATGGCGGCGCCCGGCGCGACAACCTGGATTTTGTGGTGGTCCGAACAAGCCGATCCGAGAAGTTCGAACACATTTACCAGATACTAATGGCTGACCTTCCCGAAGATGAGACAAGTGGCGCAATCGTGTACTGCGCCACACGGAGGCAGACAGAAGAAGCTGCGGGGTTCCTACAGTTCAAGGGAGTCAAGGCGGATTTCTTCCATGCCGGCCTGCCGCCGGAAACCAAGAAGGAGGTGCAAGATAGTTTCATCAAAGGCCAGTTGAGGGTCATTGTGGCCACCAACGCCTTTGGCATGGGCATCGACAAGCCGGATGTGCGGCTTGTCATCCACGCCGACATCCCCGGGTCTCTGGAGAACCACCTCCAGGAGGCTGGACGAGCTGGACGTGATCAGGCATTGGCGAGATGTGTTCTCCTCTACACCTTAGAAGATGTGGAGCTGCAATTTGGAATGTCGGCCCGTTCCCGTCTCACGCGAAGAGAGATCCACAGTGTTCTAAGGGCGCTGCGTAACCTGGACAAGAGGAAGAGAATGAACGGCCAGGTGGTGGCTACTGCTGGCGAGATCCTGAGCGAAGACGACGATAGGGGCTTCCAGCGAGACTCCAACACGGACGACACCCGTGTGAGAACTTCGGTCTCCTGGTTGGAAGAGGCGGCCCTTCTAACCAGAGAAGAGAACCGGGTGCAGATATTTCCTTCGTCCCTAAAGGTGAGTTCCACGGCTGAGGCAAGGTCTAGGATTCTGAAGGCACGCATTACAAAAACCTATTGCCGACAACTGCTCTCCATATGTGAGGCTCTAATTGAGGCTGATGCGGATGAGGGCATTTCAACCGACGAGTTAATGGCCAGTTCGGGCCTGACCGCGGAGGGAATCCGATCCGCCCTCTATGATCTGGAGCGATTGGGAATAGCCAGCAACGATACTGTCCTCACTGCCTTCGTGCATGCTGGAGTACGACGCCCCTCCCGGCAACGCTTCAAGGAAGCTGTTGAGACCGAGAAAGCTCTCATTCATTTCATGGAAGAGTTGGCTCCCGATATGCAAAAGGGGGAAACTTACCCGCTTCATCTTCGTATCGCCAGCCAGCGCCTCCAAGACGAGGGCCATAATCATGCCCTGCCGGAATACCTACGGAGAATTGTCCGCAGCATCGCCAATGACGGGCGGGGAGAAGGTGGTGGCGTCGGAAGCCTTGGATTGAGAGGACGGGATAGAGAGACCATACAGGTAACGTTGCAGCGCAGCTGGAAGGGATTGGAAAAGACAGCGGAACTTCGGCGTGCGGCTGCGGGTCGGCTACTGGATCATCTCTTGGACCAGCTACCGCCTGGAATTCGCGGAACGGACCTATTGGTAGACACCACCCTTGGCAAACTGCAATCGTCAGTAACGTCCGACATGATCTTGTCCAACTCTGTCAGGGATCCCAGCAGGCTTACTGACCGAGCCTTAATGTGGCTTCACGAGCAAGAAGTGATTCAGCTGAACAGAGGACTCACGGTCTTTCGTCCGGCCATGACCATCCGGTTGAAGACTGAGAGACGGGGTTTCTCGAATGCCGACTTCGCATCGCTCAAACTCCACTATGCCGAGCAGGTACTGCAGATTCACGTGATGGCAGAGTATGTAAAGCAAGGCCTTAGCGCAATGGCCAACGCCGTGCGTTTGGCCATGGATTACTTTAGTCTTGGACGTGAAGAGTTTCTGCACCGATGGCTGCCGGACAAGGATAGGGAGTTGTCACGGCAGACCACCCCGGAATCGTGGCGAACCATAGTGGAGAGCCTAGGTAATCCCGTTCAGCGCCGGATAGTGGCGGATGACCGAGAGCAGACCAATGTCTTGGTTTTAGCAGGTCCAGGCTCCGGCAAGACGAAGGTGCTGGTGCATCGAATCGCCTATCTGATTCGCGTAAGACGGGAGAACCCTCGTGGCATACTGGCTCTTGCGTACAACCGCCATGCCGCAGTGGAGATTCGACGCCGCCTTGAGGACCTCATCGGTAACGACGCCCGTGGAGTAATCGTGCTGACCTGTCATGCTCTTGCCATGCGACTGGTCGGAGCCAGTTTCGCCGGGCGGGCTAATCGTCTGGACAATTCAGACTTCCGGGAAGTCCTACGCCAGGCCGTCAACCAACTTCGCGGTAAAGGATTGCCTCAAGACGAAGCGGACGAACATCGGACGCGATTGCTGGCGGGCTTCCGCTGGATACTGGTAGACGAGTACCAGGATGTTGGCCCCGACGAATACGCGCTGATATCCGCCCTGGCAGGTCGGACTCTCCCTGACGAAGACGACAAGCTAACCCTGTTTGCAGTAGGAGATGACGATCAGAATATCTACGAATTCAAAGGGTCATCGGTAGAATACATCCGGCGATTCGAAAGAGACTACGGAGCCAAGCCTGCCTTTCTGACCGATAACTATCGATCCGCCGGTCACATCATAGACGCTGCCAACAACTTGATAGAAGGTTCCAGGTACCGTATGAAAGTTGGCCACCCCATTCACATTGATAGAAGACGTGCGAAGGAAGCGCCTGGAGGGCCGTGGGCCAAGATTGATCCGGTAGCCCGTGGCCAAGTACAGATTCTGGCCGTTGGAGACAATTCCGTTTCCCAAGCCCAGGTGGTCGTTGCTGAGTTGAAGCGAATGTCGGAACTCTCACCTGCCTGGGATTGGTCTACCTGTGCAGTTGTGGCTCGCCAATGGAGGTACTTGGACCCAGTTCGCAGTCTGTGCCGACTGGAAGGTATTCCGGTACAGATGGCCAATGAAGAGTTCACTGGTATTTGGCGTTTGAGAGAAACCCAGGCCCTTTTGAGGTGGCTGCGGGGTATAGGTTTACCTCTTGTGCAAATTGGTGACCTAACCGATTGGGTGGGCAATCAGCCCTCGGGGCCGTGGACAAGGTTGCTTGCCCAGGCGGTAGAAGAGTACGAACTGGAGACTGGAAGCACGGAGACGCCGGTGAACCACTTCATCGAATGGCTGGCCGAGTGGGGACGAGACGTCCGCCGCCGGCAACAAGGTCTTCTACTACTGACCGCCCACCGTGCCAAGGGACTGGAGTTCGACCATGTTGTGGTATTGGACGGAAGCTGGGATAGGATTGGGCACGCAGAGGATCGGGACGCTCCACGCCGGCTGTACTACGTATCGATGACCAGAGCTCGGCAGACCCTGACCCTTGCCCGCTTTCCACGTTCGAACCGGCTGCAGAATGCAGTAATTAATTCTGCCGCGGTGGTCCACCGTGAAGCAACTGTCAAACTTCCTTCTCCGGCGCCGGAACTTCACCTCCGCCACAAACGACTGAGCCTACGAGACGTGGTTCTCAGCTATGCGGGGTACAGGCCCCCGGGAAGTCGGGTGCATCGCGCCATTGCAAACCTCATGTATGGTGATCTGCTACAGGTGCGAGAAAATTCAAACCGTTGGCAGCTGCTGGATGAGAATGGCACTGTAGTGGGACAGCTTGCCAGTAACGTCAAATTCCCGGACGGCATGCGCTGCATCCATGGTACCGTGATGGCCATCGCCACTTGGGATCGCCAAAGTTCTGACCCACAGTACCAAGCAAGCCTTCGCTCTGACGAGTGGGAGGTGGTTGTGCCTGAATTAGTATTTCAACCGGATACATGACAACGGCAAACTGCCGGGCTCCAAGTCGAAAATCTGAGAAGGCATTCAAAGAGCCAACCGTTGGACAAACGCTTCCCAGGTTTTTTTGGAGGGCTCGGTTGGTCGAAAGAGAGTATTTCGGAGTTAGGTTAGCGAAAGTAATTCCCGTCTTCGATGGGACTGTGGCGGAGTTGCGGGAGGAATGTGACCTTAAACAACGACGTTGAATGTAAGTCGTGGTGGAGGAAAAGGATCTCGAACTAAATCTAACGCGTATGCCATCTTGGTAGATGATCTACCTTTCGCACACAACCCCATCTCCGTCGCCATCACGAGCACTTGGCACCTTCTCCTGTGGGAACCCTCTTCCTTGGCCATTGCTTCCCGACACCCGGGGTTCACCTGCCGCCTCGGCCGCCTCGCATGATTCGTAGCTTTCTCCCACCGCCTCTGTGGCGGGTGGTGTTCCTTCCGGCATTTGTCCAGAGGACGTCACAACATTTAGGGAGATTGCAGGTTCACAGGTCTGCAGCATTTCCGCTAAAGAGGCTGCCTCCGCATCGTTAGCTGTCAGTTCCCACGTGTTCTTGATAGTTACCCAGTCAATGGCATACTGGCACCAGTAATCTCGTTCCGGCGGCTTCCACTCCTCCGAGCCCTTGCTTCCCTTGGACCTATTGGCGTAAGCCTTCACCGCTATCAGATGACCCTCGTAGGTCAGGTCGTTGGCATATAGACTTTTCCTGTCGCTGTCCCAAGCCCATCCTCCCGACCTATGGGCATTGGCCAGTGGCACCATGTGGTCGACGTCCAGATCCTTAGGGTCTGTGAACTCCTCGCCTGTGTAGAGGCCTGACCATAGGCCCATTTCGACGCGGCGCTGTCTCGAATCTTCGTAAGTGACTGTGGCTTGCGATTCCTCAATCAACACTTCCTGTCTGGCATCCTGACAATCACCGTCTTCGTCGATCCAGTGGCGCCAATCACCTCTATCATATTCCGGCATATCAGCAGGGATGGACGCGAGGACAATGGCGAGTTCTCCAACTGTTGGAGCTGCCGTGGCTGTTGTAGCTGGAGGCGTAGGGTCTGCTGTTGGTGTCGAAGTGGTAGTGGCCGTGGGCGTATTAGTGGGCTGTGGAGTGACCTCTGAAGTTGACGTAACACCCAGCGGCGCTGTGGGTGTAGCCTAAGGGGTCGTGAGCGCTTTTGTGGGAGTGGGTGTGGAAGCGATTGAAGGTGTGATGGCGGACCGGTGAGTGGCTTCCGGGGTTGGCGGCACCTTTGGAATTGGTGTGGTCGTAGCCTCTAGAATCTGATTTGCGGAGGGCGTAGATGTGGGCTCAGGAATCTCAGGAAGGCCAGTTGTTGGTAGAGCAGCCCTTGTGGGAGATGCAGGCTCCACTCCACCGTTGGGCGAAGACGGAGAAGAATTTGGAGTAGCGCATGTGGCCACGCATAGGGAGGCAAGTATTACCAGGAAGATGCGCAAGAGGAGGACTTTCACGACCTTGATATAATATCAGTTCCAATTGCTTTCATGCCATGTTTGTAGTTTGGTGAATCGGTCCGTGTCTCTGCTCTTATCAACAAGATCCCAACAACTCAGGACGCAAAAAGAATTTGATGTGGGATAATTTTACCCACGAGCATCACCGATTAGGCACATCATCCACGCCGATCTGGACGCCTTCTACACTTCTGTGGAGCACCTGGACTACCCTCCGTTGTAGGGCAAGCCCGTAGTCGTGTGAGGAAATCCCGAAAGCCGGAGAGTGGAGGTAACGGCCTCTTATGAAGCGTGCCGATTTGGAGTCGGCTCGGCCATGTCTATGGCCACGGCTCTCAGTCTCTGCCCGGAGACTATCAGGCGGCCAGGGAACTTCTCCTGCTACAGAGATGTGTCCCGTAAGGTGATGAACATCTTTAGTGAATTCACAACTTTGGTCGAGCCAGTATCGCTAGATGGGGCGTGTATGGACCACAGGCTATTCGCCATGTGGCAAGTCTGTTACAGCCGTCCATCCAATCGAATTGGCACTGAACCGGCATTTCTCCGGCAGGTATTCGCTTTCTTGAAATCAAATAGTGTGGCATACCGGTCTTGATTCTGTCCGAAATTCAATGCATGTGCTATGAGTCAGCTTTCGAAAAGCAACCTCGTAGCGGTTGCCTGGGTCATTAGATTGCCCAGCGCCGTAGATTTTAGCTCATCTGGGGCGTGTGTTACGAAAACTACTTCGGTTGCCAGAGTGGGACTATTGGGATTTGATCGTCACAGGGATGGAAAGCAGGCATAGAGTGTCTCAACTGTCGCCAGGTGGATTCTGGTATGCGGCCGTCGTATCAGATATACCATGGTGCAGACTTCGCAACCACGCATCTATGGATGTTTCAGTACCGGGGGTCTTTTTACGTGGACCCAAGCGGTAGGTCAGGAATTCGACTAAGTTAAGAAAAGTTGCAATATACGTAGCCCAATACGAGATAGTCATGCGATAACGAAATCCTGGGAACGAACGTGAAATGAAGGGGACTCAACACCGCCATTGTTGTACGAATAACCGAGTTCGAGTTCTGCATGGCTCTAGGCGTGAAAGTGTGGAGCGCCTGGGAATCGGTCGGGCCTTCGGCATCCTCGGCCACGCACTCAACCGGAGAGGGTCGAGGCCCCCCCAGGGCGTCGTTAGACGGATGAGCAGCACCAGCCACTCTCTGGACACAGGGTAGGCTCGCACGAAGCACGAGGTGTCTCGAAGCCGAGCAACCCGGCAGCCTCGCTGATGCCATTGGCGGTCAAGTAGTATATCTGGCTCGAAGGCAGTTCGGCGGTGCCGTGACTGCCCCTCCCGGCGATGCCGTCAGCCAGCAGGCCAGTCAGGGCGCGGTAGACGGTCGCGTGAGGCTCCCCCAGGATGCCTGCCAGCACTGCTGAATCGACAAAGGGCATCCGGCTTGAGGGAATCGAGCAGATATTGATCGGAGAAGGGCATATGTTGAGACTACCAGAATTGGAACGCATAGCCGACACTCATTTTGCACACCAAGGGTGGAGTGTAGGGATGACCATGGCCGGAGTGCTGGCATTGGGAGAGCATCGCGGAGCAAAGGCGTGCCACACGCCAGACTGACCAAGATGATTATCTGTTTGGCAGGGCTAGGGTCGTACAGTTGCATGGGACCGTGTGGAGCTCCGCTCGGCTCAGGGATGTTGCGTGAAAGAAAGCAGGGGACGAGCCCGGTCCCGTGCAGAGGCCCTCCTCACAAGGTCAGCCATGCGGCAGGTCGTTCGAGGTGTGCAACCCGTGTACAGACAAACTCGCGGGGCGGCAAGTTTCAGCCTAACTGAGTCCGTAGCTGAAGCCGAAGGAATCGGGCAACCTGCTACATCAGAGCAAACAATCTGGTTCCGGGATTCCTTCCACGGTCATGCCCCGGCGAAGCTACATCCGGTCAGCATCGTCCTGGTCAATGTCGACGGTCACTGTCTCGACGAGCCTCAGCGTTTCCTCCTCAAGTTGCTCAACTGTGGGAAGTGTGATCTTCGGTCGCTGCTGAATCAGTGTCTCTAATTTCAACTTGAACTCCAGTCGGACGAACTTGCGAAGAATCTCATCGGACGCACTCCCCGTCTCCTTGAACATCCTCCGCAGCCACTTCTGATTTACTGTTCTTCTCACCATTGATACGATGTGTTCAACCTCATCTTCCGTAAGCATGTACTCTAATACAAGTTCTTGAAGCTCGTCTTACAAAGCTGTGACCAAACGCTTCGAGTCGTCGTCAATTATCCCGTCAGCAGCGGCCTTGGCTGCACTAGAGCCTACAACACCGCCTCCTAAAGCGCCTGCGATCCCACCGACCACTGCACCCACAGCCGTGCCGATAATGGGAACTGCACTTCCGGCTGCACCCCCTACGGCCGCGCCTGCCATCCATCCCCCAACACCACCCCCAACTCCAGCGGCGTTCACTGAGAGATTCTTGGTGAATTGCTGCCATGAAATCGAACCGTCGAAAGCTGCCCTGTAGAAATCAGGTGCTGTTATAATCGCTGTTGCAGCCATTGATGTAATGGCGTTGCTTCGAAGGAGCTTGGACACGTGATTGGTTGCCGCGGCGCCATAGACCGGCTTCGCAAGCGACCCCGCGGCAATTCGATGGATTGCCTGACGGCCAATGTTCGTGTGTGATACGACCTTCATGCCATTGCGTACTGTTACGGCTCCTATAGCGGCAGCCCGCGTGCGCAGCAACTGTGCGCTCAGTACTCCTATGATTAGTGTCGTCCCTCCAGTCGCAAACGCAGAGCCGAAGGCCGCCCTCATAGCGTCTTCAGTGCTCTGACCGCTCCAACGGCCCTGCGCGAAGTTGATCGCGAACGAAAGCGCGAACACATACGTACAGGTCACCGCTTGCGTTTTTGTGTCGAACATAAGGGAATCTATGTTCCCCTGGCGTGCGATATTCCTTGCCTACTTGTAGGTTACCGTGCCCTGCTGGACTATCTTCTCGGCATCTTGCGGGTTTTTGAATCCAGGACCTTGCCATTGGCGATTCGATCTCGCATCAACTCTACGCAGGTCTCGTACTGGTCTTTCGGCACTTCAAGGACTTGCCCCGGATACCGGTAGTTCCCAGAACTCGAATCAAACGCCGCCGCGACAGTATCGGGCGCGGTCTGAAAATACTTCGATTGGACGCGTACTCCATCGACGATTCGATCAGCCCCGTTGAATTCGTTCGAGGTCCCTACTAGCTCAGTTCTTTTGCCTCGAACTGTGTCAGAAAAATGATTGGCATCCTCTGCGGCAAAGCCATGTCCTCCCTTGGTGTAATACTTGGAGATTTGGGTCTTCTCCAAAGTCTGCGCCGTAAGAGGTGCAGGCAGCCCATCAGTTGCTGAGTCTGTCCTGGCGTCCTCGGTTCTGACCTTGTTTGTCTTTTCGTCTTTCATTCTTGGACCTATACCTCACCTTCGAGTCCGGGCTGCCATGTTGCGGCTAGGGCAGCGTCAGGCACGGATACATAGATTTCGATTGTAGGCCATCCGAGTGATGGACCGAATCCCTGCATGTGTTCCAATAGCCGTCTCAACAGATCTTCGGCGTTTTCTTGCTTACGCTTGCCCTTACCTATCCTGTAAGCCGCGTAAGCTGTCGTGGAGACTGCCCCGCCTACGAGGGCTACGTGCGCGAGAATGGGATTACCAATAGTTGCGCCAGCAGAGGCTACGCCGATCCGAGCCAGTGTTCCGCCCAGGATTACCTTGCCAATGACTGCGCCTATGGCTGCACCCGTGGCAGCTTCTCTGGCCATCGCCGCCAGCGGATTCAGTAGTCTCCGGCTCTTCGCGACGGTACAGATTTCGGGTTTGCACAGCATCAATCCTCGTTGGTGAAGGCAGCAACCTTCCTCGCGTCGTCTCGTTCTTTGACTATGTCGACCAACTCATTTTTGAGGGCAGCCACCTCCCGCATATCAATGTCCAGCTTGTGAACAATGCGTTGGGCGTCCGGCGTGTTGGGTGTTGCTGCTTTCAGTTGGCTGGTATGCCGTTGCATATCGGCGGTAGTCACGGCCATTCGAGGCAGCAAGGGCTTCATTCGGCTGCGGGACCGCTCGATAATCTCTTCAAGGCAAGCCATTTGGCGGGCCGCTTTGTCTGTTTGCTGGATGTAGTTCCTCTCTCTGTTGCGGGAGACAGCCAATCCTAGGGGCAAGGTCACTAGGGACGCGGCGATACCGATAGGCCCTAGGGCGATGCGACCAGCGGTCATACCGCCTAGACCTAGAGTGGCAGTGCGACCGATCCATGCAGCGGTGGCTGCGCTGGCGGCCGCTCCGGATAGGACTCCGATGGCGGTCCCGGTAGCGGCGGTACCGTAGATACCCGCCAGAGTCCAAATGGCGGCGGGAGTGCCTATGCCCAGGCCGAAGGCCGGGATGGCTCCGATGAAACTATGGGCGTAATCGGGGTTGTTCTCTACGTTTTCAACTTCTTCCTGAGGTCTGTACCATCCGTAAATTACGTTGTTGTCGATGTCGGAAGTCAGTGCGCCGATGGACAGCAGGACTTCTTGAGCCGCGGCGAAATAGGCGTCCATAGCCGCTAGGCTAGACTGGACCTGTGCTTGGACCTCGTTGTAGGAATTCAAGTGCCGCTCGTGTTGTGTCCGGCGGTTTCCGTACTTGGTCTCTGCATCCTTGTGTTTAGTAGTTACCGACAGGCCGAAGGTTATGGCTGCGCCCAGGTCTCTAACGAAACCCATTTTATTTGCCTCCTGTGGCTTCTGATTGGGTCTCATCGCCTGCAGGAGGCACCACCCCGTCTCCCCGTGTAGGCACCGGGTCCGGTGATAGTCCGTAGGCACTAACAGAATTAGCTGTCCGAATGCTGCAGAGCAACCTGAGAGATATAGAATAGCAGTGTCCTCGCCTTTGTCAAACTGCGGCCGTCAACCAATCGCGCCTCCTGAATCTCTAGCAGTCTTCCCTATGACGCGGCATATGCAGGGGTTGTTCACAATTCCAGAATGAACCTCAGCGTAAAGGTTCTTGATTTTGTCCAGTTTGGTGGGCCTATTTTGACGGTAGACAGAACCATCTTCGAGATGTGGTTGGGCAGCCTGTAAGCCTGCCGAGGCCCTTGACCCAAGCATTATGGCGTGACAGGGCGGAGGAACATAACGAGCGTCATGGTCGCCCCACCTCTGGCTTTCACTCTGTCACGCCTCCTCCCGCTCCTGCATCTCCCCCTTCGGCATGCGGTAACCGACGCGGGGCTCGTTGAGGATGGAGGTGGGGTTGTTGGCGTTGTCGCCCAGCTTGCGGCGGAGCTGCTTCGCGGCGGTGCGCACCCGCCGGGAGTCGCCGGAGCTACGCAGGCCCCAGACCCATTGCAGCAGCCGGTCGTAGGTCATCACGCGACCGGCGTTGGCCGAAAGCTCGAAGAGCAGCCCGTACTCGATGGCCGTCAGCTGCGCGGGACGCCCGGCCAGCGTCGCGCGGCGCTCGGCGTAGTCGATGGTCAGGTCCCCCAGCACGTAGGGTTCCGACGGCTCGGCCCATTCGGTCGCTTCCCGCTTGCGCAGGGCCGCCTTGATCCTCGCCACAAGCTCAGTCGGCGAGAAGGGCTTGACCACGTAGTCGTCGGCTCCATTCTCAAAGGCCCTGGCGATGGTCTCTTCCTGGCCGTTGACGGAGAGGAGGATGACCGGAACGTCCGCCATGTCGAGGATGCCCCGCATCAGCTCGATGCCGTCGGTTCCCGGCAGCATCAGGTCCAACAGGACCAGACGGGGCTCTTCCTCCGCCATGAGACGGGAGACCTCCTCCGGGTCTCCGGTTACGACAGGCGTGTACCCGCCTTCGTTAGGGCGTCCCGGACGTACCTGAGCGTCTGCGGGTCGTCGTCCACCGCGAGAATGCGCGTCCGCGCTCCCTCTCCGCCCGCCGGGAGCGGTCGGAGAGCCCGGGGACGCCGGCTGCGGCATCCCCGGGCCACCGGAATCGTGAAGGTGAACCTCGCCCCCAAGCCCGGCCCGTCGCTCTCGGCCCATATCCGGCCCCCGTGGGCCTCCACTATCCCCTTGCAGATGGCGAGGCCCAGGCCCGACCCCGCGATGTCCTGTCTCCGGTCCTCGCCGTCGATGCGAGAGAACTTCCGAAACAGGTGCGGCAGCCGCTCTGACACCTCCCTGCCCGCGTCGTCGTTGTCGAAGGCGAGGAAGACGCGGGGGCAGCCCCCGAGGGCTGAAGTCACCCGGTCAAGACCCTGGGTCCCCAGGGAGGTGATGGCGGGAAGTCCCCAACCCGCAAGGGTGAGCCAGTCGAAGAGTCCCTCGGCCACAACTGTCCATGGCAGTGCGGGTCCAAGCCTTCCAAGCCCGAGCACCGGCTTGGGACCGGGAAGGCTCTGGAAGCGGGGTTTGGCCCCGGGGTCGACGGACCTGCCCGCAAGCCACCTAACAAGTCCGCCGGAGACCTCCGGCACTACAACCATCCCCGCGAATCGCTCAGCATCCTTTGCCGTGAACAGCCCTGAGTCTCGGACCTGCTTTTCCGAGAAGCCGCGGGACTCCAGGGCCTGCCGCAGCCCGCGACCAGGCGAGTAGCCAAGGCCCAGGCGGGCTGCAGTGGCGGGGCCGATTCTCCGGGAGGCCAGGTACTCCTGGGCTTCCGGACTGCGCCGCAGCTGACCGGCGTAGAAGCGTGCCGCCGCGGTCAGGAGGGCGGGATTGCGCGGAGGCAACTGAGCGGGTTGCCGACGCCGTGTTGGGGCTGGACGAACAGCAGTCCTGGACGCAAGGCCAGGGGTGCCGTCCAGCCGCCGCAGAGCCTCTGGCAGGCTGAGGTTCTCCATACGCTGGATGAAGTCCAGCACGTCTCTCCCAAGCCCGCAGCCGAAGCAGTAGAACCTCTGGGAGTCGGAGTACACTGTGAAGCTGCCCTCCGACTCCTCGTGGAAGGGTCAGACGCCCTGACGGACCCGGCCTCTTCCTCTGAGTTGTACACCGGCCGCCTCCACGGTATCGCCCAAGGGATGTCTCGCCTTCAGCGCTGGAATGTCGACTGTTGTATTTGCTACGACCATGACGCACCTTCGGTCAAGGGCCGGAGGCCCCGGAGGCTGCGCTGCGACAAGATCTTGCCGGGCCGCCAGCGCATTCCCAGCGCCGCCATCACCTCAAGCATTCCGCCTTCGGCGCGGGGCGCTAGGGCTGCGGCCCGTCCCGTGGCCTGGCTGTAGACGAGAATTTCTCGGTGGCCGAACCGCCTACTCACAAGCTGTCTCCACTCCGAGTGAGCCCACCGGGCCAGATTCGGGTCGTCGGGCGTCATGTCCGCACCAGCGAGCACCTCAAGTGCCCCGTCTAAATTCGCAGCCTGTCTGAGTCGCCTCGCCTCATGGATGGCGCGTACCACGGTATGGCCTTTCGAGGTATCCACCACGTCCACCTCGGCAGTGTCCCTCCCCACCGGCGATTCCGGCTCTTCCCTGAACGTCAGCGCGGCCATGAGCCGGTCCACCAGCTCCTCCAGGCTGCGCCCGGGGCTGATTGCCTTCACTCCGACGAAGTCCTGCGGCGCTTCCGGTTCCTCTCTGAACGTCAGCGTGGCCATGAGCCGGTTCACCAGTTCCTCCAGGCTGCGCCGAGGCCTCGCAGAGGTCTCCATGGTCCTGGTTCCAGTCACCAATGTTGCCGTGGTCATCGTGTACCTCCTTCAAATTGTTGTGTAGTTCCCTGTGGTCCATGCCCACCAGGGAAAAAAGAGCCGCCTCGCAAGAGACGACCCCAGTCATTCGGCATGGGTTGCAAGAGGGTAGCGGTGTCAGCCGTCAGCGCCTGGACCTCCTCTCCGGTCGGTGCACCGTGAGCCGCCGGACGAGCAGCACAGCAATGCCAATTCCAAGGGCGTTCAGGACGAAGAGTTCACCGTCTCCCGTCAATAGCAGGGGCCCGAACAGCAGCGCCGCAGCCACCACCGCAACCGTGAGCCTCTTGTACCGCAGGGCAAAACCTCCGACGGTTGCGGCGAGACCTTTGAATTTGAGAACCGTTGAGAAGAAATTCTTGACGTTCATTGACGCCTCCTTTCTGTTGTTAGCCCACGCCGGCATCCGCGGCGCGGGTCGTGTGAGATGAGACCCGTTGACGAAGACGCACTCCCTCCTAGGTGGGATTCCTAACGCAGAAGAACGGAGGGAGCGAAAAGAACGCAGCTAGCCCGAGGGTAGATGCATGTTGGGGGAAGAGCTGCGCGCGGTTGAAGCGACCGGCCAACGGCTATTGAAGGATCCGCCGGTCAGTACGTGCTATATCTGCGGACCGGCCGTGATCTGGCTGATACCGCAGTCAGGATGGTCCAGGCGGAGCTTTGGATGCACTCCAACCAGAAAATCCGTGGGCCGCGCGTAGGCACATGGCCATGGGGTCCCGACCTTCGATGCGGCATCGGGGGAGCACGGCTCTACCTCTTCACCGTCATCACGCCTCGGGAAGCGTTTGTCCCTCAGGGGCCGCCGTCGGGAGAGCAAGGCTCAATCCCTAGATCGGTACCCCTGGGCGGCTGTTCGGAGAGCCAGGCTCGATCCTAGGCAGCCGGTCCCGGATTCGGGGGACGGGAATCCTCCAGGTTTCTCGGCAGGAAACGCTGGAAAAGCCAGAAACAGAATTTAGTGTTATCACCCATCTCCGTCGGTGTCAACGGTTTTGGGGCGTTTCGGCCCAGATCACTTACTCCCACGGAACTGCAATGGAACAACGGCGCAGCACCCGCGAATACGGCACTCCCGCAGGGTTCAGGATCTACCTCCACCACAGCCCCAGGGTGAGGATGCGCCGCAGCCGGCGCAGCATTTTTCTCCTTGCGAGGGTCTTTCGCGTGTCGCGCAGCGCCTCCCAACGCCAGGCGGTCTGTCCCCTGCGACCGAAACCCCGCAGGGGCTGCGTCTCCGGAGGAAGGGTCAATCCATGCTGCTCCATCATCGCCAGCTCTAGGGTCAGCAGCCGCTGCTCCGTCGTCAGCCACGACAAGCTCCGACCCCGGTTGGGATGGTTCTGCCTCAGCCTCCGCCACTCCTCCACCAACGGCCAGGCCTCACCGTAGACGGCGGCGTCGTCAGAAGCGGGATCCTCGGTGACCAACTCTGGGTCCGTACGCCGCGGCGCAGTCCGCTTAGAAAACTGAAGCCCCACCACCGTGGGTGAGGCCTTAGCATGGGCCTTTCCGTCCACCGACTCGCGCAACCTCCCTGCCATTTCCTTCACGCGCCCCTCCAGTGCGCTGACCCGCTCCTTCAACCGGGCCACATCGGGGCCATGCCGTGACCCCAACAGCCTGTGCAACGCATCCCTCATGCGCCCCGTGATCTGTCCCGTCTCCTCGGCACGGACCAGGGTACGGTAGGCGACCCCCAGCATCTCCGCCGCCTCCATCCGTCCCTCCTCGTCCACCAGCTCCCGCAACAGGGCCTTCAGACGCAGCCGTCGCAGCTTCGCCACGTCCCGACCACCGTTGCCTCCGGACCGGGATTCCTCCCGCTGTCCATCCGTCCCCGCCACGTCTGCATGCGTATCGCTCACCGCATTGTCCTTCATGGGCCTGCCTCCTTCGCTCCAAGTGTCCTGTAGGGCCTCTCCTGTAAGGGGTGTATCCCGTCCTCCACGTAAGGCCCCGTTCCACGAATCGCTTACTCCCATGTAACAAAAATCTTCCCGATTGCCTCGAATTCCGACTTGCATTTATGCAACTTCCACCCCCAATCCGTGGAACGGGCCCTTACGGCAAAGTGTTTACAAATGCTCCTTCAACTTGCCCTAATTCGGCCTCATTCACGCCCAGAACGGCCCACGACTTGCCTTTATGCAAATATCGCAATTCCTGTACACGGGTATGACACCACATTCGGCCTCCGAATATGAAGGCCCCGTGAGGGGGCCTCCCGTACGAGGCCCCCTCACAGACCATGATATTTCGCCCCCCCACTCCTCAGTATTCACGGCAGGCAACGACGCCAACATCAACGACGTGGAGGCAACGAGGTGTCATTTCAACGGACCAACCGGAGATCCCGTAGGGCCGGAAAGTTTTCTCTCCTGGCTGCACCCCTGCTCTTGGTAATCTTGGCCGCCATCCCCCTGGTGGGCATGTCCCTTGGGCAGGCCCCACCTGGGGGCGAGACCGTCCTGGTCAACGCGGACCGGGAATTCGTGGAAAGGACTACCTGGCCTTCAATCCCACCGGTACAGCCGGCCGCGTAAGCCGCGGGCGCGGACGGTCGGGGCGCAGCGCCGGCCGTCCATCCCATTGAAACGCGAGGAGAAACCAGTATTTCAACGACTTACTGGAAGACCGATATTTCACTGGTAAGAATCAGAGTACATGAAAAGGAGATTCCTATGCATGACAGACTACTGAGGCGACGAGAAGTTGAGGAAATCACGGCCATGAGTCGCTCGTCGATCTATCGGCTAATGCAGGAGGGTGAATTCCCGAGGCCCGTACGAGTCGGCTCCGCTGCCGTCAGGTGGAGGGAGAGCGACATCACGGTCTGGCTGGAATCGCGACCGGTAGCAAGGAGTGAATTTGGCTAGTCCAGTGTGCCCTTGATGTAGCCCTGTTGACCGGTCAGCCGTTCAGGTAGCCTGCCCACAGCTGCATCAGAGCGCGGCGACGCTCGAAAAGATCGGACCTCGCGTAGGCCTGTTCGGTCGAGTTTCCCAGGGTATGGGCGAGGGCTGCCTCTGATACGGCCCAAGGTGTGTCGGTCTGCTCCAGTGTCCAGTTCTTGAAGCTGCTGCGGAACCCATGGACCGTCGCGCGTTCTGCAAGTCCGACGGAACGGAGAATCTTCATCAACGACATGTTGGACAACGGCGCCCCCTGCTTCAGGGGCGACGGGAACACCAGGCCGGTTCGCCACGGAAGGCAGATGCTTCGCCAAGTAGATCGACTGCCTGTCGGCTGAGGGGTACACGATGCTCCATTCCCGCTTTCATACGCCCGGACGGAACTCGCCATACATGGTCATCAAGGTCGATCTCGTCCCAGGTGGCGCCCCTGGCCTCACCGGAGCGCGCCGCCGTCAGAACCAGAAATCGGAAGCACAACTTGGCGGGTATCGAGGCTTGGGACGCTTCAACGATTTCGAGCGCCGAACCGACTTCCTGATAGGGCAGGGATCTGAGGTGTGCCTTCACCTTCGGCATAGAGGGCAACGCGCCGTCGATAGCTTCACCCGCCGGGTTGGACTCCATAAAGTCGTGGGCCATTGCCCACCGGAAGACCGTTCTCATCCGTTGACGCACCCGGCGGGCTGTCTCCGGCCGTGTCGTCCATATCGGGGTGAGGACTCGCAATACCCCCTGGCGGTCTATACGGTCTAGAGGTGAATTGCCCAGTGCCGGCACGGCGTGACGTTCGAGAGTCTGTATCCAGCCAGCGATGTGACTGGAGTTACGCCACCGAGGTTTGTTCGCCTCATGAACGGCTTCCCTGAACGTCGGCATTGGAGGCGCGTGTTTCTCTGCCAGAGGATCTCGACTCTCCGCGACTATGGCTCGGTTGTCCAACGCCTTCTCGCGAGCTCTGGCGAGGCCTACGGACGGATATCCGCCCAGGCCAATGTCGCGTCTGCGCCCGGCGATGGTGATCCGCTGGACCCATGACTTGCGTCCCGCCTTGCTGATGAACAGGTACAGACCGCCGCCGTCGGAGTATCTCCCCGGTTCCTTGAGTGCCCTGACGCGAGTCGCCGATAGTGCCATACAGGTATCCCCATCACGATTTATTCCCACATATGTTGCCACACTTGAGGTGGGATACTGAAGGAATCATGCGGCACTGGTGGGGTGCCAATCAGCCTGTTTTACCTACGAAAACGGGGTTTTCTGGGATAATATGGGACAGCAACAGAACGGTTGGTGGTGGGCCGAAGTGTACTGTATCGCGAACTTTTCGGTGGGTCGTTGCATTGTGATCATGGCGGTACTACTGGCCGGAGTGCGGTGGACCTGTCAACGACCCGACCTCCAGAAGTCATCAGCCTTCTTGTGAAACTTACCATTTCCCGCGAGATCGTCGAGCCACACCCAGGACTTGTTCAACCACCTCCACCGGAAGTTCCTGATAAAGAAGCGCGGTATCGCATATATTTTGCGGGGCGGCTTGGTCCAAGCGCACCTACGGACGCACGTGCTACAGGTGCTTCCGACACGGATTTGGAAGGTCATGCACTTCTTTGCATCCACCTTCCACGAAAGTACTCCCGTTGCATTGCTCTTGTCCAAGGGCTCGAAACTTCGGTTGCCCTTTGTGATGGCTCCCGTACCGCACTTCGGGACACATTTCAGACATGCGTTGCAGAACTCTGTGATGCCGGAGTCCACGGCGCCAGCGGGCTCCAGCGGAAGGTCGGTGAAAATCTTGGAAATACGGCAGCGTGACCCCACCTTGGGATTGATCAAAAGGCCGTGTCTCCCTAGCTGGCCGAGGCCCGCGTCGACAGCGAGAGGGATGCTCAGGGCTGTGTCATTAGCCGCGGGGATGGCGTTGTACCCCAGCCCTCGTATAAACTCGGCCAACATCCATAGGGTCGGCGCCATTCGGGCATATGCCAGTGTACTGAGTCCCTCAGTAAGAAGGGCCGGTGCATACTCCGTGCCATCTATGTCCTTACCCCACTCGTGGAGCACCACTACCGCATATTTCATCTCCTTCGGGATTACCCGAGTCCCATCTTCAAGGCGAATGGGCTGATCGTACTGTTGGTAACCGGGATCATCGGAGAATTTGATGGGGTGGTCCTTCTTCGTCTCCTCATCGAAGTAATGGGAATATACCCATCGGCGGTCTAGCTCAGCAAAGCCAACCTGGTCCGCTCCCAACACTTGGGCGGCCTTGCGCACAATCTGCGAGGCTTCTTTAGCAGAAGTTTTCGGTCGACCCGTCGGCGCCGGCTCCAATTTGGTTTGCCATGCAGTAGCTCTCGTATCTGGCTGATTCTTTGAGAAGCCCATAAGAGATAGCAAGGAATCTGCTGCGGAGTCCAGGCTCCATGCAGTGGCTTCGAATCCAGGGCGTCCCTTCTCCGCGAGCTGTCGCTGCTTGACCTTTAGTTTGGCTCGTTCAGCCTCGAGCTGGGCATCCCAAATCATCTGCGAGCCCATGTGGTCTTTCTGATTGAACCGAACGTACGAGTCTTGCACTTGGTACATTTCGGCGGCCGTGACACGACCGTCTGTGTTTGAATCCTTTTGCGAGTGGGATTTTGCATGCCGCCGCAACTTAAGTTTCATGCCACTATACCTCCTATCGGTAACGGCTTGTCACATTTTGAAGTCTGCTCGGCTTTTTTGCAAATACTCTGGCAATCACTACATAACTACCCAAGGTTTCTGATGGTGATTGCATATCTGAAAAGAAAGTTGGTGGAGCGCCTGGGACGGTGACCCGCACAGGGGCGCTGTAGGCGTGGATGATCCTGACCCCCCAAAGCTGGTCCAAGAGAAATGTTAGTCTTGGACAAAAGGAAGGGGGTATAGATGGCCAAGAGGAAACACACTTCGGAACAGGCGATCACCAAACTGAGGGAAGCGGAGGTGTTGACAGCGGAGGGTAGTACGGTCTCGGAGGCATCTCGGAGTATTGGAGTAACTCAGCAGACCTTCTATCGGTGGCGGAAGGAGAACGGGGGAATGAGGATGGACCAGGCCCGATGTCATCCGTTGCCTGAAACGTTACACCTGCCCACGGCTCCGATTTGACGTCTATAGGAGCATCACTTGAGGGAGGAGAAAGAGCCAAGGAGATGCGGATCTCCTGGAGAAATTCTTCCATAACTGGCTATGCTTCGAGTCTTTTTGTCCGATCACAACATTCATGCTATCTACAAGCAGGAAAAGAGCCAGATGTCGCCTATATTGTACGAATTAACGAGTTCGAGTCCACGATGGGATCAGGCGTGGGATGGTGGGCCAAAGCGTCCTATACTGCCAACTTTTCGCTGGGAGATATGGATATAGAGAGCGTGTATTTGTGGATGACATCTGGCGAGGCGTAGCCAACACATGCAATTCCGATCATTTTACTTGAATTTTTTGGACCACACGCGCGACAGTCGGATTGGAGACTCTTTCCCTATGTGACATAGGCCCCAGAGCTGGTTGATCCGCTCAGAAGTATTACAAGCCTAACATTGCAATTAGTGCAAACATCAGGCGAAGGGCGTCTACGAATTGGAGTGAAAGTGGCGTTCCGTCCTGCCCGTTGCAAGCATCGCGCCGACTACCAGCAACCACCCCATGAAGGCGACGCCCATCAAGGGGTGCATAATCGTTACCGCGTCTATCCAGACGAACTGCATGACCAGGCCGATTACCGCCGACGCCGGGGCAATTTTCCGGAGGGTTCCTCCAATCTTCCACTGGTACCGCGCCGCCACGAGAAGAGCCATCCCTGCCACAGCAAAGCCTATCTTCCCCATAAGCCATCGCAGAACGTTTATCGTCTCAATGGAGCCGGAGACGGTCACGTCGGGGCCTGCAGACGCGGAATAGGCGAGAACAAGGGCGCAGACTCCAGAGAAGGCGGTTACGGCGCCGGATACGCCCAATAGGTGCGGAACCACTGGGGTTGCCAGCCGCAGGCGAAGTATCCACGTCCTCAGCAGGAACAATGCAGCGGAAATCAACGCAATGCCCGATGCGATTCGAGCCGCTGCGCTGGTAGCGTACATGGCCCTGTTTTCGGCGATGGCTCTCAACGTCTCTGCAAGTGTCGGCTGGTCCGCGTCAGCAATCACCCGGGCGAGAACCATCAAGAGGGAAGCCGCCGCTGTCAGAATCAGCAGCAGTCCAGCTCTGCGGGCGGCCATATCGGTCAACACATCCTCCTTCCCCGGATGGGACAACGGCGCGTTATGGTCTTTTGGGCTGTTCATGTTTGCCCTCCTTTCTGAGTTGCTACGTTGGCGCTTTTAGAATCCAGGGCTTGGGGCCTAATCCGGCGTTGACGCGGGCAAGATTTACGTTCGGATCAATCAGACGGGTGGCGGGGCGGCCGTTGTACGTAACAAAAGCATCGGCTCGGACTTCAACCTCTTGATGCCCACGGACGATGAAATCTTCTCGAATAATATGAGCGACAGCCAGGATCATGTCCGGTTGATACGCCATTCGCTCAACTTGTAAGGGCGTCAGATGCTGTTCGGGGTAAACTAGCCGCTCGCCTTGGAATTTTGAGCTGGAAACTCGGAACTTCACCAAGCCGGTCTTCTCAGTTACCAACACCCGCCAAGAGAATAGATAACCCTCCTCCGTCCAACGTACGTTACCTGAATACCCCACATGCCTGAGTGGGATGAGAATCTGAACGGCAAGGAAGACGGCACCCAAGATTAGGGCTGTCCGGACAGGCCATGATAGAGCTTTGGCTCCAGCAGGAAGAGATGGGGCGGCGACGGGTTCTGGCATTGGGTTCGACGGACGTTTGAATCGCCGCAGGAGACGTTGGGGCCAGTCCGGGTCGAAGAATATAAGCGTTGCACCGATCATTATCCAGGGGAACATGCCTATGGACGGGAAGAACAGGGCCGTCATCAGGTGGAACGTCACCAGTACAACGTAGGCGTAGGGCCGAGTCCTCTTCCACAGCAGCCAGCCGACGATGGTCAGATCGAAGCAGGCGCCCGCCCAACTCATGGCGTAGGGCGCCCAGGCTTCCCTCAGAAACGGCCCGAAGATCGGGGTGTCCGTGTTGTTGAAGAGCCAGATTCTCAGCGGTTCGGCGTGAAGCAGCCAGTCAGTGTTGACCTTGGCGACGCCGGCAAACAGGTACACCAAGCCAATCTGAGCTCTCAGAATCCACACGGCCGCCAGCGGCGTGGTTGGAGCCTTGCTTTCTTGTGACGACCTCCAAGCATCGATGGATGCCGTCCGATTGAGGGGCAGGAAGATCATGAGGAAGCTGACCAGGCTGACGAAATAGTAATGGTTCAGGTAAGTAGTCCGGTCTATGAGTTCCACATAGGTAAAGAGGAGGAAGAACGCAATGATGCACAGTCGGTAACGATACCCGAGTGCCACACCCAAGCTTGCCAGGCCCATCACGCAAAGTGCAGATACATACCCCAACCGGGCCAGGGTTGAACCCATCCGAAGCCGTAGTAGGTGAAGTGGTGGGCCGGTTCGATGTATAGCTCCGAAACCCAGCCCATGGCCACGAAGCGGATGGTCGCCACGACTCCCAGAGTCCCAAAGGCGATTCGGAAGGCGGCAAGAGATGCCGAGGATACCGGTCTTGAACCGGCGCAAGTCAGGCGCTTGCAAGTTGGGAGCACCTGCTCTTCCACCGGTGAGCGATCACTCTTTGCGCAGTTCTAGTCACGGAAGGAATAAAAGCCGCTGGCCAACTCTACCGCAGACTGTCGCCGTCCGTATCTGTGAAACCGATGGACACCCAACAGGCTGACGACCTCCGTTGCAATGGTGCGCTGCACGTCAAGCAGGCGCTCGTAGAGGGTTTCCACTTGGGGGGTCCGCTGGACAGCGGAGAAGCGGAACGGGCCGCTGACGGATTCTATTGCCCCCGTTGCGGCGTCGAACTCATTCCGCAGGCGGGCGTCGGTATCTTCCGAAAGCTGCGACACCAGGTCGCCTATGCCCAGCCCTTCGTCTCCGGGACCTTCGTACACTGTTCGCATTCCCATCAACTCGTGGCCGATGTCATTGAGGCCGTTGTCCGCCGACGTACCGGGGATGGCAGAAGGGTCGGCGGGATCTTGCCTGAGTCCCATGGCCGACGCCAAGCGCACGTCGACGATGTCCCGAATGAGAAAGTATACGGTCCGAACGACGTCCCCCACGGCAGCGGTGGGAAGCATGGACGAACTGGCCCGGTCGATGAAATAGTCCCTATAGGCGGGCCGACCTTCTGGCACCTCCGCCCATTCGTTTAAGATGGCGCCGGTCTCTTCGTGAGCCACCGCCGCCAACGCAACCAGGTAGGGGCAGACGGAGACGGCCCGGCTGGGGTCTGCCAGATCGTCATTACGGAAGAGCAGATACCCTATTGCGCCAAAACCGCGACGGTTGGACCCAAGAACGTTGCGAACTTCCTCCGCCGTGGTGGGGGATCCTTCAGCCAGCAGCCTGTCTATTCCAGACGTATCAGTTGGCGACCAGTCAAGCAGGCTGGTGGAACGACGATCCAGTACTGGACCGAACCACATCGCTTCCGAACGCATCCAAGCCCCGCGCGCCGCACGCCAGGATTGTCGTGCTGTGTCCAACGATGCAGCGTTGGGCGCGCCGCACAGCGTATTGACGGCCTGATTCAGGGAGGCTGTCTCTCGCCCTAGCTCTTGGTAGGCGGGGACGATGACTTCGTCCGTCAAGCTTATCAGGACTTCCCGATCCGATGGTCCACTGCTCGAGCCGCACCCTGTCAGGAAGAGCAGGAACACTACCGGCGCCGATGCGCATATGGCGAGAGCGAGCTTCAAATTATGGTGACCCCCTAAATTGACCCCAAGAACCGGATTAGTGCATTTCTCTCGTCCTCAGTCAAGGCCATGAACTGCTGGCGCGATTCTTCGGCCTCGCCTCCGTGCCAAAGTATAGCCTCCTCTAGGCCGCGGGCGCGTCCGTCGTGGAGGAACATGGTGTGACCGTTGACTGTTTCGACTAGACCTATGCCCCATAAGGGCGGCGTGCGCCACTCCGTGCCGGACGCCTGTCCGTCCGGTCGGTGGTCGGCGAGTCCGTCGCCCATGTCGTGCAGAAGCAGGTCCGTGTAGGGAAAGATGACTTGGTTCCGCAGTGGTTCCAAAGGGTGAGTGTCTGCGGTTTTGTGTCTCGGTGTGTGGCACGCGGCGCATTGGGTCCGGACGAACAATCGGGCCCCCTGCTGAACCTGCTCGTCATCAACGTCTCGCATGGCCGGCACTGCCACCGTCTGTATGTAGATGGTCACCTTTTCTAGACGCTCGTCGGGCACCTCCGGCGTTCCGCCGTCAGGAGCCTGGCGGCACGCTTCCTGGCCTGTCGGGCAATTCTCGTTGGGGAAGTAGCTCGACGTGATGCCGATATCCCCCAAGAAAGCGGACGCGGCTTGCTGCTCTACCGTGGGTTGGTTGGCCTTCCAGCCAAAGCGGCCAAGGGCCAACTGGCCAGTCTTGATGTCCTGAACGTAATTAGAACGCCCGGAGACTCCGTCGCTGTTGGCGTCATCAGGGTCTGAAAGGGCCAGGATATTTGTCTCCGGTATGGCCTCTAGCAAGCCCATGCCTATGGTAGCGGGCGCAACCCGAGGGGAGATCATTACGTCGGGATGCAGGGCGCCGAAGGCAAGGCCTTCTATCCTGTAGACAGGCTGGCGAAGGCTGAAGGGCGTGCCGTCCGGATATACGCCCGGCATCTCAACGTAGTCGATAACGATACGGCCTTCCACTGGCACTCCAATGATAGCCCTATCCTGAAGCTGTCCCCCGTACCGGGGTTCGTCTTTGGGGCCATCCCTGCTAGGGACGCTCAGGCGAAGGAGCAACCCGCGTTCCGGGTCATCCGGATGGTCGGGTGGCTTTCCTCAACCGTCGTGGCTGTGACAGGAGGAGCAAGAGAGGGCGTTGTGGGTGGGGCCAAGGCCGTCCCGGGCTTCCGTACTGGCAGGCGCCGTGACCCAATTCTGATTAAAAAAGCTATCGCCAACCTCGAAGATACGCCTGATGTCGTTGGGCAGGTTGCGGGCGGACAGCTCAAAGGCGTTGTCGCCGTCGCTAAACGCGGTGGTCTCCCCACCCAACAGTGGATCATATACGTGGCTCAGGTCCACGTCATCCTCGTCTCTGCAGGCGGTAACTGCCACTATGGCGACCGCTAGTAGGAGAATTCCTGCAAGCGGGGTCGCCATGGCATCTCCGCGAGTTTGAAGGTGCACGCGGGCATCCTAGCTCACGCTGATGGTAATGCCCACCTTCTGGGCGGCGTTGACTATGGTATCGGTTTGGGACTCAAGGGCCTCAATGGTTTCCAGCACCCTTTGCCGTCCATAGGAGGCGTCGGACACGCCATCTCGCAGATGGTCGTCGAAGGGGGAGGGAATGGCGCGGGCGCGGGTGACGGAGAGGTTTATCTCTGCCGCCAGATTGTCGGCCAAGGACTCATCCTTCATTGCGATGAGATCTCTTATGCCAGGGCCTGAGACGGCGCCGTACTCACCCAGGTACACCCGTTGGACACCCAAGGCGTTGGCTACTATGTCCGCCGTGGTATTGTCGGCGAAGCAGGAGTGCTCGTCCTCCTGGGAGCGTTCTTCGTAGGCAACGGTCATGCGCTCGCCTGCAAGCTCGCCGCGGCTCATCTCGCCTATGCCGGTGATGATGTCTTGCAGAGCGTCGTCTGCATTCTTGCCGACGAACTGAGCCCGGTAGTTGTTTGCGCCCGGCGCCCAGGCGTCCACCATCTGCCGAAGGTGGAAGAGAAGGAGATCCGACGCCACGGCAAGATAGGTTGCGCGCCGACCGGCGTTGGGGTTGGTGGTGTAGTCCTCGATGGGCCTATATCCCGGCCCGTCGGCGTTCAGGTCCTGTCCCCAGAGCAGAAACTCAATGGCATGCCAGCCGGTGGAGACGTTCTCCTCGCCGCCTTCCTCGTTGAGAGAAACCAGAAGCGAAGGGTCGATGACGGGGAACATTTCCGGGTTGTTAATGATGCCGGCCTGGGCGTTCCCCTCCACGTAGTCGATGTAGGACTCGTCCAAAGGCCACGCGTTGATGAGCCCCTCAGGGCCATTCTCTTCATTGTCAATGGGTCCTTCGTAGAAACGGTAGATTTCGGTTACGCCGTAATCATCCCGGGCCCGAAGCCAAGCGTGCTTGGCCGCATCAAGACGGGCCTGCGACGGAGCAGCCAGAAATCTGTCTATGGCAAAATCCAAGGTCTGGGCCGAATTCAGGCTCTTGACGTAGGATGCATGGGCGCCGGCGGCGTAGTTCTCCACAATGGCATCTTTCAATCCTTCATCAAGAACGGAGTCGGTAGCCTCCTCATCATCCGTAGCACAAGCTACCAGCAAGAGCAACGGCAGCAGCAGTATAAGCGACTTCCTGAACATGTTCTTTCCTCCTATTTTTACTTCATGGGCGCTAAATCTGATGATTCTTTGGTTGACCTACAACAAACTGAATGCTTTGTTCGGGATTGGCAATCCTTGTTCTTCAGGAGGGAGGGACAAGAGACGAACTTCGAACCCTTCGAATTCCGAATGGCCTGCAATAGAATCGAGGCGGGGGCCGGAGTGTGACTGTTTGAAGACGTCGCTGCTAGTCCATCGGTGGAAATCCGACTTGGATTCCCAGTGGGTCACAACGAGGAATTCGTCGTGGTCGTGGTCAGACTCTAATTCTTCCATAGCTCGAAGCCAAGAAAATCAGGTTGATCATCGATGCCGCGGAGTTCAGCGAAGCGTTCTTCCAAACGGTCACCAAGCCCCTTCTTAGTTCTAATCCTGTTCGTAGACACAAACATGAACTGCTCCTTCTATCTTGAAGCCTCTAATGGCTGATTTCTCTTTTCAATCAGTTGTGAACGAGGGCAGGTCAAGACAACTACAACCATTTGACTACTTCTGAATGGGGAGTTCGCCAGGTGTGCGGAACTGAAGCGGCTTTACCAAGAAAAAGCACTCCCACCATTGTCCAGACTTCCATCGCGCCAAGAATTTGGGCCAGGCCTGGAATTGTGGTGAGTCCTCCGGTGCTCCAGTCCAGATAGAGGCCTTCCGCCACTACGGCAAGGGCCATGTTTTGGACTGCGCAACAAGACGTGGCGTAGTTTTCCAGCGTTATTTGTTTGTTCTCCCCCTGAAGACTGTAGACGTACACTATTGCGGGGACATTGAGGACGCGGTCCCTTTTCGCATCCGCAGAATGTCGCTTCTTGTCCGGATTCGGGCTGGCCACACCATCGTATGTTGCCTGCCACACGATGTCTGCAATTTTCGTCCTCAACGGACTGCCTTTTCTGACCGCAAAGAAGCGCGTAGGTTCAGTGAGCCTGTGATTGGGAGCCCAGATAGCTGCTGAGAACAGTCGCTCTAGTGTTTCACCGGGAACAGGATCATTGGTGAACTGCTTAACGCTGCGCCGTCGGTAAATGGCATCATACACGCCAACAGAGCTAGCCGGTATTCGCACGTTGTTGCTGCCAAGTTTCATTGTCGCCCCCTAGTAGTGCTGAAAGTCCATTTGTTGAATTTTGTTGTCGGCTGACTAACTATCAAATATGTATAGCCAAATTCACGGGTATGTGTACAATAACTTTTAATGCTAGTCAATACTGCCTCAATGTTTGCTCCCTCAAAGCCAATAGGAAGTTCAAGGGCCGACAAAGAGACGAGATGTGGCTGATGAACTATCAGGCAGACATCGCATTGTCACACGTTGGAAGTACGCCACTGCCGTTAATTTCGCAAAAACCACGCTCGGTCAATTAAGTCGACAAAGTAGTTGACATCACTTTTGCGTTCATATCGAATGACGAACCGGTAAATAGTGTAGCCATATTAGAAAACTAGTCTATACTTACCCATGTCATATGTTACACATCCCGCCCGCTTGCGAACTAAGCAGATGCAACGGCGAAGAAGGAGGAGAATGTTGTGAACATGGGTGAAGATTACCGGCTTGCCAGGTGGCTCATTTTGGCAGCCATATTTGCTGTGGTTATTGGGTTGACAGCCTGCGGATCAGATCCAATGACGACGCCACCCGCTCTATAGCGACGGCCGTTCCACCCACTGTGGCTCCAACGCATATTCCAACACCCGTGCCTACTCCCGTTCCACCCACGGCGACGCCTCCGGCTACGCCCACTCCCGCCACCGCAGCACGTGCCGCTCCCACTGCGACTGCTATGCCTACGCCTGCCACTCCTATGACAACGGCGACGGCCTCCACTGCTACGGCAGCTCCAACTACTGCCCCCACGCCGGTCACTCCTGAAGCGACGGCGACGGCGACGCCGTCACCGGAACCCAACCCCACTCCTACGCTAGAGCCCACGGAGGCACCGGAACCGATGGGACCGGCGTTGCCGGCGACCATCATGGACGTCCATGGAAATGAGATAGTCGTCGAAGACATTAGCCGGATTGTGGTGATGAACGGCGATATCACGGAGGTTGTCTTCGCCCTGGGTCTCGGGGCGAACGTCGTCGCCGTTGACACCAGCGCCACCTATCCCCCGGAGGTTACGCAACTTCCGCAAATTGGCTACCAGCGGAGGCTCAGCGCAGAGTGTGTTCTTTAGATGGAGCCTACCGTTGTCATAGGAAACGAAAACGCAGGGCCACCGGAGGTCCTCGAGCAGATTCGCAGCGCCGGCGTGCCCGTGGTGGTTCTCGAGGCAGTGACCACCCTTGACGGAGCTTCCAGAAAGATCCGTGGAGTAGCCGAGGCTCTCGGCGAGCCAGACAAAGGAGAGGCCATTGCCGTAGAGTTGGAGGCTGAGGTAAGTGCAGTCAAAGCGTTGGCGGCTAAGGCGGAGCAACGCCCAACCGCGGTCTTCCTCTACATGCGTGGCCTGGACACGCTGTTCCTCATAGGACGTCAGCACCTGAGCCACGAATTGTTTGAGGCCAGCGGCGCAATAGGCGGCGGAGCGGCAGCAGGCGTGGACTCTCCCTTCGTACCGCTGACCGCAGAGGCCCTAACTGCTGTCAACCCCGACTGCATCGTCGTCCTCTCTGCCGGATTGCAATCGGTGGGAGGACGCGAAGGACTGTTGTCGATGCCCGGCGTTGCGGAGACTAAGGCTGCTGACGAAGGATGCATTCTCGATTTCGACGACCAGTACTTCGGCGGCGGTCCCCGCATGGGTAATGTGCTCATGGACCTGCTGCGGGCATTCCATCCTGACCTGGCCCCGACCCAATAGTGGCTCGCAGCGAAGCAATGGCGTCCACAGGCTCACGGACGTTCACGAGGAAACTAAGGCGGCTGGCGCAAGCCCGCCGTCTCACCTCCTCCTCGCTTCTGGCCATAATGCTGGCCCTATTCGTCGTGGCTTTATTCGCGAATATCGGGATGGGCGCCGTGGAGATTCCGCCCGCACAGGCCATTTCTATATTCCTAAGCCACGTAGGAATTGACAGCGGCATCCCCTTTGAGCCGCGCACGGACTCAATCCTATGGAATATACGCCTTCCCCGGGTAGTCCTTGGCATTCCTGGTTGGCGGGGGCTTGGGAATCGCCGGTGCTGCCCTGCAGGGCGTGTTTCGGAACCCCCCTGGCAGAGCCTGGCGTCATCGGCGTTTCCAGTGGGGCGGCAGTCGGAGCCGTGGCCGCCATCGTTCTAGGCTTTAGCTTATTCAGCACGAGCGCCATCACGGTTTGCGCATTCCTGAGCAGCCTCATCGCAACGGCGGTTGTCTACCTTGTAGCTAGGAGTCGCGGACAGACTGAGGTAACGACGCTGATACTTGCCGGAATCGCGGTAAACGCAACGGCCGGGGCCTTCACGGGGATGCTCACATTCATAGCGGACGACGACCAGTTGCGAAGCATCACGTTTTGGATGTTGGGAAGCATTGGCGGCGCGACCTGGCCGGTGGTGAGCGCGGTAACCCCCTTCTTGGTCGTTGGTCTGGTTCTACTGCCCCTATCGGCCAGGGCGCTCAACCTGCTGAACCTCGGGGACCGGGAGGCCCGTCATCTCGGAGTGTCGACGGAGCGGGTGCATCTGAGCGTCATAGTTCTCTGCGCGTTGGTGACCGGCGCGGCCGTCTCGGTGGCTGGCATCATCGGGTTCGTGGGTCTGGTGGTGCCCCACGTGATCAGACTCATCGTTGGGCCTGACCATAGCTTTCTACTTCCAGCAAGTATCCTGGGCGGAGCGACGGCGCTTCTGCTGGCCGACCTCCTCGCGCGGACTGTCGTACTGCCGGCAGAACTTCCCCTCGGCGCCGTCACCGCCATGGTGGGAGGCCCCTTCTTCCTTTGGCTCGTGCATCGAACCCATAGATCCTGGATAGGCGCACAATGACACCTAGGTTGAGGGCAAAATGACTAAGAAAGTGTCTAAGAAAGCGTCCCTGGTAGCAGTAGGAATGTAGATATGAGAGCACCTAAAGTGGTGTTCCATGAGCAGAGAGAGATATCCAAGCGACCTGAGCGACAAAGAATGGCAACTCTTGGGACCGTTGCTGCCTACCCCCAAACCAGCAGGCCGGCCGATCAAATACCCGCGCAGGGAGGTGGTGAACGGTATTCGTTATGTGTTGCGCACCGGATGCGCATGGCGAATGCTCCCTCACGACCTGCCTCCGTGGCGCATCACGTTCCACTACTTCCGCACTTGGCGTGGAGATGGGACCATGGAGCGGATACATGAAGCGCTGCGTGACCGGTTACGCTTGGCTGGGGGACGAGTTGCCAGTCCCAGCGGGGCCATCATAGACAGCCAATCGGTCAAGACCACGGAAAAAGGGGGCCTCGTGGCTATGATGCTGGTAAGAAGGTCTGTGGAAGAAAGCGACACATAGTAGTAGACACCACAGGATTGCTGTTGACAGTGGTGGTGCATCCGGCCAATATTCAGGATAGAGACGGGGCTAGGTTGGCGCTGATGCGTTTGGTAGGCCGGTTTCCCCGGTTGAAGCGGATCTGGGCTGATGGGGCCTACGCAGGCAAGCTGGTGGAGTGGGCGCGAAACATGTGTGGATGGGACTTGGAAATAGTGCGGCGTCCAACCCGTCAACACACCTTCCAGATACTTCCACGCCGTTGGGTTGTAGAGCGTACGTTTGCCTGGTTGGGCCGGTATCGCCGTCTGAGCAAGGACTATGAGGAATTGCCTCAGACTACGGAAGCGTGGGTCTATACCGCCATGACTGGCCTGATGCTACGCCGCTTAGCACAATCCTATACTTTTTAGACACCCTCTTAGTGATGTCGTGGGCGATAGGGTTCTAATAAGTCGAGTGGAGTTGGACCTCCAGCCTGGCTCCATGCTGGCAGTGGTAGGTCCCAACGGGGCCGGAAAATCCACCCTGTGCGGGGTTCTGGCCGGAGACCTGCTGCCCATGGAGGGGGAAGTGCAGGTGTGCGGGCGCGACGTGAGCGAGACGAAGCCCGCCATCCTTGCACGCTTGCGATCTATGTTCACTCAGCAAACGCACATCCGATTCCCTTTCACGGTGCGGGAGGTAGTGATGATGGGCAGACTTCCTCACATCCCGCGGTGGAGGTCTCCTACCGAGACCGACTTTGCGGCAGTGGAAGATGCCATGAAGCAGGTGCAGATATTGCATCTGGCCGATCGAGTCTATCCGACCCTTTCGGGAGGCGAACAGCGGCGGGTCTCCCTCGCGCGCGTCCTAGCCCAAGACACGCCGGTAATACTGTTGGACGAACCCACAAACGCCCTGGACATATCCCACCAGCAGTTGGTGATGTCGTTGTGCAGGAGGCTTGGAGACGAAGGGCGATCTGTTCTAGCAGTACTCCACGACTTGAATCTAGCCGCCGCCTTTGCCGACCACGCGATGGTCATTTCAGAGGGACGAGTGGTCACAACAGGAAGACCCGAAGAGGTTATAACGCCGCACCTCCTTTCCGAAGTATTCCATCATGAGGTCATCGTCATACCCCACCCGAAGACCAAGAAGCCCGTCGTACTCGCGTCGCCCAACGGATCGGCCATGACCGCTCATATCACATTGAACCATAGACCAAATGAAAGAGAAAATTAGGATTGAAAGGAGAGAGGGATGAGTGTCGTAAAGATAAACGCCATAACCGTTATCAAAGGGAAGGAGGCTGAGCTTGAGGCTCGGTTTGGCAATCGCAACCAGTCAGTGGAGCAGATGGAGGGCCTTGAAGGCTTTCATTTGCTTCGGCCAGTGAAAGGAGAGACCCGCTACTTTGTCTGCACCCGATGGCGGTCAGAAGAGGATTTCCAGCGCTGGGTGTCTAGCGACGCGTTCCGCAAAGGTCACGCCAATAGGGACAGCGAAAGGCCTGTGGCTCGCGCCACGCTCTTTTCCTTTGATGTAGTGGAGTGGCCCAACGAAGACGCGACTGGCGACATGGCCTGAGGGCGGGAAGAGCGCACAAACGAGGAGGTGCAAATGGACGTACAGAAAGTCTACTTCATGCTGATGGCTTAGGACATGGACCGAGCCGTAGCATTCTACAACAACGTGTTTGGGCTCGAAGTCAAACTGCATACGAAAAACTGGTCCGAATTAGGAAGCGACGACTCGGTAGTGGCTCTGCACGCAGGGGGCGATGGGGAGTACAGCCCCAACGGGCTCGGCTTCACTGTTTCCGACGTTGCTGCGGGATGCGAAGAGATCAGCGCTTCCGGTGGCAGGCTAATCAGCCCCCCGGAGGAACGAACCGGAGAGGGCATTATCCTAGCGCACGTGGCGGACCCGGAAGGCAACGGTATCAGCCTTACTCAAAGGGGTATCTAGAGGCTGGGCCATTTGATGCGCCGATCCGAGAGGCCATTGACAACAGGCCCGGCAGACAAGAAGGGAGAAGGAGCAATTGCAACATGATCGCTCTGTTTCCCATATTGGTGTACTCAGTTCCATTCAGACCACCGCCTCCCCTTATAGTCAATGTGCGACGGGTAAAGCAACTCACGCCGCACATGATGCGGATAACCTTCGGCGGTGAACAGTTGGCGGGGTTTCATTACGCTGGACCCGCTTCGCACTTGCGGGTCTTTCTGCCCAACAGCGTGACGGGAGAGTTGGTCTTCCCGGTTGAGGGGCCTGAGGGCAACGCCTTTCCCCAGGGCAGTTCCTTGCCGCCCAGCCGCTTTTACACGCCGCGTCGCTGGAAACCGGAGAAGTTGGAGCTGGACATCGAGATTGCTTTGCACGGCGGAGGTCCCGGCGCTGCGTGGGCCTCGAAGGAGGATGATGTCGCCATCATCAGCGGACGCTCCGGGGGCACTTACTTTCCGGACGTATCCGCCAATTAGTATGTCATCGCTGGAGACAAAACCGCTCTGCCTGCCGTAGGAACTCTGCTTGACGTACTCCCGTCTTCCATGCGGGTATCGTGCTCGCCGAAGTGCGGGACGAATAGGAGGAGCTGGAGCTGGAGTCTGCGGCCAGTTGGCGGCTTGCTTCACCGACTACGGGGGCTTCTCCGTATCGGAGTCCACGGTGTACCGGATCCTTCGCAGGGAGGGACTGGTGATGACAGGGAGGTCTATCCCCACGGGTGCGGGGGAACCGTATGTCCGCACCATTCGCACTCCTTGGAAATGGGTCTATCCCCGTGGGTGCGGGGGAACCTTTCTCTAATGTCACCTCCACTTTCACCCCATCGGTCTATCCCCGCGGGTGCGGGGGAACCAAGGGAAAGCCTAACTACGGCGGCCGTATGATGGGTCTATCCCCGCGGGTGCGGGGATCCAACGTTGCCAAAGCATCCCTAGCGTCTGTCACCGGTCTATCCCCGCGGGTGCGGGGGAACCTAGGAGTGTGTCCGAGTAATACCGTTGGTGAACTATAGGGAGTATGATGAGAAGACAGCCAAGGGGTATGGGGGTGATCAATGAGCAAGACCTATCGTTCCTACGAACCGAACCAGCAGTTTCTGCTTCCGGTAGCGATGCAGGAGTGGTTGCCAGCGGACCACCTGTCATATTTCATCTCCGAGATCGTAGACCAGTTGGAGCTGTCGGGCATCACGTCGGTGTACGAGGGTGAGAGTCGAGGTGGTCCACCTTATCATCCACGGATGATGGTCAAGGTATTGGTCTACGGCTACTCGTAGGGGTGGCATCGTCGCGCCGGATCGCCCAGCGTCTGCGGGAGGACATCGCGATTCGGGTACTGGCTGCCAACAACACGCCGGACTTCAGGACGATATCGGACTTTCGTAAGGATCACCTGCGTGAGTTGTCTAAGTTGTTCTTGGGGGTGCTGTCGGTGTGTCAGCGTGCTGGTCTTGTGAAGCTGGGCCACGTGTCGCTGGACGGGACAAAGGTGAAGGCGAACGCATCGAAGCACAAGGCTATGAGTTATGGGCGGATGAGGGAGAAGTGTGCTGAGTTGGAAGCTGAGGTGGAACAGTTGCTGCGCAGGGCGGCGGAGTTGGATGAAGAGGAGGACCGGCGGTTCGGTAGGGACAAGCGCGGAGACGAGCTGCCTGCAGAGTTGGCCTTTCGGGAGGGTCGGCTCAGGAAGATACGAGAGGCGATGGGGGCTCTGGAAGCCGAGGTTGAGGCTGTGTCAGAGGATGGAGCGCATAGTGGGGTCCCTGATGAGAGCGCGCAGCGCAACTTCACCGACCCTGAATCGCGCATCATGCCCGAGCGGGGAGGCCGTCAGTACGTACAGGCATACAACTCTCAGGCGGTGGTGGACAGTTCGAGCCAGGTGATAGTGGCGGCGCGGGCGACCAACCAGTCCTCGGACAAGCGGCAGGCGGTGGTCATGATGGAGGAGGCCATAGCCAACGCCGGGGAGGTTCCCCGGGAGGTATCCGCAGACGCGGGTTACTACTCTGCGGAGGCGACCGAGAAGATCCACGCACTGGGAATGGATCCCTTCATAGCCCCTGATCAGACTCGTCATGGCAGGATATTGCCGCCCGCTCCCCGTGGCCGGATACCGAAACATCTTTCAGCAAGAGACCGGATGCGTCGGAAGCTTCGCACGAAACGTGGTAGACAGCGTTACGCCTTACGGATGGAGACCGTGGAGCCGGTATTCGGTCAGATCAAGCATGGTCGGGGCTTCCGGCAGTTCCTGCTGCGTGGTCTGGACAAGGTGAACGGTGAGTGGCTGCTGATCTGCCTGGGCCATAACCTTCTGAAGCTGTACAGGGCTGGGTTCAAACTCCGCGCCGAGACAGGGTTGAGACGAACCGTCGAAGCTGCATCAAACCCGTCTGAGCCGATGGGGGACACGATTTTCAGGGAACTGATGGGACACTTGCGACTCCGAGGGGCAAAATGGTTGTCTCCATCCGACCCAGGACATATCTCCCTCAACCCCTTGCCCTTACTCGGACACACTCCTAGCTATATAATCCCCAACATGTCTGGGGGCCGCGGAACCCCGGTGACCTGCGGCCCATGCGCACTGTGGTCAAGAACCTCCGCATCAAGTTGGGCGATGACGCCGGTAACCCCACTTACATTTTCACCGAACCCCGGATCGGCTACCGTATGCTTGGACATCAGACGCAAAAACACGCGGTTGAGTGAGCAAGTGTTGAAAATCCCCAGCATTGAGACCGCGATGATGCTCGGACGATCTCGGTTCGGGTCAAACCCAAAGTGCTGCTGGCCTGTTAGATAGGACACTTATGCTGGCCATTTACATCATAAGGGGGACACAATTTCCTCAAGAACCTTGAGTAGCGGTGCTACATTTGTCGTCCAGTCCTGTTTAATCTACACGGAATCCCCCAGTTAGAGGCCAGACCTAGAGGAGCCTGTAACTGAGAAAGCGTAGGACTTGTCAATCGAAGTTACGGCCACCAATTGGCGAAAGTACTTGTCAACTTCCTGCCCTACCTAGGTGGCCCCCATTGGTTAGCCCAAAATGCGTCAAAATTGAAAAAGTAACAAAATCGGAGATCGAACTAGAGGATTGCTGCTCTGTAATAGCATTTTCGAGGGACCAATATTAGAAAGATACCCCAAGAACGCCATTGATGTACGAAAAGGCGAGTTCGAGTCTTTGCCGGTCTTAGCTATGAATTGGTGGGCCTGACTATACAATAGGCAGAACCATTTTCGGCATGTAGGTGGGTATGTGAGGCACGGATAAACCAATTCACAAGCTTGGTGAGGCAGATTCTGACCATATCGATGTCCAGGGAAAATGGCGGCAAATATCAGTGTAGACACTTCATAATGCTTCCATTCAACACTATCGAGGGCGGGGGGTGGTCCGGTTTTCCACCGCCTGTTCTAGCGGTTGCCCCGCCTTATAGGTCCATTATTTCTCTGTCTTTTACAGGTCCGGGGTGAGGAGGTCGAACTCCACCGTGAACACGACCTGGCGGTGCTGCTGGCGGCGTAAATTCGATAGCCTAGGCCCAACTTTCTAGTACTGTCTGATTGGAAAGTCCAGCCACGCCCGCCCGTACTCTAAGTCGCCTCACTCCCCCGCTCCCGCTGCATCGCCATCAGTTGATCTATAGGTATATGGCAGTAGATAACATGGTCAGGAGAGTCTGGCCCCGTGCGCCCTGGCGGCGGGGTAGTGTCGCAGATATCGCCCACCTTTCTGGGGCAACGTCCTGCGAAGAAGCAACCCTGGAAACGCTGTCTGAGGGATGGGACTGCGCCGGGGAGCCGTATGCGCGTGGGTGTGGCGTCCGGATCGGGCACAGGGACCGCGGAGAGCAGCGCCTCGGTGTACGGATGTGACGGCGCGGTCAGCACGCATTCTGTAGGTCCTGATTCGGCAACATGCCCGGCATAAAGCGCCATGATGTCGTCTGAGATATAGCGCACGACTCCCAAGTCATGGGATATGAAGACGTAGGACGTGCCTGCCTCTTGTTGATGCCGTTGTAGCAGGTTGAGCACCTGGGCCTGAACGGAGACATCCAGCGATGAGACCGCCTCGTCGGCGACTATAATGTCAGCATTGCCGGCGAAGGCTCCCGCCAGTGCGACCCGCTGCTGCTGGCCGCCGCTCAGCTCGCCAGGGTGACGGTCCAGATACGCAGGGTCCAGTCCGACGGCCTCCAGCAACTCTTCGGCGCGTTCCCGACTCTCCCTCTTATTCAGCCGCGCGAACTTTCTCAGCGATCTGTGGATGGCATGGCTTATTGGGAGTCTTGGGTTGAGGGAGGATGTAGGATTCTGGAACACCATCCGAACTGCCGCCTGCTGCTCTCGAGTCCGTTTTCCGACTGGGGGAGCCAGCTCTTCGTCCCGTAGCCGAAGGTCGCCCCGATCTCGTGGGGCCAGACCCACAACCACCCGAGCGACAGTGGTCTTGCCGGAGCCGCTTTCGCCTACGATGCCCAAGGTTCGCCCGGTCGGAACATTGAAATCCACGTCCGTGACCGCCCGCACCGGCGGCCGCACCCGCGGCCCGAAGAGCAGATACTTGCGCTGCCAGTGACCGTAGAAGCGCCGCAAGCCCCTTGCGCTAAGCAACGGCTCAGCGGCCTGAATGGTGTCCTTCTCTCTTGGCTCCGCCTCGCCCCAGATTTCTGGACGAACATCGCTCCAGAAGAAGCAGCGCGACTGGTGGTCATCTCCCACGTCCAGCATCTGTGGCGATTCCACTCGACACGAGTCTTGCACCATCGGGCACCGCGGAGCGAAGAGACAGCCTTCTGTACTCGCCTCTTCCGCGGCGTAGACGGCGCCGGGTATGCTACGGAGCTTGGTGACCGTCCCGCTATCCGTTGGCGGCTGCGGGACGCAGTCCAAGAGTCCGGTAGTGTACGGGTGTTTGGGGCTTTTGAACAGCTGACCAACCGGCGCCTGCTCAACGGTCTGGCCCGCGTACATCACCACCACCCGGTCGGCGACCCGGGCAACGACACCCAGGTTGTGACTCACGTAGAGGATGCCGGCATTCACTCGCTGTTTGAGGTCCACCACCAGATCCAGGATAGTTGCCTCTGTGGTGACGTCCAAGCCGGTGGTGGGCTCGTCCATAATGAGCAGATCTGGCTCGCATGCCAGGGCCATGGCAATGACCACCCGTTGCTGCATCCCCCCACTGAGCTGATGGGGATAGCGTCGGCCGATGAGTTCCGGCTCGGCCAGACCGACGCTCTCGAAGAGCTTCGCCGTCCGTTGACGGGCCTGGCCTGAGTCCATGCCGAGATGCTCCCGCAGCACCTCTTCTATCTGAGATCCCACTCGCATGGTGGGATTCAGCGATGTGGCGGGGTCCTGGTATACCATGGAGATGCGGTTGCCACGCAGGTGACGAAGTTCGGACGCCGACATGTCGGTGATGTCCCTATCCTCAAAGCGGATGGAGCCGTCCACTCGCGCCGTTCCCGGCAGATAGCCTACGATGGCGAACGCGGTGGTGGACTTGCCACACCCACTCTCGCCCGCGAGGCCCACCAGCTCGCCGCGCCGGACTTCCAACGAGGCCTCCCGCACCGCCCGCACCACGCCCCGGGGCGTGTAGAAGGTGACGCCCAAACGCTCCACCTGCAATAATGGAGTGTCTTCCTGGAGCTGCCTGCTCAAAGCCCCTCTCCTTTTTGAGGAAGTCCCCTGGCCTGGCGAAGGCCGTCCCCCAGAAGATTGACCCCCACCACCAAGGAAGCGATGGCCGCCGCAGGAACCAGGGCCATCCAGGGTGCGGCTACCAGAAAATTGCGGCTATCGCTTATCATCAGGCCCCAGTCGGGCGATGGCGGCTGAACCCCCAACCCAAGGAACCCAAGGGAGGAGACCAGAAGAATTGAGTAGCTCAGTCGCACCGAGGCTTCCACCTCCAAGACTGGCAAAGCGTTAGGTAGGATCTCGCGGAAGATTATGTAACCTGTATGTTCACCCCGTAAACGAGCACTCTGAACGAACTCCATCTCTTTCAGAGACAGCGTGACACTCCGCATCACCCGCGACACCCCGGGCATAAAGACAATGCCGATGGTGACGACGATCAGCAGCTCCTGCCAAAGCTGTTCTAGCCACTCCACCGGCGCATCTTTGGAGCCCAAGGTGGTCAACACCAGCAACGCCAGTAGCAAGGAGGGAAGGGACATCAGCCCATCCATCACCCGCATCACCACCTCGTCTACTCTACCCCCCTTGTAGCCGCTGCTCATCCCCACCACCGTGCCCAGAGCTATGCCCAGTGCCGCCGCCGCTACCGCCATCGTGATAAGGGAACGTGCCCCAGACATCATCCGGCTCAGAAGATCGCGTCCGAACTGGTCCGTACCCAGCCAGTAAAGCGAAGTCGGAGACGAAAGTCGGTGCTCCTCCGGATAATCCGGGAGCAAATGAAATTCCGTCGGAGGGTAGGGCGCCAACCACGGGCCGATGAGAGCCAGCGTTAGATGAATAGCCACTATGGTTAGCCCAATCCGCCCTGCTGTAGTGGCCAGCGCCAGCCTGAGAAAATTCCTTAGGTTTCGCCCAACGGGCCCAAGTCCCGCACCGACGGCGCGAGTCACACCCATCCGATTCCTGCCTGAGGACATTTGAACTGCCATCACGCTAGCCTAATCCGCGGATTCAGTGCGGCATAGCTCAGGTCCGCCACCAGGTTGCTTATGGCATAGGTCGCAGCGATGAGGAGCGTCAGGGACTGTAACAAGGGAACGTCGCGAGTCTGGATAGAGGTCAGCAGCTGACTTCCCAGCCCCGGATAGGCGAACACGGTCTCCACTATGATGAGCCCACCCAGCATCCAGCCGATGTTCTGGGCGATGATGGTAATGGTCGGCAGCATCGCGTTGGGGACCACGTGGCGAAAGATGACCCGCCTCATGGGCAGACCCTTGAGGACCGCTGTGCGCACGTAGTCGGTCTTCATCACCTCGATCACGTTCGCCCGCGTCATCCGCATGACGTATGCGAACAAGACACCGGTGAGAGTGAGCGTTGGTAAAACCAGAATCTGGGGCCTTGTCAGTGGATTGGTGCCCGGGAGAACAAGGCTGGTCGACGGTAAGAGGTCAAGCATCGAGGAGAAGATGACCAGAAAGAGCACTCCGGTCACAAACTCCGGCAGCGAGATCCCCACTAGGCTGGTTAAGCTCACTATCCGATCTCCCAGCGTGTTCGGACGCACCCCAGCCCATATGCCGGCTGTAACTGCGGTGGGGACCGCCACCAGGAAGGCGAACACAGCAAGAATAGCTGAGTTCCCCAGTTTGCGCTTCACGATATCTATATTGGGCCGTTTCTGGAAGTAGGAGTCGCCCAAGTCGCCTCGCACCACACCACCCATCCAGCTCAGGTACCGCACGTGGGCAGGACGGTCCAGGCGCAGGTCTTCCCGCACATTTTTCAGGTTTTGTTCCGTTGCGCCCTGCCTGAGCATCATCGTCGCCACGTCCCCTGGCAGTACCTCGGTGATGGTGAAGATGGACAGGGAGACCACCAGCAGGGTGACCATGATCAAGCTGAGCCGCACTGTCAGGAAACGCACCATGACAGCTAGTGTCCTGTCCCTGAAGTACGTTGGCAAAAGCGTGCGACACTAGCGAGTATCTGATCGGCTGTCTTGGTCCAGGCGAAGGGCTTTGGGGTCTTGTTGGTCACGTCCAAGTAATGGTAGATAGCAGCTTCAAGTTCACGGTTGCTATGGTGAATGCCACGGCGCGGTTGCTTTTCGGTAAGGAGTGCGAACCAGCGCTCGACTAAGTTGAGCCAAGAAGCGCTGGTGGGGGTGAAGTGTACGTGAAAACGCGGTCTCTTGGCGAACCACCTCCGAATGAGGTCGGTCTTGTGGGTGCCATAGTTGTCCATAATCAGGTGCACGTCAAACTCAGTAGGTACCGAGGCCTTGATAGTATCGAGAAACTTACGGAACTCGACCGAGCGGTGACGCCGGTGGCATTGACCAATCACTCTGCCAGTCCTGGTGTCAAGAGCGGCGAACAGGGAGGTGGTTCCATGCCGAGAACATAGTCGTGCGTACGCCGCTCCGTTTGGCCCGGACGCATGGGCAGCAGCGGTCGCGTGCGGTCCAACGCCTGGATCTGGGACTTCTCGTCAACACACATAACCAACGCTCTACCAGGCGGGTTGAGGTGCAGGCCCACAATGTCGCGGACCTTCTCGATAAAGAGCGGGTCTGCCGACAGTTTGAAGATCTCCGTCCGATGCGGCTGCAGAGCAAAGGCTCGCCATATGCGGCTGATGGTGCTGCGGCTCAGGCCGGAACGTGCCTCCATGGAGCGTGTGCCCCAGTGTGTAGCATCCTTCGGTGTGGTCTCCAAGGTCAGCGTCACGACCCTGGAGATGTCATCATCGGTGACAGTGCGGGGTCTGCCAAGCCTTGGATCATCCACCAGTCCGTCCAGTCGACTCTCCAAGAACCGAGACCTCCACTTGCCAACCGTCGCTTTCGAGACTCTCAACTCTGCGGCCACAGCAGTGTTCGTCTTGCCCTTAGAACATTCCAACACCATTCGGGCCCGCTGTGCCAACGCTTGCGCCGTCTTGGGCCTGCGAGCCCACTGCCCAGTCGCTCCCTTCCATCGTCGGTCAGCGTCAACGGTGGGGTTGGTCGACCAAGACGCATATGCATCCTCCTCACATGAACTGTCAGGAGGATACCAGCTACCGAACACTAACGCCACTAACTTCAGAGACAGGACACTAGGGCCTATAGCGAGAACTCATTGCCGGTATCATTGCTGCCAAAACGGATAGCTCACTCTGATCTTGCCTGTCCTTAGGGATGCTGAAGGGCCGAAGGGGGGCCAGCGTGTGTCCCTCTCCTCTATGACGTGGCGCCCATGGGAACATGGCGTGAGCAAATTTGAGCGGGGCGAAGAAGCTACACCCAACACTGAGGTTCTTCTTCGCCCCGCTCTTTATAATGACGCCAGTCTAGACCAGTTGGGTCGCCCGTTAATTAGCCAGCCAGCCGCGGTGGAAAATCGGCCAATTCAACGGATGGACCTCTATGCCTCGCACATCGGTGCGTACACCGATTAGGTTCGGCTTGAACACTGCGACAACACGAGGCACGTCGTCTATGAGGATGCGCTGAATCTCCGCGTAGGTCGCCCGGCGCTCCTCCAGGTCCCTCTGCCCACGCGCCTTGACGATCAGCTGGTCGATAGTCGGGTTCTGGTAATTCGACTCATTCCAGCTAGCGTCGCTCAAGTACACAACGCTTAGTGCCGCGTCTGGCGGCCGGCCGTTCCACCACATAGTGGCGAACGGCTCCTGCAGCCACACTTTGGACCAGAAGTCTTCCTCAGGCACTTCCTTAATGTTTATTCGGATACCGGCAGGTTCAGCCCTCTCTTTCATCGCCACTGCGAACTCCACCATCGGAGCCCCTGCTGGGCTCGTGACCAAGGTAAGGTCTATGCCGTTCGGGTGACCGGCCTGCTCCAGCAGCGACCTGGCCCGGTCGGTGTCGTAGGCCGGAGGTGCATACTGCGACGCGAAATGTGGGTCGTTGGGTGCGATAGGGTGATCGTTGGCGAGGCTGCCCTTCCCCAACAGTGCCGATTGGCGGATGGCTTCCCGGTCCGTCGCGGCTTGAATGGCCTTACGGACCAGCACGTTGTCGAAAGGCGCCACCGTCACGTCCATGTACAGGCCAAGGTAGGTCGGGCTGGACGTCTCCAACACTGTTGTGTCGGCATGGGCTTCAAGGTCACTGACGCTCTGCTCTTCCATCCCGAATACAAGGTCCACATCGCCGGTTTTGAGCGCCTCAGCGCGGGTCGCACCTTCGGGAATTGTGACGACGGTTATCCCATCCAAGTAGGGCAGCCCCTTGTCCCAGTAGTCGGGGTTTCGCACCATCACCGTGCGTTCTCCCGGCAGGTGTTCGCTAATCGTGAAGGCCCCGGTGCCGAACTCCTCCAGGGCCAGCCGCGCAGGATCGATGTCCGAGGGGACGATCCGCCCTTGATACAGTGACAGTGACTCCACGAAGAAAGCGTTCGGAGCGTCAAGGTCGAAGCGGACTGTGTAGTCATCGAGGATGACCATATCTTTGATGACACTCAGCGAGGACCGCGCTGGGGAGTCCAGCTCGGGGTCCAGCAGCCGTTGGAAGGTGGAAACCACATCCTCCGCTTTGAAGTCCTTCCCGTGATGGAATTTCACGCCCTTGCGCAAGAGGAAAGTGTATGAGGTGAGGTCGTCATTAGGCTCCCAGGACGTCGCCAGCATAGGCTTCAGCGAGAGGTCTGGCTGGATCATAATCAGGTTGTCGTAGGTGTGCTGGGTGACGATGATGTCCGACTGGGTCACCTGGAAAGGGGGGTCCAGCGAGGTGTGGGTCCCGAACGTCGTTACCGTCAGGGTACCGCCGTATTGCCCAGCAGGACTCTTCTCGTCGTCTCCACCGCAAGCCGCTATTCCCAGCATCGTAGCGGCTAGTCCCACCATCAGCAAGAACAGGTACTTCTTTGTATTGGATCGTATAGCTCTCATCGTCTCCCCTCCTATCGTTACACTCATAGACCCGGCCATCCCGCTATTGGTTACCGTACCCACGCGCCTGCTACATGCACGCTGGTCTCTTGCCCAAGCTCCTGGCAGTGGCATCCCGGGTGCTCGCCTCCCATGTCGGTCACCCACGCCATTCGTAGATTGACCGTATCAGCTACTTGAGGAAGGCTTAGACCTACCAGATTAGAGTGGACCCGGGGATGGGTAGCAACGATGGCACCGCTGCCCCGAGGCTCTCCTGCCTGGAACTCGCTCGCCACCCTAGGCTCCACAAAGGGGAGAAGGGTGGCTAAACACGGGAAGGATTACCCTAGCAACCTAAGGTGTGTGTGTCAACCCCCAGGGTGCGGCATACTATCCGTGTGTCGGCACATATACAGAGAAAAGCAGCTGTAAGAGCATAAACACAGGTGTAAAGGGCGGAGTGATAATGTACCGGCGAGGCGGGGGTGAGCGTTGAAGTAGCGGTGTCGATGTCCAGGGGAAATGTCCGGCTAATTGGTCAGGGAAAATGTCATCCCATGAGGAATTTGACATTGAATCACAAGAACATACCAGGATCCAGGTGCTCAACAGTGTTTTGGAACACCAGCTTCCCATCTCCCAAGCTGCCGAGATAATGGGATTGAGCCAACGCCATACCGATGCTGTTCATCGCTTCATATCAGCACTAGCTACGCAGGCCCGTCTTTTGGGATGGGAGGCTACGCAGTTGGACCCTCCATTCAGGGCTTCCCGTTACTTCCGTCACCAGGATCAGATGCGTTCCATAAACCCCGACGCCTTTGGCATCCTCAAGAAGGGCGTCAGAGTTTGGCCCTTCTTTTTGGAATGGGAATGACGAGCGGTGCGACCCTCGACTATCTCTGGGCCCTTAGCTCCCTATATGCGGTACTTCTCATCACAACGCCCCATCGATGACCATGGAGTTCGTCCTGCAGTTCTGATAGTTGTTGAACGTCCTGACGTTCAGTTCCAGTTTTTGCGGCTGGCCCGGGAGGAAATGCAGCACGCGAGGGTCCATTTGCCTCTGTGGGTGTCGTATCGCCAAGCCATAGATGCCTTGGGGCCCTTGGGACGTGCTTGGCGAACGCCTTCAAACTTCGAGCTAATTAGAACCCTCCCGCCATAACCGACGCCAACGCAATTCAATGAAAAGATTGACCCTTCCCTAAACTGACCCAGTTAAAGGAGAAATAGAGTCGTGGATCCTGAAGATGTCAACGAAGCCAAGGCATGCCGGAGACGTAGAGGACAGATTGTTGTCCGGCTTGGAACCCTGTCCCACGGAAATTCCAAAATTTGCCAATGCACTTCGAGAGTTGGCTTGGTAGGGAAAAGGGACTTGGAAACTGACTCTTCATCAAGCTGGGCACCGAGGGGTGTGCGTCCTCCGGGAGCATCCGTTTACGGATGCCGAAACCCCAAGGCGTGGAGAAAATCCACGACCCTTTCGGATTGGAGGATTAGTTTTGCAATATTCTGATGATGCGATCAATTCCCACGATCGCCATGAACCCAAGGGGTTGGCCGGCCTGAATGGCGACTCCTTCCCTTTTGAGACCGGCGTACTGCCGGAGGACTTCCCACAGCGCCTGACACGGTTGAAGGAGGCTAGCGGCCTCACCTGGAGCGGCCTGTCACGTGTCTTGGGTGTGGATCCCAAGCAGATGTACCGTTGGCGCAGGGGAACCGAACCTTGGGGGGGAGCCATGCTTTCCCTGTTCCGCTTCGCCAGCCGTATGCCCGGGGGCACTCAGATCCTCATGGGCGATGGTCCCCAAATGACCTACCTGTAAGAGGCAACCGGCTCATTCAACTGCGATGAGCCAACTGGACGATCCGTCGACGCTCACCCCATCTCCTCAGTGCCCGCGGCCTGTCCAACAGAGCTTCGAGAAACCCTTTGAGTTCATTAACTTGCTGAGAAAACATTCACAAAAAGCATCATTACATAGAAGGAGGCATATCAATGGAGACAAATTCGATGAATGAGAGACTATTGAGACGGAGAGAGGTCGAGAAAATTACCGGATTGAGTCGATCTTCAATCTATCGGCTGATGGAGATCAGTGATTTTCCAAGGCCCGTGAGGATCGGTCCCGGCGCTATGAGGTGGAAGTTGAGCGTCACGCCGGAGGGCGGCGGCACGGTGACCATCGTGCTGCCCGAGACCACGGACTGCACGGCGCAGGGGGCCATCTGCACCCAGGACCGCAGGCCGCTGTCCAATACGCTGGAAGTGACTGTGCCTGGGCCGGACGGGTAGGTCAGGGCCGCCGGACAGCCCCCATATGGCAGGTCGTGGCCGAATCCACGGTGCGGGCCACCGGAGGTCGTGGGACCTACGAAGGATTAAATCCACACTCTAGGCAGAGTTGCTCCTTCTGCTCCAAGAGCTTGACCACTGATGACGCGACCCAACGATCTGAAACTTTCAACTGCCGCCAATCTGTAGACGACTGTAGTTGGACCTCTATTTGACTACAATCGTTCTCGTGGATCACCGCCAACGCTTCATCAAATACGATAATTGCGGGCGATGGGGCCATTGCTGCCTCGACGGGTAAAATGAACCCCGCTCCCGACTTTAGTGTCCTCGCGAAACCGGCAATTATGTCCGGACTGACGGACTCGAAAGCGAGCCCCATCTCCAATGAATGCGGGTTTATCTCGATCCGCATATTGTTCAGGCGCTGCACTAAGTGCATTACATTATTGGCTGTGAGGCTCAAGTTGCCCCGTTGAAGACCTAAGACATTGGCCAAAGTTTTAGCCCTTTGGAAGAAGTCATCTTCGGCATCCTTACTACGATGAATGATCCAATTCCTGAGCAATCGCCACTCCCCCATTAGATCAGCCTTAACATGGTTGGGGTCCACCTTCATGGCAGCTGCGATCTTCTGTCGAATTGTTTCTTCCCACAAGTGAAATGTAGAGACGACAAATGAATTGGCATAGAGCCGCTCGAATGCACCAGCATCGGTGATCGACTCGATAACCTTCTCCGCAGGCATCTCAGCGAGTACGGCGGCCACTCTGCCGTCCGGACGCAATGACGTAATCCTTAGAGGCTCTCTTCGGCTCGCTAGGCGCTCTAGGTGTTCCAGCATAGCCTTTCGACTAGCCATGATGCCCACAAACCAGGTCGTCATCATCTGGCAATCTCGCGAGAACATCCGCATTGCGCTGTCGATTTCATCCTTAGATTCGTTGCTGACCGGCTGTACACCCGTGTACATGATAGTCAACATACCACTAGGCAAACCTATTTGGTGCACCACCGTATCGGGCGATATGTCTCCTCCAATCCACATCCATGTTGTGCCCTTGCCGTCGCCACAATCAGGACATGCAATGACGGGGCTTCCCTTATCGAAGTCGTGAGTATGCCCACAGTCGGCACGATAGGTGCCTGGCAAAGGAAATGTGTTACTGTCTGACACTTATTACTCCCTCCTTTAGTCTGTACGGATGACTAGTACGTCGGCAGCACGACCACGCCCCGTTCCCGCAAGACTTCCCTCACACATTCGCGCAGATAGTCAAGGTAGTCTAGGAGTTTACCCCCTGAATCTAAAGTGTCGCGGCGAGAACTGTAAAGCGCCTGTGCAAACGTGGAGCATTTGATTCAGGTGTCGCCCTTCTGAGTGCATGACTTCACGTGAATCAGGACCAGAGAGGCAAGGACAAGAACCAGTTGGCGGAGGATCGAACCAGAGAAACTAGGTCTTTCGTCGTGGGGGGTGTATGTAGTCATTCGGCGCAAGAAAATGACGGAGGAGAAGATCCGAGTCGTATTGGAGGGATCCAGGCTGTTGGCGACAGTGAATGACCTATGTCAACTTAGGGGATAGAGCCAGACTCCTACAATTGCCTAGGTCGCAGGAACACCCCTATGCGTGATGGTCCCATTACGTAATTGGCAGACGAGCAGATTCCCTTGTACCCACACCACCTCTTGGATTTGCCTACAGATCCAGAATAAACGTCAATTGAAGGGTTCTCGATTTTGTCCAAGGTTGTGGAGCTGGGGGGACTCGACCCCCTACCTCTTCAATGCCATTGAAGCGCTCTCCCAGATGAGCTACAGCCCCATGGGGTAATTTATGGTAGCACAGGTTTAGGTTTCAATCCTAAGGCGACGCAGGGAGACGGCGCCGGAGCAAGCGAAACACCGCAGGTGTGCTCGGACCCGGCACTGACGGAGGTGAACCTTGTAGAAGGTGGGGTGACCGTGCCAACTTCAACCACTTTTCAATACCCCAGCATTCGACGGAGCCGGCCCGCGTAACACCGCATGCGTGATCGTATCCGGCACTGACGGAGGTGAACCTTGTAGAAGGTGGGGTGACCGTGCCAACTTCAACCACTTTTCAATACCCCAGCATTCGATGGAGCCGTCGGTCTTCACCCCACAGGTGTGTATGTTACCGGCGCTCACAGAGACGAATTCACCGGTTGGCGGTGTGGCTTGACCGACAGCTCTTCCTACTCCATCATCGTTTAAGCCCCAGCATTGGACGGAGTTGTCGGTCCTTACTCCGCAAGTGTGATTCTCCCCGGAGCTGACGGACGAGAAGGAACCGTCTGGCGGCGTGGACTGACCTTGGAAGTTACTGCCCCAGCATTTCACGGAACCGTCCGTCTTCACTCCGCAGGAATGGGAGACCCCCGCACTGACTGAGACAAACCTGTCCTTCCTTTCCCCAACATCACCACCGTCTCCTCCGACCCTTGGGTTGCGGTCGCCCGCTTCTTCAGTGGCGTCCCGGGACTCTTCATTCATCCCGCACGCTGCCATCGATGTCGCAAGCACCGCCGAGGCCATAATCACTACGACCACGAAGCCGATTGAAAGGCGAAGACAAAAATCAGCCAAGTCTATTCTGAAATTTGGGAGCAAGCTATTCCCTTCCTACAATTAACAAGTACCAGATACAGGCTTCTCCTTGGGGGCTCACATCCATCTGGAGAATTGGCCACGAACACTCGTGCAGTTAACTGCCCCCGATAGTAGGTCTGCTGAGGTACACCCTTAGGCGTATGTCGGGGCCTCTTCATGAAATCATCCTTCTCACTTATAATTTCACCATCCCACAAGAACAACACCCTGGTTGGACCGCTTCTCGGTAAGAGGACCACGGACCAATTCCAAGACTTGCCGCCAGTGGCATTGAGCAGATCAACCAGCGCTTCCATTTGGTCTGCGGGGAAAGTGAACTACATAGTCGGGACGTCGCAGTAGGACAGCTTGCCCAAGTTACTGAATTCTTTCAGTTGTTCCTTCAGACTGTCGGGCACGCAACCGCTCAACTGGTTCCCGCCGAGTCCTAGCCACACTAAGTTGACAAGGCTGCCCAACTCCGCGGGTATCTCTCCGCTAAGCTGATTCTCGAAGAGGACCAACTCTGTTAATTGTGCCAAGCTACCCAACTCCGGCGGTATCTCTCCGCTGAATTGGTTCCGGGCGAGATCCAGGAATTCCAGATTGGCTAGATTGCCCAACTCTACCGGAATATTACCGCTCAACTGGTTGTCTTGAAGGATCAAATCCATTAGGCTCGCGAAATTGCCCAACTCCACCGGTATCCCTCCACTCAACTGGTTTTCGAAAAGATACAATCTCCTTAGGCTTGAGAGGTTGCCCAACTCCGCCGGTATCTCTCCGCTCAAATTATTTCCGGGTAGAAGCAGGTCGACTACCCGCCCTGTCTAATCCGTCTTGACACCGTGCCACTTTCCGAGGGGCTGGTCGCTTAGCCAATTGGTGGTCCTGAGCCAATTGGCGCCGCCTGCAGCATGATAGATGGCCACCAGCACGTTCCGATCCCCTAGATGCAAGGAGCCCTCGGGAGATGGTTTGACCTCCAACGTCGACAGCGGCGTGGACGTGGGGATACCTTTCGGATCTTGGGAAGCCACCGTAGACTTTGTTGGTGGTGGCGTCGTGGCCACTAAGGTAGCCGTATCCTCCGGGGTTGCCTCTTCCCCGCTACACGCCACGACGGAAAGCATAAGTACTGCTAATGCCAGAATGCCCAACCTAGCCATGCTTTTTGCAATCTGTTGGAGAGCATCCACTATTCTTCTTATGTACTTCATATTCATGGTTCAGGATTCTAGGGAACCTCTGAACAACGTGATACTGGTTGCATATAATAGTCCGTGGGAGTTGTAAGAGACGCAGGAGCCTCACATGGGGTTCTCACGGTGTACGCGGGGAAGCCCGTGAGGCCCCCAAGTCACTTCAGGTCGGGGCGTGGTAGTGACGACACCTCGTAGTTGGGCGCACGTATACCCCCTCAAGCCACGAGGTGACGCTCCGCCGTTATGAGGTTGGTCAGCCCCAACAGCAACGCCAGCCGTTGCGTGTTCTTGGCCAATCCCCGGTATCGAACCTTGGCGTACCCGAAGCGTCGCTTCACCCACAGGAACGGATGCTCCACCTTCGCCCGGATGGACGCCTTCCGTCTCTCCTCCACCGCTGCTTCACTCCCAGGCTCCAGTTGCCTTCGCCGACCTGGCCTCATGGCCACCCGCCACTCCACCTCCAACCCCTCATTCTCCTCCCTCTTGGCCACTCCCTGGTACCCCGCATCTCCCCACACCCGTTTCTCCCTTCCGTGCAACAGCCGGTGTGCCTCCGTCACGTCATGAACGTTGGCGGATGTCGTACTCATGCTATGCACTACTCCCGTCTCGGCGTCCACCCCGATATGCACTTTCATACCAAAGCGCCACTCGTTCCCCTTCTTCGTCTGACGCATCTGTGGGTCTCGCTCTCCAGCGCCATTCTTCGTCGACGACGGCGCCTCTATGATGCTGGCGTCCACTATGGTCCCCTCCCGCAGCCTCAGACCCTGGGTTGCCAGGTGGCAGTTGATCTCCTCCATCAGGCCCTCTCCCAACCGGCGCTCTTCCAGCAGATGCCGAAAGTTCAGTATCGTTGTCTCGTCCGGCAACGGGCCTGAGAGCCTCAGTCCCACGAACCGTCTCACCGACTCCGCCTCGTAGAGCAGGTCCTCCATGCCGGGGTCGCTCAGATTGTAGAACAGTTGCACACAGTGTATCCGCAGCATCTCCGACAACTGGTAGGGCCGCCGGCCCCGGCCTGTTTTCGGATAGCACGGCCGTATCCGCTCTTCCAGCAGACCCCACGGGATCAGGCCATCCATCCACTCAAGGAATATCTCCCGTCGGGTCTTACGCTTCTTGCTTTCGTACTCCAAGTCTCCAAAGGTCGGCTGGTGCATCGTGGCTTCACCCCAAGCATTTCTCTCTATTCTGTTTCGCATTCTACTATGTCATAGACAACTGGGGCTTGTTCAGAGTGTTCCTAGCAAGAGTTAGGGCCGGCTGAGAAGTACTTTCGCACTGCCGAGTTGGTTCAAGCGATCTTCACTTGCCTTTGTCGTCGCAGATGAACGTATTCTCGAGGAAGTCATCCGTCTAAGCTGTCTCTCTGGTGGTGGTGATGGTATAGTCTTGGGTAGTGCCGTCCTCGGCGGTGACCGTTACAGTGACGGCGTTCTCCCCCTCCACGAGGGCCACCTCCACACCCTCAGTTGTCGCATCGTCGGCTTCCTGGGGCGACACCGACACTGTGGCGTAGTCGCTCGATGCTACCGCCGTCACCGTCACCTCCGCCACGTCGTTGGCCACTGTGGCGGTGTAAGATGATGTCCCGGCATCGAACTCAGGGCTGAGGGTTCCCGTGCTCAACGCCAGAGAGGCCAACCCCGTGTCGCTTGACGGGTTGGTCTTTCTCAGACTCAGCTCCACTTCCTGCCCCGCTGATAGGGTTAAGTCGATACCTTCGACATAGTAGTACATGGTGTCAATGTCCTGCAGTCCCGTGGTTATCCAATCCTCCAACCGGCGTTCGTCTACGTAGAGCGCCATGTCCGTGTCTTCGGGTAGACGCCGCTCGTCCAAGCCCAGGAAAAATAGGGGATTGTTGGGCACAGCCCCCACGTAGGCCGCTATCTCGATTGTGTACGTCTCCCCGCCATAGGTGAAGGAGGTGTCATCCAGGGTCCCGTGGGGACCTTCGGTGTTGTAATCCCCGAACATCACCCCCGTCGTGTAGCCGTAGGCGGCCACGCGAGCCAAAGTGAAGGATTCAGCCGTCATGGTCCCACTCCACAGCTCAAGACCTTCGGCCACGTCAGTGACGGTGACGGTCACCGTGGCGGTGTCCGTCACCCCGTTCCAGTCGTCAGCCTCTATCGTCAACTCGTAGGTGGGGCAGTCTCGTGGTCCAAGTCCGCCACTACCGTGATCTCTCCCGTGCCGCCGTCTATCTCGAACTTGCCCTCATCGTTCCCCAGGGTGATGCTGTAGGTCGGGGTGTCCTCCACATCCGGGTCCGTGGCGGACACGGTCCCCACCGATGTGGACGTGACGGCGTCCTCGACCACCGTGAAGTTGTAGGATTCCTGGTCGAACTCCGGTGGCCGGTTGCACGGCCCCGTGGTCACCGGCACCGCGGCGGATTCCCCGCTCCAGTCGCCGGCGTAGGTCGTCCCGTCGCCGTAGGCTCTCATCCGGAACTCGTAGGTGGTCTCGCAGGTGAGGCCTCCCTCGGGAGTGTAGGTCGTGCTGGTATCCGTTGTGGTGGGCATGCCGGTCCAATCACCGCTGGCCCCCTCTTTCCGGTGCTGCACCTCGTATTCTCCAGCGCCCGTCACCGTACTCCACGAGATGGTGAAGGAGTCCTCCTCCAAGGTCACACTCAATCCCGTGGGCACGGGTACCGGCCCGACGTTTGTGCAGAAGGGCAGGCCCAGCGTGGTGAAGTCGTTGGTGCTGACATCCCTCAGTCCATGCGGTACGCAGCCCACCAACGCGTTGCCGTACAGGTGCAGTATCAACAGTCTACCAAGATTCCCTAACTGCCACGGCATAGCGCCAGTCAACCCGTTGTTGTGCAACCTCAGGATCTGCATGCTCGACAAGCCACTCAGCTCGGACGGTATCTCTCCACTCAGCTGGTTGTCCTGCAGCCACAGATGAGACAGACTCGAAAGGTCTCCAAGCTGCGGCGGTATCTTCCCCGTCAGCCCGTTACCAGACAGTATCAGCCATGTCAGGCTCGACAGGCTTCCCAGTTCCGTCGGTATCCCGCCGTTCAACTGATTGTCCTGCAGCCACAGACCCGTCGGGTTGGACAGGTTCCCCAACTGGGCGGGTATGGACCCCGTCAACCGGTTGTAGATGAGATTCAGGTCCCGCAGAACGCACAGGTTCCCCAGCTGCGTGGGTATGGACCCCGTCAACTGGTTTTGGGCCATATCAAGGTCCTGCAGCATGGTCAGGCCGCCCAGCTCTGACGGTATGCTGCCCGTCATCCCCAGGCTCCTCAGATCCAGCCCCATCACCCGGCTGGGGGTGCCTCCCAGCGTCACACCCTCCCAGCTGGTCATCGCCCTGTTGGCCTTCCAGTCCAACTCCGCCGAACCCTTCAGCGTGTCCATGGCACCCAAAAGTATCTCGCAGTCCCCCACCAGCCCAGCGTTGTTGGCTGGGTCGGGAACCCCTATGCCGGTGGAGCAGGCCGCCTCATCCGTCACCGTGATCTCCACCGTGGCGGTATCCGTCGCTGCGCCGGTCCCGTCGTCGGCCTGTACCGTCAACGTGTAGGTCGGGGTAGTCTCCATGTCCAGGGTCCCCGCCACCGTGATCTCTCCAGTGCTCCCGTTCATGGTGAACTTCCCGTCATCGTTCCCCAGAGTGATGCTGTAGGTCAAGGTGTCGTCGTCCGGGTCCGTGGCGGATAGGCCCGGATCCGTCCCCCTTACTGAAGCCCCACGGCACTCTCGCCGCCCGCAGCGGGACCATGGGGAACGTCCTCGCATTCTGGCCGTGGACGACGATCCCCTAGCCCTCAGATATATTCATGACACCCTGACCAAGGAGGGTTTTGCCCCCATCGTGACAGGCGATCCCAAGGAGGCTCTCCACCATATGGAGGTCAACAGTCCCCACCTGGTGTTGTTGGACCTGATGCTGCCAGGCACCGACGGCATCCGGCTGATGAGGGACATCCTCGAAATCGCCAACGTGCCGGTCATATTCCTATCCGCCTACAGCCAGTAGGAGGTCGTGGTCCGAGCCTTTGAGTTGGGGGCGGTGGACTACGTGGTGAAGCCCTTCTCTCCCTCGGAGCTGATAGCCAGAATCAAGGGAGCCCTGCGCAGAAGCCTGAGCGTCCAGTACAAGGAGCCGTCGGATCCCTATGTGCAAGGACCTCTGACCATAGACTACGCAAAGCGCAAGGTGAGACTCAGCGGTCAGCAGGCATCCCCGACGTCCCTCGAGTACGGGCTGCTCGTCGCACTGTCGGTCAATGCCGGGCGAGTCGTGAGATATGCTGATCTGCTTCGACTGGTCTGGGGACCGCAGAACCCTGGTGACTTGCGACACATGCGCACCGTGGTCAAGAACCTCCGCATCAAGCTGGGCGATGACGCCGGTAACCCCACTTACATATTCACCGAACCCCGGATCGGCTACCGCATGCCTGGGTTGCAATCACAAGAACACGCGGATGAGTGAGGGTGTGTTGGCAACCAGCAAGACAGAGACAACGATACGTGTGAGTCATTGCAGTTGGGGTCTGACCCCAAAGTGACGCATGCTGAGATGCCAAATCGCCTGTTCTCTCTGGCCGGGTGCAGGAATAGACTCCAAGCGAAGTCCTGATTTCCGCCTCAAGATGATGGATGGTTGGATGATTTACACCACTCAGTCTCCCCTTGTCGAGCGAGTTCAAGTCACTGGCGAGAACCGGATAACTTGGCCAGGAAACACGCCACATTTGGCTCCAACATTGATTTCTGACAGTACACTGGCCGCCCAACACCCAATAACGACATCATCAAGGACGTTTTGCAAAAATGTGAACACAACACCAGCATGGTAGTACGAATAGGCGAGTTCGAGTCCACGATGGATTCGTGCCTGAGAATGTGGAGCTGGGGGGACTCGAACCCCCTACCTCTTCAATGCCATTGAAGCGCTCTCCCAGCTGAGCTACAGCCCCACAGGGCTTTAGATGATAGCACAGGTTTGGGTTTCAATCCTAGAGTGTCGCGGGAGAGAGCGATGGAGTAAGCAGGACACGAGTCTACGCTTTATTGAGAGCTGGTGACTAGACTTATGGAATGTGTCTGCTTGAGTCTGGCTGCAAAGCTATGTTGAGAACGACAGCAGGTGTGCTTGGGATAAGCTTCTGTACTATCAGAATCACTTTGGCCTTATGAAAGGCCACGCGAGGGAATGAAAATGGATCTGGGGGACGAGGGTGGGTTTGAAACCCACCCCTACAAGACCGGCTGCAAAATCGACGTCAATAGTACGTATAAGGTCTATTCACGTGGTAAGTGCATAAGTAGCTTGGGATTGCTAGGTGCGCGTTAGGGGGGTGTGATGACGCTGAACCCGGCGTAGGGGCGTAAGGCCTCGGGAATCAGTACGGAGCCGTCCGCCTGCTGTCCATTCTCCAGAATTGCAATGACCACTCGCGGCAGCGCAAGCCCGGAGCCGTTCAGGGTGTGCGCCAGGGTGGGCGACGCTCCAGTTTCCGACCTGAACCGAACGTTGGCTCGCCGTGCCTGGAAGTCGGTGCAGTTGGAGCAGGAACTCACCTCCAGCCACTCCTTGGATCCGGACGCCCAAACTTCCAGGTCGTAAGACTTGGCGGAGGCAAACCCCAACTCCGGGGCACACAGCTTCAACAACCGGTAGGGCAGTTCCAGTGCCTGGCAGACCATCTCAGCATCGGCCACAATGCCGTCCAACTCCTGCTCCGAGGTTTGAGGTTCGACGAATTTATACATCTCCACCTTCTGGAACTGGTGCACCCTCTTGATGCCGCGGGTGTCACGACCGGCGGCGGCCTTCTCCCTTCGGAAACAGGGTGTGGAGGCGGCGTAGCGCAGAGGAAGCGTGCCGGGGGCCAGCACCTCGTCGCGATGCAAATTGGTCAGCGGCACCTCGGCGGTGGGAATTAGCCAGAGGTCATCTTCGTCATCGTGGTACAGATTATCGCCGAACTTGGGCAAGTTGCCGGAACCCTCCATAACGTCACGTCGCACCACGGCGGGGAGTTGGGCTTCCGTATAGCCGTTCTTGCCTGTATGGAGGTCCAGCATGAAGTTCACCAGCGCCCGCTCCAGCCGAGCCCCCTTGTCCATGAGGACGAAGAAGCGGGAGCCGGCGAGCTTAGCGCCCCTAGCCAAGTCAATGATCCCAAGCTGTTCCCCCAGGTCCCAGTGGGGCTTTGGAACAAAGTCGAAGGCGGGCATTTCGCCCCAGGTGCGGACCACGACGTTGTCATCTTCGCCCTCGCCGTCGGGCACGTCCGGTTGAGGGAGGTTGGGCAATCCGAGAAGCAGGGTCTGAAGATCGGACTGAACCTGGTCGTGTTCCTTGTTCAGGTCGGCTATCTCTTGACCAACTTGCCGCATCTGGGCGATGAGGGCAGTTCTGTCGCCGGACATCCGGCCGATGGTCCTGCTGGTCTCGTTTCGATAGGCGCGAAGCCTGTCCGCTTGTGCCTGGAGACTCCGGCGTTTCTCGTCAAGGGCTAGAACGGCATCGACGGGAGCTTCCTCGCCACGGCGCGCCAACGCGGCTGCGACGAACTCCGGGTCGCGGCGGATGAGGTCAAGGGAGAGCATCAGCTAATCCTTGCTGCGCATCTGCGGGAATAGCAGAATGTCCCTGATGGTAGTTTGGCCCGTCAGCAGCATCACCAGCCTGTCGATGCCGATTCCCAGGCCGCCGGTGGGGGGCATTCCGTACTCCAGGGCGAGTAGAAAGTCCTCGTCCGTCCGGTCCGTTTCCTCGTCTCCGTAGAGCAGGCGGGCCTCTTCCTGCTCCTGGAAGCGCCGCCGCTGCTCCAGGGGATCGTTTAACTCGGTGTAGGCGTTGGCCAGCTCCATCCCAACGACGAAGCACTCGAAACGTTCGACCAGGTGGGGACTGCCGGGCTTCTTCTTCGCCAGGGGCGACATGGCCTTGGGGTAGTCTATGATGAACGTAGGCTGTATCAGATGGGGTTCAACGGCCTGGGAGAGCAGCTTGTCATAGACCTGGTGGACGGGCCCCGGGGCCAGGTCGAAGCCCTTCTGCCGTGCTTCAACGATGAGATCCTGGGTTGCGGCCTCGCCTTGAAGATAGGGCGTGAGGTCAATTCCGGCGTATTCCTGTAGCGCCTCGCAGAAAGGCAGGCGGAGCCATGGTGGCTTGAGGTCTATGGCATGCTCCTTGTACTGCACTGTGTCAGAACCAAAGACGGTTTGAGCGGCGTGGCAGACCATCTCCTCCACCATTGACATAACGTCGGTATAGTCGGCGTAGGCTTCGTAGCTCTCCATCATGGTGAACTCGGGGTTGTGATCTTGGTCGAGGCCCTCGTTGCGGAAAATGCGTCCGATCTCGTAGACCTTGTCGAACCCTCCTACGATGAGCCTCTTCAGATATAGCTCCGTGGCGATTCGCATATATAGGTGCTGGTCGAGGGCGTTGTGGTGGGTGACGAAAGGACGGGCGAGGGCGCCCGCGGCTATGGGCACAAGCACCGGGGTATCCACCTCCACGAAACCGCTGGCGTTCATAAAGGAGCGCACCGCCTCGATGATGCGGCTGCGGTGCACGAAAGTCGGCATGACGTCTTCGTTGTTGGCGATGAGGTCCAGGTATCGTTGGCGGTAGCGCTGCTCAGTGTCGCGAAGGCCGTGCCACTTCTCAGGCAGAGGTCGCAGGGACTTGGAGAGGAGGTTAAAGGACCTGGCCTCCACAGTTACTTCGCCGGAGCGCGTCCGAATCATGGGGCCGGCAGCCTCGATGAAGTCGCCGACGTCCAGGTCTCGCAGGAGGGGATAGGCGTCTCCGACGAGGTTGGCGCGAAACTGTACTTGCAGCTTTCCGGTGGAGTCCCGCAGGTCTATGAAGGTGTTCTTGCCCATGCCGCGGCGGGCAATGATCCGTCCTGCAACGGTGATGGTCTGGACTTGACCGTCATCTGACTGTTCCTGCCGAACGAAAAGGTCTCTGGCCTCTGCGTTGGAGTGGGTGCGGCTGACGCGTGGGGGATAGGGATCTATTCCCTTGTCTAAGAAGCGTTGGAGCTTCTGTTGGCGGCTGGTTCGGTGGTCGGCAACCCGTTTTGGCATGGGAAGGGAGCGCGTCGGCAGTCTACTGGATGTCCAGGACTTCCAGGTTGATGGTTCCGGCGGGCACTTGCACATGCGCCACCTGGCCTACTTTAGTACCCAGGAGGGCTTTGCCGATGGGAGAGAGGTTTGAGATCTTGCCTTGGGAGGGGTCGGTTTCCGGGCTACCGACGATGAAGTAGCTTTCCTTCCTGCCTCGTCGCTGGTTCATAACCGTAACCGTAGAACCGACGTTGACCTGGTCGGAATCTTCCGCCAAGTCCTCGATGATGGCGGACCTGTTGATGATGCGCTCCAAGTCGAGGATGCGGCCCTCAATGAAGGCCTGCTCCTTCTTGGATTCGTCGTATTCGGCGTTATCTACAGTGCCGCCAATGGAGTTGGCGCGCTGAATCCTGTCGGCCACCTCCTGACGGCGGGTCGTTCGGATGTGGTCGAGTTCTTTCTGGAGCTTAACCAGGCCGTCTCTGGTCAGGTAGGTAGGTTGTGTCAAGGTGTACCTCCAGAAAAAGAGAAAAGACCAAGCGCACTTCTGCCTTTGGCCCAGTCGTAGACATTGTACCGCTATGGGTGTTGAATGTAAAGGGGAGGGATGAGTGTAAACAGTGAGATGGGAGGGTTGGGTGGTGATGTTTTGAGACAGTGTATTTGGCGTTGACGGTTATTTTGTGGGGGATTAGCTTTGAAGCGCGATTCGTTTTTTTCTGTGGTGGAAACGAATGTTATTTTTATTGAAAGTTTGTCGCGCCTTTGTGAGGGGATTAAGTGGGATGGGGTGGTTCATGGGAGATAGGTTAGCAGGGGAGAGCGGGTGGAGGCAATGGGCGGATGTCAGTGGGGAGGGGAGGAATCTGCGCGGGAAATGTAAGTGACAGACAAGACGGGTAGGAATGCCGTACAACAGGGGTCTTGATGGTGGGGCAAGTGGGCGACGATCAGGGGCGTCACCACGGAGGACGGAGTTGTAGGAGGCGGTGAGGGTAGGCGCCAACATGATATCCTCCTCCCGAGTGTAGATATCTATGCCTGTGAATGGGAATAGACCACCACGGCGATCAGGAACGCGCCCAAACTTCACGACGACGTCCTAGCCCATATGCTTCCCCATCTGCTCAATTGGCACAGGCCCATGTAGGGGCAGGTCTACTCTGGGCGGCCATAGTAATGGCGGTCGATCAAGCTCTCTACCATGGCCTTAGTTTCTTCAGATGCGTAAGTTGTGAATGCTTCCCGAACGTGGCAGATAACCGTGGGATCGTCATCGCAGGCGGGTGTATCAAAATAGGTGTGCAGGTATAGACGTCGCAAAGCCAGGCGAAAGGCAGTCTCGTCCATGACGTTGTACAGGTCGTGGAAGAGGCGCGCCCCCAAGGTGTATTGGCAGTCATAATATTCAAACGCGTCTGTTTCCCTGGGCAGCAGGTCTTCGAATTCAGCAATAGATTTAACGATGGTACAGGGGTTATGCCCGAACCAGAAGTATTCGTCCAGGGTAACACTGGGGTATTTCGAGGGGGGCGAGTGATATATCAAATATTCTATAAACCTTGAGACGCTCTCACTGAGCCATATATATTTGCTTACACCTGCATCTGCAGGTACGCAATGGGGCGATGGCGTGCTTTTCCAGTAGTAGTGGCTTGTTTCATGGGCGAGGGTAGTTAACGTATCCCCCTGGAATGACCTATCGTCTACCTGTTCGTCCTGTCTCATTTGCACGTGGGTATCTAGGTGCATCGCCCCTCCACGGGCCTCCACAAACAGGAATATCAACTGTCGGCGTGGGAAGGGGAAGCCCATGACTTCCTCGATGGAGCGAACGGAATGCTCCAGCAGGTCCATGGTACGGGCAAGCCCTGGACGGGTTCGGATGATGGTTAGCTCTGTTTGCCCGGAGAGAGGCAGGGTTATGGTCCGCTCCTCCACCGTATGTTGTTCAGGGTCTAACAACTTGTCCAGCAGGTCATGATCGTCAAGGTTGTAACCGGCGGCGTAGACGGCAGTATGAAGTGTGGCCAGAATCTTTGCTTCCCGGTCGGTGATGCCGTCAGAAATGGTGGGATTGGACATTACTGTCTTGACATGCATCTCATGTGTGACATCTGCAAGGGCCTCCAGGGCTGCATAGTTACTGCCTTCTACAACCCACGGCTCTTCGATTAGCTGTGTCAATTGACCTACTTCGATGCTGTCCGGAAGATGGATCAGGGCACTAACAGCTTCCCATTCCTCCTGCCCTTGAATGTCGTCTTCTACCCATGACAGGGTCTCGATCTTTGACGCAAGTTCCGGATTGCGTACTCGCAGATTGTCAACTCTTATTCGAATATTTGAATTATAGAGTGCGTTGGCCGCCGATATAGCTTCGGCAAAGTCTGTCCGGATAGAGGGTAGTGGAGGTTTCGGCGTAGGCGCGGGTGTTGGAGTGGGTGCAGGTGTTGGGGTCGGCGTCGGTGTTGGAGCGGGTGTAGGTGTCGGTGCTGGGGTGGGTGCAGGCGTAGGTGTCGGTGCTGGGGTGGGTGCAGGCGTGGGTGTCGGTGCTGGGGTGGGTGCAGGCGTGGGCGTAGGGGTTGGCGTTGGCGCGGGTGTGGGCGCAGGTGTTGGTACGGATGTGGGCGTCGGCGTAGGTGTTGGAGCGGGTGCGGGCGTCGGCGCAGGTGTTGGAGCGGGTGCGGGCGTCGGCGCAGGTGTAGGCGTCGGCGTTGGAGTGGGTATTTGTGTTGGTGCGGCTGTGGTCGTAGGCGTGGGTGTCGGTGTGGTCGTAGGTGTGAGTGTAGGGGCCGACGTGGCTGCGGGCGGAACGGGTGCAGGCGTGGGCTTATCGCTGCCGCCACAGGCGTTCAGGAATAGAGCGATGGCCAGGAATCCTAGGACTGGGAGAATGCGAAGGCAAACATGTAATGGCAAGAGGTCAATTCGGCGCAAAGAAGAAGTTGGCATTAACGTGCTCCTTGTGGCAGCAGGGTAATCTAGGACGTATTTGCGATTCGCACTATAGCACAAGTGAGCGGCAAAGGAAAGGGTAGCGCCTTTGCTTCAAAAGTCGTAGAATTCTAGCCAAATTATCACTGGTGGAGGCGCTAAGGTGGCTGCAAAAAAGGTTATTTCGTCGGATTCCCACGTGGTGGAACCGCCCGATGTCTGGATGGAGCGGATGGACCAGGCCAAGTTTGGCGACAGGATTCCGCACATGAGAAAGATAGGAGATATCGACGCCTGGATGGTGGACAGGAAGGAGACAGGAGGGGTTGGGTCCATTGCCCAAGCCGGACGGCGATTCGACCGACCTGATGAGATTGTGCTGAAGGGGGCCTTCGACGACGTTCGACCCGGCGGATACATTCCCAGCGAGCACGTGAAGGACATGGACGTAGACGGCGTGTACGGCGGGCTGGTCTATCCGTCCATTGGTCTAGCTCTCTACAGGGACGTGGAGGACCCGGACCTGGCGCGGGGCATCTTTGCCGCTTACAACGACTGGCTGGCCGAGTTCTGTAACGCCTATCCGGAAAGGTTGAAGGGCGCGGCCATGATTCTGGCGGATGAGGACGTGGATCTGGCCATTGAGGAGACGCAGAGGGTGGCGGAGCAGGGCATCAGGACGGTGATGATCCCCAGCTACCCGAGGGCCGACCGGACATACGACAATCCCATATTCGAGCCTTATTGGGCCTTCTGCGAAGAGAATGACATCACGGTGAATCTGCACGTGACGACCAACCGGCCAAAGGCTGACCCGATTGACAGGGGCATCACCACTAAGAGTACGGCGGGCTACGTGCAGCACGACTACTGGGTGAGGATGTCGCTATGTCACATGATTTTCTCAGGCGTGTTTGAGCGGCATCCGCGGCTGAAGGTGGCGGAGGTGGAGCACGAGTTGGGCTGGCTTCCTTATTTCATCGGGCGAATCGACATTGCTTACGAGGAGAAGCAGGAGTCGCTGGCGATGCGGTTCAAGGACGGCAAGATGCCAAGCGACTTCATGCGGAGCAACGTATACCACAGCTTCCAGGAGGATGCCCTGGGTATTCAGATGCGGCATGTCATTGGTGTGGAGAACCTGATGTGGGGGTCCGACTATCCGCACTCGGAGTCGACGTTCCCGAAGTCGATTGAGATTCTGGACGAGATACTGGAGGGTGTGCCTGAAAAAGAGAAGGCGATGATTGTGGGCGAAAACGCGTCGCGGGTTTACGGGTTTTAGGGGGCGTTTGGGGACAATCCCCTGCTCTGATAGGAACTGAATCGGCCAAGGCTAACCTTAGCCTTGGCCGGTTTATGTGCTGGTGACGGAGTTAATTTCGAGGACGGTTTCATAACCTCAGCCGCCAGACATACTAACACTGTGAATGCAGGCTTGACCACCATTCCGCTTACCGACTATCAGATTCTACGGATCTACCAGTACGGACGATTCCGCGCCTGCGTTGCCCTATTCCTCTGAGGAGTACCACACCCAATTTTCTTCCGTTTCCCACGGCTCATTGTGGACAGCAACAAGGCTATCAAACCGGCCCACGTAGTCCTCTGTTTGCCTTACAAGGACACGTTTGTCGGATCCATCCTTAGTCATAGTGAAAAGGCTGACCCTTGCACTGTATTCGGACCCAGAGCTACTGAATCCCTGGATATCAACGGCAATTCTAGAGCCATCCGGAGACCAGGAGGCAAGGGAGGGTCCTATATTTAGACCTTTAAACACCCCATAACTCGATCCGTCAGTCTTTGCCAGCACTAATGGCTCAATCTGTAAGAGAATCTCCGCCCCGTCTGGAGACCAGGACAGATATGAAAATGCATCCCACCTTTTGCTTGGAACCGAGTTGGGATCTACACTGACAATCTCTCTCAGGCCTGTGCCATCAGGATTGATTACAAGGAAGACAGGACGATCTCCCGGCAGGAAGGCTATGGCGCTACCGTTGGGTGCCCAGGCTGGCGGAGTAACAGATTCGATTAGCTTGGTTAGGTTGGATCCGTCATGGTTAACGGTGTAGATGAATGAGCGGTGATTCCCCTCGCCGCCTGGCGACGTTATCTCATACCCCATGAATGCCAGTGCCAGACCATCGGGAGACCAGGCTTGAAGACCAATTCGGGCAACCTGTGAAGCCAGTCTCCTCACGTCGGAGCCGTCAGCGTTCATCGTATACAAAGTAGTGGCACTCGCATTCTCGTCATCATCGTCGATAGGGCGATTGGAAAGGAAGGCGATGCGGGAGCCGTCGGGAGACCATACGGGATTGCCGTTAAAATACCTGGTCTTTGTCAGACGACGGTATCTGGACCCGTCTAAGTTTGAGATCCCTATCTCGTAGTTGTCCCCGTGTCGCAGGGTGGCGAATGCTATTCTAGTGCCGTCTGGGGAGAGGCTGGCATGAGCAACGTGTTCTCTTAGCGGTTCGACGCTGACACCATTGACCCCAGTTTTCACCAGCGTAGTTCCCCACCAAGATAATAGAATAGTTGTACCGTCAACTGACCACTGGGGCGGATATGGAGGTTGAGCGCCAAAATACCGGATGTATACTCCAGCTTCATCTTCATCATAGCCGGATTCCAACCATATAGCGCCGCAAAAGGCAGGGAGCATCAAGACGAATAGACCCCCGCCAAATATAATTCCTAGAATCACCCAGACGATGGCGATTTTCTTCCAGTTTATGTGCGAGGTGTCGAATACCATCAGTCTACTACCGTCTGGTACAATGCATAAATCGCCAGAATATCGAAAGGATGGGGAGAGCAGTTGGCTTCACACCTATAACGTTCTGTTCTACACTGTGTATTGACCATGAAATTCTCAGGAACCACCTTGTCGTAATTCATTACTGCGTCCGGGATGTCCGGGTGGGACATTTCGTAACAGCGTAGATCGGTAACTTTCCGCTAAGTCGGGATGGGCCAGATATGGCTCATAGGCGTTGCCCCACGACGCACATCTAATTGATGGAGTCCAGGGGTTCGTGTGGCCTTGGTCGCATCTGTGGTGCTGGGAGCACAGCAATCCGGCAGACTGGCCGCAGAATTTGCAGTTGCTCATAGCCGGCGGCTCCGGGGGAGCCGCCGGCTATGGGTTTCTCTAGGAGTTTTCGGCCACCATTTCCATGGCGGCGGATTCGATCTTCGGGAGGGTGGCGTCGATGAGGTCCATGTCGAGTTCCTGCACGATGCCGGGGTAGCCCGCCCTATTCAGCATGTCGGGAAGCCTGTGCCGCTTGAACTGGTCCAGAGTCCAGCCGAGGGTGTCCGGGACGATGGTCTGGTCCCAGTAGAGGCGGATGTTCTTGTTTCTAGGGCCGTAGTGGTAGTGAGGCCCCGTGTCGAAACAGTCGAAGGCGAGAAGCTCAATTTCCTGTCCCGCCACGTCGCCGAGCACGTGGATGGCGAGGCCCTGTCCAACGGAGAGCTGGCGGAATTCCAGCCCAAAGCGGATGTTGCCCGTCTCGAAAATGCGGTCGCCGCGATTGTGGGTGACGGTGCTTCTCTGGGAGAGGGCCATCTCCCGGGCCGCCGACTCGACGTCGTCCAGCTTGCTCTGCACCTCGTCGGAATCCGCCTGAGCGGCCAGGTCCTCGGCGCCGGCCTTGGTCAGCATGGTGCCGAAGTTGCCTCGAAGCTGGCTCATGGCCCAGCCTATGGGGTTGCCCGCGGTGGTCTTGTCGAGGTTGTGCCGCTCGTTGATGGTGGTGGGGCCGTAGTGGTAGTGGGGGGTCTGGTCGAAGCAGTCGAAGCGTAGAAGCTCCGTCTCCTTGCCGTCCACGGGCCCCATCACCATGAGGGAAACGCCCTGGTCGTTAAGCAGGTCGCGGTGCCTCATATAGAATTGGATGGGCCCTGCCTCGATGGATACCGGGCCGCCCTTTGCGGGGCCGTCCATTGCGGTCATCTGCTGCATGTCGTTGTTTTCTGCCATAATTTCTCCTCCCTATTGCGTATTCTGCACGGGAAGCCCTTCATTGCTGAACCGGAAGGGACGCCGAGCATAGGCCTGTTGAATGAGGCCGGTAGCTCCATTATACCCAACGAGGGGAAGTCGTCAATTGGGGATTGTAAAGCAGAGGCGTGTGTCTGTGGCCAAAGAGATTCTTCGAGCCGCACGCGTGAGACGACCCCTTGTCGTCTCCTAGGCCCTATATCTTGGCTCTAGGTCTGCTTCCGTGTTCTCCGCAGCGCACGCAACGTCCCAGAGGAATGATCCGCTCATGCTCGATTTCGTCTTTGCTACTGGCGCAACCCCGGTGTATCAATTCGTCTGTTTTAAGCATTACGGGTTGATCCAAGTATTCCTTACGCTCAGCGCGGCGCTGATCCCGGCTGGCGCGGTAACGTCTCCAGCGCCACGCGATCCAATTCATGATTCTAGGGACGTGCCGGTTCAATGCCAACAAGAGGAGTCCCCCGACGACCACGACGATGACTGCTTCTATGATGTTGAGCATCCCTTTACACCAGAGTGACGAACTACATAGCCAGCCCACTGCTGCATTATCGTCATGCAATGGCGCCATTGCATGTTGTGATAACAACAGTGCCGCATAGATCGCTTAAACAAGGATTTTATAGCCAGATTGAAGGGTTGGGTGGCGCGCTTGACGGGATTCGAACCCACGACCTCAGCCTTCGCAGGGCTGCGCTCTATCCTGCTGAGCTACAAGCGCTTGATACACCTTGGTGCCGAGGGTGGGATTTGAACCCACACGCCCATAAGGACACTGCGCCCTGAACACAGCGCGTCTGCCGTTCCGCCACCTCGGCTCCTTTGCCGCGTCTGAGTGGTGGGCGGTGATGGATTTGAACCAACGACCTCCTCGGTGTGAACGAGGCGCTCTAACCACTGAGCCAACCGCCCCTGACAACTCTAACGCGGGCAAGGGGGGTATTATACCAGCCTGCTGTCAAGACAGCCAACCGGGTGGGAATGATGGGGTAGTTGATTGGAGTTTCAGATACGGATGGGGATTTTGGATTCGTTTAGGGGACTCTATTCCTATCGGTTTAGCTTTGGGGGCGAATTGTTCCTGGGAACAAAGATGGGGGTTTTCGGGCAAATTAGGCGTGGATAGAGGTGTTTTGGGGATTTGTTTTTGTTTTTTTGAAAATAGGGGAAACGGATGGGGGGTGGCCACGGGGGACGGGGGGTTCGGGGAGGGCCTCTACGTGGGGGCGAAGATGGGTCCCCGCATTCGCGAGGACATGGGAGGGGGAATGACGGAGGGGGATGGGTGCCCGCATCCGCGAGGACAATGGGGGGGAGGCGAGATTTGTCACTGAGAGGGTTTTTTCATGGGGGCAGGTTAGCAGGAGAAGGGGATTTTTGGCTATGGGAAGATGGCAGTATTGGGGCGCGTAGGGCGGCAAGATTCCTCGACTCCGCTTTGCTGCGCTTGGAATGACATTTGGTTAGAAGAGGGATGGGTCCCCGCATTCGCGAGGACACGGAAGGAGTTCACCCCCATCCCAACCTTCCCCCATCATGGGGGGAGGGGGCTATGGTTCGCTGGTATCCCAGTCGGGGAGGGTCCAGTAGCCGATGTTGGGGAGGGTTACGCGCGCCGTCAGGCCCTGGGCGCGCTTGAGTCGTTGCACATTGTAGAGGTGCGTCACTAACTCTCCCTCGCTGTGGTGGAAGCAGCCTTCCAGGGTGAAAATGCGAAGGTTGGGGTCAGTGGGATGCTCCAGGAGCGTGCCCGGGTATCTCTCGGAGATCTGGTCGTAGAAGCCGGGGCTTTCGAGGTCGATGGTCTTGGCCCGGAGAGAACCCAGAGTTTCCCTTGCCAGAATCCCGTGCACCATGGCAATGGCCTCACCAAGCTTGCACAGGATTACGTCTATCTCCCACCATTGCTCCTTGTCCAGCTGGCGATGGGACAGCGCCGCCAGGTAATCCACCTCGTCTCGATAGGGAATGCCCTCGGGGAAGATCTGGTCTCCCCAGCGGAGGATGTACCATCGGAACAGGTGAGAGGCCACGTGGCTGATGTTGTTGCGAATGCTCCACCCGGACCATCCCCAACGGGGACTCGTCCAGTCCAGCTGTGGGTCCGTCAGGCCTTCAAGCTCCTGTGCAGCCATCGATTCATACTGTCCGAAGAGGGGGAAGAGGTCCAGGGCGGGGTCTTGGGGGTTGGTAAGCTGTTCAGCCATGACGATGCCTCTCACACAGATTTGGGCGTTGGCAAGGGTATCATCGGTGGTGGGAGTTGTCGACGTATCCGGCGTCTTGCTATGGGCTACCAGCTTTTGTTCGAAGGAAGGTCGTTCATGTTTCTGGAACCCATGCCGCCGGTTTGACCACCCCTTGAGCTGGCAGAAGCAGAGGCGCCTCTAGACATTATTATGGCGGCTACGGTAACGCCTATGCCGCCAATGAAGATTAGGGCGACAGAGGGGAATATCGGGAAGTCACCCATGGACCGGGTCAATTCCAGGAGAATGTCCAATGCCGGCTCGCAGGCGAAGTCCGCAGCATCGCCGCAAATCTCGTAGGAGACATTGGGTAGAAAGGCGAATAAAAGGGCAGCGACGATGATGGCGATGAACCCGGCGACTATTAGGGTGATGCTGGGCCACATTATCATTGAAACGCGGTGGGGCAGGTTCACCAGGGCCAGCAGGACCGTAGCCAAGGCCATGATCACGAGCGCCGCGGTAGGACCAACACCCTGCAAGGTGTTGATGGGGTCTCGAACTGAGTCGACTTCCTCTACGAATTGCTGCCGCGTCATGTCGGCGGCTTCGGCGGCGGCTTCCACCAAGTCGAAACGGTCCTGATCGTCCAGGTGGGGGCGCACCCTTGCGATGGCTTCGTTTATGGAGGGCGAGACGATGGAGCGGGCGGCCAGCTTCATTGCTTCCCGGCTGTCCGGTTCCTCCACCGCCAGGGCCTTCACCTCGGGCAAGTAGGCTTTCAGGCTGGCGGCTGCGCGGGGTTCAATGTTGTAGAAGGTTTGCGAAACATGGTAGAAGGCGCTATCGATGGCCGTCCTGGGAATGTTGGCGAGGGATGGCGCTTGCCGGGGGATTTCGCCACTTCTCACGGATTCGACTAATTCACGCAAATCCTGGGCGTACTCCGGCGCAGTTGTGGGATAGGTGAGTTCTGCGGACTCCACACGACGGTCCACGAAAGCTAGACTCGCCGGCCTTATTCGCTCCAGAGGACCGGTGAATTCAATGAAGATTTGCGGGTCTTCCGCTTCGCCTCGCAGATAGCCCAGAACACCGGTAATTATCCCGTCTATCTGAGCCTTGACGAATGAGGGAGGCACAACTTCACTCGCTATACTCAGGAACTCATCGGAGTCCATGCCCAGGTCTTGCTGAAGCTGCTGAACCTCCTCCCGGCGTTGAATCTCTTCCAGAAGGCCCGCGTGTATGGCGTCGTAGGAATCGTTGGCTTCGAGCACGTCTGTATAGAAGGAAGGCTCAAGAAGGGTGCTTCGCACCTTGGAAGCGGTTAGGAACGCCAGGAAGCTAACGCAAACCAGCACGGCGAGAAGAAGGGCGACGACGGTGCGCATGCCTACACTGAGCATAGGAGGCCAAGCGCCTTCTCAGGCGACAAATTTGCTTCTGGGGGGAGGGCTGTAATGGTTGGACGAATGGGGGGCGGACTCCACTTCCAACTCGCCGGAACAGGGTAAGCGGACGGCGTTGGAAATAGCAGGGCGAGATGTGCGTTGGAGGCGTGCAAAGCGGAAACATTGTACACCATATACAAAATGAAGGGCATTGCGCCCGTCCCTTCTGGCATTCTTCATCCTTGGAGGGTAGAATCGGCTTCATGCGCCCGGACACCCCGAAACGTTGAGGAACGACACCTTCGCTTCCCGGCTGCTGGGCGCCCTCCAGCATGCCGAATACCGTCGTCTCTGGATCGCCACTGCCTTCTCCCAGTCCTCGGCGTGGGCGCTCATAGTGGCCCGGGCCGCCCTGGCCCTCAACGAAACGGGATCCTCCAGCGCCGCCGGCATCGTAACCTTTGCCGCGATGATGCCTTCGGTGGTCATGTCTCCGATAGCCGGCTACCTTGCGGACCGGTTCGACCGGCGGCGGGTGTTGGCTGGGGCCTACGCCGTGAATCTGGTCCAGAACCTGGTCTTGGCCCTTCTGGTAATTACCGGCAACATCGAGTTCTGGCAGCTGGTGATGCTATCTACCGTCAACGGCTTCGCCCGGGCGACCCAGATGCCAGCGTCCCAGGCACTACTTCCCAACCTGGTTCCCAGGAGCAAGTTGGTCAATGCGGTGGCCTTTCACCATGCCACTCAGCAAGCGAGCAAGTTGACTGGACCGCTTTTTATATTGCCGGTTGTGCTCCTGGGTTACGGCGAGTGGGCTTTTGTTATATCCGTGGGTCTGTACGCGATAGGCCTCCTTATGGTGCTGCGAATTCGTACTGTATCCAGGGGCATGGTAGACCGCAGCCGGAGCGCCCTCAGCAATGTGGCGCAGGGATTGTCCTTCGTCTACAACCACAGGCTGCTGCTGCCTCTCTTTCTGGTGGTTATAGCCCACTGCGCCCTGGCGATGTCCTACGAGACCCTGTTTCCCGTTCTCTCCAGGGACAGGCTTGGACTATCCGAAGGGGCCGATCTGTACAAGGGAGGGAACCTTCTTATGATGGGCATTGGCGCCGGCTCTCTGGTCTCATCCTTCGGTATCGCCGGGCTGGGCAGCGACGTCGTCCGTGGGCGAACCCTCTTCGTGTTGGGGGTACTCAGCGGGCTGACTCCGCTGCTGCTGGGCCTTTCTTTCAACCTCGCCACCGCTGTTATTGCTGCCTTTGCAGTGGGATTTGCTCAAGCGGGTTTCATGACCCTTTCCAGCGCCATGGTGCAACAGATAGTGCCCGACGAGATAAGGGGCCGGGTTATGGCGGTGTACAGCTGGCATATTCAGGGGGCCATGGCGAGCTTCAACCTGGTGAACGGGATTCTTGCAGACACGGCTTGGCTTAACGCTACGCGGGTGCTGGGAGGATTTGGCTCGATTTTCGCAGGGCTAATGACTTTGAGCGCGCTCAACCGGCCCCTGCGCGGGTTATATAATCGGGGCATCGGGACGCGTTCAGTCACCGAGGCGTTATCGGAACGCCGAGGTTAGAGAGCAGCAGAGGGAGAAGCAACTATGAAGAAGGTCATCATACAAGCAGATAGGCTTATAGACGGTTTGGGCGGGCCGCCCCAAACAGACATGGCTATGGTCATTGAGGGTGGCGTGATTTCTAGCGTGGGTCCCACGGCCGAATTGGGGGATATCTTGAAGTGCTCCCAAGTCCTGCGCTTCCCCGGGGCCACCCTTCTCCCCGGACTGATAGACTGCCACACTCACACGAACATGGCGGGACGGGGACGTTCCGGCGAGGAGGCCATTGCCGACGGAGACGATCTAATGCTGCTCCGTTCCGCCCGCAACGCCCGCATTGCCCTTCACAGCGGCGTTACCACCATGTGCGACAACGGCGCCTGGCATAATACGGGTCTGTCCCTGAAGCGCGGTATAGAGGAGGGAGAGGTGGAAGGCCCGAACCTTTTAACGTGCGGCCGGCCCGTTACCGTCACCGGCGGGCATCTCTGGTACATGGGAGGGGAGGCCGACGGGGTGGACGGAGTACGAAAGGCCACCCGAGGGCTTATAAAGGAGGGGGCCGACTTCATTAAGGTGATTGCCACGGGGGGCAGCACTCTCACCAGCTATCCTTACCGTCCCGCCTTTGGCGTTGACGAGTTGAAGGCCATCGGCGCCGAGGCGCACAACCAGGGACGATTCGTGGGCGCCCACTGCCGCTCTAACCAGGGGATGCGGAACGTCTTGGAGGCGGGCTTTGAAGTGATATATCACGCCTTCTTTATGGATGAGGAGGCGCAGGCGAGCTACGACGCCGACATTGTGGAACGAATCGTTGAGCAGGGGGTGTGGGTCAACCCCACAATGCACATCGGCAGGAGCGGGATCTGGGCTTTGGAGCGCAAAAGGGATGCTGGCAGGCTGACGCTGGAGGAAGAGGCGAAGCTCGTTGCAGGCTATGAACACCGGAAGGCTCGGTTGGAGCAGTGCGCCCGGATGGTGGATGCGGGAGTGCGGCTGATTGCCGGCTCAGATTGTGGTTGGGGCAGCTACCCCTTCGGGCAGCTGGCTTATGAGATTGAGTGCATGGTGGATGGAGGCTTGTCGCCGATGCAGGGGATTCAATCGGCGACGAGTCATGCCGCGCAGGCCCTGGGAATTGGCGATAGAGTTGGCGAGTTGAAGCCGGGGAAGAGGGCGAACTTGCTGGTGGTGGAGGGGGACCCGTCGGAGAATATTTTAGATTTGATGAAGGTGCAGGCGGTGTTTAAGGGTGGGGAGCGGGTAACTTCTTAGGGGAAGGGTTGGCGTGGGGTAGGGAACGGTTGTCCGCCGTGGTTCTGCGGCGTAAGGTGATCTGCGACGAGGAGCAAGCCTTCTAATCCTGTCAATTCGTGTCTGCACCCGTAGACCTCCGAACACCTAGAGGAATCTCCTCGTCCCGGTCTGAAGCTTGCCCTTTTCCTTAGAACATTATCCCTCTATCCTTGTCCAAGTAGAAGATGTGTGCGGGGTCAATTGCGAATAGCGCAAATTGAGAGGGAACGATTTCGCAATGGTAGGCATAGTATCTGCTGAGGGTATAGGGAGAATGTAGTGAAGGGACAGGGGATGATAGCGATGCTTGGGGTGTTGGCGGCGCTGGTGGTTGCTTGCAGATCCGGCGACGCTTTCCACGACTCGCCCGACCATTCACCGTGACAAGAGTCGTATTCCGATGCATGCAAGAGGGACCACGATGATGAGAACATTCAGCTTCATTCTGCTGACGGGAGTGACAATGATGCTGCTGGGGTGCGGCCTCTCCGACGGTGGGCAGGAGGCCCTGGAGGGAGGAACGGCGCCGGCAGAGTTTGAGACGCCTGCAGGGACGTTGGTGTCGCCGGTGGTATTGGAGAGGACTACAGGCACGGTGGCGCCGCCACCCTCTCCAGCTGTCACCGGCGTAGTGGCGGACTCTCCTTACGTAGGGGACTCCTTGATTGAGGAGAAAATTATCGAAAGCCCAGTTGTCGTCAAGGCGACAATGACAATGTTCTCGTCGGAGGTCATCATCGAAGCGGACGGAAAGTACAGTGTGGCGCTAAAGTTCAGCCTCGGCGTGAGCGAGTTCCTGAAGGGCGCGGGACCGTCCAGCATCGTGGCGGTGTGGGTCGATGGTAGGTCCTACGATATGAGTGCCGAGGCCAATGATGCCAAGACTGTCATCCTCGCAGAGCGGGACGATCAATGGGACGACAGGGTAGCGATTTTCTTCCTGTATGGAGATGCCGGTGGATTTGGAAGCAAACTTGATGAGCAGCTAGAACGCGCAGACCACTTCCTTTTTTATGTGGGAGATCCGTATTCACCCGATAACTTTTACAGCCTGCACAGCAGGAGACACAAGGCTTGGCTACCCGCAGACACGAGCACAAGTTCTACCGGTGACGACCAAGAGTTCCTGTTGGACGTGCCGCCTCCTACGGAAACAATCACCCTCGGCGATCTAAAGGTGCGGATCACAGAGGTTGCCGCTGAGCTCGAAGGGGGCGACGGATCGGAGGCATACAAAGGGTGTGTCCTAGAGAAGTACAGATACATGCGCAACCAACGCAACTTCCCAGAGGAAAGGGGTGTACCCTACACCCTTTGGAATATCAACCAAAGTCGCGTCTCCGGTCAACCAGCAGGCACCGTGCTCGATCAAAGAGAAGCCTACGGCGGCTATCCTAATACCAAGATAGCGATCTGGATTGAGGGCGGTGACTCGGATCTATTCGACATTGAGGACGGTGCTTCAACGGCTATCGACACGGATGGAGATGGAGAAAATGACACGATCCAGTACGATCAGATGGTCAAGCTTGCACGTCCGATTCCCGCAGGCAAGTACACGTTTGACCTCAAGGAAGACGAGTTCGCCTTCAAGTTATGCGACTTTGTCATAAGCAACGAGTGGACGGTGGCGGTGAACGCTCCTGCGGGCACCCTGCACGAGGCGTTTTTTGACCCGGTCACCGACGGCACTGCCGTGGCGGCTGACGATACCAACGGCGTTCTGAAACCCGCGACGTTTACCGGCGCCAACGGCGGGTCGGCAACCTTGGAGCGTATCGCGTGGGAACCCGGGACCGGAGAGTCGGGAACGGTGAAACTAACGCTCACACCCCACGACGGTATAGCGGACCAGGAGGTGAACTTCATCGCCCTGGACGGCTCGGTGTCCCTGTCCCTGCAAGTCGCCAACGCCACGGTGGATGCAGCGAACCGGACCCTTAGCTGGGCGGTGGGTTCACAACCCTGGCAGAGCGGCGACCTGCTGATGTTGCGCATTCGGAAGGGCGGGTAGTCTCCTTGTTTTCGAGTTGACAGTGGAACTGATAGCGGGGGCGACATGTTTTCACGCTCTACCAGAACTGCACCTTGAATCTTCGGCGGGGGATTCCTTTTCGGTAAGAGTCCGCGGTGATCAAAGACGGCAAGTGGGTAGGGCTATAGGGGCAGGGGGCGCCCGATGACGAGATTCCTCGAAGGGACTCGGAATGACAGGTGGGGACCTTTAGGGTGGCAGTAGGGGGCTTGGGATGAAGTGGAGGATGTGTCGTGACAGCCGTTGGCAATTGGGATATTATTGACCGAAACTCGGAAGGATGCCATGACTCTTCCCGTCATTTACACCATTCAATTCTGCCCCGCCTGCGACAAGCTGCGGGATACCTGGGACAGCCAGGGCGTCGAGTACGTGGAGAAGCGGGTGGATGAAAGCCAAGAGGCCCTCGACGAGGCCCTGGAGTACGGCAGCGCCGTGCCCATCATCGTCTACCCGGACGGGCGTATTGAAGAGGGGGAGTTCGAAGGCGTCTACGGTTGAGACATCGGCTGACGGGCCGTTGGCCCGCATAGGAGGTAGACCATGACAGGCAAGACCACCATCGTAACGCCCCAGAGATTCGCCCAGGGGTTCTCGTACGAGGAGTATCTATCGCAGATAAAGGTAAACAAGCTCCAGTTTCTGCAATACTACGACGAGTTTGACCCGGACGATAGAGAGCTTGAGCGGTTCCGCGCTCTTACCCAACGTAGTGGAGGCCCCGCCAAAGTGCTGGCGTTGGGCGAAGATTGGTGCCCGGACGTTTATCGGGGGCTGCCGACCATGGCCAAGTTGGCCGTCAGCGCCGGCGTGGAGGTTCGCGTCTTTCCGAGAGATTCCAACCTGGACGTAATGAACGAGTTCCTGAAGGAGGGTAAGTACCAGTCCATTCCCGCCTTCGTATTCTACACTGAGGGGTTGGACTACATCTGCCACTGGATTGAACGGCCGGAGGTGGCGGACAGGGAGTCGGAGGAGATAGAGGAGGCCATTCGCAGGGAAAATCCCGACCTGGACGACAGACAGTTCGGAGTTGAGAGACGCAAGCGGGTAAGCCTTCGCTTCCCGGCGTGGCAGCAGGCAACCATACGGGAGATAAACGAGATGTTGGAGGAAGCTGTCGGCGGCTAGGCCCGATGGATTCTTCCTTCAGCTTAGAAATATTATGATTAGGGTTGGTCACTAAAGCGATGAGATTGGACGCGGGAAGTGAAGGTGGATTCCGGCCTGCGCCGGAATGACGGAGGGGGGAGGGTGGTTTAGGAACCGCCGCTTCGGGTTGGTCGTGGGGGCGAAGATGGGTCCCCGCATCCGCGAGGACAAGGATGGGGATAGCGCTTTTTTCGTAGTAAAAAGAGATGGTGGACAGATGATGTGGAGGGTCGACCGGCCCGATTTAGTTCTGGAAATTATACAGACTAGTTAAGGGGTAATAAAAATGAAATATGGCATGAATCACATTCACATCAAGGCGGAAGACCCCCGGAGCACGGCCCAGTGGTACGTGGATACGTTCGGCGCGACGGTGGCGGGCGAGGCGGAAATGGGCGGGTCGGTGACCGTTCGCACGGACTTGGGCGGCGTGCGAGTGAACATAACGCAGGCATCACCGGAAAGCCTGCCGGCCGGTTCTTCCGACCCGCACATGGGGTTGGAGCACTTCGGCATCGAGACGGACGACATCGACGGGGCCATGGCGGAGCTGGAGGGAAAGGGAGTGAAGGTGCTGGAGGCCATCCGACCGCTGCCCAACGGGATGAGGATTGCTTTCGTTGAAGCCCCCGACAATGTTCGGGTGGAGATCATGCAGCTTCCTTAGTCCAGAGCCGTCTAACCCATAACAAAGAGCAGGGGAAATGGCCACTGGGTTAGACGGCTCTTTTGTTGCTTGCAAAAGAACGGGACGCTTCGGCTGAGTGATACTTCGGCATCTCCCAAACCTACGCGGACGTAGGCTGTGGCTTGCTCCGTTAGAAGAGGGTGAATCATGCCGAATCTGAGGGCGATTGAGTATCTGCCCGCCGGTTGTTATACTGGCAGCGAACGGATGTTGCATGGGTAGATTCTGGATAGCTAAACTGTTGGCGCTGTGTCTGGTTTCTATTGCGCTGCTGTCGGCTTGCGACGACAAACCGGCAGGTACTGTGGCAACGTCGGAACCCACTCCCACGCTTGCCCCGATTCCGACCGCAACGTTAGCGCCTACGCCGGAACCTACCCTGACACCAACAGCCACGCCCGCTCCCACGCCAACGGTCGCGCCAACGCCGAAACCCACCCCGACGCCAACAACCGAACCTACTACTACGCCAACTCCACGTCCAACACCCAAGCCTACGCCGGAACCCACGTCTAAACCGACGCCAACCCCCAAGCTTACGCCAGAGTCGACGCCTGAACCGACGCCAACACCGACTCCTCGTCCGACACCTACATCAACTCCGGAACCCACACCCGGCCCTCGGGAGGTGGCTGCCTCAAGCCTGGGTGAGATTCTTTCGTGGTTTGGAGACCCTGGGGAGGGGGCTGAGACCGACGCGGTTGAGACGCTGATCGAACTTTGGGTTGCGGACGCCGATCTGGCGGAGCAGGTTGTTGCCCTGCCGTGGGTCTTAGATGGGGTGGACACCCTGGAGCGGGATGCGTTGAAGGGTTTGCTGGGCACGACAACGGCTGACGCTTCCCTAACCGGCAAAATAATGGGGTTTCCTTGGCTAGTAGACGGAGTGACGGAGGCTGAGGGGGATGTCATGGTTGGCATATCCCTCATTGCATCGGAGGACGCTGAGTTGGCCGGGAAAGTTGCAGCCCTTCCCTGGTTGGCTGACGACGTGAGGGAAGAAGAGGGTGTTGCCATTGATGCCATTGGGGCGATAGCTTCCAGCGATGCCGACTTGGCGGGGGACCTGGCATCACTCGCCTGGTTTGTCGACGGCATTATGGAGGCAGAAAGCGTTACGATGGATGCTTTTGCCGCCGTAAAAGCCAACGATATCGAGTTAATGAACTGGGCCGTTACTCTTGCATGGTTGGGCGACGGCGTGACATGGGATGAAGGCGCAGTCATTAAGCACCTATTCAGCCTTGCGGGCAAGGACCCGGAGCTGGGTATTTTATTGATGGCAACGACGTGGGCCAAGGAAGGGCCGGGGGAGGCTGAAGCGGATGCGCTCGCTAGATTCGCCTTGATTGCAACCAATGACGTCGGTTTGACCAAACATGTCGCAGGCCTCCCCTGGTTCATAGATGACGTGACGGATGAAGAGGGGGATGCCATTGACGCCATTGCAGCCATGGCTACAAGAAACGTCGAGTTGACGAAAGAGATCGCAGCGCTATCGTGGTTCATGGACGACGTGACAAAGGCCGAGAGTATTGGCATTCGCGCCGTGGCCAGGATCACACACAGGGACGTCGGGTTTGCGAGTGAAGTAGCAACCCTCCCATGGTTCGTCGACGATATGACGGAGGCCGAGAGTGTCGTTTTAATCGTCTTTCAGCCCGTAAGGGCCGAAGTTCTCGAGTTGGCTAGCTGGGCCGTGACTCTTGCATGGTTGAACGACGGCGTGACGGAGGCTGAAGCGGCCGCTCTCAGTCATGCGCTCAGATTGGGAGAAATTGACTCTGATTTGGCTCGGGCAGTGGTGGTCCTTCCCTGGTTTGTCGACGGCCTTGCGCAAGGTGAGCAAACTGTCATGGGGTTCATCGAGGGTATCGCAAAAGCCGAGGTGGGGGAGACTGACGAGGAGGACATGGGTGCACAGCTGGCAAATCTGCTGCTGTCTCGCCCCTGGCTCGCGGACGAGGTGGTTCAGTCCGAGGCCGCGGTCATCCACGCCCTCAGGAACATTGCGGAAAGGGATGTCAATCTTGCAAGGCATATTGCAGCTTTGCCCTGGCTGACTGACGACGCTACGGGAATAGAATGGTCAGCTAGTACCTCGCTGGACCGTATTTCAGAGATAGACTTTGAGTTGGCCAATTCCGTAGCAAGGCTTGCCTGGCTAGGAGACGACTTGACTGACGCTGAGGAAAGGACTCTTCTACAATTGCGCGAAATTGCGTCAAGGGATTTGGCGTTGGCCAAAAAGATAGCGAGTTTTCCATGGTTCAGTGAGGGCGTAACGGAGAGTGAAAACGCCGCTAGACACACCTTGCTTTGGATAATATCCAGGGATACCGAATTTGCGAACGACGTGATGGCTATTCCGTGGTTCGTCGATGGTGTCTCGGAGACTGAGTCAAGCGCTCTTGTTGGGCTGAGCAATCTGTTAAACATAGACTTGGGTTTGGCTAAACAAGCGGCGGTTCTTCCCTGGTTCGTCGATAGCATCACAGAGGATGAGGCAAGCACTCTAATTGAACTGAGCGATCTCTCATCCGCAGACCTTGCCTTGGCCAAACAAGTGATATCTATTCCCTGGTTCACGGGCGGCGTGACGGAGGATGAAGGAACTGTTAGACGTGCCCTGTTCGAAGTGGCATCCAGAGATATCGAATTCGCTAACAAAATGGCAGTTCTCCCGTGGTTATCCGACGGCGTTACAAGACTTGAAATGTCTGCCATCCACTCTCTAGACGATATAGCATCCAAAGACGAGGAGTTAGTTCGGAAAATTATCGGTTGGCCCAGGTTTAGAGACGGTGTCGAAAGGGACCTGGACTTCTTTCTCTTGCACGCTCTAGGCCGGTCAGACTCGGAACTTTTGGCAACTTTGACCGCCAGGACCTGGTTCAATGATGGGTTGACTGACGAAGAAGCTGCACTGATTGTCACGCTTGCCGGCCAAAACCCTAGTCTATACAAGGCCCTGCTCATTGATAGCCATCTCTATCATGAGTCTATTTCGCTGCCCCTTGCGGGTGATGTCAACGTATGGCTAGTTCAGGATAGTAGTCCCGTTCTGAATCAAGAGTCGCTGAGGCAGGTTGAGGATGCCGCTCGAATAGCTGAGGAATTCTTTGGCGCTCCCTTCCCGACCACCGACATCATAATGTTGGTAGTAACCGAGGGGAAGAGGGAGTACGGACATCTTGTCAGACATCTCGGCAGTCACATGTCGGTAATTGTGCATCGAGGTCGGTTATTTGGCATTCCCCATGAGGCAGCCCACTACTACTTGACGAGTAATTTCAGCGGCCATCCGTGGTTCACTGAGGGAGGATCCAACTTTGTCGAGGCACATGTTAATCATGAGAGAGGGCGCCAGGACATCTCCAGTCGAGAGACTGTGGTGTCAAAGGAGGTCCAGAGTTTCTGCATCGACTCGGGGGTTGAAAATATACGTCACAATGCATATCTGTTGGAGCGCGGAGACGTTTCTTACTTCCAATGCAATTACAGGTTGGGCGAGTATTTGCTACTCAACCTGCTAAAGATAATGGGAAAGAATGCCATGTCGACCGCTTTGAATGAACTATACGTTTCTAGCGGAGGGCACGTGCCGGCGTTAAGATTCAGCACGCCTCCTTCCGAAGAGGAAATATATGAGACTTTTCTGAAGCACGCGCCCAACCAGCAAGAGAAGATTCGCGCACTGTTTCGGGAGCTTCATGGCGGAGATTTCGCATTCCCAGAAATCGACTTTGCCGACGAAGAGGCTGACGAAGCCGAGGATGCCAGGCTCATTGCGATCGGCGAAGTCGTTACGGGGTCTCTGGACTACATCTTCGATTTCGACTATTTTCAGTTTCAGGCGGAGGAAGGACAAACCTACCGGATTAGCGTAGAACACGAGACCCTAGGCCATACCAGCATTACGCTGTACGGACCTGACGGAGTGAGTGAGCTGAGGAACAGGTGGCAGGGCCGAGTGATCGGGCCCGATGGGCCGCTGATTCAGTGGCGAGCACCCAGCTCGGAGGCGTATTACTTTGCGGTCCAAAATTTCGGTGGCAAGACCGGAGACTACGCCTTCACTATCGCGCCGGCGGAGGAGTCAGCGGCGGACGACCATGGCAACGGTCCAGAGTCCGCTACCAGGATTGGGCGTTCCAAGAGAATTCATGGCACAATAGACGATACTTTCGATGAAGACTACTTCCGCTTCAATGCCTATGAAGGCAGGGTGTACCACATCTTCATGCGCCCCAAGTCTACGACGGACCTATGTACGCAGATGTATCGAGCCGACGGGAATAGATCTTCCGAATGGCATAATCGCTGCGATCACGGAAATTTGTGGGAAGGCGGGCTAGTGCATGGGATTCGATGGGTGGCCCCCGAAACCGGGGACTTTTACCTGGCCATAAGTGGTTTTATGGAGAGCGTAGGTGAGTACAATTTCGAGATTATCCTGGCTCTGGACCCCGGCAACCCGAGTTGACCTTGCCCCTTCGTCCTGAACCGGATTATGCCCACCGCACTAGCGGGGGGTTGAATTTGCCTTGTTAGCGGCCTGGGCTCTATCTCGCATCCGCGGGGTCTTTTACGGGTGGTGGGTCGTGCTGGGCGGCATGATCAGCATCGCCATAAGCAGCGGCTTGTTCATGCACGGGTTCCAGTTCTACTTCGAGCCCATGCGCCGGCAGTTTGGGTGGAGCCGCACGCTGATTTCCGGCGCCTATTCCTTGTCTCGCGTGGAGAGCGGGTTCCTAGGGCCTCTGGGCGGCTATCTGGTGCAGCGCTTCGGCTCCCGGATTGTGATGGCCGGTGGGTTCATGATTCTGGCGCTGGGGCTGGTGCTTCTGAGCATGACTCGGAATGTGCCGATGTTCTACGTGGCATTTCTGATACTCTCCGTGGGCTCAGGTTTGGCGGCTTGGACTCCGGTGGTGCCTGCCCTGACCAACTGGTTTAGACGGAAGCGGGCCATGGCTGTGGGACTTACGATGATGGGGATGGGCTTCGGCGGCATTGTGGTTGCGCCAGTGGTATCCATCTTTATCAATAACTTCAGTTGGGACAAGACGGCACTGGGCTGCGGCATCTTCGCCGCTATCGTCGGGCTGCCGCTGGCCAGCCTGATGCGCTACAGTCCCGAACCCTACGGCTACCTGCCTGACGGAGACACGCCCGATGACAAGGCGTCTGAAGGATCGGAGGGACCCCGGCGCTCGTCATCGTCGGACCAAGAGTACGACTTTTCGGTGAAGGAGGCGCTGCGGACGCCAGCATTCTGGCTGATGTCCATAGGGCATTCGGTGTCGCTGCTTGTCATTTCCACCTTGAGTTTGCACATGGTGCCCTACCTGGAGACGGACCTGGGCTTCACCGCAGGGAGGGCAGCCACGGCGGTGATTGCGGTCAACGGCTTTCTCATGGCGGCACAGCCGGTGGGAGGGTTTCTGGGGGACCGTCTGCCGAAGCACTACATAGTTGCGGGAACCATGTTGGGTCACGCGTCGGCGTTGCTTCTGCTTGCTACCGCCGACGGCTTCAGCCAGGTTATCCTGGCGTCGGCGATACAGGGGATGTCCTGGGGAATTCGGGGGCCGGTGATTACGGCAATGAGGAGCGACTACTTTGGACGGAAGAATTTTCCGATGATCCAGGGCTACTCACATCTGGTGCTGATGGGGGGGCAGATTGTAGGTCCGCTACTGGCGGGCTACATGGCCGACTACTACAGCTACAGCGCAGGATTCAAGATTATTGCCGCGATGACCGCCGCCGGGATGTTTCTATTTCTCATAATTAGAAAGCCGCCGCCGCCCCAGGGCGCCGGCGAACCTCTGCGGGGTTGAGCTTTGAGAGGAACGGCAGAGACTATTGAGAAATTGGTTGGTCGGACATGGGGAATCTTCTATTGGAGATTTGCGAATTCCGACAAATCAATGAGCAATCGCAATTGAAAAAACTAACTAAGGAGAAATCAGCCAAATGACCAACGGTGAAGGCTACCAGCGGGGAATGATAATCGTTGCCCACGCAGACGACGCGGAGTTCGGATGCGCCGGCACTGTGGCGTCGTGGTGTCGCAGCGGAATGGAGGTTGTGCAGGTCATCTGCACCGATGGCAGCAAGGGTTCCGACGACCCCAACATCACGTCTGCCCAGCTGATAGAAATCAGAAAGCGGGAGCAGCAGAATGCCGCCCGGGTGCTGGGGGTGAAGGAAGTCGTCTTCCTGGGCTACGAGGATTCGATGCTTGAGCCCACCCTGGAGCTTCGGCGAGACATCGCCCGGGAGCTTCGGCGTCATCGACCGCAGGTTGTCATCTGTCCCTCTCCGGCGAGAAGTCTCACGGAGAGTCCGTACATCGGCCACCCCGACCACATGGCCGCCGGCGAGGCCGCCCTTGCAGCCATCTTTCCCACGGCACGTGACCGGCTCACCTTCCCGGAACTGCTGGAGGAAGGGCTGGAGCCTCATAAAGTGGACGAAGTGCTCATTACCGACAGGAATAACGCCGACACTTGGATAGACGTTTCGGACGTTATGGACGTGGCCATCGAAGCGCTAAAGCAGCACGTTAGCCAGGTGGGGGACTTCGACGTGGCCAAGGGTATGCGCTTCTGGAGGTCGAAGACCGGCGAACCGAAGAATATTCCCTTTGCCGAGGCGTTCAAGTCGTACAAATTCCGATAAGGCTAACAAAGACGGTCTCCCGTGCGTTCAAAGGTGCATTGATAGATGTAATCTAAGCCGCAATCGATCGTTTGGTTGCCTCTTGACGTTGGTTCTTGGCAACGCAGCCTTGACACCCCCCAGCCCCCTGGCTATGATGGGGCTACCGAGCTTGGGATACGTGACGTTTGGTCGGAACACTGCGACAAGAGGTTTAGGAATGGCAGAAAAAGATATTGCGCTCATGGCCCACCTGATGAGAAGGGCAGGCTTTGGGACCACCCGCGACGAATTAGAGGCACTAGTTGCCAAGGGCTACGAGGCCACGGTGGACGAGTTGGTCTATCCCGAAGATCACGGCATTCCGCCCATCGACGAAGGGATGATCTTCCGCCATAATCCCGGTTACGAGATACCCGGGGGGAATCCAACCAACGGTCAGGCCCAATGGATGTACCGTCTGATCAACACTCCCAGGCCGTTGGAAGAGAAGATGGTCCTCTTCTGGCACCACGTTTTCGCAACGGGCAACGCCAAGGTGGACAATTGCGACCAACTTTTGGCCCAGATTGCCATGTTCCGGGAGCACGGCATGGGCAACTACCGGGAACTGCTTGTCCACCTTGCCAGGGATCCGGCGATGATCTTCTGGCTGGACAACAACGAGAATCACAAAGGCGCGCCCAACGAGAACTGGGGACGGGAGCTTCTGGAGCTCTTTTCCATGGGCCAGGGCAACTACACGGAGCAGGACGTTAAGGAATGCTCCCGCGCCTTCACCGGCTGGACCATCGCCGCCAAGATCCCCCGGCTTCCCTATGGCCGCTATCCGTGGAGCTTTGAGTATCTTCCCCAAGACCACGACGACGGTGAAAAGACGTTCCTGGGCCAGCGTGGCCGGTTCAACGGCGAGGACATCATAGACATTGTCGTGCGCCAGCCGGCTACGGCCCGGTTTGTCGCTCGACATCTCTATAACTTCTTCGTAGCCGACGAAGTGCAGGTGCCCAGCTGGCTGGACGTGGCGCCCCGGGACCCCGTAGCCATCAATATGCTTGGCGAAACATTCATCAGTTCCGGCTATGACATGCGCTCCACCCTTCGGATGCTGTTCAACTCCGACTTCTTCAAGGACGAGAGCGTCTGGTACGCCAAGGTCAAGAGTCCGGCGGAGGTTGTGGCCGGAACCATGCGGCTGGTGCAAGACCACGTTGCCCCCAAGCCCGGCATGGCTCCCATCGGCCTGGAGACCAACTACCAGGGCCAGGCGCTCATGGACCCGCCTAGCGTGGAGGGTTGGCACACCGGACAGGAGTGGATCGACAGCGGCTCGCTGCTACGTCGCATCAACTTTGTGGCCAATCGAGTGGGAGATACAAGCCTGCCGGGCATCAAGTCTATTATCCAACGGCTTGCTACCCAGGATAGTCTAACGGCAACGGAATTCGTAGACATCTGCATAGACCTGATGGGCCCGGCGAGAATCGACGCAGATACCCGGTCGGAGCTAATCGTACACGTGGAGGCCGATGGGCCGGTTCAGAGAGGCGCTTCGGAGGAGGAGCGCGCCGCCTTCGGCAAGAGGGTGGGCGAGGTTCTGCAGCTAATCGCTTCCACGCGCGAGTACCAGTTCGGCTAATTACGTACATCCCCTGGAGGCAACGCAATGCAAACCGTCATGGTTCGGGGCAGAGTTTATAACTACAGCCACACCATAGGCCGCAACGCCACGGGAGGGCCTGGATTTCGTCATCCAGTAGACCTGGCGCTGGGCAGCAACGGGACCATCTACGTCGTCAACCGCGGCGACGAGTTTCAGTCTTGCCAGCGAGTGAGCGTGGTAACCATAGATGAGGAATTCATCCGCGACTTTGGCAGCATGGGAACGGGGGACGGTCAGTTCACTTGGCCCTCGGCAATCGCCCTGGACAAGGATGAGAATGTCTACGTGGTGGACGAGTGGCTGAACCGCATCTCTATTTTCGACAAGGACGGGGTCTTTCTCGGCAAGTGGGGAACTCCCGGCCGTGGGACCGGGCAGCTTAGCGGACCGAGCGGCATTGTCTTTGACCGGAACGACAACGTTTACATCACTGAAGAGTTGAGCCACCGGGTGCAGAAGTTCACCAAGGACGGCCGATTTATTCTGGGCTGGGGCAGCGAGGGGCAAGGGCCGGGGGAGTTAAACCACCCGTGGGGCATCGCTATCGACAGCAGGAGTGACGTCTACGTGGCCGACTGGCACAACGACCGTATTCAGAAATTCTCGCCTGAGGGGGAGTTCCTGGCAAGCTTCGGAAGTTCAGGCGACGGCGTGGGCGAATTGAAGCTTCCCAGCGACGTTGCCGTGGACGCCGAGGGCGACGTATACGTTACGGACTGGTGGAACAACAAGGTGGAGGTATTCGATCCGGAGGGTGCACCCCTGACGACCTTCATCGGCGACGCCGAACAGCTTTCCAAGTGGGCACAGGAGGCCGTGGACGCCAACCCCGACTATGTGAAGGCGCGGCTCAGGGTCAAGAGTCTCGAACCCCAGTGGCGGTTTACGCGCCCCACCTCTATAGATATTTCCGAAGACGGAAAGATACTCATTACCGATAACCAGAGGGGGCGAATTCAGATATACCAGAAGGAGTCCGACTGGGTTGATCCACAGTTCAATCTATAGCGGGCGTGTTACGCCTCTTTTTCCGCTATCCCTGAATTTCAGCCTGGTTAGCGGTTTCTACCCACACGCCTTTAGTGGGGTGTCAAAGGCGACGTGTCAATGGCCTTATGTGACGCAATGCGTAGGCGGTCTGCCTACTGGCAAGAAGGTTCCATAATTCATCTTCAATTATGTTGACACTGCCAATAACCAAGGGTATTCTAGGGAATGATATCCAAAATAGCTCATGAGGGGGAGATTAGATGACCACAAAGAAGGTTAGTCACATTGTCAAACGCCCGGGGCTTCGCCTGAAGGATCCGACTTATGAGATTCCGGTGGCCGAGGACCTTGCGACCACCCCCGGCATCCGCCAGAACCCGAATGACGTGGACTTCTATTCCAGGTCCTACCCCCTGGAGAGCCAGAACATCGAGTACACCGCCGACCGGGAGTGGGTGTGGACCGTCTACAGCCCGGAGGAGGAAGAGAGCCACTTGGAGCACGAGCGTCTGCAGGCGCCGGTGGTCAACGCTGCCGCGACCTCGGGAGACGTTGCACCCACCGCCGAGCCCACCGGCAAGGACGTTACCGATGAGATCAAGACTAAGGCCCGCGAGCTTGGCTTCGGCGAGGTGGGGGTGACCCGCTACGACCGCCGCTACACCTTCAAGTACAAGAAGCGATGGACAAAGTTCGAGCATGCCATCTGCGTGGCCTATGAGCAGGACTACGAGCGCACCCAGTCCATCCCCAGCAGCTTTGCCGAGCACACGCACTTCGGCACCTACCGCTCCATGAGCCAGCTGGGCTTGATTCTGGCGGACTACATTCGCAGCCTGGGCTACCATGCCCAGGTGCACAGTCCCAACGACAACAGCGCTCCCTACATCCCCATGTTCGTTGCTGCAGGTCTAGGACAGCTTGGGGCCAACGGTCAGTTGCTTTCGCCCCACTTCGGTTCCCGCGCCCGGCTGATGGTAATCACCACCGACGCGCCGGTGTCTTACGACGAGGCCGTGGACTACGGCATCCACAAGTTCTGTGAGATCTGCCAGGTGTGCGTCAACCGGTGCCCCGGCCGCGCCCTCATGCGTGACAAGGTCTGGTGGCGGGGCGTGCAGAAGCACAAGCTGGTCTACGAGCGGTGCCGGCCCGTGATGGCAAAGTACTCCGGCTGCGGCGTATGCATGAAGGTTTGCCCCATCCAGAAGTACGGGATGAAGCCTGTCATGGAGCACTACGTTGAGACCGGAGAGGTATTAGGGAAGGGCACTCACGAGCTGGAAGGGTTCAACATCGAAGGGAAGGGATACTTCGGACCTGGGGAGCTTCCCCACTTCAACCATGATTTCTTTGAGATACCGCATGGACGGGCGGAGGACGTGTTGTTCGAGAAGTTCAAGACCAAGCTGAACAACCACGAGATACCGGACGGGCCTGTGGGAGACGAGACGCTGCGAGTGTTCAAGAAGGGCGTGGAGGAGATTCTGGCCAGGCCGGACAGTGACTCCATGTTCGCCGTCCTACCCGAAGAAGCCTAGCTCAAGAACCTAAAGAAACTTATAGAGGCGCCGGCGCTAGAACGCCGGCGCCTCTTGCTTTGTTTGGGAGGCTAGGGGTTTGGCGCGGCCGGTTAGCGGCGGTTCGTTGAACTGCCAGGGCCGCGACAAGATAATGAAGCCTTGTGGCCGTGCTAGGCTACCCGTCGGGCGGGGCGTTCCAGAGGGCGCGGAGCCAGGCCCAGGCTTCATCCTGCTTGATGGAGCGCAGGTCCTCTTCTTCCAACCCGGCGCCGGCCAGGACCTCGGTAGGGTTGGCTATCAGGTCGGAGCGGAACATTTCGTTGTTTGCGCACTTTTCTATGAAAGCGAACATGGCTTCGCTGGGCACTGCGGCACCTCTCTAGGGAATAGCGGATGGATTTGCGATAGTCATAATAAACGGGCGTTAACGGAAGGGTATGTTCCGTTCATTCATAGCGTTAGTGAAGGACTGGAGACTGGTGGAAGCTGCCGCCGCAATTGTTCGAACGTCGCCGACAATGTGGCAGAGAACGAATCCCATGGCCATCATGTCGGCGGAAACGTCCGGCCCGGCGCCGTGGTGGCAGGGGGCGACGCCGGCCTTTCGGGCCGCTTCGACGATGCGGCGGCAGGCGTCCAGATGACGGTCGTCGTCGGCCCAACCGGAAAGGCTGACGCCCATGTCGAGGGATAGGTCGCTGGGGCCAACGTAGAGCCCGTCGATGCCGGGGGCCGCCGCTATCTCCTCCACGTTCTCCAGGGCCTGGCGGGTCTCGATCATGACCAGGCACAGAATTTCGTCGTTAGCGTGTTTGACGTAGTCGTCCATTCCTGAGGCGAGGGCGGCGCGGCTGCCGCCGATGCTGCGATTGCCTGTGGGGGCGTATCGGCAAGCGAGGCCCGCAGCTGCGGCTTCCTCCGGCGTGTTGACCATGGGGACAATGACGCCGTAAGCGCCTGCGTCCAGCACGTAGGAGATATAGTCCGGCTCGTTCTTTGGCACACGAACCATTGGCATTGTGTCCGTGTTGCCGATGGCCTGGATGCAGCTGACGAGGGAGCTTTGGGAAACCCCGATGCCGTGCTGCCAATCGAGGGTAACGGCGTCGAAGCCTCCGTGGGCCATGACCTCCGCGATGTAGGGGTTGCCGGAGGAGCACCAGCCCATAACGGCGGGACGGCCATTTTGCCAAAGCTCCTTGACCCTATTCTTCTTCAACTATGCCACCTCGGGTTTATGCTGCAATGTTGGACTCCGAAAATCAATTGGAGTAATGGACAGGTCTATCATCGAGTCAGATCTTTCCACACACGTTTAGCTGCTTTTGCCAAGAATAGTGTGATGAAGACAATCACAAAGGCTCTAATCGATAGTTCAAATAAGAATTCATAGCTAATGTTTATTGGCAATTGGGTTTTCGACTCACATTCTCTCGGTTCTTGCCAGCTTGACGATGGTCCTGATTTGAGGGCCGTGCTCCGGCTTGTGGCGGCCCATGGCTTCATCCATCCACTCAGGGCCCATGTTGGCGTGGGGCATCTCGCATACGTACAGGTCTCCGTGGGCATCGACGGCGATGCCGTGGGGCGCGGTAAAGCGGCCAGGCTCCTCGCCGGGGGAAGGATCGCCGAAGCGGGACTGGAGGTTGCCGGCCTTGTCGTAGATGCTGACGCTGTGGCCCAAGCTAGGTGCGTCCAGAATGTACACGTGTGGGGGCATTTCGGCCACGTAGAAGTTGCCGTCGGCGTCCATGTCCAGTCCCGCCGCTCTCCAGATGCCCGGCCACTGGCTCAGAAACTCGCCTTTGGCTGTGAACACCTGCACCCGGTGGTTCTCCCGGTCTGCCACGAATACGTTTTCGTCTTCGTCTATCACGACGTTGTGGGGGACGACGAATTGACCTTTACCGGTGCCCGCCTCGCCCCAGGAGTATATCAGTTGACCTTCCGGGCTGAAGCGGTGGATACGAGCGTTGCCGTAGCCATCGGCCACAAACAGGTCTCCTGAAACGGGGGAGACGGCAAGATGGGCGGGCCGATTGAAGGGCTGACCGCTGAATCTATCGGAAGGGCCTCCGATGGTCTGAAGCAGTTCCCCTTCCGGGGTGAACTTTCGTATGACGTGGTGCTGGGTGTCCGTGCAGTAGATGGAGTCGTCGGGGGCGATGGCGATGCCGTGGGTGCCGCCGAAGACGCCGTGGCCCCAGGAGGTCAGATAGGTGCCGTCGCGGTCGAATACCACCACGGGGTGTTCGCCGCGAGTATAGACGAAGATTTGACCCTTGGAATCCACCACTGCACCGGCGCAGTCGCCGAGCAGGAACCCTTCGGGCAGGCGGGGCCAGCCTTCAACAACGGTGTAGCTCCATTTGCCGGTTCCCAAAATTGTGGTCATGCGCACCTCCCTCTGAGTCTGCAGGCCAGCATATCCTAAGAGGCGTCAAAAGTCACGCCCGTAACGTCATTGACCCTCACCCTTTATTGCTGCCTCTTAGGCGATCCGGTCGGTGGCGGTGTTTCCAGCTTGCCCCAATGGTGCTAAAATCCCGCCATGTCAACACCACCCCGCATACATGCTTCCCCCATGAGCCTGAAGGTCAACGGACGCGTCCGCAATGTGGATGCGGAGCACCACTGGACGCTTCTGCGCCTTCTCCGTGACATTCTGGACCTCACCGGCGCGAAAACTGGCTGCGACCGGGGGGAATGTGGGGCTTGCACCGTGGTTGTGAACGGGCAGCCCGTATATGCCTGCCAGATGCTTGCCCTCCAAGCTCGGGGTAAGGAGGTAGTCACAGTTGAGGGTCTGGCGGAACGCGACGCGCTGCACCCCATTCAGCGAGCCTTCCTGGAGGAGGATGCGGGCCAGTGCGGCTATTGCACTCCCGGATTCGTCATGTCTGCCTACGCCCTGTTGCGTCGCAATCCAGCGCCCACGGAATCGCAGATTCGCGACGCCTTGCAGGGCAATCTGTGTCGATGCAACGCCTACGGGCGGATCATCCGTGGCGTGATGGCCGCCGCCGATGCCATGAAGGAGCAGGCCGACTGATGTCAGCGCTGCGCGTAGTTGGTCGCTCGGTGCCTCGGCGGGGGCTTGACGAGAAGCTGACGGGCCGGGCCCGGTATACGGCCGACTTGAAGCTGCCCGGAATGCTCCAGGCCAGGGTGCTCCTTTCGCCCCATCCCCATGCCGACGTAGTTAGCGTGGACACGTGCGCAGCGCGGGGGGTCTCTGGAGTACACGCTGTGCTGACGCCTTTTGATGAGGAAGCGTCAGGGCTTGTAGCTGTGGACATGAAGGTCTTGGACAGGCGGGTGCGGTTTGTTGGCGACGAAGTGGCCGTCGTTGCCGCCGAGACGGAAGAGCAAGCCGAGCACGCCGTGGAACTGCTGCGGGTGAAGTATCGTTCTCTGCCCTTCGAGACGGATGCGGCTAAGGCCCTCTGCCGCGAGGCGGCTCCCATTCACTCCGGCGGCAATTTGTGGGGCGGGCAGCCGCTGGTCTTGGAGCGGGGTGATGTGGAGAAGGGCTTTCGGGAAGCGGACATTGTACTTGAGGAGACATACGAGGTGGCTTCCCATTCGGCGGCGCCGTTGGAGCCCCGGGCCGCCCTTGCCAAGTGGGACGGCGATGCGCTCACCGTGTGGAAAACCAGCCGCGGCGTCCACCAGGACCGGGCGCAGTTGGCCACGGCCCTGGGTATGTCGCCGCAGAAGATTCGCGTTGTGGGGCCGCCGTTGGGCGCCGGCTACGGCAACAAGGACGAGAGTCGATGCGCCGTTCTGGCGGCGATCTTGTCGCGGAAGGCGGGACGGCCCGTCCGCCTGGAATACTCTCGATATCAGGAGTTCGTTTCGGGCCGCGTGCGTCACAGCGCAGTTATCGGCTTGGCCGTCGGCCTCAAACGCAGTGGCGAGATCACGGCCATTTCCAACAAGACGTTGATGAACACCGGAGCTTACCTGGCTTCGGGTGCGGGGGTGCTGCGGCGGGCTGCCCAGGGCGCTCTGTACCTGTATCGATGCCCCAACGTGCGCTACGAGGGACGGTTGGCGTACACTAACGCGCCGGTGGCCGGCTCCTACCGGGGACTGGGCGCGCCCCAGGGCCACTTCGCGCTGGAGACGCTCATGGACCGGGCGGCCGAGGCCGTCGGCATGGACCACTTGGAATTTCGGCTTATGAACCATGTTGGCTTAGAGGGACAGCCAGGTCGCCGTACTTCCCCGAAAGACCGGATAGTGGACACGCAGCCCGTGGAGGGGGGGATTCCCTTCTCCAGCAATGGACTGCGGGAGTGTCTTCAGCGGGGGGCCGAGGCCATCGGTTGGGGGAAGGCCGTCGAAGATTCGGCCGTGCCTCATCTGAAGCGCGGAGTCGGTATGGCCATGTGCGTATATCGAGGCGGGCCTGGGCAGGAGTCTACGGCGCGGGTCGTCCTCCAACGGGACGGCGGTATTGACCTGCACACCGGGGTTGTTGACGTGGGGCAGGGGGGGCATACCGTCCTGGCTCAGATGGTGGCTGAAACCCTGGGCTGCGAGTATGAGGACGTGCGAGTCGTCAGCGGCGACAGCGACGTCGCGCCGCATTCGCCTATAACTGCGGGATCCACCGCCACCTTTTCGACGGGGCTGGCGGCACAAAAGGCTGCGGCTAAACTCCGAAATAGGCTGCTGGACATGGCTTCTACATTCTTAGAGCGGTCGAAAGAGGACCTGGACGTGGCCGATGGGTTCGTCGTGTCGAAGACAGGAAGGGAGAAATTAGCGTCAGTGTCCGATGTGGCGAGCCGAATGCCGGGGGCGTTCATGGAGGCGGAAGCATCGGTCGTTCCGGGCAGCACGGATTACATAATCAACTCATTCGCAGCTCATTTCGCGTTGGTGGAAGTGGACCTGCTCACCGGAAACGTGTCGGTGGTTCGCTACGTGGCGGCCCACGATTCGGGCAGGATCGTCAATCCGCTTACCGCTCTGAACCAGGTGGAGGGAGGCGTCTCACAGATGCTGGGGCTGACACTTAGTGAGGAGCTGGTGACGGATGGGGCCTCCGGCGTCACCCTGAATGGCAGCTTCCTGGAGCACAAGTGCCCGACAATTGGCCAGTTCCCTGAAATTCAGACAATTTTCGTGGAGACCGAGGACCCGATCGCGCCTTTTGGCGCAAAGGCACTGGGCGAGCCTCCAAGCGTTCCCGTTGCCGCAGCCGTAGTTAATGCGGTGTACGACGCTATAGGAGTGCGCTTTACGCAGATTCCCCTCACACCGGACAAGGTGCTTGAGGGACTGGCTCGGAAGAACTCGGGGCGGACGAAGTGAACCCTTTCGAGTTTGCGGAGCCTGGGAGCCTTGAGGAGGCGGTGCAACTTCTGGTGGAGAAGCTGGGCAGGGCGGAGGTCATCGCTGGGGGGACGGACCTGCTTTCGGAACTGAAAGACGGTCTACGAAAGCCCCGTCGGCTGGTCTCTCTAGCGGGGATCGAAGAATTGAGCAGCGTTCTCTGGCAGGCGGACGGGGTCCGACTGGGAGCTTCTGTCACCCTGGCGCACTTGGTCGACGATGAACATCTGGATAGTGAATACCCCATCCTGGCCCAAGCCGCCCGGTCTATTGCAACGCCCCAGATTCGCAGCGTCGCCACCATCGGAGGGAACCTCTGTCAGAGGCCCCGCTGCTGGTACTACAGGCACCCTGACTTCCCGTGCTACAAGAAGGGCGGCGTGCACTGCTACGGGGCCAACGGCTACAACCGGAATCTGGCTATCCTGGGTGGGGGAGCTTCTGTTATGGTGCATCCTTCGGACATGGCACCCGCGCTAATCGCCATGGATGCCCGGTTGGAAGCTTTTGGACCTCGGGGACGTCGGACCATGGCGCTGCAGGACTTCTTCGCCGGGCCGAACGAGCAGCAGATGCAAGAGCATATTCTCCAGCAGGGCGAGATTGTGACGGCGCTGCTGCTGCCAAAGCCGCCCCTCGATACCAGGAGCGTATTCCTGAAGGCCCAAGACCGGACAGGAGAGGACTTTGCGTTGGCCAGCGTTGCGGCGTCCGTCAGTGTGTCGGACGGCGTGGTGGCCCGCGCGAACGTGATTCTTGGCGGAGTTGCGCCCACGCCCTACAGGGCGCAAGAGGCGGAGGATTACCTGTTGGGCCAACCGGTGAAGGGTGTGAACCCGTCGGAAGCCGCCGAGCTTGCCCTCTGCCACGCCCGTCCGTTGCATCATAACGGGTTCAAGGTAATTCTCGCCAAGAACCTGGTCCGGCACGCCATCGAAACCATATTGAATCAAGAAAGTTAAGGGAGAGCAATCATGACAAAGAAATCCAAGTATCTGTTTATTGCCAGTATGGATGTGGAGCCTGAGCAGGAGGACTTGTTCAACGAGGTCTACGACAAAGAGCACGTGCCGAATCTTCTCACCGTGCCCGGCGTGGTTTCCGTGGCGCGCTACAAGATGCGGGGCCTGACCATGCTCATCGGTGGGGAGCGGAAGGAGATGCGGTTTGACGACGAGCCCCGGTATCATGCCCTCTACGAGGTCGAAAGTCCGGAGGTGCTTCTCTCCGACGGCTGGGGCGAAGCGGTGGAGTTGGGGCGGTGGCCCGAGCAGGTGCGTCCCTACACCCGGAACCGCCGACACATTCTGACCGAACGCATAGACTGAACGGGGTCTTAAGTCGGCAGGGACTTTCGACTGTCCAAAAACGGCAGGGGGCTGGTTTCTGGATTCCGGCTCGGAGGTCGGAATGACGAGAGGGGGATGGGTCCCCGCATGCGCGAGGACACGGGAGGGGGGGATTTCGACGCGAGGGCAGGCTCCTCGCGGAAATAACGGGTGGAGCCGGTTTCTGGATTCCGGCTCGGAGGTCGGAATGACGAGAGGGGGATGGGTCCCCGCATGCGCGAGGACACGGGAAGGGGGGATTTCGACGCGAGGGCAGGCTCTTCGCGGGAATAACGGGTGGAGCCGGCCTCTGTATTCCGGCTCGGAGGTCGGAATGACGAGAGGGGGATGGGTCCCCGCATGCGCGAGGACACGGGAGGGGATATTGGGTAAGGAAGGGTTGGTAGTTGGCGAGGGGTCTTCACCCCCATCCAAACCTTCCCCCGTCGAGGGGGAAGGGTGGGGATAGGGAGGGGGAGCGGGTTGTGCGTTGGCGGTTGCGGCGGCCCTCCGCTATAATCGGTTGCGCCGTTGGCAGTCAGAATAATGCGCTTTAGATTTAGTCAAGAACAGCAGCAATTTCGCCAAGAGGTCTGCGAATTCCTCCGAGAGGAGATGTCTCCTGAATACGAGACGATCTTCGGCACGTTCTCGGAGAAGAAATACTGGTTCAGCAGGGACCTGTTCCGTCGATTGGCGGAGAAGGGGTGGCTCACTATTGGCTGGCCCACGGAGTACAGGGGAGGCGGCAAGACGTTTCTGGAGCAGTCCATTCTGGACGAGCAGATTGGCTATCACCGGGTCCAGCGGGTGGGCATTACGGGGTTGAACTTCTCAGGTCCCGCCATCATCAAGTTTGGGACGCCGGAGCAGAAGGCCCGCTACCTGCCGCCGATAGCCCGGGGTGAAGCGGAGTACTGCCAGGGGTTTACGGAGCCCGACGCCGGTTCAGACCTGGCCTCACTACAGATGCGCGCCGAGACGGACGGCGACCACTACGTGCTCAACGGCTCCAAGATGTTCACCAGCTACTACGCTCACGCCGACTTCATCTATTTGCTGGCCAGGACGGACCCCCATGCGCCCAAACATCGGGGCATCAGCCTATTCATTGTCGAGATGGATACCCCGGGGATCACCACGCGCCCACTGCTCTACATCAACGGCGAGGTGGCGGCGCAAACTTTCTTCGACGACGTTCGGGTGCCACGGTCGTGTCTGGTGGGTCAGGAAAACCAGGGCTGGTATCACGCCATGACCACGTTGGACTACGAGCGAGCGGGCCTTGAGCGATACGCGCGAGTGCGGCGCACGTTCGACGATTTTGTAACTTTCTGCAAGACCGCTCCGTACCGGGGGGGCGTCCTGGGCAAGGACCCGGTGGTCCGGTACAAGCTCGCCAAAATAAAGGTTGGGCTGGAAGGGTGGGCGGTGCTGTGCTGGAAGGTAGCGTGGATGCAAAGCCGCGGCGATGTGCCGAACGCCGAAGCATCCATGGCCTTTCTCTATGGCACCCAGCAGCGGCTCAATTTTGCCCAAGAAGCTATGGAGATTCTGGATCGGTCCGGAACGCTGACGCCGGAATCCAGCGTGGCGCCCATCCAGGGGGTTATAGAGGGGCTGAGCCGCGAGAGCATGCACATGCACGGGGCAGGAACGATGGAAATTCACCTTAACATCATCGCGCAGAGGGGCCTGGGGCTTCCCAGGTAGGTAACGTGGAACTCGCATTGAACGAGAGCCAGGAGATGCTGAGGCGGACGGCCCGCGAGTTTCTGGAGGCGAACTGTCCCACGACGCTGGTGCGGGAGTTGGAGGCGACTGCTAAGGGATACTCGCAGGGCTTGTGGGAGCGGATGGCAGGGCTGGGCTGGATGGGTCTGGCGCTTCCGATAGAACACGGTGGGGAGGGCGGGGACGCCGTCGATCAGCTAGTGTTGTCGGAGGAGATGGGCCGGGCGCTGCTTCCTTCGCCATATATGATTTCAGTCGTAACTTGCGGTCAGCTGGTGAGCTTGGCAGGGAATGCCGCCCAGCGAGAGAAATTACTGCCCCATCTGGCCCAGGGGAAGCTGATAATGAGCCTGGCCTTGTATGAAGATGACGGGGGATCCGGCGCGGAGCGGGTTTCGACGGAGGTATCTGCGCAGGGCGGCGGATATAGGCTTAACGGTGTTAAGAACTTCGTACCCTTCGCGGCATCGGCGGAGACGCTGATTTGCGCCGCACGTGGGCCGGAGTCTGGGGGCATAACCCTGGCTTTAGTGTCGGCCAAGGCTCGCGGCGTTGTGATTGAGCCTTTAACGAGCATTGCCGGTTATCCTCAAGCGAGGGTGGAGTTCAGCGATGTTGAGCTTACACACGATGAAATCTTCGGACGAGCCGGAGAGGGTGGGGAGGCTCTGGCCAAAGCGCTGGAGTGGGCCACGCTGGCGCAGTGCGGGGAGATGGTCGGGCGATGTAGGAAGATACTGGAGATGGTCATAGACTACGCCAAGAACCGGGTCCAGTTCGGACGGCCCATCGGGGCCTTCCAAGCTATTCAGCACCAGTTGGCCGATCTGCGGGTGGCCGTTGATGCCGCCGAGCTGCTGACATACCGTGCCGCCTGCAGCATGGCGGAGGGTCATGCCTGCGCCGAGGAGATAGCCCTCGCCAAGGCGTCGGCGGACGAGATGAGCCGTCTATCCACCGTAGTGGGCCACGGCGTCTACGCCGGTATCTCCTACACCGTGGAACACGACATGCAGCTCTACAGCGCCCGTAACAAGCTGTCGGAGGCCGACGGCGGCGGGATGCTGGCCCAGATTGACCGCATCGCCGACGCGATGGGACTTTAGTCCCACCGGACGCGCTGCGCCGTCATGTCACAGTCATCCCTCTCTGACGTTACCGTCCTTGACCTGAGCGACAACGTGGCCGGCGCCTACTGTGGCCGGCTGCTGGCAGGTTTCGGAGCGGATGTTATCAAGGTCGAACCGCCGCGGCTTGGCGATCCCGCGCGTGCCGTTGGCCCATTTCCGAAAGACGTTCCCCATCCGGAGAAGAGCGGCCTCTTTCTGCATCTGAACGCGGGCAAGCGGAGCCTTGCGCTTGATTGGGAAACACAGGAAGGGCGGGGAGTCTTGAAGCGGCTGGCATCCAAGGCCAACGTCCTCATCGAGACACGCCCTCCGGGATTCATGGCATCCGTGGGACTGGGATTTGACACGCTGGAGGAAGTGAATCCTGCGCTGGTCATGACGTCCATTACGTCCTTTGGACAGACGGGGCCTTATCGGAACCACAAGGCGACGGATTTTGGCGTGTTCGCCATGAGCGGCAGGATGTACGTCCACGGGCTGCCCGACAGGGCGCCGCTGCCCTACGCTCACGACGTGGTCTGGTACCAGGTGGGGGCAACGGCCGCCGCCGCGACTTTAGGCGCTCTGTTTGTGAGCAGCTTGCAGGGCGTGGGCCAGCAGGTGGACGTTTCGGCCCTGGAGGCGCTGGTGGGCAACGTGGATAGCCGCAGTCTCTTCTACGAGTACACAGGCGTCAAGACTTCGAGGGAGCGCTGGCCGGGGGGGATTCCGCAAGGCGCTTATCCGTGCCAGGACGGATACGTGGTAATGGGGGTGGGCTATGACCTCTATTTTCGGCGCCTCTGCGACGCCATGGGCAGGCCGGACATTGCTCAAGATCCTCGCTTTGCGGAATCGGAGGCACGGAGCAGGAACGCCGAGGAATTCGACGCCCTGTTCATCGAGTGGCTGATGCAGCATACCAAGAGGGAAATCTTTGCCCTCTGCCAGGCCCACAAGGTGATGTGCGCGCCGGTTCTCTCCTTTGGGGAGTTGATGGAGGACCCACAGCTGAATGCGCGGGGGTTCTTTACGAGGACGGAGCACCCGCGAGTCGGCGCGTTGCCGGAGTTGGGAGCGCCGGTGAAGATGAGCGAGACGCCGTGGCGTGGCGGGCAAACGGCTCCGTTGTTGGGCCAGCACACGGATGGGATTCTTAGAGACTCGGAGGACGCCCGGGGAAAGGATTCTGCCAAGCTGAGAGACCAAGCGTGTGTTCAGAAAAGTCGGGAGATCTTGCCGCCGCTGGACGGTTTCCTGGTTGTGGACATGTCGGAGGTTTGGGCCGGGCCCATGACAGGCTCCATGCTGGGAGACCTGGGTGCGACGGTCATCAAGCTGGAGTCCTTCCCCAGACCCTCTCTGACGCGCCTGAAAGGACAGGCCGTCGGCTACAGCGGCAACGACGCAGACGCTCCACGCCCGTGGGACAGGGCCGCTCTACACAACATGGCTAACCGCAACAAGCTGGGCATCACGCTCAATCTGAAGGACCCTCGTGGGATGGCGCTTTTCGAAAAGCTCATTGGCAAGGCGGACGCTCTTCTCACGTCGTTCACCGCCGGCACGTCGGCCCGGTTGGGGGTCGATTATTCCTACGTGGTCGAGATGAACCCCAACATCGTGATGCTTGGGATGTCGGGCTGGGGAGAAGAAGGTCCGTATCAGGGCTACGCCGCCCTCGGGAGCGCGCTCGACGGGTTTACCGGGCATCACGCCATGCGAGGCTATCTCGATACGGATGATTCTACTACGCCGCTAATTCAGCACACTGACGCGACTGCTTCGGTGACGGCAGTTTTTGCCATTCTCGCCGCCCTCCACTACCGCGAACGCACGGGCCGGGGACAGTGGATAGACATGTCTCAGGTTGAGACCTTCCTCCACCACTTGGGTGGGCCCTTCATGGACTTTGCGATGAACGGTCGAAAGCCAAAGCGGTGGGGCAGCCTTCATCCTCGCCACGCGCCATACGGCTGCTACCGGTGCTTGGGCGAGGACCAGTGGCTTGTTGTAAACGTTACGTCGGAGGAGGAGTGGCGGGCCTTTTGCGCCGCTACGGGCCACGAAGAGTGGCTGCGGGACTCTCGATATGTGGATGAGGAACACCGACGCAGCAACGCCGATGCATTGGACGGTCTAATCGAGGGCTGGACCCGGCCGCGCGACAAGATGCGGGCCATGGAGATTCTGCAGGCGGCAGGGGTTCCCGCCCAGGCGGTTTTCGACGACGTTGACCTCTACCGGGACCCGCATCTGGCGGCTCGGGGGTTCTTCCAGGAGATGAATCATGCCGTTGCGGGGACGCATCGCTACCCCGGCTTTTTGTGGAACCTAACGGCCTTCAAGCAGCCTGCGCCTATTCCGCCGAACACCCTGGGTCAGCATAACGACTACGTGTATGGGCAATTGCTTGGGCTGAGTGCCAAGGAGATTGACGGTCTGCGGGCCGATGGGATAATCGGGGAAGAGTATCCGCCGGAGGGGGATGGATTCCCGTTTTCACGGGAATGACGGGGGGGGGATGACATGGCGGGGGGCGGGGAAGTGTCCGCCAGAAGACGAGATTCTTCGCTGCGCTCAGAATGACATTGGGAGGCGGGCGTGGACCCATATGTTCATAGCCGGCGGTTCTCAGGGGCGGTATCAGGCGAAGGCGCTATGGCCGGTGATGTCCCTGCCCAGGGCCAGGGAGTGGATATCGTAAGTGCCCTCGTAGGTGTCCACCGTCTCCAGGTTCAGCATGTGGCGTATGGAGTGGGTTTCCAGAGTTATGCCGCTGGCCCCAAGAATTTCCCGAGCGGCCCGTGCCGACTCCAGGGCGGCGCGCACGTTCTGTCGCTTGGCGAGCGAGACGTGAGTGTAGGTCATGGCGTCCTGGTCCTTCAGGCTAGCCAGACGCCAGGCGAGGGCGAGGCCCTGGGTATGCCTCACCAGCATGTCCACCAGCTTGGCCTGAACCAGCTGGCGAGAAGCGATGGGCGCGCCAAAAGTCGTGCGTGTCTGGGCGAAGGCGAGGGCCTCGGAATACACCGCCTCCAGGGACCCCAACGCTCCCCAGGCGATGCCGTATCTCGCCTGGGTCAAGCAGGACAGAGGGCCGCGAAGACTGTTGACCTTAGGAAGGATTTGGGACCGTTTTACCCGAACGTCGTCGAGCACAAGCTCGCTGGTGACGGAGAGGCGGAGGCTCATCTTCCGCTTGATTAGGTTGGCCTGGAAGCCCGGGCTGTCGGTGGGCACCAGGAAGCCTCGCACGGCTCCGTCGTCGTCCTTGGCCCAGATGAGGGCAACGTCGGCCATGTTCCCGTTAGAGATCCACATCTTAGCGCCGGTGAGAACATAGCCGTCGCCGTCGGAATGGGCGCGTGTGGACATTGCGCCGGGGTCGGACCCACCTTCGTGCTCAGTCAGGCCAAAGCAGCCAATGACTTCGCCGCGGGCCATGGCGGGAAGGTAGCGGCGCTTCTGCTCCTCCGAACCGTAGGCGTGGATGGGATACATGACCAGCGCACCCTGAACGCTGGCGAAGCTGCGAAGGCCGGAATCCACCCGCTCCAACTCGTACATGATGAGGCCGTAGGCGGCGTTGGAAACTCCAGCCGTGCCGTACTCGGCGGGGAGGTTGGCCCCCAGATACCCCATGCGGCCTAACTCCGGGCCAAGTTCCATGGGGAAGGTTTCATCCTCCCACCATCGGCTGGCGTGGGGCATAGCGTGGGCGTCAAGGAACTCCCGGGCGGTTCTCTGGACCAGCCTTTCTTCGGGGGTGCAGAGGTCCAAAATGTCGTAATAGTCAAGCATATTCGCTACTCCAGGACGGCCCACGCCTCCAAGCCGAAATGGGCTTCGGAAGGAAGGAGTTGGTTGGCCGTAACGGTGGTTGCCGCCGGAAGACTTTCTGAGTAGAAATTGCGTCTGGCGGCATCTAGATCGTTGTATCTGTGGGCGTTTTGGGGATTGACGAACTCCAGGGTTCGCACCACGTCGGCGGGAGATGCGCCAGCAGCTTCGAGGACTTGGCGCAGGTTGGCGTAGGTTTGAGCGAGCTGGGCATCGAAATCGCCCCGCCCAACAATGGCGCCGGTGGTGGGATCAATGGGGCCCAGGCCGGAGCAGAAGAGATATTTGCCGCAGCGGACCGCCGCCGGTGGAGAATGCTCGTCTCGCTGCCAGCCGGGAACGTGGAGGATCTGCTTGTCGTTGCCCATATAGCAGAGGGCGTCGGTCTCGAGGAGGGCGGGCCGGTGCAGGAGGCGAGAAATGACCATGCCCGTCTGGGCCGCGCCGCCGGAGCTAAGACCGCCGCGATTTCGAGAGGCAGCGTGGTAGCCCTCCACTCCCGCGGGATGGACGTAATCGAAGACTTTGACGATGCGGTCGGGGTCCACGCCGGCGTCGTGAATCACCTGTCCGAGGGCGCTGTCCCAGATGTCGATAGCCTGGGCCTCTATGCCGTTCCGGTACGCCTCCCGACCCGTGGCGGGGTCGAACCGGCGTCCAGTGGAGCCGGAGAGCCAGAACCAGTCGTCGCCGACGAAGAAGCCGGGCCAGAAGGTCCGGGAGCGGTAGCGTTCCCAGGTGGGGGTGCCTTCGGGAAAGACGGCTCGCTTGTGCCTGCCGCCCCGCATGGCGACGGCGCTGACGGCCATGAGGGACACGGAGTTGGGGATGCCGTTGACGAGGATGCCCACGGCGGCGGGCATAGAATCGCCAAAGGCGGCACGGCGGACGGCGCCGCTGGCCCGATATTCGGGCATGACCGCTTCAAGGGCGTAGTCGACGGTATAAACCACGTCGGCGTAGGTGTACCCCGCCGCCTCCAGGATAACGCCCATCTTTCCGAAGATGACTTCGGTCTGCTTCACCAAGCTTGTACTCTCTACGATGTAGCTGCCACGCTGCGGCGAGTAGGTTTCCGCCGTCAGACCGGATATGCAGAGCAGGCCGTGGCGCTCCACGGCAAGGGAGTAGGGCCTATTCTCGAAGTTGGGGTCCCACGGGTAGTGGGTAGGCTTGATTATGCGCTTGGAAGTCAATCGGCGCCGTCTTCGGATGGGAGGCTGACGGTGGCGGAGGCTGGCCCGACCACCCTTTCGCCCTTCTGGTTGTCGATCCACAGGCTGCACTCCACCAGGTTGCGCGAACCCTCCCGTCGGAGGTCAGCGACGCAGCCGCCGCACTTCACAACGCAACCGGGGAAGACCATGCCACGGTTCTGGAAGTCAAGGCTGCGTAGGAAGCCTCGAGCCCCGGCCCAGTCCTGCACGAGTTGGGCCAGAAAAGCGCCTAGCATCTGCCCGTCAACAACTGGTGAGGGCAGGCCTTGCTTTCGAGCGAATGCGTCGTCGTAGTGGATGCGGGCGAAGTCCCACGTAGCGGCGCCGTAGGCCATCATGTCCGTGAGGCGAATGCTTTTCTCCAGGGTGGGCAGGAGATCGCCTACGTTAACGTCTTCGAAATAACGGGGTGCGGGTGTCATGACGATGCGACGTTGATGTTCTCTTCGGGCTCGCGGTAGCACAGCACCTCGGTGTTGACGGCGAGGAGTTCGCAGCGTTGGTTGCGGTAGGTAATCTCCACCTCCTGAAATGTTAGCGGGCCGGAGCGGCCATGCTTCTGCCAGACCCGGGTGACCTTGCGCCGAGCGGTGATGACGTCCGAGGGATGGACGGGTCGAAAGAACTCGTAGCTGTTACCGGCGCGGAGGGGCGTCCCGGAGGATTGCTCGTCCAGAGCCGTGGGGAGGCCGCTTTCGTCGATTGCGTCGCCGTAGAAGCGGAACGTGTCGCAGAGGAGGGTTGGCGGAGCGATTGCGTCTTCAAGGCCGGCGCTCCGGGCCGCATCGGGGTTGGTGTAGAGGGGATTGGGGTCGTGGATAGCGCCGGCGTACATTCGGAAGGCGGCCCGACCGATGGGCCTATCCGCAGTGAAGGTCTGCTCACGGCCCACGGAGCGCCTGAGCTCTTGGAAGAGATCGCTTGCTTCGTCCTGCAAGGTTAGACGACGGCCTGTGCGGAGTCTGTTCCTGGCCCCCAGGTCTTGCCGAATTCGTCGACGTGTACGTATTGGCCCGTCATGGTCTGGGCCGATTGTAGAGCGAGAAAGACGACGCCGGGGCCGTTTTGGGAAGGGTCGATGCGGGTGTCCCAGTTCTGGCGGTTCCACGGAATTTGCCAGGAGCCTTCGCTCCTCATGCTGCCGGGGCTGAGGACGTTGACGGCGATGTTGTGCTGCTGCATTTCCTCGGCCAGGGCGTGGCTGACCATGTGGAGGGCGGCTTTGCTGGCGCTGTAGGCCGTGCCGCCGCCCGGGATTAGCTCTATGCCCATGCGGGAGCCGATGTTGATTATGCTGCCCTTGTTCTGCTCGATCATTACGGGAAGGACGTGTCGACAGCAGAGGTAGGGGCCTCTGACGTTGACGGCCATGAGGTTGTCCCAACGGTGGGGTTCGATGTCGAGGAAGGGTTCGCCGATGATCATCAGGCCAGCGTTGTTGACCAGCACGTCGATGCGCCCGTGGGTCTGGGTGACGCGTTCCACCATGGCCTTCACCTGCGTCTCGTTGGTAACGTCGCAGCCCAAGCCGAGGGCCTGGCCGCCGTTGGCTCGAATCTCAGCGGCGGTGTCGGCGGCGGTGCCGGCCAAGCCGGTGGGGGAGCCGGGACGGGCGCAGGCGATAACTGTTGCGCCTTCGGCGGCATAGGCGAAGGCGATGGCCTTGCCCAACCCCCTGCTGGCGCCTGTGACTATGGCTACCATGCCCTTCATCTGCATTCTTTTTCCCCTTTGAGAGTGTTGCTATGCTCGGAGTTAACGAGGAGCCTGAACATTATGGATATTATACAGCAGCAGGGAGGGGCAAGTTCGATTGGCAGTTGGGAGGAGGATTTCAACGCTTGAGCACTTCCAGCCTGTGGGGTTTGGTTACATGGGACTCCGATGTTGGAGCGTCAATTGCGCCAGTCTCCAGTACCCCGCGAACGAGATAGATACCGGGGGGGACGGGCTCTCCGCGAATGTTCACCTGCTGCCATTCTTCGGCGAATTCTATCTCCTCTCCGGGTTCCAGGTTTCCACCGCCCAGTACATCATAGCTATATCGGGTACAGCGCCAATACCATACCCCTTCGCCATCCGGTGTGGTGATAACGAAGTCATGGTACGGATTGCCGCCGAGCAAGAAGGCCACCGGCTTATCGCCGACGTTCCGCAGCGTCAGCTTTAGAGGTACAGTCTCTCCGTAAGTGGCCTGCGTTGGAATCTCCATTGAGACTTCTATTGAGCGATGGAAAGACTCGTCCAAGGGTATTTGCGGTTCGGGTGGCCATTGCTTAAAGTTCTCACATCCCACTTCGAACACAATGGCATCCCGAGGGATATCCAACGTTGAGATGACGGATTCGAAAGCCTCAGGTACTCCGCGAAGTGCGCGGGTCTCAATCATAATGAGCTTCGTCCTTTCGTTCAGACCAGAACCTGTAGGAATTCCGATCTGCCACAAAGCCTTTACCAATTCACTACGCCATGCTTTCAGCTGGTCTAAATTGTAGTCGCTTTCGGTTGGCTGTACCTTAGCGGAGGAGTCAGCGCCGGTGCACCCGGCTACAACGGCTATCAGCAGCAATCCAAGCACGACGAGGGGTAGGTGTTGGAGGGGGAGTCTTGGCATCGGTTTTTTGCTGATGGTCTGCATTAAGCAAGCCCTGACGGCTTGGGGGTCTTTTGAATTTATTGCAGGATGGGTTGAATACGATGAAGCACCCATAGATTGTGTATACGCTCAGACATTCTAACCTTTTGGGTTGCGTGCAACAAGCGACGGGGCTGGTGGGTTGTGTGGCAAAGGGGTGTCGACGACGGAAGCTCTCGTGGACGGCAGGTGGGGAAGAGGGAATGAAAACACGGAGGTGGGTTCTGTTAGGTGAGTTCAGAGATAAGAAAGTGATATGCGTTATCTGGAACGAGTGGGGATTCGGGGTACTCGTTTCAAGTTGTACAGGGGTGGAGGCAACTCGTTTTCAAAAACGAGTGATAGGGGTTTTCGTGGTGTTTCAGGCGTGGATCCGGTTCGTTCTGGAGTGGATACTCGTTTTTTTCTTTTTGGGGGGAATGAGTTGTGGGATGTTGAGAGGCTGTTCCATCGATGGGAGGCATGTTGGACGGCAGGGGAGACGTGGGATGGAGTGATTTTGTTCATGAGGAAAGGTTAGGGGAACACGGGGCATGTTGGCAATGGGGAGATGTCAGGGGGCCGTTCAGGTGGGAAAGGGGGATGGATTCCCGCCTTCGCGGGAAAAACGGGGGAGGGCATGGAAGGGGGATGGGTCCCCGCATCCGCGAGGACAAGGGAGGGGCCGGTTAGACGAGGTTGGGTAGGACGCGAACGTCGTAGCCGGCGCGCTTTAGGGCCAGGTAGCCGATGGCGGCCCGTGCGCCTGTGGTGGAGTAGGTGACTACCTTGTCCATGCGTCCAACGCCCAGATTGCTCAGGCGGCGCGCCAGATCGGAGTCGGGACGCAAGAGCTGGTGGTCGTTGCCAAGAAACTCGGTCCACGGCAGGTTGGACGCGCCGGGCAACCTGCCTTCGGAGGCGTTGAACTCTTCCGGGCTGCGCAGGTCGAGGAGCTTGGGGGGATTGGGTGATTCCAACTCTTGAAGGGAGGCCCGCTTGTTGGGGTTGATGTGAAGATTGAATTCGCAGCTCGTGGGAGTCTGGGGCTGGGTGGAAACGGGTAATCCCTGTTGCGCCCAGCCTTCGAAGAGAAGGGCGCTGAGGGAGACCTCGCCGCGCCCCAGGTACTCCAGCGTCCAAGCCATAAGCGCACCGCGGCGACCGTCAGCACAGTCGTAGACCATAGAGCGCTTCGATTCGTCCACCCCTGCTGCACCGAAGACTGCGCCCAACGCTTCGTCGGTGAGCAGCGCGCCCCGTTCGTCAAGGATACGCTCCAGCGGCACGTTGACGGCGCCTGGGAGATGCCCGCGGTTGTAGTCGAGGGACGGCCTGGGATCGAGGACGTGAACATCCCCCAGTTCCAGCCAGTATTTAACCCAGGTGGGGTCGGCAAGGGTAGCCATTTTTATTTCTCCTTGCTACTTCGTTCCTGCTCTGCTTGCGAGTCCTGGGGCGGGAGGTTTCCGGCGGTCTTGAGGCCCTTGTAAGTGGCCAGCATAACAGCAACGGCGGCCATGATGACGACGCCGCCGGTGGAGACGGCGATACCGGCGGTGGTAAGGGTGGCGATTACGCCGCTGACAAAGCCCCCTAGAGGCGTAAAGCCAAAGGTAAGGCTGTAGAGGCCCAGAATTCTCCCTCGCATTCTGTCAATGGAGAGAAGTTGGAGTATGGCTCCCATTGTGGCGTCGTAGGACGTCAGGCAAAGTCCCACCAGAGCGGACAGGAACAGGGAGGCGACGAACAAGGAGGAGAGGCCGAAGAGGAATAGGGAAGCGCCCGCGGACGCGGCGGCGACTGCAAGGAGCAGTCCCTTGGAGCGGGAATTCGACAGGGCCGCCATAATGAAGGTGGCTAAAACGCCGCCGACACTGCCTGCGGCGGACAAGTATCCCAGCCCAGACGCTCCCACGTCCAACACTTCCCTGGCGATGACGGGAAGCATGACGAAGTAGGAGAAGCCGAATAGCTCCACCACGGCGCTGAACATGAGCAGGGACCTTATGGAGCTGGTGCGGGAGGCATAGGAGAGGCCCTCCCTTGCGTTCTTCCACAGGCCGCCGGAGTCCGGAGGGCGCTGGTATCGGGTCTTCACGATGAGGATGGGGAGGGGGCTGAAAAGCATCACCGCCGTCATCGCCACGTAGCAGTAGCCGAGGCCCAAGCCATCGATGAGGAAGCCCGCCAGAATAGACCCCGGAATTCTGGCGATGCTGAAGGCCCCATGGGTGAAGGCTACGGCGTTCAGGAGTCGACGGGGGCCTACGGTGTCGTAGATCATGGCTTCGCTGGAAGGCAGAACGGTGGCCATGAGCATCCCAAGGAGGACGGTCGAGACCAGTATGTGCCACAGCTCGATGCCGCCTGTGAGCAGAAGGACCGCCATCCCGAGGAATATGACGGCCCGGAGCAGCTGGGCGATGGTTAGAATCACACGCCGGTTGAACCGGTCGACGATGGCGCCGGCGAAGATGCCGAACATGACCTGACCCGCGCCCCGCAATCCGGCGACGCCGCCCACCCAGAAGGCCGAGTCGGTAATTTCCAGGACCATCCATCCCTGGGCCAGCATTTCCATTGTCATGCCCAGGTAGTTGAAGATGTAGAAGGCCCAAATGAACCGGAAGTCCCGATTGGTGAGGGCGATGAAAAGGCGGCCCAACCTGCTGTTGGGCCGGTGCGGGTCTATCCCCGGGTCCGGGCGGGCGGGCGGTGGATCCAGGGGCGCGTCCGGCGCTTGGCGCGGCGGTTGGTCAGGCGTGTTCAACTGAGACCACCGCTGACGCTGGGCTGAGATTCAGGCGACGGCATGGGCCTAGCTTTCGGGCGTCGTTGCTTCGATGCTCAGGAGATGGGTGGGAGAATTCCGGCTTCTAGGACGCCACGGCGGGCAGACCCAGATCTTGCACCAGGTTGTTGAAGGCCGAAACGTCCTCGTCCGTCACCTGCTGCAGCCGCTCAAGCTGCACGCCAATTCGTCCGGAGAGGTCACTGTACACGTCGTAGGACTGCTTGGTGGGGACGGCGTCGGCGCTGGCCACCACGCTGGTGAGGGAGGCAATTTTGACGTTGAGGCGGGTGGGGAAGTTGACCCTATCCAAGGGGGCGGAACCCTTTGGCTGGATGAGTTCCTCTTCGACGGCCGACAGCTTCTCTTCCAAGCTCTCGGCGGCGTCCACCACCGACGTGGGCGCGGCTGGGTGCTTCTTCCAGCCTGCCAGCTGGCCTTTGAGGGTGCGGATTGTGTTGATGGCCTCCTGGGTCTCCGATAGCTTGTCCCGTATCTTGATGAGCAGATCAAACTGGGTTTCCAACTCCTCCTGGGTGGCGGGCACTCGCGGGTCTTTCCGAATCTCGAACTGCTGGGCGTCGGAGTAGCCGTTAGTGGAGAGGCGGACTTTGTAGACACCGGGGGCGGCCACGGGCCCGTCCAGGCTCTTCTTTGTGGAGGTGTCACCTGGAACATTGGCTGCGGGAGGATAGCGCATGTCCCAGACGAACCTGTTGACGCCAGTGTTCGCCGCAACTTTGGGCCCGTCGGAGTCGCCGTTGCTGGAGAATCGGCGAATCTCTCCGCCGTCGGCGTCCAGGAAGGCGAGGGTAACTTCGTCGCTGGGCTTGTCTTTCAGGTAGTAGTTGACGACGACGCCGGCGGGCGGGTTCTTGCCAGCGTCCAGGAAGACCTTCTCGCTGCGGTCGTCGGAAATCTTGGACTCGTAGAAGGTCACGATTACACCGGAAGCGAGGGTGTAGTTCTTGCCTGGGCCACCGGGCCGCTCCGCGCCGGTGGAGGTGAGATAGCGGTAGGCGGCGCGGGGTTGGAACAGGTGGTGGTTTCCTGCGTCGATGCCGTCCTTCATCTGGTGAAGGGGGGTGAGGTCGTCAAGGATCCAGAAGGAGCGTCCGTGGGTGGCGGCGACGAGGTCTTGTTCCTTGACGGCGAGGTCATGAACGGGCGTGACGGGCAGGTTGCTTTGGAGGCTCTGCCAGCTGTCGCCGTTATCGAAGGAGACGTAGGCGCCCGACTCCGTTCCGGCGTAGAGCAGGCCCTGCCGTGCGGGGTCCTCGCGGACGACCCGGGTGAAAGCGCCGTCGGGGATGCCGCCGACGATGGCCGTCCAAGACTGGCCGTAGTCGTTGGTCCGGTAGATGTAGGGGCTATGGTCGGCCCACTTGTAGCGGGTGGCGACCAGATATGCGGCAGCCGGGTTGTAACGCGAAGGCTCAATCATGCTGACGAGGGCCCACGGCGGGAGGTCCGTGGGCGTGACGTTGTCCCACGTCGCGCCGCCGTCCTGGGAAACGTGGGCCAGACCGTCGTCGCTGCCTGCCCAGAAAAGGCCGGCCTTGAGAGGCGATTCGGCAAAGGCGAATATAGTGCCGTAGAACTCCGCGCCGGTGTCGTCTTTGGTCAACGGACCGCCGGAGGGGCCCATCTTCGAGTCGTCGTTGCGGGTCAGGTCGGGGCTGAGGCACTCCCAGCTGGTGCCGTCGTCTGTGGACTTGAACAGGTGATTGCCGGCGGTGAAGAGGACGTTAGGGTCGTGGGGCGAGATGAGGATGGGGAAGGTCCACTGGAATCGGTATCGGGCAGCCCTAGCGCCGTGGCCGCTGGTGACTTCCGGCCAGACGGTGATGCTTCGCACCTGGCCGCTGCTGTGGTCGTAGCGGAGGAGGGAGCCGCCGCCGCCGGGGGAACTGCCTATTGCGCCGGAGTAGACGATGTCGGAGTTGTCCGGTCGCACGGCGATGTGCCCGCTCTCGGACGTGCCCACCTGGTAGCAATCGGAGTAGGGTATGGCACCCTTGTGGGAGCGGCTGGGCACGCTCATGGCAGTGTTGTCCTGCTGGGTGCCGTAGACCCGGTAAGGGAAGTTGGAATCCGTGTCCACGTGGTAGAACTGGGCAGTAGGCTGGTTATAGATGTTAGACCAGGTGTCCCCGCCGTTGAAGGAAACGCAGGCGCCGCCGTCGTTGCCCTCAATCATGCGCTGGGGGTTGTTGGGGTCTATCCAAAGGTCGTGGTTATCGCCGTGAGGGGTTGTGAGCTGGTTGAAGGTCCGGCCGCCGTCGGTGGACTTCCAGGCGGCAAGGTTGAGGATATATAGGGTGTCGGGGTCTTGAGTGTCGGCGAATACGTGGTTGTAGTACCAGGGCCGGGTGAGAAGGTTTCGGTCTTCGCTAACCCGTTGCCAGGATTCGCCGCCGTCGTCGGAACGGTAGAGGCCGCTCTCTTCAGCCTCTATGACGGCCCACACGCGGTTGGGCTTGGCGGGGGAAACGGCAACGCCGATGCGTCCCTTGATGCCCTTGGGGAGACCGGCGTTATCGCTGATGTCCGTCCAGGTGTCGCCACCGTCGGTGGACTTGAAGATGCCGCTGCCGGGGCCGCCGCTCTCCAGGCTCCAGGGGGTGCGGCGGGTTTCCCACATGGCGGCGAAGAGGATGCGGGGGTTGGAGTAGTTCATGGCGAGGTCCGCCGCGCCCGTTCGCTGGCCCCTGGAGAGAACATGCTGCCAGGACTTGCCGCCGTCTCTGGAGCGGTAGACGCCACGGGCGACGCTGGGACCGAAGGGGTCTCCCAGGGCGGCCACGTAGACGAGGTTGGCGTCGGAGGGGTGCACCCGGACGCGGGCGATATGGCGGGTATCCCGCAGGCCAAGATGCGACCAGGTCTTCCCGCCGTCGTTGGTGCCGTAGACGCCGTCGCCGTGGCATGCGTTGCCGCGGATGCAGGACTCTCCCATGCCGGCGTAGACCACGTTGGGGTCGGACTCTGCGGCGGCGATGGCTCCGACGGCGGCGGTGTTGAGGAATCCGTCGGAAACGTTCTCCCAGTAGGCGCCGCCGTCGGTGGTCTTCCAAACGCCGCCGGCGCAGGCGCCGAAGTAGAAGACGCCGGGGTTGGACACGTCTCCGGTGACGGCTACGACGCGACCGCCGCGGTGGGGGCCGATTAGCCGCCACTCCATAGTGTTTAGCAGGTCCGGGTGCACGGGCGCGTTAGCCATTTGCTGCCTCCGTATGTTGTTGCGCCCAGGGACGAGCCGGGGCGCGTGGATTTCGGATTACGTGTGGGTAAGGGGTAGCCTTTTGGCAGATTAGCACCGCCGCTTTAGGGCTGTCAATGAAGGTAACGCTATTCGCCGATTAGGACGTCTATAGTGGTCCCGAATGCGGCGGCGATTCGTGCCAGGGCCGAAATTGACCCCGACTTGCGCCCACGTTCAATCTCGGAGATGTAGCTGATTGCAAGTCCCGTCTTGCCCGACAACTCTTGCAGAGTGAGGCCCCGGTAGTCCCGATAAGCGCGTATGGGTCTCTCGCCGTTGATGATTGCTAGAGCCACACCGTGAGGAACGCGGACGCCGTCGTCCGCTTCGATAGCGGCCAGCGTGTCCTCGAGTTCCATGTTCCTTTCGATTAGGGCGTCGTACTCCTTGCGGGTGAGGGTGACGGTATCCTTGTTAGTCATAGGCTTCCCTCCTGTGTCGAACCCTTAACACGACCATGGATGCAGGCTCTCCGCGCTCGATGCTGAAGATCACTCGATGGCTGCCAGCGCGCAACCGTCTGTATCTACTGTCGGTAAGCCTAGTCACCTGATTCGCAAGTGACTCCGGGTTTCCGGCATATTGCTCTATCTTGGAGATGATGCGCGTCCCGTCTCGTGGCGCTAGGCGGCGCATGTCCTTGATGGCCCTAGTCGACCATTCGATTGCCAGTGCGCGCTCCACACCGGATATTTTCGCAAATAGCGAAAAGAATGTCAACACAGGTGATTGCTGGAACGCGCTCGGCGGGAGAGTGTTGACAGGTTCACCCCTGCACAATAAGTTTGGTGAGTCCGTGCAGACTGGAGAGAGGAGCCAATAGTATGTTGGACTTGAATAACGCAACCATCGTAGACGCAGGCAGGGAGATGGCCGGAGGGCGTCTTTCACCCGTGGAACTTGTGGAGTCAACCCTTCGCCGTATAGACAGGCTGAATCCCACATTGAAGGCGTTCTTGACGGTCAGCGGCGATCACGCCATGGAAAGGGCCAGGGAGGCGGAATCGGAGATAGCGGCAGGTCGATACCGGGGGCCTCTCCACGGAATCCCCTATAGTTTAAAGGACGTGATTGCTACAAAGGACGTGCCTACGACCTTCGGGCATCCACGTCTCCACGACTTCCGCCCAGCTGAGGACGCTACTTTGCGGCGGCTTCTGGACGAGGCCGGAGCGATTCTTGTGGGCAAGGTCTATTCTCAGATTGGACGGGGCGATTCCATAGTGGACTGCTGCAATCCGTGGGACGTTACGAGAAGTCCGGGGACGTCCAGCAGCGGCTCAGGGTCGGCGGTGGCGGCCGGACTGGGGCTGTTGTCCATCGGAACCGACACCGGCGGGTCGGTGCGGCATCCGGCCAGCAGCTGCAACCTCGTTGGCATCCGGGCGACTTTCGGGCGCATCAGCCGTCATGGGGTTCTGGCCCCTTCGTGGACGCACGACCAGGCGGGGCCGCTGACGAGGACGGTGGAGGACAATGCGCTGGTTATGGAGACGCTGGGACGCTTCGACCCGCTGGACCCGGTGAGCGTGGAAAGGCCATCCGAGAGGTTCACGGAGTTGTTGGCGGAGGGGGTCAAGGGACTTCGGATTGGCGTCCCGACGGACCGGTGGTTGTGGGAGCGGGAGATTGAGGAGGTGGAGGAGTTGGTGCGGGCGGCCATCGGGGTGCTGGAAGGGCTGGGAGCTTCCGTGCAGGAGGTGTCGCTGCCCCTGGCGGCGGAGAATCGGGCGGTGCATTTCAAGCTCAGCCAGCCGGAATCCTACGTCTTCTGGACGAGCAACTTCAGCCGGGAGATTCTGGAAGGTTGGGACGAGATTCGGCCCGGCATCGAGGCGGGGAAGCGTCAACCCTTTGCGGTGTACATGGAGGGTCAGCGGGAAGCCGCCCGCATCCGGCAGGAGGTGGACGCGGCGCTGCGGGACGTGGACGTGATAGCAACGCCCACCGGCAGCACCCTCGGCGACAAGTGCGACGCCAAGACGGCGATGATTCGGGGTCGGGAGGTGCCGGCTCGCTCGAGGGCGGTTTACATAAACGGCATCGCCAGCCTGATGGGGATGCCGGCAATCTCGGTGCCCTGTGGATTCGCCCTGGGCGACCGGATGCCGGTGGGGTTGCAGCTGATGGGTCGGAAGTTGAGCGAGGGACTGCTGTTTCGGGTGGCGAACGCGTACCAGGGGTCAACGGGGTGGCATGAGAGGGTGGTGGATGTGGGGGGAGGCTAGGAACACTCTGAACAAGCCCCACTGGTCCATGGCATAGTAGAATGCTAAACAGAGAACAGGAGACGCTTGGGGTGAAGCCACGATGCACCAGCCGACCTTTGGAGACTTGGAGTACGAGAGCAAGAAGCGTAAGACCCGACGGGAGATATTCCTTGAGCGGATGGATGGCCTGATCCCGTGGGGTCTGCTGGAAGAGCGGATACGCCCGTACTATCCCAAGGCGGGCAGGGGCCGTCGGCCCTACGAGCTGTCGGCGATGCTGCGGATACACTGTGTGCAGCTGTTCTACAATCTCAGCGACCCCGGCATGGAGGACCTGCTCTACGAGGCGGAGTCGGTGAGACGGTTCGTGGGACTGAGGCTCTCAGGCCCGTTGCCGGACGAGACAACGATACTGAACTTCCGACATCTGCTGGAAGATCGCCGGTTGGGAGAGGGCCTGATGGAGGAGATAAACCGCCCACCTGGCAACCCAGGGGCTGAGACTGCGGGAGGGGACGATAGTGGACGCCAGCATCATAGAGGCGCCGTCGTCAACGAAGAATGGCGCTTGTGAGCGAGACCCACAGATGCGTCAGACGAAGAAGGGAAATGAGTGGCATTTCGGTATGAAAGTGCACGTCGGGGTGGACTCAGAGACGGGAGTGGTGCATAGCATGAGTACGACATCCGCCAACGTGCATGACGTGACGGAGGCGCACAGGCTGTTGCACGGAGGGGAGAAGCGGGTGTGGGGAGATGCGGGATACCAGGGAGTGGCCAAGCGGGATGAGAATAGGGGGTTGGACGTGGAGTGGCGGGTGGCCATGAGGCCTGGGAGACGGCGGCAACTGGAGCGTGGGAGTGAAGCAGCGGTAGAGGAGAGGCGGAAGGCGTCTATCAGGGCCAAGGTGGAGCATCCGTTCCTGTGGGTGAAGCGACGCTTCGGGTACGCCAAGGTTCGCTACCGGGGATTGGCCAAGAACACGCAACGGCTGGCGTTGCTGTTGGGACTGACCAACCTGATAACGGCGGAGCGTTACCTGGTGGCTTCATGGGGCCTACGTGGGCCCAACGGAAGAGGCGTGGTCACTACCACGCCCCGGCTGAGGTGACTTGGGGCCACCAGCGCTTCCCTGTGTACACGGCAAGAACCCCATTGAGGCTCCAACGTCTCCGACAACCCCCACGGACTATTATATGCAACCAGTATCACGTTGTTCAGAGGTTCCCTAGCGCTCGGCGGCGGAGTTACTCGGCCTTGCCGCCTTCGTTCGCGTCGGGGGAGATTTCTGGGGAGGCGTTATATCGGAAGCCAGCCCGCTCCGCCACGATGCTCAGGACTGTTTTGGAGGCGCCCCGGGGCCTGTATAGGCCACGTTCCCATTCGCTGATGGTCTGCTGGCGGGTGCCCAACTCCCTGGCCATCTGGTCCTGGGTCAGTGAGAGGTGCTTTCGCAAGGCCCTCACCCGCTGCTTGTCCCACGCTGCTTTGTTTTTCCCCTCGTCACACATTTATGGACCTCAGTTTGTGGTCGGCTGCCTTCCAGTGTTGGAAATTAACAAATCCTTCCGGTTGCCCCACCTCTTGAAGAAGTGGCGGAAGTTCCTGAGGCTCAACTGGTCTCGCTCCTCCTCGCCCAGGCTGGCCCACTGGCGATGCTCATGGCGCAGGAGGGGCAGGTCTCCGTTGGCCAGAATCCGGTATCCCAGGTTGCGGAACTGGAAGCTGAAGTCCAGGTCCAGGTTACGGTAGAAGCGGAAGCACTCCCGGAGGAGGCCCACCTCCCGCAGCAGTTCCCGTCGGAAGGCGAAGCAGTAGCCCTGCATGGCGTCGGCGTCGCCTTTGGCTACCTCTTCGTGGAAGTGGTGCAGATTCTCGGAGACGATTCCCCACGGCCCCGTGACGCCCACGCGTGCATCCTGCAGGCTCTGGCCAATCTGAGGAAGAAAATCGCCCACCGCTTCTACGGAGGTGTCCATCATCACGACGACGCGGCCCCGGCTAAGAGCCAAGCCGATATTCTTAGCCTGGGCCTCTCCCAGCTGGTGGTCGCAGTGGAGGACGCTCACGCGTTTGTGGTGATGCTGGGCTTCTTCCAGCCATTCGGCCGTGCCGTCGGTGGAGCCGTTGTCCACGACTATGGCCTCGGCGTCTACGTTAGCGCTCCAGTGCAGAACGCTGTTGACACAGCGTTTCACGTCGTCCAGATAGTCGCTGGCGGAGATGACCACGGAGAAATCCCTGGTGGAGGGGGAATTCACGTAGGAAGGCGCCTCCCTGGGCGATGAAACCGAGGGCCAACGCTCTTCCACCAGCTCGAAGGAGGTCTTGGGGCGTGCCAAGGGGCCCTGTCGGGTGTCCCGTACCTGGTAGCCTTGCTCGCCGAGGTGGGCGCGAATTCGGTCGGAACGCTCGTAGCTGAGGCGGGTGCGATAGCTCTCCCGGTCCATGATGGTGTTCAGGGTCTCCTGGGGAAGGGTGTAAGAGTGGGGGACCTGGGCCAGATCTAGACCGAGAATCCGGTCCATCTCCAGGAGCAGTTCCAGCTTGCGCCGGTGGGGCAGGTCAGACTGGGCCATGCCCCAGGCCACGGATAGGGCGCGGGGCATGTTGAGGTCGTCCTCCGCGGCGTCCCAGAATTCGCGCAGCCAGCGTTGGCCCTCGGAGCCGGGCGAACCGTTGGCTTGGGAGTCGGCGCGCTGCCAGGTCCAGACCCTGTCCCGGAGTCGGATGAGTCCCCTCTGGGCGGCCTTTAGCGCGGAGAAGGTGAAATTCAGCCGCCGCCTATACTTGACGGTTAGGCAGAGGTAGCGGAAGGCCAGGGGTTCGAAGCCCCGGCGTTCCAGGTCGGCAAGGATGAACTCGTTGCCGGCGGACTTGGCCATCTTCACCCCGTCGGCCAAAAGGTGCTGGCCGTGGACCCAGTGGCGGACGTAGCGGGAGCCGAAGGCGGCTTCGCTCTGGGCAATCTCCCCCTCGTGATGGGGGAAGATGTTGTCCACGCCGCCGGTGTGCACGTCCTGCTCTCTGCCCAGATAGCGGGTGGACATGGCTGAGCATTCGATGTGCCAGCCTGGAAAGCCTTCGCCCCAAGGCGAGTCCCACTTCACGTCCCGTCCCGGCTCGGCGGCCTTCCAGAGGGTAAAGTCCCTCGGGTCGCGCTTCAGGGGGTCTACCTCCACGCGAACGCCTTCCATGAGATCGTGACCCAGATTGCCGGAGAGTTGACCGTAGGGTTCGTACCTGGCGACGTCGAAGTAGACGTTGCCCTGAGCTTCGTAGGCGTAGCCGTTCTCGACCAGCCGCCGGATGACGTCCAGCATCTCCGGCACGTGGTCCGTGGCGCGGGGAAATTCGTCGGCGGGAAGGATGTTCATCTTGGCTTCGTCGGCGTGGAAGGCTTCGGTGTAGAAGTCGGCAATCTGCCGGGGAGTCTTTCCCTCGGCAAGGGCGGCGAGAATCACCTTGTCGCCGCCCCTCTCCAACTGCTCCTGCCGCATGTGTCCCACGTCGGTGATGTTCTTGACGTGGAGGACCTTAGTGCCCCGTTCGGTAAGGGCACGCCTTATCCAGTCGGCCATGAGGTAGGAGCGCAGGTTGCCCACGTGGGCGTAGCGGTAAACGGTGGGGCCGCAAGTGTAGATGCGGGCCAGGCCCGGCTCGACGGTGGATATGGTTTCCACCCGCTTGTTGAGGGTGTTGTATATGCGAAGCAACGGAATCCCCCTTGCGATACGCTGGAATTGTAACACTTTCACCGCACTGCTGCCCACGTGGTGGGGGTGGGTTGAACGGGAAAGGCGGCGTTGACACCAGTTTCAGCGATACCTACAATCCGACTAGACTGGGGGAGTGGGGGAATATGGCCGTATCCAGGATATTGTTCGACTTGCAGAATCTTGACCTTCAATTGAACGAGGCCCAAGGGCGGGTCGCGGACATTGAGAGAAGTCTGGGAGACCGGGATGACTTGAAATGCCGAGAAAAGGCCCTTGAGGAGCTGCGACGCCGGATTTTGGACCTGGACAGGCGGCAGCGCATCCAGGACCTGACTTCCAAATCGGCGAGGGACAAGATCGCATCCGTGGAGGCCAAGCTCTACGGCGGCGCGGTGGGGAGCCCGAGGGAGCTTCAGGACCTGAGCAAGGAATTGGTCAACGTGAAGAAGAACTTGCAGGAGATTGACGAGGAGGCCCTGGAGAACTTGATGAGCTTGGAGGAGACGGAGCAGCGGGTGTCCCAGGGAGAGGAGGCGCTGCTTCGGGAGGAGGAAGCCTGGTCCGAGAACCAGCACGGGATGGAGCTGGAAAGACGCAGGCTGAGCGCACGCATCGGTGGTCTGGAACAGCATCGTCGACAGATCGCGAAAGGGCTGGACGACCGGGCCCTGGAGGTGTACGAGCGGGTGAGGCGCTCGCGGGCGGGGCGGGCGGTGGTGCTTGTGGAGCGGGGGTTGTGCCGGGCCTGCGGGGTGACGCTGCCCACTCACTCGGTCCAGCGGGCCCGCTCCGGGACTGAGCCGGTGCAGTGCGGCAGCTGCGGCAGCATCCTCTACTCCGGATAATTTTTCTCAACCAACGTTTGACGCGCGCGGCTTTTTGCCGATGCCACTTCCCTTCAACTCCTTGCGTTTCCCTCTTTCTCACCCGACTGCGTAAGACTTCTCAATGGACGGCTGCGTTCAAGTAGCGAAGTTCACTCGTGTCGCTGGAGATTGGGCGGCCAGACGTGGTACATTGGCGGTGGAAGAGTTGGAGGGCTGGGCGGCCGCTGCGCTTCGGCGGAGAGGAAAGTCCGGGCTCCACCGGGCAGGGTGCTGGGTAACGCCCAGGGTTCGCCGTCCAACCGGGCGGCGGACACGGAAAGTGACACAGAAACACACCGTCCCACCCCGTGGGATAAGGTTGAAATCGTGAGGTAAGAGCTCACGGCCGAACCGCGGTAACGCGGCGGCGGTCAAACCCCACCCGGAGCAAGGCCAAATAGGGGGACTATGGGCGTCCGGCCCTTCCCCGGGTAGGCCGCTTGACTCCGACGGCAACGTCGTCACCGGTCAGCCGGTGATTCCGACCCTGATGGGTCGGAAGAGCTAGATAGATGGTCGCCATCCCTTTGGGACACAGAACCCGGCTTACAGGCCCTCCGCCCTTCCGCATTCCAAATTTCCCTGCTTACGCTGCGTCGCTTCCCTTGCTATACTGGGCTGCACATCCTGCATCGCTAAGGAGAAACATGGCCTCCTCCATCATCAGGGGCAAGCACGTCATAACGCGGGTAATCGACGATAACGCGAGCGAGGTCATCGACGACGGGGCCGTCTACCAGGAGGACGGCGCCATCGTGGAGGTGGGCAGCTTCCAAGACCTGAATGGGCGATATTCGCCCGACGAGGTGGTGGGAGACGGTACGCAGTTGGCTATGCCGGGACTGGTGAACGCCCACCACCACGTGGGGTTGACGCCCTTCCAGCTGGGCAGCCCGGATCTGGCCCTGGAGCCTTGGATTGTGGTCCGCACCATGAACCGGGACGTGGACAACTATCTGGACACCCTCTACTGCGCTATTCAGATGATAGAGGCCGGCATCACAACGGTGATGCACAACCATGCCACCTGGCGCAAGACGGAGGGCGGCGACTTTCACGATTCCGGCGCTCACGTGATGCAGGCTTACCAGGACGCCGGTATGCGGGTGGCCTTCTCCTTCTCACACCGAGACCAGAACCGGGTGGCGTATGAGGATGACGAACGATTCCTGGCCACGCTGCCTTCGGACCTGGCCGCACGGATTAGCCAACGTCTCGTGGAGTCTCAGATGTCCACTGAGGAGTACGTCGGACTTTTTGAGGACCTGAGCCGGGACTTTGGAGAAGACCCCCGGATTCGGGTATTCCTAAGTCCGGGCAACGTGCAGTGGTGCTCCGATCCATTCCTGGAGACGGTGAAAGAGGCGGCGGCACGGCACGGCACGGGCATTCACATTCATCTCCAGGAGAGCTTCTACCAGAAGTTGTACGGTTTCCGAACCTGGGGGAAGACACCGTTGGCTCACCTGCGAGACCTGGGGTTCACGGGGCCGGAGGTTTCCTGCGCTCATGGGGTCTGGCTCACGGAATCGGACATCCGGACCATGGCGGAGACGTCCACCATGGTGTGCCACAACGCCAGTTCGAACCTGCGGCTAAAGAGCGGGGTTGCGCCGCTGAATCCCATGCTTGCCCACGGGGTGGGCGTGGCACTGGGGATAGATGAGGCGGGCATCAACGACGACAGTGACATGATTCAGGAGATGCGGCTGGTCCATAAGATTCACCGGGAGCCGGGGGTCTACAGTCCCGCTCCTACGTCCCATCAGGTTCTTCGCATGGCCACGGTCAACGGCGCAAGGGCTACGTTCTTCGGTGATCAGGTGGGGACGCTGGAGCCGGGCCAGCGCGCCGACGTGGTGTTAGTAGACATGGACCACATCAACGAGCCTTACCTGGACTCCGGCGTCAACGTGGTAGATGCGCTCCTGTATCGAGGCCGAGGCCTGGACGTGAACACAGTGATTGTGGACGGGGAGGTCCTGATGCGGGGCCGCGTGATGACGAGGGTGAACAAGAGCGAGGTATGGCGAGCGTTGAAGGACTTTTTGTCCAGGGAACTCAGCGCGGCGGAATTGGAACGTATTGAGACCTCGCAGGAACTTCTGCCCCACGTGCAGAAGTTCTACGGTCAGTGGCATCGAGGACAGGCAGCGCCTCACTATCGATACAACCAGGCGGCGTGAGGGGGTATCGCGTACTTTTGAGGGCGCGAATGCAGCGCTCGTTTTAGGCAAGATAGGGTAAGAACAAAATAGGAGGCATCAGCGGTAATGGGTACTGAAGCAGTTACGTATTCGGTTGAGAATTTTGTAGGCTTCGTTAATGAGACTATCCAGCGCGACGGCACCGGGCCGGAGGCCCTTGGCGCCATAGGGGCCAACCTGAGAAAGCTGGTAATGGAGGGCGGCGACTTGACCGTCCAGGGCGTGCCAGCTGAGAGCAACAACGATTTGCCAGGTCGGTGGCTTCACCGTGTGCCCGGGGGAGACTTTCAGCTTTCCGTCACATATTTTCCCGCAGACGAGCCTACGCCGGTCCACAGCCACTACCGTTGGGGCGTAGAGTGCGTCATCGACGGGGAGGAGAGGTTCACGGTGTGGGAACGTCGGGACGACGACGATAAGCCGGGGCACGCCGAACTCAAGGTGGTGTCGGACGGGATCATGCACAGGGGTGAAGTTCGGGCCTGGTTCGACCCGCCCAAGAACGTTCATCGCCAGTGGGCCCAGGGAGACCAGCCCGTCTGTTTGGCCCTGCTGATGGGCGGCGACGGTGCCCGTGAGCATATTTTCGATCTGGAGAGCGGCTCCTACGAGGACGCGGTCGCCCGGAACACTTAGGGAAGTTCGGAAATACGGGATGGCGTTCCTAGTCGCGCCGACCAGCAGAATCTTTTGGGGGTGAGCATGGAAACCTTTGCGCTTTGCAACGCCAACATCGTGGACTGCACCGGCAGGGACCCAATTCCGGGCGGGACATTGGTCGTGAGCGGCGGACGGATTCGGGACGTGGGGCCTGCTGACCGGGTGGGAGTGCCACGCGACGCCAGGATGGTGGACGTGGGTGGCAGGACGGTTATGCCCGGCCTAATGGATGCTCACGCCCACATGGCCCTTTTGGAAGCGAAGATAAGCGAGTACGAGGACAAGCACCCGGGGGCGATTTTCGCCTACTCGGTGGCGCGAAACATCGAGAATACGCTGATGCAGGGATACACGACCATCCGCGACACGGGCGGGTGCGATTGGAGCTTCAAGGAATCGGTGCGGCAGGGACTTATACCGGGGCCGCGGATGTTCGTGAGTAACGGGGTTATTTCGCAGACGGGGGGACACGGCGACCATCGCCCCCGGCACGACCGGCGGAGCGAGCACCACGAGCATCCGCTTATGTGTGGCTCATCCATTGCCGACGGTGCAGACCAGGTGAGGTTCGCCGCCCGGTGGCAGCTGCGAACAGGCGCGGACCAGATAAAGATAATGGCCGGCGGCGGCGCGGCGTCTCCCACGGACGCGGTGGAGGACCCGCAGTATACGGTTGCAGAGTTGTCGGCGGCGGTGTACGAGGCGCGGGCGGTCCGGAAGTATGTGTGCGCCCACGTTTACGTGCCCCAAGGGATTATCAACTGCGTGCAGGCCGGGGTTCGCTCCATAGAGCATGGGAACTTCATGGACGAAGAATCGGCGTCCCTTATGAAGGAGAACGACGTTTTCCTGGTGCCGACGCCGGCCATCTTTGAGATCGCGAGCAGGTACGGGCGGCAGAACGGCGCGCCGGAATCCATGCTCCAGAAGATAAACGCAGTGCGAGACGTGGGGTCGCAGAGCCTGGAGATTGCGAAGTCCGTGGGGTTGAAGATAGGCTCCGGCTCCGACGTATCCGGGCCTTATGTCGAAGGCAGGGCCCTCTCGCTGGAACTGCAGGCGGAGGTCCTAGGGGCTATGGAAAGCCTAATTTGCGCCACCAGGAACAACGCGGAACTTATGGGGATCTCCGACGAGGTGGGGACCCTGGAGGCCGGGAAGCTGGCTGACGTGATTGTGGTGGACGGAGACCCGCTGCAGGACATTAGCATCTTGCAGAACCAGGAGAACGTGAAGGTGGTCCTGCAGTCGGGCCGAGTGGTCAAGGGAGAACTCTAGGCTAGGGATGCGCGTTGGGGTGTTGACGGAGGCGAGGGAGAGGCAGGGTTGGCCACAGGGAGAGTGTGTAATAATCCATTGTCCATGAATTCATGGGCCTGTGGATTCCCTCCTGCGCGGGAATAACGGGTGAGGGTGTGGGAATGAGGGGTGAGCGCGGGAACGACTAAGGGATAGTGCAAGGGCCCTCGCAAGAAATAGTCCCTACGGAGAAAGGGGGACGGGCGGTTCCCGAACCGCCCCTACGGAGGGGGGAGGCTGTAACCGAGTTTGGCCGCCGACGAGGGACGGCCTGACATAATGTGCTTCAACTCGATTATTTAGGATAGCTCGGAGGGTGGGTTAGAGGCCCTTGGACAGCTGTTCCTTCTGCCACTCGTAGTCCACGTCGCCCGCGTAGAACCTGTCGGGGTGCTCGACGGCCCATATCTGCTTGCGGATGACGTAGTTGTCCGGCTCCAGGGCAACGCCCTGTCTCCAGAGGGTTAGGGCTTCCTCGACTTGGCCTCGGCCGTATAGCTTCATGCCCCTGTCGAAGAGGCGGACGGCCTCGCTATGGATGCTTTCCGAGTCGGTGCCATTGGCCTTCTGCGGTGAAGCTGAAGTTGGCGCTTGGCCGGTGGCGACCCACGCTTCGGCGGCGCGTTTGAACTCAGACTTAATGATGTCGAAGCCGCTGTACTTGAGGTATCGGATGCTCCCGCCCTCGTCTATGAAAAGGGCGTTGGGGATGGCCTTGAAGCCGTAGTTGCGGCTGAGGAGGTTATTGCGGTCCACCACCGTTGGGAAGGTGGCGCCGGCGGATTCCACGAAGGGCCGCGCCATCTCCGCGCCCTGAGCGTCGATGGCCACGGAAAGAATCTCCAAACCCTTGGACCGGTGTTCCTGATAGAACTGCTGCCAAACTGGCAGCTGGCCACGACATCCTCACCAAGAGGCCCACATGAAGACGATGATTTTTCTTCCCCTGTAAGAGGAAAGGGATATTGGTTCGCCGTCTAAGGATGGCAGGGTGAAGTCGGGGGCTTGGTCTCCAACTTTAGGGTAGCTCTGCGAAACGGTGGTCAAGGATGCCTCCTAATGATTGGCGGATTCTTGTGGTTGGTGCGTTGTATTAGGGATGGCCGGGTAGTCCGGGTTTGTGAGTTCGCAGCAGGTAGAGGGAGGTGCGGGCGGTAAAGAAGAGGTCGCGCCGGTCAGGCCCGCCGAAGGCCAGGTTGGCGGGAACTTCCGGCAATTTGATTGTACCCAGGTGGTTGCCCTGGGGGTCGAAGATCCAGCATCCACCTGCACCGGTGCAGAAGATGCGGCCCTCCACGTCCACCTTCATGCCGTCGGGCACGCCATCTTCGGCTGAGGACATATCGGCGAAAATGCGGTTGTTGGACAGGGAGCCGTCAGGCTGAACGTCGAAGGCGCGTATGTACTGGTGGCGGCACACTTCGCCCCGATCCTTCTCGGCGATACAGCCCTCGTCGAGGCGGCTGATGGCAACATACATGGTCTTTTCGTCGGGGGAGAAGGCGAGGCCGTTGGGATACTCGCACTCGTCGGTGGCAACGGAGAGGCGGCCGTCGTTAGAAATCATCATAACGCCGGCGAAATCCAACTCGCGCTCTTCAACCGACAGCCGGCCTGCGGGGTCGGTGAAATAGATGAGGCCGTCGGAGCGGCAGAGGACGTCGTTGGGGCGGTTAAGGCGCTTACCGTCGAAACTGCTGGCGATATCCACCCACCGACCGTCATGCTCTTTGCGGGTGACGCGGCGGCGTTCCCCCTCGCACATGATCATGCGACTTTCTGCGTCGAAGGTTGTGCCGTTGCCCTCGCCGGTGTCCCGTCGGACTATCTGGCTGCCGGCGGAGCGGCTCCAGCGGAGTTGAAGATTTCTGCGAATGTCTACGAAGTAGATGAACCCGTCCGGGCCCCACAGTGGGCCTTCGGTGAACCGGAATCCGGTGGCGGCCATCTCCGGGTAGGTGATTTCTAGAATGTGGGAAAGTTCTTCGTTCAAAAGGTCTCCTGATGGCGTTCTGACGTGATTCAAGGATAGGGCGAAGGCAACGCCGTCGTCAACAACTTGGGATTCTGTTAGGATAGGGCCATGTTTGGGCCGATTGCGTTGGTGGGGGGCGACGAGTTTCGTCCTGGCTGTCGAGGGATGGATAGGGGACTGCTGGAACTGGCGGCCTCCGAACAGGCCTCGGTGCTGGTTATTCCCACCGCAGCGATCGATGGCAGGCCGGATTTGGCTGCTGCCAATGGCGTCGCCCATTTCTCGAGCCTGGGGGCGCGGGCATTGAAGCTGATGGTGCTTGATAGCCAGGATGCCAATGTCCCTGAGTTGGCGGTAGCCCTGGAGGGTTTCTCTCACGTCTACTTTAGCGGTGGTAGTCCAGACTATCTGCTCGGCGTATTAAAGGGCTCGCTACTGCTGGAACAGGTCTTGGAGTGGAGGCGAGAGGGTGGCATTCTGGCGGGGTCCAGCGCAGGTGCAATGGTGATGGGGGAGTTCATGCGCTCGCCGAGGGGTGGGCGTTGGGTTGAGGGGCTGGGTGTTTGCCCAGGCGTGGCGGTGCTTCCACATCACGAGAATCGAGACCCGGCCGAGGTTTCTGAAAGTCTGAAGGGCGCTCTGCCGGAGGGGATCGACGTTCTGGGCATCGACGCTCAGAGTTGCTGCCTTTTAAAGGAAGACCGTTGGGAGGTGTTGGGAGAGGGTGGGGTTACGCTTTACCGGCAGGGTAATTGGCGTCGATATGGCCCCGGCGAATTTTTTCCCGCTAGTCCCGCGGTTTGAAGCTCGCCCATACGCGCAGAAATCAGTAGAAACACATCATCATTTGAGGAGGTGTCCGATGTCCCAGCTTGACGCGCTGTTGACCCAGGTGGACCAGAACTTTGACGAGCTTCTAAGTCTTCATAGAGACCTGGTGCGGATACCTTCGGTGAACACGGGCTTCATGCCTACCGGAAACGAGACGGAAGCGGCGGACTACGCCCGTCAATGGCTCGGACAGCGGGGCATCTCGTCGGAGATCCTGGAGTCGGACAAGGACCGGGGGAACCTCATCGCTCAAATGCCCGGCGCGTCGGGTCAGAACAAGCTGCTGCTGATGTCGCATCTGGACGTGGTGCCTGTGGAAGACGAAGCCAAGTGGAACTACGCGCCTTTTGGGGCGGAGGTGGACGATGGGCGGGTCTACGGACGAGGAGCGTCGGACTGCAAGGGGCTGCTGGCCTGCCAGATGATGGCCATGAGTCTGCTGCAACGCAACGGCGTTGAGCTTTCGGACAACTTAATTCTAGCCTCGGGGGCCGACGAGGAGAGCGGTGGGCGGTACGGGTTCGGCTGGCTGGCGGAGAACCATCCAGAGAAGATTCGCGCTCCCCTGGCTGTCAACGAAGGGGGAGGGACCCACCTGAACGTGGCTGGAACCACGACCTACCTGCTGGGGGTAGGGGAGAAGGGCCGGCTTGAGGTGAAGCTGGACGTACGGGGGACCAGCGCCCACGCCTCCACGCCCTGGCTGGGTGACAACGCGAACTTCAAGGTGGCGGAGATTCTGAAGCGGCTGGAGGCTTACGAGGCGGAGCGGGACACTTCTTCGTCCATTTTCAGCTACCTGTCGAGCATGGCCATTGAAGACGTGCCAACGCCCGAAAACGTGGACGCAATCATTGAAGAGGTCGGCAGCCGGAATCGCCAGTTGGGTTCCATCTTGAGGGCGCTGTCGCGCATGACGCTGACGCCAACCATGATTGAGGGCGGGATCAAGTCGAACAGCGTACCGGAGTTTTGCCGGATTACGTGCGACGTGCGAACGCTTCCTCACCAAGACGACGCTTATACCAGGAGCGAGTTGGAGGGGATTCTGGAAGGGATCAAAGGGGTGGACGTGGAGATTGACTATATGGCGGTGCCGAACAGTTCCGACTACGAGACGGATTTTGCGCGGCGCATCAGGGAGGCCACAAGTCTGAGTTTGGACAGGCGAGACCTGAACTGGATTCCGTCGATTTCGACGGGGTTCACAGACTCGCGGTTCCTGCGTCCGCTGGGGACGGTCACCTATGGGTTCAGCGGCTCTCACCCTGAGGACGACTCCCTGTTGGACCACGTTCATGGCACCGACGAATCCATAGGCGTCAAGAGCCTGGTTAGCGGAACCAAGATAATGCTGGCGCTGGCTTATGACCTGCTGGCGGTGAGGTAGGGGGAGCTAGCCCTACGGCTGGGTGTCGTTGAGCAGAACAGGTTGACAGGTGTTCTGCTGGGTGATACTGTGATTGCACTTCCGCCCCGTCCGTACAGCTGTGATGTACATCACAGCCCCGGGCGGGTGTTTTTTATATGCGCACCATAGTATTCATAGACGGCCAAAACCTTTACCATCTGGCAAAGAGAGCTTGGGGTTCCGTGGGAAGGTCAGTTTACAGTTGGCCTAGCTATGATGTTAAGAAGCTTTCGAATGCTCTCGTCAATGAGAAGGATGGTCGAACTCTTGTGGAGATTCGCTTCTATACGGGCGTTCCCGATCCAAGGGTCGGACCTAACCAGGAATTTTGGCATGGCTTCTGGTCAAACAAGATAAGGCATCTGCGGAGACAGGGAATCCATGTCTACAGGGGCAGGGTAAATGTTGGAGGGCAGGAGAAGGGTGTGGACGTGAGCTTGGCCATTGACTTGATCCGAGCCACTTACGAATATCAGTATGAGGCTGCGATAATTGTGAGCCAAGGCTCGGATTTCGGGCCTGCAATACGTTTAGCAAAGCAGATCGCCAAAGGGCAAAGTAGGATGTTGGCGTTCGAGTCACGATACCCGGTTGGCCCTGGGAGACGCTCACGGAGAGGGGTTCCGGGGACGACTTGGCGGCCAATCGACAAAGATACCTATGATGCGTGCCAAGATCCCAGGGACTACCGCCCCAAGGGAGTTTCCCTGACCTAGCGCTGGTTTCGACCGGCTAGATGGGTGCTACCTGCTCTAGCTGGTCGCCGACGTGGGCTTGGATGAGGTCCAGGGTGTCGAAGTCCCACTCGGAGACGAAGATTATGGCGGTGCCGGTTCGTCCCATGCGGGCGGTGCGACCAATGCGGTGTACGTACTCCTCCAGATTGTCGGGCATGTCGTAGTTGATGACGTGGGACACGGCGGGGATGTCCAGCCCTCTGGAGGCGACGTTGGTGGCCACCATGATGCGGAGATCCTTGGCGCGAAACCGATTCATGACAGCGTTGCGCTGGGCCTGGGTCATGTCGCCGTGGATGGCCTGGGCGTCGAATCCGCTCCGCTGCAGACTGCGCTCCAGCTTGTCGACGCCAACCTTGGTGCGACGGAAGATTAGAGCTTGGGTAATGGCATCGGAATCTCGGAGGAGGTCTTGGAGGAGCCTGGTCCGGTCCCGTTCAGCCACCTCGTAGTATACTTGGTGAACTTCTTTCACCGGCTCCGCCTCGCCGCCCACACGCACCCAGGCGGGGCTGCGCATGTAGCGGTTGGCGAGCCTGTGGATGGGACCGGGCATGGTGGCGGAAAAGAGCATGGTCTGTCGAGAGCGGGGGGTGCGTCGCAGGATGTACGCGATGTCCGGGGCGAAACCGATGTCCAACATCTGGTCAGCTTCGTCGAGGACGGCGGTCTTTATCTGATCGAGGCGGACGGTGCCGCGCTCCATGTGGTCCATGAGCCGGCCAGGAGTGGCTACGACTATGTGCGAACTTCGGCTAAGGGCCGTCAGCTGCTTGCTCATGGCCTGACCGCCGTAGACGGCGACTGTCTTGACGCCGCGGTACTCTCCGAGGCGAATGAGCTCGTTCCTGACCTGCATGGCAAGCTCCCGGGTGGGGGTCAACACTAATGCCTGGATGTCGGGCGATTGAGTGTCAACCATCTCAACTAGAGGGATGCCGAAGGAGGCCGTCTTGCCGGTGCCCGTTTGGGCCTGGCCGACAACGTCTCGGCCTGACTGCACAAGAGGAATGACTTCCGCCTGGATGGGCGTCGGCTCACGGTAGCCCATGGCGGCGAGGGAGCGGGCTACGGGCTGGGAGACGGGAATTTCGCCGAAGTTGAGGGAGATGGGGATGTCCTCAACTTCGTGCTGTACGACGCCGTTGGCGGAGACAGCGGAGGCAATGACGGCGGCGGGTGGCTTGCGCTTTCCTCTGCGGCGACGCCGACGGCGGGGTTTCTGTCCGTTGGTCCCGGGTTCCGGGTCGGTCGCGGTCAGAGATGGTGGTGCGCTGGCAAGGAGTTGGGTGGCGGCGGGCGTTGTGGATTCGGGGCTTGTGGGGGTTGGTATATCTTCCGTGAGGTCGGATTCGGGAGGTTGAGACTCTGGGGTCTCTCTAGAGAATAGGGTGGTGAACTTGCGAATTACTGGTCGAAGAATGGAAAGGGCCTCCGGTGTAGTGAAATGACGGATGGTCGGCACATAAAGAAGGGGCGCTCCACCCAGAGGTGTGCGCCCGACTACGAATCCTATATGTTTGTGTTAGCATCGACTCCGCTCAAGAACCAAGTTAACACAGCCTGTCCGTCCGTGTCAAAAGCAGGAGGCACGGCGCTGGGTGGGGGTTCTCCCGGTGCGCGGTGGATTGGGGACGCTGCCCTTAGCTTTGCGCAGAAAAGTCCTCCCTTGACGGGGAATAGGTTCGTCTCTACACTCCCAACAACAGATGCAGCGGTTGATCGCTGAGAGACGCTGGGTCGTAGCTTATGCGGTACGGAAGGGAGACGCCATGATAGACCAGGTTCACATGATGGAGGTAATTCAGAAACACCGGGGGGACGCGGTAATTGTGACGGTGGAGAGGGCCAGCGTGGCCTGGCCTAAGGTTAGCACCCTGCCCACCCGAGACGTGTCGCCTACGGTGATGGGCAAGGGTTCCTCTTTTGCATTGGGGGTCTGTTTGGCTCAGCCGGACACCAAGGTCATTGTCCTGGACGGCGACGGCAGTCTTCTGATGAACCTGGGGACCCTGACCACCGTTGGCAACATGCAGCCCCGGAATCTGTACCACTTCGTGCTGGAGAATGGCATGTACGCGACGACGGGCGGGCAGCCCATTCCTGGCCAGAACGTGATTTCCTTTGCTGGCATGGCTAAAGACGCGGGCTATGCTAATGTCTATAACTTCGACGATCTGGAGGACTTCGACGGCCGAGCCGGTGAAGTGTTCAGCGAGGAGGGCCCGGCGCTGATATGTGTTAAGACGGTGCCGAACCCCCGCCTGCCGGGGCAACGGCCTCAGGAAAGGTCGGGATACCGTCGGACCATTCGAGAAGCGGTGACGGACCTTCAGAAGGACCTGGCGGGAGGGTAGGGGTTTTCACCCCCAACCCAGCCTTCCCCCATCAAAGGGGAAGGGATTTGTAGGCGTGGAGCGGCGCAGACTCTAAGTCGGACTCACAAATGGTTGCGGGCTATGAAGCCAGGGTTGCCTGAACGCTGAGTTCGACGTTGCCCTTGAGGGCTTGGGAGATGGGGCAGCCGTCCTTGGCGGCTTCGGCGGCCTCTGCGAAACCGGCAGCGTCGATGTCATCCACCCATCCCTTGACCGTTAGGGAGCTGGACACCACCTTGGGGCCGCCGTCCACAATTCCGAAGACGACTTCGGCGCTGACCTCAAGCTTTTGCGGGGTAGCGCCGCCCTCGTTCAGCCCGTGGGAGAAGGCCATGGCGTAGCAGCTGGCATGGGCGGCGGCAACCAGTTCCTCGGGGCTGGTGCGACCGTCGGGTTTTTCGGTGCGGGAAGCCCAGGTGACGGGCAGCCCGGTGAATGCCACGCTGGAAGTCGCGTCCACCGCGCCTTTGCCCTTTATCAGATTGCCTTCCCAGGTGACTTCCGCCCTTCGAATGGCCTTCATTGCTCCTCCTTTGTAATTGGTATGCCTACATATTACTATAGATGAGACTGTGGGGCGAATGCATACGCCAAGCCTGCCCCATTTCTTGCATGACGCAGGATAGACAAAACCACCGGGGAGGTTTTCGATGATCACTCGATTTGACAGCTTGTTTGCCGGACACGTGGATGTGGAGAACGTGGGGTACAGAGGAACTCCGGTTAATGATCGCTCCTACTCCGACGAATACCTGGCGACAGCTTTTGATAAGTCCCTGGCCATCGCGCAGTTGATGGACCGGACGGGGTACGACACACTCTGGCTGGCGGAGCACCACTTCCAGCCGGAAGGGTTCGAGTGCATTCCCAACGTGCTGATGCTCAGTGTGCATCTGGCCCACCAGACGGAGCGGATAAACTTTGGGTGCGGGTTCAACATCACTCCGATGTGGCATCCGCTGCGTTTGGCGGAGGACTACGCCGCTGCTGATATCTTCACCAAGGGGCGAGTGATTTTCGGCGTAGGGCGAGGGTACCACACCCGTGAAGTCGAGACCTTCGGCGCTCCCCTGTTGGACCAGGGCGCTAACCGGGACCTCTTCGAAGAGCAGGTGGATATCATCTTCAAGGCCCTCACGGAGCGGCCCTTCTCCCATCGCGGCAGCTACTACGAACTACCGCCGGAGGTGCCTTATCGGGGCTACGATCTGAAGGAGTTGACGCTGGTGCCACGGCCAATATACCGGCCATTGGATTGCTGGCAGCCCGTCCAGAGCGCTACGCCCCGGGGGCTGGACTTCATGGTGAAGCACGGGATCAAAGGACTAATCGGCGGTGGCGTGGCGGAGGGGGGCGTTATGGACAAGACGCTGGTTGCGTGGCAGCAGGCCCACGCCAGGGCGGGCAATCGGAAGGCGCTGGGAGAAGATTTAAGTATCGGGTTCCACTTCTTCCTGTCGGACACGGTGGAGGAGGGGATCGAGCGCTACTCCAAGTATTACGAGGAAAATATCAAGATGTTTGGCCCTCTGCGGTTGGTGCGTGCCCTCACGGACAGGCAGATAGAGGAGATGGGGGACCCGGAATTGGCTCCCAGGGCGGGTCTGCCGACGATGGCCCAGGCCATCGAGTCAGGGGCCGTCCTCTGCGGACCGCCGAGTCGGGTGATAGACCAGCTTAGGGGATTGGAGGAGCGGCTGCCGGGCTTGGACAGGGTGAGCGTGAGCCATCCCGTAGGCACGCCCCAAGCGGTGATTCTGGAGCAGCTGGAATGGTTTTCTGAGGACGTGATGCCCCAGTTTGCGGGGCGGTAAGTTTTGGAAGGGATAAGCTATTTTTGCTGCGTGGGAGGGGAAGGGCTGGTTTGAAACCAGCCCCTACCGGGTGGCGAGCTGATTGGCGCCTCGCCTAAGGGGACGGGATCTGCGCGGGAATAACCGATGGATGGGATGAGGGGTCAGTGAGGGTGACGAGATTCCTCAACTCCGCTGCGCTTCGCTCAGGATGACAGGTTGGGGGTGTTTCGTCGAACTCGGATTGGTATGTGGGTGGATTCCCACTCCCGCTTTTGTGCGGGTAGGATCTCCGAGGGAAAAACAGGAACGGGCGCAGGAAAAACGGATGTGGGAGCGAGGGATGGGAAAGATGGGTCCCCGCATTCGCGAGGACAAGGGAGGGGGTGGGCGTTTGCCGAAAGTTGGTTGTGAGCTTAGACTAGGGCGAAACTAACACCGGATTAGGAGGCGAACTATGCGTGGGAATACTGCTCTGGCCAACGTGCTCAAGATGGAAGGCACGGAGTATCTCTTCTGCTACCCGGCTAACCCTCTCATCGAAGCTGCGGCCATCGCGGGAATAAGGCCGATAATGTCTCGCACCGAGAGGACCACGGTGAACATGGCCGACGGCTTTACCCGGGTGTCCAACGGCCGGCGCACCGGCGTAGTGGTCACGCAATCGGGGCCGGGCATCGAAAACGCCTACGGAGGCGTGGCTCACGCATTCGCCGAGTCAGTGCCTATTCTTGTCATCCCTGGCGGGCCGCCGCGGGACAGGATGGCCCAATTTCCTAACTTTCCAGCCGTTGAGGCTTATAGCAGCGTGTTGAAGTGGGGGGCGCAGGCGAATCAGGCGGAACGGGTGCCGGAGATGATGCGCCGCGCTTATACCTTCCTTCGTTCCGGTCGTCCGGGGCCTGTGATGGTGGAAGTGCCCGCCGACGTGGGTGAGGAGGATATTTCCGAGGAGGCCTTCGACTATCGACCGGTGGGGCATATTCGCAGCGCTGGGGACCCGGCGGACGTTAGGGCGGCGGTGCGAGCCCTTCTGAACGCCAAGCGGCCTGTCATATATGCCGGACAGGGAGTCTTGTGGGCGGAAGCTTCGTCGGAGTTGGTGGAACTGGCGGAACTGGCCAACGCGCCGGTAATGACCACCAACATCGGCAAGAGCGCCTTCCCGGAGAACCACCCCCTGGCCCTGGGCACCGGGGCAAACACGCTGACCAAGCAGGTGCGCCACTTTCTAGACCGGGCGGACCTGGTTTTCGGCGTTGGGTGCAGCTTCACCACTAACCTGGCGTCCATTGGCGTTCCGCCGGGCAAGACGATGGTGCAGTGCACCGTGGACGCGAGGGACATCAACAAGGAGCATCGCATCGATCACGCCGTCATCGGCGACGCCAAGTTGGTGCTGGGGCAGCTCATCGAGGAGGTCCGCCGGCAGGCTGGGCAGGATGGCCGGCGGGGAGAGGCGGAGCCGACGGGCGAGATAGCGCGGGTGAAGGGGGAGTGGCTGGAGGAGTGGATGCCGCGCCTGACGTCCGACGAAGTTCCGATCAATCCGTACCGGATTATCTGGGACCTTATGCACACTCTAGACAGGACCCAGACCATCGTCACCCACGACTCGGGACACCCGCGGGACCAGACTATTCCCTTCTACGAGGCCATAACGCCGCGGGGGTATCTGGGCTGGGGGAATTCCAGCCAGCTGGGATATTCGGTGGGGTTGAGCATGGGGGCCAAGCTTGCGGCGCCGGAGAAGACGGTGGTGACCATCCTGGGGGACGCGGCGATAGGGATGGCGGGAATGGACATAGAGACGGCGGCGCGTCTGGAGATTCCGATTCTGCTGGTGGTGTTCAACAATCACGTGCTGAGCGGCTATTCGGTCAACTACCCGGTGGCGACGGAGCGGTTCGGATTCACCAACCTGTACGGCAACTACGCCGACCTTTCGCAGACCCTGGGGGGCTACGGCGAGCGGGTTTCAGACCCGTCGGAGATCATACCGGCGCTGGGCAGGGCGCAGGAGGCGATGGCGGGCGGTCGTCCCGCGCTGCTGGAGTTCATGACCAAGGAGGAGAATGCGCTGTCGAGGTACTAGGGGGCGAGATTCTTCGCTGCACCCAGGATGACATACAGGTGGTATGGGGGGCTGAATTCCCATCTCCACGGGAATGACGGGAGGGAGTTGGAAAGGGGGCGGCAGTAGGCAAAGTGGGCCAAGCGTTAGTAGAAATGGGGCCTAATGCCGAAGGTTAGGGACGCCATGCGGCTAGTGGAACGGGATGGGTGGTGGCTGGCCCGGACGCGGGGCAGTCACCGCGTGTATAAACACCCGTCCAAGCGGGGGATAGTCGTTATCGCGGGGCATCCAGGGGTGGATATGCCGCAAGGAACGTGGAACAATATGCTGAGACAAGCAGGGCTAAAGAGAAGGAGCTGATCGTGAAGTACGCTGTAGTGATAGAGAAAGGGCCAACCAGCTATGGCGCCCACGTGCCGGACTTGCCAGGGTGCGTAGCCGCAGCCGAGACCAAGGAGGAGGTGTGCGCGCTAATACGCGAGGCGATTCAACTCTACGTCGAGGCGCTTGAGGAGGATGGCCTTCCCGTTCCGGAGCCGCAGTCCTACGAACTGATTGTGGCGTAGCCAAGGTTTGGGGAGGGGGATCCGGCATTGCTGGAGTTCATGACGAAGGAAGAGAACGCGCTGTCGAGGTACTAGGGGGCTGGGTTAGATATTTGAAGAGGAGGGGAATGGATGCCGAACGGAGGGTCTGACTGCTGCGGCACGTGCTGGTTCAATCGTAGGAACAAGGGGGAGAGGGACTGGTCAAGGGACGCAGACGATTCTATAGAGCCTTACTGCGACATTCGGGACAGGGCCATTGAAAGCCCCTTCTATACCTATTGCGCCAATCATCCGCACCGGAGACCTGCTAGGGACAGGATACCCATAGGGCCGATTCTGCGGTACGCCGGTGACGGGATGAGCAATGACCGGGAGGTGTGGGTGGAGTCGCCGGACAGCGAGGAGATACGTCTGCATCTTCTAGGGCTGCTGGAAGAATTGTTGGCTGGCGACGTGCAGGAATGGTATCCGATAGGGCCCGGGGTTGGGGAGGTAGTCATCCGGCAGTTGGGGGAGTTTCGGGAAGGAAGGGCGTTGGAGGGGCTGCGTCGGATAGAAGGGAAGTTTTCGGGCGGGTTGGCGGGGATGGCGCGGGCGGCGGCGGAGCGGATTGAGGGGGGATGAGGGTTGGGGAACGCTATTCAGCTAATCGGTCAGGGATTGCCGGTAGCGGATGTAGAGGTCGTCGGCCATTGACGCAATTTCCGTCGCCAGTGTAAGCAGTTTGCGCCATTCAGATGGAATTCCCTCGGCTCCATAGTGGGCCCCAGCGATCTGTCCATAGATTGCGGCAGTGGTATCGGCGTCGTCTCCCAGGTTGGCGGCAAGAAGGGCACCTTCTCGGAAGTTCCGGGACTTGTGGAACGCCCAAAGCGCCGCCTCCATCGATTCCACAACGTAACCGGTACCCCTGATTTCAGGTGGTCCGCGATGCTTGAAGGACCCATTTGCGACTTCGGCGACTTTCTCCGTCAAGGGGCTTCTTTCCCAGAGACCTTGCACCGGTGAAAACGATGCGGAAAGGAGCGCCTCTTTGTCCACGCCATTCAAAGCACCAACAAGAAGCCCGCCGAAGTAGCGGCAGGCATCGACGGCTTCCCTTGCGCCGTGGGTGGTCCGGGAGCTATCCGCACTTTTGGCGATGGCTTCAGAGGCTTCGCCAGCATAGTACATAGGGACAGGGGCTAACCGCATGAGCGAGCCATTTCCGGCGGTGAAAGGGTCGGTGGAGCCAGCGTAGGGAACGCCGGAATCTGTGAAATGCCATAGAGCGTCCGCGATAGTATTCCCAATGTCGAAGCATGTCCCTGTGGATGACATGTAGCCTTCTTCCCACCAGCGAACGTAGCGCTGCATCTGGTCCTTGGGGTCAAAGATCCCTTTTTCTATTAAACTTGCGGCCAGACAAAGGGCCATGGACGTGTCATCGGTCCACTGGCCGGGCTCCAAATGGAACGGCCCACCTCCGATCATGTCGTCGATTGGATGGAAAGAACCCGGGGGCCTAAATTCCAGGGTTGTACCTACAGCGTCGCCTGCCGCGAGTCCTAAGAGGCAACCCCGAAAGCGGTCTTTTGCGGTTATCTGACGCATGACTCTGTTCCCTAATTTCAAGATTTTTCCACCGCCGCGGGAAACCCCGTTGCCTTCTGTTTTCTAGGCGCCTTCAATCTCCCACTGGTCGATGTCATCCTCATCCAGCCAGTCGACCTTGCGGGCAATCATTATCCACAATTTTCGTGTCTGGCGGTCGAACCGCTTTACGCTCTCAAGGCTTTGTTCCGTAGCCTCTGCTCGTTTTTCCATGGCCTCGGCCCGCTTTTCCATAGCCTCGGCTCGCCTTTCCATAGCCTCGGTCCGCCTCTGCTGGTCGGCCAGGGACCGAGCGTAGTGAGTGTTGAGTTCAATAAGTGTCTCGATTGCGGACTCGATGGAGGTGAGCCGTTTCTCAATCATGGCCAATGTCGCATCCTTCACAACTACTGCTAACGGATGTTCGGAGTCTACTTACGGTGTTGGTGGATGTCAATGAATGGGTCAACTCGCTACGAGTGAGAATGCATTGCGGTGGGTTAGGTGAGGATGCGGGGGCCGTAGAGGCGGACGGGGTTGTCCCAGAGGATCCTTTGCTTGCTCTCGTCGGTGATGGGCTGGTGAAGGAGCTCGGGGAGAGCCACGTTGGGGGCCGGGGCGTCGGTGTGGGGGTAGTCGGTGTTCCAGATGAGGTTGCCATCGCCGATGATGTTGATGACGGCGGGGAGGGCTTCTTCGTCGGCGTCGCAGGCTACGAAAATCTGGCGCTTGAAGAATTCGGTTGGCGTCATTTCCAGGTTGTTGTCGTCCCAGAAGACGGACTGACGTCCGACGGAGTGGTCGTCGAGGCGTCCGAGCCAGAAGGGGAGCCAGCCGGCGTTGCCCTCGAGGAAGCTGGCGCGGAGGGTGGAGTACTTTTGCAGGATGCCGGTGTAGATAAGGTGGCCCATGGAGATCATGTTCTCCATGGGGAAGCCGATGGCGTGATTCAAGGCGAATAGGGCGCCGGTTTCGCCTCTATAGCGGGCGCCGGCGTGGGGCGAGCCGCTGCCCGCGCCGTGGAAGACCACGGGGACGTCTAATTCGGTGACGAGATTCCAGAAGGCATCGTACTCAGGATAGTGCCAGAACTGGCCTTCCTGGGGTCTTGGCATCATGACGGTGATGGCGCCCAGCTGGGTAACGGCGCGCCGGGTCTCCTCTACGGCCCGCTCCAGGTCGTAGGGCGGGAGCTCGACGACCATCTTTAGGCGCCCGGGGTCGGCGCTGCAGAAGTCGTGGGCCCAGTTGTGGTAGGCCCTGGCCAATGCCCACATCAGGTCGGGGTCTTTGTCAGTCTGTCGCAGGGGGGCGGAGCCGTGGCCGGGTATGCAGATCATCTTGTCCCAGCCGTAGCGATCCATATCGACGAGGCGGCTTTCGGCGCTCCACCAGTTATCGTAGGCCTGGCCGTACTTCTGGGCCAAACCCCGGTACAGCTCGCTGGGGCGGCGCTTCCAAATGGAGGAGGGGAGACCTTCGGAATCTTCGGGGAAGAGCTCCCCCGGTTGGTAACGGAAAATGACGCGGCTATGCACGTCCTCGACGATGGGACGCCGGTGATGGAATTCGGCTTCGACATACTTGTCCCAGATGTCCGGGGGTTCCTGCATGTGGGCGTCCGCGTCGATTACCTTGAATCCGTTTCGCATAGGGCTTTCCTCCTGCTTGGTTGGGCAATAATACCAATCTTGAACAGGGATGGTAAACATAAGGGGGTTGGGGCAAAGTTGCCGCCGCAAAGGTGGGGTGTTAAGGTTCCATTATTCCAGCCGCGGTACGGGGAGCGGGGGTAGCCGCGCGAGTGGACTCCGTTGCGCTGAAAATTCAGGAGTGTGTTGATGGCTGACGCGTTGAGCGGGCAGGTGGACCTTGTAATCGACGGGGGCGTGGTGATTTCCATGGACGACCAACGGCGGATATTCAATCCTGGCTTCGTGGCCGTCGACAAGGGCAAGATATTTGCGATTGGGCCTTCGAACCAGGGTTCCCATGAAGGCCGGGAACGGTTGGACGCTACCGAAATGGTGGTGATGCCCGGCATAGTCAATGCCCACGACCATCTGGACCAGTCGGTCTATCGGAGCCTGCTGGACCACAAGCGTGTTTCGAGGGACAACCTGCTAAACCTGGCGCGGGGTCTCACCCGGGAGCGGGCGCACGCCGCCGCCGCATCCAGCCTTCTGGAGCTGCTTCGGTACGGCGTCACGACCACGCAGGAGAACCACTGGACTCACTATCACCAGGATTCCACCGACGGGATTTGCGAGGCAATCCAACAGTCGGGGATGCGGGCCGTGGTTTCCCGGGGAATCAGCGATGAAGATGAATTCACTCCCGCCGACTTCGTCGAGCGGACGGAGGACGTGCTGGAAGACCTGGACAGGTTGGAGGCGGCCTTCGATTCGGACCGGATAATGATAACGTCGGAGCCGACGACCATCATCCGGTGCAAGCCGGAAACGGTGCGAGCGATGAAGGACTGGGCGTTGAAGAGGGGCAAGATGTGGCACATTCATCTGGCGCAGACCAGCGACGAGCTGGCGGAGGCTATGGCAAAGGTGGGCATGGGCAGCGTTCAGTACGCCGAGAAGCTGGGGGTTTTGGGGCCGGAGATGCTGGCTATTCACTGCAGCGGGCTGCTGGATGAGGAGGTGGAGCTGTTCGGGAAGTACAGGGTCAATGTGGCCCACTGCCCGCTGACGGTAATGAGGGGCGGCAATCGGGTCCCGCCTATCTGGGAGATGACCCGGCTGGGGGCGATGGTGGCCGTGGGCACGGACGGTTCCGCCACCAACAACGGCCAGAACCCATGGGAGGCGATGAAGATGGCCGTTTACATGCAGAGAGTACGGTTTCAGGATAGATATTTGGGCACGGCGGAGGAGGCCCTGGAGATGACGACGATTAAGGCCGCCGCCGTTTTGGACATGGCCGACCGGGTGGGTTCTCTCGAGCCGGGCAAGGAGGCCGACGTGGCCACGTTCCGGCTGGACCAGCTGCATCTGCTGCCGGGGGCGCGACTGGTCAACAACCTGGTGTATTCGGGACTCAACAATATGGCGGACACGGTGCTGGTGGGAGGGAAGGTCGTGCTGCGGGAAGGCCGCGCGGTTCTCGTGGACGAGAAAGAAATAGTTGCGCGCGTACGTGAGGCGCAGAGTGGGATGATCAGGGAGGCGGGAATGGAGGGTGACGTGGGCGGGCTTTCAACGTGGCCGGAAATAAGCGGCGGCAAGGGATGAGAAGGGGGAGGGCGCCCACAAGGGACGCCCCTGCGGGAGAGGGGGATGGATTCCCGCATTCGCGGGAAAACGGAGGGGGTGGGGAGTGGCGAGATTATTCGCTGGTGTTCAGAATTGCAGGTGGATGGAATGGTGGAGTGGGTTCCCGCCTCCGGAGACTTTTGCATAACCGTCATTCCGGCAAAAGCCGGAATCCAGAATCCCATGATTTAGCTATGGCAAGAGTCGTTCTTCACCGCCATTTGAATGCGATTTGATAGTTATACAAAGGTCTCCCTCCGCGGGAACACAGAGGGGGCGAGGCGCTGTAACGGCGCCCTGTTGAGATTAGCGGGGATACTTGGATTGTGGATATTCTGATGGGAGTAGAAAGGGCTAATGAATAGAGAATCGAGGGTTGCCGTCGTTACGGGCGGCGGAACGGGAATAGGCAGGCACACCGCCTTGGCGCTGTGGCGCGAGGGTTTTTCGGTGGCGGTGTGCGGACGCCGGCTGGAACTGCTGCGGTCAGTGGTTGAGGAATCGGGCGAGCCGACGTCCAGGGCTTTGGCTGTCCGGGCGGACGTGGGCAAACCCGATGACGTTGAGGCGCTGTTCGCCCGGGTTATGGAGCGGTTTGGACGGGTTGACCTACTGTTCAACAACGCGGGGATGGGGGCGGCGCCCCTTTCGCTGGAAGAGCTCAGCTTTCAGCAGTGGAAGCAGGTTGTGGACGTGAACCTGAACGGGGCATTTCTGTGCACCCGGGCGGCTATGCGGATAATGAAAAGCCAGAAGCCGATGGGTGGTCGTATCATCAACAACGGGTCTATTTCTGCTCAAACGCCCCGACCTAACTCCGCGCCGTACACGGCCACCAAGCACGCCATGACGGGGTTGACGAAATCGACGGCGTTGGACGGGAGGAAGTACAACATCTCCTGCGGGCAGATAGACGTGGGGAACGCCGATACGCGAATGGTGACCCGAATGCAGGAGGGGATAGAGCAGGCGGACGGGTCGGTGCGGGTGGAGCCTGTGATGGCGACGGAGCACGTGGCGGAGGCGGTGGTGCACATGGCGAATTTGCCGCTGGATACCAATATATTGTTCATGACCATTATGGCGACGAAGATGCCCTACACGGGCCGGGGTTGATTTTTCCCTGGGGAAGAGACATGGCGTGGGTGGCACTTGTCTGCGGTGATCTGTAGAGGCTGACTCTGGCTTGAGGCGCGTCTGTATCCCATGCGGAGACGGCGGAAATTCTACGGATATTCTCGCAGTATGGCAGCGTTGGGGGCGATTGTTAGCATCAACTACGTTACATAAATTATTGACAACTAGAAATGCCCAAACCTAGAATCAGCTTAGGCCCTAAAGCTAGCCGTGGCGGGCGGGAGAGAATCGCCCCGCCACGCTAGGCCCGCGACGAGTTGATGATGCGGGCGGTAGGGCTGTGCTGAACGTTGACGAAAGGGCAGGTCTGAGAAGGACATGTTACATATTCTAGTTGGCATTGTTGCGTTAATGGTTATAATCGGCTCTATATGTAGAGGGGGAGAGGAGCCTGTGGAAGTGGCCCCAACTCCCACGCCTACGCCTGTAGTCCAGAGGGCAACGCCTGCGCCTGCGCCTGTCCCGACATCGACGGCGGCGCCGGTACCCACGCCGGTGGCTACCATGGCTCCCCAACCCACTACAGTGGCAACGGCCATTCCCACGGCGCCGCCTGCGCCGACCGCCACTGCGACGCCGGAGCCCACGGAAGGGTTCCGGCTTACCCCGGAGGTTACCAGGACCGTGCCGCCTACGGCGGTTGTGCCACCTGAGATTGTGGTTTCCCGTCTAAAGGTGAGCATGACGCCTCCGGCCCATCAGATGACGGTCTTCTGGAATGGATTCCAGAGTTCCGGCGGCCCGTTGACGCCCATGTACGAGACGCTGCTGGGCAGCGACCGGGTAACCCAAGAGTTGTACCCGATGCTGTCGGAAGAGTGGTCCATGGCCTCGGACGGCATGTCCTGGAACTTCAAGCTCCGGCAGGGCGTGCCCTTCTACCAGAACAAGCAGCCGACGGCCTACCAGGTGACCGCAAAGGACATAGTCTTCACCTTTGAACAGGACCAGATGGAAGGGCGACCTTGGGGTTCTCCCTGCTGCAAAGGGATGACGGTGGACGACTTCGACATCAACGGCGACTACGACATTACGTTCAACCAGGGCAAGGTGGACGTGACCACGGACTACCAGATGGGCGGCCAGAACATCTTCATGATTAGCAGCCGCGATCACTTCGACCAGGTAGGCGAGGATGGCTACGAGGACAGCCCCATCGGCACCGGACCCTTCACTTTTGTGGAATTCAGGACCAACCAGTACATTCTCTACGAGCGGGTGGAAGATCACTGGCGGAAAACGCCGGAGTTCCCCGAGCTGCAGATCTTCTACGTCCTTGAGGATGCCACGCGCATGGCCATGCTGCTGACGAATGAGGCGCACATTGCCGCCGTCGCACAGTCGCTGATGCCGACGGTGGTGGAGCGGGGCTACCTGAGGGTGCCCAGCACCAACCCCAGCTTCGCGCTGGTCACTATCATCGGCGGACTCTACTATGAGGACGAGCGAGACCCGAGCGAGCCGATGACGGACGTGCGGGTGAGGGAGGCCATGAACCTGGCCATAGACCGGGATACCATCAACCAGGTGTTCTACGAGGGCAAGTCGCTGCCCATGCCTGTGCCGGGCATCAAGCCCTACCAGGACATCTACAAGTGGAACGCTTATCCCTACGACCCGGACAGGGCCAAGGCCTTGCTGGCGGAAGCGGGATACCCGGAGGGGTTCGACTTCGAATTCATCTTGGCGAAGATGCCGGGCATACCGGAGGCTCCGGAGATCGGCGAAGCCATGTCGCCGTACTTCGAGGCCATTGGATTGCGTCCGCATCTACGGGAGACTAACTTCGGCGACTTGGCGACGACCTATAGGACGAAGGACGCCAGGAACAAGATACTGTTGTTCCGCGGCTCGGCGGTGGCGGACTTCCAGTGGATACGGGCCATCCAGGGCGCGCCATACGGAAGCATTAACGCTCCCGCCGACGAGGAGTTGGTGGCCTTGACGGAGGCTTGGGAGATGATTGTGGACGCGGACGCCAGGAAGCTGGCGACGCAGGCGATTGGCGAGTGGTTCTACAACTACTACTGGGCCATACCGCTCTTCTGGGTGAGGGCGGAGGTGGCGGTCAATCCCGGGATAGTAGCCGATTACACCTCGGACCAGATTCACTTCGGTCCCAGCCGCCATCACGAGTTTACGGTGCCGGTGTACCAGTAGCGGATAGCTCGTAAAGATCGGAAACACCGAAGGGGCCTCGCCTGACTTAAAGGCGAGGCCCCTTCTTGTTGGTCCGGTGTTGGTCGAATGAGGCTGGGCGGTTCGCGAACCGCCCCTACGTTTGACTCGCTTGAGGGTTATAATGGTGCCACGAATAGCTGCTATGACTACTCTAGTTGTGACATATCGTGAGGCCAGCCGCCGCCTGCTGGCCCAGGCCCAAACAGAACTTGGGGCCGGTGACTTGCGTCAGGCGTCGGAGAAGGCGTGGGGGGCGACAGCGCAGATGGTCAAGGCCGCCGCACAGATGCGAGAATGGAATCACGATGCGCATAGATACCTTTGGGATGTCGCCAGGGATCTCGCCAACGAGGCCAACGACCAGGAGATCCACGATCTGTTCGTAGTTGCCAATGGGCTCCACGTCAACTTCTACGAAAACACCTACGAGGCTAGTAGGGTTGCCCTGAACATTAACCGGGTCGAGCAGTTGATAGGCAAAATCGAGGCTATGCTCGATGGTTAAGGTACTCGTGCGCACTAGGCTGAAGGACGAGAAGGTTCTTCGCTGCGCACAGAATGCGTGGGCCGATCCCAAATAGGGGCTGGTTTGAAACCAGCCCCTACGGGGAAATGGGTCCCCGCATCCGCGAAGACAATGGGGGTTGGGGTTAGGCTTGGGGGATCTTGTCGCCGTAGAGGCGGACGGAGTTGTCCCAGAGGATCTTCTTCATGTGCTTCCTGGAGATGGGCTGGTCGAGGAAGGCGTCTACGGCGCCGGGGAAGGGAGCGTCGGGATGGGGGTAGTCGGTGTTGAAGATGATGTTCTCGCCGTCCATGTACTCCACGGCCTGCTTGAGAGCGCCCTCGTCGGCGTCGCAGGCGATGAAGCACTGTCGCTTGAAGTATTCGGTGGGCGTCAAACCGACACTGCCGTTGGATTCTGCGTGGGCACGGAGGAAGACGCCCTGACGCCCTTCCGTGTGGTCGTCGAGACGGGCGAGCCAGAAGGGGAGCCAGCCGGCGTTTGACTCGTAGAAGGCGGCCTTGAGGTTCGGGTACTTTTCCAGGACGCCGCCGTAGATCATGCCGCCGAGGGCGAGCATCGCGCCGACGGGGTGCATGAGGGCGTGGTTGAGGGCGCCGTACTTCTTCCTGATGGGATCGAAGGATTGGGCAAGGGGGTGGGAGGCGCTGCCGTGCCAGCATACGGGGATGCCGGTTTCCTCGATGGCCTGCCAGAAGGGTTCGTATGCCTCGTCGCCCCAGGAATTGTCAATCTCCATTGAGGGGTGGAAGATGCCCGCGATGTGGGGGGATTCGGCCATGCGGTAGATCTCCGCCACGCCGACTTCTGCGTCTTTGGAGGTGGCGTGGGCGATGGCCTTGACGCGCCCTCCGGAGTCGCTGCAGTAGTCGATTGCCCAGTTGTTGTAGGCGGTTACGAGGGCGGCGTGAAGCTCGGGGTCTTTGGCCCAGACATTGGAGCCGAGGAGCTGGCAATTAGTGGGGAAGGCTACGGCCATGTCGATGCCCTCCTGGTCCATGTCCTTTAGCCGTTCCGGCATGGACCACCAGGTCCTATATGCCTCGCCGTAGCGCTCTTCCATGTGCCTGAAAGTGGACTCATCGGAGGCGATGACCTTGCCTTCCGGATAGATCTCGCAGGGGCCGTACTTGTGGATAATCTTTCCGGTGTGACCGATGATGTTTGGGGCGCGGTGGGCGAAGGCCTGGGGCATGTAGTTCTCCCACATGTCCATGGGTTCCTGCAGATGACCGTCGCCGTCAATGACTTTCAAGCCCTGTCTCATGGGTTTCTCCTTTTTTGGTGGTTATGCAGTGTAGGGGCGGGTTTGAAACCCGCCCCTACGGATTGGGGAGTGGGGTTGTTAGTTTCTGCCGCTGAGGAGGCGGGAGCCGTAGAGGCCGACGGAGTTGTCCCAGAGGATCTTCCGCTTCGACTCCTCGGAAATGGGCTGCTCCAGCATGTTGGGGACGGGCTCTTCGGGAGCGGGAGCGTCGGGGTGGGGGTAGTCGGTGTTGAAGATGATGTTGTCGTCGCCAACGTAGTTGATGACGAACCCGATGGAGGGCTCGTCGGCGTCGGCGGCTACGAAGCACTGGCGGGCGAAGTATTCTTGCGGGGTGGCCTTGAGGGGCGTCTCGTCGAAGAAGACGGACTGGCGGCCTTCGCAGCACTTCTCCAGTCTGTTGAGCCAGAAGGGGACCCAGCCGGCGTTGCCCTCCAGGATGGAGATTCGCATTTTGGGGAAGCGGTCAAGGATTCCGCCGTACATGAAATGGCCGATGGAGATCATGTTTTCAAAGGGGAATCCGATGGCCTGGGAGAGGGCGCGGAAGGCTCCGTCCAACTGGTTGTAGCGGTCGGATGACTGGGGACCGCCGGGGCCGCCGCCGTGGAGGGAGAGGGGGAAGTCCAGTTCTTCGGCGGCCTGCCAGAGGGGATCGTAATCGGGCTGGTGCCACCAGGTCCCGTCGACGGGCTTGGGCATCTGGAGGGAAACGGCGCCGAGCTCTCCGACGGCGCGGCGGGACTCCTTGACGAATTCGTCGATGTTGCCACCGGGGACGATGGCGACAAACTTCAGCCTATCGGGGTTGGTGGCGCAGAATTCATAGGCCCAGTTGTTGTAGGCGCGGGAGAGGGCTGCGCCGAGGGGGGCGTTGGTGAATGAGACGGTCATGGCCACCTGGGCGTTGGTGGCCAGGCAGACCTGAAGGTCCCAGCCGACGCGGTCCATATCCTCGATGCGGCTCTCGACGCTCCACCAGTTGTTGTAGCCGTGGGTGAAGCGGACGGGGATGTCCTGGGTGAGGGTCTTGGCGCGGAGAGCGCCGGCGAACTGGTTGCCCGGTATATGCTCGGTGCTCTTGTAGGTGAGGAGGGACCGCTCCCAAACCCGGTCGATTATGGGACGGTCGGCGTGGAATTCCGGTTCCACGTACCGGTCCCACATGTCGACAGGTTCGTACATGTGACCGTCTCCGTCGATGACTTTGAATCCTTTATACATGGCTGTTCCTCCTAGCGAGTGATGTGTTATTGGCCCATACGGTACAGGTCGACGGCGTTCTGGCAGGTGATCTTGCGGATGGCGTCCTTGTCCAGCTGGCCCATGGTATTCTCGATGACTTGTCGGGAGTCGGGCCAAACGCCGTCGGGGTGCGGGTAGTCGGAACCCCAGATGAGGTTGTCGACGCCGATGTAGTCCGCCATGTGGCCAACGCAGGGGTCCTGCTGGAAGGTGGTGGCGCCTTGCCGGTACCAGTATTGGCTGGGCTTAAGGTCGAGGGGCGGGTCGAATTTTTCGTCGAGCATCCCGTCGGTGTATTTGATGTCCATGCGCTCGATTACGAAGGGGACCCAGCCGGCGCCGCATTCGCCGAGGACGAATTGGAAGTCGGGGAAGCGCTGGCAGGCGCCGCTCATGATGATGCTGACGAGCCATTCGGAGCCGGCAAGCTGGCCGAGGGGGGCGCTTGTGCCCTGGAAAGCCAGCTGGTTTTGGGAAGGGGTGTCGGAGAGGTAGGCCTTGGAGAAATCGGCGTCTTCCTCCGGGGGCTGGACTTTGAGTCCACCGCCGCCGCCGATGTGGAAGGATATGGGCATCTGAGTCTCAGCGGCGGCTTCCCAGAGGGGGTCCCAGTAGCCGTCCCGGACGTAGATGGGCTTAACGGTCCCGCCGACGTAAAGGTCGGACCCACGGAGGCCGAGGGCGGCGACGCGCCGTAGTTCTTTGGCGGCAACAGTCGGGTCATGGACGGGAACGCAGGCCAGGGCATACCAGCGGCCGGGACGTTGATTGCAGAAGTCGGTAACCCAGTCGTTGTAGGCGCGGAAGGTGGCGTCAACGATTTCCGGGTCTTTGATGCGAATGCCGGCGGAGGTCATGCCATAAAGGACTTCGGCGTCGACGCCGTCCATGGCCATGTCCTTGGTGCGTAGGTCAGGGTCGGTGGGGTGGTACCTGCCCTGTTCCATGCCGTCGAGGAAGCCCATTTCTATCATGCGGTCCATGCGGCGGAAGCGGTTTTTGAGGGTGGGGAGGAAGCTGAAGCCCGCGCCTCCGGCGACGCCCAAGACCTGGTCGCCGACGACCCAACGCTCGCCTTCGTCGGTTTCGGTCACGTGGGGCATGCGGTCTTTGAGGGATTGGGGGGCGTTATCGATGAAGAGGTTGCCGGGGAGCCAGCTCATGTCAACGTGGGAGTCGCCGGAAACGAGGTTGTATTCCATAGGGCCTCCGAGGGAGGGATTTCTCAACAATATACTACATTTTGGGTGTTGAAGCATCCATTGTTTGGAAGAAGATGGTGGATAGTGGGTAATTGAGATTTAGTATTGAGAACGAGTGGGGAATAGGAGGACTCGTTTCAGGGTTGCCAGGCGTGGGAGGGACTCGTTTTGGAAATCGAGTTCGTGCCTGAGAGGGTGGAAATCAGGCGTGGGACTCGTTTCAAAAAAAGTCGGGCAAACGAGAGGGGATTGAAGCCTGGTTTTCCGTTGATGCAGCGGCGTAGGATGGGCGTTGGTTGTGTGAGGACATGGGGGAAGGGTAGCAGGGGGTGGGGAATTTGGGCAATGGGGAGGTGGCATAGGTGGGGGGAACAAGGGATGCCGATACGGGGGAAGGGGGTTGTTACACCATTTCGTTGGGGGGCAGCTCGGTGAATATCTCGCCGCGGGCGGCGGCGGCCTCCCGGCGGGCGTTCCATTGGGCCCACGCTTTCTGATTTTCTTGGCGGCCTTCTTCACGGCCTTTTGACAGGCCTTCTTGGCGAGCAGCTTCCAAGCGCTTCTTTCGACGGTCTTCCAGCCACTTTTCCAGGGACTTGGCTATTACCACTGCGTTCCTCCCCAATTCGGTTAGGGCGTAGGCGGCGCCGGCGGAGGCTGCCATCACGTCGGCGGAGGGGCCCAGGACGGCGCGCCACGTTTCTATTATACCTTGATGCTGCCCTATCTCTCCACTGATGACCACGGCTTCGCTGGAGATTGAAAGGATGGTGAAGATTCCCAGGTACCAATGTTTGGTTTCCGCCAAGGCGGTCCAGATGGATTCCCTGGGTTCCGGTTCTCTGATGATGTTTCCCTTCTTTTGGGCCTGTTTTCGGGATTTGCGGTTGGAATGTAGGGGAGGAAGGCGATTCTGTCAATGGGGGAGGGGACGAGGAGGGGATGCGTGGTGGGGGCGGGCGTTGTTCATGACGTGCCGTTGCTTACTTGGGATGAGGTGATGATGGGTTCGAAGATGGTGCCGATGGCGTTGTGATGGGGGCCGGGAAGGGATGAAGATGGGCCCTCGCATCCGCGAGGACGACGGAGGAGGAGGGGGGATGGGAGGTTCGCGAACCTCCCCTGCGTAGGGGTTAGTCAGATGTGACGGGCGACCACAAGGGGACACGATGCCCCTCCGCCTTAATCTCGGACAGCTGTTCATAAGGTGACTGTAATAGTTACCGTGGCTACTCGAACCTGACACACAACGCAGACGAATTACAATGGATACACGTACTCAATAAACTTGACAGTAGTGTGTTCAACTCTTACGTTCCCCAAATAGATTCCCAAGGAGCAACCGCTATGCGTTACACATTTCTAAGCCTAATTGCCCTTTGCTATCTACTCGTGTTCGCTTCCTGCATTCAGTCAGGAATGACCGAAGAGGAAGTTCGCGCTATCGCTCAAGAATACGCCGGTGTTGATGGCAAGGATGGAGAAACTGGCCCTCAAGGAGAACAAGGCCCTAAAGGCGAAGAAGGCGACAAGGGAGAACAGGGTCCTGAAGGTGAACCAGGACTAGACGGTGAACGTGGTCCTCAAGGTGAGCAGGGAGAACAAGGCTCACGAGGTCTGCCAGGTCTTCAAGGCCCTGAAGGTGAACCAGGATTGCAAGGTGAGCAGGGTGAACCAGGATTGCAAGGTGAGCAGGGTGAAATTGGCACTCAAGGAATCCAGGGAATCGAAGGTCTTCAAGGCGAGCAGGGGATTCGAGGAATTGTCGGACCTCAAGGCCCACCTGGGCCAAAAGGTGAACCTGGACGAGTTCTTACTCTTCCGCCTGCAGTTCCTCACGTCACGTGGACTACTGGCGGTGAGGTAGATCCAGAAATGGAACGCAGGTTGAAAATAGGCACTGCGTTGATGCACTCATACGCTCTCGAGTTGGGCATGCCAGAACCCGACTACGAGTCAACAGTGTACATCTTTCAAAATGAGGATCGAGCGGTTGATGCACACCACGAACTAACAGGTGAGTCTAAAGCTGCAATCCGAGAGAATAATAAACACCGTGGCGGTTACGCTCCCGGACATGACTACTTCTTTCTTGCATGGAAATGGGCAGGTGTGTCTCCGAGGACTTTGATGTACGCAGCCGCTCACGAACTCAGCCATACACAAAGGACATGGCCGAGCGGATATGTAGAGCCAACCTGGTATAACGAAAGTGTCTCCACGTATTTGGCTTGGAGAGCCATCCAGTTAGATGGAGAATACGAAGTCTCGGACGTTCGTGATTGGTTGGTGAAGACAGCTGTGGATAATGACGTGACGACGCTTCGAGGATTGGATACACCCTATACACCAGACACACAGAATCTTTGGAGAAACCCTGCAACTCTCGCGATAGAGCTGTTGGCTTCCTACAACGGAGATAGTCCCTTGATGGAGTTCTATAATGACTTAGAGAGGGGAGAGACTTGGAAGGAGCAGTTCGAGGAGACCTTTGACTTGACTCTGGATGAGTTCTACGACGCCTTCGAGGAACACGCCGAAGCAGGTTTCCCAAAGCTACAGCTTAACGATTGACACAACCGCACGGAGGCAACGACGATGATCTTGGGCATGCATGGCATCTTCTATAGCCCACAAGTAGAGAAAGCCCGTAATCCGGTTCAGGATACCTTGGGTCTCAGAAGTGCTGACGCCGGAAATGGTTTGCGAGCCAGAAAGCAGTACAAGGGAGTGAAGATCCCGGCTTTACCGCCTGCGACTAAAGCATTGGCGGTCCGGTCCATGAGCCGGATGACGTCTGCGGAGCCTTTCGGAAACACCCGGAGCACTTCGGCCAGCTTCGATGCTCCAATGAAGGCCTTGCGGCCCAGCGGAATCCTGCGCAAGGCGTTGTCCAACGACCCGGTCCGGGTTTCCATCGGTTGATACCACGGCGTTGTCGACCCCCCCTTGACGTTTCGGTCCATTCCCTCAATGACCTGGAATCCCGCCGTTTCCAGAGCTCGGTTCACTTCGTCCATCGTCGCGATATCCTTGAGTGCAACGCCATGCATCAGATTTCCCTTGAGGGCCAAGTGGCGACTGTCGTTCGGATCGAACTTGTCGGTCATACACATTTCCTGACCCCAGAAAAGGGATCCGGGTTTCAACACGCGAAATATCTCGGCGAACGCGCCGGCCTTGTCCGGCGCATGGCACGTCGATTCGATAGCGTAACCCCTGTCGAATGTGTCGTCTTCGAAGATACTCATATCCATGAAGTTGCACAGGACACAGTGGACAACACGGTCAAGCTCGGCTTGGGCGTTCAACGACTTTGCCCTTCGCAGCTGAAGTTCGTTGTTGTTTACTCCGACTACTCGGACACCAGCCTCGCGAGCGATCTGACGCATCGGGCCGCCGACTCCACAACCGACATCAATCACCGTCATGCCCTTTTGCAATTCCAGCTTGGCGATCATCAACCGCTGATGGCGAATTTTGGAGTCCTCCAGACTCTCCTCAGGCGTTAGGGGCGCGAAGTGGAGGGATTCGCCCCAGCCGAACATCATGAACTCACTGCAAAGGTCGTAGTATTCTTTAACGGTTTCCGTGTGGTTGTACTCGTTAGCGTTGATATCCTCAGAGGCTGCTCTGTCGATCCACCCGTCAAAGCGTTCCACGCGATGGGCGACGTTTGACCCACGGTAGGCGGCCTTCAGCCGGTGAGATAGTTTGCCGAATTCCATGCCGTGGTTTCTCCTTTTAGCTCAGGGTGCAGTTGTGGGCTGAGAAAATTCCCCAAGCTCACGCACCGCCGGGTGGGATAGGATGATTGGTTCCTCGATGACGTGGGTTTGCCGATGTCGGCGACAAGAGCGGACAGGCAGAGGCGCAGGGCATTATCCGTTCTGGCGAACTCGGCATCGGCACAGTTCCCACTGAACGTCAGAATTGTAGCATCTGCACTAAGGTCTATCAACAAGATGGGTGCGTTACGTGGCTTTATGGGGGTAGATGAGGGATGGGGGCCTGCGGGGGACGTCCCTACGGGGGAGGGGGACAGGCGACCACAAGGGTCACCCCTACGGGGAGTAGTGGGTACCGTCACCGTCTTTACGGGAGCAGGCCCTGTGGGAGAACAGCGGAATAGGGAGTGGGATGAAGATGGGTCCCCGCATCCGCTAGGACACGGAGGGGAGTTTGCACCCCCATCCCAACCTTCCCCCATCAAGGGGGAAGGGGTTTGCAAGATGGGAGGGGGTTATTGGGGGAGGGAGCAGACGTCGAGGGCGGTTAGGGTTAGGACTTTTGCGACCTGGGTCATGTCGCTGATGCGGATGTACTCGTCGGGGATGGTGTCGGACTCGGAGCCACCGCCGGGGCCGAAGAGAAGGCAGGGAACGCCGGCCTGCCAGAGGTGGCAGGTGTCGTCGCCGGTGTAGGAGTAGGGCAAGACGGCTCCAAGGCCTTCAGGGTCTCCGCCGGTGACGGTCCTGTACTGGCGGAGGACAGAATCAAGGATGTATTCGTCCCTGGGGAGGTCGAAGGGTTCCATGACGACGCGGAAGACCTTGTGCTTGGGGTCGGGGGGCATTTCGATTTCGTAGCGGAAGTCGGGGTCGTTCCGGGCTATCTCGTCCAACGCCCTCTGTACGTCGGCCTTGACGGACTGGGAGGACATTCCGGGGAGGTATCGAACGTCCACGATGACGGTGCAGAAGTCGGAAACGAAGTTGGGGCCGCGGAGGTCGTAGTCGCGTCCGCGCCCTCCAATGATGGCGCCCACGTTGATTCTGGGGAGGCCGGGAAGGTCCGAGCGAGGGGTGTAGGTGAAGTCCACGTTTCCAATGGCGGGGACGGCCTTGCACATGTTGGCGATGGCGTCGACGGCCTCTTCCTTGCGGCTGATGTGGCGGGAGTTGCCGAGGACGTGGACGGCCATTTCCAGAACACCCGCGTGAACGGTGACGACGTTTTCTGCTCCGAATGGCTCAGGGACGACGGCCATGTCGGCCAGGGGGCCGGTCTTACATAGGTGGGTGGTGCCGACGCCGCCCTGGAGCTCGCCAACGACGCAGGCGAGGATAAGATCGCCTTTGAGCTTCGTGCCGGAACGTCGGATGGTCTCGGCTGCTTGAATCATGGAGGCTACGCCGGCCTTCATGTTGCGAATGCCGCCGCCGAATATGCGGTTGCCTTCGATGGAGGGAATCCAAGGGTCACGATTCCAGCCCATTGCGAGGGGGTCCATGTCTATGTGGCCGTTGAACATGAGGGACTTGCCGCCGCCGCTGCCCTTTAGGGTGGCGATGGTCTGGAATCTGCCGGGGTCTACTTCCTGAAGCTGTACCTGGTAGCCGCGGGAGTCCAGGAACTCGGCCAGGAAGCGGGCGAGGTCTGATTCTTCCGTCTTGAAGCTGGGGATGCGAACCATCTCCTGGGCCAGGTCCAGCATGGCGGAAGTATCTACGGAGTTGAGGAGGGTTTCGGTATTGTCAGACATTGCAAATCCTTTTGGGTGATTTGGCGGGGGACACCCCCATCCTAACCTTCCCCCATCAAGGGGGAAGAGATAACAGAGGCGGGCTTCCAGAATCGTTTGCCGTTCTCTCGGACGACTGTGCCGAAGCCTGGGAGGGGGAAATGACAGGCGACGACGGTTATGTTTTCGTCTTCGACGGTTTTGAGGAGGGCGCGGCGGGTGACGTTGGAGAGGGGCCAGTCGTAGTCGAAGTGGCAGTTCCAATGGTCCTCAGTGACCTGGGCGGGATGGACTAGGACGTCGCCTTCGATAAGGGCCTGCTGGCCCTGGGAAGAGACGAGGACGCTCATGTGGCCCGGGGTGTGGCCGGGGGTGTGGATGGCGCGGACTTCCGGGGTAAGGTCGATGTCTTCGGTGAGGGTGTCGAGGAGGCCGAGGGAGACGAGGCGCTCGACGGAGGGTTCCATGAAGGGGATAGACTGCTTGGCCTGGATTTCGGGCTTGCGGAAGTGGTCGAGGTCTTCCTGGTGGACAACGTAGCGGGCGTTGGGGAAGGCGGGTACGAATTGACCCTCTTGCTCGATGGTGTTCCAGCCGACGTGGTCGCTGTGGAGGTGGGAGAGGAAGACGGTGTCGATTTCGTGGGGTTGGACGTTCTGGGCCTGGAGGTGGTCCATGAGCTCGCCTTCGAGGCCGCCGATGGACTCGATGGGGCCGGGGCCGTAGCCGGTGTCGATGAGGATGGTCTGTTCGGGGGTGCGGAGAAGGTAGCAGCCAATTTCGATGAGCATGAGGTCTTCATGGAAGGTGTCGGGGTATCGTTGGCGGTATTCTTCCCAGGCTTCGGCGGGGACTTCGGGCCAAAGCTCGTCGAGGGGCATGGGGAATGGGAAGCTCATGTCGGTGAGGGCAATGATTTCGACGTTGCCGACGGTGATGGCGAGGTGGGACGGCATGGGGCCTCCGTGGGGATGGTTGGGGATATGGGGGCGATTATAGGAGGGGAGGGGTGAGGGGGTCAACGGGAGCGGGGTGGGACGCGGGGTGCTATCAGGCCGGTACGCTGGCGGCGGTTGTCATCCTCGTTAATTCCTAACCATCGGGCGAACTGCTTAGATTCGGAGACATTCATGAGCTTGGCTCTGGCTCCTTCGTCTTGACGCTGTCGGAGCATGGCTTATGGTCGGATGGAGGGATGTGAGAAAGTTCTTCGAATAGCGGGTCGTATGGCGGGAGAGCTAGTGAGTCCTCATATATCACCAAGAGGATGCGCGCGTTGGAGCCGTCCCTTGATATAGTTAGAATCATCCCATCCTGATGAACCCTTTCGCGCAATGCGATAGTAGACCCATCCGGAGACCATGCTGCCCTGGTTTCCAGCCCCCACGGCCATTCATCCCCCACTTCTGTCAGGGCAGATTCCAGGGTTTCATCCATCAACGTACAGGTGTCACCACCGTCATGGGGTACGGTATGAACGCCATCATAATCTATGAAGAGAATCTCAGCTCCATCCGGCGACCATTGCAGTTCATGGACTGTCGTAAACGGCGAGTGCTTTGAACTGCCACCAAGTATCAGGCGTTGATCCGTTCCGTCAGGATGTACTGAATATATCCCTGGTTCCTTCTCATCATCCGATACGAATGCCAGCCGCTCTCCGTCCGGTGACCAGGTGGGGACACCAATTGTTTCGCCTATCCGAGTCAGGTTTGTCCCATCAGACCTTATTGTATAGAGTACCGAGTTGTACCACTTGAGCAGATTCCCCTTTGACAGAAGTTGCCTCTCGTCTTCATCAAGTTCCTCAAGGGTAAAAAATGCCAGGTGCTGACCGTCGGGCGACCAGAGTGGAGGAAACATCTTCACCCCACGCGCAGTCCTGAGAGCTGTCGATAAGTCAAACCGCGATGCCGGCGTATCAATCGTCTTTATTATTAGCTTCATAGATTCAGACCGTGGTGAGTAGTAGGCGGGTGAGAAAGCCGCACCCCTTTTTCCCACGAACGCGATCCGGGTGCCATCCGGAGACCATGTTGGATAGTTTTCCAGGTAAACGTTTTCCGTCAATCTCCGTTTCCCCGTGCCGTCTACGTTCACTATGTTTATCTCATATCCTTCGGAATATCGGACGTCAGGTCCATAAGCGTCGCGACCGGGAGGGGGAAGCATGTATTCGCACGTGGAGTAGACTATTTCAGAACCATCAGGAGATAAATCAGCATAGAATTCGTATAGGAACCTGTTGTAACTGTAGCTCCCCGTTTCGTGATCAGGATCTATGTCCACTAACTTCCGGTAGTTCCGACCATCTGAATCCAAGATCAGAATGGTGTCGTCAAAGTCAAAGACTAGATGGGAGCCGTCTGGAGTCCAGTGAAGGAAGCCTCTATGGATACCTGCATCACGTACCAGATCACGCGAGGGGCCGCATGGGTCATGGGGATCATAGTAGCCATCGGGCGTAGACCTTGGTTTAGGAGCAGTCGTAGGGATGGCGGTAGGCAATACGGCCGTGGGAGCGTCAGTAGCCAAAGGCGTCTCGGCGGCGGTTGGGGAGGCCGCAGGGGTTGCTATGGGCGTGACTATAGGGGTTGGCGTTGGGGTCGGAGGGGTCGGAAAGAAAGCTGTTGGCGTGGGCGTGGGAGTTGCAGACAGCGTGGGCGCAACCGTGGTTACGGGTGTCGCAACGTCGGAGCCGCCGCAGGCAGTTGCGCCTGCGAGGACGAGGAGGGCTAGGAGGGTTAGGGCTAAGCGTCGGGTCACGGCGTCACCTTGATTGGTATATGGCGTGGATGTTCTGGAAGTCAGAGGGATGCGTTTGGAAAGTATGCTCGATTATAGGAGGGGAGGGTTGGGGGGTCAACGGAGGGGGGGTTGACGGCGGCAGTGTTAGGGATTCTTCCGACTTCTGGATTCCGTCTTTCGCCGGAATGACGGGGAGTGGGGGAAGAGCTGTTCGCGAACCGAGCCTACGAGGGTTGGATATAGGGGGATGGGTCCCCGCATTCGCGAGGACAAGAGGGGGAGCACCCCCATTCCTTCGACAAGCTCAGGACAGGCTCTAACCTTCCCCCATCCCTAGGGGAAAGGGATTTCAGGAGTGGGCTTAGGGTGCTATGGCAACGAGATCCTTCGACTCCGCTTCGCTTTGCTCAGGATGATATGAAGGAAGGGTGGGGGGCTAGGAGATGGGTGGGCGTTTGTCGATCCAGGGGCGGGCCTTTTCGAAGGCGGCGGAGGCGGCGATGACGGTCTCTTCGTCGTACATCCGGCCAACGATGTGGAGGCCGACAGGGAGGCCGTTGGAGGCGAAGCCGGCGGGGATACTGGCGGCGGGATGGCCGACGACGTTGATAGGGTAGGTGAAGGGGTGGAAGCTGAAGTACTTGTGAGGGTAAGAAGGCTTGCCGGCTATCTGCTCAGGGAACTGTCCGACGGGGACGCCGGGGACGGCGAGGGTGGGGGAGACGATGAGATCGAATTGCTCGAAGACGTCGGCCACCTGGGCTTTGAGTTGGTCTCGCCTGCCGAGGGCGCTGGAGTAGTCGGCGACGGTTACTTTTGAACCCATATCCAGAAATTCTCTTGCGTAGTGGGTCATCATGTGGCCGTGGGTGTGACGCATGTAACCGTAGTTGAGGAAGGCGGCGGACTCGTAGATGGGTCCAAAGGCCCGGTATGGGTCGTCCATTGTGAGTTTGGCTTCGCCTATATAGGCTCCCAGGACCTGGAAGACCCGAGCGGCGTCGGAGGTGATTTTGAGGACTTCGTCTTCGACGGACGCGAAGCCGTAGTTGGGGCTCCACGCAATGCGGAGTCCTTTGACGCCGCGGCCGAGGGCGGCGAGGAAGTTGGGCGTTTTGTGACGGAGGGAGTTGGGGTCGCGGGAATCGTGGCCGGCGAGGACCTGCAGGAGCAGGGCGGAGTCCCGGACGGTGCGACTCAAGGGCCCCTGCTGTCCGAATAAGTTGGGCGAGGGAGGGCCTTGGACGCCGGAGTAGCCGGACACACGGCCCTGGGTGGGTTTGATGCCGTAGAGGCCGCAGAGGCTAGCGGGGATGCGAATGGAGCCGCCGCCGTCGCCTCCGGTGGCAAAGGGGCAGAGGAATGCGGCGGTGGCCGCCGCTGCGCCGCCGCTGGAACCGCCAGGGGTGTAGTCGGGATTCCAGGGGTTGCGACCGTGGTCGCCGAGGCGGTTTTCGCACATGCCGACGAGGGCGAACTCGGAGGTATTGGTCTTTCCAAGGATGATGGCGCCCGCATCTTTCACTCGTTCGATGACGGCGGCGTCCTTGTGGGGTATGCGGTCTTTGAACAGGAGGGAGCCGGTGGTAGTGGGGATGCCCTTGGTCATCTGGGTGTCTTTGACGGAGATGGGGAGGCCGTGAAGAGGGCCGAGGTCGTCGCCCTTCATTATGGCGTCCTCGGCGGCTTTGGCGGCGGCGAGGGCCTGGTCGTAGGTGACGAGGAGGTAGGAGTTGAGCTGCGGATCCAGGCGATCGATCCGTTCGAGGAAGAGTTTGGTGAGTTCTACGGGGGACACCTGCTTGGATGAGATGAGTTGGAGCAGGTCTGTGGCGGAGGAGTAGGCGAGCTGTTGGTTAGGCATGGCGTGGACGCTCCTTGGAGGAGGTGGGATTAGCCGAGGAGTTGGGAGAAGCCGACTGCAGCTGCGACGGCTGCGACGGCGATGCTGCCGAATCGGAGGAGGAGGCGGGTCTCCGACCGGGCCATCTCTACTGTCAACCGATCTATTTTTGCGTTTGCCTCAGCGATGTCCGCCTTTAATTCTGATTTTACGTCGGCAAGGTCGGCTTTGGTGGCCAAGTGTTCGTAGCCACCCTCGAGTCGGCTGACCCGTTCGCCCAAGTCTTCAGTGGATGTAGTCATGGGACTCCTCAGCAAGTTAGCCTTAATATACAGGATTTGATGAGGGGATGCTATGAGAGAGGCAGGCGGCTAGCACGCTTGTTAGACATTGAGTATACTGGCACGGGCATGGGCCTATTACTTTGGTGCTGGAGGCTAATATGAACGCAGAAAATGTAGGTCTTGGAGGGTTTTTGGAGAAGGCGAAATCCTTGCACCGGGGGACGCCCCTTATAGACGGGCACAACGACTTGCCCTGGCAGTACCGGATGCGGGCGCAGAGGGCGATTTCCAAGATTGACATTGGCGAGCGGCAGGAAGAGCTTGGGCTTCACACGGACATTCCGCGGTTGAGGGAAGGGGGCGTTGGAGGGCAGTTCTGGTCTGTGTACGTGGACACTTCGCTGACGGGCGCGGATGCGGTTCAGGCGACGATGGAGCAGATAGACGTGGTATACAACATGATTCGCGCCTATCCGAGCACCTTTGGGCTGACGCTGACGGCGGATGGGGTGGAAGAGGCTTTCCGGAGCGGCAAAGTAGCGTCGCTAATCGGCATGGAAGGCGGCCATTCTATCGGCGGTTCCATAGGAGCGCTCAGGATGTTCTACAGGCTTGGCGCCCGATACATGACGCTTACACACAACAAAAACGTGCCGTGGGCGGACTCCTGCACTGACGCACCGTCGGCTCACGGCCTGACGGATTTCGGCCGGGAGGTGGTCAGGGAGATGAACCGGCTGGGGATGATGGTGGACCTGTCCCACGTATCGGCGGAGACAATGCACGACGCGTTGGACACATCTGAGACGCCGGTGATTTTCAGCCATTCGTCGGCGAGGGCGATTACGTCTCATCCCAGGAATGTGCCCGACGACGTGTTGTCGAGGATGCCGAAGAACGGCGGGGTGGTGATGGTGACGTTTGTGTCGGGGTTCATTTCGGAGAGGGTGTTCGCGTATGAGAAGGCGCTGGAGGTGGAGCGGCAACGGTTAATGTTGGAGGATATGGGAGGCGATGGGAAGGCTGTTGAGGCTGGACTGAGCAGGTTTCAGGAGGAGAATCCGAGGCCGCAAGCAACGCTAGCCGACGTGGCGGACCACATAGACCACGTGCGGGAAGTGGCGGGAATCGACCACGTGGGAATCGGGGGAGATTTCGACGGTACTACATCGCTGCCTGAGGGGCTGGAGGATGTTTCCAAGTACCATCTGTTGACGGCGGAGTTGATTCGGCGGGAGTATCAGGACGATGAGATACGGAAGATACTTGGGGAAAACGTGCTGCGGGTGATGCGGGAGGTGGAATCGGCGTCGGAGGGCGTGGAGCGGGGGCCTTCGGAGGCGTTGTTAGAGAAAGGAGGTTAGGAATTGATGGACGAATCTATCTCGATAGTCACTATAGGGGAAATACGAGAGGCGGCGGATTATCTGAAAGGCCAGATTCACCGTACGCCAATGATGGGGTCAGAGTATCTGAGCGAGCGGGTGGGGGCGCGGGTGGTGCTGAAGCTGGAGTTATTCCAGAAGACGGGGTCCTTCAAGGTGCGGGGAGTGCTGAACAAGCTGAATGCGCTGTCTGCCGAGGAAAAAGAAAGCGGGGTCATATCCCTTTCGGCGGGCAACCACGCCCAATCTTTGGCGTATGGGGCGACGCAGCAGGGGATTGCTTCACTGATAGTGATGCCGGCAGGGGCGAGTCGGACGAAAATCGCAGCCACCGAGGGTTACGGCGGCAAGGTGCATCTGGCGGAGGGGGACCTGCAGGAGGCGACGGATGCGGTCCAAAGGGAAGGCGGTCAGACGATGGTGCATTCCTTCGACGACCTGAAGATCATTGCCGGAGCCGGCACGGTGGGGTTGGAGATATTGGAGGATGAGCCGGAGGTGGACGTGGTGGTGGCCGGCATTGGTGGTGGTGGGCTGATTTCCGGCGTTGCGGCTGCCATGAAGACGGAAAAGCCGTCGGTTAGGGTGGTGGGAGTTGAGCCTGAGGGAGCGGACGGCATGAGCCGCAGCCTGAAGTCCGGGCGACCGGAGACGCTGGACAAGCGGGATACGGTGGCGGACGGGTTGGCGGCGCCCTTTGCGGGCGAGTATACCCTGGCCCACGTACAGAAGTTGGTGGACGAGGTGGTCAGGGTTTCGGACAGGGAGATACTGGAGGCAATGGTTATCCTTATGGAGAGGTGCAAGCTGGTGGCGGAGCCCGCGGCGGCGGCGTGCGTGGCGGCCCTACTGTCCGGTAAGGTGTTGGTTCCAAAGGGAAGCACTGTGGCGTGCATTATAAGTGGGGGCAACGTGGGCGTGAGAGAGCTTAGGGGCCTGCTGTCGCAGGTCGAATAAAGTACGCTGGACGCTTTTGCAATTGGTGAGGCTAGCTGGGTTGACAAAGAGGGTCGCTAGTCATGGGATACGAAGCTGAAGCCCTGCTCTCCATTGGCCTTTTGGTCGTAGTGGCCAAGGTTGCGGAAGGTGTTTTCCGTCGATTTGGATTGAACTCGATAATTGCCTACGCGGCGACGGGTGTGCTGCTGGGGCCAGTGTTGGGAGTGGTGGAGGTGACTAACGAGCTAAGCGTCCTGCTGGGCATTGGCATCTTTGTATTCTTCTTCCTGATTGGCCTGGACGAAATAGATATTTCGGCCTTTGTGGCTTCCATACAGGGGCGCTTCTTCGTAGCGGCAATAATCTCGTTGACGATAGCGTTCTTGGGAGCGCTGGCGGTAACGACGGACTTGATCTTCGACTTCAACCTGGGGTTGAGCTTCACCGCGGCGTTGGCGCTGTCCGGGGTGCTGGCGCTTTCCAGTCTGGGACTGGTGGCCAAGGTGCTATCGGACGGAGGGCATTTGAGGAAACCCGTAGGGATACAGATATTCACTACGGTTATCATTGCGGAATTGTTGGCGCTGCTGGTGGTGGGGTTCACCATTGGGGGCGAGCAGCAGGGAGCCGTCACAACGAATACGGTTGCGAGAGTGGGTATTCTGCTGGGTCAGATTGCGGGGTTCACCATTGTAACGTGGATACTATCGCGGAAGGTTGTGCCCCATCTGATAATGTTCCTGCAGAAGCACTTCAACGTGCCGCAGTTATCCTTTGGGTTGCTGTTGGGCGGGCTGTTTCTGATGGTGATCCTTGCGGAGTGGACTGGCCTGCACAGCACCATTGGGGCGCTGCTCTTCGGGGCGGCTCTTTCCGGGCTGCCCTACCAGCTGAAGGTTGACATCATGCCGGGAATGCGAAGCGTCGCCGGGGGGTTGTTCGTGCCGTTGTTTTTTGCGTCGGCGGGGCTGCACTTCAGCTTGGCATTTACCAGCCTGCCGCCGTGGACGATTGTGGCGCTGGTGCTCGTTCCCCTAGCGGCGAAGGTGGCGGGGGCCTTGATAGGCTCCTACCTGGCCCGCTTAGAGATGGCTCTGCCGATGGCGGCGGGGCTGATGGCCAAGGGAGTGGCGGAGGTTGCACTGCTGCTGGTCCTGTTCCAGCACGGCGACATATCGCGCGAATTGTTTTCGCTGTTGTTGCTGGTGATGCTCTGTTACATACTTGTAGTTCCCATGGTTATCGACTTCGCCATCAAGAAAACGAAGGCACCGGAGAACGTCGTACTGCCGAACGTAGTGCCGTCTTCCCTGGTAGGCTTCGCTCTGGACGGTGTGAAGGTGAGGGAAATTCTGGATAGGTCGCGTTCTTATCCGGGGCCGGGAATAACGGTGAGGAGATTTGTTGACACGTGGGTAACGTCGTATCAAGATGACTACGTGGTTGTGGATAGGAGAATCTTTGTGGGCATAGTGTCGCTGAGCAAGCTCAGATATCTGCCGAGGGATAAGTGGGCTACCGTGCCGCTTAGAAACGTACTGAGACACGAGCTTCTTACGGCGAGTCCCGAGGACCTGATTGAAGACGTGCTGCAGAGGATGACGGAGCGGGGGTTTTCTGTAATGCCAGTGATTGAGGATGAGAGCCGGAAGTTCTTGGGATCGGTAACGAGCCATGACGTGTTGGACCACATGCTTTCGGCGGCAAAGGGGGAGCACGTATCCTAGCGGCTCAAGGCTGAGACGGGATTCTCCGGCAATTCGGATAGGAGTAGTTGATTATGGAAAGGGTGGAAGAAATTCTTTCCGTTCTGGACGTGGCGTACCAGTTCCCGCCGGACTATATGAGACAGGTGGCCGAAGAGGCTCTGCGATTCCGGGACCAGGTGTCCCAAGGCGCTCGAGATTCTCTCAACGCGGCAATCAACAACAGCAGCATCAGATTGGACGGATTCCGCGACGCCAGCAAGGCGGACGCAGACACGCTTTCGGAGCCGGTTTTCGCAGAGATTCCGGAGGGCAACGAGAAACTGCTGAGGTCCGTTCTAAGGACGTGGATGGAGTCCCGAGAGGTGCTGCGGGCGCAGGTGGCGGAGGGATTGAGCAGGTTGGGGGTTCCAACGGACGGGCTGTGGGGAAGGAGTGATGGAGCAATAAGCATCTGGGAAGAATCGGAATGGTCTGAGAAGCTGCGAATCCTCATGTCGGAGGTGACGGGCGCGGATGAGCTTGACGTGAAGCTGATGATGACTTGCGTGTCCGGGTTGGCGTCTGAGCCGCCGGAGGAGACGCAGCCGGAGTCGGAAATGTTCAACCGGTGGTTGGAGGAGTTGAGAGGCATCCAGGCCGATGCCTCCGACTGGGATGAGTTGCAGGCCTTCGTCCGAGAAGCCGAAGGAATTGCCCAGGAGAAGGTGGTGGAGCGGGCGCGGGGCCAGATAAATGAGCTGGAGCAGCTTATCGGGGAGTCGGAGAAGGAATTTGGCGACGAACTGGAGTATCTGGAGATTGACTTGAAGGAGTGGGTGAACGAGGCCCAGGAATATCCTGCCGTTTTCCCTCAGGCTGTGTTGGTGGCTGAGAGACTGCGGGACAGCCTCTCGGACTACGTAAAGCTGTGGGCCATAGGCAGGACCAGGAGCGAGGAGGCTGAACGGAGAGTGGCACGGGAACTGTGCGAGGACTTCATCTTTGGATTGGTGTCGGAGTGGCGGGAGCTTGTGAGTGTTGCGAAGTCGATCAAAGAGGAGATTGGGCAGACGGTTGGTGTGGAAGAAGAGGCGGAAGTTGGGGTAGGGGCGGAGGAGGGAGGAGAGACTGGGAATACAACTTTGGAGTCAGGGGGGACAGAAGAGTCGTCGGTTGGAGAAGAGGCGCCGTTGGCGGCGGCAATGGCGGAGGAACTGCAGCAGGAGCGGCGGAAGAGCGGGAGACTCAAGGAGGAGAGGGCGGCGTTGGATGCGGAGAAGAATGGGCTTGAGGTTCAGGTGTCGGACCTGGACGGGGAGGTGGACCGGCTCCGTCGCGACTTGTATGAAAGTCAGCAGAACGAGAAAGTCTGGCGGGAGCAGTTTGTTTCGGTCAGCAAGTCGGTAGGAGGGGAGAAGGGGGAGGACCCCGGCGAGATTGCGGACGTGGAGGATGCTGTGGAGCGGGCACGTCGGGCGTTTCCGAATGAGTTGGTGGTTGTGTTGAACTCCAAGTCGGACGTTGAGACGCCGTTCAAAAGGCCGGACGAGGTCTACAGCGTGCTTGCCTGGCTGAGTACGGAGTACCACCGGGCGCGGACGCGGGAGGTGGGCCGGGACCCGCAGTTCGATAAGCTGCTGAAGGAGGCGTGTTCAGGGTGGTTCTACAAGCCCAAGCAGACGGACGAGACGAAGGACCAGTACCCGGGATGGTATCGGACGAGGGTGGAAGACAGGGAGTACGAGTTGGACATGCACGTTGGGAAGGGGACGAGCTTTGACCCGCAGAACACTATTCGGATAGCGTTCGACTGGGACGAGGAGGAGAAGCGGGTGGTGGTGGGGTATATCGGGCGGCACCAGAGGAACCGGAGGTCTTAGGGGAAGGGGAGGATTCGCGGCCCCGTCTTCACAAGGGCGGGCTCTGCGGGGAAAGATGGGTCCCCGCGTTCGCGAGGACAACGGGGGGGAAGGGGGCGATACCCGGCGACGAGATTCTTCGGCTACGCTCAGAATGACATGAAATAAGTAGGGTGGGGCGTTGGGCAGCGAGGACAGGTTTCAAACCTGTCCCTACCATGTGGGTTGCAACATAGGCGTCAAGAGCATGTGTAGGGGCTATTTTGATAGTAATAACAGCGGTGGGGGTGGGGGAAGGGGATGGGTCCCCGCATCCGCGAGGACAACGGATGGGACAGGGGCGGATTCCCGCGCCGTCTTCACGAGGGCAGGCGCTACGCGGGAATAACGGGAGTGGGTGCGAGAATGACGGGTTGGGCGCGAGGATGGGAGGTGGGGGAAGGGGATGGGTCCCCGCATCCGCGAGGACAACGGATGGGACAGGGGCGGATTCCTGCCCTCCGTCTTCATTGGGGCAGGCTCTATGCGGGAATAACGGATAGGGGCGCTCTCAAAATGGCGTGAGGTGGTTTAGGATGAGAGGTGGGTGGATTCGGCGGCTTGGGCGGCGCGGGACCCTTCTTCCACGTCGACATGTCGGAGGAGCAGGGCGCCGGCAACGATGATTAGCAGGATGGCTGTCACGGCGGCTCGCGTGTCGAGGAGGGACGTGGCGAGGATGTAGAGTATGGGGCCCAGGACGGAGGAGGCGCGGCTCATGAATCCGAAAAAGGCGAAGAATTCTCCGCTGCGGGTGGACGGGGTTATCTGGGCGAAAAGGCTCCTTGCGAGGGCCTGGCTGCCGCCGATGATGAGTCCTACAAGTACGCCGAGGATGAGCCACTGGAATCCAACGTCGATGCCAAGGGGCTTCCAGAGGATCCTTCGCATGAAGGACGGCCACCAGTCCAAGGGGCCGGAGCCGATGATTGAGGGGTGGTCGGGGCCAAGGGCGGTCTGACCATTCATGGGGCCGTCACGGAAAGATAGGCTGTATTTGAATTCCGGCGATTCCATGAAGGCTTGAGGCAGGTCGCTGGCTTCCTGGGACCTTAAGGTGTTGTCCGGCTGTAAGGGCCAGTCGCTTCCCTGCCATTGGAGCCGGTCATCCTCGTCCCATCCGCCGGGGACGGCAGCTATTTGGTATTTGTTGGTCCCGCCGTCGTAGTCCAGCTGGAAGTCGTGGTCGGAATGGCCGGTGGGAGTTAGGGGAGCCAGGGCTACGCCGAATAGGACGATGACTATCCATGCAACGAGGGCGACGCCGAGGGCGGCCTTGGTAGACGTGCGGTAGGCAAGCCAGCTGAAGGCCATGGCGCTGGGGACGGCTACGAATTGGATGATGGCGATGGTGGCCATGTTGAAGGCCAGGCCGATTCCAAGGGTGTCGGCGGCGAAGGCGCCGGCGATGACCAGCACGGTTTGAATGCCATCGTTGAAGAGAAGGTAGGAGGCCAGGTAGTTGAGAACTACCCTGAATTGCTTGACCTGCCGGGCGGTGTTTCGGAGCTCGCTGAAGGAGAGGGAGATGGCGGAGAAGAAGTTGAGCCCGCGGGCGGGTTTGTGGACGGGGGGTTCAGGGACGACGACTAGGGTCCAGAGAGCCCAGGCGAACCACCAGATGCCGATAGATGCGATGGCGGCCCGGGCGGCCAGGTCTTCGTAGGCGGTGTCCTGGGTGGCTAAGATGAGGACCAGGTGGACGACGAGGAGGATGCCGCCGCCGGCGTACCCGTAGGCGAAGCCTCTGCTGCTTACGTTGTCCCAGAGACGTCGAGGGGCGACGTGGGGGAGGAAGGCGTTGTAGAAGACGAGGCTGCCGGTGAAGCCGACGTTGGCAAGGATGAAGGCCCCCAGGAGCCACGCCCAAGGATGGCCAGTGTATGCCGAGAAAAATATCAGGAAGGTGAAGAGGCTCCCGACTATGGTGAATATCCAGAGCAGAGTCTTTTTTATGGGGAGCCTGTCGGAGAGGATGCCAAGGAGGGGTGAGGTTAGGGCAACGGTTAGAACGGAGACGACTATGGCGAGGCTCCAGACGGAGCTGCCGGTGAGGGTGAGGCCGAGAAGGGTGGCTTCTTCACCGAGGGACTCTTTGAAGAGGAAGACGAAGTAGACGGGGATGATGGCGGCGACGCCGCTGGTGGCGTAGGCGGAGTTGGCCCAGTCGTACATGCACCAGGCCCGTATGATGCGTCGCTGGGGGCTGGGGAGGTCCCGGAGGGAGGGCTGGGGGGTTTCTGTCGGGGTACTGTTCATGGATGGCGATATGATACAGGAATCTAGGGAGAGTTGGGGAAGGGGCGGGATAGGGAAGGGACAGTGGTGCGAGGGTTGGCGTGTAGGGCAGTAATCTCCCGTATTGCAATATCCAGCTTGTAGCGAAAATGAGCAGGTGTTAACCTAGAGATGGATTCACGCGCGTATAGATTGACCATTCACAGGAAATAGGCTGTGATTAAGGTATCCGCAGAGAACTTCGGCCCCATCGTCAAGGGTGAGGTAGACCTTAAGCCCTTGACTATCTTCGTTGGCCCCAGCAATGCTGGAAAGTCGTATATGGCGATGCTGATTTATTCCTTGATGCAGTCTGTTGAGGTGATACCGTATGGCCGACTCTATCCTGGAGTGAACGCTAGAGCGGCTAGGATGGGACGACGCAGAGTATCCCTGAACTTTGATGAAGTACCAGAAATTTCCGAGGACATCCACAAGGCCATTGATGAGTGGGCTAACGACGTGAAACTCACAAATCGTAAATCGGTGAAGGTGGCATTCGAGAAGCTTCCGATAGAGGTACAGGGTTTAATTGACGGCTTCGTTGAAAGTTATCTGGGATCGATACAGGAATTATTTGATAGCGAGCTTCAAAGATGTCACGGTAACATTGCTGACGTCCGAAGGAAAGGAGCAGGTTCAATAAGAGTCGGACTCAAGCAGTGCCAGCCTCTATTGCAGTTGGATTTCGAAGAGAACGGAGGCTCGCTTCACTCCTTGCCTGAGGCAAAGTGGGCAGTTTCCAAAATGGCTTTGGAGATTCCTGATTTCCTAGTCCGTTGGCCATGGGTAGAAACCGGAAGGGGCAAACGGGCACGCAGGGAAATCCGAGAGGTTCATCATCGTGAACTTTTGGAGTTCCTCTCTCAATCTACTTTGCATTTTCTTTTCCAAAGTTTTCCCAGGAACTTCTACTATCTGCCAGCAGCACGCTCGGGCATTGCCCAAGGGCATAAGGCTATAGCGAGCATATTGGTACGACAATCTTCTTTTGCTGCTATCCGTCCACTGGCCATTCCTACCCTGTCTGGCGTCATTACGGATTTCATGGGACACATTCTTACCATGGAGCAAGCTCATTCTTTACCGCTCGAACACAGATCCGGAGAGTTGAAGACTGTGGTTGATTTTCTGGAACGTGAAGTTGTTGGTGGGAAGATAGATATTGAAAGGAGCGGGGATCTCACCTATCCGGAAATTTCATATACTCCAACCAATGGGCACCCTGTGAGAGCGAAGTTTCCCTTCCATAGGACATCTTCCATGGTCTCAGAACTTGCCCCCGTTGTGCTTTTCCTAAAGCATCTGGTCGAACCTGGCGATCTTGTGATATTGGAAGAGCCGGAGTCTCACTTGCATCCGGCCAGTCAACGTCAGATGGCTAGGGCAATAGTGCGATTGGTGAATGCAGGCGTAAAGGTTATCATCACCACCCATAGCGACTTTTTCGTTGCTCAAGTGAACAATTTGCTAAAGCTGAGTAATGCGAGTAGACAAAAGCGTGCAAAGGAAGGCTACGAAGCTGAAGATTGCTTGAAGCCAGAGGACCTGGGCGCATACTACTTTCGTTTGGATGAGGAACTAGGTGGGAGTGTGGTTGAAGAGTTGGAAGTCCTGCCCGACTACGGCATTGATGAGCAAGACTTTGGCAAGGTCACAGAGGATCTTTACGAAGAGACTATCGCACTTCAAAGGATCCGGCTCGCTTAGATGTCCCGTGACACAATCGAATACATTTGCCGGACGTTCGGTCAATGTGTTACGCGATCCCGCGGTGAAAGAGGGTGTAGTTTCCAGTTGGATGGAATAGATCGTAAATCAGTAGTAATCATCCACGGGAGCAAATACCAGAAGAAGTACAAATTCCAGAATAAGCTTTGCGATAGGGTGGTATTTTGGGATAGCCACTGCCTCAACCTTGCCGCAGTTGAATTGAAGGGCGGTAAGACTGTTCGCTTGTCTCAAGCCATGCAACAGATTCAGAATGGGCTGAGTGTTGCAACGAACATTTTGGGGAACCGCCGTGTGGAAGAATGGCTTCCAGTTCTGCTATACAGTGGGAGTATGCACCCGCAAATGACCAAGGTTTTACTGGCGAAGTCGGTGGAATTCAGAGGTACTCGTAAGAATGTCGTCAAACGCCGATGCGGAACCCGGCTGGACACGCTTGTATCCAGCTAGAGGGATTGAAGGAAATTTTTTCTGGCTTGGACCAGGCCGCTTGGACACTCAGTTGACCAAGTCTCCTTACGGTACTGTTGGGGCAGCGAGATTCTTGGCTAGCCTAGAATGATGTGGTGGGTTAGCTGCCTTTGGCGCCGGCGATGTCTCGTTTTAGGAAGAGCCAGAAGGCGGCGGTGGCGAATACGACTATGTAGGCGAGGATGACCAAGAACCCCTGAAGGGTATCGGGGGATCTGGCGGACCCCAAGGCTTCTGCCGCTTCAGTGTTGCCCGCGAACATCCACTCGATGACGTTTCGGTTGAGGAGACCTTCGTTGATTTTCTCAATGGCGGCGTTGATGGCCAGAATGGGGGGAAGAACTATCCACTCCACTATCAGGTAGCCGAGGGAAAGGCCGATGCCGGCGGCGCTGGACTGGGTGAGAATGGTGAGGAAGGTTGCAATGGCGATGAAGGGGATGATGGCGTAGATGGTCTTGCCGAGGAAGACGAAGGTATCGCGCCATCCGTCGGAGAAGACGATACTTCCGTGTTCGGCGGGCGGGATGAGTTGGGCTAGTAGGCTGGTGAGGGCGGTTACGAGGACTATGACCAGGATGGCTCCGGCACCGATGAAGACCATGGTAAGCATTTTCGATGCCAGGAACTGGGCGCGGCCCGGCCCGCTTGCGATGGAGGCTCGCAGAGTGCCCCATCCGTATTCGGACCCTATGGCCGAGGCGGTGAGTATGAGCAGTAGGATTATGCCGAAGGCGCCGGTTTCGAAGCTAAAGAGAAAGAAGAGGGTTAGGAGTGCGCTGATAGGAAGGGTGAAGAAGGCCCGGCTTTCATCGGTGGTGGTGTAACCTTCGCAGGCTGGCATCCAGTCTTGAAGTCCTGTGTAGAACGCGTCCGTATCTTGGGGGGACAGGCCGGAGGCTTTCTGCTCTACTACGTCGCCTTGCAGGAGTTCAGCGCAGGTGACTTCGACGGCGCCCTGGTCACTGGCATATTGGTAAGAGGGGATGAGGGAGCCGATTGAGCCGTCGGTGATGTGGAATGCGGCGTAGAATCCCCAGAGGAGGGCCTGAGCGATGAGAATGGCGACGGCCAGGAGGACCCAGGGGAGCCAGCGCCTTCTAATTTTGAACCATTCCCAGCGGACGAGGCCAAGAACGTGGGCTATCATCAGGCCTGTTCTTTGTCGCCGGTGACCTGCAGGAAGTAGTCTTCCAGGGATATCTGGATGGGTGCGGTCTCGACCACGTAGACTTCCGCGCGGCTGAGGGCGGCGGTAAGCTCTGCGGTGCGTTCCAGGGGTGCGCTGACGATGAGGGCGTCTTCATCGGCGGTGATTTCTTCGACCCAATCGAGGGCTGCGAGGACGCTGCGGGCCCTGGTGTTGTCGGTGGTCTTCATGCGGACCTGCTCGCGGCCGATGGAGTGGAGGAGTTCGGCCACGGAGCCTTGGGCGATGAGCTTGCCCTTGGAGAGGATGGTCACGCTGTCGCAGACCTGTTCGACCTCGTGGAGTAGGTGGCTGGAGAGGAGGACGGTGCGGTGTCCGTCGCCGAGGCTGCGGATAAGCTCTCGGACTTCGATCATGCCCTCCGGGTCGAGGCCGTTAGTGGGTTCGTCCAGGAAGACCAGGTCAGGGTCGCCGAGGAGGGAGTAGGCGAGGCCGAGGCGCTGCTTCATGCCCATGGAGTAGGTGTGGAAGCGGGAGTTGGCGCGGTCTGCGAGACCCACCTGGTCCAGGAGTCCGTCCAGTTCGTCAGGAGAGCCGCGCTGGGAGATGCCCTGGAAGTAGGCGAGGTTCTGGCGTCCGGAGAGGTAGGGGTAGAAAGATGGGGTCTCGATGACTGCGCCGATGCGTCGTAGGGAGGCCTCCAGGTTGTCGGAGTCACCGAAGAGGGAGAAGGTGCCGGCGGTGGGTTTGAGGAGGCCGAGGAGGAGCCCCATGGTGGTGGTCTTGCCGGAGCCGTTGGGGCCTAGGAGGCCGTAAACGCGGCCGCGTCTGACCTGAATGGAGAGTCCGTCGACGGCGAGGATATTGCCGTAACGCTTGGTGAGGCCGTCGGTTTGGATGACGTAGTCGCTCATACGTGGGTAACCGTCAAGGTTCTTGGGATGGCCGACTTCATTCCAAGAGGCGCAGGGCGGCAAAGAGGGCGCCGGAGATGGCAATGAAGAGGGCGCCTAGTCTGAGGGTGATTCGGTTTTCCATTTGGGCGATTTTGGCTTCCATTTTTGCGAATTTAGTATCTATCTCGGCAAATCGGGAGTTCACCTCACCTCGGAATTCGGCCAGACGTGCTTCCATCTGGGAGACTTCGGCTCTAACCTCCGCAACGCCGGCTTTGGTGGCTACGTGTTCGTAACCGCCTTCCAGTCGACTGACCCGTTCGCCAAGCTGCTCTGTCGCCACGGAAACTCCTGAAGGAGTGGATTCGTCCGCCTACTATACAGGAAATCGGACAAGGATTCTATCTGGGGGTGTGGACGCCCCTCATCGCGGAGACGGCGATACTTGCCACGGATATGGTATGACATGAGCCATTTGTGCTAGAATAATGCAATTGATTGAGCCGCCATGATTACTCCCGTTATCACATATCGAGAGGCGAGCCGTCGCCTGTTGACCCAGGCCCATGTAGAGCTTGAGGCGGGCGACGTGCGTCAGGCGTCCGAGAAGGGTTGGGGCGCAGCGGCTCAAGTCGTCAAGGCCGCCGCACAGCAGCGCGGCTGGATTCACGACCATCATCGCGCCCTATTCACAACTGTAAGAGAGCTTTCTAACGAGACAGCTGACCCTGATATCGACATTCTGTTCGCCAGCGCTAACTACCTTCACATCAACTTCTATGAGGATGCTCTGGATGAAGCCAAAGCACGGCAACACCTCCGACGCACTGAGGAGTTTATTGGCAAAATCGAGGGTGGCCTAGACGCGCCAATCCGCAATACTCAATAGAGAGCAGGTGGGAAGGCGAGATCTTTCTCTGCACTGAGAATGGTGGATGGTGCGAAAGAGACGGGGTGGTTGCTATGATGAGGGCGCTCCCCGTCCCTGTCTTCAAGAGGGCAGGCTCTGTGCGGGGATGACGATTAAGTGAGGTGGATTCCCGCCCCCGCAGGAACAATGGGGGAGTGGGGGTTAGGGGTAGACTTGGGGGTTGGCGCAGCGGGGGAGGGGACGTCCTTCCAGGCCGGCGATGAGGTTTTGAGCGGCGAGGACGGCCATGTTGGTGCGGGTTCTTACCGTGGAGCTGCCGAGGTGGGGGGCGACGACCAGGTTTTCCAGGGTCAACAGCGGGTCGTTGGGGTCTATGGGCTCCGGGGTGGTGACGTCGAGGGCGGCGGCGGCGATGGTCTTGGAGCGGAGCGCGTGGTAGAGGGCGGCGGGGTCGACGACGGGGCCGCGGGCAGCGTTGACGAGAATGGCGGTGGACTTCATCTGCGCCAGCTCGTCGGTGCCGATGAAATGGTGGGTTTCTGGGGTGAGGGGCACGTGGAGGCTCACGTAGTCGGACTCGGCGAGGAGCGTTGGCATATCCACGTACAGCATGTCGTATAGGGCTTCGGCCTCGGGCTTGCGAGTGCGGCTGTGATAGAGGATGCGCATGTCGAACCCCCGAGCGCGCTTGGCCATTTCCAAGCCGATGCTGCCCATGCCGACGATGCCGATGGTGGCTTGGTGGACTTCCGCGCCCAGCCAGAAGAGGGGGTGAAAGGCGATCTTCCAGTTGCCCTTTCGCACCCAACGTTCGGCTTCGGTGAGGCGTCGGCCGGCGGCCAATAGAAGGGCGAAGGCCTGGTCCGCCGTAGCGTTGGAGACGACGCCGGGAGTGTAGCCCACGGGAATGCGCCGCCGGGTAGCTTCCGCCACGTCTACGTTGTCGAGACCGACGGCCATCTGGCTGACGACCTTCAGGTTGGGGGAGGCGTCGAAGAAGGGAGCGTCGATACGGTCCATGATGTTGGTGAAGATGCCTTCAACGTTGGCGGCCTTCTGACGAAGGGTGGATGGGTCCGGCGGCTCGTCGTGGGGCCAGACTTCCATTTCGGCGTGGGCGGCGACGAGGTCAAGGGCTTCCTGAGGGATGGCCCGGGTGACGAAGGCTTTGGGCTGAGTCATGGCGTAGCCTGAGGCGGTAAGGGGTGGGATTCGCCGGCGGAGAAGTGGGGAAGGAGGGAGTGGCTCACTGGTTGTAGACCTCTGGGTTGACGCAGTTGGGCATGGGCTGGCCGTTGAGTCCGGCGAGGAGGTTCTCGGCGGCCATGGTGGACATGCGGAGGCGCGTGGGAACGCTGGCGCTGGCGATGTGGGGCACGATGATGCAGTTGTTGAGGGTGAGGAGGGGGTCGTCCATGGTGATGGGCTCAGGTTCGGTGACGTCGAGGGCGGCAGCGCCAATCTGACCGTCCTTGAGGGCGTGATAGAGGGCGGTGGGGTCGATGACAGGGCCGCGGGCGGCGTTGACGAGGACGGCGTTGGACTTCATGAGTTTGAGCTCGCGGGCGCTGATGAGGTGGTAGGTGTCCGGGGTGAGGTTGACGTGGACGCTGACGAAGTCGGACTCCTTGAGGACGGTGTCGAGAGGGGCGAACGTCATGTTGTATTGCTTTTCCACGTCTTCGGGGCGGCGAAATACGTCGTAGTAGAGGATGGGCATATCGAAGCCCTGGGCGCGCTTGGCCATTTCGAGGCCGATGCGGCCCATGCCGAGGATTCCGAGGGTACTGCCGAAGACGTCGGGGCCGAGGTAGTGGAGGGGATGCCAGGTCTTCCATTTGCCGGCTTTGACGGCCTCGGCGCCTTCGACGAGGCGGCGAGCGGCGGCCATAAGGAGGGCGAAGGCCATGTCCGCGGTGGTGCCGGTGAGGACGTCCGGGGTGTATCCGACTGGAATCCCGCGGCGGGTCGCTTCGGCCACGTCAATGTTTTCGAAGCCGACGGCGATCTGGCTGATGGCGCGCAGGTTGGGGGCGGCGTCCATGAGCTTGGCGTCAACCTTGTCGGTGAGGAGGCAGAGGAGGCCGTCTACGTTGCCGACCTTCTGGAGGAGGGTCTCGCGAGGAGGGGGGAGTTCGTCGTGCCAGAGGTCTACGTCGGCCTCGGCGGCGATCATGTCGATGGCCTCCTGGAAGATGCGGCGTGCGATGAAGACTTTGGGATTGGGCATATCGGCTCCTGGGTTCAGAATTTGGGCCATTATATATTAAGGACTGGGTAAAGGGTATGTTGGGGTTGTGGGAGTGGGGGAGCGAGACGTGGGATGGCGAGATTGGCAATATCCAGTAGATTTTGTAGATTGTGGGAACGATTGGCCCGCCAACCGCATATTATCTAATAGGGGCCGGAAGTTAATATGGCTGAATTTGCCGAACGCATTCTGAGAAAAAGCACACTTTGGGGCGTACTGGTCGCAGCCGCGCTTGCGCTGTTAGTGGTGTCGTGCACCGGGGAAGATGAGACTCCGCAGGCCACTGCTATGGCCGCACCCACACAGCCGCCCACGGCGACACCCACACGGACGCCCACGGCGACATCCACACAGCCGCCCACGCCGACACCTACGCGGATGCCCACGGCGACACCCACACGGCCACCCACGGCGTCCCGGGAACCAACGGATAGGGACGCACTTGTTGCTCTCTATGAGGCTACGGACGGGCCTAACTGGGAGAACAACAGAAACTGGCTCAGCGACGCACCATTAGGCACGTGGTACGGTGTCAGGACCGACGGGAGTGGCCGAGCTACGGAACTTAACCTGCAAAAGAACCGGCTTAGTGGAGAGATACCACCTGAGCTAGGCAGCCACTCCAACCTAGTCTGGCTGAGGCTTAATGTCAACGAGTTGACTGGGGAGATACCGCCGGAACTGGGTGCGCTCACCAACCTAGTATTGCTGGTGCTGGATAGGAACCAGTTGACTGGGGAGATACCGCCTGAACTTGGTGCGCTCACCAACCTGGAAAGGCTGTGGCTTGATACTAACCAGTTAACTGGGGAGATACCGCCTGAACTTGGTGCGCTCACCAACCTGGAATGGCTGGGGCTTGATAGGAACCAGTTGACGGGGGAGATTCCGCCTGAACTGGGTGCGCTCTCCAACCTGGAAAGGCTGAGCCTTAATTACAGCGAACTGACGGGGGAGATTCCGCTTGTACTGGGCGATCTCTCCGATCTTCAAGAACTGCAACTTGCTTCTAACCAACTGACGGGGGAGATACCGCCGGTACTGGGCGCGCTCTCCAACCTGGAAGGGCTGAGTCTTCATAGGAACCAGTTGACGGGGGAGATACCGCCGGAACTTGGTGCGCTCACCAACCTGAAATGGCTGTACCTTTATGGTAACCAACTGACGGGGGAGATTCCGCTTGTACTGGGCGATCTCTCCGATCTTCAAGAACTGCAACTTGCTTCTAACCAACTGACGGGGGAGATACCGCCGGAACTTGGTGCGCTCACCAACCTGGAAGGGCTGCACCTTTATGATAACCAACTGACTGGCGAGATACCGCCGGTACTGGGCAATCTCTCCAATCTGCGGTTCCTGTACCTCAGTGGAAACCAGTTGACCGGGGAGATACCGCCGGAACTTGGTGCGCTCACCAACCTGGGATTGCTGCACCTCAGAAACAACCAACTGACGGGGGAGATACCGACGAGATTGGGCAATCTCTCCAATCTGCGCGTCCTGGACCTCAGAAACAACCAGTTGACCGGGGAGATTCCGCTTGTACTTACCGATATGCCCAGATTGTCGGAATTGTACCTCAGTGGAAACCAGTTGACCGGCTGTGTGCCGGAAAGCCTGTGGAGCGTTCGGGAAAACGACTTGTCCTTAATCGACCTGCCCCCCTGCCCGTAGAGGCGATCAGGGGGGTGGGATTCCTCGGCTGCGCTTAGGATGACATTGAGAGAGGCGCAAGAGGTGGTGGGAGGGCGCCCACAAGGGACGTTGCTACGGTGGATGGTGTGGGAGGAGGGGGAATGAAGGAGTTGGTGTCGTTGTTTCGTTGTTGGGTGTTACCTATAATTGCGTTAGTTGATTAGTAGGAGAGTGGCATGAGCGGAAACGGCAAGGTGAATATCAGGGCTCGCAGCAGTGTGATTATGGATGGGCCGGACAGGGCGCCGGCTAGGGCGATGCTGAGGGCAGTGGGGCTGGGTGACAAGGAGCTGGGGCAGCCCTTCGTGGGGGTGTCGAACCTGGCCAGCGACGTAACGCCCTGCAACGTGCATCTGTACCGGGTGGTGCAGGCGGTCAGGCGAGGGATTGGCGAGGCGGGAGGCACGCCCTTCGAGTTTGGCACTTTGACGGTCAGCGACGCGGTTTCCATGGGCACCCAGGGCATGAAGGCTTCGCTGGTGAGTCGAGAAGTTATCGCCGACTCCATTGAGCTGGTGTCCTTTGCCGAGGGGTTCGACGGGCTGGTGACGGTGGCGGGGTGCGACAAGAATATGCCGGGAACAATGATGGCTGCGGCGCGATTGAACATCCCGTGCATCCACGTCTACGGGGGCACGATAATGCCGGGCCAGTACCGGGGCAAGGACATAAACATTCAGGACGTGTTCGAGGCGGTAGGGGCCTACTCCAAGGGGAGCATCAGCGGCGAGGAGCTTCGGGAGGTGGAGTGCGCGGCGTGTCCGGGGGCGGGTTCCTGCGCGGGGCTGTTCACGGCCAACACCATGTCGTCAGCCATCGAAGCCCTTGGGATGAGCCTGCCCGGGGATGCGTCCATACCGGCGGAGGACCCCCGAAAGGACGAGGCGGCGATGGAGGCGGGGCAGGCTCTTCTGAATCTGATGGCGAAGGGGATTCGGCCGCGGGACATAATGACGAGGGAGGCCTTCGAGAATGCGATAACGCTGGTGATGGCGATGGGTGGGTCCACCAACGCTGTCTTGCATCTGCTGGCCATTGCGCGAGAGGCGCAGGTGTCGCTGTCAATCGACGATTTCGACGAGATCAGCCAGAGGACGCCGTACATCACGGACATGAAGCCGGGGGGTCGGTACGTGATGGCGGACCTGCATCGGGTTGGAGGGGTCTCGCTGGTGATGAAGCGGCTGCTGGACGCGGGGCTTCTGCACGGCGACGCGCTGACTGCAACGGGCCGGACGCTGGCGGAGAACCTGGAGGGTGTGGATGCGGGCGCCGAGCAGCGGGTGGTTGCGTCGGTAGAGTCTCCCCTGGGCGCAACTGGTGGGCTGGCGATTCTGAGAGGTAATCTGGCTTCGGAAGGGGCGGTGGTGAAGGTTGCAGGCAAGCAGCATCTGTACCAGCGGGGGCCGGCGCGGGTTTTCGATAGAGAGGAAGATGCTTTCGCAGCGGTGCAGGCGCAGGACATCAAGGCGGGAGACGTGGTGGTCATCCGGTACGAGGGGCCGAAGGGAGGGCCCGGGATGCGGGAGATGCTGACGGTCACGGGGGCGCTGATGGGCCAGGGGTTGGGGGAGCAGGTGGCGCTGATGACGGACGGGCGGTTTTCCGGGGCTACCCACGGGCTGATGGTGGGTCACGTGGCGCCGGAGGCGGCGGTTGGCGGGACGATTGCGCTGCTGGAGGACGGGGATACGGTGGTGGTGGACGTGCCGAACCGCCGGCTGGACGTGGAGCTTTCGGAGGCCGAACTGGAGCGTCGGCGGTCGGCGTGGAGGCCGCGGGCGACGGGGTATCCGACAGGGGCGTTGGCGAAGTACGCTAAACTGGTGTCGTCGGCGTCGGAGGGGGCGGTTACGGGGTGAGCGTCGACTGGATTCCCGACAATCTAAAGGGATGTCTCGAAGAGCCTGTAGAGATTGAGTTTTCGGAGTGGACGCCTTGGGATGGGAGGAACTCCATACCGAACAGCAAATATCCAGGCGTTTATCTCATTGGCAGATTTGATGGTGATGAACCTCCGAATGGTCCTGCTAAACACACAGATGGGAACGTCACTTATATTGGAGCGACCGGTGTACGCCCCAATGGAGCCTCCAAGACTAATCTCACTCAATATTTCGATAGCATATCCTTAAGAAATAGATGGAAAGAATTTCACGTGTCGGCTTTTGAAGGCAAGAATGAGCATGCTGGGGGAATAAGCTATCGCAATAGTGACTTGCCCCAAACAAGTGAAGGATTGTATGTTGTTGCCTATGCTCATAGTCGTCCGCTAAGACAACTCACAAAAGAAAGAGTGGATGTAGATCCAGAGTATTTGGAAAAGTTGATGCGAATAGTGGGTGAAGCTCTCGAATTGACCGATCCATTGAATCGTGCACTTCGGCTGTACGTCGAAAGAAGGTGTCTCTTTGAATATGCCCTTGCCAACAATGGAAAGCTTCCATTGTGCAATAAGGAATAGTAGTGAGCGTTTTGTCGCAATGCAATCGTGATTAGGGAAGTTGCGATGACGATGAACTGAGGGGGGCTTATGGAGATTTTGGTTGGGGTTCTGGCCGCGGCTGTGGTGGGACTGGCGGGTCTTATCGTCCTGATTCTTCGAAGGGATAACTCGCGGGGTTTGGACGATAGGCTGAAGCTGGAGTTTCAGAGCCTGGCGCAGACTGCATTGAAAGAGTCGAGGGAGGAGTTGGAGCGAGAGCTCTCCAGGCGCGCCTCGGCAGGGTCGCAGGAACTGGAGGGGAAGAAGGCGTTCATAGACCAGCAGCTCTATAACATCAAGTCTGAGCTTGTGAGGGTCACGGACCTGGTGAGGGGGCTTGAGAAGGACAGGGAGGCCAAATTTGGCCAGTTAACCGAGCAGATTAGGAACGTGGGGGAGCAGGCAGCGGCGCTGACCGCGTCTACGGGCACGCTGCGGGAGGCGCTGGCCAGCAGCCGGGCGCGGGGGCAGTGGGGCGAGCGGATGGCAGAGGATATTTTACGATTGATGGGTTTGAAGGAGGGTGTGAACTATCGTAAGCAGGAAACCATGGGGGCGAACGGGTCGCGGCCGGACTTCAGCTTCCTGCTGCCGGGGGATATGAAGCTGAACATGGACGTGAAGTTTCCTCTAGACAACTACCTTCGATTCGTAGAGGCAGAGTCTGACACGGAGAAGCCCGCCCATCGAGACGCGTTCCTGCGGGACGTGAGGCAGAAGGTGAAGGAAGTCAGCAGCAGGGGTTACATTGACACGTCCCAAGGGACGGTGGACTACGTGCTGCTGTTCATTCCCAACGAGAGCGTTTATTCGTTCATCCATGAGAATGATCCGAGACTGTTGGACGACGCGCTGGAGCAAAAGGTTATCTGGTGTTCGCCATCCACCCTCTATTGCGTGTTGGCGGTGGTGAGGCAGGCGGTGGACAACTTTGCGTTAGAGCAGACCTCCAACGAGATAATCTCCCTGATGGGGGCGTTCAACGAACAGTGGCAGAAGTACCAGCAGAGCGTCGACACCCTGGGCAGCCGGTTGGATTCGACGCATAAGGCCTACGAACAGGTACGGGGGACTCGCAGCCGGATGCTGGAGCGACCGCTTAGGAAGATTGAGGAGTTGCGACAACAGCGTAGGCTGCCGGTGGAGGCGCTGGAGGACGTCGACGGCGTTGTGTCGGTTGACTCAGAGGACGGAGCGGCTGCAGACAGTTAGGTAAGGGCGGTTGTGAGCCGCCTGGCTAGCGCGCATCGCGACTGCTCGTGCGGATATGGTCGGATAAGCTCTCGGTGGAGGTTCGCCCGAACTTTGGTCGTGCGCCTTTAGACCGCCAGGCTAGTCCTTCCGTGTGAAGCGGCAACGATTGCATCGCTGCCGTTTCTTATTTATTGTCAGACCGAGGGCTTGAAACTCAACTGCTGGCGATTGCTGGCATATTGCAAGGTGCGTGGAGTATTAATGAAGGAGGATGCCATGCGAGGACGGTTGATTGCAGCGGGGATTGGATGTGTGGGAGGTGGGCTGGTGGTTTTCGTCGCCTGCTTCTTGGTCTGGCTGCTCCTGGGTGGGGGAGCATGGCGCAGCACCGTTCGAATCGCTGAGGCTGAGCTGAGTGCCCCGGACAGGCTGACGCTTATTGTGGATTCATGCCAGGGAGCGCCACAGGTGTCGTACGCGCGGGAGACGGGGGCTGAAGTAGGGGTGAGAGTGGTGGCGTTCTCGACGCCCTTTGGAGGCGGAACAGACTGCCAGGAGATTGTCAAAGTCTACCTTGACAGCCCGCTTGGGGGGCGGATAGTGATAGACGCGCACAGCGGGTCCACTGTGGAGGTCACTGCTCATCCGGTCGGTGGGCTTGGTGGGCCACCTCGACGACGAGTCGACAGATCACTTCGATGGCATTGCGCCGGTCCCATTTAGGGTCAGGCCCGCACTGAGGAGGCCCACGCGGAATTATCGCAGTCCCATTTTCGCTGACAACCTACACTGCACTTCTACTCCGACTCTGGCTCCAGTTGCCTTGCAAGTCCCGGAAGGACGGTGGGTGTCTCAAATGTTTGCCATTAGAGCATTGTCTATTGGCTGGTAACGAAAAAATGGTTATGATTGGTCATAACAAACAAGGCAAGGTAAGTCGTATGAATAACGCAAGACAAATTATAGAACGTTTCGGCGGGCAGTCCTCGCTGGCCGCATTGCTTGGCAAACGTCAGAGCACGGTGCAGCACTGGGCCAGAACAGGGAGAATACCGTCCCAGTGGCACGAACGGCTCTTGGAGCTTGCATTTCAGCAGGGAATCGTTTTGGAACCCAAGGACTTCGTTACCCCCGTTACCCCCAGTATTAGCTCAGCTGGTGGGAGACTTGGCGTCCTGCTGGTGGGTCTGGGAGCGGTTTCTTCCACCTTCATCGCTGGCGTCGAGCATATCCGGAAGGGAACCGGGCAGCCCATAGGCTCGCTTTCACAGATGTCGACTATTCGCCTTGGCAAGCGGCCCGACAGGCGAACCCCTCTTATACGAAACTTCGTTCCGTTGGCAAACCTTGACCAGTTAGTATTCGGAGCTTGGGACCCGATTCCTGACAACGCCTACGAGGCGTCCGTTAAGGCTGGTGTTTTAGACCGCTATGAACAATTGGATCCCATCGCCGATTTCCTGAAGTCGATCGAGCCCATGCCAGCTATTTTCGACAACAAATACGTACGACGTATTAACGGGAGCAACATCAGCGTCACAGGTTCTAAGCTCTCCTCCGTGGAGGCTATAAGGAGCGATATTCGGTGTTTCAAGGAGGACAACGATTGTGACCGCTTGATTATGGTCTGGTGCGCCTCTACCGAAAAATTCATTATCGAGACCGAGGTGCATCGGGACATCGAGAGTTTCGTTGGCGGGCTTCGCGATGACAACGAGAGTGTTGCCCCTTCTATGGTCTACGCATATGCGGCGTTGATGGAGGGAGTCCCCTTTGTAAACGGGGCCCCTAACCTGACTGTGGACATTCCTGCGTTAGAGAGGTTGTCCAGGGACCAAGGAGTGCCCATATGCGGCAAGGACTTCAAGACCGGCCAGACTCTAGTCAAGACCGCCATTGGGCCGATGTTGAAGGCCAGGATGCTGGGAATCGACGGCTGGTTCTCAACGAACATACTAGGAAACCGGGATGGTGAGGTCCTAGACGAGCCCGAAAACTTCAAGACGAAGGAGGAGTCCAAGCTCGGTGTTTTGGAGTACATACTGCAGCCAGACATGTATCCGGAGCTATATGCCGACGCCTATCACAAGGTACGAATCAACTACTATCCTCCGCGAGGAGACAATAAGGAGGGCTGGGACAACATCGACCTCTTTGGCTGGCTCGGGCGTCGGATGCAACTGAAGGTCAACTTCCTATGCTCAGACTCGATACTAGCCGCTCCCTTGGTATTAGACCTCGTGCTTTTTATGGACCTGGCACAACGGGCCGGTATGGCAGGTATCCAAGAGTGGCTGTCATTCTATTTCAAGAGCCCGCAACATGCGCCGTCGGTCTACCCGGAACACGACCTGTTCATACAGCAGACGAAGCTCAAGAATACCCTTCGGTGGTTGATGGGAGATGAACAGATAAACCATCTTGGCATGGAGTATTACCGCGAGTCATTCTCTCCGATTGGTGTCGACTCTGCTCTGCCTCGTGACCCTTTCCCCTAGCAGCCCGTCCGAAGAGCACCGTTGATGAGCCACTATGGGTATGCGAGTCTCTATACTACGTTTCCAGAACGAACCCCAAAGTGAAGGTTCTTGATCTTGTCCAGTTGGGTGGGGTGATGTTTGCTGCTGCGAGCACGCGCTCCGTTCCCTTGATAACGGCCTGCCGGATGTCTCAAAATATAGAGTAAGACTCGGTAATATCAGGAGGACAGCATGAAGAAGCACCTACAGCCCCTCACCCCGGCGGCGCTCTACGCCAGGGTGTCCAGCGACCGGCAGGACGTGGACCTGTCCGTGTCCGCCCAGCTGAGGGCGCTCAAAGACTACGCCAAGTCCAACGGCTACTCCGTAGCCCGCGAGTACGTAGACGAGGCCGAGAGCGGACGCGTCGCAGACCGGCCCCAGTTCCGAGAGATGATCGAGGAGGGCAGCAAGCCCAACCCCGGCGGCTCCGCCTTACAGGCTGCGGATTGTCTCCAGGCTTGGCGACGACGGTCGGGTTGAGCATGGGGTGGAGTTGAGCAGCGGGGAGCAGATTCTGCCGGAGACGCGGCACCTTGCCTCCGATGCCGTCGTCGACGAGTGGAGCGAAAGCAGCGACGTGATGGTGGGGGAGGACGTCATAGGGAAGATTCAGTCGCGCCGTCTTGACGACGGTCGGGTTGAGCATGGCCTACATAACGGCGAGTGGCGGGACCGTAACGCCCAAGGTCCGGTATCTGACGTCGGACATGCCCACGGGGGTGTGGTTCAGAAGCGGCAACGTGACGGCGCCTAGACCGGATGACTCGTAGGAGGCGGCACCCCTGAATAGAGGGGCGGGTGTGACGTAATTGCGGTAGGGGCAGGTTTCAAACCTGCCCCTACGGGTGAGGGCAATGTGGTGGGAAAGCGCCCGTGGGAACACCCCTACGGGTGAGGGCAATTTGGTGAGAAAGCGCCCGTGGGAACGCCCCTACGGGCGCGTCACCCGGCACGCTCTTCGGCTCGGCGGGCGATTGCCTTGATGAGGCCGCTGAAGATCCAGGAGTGGATGGGGTAGAGGACGTACCAATAGGCCAGCCCAGGAAGACCCTTGGGAATGAAGGCCGCCATCTGCTCCAACTGGGACGCGCCGTTGGGGGTCTCCCGGATTTCGTACTGGATCCAGGCACGGCCCGGCAGCTTCATCTCAGCCTTCAAGCGAATGAGCCGGTTTTCTTCGAAGGCTTCCACGCGCCAGAAGTCCACGGCGTCACCGACGCCTATGTATCCGGAGGCGCCGGCGACGAGGATGGCTTGGGGCATTGGGATGAGACGATGAGATTGCTCGAGAGAGGCCCGTAACGGCAAGGAATGCCGGCTGATGCGCCCGCTAGGGGTTAATGAAGCATTCCAGGTTGACGTTCAGCCCTTCCAGCTGGTTGGGATTTATGAAGACAATTTCGTGGCGGCCGTTGACCTCTACCACCACGTCCACCGAATTGTCCGCCGACTCCTCCGCCGTTATAAGCTGCTCCCCGTCGGGATCCAGCACCACCAGATGCACTCCGCGCTCCTGGTGTCCCGTGCCACCTAGCCCGGGACTGATGCTCACCGCGGAAGTGTAGACGACGCGCAGCAGGTCACCGGCGGTGAGTTCTACCTCTACTGCGTCGAACTGGTCGGCGCTCAGGAACAGCTTTTTCTGCTCGGAAGTTGAAACCCTGGCCGGCGCGGGCGTCTCGGCGGCCGGCTGCGCGGTTGGCGCTGGCCGGTTCTCCGACGGCGGTTGTGTCGGAACCGCGCCTTCGTCAGACGTAGAACCGCCGCAGGCGGAGAGAATGCCCCCGCCAAGAATGGCCAGCGCTAAGGCAGCACCCAAAATCATGCGCGAAAACGTCGCGAAGCCAAGTCCATATCCGTTCCGAACCTTCATCTATCATCAACCTTCTATTACAAGCTTCTCCAAAGTATATTTCAAGTTTGCCGCTTGACAAAGCCTTTGCGCAAGTCTAGCCTTTGCCGATATCGCCGTATCACCCCAATTTACGGGGTGATATAGGCTATTGCACATTAGAATTGGAGAGAAAGATTTGCAGACTCTGCCTAAACGTATCAAATCCAAACTTAGAATACCCGGAATTCTTGTCTCCGTAGCATTGCTTCTGCTGCTGGCGTTGGCGATAGCCGCCTGCGGCGGTGACGACGAGCCCGTTGCAACGGCGGCCCCGGTCGCTACAGCCACAGCAACGCCTGCGCCCACTATGGCGGCGAAGATTCCGGTTAAGACCCGGCTCGTAACCGCCAATCCTGTGGACGGCGAGCAGTTCACCATCCCCTACCCCGGCAGCCAGGTTTCCTGGGCAAAGATGCCGGAATACGAGCACCTCATTGGCCACGACATTCGCAGCAACGAGGAGCTGCCGGAGCTGGCGCTCGCCTGGGACTCCGGCACCGACGGCAAGACGTGGACTTTCGAGTTGAGAGAGAACGTTCCCTTCTATAAGGGCGGCGAGCCCTACGGGGACTTCACGTTCAGCGCCAAGGACCTGACCATGACCTGGGACCTGCTGATTGGGGATATAGGCAACTTCCCGACCACGTTGACCAGAAGCCCCGGCCGCTGGCACGGCCTTCTCGGCGACCCCGAAGACTGGGAAGTGGTTAACGACTACAAGGTCACCGCCCACACGCCAAACGTGAACCTGGAACTCCCCTTCAACGTATCGGACGTTTGGGAATCCGGCATTTTGAGCCGCGACCACTGGGACGCAGTAGGCGGCGAAGAAGGCTACCAGTCCGATCCCGTCGGCACCGGACCGTGGTCCTACGTCAGCCACGAGATCGACCAGTCGTACCTCCACGAACGGGTGGAAGATCACTGGAGGAAGACACCTGAGTTCCACGAGTTGGAGTTCCTGCAGATCCAGGAACCCGCCACGCGCCTAGCCATGTTCTTCACCGGCGAGGCGGACATCATTCCCCTGGTGGCTGACCAGCGGGAGCAGATTCAAAGTGGCGGCTACTCCATCAGCAAGGCCACCCTTCCCAGCGTCAACCAGGCCATCGCGTTTGTCTACTATCGTGAGATGAACTACGTGGACCCGGACACGGGCGAGCCGCCCAGTGGTGGGCGGCCCAAGGGTTCGCCGGATGCCTACGACGCGGACGATCCGATAAGGAACCCCCAAGTTCGGCTGGCCCTCAACTACGCCGTAGACCGCAACGAGCTCAACGAGGTCTTCTACAACGGCGAGGCCTTCCCACTGATTGACGAATACCCCACCTGGCGCTCCGACTGGCAGGACCGGTGGGCGCCTGTTCCCGGGCCTGACGGTAAGACCGGCAAGGACGGCGGCTGGCCCTATCCCTACGACCCCGAGGCCGCCAAGCAGATGTTGGCCGACGCGGGCTTCCCCGACGGCTTTGAAACCCGCATAAACTGTCTGCGCACCCACCGGGTCGTCCCGGACTGGCCCTCCATGTGCGAGCAGATAATCCAATACTTCGCCGCTGTGGGCGTCACTACCAAGCTGGAGATAGACCAGAACTTCGGAGAATTTCGCGCGAAGGCGCAGTCTGGTAAGGACTCCAGTTGGATGTACGGCGCTTCCCCCGGGTACAGCCCGATATGCAACCGCATCCAGTTCGGGTTCCCTTACGACAGTGGAGTTGGCTACCGAGAATTCGAAGAGGTAGACACCCTCCAGGAAGTATGCCGCTCCGCCACGAGCGTGGAGGAGAGAGACGCGGGCGCCATTGTCTTTGGCGACGCCTGGCACGACAAGGCATTCACCATACCACTGGTTTGGGTCTTCTCCCAGGTTGCGTACAATCCCGACGTTGTGGAAGACTACACTGTGAACTTCTCCAACTTCGGAACGTACCGTTACCACGAATACACCGTCCCCGTGTACCAATAGACCCATAGGGACAAGAAATTCCGCCGCGTTAAGCGCGACAATAGGCCCCGCCGTTTTACCCCCAAAACGGCGGGGCCTTCCCTATCTTGACAACCGGCCCCGAAATCCATGGCCGATCAGCCGACGGAGAATTCCACGTCGGCGCTCCAGGGGCGGGATGGGACGGGTTTGGGGGCTGCGGACGAGGACTCGGACGCGGTGGCCTCTCTGAAGAGACGCGGGGCGAGTCCGGCCGCTGCTGCTGCCGGTGGTGCCGGTTACGAGGATGGTTTGGGGATGGCAAGGGGGTTATAGCGGGAAGGGATAGGGGATGGGGGCCAAAAGGCTTTCACAAGGGTAGTCTTGATATAGAATGTCAGATATATAGCATGATGGCTGACTGATATGCAAGATACGCTGTCCTTGGATGCGACAAGCTATGATCACCAAGCGAATGTGTCTGGACCTCAGAGAACAGACGACACCGTACCGGAGTAGCGCCAATGGATCGTCACACGATTGTACTAGGAGTGTGTCCGAGTAATACCGTTGGTGAACTATGGGGAGTATGATGAGAAGACAGCCAAGGGGTATGGGGGTGATCAATGAGCAAGACCTATCGTTCCTACGAACCGAACCAGCAGTTTCTGATTCCGGTAGCGATGCAGGAGTGGTTGCCAGCGGACCACCTGTCATATTTCATCTCCGAGATCGTGGACCAGTTGGACCTGTCGGGCATCACGTCGGTGTACGAGGGTGAGAGTCGAGGTGGTCCACCCTATCATCCACGGATGATGGTCAAGGTATTGGTCTACGGCTACTGCGTAGGGGTGGCATCGTCGCGCCGGATCGCCCAGCGTCTGCGGGAGGACATCGCGTTTCGGGTACTGGCTGCCAACAACACGCCGGACTTCAGGACGATATCGGACTTTCGTAAGGATCACCTGCGTGAGTTGTCTAAGTTGTTCTTGGGGGTGCTGTCGGTGTGTCAGCGTGCTGGTCTTGTGAAGCTGGGCCACGTGTCGCTGGACGGGACAAAGGTGAAGGCGAACGCATCGAAGCACAAGGCTATGAGTTATGGGCGGATGAGGGAGAAGTGTGCTGAGTTGGAAGCTGAGGTGGAACAGTTGCTGCGCAGGGCGGCGGAGTTGGATGAAGAGGAGGACCGGCGGTTCGGTAGGGACAAGCGCGGAGACGAGCTGCCTGCAGAGTTGGCCTTTCGGGAGGGTCGGCTCAGGAAGATACGAGAGGCGATGGGGGCTCTGGAAGCCGAGGTTGAGGCTGTGTCAGAGGATGGAGCGCATAGTGGGGTCCCTGATGAGAGCGCGCAGCGCAACTTCACCGACCCTGAATCGCGCATCATGCCCGAGCCGGGAGGCCGTCAGTACGTACAGGCATACAACTGTCAGGCGGTGGTGGACAGTTCGAGCCAGGTGATAGTGGCGGCGCGGGCGACCAACCAGTCCTCGGACAAGCGGCAGGCGGTGGTCATGATGGAGGAGGCCATAGCCAACGCCGGGGAGGTTCCCCGGGAGGTATCCGCAGACGCGGGTTACTACTCTGCGGAGGCGACCGAGAAGATCCACGCACTGGGAATGGATCCCTTCATAGCCCCTGATCAGACTCGTCATGGCAGGATATTGCCGCCCGCTCCCCGTGGCCGGATACCGAAACATCTTTCAGCAAGAGACCGGATGCGTCGGAAGCTTCGCACGAAACGTGGTAGACAGCGTTACGCCTTACGGATGGAGACCGTGGAGCCGGTATTCGGTCAGATCAAGCATGGTCGGGGCTTCCGGCAGTTCCTGCTGCGTGGTCTGGACAAGGTGAACGGTGAGTGGCTGCTGATCTGCCTGGGCCATAACCTTCTGAAGCTGTACAGGGCTGGGTTCAAACTCCGCGCCGAGACAGGGTTGAGACGAACCGTCGAAGCTGCATCAAACCCGTCTGAGCCGATGGGCGACACGATTTTCAGGGAACTGATGGGACACTTGCGACTCCCGAGGGGCAAAAATGGTTGTCTCCATCCCACCCAGGACATATCTCCCTCAACCCCTTGCCCTTACTCGGACACACTCCTAGCTAGTGGTGGAATAGATTCCTCAGCTACGATTGCTGCGTGCCAAGACGCAAACTCAATGGTATCAGGCTTGTTCTTCGACTATGGGCAACCGGCGGCTTTGAGCGAATGGGAATCAGCTCAGCGCATTGCGAGCCATTACCAAATCAATATCGAGAAGGTGAACCTGGGTGTCACTCTGGTTTCGGACCGCGGCGAGTTCTTCGGTAGAAACGCATTGTTGATTCTGACCGCAGCTGCCACTTTCATACAGAGACCACTGACGATCGCTTTGGGCATCAACGCACTCTTCGACTACTATGACACAACACCACTTTTCGTCAGACACATGCAAAGACTCTTGAACGGCTATTCCGGAGGTATGGTTATTTTGTCCGTGCCGTTCCTGGCTAACACTAAGGCTGAAGTTGTTCAGTTCGCCAAGGAAGAGGCGGTGCCTCTAGGCTTGACGTATAGTTGTGAACGGCAGAATGCGCCCGCCTGTGCGGAATGCCCTTCTTGTCGCGATAGGATTGAAATCGATGGACGTTGAATATCCGCACGCCGATATCCGAAGAATTCATAAGCTGGAGGTGAGTACCCCGCTCATCGCACCGTCCTTTTCCAGCCGTGGGTTCCCCCATATATCGAACGTCTGGGAAGAATTCAAGCACAAACTCTACGGCGTATGCCTCGTGAGCGCGTTTGACGTTGCCGTAGGGCGTATCCCGGCAGATGCTACCGATGTGGTCAATGTCGTCATCGTAGACAGCGGCCTGTACGAGACCAGTAAGGAGTATAGTTCTGGCAAATTACATGCATCTGCATTGACCGGCGAATGGACGAGGGCAAGATACCATGATTCTGTAAGAGATATTGGCCAGAAAGGAAACGTCATACTCGTTAACTTTGATGAGGCCGGCAAGCTTGAGGAGCAAATCGAAAGATCGTCCGAGGACTTCTCCCACGCCCCCCGTGCAGTATCGGATTTCCTGGTTAAACCCACGGACCCGACAGGGTTGGTCAACCTGCCCAAACTGACTCAACATCAGGAGGCATTGAGGCAATTTGACATCATCGGGATTACCGCTCGCGAGGTAGGCAATTCCTTTCTGAGACGATGCGGTTCCGTCGTAACGTTGCGTAATTTACTGAATGACACAGGGCTAAGTACACCAATTCATGTCTTCGGAGCAATTAACCCTTATGAAGTGCTGACCTACTTCCTTTGTGGTGCCGACATCTTCGATGGCCTCAATTGGCTCCGATTAGCTTTTCGTAGCCACGCTTCCTTACCGGTAGACGAATCGGCGATGGAAGACATGAAGTGGAATCTGACCGACCTAGACCTCTTGGCTGAGGAGTGGACTCATAATCTGCGATTCTTGTACCAACTGCAAGAGGCGCTGCGACGATACGCGGCAAATGGTGACCTTGCATCCCTCATTGAAGAATTTCCCCTTGCCCGGCAGGCGGCTTACATTGCAGAAATCGCCGGGGCAGAAATCTGGAGATAAAGGAGCACCATATGGGTGGCAGTTCTGGCGGATTTGTATGGCAACCTAGGCGAGTATTGAGAGACGACCAGATAAATGGGCACTTACGCGACAAGCTGCGGGATTACAACGAGAGGAACACGGAAGCGATAAATCGACACATCCGAGGTTTGCGACATGCGTTGGAGTAGACCGGAAACGATGTGTTGCCGACTCGGTTCGGTGGTTCAGTCAGTCGCCATACTTATGTAGACGGTCTGAGTGATGTGGACGTTCTTCTCACAGTGAATGATTCGTCGCTCTCGGGCCAAGCTCCGAAGGTTGTTATCCAAAGAATGGCAGAGTTGATCCAGCAACGTATGCCGAAGACGCAAGTGTCGACAGGCAATTTAGCAGTGACCGTCAAATATGCTGACGGCCACGAAATTCAAGTCCTTCCTGCGATACGAACTAAATCAGGTATAAGGATTGCAAACCCAAGCTGTAACCAGTGGAGCGGAGTGCTGCACCCAGAGAGATTTGCCCAAAAGCTAACGGACATCAATCAGGCCAGCCGCGGGCAAGTTATACCAGCCATCAAGTTGACCAAAGCCCTCGCCCATCGTCTCATTCGGAGCGACAAAGACAGGATCACCGGCTATCACATTGAATCCCTGGCCATAGAGGCGTTCAAGAACTACGGGGGAGCTACTGACCTGAAGAGCATGGTGAGTCACCTAGTGGACTACTCTTCCAGAGCAGTCCACCGGCCGATTAAGGACTCAACCGGTCAATCGAGATATGTAGACGACTACATGGGCCACCAGGGGAGCACTGCCCGTCAGACGGCGGCTGCTAACTTTCAGAGGATGCGAGACAGCCTCAATCAATGTAAGTCCCAAGCAGACATCGATAATCTGTTCGAATAGCCCACCGGGAGCCAAGATCGTCGATGAAAGGTAAGCTCATACTGATTTCTGGCAGTGCCAGTTACTCTTGCCCGCAAGCTAAGTTGAGCTTGGCTGTCGGGCTCCTTTGCTCCTTCACACGTAAAGTGCTGAGCAGAGGGGGAAGCCTCGTAGTCCTAGGCAGTGACGAAAACTCCACCAAGGACGATTATGGCGTACCTCACATATTCGACTGGATTGTTTTGCGGGAGGTCGAAAAGTACGCGGAAACTACTGCGGAGCCCCCCCGCCCGTATACACATGTCGTGATGTCCGATGAAGCAGCGGAGAGGAAGATAGACGATGCCAATCTAAGGTTGCTAGCTAATCTGGAGCAACGGAATGTTGTGGAGCTCCATCACATACAACGTGAGCGATTCACCGGCGGTGAGTATCGTAAGGCCCAGGTAGAATGGGCCGACGCTATGCTAGGAATAGGCGGTGGTAAAGGTACTTACTCGGTTGGGAAAGAGATGACAGAACTAGGCAAACCTGTACTGCCGCTGGATCTTGGTCTAGGCTCGCTTAACGACGATGGCGAAGGAGCAGTAGCTCTTCATAGGGAGATGATGTCAGACCCTAACCGCTTCTTCCCCGACACCTACAGGGATGTGATAAACAGGACCGGACTATTGGGCTTGAACAGGGGAATCAACGACGCGGAGGGTGTGGCCCAAGTGGCGGTCGAACTTATCGAAAGAGAGCTTGACTCCGTTCCGCAAACGACCTGGCGAGCAAGAGCCACGAAGAGATTGATTCGTGCGTGGCAGTTCGCCAAAGCGCTTCCGGTGGTGTCGGCCGCCATCAAGATCATTGAGTCAATACTGCGGTCAGTGGGATGACGAACAAATCATACGCGCCGCAGTTTGGATTCTTGCGAGAGGTGGGATGTGTCATCCCGGACCTAGGAATCATTGACGGGCCAAGAGGAGCTGGCGTCTCCTATATCGAGACCTCCAAGCGAAAAGTTCACAGTATAGTACGCTTAGGCCCACCAACGCATACGGTAGATACCACCGTCTTCGAGATGTGGCTCGGCAGCCTATCGACGCACCAAGGACTCTCGATTCCCGTAGTGTGATGCGTAGGGGCGGAGGGAGGCAAGGAGCATCATGTTGGCTGAGCGGCAGGCGGTACCGTCTTTAGGATGTGGTTGATAAGCCCGTAAGCACCCGCCACTACTTAGCCCCTAGCACACAGTGCAACGATTGGGTTCCCATCATGAGTGGGCTGCGAGCGCGACTCGCGTTTCATGCGGGAGAAGTGTGGAGCATCCCGCAGTCGATATCAACAGGCTGAGATTTGCCCACATCAGCCGTCTCACCTCGCTAGGGCTCATGCCGTAATGACGTTGATAGCCAATTCGACGTCGTCAACACGCCCGGGTTTGCGAAGTCGCGAACGTCTATCGCCGAATGGATGATCCGTCTCAGTCAGAAGCCGATCTCTCGGGACTACAGCCAGTACGTCCTTGCGTCTCACAGAGGAGGCATTCACGGAAAAGTAGCAACCCAACTCCACTGCCCGATCAGTCTGGCGCGCGTCACCCAACCACCAGTGGAGGATTATTCCAGAATGACAGTCCTTCTCCAATAATTCCAGCAATTGCCCAGTAGCGGCGTAGCTATGCAGGCTTGCCAGTCGAGGTCTTCGACGCAGGACATCTAATGCCTTGGCGAGGGTGGCAACCTGCTGGTCCATTGATACGCGGGACTTTCCATCAAGCCCAAGTTCGCCGGCCACGGCGGTTCGGGTGAGAAGTTCCTCGAATCGGCCAGCATCGAATCCGATCTGGGCCTTCTTCAAGCCTGGGTGACAGCCAACACCCCAGATCGCCATGTCATCCTCGCGAGCAGTTGCGGTGTCGGCCTCGTCGAGCGTCCGCGTCATCGCGAAGACAAGCGCGCGGAGACTTCTGATCTCGGCGCGGTCGATGCCGGCGTCGATATGTGCGTGAGCATCAATCGGCGGAAGACCCCTCACGAATAGAGCCCCTGAAGCTCAGCCAAGCCGCGCTTACATAGGTCAAGGGCGTCTTGGGAAGGGCAGCTTGTGGGAAGCCCCATTGCGGCAATGTCGCGAGTCTGGATGCCCCGTCGAAGGAAGGCTTTTACCGAGGACGCGATACTGTTTCGTCGCCACCACGCCTCGATTGAGGTGCCGAGAGGGGCGACAATGTATTCGGTGCCATCCTCGATCCCGGCCGCTTGAAATGATGCCTTTCGCACTACGCAGCTGAAGCAAACACCACATTGCGTAAGGATAGATATGCCGTAACTCCTTTGACCGGTCAGACCGCATGAATGGGTAAGGCTGAGAAACTTAGAAGCCTCCGTTTGGCCGAACTGTTCCGCCACGTCAGCAAACATCTCGCCATTGGTCTGTCCAGAGAAGGGATTTATGATAGTGCTCTGCGCATCGACCTCCTTAAGGACATCTGTCAGTCCTTCAAGGAATGCAGGGTGTGTGGTATGTCAAGGGCTGAGATCGTCCCCTGGCACGTTCATGTACCGCTCAAATCTGGTGGCATGAGCGACAAACTTGACGCCTCCGGCATCGTCGCCAGGAACCGCGTCGACCAACATCATGGTACGCACTCTGCCATTCTCAAGCCGACGGACGTACGCCACCATCTCTGAGTATCCCTGGGCGAAGAAGATGCCCCGGACGCCGTCCCTCAGCCGCCGGTATATGTTTCCAATGCCCTTCTCGTCGGCCAAGTCCTGAAGCCCGTTCACCGTGCGGTAACCCGACCTGGCGGACGTGCGGCGGGCTCTGGGTTGGACCGCCTCGGGCTCGATCAAATAGACCTGTGCCAACAGCTCCCTGCCATTGGCGTCCTCGAAGTGCTGCACCGTAGCCACGTTGATCGGCACTGCCATCTCCGCCAGGTACCGGACGATCCTGTCGGTGCTGGCGTCCACGGACTCGGCGACGATCAGAGAGCGATGGCCCTGGTTGAGCTGCTCGGGCAGTTCCGCCTCGAACCTCTCCCGGAAGGCTGTCCCCAGGGAGCCGGAAACGCCGCGGCATCCTTCAGGGGCAGAGTGTCACCAACGACACGGCGGCGGACCAACTGAATGCCAGCGCCCACGGTGTGCCTGATACGCATGATGGATTATCGACGTTCACCTTCGAGGTGCGCTTCAGCGAGACGCCCAGGGAGGGCTTTAGCTACAAGACCCTTCGCGACAACGCCTTTACGGTTACGGGGGGCGAGGTGGTGAAGGTGCGGCGGCTGGAAAAGGGCAAAAACGTGCGCTGGGAGATCCACGTCACGCCGGATGGCGACGGCCCGGTAACCATCGTGCTGCCCGCCACCACGGACTGCACGGCGCAGGGCGCCATCTGCTCCGACGATGGCAGAATGCTGTCCAACCGTCTGGAGATCACCGTCCCGGGACCGTAGCGGATGGGGCAGGCGGGAGGAACGTCGAACCGGTATTCCGGACAGCAAGAAAGAGGAGCACAGGTGGATAGCCGGGCGGGGTGTCGGTCTCGCCCGGAGCGGATTCTCGCCAATGGATGGAAGCGCGGGTATGAAGTCAAGCGAAGCTCCCCTGGTCCGTCCCTTCCCCGCTGCGCGCGACGGCTCGCCCCTCCCCTCCGGGAGAGCTGACAACGAGTCTTACGGACGAGACAGGCGCGCCATGCCGCGACAGCGCATCCATCACAGCAGAAGAGCCTACGAGTTCCCCGCCGACTTCCCGGAGCGGCTGAAGCGGTTCAAGAGGAAGTCGGGCCTATAGTGGTCGGAGATCGCCCGCCGTCGTCTGGGGACCTATCGCAACACCGTATGGCGCTGGAAGGAAGGCAGGGCGCATCCCAGCTATCAGCACCGCAAGGCGCTGGTGGAGCTTGCCGACAGCCTGGACCTTGGCCACCTGTTCACCGACTGAGCCGCCCCGCGCCGGAAGTATCGCCTTCCGTACAGCGAATGCCAGATCGGGATGCGTTCATCTGGTGTGTACAAATGTATGGCTCTTTGTACACCCATAACTATGTACAAAGAGGTACCCCGCAATGTCAAAAGAGAGTGCTGAAACTCCAGCCGAATTGGGTACAAACGAATCTAGGCAAGGGCCCCGATAGGCAGCCATCCTTTAGACGGGGAACTTTGCGTGATCAATAAAGAGAAGAGACAGCGGTGAACGAGGACTCGTTTATGCCGGTAGCTGATAAAGGGATAAGTCCAGTGACGAACCGGGCTGCGGCAGCCTACGGGACGAGAGCCCAGAATTCAACATAGCGCGTGATCGCTTAGAAGGTACGTAGATGAAGATTGCATTGTTAGGTAAACGAATCCGTGTAGGTACCCTCGCGCTATCGTTGACGGTCGCAGCCTCAGTTCTCATGACAGCCGCCATAGGCGTGGTGGAAGCAGCCCCTTCCGAATCCATCAGGGTTAGCAACCTGGAGTACGGACCCGATTACCTCGCCTTGTCGATGCTGGCAGGGCAGCGGGTGGCGCAGTCATTCTGCACTGCCAATGTCGGCGCCACACTCACCAGGGTGCGTCTGTGGGGACAAGACCACCCGGACTCCGATGCAACCCCCACCTTGACGATTTACTCCGACAATTACGGCGTGCCAGGCCGTGGGCTGCACACCTTGACTACCCCTTCTATCGACCAAGACTTGGAGACCACTGAAGAATTCGCGAGCAGCGGTTTCGGACTGGCTCCTTTCACCAGATACTGGGTGGTGGTAAGTCAGCCAGGCGCCTCAGGCGAACTTAGGCTCGCCGTCACGGATGTCGCCGCTGAAACAGATCCGGGCTGGGAACTCGGTAACCGAATGTACTACAAAAGCGGCAACAATCGATTTTGGGATACATCCGACTTCTCTGCAAACAACGTCATCAGCATGGCCATCTACGCGAACAGCGACCCGCCCTCGAATTCCCCGCCCGTCCTTTACAACAGCAATTGCCAGGGACCCGAGAATAACTACCAGTTCAGGGTGGACGAAAACGTCGCCGAAGAGACCCTCGTCGGCACAGTGCTCGCCCGCGACATCGAGGACGATTCCCTCACCTTCTCATTGGGCGGGCCCGACATCGAGAAGTTCAACAGGCTGTTTGTCCTGAACACCACGACCGGTGCCTTCAGCGTCAAGCCGGGCGCATCCATCAACTACGAGCAAGTCCCTCCCGGATCAATTCAACCCGCCTTCGCCTACCACACCTACCGCGTCACCGTATCCGTGACCGACGGGAAGGACGCTTCAGGCACCGTGGAGTCCGAACCGACGGTCGACGAAATCGCCTACGTGACCATCAAAGTCAACAACCTCAATGAACCCGGATTCGCCGAACTTCTTCAAGCGAATAACCAGCCATTAGTCACACCCATGGTGGGCGAGGAGTTCATATCCAGAGTACGGGACGCCGACCGCGTTTCTATGACACTCGACAGGCATTTGGCCAGGGCCGACTCCGCAAGTGGCACGTTCACCGTATTTGAAACCAACGCACCCAGTGAGTACACTCCTGTAGCAGCAGACGAGGGCAAGTTCCTCAGGGTCACCATTTTCTACTTTGACAACCATTGCAGTTACCGGACCAGCACCGACCTGGGCGCTACGTGTACCAAGAGCGTTGAGGTTACGACACAAAACGCCGTCGCACCCCAGGGGTCGGGGCAGAACGGCATGCAGCGAAATGGCGGCGCGGCAGGCAGCAGCAACCCAGCTGCCCCTGTCTTTGAACACCATGAAAACTCCATCACTTTCAGAGTCGAGGAAGACTCCACACAGGTTGCACCCATCGCCAGGTTGCCGGCGACAGATCCCAACAACGACACACTCACGTTCTCAGTCTCCGGTACGGACTCCGTCGCCTTCAGCAGCGCCTTTGACTTCAGTCCAAATTCCGGCGAGATACGGGTCAAGTCCGGCAGTTCCCTCGATTACGAGGGGAAGCAGTCCTACTCTATCGCGGTCCACGTAACCGACGGAGTGGACGGTTCCGGCAACGCGGAGGACGCTGCCGTCATCGACGATACGATCAGCGTCACGATTCGAGTAACCAACCGCGATGAGGCCGGCACCGTGACACTGTCGGCGTCTACACCAGTGGTGGGCAGCCGTATTACAGGCGCTCTTTCCGACCCTGACGGAATATTCATGGCGCTCAGCCAGCGGCCAATAAGATGGCAATGGCTCATTTCCGGCGTCCAGTCCAACAGCGCTTTCGTCCCAATCGAGGGCGCCACCTCGGATAGATATATTCCTGTCGAGGCTGACCTGGGAAAGCGACTGAAGGCAAGAGCCCGCTATGCCGACTTCATCGCGCCCGGCAAAGAGGTGACGAGCAGCGCGACCAGCGCCGTGACTGCCACCGCCGCCGCCGGACAAACGGCGAATGAGGTGAACAACGCAGCAACGGGAACGCCCACTGTCGTCGGAACCCCGCAGGTCGGTCAGACGCTCACGGCCAGCACTGCCGACACGGCCGACGCTGACGGCATGGCCAATGCGACCTTCACCTACCAGTGGCTCGCCGACGATGCCCAGATCAGTGGGGCCACCGGCTCCACCTACACCCTCGTCGATACAGACGCAGGCAAGACCATCAAGGTGCGAGTCGATTTCACGGACGATGTCGGGTTCGACGAATCGCTCACGAGTGCCGGAGTCTTGGCCTCACCACCCAACAGCCCGCCCACAGGAGTGCCCACCATCAGCGGCACGGCGCAGGTGGGTGAGACGCTGGCCGCGGACACCTCCAGCATCGCCGACGAGGATGGCCTTGACAACGTCTCTTACAGCTACCAGTGGCTGGCCGACGACTCCGACATCGGCGGGGCCACCGGAGGCAGCTACACCCTGGTGGAGGCCGACGAGGGCAGGGCCATCAAGGTGCGGGTGTCCTTCACCGACGACCGGAACAACCCCGAGACGCTGACCAGCGCGGCGACGGCGGCGGTGGAAGAGGGGGAGATGATCCCACTGACGGCCACGATCCCCGACGCCCCCAGTTCCCATGATGGCAGCAACACGTTCACCTTCGAACTGCGGTTCAGCGAGGAGTTTACGCTGAGCTACAAGACCCTGCGGGACCACGCCTTCACCGTTACGGGGGGCGAGGTGGTCAAGGCCAGGCGGCTGGAGAAGGGCCGGAACGTGCGGTGGGAGATCAGCGTCGTACCGGACGGCGACGGCCCGGTAGCCGTCGCGCTGCCGGCCACCACGGACTGCGAGGCCGACGGGGCCGTCTGCACCGGCGACGGAAGGAAACTGTCGCAAGAATTGGAATTCGAGGTTCCTGGTCTCAGCACGCCCGAGATCACGAGCGGTTCGTCGTTCAGCGTGGATGAGGGAGCCACTCAGGTGGCGACGTTGAGGGCGACGGACGGGGACACGCCGGCGGCAAACCTGGCGTGGTCGATCTCCGGCGGAGATGACGAGGCAAAGTTCGCCGTGACCGCGGCGGGCGTACTCTCATTCGCAGCAGCCAAGGACTACGAGACACCGGACGACGCCGACACCGACGGGGTGTACGAGGTGACCGTGCAGGTCTCAGACGGTGGGCGGACGGACTCGGCAGACCTGACGGTGACGCTGACCAACATGAACGAGGCGCCGACGGCGGACGCCGGAGCCAACCAGGAGAACGTTGAGCAGGGCGCCACGGTGACGTTGAGCGGCTCGGGCACCGACCCGGACTCGGGCGATACGCTGAGCTATGCGTGGACGCAGAGCGGCACGCCGGCGGTGACCCTGTCGGACTCCGCCGTGGCGTCCCCGACGTTCACGGCGCCGACGGGGCTGTCGGCAGACACGGCCCTGACGTTCACCTTGCGGGTGACGGACGACGAGGGCATGTACGCGGAGGACTCGGTGACGGTGACGATTGAAGGGCAGGAAACGCCGTCGCCCCTCACCGCCAGTCTCTCAGGGATGCCCGCCTCCCACGACGGGAGCGCCTCCTTCACCTTCGAGCTGCACTTCAGCGAGACGTCCAGGAAGGGCTTTAGCTACAAGACCCTGCGTGACCACGCCTTTACGGTAACGGGCGGCGAGGTGGTGAAGGCGCGGCGGCTGGAGAAGGGCAAGAACGTCCGTTGGGAGATCCACGTCACGCCGGACGGGAACGGCACGGTGACCATCGTGCTGGCGGCCACCACGGACTGCGAGGCCGACGGGGCCATCTGCACACAGGACGGCAGGATGCTGTCCAACCGGCTGGAGCTGACCGTGAGCGGTCCGGGCGAGTAGGCCCGCGCCGTCATGCCAAGGGCAGCGAGAATGGATTTACCGGCGGCAAGTTAAGTTTGATGAGGCGAGAAGAGCAGAGGCTGCGCGCACTTGCTTTGACGGCATATTGGTCTTACCGGTAATCCCGCTCCCCATCGCCTGTAGAGAAGGGGATGCAGGGCCATCCCCCGCGGAGGTTCGGGAGATGGTGCGCGCGGAGTTGGCAGAAGTCCCGTTGCCGCCCACTGCCGAACCGGGACTCACATCCGCCGACGTAGAGGAGGCCATCCGCAGAAGGCAAACGGGTTGCTCGCGTCCTCGCCCGGCTCGCGGCGGAGTTACCCGACTGTGCGGAGGGCCGAAGACCGCCTGGCTCCTACGGGCCCCGGACCCATTTCCAGCAGCCTGCCGTGCCGTCACTCCTACGGCGTCGGCTTAGCGTCATTGCCCACCAAATCGTCATCCAGCAGGCCGTTTCGCACGGCCCAGACCACGATCTCCTGCTTGGACTGGACCCCCAGCTTGTCCTGTACTCTATAGACGGTGTTGCGAACGGTCGTTTTGCTGACGCCCAGGATTTCTGCTATACGGGCATACGACCTCCCTGTGGCGAACTGCGTAAGGATCTCCCGCTCCCTCACCGTCAGAACCTTCGGAGTGGGCTTTAGATGAGCCCCGCGACGTAACATATCGAAGGCCCGCCTCACAGCGTCGTCCGGGATCATCAACCGTCCCTCGGCGACCCCCCGGACGGCATCCACCAGTTCGTCGCTCCCTGAGTACTTCTGAACGAAGCCCGTCGCCCCGGCGGCAATTGCCTCTATCACAGCGTCATCCTCCGTGGAGGCGGTGAGCATCAGCACCTTAGTCTCAGGCAACAGGTCCAGTATGTCCCGGCACGCCTCCACGCCGTCCTTCCCGGGCATCATCACGTCCATGACGATGACATCGGGCCGCGACTCCTCTACCGTCCTGACGGCCTCCACCCCGTCCGCCGCCTGCGCCACGACCTCGAACGCTCCCGCGTCTTCCAGGACCTCTTTCAGTCCCCTCCTAATGATGGGATGGTCGTCCACCAGCATCACCCTGATCCCATTGGTCGATGACATCTCAGTCTCCCCTTCCGGCAGATTCATGGGGGACAAAGCAGGTGATGGTAGTCCCCCCTTCCGGTCGGCCCGATTCCACGACGAGCCTGCCGCCCATTCGCTCCGCGTCTGTCTCCATGCCTTTGAAGCCGCGGCCCCGTTCGGCGTAGTCCTCCGGCAGGCCGCCCCCGTCGTCGGAGACGGACAGGCGTGTGCCGCCGGCCTCAAAGTCCAGCCTGACCTCGACCCTTCCGGCCTGCGAGTGCAGGAATGCGTTGGCGAGGGCGTTGTGCGCGATGGAGAACAGACCGGCCCGGACCTCCGTGGACAGCGGCGGCTCCCGGCCGTTCTGCAGCATCTCGGCGGGGACGGAGGTGATCTTCGCGAACGTTGCGGTGTGCGAGCCCAGCACGCGCCCCAGCTCCCTTCCCTCGAAGATGCGGCCCATGTCGATCGGCCTCCTCAGCTCCCACATGGCCGACTTGGACAGCGCGGCCGTCGCCTCCAGTCGCTCCACCAGCTTCGGGTTCGAGTCGCCGGCGAGCTTCATGGCGCCCTCTATGCCCAGGCCGATCATGTAGGCGGTCTGCGCGGTCGTGTCGTGAATCGCCTGGGAGAGTTCGATGCGGTCCTGATGCGCCTGCCGCTCCCTGGCCATCGCGGCCAGCCTCCTGGTCCGTTCGAACCGGACGATGAGGCTGATGCCCACAACGATGGCGTACATCACGGATAACCTGGCCACCAGCACCTTCTCGTCGCCGGCGTCCAGGTCCAGGCCGGGGCCCGTCATCACACTCACCAAAGAGTAGGCGACGGCAGCGATAGTCCCCCATGCCAGGGTGAGCCAGGCCGAAGAGAAGACCACGGCAAAGGTGACGAGGGCCGGATAGTAGGCCAGGAAGATGTAGTTGTCGAAACCGCCGCGGACGATGGCGTGAGCCGAGATCAGGGCCAAGTCCAAGGCGCTCAGGACGAGCATCCAGCGCCAGGTCACTGGCCTGCTGGTCAGGAGCCGGTGGTGGACCAGGCCGTTGAAAACCACCAGTGGCACTTGCAGGACCACATGCTCGATGTCGTCGGGATACCAGAAACCGGGCCGGTAAGCCATTTGAAAGATGCTGCTCAGCAGGATGAGCCATCGCCCCCAGACCGAGACCCTCACCGCGTGGCGCACCACGTCGGGGTCGGCCCGGAAGAGCCGTTCCAAACGGTTCCTTATGGTGTGTACGTCAGTCATCAGGACACCTAACGGCCAACCCGTCGCCCCTTGAGCCGCTCCGGGGCAGCCATCCCCGTGGGATCAGACGTTCGGGCGGCGTCCCACTGCTGCGCTCGGCGGGAGAGATTGTTGGTGTGCACGAGTCTCCGCGTCAAATGTACCGCCTTCCTGGGGGCGAATGCTAGATCGGAAATGCAAATCTTGTGTGTACAAATGTATAGCTGTTTGTACTCCCATAACTATGTACAAAGAGAGTGCCGAAACTCAAGCCCAATTAGGTACAAACGAATCTAGCCAAGGGCCTCGGTGGGCGGCTAGTCTTTCGATGGTTTGTCACGTGTGATCAGTAGCAAAGTGAGAGCAGTTATCGAAGACCCGGTTGTGTCGGTATCGGAAATAGTTGGCAATATGCGAATTCGCCGGAGGGGACCGAACCCCTCCCGGTATGGATTCCGGTTTCGCCCGTGCCTGACTGCAAACGGCAGCCGGCGATTCGCGACGACAGAGTCCGCCAACCCGGCGCAGGCTCTCTCAACCCCGAAATCATGAGACTTGAGGAATGTCAGCCGTGAATCAGGTGTCAACGGCAAAAGGCAGCTCGCTGCGGCGCCAGTGGATGCGCCGCAGATTTCTGTTTCCGCTTCCCGCATTCGACTGCTCTGCTGAAGTCCCAATCCTTCCGATGTCTCTTCCAACCCTGAGATGACGCAAAGCAGCGACGAAACAATAGTCCACGGGCGCGGCAGCTCCTGCCGTGCCCCAGTCCGTTCCCACCATCGGACACCCCAACCACCTCCCCTTCGCCCACGGCGCTCAGCTTCCGTTGATAGCTCGGCGTGCGTCGTCGTCCGTCTCGCGCGTTCAGCGACGGACCGGCCTGCGGCGGCCTGCGGGGCAAGGGGCATGAATTCAAAGAGTGAGCAGACTATTCCCAATACTGGCAATCATGGCCCTGTTCCTGGGCCTTGTGTCCGTGGCCCACGCCCAGAGCGCCATCCCCACCGTAGAGACGGTGACCATCGCCTCCGGCCCGGGCACGGACGGCATCCACACTCCCAGCCATGAGCACACTCTGGCTCCGCCTCTGGCCAGCCCCGACAAGAACATCGAGGAGAAACCATGACAATCAGAGGCAGGGTCCCCCGCTCAACTCAGAGAACGCACTCCCGCCCGGCCCTGGTGGGCCTTGCGGTGCTGATCGCCGCCCTGGCGGCAGTCCTCTTTACCGCATCGCCGGTCAATGCGCAGAGCCCTAGGGTGCAGGTGTCCTTCTACGAGACGGCCTACACCGTGGCGGAGAGCGACGACCCATCGACGCCTGACGTAGCGGAGAACGAGGTTGAGGTGGAGGTGAGGCTGAGCAGGGACCCTCAGCGCCAGGTGATCATTCCCATTGACAAGTTCGACTCGGACGGGGCGAGTTCGGCGGACTACAGCGCGTTGCCCACGAACGTCACCTTCAACAGCGGGGAGACCTCAAAGACGATCCTCTTCACCGCCACCCACGACACGGTGGATGACGACGGGGAGACAGTCGTTCTGTCCTTCGGGTCCGGCCTGCCGGCAGGCGTCATCTCCGATTATTTTCGGGACGCGACGTCGGTGACCATCAAGGACGATGACAGGCCAACGTCGCTGACGGTCTCGTTCGACGTGGGCATAGCTACCGTAGTCGAGGGAAGGAGGACGACGATTAATGTGAGACTCAGCGAAGACCCCGAGCGCGAGATCGTCATCCCGATCACGGCGGTCGGCCTGGGCGGGGCCACTTCGGACGACTACTCGGGCGTGCCTTCGAGCGTGACGTTCGGTGCGGACCAGTGCACCTACCATACCAACGAAGAATACACTTGCTACGAGACCCGCAAGCAGATCCGGTTAATGGCGGTTCAAGACAGCGACGACGACGAAGATGAGGCCGTGCGGCTCTCGATCGGCTCCCCGCTGCCGGCCGGGGTAAACCTGGGGCGGCTGCCGGTGAAGACTGTGAGGATCACTGAAGGCCGCGACTCCGGGGGAGTCGTCGTGGGGTTGGCGCAGGTCGGCGTCAGGGTGAGCGCGCAAGTCTACATCACTACTGTTAGGGGCGCATGGAGTGACGTGGGCATCAGCAACGAGGCGTGGCAGTGGCAGCGTTCGGCCACCGAGTACGGCGGCTACAGCGACATCCCCGCGTCGGAAGGGGGCGCGTCGATCTCGTACACACCCTCGACGGGCGACCTGGGCATGTGGCTCAAAGCGAAGGTCACCTTTGATCGCGGAACCGGTACGGGCCTGACCGCCCAGATGACCACGCAGCATCCGGTGCTGTGGGGACCGGTGGTGTCCAACGCGGGCTTCGCTCACATGGATGAGGAGGGCTTCAACTTCGTGATTAGTTACCCCGTCACGCACCTGTACGCGCAGGGGTTCACGACCGGACCCGACCCGCGCGGCTACCTGCTGGTGGGAGCGCGCCTCTTGCTCTACGTGCATGGAGGAACCGCGGACGGGACGTGGGCGGTGCATGCCGACGACGCCGGTAAGCCGGCGGCTGAGCCGCTTGCGGCTGCTCTCCCAATCCTGAATATCGACAATGCGGTTGATTCTTTCGAGGAGCTCACCCACCCCGACGGTGTGCTTCTCGAGCCCGGCGCCAGGTACTGGATTGTCGTCTCGAAGACGACCCCCAGCGATGATGGAGACATCGCCGTTGGCGCCTGGGCCATGTGGGGTGGAGATAGCGTTCTTGGGGATTTAGGCTTTTTTGAGCGGTTGGAGGATCCGGATCAGGAGTTGGGCCCGGCTCCGCTGGACCAGGGCAGCGACGAAGGCTGGTCGGTGGACTTCGAAGCATTGACCTACGCGTACGACGACGTGGTCGAACGTTGCAACAATAGCCCGGAGGAAGCTGCCGCAATTCCCGGCAAAATCTCCTGCGACGAAGCCCGCGCGCTCCTCCCTTGGCGCCTCCTGTCACACGGCTTACAGCTTGCGAGAGGGATTCTTCTGCAAATGTCGGTGCTGGTCGCCCCGGAGGTCACGGTGCAGTTCACCGAAGATTCGTACACCGTCGCCGAGGGCGGTACGCAGGCCGTCACCGTAGAGCTGAACGGCGATCCACGGCGCACCGTCACTATCCCCATCACGACAACGGACGAGGGCGGCGCGACCTCCACCGACTATTCCACACCGTCCAGCGTGACGTTCAACGCCGGGGAAACCTCCAAGACCTTCAGCTTCACGGCCGCCCAGGACACGGTGGATGACGACGACGAGAGCGTTAAGCTGGGATTCGGGACCATGCCGGACGTATGGGTGAGCGCGGGGACGAGGGACGAGACCACCGTCAACATCGCTGACGATGACGACCCCGTCGTGACGGTAATGTACGGCCAGAGCAGCTACACCGTCGCCGAGGGCGGTACGCAGACGGTGACGGTCACCCTGAGCGCCGACCCCGAGCGCACGATCATCATCCCGATAGAAAAGACTGACCAGGGCGGGGCCGACTCCGCCGACTACTCGGGCGTGCCCTCCAGCGTGACCTTCAACGCGGGCGAGATGTCCAAGCCCTTCACCTTCACGGCCACCCAGGACACGGTGGATGACGACGACGAGAGCGTGCTGCTGGAGTTCGGGACGATGCCGGACGCGCGGGTGAGCGCGGGCGCCATAGGCGAGGCAACGGTGAGCATCACCGACGACGACGACCCCTTCGTGACGGTGATGTACGACCAGAGCAGCTACACCGTCGCCGAGGGCGGTACGCAGACGGTGACGGTGACCCTGAGCGCCGACCCTGAGCGCACGATCATCATCCCGATAGAAAAGGCTGACCAGGGCGGGGCCTCGTCCGCCGACTACTCGGGCGTGCCCTCCAGCGTGACCTTCAACGCGGGGGAGATGTCCAAGCCCTTCACCATCAGCGCGACCCAGGACACGGTGGATGACGACGACGAGAGCGTGCTGCTGGAGTTCGGGACGATGCCGGACGAGCGGGTCAACGCCGGGATCCATGCGGAGGCAACGGTGGCCATCACCGACGACGACGACCCCTTCGTGACGGTGATGTTCGGGCAGGATTCCCAAGGCGTGGGCGAGGGGGAGACGGTCAACGTGACCATCCGCCTGAGCGCGGACCCCGAGCGCACGGTGACCATCTCCATCACCTCCACCGGCCAGAGCGGCGCAACTACCGCTGACTACTCCGTGCCGGTCAGCGTGACCTTCAACGATGGCGATACCGAGAAGACCGTTGCCTTCATGGCGACGGAGGACGAGGAAGACGATGACGATGAGAGCGTGAAGTTGAGCTTCGGGTCAAGCCTGCCCGCCAGGGTGAGCGAGGGGACCAGGACCGAGACGACGCTCAACATCGGCGACGACGACGACCCCACGGTGACGGTGACGTTCGGCCAGACGACCCACACCGTTGACGAGGGCGCGACGCAGCAGGTGACCGTGACCGTGAGCGCGGACCCGGAGCGCACGATCATCATTCCCGTCACCACCACACTCCAGGGCACGGCAAGCGCCGCCGACTACGAGGGCGTGCCGCCCAGCGTCACCTTCACCGATGGGGGGGATACTTCCAAGACCTTCGACTTCGAGGCGACCCAGGACCTTATTGACGACGACGGCGAGAGCGTGAAGCTGGGCTTTGGGACCATGCCGGACCCGCGGGTCAGCGCGCCCGCCATGAACGAGCTCACCGTGAACATCAACGACGACGACACGGCGGATATTGTGTTCAGTCCCCTGGACCTGACGATGGAGGAGAGCGACAGCGCGAACTACACCGTCAGCCTGGCCACCGAGCCCACGGTCGACGTGACGGTGACCATCACCGGGCACTCGGGCACGGACCTGACCCTCAGCGGGCCCACGCTGAGCAACAATACGCTAACATTCACGACGGCCAACTGGAACACGCCCCAGACGGTGACGGTGGCGGCTGACCATGACGATGACGGCGTCAACGACAACGAGACGCTGACCCACACCGCCGCCGGCGCGGAATACGACAACGTCGAAAGAGCGCTGGAGGTGACCGTAAACGACGATGACCCGCTGGGAATCGTGCTCAATCCCCTGCCCATGACGGTGGAGGAGAGCGACAGCGCGGACTACGGCGTCGGGCTGGCCACCGAGCCCACGGTCGCCGTGACGGTGACCATCACCGGGTACGCCGGCACCGATCTCACCCTCAGCAGGCCCGCGCTGACCTTCACGGCGGCCAACTGGAACATCCTCCAGACGGTGAGGGTGACGGCGGCCCATGACGATGACATCGACGACGACCACGCGACCCTGACCCACACCTCGGCCGGCGGGGAATATAACCTGCTTACCAAGGATCGGCGGGTGGCGGTTATCGACAACACGGGAAACCTGCGCCTGGTGGACGGCGCCAAAACCGACCCGGGCAACAATGACAACCCTTCCGAGGGGCGCTTGGAGGTGTTCTACGACGGAGAATGGTGCACCATCTGCGACGACTACTGGACCGATGAAGAAGCCGACGTGTCATGCCGGCAGCTGGGCTTCGTCGGCGGTTCGGTGGAGGACTGGGACCGGTTCAGGAACTCCTTCTTCCCGCCGGGAACCAGCGACCAGGCTATCGTGCTGGATGACGTGCGCTGTTCGGGCGGTCAGTCGGCACTCGCGGAGTGTAGGCACAGGGGCTGGGGAGTGCATAACTGCAAACACGCAGAGGACGTGGGCATACGGTGCATTCAGAACTCCGAGGGCCCCTACGTTACCGGTATGGAAATCAGCGCCCCCCCGGGAGCCAACGGGAAATACGACGTGGGAGAGACGGTGACGGTGACGGTGACGTGGAGTGAAGCGGTCAACGTGGACTTCACGCCTTCTTCTGTGAACCACCCCCCGCATGTGCATTTACGGTATGGCTGGTTCGCCGCCCCCACGGCAAAGGCCTTTTACACCAGCGGCGCCGGCACCACCAGCACGGTGTTTACCGCCACGGTGGAGGACCGCCGCGATGCACCCTACTCCAGAATTGACGTCTATTACGAATCGCTGTCCACGGAGATCTGGGATGCGACGCCGGGCCAGGACCCGGTGGGCAGCTACATAACCAGCGTGTCGACCGGCAAACCGGCCATCCTGGGACACGAATTATATTGGGGCCCTGAGTCCGGTCAGCAGGTCGAGGCGGTGTCCATAACCGGCGTGCCCACCTTCAACGACCCTGGAGAGGACGGCGTCTTCGGCCCGGGGGAGGCCGTGGAAGTAACCTTCACCTTCAACCGGCCCGTGCAGGTTGACACCAGCGGAGGCGTCCCGTCGATGGAAATCCTGCTCAGCGGGACCGACGCAAAGCAGGCGCTGTACCTGAGGGGCAGCGGGACGCTTCAACTGGTCTTCGGTTACACGCTCACCGCCGAGGACGGGGAGCACAGCTCCTTGCTGGTTGATCCGGACACCCTGGCGCTGAACGGCGGCTCGATCCGCGACGTGGCAAACATGCTGGATGCGGCGATTGGGCACCAGGGCGGCGGGGCGATATTCGTCCCGGCGGTAGAGAGCGACGAGACGGCTCCGCAGCTCCTGTCGGCCACCGTGGACGGCTCGTCCCTGACGCTGGCCTACGACGAGGAGCTGGACACGGACGAAGCGCCAGACACGTCCGCCTTCGCGGTGAACGTGAACGGGGCGTCCCGCTTGGTGGTGGGCGCCGGGGTGGGCCAGTCCAGCGTGCTACTGCTCCTGTCTCCGGCGGTCGTCGCGGGAGAGGTGGTTACCGTGGACTACACGGCCCCCACGGATGAGGAGGCGGTCAGGGTGCAGGACACGTCGGGCAACGCCGTGGAATCCTTCATCGGGCAGGCGGTGACCAACAACACCGCACCGGCCCAATCCCTTGAACCAACCCAATCGGAAAGAACCTCCGAATTAGAAGAAGCCATTCTCGGCTCGCCGACGGGCCTGCAGGTGACGCGGCACGAGAGCGGAAAACTCCTGGCCTCCTGGAACGCCCCTAAATCCGGCCCCGCTCCCACCGGATATACCGTCCAGTGGAAGGAGTCGGGCGACGACTGGGCAGACCAGAACGACGTCACGACATCGGACGTCACCGGCACATCTCACATCGTCGCCGGCCTGACCGACGGAACGGAGTATGCCGTGCGGGTCGTCGCGACCACGGACGACGCCGATAGCGGTCCCTCCGGCGAGGTCGCCGCCACGCCGGCTGAGACCACCCCTCCCGAGCTTTCGTCGGCCTCGGTGGACGGGGCCACGCTGACCCTCACCTTCGACGAGCCCCTGGACACTGACACGATCCCTCACACGTCGGCCTTCGCGGTGACCGTGGCGGGAGGCAGCCGGGGAGTGGATGCCGTGACGGCGTCCGGCAGCGCGATGACCCTCACATTGGTGACGGCGGTGGCGGCGGGGGACACGGTCACCGTGGACTACACCGCCCCTCCAGGCGATTCAGCGTCCAGGCTGAAGGACCTTGCGGGCAACGCCGCGGCATCCTTCAGCGGGCAGAGCGTGACCAACCACACACCCGCTGCGGTCCAACTGACCGCCAGCACCCACGACGTACCCGCGAACCATGACGGGAACTCCGCGTTCACCTTCGAGGTGCGCTTCAGCGAGGAGCCAGCAGCCGGCTTCAGCTACAAGACCCTTCGCGACAACGCCTTTACTGTTACGGGGGGCGAGGTGGTGAAGGCCCGGCGGCTGGAGAAGGGGAAGAGCGTGCGCTGGGAGATCCACGTCGCGCCGGACGGCACCGGCCCGGTAACAATCGTGCTGCCCGCCACCACGGACTGCGAGGCCGACGGGGCCATCTGCACCGACGATGGCAGGATGCTGTCCAAACGGCTGGAGCTGACCGTGAGCGGTCCGGGCGGGTAGCTCAGCCGCTGGCGGGAGGTTGGGGGCAACTAGAAAGCCCGCATACATGGAAGTCCGGGCGGGGCAGCGGCCTCGCCTGGAACTGACTCTCTCAATCGGTGGAGCGGATTGTCGGTGGGAGCTATAGCCTCTCGTTCCATCCGATGCGCGGACCCCGGTCTGGCGGAGTGAGTAGTGATGCGTCCTGTTGAAGGACCGGGACAATGCCGAGACAGCGCAATTACTACAGCAGAAGAATCTACGCCCTCCCCGACGACTTCCCGCAGCGTCTGGTGTGGTTCAAGCACGGGTCCGGTCTGTCGTGGGCGGAGATCGCCCGTCGCATCGGGATCGATCCCATCACCATAAGGCGCTGGTGGAAGCGGGGGGTGCGGCCCAATTACAGGCATCTGAAGGCGCTTCACGACCTGGCCGACAGCCTGGGACTCGGCCACCTGTTCACCGAATGAGGCGGCGCGCCGGTGAAGCGGCCCGCGACCCCGCAGGGCCGGAAACGCAAAAGAGGCCTCATACATGGGCGCACAAACGGCCTGAACGCAAGAAAGGCTGCATACATGGCTGAGCAGGGGGAAGCCGTCGCCGTTGCGACGCCCTCCCTCTGTTACTGCGGTCAGCGTCCCGCGCCGACCGGCTCATCGGCCTCGAACTCGGCCCCTAGAACAGCCTCAGCGTCTCGGGTTGCTGCTGCTCGTCCACCCCTCCCTCGGCGGCCCCCGCCTGCGCCGTCCCCTGTTCACGCCGGGCCCGGCGTCTGGCCGGGGGAGCGGGTCTGACGTGAGCGGGATACTTGGGTTCGTCCTCCCACTTGGCTCTCGCCCTTTCCACCACAGCCAGGGCCTCCTGCGTCAGCCTGGACAGGTCCGGGTCGTCGAACGACTCGATGTGCGGGTCCGACGAGGCCCCCTGTACCCCGATGGTGGCCCTGCCATCTTTGATGGACACGACCACCTTGAGGTCCTCCGGCGCACCGCCCTCGTCCCCGGCGTCATCGGAACCCTGTGGGTCCTGTGCGATCTCTTTACTGGCGTCCTGCTCGTCCGCAACCGCAGCAGCCGCGTCGTCCGCCGGACCGCCGAAGAGACTGTCGTCTGAGCTCGGTGCGTCCGAGCGGGTTGCTTCCTTTCCGTTCTCGTCAGGCATGGTGTCTCCTTTCTTTGATTCATCTCTGACCGCGTCGGTTACTGCCGTTCACTAGGCCGCTATCCCCGACGATTGTCTCCTGATCTCGCCGAGGGTCTGCGGCTCCCAGTACAGGTCCCGCTCCACGGCGGGGACCTTGCCGAACACGGTTACCTCCGCCAGTTCTGTAAGGTCGAAATAGCCCAGCTCGGTCTCGAACCCCTCGACGAGGCCGAAGCACAGCCCGGTCTCGGCTTCCCACTCGGTGATGTACCAGCGCCAGCCGGTGTAGGGGCTGAACAGCTTGGCGGGGGCGAGGACGGCGTCGTAGTCGTCCACGTTCTCGTTGGCGTAGAGGGCGGGGATCTTCTCTCCCAGCTCCTTCGTCATCAGCTTGTGCCTGCGGATCCCGCCGTGGTTGTCCTGCCACATTGTTGTGGTCGTGGCGGTTCCCTTTTCGTCACTCATGGTTTCTCCTCTCCTTATTTCCTTCGTTTCTTCTCTGTCTGTGTTCACGTGCGCCGATCACTAGGAGTCGGCGTTCAACGCCCGCTCCACCCCCTCCGGGGTGACGTAGGACGGGGTGACCGTGCCCTGCTCCATGTCCAGGTAGAGGGCCATGAAGGGGCAGGTTCCCGCCACCATGCGGCGGACCACCTGGAGCACCAGCGAGGCCATCATTTGGTTGATGGTGGGGTCCTGGTCGGTGAGGTCGAGGGCGGCCGCGCAGTCCACGTCCGGGGGCCTGGTGGACACCGCCATCAGCAGGTCGGGGCGCTGGAGCGTGGGCGCGGGCGCCAGGTGGCAGGTGTCCCCGGTGAAGGGAGGCTCCTCCAGAGTCACCTGCTCGGGAGCGTTGCCCACCAGCACCTGTCCCCAGTTGGTGTCGTTGCCCGCGTCGATGAGCCGTCGTCGCGGGTCACCCGGCAGGCACTCCGCCATGGCCCTACGTGCGGCGGCGTTGTCGGCGCAGCCGGTGATCAGGCTGTCGCCGTAGGCGGGGAGGCCGGGGTAGCGGTGTTCGTTGGGGCGGGAGTCCTCATCCCGGAAGGGGTAGACCGAGTAGCCCACCGGTAGGCCCTTGCCAGCCGGTCGGCCAGAGCCTTGCTTTTGAACTGTCCCACGTCGCCAGGGTAAAAATTCTGGCGCAGCAGGTTGTGGGGCTCCACCCGGTCGTGGTCGACCAGGACGATGGTGGCCTCCCGCCCCTGGAAGAGGCGGCAGAGGCCCTCGGCGACGAAGCCGCCGGTGCCGCCGCAGCCAACCACGGTGATCCACGGGTTGTCGAGCAGGAATGCGTTGTCCAGGTAGTAGGGCATTGGCAGTTACCTCCTTGTCTTTCAATCAGTGTTTTGTGTTTCCCCCGGCTCTGCGCCCATCAGCCGGACGCCCGGGTCCGGGCCGTCGAACACCTGTGGCCAGCCCACCGGGGCGAAGTGGCCGTAGACGCCGACCCGCAGGCTCAGCTCCGGCAGAGGAGCATCGAGGCGTCCCGCGACGCCGTAGATGCGGAAGCCCTGCTCGTCCCGGTCGTCGGTGGCTGAGAAGAAGGCGCGGGAGCTTCCGTGGGAATGGAACTCGGCGACCACCCCTGCGGGGGGCCGGTAGGCGAGGGACGTGGCCGTCCCAACCTGCGGGGGGACCACCAGCCGGTAGGCCCGCCCGTCCCAGCGCACGGCGAAGAGCCGCTCGGTGTCCGGGTCGTCCTGGAACCAGCGCAGCCCCAGCTCGAACAGGCGGGCCGGGATGGGGCCGTGGGACAGCGCCACCTCGCTTCCAGGCTCCAGCTTCCGACGCTGGCCCGGCCTCATCGCCACATGCCACTCCACCTCCAACTCCCGATTCTCCCCACGCTTGTCGACTCCCTGGTACCCCGCATCTCCCCACACCTGTTTCTCCCCTCCGTGCAACAGACGGTGGGCCTCCCTCACGTCATGCACGTTGGCCGGCGTCGTACTCATGCTATGCACCACTCCCGTCTCTGAGTCCACACCGACGTGCACTTTCATCCCGAAGTGCCACTCGCTGCCCTTCTTCGTTTGATGCATCTCGGGGTCCCGCTCCCCAACACGATTCTTCGTCGACGACGGCGCCTCTATGATGCTTGCGTCCACTATCGTACCCTCTCGAAGACGCAGCCCCTGAGACGCCAGATGACCGTTGATGTCCGCGAACAGCCTCTCGCCCAACCCGTGCTCTTCCAGCAGATGCCGGAAGTTCAGAATCGTCGTCTCGTCCGGCAGAGGACCCGATAGCCTCAATCCTACGAATCGCCTCACCGACTCGACCTCGTAAAGCATGTCCTCCATGCCAGGGTCGCTCAGGTTGTAGAACAACTGCACGCAGTGTATCCGCAGCATCGCCGACAACTCATACGGGCGACGCCCTCGGCCCGCCTTGGGATAGTAAGGACGGATGCGCTCCTCCAACTCTTCCCATGGGATCAGACCATCCATCCGCTCCAGAAATATCTCCCGACGCGTCTTGCGCTTCTTGCCATCATATTCCAGGTCGGCAAACGTCGGCTGATCCATCGTATCCATTGAGTCTCACCCCATACTCCGTGCTGCCCCCATGTTAGCATGCCTCAAACTGAAACTTGTTCAGAGTATCCCTAGACCTACCTCATAGCTGAAGCTGTCGCCCTTGGCAATCGTCACCTCGGCTGAGCCCACGCCGAAGGCTTCACTCACAGGTTCGGGGTCTCCGAGCACAACCAAGAGGCCCGCTGCCAACAGCAGGGTAAGCAGTAGCGCTCGGAAGACCGGCACTGGCTTCCCTGAAGAGAGGCCGGTGCGTCGCCGGGCATGCGGACGGGCGGCCCGGGCTGCGTCCTTCCGACGGGAGCCAGTTAGGCGCATGAAGCAGGAGATGATAGACGGCTGACTGAACACCCTGGGCCCCTCAGTTCTCATGGCTCCACCCAACGAGACTCGAACCGCGCCTACGGTGAAGGAGGCTGCCACACTTGCTTTCCCCTAGGCTTGCGCATATGCTGAACCGAAAAGTTTGGGGGGATTCGCATGGTTTTTTCACCCCACGGCATCCGATATTCGTCGCATCGTCCTGTGGTTATGGGGCGGAAGGGGATGGTCTGCGCCAGCCATCCTCTGGCGTCCCAGGCCGGCGTTCGGATTCTCCAGAAGGGAGGCAACGCCGTTGACGCGTCGGTGGCGGTGGCAGCCGCGCTGAACGTGGTCGAGCCCCTGATGTCGGGCATCGGCGGCGATGGGTTCATCATGGTGTATATGCGCGCCGACGACACGGTGAAGGTGGTGAACGCCACCGGCCCGGCCCCGTACGCCGCCACACGCGAGCGATACCTGCCGGAGGGCATTCCGTTGAAGGGGATTCTATCGATGTCCGTACCGGGTCTGCTGAGGGGGTGGACGGAAGCTCACGAACGGTACGGGCGGCTGTCCCTTTCGGAGGTACTTGAGCCCGCCGTGGAATTGGCCGAAGAGGGATTCCCCGTCAGCCACACCGTCGCCAACGCTATCGCCGCCGACGAGCTGTTATGCCAGTTTCCGACGTCCGCGGCCATATTTACGAGGGACGGGCGGCCTCTTCGGGCGGGCGAGATTCTCTATCAGAAGGACTTGGCTCGCACCTTTCAGAAGATCGCCAAGGAAGGTTCGGGTGTCTTCTACGAAGGGGAAATCGCCCAGGCCGTTGCTCGGTTCGTCGGGGAACAGGGCGGGCTTCTCACGATGAAGGACCTGTCGGACTTTCGAGTCCGGTGGCAGGACTCGATATCGACAGGATATCGAGGATACTCGGTGCACGAGGCGCCGCCCAACTCCAGCGGACACGTGCTTCTGCAGGAGTTGAACCTGGTGGAACGCTTTGACCTGAAGTCGATGGGATGCAACACTCCCGAAAGCGTTCACCTGATGGCGGAGGCTAAGAAGCTGGCTTTTGCGGACAGGGAGGCGTACCTGGCGGACCCGGAATACGTCGACGTTCCCATCCCCGGCCTGCTGTCCAAGGAGTATGCCCGACACCGGGCGGAATCAATTGACCTCGATCGCGCCGCCCTGGAAGTTGGGGCCGGAGACCCCTGGAGATACCAGAATCCGCCGAGTCCTGCGCCTCGGGCCGTCAATCGCGTCGGTAGGCCGATGGAAGACACCACCTGCTTTGTTATTGTCGATCGTTGGGGGAACGCGGTGTCGCAGCTTCAGAGCTTGCAGAGCGCCTTTGGCTCCAGCCTCGTCGCGGAGGGCACGGGGGTCCTTCTCAACAACCGGATGAGCTACTGGCACCTGGAGGAAGACCACGTGGACTGCCTGCAGCCTGGCAAACGGGTGCGGCATACGATGAATCCGGTAATGGTGTTCCGTCAGAACGACGAAGGGCGGCAGCTGGCGCTGGTTTGCGGCACCCCCGGAGCAGACACGCAGGTGCAGACGAACATGCAGGTCATCACGCACGTTTTGGACTTCGGCATGACCGTTGCCGAGGCGGTGGAGGCCCCACGGTGGAGGCATCTACAGAACCCCACGGAGTCCACCTATCCGCATACGTGCGACGACGAGTTGTGGCTGGAGGGGCGGTTCTCTCCGTACGTGCGGCGGGCGTTGGAGAAGCGGGGACACGAACTTAACATAATTGGCGATTGGGAGGGGACGGGCAGCGAGATGATGATTCAGGTGGACACCGACCAGGGCGCGCTCCACGGAGGGGCGGACCCTCGTCGGGACGGCTACGCGCTGGGGTGGTAGCGGGTCGCACAGGATGGTGGGTGGAGGCCGGGGCTGATGGGCGGAGGTCTTGGGAAAGATGGATTCCCGCCTCCGCGGGAATAACGGATAGGGATGCGGGAATGACGTGGGAAAGGGAGGGGCGGTGGGGTGTGATGATGGCTAGCAGGTGGAAGGATGATGCTCTTGCCCCGGCGGGGCCAATTCCGTATCATCTGAAAGCTATTCCAGCTTAGGAGTCGTTCCCGATGAACAAGGCGCCCCGTTCCGTTCTTCTAGTAACCCCCCATCAGGACGACGCCGAGGGAGGCTGCGGCGGCTCCGTCGGCCTGTGGACGAAACAGGGCGCCAAGGCCGTTTACCTGCTGTGCACCAACGGCGACAAGGGCTCCAGCGACCCGACGATGACTTCGCCCGCTCTGGCCGCCATTCGGGAGAAGGAGCAGCTCAACGCAGCAAAGGTCCTAGGCGTCGAAAGCGTGGTCTTTTTGCGGCACCCCGACGGCGGGTTGGAGGATACGCTGGAGCTTCGCGCCCAGGTGGTCCGAGAAATCCGGCGTCACAAGCCGGAGGCGGTCATGTGCATCGACCCCTTCCGCACCACCTCTCACACTCATCGGGACCACCGGGTGAGCGGCATGGTGGCCCTGGATGCCGTGTTCACCTACGCCTGGAGTCCTCACCACTTCCCGGAGCAGATTCGAGAGGAGGGCTTGGAACCTCACCAGGTTAGCGAAATCTATATGTGGGGCAGCGAGCGTCCTGATACCTACGTGGATATTTCTGAGTCGGTAGACGCAAAGGCACTTTCTCTGAGCAGACACGTCAGCCAGATGAGGGAGCCGGAGCGTCTGCGGGAGCGAACGCGGAGGAGGGCGGAGAATATCGGTAAGCGGGCCGGACTGCCCTTTGCCGAGGCTTTCCGGCGAATCGAGCGGAACACAAGGACGCTGCACTGGGCCGAGTATTAGTCTGACGAATGACATCACCCCTGAGAAACCTTCCAAGCGTCGAACGGGTGCTGGCCACCGAACCCCTGAAGGCGCTTTCTGGCGAGTATAGCCATTCCTGGCTGGTAGACGCCGTTCGGCGGTGTATCCAGCAGGCGCGCGTCCAAGCTCTAAATGGCCGGGCAGCGCCTTCGCTCCAACAGATAGCTCACCAAGCCGCTCAGTGTGTGCGAGGGATGGGCCGGATTCAGCCGACGCCGGTCATCAACGCCACCGGCGTAGTCATTCACACCAACCTGGGCCGGGCGCCGCTCAGCCTGGAAGCCGCCGCTGCCATGAACGCCGCTGCTACGGGGTACAGCAACCTGGAAATCGACCTGGAGTCGGGCCGTCGGGGTTCGAGGCAAGCCCATCTTCAACGTCTGTTGAACCATCTGACTGGCGCGGAGGCATCGCTTCTGGTCAATAACAATGCCGCCGCCGTGCTTCTGGGCCTCTCGGCCGTTGCCGCCGGCAAGGAGGTAATCGTGTCCCGCGGCGAGGCGGTGGAGATAGGGGGCGGCTTCCGAATTCCCGACGTACTGGAGCAGAGCGGCGCAACGTTGGTGGAGGTGGGCACGACCAACCGGACCTACGCCCGCGACTACGAGGCGGCCATCACGGAGAACACCGGGGCGCTGCTGAAAGTCCACGCGAGCAACTTCAAGATAGTCGGTTTCACCCACGCGCCCGACGTTGAGGAGTTGGTTGAGGTGGGTCGAAGACACAACGTTCCCGTGCTTCACGACGTTGGCAGCGGATGTCTTCTCGACACGCGACCCTTCGCCCTGTCCTACGAACCGAGACCGCAGGACAGCGTCAAGGCAGGGGCCGACCTGGTCTTCTTCTCCGGGGACAAGCTGCTGGGAGGTCCGCAGGGGGGCATTGTGGTTGGCGCAAAGAATATGGTGGACTTGCTGGCGAAACACCCCTTGGCACGGGCCTTTAGAATAGATAAGATGAGTCTCGCGGCCACAACCGCGACCCTGTTGCACTATATGAAAGAAGAGGCGCTGCAAGCCATTCCCGTCTGGCGCATGATTTCCGCATCCATTGAAGAGGTCCGCGAAAGAGCAACATCGTGGGCCGCAACCCTCGGCGCGGGTTCGACCGTTCAGCCGGCAAAGTCGACCATCGGAGGCGGGAGCCTTCCCGGCGAGTCCCTTGACTCCTGGGCCCTGTGCATCCCGTGTGGCAACGTGCCCGGCGGGGCGTCGGCACTTGCCGCCCGGCTGCGGGAGCAGTCCACGCCCGTGGTGGCCCGAATCGAAAACGAGCAGGTCTTGATGGACCCGCGCACTGTTCTGCCGGACCAGGACAGCCAACTTTTGACCGCAACCCAAGCAGCTTTGCGAGAGATATGACCAACTTTCTATTAGTTCACAGCCAGTGGCATAACGCATCTATGTGGGACGAGGTTACGCGGCATCTCCGAAACTTCAGCGAAAGCTCAAACTTAGGCGACATAACTGCCGTGGACCTGCCGGGCCACGGATCCCGGCGCTCCTTTGACATCAGCCGCATCAGCGTTGACTACTACGTCAATGCCGTGGTGACGCCACCTCGAGTCAACCTGCGGGACAACGTGACGCTGGTGGCGCACTCTTTTGCCGCGACTTTCACGCCTCAGGTAGCAAAGGCTCTAGGGAGTACACTGAGCAGGATAGTCTTCATTGGGGGAATGCTGCCCAAGGAAGGGACGCAGCCAATCGGCGAACTATCTTTCCTGACCAGGAAGTCCGCGGGAGTCTTCAGGCTGTCGGAAAAGGGATTCAAGCCTCTCAATCCGCTTCTGGCGAGGAGCTTGTATAACGACGTTGGCGCGGCGGAAGCGTCCATTCGGTCGGGAAGGCTCGTGCCAGACCCGTACCAGCCCTGGGTTACCCCGATGACCGCGCTCGATTTCCCCGAGCATGTTGAGTTGACTTACGTTGTCCTGACTAACGACAAGTTTTTGTCTGCCAAACGACAGCGAGAGTACGCTTCGGGGTTGGTCAAGGCTAAGGTGGTGGAGATAGGGTCGGGGCACATGGCGCCCGTGGTCCAGCCGAGGCGGGTGGCGGAGATTTTGCTTGAGGGTACTGCCTGAGGGCAGGCTCGCCAGCCTCCGGCATCTCCACGAGCGGAGAGTAGAGCGGGTATCATGGCGCAAGGCGGGCGCCGGTGAGGGACACCCCCAATGGGGACGGAGACGATGCAGGGTGTGGGCGAAGTGACAGGGTTGGCGGATTGACGAGCAACCCTCTGTGCTATAATCGGCCTAGAACGGTAAGTTACCCATACTTCTACAGATTGGCGACATGGAAGACAAAGAGTTCCTACAGAAGATGAAAGCCAAGATTGAGACCATGGCGGGTAAGCCGGTCTCTTTGGTTATCGACCACAAGAATACCGATCGGCTCGAGGTGGACCCCGATCAATATGAGCCGAAGGTGGTCGTGGGATCTGCTGTCCTGAAGTATCCCGGATTTGCGCGGATGTGCATCGAATATGCCGTTGCATCCATTCGGCGGGGGCGGCGAATCAGCGCGTTGGAATTTCACATGGTGTTGGGGCGGAATTAGGCTGAACCGCCGCCGTTTTGGGGGGTCTAACCGCACCTACCGCCGAGATTCTTCACTTCGTTCCGCTACGTTCAGAGTGACGTGCGGGTGGTGGAAGAGGGGATGGGTCCCCGCATCCGCGAGGACAACGGAGGGGGAGGGATCCCCGCCCCCGTCTTCACGGGGGCAGGCTCTTCGCGGGAAAAACGGAAGAGGGCGAGGCTAGAGGCTTTCTACCTCGGCCATGAGGGCGGAAATCATCTCTGACTCCGGGACAACTTTGACCTTCTGTCCCTTGCGAAAGATGACGGCGCGTCCGGCCCCGGCGGCAATGCCCACGTCGGCGTCCTTGGCTTCCCCAGGGCCGTTCACCTCGCAGCCCATGACGGCAACCTTTATCTTCTTGTCGATCTTCTGCAGCAGCTTGTCTACCGCGTTCGAGAGGCGGATGACGTCCACGTCGGCCCGCCCGCAGCCGGGGCAGGCTATGAGGGTGGCGCCCTTCTGGCGGAGGTTCACTGACTTGAGGATTTCGTAGCCGGCGATTACCTCCTCGCGGGGGTCGCCGCTTAGGGAAACCCGGATGGTATCTCCGAGGCCGTCGTACAGCAGATATCCCAGTCCTATTGCGCTGCGGATGGAGCCGGCCCTGACCGTGCCTGCCTCGGTGATGCCAAGGTGAAGCGGGTAGGGCACCAGCTTGGCCAGGCGCTGGTATGCCTGAATGGTGGTGGGAACGTCGAACGCCTTCAGGGATATCTTGATCAGGTCGAAGTCCAGGGACTCCAACAGGCCAATCTCCCAGAGAGCGGTGGCAACCATGTGGTCTACCACGTTGTACTGGCCCGCGACGGCCTCTCCCGCCTTTGGAAGCTGATTGACCATGTCCATGATGCGGGAGAAACCCCTGGACTTGCCGATGCCTCCTACGGGGGGCAGGCTGCCGAAGTTCACGCCTATGCGTATGGGGATATGGCGTTCTTTTGCCGCCCGGACGACCTGCTTCACCTTTTCCGGATCGCGGATGTTTCCCGGGTTGAGACGCAGACCGTCCACGCCGCCGTTGATGGCTTCGAGGGCCAGCTGATGGTGAAAGTGGATGTCCGCTATTAGGGGTATGTTTATCTGGGAGCGGATGGCGGGGATGGCCTTTGCCGCCTCCATGTCAGGCACGGCGCACCGGATGACGTCACAGCCGGCTTCTTCCACCTCGTGGATCTGGGACACGGTGGCCGCCACGTCCCGCGTGTCCGTCTTGGTCATGGACTGGACGGCAATTTCGGCGTCGCCGCCAATCTTGACGTCGCCCACGTAGATTGCCTTGGTTACCCGACGCTTGGCCATCTGGAACGCTCCCAAATTAGAGGTTTTTACGGTTCAGCCGATAAAGCTCTCGCCTCTGACGAGGCGGGCAATGTCGTTGTAGCTTACCATCAGAACCAGTGTAATTAAAAGGGCAAAGCCCAACATGTGGACCAGCCTCTCCTTCTCCGCCGGTATCTTCTTGCCACCGCGAATCATTTCGATGATGACGAAGAGAAGGCGTCCGCCGTCGAGGGCGGGGATGGGCAGAATGTTGAAGATGGCCAAGCTGATGCTGAGCAGGGCGGCCAAGGGAATCAGCACGTCAAGGCCCGCAAGGTCTACGGCCTCCTTGGAGCCGCTGACGATGCCGACGGGCCCGGAGAAGGGAGCGGGGGCATCTCTGAAAAGCCATTGGGTAATGGAGCGCCAAGTGAAGGTTACCACCTCTACAACCTGAAACGCGCCCTTGCCGACGGCCTCCCAAGGGTAGTAGGAGAGGCTCTCCACGCGTTCGTTTTCCAGACCCAGCCGGACACCCACGTTGCCTTCACCCTCCGGCGGATGCCACCGGGGAACTACTGAAACCTCACGGGTTTGCCCGCCACTTTCTAGCTTGAGGATAAGGTCGGAACCGAGATTGCGGATTATGCCGGCAGACACTTGGTTGATGCTCTCGACGGGCTGGCCGCCGACGGCGACGATTCTATCGCCGGGGCCGATACCGGCTTCTGCCGCGGGAGAGTTCGGGCTCACGGCTTTAACCACCACGTCGCCGAGGGTTACGTCGTTGGGGATCATGAACAGCACGGCGAAGATAGCCACAGCCAGCACGGCGTTCATGAAGGATCCCGCCACCAGGATGGCCGCTCTTACGCCAGGGGACTTGGACGCGAGGCTGCGGGGATCGGTGGCTTCTTCCTCGCCCTCCAGCCGGACGAAACCGCCGAGGGGCAGGGCGTTCAAGGTGTACTCCGTTTCGCCCTTTCGCCATCCGAAAAGCTTGGGAGGGAACCCAACGCCGAACTCGTTGACCCTCACGCCGAAGAACTTGGCCACGGCGAAATGGCCCAACTCGTGGATGACCACGAGGGCCACGACCATGGCTATCATGGCCAGGACGAAGATCATGCTTTTTCCCCTGGCTGGGATCTGGCGGCGGCGTTATTCGGTGTGGCGCAGATGATTTTGACGAAAGCGCTCATCGCAGGGACGCCGCTAACTCTCGAGCCGCCGTTCGGGCCCAGCCGTCGGCTCCCAGGATTTCCTCCAAGTTGTCCGCGGACGCCCCTTCGTGCCGCTCCAAGACTCCCTCCACCACCTTGGGGATTTGGGTGAAGGCCAGACGGCCTTCCAAGAACTGTTCGACAGCCACCTCGTCGGAGGCGCAGAGGACGGCGGGGTAGGTGCCGCCCCTTCGTCCCGCCTCCAGGGCGAGCGGGAAGCAGGGATACAAGGCGGGATCCATAGGTTCGAAGGTCATGGCTATGGCCTGGGAGATATCCAGGCGGGGAATTTCCTCATTGGCTTGTCTCTCGGGGTAGAGCATGGCGTACTGGATGGGGAGCTTCATGTCGGGCGGGCCGATCTGCGCTTTCACCGAGCCGTCCTCGAATTCCACCATGGAATGAATGAGACTCTGGGGATGGACGACAACCTCGATGCGCTCCCACGGCACGTCGAATAGCCAGCGGGCCTCGATGACCTCGAAGCCCTTGTTCATCAGTGTAGACGAATCTATGGTGATGCGGCGGCCCATCTTCCAGGTGGGGTGGTTGAGGGCCTGCTGGGGGGTAACGTCGGATAGGTCTTCGTGGAGCCTGGTGCGAAAGGGGCCGCCGGAGGCGGTGATGATGAGGCGGCGCACGGCATTAGTTTCTCCCTGAAGGCACTGCCAGATGGCGCTGGGCTCGCTGTCGACGGGCAGGAGTTCGCCCTGACCATTGCGGGCTAACTCGCTAACAAGCTCGCCGGCCATGATGATGACCTCCTTGTTGGCCAAGCAGACCCTGCGTCCTTGCTGAAGGGCGCGGATTGTGGGGAGAAGGCCGACGCGGCCCACGGTGCCGACCATAACGATGTCGGCATCGGGGTGGCAGACCATGTCTTCCATTGAAGCAAACTCGGCCTGGCCCAGCATGTCTTTGGTGAATTCCGGCGACGGGCTGTAGAGAATACTGGAGTTGAACTCCGCCGCTTGGGTACGCAGCAGGTCCACGTTACTGCCTGCTGCCAGCCCCACAACGCGGAATCTGTCCGGGAAGGCCCGCACCACGTCGAGGGTCTGCCTTCCGATGGAACCCGTGGAGCCTAAGACAACCAGGCCTCTTGCAGTCAAACAACCCTCCTCACTGGGCGCGTTAGATTCCGGGGGAACTCTCTAGGTAATTATATAAGCAGCGACGTAGAACGTCACGGGAAGGGTGACCAGCAACGAGTCCATTCTGTCGAGGATACCTCCGTGGCCCGGTACGATGACGCCGGAGTCTTTGACGCCCGCCCGTCTCTTCATAAAGGACTCCGCCAGGTCTCCCAGGGCTGCGGTCAGTCCGAGGAGAAGGCCGAGAAGCAGCTGGCCCAGGATGGAAACGGGCAGGCCCAGCAGGGACGAAAGACCAACGGACGCGCCGACGGCGCAGACGAGACCCCCGACGAATCCTTCCCATGTCTTGCCAGGACTTACTGTTGGGGCCATCCGGTGACGGCCTACGAGTTTGCCGACGAAGAACGCGCCCGTATCGGTGGCAAAGGTCATGAGCAGGGCGTAGAGCAGCCAGGCGCGTCCGTCCTCCAGCCCGGCGGCCCCCTCTCGCAGCAGCAGGGCGTGAGATAGAAGGAATCCGACGTACAGGGGCCCGATTGCGGTATGCAGGCAGCTTCTGAAGGTGGAACGGGTCCTTCTCGCCAGGGCGAAAACAATAAGCGGCGCTAGTCCCCCGGCTATCAGGTAAACTGAAAAATTGCCGTGTTGGGCTGCAAGCTGTCCGTGAACCACGAACAGCGTCGTCCAAGCGATGGCTAAAGGCCAGTAGGGGCCCGCGCTCCACGCCTTGGCCATTCGGTTGAACTCCCATAGACCCACGAGCGCGGCCACACCGACTACTATGGTGAGGGCGGGGAAGCCCACCCAAACGGCGCCAAGAAGGGCGGGAACGCCGACGACGCCAACGAGGATGCGGGCCTTCATGGTATTAGCCGTTGCGCTCCTTCAGATGCTGCATCGCGCTCTGCGACGTTCGGAATTGTAAGTGTAAGGTAGTTCGATGAAAGCATCAGAGGGATTGCAGGGTGAGTGAGGTGGATTCCCGCCCCCGTCTTCACGAGGGCAGGCTCTTCGCGGGAAAAACGAGGGAGTGCGGGAATGATGGGTGGTGTTGAGCAAGATTGCGGGTGGGCGACGGGTGGGCGGTTCCCGAACCGCCCCTACGGGTTGTCAACAATGTTGGCTTCAACAGCATGGGGTCGGTGTATTTTCATGGTGATAACGGGGGGGAGAGCGGAAGCCTGCGGCGCAACATATTAGCCGTCGGACTTTAGTGCGCCGAATTTTCTCTTTCGCCGGCTATAGGCTTGTATGGCTTCCTCCATGTGCTCGGGGCCCAACTCAGGCCAGGGCACCGGGGTGGTGTAGAACTCGCTGTAGGCCGACTGCCAGAGGAGGAAGTTGCTCAGGCGGTACTCGCCGCCGGTCCTGATTATCAGGTCCGGGTCCGGGATATCCCTGGTGTAGAGATACCGGCTGAGCATCTCTTCGTCGACCTCTTCAGCCTTGACGCCTCTGCGGATGATCTCCCGCACCGCTTGGACGATTTCGCTGCGTCCGCCATAGTCGAAGGCCACGCTGAGCGTGACTCCGACGTTATGCTGCGTCAACTCCTGGACATGAGAAACCGCTTCCTGAAGGTCCGGGTGCAGGCGATCGCGGCGGCCAAGATGCACCAGACGAACTCCCTGCTCGTGCAGTCCCGGGGTTTCATCTTGAATGACCTGGCGGAGAATGGCCATGATGCCGGCGACTTCGTCGTCGGGGCGGCTCCAGTTCTCCGTGGAGAAGGCGTAGAGAGTGACGAACTTGACGCCGTAACGGGCGAGAATATCTAGAACTGAGCGGATCTTCTCCACACCGGCGCGATGGCCTTCTATTCGGGGGAGGCCGCGGTCTTCCGCCCATCGACCGTTGCCGTCCATGATGATGGCTACGTGTCTGGGAAATTCGCCTGTGCCTACGCCATTGTCAATCATGGAAAATGTTAGATCCGGCTTTCCAGCACTGGACGATTGCTCCCGCCGTTCGTGAGACTATCTAGACCGTCATCATCTCGTCTGTCTTGGACTTCCAGAACCGGTCTATCTCCCCTACGTGGCTATTGGTGGTCTTCTGGAGCTGCCCTTGGGCGCGCTGATTCTCGTCTTTGGAGATTTCCTTGTTTCGTTCCAGAGAACGGAGCTTGTCTTGGGCGTCGCGACGCACGTTGCGGACAGCGACCTTCCCGTCTTCGACTTTCTGCCCAAGGGACTTGACGAGTTCCTGACGTCGTTCCTGGCTGAGAGGCGGGATGGGAACTCGGATGATTACCCCGTCGTTGGAGGGATTGAGGCCGGTGGGGGACTGCTGGATTGCCCTTTCGATAGCGCGCAGCGCCGTGCGGTCATAAGGCTGGATGGTTAGCAGTTGGGCGTCCGGCGCTGAAATAGTTGCCATTTGGCCCAGGGGAGTGGGGACGCCGTAGTAATCCGCCGCCAGATTTTCCACGATGGCGGGGCTGGCCCGACCCGTCCGAACCGACTGGAGGTCCCGCCTGAGGAACTCGATTGCCATGTCCATGCGGCGAGAGGCGTCCTTTAGAATTTCCTCAGGGGTTGGGCTGTCGGTGATGTTAGATGCGGACATTTTGCGCTGCCTCCGAAATGGTGGTGCCCACCCGGTCTCCCTGTAGAATCGAAACCATGTTGCTGGGCTTGAAGATGTCGCAAACTATGATGGGGAGGTTGTTGGTCATGCAGAGGGAGAGGGCGGTGTTGTCCATGACCTGGAGCCGGAGGTTAATTGCCTGCAGATAGTCGAGGCTTTCGTACCGTTTGGCGCCGGCGTCCTTGTTGGGATCGGCGTCGTACACGCCGTCCACGTTATTCTTGGCCATAATTAGGACCTCTGCGCCAATCTCAATGGCGCGTAGGGCTGCTGCCGTATCGGTGGTCATGTAGGGATTTCCGGTCCCCGCGGCGAAGATGACCACACGCCCCTTCTCCAAGTGGCGGATGGCCCTGCGGCGGATGTACGGCTCCGCGATGGACTGCATTTCGATTGCGACTTGTATACGAGTCTCCACGCCCTGCCGTTCCAGGGCGTCCTGGAGGGCTAGAGAGTTAATGACGGTGGCGAGCATGCCGGCGTAGTCGGCGGTGGAGCGGTCCATACCATGGGCGGCGGCTTCGGCTCCCCGCCAGATGTTTCCCCCGCCGATGACTGCCGCCATCTGCACGCCCATATCCTGGGCGACCTTTATCTGGCTGGCGACGTAGTTGGCTGATTCCGCGTCAATGCCGTACTCGGACTTGCCGATGATGGACCGGCCACTCAGCTTGAGCATGGCCCTCCTATACACGGAACCTGCCATCCCGACGGCTATTCTCCCAGGGCGAAGCGGGAAAACCGGTTGATGCGGATGTTCTCCCCTACTTTGCTGATGGCTTCCTGGACCAGTTCTTCGACCCGCCGGCTGGGGTCCTTGATGAAGGTCTGCTTCAAAAGGCAGATCTCTTCAGGTGGTCGGGTCTCCCCCGGCTCCACGTCTTCGTCCCTGATGTACCGGGGAGACATGGCGGCCACCTGCATGGCCAAGTCGTGAGCCAGGGATCTAATTTCTTCGGTGCGAGCCACGAAGTCCGTTTCGCAGCCAATCTCGACGAGGGCGCCCAAACGGGCGCCGGGGTGTATGTATGCCTCCACCAGCCCCTCGCGAGTCTCGCGGCTGGCCCGCTTCTCGGCTGCGACCAGCCCGGCGGCCTTTAAGATATTCTCTGCCTTGCCCAAGTCCCCCCCGGCCTCTTCCAGCGCGCGCTTGCAATCCATGATGCCGGCGCTGGTTCTGGAGCGGAGGGCTTTGATTTGCTCGACGCTAACCTCCAAGGTCAACTCCTAAAACTCTGAAATTCTGTCTAGTTAGTTACCGGCGCGGCGGCGGTGGGGGCCGCCTTCATCGCCGCTTCTAGCTCCGCAACGTCAACGTCAATCTCGACGTCGTCGGTCTCCTCGCCGTCGGCCAATTCCTGTTCCTCTCGCAGCCGCTCTTCCTCAATGGCGCGTCTCATGGCGAGGCCCTCGACTACGCCGTCGGCCATTCGAGTGGTAATGAGCCGGATGGATCTGATGGCGTCGTCGTTACCCGGGATACGAAAGTCGATGAGTTCCGGGTCGCAGTCCGAGTCGATTATCGACACCAGGGTTATGCCAAGCTTCCGCGCCTCCGCTATGCAGATGTTCTCTTTGGGCATGTCCACCACGAAGAGGGCGTCGGGGAGCTTGGTCAAGTTTCGGACCCCGCCGAAATACTTCTGCAGGCGCTTGAGCTTCTCTTCCAGCTTGAGCGCCTCCTTCTTGATCATGTTATCGAAATAGCCCTGTTCTTTCTTGGCTTCCAGTTCTAGCATGAAGTCGATGCGCTTGCGGATGGTGGTGAAGTTGGTCATGGTGCCGCCCAGCCAGCGCTGGTTGACATAGGGCATCTCGCAGCGTGTGGCCTGTTCGGCGATGGACTCCTGCGCCTGCTTCTTGGTGCCGACGAACAGAATCTCGCCGCCATCGGCCACGATGTCGCGCACGGCGTTCATGGCCCTTTCCATGTATCGCAGGCTCTTCTGGAGGTCGATGATGTGGATGCCGTTGCGCTGGGTGAAAATGAAGGGCTTCATACGGGGGTTCCAGCGTCGGGTCTGATGCCCGAAGTGGACCCCTGCCTCCAAGAGAGACTTCATAGTGACGGGCGGGCGCTGCTGCATCGTCTGATTCTGCACTTGTTGAACCATGAACGCTATCCTTGTTCCTTCTATAGAGTGTAATTGGGGATGTGAAAGGAGCGGAAAACTCCGCATTGGAGTATAGCACAACCCCCAAGGGCGGGCAAAGGGCGAGGGGCAAAAATGCTTGACAACTGACTGCCCTAGCTCTAACAATTACGCATCTTGTTGACACTTGGAGACTTGGGGCTTAAAGATATGCAATTTGGTGAAGCCTTCCACTCCACTAAGAGAGTGGAAGGCTTCACTCACAATTTCTACAAATACCCAGCACGGTTTAGTCCACGCTTTGTTCGTTTCGTTCTGGATTACTTTACAAAGCCAGGGGACTTCGTCTTCGACCCTTTTATGGGTGGAGGGACCACAATTGTAGAAGCTGCAGCTTCTGGACGGCGTGTTATTGGCTCAGACATAAACGAACTGGCTCAGTTTGTTACAAGAGTCAAGACCACCCCATTAAGCCCCCAGGATGTGGACGAGGTTCGAGGCTGGGTTCGCCAAGTTTGCAGTTTTGACTACGAGTTGCCAGAATTCTACCCGCGTTCCGGATCTCCTGTCCGGAACATGCCAATCCAATTATTCCCGTTCTTTGATTCGGCGATAAGATTGGCTAGAAACCTGCGATTTCCGCGGCGTCGCCAATTTGCGCGATGCGCCTTAATTGGGGTCGGACAGTGGGCTCTAGATGCGCGCAAATCCGTACCCGACTCGAAGGAACTCAGTGACCAACTTCGAATTACCGTAGAGAAGATGATAGCGGGATTGAATGCTTTTGTTGGTGCGGCAAGGTCGAGGGGAATTCGCAAGAACAAAATAACAAGTGGACGGCAAATCCTCCGCCTCTCCGCGTCTAATGGACTCCTAACCTTCCATCTGCGAAGACACCAGATTAGACCCAAGTTGGTCCTTACATCTCCGCCATATCCCGGGGTGCACGTTCTCTATCATAGGTGGCAGGTTCTTGGAAGACGGGAGACACCAGCTCCTTACTGGCTCGGCGAGCTACGCGACGGCCACGGAGAATCGTTTTATACCATGGGGGGGCGCTCCGCATTAGGAATGAGCAACTATTTCAGCAACTTATCTTCTGCCTTCAAGAACATAAGGAGCATAGTCGCTGCCGATGCTAAGGTTGTACAGCTTGTGTCTTTCCGTGACCCCGCCGTGCAGTTGCCAAAGTATTTGGAGACGATGACGGATGCCGGATTCGAAGAAACCTCTGACGGTCCAATTCAATCTCGTCTAGTACGCTCTGTACCGAATAGGCGGTGGTATACCCACCCAATCCCCGAAAATTCCGCCAGCAAGGAAATTTTACTAGTTCATCGGCCCATCGTTTGATTTGCTTTCTTAGCTTCCTCAACTGATATTTTCATCCGATAACCCACCTAGGTGCTGGATCATTGGCAAGAGTACAGGTGCGATGGCTTTCGTTGCTCCAAACGCTTTCTCTTCAGGTGATAGATCTCCATCATGGCCCTGTTCTTTCCGTCTATTTCCGTTAGAAGAACTATTGGCTTTATCGTCACGTAGCAAAGCCATAGCTATGAGTGCCATTGCGTATAACCATTTGGCCTTCAAGATTTCAACATTCGATTTAGCCGACTTTAGTTCAGTCCTTAGGAAGAAGTTGTCCATGTTTATGTAATAGGTGTGCGAACCAGTTGACCCATCATCGGATGGGTCATAGATAGCCTTCAAGGCTGAGTACTCGTCAAAGCCATAATCCTTCCAATTTGATTTGTACACTGGTATCGCATTAGGAACAGCTAAGCTCGGGGGTGGCACCGGGGGATGAGGGCGCTTCTTTTGCAAAGGCCCCACCGACACTGAGAAATAGTTAACAAAGGGCTCCAGTAATGTATCATCGCTTACTCTGAATTCGTATTCATATGTGTCACCAACTTTCGGGTGTTGAGGCAATGCGAGATTCAGTGTAGCAACGCCGTTATCCAGATTGAGTCCATGCTTAGGAAGTGCTCCATTCTTGGGAGGATCATTCAGTCGGTGAAGTGTGGACTCTCCGCGATATCTTCCACGAGTAAAATAGTCATCTGCCACGTCAGTCTCAAAAATGATCCTGCTACGCATGTTTAAGGGGGTAGTTCTATACAGCTTCTCACCATAGTTCTTGTTGCGGAAGTAAAAGATGGTGGGATGGGATCTCCCCATGAACTCTATCTTGGGCTTTACCTCTTCTGGTCTAACCGGATTGGATAAAGGTCCGCCATCTCCAAATAGCGATGTCAATACTGGAAACTTACGGATCACGTCCCCTAGCAGATCTTTGAATGGTTTCGAATCCTCTAGTTTTGATGCTATGTCGTCGCTACGGCGTTTCTCTCGTAGGTCCCTCAATCCTTGATGGCCTTTCAAGATTAGTTCTAACTCTCGCTCTATCGCCTTCAGAAATGGCCCTTCCGCCATACCGTCTCTGTCGTTGATGAACAAGTCTTCTCTATGCCGACCGTTTATGAGGCTGCAATCGACGACCACCAGTATTGAATCCTCAAGTCGATTCATACCCACTGATCGTCTACTGAAAAACTTTCTATGTCGCTTCCCTTGAGTTTGTCCGTTGACAGCAAATATGATGCCTTCAGTTGGTTTCATATAGGTAGCTGCTCCTCCCTTTTTGAAGGCGTAAATTTCTATGAACATCCTTTGCTCATTAATTACCATGCTGCCGCTTTTGGGGAATCCGGATTCCAAATTGCGTTCATTACTTAGTCTCACCCTTAGCCCAGTTAAGCTATTATCGAAACTGGCGGATCGTCCCTTGAAGCTCCTACATTCGTGGAGCCTTACGGGCAAAGCTATACTTGGTAAGAGAATGTCCAGACGTCTCAAGAGACCACCTCTGAGAAGGACATGGCTCCTGCCGTCCAGCTTGTACTCATAAAGCTTGATTGCCGTTCCCCACTCTGTAGGGCGAGCATAGGCCCTATTGAATACAGGGAATAGCGGCAGAGACGCGGCATGGAACCGTAAGACGGCATTTTTCTCTGGAGCAAGATATTTGTACGTAGACATCTTTCTGTTGCTTGATGGGTCTTTCCTGCGAATTATCGTAAATCCCCATTGATCTGCGGAAGAGTCCTTGTCCCGATCAGATTCGATGTTTGGGTTCCGCTTGCTAATTACGAGTTGCAAATTTCGCTCTCCACAAAATCGCAGTGCAGCCGTGCCTCCCATATTGAAAGTACCCTGCACAAAATGAATATCTATCTTGTTCTGCTTGTCCAAGGAGAGGATAGTATCAGGTAAATCCCTTGGTCTTTGTCCTTCTCCCGCATCTACAACTGTAATGCTGGGATTTCCCCTCGTACCGGTAGTTGCTACTGTAATCAAATTGGAAACCTTACGCAGTTTTTTGTCAGGCCACGAGCTAAGGTCTCCCTGGGTTTCTGGTCTTGAACCGTCACCAAAGAATTGTGCTACCGCATCCTTAGATGCTTCCTGGCGCTTGGTTAGAGTTGGGGCGAATTCCTCTTGACCAACATTCTCCCATCAAGACGGCGTCGACGGAGTTAACCAGCTTTTCGACCAGAGCACCCTCTGGTGTCCTAGCCTGATTGCCTATGGTAGAGAAGTTGTCCTCTTTGTCACCGAAGGGCCGCCAAGCTTTTGGGTTGTCCCAGTAACCTGCTTGTTTGAGGAGGTCAATAACTGTTTCCTCTGTATCGGCATGCAAAAGATCCATGCAGAGCTTTTGTGGAGAGAGTCCCGCGTCAGGCATAGCGCACTCCTAAATCAGGTTCAACATCGCAGATATGGGTTCAAGCCAGAGCGGTCTAATCCGTCATTTCATTCAGAGAGAAGCGTTTCCGGCCATTGGAACCCTCTCTAAACTTCAACTTAACGGCGCTCAGGTCCTTTTGTATGGCCTTGAAGATCATTTCTACTTGAGCATCGGTATATTCATAGTTGCTGCGGTTGGATAACTGTCCCAATAGACGTATTTTATCCAAAATACTGTTTACCCGCTGTTCAGCAAGCCTTGTAAATTTCTGTGGCCTTGTCTCTATCGTATTCTGCATATGTAAATCCAGTCTATATCGTTGTAATACTGCGTACATTGCTATAATGTATGGCTACTGGCCATTATATAATATGGTTAAGTCGTGTCAAGCTTTATCCTTCTTCCACTCCAACATTCGGCTAGCCCTTGGGTGGGTGGGGTGATATACTTGCGGCGTTGTTTTAGCACTTTTCTGGAGGGTCCATGACTGCAAATACCTTCGACTTTTCGGACCGAATCGCCCGGGGGATTCCGCCTGCGCCCAAGGCCGCTCCCGGCGGGGGGCGCGTCGCTTTCGACTTCACCACGGCGTTTCCGGACCCGGACTCTTTCCCCGCCGACGGCCTCTTGGAGGCTCTGGGCCGCGCCCTGAAGGATGAAGGCAAGGACCTGGTCTATTACCCCCATCCCCAAGGGCACCCCGCCATGCGGGAGTTCATCGCGCAGAAGCTGGAGCAGGAGCGGGGGATGAACGTATCGCCCGACCAGATTTTGCTCACCACCGGCTCCGGCCAGGCCGTGGCGCGATACGTGGAGCTTCTTACTGATCCCGGCGACATCATTCTCACGGAGAAGTTCAGCTACTCCGGCACCATGGGAATCATGCGACGCCACGGCGCTCGGCTCGTGGGTGTCGACGTGGACGAAGAGGGGATAATCCCCAGCGCATTGGACGACATCCTCGCCAGCCTGCGAGACCGGGGTCAGAGGGCGAAGTTTCTGTACACTATCCCCACCTTCCAGAACCCCACGGGCACCGACATGAGCCTTGGACGACGACAGGACGTGCTGGACGTTGCCCAACGACACCGCCTCCCGATCTTCGAGGACGACTGCTACGCGGACCTGCGCTTCGACGGGGAAAACTCTCCGGCGATCCAGTCGTTGGACCAGGAAGGCTCGGTGCTCTACTGTGGCTCCTTCTCGAAGATAGTCGCGCCTGGCATGAGGTTAGGATTCATGGCCGCGCCGCCGTCGATCATCGACGCGGTGAAGGCCATACACCTGGGGGCTACGCCCAGCCAATTTTCGGCCCTCGCCACCCTGTACTATCTACAGGACCATCTGGATGAACACGTTCAGGAGTTGCGAGAAATCTTCCGTTCAAGGAAGGACACGGCCGTAGCCGCCGTGGGCGAATACTTCGGTTCCAGGGCGGAATGCAGCGACCCGGACGGCGGTCTGTATCTCTGGCTGAAGCTGCCGGAGGGCGCCAACACCGCCGCCGTTCTGGCCAAGGCGAGGGAGCGGCAGATTGGATACGGCCCCGGCACCAACTTTTCTCCCGGACAGGACGCCTACAACTACCTGCGGCTGTGCTATGGCCACCTGACCCACGATACCATTCGTCAGGGCGTTGCGAACCTGGCGGCCTTCCTGGAAGAGGAGGGGATGCTGGAATAAATCTTGGGAGGTTTTTCTTCGTCGAGCAGCTTATCGGGCGGGAAGGACAGATCCTAGAATTCTATGAATCTGACTGGTTTGATAAGGCGTAGATAGGTTAGTAATGCATGTGAATGTCCGCAGCCTGAGCGTGATTCTGCTGACAGCCGTCCTCCTGATGGCTGTTTTCGTCGCGTCTTGCGGCGGTGACGTTACTGTCATAGACACTGACGCTACCTCTGAGCCAACTGCCGCGACCGCGCCGCCAACTCAGACTGCCCCTCCGCCCACTCCCGCCCCTCCGACTTCAACCCCGCCGGCGACTACGGCTGCTGATACAACGCCCCCGGCAACGCCGACTTCGGCCCCGATAGCCAGCGCGTCCACCGCTTCCCCATCTGCACCTACGCAGGCTGCGCCTACAGCAGCAGCGCCAACTTCTACACCTGCGCCGGCGGCAACGGCTGTTGTGTCGGCATCCCGACCAACGCCTGCTCCAGCCGAAAGCTCGACCGTTGTGCCGGCACCGCCTGCTGCCACTCCAACGGCATCCACATCTGCGCCGCCGCAGGCGACTCCCGCCGCGCCCGCGCCAACAGCCGCGGCGACGGCTGTAGCCACGCCGCCGCCTCCCACCCCGACGCCAGAGCCACCTACTCCTACACCAACCCCGGCCCCCACGCCGGCCCCTACGCCGGAACCCGTGGCCGTGGAGGTGGGAAGCAGGGTGGGACAGCAAGGGCCGGGCTTCACGTTGACCTCGGTGGACGGGGAGGAGATTTCGCTATCCAGTTTGCGGGGCAGCCCGGTCATCCTCTACTACTTCGCCACCTGGTGACCCAAATGTCGCTCCGCGTTGCGGAGCCTCACAGGGATATACCCCGAATATGAGGGACGCGTTCACGTTATCGGTATTGGCCAAGACCCAGGGGAAAGCGCTTCACAGATCGAGTCATGGAGTAATTCGAACGGCTTCACCTGGTCAATGACGGTCTACGATAGTGACGCGAACAACGATTACCGGATAACCGTGCAGGCATCAGCCGTGGTCCTAGACGCTAACGGGATAATAGTTTCCCGTTCCAGCTACAGCGGATCCGACAAGTGGCAAGAACTGTTTGACTCCCTTTTGGATGGCTGAACCCGGGTTGCGACCACGAGCCACCCCTCAACGACAGTCACGCATAGGGATTTGCCGCCACCACAGGTAGTCTAGTCCCCTGCTTCTCCGGTACACTTGGCGCTGTCCTATCTTGTCGGCATGAGCGGCTGCAGGAGGACAAATAGTACCGGAGGCACGAGCGTCCTGGCGGCAAACACTCCAGGCAATGCGTTGACAAGCGAGGAATCGCCCAATAGATGGCGCACCCTAGCCCTGATGTCACTGGCGACGTTGCTGAGCCTCAGCGTATGGTTCAGCGCCAATGCCATCGCGCCCGCGCTGGAGGCGGAGAGGGGCTACTCCCAAGACCATCTGGCGTGGCTCACTATGGCGGTGCAGTTGGGCTTCGTGGCGGGGACTCTTATCATCGCCTTCACCAACCTGGCGGATCTGGTCAATACGCGCACCCTGTTTGCCGTCTGCTCCATCATGGCGGGCGTCGTCAACGTTGCGCTGGTATTTGTGCCGCAGGACTTTGCTTATGCACTAGTTCTGCGGATTCTCGCGGGTGCTTTTCTTGGCGGAGTCTACCCGCCCGGCATGAAGATAATTGCGGGTTGGTTCAAGTCCGGCCGGGGTATCGCCATAGGTGCGATGGTGGGCGCTTTGACGCTGGGATCCGGCTCGCCCCACCTTCTAAGCGCCATTTTTACCGCCCAGTGGGAAACTACGCTCTTTGTGAGCTCGGCCCTAGCGGTCGTATCCGGAGGGGTGGTCTACCTCCTGGTTGCCGACGGGCCATTTGACGTTCCGGCGCCCAAATTCAACCCACGGTTCGTGGTTCACGTGATGAAGAATCGGGCCTCCCGACTGGTCCTCATAGGCTATCTGGGGCACATGTGGGAGTTGTACGCCATGTGGGCCTGGATTCCGACCTACCTGCTGGCGGTGTTCGGTGGGCGGAGTTTGGCGGGCGGCTCGTTGGGACTGGCGGGACTGCTTGCCTTCCTGGTCTTCCTGGCCGGCGGTGTTGGGAGCTTCGCCGCAGGCTGGTTTGCCGAAAGATGGGGTCGATGCCTGGTCACCAGCGCGGCCATGGTATTGAGCGGGGGCATTGCGCTGTTCATCGGATTCATCGATGCGGACTTGAGGTGGTTGATTGCCGTGGCTGCGTTGGCTTGGGGGGTGTTCGTGATAGCCGACTCGGCGCAGTTCTCCACGGGCATGACGGAGCTTTCCGATGAGGCCTACCGGGGCACGGCGTTGACCTTCCAGACGGGGGTGGGGTTTCTTCTGACGATATTGACGATCCGGCTGGTACCCCTGATAGCCGACGCTGCCGGTTGGGGGTGGGCGTTCGCCTTCCTCGCTATCGGGCCGGTGGTGGGGATAGCCGCGATGATGAGACTCCGGGGACTGCCGGAATCGCGGCATATGGCTATGGGCAGGAGATGATGTGCCGTCTTTACGGGTGGACGTTTCCCCCAACGGAGGCCAGAAGGTATGCCTTTAGAAAATCGTCGATGTCGCCATCGAGTACGGCGGCGGCATCGGATACCTGGTGTTGGCTGCGGTGGTCTTTCACCATACGGTAGGGGTGGAGCACGTAGCTCCTAATCTGGCTCCCCCATTCGGCGGAGACCCTTTTGCCGCGAAGCTCCGCCATTTTCTTGGCGCGCTCTTCCAAACGCAGCTGGAGCAGGTGGGCTTTAAGGAGGGTGGTGGCGTATTCCCTGTTCTGGTGCTGGGAGCGCTCTGTCTGGCAGCTTACGACTAATCCGGTGGGCAGGTGGGTCAGCCGGACGGCTGAGGCGACCTTCTGGACGTTTTGTCCTCCCGGTCCGCTGGAGCGGAAGAAGTCAATCTTCAAGTCTTCGGGCCGAATCTCCACCTCTGCGTCTTCCTCGTCGGCGGCTGGGAGCACGACGACTTGGGCGAAGGAGGTGTGGCGAAGGTGGTCGCTGTTGAAGGGGGAAAGACGCACCAGCCGGTGAACGCCCTTTTCCGCCTTGAGGTAGCCGAAGGCCAGGGGTCCGGAAATCTCCAACGCCGCGCTCTTGATTCCCCCGCCGTCGGCATCGGACAGGTTAAGCATTTGCACCTTACAGCCACGGCGTTCCGCCCATCGAAGGTACATGCGGAGGAGCATCTGACTCCAGTCCTGGGAGTCTACGCCGCCGGCGCCTGATTGGATGGACAGGATGGCGGGCCGTCGGTCGTAGGGGCCGGAGAGGGTGAGTTCCATCTCCTTTTCCCGCAGGTCGTCCAGGAAGGACTCCGATTCCTTGGTTATCTGTGGCTCAAGGGAGTCGTCCCCTTCTTCCAGAGACATTTCCACCAGTTCCAGTAGATAGGCACCCTGGTCGCGAAGGCCATGCCAAGCCTGCACAGTGTCCTTCAAGTGGGTAAGCCGCTGCATTTGCGACTGGGCCTTGGGTGGGTCCTGCCAGAAGTCCGGGTTATAGGACTCCTTCTCTATACGCGCAATTTGGGTCTCTTTATCGGGAACGTCAAAGATGCTCCAGGATCTGGTCCACCCTCCGGGTCGTCTCCTGCAGCTTGTGTCTCAACTCTTGCACTTGCGCTTCTCCAGTGTTTGCCGTTGCGGTATTGAAGGGATTGACGAAGGTATCAGCAGCTAGGCTGACGCACCGTTGGGCGTCGCATAAGTCAGGCGACCGGCGGCGGCCTGATGGGCCAGACGGGTAGGTTCCGGCAAGCGAAAGCCGCGACAGCAGGAAAGGACCCACTTGACGGCGGTATCCAGGTCTATCTTGTGGCCCACTGATACGTATACGGGGGCGACGTTGGTACGGGTGCGCAGGGCCATGCCCAAGTGGTCTTGCCGGTCCATGAGGGGGACTTGCGCGCCCCGATGTTCGTCCAGGGACTCGTGCTTGCCGGTAAGGATGGACTTGCCGCAGCCTATGGCGGGGAGGTCCATGATCAGCCCCAGATGGCTGGCGATGCCGAATCGACGGGGGTGGGCAATGCCCTGTCCGTCCACCATGATTAGGTCTGGGATGGTGGTCAGGGTCTCCAGGGCTTGAACCAGAACGGGAACCTCCCGAAATGATAAGAGGCCGGGGACGTATTTCATGGGAGGCTCGGCTTGAACGGTGCGTACTTCACGAATGGTGAAGGTGGGGACGTCTAGGACAACCACGGCGCCGGTGGCGAGGCCCTGCCTGTTAACGCCGGAGATGTCGACGCCGGCTATGAGCCGGGCGCCCACGGGCACGTGGTTCTCCCGCAAGACCTGCTGGGCCAGCTGCTGTTGTATGCCCCTGGCTTCCTGAGGCGGAACGTTCCAAGAGTGCAACTCTTTCAGCTTCATGGAGAAATTATACCATTTTGGGGCCGTTTCTGGAATTGATGGGCGGGATCATGGTGGGCGGCGAGATTCCTCGTGGGACTCGGAATGACAGGCAGCGAGGGTGCGTAGCTAGGTTGACGGCGGTCATGTATAGTATCCGCCTATCCTCCCAAAAGGAAAACGGAGACCGGCGGACAGTGGATGAGCTAACGATTCTTGCCGCCCTGGGGCTGGTGGTTCTGGGGTTTTTTGCCAGCGGCTACGGGGTGCTCATAGGCTCCGGCGGGGGCTTCATTGTTGCGCCGCTCCTCATCATCCTGTTCGGCATGGACCACAACTTGGCCGTGGGCACCAGCCTATTTACCGTAGCGCTGGCTTCCATATCCGGGTCGGTTTCCTATCTGTACTTGAAGCGGGTGGACTTGCGGTCAGCGCTTCTATTCAGCATGGCCGCAATACCCGGCTCGCTGCTGGGGATTCTGGGCTTGAAGGCGGTGACGGAGGGCCCCTTCGAGGTGATATTCGGCTCTTTTCTCAGCCTGCTGGGACTTTACGTAATGCTACGTCCGGAATACAAGGCGAAACCGCCACCTCCTGGGACGGTCCGGGGCATCCGCATGCCGGCCCGGGCTCGCGCCTTCGGCTCCAAAATCCGGCGAATAAAGACATCCGATCAGGGCACGTTCCGGTATATGTACAACGAACCCGGGGCGGTAGCCACCAACGGACTTTTTGGGTTTCTCTCCAGCTTCTTCGGCATGGGTGGTGGCCCTGTTCGGACGCCGATGCTTGTTTATCTGTTCCGCTTTCCAGTCATAATCGCCACGGCCACGTCCGTATTCACCCAGGCCATCTACACCAGCATCGGGACGGTGGGGCATGTTATATACGGCAACGTTGACATTGTGCCGGCCCTGCTCATAGGCGCGGGAGTGGTATCGGGGGCGCAGATGGGGGTCTACGTGTCCAGGTTCTTTCAAGGCGGCTGGATTCTGAAGCTGCTTTCGCTGGCGCTGTTGGTAATCGGCATTCAGCTGATTCTGAAGGGCCTGGAGATAGTATGACGGCGTCAGAATTCGGTTTCACCCTGAAGGCGGTTTGTGGGAAGGCCCGCGCCGGCGTGATCGATACTCCCCACGGAGTCGTTGATACGCCGGCCTTCATGCCCGTTGCCACCCAGGGCAGTGTGAAGGGGGTGACGCCCCAGGAGCTTCGAGAGTTGGGAGCGGACATCATTCTTGGAAACACCTATCACCTCTATCTCCGGCCGGGTATAGAGGTCATCGAGGCGGCGGCAGGGCTTCACGAGTTCATGGGTTGGAAGGGGCCGATCCTGACGGACAGCGGCGGTTTTCAGGCGTTCAGTCTGAGGTCGATGGCAAAGCTGACGGACGAGGCGGTGGTCTTCCGCTCTCATCTGGACGGCAGTCTGCACCGGTTCACGCCGGCGGCGACGGTAGCCTACCAGGAGCGTTTGGGGGTGGACGTGATGATGTGCCTGGACCAGTGCGTGGCAGCCGACGGTTCGGAGGAAGCAGTTCGGGAAGCAATGAAACGGACGCACCGGTGGGCGGCTCGCTGCCGTAGAGCGTGGAAGAGCAGTCGACAGGCCCTTTTCGGCATTGTTCAGGGTGGGATTTCGAAGGAGATGCGGCGGGAGTCGGCGGAGTTTATCACCGGCTTTGACTTTCCGGGCTACGCCGTGGGCGGGCTAGCAGTGGGGGAGACGAAGGATCAGATGTATGAGATGGTGTCGTTTACGGAAGAGTTACTTCCGCCGGACAGGCCACGCTATCTGATGGGCGTCGGGTCGCCGGAAGACCTGGTGGAGGGCGTGGCGCGGGGTATGGATATGTTTGATTGCGCCTTGCCCACGCGGGTGGCGCGCAACGGGGCGCTGTTCACTCCGGAGGGACGGATAAACATAACCACGGCACGCTTTCGAAAGGACCAGGGGCCGGTGGAGGAGGGATGCGACTGCCTGGCGTGCGTCGGGTTCTCCAGGGCGTACCTGAACCACCTGTTTCGGACGAAGGAATTGTTGGGCCTGCGTTTGGCGTCCATCCACAATCTGCGGTTTGTGCAGAGGTTGATGGAAGAGATGCGACGGCGCATTGTGAAAGGTGATTACGAGGCGTTCGCCCAGGATTTTCTTGGGCGATACCGGCCCACGGACGAGGCGGCGAGGATGGCGCAGAAGCGGCGGTGGATGCGGGAGCGGGCCGGGGGCTAGGGTTACGGATTGAGGAAGGATTGGCTATCATATATTTGAGGAAAGTGGTAGTGGGGGAAGGAATGAGGAAAAAGTTCATGAAAGAAGATGGACTGGCGCTGTCGGACAATGCGCGAAGCGACCTCGCTGAAATCGTTAGGCGAATCGTAGAGGCGGCGGAACCGGAAAAGGTCATTCTCTTCGGTTCCACGGCCCGCGGCGAGGCGGGGCCGCACAGCGACATGGACTTTCTCATTATCAAGTCGGCGTCCAATAAGCGGGAACTCAGTGCGAGGATCCGTCGCGCGCTGTATGGCGTCAAAGCCGCCGTTGATCTGGTGGTGGCCAGTCCCGAAGACGTAGGGAGGTACAAGGACAGCCATGCCTTAGTAATCAAGCCCGCGCTGAAGGATGGAATTGTAGTGTATGACGCTGCCTGAACGCTTTCCCCCTGACGACCCGCGAGAGTGGGTGAACCGTGCCTAGATCTTGCCGTTGGGCGGAGGTTCGGAGAAGTCCTCCCCTTGCGCCCTGGCCTCTTTCCACCGGGCGTACCAACTCTCCCACGCCTGCCGTTCTTCGGCGCGGCCCTTGGCCTCGCCTTCCTTATGAGCAACTTCGCGAGCGGCTTCTATACGCCTCTTGCGCCAATCGTCCAATGCTTTTGCGATTACCACTGTTATCCTCCCTGCCTCGGTTAGGGCGTAGGCTCCGCCCAAGCTGAACGTCATCGCGTCGGAGGAAGGGCCGAGCAACGCGAGGCACGTTTCAATTATACCCTGACCCGTTCCAATTTCTCTAGCTATGATTAGGATTTCCCAAACGGTGAACAAGAGGGTGAAAATCCCGAAGTACCAGTGTCTGGCTTCCGATAGGGCGGTCCAGACAGTTTCCTTGGGCGGATCCTGGTTTTCGATGGCTCGTCTCCTTCGCTCTAACGTTGCATTTAGAGGTTATAGGAGAAGAGCATTTGAGTTAATAGGCGCGTAGAAGACGCCGATCGCACCCTACTGAGGGGCTGTTGTTTGGTTCGAGTTTCATCCCCATCCCTCGCCTTAGCAAGGGAAGGCTAAGCCTTCCCTCATCAAGCAAGGGGGTTTTGGGTTTGGCGGTTTCCGCCGTCGAAGGAGAGGAGGGTTAGCCGCCGGCTACTGCGGGGACGATGCTTATCTCGTCGCCGGACTGGGTGGCGGTGTCCACTCCCTGCAGGAAGCGGACGTCCTCGCCGTTGAGGTAGATGTTGACGAAATAGCGCAACTGGCCTGATTCGTCCATGAGTCGTTCCTTGATGCCGGGGTAGGCCTTCTCCATGCCGTCGATGAACTCGGCGATGGTGGAAGCTTCCACCTCCACCTTATCTTGATTGTTTGTAAGCCTCCGAAGGGGTGTGGGAACCCTCACCATAACTCCCATTAGCCGGTAACCTCCTTAGAACCAAAAGGATGACTTATTTCATAGTGTTTTACAGTGTTGATGGCGTGCGAGGATGGGCTTCAGCCCTCCACCACGTCGCCCGCGATGGGGTCAACTCGAACGCCCAGGGAACTGACCCAGGCCACGCCCCGTTGGATTTCGTCCTGGGGGCCTTCAAGCTCCAGAATCACCCAACCCATCTCGTCTCGAACGTCGGCGCGTCGGATGTTGGTAATCACGTCGAATTTCTGCCCCAGGTTGTAGATGATGGGCTGGGTAACGAGGGCAGTAGGGAAGGTAAATTTTGTGCGCTGCTTTTCCAAGTCGTTCACCTCGCCATCGGGGTGTGGCCGTTTAGGGCCGCTTCAAAGTCTCTCATTGTGGGTTTGATGGTCAGGGGTTGGGCAACGTCGCTAACGACCTCCTGGGTCTTGAGGCCGTTGCCGGTGATGAAGGCCACGGTCAACTCGTCCCGTGCGATGAGGCCCCGTTTAACCAGACTCTTCAGGGCTGATATTACCACGCCGCCAGCGGTTTCGGTAAAGATGCCTTCGGTTTCCGCCAAGAGCTTCATGCCTTCGGCCACCTCTTCCTCCTGGACGGCGTGGGCGGCTCCGCCGGAGCGCAACATGGTGCGAATGGCGTAGATGCCGTCGGCGGGGTTGCCGATGGCCAAGGACTTGGCGATGGACTTGGGGCGGACGGGCATGACCATCTCTTCGCCGGCGTTGAAGGCATCGACGACGGGGGAGCAGCCTTGGGCCTGGGCTGCGTACATTCGAGTGGGCACGGGGCCTTCCATGAGGCCGACCTCTACCATCTCGTCGAAGCCCCTCCAAATCTTTGAAAGCAAGGCGCCGGAGGCTACGGGAACGACGCAATGGGCGGGGAAGCGCCAGCCCAGCTGCTCGGCGACTTCCAGGCCAAGGGTCTTGCTGCCCTCGGCGTAGAAGGGGCGCATGTTGATGTTGACGAAGGCCCAATGATAGCTGTCGGCGATTTCGCTGCAGAGACGGTTTACCTCGTCGTAGCTTCCGTCGACGGCCACTAGGGTGGGGCCGTAGATGGCGGCGCCGATGACTTTGCCGGCTTCCAGGTCGGAGGGTATGAAGACCACGGAGCGCATCCCCGCGCGAGCGGCATGGGCGGCCACGGAGCAGGCCAGGTTGCCGGTGGAGGCGCAGCTGAGGGTGTCGAAGCCAAACTCCAATGCCTTTGTGGCGGCCACGGAAACCACCCGGTCTTTGAAGGAGTAGGAGGGGTTTACGCTGTCGTTCTTGAGGTAGAGGTTATCCAAGCCGAGGAACCTACCCAGGTTGTTGGCCTTGATAAGAGGGGTGTATCCGGCGTGAATGTCCACGGCGTTATCGGCGTCGACGGGCAGCAGGTCCTTGTAGCGCCAGATGGTGAGGGGGCCTTCTTCGATGCGGCGTCGGCTGGTGGCCTTGGCGACGGCGCGGTAGTCGTAGGCGACCTCAAGGGGGCCGAAGCAGAAGTCGCAGACGTTTAGAGGCTCCACAGGGTACTCCCGGGCGCACTCTCGACATCTAAGGGCGGTGACAAAAGACACTTGTTGCTCTTTTCGAAGGGCGGGGCTACGCCTCTTTTAGAGGCGGCCAACGGTTGGGGATGGTATCAGGCGTCCCGCATTCTGTCAACGACGACGCGGTGGGTATGACGGGGATGGGGATACCACAGATAGCGAATTATGATGACATGAAGGGAGACGAAAAGAGGGGGGCGGGTTCTACAAGAACCCGCCCCCCATGGAGCGTCGGCGGAGAAGTCCTCCGCTTCGGCTTCGCCGTCCTTAGGACTTGATGGCGATCTTATGCACCTCGGCCTTGGTCTCCTCGCTCTTGGGTATGGTGATGGTGAGGATGCCGTCCTCGAAGGCCGCTTCGGCCTTCTCCGGCTGCAGGCCCCTGGGCAGGCGCATGGTCCGGTGGAAGGCGTCGAAGCCGCGCTCCTTCATCACGTACTGCTTCTCCTCCGCCTCCTTGCGGCCCTTGAGGACGAGCCAGTTGCCGCTGATGTTCAGGTCCACGTCGTCGGCCTTGAAGCCGGGAGCGGCGGCCCGCAGAACCAGGGACTCGTCCGTGTAGAAGGCGTCCATGGGGAGGGCGCCGTTGTGGGAGAGGTGGGGGTTCAAGGGGGACATGAGGCCCAAGTTGTGGGGAAACATCCTGAACCTGCCATGCTCCATGCCGCGAAGGTTATTGAAGGGGTTCCAGCGTTGAATTGCCATTGAGTTTGCCTCCTAGAATTGTTCTTGTTCGTTTCGGGAGTCCTGTTGGAGTCTCCCTAAACTGACAATAGTGATTATATATACTTGATAGTTAATTGTCAACTATAGTTATAATTATAATGACAAATAACATAGGAAAGAGAAATCAGCTTAGTTGACGAGACAGTATATTAGCACTAGAATACAGAGTAAGGGTCCGGCATTAAAAACTGGCAGAAGCCGGTGTCCTGAGAGGGTCGTCATGGCCAGCTACTATGACATTCTAGGCGTTCCAAAGGCAGCATCGGAGGCCGATATACGAAAGGCCTACCGTCGCCTTGCCCGCCAGTACCATCCGGACGTGAACCCCAACAGCGACGCCGCGGAAGCGAAGTTCAAGGAGGTCAACGAGGCGTACCAGGTGCTCTCCGACCCAGAGATCCGCAAGAAGTACGACGTTTACGGCGAGAAGTGGAAGTACGCCGACCACTTCCAGCAGGGGGAGGCCTCCCAAGGGAACTTCGTATGGCGCTCCACGAGGGGAGGCGAGCGTCCCTTCTTTGATGGGATGGGCGGTGACCTCTTCGACGGTCTGTTCGGCGGGGGTGTGCGAGGCTTCTCCCGGGCCGTGGTAGAGCAGCCGGTGTCCGTCACGCTGGAGGAGGCGCACGCCGGCACGACCCGGCTGTTGAATGTTCCGGCCTCGTCTCCCTCGGAACTCCCCCGGAGGCTGGAGGTGACAATTCCTCTCGGCGTGGACACCGGCTCACGGGTCAATGTTGGATATCGGAACGGACGGAGCGGGGGCTTCAGATTGAGGGTGACGGTCCTCCCTCACGCGCGTTTCCAGAGAGAAGGCGCCAGCCTGCGGACGGAAGTGGAAGTGTCCCTGTTGGACGCCGTCCTGGGCGGCAACATTTCCATAGACACCCTCAAGGGACGCGTTGAGCTGACGATTCCGCCGGAAACCCAGAACGGCCAGACCTTCCGGCTCAGTGGCCGGGGGATGCCCAATTTGAACGAACCAACGAGGTTTGGGGACTTATTCGTGAAGGTTAGTGTCGTCGTGCCCCGGGGCCTAAGCCAAGAGGAACTGCGGCTGTTCCGGCAACTTCGGGACCTGAGATCGGGAAGGAGTTAGGCAATGGTATTCGAACAAGGCCACAGCACGGAACCGTGCTATGTCATCAGCATTGCAGCCAGAATGGTAGGATTGCACGCCCAGACTCTGAGATACTATGAACGAGCGGGACTGCTCTCTCCCTCCCGCTCCATGGGCCGACAACGTCTGTATTCGCCGTTGGACGTGCAGAGGATTCTCCGCATCAAGGCTCTAACGGAGGATATGGGCGTAAACCTGGCCGGGGCTGAGGTGGCGCTGAGGCTCATGGCGCAGATCAAGGAGCTTCAGGCGGAGAACGAAGGCCTGAAGAGAGAGATCAGGCGGTTGAAATCCAGGGCTGTTTCCGAGAAAAGAGCATCCCAGAGGAGGGTTTCTTAAGATGGTACTGAGGCGTAATCGATTTACAGAAAAGGCCCGCGAGGCCCTTGAAGATTCCGAAATTCTTCTGGGGCAGTACCGGCACAGCCAATTGGACGTAATGCATATGTTGCTAAGCTTGTTGCTTCAGAAAGGGGGAGTAACGGAGCAGATCCTCCAGCATCTTGGAGCGTCCGTGGATGAACTGAAAGCACGGGTGGAATCGGCGTTGGATGCCACTCCGAAAACCGTGCATCCCACGAACCAGGTGTATCCTACGCCCGGCTACACGCGGCTGTTGGAGTACGCCGCAAACGAGTCCAGCCGATTGAAGGACGAGTTAATAAGCGTGGAGCATCTCCTGATAGCGGTCACTACGGTGGAGGAGGAACAGGTCGCCGGGACCAGAATTCTTGCTGCGGCCGGAGTGACAAAGAACAGCGTATACGCAGCCCTCCAGCAGATCCGGGGCTCCCATCGCGTCACCGACGCACGGGCGGAGAGCAAGTACCGCTCTCTGGAAAAGTACAGCGTGGACCTGACGGACCTGGCGGCGGCTGGCAGGCTGGACCCGGTGGTGGGTCGGGAGGATGAGATCCGGCGGGTGATGCAGACCCTCATGCGCCGAAAGAAGAACAATCCGGTGATCATTGGCGAGGCTGGTGTGGGCAAGACGGCAATCGCCGAAGGGCTTGCCCAGCGCATCGCCGACGGGGACGTGCCGGACAGCTTAAAGGACCGCATCGTCAAGTCCCTGGATATGGGCAGGCTGGTGGCGGGCAGCAAGTTCCGCGGCGAGTTTGAGGAACGCCTCAAGGCGGTTATCGACGAGGTAAAGGACGCAAAGGGGAAGATATACCTGTTCATCGACGAGATTCACTCCATGGTGGGCGCGGGCGGCGCCGAGGGAGCCATAGACGCCAGCAACCTTTTGAAGCCGGCTTTGGCCCGCGGGGAGTTTCAGACCATCGGCGCAACTACCATGAGCGAGTACCGGAAGTACATCGAGAAGGACGCGGCCCTGGAGCGGCGTTTCCAGCCCATCTACCTGGAGGAGCCATCCGTTGAGGAAACGGTGGAGATCCTCAAGAGCCAGCGGCCCAGGTATGAGGAGCACCATAAGGTGACCATAGAGGACGAAGCGTTGGAGTCGGCGGCGAGCTTGAGCCACCGCTACCTCACGGAACGTCATCTGCCGGACAAGGCCATAGACCTGCTTGACGAGGCGTCGAGCAAGCTGCGGCTGGACGCGGACAGCCCTCCCGCTCATCTTAAGGCGCGGGAGGAAAAGGTAAAGAGACTGGGCGAACGGGAGGATGCGGCGGCCCAGGAGGGGGACTACGAGATGGCGGCCCAGCTAAAGATGGAAAGACTGCAGTGCGAGACTGAGTACGAGGGCGCGCGCGGAGTCTGGGAGGCTGAGAACAGCGATCAGCCCGTGGTGAGCGCGGATGACATCGCCCAGTTGATCACTAACTGGACCGGCATACCCGTTTCACGGCTGCTGGAGGGCGAGGCGGAGCGGCTCTTGAACATGGAAGACCGCCTACACGAAAGGATTATTGGCCAGGACGAGGCGGTGCAGGCGATCTCGGAGGCCATACGCCGATCCCGCTCGAAGCTCAAGGATCCCAAGCGTCCCATCGGCAGCTTCATATTCCTTGGGCCCACGGGGGTGGGCAAGACGGAGCTGGCCCGGGCCTTGGCCCAGTATCTCTTCGACAACGAGGAGGCCATGGTGCGGATAGACATGTCGGAGTACATGGAGCGGCATACGGCGTCGCGTCTCGTGGGCGCCCCGCCGGGGTACGTGGGATACGAAGAAGGCGGGCAGCTTGCTGAAGCGGTGCGGGCCCGACCCTTCCGCGTGGTGCTGTTCGACGAGATCGAAAAGGCGCACCCGGAGGTGTTCAACATCCTTCTCCAGATTCTGGAGGACGGGCGGCTGACGGACGGTCATGGCCGGACGGTGGACTTCCGTAACACCGTTATCATCATGACCAGCAACCTGGGCACCGGCATTGCTAACAGGGTCGCCGTGGGCTTCCGTTCCGACAGCAATGGCGTTCTGGACGAAGAGCGTCTCAAGTCCACGGTGCAGGACGCGTTGAAGCGTGAATTCCGGCCGGAGTTTCTGAATCGCATCGACGAAATCATCGTCTTCAACGGCCTAACCCAGGAGCAGATCCGGGAGATAGTGAAGCTGATGGCCAAGGAGATTCAGGACCGGCTGTCGGAGCAGCGGATAAGCCTGGAGTTGACGGAGGACGCCCTCGGCTGGCTGGTGAAGGAAGGTTACGACCCGGTGTACGGGGCGAGGCCGCTTCGCCGGGCGTTGCAGCGGTTCGTGGAGAACCCTCTGGCCAAGATGCTTTTGTCGGGGGAGTTGGAGGAGGGTGATGCGGTGGTGGTGGACCTGGAGGACGGGTCCCTTAGTTTCCGCAAGGCGGAGGCCGCCTCGATGGCGGCGGTCGTCGATGCCGGAGTGGGTGCTTAGAAACAGGCGGGCTATTCATAAATTAGCCCGCCTGTGATATTCTAGTAGTAGCACTATTTTTGACTCTCACCACGCTCAGGCACGAGAGAAAATCGGCTTTGCCTATGCAATATTCACTTTTCTCAGGATTTCCCTCAGACGCCGAGGGGTGGACGGGAGGAGCAGTTAGGCAGCTAGTTAGTTGGCTGTAAGGTTGACATCCCTGGTTGTCTTTGCCGTCATAGGCTGGCGGGTCAGCGTCGCCTTGTCTCTGGCCTCCAACGAAGTTGCGGACTACCTACCCTGGGGCCTCGCATTCACCGCCGTCGGCGGCTTGGTCGGCGGCCTGCTGGGGCCCGGCCTTGTCGACACCCTCAAGCGGCTGGTTGACGAAGCCAATCGGGTATCCCTTAGCACCATCGTTTCCGGTACGCTGGGGCTAATCGTGGGCTTGATAGTGGCGGCCCTCGTCTCCATTCCCTTCTTCCAGTTGACGGAAGGGTTGAACTGGATAATACCCCTCATCATCATGGGCACCTTCGCCTTCGTGGGCCTGTCCATCGGACTGCACCGTGAGCAGGACCTGCATCTGATACTTCCGGGGGCGGGCGGCGGTTCAAGGGCGGCGAGCGGCGCCAAGGTTCGCATACTTGTGGATACCAGCGCTATCATTGACGGTCGCATCGGGGACCTCAGCGAAACGGGCTTCGTCCAGGGCACCCTCATCGTTCCCCAGTTCGTGCTGGACGAACTACGCCACATCGCCGACTCAAGCGACTCAATACGCCGAACGCGCGGCCGGCGGGGTCTGGAGGTCCTCTCTCATCTACGCGGGAACAGTGACCTGCCCATCCAGTTTACCGACGCGCAGGTACCCATGGGCGGCGAGGTGGACACGGAGTTGGTGCGTATGGCCAAAGACATGAAGGCCTACATTCTTACTACGGACTACAATCTCAATCGGGTGGCGGAGCTCAGCGGTGTGAACGTGCTCAACGTGAACCAGCTGGCCAACGCCCTCAAGCCCGTGGTGCTGCCGGGGGAAAACCTGGCCGTGAACATCATTCAGGAGGGCAAGGAGATAGGCCAGGGGGTGGCGTTTTTGGACGACGGCACCATGGTTGTGGTGGAGGGCGGACGCCGCTTCATCAACTCCATCCAGGAGGTCACTGTAACTCGGGTGCTCCAGACGGCGGCGGGGCGCATCATCTTTGCCCAGACCAGAGGCATCTATAGATGACGTCAGACGAAGCCCCCTCCGCCGGCACGGTGGGAGTGGTGATTCTGGGCGCGGGCAAGGGCCTGCGCATGGACGGCCTGGACAAGATTTTCACGCGTGTCGGCGGGGTTCCGCTCATTTCTTACTCCCTTAGAACGTTCGCCACGCTGCCAGCCGTTAGCCGTATCGCGTTGGTCTTGTCGGACGAGCGTTTGAAGGATGGGCGACGGCTGGCGACGGCGTTCGGGATGGGAAAGGTTTCGGGGCTGTGTGTGGGCGGGGAGCGGCGTCAAGACTCGGTGCGGGCGGGACTGGATGCGCTTGGTGGTTGTGACTGGGTGGCTGTGCACGACGGCGCCCGTCCGCTCGTGGACAGGGCGATGGTACTGCGAGGCTTGGCCGCCGCCGCAGAAACAGGAGCAGCCGTCTGTGCCGTGCCTGCGAAGGACACAATCAAGGTTGTTTCGGAGGGCGGCGCGGTGCAAGAGACGCCTCCACGGGAGAGGCTATGGCAGGTGCAGACGCCCCAAATCTTCCGCTCTGAGCTGCTTCTGCAGGCCCACGAAGAATGTCGCGGCGACTTTACGGACGACGCGTCCATGGTTGAGAGCCTCGGCGCTACGGTGAAGGTGTTCATGGGATCTTATCGCAACGTCAAGGTGACCACGCCGGAGGATCTATTGGTTGTGCAGGCGCTGATGAGGGCGCCTAAAGGAGGCGTAGCCCGGTGAGTATGCGAGTGGGCTTGGGCTTCGACGCTCATCCCCTGGTAAACGGGCGGCCCCTAATTCTGGGCGGGGTTGAGGTTCCCTTCGACAAGGGGCTTTCCGGTCACAGCGATGGCGACGTGGTGGTTCACGCACTGATGGATGCTCTCTTGGGGGCCGCGGCCCTGGGTGACAAGGGCGTGCACTTTCCGTCCAGCGACCCCTCGCTTAAAGGCATCTCCAGCCTTCTGCTGTTGAAGCGGACGGCTTCCCTGGTCTCGGCCCGTCGGTGGCGGGTGGTCAACGTGGATGCTACAATACTGGCGCAGCGGCCCCGACTGGGGCCTTTTATAGACGGAATGCGAGAGAATTTGGCACAAGCCCTGGGAGCGGATCAGGCGGACGTGAGCATCAAGGCTACCACCACCGACCACATGGGGTTCGCCGGCCGAGGCGAAGGTCTGGCGGCCTATGCCGTCGCGCTGTTAGAGGCCAAGGCATGAGACTGTACAGCACCCTTTCCGGCGTGGAGGAGGAGTTCGCGCCCTCCGGCCAGTCGGTGAAGATGTACGTTTGCGGCATCACGCCCTATTCCTCCAGTCACGTGGGTCACGCCTTCAGCTCCGTGGTCTTCGACGTTCTCCGCAGATACCTGGAGTTTAAGGGGCACAAGGTCCACCACGTGCAGAACTTCACCGACATTGACGACAAGATTATCACCCGTTCCACTGAAGAAGGGGTCAGCTACCGGGAGCTTTCGGACAGGTATATCGAGGAGTACGCCGGGGAAATGGAGCGCCTGCGGGTTATGCCCGCCCACGTCTACCCCCTGGCCACGGAGGCCATTCCCAGAATTCAGGAGATAATCCGCAGGCTGGTGGAGAAGGGCCACGCTTACGAGTCGGGCGGGGACGTGTATTTCCGGGTCAGCGGCTGCGAAGGATACGGCAAGCTCAGCCACCGTTCCATCGAGAGCATGATTGCCGGGGCGCGGGTAGTGGCATTGCGGGGGAAGGAGCACCCCATGGACTTCACCCTTTGGAAGGCGGCTAAACCTGGCGAGCCCGCTTGGGAGAGTCCGTGGGGGCCGGGCCGGCCGGGCTGGCACATCGAATGCAGCGCCATCGCCCTGGAGCACCTTGGGGAAACCCTGGATATTCACGGCGGAGGCCAGGACCTGGTATTCCCTCACCATGAGAACGAGATTGCTCAGAGCGAATGCTATACCGGCGTGTCGCCCTTCTCCCGATTTTGGGTCCATAACGGATTGCTGAATATGGGCGAGAGCAAGATGAGCAAGTCCCTGGGCAACCTGGTCGGCGTGTCGCAGGCGTTGGAGGGCCACAGCGTGGACGCCCTCCGGCTGTATTTCCTGAGCTCCCACTATCGCAGTCCGCTGAATTACAGCGACGACGGTCTGGACGCCATGGAGCGCGCCGCTGCCCGCCTTCGGAACGCTCTACGACCCGGCGCCGACAGTTCCGACAACGGGAGGTTGGACGCATCCCCCTTTGAAGACCGGTTCACCGACGCCATGGACTCGGACCTGAATACGCCCCAGGCCATGGGGGCGCTGTTCGATTTGGCCAGGGAGATAAACCGGGCCAGGGAGCGGAGGGAGGCGGTAGACGCCGCCCAGTCCCGACTTCGACGGCTGGGAGGCGTGCTGGGTCTGGCTTTCTTGGATGACGGGCAGGGGCAGGACCTGCCGCTTGCGCCAGTTATTGCCCTCCTTCGAGAGACGGGCTCGCAGCTTAACGCATCTGGGCAGCACAAGCTGGCGGGTTGGGTGGAGGCCCACGTGCAGGATGAGGACGGGGCAACTATCGTAGAGACTCTACTAGCCATTCGCAGGGAGCTACGGCAGGCCCGGGAATACCAGATGGCGGACGCAATCCGCGCCGGCCTGGGCGAAATGGGCGTCACCCTAGAGGACACCGCCGACGGCACGGTTTGGCGGCTGCGGCAGTCTTCGTAGTCCTGAGCTTGAGCCAGGGTCTGGGGTGCGTGTCGCGGGTCTCATCGGCCTTTGTCACCTCCCAAATAGGAAGGTTGCGGAGTTCGGCGTCGTTCTCACACAAGACTTTTCAGCGACGGCTGGCGCATTGGGCTTGAAGTGCTTTATTGGGACTTGATAGATAGGCTAAAGGGGCTGCTCGAACCCTCCAGGGTTGTGACGGACGAGGAGGAGGTACGCCGCTACTCGCAGGACGCTTTGAGTCCGAGCCGGGCCTTCGACGCCGCTCCTCTTCTCGAACGCAGAGCCGACGTGTTGGTGAGACCGAGGTCTACGGAGGAAGTGGCGTGGATTGTGAGGGTGGCCAGGGACTTCGGCGCTCCCGTAATCCCCTATGGCGGCGGCACCGGCGTCATGGGTGGGCTGACCCCCCTGCGGGGAGGCATCATCGTAGACTTGGGCCTGATGAACGGAATTCTGGAAGTCAGCCCGTCTAATATGACGGCCACGATGGAGGCGGGGGTAATCCTTGAGGATCTGGCGTCGGCGCTGGCGGATCAGGGACTGATGTTGGGCCACGACCCCTGGAGCGTACCCATCGCCACTGTCGGCGGGGCCATATCCACCAACGGCGTGGGCTACCGGGCCGCCGCCGTGGGCCCAATGGGCGCGCAGGTGCTCGGCCTCGAGGTTGTGATGCCTTCCGGCGGCGTGATAACGACCAGAAGCGTCCCGAAGACTTCCAGTGGTCCCAATCTCAACCACCTGTTCATCGGGTCGGAAGGGGTATTCGGCATCATCACCAAGGCTACGCTGAAGGTCTACCGGCAGCCAGAGGAGCGGGTATTTTCAACATTCCGGTTTCAGACCTTTGAGGATGGGTTCGGCGCGGTGTCGGAGATGTTCGCCTTGGGGCTGCGTCCCGCCGTGGTGGACCTGGCCGACGACTTCGAGGGGATTCATCTTTACATGGTCTTTGAAGGGTACAGAGAGTTGGTGGAGGCTCAGAGGCGCCGGTCCGCCGAAATCTGCCTCAGCAGGAAAGGGCGAGACATGGGCCCTACGGAGGCCGTCATCTATTGGGACACCCGCTATCAGGTCGCGGAAGCCTATCGAGACAGCCTGGCCGAATCCACTGGAGGCGATGCGTCGAGACCCCAGGGTCGTTCCTTCGACTATCTACACGTGGCCTTGCCGGTGTCGAGAGTGTTGGAGTACCGGCTGTTATGCGAGGCCATCTTCAAGGGATACGACATTCGGGCGACGGAGTTCGCCATCTGGACGGAGCCGGAGCTGTTTTCAATGGTGCTGGTGCCGGGGACGGCTACGCAGCCTGAGGGCATGCCAAAGGCTGTGGACGAGGCGTTGATGTTGGCCCAGGACATGGGCGGAATAATGGAGTATTGCCACGGCGTGGGAGTGAAGCTGGCGCACCTGCTGCCCAGGGAGATGGGCGCTGGCTTGGATGTGGTCCGTGTGATGAAGATGGCCCTGGACCCGCAGAACATCATGAACCCTGGCAAGCTGGCGTTGTAGGGGAGCGGTGATACACCTTCTGACAGGTCCAAAAGCTGAAACTGGCTTAATGAGAACCCGCAGCAGGAAGGGTGACTGATGTTCAAACTGATCGCCCCGCGGGACCTTGCACCAATCCCCGCCCTCGCGACGGTTGCCTTCGTGGCCCTGGCCATTTTTGCCTGGACTGAGAGGACCATCGTCGTTGATCCGGAAGGGCTGTCCGTTTCCTACTGGCCTTGGAAGATGTGGCAAATCGCCCCTCTGCTGATGGGGTTCGGCGGGGTTTGGTGGGTCTGGCTGAGCACCCGACGCGTTCCCTGGGTCCGGAGCCTAGCGTTGGGAACGTTGGCCCTGGTGGTGCTCGTCAACGGTTACAGCGGCCTATTTGGCGACCATGGGGGTAACGTGTGGCGCACCGTTAATCCGTTGTTCATCGGTTCCTCCAGTGTGGCGGCGGTGATTCTGTGGCGCAGCGGATGCGTTGCGGGGCGCGTGGGCGCGGTTGTTTCGTTGACGCTGGGCGCCCTGGTATTTGCCAATGGTTACTTCGTCAACAATGGAATTCTCTGGCAGGTATTGGACCCTGTGCGGATGCTCACGGAGCTGGCTTGGGCCGCCGGCGCCAGCCAGGTCAACGTCGTAGGCACTACCGAAAGCGGCGAGTCGCTGGGTGACGGCTGAGGTCACCGTTCTTAGGGGTTGCGGCGGACGGTGACGGGGGCGGCTGGGGCCAGGGACAGCTTGAAGGCGGCGCTGCCGTTCTTGAGCGCAATCTCCAGGGTGTCGAAGCTGCCGATGATGGCCAGTAGACCGTCGGCCTCTGCGTAGCTGTCGCTCAGCCCTTCTATAACTGCGCTGCCTACTTCTATTTGAACATTGAGGGGAGAAGGGCGCCCACGAGGGACGCCCCTACGAGGGCCGGAGGGGGAGGCATCGACTGTCAGTAGGTCGGCGGGGATATCCGTGACCAGGTTGCCGAACCTGTCCACGTGAACGACCCTTCCGCGGAGTACGTCGCCCCTCCAGTGAGGCGTCGACATAGGCAGGCAGTGCAGACTTCCGACCTCGTCGCCCAACTCAGAGGGCGGCACGCCGTTGGAGAGATGGGCCGCCACGGGGGCGAAGAGGTCCCGCCCGTGGAAGGTGCGGCTCAGGGGTTGGAGCCAGTAGGCGGGGTTGGTTAGGTGGTAGGCCCTCCAGCCCTGGGGAAGCTCCACCGGCCCTCCTTTAGTCGAAGGCCGGTGGAGGTCGTGGAAGAGGATGTGGGTGAGCAGGCCGTTGTCGGGGGCCAGGAAGCGGCCTTGGGGAGTTTCCAGCAAGACGGCGCGCCGATTCGTCCCAACGCCCGGGTCCACGACTGCGACGTGAATGGCGTCCTTGGGGAAGTATCGGCGGCTGTGATGAAGCAGAAAGGAACCTTGAAAGACGTTCTGGGGCGCAACTCCGTGGGTTACGTCTACAATCTCGGCGTCGGGATTGATGCTGAGGATGACGCCCTTCATCAGGCCCACGTAGGGATCCTGAATGCCGAAGTCCGTGGTCAGGGTGATGACGGACTTGGGAGAAGGCAAGGCTCTGTCCTTAGATCAACCTCACCCTGATGATGGAGATGACGATGAAGAGAAGTACGATGGCGATGGTCGACCGAAATAGAACCAGTTCAACGCCTCGCCGGACCCGGAAGGTGGCGTTGGCGCTGCCGAACAGGCCGCTGCCGAGGTCGCGCACCTGGAAGAGAATGACCAGCACCAGCGTCACGGAGATGAGAATCTGAATGAAGTTGAGAATGGTTTCCAACTAACTGCTCCCGTCGGTGTTTTGAAGGTTGTTGAGTTCCTGCTGCATCAGGGTGTTGACCACGGTGGGGTTGGCCTTGCCGCGGGTAATTCGCATCACCTGGCCTACGAGGAACTTGGAGGCGGTCTCTCGGCCGTTGAGGTAGTCCTGGACGGCCTTGGGGTTCTGGTCGATGGCCTGCCGCACCGCCTGCTCAACCACCGAGGAATCGCTTATCTGGACGTAGCCTTCCTCTTTCACGATGCGCTTCGGGGTATTGCCGCTCTCGAAGGCCTTCTGCAGGACGGTTTTGGCCAAGGAATTGCTGAGTTCGCCGGTTTCCACCAGGTCTGAGAGTTGTCCGAGATGTTCGGGCTTCAAGGGGGAATCGCCTATGCTGGCCAGGCCGTCGTCCAGCAGGCGGGAAACCTCCCCCAGCATCCAGTTGCTGACCCGCTTCGCCCTCCGTTGAATCGCCTTGGTCTTGCCGTTCACGGCCTGCTCGAAAAATTCCGCAGCGGGCCGGCTGGCAGTGAGAAGTCCGGCGTCGTAAAGCGGCAGGTCGTACTGGCTAACGAACCTGTCCCGCCGCTGGGCCGGCAGTTCCGGCAGCGACTCCCGAATCTCCTCCACCCATGCTGGATCGGGCAGAAGTTCCGGCAGGTCCGGCTCCGGGAAGTAGCGATAGTCATGGGCGTGTTCCTTTGAACGCTGGCTCACTGTGACGCCCCGGTCTTCCAGCCAACCGCGGGTCTCCTGGACTACCCGACCACCGTCTTCCACGACGCGCCGCTGGCGTTCCACCTCGTACTCCAAGGCGCTGAACACGGAGCGGAAGCTGTTCATGTTCTTGACTTCGGCGCGGGTCGCAAGCTCGGTGTTGCCCATAGGGCGGATGCTCACGTTTGCGTCGCACCGGAAGTTCCCCTCCTCCATGCTGCCGGTGGTAACGCCCACGTAGCGGAGTATGGTCCGGAGGGTGGTGAGATACTGGCGGGCCTCCTCGGGGGAGCGGATGTCCGGTTCGCTGACTATTTCCATGAGAGGCACGCCTGAGCGGTTGACGTCCACAAGGCTGAAGGTCTCGCCGGTGGAGGTGCGGACGTGCTGGAGCTTGGCCACGTCCTCTTCCATGTGTACACGAGTAATGCCGATGGTGCGCTTCTTGCCGTCGGCCTCCACGTCGAGATGCCCGCCAACGGCGATGGGCATGTCGTACTGGGAGATCTGGTAGCCCTTCATCAGATCTGGGTAGGCGTAGTTCTTCCGGTCGAACTTGGTGCGGGTGGCGATGGAGCAGTTGAGGGCGAGACCGGTTGCGATGGCGAATTCGACGGCCTTCTTGTTGATGACGGGAAGGACGCCGGGCATTCCCAGACAAATGGGGCAGACCAGAGAGTTGGGCTTTGCGCCCTGGTAGTCCGCCCGGCAGGAGCAGAACATCTTGCTCCGGGTCTTCAGCTGGACGTGGACTTCCAGTCCGATGACGGTCTCGTATTTTACGGGGGCCGAAGTGGTCACGCTGCCTCGTCGAGTGGGATTGGGATGTGGAAACGCCTATGCAAGTATATCAATCCGCAGGGAGATGCTTCAATGGATGGGTGATTGCGAAATCGAAGGGCAGGTTGGCGCTTTGGGCGAGCGGGCGCTCACGAGAAACGTCCCTAGGGGAACGGGGATGGATTCCCGCCTTCGCGGGAAAAACGGATAGGTAGGGCGCTCACGAGGGAAGGGCTTACGTTGAAGCAGGCCAGGCTTCCTTTCCGACCAGGGGCACGAACCGGCAGGAGCCTTTGTACTTGATGGATACGCCCTCGCCGGTTTTCATGGCTAGCACCAGTTCCTGGGAGTCCCGGCTGCCTACGGGAATTACCAGCCTTCCGCCCACGGCCAGCTGCTTCAGGAGGGATTGGGGCAGTTGGGGTGCGGCGGCGGTGACGAGAATGGCGTCAAAGGGCGCTTTTTCCGGGCAGCCGAGGGTGGTGTCGGCGGGCACGACCTGGACGTTGGTCAGGCCGATGAAGCGGAGTAATTCGTCGGCGTGGCGCGCCAGGGCGGGGACTCGTTCCACCGTCACGACGGAGCCTCGATGGGTCAGCAATCCAAGAATGGCCGCCTGGTAGCCGCTGCCTGTTCCTACTTCCAGCACCCTGTCCGTGGGCATCGGCTGGAGAACGCTGGTCATGTAGGCCGTCATCAGAGGCTGAGAGATGGTCTGGCCGTAACCGATGGGCAATGGCTCGTTGCTGTAAGCCCGGTCGCGGAGTTCCGGCGGGACGAAGAGTTCCCTGGGAACACGGGCCATTGCGTCCAAGACGCGGCTGTCTCTAACGTGACCGCTCATGCTGAGAAAGAGGGCGTCCTTGGCGTCTGATAATCGGCGGGTCATAGTTCTTGACTTGATGGTAGGTGCATTCCTGTACCTCCAGTATACATGGCTTTGGTTACATGCCGCTGAGTGGCGTCCATGATTCTGAACGCAGCACAAGGCATGGCGGAGAATTGCGTCGATGTTCGGGCGGCAATCGGAAGATGACGCGATTCTTAGTTTCGGTCCGAAAACTGGCTTAGGCTGCAGTGTAGGACCAGGACGTTGGCAAAGATCAGAGGTATTCTCTCTCAACAACGGACATGTCCCTGTCCAACTTTCTGGGTTCACCTTGAAGCAGGTATAGAGACTAGGGCGAGCCCCAGTCCTTGTTGGTGTATCATAACTGGCACTTCAACTGTCATGGTCAGGCTACAAAACATGAAGATCGCTGGAAGCATTGCTAAGGCGGAAATAGCCGCATTGTTCTGCCTTGCCGTAATCGGCTGCGAGAGCGAATCAAGCAGTCCAACGTCTGCGCCCACCATTGAGACGAAGGTTGGGTCGCCGGAAGCAACGGCAACACAACCACCAACTCCGACCCCAACTGCAACTCCCGAAATGGAACTGAGCGACGTTACACCAACCCCTACGCCCGGACCGACACCGGCGCCAACACCTACCCCTACGCCTGAACCGACGCCGACGCTAATCCCCACCTCTAGACCTGAACCGACGCCGGCACCAACTCCAGCTCCCATGCCTACCTCTACACAAACTCCAATGACTACACCAACACCTACCCCTGCGCCTGAACCGACACCGGCGCCAACTCCAACCTCTACGCCTGAACCAACACCCGCGCCAACTCTTACCACGGTCAAAGAGTACACGTCTGGCCACCCACCTAACTATCCTTGTATAAGCGGATGGTATATTGATAATCCTATAGGCATTATCGAACACTTCATACATTGGACCCCCGATGGTTCCAGTATTATGTTTGACGACGATTCGGCAGTGATGATTGTGGGCGCTGACGGTTCCGGGCTCCGAGTGGTGGTCGATGCGAATCCAGGATTAAACTTTAGGGACGGCTTCTATGCCGATGTTTCGCCAGATGGTTCTAGTATTGTGTACACCTCGTGTCAATACACATCAGAGATTTCGGAGTACCGAACAAGAGAAGGTGTAATTGAGCGAGACTACTACCACTATGAGATCGGGACTGTGGCCATCGACGGCACACAAGTGAGACGTCTTACGGAGAATGAAAACATAGACCACTATCCCACCTGGTCTCCCGATGGTAGAAGAATAGCCTATTTCAGCAGCAGTAGTGATCCCTCACCTCTACTAGTGCTTCAAGTAATGTCAAGGGATGGCTCGCATATTCGGGAAGTTGGTTGGTGGCACCTGGAACAAGCTGAGGGAGTTCCGGACGATGTGGATGGTGTGGATTTCTCTTCCCTTGTCCCTGTGTGGTCTCCCGATGGCGAACACGTGGCGCTTGTAGTCGTCGAATACAGTGAGGAGAAGTATGATCGAGGGGAGGATCATGGGAGGGCCGTATATGCGATTGAAGTTGACGGCACTGAAATCGACAGGGTGTCGGAGATAGTCAGTACGGCCTCCTGGTCTCCCGATGGGAGCCGCTTGGCATTTGCTGAGCTTCGTAGAGAAGGTGTATTCCTTGTCACGGTAGCCAGTGACGGTTCTGAATCGATTGAGGTCGCCAAGATTACTCTCGGTGGAGATAGATTCGCAAATCGCTACGGTTCTTGGATAGACAATCTGTCCTGGTCACCTGACGGGGCGCACATCATGTTTCAATGCGACGTGGGGATCTGCATTGTCAACTTGGAGAGTGGTGTGGTTAGCGAATCACCAACGCAGGAAATACTGCCAGCCCGACTCTATGTGGGGGATGGCCCTAGGATAGCTTGGCCCCCGGATGGATCAAGGATAGCGGTGCGGGCTCTCGACTTTCCCAGCGCGGAACCGGGGGGATATCCGGTCGTCTACACTATGGACCCGGATGGCACGAACGTACAGTTATTGGTGCGAAGTGGTCTCGCCAAGGGTCCACAGGCGCCCGCCTTCGGAGAGTACGAGTCTGGCGAAGCCGCCTGCGGCAACGGGATTGTGGTCCAGAGGCCTGAAAGCAATCCTGGGCTGGTGGGCGATTGCGTCACTCTCTTGTCGACAAGGGACATCCTGGCCAGAGAAGTCCCTCTCAACTGGAGTCCCGACGTTCCTATTGATGAATGGGAGGGAATCACCATTGGCGGTGAGCCGCCCAGAGTGATCGGCCTGGAACTGCTTTGGGGTGTGGGTGTCGGATGGATACATCCGATTTCCAGGTGGCTAATCATCCAAGGCGATTACAAGGTAGTACCGGTAACAGGCCTACCTAAGGATCTCGCCAACCTTAGAAGACTGCAAACCCATTCGCTAGCCGTTAACGTAATAGAGGGCATAACTTCACCGGCATTTTCCGCTTATGGAGATTGGGAACTCCCATTGGAATTGGCCAACCTGAAGGACCTGCGCCATCTGTACATCAAGTGGCAACATTTTTGGGGATGTCTCCCGGAGCAGTTTTCGGACGTGTGGGTGGACGCTACCACATTGAACCGATGCGAGGGTGAAAGCCCATGAATGACAGTTGGAACCTTCCGATTTAGATTGCATTGAGGCGGAGTCAAACCACGGTTTCATCGACCGAAAGCACAGCCTTGATATCTGAAGCCCACGGATCCATTGGTGACCTAAAGGATCACTACCAGCCGAAACATTTGCAATAACGGATGGGATTTCTCGGAATGGTCGATGGCTTGTTAGTGGGGGCGGGGCAGGTACCCGCGAGGAGCGCCAACGATGGGAAATCAAGGAATAGATTTTTGGTACAATTAAATCATCGAATTCAACACGGAGGTCTATGGCAAACTTGAATCCATCCAGCGCCAAGGCGGGCACAGCCGCCGCTCCCAGCAAACCCCCGTCGGACATGGACATCCTCGACCGGAAGCTGCTCAACATCATCCAATCAGGGTTTCCGTTGGTTGACGAGCCCTACGCCCAGATAGGCGAGCAGTTGGGCATTGACGAAGCATCTGTCCTGGAGCGGCTTGCCCGCCTGCGAAGGACAAACGTGGTGAGACAGATAAGCGCCATCTTCGACACGCGTCGCCTTGGATACAAGACTACGCTGGTTGCGATGGCGTTTCCCCCGAATGCCCTGCACGACGCCGCTCTCATCATCAACGAGCACCCAGGCGTGAGTCACAACTACGCCCGCGAGGGTTCCTACTACAACCTCTGGTTCACTCTGGCGGTGGCGCCCGACGACAATCTGGAGGAGACGGTAAATGGGATGGCAGCCCGTACGGGCTCGCTCCAACATCGATTGATGCCGACTATCCGGTTCTTCAAGATTGGCGTCAACTTCGACATGGTGAATCGACGGAGCGCCGCCTTCAACTACAGCCCCGACGGTTACAACAAGCAGGTGTCGAAGGACTGGAACCGGGCGGTCTCCCTCAGCGATTTCGACATTCACGTGATTCGTGAGCTGCAGGAAGACCTGCCGATGATATCGCGCCCCTTCGACGCTATGGCAGAGCGGTTGAGCCTTTCCAACGACGAGCTGTATCATACGACCGCCGAATTTCAGAAGCGGGGATTCATGCGCCGCTACAGCGCCGTGCTTCATCATCGGCGGGCGGGCTTCAGGGCCAACGCGATGGCCGTCTGGATTGTCGACGAGGAGCGGGCCGAGGAGGTGGGGCAGATAATGGCCTCCCACTCCAGCGTCACCCACTGCTACCAGCGCCCCACCTTCCCCGACTGGCCCTACACCCACTTCACCATGATTCATGCCACCACACCGGGGGGCTGTGAGGAGTCGGTGGCGGAGATCGCGGAAGCCACGGGTTTGGACGAGTATCTCGTTCTATATAGCAGCCGGGAGTACAAGAAGACCCGTGTCCGGTACTTTGTCTGAGTCTATTTTTCCCACTTATTATCCTGTGTTCCTCAGTCTGAAGGGAAGACGGTGCGTGGTTGTGGGGGGTGGGCCTATCGCCGAGGGCAAGGTTAGGAATCTGATGAAGCACCCGTGCGAGGTTGTCCTCATCAGCCCCCAGGCGACCGACTTGCTGGAGTGGTGGGCCGGGGAAGACCGCATCGATTGGCAGAGGCGGGCCTATCGCGAGGGTGACCTGAAAGGGGCGTTTCTAGCCATCGGCGCAACGGGCGTCCCCGAGGTAGATCGGCTGATGGCGGCGGAAGCGGAACGGGAGCGGGTCTTGTTGAACGTGGTGGACTACACGCCCTTGTGCATGTTCATCGCGCCATCCATTGTCGAGAGGGGGCCGGTCACGGTGGCCATATCCACCTCCGGGGCCAGTCCTGCCCTGGCCCGCAAGCTCAGGGAGGCCATGGAAAAGAGCGAATTGCTGGACTTCGCCGAGATTGCCGGCCTACTGTCGAAGGCGCGGGCGGAAGTCAAGCGGCGCGGGTTGAAGATCCCGCCGGACCGGTGGCAGGAAGTCATCGACAGGAAGCTCGTCGAAGCGGTGCGGGAGGGTAGAGAAGAGGAAGCATTGGAGGACGTTCTGCAAAAACTGGCCGCTTTTGAGGAACCGTAGTGAAGCGGGTGGTTGTCGGCACTCGAGGCACGCCGTTGGCGCTGATTCAAACCCAGGAAGTTGTGGACAAGCTGAGGGAGAAGCGCCCGGACGTCGAGTTCGAGGTGAAGGTGCTTCGCACGGCTGGCGATCGGGCGGCGGAAGCTCCCCTACGCAGCCTGGGGGTGGGGATTTTCGTCAAGGAGATAGAGGAGGCGCTGCTGAGGGGCGAGGTGGATATGGCGGTTCATAGCCACAAGGACCTGCCGCCCCTGCTTGCGCCGGGATTGACCGTGGGCGCAGTGACGGAGCGGCAGGACCCTCGAGACGCGCTGGTCAACCGTTGGAACGCTAGCCTGGAAGACCTGCCCGCCGGCGCCAGAATAGGCACCAGCAGCCCCCGCCGCTTCGCTCAGCTCAGGAGATGGGCGCCCCATGTTAACGTTCTGCCTGTACGGGGCAGCGTGGGCACCCGAATTGAAAAGGCCACTAGCGACGACTACGACGGGGTGGTGCTGGCAGCGGCGGGGATGATCCGCCTGGGCCTCCAGGAGAGGATTTCACAGTACCTCCCCGCGGACAAGTTCGTACCCGCGCCGGGCCAGGGAGCGCTGGCGGTGGAGATACGGTCCAATGACGATGCAACGTCGTGGATGCTGCGAAGCATCGACCATACGCCGACACGCCGCGTGGTTATGGCGGAGATGGCTTTTCTGGAGCGGCTGGGCGGCGGCTGCCAGGAACCATCGGCGGCCTACGCCCGAGTCGCCGGAGAAACCATGGTGATGCAGGTATTCTTGGCCTCCGCCGACGGCGAGCAATCCTACTACACGAAGGCGCGGGGTCGGGCATCCAATCCCCACGAATTGGCGATGGAGGCTCTCCAGCAGCTTATCGAGAGGGGAGCCGGGGCGCTCGTCCCGGGGAGTGGGCGGTGAAGATGCGGCCAAGAGACATCCTTGCTCCAGCCGCCCGACGGGTCCTTCGCGCATGGTAGAGTTTCTGGGCGTCGTGTCGCTGGTGGGGGCCGGCCCTGGAGACCCGGGGCTGATAACCGTGAAAGGCCTGCAGCGTCTCCGCGAGGCCGACGTGGTGGCCTACGATAGGCTGGTGGACCGTCGTCTGCTGGAGGAGGCGCGGGAGGGCGCAGAGCTCATCGACGTGGGGAAGCAGGCGGGTCAGGGCGGCGCGAGGCAGAGGAGCATCTACCCCATCCTCATCGACCGGGCGCACGAGGGCAAGCGGGTGGTGCGGCTGAAGGGTGGAGACCCTTTCGTGTTTGGCCGGGGCGGCGAGGAAGCGCAGGTGCTGGCAATGGCAGGCATTCCCTTTGAGGTTGTGCCGGGCGTTTCCTCCGCCGTGGCCGCGCCCGCATACGCCGGTATCCCCCTCACCCACCGCGATGCGGCAACGTCCTTCACCGTGGTCAGCGCCGTCGAGGACGCAGAGAAGAGGGAATCCGCCATCCCCTGGGGTGTGCTGGCCCGAACGCGGGGAACGTTGGTGGTAATGATGGGCTGGGGGGCATTGCCGCGGGTAGTGGAGAAGCTGCTGGGCGAAGGGATGTCGCCCACGATGCCCGCGGCGGTGGTGCAGTGGGGCACGGAACCGTACCAGAAGACTGTCGTAGGTGTGCTTCGGAATATCGTCGAAAGGGCGCGGGCCGCGGACTTCGGCCCGCCGGTGGTGGTAGTAATCGGGCGGGTGGTGGAGCTTCGGGAGGAAATCCGGTGGTACGAGGATAAACTTCTCTTTGGCAAGCGGGTGCTGGTGACGCGCTCCAGAACCCAGGCTTCCGTGTTAAGCCGGATGCTCACGGAGGAAGGCGCGGAAGCTATAGAGTTGCCGACCATCGAAATTGCGCCGCCCGCGGATTTCGGGCCGCTGGACGAGGCCCTGCGGGACCTTGGAAGCTTCGGGTGGGTGATCTTCACCAGTTTCAACGGCGTGGCGGCGTTCTTCCGTCGGCTGAACGAGTTGGGCATGGATGCCCGCGCGCTGGGAAGCAGCCGGGTCTGCGCCATCGGGCCGATCACCGCCGCCGCCCTGGAGCAGCGCGGTATACGACCCGACTTCACGCCCCCCAGGTACACCACGGAGCGATTAGTGCAGGGGCTGGCAGAGCGAGGGGTAGCGGGCGTCCGTGTGCTGATGCCACGCACCAACATCGTGCCGGAAGACGCAGCACGCGCTTTGGAGAACCTGGGGGCGCAGGTGCTCCAGCCTGTCGCCTACCGGACGCTGAAGCCTGCAGGTTCGGCGGAGAAGGCCAAGAGACTGCTGGCCCGTGGTAAAATTGACATAGCAACCTTCACCAGTTCCTCCACCGTTCAGAACTTGTTGGAGCTTCTGGACGGAGACCCCGCGGCTCTACAGAATGTGTTTATTGCCTGCATAGGTCCGGTGACGGCGCGAAAGGCCCGGGAGTTGGGCTTGAGGGTGGACGTGGTGGCTCGCCGGCACACCGTGGCTGGGTTGGTGCAGGCCCTGAAAGACCACATGCAATCTTCCTTGGAGGCATAGCCGAGAATGTCCCCTTCACCAATGGCGCGACTGCGTAGGCTGAGAGAAACGGACGCTATCCGTTCGATGGTGCGGGAGACGAGTTTGGCCGTCTCCGACCTCATCTATCCCATCTTCGTCACCCATGGCCGGGACCGCCGGGAGCCGGTGGACACCATGCCCGGCTCCTATCATCTCTCCCTGGACAAGCTCTTGGACGAGATTGACGAAGTCGCTGAACTTGGCATTCCCGGCGTAATCCTCTTCGGGCTGCCGGCCCGAAAAGACATGCTGGGTTCCGAGGCCTACGACAGGAACGGCATCATACAGGAGGCCATCCGCGTCATCAAGAAGACGATCCCGCACCTGCTGGTGATAACGGACGTGTGCTTGTGCCAGTACACCAGCCACGGCCATTGCGGGGTCGTCGACGGTGGACGGATAGATAACGACTCTACGCTGGAGCTTTATACGAGAACGGCGCTTTCCCACGCCGAGGCAGGCGCCGACGTGGTGGCTCCTTCCGGCATGATGGACGGGCAGGTGGCGGCTATACGCGCAGGGCTGGACGGCGGCGGATTCGGACATCTGCCCATCATGGCCTACGCCGCCAAGCATGCTTCCGCCTTCTACGGCCCCTTCCGGGTGGCGGCGGATTCTGCCCCACAGTACGGCGACAGGCGCAGCTACCAGATGGACCCCGCCAACGGACGAATGGCCCTACGGGAGATTCAGGCGGACATCGACGAGGGGGCGGACATCGTGATGATCAAGCCCGCCCTGCCCTACCTGGACGTAATCGCCCGCGCCCGCGACAGGTTCGACCATCCCATCGCCGCCTACAACGTGAGCGGGGAGTATTCGCTGGTGAAGGCCGCCGCCGCCAACGAGTGGATCGACGAGGAGCAGGTGACGCTGGAACTGCTGACGGGCATTCGAAGGGCGGGCGCCGACATAATCATCACCTACCACGCCAAGGACGCCGCCCGCTGGCTGCGGCGATAGGGCTAGCCGGACGGCGAGGCATCCCCCGCGGAACGCTAGCTTGGGCGGATTCCTGCCAGCACTGAGGCTGTTCGCTCCCACGAGGCCTTGGGGTCGGGGCCGGTTAGGACCGGCGACGCGATGATTTCCGTTATCCCGTAGGAAAGCAGCTTCTCAACACCCTCAGACACCTGCTCTGGACTGCCGTGGATGGCCACGGAGTCAATCATCCCGTCGCTCCACTCGCCTGACTGGGCCTCCGGAAAACCGGCGTCGACGAACATCTGGGCATAGAAGGGCAGCCGCACGTACATTGCCATCTGCTCCCGAACGGCCCTTCGCACCGCGTCGGCATCCTCGTCGACGGCGACGATGGCGTGGGCGATCAGGGGAGGGGTGGGCCGTCCCGCGCGCTGGGCCGCGTCGGTCATGACGGGCAGGGCCGAATCGCGAAGGTAGGTGGCGGGGCACACCCAGCTGATTGCGCCGTCGGCTTCCTCGCCGCAAAGCTGATACGAGCGGCGGCGAAGGGCAGAAGCCATGACGGGCACGTCAACGGGAGCGTCGATTTCCGCACGAGCGGTGTAGAAGCGACCCTGAAAGTCGACCTGCCCCTGTTGCAGCAGAGACTTGAGGATGCGCAGATACTCGCGTAGATGGCCCAGGGGGGTGCGGAAGTTTACACCGAAAGCGTGAATCATGCCGTCCCGGTGGCTGGGGCCCATCCCCAAGCGAAAACGGCCGCCGCTTAGCTGGTGGAGGACCTGCACTTGCTGGGCCACCGCGATGGGATGTCGAGGCCAGGTGGGAACGATGGACGTTCCGAGTAGGATGCGGCTTGTCTTGACGGCGGCGGCGGCAAATATCGTCATACCGTCCGGACGGGCGCCTCCGGTGGTAAGCCAGGCGGCAGACACTCCCAGTTCCTCGGCCCGCTCGATCATGGCCACAGCCTCGCCAGCGGAGGCTGCGGAAATGGCAAGCCCTATTCTCTTTTCAGCGGTCATCGTTTATGCGCCCCTTCGTGTGTTCTTCTGGATTTGCATACTATACCTAATTAGGTTTCATGCTTGAAAGTATATTCTAGGCTAGAGTACACTCCCAATGTCTTAACAGGAGGGTACAATGATCGAGGAGAGGCCGCAACGCAAGACACCGGATGACTTAGCCCAAGCCATATTCCGTAGCGTAGACCCCACGCTGCAAGACAGGCTGACCACAAGCAAACGCTCGAAGTAGGCACAAATGGCTACCCCCAATTTCGCTAACCGCACACTATGGACGGCGGATAACCTGGACATACTGCGGGGCATGAACTCCGAGTGTGTTGACCTTATCTACTTAGACCCGCCCTTCAACAGTAATCGCAATTATTCGGCCCCAGTAGGTAGCAAGGCCGCAGGGGCTGCCTTTAAGGATACCTGGACGCTATCCGACTTAGACGTTGCCTGGATGGGCTTGATTGCCGATGAGCAACCAGCAACTGCCCACGTCTTGAGAACGGCTGGGTTAACCCACGGCAAGGGGATGCAGTCCTACCTAACGATGATGGCGGTCCGACTATTAGAGATGCGTCGGGTACTCAAGGCCACAGGAAGCATCTACCTACATTGTGACCCCTTTGCATCCCATTATCTTAAGCAACTAATGGACGCCGTATTTGGGACAGCAAACTTCAGAAATGAGATTTCTTGGAAGCGGCGACATGGATACTCTAGTGCCGTTCACGACTCGGTAAGATTTGGCGTCTCTACAGATATCATTTTGTTCTACGCAAAATCAAAGTCTGCCGGATTCTATCCGCAATATAACAAAGACTCGCCAGAATATCAGACCTACATTCGGAAATACTTTACCCACGTTGACAAAAGTGGTCGTTGGTATCAAGCAACCAGTCTGACTAATCCTGCATATCGACCCAATCTGATTTATGAATATAAAGGATATGCGCCACCCAAGAATGGATGGATGATAACCAAAGAGAAAATGACTCAATGGGACAGGGAAGGCCGTATCCATTACCCCAAGAAGAAAACGGGAAGACTTAGAAGAAAGAGTTTTGTCGACGAGCTGAAAGGAATGCCTATCCAAAATCTGTGGGACGATATCACGCAGATCGGAGCTCATAGCACAGAACGCACCGGCTATCCCACTCAAAAACCCCTTGCCCTTCTAGAACGAATCATCAAAGCCAGCAGTCACGAGTGCGACCTAGTCCTTGACCCTTTCAGTGGTTGCGCCACTGCTTGCGTAGCGGCAGAGCGGCTGGGTAGGAAATGGGTAGGGATAGACTTATCCGCCAAGGCAGCAGAGCTTGTTCAGTATCGCCTCAAACAACAGGAACCGGGAATTGCGTTATGGGCTAGCAAGGTAGTGGCCCGGACGGATATTCTCCGCCGAACAGATATCGATGCACCAAAGAACTATCGCAAGAACAAGCACGTTCTCTATGGCCAGCAGGAAGGCCGATGTAAGGGATGCGACATGGACTTCCCCTTCAAGATATTCGAGGTGGACCACGTGATACCCCGTTCCAAAGGCGGGACGGACCACCTGGAAAACCTGCAACTACTCTGTTCCCACTGCAACCGAGTCAAGGGAGACAGGGAACAGGCGTATCTTTTAGCGCAGTTAGCTAGCATCCGCTAGACCGTAGTACACAGGAAGATAATTCCCAAGACTATCTAGGCAGGGTTACGAGCTACATCGTCAAGGTTCTGATGTTTAAGAGAGGAGCAAGTTAATGAACCAGAGAGAAACAAATATCTTGCTAGTGAAAAGGCTGATGGAATGTATTCTTGTAGTACAAAAGGTTTCCCAGCAAATCGACGAGCGCATTTCCAAGATACATGAAGACAATGCGGCTCTACAGAATGAGATTGAGAGGCTGGCAGTTAGAATTGGACACAGTGGCTCAAGGCCATTTGCTGCCAATGTTGCGACCAAATACAATCGCAGCCGGCTTGACCTTGCCGATATCAACAAAGTCATTGATCACTTACAGGGTGATCTGGAAACCCTTAAGATCACTCCGCCATAAAAAATTGCAAGAATCAAAAGCGTCCATATGCCCCAAACTGACACTGGGCAAAAGTCACTTTGCCCTCGTCCAACGCAACCTTTCTGTACATTCCCCCTGAAAAACCGGAGGCCTGGCGCTCAATCTTTCGTACGGTGTGGCCCCACCCCCCTAATCCACAGCCGCCGCCACCCGTGTACGCGACGCGGTCAACACCTTCTTCAGGTAGTGGCCGGTGTGGGAAGCTTCCACCGATACGATGTGTTCCGGCGTTCCCTCTGCCACCACCCGCCCGCCCTTGTCGGCGGGGCCGGGGCCCATGTCGATTATCCAGTCAGCGTTCTTGATCATGTCCAGGTGGTGCTCGATTAGAATTATCGAGTTGCCCGCGTCCACCAGCCGGTGCAGCACGTTCAGTAGGGCGGCGCAGTCGGAGAAGGAGAGACCAGTGGTCGGCTCGTCCAGCAGATAGAGAGTCTTGCCGGTAGCTCGCTTGGAAAGCTCCGTGGAGAGCTTCACCCTCTGGGCTTCCCCGCCGGATAGGGTTGTGGCGGGCTGGCCCAACCGGATGTAACCCAGGCCCACGTCCCGCATGGTCTCCATTTTGTTGCGAATTTTCGGGATGTTCTGGAAGAACTCCAGGGCGGTGTAGACCGTCATGCCCAGAACGTCGGCGATGCTCTTCTCCTTGTAGTGGATCTCCAGGGCCTCCCGGTTGTATCGCCGGCCCTTGCAGACCTCGCAGGGCACGGTAACGTCGGGAAGGAACTGCATCTCAACGTGGGTGTAGCCCTCCCCCTTGCAGGCCTCGCAGCGCCCTCCCTTGACGTTGAAGGAGAAGCGGCCGGGCTTGTAGCCCCGGGCCTTGGATTCGGGCAGGCTGGCGAAAAGGTCACGGATGGGGGTGAAGGCGCCCGTATAGGTGGCCGGATTGCTGCGGGGCGTGCGCCCAATGGGGGACTGGTCGATGTTTATAACCTTGTCCAGGTAGTCCATGCCCTCGATTGCGTCGTGCTTGCCGGGACGGTCCTTGGCGCGGCTGATGGTCTGGGCCAGCCGCTTATACAGGATTTCGTAGACCAGGGTGCTCTTGCCGGAGCCGGAAACGCCGGTGACGCAGACCAGGCGGCCCAGGGGGAACTTGACGCTGACGTTCTTGAGGTTGTTTTCGCGAGCGCCCTTGACCTTAAGGGCCGCGCCGTTGCCGTCCCGTCGAGCCTCCGGCATCGGAATGGTCTTGCGTCCACTGAGGTAGAGGCCGGTTAGAGACTTGTCGGAAGACATGACGTCTTCGATAGTGCCGGTGACAACCACGTTTCCGCCGTGCTCGCCGGCGCCGGGCCCCAGGTCTACGATGAAGTTGGCGGCGCGCATGATCGCCTCGTCGTGTTCTACGACTATTACGGTGTTGCCCAGGTCTCGTAGGTGGTTGAGGGTGCCGATGAGGCGATTATCGTCAAAGGGATGCAGGCCAATGGTGGGTTCGTCGCAGACGTATAGGACTCCAGTAAGGCCGGAGCCTATCTGGGTGGCCAGACGGATGCGCTGGGCCTCGCCGCCGGAAAGGGTGCGGGCCGACCGGTCCACGGTCAGATAGCCCAATCCGATGTTTTCCAGGAACTGAAGCCGGGTAAAGATCTCTTTGAGGATGGGCTGAGCGATGGCCTTCTCACGGGCGGAAAGGGGGAGGATAGTGCCGTTGGTGGAACTCTCCGTCGCCAGCCCGTTGGCCCATTGGAGGGCTTGGGTTACAGGGAGGCCGCACACGTCCATGATTCCCCGGCCGTCTACCTTCACCGAAAGGGCCTCCGGGCGCAGGCGTAGGCCTCTGCAGGCCTGACAGGGCCGGGCCGCCATGTAACGCTCGATTTCGCGCCGAATGTAGTCGGAGTCCGTGTCCCGGAAGCGGCGTTCCAGATTCGGAATTACACCTTCGAAGTTGGTCTTCCAGCTGTAGACGCGGCCCCGCTGTGTGGTGTGCTTGATGGTGACGGACTCGCCCTCGTTGCCGTACAGAATGAGGTTGACAGCATGCTCCGACAGCTTCCGTATGGGTTCCCTCGTAGAGAAGCCATAGCTGCGGGCGATGGATTCCAGCATACTGCCGTACCAGGGGCTGGAGGAACCGGCCCTCGACCAGGGCAGTACGCCGCCTTCCCGCAGTGACAGGTCCTTGTTGGCGAGCACCAGTTCGGGGTCCACCTCCAGCTTGTAGCCCAAGCCGGTGCAGGCGGAGCAGGCCCCGTGGGGGCTGTTGAAGCTGAAAGTGCGGGGCTCTATCTCCGGCAGGCCGGTGCCGCAGCTTACGCAGGCAAACTGCTCGGAGAACTCCCGCTCCTCGCCGCCCTCCACCGAAATCTGCACCACTCCCCCGCCCTCGCGGAGGGCCGTCTCGACAGAGTCGGTGACCCGAACCAACTCCAGGTTTTCGTCGATCACGAGGCGGTCGACGGCTAGCTCCACGTAGTGCCAGCGGCGCTTGTCCAGGTTTAGGCCCTCCGCGTCCTCGACGCGCATGACCTCTCCGTTGACACGCACCCGGGCAAAGCCCTCCTTGCGAGCCTCGCTGAACACGTCCTTGTGCTCGCCCTTGCGGCGTCTAACCTTGGGGGCCAGCACCATTATGCGAGTGCCGTTGGGGAGGCTGAGAATGGAGTCCACAATCTGCTGCACCGTCTGGCGGGCCACGGGCTGGCCGCATCCAGGGCAGTGGGGCCGACCCGCGCGAGCGAAGAGGAGGCGCAGATAGTCGTAGATTTCCGTGACGGTGCCTACCGTGGAGCGTGGGTTGTGGGACACGCCCTTCTGGTCTATGGAGATTGCGGGCGAAAGCCCTTCGATATACTCCACCTCCGGCTTGTCCATGCGGCCCAGAAACTGGCGCGCGTAAGCGGAGAGAGACTCCACATAGCGTCGCTGGCCTTCGGCGTAGATGGTGTCGAAGGCCAGGGAGCTCTTGCCGGAGCCCGAAACGCCCGTGATGACGACCAGCTTGTCCCGGGGTATGGTCACGCTGACGTTCTTCAGGTTGTGCTGGGTTGCCCCGCGAATGACGATGTTTTCCTGCGGCATCTGCACCTTTTCCAGACGTGATTCAGTCCCCATTTTAGCACTACCAGCCCATAAACAGTACCTCCCGCCCTCGTCATTCCGCCGGCCCGACATGTCATTCTAAGCGAAGCAAAGGATCTCGTCCTTGGACGCACTCCCTCACCCCTTGACTCTGAACCCCGCTTCACTGCGCTCAGAGAGGCCTGCTTAACGACAACGTGCGGTTGACACAAACAGCATGCTCTAATACCTTGGTTGAAACTCAGGACCTTCCGAAAAGGGCTGACCACCTGGGCGAGGGAGACGGATTATGCTAAGTATTGTTGGCATTCAGCGAAGAGAGTATGAGGAGAAGGGGTCCCTATCTTCCCGGAACTTTGACCATCCTTCCCTTTTCGACCGGGTGGTCTTGAAGCTGACAGACGAGGAGCTGGAGGTGAGCTTTCACGCGACGGACCGGCCACGTCAGGTGGGATTGAAAATGCCGCGAGAAACGGCGGTGGCAGTAGCCAACCTGATTCTGGCCGCTACGGAGGGAGACTTGGTTTCGGTGTCGGCGGAGCTGTAGGCTCCGTCTGATTAAACTGGCTTTCTGCGAGCGGTTAGTAGCTAGCGAAAGTCATTTGTGCTAAACTTTCGCACAAATGCTTTCTGTTCCCAAGTCGAGGGCACAATGGTTTATTCTGCTGTTCGTGCTGCAGTTCCTAGGCTGTTTGGGTTTGGTCATCTATCAAGAGATTGCAGGCAATACCACCGATAGCGCCCTAGAAACGGCTCTTGCTATCGGCAAAGGATTTTCTCCATTTGTTATAATCATAATTGCGACGAGTGTGATAATAGTCGAAGGTGTAGCGATGTTATATGACCTTTACAAAAGAGAAGTAGAGGAAAGGCATAGAAAGGAAACTCTGCGACTCCTTGAAGAATGGGACAAACTCAGTCCAGAGGAAAAAAGCCAGCAGGCCATTGCGGAGTTCTTCCGTAGTAAGTGGGACCTGTCAGGCAAGAAACGGTAAGGTAGGAGTTTTCCGAGTTTCCCCAAAATTCCCTAAGAGGGTGTCTAATTAGTCCCTTAGTCAGCCCAAGGGATCCATGTCACCCTGAGCGGAGCCGAAGGGTCTGGGGTTAGAGGGGCGGATCTTTCTGCCTGACAGACGTTTATGCTTCGCCCCACCGGCAACTTTTTAGACGCCCTCTAAGAAAAATCCTCCGCTATCTCCCTCTACCAACCGACACGGCTGAGTGGGCGGCTCATGTGTCCCTGGTCTTCCAGCTTGCAGGTGGCCTCAAGGGCGGGTCTTTGCCTCGGTTTGTCGGCGTGCCGGTATCTGCGGGTTCGCTTCTGCTTCTTCATCTCCTCTTCCACCATGTTGAAATCGAACTTGGAGATGAGATGCAGGCTGCCCTGGAAGGCTAGGAACCATAATTCAGGGGTCCACCGGCGGGTAAAATCCATGCGAGGGGCTATCTGGTAGGCGTCGATATACTGGGACGGGTGCAACACCACGTCGGGCTGTATGCCCACGCGGTAGGGGAAATCACTCCCGCCCTCCACATTCCACAGGGGCGAATGGTCTATGACCAGGGTCTTGGTCACCGACGCCGAGGCCGCAAAATATCTATCCTGGGAGATGTATAGCAGCACCCGGTCGCCCGGAGCCATGCGTTGAACCTTGCGCCGGTGTTGGGCTATGAGCCCCACCATGTCGAAATGTCGTTTCTTGGCAATTTCGTAGTTTCCCGGACTCTTTACCACCATCCAGAAGCTTTTAGGCATAGCGAATCAAAACCCCATAGTAGCTTTTGTTTACGTTTCCATTATTGCACATCGTCGCGTCTTTGTTAAAGGTGGGGCCTGCCCTTGTGCCTTGCTGGATTCTCCCCTTACTATTGATGCTGAATATCAAATTCCCCCCGCCCCGGGAACAAGGGCCGGGTTCAAGAACAGGAACAAAGGGTGAAATCCTCCGAACATAAGAAGCGTCTCATGGACCTGTTGAGGCGGCGAATTCTGATAGCGGGCGACGCCAACGGCACTAGAATACAAGCGTTGGATCTCTCTGCGGAAGACTTCGGCGGGCCTGAGTACGAGGGCTGCAACGAGTACCTGAACGTTCTCCGTCCGCAGATAGTGCAGGACATCCACCGCTCCTACCTGAAAGCGGGTGTGGACATCGTTATCACCAATTCCTTCGGCAGCACGCCCCTGGTGCTGGACGAGTACGGCCTGGGCCACCGGGCGCGGGAAATAAGCGAAGCGGCGGCCCGGAACGCTCGGCAAGCCGTGGATGAATTTTCCACGCCAGAGCGCCCTCGCCTGGTCGCCGGATCCATGGGGCCTACAACCCGGTCGATCTCGGTCACAGGCGGCATCACTTGGGACGAGCTTCGGGAGCACTACTTCGTACAGGCATCGGGGCTTTGGGATGGGGGCGCAGACCTGCTTCTTGTGGAGACTTCCCAAGACACGCTGAACGTTAAAGCTGCCCTGGCCGCCATTGACGACCTGTCTGATAAGCTGGGAGTGGAAGTCCCCGTAGCCGTCCAGTGCACTATTGAAACTATGGGGACCACCCTGGGAGGGCAGGACGTAGAAGCCTTCTACTCCTCCGTGAGCCACCGCAATCTATTGTGGGTGGGGATGAATTGCTCCACGGGGCCGGAATTCATGCGGGACCACCTTCGCACTCTGGCTTCCTTCTCTCGGTTTCCGGTGTCGGTGATTCCCAACGCCGGCCTGCCGGACGAGGACGGCAACTACAACGAGACGCCGGAGAAATTTTCGCAGACGTTGCTTTCCTTTGTGCGGGAAGATTGGGTCAACGTCCTTGGGGGTTGCTGCGGAACGACGCCGGAACACCTGAGGCCGCTGGTGGAGGCCGTGGCGAACACCGCCCCTAGAAGGGCTTCGGGCCATCGAGCCGTGGTCTTCTCCGGCTTGGAGGCGTTGACCGTCGACGAGGACATCCGTCCGGTGTTGGTGGGCGAACGTACTAACGTATTGGGCAGCCGCCGGTTTAAGCGGCTCATCCGCCAGGGTAAATTCGACGAGGCATCGGAGATTGGACGGCGTCAGGTGCGCCGTGGCGCTCAGGTGGTTGACGTTTGTCTCCAGGACCCGGATCGGGATGAGATGACGGACGTGGTGACCTTCCTCAAGGGCCTGGTTCGGAAGGTGAAGGCGCCCATTATGCTGGACTCCACCGACACCGCCGTTCTCGGAGAGGCGCTGAAGCACACCCCCGGCAAAAGCATAATCAACTCTATAAACCTGGAAGACGGGGAAGAGCGGTTCGAGTCGGTGACCCCCCTGGCCCGGAGCTTTGGGGCGGGTCTGGTGGTGGGGTGCATCGATGACGACAAGGAGCAGGCCCAGGCTATAACACGGGTGCGGAAGCTGGAAATCGCCCAGCGTTCCTACCGGCTCCTGACGGAGAAGTACGGCATCCCGCCGGAGGACATCATCTTCGACCCCCTGGTCTTTCCCATCGGTACGGGCGACAAGAACTATGTGGGCGCCGGTGTGGAGACGGTGGAGGGTGTTCGTCTCATCAAGGAACATCTGCCTCGGGCACGGACGGTGTTGGGCATCTCCAACGTGTCCTTCGGCCTGCCTCCTGCAGGCCGGGAGGTGCTGAACTCGGTGATGTTGTACCACTGCGTTCAGGCTGGCCTGGACATGGCCATCGTCAACACGGAAGGACTTGTGCGCTACGCTTCCATTCCGGAGGACGAGCGACGGCTGGCGGAGGACCTTATCTGGTGGCGCGGCGAGGACCCCATCGCCGCTTTCGCCGATCGATTCCGGGAGCGGCGGGTTCAGAGGCCCGAATCTGAGCGAAAGAAGATGCCCCTGGATCAACGTCTCTCATCCGCCATAGTAGAGGGCATCAAGGAGGGGCTGGAGGGAGACCTGAAAGAGGCGCTGTCGGGCCGTTCTCCCCTGGAGATAATCAACGGGCCGCTGATGGACGGGATGAACGAGGTGGGGCGGCTATTCGGTCTGAACCAGCTTATCGTCGCCGAGGTGCTAGGCTCGGCAGAGGTAATGAAGGCGGCAGTCTCGTACCTGGAGCCGCTAATGGAGAGCGGGGAGGCGGCAACACGGGGCACCATTGTCCTGGCCACGGTTAAGGGAGACGTGCACGACATCGGCAAGAATTTGGTAGACATTATTCTCTCCAACAACGGCTATCGGATCATCAATCTTGGCATCAAGGTACCGCCTCAGGACTTGATACAGGCCTACCGGGAGCACCGGCCAGACATGATTGGACTCTCCGGGCTGCTGGTCAAGTCGGCCCAGATGATGGTGGAGACGGTGCGGGACTTCAGCGAGGCAGGCATAGATTGTCCGGTGCTCGTGGGTGGCGCAGCCCTGACGAACCGGTTTACCCGCTTGCGGATAGCCCCAGGCCACCGGGGGGCGGTGGTATACGCTCGAGACGCCATGTCCGGCCTCAATTTGGCCCATCGGCTGGCCGACGCGGACGAGCGGCAGAGGTTGGCGTCGGAGCTAGTCATGGAGACACGAAGCATCGAGAAGGAGGAGGCGTCACGAATACGGACGCCCCGCGCGACCAAGCCCCGATCGACCGGGTCAACCGTCGTGCCGGTGCAAGCGGCGCCCGCGCCCCCGCCCCCGGACCTGAGGCGGCACATGCTGAAGGACTTCGACCTTTCGGAGATTTTTCGATACGTGAATCCCGTGATGCTCTACGTTCGGCACCTGGGTTATCGCGGTCGTTTCGTGGAAGCCCTCGAGGCGGGCGACGTGAAGGCGTTGGAGCTTCAAGAGCGGGTGCAGCAGGTGGAAGACGTGATGATTGAGCGGGGGGACATCACAGCCAACGCCGTGTACCAGTTCTACCGGGCCGCCTCAGAGGCGGACGACCTTCTAATTCTCTCCGGCGACGGTCGCAGGGTGTTGGAGCGGTTCCGCTTCGGGCGACAGTCAGGCGGCGACGGTCTGTGCCTCTCGGACTACGTACTGCCCAGGACTTCCGGCGTCCCCGACTATGTGGCCGCCTTCGTCACTACCGTCGGTCCAGGCGTGCGGGAGTTGGCCGCCGAATGGCAAGAGAAGGGGGACTATCTTTCGTCCCACGTAATGCAGGTCTTAGCCCTGGAAGGCGCGGAGGCTTTTGCCGAACTGCTGCACAAGCGGCTGAGGGCCGCATGGGGCTTCTCGGACGTCGAAGGGTTGACTAACATGGACCTGTTCAAGGCCAACTACCGGGGCCGCCGCTTTTCCTTCGGCTATCCCGCTTGCCCCAGGCTTGAGGACCAGGAGCAGCTTTGGAGGCTTTTGGAGCCGGAGAAGACCGTTGGGGTTTCGCTCACGGAGGGGTCTATGATGGACCCGGAGGGTTCCGTGAGCGCCCTCGTGATGCATCATCCCCAGGCCAAGTACTTCAACCTGAGCAGGGAAGACATGGAGCGGCTGGAGTCGAAATTCCGGTAGTTAGGGTGGGGAATCCGGCGGGCTAGACCAGCCGGCCCCGGTGGTAGCAGGGAAGCTCCCGCACCGTGGTCAACCGCACCTGTACGCTTGTCCCCTCCGGGTAGAACTCCAGGGTCGGCTTCATGCAGTACACAATCTCGCCGCTGTCCATGATGATGGTGTAGAGCGTATACGCTCCGTAATAGGCCGAGGATATCAGCCTGCCCTGGCCGTCTTCGCTGGGCTCGAAGGTCAGGTCTTCAGGACGCGCCATCACTTCCAAGTCATTCGAGTAACGGGGCGGCGACTTACGCTCGACGGGGCCTGCAGCCGTATGAAGACGTCCTTCGGAGAAGGTGGCGGCTAGGAAGCCGGCCGTCCCCACGAATCTGGCCACGAAGGTCGTGGCGGGGCGCTGATAGACTGTCTGGGGCGTGTCCACCTGCTCCAGACGCCCCTGGTTCATCACCGCCACCCTGTCGGCCATGGTAAGGGCCTCCTCCTGATTGTGGGTCACGAGGAGGGTCGTCACCTTAGTCAGAGAGAGGATGCGCTTCACGTCCTCCCGCACCTGCTCGCGGAGCTTGGCGTCCAGGTTGGAGAAGGGTTCGTCCATCAGCAGTACAAGGGGGCGAGGGGCCAAGGCCCGGGCAAGGGCCGCACGCTGCTGCTCGCCGCCGGAGAGTTCGTGGGGCATGCGCTTTGACAGGTGGGTGATCCCAACTAATCCCAGGACTTCCGACACCCGGACGGACAGTCGCAGCTGCTCCATCTGGCGGTTGGGGTCCTTGGAGAACCCCACTCGACGCATGGAAGGAAGTCCGTAGCCAATGTTCTTCTCCAGGGTCAGGTGGGGAAAGAGGGCGTATTCCTGGAACACCATGCCAATCTTGCGCCGCTCCGGTGGGATGAAAGTCCGCGGGCCGGCTACGGTGCTTCCACTGAGTTCGATGGCCCCGGAGTCGGGAGTTTCGAACCCGGCCAGCAGGCGGAGGGTGGTGGTCTTGCCGCAGCCGCTGGGGCCGAGGACCACGAGCAGCTCGCCCTTTGAAACCTCCAAGCTCAGGTCTTTAACGGCGGCAATGCCTCCATAGGACTTGGAAAGACTTGAGCAGCGTAGGAGGGTATCGTTCATCGTCCCTGCCAATGCTGTCTGATGATAATCAGGCCCATGGGCACCGATGATACCAGGATCAGCGCCAGGGCGTGGGATGCGGCTTGAGTGAAGAAGGCTTCCGACGAGGCTGACCAGATGGACGTGGCCAGGGTCTTGAATCCGGCAGGTCCAAGGATGAGGGTCGCCGGCAGCTCCTTCATGATTAGGAGGAAGGTGAGGCTGCCTCCGGCGATCAGTCCAGGCCGCATGAGAGGCAGGTCTATGGTGCGAATTACCGATAGGGGGCCTCTGCCCAGACTGCGCCCCGCTTCTTCCCACCGGGGGCTTATCTGGAGCAGGGAGGTCCGCAGAGCGCCAACGCCGGCGGGCAGGAAGAGGACCAGGTAGGCGAAGACCAGCAGGGCCGTTGTCTGGTAGAGGACAGGGGCGTACTGGGAGCCAAAATAGACCAGGGAGAGGGCCACCGCGATGCCAGGGAGGGCGAATCCAACGTGGGAAGCGCGCTCCAACAGGGCGCTGGCCCGGCTGGGGAAGCGGACGGAGAGGAGCGCCACGGGGAGGGCAGCCGCCAAGACCACCGCCACTGCGACGGCGGAGACGACCACGGAGTTTGCGGCGGCGCTCCACAGGTGCGGAACGGCCTCTCCGGCGGAGACGCCCCGGGCAACCCACCAGCCAAGGACGGACATGGGCAGAACCAGGGCGAACAGCACTAAGGCGGCACAGAAACCCAAGGCGGGCCATCGCCAGGCGCCCAGATGGAGCGGTTGGGCCGGACGGGGCGCGCCGGAGGAGCTTCGATGGTAGGCGGCCCGGGTCCGCGTTCCGGACTCCGCCAGAAGGACGCCGGCGGCAAAAAGGGCAAGGACCAGGCAGAGGCCCGCCGCCAAAACTCTGTCCAACGAAGAGTTGTACTGGAGATATATGGCCCAGGTGAAGGTCTCGTAGCGCATGAGGGATACTGCCCCGAAGTCGCTGAGGGTGTAGAGGGCGGTGAGGAGTGCGCCGGAAGCAATTGCGGGCCGGAGGAGGGGCAGGGTGATTCGGCGGAAGGTGCTCCATGCAGAGTGCCCAAGGCTGCGAGAGGCCTCCTCCAGGGAGGGGTCCATTCGGGAGAGGGCGGCCTGAGCGGGAAGAAGCACGTAGGGGAAACTGAGAAGTGTCAGAGTTATCATCGCCCCCGGAAAGCCGTAGATCTCTGGCAGCCGTTCTATGCCGAAGGGTCCTTCCAACGCTCGCTGAAGCATGCCTCTGGGGCCAAGGGCCACTATGACCAGGAATGCCCCGATGTAGCTGGGTATTACAAGCGGGAGGGCGGTTAGCACGGCCCAAACTTTGCGAAAGGGGAGGTCCGTGCGAGTAATGAGCCAGGCAAGGGGGACGGCTATGAGGATGCAGGCCGCCGTAACTGCGGCTACCAGAAGGGCAGAGCGAAGGACAATCTGCAGGGTGCGAAGTCGGAAGAGCAACTCCCAGAACTCCGCGCCGGAGCCGATTCCCCGGATGAAGAGATAGAGAAGGGGCAGGGCAATGGCGACGGCCACAACCGCGGCGGCGCCCACTAGGACGGGGTGGGGCCCCGCTCGACGGGTTATCTTTGAACGGGCCAAGGCAGCACCTTGGCCTGTCCCGGGTTCGTTAACGGACGCCATTGCGATGGGTCAACGTTGCGGCCTCAAGTTGGCGAAGATTGGGCGGATTATATCACGCAGTTTTAGTTGGGCGGAGTTTCGCGGCTTGATGATGAGGTCGATGGCTGGAAGCGATGCCCCTGCGGGGGGTGGTGACGGGCAACCCCCCAACAGGGTCTTTTCGGGATTGTCTTCGCTTCTCAGGGCAGGATGCCGACGCTTCGCAGCATCTCCTGCGTCCCCCTCAGGTTGGTCAGATTCTCCATCGATATGGAGGGGTTGTTTATCTCATCCAGGGGAGTCAGGAGACGGTTCACATTCACCCCTTCCACGAGAGGATACTCATAGGTCTGACCGGAGAAGTATTGCTGGGCCACGGGCGAAAGCAGGAACTCCAGTAATTTGGCGGCGGCGTCGGTGTTCTCGGAGGAAGAGAGAATGCCTGCGCCGGCCACCATTATCAGAGATCCCGGCCCTCCCGCCGCCAGGTGGTGGTTTCTGGCGGCGAAGCTTTCCCCTTCCTCGGCCAAGAAGCGGTAGAGGTAGTAGTGGTTGACGAAACCCACGTCAATCTCGCCAGTCCCCGCCGCAGCGACGGTGGGGGTGTTCTTCTCGTATACCTTGGGATCGTTGGCTTGAATAGCCTCCAGCCACTGGCGGGTACGCTCTTCACCCCAGAGATGGCGCATGGCGGTGACCATGGTCTGGAATGAGGCGTTGGTGGGGGGCCAGCCAATGCGGCCCTTCCACTTGGGGTCGGTGAAGCCCCACAAATCGGTGGGGATATCCTCGGGCGAGATGTTCTCCGTGTTGTAGACGATGACCCTGGCGCGGCCGGATATGCCGACCCAACGGCCTTCGGGAGAGCGGGCCCAGGAAGGCGTCTTGTCCAGAATCTCTTGGGGTATGGTCTGAAGCATGTGCTCGACTGATCCCAGGCCGCCGGGGTCCTGAGCGAAGAAGACGTCGGCGCGGGTGTTGTCGCCCTCCTCGGCCAGGGTTGCGGCCATCTGAGAGGTGCTGGCGTACTTTACGCTCACGTCTATGCCGGTAGCGTTGGCGAACTGCTCGATGATTGGCCCTACGAGGGATTCGCTGCGACCTGAGTAGACGGTCAGGGATTCTGCTTCATCGTCGCCGCTGCCGCCGCAGGCCGCGACGATTCCCACAAGAAGAGGCAATAGCAGAGCGGCGAACATGATTCCCCAAACCGTCGTGCGGCGGCGCCTTGGCTTTGGGCTATGAGGGGCTGGGCCGGTGAGGGTAACGCTAGCGTAACGATTGCTCCAAGTCATGGACACATTCTCCTTTGTGGAAGATTAAGGTTGCCGAAGGGCTTAAAACCCAGTGTTTTCCAAAAGTAAATACATCCTCTTTAATAATTAAGTTCACCCTAATTTCAATGCTTATATACACTAACCTTTAGCCCTTGTCAATACCCCATTTCGCAGAAATTTTGTGGGTCTTGTCCGCGGAGCGAGCAACTACAACCGGGGAACATTCCGTTAAGAGTCTCCTTCAATCCTGGATCATTTTCCTTGACGCTGTTTTGGGGTGGTGCTAGATTTTGTCTTGTTTCAAGGCCAGACACTCTACAAGACGCCGGATTCTTAATGCATCCACTCTCTGAACAGCTACTCAAGGGAAACAAGCGCGCCCTTTCCAGGGCCATTTCCATGTTGGAGCGAGACGATCCTCTCGCCGCACAGATTATGAGGGACGTTCATGCTCACACGGGCAAAGGCTATGCCGTGGGCATAACGGGCCCGCCGGGGGCGGGAAAGAGCACCCTCATCACCCGGCTTACCCAGGAGTACCGGAGTCAGGGCCGTTCCGTGGGAATCTTAGCCGTGGACCCTTCCAGCCCCTATTCCGGTGGTGCGCTGTTGGGGGACCGCATCCGCATGGAGGGCCACTATCTGGACCCTGGGGTGTTCATACGCAGCATGTCAACCCGTGGGGCCCACGGAGGCGTGCCCAGAATTGTCAAGGGAGTGGTACGGCTGCTGGACGCTGCGGGCAAGGACGTTTCTTTGGTGGAGACGGTGGGAGTGGGTCAAACGGAGCTGGACGTGATGGGGGTGGCCGACACGGTTGTAGTGGCGCTGGTTCCGGAGGCGGGCGACGCCATTCAAACCCTGAAAGCGGGACTGATGGAGATTGCCGACGTGTTTGTCGTCAACAAGGCGGACCGGCCAGGCGCCCAGCGGATGACCGCCAACGTCCGCTCGCTGCTGGCCATGTCGCCCGCCGGGAGCGGCTGGAGGCCGCCGGTGGTGGAAACGCAGGCGGTTGAGGGCGCGGGCATAGAGGGGCTTGTCGACGCAATTGAGGAGCACCGGAACTACTTGACAGCATCAAACCTGCTGGAAGAGCGGCGACGCAAGCGGCGGTCTACGGAGCTAACAGAGACGCTGCGGGATAGGCTGGCAAAACGGGTTGAGGGGCAGATTGCCCAAAGCCCTGCACTACAGTCGATGGTTGAGAGGGTGGAAGAGGGGGAGTTGGAGCCATACACGGCGGCCTTGGAACTGCTGGATGAGTTTCTTCTTCCGGGAGATGAGGTGGGACGTTAGCGGCTAGAGCCAGGAAAAGGGGTGGGTCTTGGGGGGTTGCCGACAAGAAACGGGGGCGGCAATAAAGCCGCCCCCAGACGTTTGTAAGTCTATACTTTATCCCTGCGAGAAGGCTAGGAGGTCTTGTCCTTGCCGTTATCCGGCCCGCCTCCGCCTCCCAGGTTCAGGAAGGGCTGCAGCATGGATGTGAACTCCATTGGGAATATGAACTTGGTGGAGGGGCTGGAACCCATCTCCTTGAGCACCTCGAAATACTGCAAACTCATTGTCTTGTTGTCCACCTTGGAGGCCACCTCGTAGATGCGGTCGAGGGCGGTGCTGAACCCCTCGGCGCGCAGGATGGCGGCTTGGCGGTCGCCTTCGGCCTCCAGAATCTCCGACTGGCGTCCACCCTCGGCCTCCAGGATTGCAGACCGCTTCTCGCCTTCGGCCCGGTTGATGGCGGCCTGCCTCTTGCCTTCGGACTCGGTAATGTCCGCCGTCTTGATGGCAGCGGCGGACTTCTCCCGCTCCATGGCGGCCTTGACGCCCGGGGGCGGGTCTATCTCGTTTATCTCCACCTGGCTCACCTTGACGCCCCAACGCCCCGTCACCTCATCCAGGCGAATCTGAAGGGCGTCGCGCACCTTTTCCCGCTCCGCCAGCGCGGATGCCAGGCTGGTTGAGCCGATGACGGCCCTGAGGGTGGAGAGGGCCAGGTTCACCACGGCGGCCTCGAAATTCTGCACGTTGAGCACCGCTTGTTCCGCGCTCTCCTCCATCACCCGGTAGTAGATTACAAAGTCCATGTCCACCACCACGTTGTCGCTGGTGATGTACTTCTGGGTGGGCACCCGCTGCACCCGCTCGCGAAGGTCCACCTTCCGCCCGTCCTCCATGAAGGGCACAACGAAGCGGAGACCGGGATGGGAAACCCGCTCCAGGCGTCCCCACCGGAGCACCACCATCTTCTCGAACTGCTTTACAATCTCTAGTCCAAAGGGCATGTCGTCCTCTCTATTCTTCCTGCACAGATAATGAAGGGTTGTCCATATCTTCGATAGGGGCCACTTGTAAGACGGCGCCTTCCATGGCGACCACCCGCACCCGTCGACCCTCGGGAATCATTGTGCCATAGATGCAATAGGCTGTCCATATTTCCGTATTTATCCGGACCGTTCCCCTGGGGTCCAACGCTGTCGTGACCACCGCCTTGGAGTCTATGAGAGGCGAGAGGTCCAGTACTTTCTCCATCTTGTGCTGGCGCACTATGGTCGTTAGCACCCAGGCGGCGGTGATGGCGATGACGGCTACGGTGGGCCATAAGACCCAGGGGCTGACACCGAGGGAGGGCGCCGTTGGCGATGGCGTGCCGAAGTGGGCGAACAATAGCAGACTTCCTAGGATGAAGCTGATGGTGCCGCCTATGCCCAACACGCCAAAGCCGGACACGAATATCTCCAGGGCAATGAGGGCCAGGCCGACGAGGATCAGAGCCGCGCCTCCCCAGTTGACGGGGAGATTCCCCAGGCTGATGAAGGCCAGTACAAGGAACACCACGCCCGTCAGCCCGGGGATGACGATCCCGGGGCTCCAGAGCTCTACGACGAGGCCCAGCCCGCCAAGGGTTAGGAGGAGAAAGGATATGTTGGGGTCCGCCAGAATGAAGAGTACGCGGTTGATCAGGCCCATGTCGAGCCGTTCGATCTGGACGTCCCTGGTGGAGAGGATGTGCGTCTCCTCGCCGATGGTTACGGCCCGGCCGTCCAGCTTGAGTAGGAGGTCGTCCAAGTCTTCGGCAATGAAATCCACCACGTTGAGGTTGACGGCTTCTTCGGATGAGAAGGACTTGGCGGAAATTACGGTGCTCTCAAGCTCTTCCACGTTGCGCCCCCGCTCTTTAGCGATGGCCCGCATGTCGGCGGCGGCGGCGTTGGTTGCCTTGCCGGCCAGGGTTTCAGGCAGGTCTTCGCCGCCGCCGCCCACCGGGGTGGCTGCGCCGATGCTGGTGCTCGGCGCCATCACGGCCACGTGGGCCGCAGCGGTGATGAAGGTCCCCGCCGAGGCCGCCTGCGCACCGCGGGGCGATACGAAGACTACTGTCGGGACGGTGGCGTTGAGCAGCGATTCGTAGATCTCGCGGGTGGAGGAGAGAAGGCCGCCGGGGGTGTTCAGCAGTATGATTACAACCTCGGCCTGTTCATCTTCGCCTTTCTCCACGGTACGCGTGATGTAACGTTGGGATATCGGGTTGATGATGCCGTCCACGTCTGCAACGAGGGCCGTGCGTCCCTGGGCGAGGACCTGGCCGGCCAGCCCCAAGAGGAAAGAGGCGACGAAAACCAGGAGCAGAAGCACTCTTGCCAGGCTCCGAGGGCGGGTATTGAACATTCTGCACCCTCCCAAATCTGGTAGACCCTTGGCGTGAGGTGTGATTTGCGCTCGACGCGATAGCGGCGGGAGCAGGGGCTGCCTTTGGGACAAGCAGGTTCGACCGTCGGCGCCCCTATAAGTTAATGATGATGTGGACGGGGGATTGTGTCAATACGATTCTTTCATATTCATTCAGGGCGTGCTTTTGTGACCGCAAATCTCTACGGAGAATCTTGTCGTATTACACTTAAAGGCTCCCACCGGAGGGCGGTTCGTTGACAGTCAATGCGGCCCCACTTAGACTAACGGGCATGCTTGCGGGCGCCGGAGATGAGGGACAATGACGGAAGTTCGAAGAGTGGACGCGGCGGTGGCCGATATCATCGAGAGAGAGAATCGGCGCCAGCGGACCAACATCGTCCTCATAGCGTCGGAGAACTACGCCAGCCGCGCGGTCCTGGAAGCCCAGGCGAGCCTGATGAACAACAAGTACGCCGAGGGCTATCCTGGTCGTCGCTACTATGCCGGCTGCCGTTTCGTCGACGAGGTGGAGGAGCTGGCCAGGGAGCGGGCAAAGGCGCTATTTGGCGCTGAGCACGCCAATGTGCAGCCCCACAGCGGCGCCCAGGCCAACATGGCGGTCTACTTTGCCCTGCTCAAGCCCGGCGACACCGTGATGGGGCTGCGTCTCGACCAGGGCGGACATCTTACCCACGGCAGCCCGGTTAACTTTTCCGGCAAGCTCTACAACTTCGTGGGATACGAGCTGGAGCGTGAGACGGAGACCATCGACTACGATGCGGTGGAGCGGCTGGCGAAGGAACATCGGCCCAAGCTCATAGTGGCGGGCTACACCGCCTACCCGCGGACCATCGACTTTCAGCGTTTCCGGCAGATAGCGGATCTGGTGGACGCAAGGCTAATGGTGGACATGGCCCATGTTTCGGGGCTAATCGCCGGTGGGGCCTATCCTTCCCCCTTCCCCCATGCCCACGTCGTGACTTCCACCACCCAGAAGACCCTGCGCGGCCCCCGGGGCGGCATCATCCTGTGCGAGTCAAAGCTCGCCCGCAGGGTGGATCGGGCGGTGTTTCCTCACACACAGGGAGGCCCCTTTATGCAGGTAATCGCCGCGAAGGCCGTGTGCTTTGGCGAAGCCATGAAGCCCGAATTTCAACAATACGCCCATGCGGTGGTGAAGAATTCCCGCACGCTGGCGGACACGCTGGCTGAAGAGGGGCTGCGAATCGTCTCCGGCGGCACGGACAATCATCTGTCCCTGGTGGACCTGCGGCCACTGGGGGTGAAAGGAAACGAGGCGGAGGCTACGCTGGAGCGGGCGTCCATCATCACCAACAAGAACGCGATTCCCTTCGACCCTGAGCCGCCCCGGGTAACCAGCGGTCTGAGAGTCGGCTCCGCCGCCGTTACCAGCCGGGGCTTCGGCCCGGAGGAGATGAAGCAGACGGCCCGTATGATAGTACGCGCTCTTGCCGCCAAGGAGGACGATGACGCTATCGCCGCCATTCGGGAGGAAGCAGAGACGTTGGCTTCGGGTTTTCCGGTGCCGGGCATCGACGACTAGCCATGTTGAGGGGATGGGGCCGAAAATGCTACAATTGGCGCCGACTTGGAGGAGGATGCATTGAAACAGGACTATGAGCTAATGCTGGTGTTGAATCCCGCCCTCAGCCGTGAGGAGGACGCCACCGCCCGGGAGCGGGTACGGGAGTCGATAACCTCCAACGGTGGGACCATCGCCAAGGAGGACGCTTGGGGAACCCGTCGTCTGGCCTACACCATCAAGAAGGCGGGCCAGGACTACATGGAGGGGGTCTACTACCTGTACAGGTTCGACCTTGAGCCGGACCAGGTTACCATTATACAACGCCCCCTGTTGCTCTCAGAACAGGTGCTGAGGCACATGGTAGTTCGGACCGAACCTTCCACGAAGGTCGAAGAGGTTGAAGAGAGTAAGGAAGCCCCGAAGTCTGAGGGTGGGCCGAGTCCCACGCAGGAAAGTCCTCTGCAGCGTTAGTTTTTGGGAACTATGAAGAGGAGGCGCAGGCGAGTATGGTACGCGGCCTTAGTAAGATAACGATCATCGGAAATCTGGGCGGTGACCCGGAGATGCGGTATACCAGCAATGGAGACCCGGTGACTAGTTTTAGCGTGGCGGCAAGTCGCAGGTATCGCACTCGGGGCGGAGAGGACAGAGACGAGACGGAATGGTTCCGAGTTTCAGCCTGGGGTCGCCTGGCGGAGGTTGCGAACCAATATCTCACTAAGGGAAGCCCGGTATTCGTGGAGGGCCGCTTCAGCACGAGCCGATGGACGGGGCGAGACGGCGACGAGCGGACAACGAGCGAAATCAACGCGACCGAGGTGGTGTTCCTGTCTGGGCGAGATGCAGACGGTGGCGGTGGTTACACGGGCGATCGGGCGCGGAACGATTCTGGCGGAGGCGTGGACCCGGACGATTTGCCCTTCTAACATACAAGGCGGCTTATATCGAGGAGACGATTGACAGATGACTAGACCCCCATTTAGAGCAGGTGGAAGACCAGGCGGCAGGCCAAGACGCCGTTACATTCCCAGGCGAAAGGTCTGCGCCTTCTGCGTGGACAAGGTTCAGGATGTCGACTACAAGGACGTGGGCCGGTTGAGGAGATACCTCTCCGACAGGTTCAAGATTGATCCCCGCCGCAAGACGGGCAACTGCGCCCGGCATCAGCGGGCCCTTTCTCGGGCCATTAAGCGGGCGCGCATCGTTGCGCTCCTGCCCCTCAGCCCCGACCATGGCCGCCTGATGGCCTAGAAAACCTTTCTTGCCGCAGCAGCGTATTTCAAGCATCACCCGGCCGCCGGCTCTTTGCGGGCGGCCTCAAGGGGTTGCGTAGATGGCATCATCCCAGCGGGGGGGTCGCCCCCCTCGGACCGGCAGGCGCGGCGGGCCCCCGGAGTCCGACGATAGGCGGATAAGGCGTGTCCGGGAACAGAGCAGCCTGGCGAAGAAGCGTGTAGCTTTCGTCTTTCTCGGGATCGGCCTTCTGGCCATCGCCGGCGTAGCGGTCGCCTACTGGTATACCCAGCTTTACAAGCCTCCGAACGTGGAGGCCGCCGTTGTAAACGACACCCGGTTTAACCAGGGGGACCTGGTGAAGCGCGTTCGGATGATACAGGCGGCCCAGGGGTATACCGGCGCCTTCGTGGATTTAACCTCTATCCTCCGCGTTTTATACAATCCGGACATTGAAATCACTTCCGGTCCCTTCACCCTCGGCTGGGTACAGATGGAGCTCCTGAAGCAGGGCTCGTCGGAATATGGAGTGGAGGTCACGGAGGAAGAGATCGAGGAGATCATACGCTTCATTTTCACTCCTGCTCCTGCGTCGGGGGAGATTGTCACGGAGGACCAGCGGGAGCGGGAATATAAAGAGCAGCACGCATCCTTTCTGAACCGCAACCGCATCTCCGATGCCGACTTCCGTCGCATTATGGAGGAACGGCTTTACTTCTCCCTCATGAGGGAGGCCATTGGAGCCAACGTGCCTACCGAGGAGGAGCATCTGGAGGTCTACTGGCTCCGCACACCCGTCCGACCCGACCCTGCTCTTGGCGACCCTGCCAAGTGGCAGGACCTGGGCGCCATCGTCGAGCGCCTCGAAGAGGAAGAATTCGAGGCTGTGGCCTACGAATACAGCTCTGCGTTCGACCCTAGATACACCGAAGCCAACGGCTACGTAAGTTGGCTTCCGAAAGGCGCCTTCCCAAGGCTGGACCCGCATCTCTTCGGCGACGACGAATTCGAACCTCTGGAAATCGGCGAAATCAGCGACCCTTGGGAGAGCAGCGGCTACATGTACTTCATGAAGGTGACGGATGGGCCGGAGGTGCGGGAAGTGGAGGAAAAGTGGACCGAAAGACTCAAGGACATAGCCCTCCAGACCTGGCTTGAGGATAGGTTCGAGGTGGGTACCGGCGAGGGTTGGGTGAGGGTGAAGTACGACAGCAAGATCTACGCTTGGGCAGCGGAACAGTTGCGTCAGACGGCCGAGCAAAAGAGGGGAGCCACTCAGGGGAACGAAGGGAGTTGAACCCTCCCCAACCCATCGGCGTAGGACTACTTGGCCTGGGGGTTGTGGGCGGGGGTACAGCCCAGGCGCTTCGACGTAGACGGGTTGCCCTGGCCAGGGCCATTGGCGCTCCCATCCGACTAGTCAGGGCGCTGGTTAAAGATCCGACGAAGCCGCGCTATCTTAATCTGTTTCCCAGTGTACTGACCACGAACGCGGCCCGGATCCTGGAAGACCCCCATATTCAAATCGTCGTGGAACTAATGGGCGGCGAGGAGCCGGCGGGGGAGTACGTCCGCAGGGCCCTGCTCCAGGGCAAGCACGTAGTCACAGCCAACAAGGAGCTCATGTCGCAGCAGGGATCGGCCCTGCTGGACTTGGCCGATGAGCGGGGTCTGAGTCTCCGATTTGAAGGTGCCGTTGGGGGGGCAATACCCATAGTAGGCTCCCTGACGGAAGACCTGCTTGGAAACGACATAAGCTCCATCCACGCCATTATCAACGGGACGACAAACTTCATCCTGACTAGCATGGCGGACGAAGGAATGGGCGCGGAGGAGGCCCTGAGTCGCGCCCAGCAGTTGGGCTATGCCGAGGCGGACCCCTCCAAGGACGTTTCGGGTTTGGACGCCGCCTACAAGCTGGCCATCCTGGCCTCCCTGGCCTTCCACACGAGGATTGACCCCCGTCAGGTGTTTCGTCAGGGAATCGCCGGCCTTTCCGCCAAGGACTTTAGGTACGCTCGTGAACTGGGCTACGCCATCAAGCTGCTGGCAATAGCCAAGGCGCAGCGGTCAGGCGTCGAGGTCCGGGTACATCCGGCGCTGATACCGGAAGGGCATATTCTGGCCAATGTTGGGGGCGTATTCAACGCTGTGGAGGTGGCAGGCGAGCCGGTGGGACGAGCATTCTTCCATGGTTTGGGCGCAGGGGCGGACCCTACCAACAGCGCCGTTCTGGGAGATCTGGTGCACGTTGGCAGGATGTTGGTCGCCGGCGGGCGGCCGTTAAACAGGGTTCCCGACGATGCGGCCCTTCCCGTGAAGGAGATGGCGGAAGTGGAAACCCGCTACTACTTTCGCTTGAACGTACCTGATCGCGCCGGTGTCCTGAGCCAGATTACGCGAGTGCTGGGTGACCAAGACATCAGCATCGCGTCCATAATCCAGAAGGACGCTGACGCGCTGACCGGTACCGCGGAGATTGTCATTACCACCCATCCCGCCAGGGAAGCGGCGGTACAGCGCTCTTTGGCTTTGCTTGAGGGACTGGATGTGGTAAAAGAAGTTAGTAATATGATCAGGTTGGAGGAGTTGCCGGTTTAAGGGCCGGGCGTTATGAGTTGGGGAGTTCTTGAGAAGTACAGGGAGTATCTACCCATCGGCGTCGATACGCCCATGATAACCCTGGGGGAAGGCAATACGCCCCTGGTGCGCTCCTACAGACTGGCTGAGGAGATTGGCTGCCCGGAGCTCTATTTCAAGTTGGAGGGCTGTAACCCCACGGGGTCCTTCAAGGACAGGGGCATGGTGGTGGCGGTGGCCAAGGCCTTGGAGGAGGGAAGCCAGGGAATTATCTGCGCCTCTACAGGGAACACCAGCGCTTCCGCCGCCGCCTACGGCGCCCGGGTGGGCATACCGGCCACGGTGTTGATGCCCCAGGGGAGTGTGGCCTTTGGCAAGCTGGCTCAGGCGCAAGCCCACGGGGCGCGCATCCTGGCCATCGACGGAAATTTCGACAAAGCCCTCTCTCTAGTGAGAACCATTACCGAGCGGCACCCGCTTACCCTTGTCAACTCGGTCAATCTGTTGCGGCTAGAGGGACAGAAGACCGCCGCCTTCGAGATAGTCGACCGGCTCGGGGATGCCCCGGACCTGCTGTGCATACCGGTGGGCAATGCGGGAAACATCACGTCGTACTGGAAGGGGTTCTTGGAATACCAGTCGCGTGGCAAGGCCCAGTCTCTTCCGCGGATGATGGGATTTCAGGCCGAGGGGGCGGCGCCCTTGGTAGAAGGTCGGCCCGTGGCAAACCCCGCTACAGTCGCGTCGGCCATCCGCGTCGGCAATCCGGCTTCCTGGCAGGGAGCCATACACGCCCGGGACGAATCCGGCGGGGCCATCGACTCGGTGACGGACCGGGAGATTCTGGACGCCTACCGGTTGCTTTCCCAGGGGGAGGGCATCTTCTGCGAACCGGCGTCTGCGGCCAGCGTGGCAGGAATCATCAAGCTGCACAGGAAAGGCCTGGACCTAAGAGACCTGCGGGTGGTGTGCATTATTACCGGTTCCGGTCTGAAGGACCCGGAGTTGGCGGTGCGATTCATTAGCACAGGGGTGAAGGAAGTCTCCTCGGACCTGGAAGAGGTGGAGGCTGCCTTGCTGGAGTTCTCCGCTTAGGGCCGGGCCATGAACGCGGACGAAATGATACGATCCAGCGTGACGAACATCCTGCGGGCGGTGGGGGAAAACCCGGAGCGGGAGGGTCTTCGAGACACGCCGAGGCGGGTCGCCGCGCTCTACAGGGAAATTTTCGACGGAGTGGGCGCAGACCCGGTGCAGGCCATCGACACGGTATTCGAAGGGGAGCACCGAGGCGCAGTCATACTCAAGGACGTGGGATTCTTCTCCACCTGCGAGCATCACCTGCTGCCCTTCTTTGGCGTGGCGCAGATGGGATACATGCCCAGGGGCAAAGTAGCCGGCGCCAGCAAGCTCGTTCGCGCCCTGGACGTGGTGTCGAGGCGGCCTCAATTGCAGGAGCGCATGACGTCCCAGCTGGCCGACGCGATATGCGCGGCGTTGAAGCCCGCGGCAGTGGTCGTTGTGGTGGAAGCGGAGCATCTGTGTATGGTCATGCGGGGGGTGCGCAGGCCGGGCAGCAAGGTTGTCACAACCGCCCTCCGAGGGCCCTTTGCCGACGCTGACGCATGCCCGAAAGAACTGCTGTCGATGATGCAAAGGGGCTAGGATGGCTGAAGTCCAATACATCGGATCCTTTGACGCCGCCAGTGAATGGGGGCGTCTTCTTTCACAGAGCGTGGTGAACACTCCCTTCCAAACCCTGGAATGGCAGCGGGTTTGGACGCGGGAGGTGGGCGGCGGGGCGACCCCGCAGTTTCTGAAGGTTGTTCACGAGGAGCAGACGCTGGGAATGGCCTCCCTGCGACGGGACGGTGGGGCGATCACATTCGTGGGCGACGAGGACTTGTGCGACTATAACGACTTTCTGATTCTCCCCGGCCATGAGCGGCTGTTCTTCGAGGCGCTCTTGGACTACCTGGAACCGATGGAATGGGACGCGCTGAGTCTCTTTTCCCTGTCTGAAGAATCCCCCACCCTGGCGTTGCTGCCGGAAGCGGCGCGCTCCAGGGGATGCACCGTCGAAATCGTCCAGCAGGAGGTGTGCCCGGGCCGGCGTCTGCCCGCGGACTGGGAGGAGTACGTGGCCGGGCTGACCAAGAAACACCGCCACGAGTTGCGCCGCAAGCTGCGAAGGTTAAACACGGCGGAGGGGGCGCGCTGGTACTCGCTTACGGACCCGTTGGAGGTCGAGGAGGCTATGGGAGATTTCCTGCAGCTTCTGTCGATGAGCCGCCAGGATAAAGCCGAATTTCTAACTCCCCAGAGGGAAAAATTCTTCCGTGCGCTGGCGTCGACCCTGAGCCGGCAGGGGCTGTTGAGCCTCTTTTTCATGGAGATTGAAGGGTCCCGGGTGGCATCGGCCATGACCTTCGACTACGACGGCTCACGCCTGCTCTACAACAGCGGCTACAACCCGGCCTTCGGCTACTACAGCGTGGGTCTGCTGCTGAAGGCGCTCAGCGTCAAGAGCGCCATCGAGGAAGGGAAGAGCTACTATGACTTCCTGCGAGGCAACGAGCCGTACAAGTACCACCTGGGGGGCATAGACAAGCCAATCTACAACATGGTTATCAGCCGACCTTGACGCCGTCCAGGGTAGCCTTGATCAGCTTTCACACCTGCCCGGTAATGGCCCCAGGGGCGGGTAAGGTGGGCGGCATGAACGTCTACGTCAGGGAGTTGGCCAACCGGTTGGGCGCCTTGGGCGTTGGCGTGGACGTGTTCACCCGCAAGCACGCTGGCGAAGACTCAGACGAGACAGTTGCGAACGAAAACGTGCGGGTGATTCATCTGGCGGGCGGTCCGCCGGACGCGCCTCTGAAAGACCTGCTTCTGCACGTACAGCCCTTCGCTGGCAGTATCCTGGACTTTCAGCAGAAAAGCGGGACGCGCTACGACGTGGTGCATTCCCACTACTGGCTTTCGGCCTTGGCGGGGGGCTGCCTGGCCCAGAGCAGCGGGGCCAGGCACGTGGCGACTTTTCACACCTTGGCAGAGTTGAAGCGTCGCGCCCGGGCCGGCGAGGACGAGCCGGGCTTCAGGAGTCGCGCCGAGGTTGATATCATGCGCTCCGCCGACTGTATTACCGCCTCCACCCCCCATGAAGCAGAGGCAATGGTGGAGCTTTACGGCGCTCCCAGAGAACGACTGAGGATAGTACATTGCGGCGTGGACACGTCGTTGTTCCGGCCTCTGGACGCGGCAGAATCTAGGCGCAGGCTGGGACTGAACGGCGAAAAAGTCGCACTGTACGTGGGCCGCATCGAGCCCCTGAAGGGGGTGGAGTTCCTGCTTCGCATAGCCGCCTGCGTGGATGGGGACGTACCATTCAAGCTGCTGATTGTTGGGGGAGACCCGGCGTCGGAGCCGGAACCGCGGCGGCTGGCCGAAATGGCAGCGCGATTGGGGCTGAACGACGTGGTGGAATTCGTGGGCCGCGCGCCACGGGACACTTTGGCTACATACTTCTCTGCCGCCGACGTTTGCGTGGTGCCGTCCTACTATGAGAGCTTCGGCCTCGTCGCCTTGGAGGCCATGGCCTGCGGCGCCCCGGTGATCGCCACCCGCGTGGGCGGGCTGCCCTGGGTGGTGAAGCATGGACACAACGGTTATCTTCTGCCGTGGCGCTGCCCGGAGCGGTTCGCCGATACCCTAGCCATGATTTTCTATAACGAAAGCCTTCGAAATTCCCTTAGCCGGGCCGCTCTGGAGACCGCGGACGCCATGAGTTGGGACAGGGCGGCGGGGAAGTTTCTCGAACTTTACGGGTTTACATAGAGTTAACATAAATCCGGTAAAGTAATATAATACTCGGTATCGTTGCCGACTCGTTGCTAAAATCGGAGGGATGTCATGCCCCGTCCAGCGGGCATTTTGAAATTCATTGGGAGCCATATCCGTGGCCGCATAATAGCCGGCCTGCTCATCCTGCTGCCCCTGGGGGCCACCTACCTGATCATCAAGTTCATCTTCGATCTAATCGACCCACCCCTGGTGCAGTTGATTGACGGGATTTCAGGCAGGCACATCCCGGGAGTGGGCTTGATCACCTTCCTGGTGGTGCTGTATTTGGCGGGCTTGGTGGGAAGCTTTGTAATCGGGAGAAAGCTCATCCTCTTTGGGCATTGGCTCGCCGACCTCATCCCCATATTCCGCTCCATCTACAGAGCGGCCAAGCAGACCGTCGACGCTCTGGGATCGTCGAACATAGGCATCGAGCACAACCGGGTGGTGCTGTTGGATTTTCCTTCCAAGGGGATAAAGGCCCTTGGGTTCGCCACGTCCTCCTTCCGGGATCCGGATGGCAGGAAAATGGTGGCAGTTTACATCCCTACGACTCCCCTGCCCACGTCCGGCTATTTGGCGCTAGTGCCGGAGGAAGAAGTGCTGTCCACCACTCTATCCGTGGACGAGGCGATGAGGATTGTGATTTCCGGCGGGGTGCTGACGCCGGAGGAGATTGTAGAGAGGATTGGGCCGCCGGTCGGGGACGGGTCTGGGCTGAAGGACGCCAAGGGCAAGGATTAGGCAGGGCCGGGTGCGGCCTCGAACCAGTGACTTTCGGAAACTTTGGTGAATCCCAAAGAGAAGTATAGCCTGGTGGCCGGCGTGTTTGCCCCGTCGACCTCCAACTCCACGTGGTCTACCCCAAGAGAGGCGAGGTAATTCAGCCCCGCCGTCAGCAGCGGCTTGCCAAGCCGACGCTGTCGGTAAGTGGGATGAATTCCAATCATGAAGATAATCCCCACCCGCTTGTCGGCATCCCCCGTGAGGTAGGTCCAGCAGTAGCCATGGACGGTTTCACCCTCGCAGAGGAAGATTATCCCGTCGTGGCTGGTGACGCTCATTTCTGCGCGATAGGCAATTTCCTGGGGGGTGTTGGGGGCAAATCCCCAGCTGCCGCCAAATGCGGCGTTCTGGATGTCCGTTAGCGCCTCTGGGTCGCCTTCCCGGCCGTAACTTCGGAAGGAGCAACCCTCCGGGGGCTCGGCCGGGGGCAGGTCTTGAATCTCCCAACCCATGGTCCAGTATGTGCGGATGTGTTGGAAGCCCTGCCCCAGGAGCAGGTCGCTCTGGGGGGAGTTGGGCTTTGCCTGAACGTGGAGCACGTTGGCCCCCAACTGGCCGGCGCGCCGCAAGGCCGTATCCAGCAGTGCCTCCTCGACGGCGGAGGGGTCAGCGTCGGGATGGGTCTTCGACATGAGAACGGTCCGGCTGATGGCAGGCTCATGGAAGATGAGGCCGAAGCCCTGCAGGATCCCTTCCGATTCGTAGAGGAAGAGGTCTTTCTCGGGGGTCAGGTTCGGCTGGCCCAAAAACTCGGTGACGAACCGTTCCTTGGGGGCTGTAGAGGCGTGGGGCGATTGCAGCAGCCGATTCTCTAACTCTGCCAGGGTGGGTGCGTCTTCCCACCGGAAATTGCGTATGGTCAAAGGTTCGCTTTCTCGCTAGGCGGGTGGGGGCCTACTCCCCCTCGGTTTGCCGGAAATGCGGGGCGCGGGGCCCCTTCCATCCGCCGCAAGAAAGGGGCAACGTTGCCCCTTTCTGCTCTGAAAATCTCGTCTTGACACCGAATTGAGATTGTAGCAGAGTAGCTTGTCACTAACAACCTAACGCATGGAGGCAGCCCGTGGTAGAGGTTCCCCAGTCTGCATTGGTGGTTACTCCCCATCCTGACGACGCTGAGATTTCCTGCGGCGGCGTGGTGGCCAACTGGATTCGGCAGGGGGCAAGTGTCTATTACGTGCTTTGCAGCGACGGCAGCAAGGGCACGGACGATCCCGACATGACGCCGGATAGGCTTGCGAAGATTCGCTACCAGGAGCAGTTGGACGCGGCGAAGACACTGGGTGTCAAGGAAGTGGTTGCCCTGGGTTACCCAGACGGAGAGCTGGAGGACACCCGGGAGTTCCGCGGCCATCTCGTGCGGGCGGTGCGCCGCTTCCGGCCCCAGGTGGTAATCTGTCCCGACCCGTACCGCAGGTCCTTCTACTTCCATCGCGACCACCGCATAGTGGGACAGGTGACCCAGGATGCGGTCTTTCCCTACGCCAGGGACCGTCTGCACTTCCCGGACTTGGAAGCGGAGGGGCTGGCTCCCCACAAGACGGGTACGCTGATGCTGTGGGGTCCGGAGGAGATAGACACCTACGTCGACATTTCCGACAGCATGGATATCAAGGCGGACGCCCTGAGATGTCACCGCAGCCAACTTGGAGGGTTGTCGGAGGACGAAACCGTCGGCTGGCTTCGCCGCTCGTGCGCCGAGATGGGAAAGAAGGCGGGCTTTGAGTACGCCGAGGGCTATCGAGTGGTCAGGTTCCGCACCTAGGCGCTTATGAGAGCCGGATTGTTGGGGAGGGCGGGCAAGGCCGCGCTGGACTTTCTTCTTCCTCTGTACTGCGTTGAGTGTCGAAGGGAAGGCCGCGGCGTATGTAAGGAATGCCTGGCCGGAATGACGGAACTGCGGGCCTACTGCGAGGTATGCGCTCAGCCTGGATCCGCCCGCCGGTGCCGACGCTGCGTCGTGACGCCGCTGCCCATCAGCGGCATCCGGGCGGTCTATCCCTTCGAGGGTGTCATCCGCTCCGCCGTCCACGCCCTCAAATATCGAAACTACCGCGCCCTGGCTCCGGAACTTGCCGACATCCTGGCTCGCTGCCTTGACGACGCCGACATTCCCGCCACTCTGTTGGTCCCCGTGCCTATGCACCCCCGGCGAGAGAGGAGTCGCGGCTACAATCAGGCTGAACTGCTGGCCAGGGAGCTTGGCAGATTGACAGGCGTTCCGGTGGCGAAGGGCGTTCTGGAACGGCTAGTCGATTCCCCGCCGCAAGTTCAGCGTGGGACGCGTGCGGCTCGCATGGAGATAGCCGTGGGAACTTTCTCGACGGCGGGATGCGTTGAAGGTGAGGCCGTCTTACTGATCGACGACGTGGTGACCACGGGCAGCACCATGGCAGCCTGCGCCAAGGCCCTCTGGGAGGCGTCGGCAGTCTCGGTATGGGGCTTGGCCCTGGCTCGCGAGGCTTGACTAAAGTATGTCAACGAGCATCATATCCACGCCTTCCTGTAGGAAAAGGACAATGCAGTAGCCCATGATTAAAGCTGTCTTCTTCGATTTCTACAACACCTTGGCCTACTTCTGGCCGACGGTACAGGAGATACAAGCGTCTGCCTGCCGGGAGATTGGGCTGTTCGTAGAGGAAGAGGGGATACTGCGAGGGTATGCGGTGGCGGACGAACTCTTCAGCCGCGAGAATCACGATCGTCCGCTGTATCTGCGGTCGGAGGAGGAGCGCAACCGGTTCTTCTCACACTATGAGCAGCTGATTTTGCGGGGGGCCGGCCTGGACGTGAGCGCGGCCCTTGCCGAAAGCGTCTGGCGCGTGGGCGCGACGGTCCCCAAGAGTTTCGCGCTTTTCAGCGACGTTGCGCCGACGTTAGCCAAGCTCAAAGAGATGGGATTAGCCACCGGCGTCCTTTCAAACTTGCACGAGGATCTGGCGCCCCTGGTGACTGAATTGGGTGTGGCTCCCTACCTGGATGTGCTGGTTACCTCGAAAGAGGTGGGGGCGGAGAAACCCGACCGCCGAATGTTCGACGCCGCGCTCCGGAAGGTGGGAGTTCTACCCAGGGAGGCGGTGCACGTGGGGGACCAATACGTCTCCGACGTCCGAGGAGCCGAAGCTGTCGGCATGAACGCTGTGCTGCTGGACAGGGGCGGCTGGCATACGGAAATAACTGACTGTCCGCGAGTGACCAGCCTAACGGAGCTGGTGGACCTGCTTAACGAGGACGCCTTCGGCTAAACGGCGCGGGGGAACGGCGTCTACAAGCTTCCGACGGGCAGGCGCGAGAACCGCTCCTGGAACTCCTTCAGTCGTTGCAGCGTTAGGTCCAGGATCGCCCGCCATCTCGACCCCATCAATCGGCGATTGAGCCTTATCTGCCGGTTGCCCACGGAGGCCCAACCGCCTAGAGACCGTTCCATGACGAGGCGCGCCCCGCCAACGCTGTCCTTCAGCGTGACGGTTATGTCCGTGTCGGACGACGTTATGGATTGAACGCCCATCTCCCGGGCCATGATCTTGAGAGATACCAGGTAGAGCAGGTTGTCCGCGGCCCTGGGCAGGCGGCCAAAACGGTCTCGGAGCTCCTCTCGCATGTCCTCAATCTGCTCGTGGCTTCGCAGGTCCATTAGTCTCTGGTAAACGTTCAACCTGATGGGTAGATGGCCAATGTAGTCTTGCGGAATGTGGGCGGATAGGGGTAGGTCTACCCGCAGATCACTCTTGGCTTCGCTTTCCGGGGCGGCTTCTTCTGCCCTTTCCGCCCGCAGATCTTGGACGGCCTGGTTCAGAAGCTTGGTGTAAAGTTCGAAACCGATGGCGTGAATGTGCCCGCTCTGCTCCGCGCCCAGGATATTGCCCGCACCCCGAATCTCCAGGTCTCGCATAGCGATGCGGAAGCCGGACCCCAGCTCCGAAGCCTCCAGTATGGCCTGAAGGCGCTTTTCCGCACCCGGCGTTATGCGCTTGCCCTTGGGCACCAGCAGGTAGGAGTAGGCGCGGCTGCTGCTGCGTCCGATGCGCCCCCGCAGCTGGTAAAGCTGGGATAGGCCGAACCGGTCCGCCCTATCGATAATAAGGGTGTTCGCGTTGGGAATGTCCAGCCCGGACTCGATTATAGTGGTGCACACCAGCACGTTAATTTCCCCTTCGCTGAAGGAGAGCATTGCGTCTTCCAGCCGGGATTCTTCCATGCGACCATGGGCGATGGCGATGCGGGCCTGCGGCGCCAGCTCGCCCAGGTGGGCGGCGACCCGTTGGATGGACCGGATGCGGTTGTGCAGGAAGAACACCTGCCCTCCCCGGTCCAGCTCCCGCTTGACCGCCTCCTGGATGATTTGGTCGCTGTACTCCCCCACGTAGGTCTTCACCGGGTACCGTTCCTCCGGCGGCGTGTCCATAGCGCTCATGTCACGCACCCCGGATAGGGCCATGTAGAGGGTGCGAGGAATGGGCGTGGCGCTGAGGGTGAGGAAGTCTACCTCGCGGCGCAGTCTCTTGAGCCGCTCTTTATGGGAGACGCCGAAACGCTGCTCTTCGTCCACGATGACCAAGCCCAGGTTGCGGAATCTCACGTCCTTCTGGATGAGCCGGTGAGTGCCGATAACGATGTCTATGGCGCCCTTCCCGAGGTCTTGGACTATCCGGCGCTGCTCCTTTGGGGTGCGGAACCGGCTCAGGACCTCCACCCGAATGGGGTAGGGGCCAAGCCGTTCTACGAATGTAGCGTAGTGCTGCTGGGCCAGAATTGTCGTGGGCACCAGCAGCGCCACCTGGAAACCGTCGTTTATGGCCTTGAAGGCGGCGCGGAGGGCCACCTCCGTCTTGCCGTAGCCCACGTCGCCGCAAACCAGCCGGTCCATGGGACGACCGTCCTCCATATCAGCCTTCACCTCGTCAATTACACGGGCCTGGTCGGGAGTTTCCTCGTAAGGGAAGGCGTCCTCCATTTCTTGTTGCCATACCACGTCGGCTGAGAAGGCGTGACCCCTGGCCACCCGCCGGTCGGCGTAGAGGTCAAGAAGCTCCTTGGCAAGCTCGCGGGTAGAGGCCTTGACACGCTCTTTGGCTCGCGCCCATTCAGAGCTGCTGAGGCGGGTCAGAGTCGGGGGGAGGTCGCTTGTTCCCACGTAGGGATAGATGCGGTCCAGGTGGTCAGTGGGCAGATATAGCTTGTCCGACTCGGCATATTCGAGAACCAGGTACTCCCGGCTTTCACCGTTGGCGTCCATGCTGGTGGTCCCGGCGAAGCGGGCGACGCCGTGGTCTTCGTGGACGACGAAAGTCCCCGGTTCCAGCTGGGAGAGAAACAACGCCTTCTTGACGGGTCTTCTGGTGCGGCTGCGGCGTTCCTTGGCCGTGCCGAAGATTTCCAGGTCCGTGAGCAGCAGTACCTCCGCCTCGGGCAGCGTCAGCCTCCAACCCTGCTCCAGAGATCCCGGGGCAATGACCACCCGGCCGGGCTGAAGGCTTGGGCTTGCGTCGTCGGCAATCACGGAGCCTATTTCCGCATCTGCTAGTATTTGGGCCAGTCTGCGGGCGTGGCGGCTCGCCAGGACCACCATGCGGCCGTTTCGCAGTTCCTCTCTCATCTCTGTTGTGAACTGTTCCATCCGGCCGTAGTAGGAAGGCGCGCTGCGGAATTCGAACCCCAACCCCTCTGTGTTCCACGGGGTAATGTCCAGGACCGGCCTTCGATCAATTCCCTCGGTGAATTCAGCCCACTCCAGGGTGGCCTTGGGGAAATTGTCCGGAAGCTCGCCGCGGGCCACCCGATCTCGCCGCATCTTCTCCACGTGTTCCTGAAGGGACTCCGCTTCCTGCTCCACAACGCTTCGTTGGAGGAAGATGACGATGGCGCCGTCCCCCAGATGCTCCAGTATGGACGATTGGTTGATGAGGCCGTGATAGAAGTCCATCTCATCCCAATTTGCCCCGGCGAATATGTTTGCCAGGTCCTCCTGAAACCTCCCTTGCACGCCATCGGTGCACCGTCCGAAATCCATCTCCGACACCAGCCGGTCTATGTCCCCCCGCTCAACGTGGAGAGGGAGAGACTCCTGGGCGGGAATTATTCGCGCACTTTCCACAGGCTTCACGGAGCGCTGGTTTACAGGGTCAAAGAGGTGAAGGCTTTCGATTTCGTCCCCGAACAGGTCGAGGCGGAGAGGCAGTTCTGAGTTGGGAGAGAAGACGTCAACGATGCCGCCCCGGATACTGAAAGAGCCTGGAATCTCTACGGAGTGCTCCCGCCGGTAGCCCATCTTCACCCAGGCCTCGGTTAGTTCGCCCAATCGGACTCTCTGGCCCACCGTAAGCGTGATGGCGCTTTGCTCGAAAATGGACTGGGTCAGAGTCTTCCGCAGGGCCGCCGCCAGAGACGCCACAACTATTGGCGGATTGCCGCCGGAAGGGCGGCCCAGGGCATCCAGGGCCATGAGCCGTCGATTGCTGGTGGAAGCGTCCACCGTTATCCGTTCGAAGGGGAGAACGTCGGGCTCGGGAAGGGGTAGAGCGGATTCGTCGGCGCCCAAGTATAGAGATAGCTGGTCCAGAAGGCGTCGGGCGTCGTCCTGCCGCGGCGTCACGACCAGCATCGGGCGTTTCAGGTTTTGTCGGAGCGCACCGAGAAGCAGAGCGGTCCCGCCGGCAGATACGGAGGCGGTAGCGCTTCCGCCGTCTGCCAGCCTTTCGGACAGCCCCTCGAATGCGGGATGGCTGCCCAGCAGGGGCAGCAGGGCTTTCAAGGACACGTGGGCTTTCTTCGCCTAACAGATATCTGGCCTGGCTGGGCAGCCAGACCTGCCGCCTATTGTATTCCCTGGAGGCGGGTGGTTCAATGGGGGTCCTCCTCGCCGGCTTCCTCAGTTTGTCGGAGTCTCAGACGCGGAAAACTCCGACGCAGGACAATCCTTGAATCCCTTACAGACGTGCCTCCTCCAGTACAGGTGCTATTGGGTTGGCTTAACTAGAAGTAGGCCCTTTCTAAAGCCGCAGATACATTCCCAAAATGCGAACCTTGACGTCATATCCCCGTCGCAACCATAATGACGAAGGCTGTAGAAGCCGCCTCATGGTTGACGTTCCCCGGTCCCCCGACCCCGCAGAGGACGGACCATGCCAGGTAAGCTCGTGGCGGCTTCCGGCCGATCCAACGAAATGAGACTGCCCTCCAATGTGGGAAAAGTCCGACCAGCCAACTGATACAAACTCCACCAAACGCCGTCGCGGATGCCTGCCGTGCGGTTTCTTTTTGAACATTCTCCTCGTAGCGCTTATATACGGCGGCTTTTGGGTATACCAGCAGGGATTCGTACGCTTCAACGATGACGGCGGCTTTGTCCAATTCGGCCGCGCCGAGGAGACCGATGAGCGGGAAACTTATTCCCCGGACGATAGCCTTCCCGTCACCGATGCTCCTTCCCGGCGTACACGAACCCCTCAAGCTGCCAGGACCTCCACCCCACGCCCTCCCCGCCCCACGGACAGACCCGAAATCACGCCCACGCCCGCCACCCCTCAGCCGCCGCCCAGCCTCTTTAAGAAAGAAGACGCCGACGGTGACGGCCTCATTGAGGTCTCCTACTTGGAGCAGTTGAACGCCATCCGCTACGACCTCAACGGAGATGGTGAGCCAAACGATAGACGATATGTCCAAGCCTACGAATTAGCCTTCCCGGCCAACTCAGAGGAATCGGTCTGCGATGGAGGCTGCAAAGGCTACGAGCTGACCCGGTCATTGGACTTCAGCGAGGCTGATAGCTACGCCTCCGGCGCCGTCAATTACAGGTTAACCGGAGGCAGCGGATGGCGCCCCTTTGGAGACCGCCGGAATTATTTTCACGCCACCTTCCACGGCAATGGACACACCATCGCCAACCTCTACATCTTCTCTAAAGAAGGCCCCGTTGCTCTTTTCCGATACACCGGCACCTCAAGCGTCATTCGTGACATCGGGCTCGTCGGGGTCGAGGTGCATGGCTCCGACAATACAGGCTCCCTCGTCGGCGTGAATCACGGCGTCGTGCTCTCCAGCTACGCTACCGGCAGCGTCTCAGGCGGAGCTGTCGTCGGTGGCTTGGTCGCCCTGAATATTGGCCCGGACAAGGAGTTCCTTGGCCAATCGGCTGTCCAGACTCGCGGCATAATCAGTTCCTGCTACGCGGCGGTGAACGTGTCCGGTGGATCAGCCGTTGGCGGGCTGGTCGGAAGGGTTCAAGAGTTTGGACTCGTCGTCACCAGCTATGCTACCGGTGACGTCTCAGCCGCCGCAATTGCCGGGAGCCTGGCCGGTGCCCAAAAAGACGGCATAGTCAGCGCCAGCTACGCCACCGGCAGCGTGTGGGGCGGCGGCCGCGCCGGGGGACTCATTGGAAGCAATAGCGATAGCACGGTTGTCGCAAGCTACGCCACCGGCAAAGTATCCGGCTTGAAGACCGTCGGGGGGATCATCGGGACTGGCAGTAACAGAACCGTGACCGCCAGCTACTGGGACACCGAAGCTTCTGGCCTGGACATCCCCATCACCTCCGAGCCCCTCCCGTACATTCAGGGCAAGACCACTGCCGAGATGCAGTCGCCCACCGGCTACACCGGCATTTACCAGACCTGGAATGCCGACCTGGATGACGCCGACGCCGACGGCAACGCCGCCACCGGGGCTGATGACTTTTGGCATTTCGGCACAAGCAGCCAATACCCCGTCCTGAAGGTTGACTTCGATGGTGACGGCGCTGCAACCTGGGAGGAGTTCGGTCCCCAGCATACCACCGCTGCACCTCCAACCTCTCCCGATGTGGGCCGTGCGTCACCCAACGGCGAATACGACGCTGACGGCGACCGGCTCATTGAGATTTCCACCCTGGAGCAGCTGGACGCCATTCGCTACGACCTCGGCGGCGCCGGGATGCCAGACGACGACGACAACATAGACGCCTACGCCGCCGCCTTCCCCACAGCTGAGAAGGAATTCATCTGTGACCGGCGCTGCAACGGTTACGAACTTACCCGGTCGCTGGACTTCCAAGAGACCGAAAGCTACTCGTCCGGCGAGATCAATGACGGGTGGACCTCCGGCGGCGGATGGCTGCCCATCGGAATTAGACAGGATTGGTTCAGCGCCGTCTTCCACGGCAACGGACACACAATCAGCAATCTGTATATCAGCCGTCGTACCGAACGTGTAGACCCTGGCGTAGCTGGCCTCTTCGGCAATGTCGAATCCTCAAGTGTCATCCGTAGTTTGGCCCTGATCGATGTTGAGGTAACCGGAGTTGATGATGTCGGCAGTCTGGTTGGCCGGAACAAAGGCACAATCAGCGCCAGCTACGCCACCGGCGCCGTTTCTGGCAACAGCACCGTGGGTGGACTCATAGGGTCTAATGACGGCAGCATTAGATCTAGCTACGCTACCGCCAACGTGTCGGGCGTGGGAATCGTCGGCGGCCTGGCCGGCTCCAACTCAGGCGATATCATCGCCAGCTACACCACCGGTAGCGTCTCGGGCGGCCCCATCGTCGGCGGGCTAATCGGCCTAAATTCCGGTAGCCTCAGAATTGCCTATGCCATCGGAAAGGTTGAAGGGGATGAGCGCCTCGGCGGCCTGGTTGGATGGCATACATCTGGTGCATATTCCGACACCTATTGGGACACTCAAACCTCCGGCCAAACAAACGCTTTCGAGCGAGGGGACGCGGAGAATGTCCAGGGCAAGACCACGGCCGAGCTGCAGTCGCCCACCGGCTACACCGGCATTTACCAGACCTGGAATGCCGACCTGGATGACGCGGACGCCGACGGCAACGCCGCCACCGGGGCCGATGACTCTTGGCATTTCGGCACAAGCAGCCAGTACCCCGTCCTGAAAGTCGACTTCGATGGTGATGGCGCCGCAACCTGGGAGGAGTTCGGACATCAGCGCACCACCTCCCCGGGCGCCGGATAGCGCACTGTCAATCTACGTCAACACCTTTCGGCGTAATGGGCAGCGGCAGGGGAGCCGGTAACGACTGGTTGTTCTTGTTGGCCATTAGGGCCCCTGATATAATGAGTTGTCCCAACGCTATCAGGAAGCCGCCACAGGGAATGACTAGAAACACCGCCCCCGAAGCCCTCAAGCAAAAGCTCACCGGTTCTTCGCGTCGATATCAGCGTATCGTCGTGAAGGCGGGCACCGGCGTGCTGACGGGCGGCACCGACACCCTGCACGCACCCACAATGGAGTCGCTGGTGGCGCAGATAGGCGATCTCTACGGACAAGGCAAAGAGATTCTGCTGGTCACGTCAGGGGCTATTGCCGCCGGCATGAAGTCCCTGGGCGTCGCGGAGCAGGCCCGCCACGTCCCCTTCCGCCAGGTGCTGGCCGCCGTGGGCCAAACCCATCTGATGCATGCCTACAGTTCTCTGTTCGAGCCACTGGAAATTCCCGTGGCCCAGGTGCTCCTCACGCGCCGAGACTTGGAGGACCGGCAGGGATATCTGAACGTGCGCAATACGATCCTTTCCTTGCTGCTGCGTCGCGTGATACCCATCATCAACGAGAACGACGTGGTGGCGGTGGACGAAATAGGCCCGGTCTTTGGGGACAACGACACGCTCTCCGCTCTGGTTGCCAATCTGGTGGACGCGGACCTGCTGCTGGTGTTGACGGACATGGACGGTCTGTTTACCGCCGACCCCCGTCGGAGCCCCAACGCAACGTTGATTCCAAGGGTGGAGCGCATCGACTCCTATATCGAATCCCTCGCCGGAAAGCACGTCAGCACCTGGTCAAGGGGTGGGATGGTCTCCAAACTGGAGGCATGCAAGGTGGCGACCCGCTCCGGCGTGCCGGCGGTGATTTGCAACGGGCGGTTGCCCAACGTGGTGTGCCGGGTCGCGGGCGGCGAGGCCGTCGGCACCTATTTCGCCACGTCGGTGAGCAAGATGGAGAGCCGCAAGCGGTGGATGCTGAGCGGACTGGCGCTCCACGGGGACATCATCGTGGACGAAGGGGCTGAGGCCTCCCTGCGTAGGCGGCACGGTAGCCTGCTGCCGGTGGGAGTGAAGGAAGTAAACGGCCCGTTCCAGCGAGGCGATGTGGTTTACATAAGCAACTTGGATAGGCAGCGAATCGCCTGTGGGTTGGTCAATTACAGTTCCGACCAGGTGGACGCGATTAAGGGATGCCGGTCGGACGGCATCCTGGAACTGATAGGGTGCAGCTACGGTCAAGAGGTGGTGCACCGGAATAACCTGGCGTTGATATAGGCGCGGTAATGGTAGATAGATTGGATACCAACGTTCTCTACTACGGCGACAACCTGGAAATTCTGCGCCGCTATCTGCCGGACGAGTCCGTTGACCTGATCTACCTGGATCCTCCCTTCAACAGCAACAGGCGGTACAACGTGTTGTTCAAGGAGAGCGAGGGTACGTCCTCCGGGGCGCAGATCCAAGCCTTCTCCGACACGTGGCGCTGGGATAGGCCCGCCGAGCAAACCTATAACGAGTTAGTTCTCAATGCGCCGGCGAGGGTGTCCAGGACGATTGAGGCGATGCGGGAAATAATCGGCTCCAATGACCTGATGGCCTACCTAGTTATGATGACCATCCGAATGGTGGAGCTGTATCGGATATTGAATCGCAGAGGTTCCATCTACCTCCACTGCGACCCCACCGCGGGCCACTACATTAAGATAATTATGGACGCTGTGTTCGGCATAGAGCAGTTCCAAAACCACGTTATCTGGAAGAGAACCAGCGCCCATAGCGACGCCAAACGATACGGAAGGATAAGCGATTTTCTCCTCTTCTATGCTAAGGGTAAGAAATGGACGTGGAATACCCAGTACGAACCCTATAGTGAAGAATACGCAAAGCGCTTCCATCGTAAGGATCCCGACGGGAGAGCCTGGTCCGATTATGACTTGACGGCGAAAGGGTTGTCCGGGGGTGGGTACGAGTACGAATACAAGGGCGCTACGTCTCTGTGGCGGGTTCCTCTGGAGACGATGAAAAGGTTGGACGCCGAGGGAAGACTTCACTTTACCAATAGAGGAGGCATCCGGCTGAAGAGGTATCTGGAGGAAATGCCGGGTTCCCCCATGTCTGAAATGTGGACCGACATTCCCCCCATAAATTCTCAGGCAAAAGAGCGGCTAGGCTACGACACACAGAAGCCTCTGCCTCTCATTGAACGCGTCATAAGGGCATCCTCCAACAAGGGAGACGTTGTATTGGATCCCTTCCTTGGCGGTGGTACCACTGTAGTTGCCTCCGAGATGCTGGGTCGTCGTTGGATCGGCATCGACATCACCCACCTTGCCATATCCGTAACGCGCAAGCGACTCGAAGACAGCTTTCCGGGCCTGTCCTACGAGGTGGTGGGCGAGCCTAAGGACTTGGAGGGCGCTCGTGCCTTGGCCCTCCAGGACCGGTATCAGTTTCAGTGGTGGGCCTTGAGCCTGGTCAACGCCATGCCTGTGGGTGGGGTGCGGAAGAAGGGCGCCGACCAGGGCATCGACGGGGTTATCAGGTTCATAGACAACGGGAGGGGCCGCGCCAGAAGGGTGATTGTCCAGGTCAAGAGCGGACGAGTCGGCGTGAGGGACATTCGAGAGTTGAAAGCCGTTGCCGGGGAGAGGGACCTGGGTATATTCCTAACCCTTCAACCGCCAACGGAGCCGATGCTTAGGGAAGCGGTGACTGCGGGGTTCCACCACTCGCCCCTTTGGCAGCGTGACTTCCCCCGAATTCAGATTGTTACCGTCGAACAGCTTCTGGCGGGCGAATCCCCCGATCTGCCTGTTACCAGCGCTCGGGTTGGTGGGTTCGCCAAGGCTCCCAAGCTGAACGACTACGGTTCGCAAATATCCATAGCAGAACTTCAGAAAGCGTACACAGCATGATTACAGCAACGGAAAGCATTATTTCCCAGGGGAAGCGGGCACGACGGGCCGCCAAGGAGTTGGCCCGCTGCTCCACGGAGCAGAAGGACCGGGCCCTCCGCAATATCGCGGATGCCCTTATGGATAACCAGCCTGCGATTCTGGCGGCCAACGAGCTTGATATCCAGGCAAGCAGGGAAATGGGCCTCTCCGACTCTCTGTTGGACCGCATCCTTCTCACCGGCCCACGATTGGAGTCAATGGCCGGCGACCTTCGCTCCATTGCCGGCCTCCCCGATCCGGTGGGGCAGGTCTTCGACATGCATACCCGCCCCAATGGCCTGCAGGTTGGCAAGAAGCGGGTGCCCCTGGGTGTGGTGGGGTCCATCTACGAAAACCGGCCCAACGTGACCATAGACATCTCCGCCCTCTGCCTCAAGTCGGGCAACGCCTGCATACTGCGGGGCGGCAAAGAGGCCGTCAACTCCAACAGGCTGCTGGCGCGACTGGTGCGGGATGCCATTGAAGCTGCTGGGATTCACATGGACGCCGTGCAGCTGGTGGGCGATACGGACCGCCGGCTGGTCGCAGCCATGCTCCGTATGGACGAATACATCGACTTGATGATTCCCAGGGGCGGCGCCGAATTCATCCGCTTCGTGTCGGAGAATGCGACCATGCCTGTGGTGGCCGGAGGCGTCGGCGTGTGTCACACCTACCTCGACCGCACCGCCTCGCTGGACAAGGCGGTGGCCATCGCCAACAACGCCAAGACCCAGCGGCCCACGGTGTGCAACGCCCTCGACACGCTGCTGATTCATGTAAAGGTTGCGGGCAGCCATCTTCCCGCCGTGGCCCGTAAGTGGGCCGAGGCGGGCGTGGAGATGCGGTGCGACGCGCGCGCCCTGAGCATTCTCGCCCCCATGGAAGGCCTGAAGGTAAAGTCCGCCCAGCCGGAAGATTGGGGTACCGAATTTCTCTCCCTGGTGGCCGGCGTCAAGGTGGTGGATTCCCTTGACGAGGCGTTGGAGCACGTTGATACCCACGGCTCGGGCCACTCGGAAGCCATCGTGACGGAAGACTACTCCTCAGCGTCCCGGTTCCTGGACGAGGTAGATGCTGCGGCGGTCTTCGTCAACGCCAGCACCTACTTCTGCGACGGGGCGCAGTTCGGCCTGGGCGCCGAGGTAGGCATCAGCACCCAGAAGTTCCACGCCCGCGGGCCCATGGGCCTGCAGGAACTGACTACGTACAAGTGGATCATCCTCGGGAGCGGCCAGATTCGCACCTGAAAGGACGGAGCGCCTTGGAAGACTTCACCTTCGAGAGAGATTGCCGCACCCCCTATTCTGAGTCGTACCTCATAGTCGAAAATGACCGGTCTGTGGGCAGGATTGAGCTTCACTTCACCTCTACGATCGTCCACGGCACCCTCTGCATCACCGAGGACGCCGGCCAGGAGGGGATCCGGGAGGTAATTCGGGCCATTGACCAGGAACTGGTGGATGTGGCGGGAGTTCGTCGTGAGGAGCTTATCATCCACGTCTTCGAGGGCAGGGAAGTGGGGATCTACGGGGACCACAACTTCGAGCAGAACGGCAACGGCTTGGAGAGGATATGAACGGGAACATTCCGGCGCCGCCTCCGGTGGTCCGCCTGATACAAGAGCTTCACCGGCTGCCCGGTATAGGGCCAAAGAGCGCCCAGAGGCTAGCCTACTTCATCATCCGACAGCCGGAGGAAGAAGCCCAGGAGTTGGCAGAGGCCATTCTCGGCGTCAAGGAGCGCATTATCTTCTGCTCCGTGTGCCAGAACCTTACGGAAATAGACCCCTGTGATCTGTGCAGCGGCTCCCGACGGGACAGAAGCCAGGTCTGCGTGGTGGAGGAACCACTGGATGTTCTTGCCCTCGAACGGGCGGGGTTCTACCGGGGCCTCTATCACATTCTTCACGGCGTGATCTCTCCAATGAACGGGGTCGGGCCCGACGATATTCGAATCCGTGAACTGCTGCCCCGGCTGGAGGATGGCGCCGTGAAGGAAGTCATCATTGGCATCAACCCCACCCTGGAGGGCGACGCCACGGCCATGTATCTGCACGGCCTCATAAAACCGTTGGGCATCAAGGTATCGAATCTGGCGAGGGGGCTGCCCGTGGGCGGTCACATCGAGTATGCCGACGACATAACCTTGAGCCGGGCCTTTCAGGGGCGGCAGGAGCTCTAGTGGCTGCCCCGCGTCTCTATAAGACGGAAGGCGTCGTGCTGAAGACCTCCGTCATGGGGGAGGCCGACCTGCTGGTTACCCTCATATCGCAAGACGGCTCCAAGCTGCGCGGCATCGCCTGGGGCGCTCGGAAGATGAACAGCCGCAAGATGGGCCATTTGGACTCTCTCACACGGGTGGACCTGGCCCTCTATCGTAGCCCACGCATCTCCAGCGTCAGGCAGGTCGTAACCCTGGAGGCTTTCGCCGCCCTGAAGAGCCGGTTGGACGCCACCGCGAAGGCCTTCTATCTCGCGGAGTTGGTGGACGGGTTCGCCGTAGAAGGCAGCCCCAACCCGTCCCTGTACAGCCTGTTTCTGGATACCCTGCGTGCGGTGCAGGAAGCGCCGGAGGACAACGAGCCAATGCTGAGGTTTCAGCTGGACCTTCTACGCGTCAACGGGTTCATGCCGGAACTTTACCGGTGCGTGGAGTGCCGCAGGGTTGTTGAAGCGGGAAGACATCGCTTCGTCGTAAGCTTGGGGGGGGTAATCTGCGCCGAATGCGCTTCGAAGCGCGAGGGGGCGGCGCCGTTGTCCCTGCCAGCGCTCAAGGTCCTTCGCCACTTCCACCGGAACGGTGAAGAAGATGCGGCGCGCATTCGCATCTCACCCCCCCTCTACGAGGAGGTCCGGGCCATCCTGGACGGCGCCATCCGGTACTGGCTGGACAGGGACGTTCGCTCTAGGAGATTCGTGGTGCAGGTCCAGCGTCAAAAGGAGTGGGCGGCGGCAAGCCCTGAAGCCTAAAGTGTATAATTGCCGGAGTAGTTATGTTTAATAAGGTTCTTGTAGCCAACAGGGGAGAGATTGCCTGCCGGGTCATCCGCAGCTGCCAGCGGTTGGGGGTGCGGACGGTGGCCGTTTACTCGGAGGCGGATGCGGACGCCCTGCACGTGCGGATGGCCGACGAGGCCTATCTTCTGGGCCCTCCCCCCGCCTCGGAAAGCTACTTGAATATCGTCAAGATAGTGGAGGCGGCGGAGACTTCCGGCGCGGATGCCATTCATCCCGGCTACGGGTTCCTTTCGGAAAACGCCGCCTTTGCCGTTGCGTGCCGGAAGGCCGGTATAAAGTTCATTGGTCCCTCGCCGGACGTCATGGAGAAGATGGGCGACAAAGTCATGGCCCGGAAGCTGGCAAAAAAGGCTGGCATTCCCGTCATTCCGGGCACCAACACCGCCGTTGGAGACCGCAACGCGCTAAAGCAGGCGAAGAAGCTGGGGTTTCCGGTCATGGTCAAGGCTGCGGCCGGTGGTGGCGGCATCGGTATGCAGATTGTCTTTTCCGAGGACGAGCTTTCGCCCATCATTGCACGAGCCCGCCATCAAGCCCAGAATTCCTTCGGCAGTCGCCGCTTGTACTTTGAAAGGTATCTGGAGCACGCCTCCCACATCGAGGTCCAGATTCTGGCGGACGAGCGCAAGAAGACCATTCATCTGCTGGAACGGGACTGCTCCGTGCAGCGTCGAAATCAGAAGATTCTGGAGATAGCGCCGTCCATCAAGATGACCCAGAAGCTTCGGCGTCTTCTCACCAAGTACGCCCTGAAGCTGGCCAAGCACGTCGGCTACACCAACGCCGGCACCGTGGAGTTCCTGGTCACGCCCAAGGGCGAGATCTTCTTTCTAGAGATGAACATGAGGCTCCAGGTGGAGCACGGGATTACGGAGATGATTACCGGCGTAGACCTGGTGGAGATGCAGCTGCGCATCGCTTCCGGTGAGAAAATGCCCTACCGGCAGAAGGACATCGCCAGCCACGGCTTCGCCATGGAAGCGCGGATCTACGCAGAAGACCCCGAGCAGTTCCTCCCCTCCTCCGGCACCATTTCAGCGTTGCAAGAGCCCCCGACCCACGAGCACGTGCGAATCGACGGGAGCATTCACCCCGGCTACAAGGTGGACATCTACTATGACCCGCTGCTGGCCAAGCTCATGTGCTGGGGCGAGACCAGGGAGGAAGCACGTGCCCGGCTGGCCGAGTCCCTGTCCAGGTATCGCGTAGAAGGGGTCAACACTAACATCCCGTTCCTGCGACGCATAGTTGACAGCGAAGAGTTTATGTCCGGGGTCTACGACACCTGGCTGGTGCATAACCTGCAGAAGCAGGACGCGGATTCTAGGAATGGCGCCGGGGCGTTGCAAACCGAATCGGCGAGGCAGGAGTTGGCCGCAGCCACCGCCGTGGCGCTGGTGGCTGCCTCTGAGGATACTGAGGAAAGGCTGCGTCAGGGCAACGGGCATCTGCCGAGTCCGTGGAGAATGGCCGGACGGATGGCCCAGGTGTCCCCCTGGCGGGCTGGCGGCAGGGGCTGGCGTTGAAGCAGGTCAGGGTCAAAATTGGGGAGAAGTGGTACACCGTGGAGGTGGAGGAACCCCTCGGCTCCCCGGCACGGGTCACCGTGGAGGGAGAGAGCTTTCTGGTGGAGGTGGATAGGGGCAACGCCCGCCGTCCCCATTCCTGGACATTCCGCCCTCCCGTGGGCGCTCCCGCTGTCCGCAGCGGCGCAGGCGTTCGGAGCGCCGCCGACGATGGCATCATAAAGTCGCCCATGTCGGGCAAGGTGCTGGTCATCCGGGTAAAGCCCGGCGACAAGGTGGCCTCCGGCGACGAGGTAAGCGTGGTGGAGGCCATGAAGATGGAACAGAGCATCCGAGCCCCGAGGGCTGGCACGGTGAAGAAGGTTCACGTGAAACCCCTACAACAGGTGAACATCCACGCCCCGCTCGTCGAACTCGACTAACCCTTCCCCCTTAATGGGGGAAGGTTGGAGCCTGCCCTCGTGAAGACGGGGGATGGGGGCGCTCCTTACTCTTGTCCTCGCGAATGCGGGGACCCATCTTCCCTCACCCTCCCCCAACGACTCCCGTAGGAGCCGTGCGCTAACCGCCCCTACCCTGAATGTCTGCTATTCGCTATCAGCCCTTACGCACCAGCTTCTGAAGGCTACGCATCTCCCTCGGCGGCTCTAGCGTGCGTCCCATCATAGTCCAGGACACCTCGCCCACGTAAACGTCTCCGTGGGAGTCAAGGCATATCCCGTGGGGGCTGACGAACTGTCCCGGCGCCTCGCCGGCGTAGTCGTCTCCTAGCACGGCTACCCGGTTCCCCGACTGGTCGTAGACGGTTACCCGGTGACCGAAGTTCGGAGCGTCGTTGTAGTAAGCGTCGGCGATTAGCTCCGCGACGTACACGTTTCCGTCCGCGCCAACCCGAATGCCCGATGGCTTCCAGATGTTGTTCCACATGGCCTGGAGCTTGCCGTTGGTGTCGAACACCTGCACCCGGTGACACTCCCTGTCCGCCACGTACACGTTGTCATCATTGTCCGTGGCGATGTTGTGGGGGATGACGAACTGGCCCGGGCCGATGCCCGCCGAACCCCACGACATGATGTGCTCGCCGTCGGCGCTGTACTTATGAATCCTGGCATTGCCGTAGCCGTCAGAGATGAGCAGGTCACCCGTCTTGTTGGAAACCGCCAGGCCCGTTGGCAGGTTGAACGCATCGCCGCTGAAACGAGGCGAAGGCTTGTCTGCGGTTCCCAACGTCATGAGCAGCTCCCCATCGGTGGAGAACTTGCGAACCGTATGGTCGCCGTTGTCCACGCAGTAGACCGCGTCGTCGGGGCCAATGCATATGCCGTGAGCATTGCCGAAAACCTCCGCGCCCCACGCCTTGAGGAAATTCCCTTCCCTGTCGAAGACTACTACGCCGTGGTCGCCCCGGGAGAAGGCATACACCCGGTCCTGGCTGTCCACCGCTACGTCGGGGGTTTCCTTCAAAGACATCCCATCCGGCAAACTGCCCCATCCTTCCGCCACCTCAAAGCTCAAAGCGCCGCTGCCCACTACTGTAGTCATGGAGTTCCTCCTCTGGTATATTCGGGCCAATGCTATGACTGGTACGCATACTTGTCAATGCGGCGCGCCGCATTGACAAGCCGCTGACAAGGAAGGAGTTAGAAGAATGGATTTGGGAATAACAAACAAGAAAGCGCTGGTGGCCGGTGGGGGACGGGGAATCGGCAAAGCCATTGCCATGGAACTGGCGCGAGAGGGCGCCGACGTGGTGGTGGTCTCGCGAACGCACGATGAACTGGAACGAACGGCCCAAGAGATAACTGACGCCACCGGCAGGAAGGCATACCCTCTCGTCTTCGACGTGACAAACACGGAGCAGGTAAACTGGGGCGTCAAACAGGCGGCTGCCCTGCTGGGCGGACTGCATATTCTGGTGAACAGCGCTGCCCTCCCCGGCGGCTCTCCGGAGGCCATCGGCCCCGTTGAAACGGTGGACGAGGAGATACTGAAGTGGGACTTCGACGTGAAGTACGTGGGAGCGCTCCGGCTCGCCAAGGCTGTAATCCCCTTCCTCAAGGAGGCTAGGTGGGGCCGCATCATCAACATTAGCGGCGGAAACGCCCGCTCCGCCGGCAACCTCAGCGGCGGAGCCCGCAACGTTTCCCTGGTGCACTTCACCAAGTCCCTCTCCATCCAGCTGGGACGCCACGGCATAACGGTCAACTGCATCCACCCCGGGACCACCCGCACGGAACGCACCCCGGTAATGTTCGCCGAACGAGGCGAGGAGTTGGGCGTGGACGCCGCCGAGATAGAGCGGCGCGATTTTGCCGCCGGCTCTCCCGCCGCCAACGCCATCGGCCGCATGGTGGATGCCCAGGAGGTTGGCTACGTGGCGGCGTATTTGGCCTCCGACAAGGCTTGGGCTGTCACCGGCGAGGTGCTGGCAGCTGGCGGCGGCGTGGGCAACGCCGTCTACTACTAATGCGTCCCCTGTCCGGAAGGGAACCGAGGCGGCCCGCGACATGGCAATTCCACGTCTGCCCTGAACAAGAAGAGCGGCGTTGCTTCAATGACGGGCCGGGCCTCGGCAGTCTGAGAATATGTGGCGTCTGACTGAAGAACATCTGGAGTCCATAGCCATTGGGGCCGGTATTCTCGGCACCGGTGGGGGCGGCAATCCCTATGTGGGCATGCTCCGGGCTCGCGAAGCCCTCCGGCGTTATTCCCCCGTAGACGTCCTAACCCCGGAGGAGCTGGACGACGATGCCCGCGTCGTTTGTGTCGGCGGTATCGGTGCGCCGACGGTTGGCATCGAGAAGATGCGGGACATCCAGGCCTACCACGCCCTCCGCTCTCTTGAAGACTACGTGGGCGAAAGGGCGACGGCCCTGATTTCCAACGAAATGGGCGGCAGCAACTCCCTGGAGCCGATCATCCCCGCATCCATCGCCGGCCTGCCCATCGTCGACGGAGACGCCATGGGGCGCGCCTTCCCTGAGCTTCAGATGAAGACCTTCTTCATCTACGGCGTTCCCTGGTTTCCCTTGGCCCTGGCCGACGAGAAGGGAAACACCGCCATCTTCCCCAAGGCCATCAGCGCCAAGTGGATGGAGCGCATGGCCCGCGCCGTCACCATCCAGATGGGATGCATCGCCTGCTACGCCCTTGCCCCCATGTCGGCGGAGCAGATTCGACGTACCGCCGTGCCGCACACCCTCTCACTGGCTCTGGACCTGGGCAACGCCGTCAAGGATGCCCAGGCGCGCCACGAAGACCCCATTGAAGCCATCATGTCGGTGTACCCCGGTCGGGTGCTCTTCCAGGGCAAGATTGTCGACCTGGAGCGTCGGACAACCACCGGCTTCGCCCGCGGTAAAGTCGTCATCGACGGCGTCGGAAACTATGCCCCAGGCCAGATGTCAATCGAGTTTCAAAACGAGAATCTCATCGCCTCCATCGACGGGCAGGTGGTCTGCCTCGTGCCGGACCTCATCTGTTTGGTGGACTCGGAGCGCGGCGAGCCCATAACCACGGAACTTCTGCGCTACGGCTTTCGAGTCACCGTCTTCGGCTTTCCCGCCCACCCCCTGTTGAAGACGCCCGAGGCCCTGGAAGTGGTGGGGCCGGAAGCCTTTGGCTACCCCCAAGAATTTGTGCCGATGGAGGTATGAATGGGCCGGAGTGGACTGACTGGACTCTCTCACGCCTCCACCAACATCGGAAGGAACGTCCCTGATGCTGACTAGGATTGGCGTAGACGTCGGCGGGACCAATACCGACGCCGTTCTCATGGAGGGCGACACGCTTCTCGCCCAGGCCAAAGTCCCCACCAGCCCCGACGTAACCTCCGGCATCGAAGCGGCAATCGGGGCTGTCATGGGCGATGCAGGCAGTAACGTGCAGCCGTCCGCGGTGATGTTGGGCACGACCCACTTCACCAACGCCCTGCTGGAGCGTCGGGGTCTGGCCAAGACTGCAGTGCTGCGTCTATGCCTCCCCGCCACCACCCTTCTGCCGCCCCTCTGCGACTGGCTCGATCCGCTAAAGCTCGCCATCGGCGGCCGCAGCTACATGGCCCACGGCGGCCACGAGTTCGACGGGCGGGAGATTTCTCCCCTGAACCCGGAAGAGATTCGGAACGCCGTGCTTCAGATGCAGTCCGAGGGCGTGCAGGCCGTCGCCGTTAGCGGGGTGTTTTCGCCCATCGAACCCAGTCACGAGGAGCGGGCCGCCGCCGTCATCCGCGAAACGGTTCCCGAACTTCGCGTGACGCTCTCCTACCGCATTGGTCGGGTGGGAATTCTGGAGCGCGAAAACGCCGCTGCCCTCAACGCCGCCCTCTCCTCAGCCGCCGAGCGGATAATCCCCCGCATTCGGCGAGCCATAGGCAGTCTCGGCCTTGACGTACCCCTATACCTGAGCCAGAACGACGGTACGCTCATGGACGCCGACTTCGCCACCCTCTATCCCGTGTTCACCATCGCCTCCGGCCCCACCAACAGCATGAGAGGCGCCGCCTTCCTCTCCGGCATCCGCAACGGCATCGTCATGGACGTGGGCGGCACGTCCACCGACGGCGGCGCCCTCGTCAACGGATTCCCCAGGGAAGCGTCCGTGTCGGTGGAGATTGCCGGTGTCCGCACCAACTTCCGAATGCCCGACGTGGTCAGCATCGCTCTTGGCGGCGGCAGCATCATCGAGACGACGCCCTTGCGGGTTGGACCCACCAGCGTCGGTCACCGTCTTACCCAAGAGGCGCGGGTCTTCGGTGGAAAGACGTTGACGGCCAGCGACTTGGCCGTGGCCGGCGGTCTCGCTAAGATGGGCGACGCCGACAACCTTCGAGACCTGGACCGCAGCCTCGTCAAGGAAGGCCTGAGTCATATTCAAGGGATGCTGGAAGACGTGATGGACAGGGTGAAGCTGAGTCGGGGCGACGCTCCACTGGTGCTGGTGGGCGGCGGCAGCGTCCTCGCCCCCAACCCTCTGACGGGAGCGTCGGAGATAGTCAGGCCGAAGCATGCCGAAGTGGCGAACGCCATCGGAGCCGCCATCGCCCAGGTCGGCGGGCAGGTGGAAAAAGTCTACGCCCTTGAGCAGATGGGCCGGGAAGAAGCCCTCGCCGACGCCCGAAGCCTGGCGGTTGAAAGAGCGGTCGCGGCGGGCGCCCGTCGGGACACTGTGGAGGTAGTGGAAGTAGAGGAAATCCCCCTAACCTACGTCCCCAGCAACGCCGTCCGCATCCGCATCAAAGCCGTCGGCGACTTGGGGATGGGCGAGGGCGCGTAATGCCGGTCACTCAGCATCCCAGGGGTTAAGGACTTCCACGTCTAAACCGCCAAAGTCCTTCACGTTGCGAGTTACAATTGTCATTGTGTTGGCCATTGCTATCCCTGCGATAAGTGCATCGCCAAGTTCGAGAGCCCGTCCGCTATGGAAAGCGCGTGCCTGAAAAACCGCGGCCCACTCGGCCTCCCGCCTTCCAATCGTAGCTATACGGCCTTCAAAATTCGTCAAGAGCTGGGAAAGCCATTCCCTCAGACCGTTACGTCGACGGCCTTCAGGAAGTAGCTTCACACCTAATTCAAGCTCTTCCACGACTATTGCTGACAACCATAAGTCATCGTGGGAGTTCAAATACCCTACGACGGCTTCGTTGGGATTCCGTTTTGTCAGCTCCGATACAACGTTTGTGTCCAGTAGGTAACCACTCATTCGGCGTCATAGTCGATGAACGGGATTTTGCGGCTACTTCTCCGACTGCTTGGAATTTCCAGATTAGTGCCACGTGGCGCATTTTCTACCAGCCACTGGCCAAAAGGCATACGCTCTTTCTTGGGAGGCTGCGTCTTTTCGTACCAGGCGTCGGCTGGAACAACTATGAACGGACGCCGTGCGCCTATGCGCTGCGGTCCCTCAGTCTCGGCGAGACGCAGAATCTCCGACAGCTTGGCCTTGGCCTCGGCAACAGTCCATACTCGCTGGGGTTTGGAGGCAACCATTCACGCCCTCCCAAAGGTTGTTCAGACATAGTCCATATTAGACCATATAAAGCAGCCGCGACAAGCCAGCAACCCCACCCCCATCCGCATCAAAGCCGCCCGGGACCTGAGGTTTGGGGGTAAAGGGGTGTAAGGTTTTGGGGAGGAGACCAAGCTGAGGTACTGTGAACGTGGTTATACAGTTGATTCAGTGGCACCGTTTTGTAGCTTTGCTATCCTTAGCTCGAATGCTTCCTCAATGATGTCGAAGATTGACTGGAAATTCTGAAAGTCTTCTTTAGTACTGTTGCCGCAAATCCAATTGCATAAGCTGGATTTTTCCTTGTCATTGACGGTCCATTTCTCAGGGATGGTTATAGGCTGTCCATATTCATCGGTACCGCTATGCTCATCCTCTGTTGACAAGAAAGATGGGTTATACTGACGCGCCCCTTCCAATGTCGATTTGCTGAATAGGTTTTCAATGCCCTTCTTTATTGGGTTTTGGTCCTGCATTGGAATACTCCTTTGCAAGAGCTTGCCCTTTTCCAGAGGTGTTTTGTCCGTGTCGCAGTCAAACAAGAGCAACACCTGATTCTGGAGTGTCTTGGTTAGTGGCAAAACAGAGTCCTTCCAGATCTTGGTTAGTTTGCCTTTACCACCACCGTACCGAAGATTAAGGCCTTCAAGAACAGGTTTCTTGCCAAAGAATTCCGCTGCCCGTTCGATGTATTTTTGGTCGGTAGGACCTTCCACGAAAACAATTGGCTTCTGTGACTTCTCAATTGCAGCCCGCACGTCGTCACTGAATGTCTGTGTGGCAGCAAAAGCTTGGTATGCCTCCCCAAATTCACTGAACTCTTCTGGACTAATTTGTTGACCCTGAGGTAAGCGATAAAGGCCGAATCCATCTTCGCCAAATACCTTCTGCATGCCCAACACAAAGAGGGGGGAATGAGTAGTCACTATGAATTGCACCTTTGGGAACATCTTTATCAGACTAGGCACAACTTCGTGTTGATGAATCGCATGCAAGTGAAGGTCTATCTCGTCAACAACTACGATACCTCGTATTTCTTCTGTCGTAGAAAACCGGGCACCACTCCACTCAAAGTCTCTCAAGATAGACAGAAACAGGTTAAGCAGAGACGTCTCTCCACTGGACAGCTGGAAGATATTAGGAACCAATTGGCCTGTTGCTGACTCGACGGAAACTACTCTTTCATTTCGGCCGCCTACCCCAAATCTAGCGTCCCTTCTCCTTGTTAAGGATTGAACGATTTGAAGTGCAGCCTCATAGGCCCTCGTCGCATGTCCTGAGTATCCTGAAAACAATGGGATTGGAATCGTGGCCTTGCCGTCATTCACTGGAAGATTCAGAGGCCGGGTTTGGAGTTCAAAGGCAGCCCTGTCATAAATCACACCGAATAGCCAGTTCTGATTGTCACGAAGTGGAGAAGATGCAATGACCTTGCGATTGGTGTGCCCAATTACACGATTAATGTCCATATATCGAGCTTGGGCCTTAAGATTTTCTTCATTAAGCCATGCGGGTTCTTCAAAGCGGTTAAATGGAAAATATAGGATGCAGTTTTTCGAGAACACATCCTTAATTCTTCCTTCTTTATTCGGATCGGGGGTATAGTTCGAATCATATTCGTCGTTCTCTTCTGGACTCATCTTTTCCCATATAGCCTGAGCGGAGGAGCCTAATATCTCTGCGGGAATTTCAGCATAGTCTTGTTTGTTGCGCCTAGTCCTCATTTCACTGTTGAAGTACAAACCCTCGAAGTCAACTCTGCCGAAGTAGTACTCGCTTCCTGTCTTGATGTAAGAGCTGCTTCGTAGTTTGTATACTTTGCCTAGTTCAACTTCAGGCGTCTCCTTGAATGCAGTTCCTTTGGCTTCAAGCAATCCGTTGACGATATGAGACAAAAGAATGCTCTTGCCAGAACCGTTTTCCCCGACCAAGACGACGGGTTGAGGAGTCTCACCGCTAAAGGGGAACTCAATGTCGAGCTTCTCAATTGGCCCGTAGTTGAGCAGTCGGATTCGTTTTGTATACATAGACCCTCCACAAGTTCGACTGAAGCCTTAGTTAGACGGCCATCATCCTAGAAAGCAAGACTTCATGTAAGACTGGGCAACTGCCCCAATCTCCTCTCCACCATCCCTACCACCACCCTTCAGCACAGTTGGAGGGTTCACCTCCCCGAGCGCTCCCCCAATTTCCCCTGCGTAAACACCCCCTTCCCCTTAGTGCGACACTCGCGCCAATACCACAGCCTTCACTACTTCCGCGTTTTTGTCCCCAGAACTCATCAGACCAACCCCAACCCCATGCTTCCCCTCCCACCTGTTCTTGCCAGTGTTCAAAGCTATCTTCGCCAAAACAACCTGCTCGGTTGTCAAGTCGTCATAGCCGCATTCATAGCCATTTACGACAACGCGAAGGTCAGGAGGGTATTTCGATAAAACCCGAATCAGTTCATCTACATTCATAAAGTCGCCTTCCACAGATAAGCCACGACTGAGCCAAATGGGAACGGTTAGCCCCTAGAGCGAAAAACCTTCCGAAACCTCTTATCGCTCCGAAACGGCCCGACGACGGCTAGGTTCAGCCGCTTCTCATCCACTAGCTCTCGCGCCACCCGATTCACGTCCTCAAGGGTCACCCCTTCGATAGAACCCACCACCTCGTCCACGGTGGACACCTTGTTCAGGAGAAGCTCCTGACCGCCCTGCCACATGGCCACGCTGCGGGTGTCCTCCATCCGCAGCATGATGCGGCCCTTGGAATACTCCCGCGCCTTGTCGAGCTCCCGCTCGGAGAACCCCTCCCGCATCGCCGAAAGCTGGCCCATTATAGCCGCTAGCGACTTCTGGCTGCGGGATGGGTCCGACCCGCAGTAGACCACCAGGGAGCCGCAATCGAGGTACTGGCTCAGCGAGCTATGAACGTCGTAGGCCAGGCCCAGCTTCTCGCGTATCTCCAGGAACAGGCGGCTGCTCATTCCCTCCCCCAGCATAATGTTTACCAGGCTCAGGGCGAACCTATCCGGGTGGTCCAGGGGAAGGGCGGGCATTGCGACGCAGATATGCGCCTGTTCTGTCTTCTTGTATTCCATTCGTATGGAGGCTTCCTGCTGCTCAACCTTTACAGGTTGCCACTGGCGGGGCTGGCGAGGTTTCCACGAAGCCGCCGATTCTTGAATCTCCTCCAACACCTCTTCGTGAGAAACGCCGCCCGCCACGGAAATCACCACGTTGCTGGGGCCGTACTGATTCTGCATCAGGTCCAGCAGGTCATCCCTGGTTATGGCGTTGACGGACTCAGGCGTGCCCCCCACGTCGCGGCCCATGGGCTGGTCGGGCCACAGCATCTCATCAATGAGAAGGTCCACCCGGTGGGTGGGATAGTCGTTGCTCATCCGCAGCTCTTCCAGGATGACCTGCCGCTCCTTCTCCATCTCCTCGCCGTCGAGGAGCGGGTTCAACACCATGTCGAGCAGCACTGCCAGGGACCGTTTGAAGTGGGGCTTAGCCACCTTGCACCAGTAGATCGTAATCTCCCGGTCGGTGCTGGCGTTCATCACGCCGCCCACCCCTTCGATGGCCTCGCTGATGTCCTGGGCCTTGGGCCAATTCTTGCTGCCCTTGAACAGCAAGTGCTCAAGGAAGTGGGTGGAACCCGCCGTTTCGTTGGGCTCGTAGCGGGACCCTACGCCCACAAAGATGGCCAGGGTCACGGAGTAGGTGTGAGGCATGGTGGCGGTGAGGACACGAAGTCCGTTATCCAACACCGTGCTGTTGTGAACCAGGCTCATGGGGAGTTCAGCCGAGCCTGAACGCTAGCTGCGAAGCCAAGCTATTTCGCCGTGAAGGTCATCCGGATGGGGCTTCGAAGCGAAGACGGCGTACTCCTCTTTGGCCGCGCCGATGGTCGTGTCGTCGCCGTGCCCGGGATAGACGTGGGTATCCTCCGGCAGCACCAGAAGGCGGGAAGTAATGCTTTCCACCAGCTGCTGAAAAGCCTCCGGCGAGCGGCTGGCGCCGGGCCCGCCGGGGAAGAGGGTGTCTCCGGAAAAGAGGTGCTTGCCCGTAAGCAGGCAGACGGCGCCGGGGGTGTGACCCGGCGTAAACATCACCTGGAGCGTTATATCCCCTACCTGGATGGTATCTCCGTCCTTGAGGAAGAAGTCGGCGTCATTCGCCGAAAGATTGGGAGCGTCCTCCTGGTGGATGCCCAAATCCTTGCCGGTGCCGTCCTTTATCACACGCACCCCTGCTATGTGGTCCCCGTGGCCGTGGGTTATGAGAATGGCCTTGACTTTGGCGTCGCCAACCTCGTTTAGCAGCTTCTCCGGCTCCCCGGGGGCGTCTATGATGACGGCCTCGCCGGTGTTGGGGCACCGTAGGATGTAGCCGTTGTTGTTCATGGCGGTCATCTGGGGGACCTTGTAGATCTGGACCTCGCCATCGTAGTGCAGGGGCATGCTTCCTCCCGAAATGAATATCAGTTCAATGGTAGCAAATCAGGGAACAGATTGAAACTGCATCTTCCCCAACCACCCAGCTTTCCCACACTGACATCCCACCCTTGTCCCAATGCCAACCCCTTGCTACCCTACCCCCATGAAAAACAGCGCCGCACCCCCAATATCATCCGAATCGTTTCCCCCAGAAAAAATAAAACGAGTCGAATCGCGAATGACAATTAGATCCACGCCTAATTCGCCCTAAAATGGCCCAAAAAACCAATACTCGTTATTTAGATCGAGTCAATTCCACGCCTGGAAGTCCTGAAACGAGTCCCTCAAAACCCCCTGGTTTCGCAAAAACGAGTCTCTCGCTTGACACCCGCAAATTAGCCTAACTAACATTAGTGCACTATTCAGGAGGAACGCCCATGTTTCCCCGGAACGTCTTTCCCATTACCTCGGAAGTGAACGACGCAGGGCATCTGGTCATCGGTGGCTGCGACGCCGTAGACCTGGCCGCCGAGTTCGGAACCCCTCTTTACATTTTCGACGAAGCGACCCTCCGAGGCCGCTGCAGGAGCTTCGTCCAAGAGTTCGCCAAGCGTCATCCCAACACCACCGTGGCCTACGCCAGCAAGGCCTACGTCAACCCCGCCGTCGCCCAAATCTTCGCATCGGAGGGTCTGGGACTGGACGTGGTTTCCGGTGGGGAGCTGGCGGTGGCCCAGATGGTGGACTTTCCCAAGGAACTGGTCTACTTCCACGGCAGCAACAAGACTGCGGAAGAGTTGGAGCAGGCCGTGGAGTGGCGGATAGGCCGCATCGTCATCGATAGTTTTCACGAGCTTTCCCTTCTGGAAGAGGTGGCCGCCGCCGCAGGCGTCTCCCAGGAAGTGCTGCTCCGGGTATCCCCCAGCATCGACCCCCACACCCACGAAAAGACCACCACCGGCGTGCTGGACAGCAAGTTTGGCTTCGCCATCGAAACGGGCCACGCCGCAGAGTCTGTTCGCCAGGCCGTGGCCGCCCCCCACCTCGACCTGAAAGGACTGCACTTCCATCTAGGCTCCCCCATCTTCGAGCTGCAACCCTATCGCGACGGCGTGGAGGTGGTGCTGCAATTCGCCGCCAGCATGAGGGAGGAGGGATTGAATCTTCAGGAGTTCAGCCCGGGCGGAGGGTTCGCCATCGCCTATACCGGCGACCAGAATCCTCCCACCGTCGCCGACTACGCCGAAGCCATCATCGGCACGATGACCGCCGAATGTGAGCGGCTGGGCTTCGATCTCCCTCATCTGGTAATAGAACCGGGCCGCGCAATCACCGGCCCCGCGGGCGTGGCCCTCTACCGGGTTGGCGCGGTAAAGGAGATTCCGGGCGTTCGCAGGTACGTTTCAGTGGACGGTGGCATGGGAGACAACATCCGCCCCGCCCTCTACGACGCCGCCTACGAAGCTGTCGTAGCCAACCGCATGAACGACAAGGGCACCCAGGTTGCCACCATCGCTGGCAAGTACTGTGAGTCGGGGGACGTTCTGGTGAAGGACGTTCTGCTGCCCGCCATAGACGGAAGGGGCAAGGACCTCATCGCCATTCCCGCCTCCGGCGCTTACTGCATCCCCATGGCCAGCAACTACAACCTGAACCCCAAGCCGCCCATAGTGCTGGTCAACGACGGCCAGGCCAGGGTCATTCGACGGCGGGAGACTTTCCAAGACCAGATGCTTCTCGACGTTGCCTAGAACCCCCGCTGGCAGCCACCGCCGGAGCGTCCCCTGTCGGCGCCCCAACGCGATTTCATCGGCCATCCCCCGCAGGGGCGGTTCGCGAACCGCCCTTCCCCTTGATCGCAATGCCTTCCCATCTCCTGTAGGGACGTCCCTTGTGGGCGCCCATCCCACCCTCCCAAAGTAAGCCAAACCCATGTGGCAGGTCATAGGGCAAAATAACGCCCTAAGGATTTTGGAGACCAGCCTCGCCACGGGGCGGCTCTCTCATGCCTACCTGTTTGCCGGCCCGCCTCACGTGGGAAAGACCACCCTGGCCTTGGACCTGGCCCGGGCCGTGAATTGCGTCTCCACAGAGATCGCCCCTCCGTGTCAAGATTGCATACAATGCCGCCGGATTGCCGGCGGCCATCACGCCGACGTTCGGCTCATTGGGATTAGACGACAGGAGGAAGGGGCTCCCCGGCGTAGGGAGATAGGCATTGCGGAGGTGCGTTCCGTCACCAACCAGTCGCATCTCAAGCCCTACGAAGGAGCCTCCCGCGTGTTCATCTTCGAGGACGCGGAAACCATGAGTGAGGAGGCGGCCAACGCCCTGCTGAAAACCCTGGAGGAGCCGCCGCCCCAGACACTGCTCATCCTCCTCACCTCCCAGGAAGACCGACTGCTGCCGACAATCCGGTCACGATGCAGCCGCATCGAGCTTAGCCCAATGGCGGAAGAACCCCTGGCCCGCTACCTGGAAGAGAACCACAAGGTCGAAAGCCAAGAGGCCCGTCTGCTGGCCCGTTTGTCGAAAGGTTGCCTGGGCTGGGCGCTGACGGCCCTCGAGGACCCCCTGTCGATGGAACGCCGCTCAACCGAATTGGACCGGCTTATTGGCCTGCTGGGAGCCACCGTGGAACAGCGTTTCCACGCCGCCTCCGACGTCGCCAACCTCTACTATCGAGACCGGGAGGAGGCCCTTGAGACCCTTGATATCTGGCTAAGCTGGTGGAGAGACTTGCTCGTGCTGCGAGAATCTGGCCCCGAATGGGTCTACAACCAGGACTACGCCGAGAAGCTGCAAGAGTGGAAAGACGCCTACACGCCCGGTCAGATCGCCGGATTCATCGGCGCTATGGCCAAGACCCTCGACGCGCTAAACAGCAACGTCAACGCCCGCCTGGGGTTGGAAGCGCTGATGCTGGACGTCCCGGTCCCGTCGGGCCGCTGATAAGAGCCGACTTTCTCCGGCCTCAGTCCATCTCCCAGGGAATGAACTTTTTCCACTCATCCAGAATGGTGCGCCCGTAAAGCACGTAGTAGGGGCTGGGGTATGGGGCCTTGGGCAGCTTCAGCAGCATCATTCCAGCCTCTCTGGGCGTCCGTCCCGCCTTCCGGTGGTTGCACGGTATGCAGGCGCTAACGATGTTGTCCCACGTCTGCTGCCCGCCCTGCCACCGCGGCCTCACGTGGTCCATGGTGAGCTCTGGGCCCCGCTGGCCGCAATACTGGCACGTGTGACGGTCCCGCAGAAGCACCTCCTTCTTTGAGAGCTTGCGCTTCACAAAGGGGCGCTTCACCATGTACGCCAGCCGGATTATGCAGGGGAGGTCGAAGACCTGCCTGGGGGTCCTAACCTGCCCCCGTCCGTTCTCCAGCATTTCCGCTTTCCCTCGAAAGATGAGCAGCAGAGCACGACGAGCGTTGCAGACGTTGATAGGCTCATAGTTTAGGTTTAGGACGAGAACGGGAGAATTCAGCATTTGAGGCCATTATAGATGCGAAAAGTCCGCTTTTCCACCGCTTCCCTTACGTCCGCGGTTCTGGCCCAACTTCGAGAAAAACGGCAATCCTTTGACTGCAATTACCCAGAGAAAGAATCCGCCGTAAAGCCACCCGCCAAGAACGTCCGTGGGCCAGTGAACCCCTAGGTAGACTCGCGAATAGCTTGTGACCGCAATAATCAGTACCAACAAAGCCTCCAGGGCGAAGCGAAGCTTCCGAGGCCGCACGTAGATATGGCAAAGATACGCGATGAACCCGAAAAATAGTACGGCGTGGAGCGTCGTACCGCTGGGAAAGCCAGGGCTTTCCGGCATGGAAGTTAACGCCTGCAGGGACGGTCGCGGCCTGTCGATTACCTCCCGCAAGCCCAGCGTCATCAGTTCCATGGGAATTATCAGCAGGCAGGCCATAGCCTCCCATCGGCGTCTCCGTACCAAGAGCACGGCGGCCAAGGCAAACAGGGTCGCGACAATTACCCACGGACTGCCTAGACAATCCAGGGACCGCATTGCTTCGTTGAGCAAAGGCTGTTCCGTCCGTCTTACTGCCTCCAGGATCGCCCCTTCCCCTGGAAGCGTTGGCACGACTGATACCAGGACCGAAAGCCCAGCCGCCGCGGCCGCCAGTCCTACGGGAAGTAACAACCTGGCTCTTGGCATTGCTCGTGACGCCATCGCTTCTCTAACCCAGCTCAAGATAGTTGAAAGATCACCTGCCATCCGATGCCGGTGCAGTTAACCAGATGCTATAATAATCGCGACAGTCCTTGCCAGCCCTTGCCAGTTCATCGCACGACGACACTATTGTCCAAATCTACCCTGATAGCCATTGACGGCGCCGTGGCAACAGGTAAAAGCGTGGTTGGGCGTTTGCTGGCCCGGAGACTGGGCTACCGCTTCCTGGACACCGGCGCCATGTACCGAGCCGTCACGTGGCTGGCAATGGAGCGTGGAGTGGACCCTGAAGACGAGGCTGCCCTGACTGATTTGGCCACCACTGCCTGCTTCCAGATGTCCGACCAGGGCGACCAGGTTCTTGTCGACGGAGCGGCCGTCCCCCTTGAACAGCACCGAGCCCGCATTGATAGGCTGGTGTCCGTCGTAAGCAAGGCCCCAGGCGTACGGGAGGCCCTTGTCCGCAAGCAGCGGCAGATAGCCTCGGAGGGCAGCATAGTAGTGGCAGGGCGGGATATCGGCACCGTTGTCGCGCCCGAAGCTCCGGTGAAGCTCTTCTTTCAAGCCTCCAGCAGGGAGCGGACCAAGAGGCGATACAAGGAGCTTGTAGAGAAGGGGAAACGCATCGAATTCGCCCAGGTGCTTAAGGACTTGGAAGCCAGAGACAAGCTGGACTCGGAGCGGGCCCACTCTCCCCTACGCCCCGCACTCGACGCTCACGTCATCGACACGGACTGTCTCACGGTCGAGCAGGTGACGGATATGGCCTTGGCAATAATCGAGGAGGGGTAGGGGAATGCTCTACGAAATAGGGACGACATTGGCAAGGGTTCAGTTCACCCTGTTCTCGCGCTGGATTGTAGAAGGAAGAGAGGCCGTCCCTCCCCGGGGGCCGCTCATCGTGGTCTCCAACCACCTCAGCAACGCCGACCCGCCCGTGGTGTTGGCTGGCTTCAAAAGAAAAATGAATTTTCTAGCCAAGGAGGGGCTATTCGGACACCCCATAGGATCCTGGTTCTTTACCACATGCGGCGTCCATCCCGTGCGGGAGGGGCGGGAGGACCGGAAAGCCCTCCGGTGGGCGCTGAAAGTGCTGGACCGGGGTGGAACGTTGCTGATGTTTCCCGAAGGATCGAGAAGCCGAACGGGGGGGCTTCAGGCTGCCAAGCCGGGCATAGGATACCTGGCCTTCAAGTCGCAAGCTCCGGTGTTGCCCGTGGCCGTCACCGGCACGGAGAACGTGCCGGGCTTCTGGCGCATCGCTTTTCCCCTCTGCGAAATGCGTGTGAGAATTGGCGAGCCTTTTACTTTGCCCGCCATTGAGGGCAGGCTCAGCCGCGAGATACTCCAGCAGGGGACAGATATGATCATGGGGCGAATTGCCCAGCTCCTGCCGCCCGAATACCGGGGCTACTATTCCACGCCGGCCACGTCGGCATCAGACTAGACGGCAGCTAATACGGACAGGAAGTTTTCAGCCATAAGGGGCTTGCCAAGGAGGGTTGAATGAGGATCTACCTGGCGGGAAACATGCACACCGATTGGCGGTACAGCGTCGCCTCCGCCATAAGCGGCTGCGAATTTCTGTGGCCCCACAAATACCCCAAGGACGGAGGATCCAAGGGCAAGGGGGCTGACGTATTCTTTCCGAGAGACGTGACGCTGCTCAAGTCCGCAGACTTGGTCTTCTGCATCATCCAGAACGAGGGCAGAAACATCGGCACGGCGGCGGAAATCGGAATGGCCTACGCATGGAACAAACCGGTGGTGTTGGTAAATCTGTGCCCGGACATCCCCAGCTTCAACTTCCTGGAGAAGGCCTCTACCACCGTGTGTTACACCCTGGAAGATGGACTGGAAATTCTACGGTTCCTCACCGTCGCCGGACCCGTTCACACCCCCTGAACCCCACCCGACGCCTCTTGAATTCATCGGCTCTTGGGCAAGGGTATACAATTGAATGTACATAACGTAATGTTGCCAACATCTTTCATTGCAGGCAGGTTGAATCTAACCCCATGACCGTGGTTGACGACATAAAAGCCAAGCTCGACGTTGCAGACCTGATTTCCGGCTACGTGTCCCTTCAGAAGTCGGGCGCCAGCTTCAAGGGCCTCTGTCCCTTCCACTCGGAGAAAACGCCGTCCTTCTTCGTCTTCCCCAACCGTCAAAGTTGGCGATGCTTTGGAGCCTGCGCCACGGGCGGCGATGTCTTCTCTTTCTACATGCAGCGGGAGAACGTGGACTTTCGTCAGGCGCTGCAAGACCTGGCCCGAATGACAGGGACTGAGCTTCCTTCCCAGCGAAGGCGGAAGAGCGAAGACCCTCTCTTCAAGCTCACCGAATCCGCCAGCCGCTTCTTCACTCGCAACCTGGCCTCCTCCCAGGGTGTCGAAGCCCGCGCCTACATCGAGCAACGGGGGATCGCCTCGGAAACCATCGTCAAGTTCCAGCTTGGTCTCAGCCCCAATGACGGTTCGGCCCTTCGGAGTCATCTCCTTTCCCTCGGGTACACGGAAAGCCAGCTCTCCCTCGCCGGTCTGGTTTCCCAACCCCAAGAAGGCGCGGGACAAGACCTGTTTCGCCGTCGCCTCATCTTCCCCATCTGGGACTCCGAAGGGCGCATGGTTGGCTTCGGTGGTCGCGCCCTCGATGATGCCATGCCCAAGTACCTGAACTCCCGCCAGGGGCCCATCTTCGATAAGAGCAAGATCCTCTTCGGTTTCCACCTGGCCAAGGACTCCATTAAGAGCACCGGCTCGGCAGTGGTGGTAGAGGGCTACATGGACGCCATCATGGCCCACCAGAACGGTTTCGGCAACGTGGTCGCCTCCATGGGCACGGCCCTAACCAGCTACCAGACGGACCTACTCCGTTCGACCAAGGAAGTCGTCATGGCTCTGGACCCCGACGACGCCGGACAGGAGGCCACCCTGCGCAGCATGGAGACCTCCTGGAAGGTGATGCAGAAGCAGGAAGTCTCCCGCTCCCAACGGGGTTCCGTCTACCGCAGGCCCAGCGGCCCCACTCTGAAGATTGCCCCGCTTCCCGCCGGAAGAGACCCGGACGACATCATCCGGGAGGACCCGGCCCAATGGGAGCGGCTGACGACGGAAACTCTTCCCGTTTTTGAGTTTCTCTTGAAGGTCTACGCCCGCCGTTTCGATCTCTCCACAGCCCAGGGAAAATCTGACATGGCCGGAGCCGTCTCTCACCTGGTGTATGCCGAGGACGACCCATTCGAGCAGGACAGGCACTTCCGCACCCTGGCGGAACTTCTGCGCGTCCCCGAATCCACCCTGAAAGCCAGAATGGACCGGCCCCGGCCCCAGAGAGCGCCCCGTCGGCTGCGCCGGCCGGATGCGGCGGCGGCCACGCCCTTCCAACGGCTGGAGCGGGACCCTCTGGAGGAGCGCTGCCTGGCCCTGCTGCTGCAAAACCCCGAAATGGCGGACATGGCCAACGGCCTGCGTTCGGAAATGTTTCAGAGAGTAGAAAACCGAGAACTGTTTACAAACTGGTTGCAAGGCATCACAATAGAGCTATTGGATCAGGGAATTCGCAGCCACCTAGACTATCTGTCCGGCAAGCCGCTCCCACCCGCCGACCCCAAAGAGAAAGAGGCGGATCTATCCCAGTGCATTCACCGCCTGCAGGAGCGGCGGCTGCGGCAGTTGAAGACGGAGGAGGGTTTGCGTCTTTCTGACGTTAACCCGGAGGAGTTCAGCCAGTTCGAGGAGGAGATTCTGAAGATTAACAGCGACATGGAAGCTCTCTTTAGAGCCAGGAGCGTGTGAATTTATGGTAAGCACAAGAAAAACCCGAGGGACTCGCAAGGCGGATGAAGAATACCTGGAATCCTTGGCCAATGGCCAGGAGGCCAGCGAAACCGTAAACCTGCTCGGTGTGGGCAGCGCCGCAGCCAAGGCCCTGGAGGTGATACCCACCGCCATAACTACGGCCAACGCGGATGCAGGCGAGGACTCCCTTGAAGATGGCGCTCGGCCCCTTAGGGTAGTCGTTCCCCCTTATGCTGTCCAGATTCGTACCGAAGACCCTGACTGGGAACCGGACTTGGAGGGCGCTGAGGTCCTTGACGACCCGGTCCGCATGTACCTGCGGGAAATCGGTCGAGTTCAGTTGCTTACCTCTCAGGACGAGCGAGTATTGGCCCGTAGCATGGAGGGCGGAAAGCAGTTGGACGTCCTTGAGGAGCAGCTGCGGGATGGCTCCGGGCGGCCCGTTCCGGCTTGGGAGATGAGCATCGCCCTGTTGAAAAGGCTGGTTAACGCTGAACCGCTCGTCATGTCTCTAGGCCGGCGCCTCGGCATCTGCCAAGATCTCACACTCTTCGCAATAATCACTAATAAGGAAGTGCGGGACGCAATTGACGTCCTACTGGACCCGGAGCTCATGGAGAGGGTGGCCGGCGACCTGAACCTGGAGATGGCCGACGTTGCGAAGGCTATCATCCAACTCTCCCTGGACAGCTGGGTGTTGCCGCCGGAGAGCGCCAACGTTTTTGGAGACTGCAGCCTGAGTGAACTACGGGTAAAGTTGGAGGAGGGCAACGGGCCTGATATGCTCCGGCCCGTGGAACCCCGACTCCGGTACCACATCGTGCGTATCAGGTCGGAAGCCTTCAAGTCTCAGCAGCACCTAACGGAAGCCAACCTACGGCTGGTAGTCAGCGTGGCAAAGAAGTACATCGGCCGGGGCATGTCCCTCCTGGACCTGATTCAGGAGGGCAACATTGGTCTCATTCGTGCCGTGGAGAAGTTCGACTACCGCAAGGGGTACAAGTTCAGCACCTACGCTACCTGGTGGATTCGCCAGGCCATTACGAGGGCCATCGCCGACCAGGCCAGGACGATCCGCATCCCCGTTCACATGGTGGAGACCATCAACAAGCTCATGCGCCACAATCGCCGTCTGCTTCAGGACTTCGGACGGGAGCCCAGCCCGGAGGAGATTGGCCGAGAGATGGACCTGACGCCGGAACGGGTGGAGGAGATAATCAAGATTTCCCAGGAGCCCGTTTCCCTCCAGACCCCCATCGGCGAGGAGGAGGACAGCCACCTGGGAGACTTCATCGAGGACCAGAGCGCGCCAGCCCCCTCCGACGCTGCGTCCTTCCAGCTGCTGAAGGAGCAGATCAGCGACGTTCTGCATACGCTGACGGACCGAGAGCGACGCGTGCTCCAACTGCGCTTCGGACTGGAAGACGGGCGGAGCCGCACCCTCGAAGAGGTTGGGCGGGAGTTTGGGGTAACCCGCGAGCGCATTCGCCAGATTGAAGCCAAGGCCCTGCGCAAGCTGCGGCACCCGACCAGGTCAAGGCGGCTCAAGGACTTCCTGGAGTAACCTTCTGAAGGGCTAGTTCACGCCCTCTACGGTAACGACGTATCGGGCCGGTTGCCGGCTGCTTTCGGCCAGGCTGCCAACCACCAACACCGCCTCGTCCACATCGTCCAAGTTCTCCACCGACAGGCTTGCCCGGTTATTTCCATCCAGCATTACCGGCGTCACCGTTGCGTCGTCGCCGCGAATCTCTATCAGGTGGACGGTAAAGTCCTGCGGCATTTGATTGTCCGTCCGGTAGAACCCCTGGGAGACCCAACCCTGGTTGACGGACGCATCGTCGTAGAAGCCCAACTCCGGTATCGCAACGGAGTCCAGGCAGATGCCCGGGCCGGTGATGCCGTCGTCGGTGACGTAGTGAAATCGCACCAGCGCTGGTCCTCCCGCGTAGGCCGTCAGGTCCACGGAGTCGGAAACCCAGCTTCCGCTCTCGCCGGTGTAGCCCGGCCCGTAGGCATTCAAAGAGGGGTTGTCAGTGCTGGCAAGGGACCCCTGAAGGATGTCCCAGGTGGAGCCTCCATTCGTGGAAACCTGCACGTAGGCGTAGTCCCAATCTTCTTCGATGGAGTACCAGGCTGTGAAGCTCAGAGTGGCCTGTTGAAGGCTGGAGAGGTCGAACTCCCTGGTCAGGGTTGTGCTGATGGTATCGCCGTAGTTCCCCCACCAGCAATGGCCGCCCGTAGGCGGGTTCTCCGGCAGCAAGCCCACGCTGACGTCGGCGGAAAAGCTCACTTCGGCGCTTTCGGCCTCTAAGTCTAGAAGCAGATACCGGGCTGAAAACTGGGGCTGGTTGAACTCGGTGGACCCGTCGCTGCTCAAGATGTCGGTGGCCTCTACGGAGGGCCACCGGTCGGCGTAGCCGTAGGGTCCGCCTTCCCCTTCTTCAGAAAGATAGCCGGCAACGGTCCACCGGCCAAAGATAGACTCAAAGGACTCGCCCGTCCCCAAGGACTCCAGGTACGCATCCACGGCGGGGATACCCCGATAGTCGATTCTCAGCAGGGGCTCTAGGCTTTCGGGAGAGCCAGCCTGCTCCTTCAAGAACTGGCTGAACAGGAAAGAGCTCCCGTAGTAGGGGCCGGATTCCAGGAAGCTCAGGGGCCAGTAAACTAGGGAAGTAGGTGCGGAATAGACGTAGGCGTTGGGCGACCTAGGTCTCCAACCCAACTGATGCTCGGCCACTTGGGAGAGACCCTCGTTCAGCCAGGTAGTTTGGCCACCGCTGAGATTCCAGTTGATGGCGTGCTGGAGCTCGTGAGCAAGAACGGAGAGGTAGATTTGATTGCCAATACGACTGCCCCCGGGGTCTATGTAGATCATCTTTCGCTGATTGCTGTTCTCGTGCACCTGCACCGGATATTCGTCGGCGGAACTGTAGTAGCCGGCCAGGCCCCGGCTTGGTGCGTGGAGGATGGTCAGATGCTGCCCTGTAGGGTCGTCAGGACTCCACATAGGGCCGAAGGATGCTAGAAGACCGGGCAGGATGCGCTCCTCAAAGTCCGCTGCCGCTTCCTCTAGGTCGTCGGCGTCGAATCGCATGCCCTCCTGAACGTACCAGTAGGCGTTGTCGGAAACGTGCTCTAGTTTGGCCGAAATCTCGTAGAACTCCACGGGCTCCACCCTCGCAAGCACCTTGAAGGTGTCCACCGTACCCACCTGCAGGTCCGATGGAGTTTGGTAGCGGAGGTAGGGGATGGGGTCTTGCGACTTGTGGCGAAGGGAGCGGGCTAGCTCGTATAGGTCGCGACGGGGCGGCACGGGTACACCGATGGGGGCCGCAAGAGTTGCCGTTGGCGAGGTTGGGCGGGGCGCAGCCGTGGGCGTAGACGAGGCCGACGAAGTAGGGCCAACGGTAGGCGACGCGGGTTTGCCAGAGGGGAGGGGTTGCGCCGTGGTGGGCGAAGCACGGGTGGCAGCGGGGGCGGTAGTAGGTGAACCACCGGACGGGGTTGTAGTGGCGGGGTCATGGGCGGGAGCTGTAGTGGGCGGTATGGTCGTTGTCGTAGCCGTGGGAGAGTCGCCCTCCGACGTTGGAGGCGTATCGACAGTACAGGCGACCAGCAGAAGCAACCCCGCCAACAGCGCGAGCAGACCGCCCGCCCAGGCCACGAGGAAGACCGACGATTTCCTAGTTATGACGTTTCGTCCAATCTGCCGTCATGGGCCTGATACTATAGGTATCGGCGGGAGAATTGCACATCTTTGCATGTGCATTCATCGAACTGCGGCCTTTTCAGGGGCGATGCAGGGCCTTGGCGTTCGCCCCAACTCCAACGAATTATCCGGCAGTGATGGACTGTCAGATTGCCACGCGCTGCGGCCTCAATGGGATCGGCAAACCGTTGCAGTTCTACATAGTCCGAAATGTTGCTGAACCCCAGGCCCTCTTGTATCTTTCGGTGGAAACGTTAAACTAGTTTGCGGCTGGTCCAATCCACAATCGACAAAGAAACGCTTCAACGAATGAGGGCTAATGAGCAAGGAAGGTAAGGAACAACAACCCACGGGAATGACTCGCCGCGGCTTTCTAGGCCGCGTATCCTTGGGACTAGCGGCGGCGGCGGCCCTTTCTATACCTATTCGCAATCTTCTCAACGGAGAACCCTCCACCACTGACCCCGCGGACGGACTGCCTGAGGATTCCATCTACCGCCCCAAGGATGACTCGCGGGGCGACGGCTCACTTAACGCCTAGCCTCTCTTCATCCAGCGTAGCTCTCCACCCCACTCAAGGCATCAGCGACGCCCAAACTGCCGCTCCAGATTCTGCGAGCTAAGGTGCAACATCGTGGGACGACCATGGGGGCAAGTATGTGGGTTCTCAGCCTTCTCCAATAGGTTGATTATTTCCCGCATCTCCTGATGGCTCAAGCTCATTCCTCCCCGTACCGAACCGTGACATGCAATGGACGCCGCCAGGGCCTCCCGGCGTCCCCCCAGAGATGCCCCGTCCCGCTGCATCATCACCAGCACCTCTAGCAGCGCCTCCACCGGATCCCCACCGCTAAACACCGCCGGCACTGCCCGCAAGACGTAGGACTGGCCGTCGAAGGATTCCAGAGCAAATCCGTATGCCTTCATCTCCTCTGCGCCGTCCTTCACCAATTCCTGATGCTCGAGAGACAGCTCCACGGGCACTGGTTCCAGCAGGGCCTGTACCGACGGACTACCTTGCCTCATTTCCGCGACGATCTTTTCGTATAACACCCGCTCGTGGGCGGCATGCTGGTCCATGAGGAAAATTCCGTTGGGACCCTCTGCGACTATGTAGGTGTTGCTTGCCTGTCCCAGCACCCGCAGGGCGGGCGACTCAACGGCGGGAACCTGGACGTGGGTAGGTGAAGAAGGTAGAGAAGTAGAAGGGCGGGTTGCCAGGGGCGAGGAGACGAAGGATGGTTGGAAAGATGTGGCGCTCTCCGTTGGGCTGATGTGAATCTGTGGCACAGGAGTGGACGCCATCAGCACCCGTCGGACCGCCCTCTGGACAGCGGAAAAGACCTGGGCGCCCTTTCGGAAACGCACTTCCGCCTTGGTAGGGTGCACGTTAACGTCTACGTCTTCGTAAGGCAGGCGGACGTTTATCACCGCCACCGGGTATCTTCTCTGGGGCAGCAGCCCGTGATAGGACTCCTCCACGGCCACGTTTAGCATCCGGCTAATAACCCAGCGTCCGTTGACGAAGAAGGTGATGTGTTGACGATTAGAGCGGTGGAGGGAAGGTGGGCCAACGAAACCGTCGACGTTCAGTTCACCGGTAGAGTCCTCCCATTCCACGGCCAGCGCGTCCTTGGCCACCTGCCGCCCGTAGACAGAAGCCAGCGCGTCTTCCGCACGCCCGCTGCCTACGAAGTTTAGAGCCTCCCGTCCCTCCACCGTAAGGTGGATCGCAACTTTCGGATATGCAAGGGCAAGGCGCGATACCAGCGTCCGAATGCGGCCGGCCTCGGCGGAGCTAGAGCGAAGGAATTTGCGGCGGGCAGGTATGTTCTCGAACAGACCCTCGACGGTTACCATGGTGCCGGGAGCGCAGCCAATTGGCCCATGCCGCTCTATACGCCCCCACTTCAACGCTATCTCCCAGCCGCTGGGGGACGACTCCCGTCGGCTCACCAGTCTCACCCGGGCAACGGAGGCAATGCTGGGAAGGGCTTCGCCACGAAACCCCAGGGTGCCGATGCTGTTCAAGCCTGACGCGTCGGTGAGCTTGCTGGTGGCGTGACGCTGGAAGGCCAGGGGAATTTCATCCGCCTCCATGCCGGAGCCGTCGTCGACAACGCGGATAAGGTCCACGCCGCCGCCCTTCACGTCCACCTGCACGCGCGTTGCGCCCGCGTCCAGGGAATTCTCGATAAGCTCCTTGGCCACGGATGCGGGCCGCTCGACGACCTCGCCGGCGGCAATTTTCGCGGCCAACTGCTCGGAAAGAAGCCTTATTTCCATGATACCGATGTTTTCACATCCGAACGCACAAGACAACCCCTAACCATTTCCGGATGGTTCTCAAGACCCCATCAAAGGCCGGAAATCGCCCCTGGCCCGAAAATGGGCGTCGTCGGAAAAGCCCCTTTCGGCAAACTCCGTTGCTGCTGTCAAAACGCGCGCCATTGCCCCGTCGTCTTCCCCTTGGGCGTAGTAGGGGGGAACCCACAGCCCACCGAAGGCCGACACCACCTGCGGGTCGTCGTCGGCAACGAAGTCGGGCATCATCGGTACGCCCAACTCCTCCAGTCGTTCCAGGTAGTCATAGAGGGGCTTTTGGCACAGCCCGGAGACCAGGTTCTCCAGCCTGTGACGTTGGACCGTCGCCCGCCTAATCCCCATGCCGGACCAGACGTAGACGCGATGGCCCATTTCCGTCAGAGCGGCCATGGTCTCCCTAACGCCAGGTCGAAGGGAGTTGTCCATGCCCAGGATAGTCTGGTCTACGTCGAAGAAGATGTTCAAAACGCCGTAGCGGGCTATGCCCCAGACAGAACGCTGTCGATGGCCTTCTTTCCGCCTCCCACAACCAGCCTATCGCCGGTCCGAAACATTGGCCGGCGTATGAGCCGCGGCTCCTGGGCCATGAGCCGGACGAGGTCTTGAGGCTCCAGGGTGGCCTTGTCCAGGTTCATCTTGCGGAAGCTGGGACTTCTCCATGAAAAGAGTTCCGAGGGCGGCGCCAGGGTCATAAGCTCCTCCAGTTCAGCCTCCGAGAAGGGATCCTTGAAGAAGTCGCGCTCCTCGATTTCCACGCCCTGCTGCGAGAGCAACTGCCTCGCCTTTCGACAGGAGCTTCAACGTGCCCACCAGTAGAGGGTTATCTGTTTTGCCATTCTTTCTCCTTTTGCGGTAATTGCTTTATAAATCTAAGAATGTTTATCTAGCCTGCTTCCTTGGCCATGGACTGAAGCTCGTACAGCTTGTTGATGGCCTCCAGAGGCGTCATGTTAGTAACGTCCAGCCGCAGCAGCTCTTCCACCAACGGCGGTGTCAGAGAGAATAGGGGAATCTGCTGGGATCTTCGCACCGCCGGCCCGCCGCCATTGAGGGGCTTCGATTGGGGCAGTGATTCCAGGGCCTCCAGAATCTCCCACGCCCGGTGAACCACCGTTTGGGGCAGGCCCGCCAGTTGGGCTACGTGGACTCCGTAGCTCCGGTCGGCCCCCCCGGGCACGATGCGGTGCAGGAATACGAGCTGACCTCCACTTTCGCTGACGGCTACCGTGTGATTCTGCACTCGGGGTAAACTCTCCGCCAGCTGTGTGAGCTCATGGTAGTGGGTGGCGAAGAGGGTCCGGCACCCCAGCTGCGGGTCGTTGTGAATATGCTCGGCGACCGCCTTGGCGATGGACAACCCATCGTAGGTGCTGGTGCCCCTTCCTATTTCGTCCAGAATCACCAGGGAGCGACGAGTGGCCTGGTTGAGGATTGCCGCCGTCTCCACCATCTCCACCATGAAAGTCGATTGACCGGCTGAGAGGTCGTCCTGCAGGCCCACCCGCGTGAAGATGCGGTCCGCCAGGCCCACGGTGGCGGCGTCGGCGGGGACGAAGCTGCCAATCTGCGCCATGAGGGTGATGAGGGCGGCCTGCCTAATGAAGGTGGATTTGCCGGACATGTTCGGGCCGGTAATGAGGAGGAGCTGGGAGTCCTGGCACGAGAGATACAGGTCGTTGGGCACAAAGGCTCCGGCGGGGAGTATCCTTTCGGCCATGGGATGCCGCCCGCCCCTTACGTCTAGGACCGGTTCTTCCACGAGGGACGGCTTAACGTAGCCGTAGTTGTCGGCCGCCTCCGCAAAGGATGCCAGGACGTCCAGCAGCGCGATGCCGTGGGCGAGCTCAAGAATTCCCCGCGCCTCCTGTCCCACCTGGGCGCAAATCCGGGCATAGAGATCCTGCTCCAGCCGCTGAATCCGCTCTTGGGCGTCAAGTATCCGGGCCTCGTATCCCTTAAGCTCCGGAATAATGAACCGCTCCCCGTTGGTGAGGGTCTGACGCCGCTCGTAGCTGCTGGGCACCTGGTGAAGGTTGGTCTTTCTGACCTCGATATAGTAACCGAAGACCCGGTTGTAACCCACCTTGAGGGAGCGAATACCCGTTGCCTCTTTCTCGCGACGCTCCAGTCGGGTAATGAATCGGCGGGCCTCGCGCACAGAGGAGCGCAGTTCATCTAATTCCGGGGAGAACCCCTCCTTTATCACCTCGCCGCCGCCCGGGCTGCCGGTGGCTTCCTCCTTCAGCGCTCTCTCCAGCAGGTCTTCATGTTCGTTGAAGGAGCGAATCCGCTTTCTCAGCCAATCCGCAGACTTGGCGTCGTCCCCTTCCAGCAAAGGCCTGATGGCCGCCGCCGCCCGTAGGCTTTCTTTGAGGGCGAGCAGGTCCCGTGGCGATGCCGTTCCCAGCTGCACCCGACTCATTATCCGCTCTAGGTCCGACACCCGGGAGAGTATAGAGCGTATCTCCTGCCTCCGTAGCAGATTGGAATGAAGATAGGCTGTGCCATCCAACCGCCGCCCCAGGTCGTCCATGTTCAACAGCGGCTGCCCGATCCAGCGGCGCAGGAGCCGGGCTCCCATGGCCGTGCGGGTGAAGTCTAGGGTCGAAAGCAGTGAAGGCCCACCTTCTCCCCACCGTCCGCCATTGAAGAGTTCCAGGTTCCGCCGACTCTGGGGATCCAGCGTCATAAATTCTGAGACGGAGTAGGTCCTGAGGGAGGTGACCTGGCTTACTATCTGGGGCTGCGTGACGGCCAGATATCCTAGAATGGCGCCTGCGCTGCTCACGGCCAGGGGCAGCTTTTCACACCCGTAGGCTTCCAGGGTGAGCGCTCCAAAGTGGGCTAGCAGGGTCTCGCGCGCCCTGGAAGCGTGAAACTCCTTGGGGGGTAGGGGCACGGAGACATCCACGTTCAGTTCGTTGAACGCATCTTCGTCCTGGGGCACCAGGATCTCGGCGGGTGACAATCGATTCACCTCGGCGGGCAGATGGCTTAGGGGCATCTGGCTCACGGCAAATTCGCCGGTGGTGATGTCGATGTACGCCAAACCTGCCTCGGTACCCTCCACGAGCAGGGCCGCCAGGTAGTTGTTGGACTGCTGGTCGAGCATGGAAGGCTCAACAATGGTGCCGGGGGTGACCACCCGCACCACGTTTCTATCCACCAGCCCCTTGGAGGCGGCGGGATCGCTCAGCTGCTCGCAGATGGCGACCCGGTGGCCCGCTTCGATAAGCTTGGCGAGGTAAGACTCCAGCGAGTGGGCGGGAATGCCGGCCATGGGGACTTTGACGCCCTTGCCCATACTTCGGGACGTAAGAACGATGTCCAACACTCGGGCCGCCAGCTTGGCGTCTTCATCAAAGGTCTCGTAGAAATCTCCCAGACGAAAGAGAAGGATAGCGTTGGGATAACGCTGCTTGATGCTGAGGTACTGACGGCGAATGGGAGTCAAGGCATTTCTTCCTGTCTACATTGGCATTGTACCCCAAAGAGAAGGGCGGGGAAACGGCGGCTCCGCCCGCCCTTTCAAAATTGACTTTCAAAGAAATCCGTACATATAATGCAGCATTCCCAAAAGAGCAGTTCGCCTTCAGACTGTTGCCGTTTTGCGACATTGCTTTTGGGAAGTTGAAGTGAATATGAGTATCAGATAGGAGGTAAACAATGGAAATAATCTTTTTGATGATCTTACCCGCAACTCTTTGGGCCCAGTCCTGGTATTTCCTGGACCTTTACAACAACACCAAGACCCTTGGAGTAATGGCTGCCGCGGCGGCGATTATACTGGGGGGCATGGTGATTTTCACGGGAGGCAGCTTCACTTCCCTGGTGGGAGGCCCCCCGGAGGTGGCGGACGTGGGCGCCGTTCTGTCAACCTTCATACTTCTCTGGGCCATTTACCTGGCCCTTCTGGCAGGGGTTCACCTGGGGGGGTTCGACGAACGTACCTTGGGGATTTACTCCCTGTTCCTTTCGGTGGTCTCCATCCTCTACACCCTCTACTTCTTCGCTGGAGGGGAGATTCTGTCGAACGATCCGGTTGGCTATTTGATGCACTGGCCTTTGGCCATAGTGTCCGCACTTCTGGCCGTCTTCGCCCTGCTGGTGTTCTTTCACCTGGCCCCGCCCTACCCGAGGCTCCGGTACGTTACTGGCTGGTACACCGTGGTAATCTCCATAGTGTCCACCATCCTAGCAGGCCTGATCCTCCTCGGAGTTGCCGTCAACTAGCAACGGTGCCCAATGCCATAGGCAGCGAAACGGCAGCAGCTTGACATAAGTAAAGGGGGCCTCCAGATTCGGAGGCCCCCTTCTTCCTTGACGAAAGTTACGCTACTGCTTCCAGAACCGCTCTTCTTTGACATTGAACCCCTTTGGAACCAGGCGCTCCTTTACATCCTCTATCATCCCGGGGTGACCGCAGGCGTAGACTAGAGTTGACGAGGGTTCCAGTCCCAGCTTCTCTATCTGTTCTTCCACAATATCGTTGGCGCGGCCCGAGGCCCCTGTCCAGCCGTCGTTCCTCGGTTCGTTGGGACGGCTCACGGTAGGAATGAACTTCACGGTGTCCGGATGGCTGGCCTCCATCTCGTCGAGCTCTTTATCATAGACGAATTCGTCCAGGTAGCTGGCCCCTTCCAGCACGTAGAAGCGGTGGCCCTGGCCCTGGCGGTGGAAGTAGCTCCTCAGCATACTCACGAAGGGCGCCACCCCGGTTACGGTGGCCAACATCAGGTGCGAACTGTACTTTTCGTCCAGGGTGAAGATGCCCTTGCACCTGGGCCGGATGGTCATGATATCCCCTTCTTTCATATTCCACATTAGGGGGGTCAATGCGCCGTCCGGTTCCGGCACCAGCTCCACGAAGATTTCCAGGTCCTCCTCGTGAGGCGCGGAAACTATGGAATAGGCCCGTTCGATACCCTCCAGGCCAAGGGTGCAATACTGGCCGGGCTTGAAGGTCATGGCCGTTTCCGGCCTCATCTTTATAATCATCAGGTCTTCCGTAATTTCCTTCCGCTCCACCAGAGCGGCCTTGGGCAGAGTTATCTGTCTGCGCGCCATAGCGTCCCCTTCGGTTCTAGATGACCCCTCAAGCTCTGGGAGCCTACAATTCCACCTTGACCAGCCGGGCGCCTGCGATATTCAATCCGGCTATCTTCGACATTGGGTCCGGTGACTGACTGGCCTCAACTTCCACCATCAACTGGCCGAATAGCTGGGTGGAAGACACAACTCCCCGCTGCAGGCCCTCCTTGAAGGCCACCCTACCCGTGAGGCTGGAGCCGTTGGTCTGGACCTCCACGAGGTCTCCCTCTCGAAGCCCCAAGACCTCCCCGTCGTCCCGGTGGAGTTCGATTATCTCCTCTCGCTCGATGCGGTTGGAGAGGCCCTTGACTACAGTCATCTTTCTTTCGGACTGTAAGAGGACCCGGCCTGGGGTGAAAAGCAGGGGGAAAGCTGCGTCTTTGGCAAGGTCGGCCCCTCTAAAGTCGGGAATGCGAATCTGGGGCTTACCTTCTTTGAAGCCGTCTGCGAAGAGAATCTCCACACCCGAGCTTTCAGCATTAGGGCACGGCCATTGGATGCCGTGATACTCCTTGTCAGAGTAGAGCACCTGGGTGGGCAGCGGATTGCCCACGTCAGGCCGGAAAACCAGCCGCCCCTCGTTCTCCAGTCTGCGGTGGCTCACTCCACCGTAGATGGTGGAGACCCTGGCGATTTCGTCCATTACCGCGGCGGTGTCGGGGAAGTTGAAACCCTCCGCGCCCATGCGCTGGGCCAGTTGACACAAGGCCCAAGACTCAGGTTTGGCGGAGGTGTTCTTGGGAGATATTACGGGTCTGACGGACTGGATGCGGCGTTCCAGGTTGGTATAAGTGCCGGTCTTCTCTGCAAAGGAGCTGCGGGGCAGAACTACGTGGGCACGCTGAGCGGCGGCTCCCAAGAAGCTGTCTTGCACTACGAGGAAGTCCAGGCCGTTGAGCGTGGCCATAGCCTCGGCGCTTGGCTCCGACACGTCGCCTATCATGAAGAGGGCCTTCACGCTCCCGGGACGCAGGATATCCTGACAGCCCAAACCCGTAGTCTGCGGAATGTCGCCGCGCCATTCTTCTTCCAGCCGCTCCCGGGCGTTGGCATCCTCCAGGGATGCGAACCCGGGAAGGTGGGTGGGAACGCAACCCACGTCCCAAGCCCCTTGGCTGTTGGTCCCCGCCTTCAACGGGTATATGCCTGAGGCGGGCTTGCCCAAGCTACCCGTCAACAGCGAAAGGGTTGAAAGGGCATAAACGCAATCCCGATGCAACTCTTCCGCCACGTTGTCCATGCCATAGACGATGGAGGAAGGCTCAGCCGGCCCGTAGACCCGCACTGCTGCGTCTATCATGTCCTTGGAAATTCCCGTCTTCACCGATATTTCCGCCATTTCCAATGACGCCATGGCCTCTCGCAGGGGGTCCAGGCCGGAGCAGTTTTCGTACAGCCAATCGCGCCGCTCCAATCCCTGATGCAGCAGCGACTTGACGAGGCCGTTTAGCAGCAGAAGCTCCGTGCCCGGCTTGGGTCGCAGCCACAAATGGGCGTAGCGGGTTAGCTCTACCTCTCGCGGGTCGATGACTATGAGTTTTGCGCCCTCTTTGACGGCCCGCTTTATTGGAACCGCCGCCACGTTGTGCTCTTCCGTAACATTGGCGTTGAAAACCAGAATGCAGTCGGCGGCTTCCAGGTTCCAGATGGGGTTGGTGGCCGCTCCGAAACCCAGGACTTCATGCAGGGCCTTTACCGCCTCCGGCTGTGTGTTTGATGCGTAGTCCACGTTGTTGCTGCCCATGACCGTCCGCGTGAACTTCTGGGCCAGGTAGTGTTCTTCGTTGGTGCTGTCCGATGCCGATAGCATTGCAAAGGAAGCGCCCCTATATTTGTCCAGCCGCTCTGCAACGTAGTCCAGGGCCTCTTTCCAGGTGGCCTTCTCTAGCATTCCGTTGCGCCTAATGAGCGGGACCTTCAATCGCTTCTTGCTGTTCACGAAGTCCAGGCCGAACTTGCCCTTGAAGCAGCCCTGACCTCGGTTGGCCGGCGAGCTAATCTCCGGCACGGAGCGCACAACTTTGCCGAACCCGTTTACCTCCAGATTCAACTGGCAGCCCACGGGGCAGTGGGGGCAGATGGTGCGTTCCACTTGCTTTGCCTTTTCCCATTTGTGGTCGCTCTCCACCAGGGCTCCGACAGGGCAGACGTCCAAGCAAGCGCCGCAAAACTCGCAGCCCGACTCCAGTAGGGAGGTCCCGAAGGAAGTTCCTACCAGCGCCTGGCCGGCTCGCTCGGTAAAGGTGATGGCGTTGTCTCCGCGTACCTCCTCGCAGACGCGTACGCAGCGTCCGCACACGATGCAAAGGTTGTAGTCCCGATCGTAGAAAGGATCTCCCGTCTCCACGGGTAGGTCACGGTACTTGTACTCCAGGGGCGACTCCATCTCCATGCCCAGGTAACGCACCGTATCTTTAAGCTCGCACCGCTCGTTCTTGGGGCAGGTGACGCACCGGTCGTTGACGGACACGTGCCGCAGGCAAATGTCGTTGGGGCCGCACAAGTCCACCCGGTGGCAGGTCAAGCATCCGTGGGGGTGGTCGGCAATGAGCAGTTCCATGACGTTTCTGCGTAGCTCGTGGACCTGGCTGGAGGAATTCCGCACCTCCATGCCTTCGGCGACGGGAAGAGTGCATGACGCCGGGTAGCCCCGTCCGTTCTCAACCTCCACGACGCACATGCGGCAGGCGGCGAAGGGCTTCATGCCGGGGTGATAGCAGAGGTAGGGGATGTAGATGCCCGCCTCTATGGCGGCCTCCAGCACGGTCTGATCGCGGCGCGCCTTGACCTTAACGCCGTCGATGGTGATGGTTATACGGTCTTCAGCCATGAGGCTACCTCCGTAACCGTGTGGGGGAATGCCAGGGACCTGGGCAGGTCCCCGTGGGGCATGTTTTCTCTGTCAAATGCTCGTCGAATTCCTCCCGGAAGTATCGCACCGCCGACGACACCGGGTTGAATCCCAGCTGTCCGTGACCGCACAGGGACCCGGCCTGCATGCTCCGGCCTACCCGTCCCATGAGGGCCAGGTCTTGGGGTGTGCTCTCCAGCCGGCAGATGCGCTCCAGAACTTCCAGCAGGTGGGTCATACCTGTTTTGCAGGGGAAGCACTTGCCGCAGGACTCATACTGGCAGAACGCGATGAGGGCGCGGGTGAGGTCCACCACGCAGGCGTCCTCGCTGGCGGCTATTAGGCCGCCGGAACCCAGGATGGCCCCTGCCTTCGACATGGCGTCGAAGTCCAAGGGAATGTCCAAGTCAACGGCGCTAAGAACTCCGCCAAGGGGCCCGCCCGTCTGGAGCAGCTTCAAGTCTTTGCCGTTGGGAACTCCTCCGCCAACCTGTTCCACCACTTCCCGAAGAGTCATCCCCATGGGGACCTCAGCCATGCCGGTGTAGGCCAGGTCTCCGGATAGGCAGAGAATGGCCGTGCCGGTGCTGCGGTCCTGGCCGATGCCAGCGAACCATTGGCCGCCGTTAAGAACTATCTGAGGCACGTAGGCAAGGGTCTTCACGTTGTTGATGTTGCTGGGCTTGCCGAATAGTCCAATCTGCGCCGGGAAGGGCGGGCGAAAGCGGGGCATGGCCCTCTTCCCTTCTATGGATTCCATGAGGGCGGTTTCCTCGCCAGCCACGTAGGAATCCCCCGTCAGCGAGACTTCCATGTCAAAGCAGAAGTTGGAGCCGAAGATGTTGCGGCCAAGGATCCCCAACTGCCTCGCCTGCTCTATTGCCCGCCACGTGCGGTCGATGGGACCGTCGTGGCCATGACGGATGAACACGTAGCCCATGGTTGCGCCGGTGGCGTAGCCTGCAAGGATCACACCTTCTACAAGGCTATGGGGGTCGCTTTCCAGGATCCCTTTGTCGTTGAAGGCTCCTGGGTCGCCCTCCTCGCAGTTGACCAGGATATACTTGATGGGGCTTCTGGCTCCGGCTAGAAAGTTCCACTTCGTTGCCGTGGGAAATGCGGCGCCTCCCCGACCTCGAAGACCGGAGTCGCTGACGGCCTGCCGAACCTCGTCCGGCGTCATCTCGGTCAACGCCCGGTGGAGGGCGGCGTAGCCGTCGTTTGCCACGTACTGGTGGATGTCCATCGGGTCCACCTGACCGGCGTTACGAAGAGCAATCCGACGCTGAGGCTTCATCATGGGGTGTTCCCACAGTGGCGGTATGCCGTCTGGTGAGGGGGCACCGACGGAACCCAGGACTGCGTCGGCCAGGGGTTGTCCGTCTAAGAGGTGGGTATCGACGATGCGGGCGGCTAGATCCGGCGTTACGTTGCGGTAGACCACTCGGGAGCCGTCGGGCATCGAAACATCCACCAGAGGTTCGGCGAAGCAGGGGCCCAGACAGCCTACCTCGCTGACCATGGCGTTGACATTCTGCTGGTCCAGCCGCTCTACGAGGGAGGCGATCACCTCGTCGGCGCCGGCGGCCTTGCCGCAAAGGGCGGTCCCTATTCTAATCCAGGGCCGGGTCCCTTGGGTAAGCGCTCGCCAGCGCTCCAGACCCTGGGACCTGATATCTTCAAAGCTAGGGGGCACCGCCGGCCTCCTCAGACAGTCCATTCCTGATTTCTTCGAGAACGCTGCCCGCCTTTTCCGGCGTCATTCTACCCATGAGGTGATGATCCACGCTGATTACGGGTGCGTTGGCGCAGGCCCCCAGACAGGTATTGAACCGGAGGGTTACGTTGCCGTCCTCGGTGGCGCCTTCCTCCCGGACCCCGAGCGACTTCATGACCTGACGGATGACTGGCATTACGCCCTTCACGTGGCAGGTGGGACCCCAGCACACCTCTACCCTATGACGGCCAGGAGGGTCGAACTGGAAGTTGGTATAGAAGGATGCTACGCCCCAAACGTCGTTGATGGTGGAGCCGGTGACGCGGGCCACTTCTTCGGCGGCCTCCGTAGGAATGTAACCCAGCTCGTCCTCCACCGCTAAAAGGCAGGATAGAACGGTAACAGTCTCCGGCTTCTGGTCCCTGATGGCCCGAGCGGCGCGCTGTCTCAGGGTTCCGGGGTTAGAGGTCACAACACCTCCGGACTGATGGAATTGGGGGCTGGTGAAGAGGTCACGCAACCTCCGGTATTGCAAACTGACAGGTTGCTGGAATGGTAGCACAGCCCTTGAAAAGGTTCAATTGCGCGCACTCTCCCAAGGCATGTCCGGGCCCCCTCGCCTCCTTGGGAGGAATCCCCGAGCCTTGTTACTGATGTCCGTGGTCTTTCATCACCAGCCGCGCCACCTTCCGACCCAGCTTCACGCTGTAGTTGGTGCCCCTGTCCTCCGGGTAGATCTGGGTTGTGTTGGCCAGGTAGAGCCTAGATATGGGCGTCCGAAGCTTGGGTATCTGACTTCCGTAGTTGACGCCGATTATGGGCTGGGCCGCATCGACCTTATGATGATGGTAGTCAACAATCCAGGACCGGTCGAAGTCTGGATTCACCCGGGACAGATGAGGCAGATACTCCTCCAGAAGCTCATCCCGGGTCATCTGATAGATCGGTTCGTCCGTGGCTGGATAGTTGGTGAGATAGACCACGTGATTTCCGCCGTAGAGATCGGGCGATACGAAGTTGGTCTGCTCGATGATGCCGACGAAGGGGATGGAGCGGTCTGCTATGTTCAGCCAGTATTTCTCGGTGAGGGGCCGGTCCAAAACCAGAATGGCCAGCACCGCCGACAGATACGTAACGTTGTTAAGACTCCGTCGGTAGGCTTCCGGCAGCATGGGGGCGAGGCGGGTGAACACGTAGGAGGGCGTTGTTGCGATTATGGCGTCGTAGCGCTTTGACTCCGGCTGCCCGCCGCGAGTCTGAACCTCCAGCCCCACGGCCTTCCCGTCTTCAACTATTACGCGTCTGACGCCGGTGGAGAGGCGCACGTCGCCGCCCATGCGCTTAATCTCCCTGTCCAGGGCGTCGAAAATCTCGCCGAAGCTGCCCATGGGATAGCCCAGCTTCTCCTTCTCCCAGATCCGCTCCCTAGAGGCCACCCGCAGGTATATCTTGCCCCAGAGCCAAGCCATGCTTATCTTTTCATAGTGCCGCCCGAACTTGCCGCGCAGCATCGGTTCCCAGATTACCTCGTAGGGTCGGCGGCCCACCCGCTTCTGAAGCCACTCCAAGGCCGTGACCCCCTCGAAGCGCTGCCAATTCTTGGTCTTCTGCAGGTACAGCGTCACCAGCCCCAATCGGACCCTGTCCATCAGGCTAAGGGGCGTGAAGGTTAAGAGGTCCTTGGGAGAGGCGAAGTTCCATATCCGGTCGCCATGGAAGAGGCCGACTTTTGACTCTATCCATCGCAGCTTGGGTCCCAACCCCAGCTGGTGAATGAGGTCCACAATGTCCGTGTCACTCTTGAACAGGTGGTGATAGCCCTTTTCCAGCAAACCTCCACCGACCTCAAAGGTGGACGCTTGGCCTCCAAGGAAGGGGGCAACTTCGAACACTTCCGGCTTGTGCCCTTTGAGGCAAAGGTCGTAGGCAGCGGCCAAGCCCAGCGCCCCGCCGCCGATGATGGCTACGTCCACCGTTTTTCCTGACTAGGGGCCAGCGGTCCAGACTTCTTCATGGGTTAGGCGGGATATCCCTTCTCTTCCCGTCTTAGAAGTCGCGAGAGGGAAAGGTTGCCGAACCAGAGGTAGAGCAATCCCAGGACCGTCACGGGGAGCAGGGCAGTCACATGAACCAGGACGGCGTATGCGCCGGCCACTCCTTCGGCCCCATTTGTCCCAGCTCCGAGGCCCACTAGGGCAAGGGCCGCAACGGCTGGAGCCTCGAAGGTGCCCAGCGAGCCGGGGGAGGAGGGTATGGACGTGGCCAGGTTGGATACTGCCGTTACTAGAATGACCACGGGTATGACCATGGCGGCAGGTTCGAAATAGCTTGGCAGGTCGAAGGATAGGGCCACGATGAGATACATGCTTCCCTCCAGAAGCCAAACGGGGAGAGAGAGCAGGAACAACCCCAGGTGACGCCGGGGTTCTCGCAGCACCGACAATCCTTCTATGAACAACGAAATTAGTTCTCGAGCCTTGGGCCTCAAGGGTTTGGGCAACAAATTTGCCAGTCTTTCGATGAACCCGCTGAAACCCGGCTTGAGGGCAATGAGGGTCAATACCACGATCGCGGCGATGAACACAAGGGCCGTTATTCCACCCACGACGGCCCAAGTCACCTCGGAAGTCGTACCTGAGCCGCCGACCAGGCCGCCAAAAATTAGGAAGGGAACGGCCAAGGCCACGAGGAACAGCAGGGTCAGCCCGTCGTAGATCCTCTCAACTACGACCGTTGCCAAGCCGGTGCTGGTGCTCAAGCCCTCGCGCCGCTCCAAGTAGTAAGCCCGGGCAATCTCGCCCAGGCGGGCGGGCAGAAGGTTATTGGCCATGTACCCCACGGTCACCACGGGAAAGAGGCGGGCGACGGGAATGCGGCTCACGGGAGTGAGAAGGAACTGCCAGCGGAGTGACCGGAAGAAGAGCGCGACGAAGTAGAGGGCAATGGCGGGAAGGATGAACCGGTATTTGGCGGTGGCCAGCGCCTGACTCATCTCTCCCACGTCTACGATGAGGAAGAAGAGGAGCAGAAAGGCGAGGCTGACGCCCATTCCCAGAAGAATGCGAGGGCTGACTAACAATTTTTTTCTCCCGTGGTCAATCTTCTCTCACACATGCAATCCAATGAAAGTATAGCCTGCGTTGGGCCTTCTGTCTCTAAGTTGGGCGACGCGGTCGTGAGATTCATGATTCCCTGGGCTGGTAAGTGTAGAACTTGGAGTCCCACCACTCTTCATCGATGCGACGGTATAGCACGTAGTCCAAAGCGTCTTTCCAGGTAGAGCGACGGGGAGCCATGTCGGCGGCGAACTGTACGTCCTGCCACAACTCATGAAAGATGCTCTCTTCCTTCCTCCGCTCCCCCGGTCGTCGGTACACCTCGGGGAACCAGAGAAGCTCTTTGTACGAGCCACCTCTTTTGTATGCCGTGAGGTGGTCATTGAACTTGAATCCATTGGAGTCCAGGAGCAACAAGGCTTCCGCCGCCGGCGGGGCCGATATGGTCTGGCAGCCCTGCTTGTCCTCGTAGCACTGGTATTGGATGAACTCGTCCTTTCGCACGTACCAGTTCAAGGGATACCACAGCTCGTAGTCCACGTGGACTTGCGCCTCGGGGTCTTCGAGGTAGGGCTGGTCACGAATATCGTTAGCGACCTGGCGAAGCTCCGCGCTGGCACCGGCGTACACAATCATCTCCACTGTTTCGTCGTCGCTCACCCACGCCGTCCGCAGGGCGACGAAGGCGGTGAATCCCAGGAGCAGGGCCGCCACGCCCAAGCCGCCCAGTGTAAGACCCCGCCGTACGCCCAGCTTATCAACCAGTGCACTGAAGCCGAGGGCGAGGGTGACTACTGCGGCTAGGCTTATCCAGCCTCCAAGAGTATTGACGCTGCTTGCTTCTAACAGTCGCAGGGTGAGATTCACTAGCGCCGCCAACAGCAGGGGCCCGACGAGGATTATTGCACCGTTGAGGCTGGGTATGAGTTTACGCCATGGAAGCTTCTCAAGCGCTTCGCCCAAGAACTTGGCCGAGAGGATGATGAAGGGCAGTGTGATGTTCACAAGTAGCCAGGGCATCTTTTCGCTGGCCACGGTGTAGGCCCCGAAGGTGACCACGGACCAGAAGACCAGAAACAACGACAGAGAGCTCCTCTTTCTCAGGTAGTAGATAATGGCGACCACGCCAACAAGGAGAGGCAGAAATTCGTAGACCGAGCCTATGAGCAGGTAGTAGTACCAGGGCTGGTTTCCGCGGGCTACATCCTGTTGGGCCAGCCAGTAGCCCAAGCCCTGCCAAACCCCGGTGAAGGCCCCGCCGAATCGGGAGCACGCCGATTCCACGGCGTCGTTGAGAGCCGATGGGCATTCGGTGAAGGGGCGGCCAAATGCGCCGAATGCGGCGGTGTAGAAGGTCAGCCAGATGGTGTAGAAGATTCCGGCGCAGAGGAGCCAAATCCGCCACTGCCACATCAAGCCCACAACCACCGATGCCGCCGTTACGAACACCAACATGCCACCGGCGATGAGGTAATTTCTGGCAATCTCCAACTCTGCCAGCGACATGGCGGCGTACAGCAATGCGAGGGCGGCTACCGTCAGGAAGGCGCCCATGGCGTACCTGAGGCTGTAGCGGGCGAGGTAGAGGGATACGAGCGCCATGGCGGCTATCCCGCCTCGGACTATGTGGTGGAAGAACCCCAGATTGGCGAAGACGCCCACGTTGACGAAGGGTTCTCCCCACAGCGGCAGCCCCGTTGGATTCGACGTGTCGTCGCCGGAATATGCCAGAACCACGCTCTCACCGAAGATTCCCTGGAGGGCGGAGGCAAGCGCCGCCCACTGGGGCAGAGTCAGCGTGACCAAGAGCAGCAGGAACACCCCCGGTCGGGTCAGGTTTGAAAGACGCAATCGTCCCATGGCCCCGGACCTCACGTCGTTAACGGCAAGTACCAGTAGGAAGAGGCCGAAGACTGCTACGATGATGTATGCCGTCTCTTTGGAGGCGAAGGCCAGGGCCAGCACTGCCGACGCCATGTATAGGTAGCGGTTTTTCCCCTCTTTGATGTATCGCCACATGAGAATGGCCAAGCCCAGGGCGAAAACAGCCATGTAGATGTCATTGCGGGAGTAGCGGCTGAAGTGGAATAGGGCGGGCGAAAAGGCCAGCATCACCGCCGCCAGAAGGGCCCCGGCCCGGCCAATGTAGTCGCGCAAGAAATAGGGGAGTCCGACCAAGACGACGCCGAAGAAGACGTAGGATAGGCGGACGGTGTAGTCGCTGTCCCAGAAGATGCCGAACACGGCGGAATTGAGAAAGAATTGCAGCGGGCCGTGAATCCAGGGCTCGTGACGATATCCGTCACCGGCGAAAAGCTGCCAGCTGTAGAAGGCGTGCAGCCCCTCGTCGTAGTGGATGGGCCGCCCGCCAAGGTCCCAGAGGCGCAGGGCCAAGGCCAAGAGCATGACGACGCCGAAGGCCGCCAAATAGGGAGAAATGCCTATCTTTGCCAGGGGATCCAGGGCCCGCCAGTAGCGGCGGTTTGGCGATTCGACAGCGGCGTTGTTCAAGATTCAGACGTCCTCTCGAATACAACTACGTTGCCGCTCCTAAAATAGACCTGCATAGAGTGCAGAAACTTCTCCTCGTCCACGGGGCCGTACTTGGCCCGTTCTTTGGCCCCAAGGTATACGTAGCGAGCGTCATATTTGTCAAGGAGGGCTGCGAGTTCCGTCGGGTCGTCGGACTGGTAGATGGTGGCCACGTCCGCCTCCCGTCCTGTTAACGGCAGGTGAGAACCGCGCCACTGGGCCTCGTGGCCTGGCCAGTTGAGTATGGATGGAAGGCCGGTGCTGGAGGCGACGCGCCCGAATTCGGAGTAGGATGACCCCACGGCCTCCACTAAAACTCCCCTGGGAGCCCGGTCTCGCAGTTGGAGGATAGCGTCGTACTCATCGGGCGCGCTTTTCTGTATGAATGCCAATCCGTCTAACGTTGCAGGCTCCGATGAGCCTTGCACCCTATCGAGGGCGGCTCCCAGAGGGTAGTAGAGGGAGCAGAGGACCATCGCCGACACCAGCCCAACCCAGGCGTAATCCCCAAGCCGCAGGACTGCAATCTTCGGCAGGGGCCGGGAGAACCAGTAGTAAACGCCAAAGGCGGAAGCCACTGCCAGCAGCAGCCAGGCCTGGTAGTAGAGCTTGAAGACGGTGTTCATACGCAAGGGGAAGAAATCTTCCACGTAGAAAAGCTCTGTTCCCATGAGCAGATAGAACCCGAGGGCGGTGAGGGCCAGGCAGAACACCAGGGGCGTAGGACCTGTGCGAGCCCTGGCCAACGCGCTGTAGATTGCAAGTCCCACGATGGCCATTAGGGGCAGTAGCTTTGCCAGCCTGGATCCTACCAGGGTCAACGCCGAGAGTAGGCTGTCGTCGAAGGTCTCCAGCGGTAAGACCACCACCGCCCAAATCAGGAAGGGGAGAACCGTCACCGCCAGGGCGAGGGACAGAAAGCCGTCGGCCCTTCGTCCAACAGTCGGCAGGCTAGATAGCTGCCGGACGAGCACGGAGGCGGTGACGGTCAGGAAGAGACCCCAGATGAGAAGGAAGTGTATGGGTCGGGTGCTCACTTCCCGGAGGGGAATGATTCCGGCGGCCTGACTTTCCAGGTTGAGGTAGAAGGGGAGAAACAGGAACACAGATGCGGCTAGGACCGGAAGGCCCACGACGGCGACGCCGAGCAGGGCAGGACCAAGACCGGCTTCTTGACGTCTCAGTCCTGCCAACAGCAGGGCTGCCAGGAAGAGGACACCAAAGGTCGAAACGTCCCATGTGTTGACGAATCCCAGCGCGCCCAGGGAAAGCGCCAAGACCGCACACTCCCACGGGTTGCGCCTCAGCCACGCCAATCCGGGCGGCTCTTTCGAAAGCAGCAGGTTCAGAAGCAACCCCAGAGCCAACGCAAGGAAGGGCAGGGCCATTACGTGGGCGTGAAGGTCTCCCAGAAGGAAGCTGAAGAAGGGAAACTCAGTGATGGTGTAGTCCAAGCTTCGGCCATCCACCACGGTGTCGATGACTCGCGTGTCGAGCCACCACCAGTTGAACTGGTCCGGGAAGAATCCGTCTCCTCCCCCACTCGCCCGGAGATTTTTGACGCCCACCCAATCCCAGAAAGCGGGCCCGCCCCAGCCTCTTGCCTGCGCCAAGTGCAGAATTCCCACCAGGTTGCTAACCAGTCCAACGAACAGCGGCGCGACCAGCGAGAAGAAGACGGCCTTTAGTCGAGAAGCTCCGGTCAGCCGAATGAGGTTGTACAGCAGCCCGTAGACGGCCGTCGACACCAGCGCGGGAATGAGGGCCATCGCCAGGTTGTATGACACGTTGGAGGGAAGGCCGGCCAGCTTCGTCAACCCGCTCATGGCCAGGTGCCCGAAGTGGTAGTAGTTGACAGGATGGCCGGCAAGCCAGAAATCCTCCGGCGGGTAACTCGAAGCACCCATAAGGGCGTTGAGAAACCCGAAGTCCATGGGCTTCTCGGTATGGTTGATGGCCGGAACCTGCGATGCTATGAGAGCCCATCCGAGAAGGAATACCAGGAATATGATTTCGCCTGCCAGGAGATGCCAACGTTCGCGCTTTAGAAACTCCCACATTTCCGGCCACCGCCGCCACGCCAGCCAGCCGGAGGCCAGAGCAAGGACTAGAACCAGCCCCCAAACGGTGAAGCTAGATTGCGGCGCCAGCCCCGCGAGACCCACCAGCCACAGGGCATAGCTAACGAGCAGTACGCCCAAGATCTTGCTCAGCGTTGCGCCCCTGTCTGGTAGCCGCTTGAGCAGACCGTAGGCTAACGGGAAGGCAATGAGGCCCAGAAGCTCCACTACCAGGAGCCAAATCAGAAAATTGCTCACCGGATATTCTGCCGGGGCCCCATGGGCATGCTAGTCGACGGGGGCCAACAGGGCCTCTACGAACTCCTTGGGATTGAAGGGGGCCATGTCTTCCATGCCCTCGCCGGTGCCGATGTAGTCGATGGGAATTCCAAGTTCCCGGCTTACCGCAAGGACGATGCCGCCTCGGGCGGTGCCGTCCAACTTGGCGAGGAAGACACCGGTGCACCCGAGAGCGTTGGTGAAAGCCCGTGCCTGGCTCAACCCGTTGTGCCCCGTGGTAGCGTCCAGCGCCAGCAGGACTTCGTGGGGGGCGGAAGGCTCCAGCCTCTTAACGACGGAATGGATCTTCTTGGCCTCCGCCATCAGGTTGGTCTTGGTGTGAAGACGGCCTGCCGTATCGATAATCAGGGTATCGGCGCCGCGGGCGCGGGCCGCCTGGAAGGAATCGTAGGCGACGGCCCCCGGATCCGCGCCCTGGGAGTGAGCCACCACGTCGACTCCCACACGCCGCCCCCAAATTTGCAGCTGGTCGATAGCGGCGGCGCGGAAAGTATCGGCGGCAGCCAGAAGGACACTGCTTCCGGCCTCTTTGTAGGCGTAGGCCAGCTTTGCGATGCTGGTTGTCTTGCCCACGCCATTGACCCCCACAACCAAAATCACGTGGGGAGGCTTTCCGGTGGTAGTCGGCTTGCCGTCGGAGTTGTTGCTTACGGACGTGAGGAGGGCCACGAGCTCTTCTTTAAGAGCGGAGAAGACCTGTTCCGGCTCCAGTAGGGAATCTCTTCGAGTCCGCTCTTTGAGGTCCGCGACGAGGTCAAGGGAAGTCTCCACGCCAACGTCGCCGGAAATGAGAACCTCCTCCAACTCCTCCCAGAGACTATCGTCCAGGCGGGAACGGTGCAGAAGGCCCCGAATGCGCCCGAACAAGCCACGGCGGCTGCGATTCACTGCCGATTCCGTCTTGGCCTTTTGATCTCCGTCGCCCCTGCGTAAGAACCTGAGCATTGCGGCTATTCCTTGCAGGCTGCGGTCGAAGCCGCAAGCGCCTTCAGAGCCCTTGTCGCCGCCTTCCGCTCCGCATCGATCTTCCGACGGGCGACGCCCACACCGGCCACCTGGTCTTCCAGCACCACTTCCACGGTGAAGGTGCGGTGGTGGTCCGGCCCCTGCTCGCCCACAACACGGTACTGTGGCAGTGGCTCGTGGCGGGCCTGGACCACTTCTTGGAGGTGAGACTTGGGATCCATCGGCGCGTGCCCCCTCAGCTCAGCTCGCTCGATCTCTGGGGCCAGTAGCTTCAAAATCATCCTTCTGGCTGCCTCAGGGCCCTGGTCCAGGTAGACAGCGCCGATAACGGCTTCCACCGCCGCCGCCAAGTTGGAACTGCGACGCCTGCCCCCGTTGGCCTCCTCACCTCGCCCCATGAACAGCTGATTGCCCAAGCCAAGGGACTCCCCGGCGGCGGCTAAAGAGCGCTCCTGGACGAGGTGGGCGCGCAGCTTGGTCAACTCGCCCTCTGGGAGTGAGGGAAAACGCCGGAAAAGTTCTGACGCCACCACATACCCCAAGACGGCGTCTCCGAGGAACTCCAGGCGCTGGTAGGATGCCCTGGCCGCTTCCGGGTATTCGTTGAGAAAGGAAGGGTGGGTAAGCGCTTCAACCAGAAGAGTGGGACTGTCGAAAGACAGCCCCAACTTCTCTGCCGCCCACTCTGCTTCAGACAACCCGCTCTCGTTTGCTACGATGCGGGGGTGACTCCCGCCGGCCACGGGGGCTGCGGGCGCTTGAGCTCGCCGATGTTGACCCACTGGGACATCATCTTCACCAGGCCGTCGTACATCTCTCCTGCCTCTTCTTTGGACGGATAGAACATCTTGAGGAACACAGAGCCTCCGTTGTCGAAGGCGAAAGTCGGCACGCCAAAGGCGCCGTACTTCTGCGTGGCCTCCGTATGACTCTCCCCGATGGTGGTGAGAATGGAGGGGTCCTTCATATCCTCCTGCAAGCGACCCACGTCCAGACCTGAATTCTTGGCGATGTCAAGTAGCATGTCCGGGTCGTCCAGATTCTTTCTCTCCACGTGGCGGGCTTCGAGTAGTCCATCGTGGAAGGCGTCGTACAGGGTTTCGCCCTGGCGCATGGCGGCGATGCCGGCTATGTGGGCCAGCATGCCCCTAACTTTTTCCTCCGCCGGGCGCTCCCAGGCCTTCCAATCCGCCCCCGCCTTGCTGTTGGCTTGGGCCAGAACGAAGGGCCGCCACCGGATGTTTGGCCTCTCGCCCTTATCTTCCTCTACTCGCCGCAACCAGACCGTTGCGTTGTAGACGAAGGGTCAAGTGTAGTCGTAAAAAACCGTAATCTTTTCCTTTTCCATAACGCCCTCCTTTTGCTGGAATTTTAGCCAGAGGAAGGCTGAAAGTCAAAGAATTCCGACGCAAACTCTGTGGTTCAATCACCCCGTGATATAATGCAATGGAGATGAACACTGCGCCCCTTTCCGCACTTGCATACAACATGGTCGACGATTTTCGAGAGTCCTTGGACGACGGCTCTACGGGCCTCTTAGAAGCGACTCGGTCTGAAGCCGGACGACTAAATGCGCCCCTCTATCTGGTGGGAGGGCCGGTGCGAGACCTGTTGCTGCGTCGTACCTCGACGGATCTGGACCTTGTTACGGAGGGCAACGTGGAAGTATTGGCCCGCCGGGTTGCTGAGGTTGTCGGCTCGAAGACCCTCCTCCACAGCCGATTTGGCACTGCCACGGTAAAGTCGAACGGGGTGCGGTTGGACCTTGCAACGGCACGCAGGGAGACGTACGCTCGCCCCGGCGCGTTGCCGTCAGTGACGGCGGGTACCATTGAGGAAGACCTTCAGCGCCGGGACTTTACCATCAACGCCATGGCACTGGGCCTTTCGGGACGCCACGCCGGCCGGCTGCTGGACCCTGCCGGTGGATTTGCCGACTTGACTCAAGGTGTGGTGAGGATTCTGCATCGGCGTAGCTTTGAGGACGACGCCACACGCATTTTCCGCGCCATACGGTACGAGCAACGGCTCGGTTTCCGGCTGGACCCTGGTTCTTGCAAGCAGCTTGCTGATGCCCTTAACGCCGGGATGTTGGCGACGGTCAGCGCCGACCGGATACGCCGGGAGGTGGCATTGATTCTGAAGGAAGAATGGCCTGTGCAGACCTTGCTGCGCAGCGTGGAGTTGGGCGTGTTGTGTAGTCTCTACGTGCCCCTGCGGCAGTGCCAGTGGCTCCGGGCCTTTCTCAAAGAGCCTGATCGGACGGAAACCCTGACCCTGGTGGCTGCCCTCGCGTACCCTATGAGCTTTGAAGAGGGACAGGGATTTATTGCCCGCTTGAATATGCCATCGGCATGGGCCAAGGCGGTGACGGGTCTGACTCGATTGGTCGCCGTCGCGCCTACGTTGGAAGACCCGAGCCTATCCCCTTCAGTGCTCTACCGAACGTTGGAAGATTGTCCCGTGGCCAGCATACGCGCCCTCATGCGACTGACGGAAAGCTCCGTTGTAAAGCAGAGACTGACGCACTTCCTGGAATGTCAGCGTCACGTGCGGCCGCTCCTGGGCGGCGGCGATCTGATCGCTATGGGGGTGCCCCAGGGACCGCAGGTAGGCGAGGTCCTGCGTCGGATTCAGGACGCCCGTCTGGAGGGTGAGGTTATGACGAAGGACGACGCGCGTGCGCTGGTCCTACGGTGCTTGGCGGGCCTCCAGGTCTGAGATTGTTGGCCGATGGGGGCGGTTACGCTATGTTCCGTGTAACTGAAGGAAACGCAAAAGTAAGATTGTGAAGCCATCCAGGGGGGCGAAATAAGCATGAGAGCGGTTTATATCGAAAGCCACGGCGGGCCGGAGGTGCTGCAATATGGGGAGCTTCCTGAACCTTCTCCCAGAGCGGGGGAAGTGAAGGTGAGGGTGCGGGCGGCGGCCTTGAACCGGTTAGATACCTACGTCAGAACCGGCCGACGGGGCCAGCGTCGAAACTTCCCGTCGTTTCATATCCTGGGCGGAGACTCGGCCGGGGTGATAGCCGAAGCAGGCTCCGACGCCCATTCCCACATGGTAGGACGGAGGGTCGTCATCAACCCACGCATTCCCTGCGGGGCCTGCGACTTTTGTATAGATGGGAGCGACGACCTATGCCCTAGATTCCGCTTCTTGGGCAGCAATTGTGAGGGCAGCTACGCCGAGTTTGTCTGCGTTCCCGCCACCAACGTGCATTCCATTGCCGACGGCGTGACCTTCGAGACGGCCGCCGCAACGCCGACGGTGTATCTGCCGACCTGGAACATACTCATTCGCAAGGCCCAATTGAAGCCCTGGGAAACGGCGCTGGTTCTCTCGGCATCGGCAGGCGTGGGCACCGCGGCCATCCAGGTGGCCAAGTCAGTGGTGGGAGCCACCGTGATAACCACCACCAGCAGCCCGGAGAAGGCGGCCATGGCCAGAGAACTCGGTGCGGACCACGTAATTGACTATACCAAGGAGAGCATCCCCGATAGGGTTAAGGAGCTTACCCACGGGCGTGGGGTGGACGTGGTGGTGGACCACGTGGGTGCGAAGTTCTTCGAAGATGCCTACAATTCGCTGAAACGCGGAGGGCGTTACGGTCTTTGTGGGGTTACATCGGGCTACCTGGCGCAGCTGCAATTGGGCAGCCTCTTCACCAAGCAGTTGCAGGTATTCGGCGTGTTCATGGGTTCCCGGGCCGACATGTCACAGGTGACGCAGATGCTTAACCAGGGCCGAATACAGCCCGTCATTCACAGAATGTTCCCCCTAGAGCAGGCCTCTGCAGCCCACGAGGTCATGGAGGAACGGAACTTCTTCGGGAAGCTGGTCCTCCAAGTTTAGTATCCCGTAGGCCTGGTTGTATGCGGTTTCGGGGTACTGAAGGTTAGCGGAGAACCCGCTCGACCAACTGCTGGATCCGTAGAGCGGCCTCGAAGTTGGGGAGTTCGTGATGTTCGCCCCTGATCATTGAAGCTACTGAGTCGAGCTGGGTTGGCGAGTTGGCCCAGGGGTCTAGGGAAACGGGTTCCCAACGTTCACCCTCTTTTGTCTCCAGCGTAGTCCAGTTGAGGATGCGGAAGGTTTTTCGACTGCCGTGGAGAGTCCACGTCAGAACGTCGTCCTTGACTTCCCCAACACGGCCTTCCAAGGTGACAGGGATGTTGCCGGTGCTCATCTGGGCGTACACCCGGGATTCAGCCAGGGAGGGATCGTCGGGATAGACAACCACGGAGCTGTTCACGACGGGAACGCCTAACAGCCTGCTGGTAAGGTAGGCGAAGTGAGAGAAGACCTCCCGTACGAAGCCGCCTTCCTTACGGTAGGCGAGCCATCCGGCGGCGTTCTTCTGCCAGCTGCGAGGCCATTCGGCGAACTGGAACAGCATCTCTACCTTCACGGGGTCGCCCACCAGACCGGTGGCGAGGGCGTTTCTAAGGGCGCTGTATATGGACCCCGTGGCGTAGCTAAAGTTTACAGTGTGGGGCAGGCCCGAGAGCTTGGCGTCCTCCACTAGACCGCGGGCTTCCTCTATGCTGACGGCCAGAGGCTTTTCGCAAAAGACGGGCTTGCCCATCTCCAAAGCCAACTCGGAGTACTCCACGTGGCTGGACGGGGGTGTGGCGATATACACCAGGTTTATGTCGTCGAAGGACACCAGCTCTTCAGCGCTTTGGGCAATCTGGATTTTGGGGTAGGCGTTCCAAACCGTCTGGCACTGGACTACGTTCATGTCCCAGGCGTAGCGAACGTCGAACTCAGTATGGCCGTTCATCGACTCCAGCATCCGGCGACCCATGGTTCCCAGGCCGATGATCCCCACCTTTAGGGACATCTCGTGCTTGAAGACGGTGCGGACCATCCGCCATCTGCTGGATTGGGGTAGTGCCACGGCTAGCGAGACCTCCGCCATTCTTCATATCTTGCCTGCAGATCCGGCGGCAGATCGCCGTGGACCTGGTTGACGGAGTAGCCTTCCTCCAGCAGCGTGCGGGTGAAGGTCTCCTCCACCTCCTGGGCGATGGCGCCCTCGATGACTTCTTCGGCGATGGCCTGAGGGCAGACTACTACGCCGTCGTCGTCTCCAACGAGCAGGTCGCCGGGGTAGACGGTGACGTTGCCGCAATCCACAGGTAGTTGGACGTCCGCAGCCCAGTGTTCGGACATGTGGCCGTAGCCGTGGGGGGCGCGGACAAACACAGGGAAGTCCTGGTCTCTCAGGTAGGGCACGTCGCGAATGGCTCCATCGGTGACAAGCCCGGAGGCTCCCAGGTAGTGCATTCGAGCCACGAGCCTATCGCCGAAGATGCCGGCGTGTACGTTGCCGCGGGCGCTGACTACAAGGACGTCCCCTGGTCCGACGGATTCCACGGCCACGTGCTCCGGGTAGAGGTGGCGCGCTTCAATGGGGATTGGGAACATGGGGTGGTCTTCCCTGCGTGGAAGGTAGCGGAGGGTGTAGGCGCGGCCGGCAAAGACGGAGCCGGCTTTGAGAGGAAGAACGCCGGCCATATAAACAAACCGGAACCCACGCTTGTTGAGTTCCCAAGAGATGGTGGCGGAACTGGCCTGCTTTGCCTTCTCCAGAAACTCAAGGGAAAGGAACTTATGGGGCGGCTTTAAGGGCGAAGGGTCTGTACCTTGGGAGTTATTGAGGGTTTCCATGTTCTACCTCCTTCCCTAGTCTTGGCTGCCGTCGCGTCGGCCCCAGCTATTCCAGAAGGTTACTTCCGCCACGGGGCGGCGGCTGGTGGGGCCGTAACCGTCGCCCTCAGCGATATAGCCTACGGGTAGGAGGGCGGCGGTTTCGACGTTTTCCGGGATGTCGAGGAGGGCCTTGATTTCGTCTTCAAAACCCTTGTGCAGGGTGGTTAGAGCGCAGCCAAGGCCGAGGCCGCGGGCGGCCAGGAGAATGTTCTGTACGGCGGGGTATATGGAAGCGCCCCGGCCCATGGATGTGGGGCTGCCGTTGTGCTCTATGCAAGCCAGGATAAGGGCGGGGGCTCGGTGCATGTTCTCCGCCAGGTAGGTGGCGGACCGTCGGACCCGCGGCGCCAGTGAGGGCGGGGAGGAGGCTTTGGCGCCGTAGACCCTCTCCCAGGACTCTCGGTAGTAGTGGCCGATGCGTTCCTTCAACCCCTCGTCACGGATGATGAGAAACTTCCAGGGTTGGCTGTTGCCGCCGCTGGGAGCCTTCACGGCGGTCTCAATCAGACGCTGGAGGGTCGCCTCAGGCACTGGATCCGGTTTCAGGTGGCGGACGGCCCGCTGGCTGTTGATAGCTTCAAATAGGCTTATGTCTTCGCTCATGTTATCACTTAGCCCGTAGCATTAGCGGTTGATGTTATCCAGCCTCCATTTAGGCGCTTCAGGATCACGTTGATGGGAGACCGAGGCCATAATCGTTGGTGACATCTAGCGTATTCATAGTTTCGTGAACCAGGCGGCCCGTGTCAACGATAAACTGCCTCTGTTCCAAGGCGTCTGTCATGCCGTGCTTGGTCATGATTGCCACGGCGTAGGGCTTGCGGGGGAGATAGACGATACCGGCGTCGCATTGAACTCTGTCCATTCCGCCGGGCTTATTGGCCAAGGGCACTTCAGTGGGAACGACCTTGTTCAATGGCCCATCCTTGGGCTTTTTAAGTATATCAAGGCATTTTCTCGCGACGTAGGGAGAGGGCCGGCCCTGCTGAAGTGCCATCAGCATGGCCACGCATTCATCGGGAGTGGCTACGTTTTCCCGGCTCTGGGCAATGGCGTCGGGGTCCTGCATCTTGCGGCGGAGGGTGGTTGTGGTAAGACCCAAGCTGCGGAGGAGCTTGTTGGTTTCTTCGATGCCTGCCGCGTCGATGCACAGGTTGGTGGCAGTGTTGTCGGAGAGGGCAATCATGAGGACGGCAATGTTGTACATAGTAAGCTGCACGTTGCCTTCAAGGTGGCTGAGAATGCCGCTTCCGGGGACGCGCATCTCTGGCGTAACTACAACCCTGCGCTGCATATCCAATTCGCCACGCTCAGCCTTGGAGAAGAGTTGGGCGAGCACGTGAATTTTGATGGTGGAGGCGGTGGGGAAGGGCTCGCCGCCATTTATGGAGATGCGGTTCGGCCCGCCGATCTCGCGGGCGCAGACCCCTGCAACACCGGGAAAGCTTCCCACTATTTCGTGGAGCTCCGATTCCAGCTTCTGCCACATGAGTTGTTGGGGCATGAGCGCAACCTTTCGTGTGCAGGGCGATGGGTTCGCCAGCCATAATACAAGATGTTAGCACAATTCGACGGTAGAGGGTGAAATTTGGTGGGGCAAATGTTGTTATAATGCCTGCATCCACTCTATTTTCGGAGGATGCGTCATGGTAACGGCGGTTAGCGGCGGTACGGGCTTCGTGGGATCCAATATCGTAAGGATGTTGGCCGAAAGGGGGCATCGCGTGGTCTCTCTGGACATCGCCCCTCCGAACAATATGGTGCTCAAGTACCTGAAGCCGTGGGCAGATCAGATAGACTTCCTGGAGGTGGACATTCTGGATACGGGTGCTTTGAATTCCGCGGCGGGAAGCAGTTCTATGGCCGGAGTGGACAAGATTATTCATGCCGCCGTCTACACCTCCACGCTCCCGGAGACGGAGAGGGACGACAGCAAGCGGATTATCGACGTTAACGTAGGCTGTACCATAAACCTGCTGGAGATGGCGCGTCGAATTTCGGCGAAGCGGTTTCTCTATGTGAGTTCCGGCGGCGTTTACCGGGGTCAGGGCGCTCCCGGCAAGGCCTTGACGGAAGATATGCCCCTGGCGCCAACGTCCTTCTATGGCGTTACCAAGTTCGCGTCGGAGGGCATCACCAAGCGGTACGGGGAGCTACACGACCTTGAGACGGTCTCGGTGCGGTTGTCTTCGCCCTACGGCCCGATGGAGCGGGCCACGGACTATCGCATCAAGATGGGGATGTTGTATGACTGGACTCGGAGCGTGGTGCGCGGAGAGCCAATAAACGCGCCAGCGGATGTCGGGGGTGGCGACTGGATGTTCGCTACGGACAAAGCCGAGGCTATAGCGACGGTGTTGGATGCGCCTATGCTAGAGCATAGCATGTACAATATTACCCAGGGCGAGCGGACTTCTCTGGAGGGTCTGATGGACGCGTTTCGACGGGCCGAGCCTTCTGTGGAGTTCATCGGCCCCGGCGTGGACGGAAAGAGCACCCCACTGGATCAGGGGTACATGGACGTTAGCCGTCTGCATGCCCTGGGGTTCCGGCCCAAGTACGACATCGCCAGTGGAGTGGCCGAGTACATAGACTGGCGACGTAGTTTTCCGTTCCTGGCCTGAAGGGCGGGCGGTTCGCGAACCGCCCCTACGAGGGAGGGTGATCGCTTTCAGGGTGCGAAGTTCTCGCTTGCTAACCCTCCAGGTTGTACATCTCCAGGGCGTTGTCGCGCAGGATGGCCTTCTTGTCCGCCTCTGAAATGTCCGTGCGGTTCCAGATGCTGTAGAGGCTTTCCGGGTATTCGTGGTCCCAGTGGGGCCAGTCGGAGGCGTAGAAGAGGCGGTTGCTGCCCATTAGACGTATAACATCGGGAATTAGCTTTTCGCTAGGTTCGGCGTGGATGAACACTTTGCCGCTCTTGATGTATTCGCTGGGTTCCTTCTTGCAGTTGGGGGTTTCGAACCAGCCCCGCTTTTCCCACTCCTCGTCCATGCGGTCGAGCATTCCTGGAACCCAGCTGCAGCCGCCTTCAAGATAGCCAACTTTAAGGTTGGGGAACTTTTCGAAGACACCCTCGTAGGTCATGTGCATCATCTGAATCATGTTGGAAACGGGGAAGCCTATGGTGTGGCTCTGGATGAACTTGGTGTAGTTGTTGTACTCGGCGGTGGCGTGACCGCCGTGAACGGCTATGGTCGTGCCAAGGCGTTCAGCTTCGGCGTAGAGGGGGTCGAAGCGACGGTCGCCCAAGAGCCCGGCGCCGGTGGCTCCGACGAAGATGCCGGAATAGCCTAATTCTTCTACACAGCGCCGCATCTCTTTAACCGACTCGTCGATATCTTTGAGGGGCACCATGGCTACGGCCTTGAAGCGTGGGCTGAACCGGAGCCACTCTTCGTAGACGTAGTTGTTGTAGCCCCTGCCCAGGGCTATCTGGTAGTCGGGATCTCGGATGCCGGAATAGCCGAGTAGGACGGTGGGGAAGAGGAAGACCGTCTCCATGCCGCCTTCGTCGGCGTTGTCGAGCCAATCTTGAGGGGTGGGGAAATCGGGCCCTCCGTGGGTGCCAAGTCTGCCACCCAGGGTAGAGTCCATGTAGGACTTAGTGGCGATGACGCTGGCGCTGGTACCTACGATGCCGTCCTTGTTGGGGATATAGCAGTGCATCTGCTTCATCTCACCGTAGGGGCCTTCGATGTATTCCCGAAGTCGATGCTCAGGTTCAAGGATGTGCCCGTCTCCGTCAATGACGCCAAAGGGCGTTTTCATGGTCAACCTCCCTCTTGTTTCGGCGATCTACCTGACTATTCTACTACTTCTGGCTGCTCAAACGTGGAAGGAGGCCGCCCTGGGGCGGCCTCCTTCGCTCTCAGGTGACGGTTGTCTACTTGTATACCGGCACGGCAAACTCCATGTGTCGCACCGGCCCGAAGTTGCCCATGTTAGCTTCGTATTCGGCTACGACGGACGGGTCGACGGCCGCTTCCGGCAGTATCCAGAACATGGGGACGGTGCCGAAGTTTTCGTACATCCTCTGGCCGTAGATTAGCTCCAGCTCGTCCAGCCTATCGGCGTCGACGGTCTGCTCGTACTCCTTATAGTGCTCAAGGAGCACCGTGTCTTGCCAGATGGGAACGCCGGAGAAGAGGCCGTTGCTCCAGGTGCCGGAGATGTAGCCGGGACCAACTCCGAACCGGTAGCCCACTAGGGTGCGTCCGTACTGGTAAGTCTGGGTATTGCTGATTACGAGGCCGTAGTCCAGGGTGGTGAAGTTGGTCTTGACGCCTATGGCGTTCCAGTATGGAAGGGTGGCCTCCGTGATGTCCGGGGCCTCCGGGAAGCCCGACATGTTGGGGGCAACGACCACGCTGATTTCGAGGCCGTCGGGGTAGCCTGCCTCTGCGAGGAGGGCCTTGGCCCGGTCCGGGTCGTAGGGATAGGGGGTCCATTCGGGGTCAAAGGCCCTTCGGGTGGGCATCATGCCGTGGACGGCCTGGAGGAAGGCGCGGTCACCCAGGAAGACCTCCCGAATCTCCTCCCGATTGATGGCGATGTTCAGAGCTTCCCGCACCCTAACATCATTGAGGGGGTCGTCGGGGTCATAGTTCTCCCCGTAGTCCGAGTTACGGTACGTGATGGGTTCGGGGAAGAAGAGGGGGAAGACGAAGAAGTAGGACATGCCGGGAAGGGTGCTGCGGACGCGCTTGAAGCCAGCGGCGGTGGCGCCTTGCATGAGCAACGCAGGGATACTCGCCATGTGGGTCTCTCGGGCGATCAGCATGGCCTGTCGAGTGGCCGGTTCCGGCACATAGAGGAAGTTAACCTCAGCGAACTCCGGTATCTTCCACCAGTGGTCGTCACCAGGATCCTTGAAACGCTCTACAAGGAGGCCCACGCCCACGCCGAACTCGGTGAATGTGAAGGGTCCGGTGCCGATGGGATTATCGGAGTAGCCTTCCTCGCCTTGGCTGTCCCAGTGGTCGGCGCTAAGAATGGGGAAGACGGACGCTTCGGACACGTCCTGAATCAGGAAGGGGGTGGGTGCCTGAAGATTGAACACTACCCTGTAGGGGTCCGAAGTATCGATGTTTGTGGAGTCGCCCACCCAGTTGACCCAGGTTGTGCGGCGGTAGCTGAGGCTGGACTCCAGGGTGGTAACGTCGAAGGAGCGGCGGACATCCTTGGAGGTGAACTCCGTGCCGTCGTGGAACATGACGCCCTTGCGAAGGTCGAAGGTCCACGTCCTGCCGTCGGGGGACATAGACCACTCGGTGGCCAGCATGGGCTCATAGGCTTCGGTATGACGGTCCATCCAGATGAGCTGGTCGTAGATGGTGCGCAGCACGCCGGTGGAGCTGCCGCTGTTCTGGGTGTGGTACATGGTGGTCTGCGAGCCGGGGGGCGAGACGGCAAGTATGAGCCGGGAGGAAACGGGAACCTTGGGCTCTGGCGTCATTACCGCCGTTGGCGCGGGTGTGGGACGTGGCGTAGCGGTAGCCGTAGGGACTGCAGTGGCTCTGGGGGTGGCTGTCGGCCGCGGCGCTGCGGTGGGGGCTGCCGTGGGCGCTGGGGCTGCCATGGTGGGGGCAGGTGTGGGGGCCATGGTTGCCGGAGGCGCGGCTGTGGGCGCCGTCGTGGGAGCAGCGGTGGCCTCCGGTTCGTCATCGCCTCCGCAAGCCACGATGAACAACAGAAGGGTTGCGGCCAGCAGGGCAGGAATGATGTATTTCAGGGATAGAAGGAGTTGTGTGGTCATAGCAACCTCCTAGGAGTGTGTCCGAGTAATACCGTTGGTGAACTATGGGGAGTATGATGAGAAGACAGCCAAGGGGTATGGGGGTGATCAATGAGCAAGACCTATCGTTCCTACGAACCGAACCAGCAGTTTCTGCTTCCGGTAGCGATGCAGGAGTGGTTGCCAGCGGACCACCTGTCATATTTCATCTCCGAGATCGTGGACCAGTTGGACCTGTCGGGCATCACGTCGGTGTACGAGGGTGAGAGTCGAGGTGGTCCACCCTATCATCCACGGATGATGGTCAAGGTATTGGTCTACGGCTACTGCGTAGGGGTGGCATCGTCGCGCCGGATCGCCCAGCGTCTGCGGGAGGACATCGCGTTTCGGGTACTGGCTGCCAACAACACGCCGGACTTCAGGACGATATCGGACTTTCGTAAGGATCACCTGCGTGAGTTGTCTAAGTTGTTCTTGGGGGTGCTGTCGGTGTGTCAGCGTGCTGGTCTTGTGAAGCTGGGCCACGTGTCGCTGGACGGGACAAAGGTGAAGGCGAACGCATCGAAGCACAAGGCTATGAGTTATGGGCGGATGAGGGAGAAGTGTGCTGAGTTGGAAGCTGAGGTGGAACAGTTGCTGCGCAGGGCGGCGGAGTTGGATGAAGAGGAGGACCGGCGGTTCGGTAGGGACAAGCGCGGAGACGAGCTGCCTGCAGAGTTGGCCTTTCGGGAGGGTCGGCTCAGGAAGATACGAGAGGCGATGGGGGCTCTGGAAGCCGAGGTTGAGGCTGTGTCAGAGGATGGAGCGCATAGTGGGGTCCCTGATGAGAGCGCGCAGCGCAACTTCACCGACCCTGAATCGCGCATCATGCCCGAGCCGGGAGGCCGTCAGTACGTACAGGCATACAACTGTCAGGCGGTGGTGGACAGTTCGAGCCAGGTGATAGTGGCGGCGCGGGCGACCAACCAGTCCTCGGACAAGCGGCAGGCGGTGGTCATGATGGAGGAGGCCATAGCCAACGCCGGGGAGGTTCCCCGGGAGGTATCCGCAGACGCGGGTTACTACTCTGCGGAGGCGACCGAGAAGATCCACGCACTGGGAATGGATCCCTTCATAGCCCCTGATCAGACTCGTCATGGCAGGATATTGCCGCCCGCTCCCCGTGGCCGGATACCGAAACATCTTTCAGCAAGAGACCGGATGCGTCGGAAGCTTCGCACGAAACGTGGTAGACAGCGTTACGCCTTACGGATGGAGACCGTGGAGCCGGTATTCGGTCAGATCAAGCATGGTCGGGGCTTCCGGCAGTTCCTGCTGCGTGGTCTGGACAAGGTGAACGGTGAGTGGCTGCTGATCTGCCTGGGCCATAACCTTCTGAAGCTGTACAGGGCTGGGTTCAAACTCCGCGCCGAGACAGGGTTGAGACGAACCGTCGAAGCTGCATCAAACCCGTCTGAGCCGATGGGGGACACGATTTTCAGGGAACTGATGAGACACTTGCGACTCCGAGGGGCAAAAATGGTTGTCTCCATCCCACCCAGGACATATCTCCCTCAACCCCTTGCCCTTACTCGGACACACTCCTAGGGGCTGATGGCGGCAAGGCTAGCATTGCGGGTTGGGCCTGTCAAGATGACAATACGAATATGAATTATTGAATTGTGCCTAGTGCGCTGCTTTCTATTGTAGAAGCAACTAGGAGTACATATTACTATATATACAGTGCGAATATGTCGCTAATTCATCAACCGTTTTGCCTTAGTACGGCCTTCGTAACGAGCATGTTCGCTGTCGTGGATTTGTGTGGCGTAGACGGAAAGAGAAGAGGCCGGCCCATAACGGGCCGGCCTCCTCTTGGCATTCTTTGGGAACGTGGTTTAGGGGTTACTTGTACACAGGCTTGGTGAACTCGTGGTGGCGCACCGGACCCATGTGAAGCATGTTAGCTTCGTAGCCCTGCAGGACCTCCGGGTTGTATCCCACCTGCGGGAAGAGGAAGAATAGGGGGATGATCAGGTGGTTGGCGTACATCCAGTCGCCAACCCGGTGGATGCGCACCAGGACCTCGTCGGGCAGAACCCTAGTCTTCAGGTCCACGTAGAGCTCGTCCAACTCCGGGTACTCCCAGACGGAGGAGCCGCAGCCGCCGCCGACGTTACTCATGGGGAAGCACCAGCCAAGGGGGGCTGGGCCGGTGGCGTAGCGCATCATGAAGACGGTGCGACCCAGGTCGCGCTCCCGATTGAGACGCAGGACTTCTGCGAACTCCACCTCTATGATATCGGCGGAGAGGCCGATAGCTCCCCAGTCGGAGTGGATGGCCTGGCCAACGTCGGGGCCTTCGGGCACACCGGCCATGTTGGGAGCCATCATGAGGTTGAACTCAAAGCCGTCAGGATAGCCGGCCTCGGCTAGAAGCTCCTTAGCCCTGTCGGGGTCGTAGGGATAGGGGTAGCCCCGGCCTTCGCAGCCGGTGCCGCCGTCAGGTCCGGGGTGAGGGAACCACTCATCCTTGCAGTCGTAGCGGTAGGGTGGGACGTTATGTATAGCCTGAGGAATGGCGGCGTCGCCCCAGAAGGCTTGCCGGATGGCGTCCCGGTTGATGGCTACGTTGAGGGCCTCGCGGACCCGGACGTCGCGTAGGGGATCGTCGGCGGAGTAGCCCGGAGCAACCTGTTCGATGCCGGTTTCGGGGTCGTCCTTACGGGCTCCCGCCAAGACCTTGGTGGGCTCGTCGTAGTACTGACCGCCGATGAAGGCGTAGATGTAGAAGCCGGGCAGGGTACTGGTGGCGATTTTCAGGCCCCTTTGGGTGGCTTCGGGAAGCTGAGTCCTGGGAACGTCCGCGATAGCAACTTCCTTGGTCAGAAGCTGGGCCAGGCGGGTGGAGTCCTCCTTGACAAAGAAGAACTGGAGCTCGTGGAACTCAGGGGTCTTACGCCAGTGGTCTTCCACCCTTTCGTGGAGTATGTGGGAGTCGATGACTATCTCGACGAACTGGAAGGGACCAGTGCCGATGGGATGGTCATGGTAGCCGTCGGGGTCACGGTCGTCCCAGTAGTCCTTGCTGATTATGCCGGCGACCCACTCTTCGGCTACCCAGAAATCCATGAGCGGCTCCGGCTTGTTGGCGTTCCAGGTTATCTGGTAGTCGTTGTGGACTACGAAGTTGCTATCGTCGACACCAAGGTCGCGCCAGATGGAGGCGCTAGCCAGTGAGTCATCGCGTGCCAGCGTCTGAACGGTCTGGATAACGTCTTTTGCGGTGAACTCCGTGCCAGTCCATGAATCGGTGGAGTGGAAGGGTACGCCCTCGCGGAGCGTGAAGTGCCAGGTCGTACCGTCGGGCTCCATACTCCAATCGGTGGCCAGCTGCTCGTTGTTGAACTCACCGGTGTACCGGTCCTTATAGATGAGGTGCTCGTACATGGCCTTCTGAGGGCCGGTAGAGCTCTGGAAAGTCCTGTACATCATGGTCACCTGGTGACCTGGGGGAACCATGGCCACCTTCAGCCTTGGTTCCACGGGCTTCCGCGCGGCGGGCTCGGTAGTTGGCGCGGCTGTAGGCATGGCCGTAGGCGCTGCGGTTGGGGCCATGGTGGGAGCGGGCGCCGCCGTAGCTGCCGGGGTAGGTGCGGCAGCAGGAGTCGGTTGAGGCGTTGGTTCGGGCTCATCGTCGCCGCAGGCCAGTATCACCAGCGACAATACCGCCAGCGCCACTATGGCCAGATAGATTGTTTTCATGCCTTTCGTCATAAATTCGATTCCCCCTATTAAGAAATTTTGGAAGCCAGAGAGCGATGCTCCTAACGGGAAGGCGTATTGACATACATAGTCCCAAGTAGGAAAATCAGCGTACTTTGCGGACAAGCTAGCACCCCTCATTGAGTTTGTCAAGGCAGATTGTCAGGCTCTGTATCGCCGAGGATTCAGTTGGGATGAAAGTTGCCGAAAAGGGGATATATCATCGCCGCTTTTGGCTTATTAGGAGGATAGCATGACGGCTTCACGACCAGACAAGAAATCATTCTTTAACGAGGCCCGGTTTCGCCGGCTGATGGATGAATCGGACTTGGCCGCGGTAATTGCAACCAGCCCCGCAAACATCACGTATACGTCCGGCTATCACAACGTGGACATGAAGCTGCTGCCGGAACGGATGAAGGCCGTGATCCTGCCGCAGGATGGCGATCCCATTCTGATGCTGAACGGCAACAAGAACACGGTGGACACGTTTATTGAGGACGTGCGGCGCTATCCGCTTTACGAGGGGGTTATGGATCCCGGGCTGTGGAGTTTGGTGGATGTCCTCCGCACTATGGAATTGGTGGACGAGAAGGTGGGCGTCGAGATGCGGTACGTCACCGGTCACACTTTGGGGGTGCTCCAGAAGGAGTTCCCGCGGGTGCGCTGGGTGGGGGCGGACGACATTCTGGAGCGCACACGGCAGGTGAAGACGGAGGCGGAGATAGAGCTGATGCGTCATGCAGCGCGGGTGACGGACCGGGCGATAGCGATGGCGTACCGTTCTGCCACGCCGACGGACACGGAGAAGTCGGTGGGGGACGCCATGAGTTACAACGTGATGCGGTTCGGGGCGGACATTGTGGCTTTCAATATACTGGCCTCGGGGAAACGGATGACTGCCGGCCACCACACGGGCGCGTCGGTGCCGCTAGAGCCGGGCGGCCTCATGCGGTGCGACTTCGGCGCCAGCTTCCAGGGCTATTACAGCGACCTGGCGCGGCTGGCGGTGGTAGGCAAGCCCGACTCCCGGCAGCGAGACACTTACGCGCGCTACCTGGACATTCACCATCGAACCCTGGACTTCGTGAAGCCCGGCGTTACGGGGGAAGAGATTTTTGACTTCGCCTGCGGCCTGTACCGGAAGCATGGGTTGAGCCTTCCGATGATGGGCGGGCACAGCATTGGGTTGGTTATTCACGAGCGCCCCGTTATTATTCCCGGGGATGATTGGGAGGTGGAGGAGGGGATGACCATGTGCATCGAAACGGTGAGTTCCGTGGAGGAGCATAACGAGCACTACCACCTGGAGGACATGATTGTCGTCAGGGACAGGGGTGTTGAGGTGCTTTCGGACTACACGCCCTTGGACACACCCATAGAGATATTGTAGAGAAGATGGCAGGGCGGCTTTGGGCCGCATTTGCCTAGAAAGAAAGCATGCTCAAGCAGTTTCAGATTCCCCAAGAGAACGTGGTGAGGGTTGACCATAACCGGCTCCGGGAGATAACAAAGGCGCTGTTTGTGAGCCACGGTGTGCCTGCTGGTGACGCAGAGATTGGGGCCGACGTGTTGGTGAGGGCGGACCTTCGTGGGGTGGACACCCACGGCGTTTCCAATATGCTCCGTCACTATCTGAGCGACTTCCGGAACGGGGTCATAAACCCCAAACCGGAAGTTCACGTCCTGCGGGAAACGGCGGCCACGGCGAACCTGCACTCAGACGACGGGCTTGGCGTAATAGTTGCGCCCAAGGCCATGGAACTGGCAGTGAGGAAGGCTAAAGACGCGGGCGTTGGGATGGTTACGGTTGCCTTCGGGAGGCACCTGGGCATGGCGTCCTATCATGCCATGATGGCCATGGAGCATGACATGATTGGCGTTTGCGTGACGAACGCAGGCCCACGGGTGGTCCCGACTTTCGGGGCGGTACCGAGGCTGGGGACAAACCCCATCGCGGTGGCGGCTCCGGCAGGTTCGGAGCCGCCCTTCGTATTCGACGTGGCCACCAGCGTAGTCGCGGGCAACAAGATTACTATTGCGCAGAGGCTGGGAACTAAGCTAGCAGGCGGCTGGACTGCTGACATCGACGGCACGCCTATTATGGAGGAGAGCGATCCGCCGTTGGTGGACGTGGCGGCCCTGCTGCCCCTGGGCAGCACCCGGGAGATGGGTTCCCACAAGGGTTTCGGGCTGGGATGCGTGGTGGACATCCTCAGCGGCATACTTTCCGGCGGCGGCTACGGGATGTTCCCCGGACGGCCATATAATCATCACATGGTGGCTGCCTATCGCATTGACGCCTTTACCGACGTTGACGGCTTCAAAGCCATGATGGACGAGTTTTTGCAAACCCTGAAGGCTACGCCGCCGGCCCCGGGACACGATCGGGTGATTGTGCCCGGGGAGCCGGAATGGGAGACGGAGCAAGACCGGCTAGCCAACGGCATTCCCCTTCACGAAGAGGTCATTGGCTGGTTCCGCGACACCTGTGGAGAGATGGACATCCCCTACACCCTTGAGTGATTTTCCCCTGGGAAGACAATAGACTGTATACATTAGGGCCGTTGCTTGTGCGGCCACTCTTGAGCGAGGCTGCATTTGGTTCAAAAGGACCCGTTTCCGAAGATAACCGACCAGGAGATGGACCGGCTCCGACGGGTGATGAACGTGGAGTTGGAGGCGCGGGACCCTTTTAACCGGTACGCTTCTCCCGACACCATACGCCACTTCGCACACGCCATCGGAGACGACAATCCTCTGTTCACCGACGAAGACTACGCCGCGTCTACTCGCTGGGGCTGCCCGGTGGCGCCGCCGACCTTTTTATTCAGTTGCTTTGGGCGGGGAGCGCCTCAGGGTCTGCGGGGAATTCATAGCATGTGGGGCGGCGCTTCTTTCGAGATGCATGCGCCGATTACTTCTGGAACGCGCATTGTTGGAATGGTGGCGCTTACGGGTCTGACTCCCAAGGACAGCCGGTTTGCCGGCAGGACCATACTCCAGGAGCACATTTACACCTTCACCGACGGTGATGGGGAACTGCTGGCCAAGGTCAAGGAATGGCACTTTCGAACGGAGCGGGACACGGCGCGTCGGCGCGGCAAGCATAGGCGGTTGGAGCCTGCCAGCTATTCGCCGGAGGAAATCGAGCGGATATTTCAGGACTGTGAGAAGGAAGAAGTCCGTGGGGCAGAGCCAAGGTTCTGGGAGGATACGTCGATAGGGGACAAGCTTGCTCCGGTGGTTAAGGGGCCGCTAAGGGTGACGGACAACGTGGCGTGGAAGGTGGGATGGGGTTTTCGTCCCTTCGCCTACGCGCACAAACTGGGGGTGGACTACTATCGGAGGCACCCGATGGCCTTCATTCCCAACGACCAGGGGGTGCCCGACGTGCCGGAGAGGGTTCACTGGGATGAAGATTTTGCCCGGAGGGTGGGCGTACCCACGTCTTACGACTTCGGCCCCCAGAGGGTGGCTTGGCTGGCGCAGGTGGTGACCAACTGGATGGGCGATGGCGGGTTCATCGTGAGCTTCCGGGGAGAGGTGCGGCGGTTTAACCTGGTTGGGGATACGCACTGGCTGAAGGGAGAGGTGACGGGCAAGAGCGAAAGAGAAGAGCGATTGCTCGTGACAGTGACACTGTCGGGGGTGGACCAGCGGGGAGAGGAGACCATCCGCGGAGGGGCGGAAGTGATGCTTCCATCCCGCGAGGGGTCGTAGGTCGAATTCGGCAATGCCATCTGGAAGAGTGGAGTTGGAGTCGGGGGCCTGCCAGCAATCTGAGAGTAGAGTCGTCGCGCCGCCGTTGGAAGGGATTCGGATTCTCGACCTCTGCCAACCGGAGGGGCAGTTGTGCGGACGGCTACTTGCGGACCTGGGTGCAGAGGTGATAAAGGTGGAGCCGCCCGGAGGAGACCCGGGCCGTAGAATGGGGCCTTTCGCCGGGGACGCCGCGAATCGGGAGGCTAGCCTTTCTTTCTTCTACTTCAATGCCAACAAGAAGAGCATCGTGTTGGATTTGACGGCGAGGGAAGGTCGGGGGCGGCTGAGGGCGCTGGCCAGGGATTTCGACGTCATCCTGGAAACATTCCCACCGGGGGTCATGCATGAGTGGGGCTTAGACCATTCCCAGCTTTCCAGGGAGAATCCGGGGCTGGTGACGGCTTCTATTACCGGCTTTGGGCTGTCAGGCCCTCACAGCGGGTACAAGGCTCCAAGCATCCTATGTTCGGCGATGGGGGGCGTTATGTACCTGTGCGGGTCGGAAGACCGGCCACCCCTGGCGGAGCCGATAAACCAGCCTTATCATCTAGCCTCCGCCTTCGCTGCGGCGGGGGTACTGCTGGCCCTGCGACATCGGGAGTCGACGGGTCGCGGCCAGATGGTGGAGGTCTCCTGCCAAGAGGTGCAAGCCGCCCAGCAGCACGTGCTGGTGAACTACAGCGCCAACGCCAACGTGCTAAAGCGGGCAGGCAGTCGGACCCCCGTGGGCGGCGGAATGCCCTATGGGATCTACCCTACCAGCGACGGCTTCTGCCACATCGTTGTTATCGCCACTCCTCACTGGCGGAGTTTCGTTGATTGGATGGGCAGCCCCGACGCTCTCACGGACGCCCTCTGGGACAATCGGCACGTTCGAATCGCCAACCCGGACCTCATCGAACACCTCACCGCCGAATTCACCAGGGGGTTTACTAAGGGAGAGTTCTTTCTTCAGGGGCAGGCCCGCCGAGTGACTGCTGCGCCCGTGAATACGCCGGAGGAATTTGTGCGAGACCCACACGTTCGGCACATCGGGTTGTTCGAGGAGGTGGATCACCCTGTGTTGGGTCCAACCAAGCTGGTTAGACCGCCCTTCCGTCTGAGCGGATCGCCGGCGGTCATCAGGAGAGGGGCGCCGCTATTGGGGCAGCACACGGAGGAGGTGATTGGCGGGATAGCTGGTAAAGGGACGGGCAGTCCTAGAAGTTCGGCGAAGGGTCAGCATAAGCCTTGCGATAGAGTGGAACCGGCGGTGGGGCCGCTCTCGGGACTCCGCGTGTTGGACTTCAGCCAGGCGGTGGCGGGGCCGGTCTTGACGCAGCTGCTGGCAGCCTTCGGCGCGGAAGTGATAAAGGTTGAATCCGAGGCGCATCAGCAGCGGGGGAGGGCCCGCGAGGGCATGGACCCGCGCATAGTTCTCCAGCAGCGGGTTACATTCGCCGACATGAACCGGAACAAGCGCTCCATCACTGTCAATATGGGAACGCGGGAGGGACGGGAGTTGGTAAGGCGTCTGATTCCCCACTGCGACGTGGTGGTGGAGAATTTTAGCCCTCGAGTGATGGACCGATGGGGGTTGGGCTATAAGGGGCTTCGGGAACTTCGAGAAGACATAATAATGGTACGGCTGCCGGGGTTTGGGCTTTCGGGTCCCTACCGGGACTACGTGGGATTGGCTGCGGTGGCCATGGCAGTGACAGGGATGTACCACCTCTGGTCGTACCCAGATGCGGAGGAGCCCGCAGGGCCTCCCGTGTGGGCGCCGGACTACCTGAGTGCGGCTTTTGGCGCGGTAGCACTGTTGGCGGCTCTACGACATCGACGGCTTACGGGCGAAGGTCAGGCAATAGAAATGAGCCAGATGGACGCTACCGCCTTCGTCATGGGAGCGTCCTATCTCGATTACTTCGTCAACGGACGAGGGCAGGAACCATCCGGCAACGGGCATCCTCAGTTTGCGCCCCACGGCGTCTATCCGTGCCGAGGCGAAGACCGGTGGTGCGCCATCGCCATCACGAGCGATGAAGAGTGGCAGGCCCTGGTGGAGGCGATGGGCAGTCCGGCATGGGGAAGAAACCCGAAATTCGCCACGGCCGAAGGTCGATTACTGAATTGTGATCTGCTGGACGGGGGCATTGGAGAGTGGACGCGTGGACAGACATCCGGACGCGTTATGGAACTACTGCAGCAGGCGGGCGTGCCCGCCACGGCGGTGCAGGACGGTGCGGACCTGTTTGCCGACCCACATCTAAGGGCGAGAAGCTTTCTTCATGTTGTCGACCACCCTTTGACGGGGGCAATAGAGTACCCCGAGGTTCCCATGCGACTTTGGGAGACTCCAGGGCGTCTGGAGTGGTGGCGCACGATGGGCCAGGACAACGGATACGTGTTCGGGGAGATTCTGGGCATGAGCGAGATGGAGATTGCCGCCCTCCAAGAGGCCGGAGTCCTGAAGTGAGTGAAAAGGGATGAACGTGCCAGGCGTCCCGGCGGGTTCTCTCCAGGGTGTTCGCGTCCTGGACCTGACGCGAGTGCTGGCGGGGCCATTCTGTACCCGGCTGATGGCGGACATGGGCGCACATATTGTAAAGGTAGAGCCGCCTGGTGGCGACGCGGCGCGGCAGTTCGAATACATCACGCCGGAGGGCATCAGCGGATACTTCATGCAGCAGAACTGTGGCAAGGAGGATATCTGCCTGGACCTGGCGAATCCGGGGGCCAGAGAGGTGATGAGGCGACTAGTAAGGGTGTCCGACGTGGTGGTGGAGAATTTTCGTCCGGGGGTGATGAAGCGTCTTGGCCTCGATTATGAGAATCTGAGGCGGCTCAATCCTTCCGTTATCTTGTGCAGCATCAGTGCCTTCGGGCAGAACAGTCCCTACGCGAACCGTCCTGCCGGGGATATGGTGGTCCAGGCAATGACCGGCATCGCATCGCTGACGGGAGACCCGGACGGCCCGCCGCAGACGGTGGGGATGTCGTTGAGCGACACCAGCGGCGGGGTGCACGCCTTTGGGGCGATATGCGCGGCCTTGTATCATCGGAGCGTGACGGGCCGGGGACAGTTCATCGACCTGGCGTTGGCGGACTGTATTCTGTGGCAGAACGAATGGGCAAGCCAGTACCTGTTTCTCAGCGGCGGACGTGAGGTCCCCGTCCGCTACGGCAATCGCCGGCCCATCTTGATACCTGGCAACCTCTTTCGAGGGAAGGACGGTTGGGTGGCTATCGTGGCTTCCACGGACCCGGGCTGGCGAAACCTGACAGAAGCTATGGGATTGCCCCACCTGGCGAAGGACCCCAGGTTTGCGGACCGGGTGGCCCGCGTGGCCCATCGGGATGAGCTGGAGAATATAGTGGAAGAGTGGGTAGCTTCCTTTGAGTCTGTACAGGAGGTGGAGGAGCTGCTGGGGGATAGGGGAGGAGTCCAGTGCGGCCGGGTGCGCTCTTGGAAGGAGATGCTGGAGGACCCTCACGTGGAAGGCAGGAGGCTGGTGGCGTCGGTGGACGACCCGCTGATGGGGCCGACGCCGGTGATGAATTCGCCGTTCAGAATCGAGGGCGTGGGATCAGAGGCGCGGGGGCCGGCGCCACTTCTGGGTCAGCACACCTACGGGGTCCTGGGGGAGTTGCTGGGCTGCTCCAACGGGGAGATACTGGAGATGATAAACGACAATGCCGTTCACGCCGACCCGGTGGTGATGACGGATCTGGTGCAGCGCTTGATGGAGGGGTAGACTCGAACCTAGCCATCCTCGGCGTAGACGGCGGGACTTTCCATCAGCATTCCCTGTTCCCCCATGGAGGGCCGGATGCGTTGGGCCGACTGATACGCCGGTGGGACGGGGGGAAGGTCGAAGCCAGGGCCCTGTAGCATCTGTGAAATGGTCCTCATCTGGATCTTAGGGAAGTCACGATTCCAGATGTGGGAGTGGAACAGACCACCACTGGCGGCTTCGGTTAGCATGGCCCTGGTCGGCTCCTCCAGCGTGATGAACAGGCCCATGGCGGCCTTCTCCCGCTCGACAACTCCCTTAAGGTCCCGGATGAGAGGGGAGGAAACCTTGCCGCCCTTGACCTGAATGACCACCTTCTGAGGGCTGCGGCGGGGGCCGTCGATGAAGTATAGGATGCCGTCGATGCCCCTGTCGGGACCGCGGCGGGCGTGCTCTTGGGGTTGGGCTTCCAAGAGGGAGACTGCCCAAAACTGGAACTGGAAGGGGTCCTGCTGCCAGAGGGCGCGAGCGCTGCCCGCATCCACGGGTTCGCCGAACACCTTGTATTCTCTTTCGGGGAGGAGGTTGAAGGCGGTCTTAAGGCGGGACTTCATGAGGGCGACGGCCAGGTGGGTAACGTCGATGCCCAGCCAACGGCGTTCGAGCTTTTCGGCGGCGGCCACGGCGGTTCCACAGCCACAGAAGGGGTCGAGGACCACGTCGCCGGGGTTGGAGGAAGAGAGGATGATGCGGTCCAAGAGGCCAAGAGGCTTCTGGGTTTGATAACCCAATCGTTCCGTTCCTCCCTGGCGGGGTATCCAGCGAACGTCTTCGTCTATCCCATGGTCTGCGTCAAAGAGGACACCTCTCGTATGGGGCTGGTACGCCCAAATATCTTGGAGCGGGATGCCGGGCGAGTCTTGCAAATGCTGCCTGAAGGTGGGTAATGCTTCACTGCTTTCCGGTGGCAAATCGATATAGCCGCTCAAGTATAGTTGCTCAAGCCTCTCTCGTACGCTGAGCCTCTGATCGATGCCCAAGGCTCTGGAGAGTTTGCCCGGAACAGCCCAATGCCTGCCTTTCGGGCTAGGGTCGAACCCCCTCCAAGGTTGTCCTGAGTCACCCCTACGAATGCCTGCGCCAGTCAGAGCGTTAGTCCAATACCTGCCTCGTTCATCGCTCCTTCTAAAGTAACTGTCAACGTGCCCATTGGTAACGGGTTGAAACTGCACGTTAAATTTGTAGTCGTCAGATTTGGTGTAGAAGAAGAGCAGATCATGGATGGGGCCGAACCGCCTGTTTTGATTGTGTGAACCGGTACGCCTCCAGACGATTTCGTTGCGAAAGTGCTCGTTGCCGAAGGTTGCGTCCATTAGGAGCCTTAAGTAGTGGCTGGCGGTGGGGTCGCAGTGGAGGTAGATGCTGCCCGTGGGCTTGAGTACCCGGTGAAGCTCCACCAGCCGCGGGGCCATCATCACGAGGTAGGCGGTCATGGCGTTGGTGCCGACGAACTGGCGCAGGGCCGCAACCATCTCCTTCACCTGCAAGGGCGTGGCCGGATTCTGGATGATGTCCAGTTCGTAGGTCCGCTCGGTTTCCTGTGTCCACTGCCAGGTGTCGGTGAAGGCCTTGATTTGGGCGGGGGAATCTTCGCCGGACTTCTCGCGAAAGAGGACGTTGTAGGAGGCGTTGGAGTTGAAGGGCGGGTCCAGGTAGATCAGGTCGACGGACTCGTCGGAAATATATTCCCGCAGAACGGCGAGGTTGTCACCGTAGTAGAGGGCGTTAGAGGAAGTGACGTAATCGGGCTGCGTAACTATGGGGTGGCTCCTTCCAGCTGGGGGCTGTCATTGGCATGGGGAGGATAGCACAAAAAGGCTGGCATGACACTGAGTGGGACGGGGTGTGGGGGGAAGACGGAATGGCAGAGGAGGGCATCCGTGGGGGACGCCTCAATGAAGGAGAGGATGGGTCCCCGCCCCCCGTCTTCACGGGGGCAGGATCTCGACGCGAGGACAAGAGGGGGTGTGTTGCATATTGGGGTTAATGGCTCTATCATTTCGAGGACTGGTAAACCAGTCCACTCTCCAGAATTCGAGGAGGAACATCAATGGTAAAGTCTGCCGAAACCTTGGAACGGCTTTTCGTTGAGAGCCGCCCCAAATCAGCCGCCCTTTACGAGAGCGGTATGGACGTTATGCCCGGCGGTGGCATGAAGGGCTTGGGCTATTCACCGCCCCTGTACATCGAGCGGGCCGAAGATTGCTATCTGTACGACATCGACGGCTTCCAGTACGTCGATTGGATCAACAACGCCTGCACGCTGGTCCTGGGCCACAGTCCCACGGGCGTGGTGAATGCCTTGACCAACATCGTAAATAACGGCATTGTTTTCGGTGCTCCCAACGCTTTCGAGAAGCCGATTGCCGAGCATATCTGTAAGCGAATCCCGTCCATCGACAAGGTGCGCTTCACCAACTCTGGCACGGAGGCTGTGATGAACGCCCTTCGCCTCGCCCGGGCATATACGGGCAAGCCGAAGATTGCCAAGTTCGAGGGCGGCTTTCACGGCACCACCGACGACGCCGAGATCAGCATTTCGCCTTCCCTAGACGAGGCCGGCGCTGACGAGTCTCCCAACGCCGTTGCGCAGTACAAGGGCATAAACCAGGGTATCATCGACAACATCGTCGTCATGCCCTACAACGACCCGGAGGCGGTTGATCTGATTCTCACTGAAAACAAGGAAGACGTCGCGGCAGTAATCTACGACCCGAAGTCGGGCAACTACGACATTCCCCACGAGTTCCTGCGCTTCGTTGCCGACAAGTGCAAGGAGTTGGGGATACTTTTCATTATGGATGAGGTGAAGAGCCTGCGTGTTTCCTACGGCGGCTTTCAGGAGCTGGCGGGCGTGGACCCGGACATCACCACGCTGGGCAAGCTGGTGGGCGGGGGAATGCCGGTAGGCGCTTTTGGTGGTAAGGCCCACATCATGGACATGATGAGCGGCGACAGGGGCATCAGCTCCGGCGGCACCTACTCGGGCAATCCCATGACGCTGGCGGCAGGGCTGGCCCACATGGAGGGAGCGACGCCGGAGGTTTACGTGCACTTGAAGCAGTTGGCCGAGAGGCTGCGGCTGGGGTTGGAGGACGTGTTTGCCCGTGCCAACGTGCCGGCTCGTGTCATCTGCACCGAGAACATCATGAGCGCGCACATGACGTCGGACCCCGTGCGCAATTATCGCGATGTCGTGAAGTTCGATAGGGACATGCGGCGCCGGTTGATGCTGGGGATGTTCCTGGAGGGGCACTACGCCCGGGAGCTTCAGGAGATGACCACTTCTGCCCCCATGACGAACGAGACCGTCGACGACTTCTTGGCGTCGTTGGAGAAGGTGCTCAACGACAAGGAGTAGTCGAAGTCAGAAGCAACTTTTGAGGGGGCGGCGCTCATGCTCCGCCCCCTTTTCTATTACCGCGAGGCCTCCGGTGGGAAGGGGTCATGCTGGCTTGCAAAGGCCTGGGACTCGATGATGAACAGGCCCCGGCTCATCTTGCCTTCCCAGAGGCTCTTCACGTAGGTGAGCACGGCGACAATCTCTTGGTGGCTGAGCTTCTCCCTGAATGGGGGCATGGCGCTCTTTAACCCAGGGGCCTCCAGGGCCGCCCCGCCTTCACTGACGATGCGGTATAGGAGACCGTCGCCATGGTGCCAGGTGTGGCCGTCGCCGTTTAGTGGGGGCGCCGGTAGGGTGCCGTCCGCTTTGCGGATGTGCCAGTTGGGTTGACCTTCTCCTCCGACGCCGTGGCAGGCGGCGCAGTTGGCGGCAAAGACTTTTTGGCCGGTGGCGATGGGGTCAGCTTGGGGGTCTGTGCCGTTCCTCGAAGTATCTTCTACTTCTGGGGTTGACGAGCACCCTATTAGAACCGCTGCGGCTACTGCCAGAATGACGAGAGTTGCGATGGTTGGGGGTAGTCGGGTGGAGCCGATGACTGAGGGGGAACGGATGAGGCTATTTGCTGTGTTTTGCATTGGCGGGTTGGCGAGACAGGCAGGTTTGAAACCTGCCGCTACGGTGGTGGTAGTTCCAGAGGGCGGGCACGACCCGCCCCTACTGCGATTGGCGCCGAGGCTAGAGGGCGGGGGTTAGGCGGGGTGGATGCGTTCGTGGAGGCCGAGGCGAACGTCGGTGGTGAATTCGTGGACGCGCTTAGCCCATTCTGTTTCGTTGGCAGCCTTGATATCTGGGTGGCGAATCGCGTCGGCGTCGTCCATCTCCCAGATTGAGATCCATTCCGGGTCGAGGCAGGGGGTCCTGGGGTGGAGGCCGGCCCTGCGGCAGAGGCGGGCGCTTCGGAAGCCGGGCACCTTTAGAATCAGGGGGATATGCTCCTCTTCGTACCACTTGACGAGCTCGTCGGCCTTCTCCGGCGGCACGTCCATACGTACTGCTAGAAGATACTTGCTTTGGACGGCGCCCATAGACTTGGCGGGGTCTCGAGGCTTCTCGAAGTTGCGGGGCGTGTCCTCAATGTTCACTGTCACCAGCTGGTTGTAGAGGGAAGCGGAGTGGTTGGAGAAGCCGTGGCTCAGTTTCGGCCCCCAATCGTCGTACTTGCGGACGTTTTTGTAGGCTTCGGTGCTCAGGAGGTCGATGTTGGGCAGCTCGTAGAGGTGGAGATAGTCGGGTTCGCCCTTGAGGGAGCGGAAGCGGACGGCGCTAAGGAAGCCGGACCCAAGGAGGTCGGAGATGTGCCTGGTGTTGTTCCAGAGGTTGGCCTCGTCCGTCACGTCTTCCTGCATGTCCAACCGGATGGTGTAGATGATAGGTAGGTCTGCCATAGGAAGGGTTCCTTTCTGCGTTTGAATTGGGGGGAATCACCCCCATCCTGGCCTTCCCCCATCGAGGGGGAAGGGAGGGTCGAAGCTGTTAGTCGGTTTGACGGGCCCCGTCGGTGGAGCGCATGCCCTGGCGGTATCCGGCAATGACGCCGTCGGCGTTCCAACGCTGGGTCTTGTCCCAAGCGCGCTGGATGCTGGCGCTGGCGCCCTGGAGGGCGGGCATGACGTAGCGGGCGAAAAGCTCCATGCTGCGGTACATCTTCTCCGTGGAAGCCCATTCGTTGATGGTAATGAGGAAACCGCCAGCGCCTCCGGCCTCGTCGAAGAGGGCGCGAAGCTGGCTTGTTACTTGGTCGGGGTCGCCTACGATCCAGCCGCGATTGCGGACCACCTGCTCCGCCGTAACGTCTTCGAAGGGCTGGTCGGGGAAGTCCTGAAACTGCCGCTGGCTGCCGTTGCCGAAGTTGTAGCTGACGGAACTTAGGATGCCATCGTTGACGTCGGCCATGGCCTGCTCACGGGTCTCGCCCACGTGGAGGTAGTGGACCAAGCGCCAGTCGTCCCGGTTGACGGTTTTGCCTGCTTCCTGGGCCGCTGTCTCGACAACGTCCCACTGTTGGGAGAGGGGTATGGCGCCGGCGATGGCGGAGTTGACGAGAGACCAGACGGGGAGGCCGTGCCTGCCTGCCTGGGTCAGGCTGTTGACGCTGCCGGAGCTTGCCATGGCGATGGGAAGGCGGGGCTGCTGGTAGGACTTCACCATCAACTCCATTTCGTTTAGCTGCCAGTAATCACCGTTGTAGGTGAGGGGACCGTCGGTCTCCAGCAGCTTGATGATGATGTCAAGGGACTCATTGGACATGGGGCGAACCTGGTCGACGGAGAGGCCGAAGAGCATGAGGTCGGTGGCGAGAACGCCGGGACCGACGCCCATGACGAGGCGGCCGCGGGTGAGGTGGTCGAGGAAGGCCATGCGCTCGGCGACGTGGAAGGGGTGATGATAGGGCAGGTTGATGACGCCGGTGCCCAGAGTGATTCTCTTGGTCTTGGCGGCGGCCATGGCGATGAAGATGTCCGGGGCGGGGATGGTCTCCCAGCCGGCGGAGTGATGCTCGCCGATGAAGCATTCGTCGAAGCCGAGGTGGTCGACATATTCTATGAAGTCGAGGTCACGCTCAAAGGCGAGAGTGGGGTTTTCGCTGGGGTGATGCAGGGGCATCATGAAGAATCCGAATTTCATGCAATTCTCCTAATGGGTTGGGGTTCCGGCTGATTATATCAGAGGCCCGCACTCAGGCCAATTAAGGGAATGTTAATTGTCTGGGAGACAACGAAGGGCAGAAAGGGAGTGAGTGTATGGTAGTGGTGAGATTATGTATCTGGAACGAGTGGGGTCGTGGCGCTCGTTTTGTGCAAACGGGTGGGGATTCCAGGGACTCGTTTCAGTCAATTTAGCTTTGGGGAGGACTCGTTTGAGGAATCGAGAATTGCTGATAATTGGTTGTTTCAGGCGTGGATCGGGGTGGTTGGGGGACTCGTTTCGTTTTTTTGCCGCGTCTGTGAGGGTGTTGGTGATACGAAGTCGCGCAATGAGGATGGCCAGGAGATGCCGGATGAGTGTGCGCGCGGTATTCAAGCAGGAGTGGTGGGCTCCCGCCGGTGCGGGAATAACGAGTAGGTTCTGGCGAGGTTGGACTTTGGGTAGTGGGTTTTTCATGGGGAAAGGGTAGCAGGCGTAGGTGAATTGGGGCAATGAGAAGATGGCAGTGGAGGAGGCGCGAAGGCGACAAGATTCCTCGGCTCCGCTTCGCTGCGCTCGGAATGACATGTGGGGGGAGGGATGGGTCCCCGCATGCGCGAGGGCAACGGAGGGGGATGAGGGGCGTGGAGGAAGCGCCCTCAGCGGTTGGTTTCTTGGCAACGAGCTGTCGTCACTACTGCCAAACGGCCAGGAGGATGCCGATGACTGCATACGAGACCAGTGGGTAGCCGATGTTGATTAGGAAGAGCCGGAGGCTGCGACCCTCGAAGCTGTAGGTGGTTGCGTAGGACGTCGCGATAAACCCGACGGCTACCAGGAGGCCGAGGAGGAGGCCGTGGAGTACTCCATCTGCATCCATGCCTTGAAGCAGCAGCGCGAGGACGAAGGTGAAGATTAGGGCGCTCGCAATCGCGACGACGTACGGGACCCACTGCTGCGCCGTGCCCTTCATTGCCTCTATGTCCTCTGAAGTGATGCCGACCGCGGCCATCCATGGCTTGCCCCAGGTGCGGTACCACGTCGCGCCGAGCAGTTGATTGATGATGACCCCAACGATGATCGCCAGATAGTTCAGACTGCCAATATCTAGGTTGTCCATGCGTCCACTCTCCTTTCGGTTGGCGGAGGTCGGAACGTGTCGGCCTACCGCGCTCCAGGATATGGGCACAGAGGCTATAGGAAAGGCATGGACAATGCAATGCTGTCGAGGGGGATGTACGTGAGGGGAATTCTTGGCAGGTTTTGGGAAAGGAGGGAAAGGGCGCCGCGACGGGATACGGACACAAGAATAAGGAGAAGATGGGTTCCCGCATGCGCGAGGACAACGGAGGGGGATGGGGAGGGTGGGGGAAGCGCCCTCAGCGGGTGGTTTCGTGGAGGGGTGTTGTTGCTGTTACCAAACGGCCAGGAGGATGCCGATGACGGCATAGGAGATCAGGGGGTAGCCGATGTTGATAAGGAAGAGCCGGAGGCTGCGACCCTCGAAGCTGTAGGTGGTTGCGTAGGACGTCGCGATGAAGCCGACGGCCACTAGCAAGCCGAGGAGGAGGCCGTGGATTACTCCATCTGCATCCATGCCTTGAAGCAGCAGCGCGAGGACGAAGGTGAAAATCAGGGCGCTCGCAATCGCGACGAAGTACGGGACCCACTGCTGCGCCGTGCCCTTCATTGCCTCTATGTCCTCTGAAGTGATGCCGACCGCGGCCATCCAGGGTTTGCCCCAGGTGCGGTACCACGTCGCGCCGAGCAGTTGATTGATGATGACCCCAACGATGATCGCCAGATAGTTCAGACTGCCAAGATCCAGGTTGTCCATGCGTCCACTCTCCTTTCGGTTGGCGGAGGTCGGAACGTGTCGGCCTACCGCGCCCCAGGATATGGGCACAGAGGCTATAGGAAAGGCATGAGCAATGCAATGCCGCCGATGAGGATGTACGTGAGGGGAATTCTTGGCAGGTTGTGGGATAAGGAGGGAAAGGGCGCCGCGCCGGGATGCGGACACAAGAATAAGGAGAAGAGTGGGTTCCCGCCTTCGGAGACCTTTGCATAACCGTCATTCCGGCAAAAGCCGGAATCCAGAATCCCATGATTTAGCTATGTCAAGAGTCGTTCTACACCGCCATTTGAATGCGATTCGATAGTTATGCAAAGGTCTCCCTCCGCGGGAACAACGGAGGGGGAAAGGGGTTTTGATTGTGGAATGACGGGTGATACGGGGACGGGCGGTTCCCGAACCGCCCTTACGGGAGGAGGGGTGGGTGCATGGGGAGAGATTCCTCGGCTCCGCTTCGCTGCGCTCGGAATGACATCTAGTTAAAGAGGGGGAGGAGAGGGTCCGGGGGAGGGATGGGTCCCCGCATGCGCGAGGACAAGGGAGGGGGATGGGATTCACCCCCATCCCAACCTTCCCCCGTCAAGGGGGAAGGGGTTTACAGGGGACAGCGAAGATGGGTTCCCGCATGAGCGAGGACAACGGAGGGGGATGGGCGGATGTGGGGGGATGCTTGCTTGAAGTTGGGTATGGGGGTAGAATTCGCAACGGCATCCGTAGTAGAGAGGCGCCGCACAATGTTCTTCAATCGTAGGCTGTTCAAATTCACCGAAGGGGTTAGGCTCAGGCTTGTTTTGGCCCTAATCTTCGGTCTCCTGACTGCAGCGACCGGTGTCAGCCGCCTGGCCCTTTCCGGCTACGCCATTGCCTTGGTACTTCAGGGGGCGCCGTCCAATGAGATCATTCTCGTGGTCATCGGCGTTGTGGCGTCGGCAGTGCTCCGGGGTCTGTTCCAGTATCTGAAGGAGATTACGGGGCATCTGGCATCCGTTCGCGTACAGGCGAAGATGCGACGGGAGCTCTACCAGCGGGCGTTGATTCTGGGTCCCGGCGCGCTCGACCAGAAACGGGCCGGCGACGTGCTGGTTTCGCTGGTGGAAGGCGTGGACCAGCTGGAGACCTACTACGGGGAGTATCTGCCGCAGATGGGTGTGGCGGCGCTCACGCCGATTGGCATTTTCATATTCATGGCTTTCCTGGACGTGCCCACCGCGGCAATCTACCTGGTCTTTGCCCTGTTTACCCTGTTTGCCCCCCTAATGTTCCACCATTGGAACGCGGTCAGCAGCGCGAAGCGACGTGAAGTGTACGGCGACCTAAGCGCCGAGTTTCTTGACAGCGTTCAGGGGTTGGCGACGCTGAAGGCTTTCGGCCAGAGCCACGCCCGGGGAGAGATGCTGGCAACCAAGGCACGCGATGTTTACCACCGGACCATGCGGATTTTGTTCATGAACGTGGGGACCACGGGCGCCACCTGGTTCGGGATTACTGCCGGGGCGGCGGTCGCCCTCGGCTTCGGCGCGGTGCGGGTGGCCGACGGTTCCATGGGCTTGGCAACGCTGCTGGTGGTCCTGATGCTGGGAGTGGAGGTCTTCCGGCCCCTGAGGGAGCTAACCATGCTCTATCACAAGGGGATGCTGGGGATGTCCGCCGCAACTGCGGTCTTCGACCTGATGGACGCGAAGCCGCAGGTGGAAGACGTGGAGCCGGAGACCGTGCCTGCAGCCGCTCCTTCGTTGGAACCAACGCTGAAATTCGAAGACGTTACCTTCGCCTATCCCACGGGCCGGGCCGACGCGCTAACTAATCTTTCCTTTGAGCTTCGCGCGGGCGAGACCCTGGGAGTGGTGGGACGGAGCGGGGCGGGCAAGAGCACGTTGGTCTGGCTGGCGCTGCGCTTCTTCGACCCGACACAGGGACGGATACTCCTGGGAGGTAAGGATATTCGCACGATGCCGCTTTCGGCGGTGCGAAAGCACGTTGCGGTGGTGGCGCAGGACACCTATCTATTCCACGGAACAGTGGCCGATAATCTGCGGCTGGGCAATCCCGACGCCACTCCGGAAGAGATGCAGGAGGCGGCTGGGGCGGCCAATGCCCACCAGTTCATCGGGGGCCTGCCCAACGGGTATGACACGGTTATCGGTGAGCGGGGCATTCGGTTGTCTGGCGGCCAGCGGCAGCGCATCGCCATCGCAAGGGCGCTGCTGAAGGACGCGCCGATTCTGCTTCTGGACGAAGCCTTGTCCAACGTGGACACAGAGAACGAGTCGATAATTCAGCAGGCGTTGAACCGGCTGATGAAGGGTCGGACGACGCTGGTGATAGCGCACCGGCTCTCCAGCATCATATCCGCCGACCGGATACTGGTGTTGGAGGAGGGACGGCTGGCGGAGGAGGGAGTCCATCGCCAGTTGATGAGCCGCGGTGGGGTGTATCGAAGCCTCATGGAGGCACAGATGGAAACGGAGGCGGTGGAGATTTCGCCGCTTCTGGCCACGGCGACGGAGGCCGTTCCGACGGAAGAGGACACTTACCACGGGGAATGGACGGGCCGGGGTTCCCAGGAATACCTGCAGGAGCCAAGCATAATCAGCGCGACGACGTCCGACATGAGCTGGTTCCAGATCTTTGGCCGGCTACTCCAGTTGGTGATGCCGTGGAAGAAGGCGCTAACTTTCGCCTTCATTCTGGGCATTCTTCGCGTCTTCGTGCTGATTGGAATAGGGGTTACCGGCGCGCTCATAGTGCGGCAGGTGGCCATTGGAGGAGAATTTGGCGTTCTGCTCGTGGTGCTTGGCGTAATGGCGGTGCTCACGCCGATTCTGCACTGGGCAGAGTCTTGGGTGTCCCACGACATGGCGTTCCGGTTGTTGGCGGAGATGCGCATCGCAATGTACGAAAAGCTGGACCCGCTTTCGCCGGCATACCTGGTGCGCCGTCGGTCAGGGGACATCGTGGGTCTGGTGACCAGCGACATAGAAACGGTGGAGTACTTCTTTGCCCATACCATAGCCCCCGCCTTCGTGGCCGTGACGGTGCCGGGAGCGGTGCTCGTAACCCTGGCGATTTTCCAGTGGCCGTTGGCCATCATTCTGCTGCCGTTCTTGTTTTTGGTGGCGCTGACACCCTTCTATGCCAACAAGACGCTGGACCGGGTGGCGTCGCGATCCCGCCAGCAGCTGGGCGAAATTAACGCTCACATGGTGGACAGCGTTCAGGGTATGCGAGAGATTGTGGCCTTCGGTCACGAGGAGCAGCGGCTGGCTGAGGTGCAGGAGAATCAACGGAAGTTTGCCGCCTACCGGATAACCTTCTTCAAGCACCTGACGCTGCAGAAGGTAGCCATAGAAGTCTGCATTGGGTTGGGGGGAATCGCCGTCCTCGGCGGGGGGGCATACTTCGCCACCCAGGGGAATCTGACGGGGAATCTTCTGCCGCTTTTGAGCCTCATTGCGTTGTCCTCCTTCATTCCCGTGTCGGAGCTGGCGCAGGTGGGCAAGCAGCTGGCCGACACGCTGGGCAGTTCGCGGAGGGTCTTTGCCGTCCACGACGAGCCTGTGCCTGTTCAGGATGGCAAGGGAGTCCACGAACCACGGGACGCGGCCCAGGGTTCCGCCGTAGCGTTTAGCGACGTGGAGTTCGCCTACGGGCGGGATCTGCCGCAGGCGCTGAAGGGTGTCGAGTTTTCGATTGAGCCTGGCCAAACGGTGGCCCTGGTGGGACGTTCCGGGGCGGGCAAGACCACCTCCGCCCATCTACTGCTGCGCTTCTGGGACCCCACGGAGGGGACCATTAATATGGACGCGCACAATCTGAAGGAATTCGAGCTTGACGAGCTTCGCCACTCGATTGCCCTGGTGTCCCAGGACACGTACCTATTCAATACGACGATCAAGGAGAACCTGAAGGTTGCCAAGCCCGACGCAACCGACGAGGAGATTGTTGCTGCGGCCAAGCAGGCCAACGCGGACGAGTTCATTGCCGCCATGCCCGACGGGTACGACACCAACGTTGGAGAGCGAGGGGTGCGACTTTCCGGCGGTCAGCGCCAGCGCATCGCCATTGCGAGGGCGGTGCTCAAGGGCGCGCCGGTGCTGGTGCTGGACGAGGCCACCTCGCACCTGGATGCCGTCAACGAACGGTTGGTGCGGCAGGCACTCTCCCGACTTATGAAGGGCCGTACGACGCTGGTTATTGCCCACCGTCTGTCGACGGTGCGGGACGCCGACAAGATTCTAGTGTTGGAGGAGGGGCAGCTGGTGGAGCAGGGCACCCACGAGGAACTGCTGGCCAAAGGCGGTCTTTACTCCAACCTGGTTTCGGCGCAGGTACTGCCCCGCGAGGCCTCCGCCGACTGAGGGCCTTTCTTACGGCTCTCAGTGCGGCTAGTTAAAGCTTGGTGCGGCTGGCAAAATTGGTCGGACTGTCCCGATGATAGACTAGGCCAATGTTTGTGCTACTGTGGTAGGCTGGCAGTAGGGAATGCATAGGAGGGGCATGGATGGTTACGATTGAGGAGCGGGTCAGTCGCCTAGAGGGGTGGTTTGACTCACTGGCAACGAAGGCGGATTTGGAACGAATGGGAGGGGAATTGCGGGCTGAGATGGGAGAAATGCGTGGGGAAATTAAGGCACTTCGGATCCTGATGATGTATGCCATCGGTGTGATGGGGTTAGCGCTTGCCGGATTGAACGTCATACTGCAATTGGTGGGATAACCGGGCCCGTCTGTGAGGACGAGTAAAAGAGACGGCTCAGTAGCCGGGGTGAGTCGAGGGATAGATAGACAGCAAGGCGTCAAATGACGAACACTCAGGACCAGAATTTGACGCAAGTTTAGCCATTACCACACACTTCCGTAGAAAGGACGCTTGTTATTTGCCATGATTTCTATATTTGTGACCATCAACATTAAGCCCGGATTCAAGGACGCCTTCATAGGGTCGCTTATGGGGGACGCCCAAGGCTCCGTGAGGGACGAGCCAGGCTGTTTCCGTTTTGACGTGCTTCAGAGCGATGAGGAACCTAACCGGCTGCACCTCTACGAGGTCTACGCCGATCAAGACGCTCTGGCGGCTCACAGAGAAGCGCCCCACTACGTGAAGTGGCGCTCCACCGTTGAAGAGTGGTTCGACGGGGAGCCGCAACGGATAGCTACAACTACAATCTTTCCCTCCGACGACGGCTGGCGTAAGCAGAAGCCCGGTCTTGTGAACTGGTGAGCCTCGGTCATCATAGAGGGCGCTGGTCCGCCCGGGATTCCAATTAACATAATGCAAGGTGAGATATGAGTCAGCGTGAAGCGGCGCACCAACACGTGGTTGAAAATCAGGCCCGGCACCTGGAGCGGGTGCGGGAGTTCATGGCCCAGCCCAGTGTGAGCCAGGAGAACCAGGGAATGGAGGAGTGCGCCGAGTTGCTGCTTCGCTACTACCAGGAGTTGGGCTGCAAGGAGGCGGAGATAGCGGAGACGCCGGTCTTCCCCGCGGTTTGGGCGTACTACGACGCGGGCGCACCCAAGACGCTGGCGGTGTACAGCTACTTCGATACCAACGTGGTGGGGAGTGGATGGGACCACCCGCCTTACGATGCGGTGGTTGCCCCTCACGGTCCCTTCAAGAAGGTGCTCTACGGCCGGGGCGCGGGCAACAAGGGCGCTTTCATGGGCTTTTTGAATGCATTGGAATCGATCAAAGCGGCGACGGGGGAACTGCCCGTCAACCTCATGTTCGTGTCGGAAGGGGAAGAGTTTGTGGGCAGCGACCACATTCCGCTGCTAATCGACCGGTACCGGCATCATCTATCGAAAGCTGACGCCGCAATCGTGGCCGGAGCCTGCCAGACGGCATCGGGGGACGTTTCTCTGTTCCTGGGCAACAAGGGGAACCTGCACATCGAGTTGGAATGCTCCGGCGACCGGTGGGGAAAGGGGCCTGCGGGAGGGCCTGTCCATTCGTCGGCGCAGCCTGTAGTGGACCACCCCGTTTGGCGGATGGTCAAGGCGCTGGCTACCCTTTACGACCCGGAGGAAAACAGAGTGCTGGTGGACGGGTTCTATGACGACCTGGAGGCTCCGACGGGGGAGGATCTGGAGCTAATCGACGGGCTGGCGGAGCGGTACAAGGGCGAGGAGGGGAGCGCCATTCCCAGCCTTGCGCCGGGTAAGGTGGGTCGGTTCTTGGACGACCTTTCCGGCCGGGACCTGTTCCTTCGATACTGCTTCCAGCCGACGATGAACATCAACGGATTGAGGGCCGGATATACGGGACCGGGGACGCTGCTGTGGACTCTACCAAATGCTGCCTACTGCACCATTGACCACCGGCTGCCGCCGGACATGGACCCGAACGACATCTGCCAGAAGATTCGAGACCACCTGGACAGGAACGGGTTCAGCGACGTGGGGATCAAGGTGCTGATGGCGGTGCCCGCGCAGAAGCTGAGCGTTACGGACGACGTTGCGAAGGCGGGCTTGCGCGTGTTCGACGGTTGGGGGATAGAGCCGACGGTTTGGCCTCGGCGTGGCGCTAGCGGGCCGATGGGGTTCTTCAGCAAGATGCTGGGTGTGAAGCTGTTGGGAGCGACGGGCATCGGCTACGCTAGCGGGCATTCGGCGCCCAACGAGTTTCTGGTTATCGAGGGAGACGGGAAGGTGGGCGGCCTTTCGGAACTGGAGCGGTCTTTCGTTGATCTGCTTTATAGCTATGCCGCGTATCCTGGGGAGTTTTAGGGGGAAGAACCAAGGGGTACGGCTGCCTTAACGTTGGATGGTTGTTCTTCCTGGGTGGTAGAATCTAGGGAGGGACGTACAGGACGCAGGATTGACAGGAGGGGCGGATGAAGGACGCTGGAACGCCGACGAACACTCGAGGCGAAGATTCTCATAGAGAGCCTCGTCGTGATCTTGACGAAACGGTCCGCCTGGGCTTGGAAATCTACGAGCGGGACATCCGTCACAAGGTGGAAAAGACCACGTAGGGAAAATAGTAGCGATAGATGTGGACAGCGGGTGTTGGGCATTGGGCGATGACGAGGTCGTCCCGGACGAGCATCTAGCTGTAGAGCGGCTTCGAGTCAAACAGCCGGATGCGATAAACATTTTGTGCGAGCGGGTCGGATACTACGCGCTTCGCAGCTTTGGAGCGGGATCGCTGAGACGTACAGATTGATTCAGGGAGTCGTTAACGCTGCTTTCGATGCAATGGTGACACTTCCTTTACGGGGACGTTCGGGGCAGACGAGGGAAATTGAGGCCGTAATCGACACGGGGTTTAACGGTTTCCTGACGTTGCCGCCTGCTTTGGTGACTGAATTGGGACTACCTTTTGTCACCACAGGAAGGGCATTCCTGGGTGATGGTGGTGTGGTGGAATTTGATGTCTATAGAGTCGAATTATTCTGGGGCGGCCGGACGAGATACATTAGATCTGACGCGACGGGCAACAGGCCGCTTATCGGGATGTCCCTTCTGTATAGGTACAACTTGTACTTGGAAGTTGTGGAGGGCGGACGGGTTGAGATGCTACGCCGAGAATAGGCTTATCCGCAGATGTACTGTACAGCTGCGTGGCTCATCCGGGGGGAATTTTAGAGGGCGGGACTGTCAGTCACGGGCTGCCTTAACGTTGGATGGTTGTTCTTCCTGGGTGGTAGAATCTAGGGAGGGACGGACAGGACGCAGAGGACTACAAGGAGGGGCGGATGAAGGACGCTGGAACGCCGATGCATACTCGAGGCGAAGATTCTCATAGAGAGCCTCGTCGTGATTTTGACGAAACGGTCCGCCTGGGCTTGGAAATCTACGAGCGGGACATCCGTCACAAGGTGGAAAAGACCACGTAGGGAAAATAGTAGCGATAGATGTGGACAGTGGCTGTTGGGCCTTGGGCGATGACGAGGTCGTCCCGGACGAGCATCTAGCTGTAGAGCGGCTTCGAGTCAAACAGCCGGATGCGATAAAAATTTTGTGCGAGCGGGCCGGGTACTACGCGCTTCGCAGCTTTGGAGCGGGGTCTCTGCGGATAACGGAGTGATTGAGGGGTCGTTAACCGCTTCTACGATGCAGTGGTGAACCTTGTCCTCCGGGGACCGTCGGGATAGGCGCGAGAAATAGAGGCCGTAATCGACACGGGGTTTAACGGTTTCCTGACGTTGCCGCCTGCTTTGGTGACTGAATTGGGACTACCTTTTGTCACCACAGGAAGGGCATTCCTGGGTGATGGTGGTGTGGTGGAATTTGATGTCTATAGAGTCGAATTATTCTGGGGCAGTCGGACGAGATACATTAGAGCTGACGCGACGGGCAACAGGCCGCTTATTGGGATGTCTCTTCTGCATAAACACAGCCTGTACTTGGAGGTGGTGGAGGGCGGACGGGTTGAGATTCTACGCCGAGAATAGGCTTATCCGCGGATATCCTGTACAGCTATGCGGCGTATCCGGAGGAGTTTTAGGGGGCGGGTCTGGGAGTTCGGGCTTTCATTACTTGGACAGTTGTTCTTTGCAAGTGGTAGAATCGAGAGAGAGAGAGAAAGACTCTACGCACAACTGGCAAGGATGACAGATGAGAGATGCAAAACCGCCGGCGCACATGTCCGGTGAGTACGTCCCCAAGAGGCCCCGCCGGGAAGCCCGTGAGACGGGCCGATTGGGGCGGGAGATTTACAAGCGGGAGATCCGGCACAAGGTGGAGCCGGACCATGTCGGTAGGTTCATAGCCATCGACGTGGATAGCCGATGTTGGGCATTGGGCGACAGTATTAGTGAGGCGCGGGATAATCTGGATTCGAAGTGCCCGGATGCTGTGGACGTTCTTTTGGAGCGGATTGGGTATCGGGCGGCAATCAGCATAGGTGGTGGGGATCCGGGGAGGACTGATTGATTGAAGGGGTGGTCAACGCCCGCCTAGAAGCTTCTTTGATACTCACCGCTAAAGGTCCGTCGGGGCAAACCCGGGACATTGAGGTCGTAATCGACACTGGTTTCTCCGACTTTCTTACCTTGCCACGCGAAATCGTGTCGGAATTAGAGCTTACATTTTCAGGTGTGCTCATAGGAATCTTGGCCAATGGCGTGGAAGAAGACTTCCAATTCTTCAATGTCGCGGTGATGTGGGATGGCGAGGCTAGGCACGCAAGAGCGCTTATGTCCGACGCCAGACCGCTCGTGGGCATGGCGATGCTCAATGGTCACAGTCTATTCGTAGAGGTGATGGAGGGCGGACGGGTCACCATTCAACCCCAGGGATAGGCTTATCCGCAGATGTACTGCACAGCTGCGTGGCTCAACCGGGGGGAATTTTAGATGGCGGGACTGTCAGTCACGGGCTGCTTATATTGCATAATTGTTCTTTCCGGGCGATAGAATCTAAGGAGAGAAACGCAGGACGCAGGATTGACAGGAAGTGCAGATGAAGGACGCTGGGACGCCGATGCATACTTGAGGCGAAGATTCTCATAGAGAGCCTCGTCGCGATCTTGACGAAACGGTCCGCCTGGGCTTGGAAATCTACGAGCGGGATATCCGGCACAAGGTGGAGCCGGAGCACATAGGAAAAATTGTGGCCATTGATGTGGACAGTGGTTGTTGGGCCTTGGGCGACAGCGTTGGTAAGGCGCGGGATCGTCTTCGGGAACGTTGGCCGGAGGCCGTGAACGTCTTAAGGGAGCGGATTGGGTACGAGGCGGTTGGCAGTATTGGTGGCGGGGCTCCTCGGAGAATTGTGTGATTCAGGGAGTTGTCAGCGATCGACTAGAAGCTATTGTTGTTGTTACAGGTCCTTTGGGGCAGACCCGAGAAATCGAGGCGGTGGTGGACACTGGGTTTAACGGTTTCCTGACGTTGCCGCCTGCTTTGGTGACTGAATTGGGACTGCCCTTAGTCACCACAGGAAGGGCATTCCTGGCTGATGGTGGTGTGGTGGAATTTGATGTGTTCAACGTCAGGGTAACGTGGGACGGGCGACCCAGACACATCGAAGCGTATGCGGCGCAAACCACTTCGCTCGTTGGAATGGCCCTGCTCAATGGACACAGCCTGTTTGTGGAGGTGGTGGAGGGCGGACGGGTCGCCATTCAACCCCACGGATAGCCGGGTACAATTGGGAAGTTATCGGTTGGTGATGTGTAGGGCGTGCTGTAGGGTGGGGTTTTGGGGCTGGGATGATGTTATGAAGAATCGGAAGCCCTGCTCCATTTGACGGTCTAATTCTTCGGGGGTTGAGGACACGGCGCCGCAGGGCACGCCGTATCGGTTGCAGGTGTTGAGGATGGAAAGAAGGGCTTCTTGAACGTCTGGGTCTTGGGGATTCCCGGCGGCGCCCATTGACACGGATAGGTCGCCGGGGCCTGCCAGAACACCACCGATGCCTTGCACCTCGCGAAGAATGTCGGGAAGGTTCTCAACGCCTCTGGCAGATTCGCAGATGGCCATCAGGAAGATTTCGCCATCGGCATCAAGGGGCCATAAGCCTGCGGCTTCATAGTATTCCGGTACGGTGAGGCCCCAATAGCGGGACGCGGTGCCGGGACTCCAACCCCGCTCGCCCCAAGGGTGATCTGCGCCCCGCTTCTGTGGGTAGCGGCAGGCGAGGACCGCTGCCTTGGCCGCTTCCACCGACTCCACCTTTGGGAGCAGCACGCCGTAGACGCCGTGGTCGAGGGTCTGCTTCAGGACCCACTGGTTCATCTCCCCCGTGTTTGGGGCCACGCGAACCAGGGGCGTGGGATTGGCCTGGAGACTGCCCTGGTCGAGGATGTTTCTTCGATTCAGAAAGAATTGCAGCGATACCCGCAGTTGGCTGAAGTCCATTCCCACGTGCTCGTTTTCGATGAACACGAAGTCGTAGCCCGCGGTGGCGGCGTGGGTAATCTCATCCAGGTTTCCGTTGTAGACATGGGCGCCAAAGGCGGGTTTTTCTTCCTCTAGAAGCTGGATGAGCCGGTTTAATCTGGGCTTGTGTGGCATGTTTGGCGGCCTTCTCTTTGAGATTGGGTGGTTGTGTCATCATACGTTGGGCGGGAATCGCAGTCAAAGGGAAGGTTTGGATGGGTGGGATGGCTGTGATAGGATTGGGGAGTTGGTGGTTCGGGGGGGATTAAGTCGTTGAGAGGTGATGGTTATGGCTAAGTCCAGAGGCGCTTTGGACGGGATCCGAGTTCTGGACCTGGGTAGATATCAGGCCGGTCCACGAGCCAGCCTGGTAATGGCCCGATTGGGTGCGGAGGTCATTAAGGTTGAGGGTATGGGAGGCGACGAAAGCCGCGACCACGGGCCTTTTGTGCGGGGTCAGAGCGCCTATTGGGTGCAGTACAATAGCGGCAAGAAGAGCCTGGGCCTGAACCTTCGCACGGAGGAGGGGAAGGAAGTTTTACGCGGCCTGGTTAAGGTCTCAGACATTATCGTGCAGAACTTTCGCCCTGGGACTATTGCCAAGATGGGCTTCTCCTACGAAAACCTTCGCAAGCTGAACAAGGGCATCATAATGGTCAATGTTTCCGCCTATGGGCAGTACGGGCCATACAGCAGCCGCATCGGGTTTGACCCTATCGGCCAGGCTATAAGCGGCATGATGATGCTGACGGGCTTTCCGGGGATGCCTCCCATCACCACCGCCAATCCCATCATAGACCGGATAACTTCGCTTCACGCCTGCATCGGCGCGCTGGCGGCCCTGCACGAGCGGCAGCTTTCCGGCGAGGGCCAGTGCGTGGACGTGTGTTTGGCGGATACGGGTTATACGATGACGGAGATCCAGTGCAGCGCGTTCCTGGGATCCGGGGAAGATACGCCGCGGAAGGGCAACGGACGGGGCACCAGCAACATATACCGGGCCGCCGACGGGTGGGTGCTTCTTGCCGCCCAGAGCGATAATATTTGGCCCCGGTTCTGTACCGTCATAGGAAAGTCCGATTGGGTGGACGACCCACGCTTTGCTACTCGCTCTGCGAGGGACGAGAATGCCGACGCCATCGAGGAGGAGTTGGAGGGGTGGTTCCAGCGTCGTACCGTAGCGGAGGCGGTGGGTGTCATCGCCGACGAGGGGATACCGTGCCAGGCGGTGAATCCTATTCCGGCGGCGGCGACGGACCCGCACTTGCACGAGCGGGAGATACTGAAGGAAGTCCCGGACCCGGTGGCAGGGACCATCCACGTTTCGGGCAAGAACATCAAGCTGAGCCGGAGCGAGGTGGTTGTCGGCTCCGCACCCACGGCGGGCCAACACACTCGGGAGATTCTGACCTCACTATTGGGCTATTCAGACCAGGAAGTTGATGGGTTGGAGTCGGCGGGCGCTCTGTACACTGGCTTGGAGTCGCGGGAGGCGGTGGCGCCCCAGGACGATTAGGGGTTAGGTTCGTCGGGGGGCGAGATTCTTGCCTGCGGCTGGGATGACAAATGGGGGAGGAAGATGGGATCCCGCATGTGGAGACCTTTGCATAACCGTCATTCCGGCAAAAGCCGGAATCCAGAATCCCATGATTTAGCTATGTCAAGAGTCGTTCTACACCGCCATTTGAATGTGATTCGATAGTTATGCAAAGGTCTCCATGTGCGGGAGCACGAGAAAGGGTTAGAGACGCGGGAGTCGGTGGTGGCCCAGGACGATTAGGGGAAAAGCTCGTCGGGTGGGGAGATTCTTCGTTGCGCTCAGGATGACATTTGGGTGAGGAGGATGGGCCCCCGTATGCGCGGGAGCACGAGGGGGGGTAGTTTTCACCCCCATCCAAACCTTCCCCCGTCAAGGGGGAAGGGTGGGGAGAGGGATTAGGATGGGTCCCCGCATGCGCGAGGACAAGGGAGGGGAGTGCGCTTTGGCAACGAGATTCTTCGACTCCGCTTCGCTGCGCTCAGAATGACATGTAGGTGGGGCGCTGCGCTGCGTTCGGGGTGACATGTAGGTGGGGCCGCCCACTAGGGACGCCGCTACGAGGATGTGATTCGTCTAGCGTCGACTTCTTTTAGGAAGTCGAGCACTGCTTGGTTGAATGCTTCAGGCTGGTCCAGGTTGGAGAGGTGGCCGGCATTGGGAATTATCTTCATTTGAGAGCCAGCTATCTTGCTGTGGATGAGCTTGCAGGCCTCCAGGGCGGGGTCTTCGTCGCCGGAGAGAACGAGGGTCGGCGCGCGGATGGCTGACAGCAGGTTAGGGTCGAATTCGGGGTGGACGGTGGCGAGGGTGCTGTGGGCGTACCCCACCGGGTCGAGGGCGGCATACATCTCCCGGATGGCACGTTCGCCTTCCGGGCCCGAATTGGCGGTGCGGCTGATGTTGGGGTTGTGCCGAATGGAGTAGTCGGCGACGGCGTCCATTCCTTCCGAAAGGGCGAGTTCGACGATGTGGTGGCGCATTCGCAGGGCGGCCGGAGGGGTAGGCAGACCCGAGGCAGAGGCGGAGTCTATGACGATTAGGGCGGCGATGCGTTGAGGAAATATGAGGGCGAAACGTGTGGATATGCCTCCACCCATTGACAGACCGCCCACGTAGGCTCGACGGATGCCGAGGTGGTTAAGGAGGGCTAGGAGGTCGTAGGCGGAGTTGCCGCTGCCATACTGGTCCAGGTTGGGCGGGCTGTCTGATTGGCCGTGGCCGCGAGGGTCCCAGACGATGAAGCGGTATTTTTTCGAGAAGGCGGGAATCTGGCCGGCCCACTCGGTGGTATTGCCGCCAAGGCCGTAGGCGAAGACGAGGGGGAAGCCCTGGCCGTAGCTTTCGTAGTGGATGCGGACTCCGTTGAGAAGGGCTGTGGGCATGGTACGCTCCTGGGTGGATGGTGTGGTGGTTCCCAGTATAGCATCGTGGGAAGCCGGCGTGGAGCGTCAAGGATGTGGGAGCCTAGAGGCGAGATTGAGGGTGGGGGATTTAGGTTATTGAGGGGCAACAAAAAAGAAGCCTTGCGGCTTCTCTTCTGTCAACGTTATCGGGTCCGAACCTCCGGTTGAGTACCAATTAGGTCCTAAGTTGGACCCCGCACAGGGCGATGGTAGGCATTTGCCCGAACCCGACGGTTGATTGTTAGTTGATTTTGTTTAGGGCGCTATTAAAGCGTCGAATCCAGACAGATGCCTACCATCACCCTCTTAGTTAAACTATGTTCCATTCGTCACCTCCTTCGGCCTTTGGAGCCCTGTCGAAATTCCGCGCGAGCGGTAGAGTCATAGTAAGGGGAAAAAGCGGGGTGTGTCAAGGGTTTGGAGGTTGCTGGTAGGTTGAAATGGGGGGAGGGCGGATTATGGAGGTTTGAGCCCTTTAGTTGGGGGAGATTTGGGAATCTGAAGAGTTTACTTGGAAAGCAAGATGGCTAGCGCTACTAGGGCAAGTACGATGGCTGCGAAGGTCAAGGGCAGTGCTATAGGCTTGACATAACGCTGCCATGCACTACCCGAGTGTTTGCCAGATTTCCGGGATCGGGCGTAGCCTTTCCTCAATGAATTGCAGGACCGACAGTTGCAATTGGCGCCGTGGACCTCTCGCTCGGACTTCGGTCTAGTGCGGGAAGATTCCTGCCGTTCTTCTTCGACATCCAGCCCTTCCAGCCAGTCCGATCGGGGCTGAGGTGGGGGTGCTGTTTCTTCCGATGCAGCCTTCTTGCTTTCTAACGACGCTTCCACCCATCCGTTTCTGAAGCAACGAGGACACCTTGTGGTCTTGCCGCCCAGTTCTGACTGCATTCTCCCAATGATCTCCCCTTTGCCGTTGCAAGTGGGACACACTTCCCAGCGATGGCCCGGCTTGGGGCTTCTATTCGGAGGCGGTTTCATCGATGTTATTTCTCTTCTACCCGTCGGCTGGTTGAAGTAACGCGGCGGGGGCAAAGGGCGTCTGAATGAACACGGTTTGTCGTAAGCATTGCGCTGGTCGACTAAGGGATCAACTATTAAGGCATGTACCAATGGTTATACCACCCTGCGCGCTGCGCAGACAAGAACTGTTGGAGCTAGCTGAGCGCTCGCAGAGGGGATTGTTGGCTGGTGCTCTTGGCCGCCAGCATTGGCGTTAGCGTCGTGGATGTGTAAAGTCTATACACACGCCGACGATAAAGAAGGGCGCAGCGATGGCAAGGGTACAGTTGATAATCCCCGATGAAGACGGGGATCGGTTCATGCGACAGGCGCGGAGGGAGGGACTGACGTTCAGCGCTTGGCTGAGGGCAGCGGCCAGTGATCGGCTGGAAGCGGGGCAACGGGCGGAACGGTTCCAATCCCCGGAAGATGTGAGTCGGTTCTTTCAGGATTGCGATGCCAGGCGCGGCCCAGGCTTGGAACCGGATTGGGAAGAGCATAAACGCGCAATCGAGGAGCCTCGCTTACGCGGTTTGGCCAACACATGATCTTCGTCGACACCAATGTCTTTATTTACGCTGTAGGGGGACCGCATCCTCTGCGTTCTCGCACCCGTGATTTTTTCAACGAGGCTGTCCTGAATTCCCAGCCGCTTTGCACGTCTGCAGAGGTGTTGCGGGAGTTGATGCACGCTTATTTGCCCGTTCGTAGAACGGACGCGCTTGCAGATGCCCTTGCTCTGATCCGTCGGGCGGGCGTTGAGGTGTGGCCTTTGGAGGAAGGGGACGTGGAGTTGGCGCGGATACTCTACGAGCAGCATCCCAAGCTGGGGGCCAGGGATTTGTGTCATTTGGCGAGTTGCCGGAGGCGGGGTGTTCGGGAGATTATGACGTTTGACGAGGGGCTAGGGGTGGTTGCACAGAAGGCGAGGGGTAGTGGTTGAGAAGGTGGAGGTGGGGAGGTTGTGGGGGGCGAAGACATACAAAGGGCTGTTGCCAAAACGCACACATAAAGCGACAATCGATGTATGGGCGTCGCCTTCGACTGGAGCACTGAGAAAAACCAGCAGCTCGTTGAGGAGCGAGGCGTCTCCTTCGAGAGCGTTGTATCCGCCATAGAGCAGGGCGGACTATTGGATGTATTGGATTATCCGAACCAAGACCGGTACCCGGGGCAGATGGTTTACGTTGTGGAGATTCTCGGATACGTTCACTTGGTTCCGTTCGTCACACAGGCCGATGGCCTTCGTTTCCTCAAGACAATTATCCCAAGTCGGAAGGCAACCAGAGACTATTCTAGGGAGAGGCGATCGTGAACAGAGGAATGGACGCGGAAGAGCAAGACATTCTGGACCGTTTTGAGCGGGGAGAGCTGCGCCCGTCTCCCCACGCCGCTGACGAGATTGCAGCGGCCCGTGAGGCAGCCCGCAACACCTTCAACAAGACGAGGCGAGTAAATCTGCGCGTGACGGAGCGGGACTTCTTGCTCGCCCACTCGCGAGCTAGAGAAGAGGGGATACCGTACCAAACGCTGCTGTCCAGCGTCATTCACAAGTACTTGTCTGGAAGATTGACGGAGAAGAGGTAGCGGGGATGGTGGGGTTGGGGAGATAGATAGAAGGAAGGGAGCATTGAACAAAGATAGCGAAACACTTACGGACCAACGGGAGGCCTTGAAGCTCAAGCTGCCTGAGCTGGAAGTTTCGTACGAGAAACCTTGGCGAGACGATGTGCTAAACAGGGAGGAGATTGCTTCCCGGCTGACCGACATAGTACGAAATCAGTCATTGCCGTTTGTTATCAGCATCCACGGTGAATGGGGAACGGGTAACACCTTCAACAAGACGAGGCGAGTAAATCTGCGCGTGACGGAGCGGGACTTCTTGCTTGCCCACTCACGGGCCAGAGAGGAAGGGATGCCATACCAAACGTTGTTATCCAGCGTGATTCACAAGTACCTGTCTGGGAGATTGACGGAGAAGAGGTAGGGGGATGGTGGGGATGGAGCGGGGGAAGGAGGTAGAAGTCACTGATTGAATTGACAGTATCTTTCCGTCTGATCAATCAGCTTTTGATGACAGGGAGTGAATTCTTTTGTTCGGAGAGTCGAAAAGACAGATCCACTCGGATTGTCTAGAAACCCCTCGTTCCTAAAATCCTCACTTAGCCTCAGGTCATTTGAGAATAATAGGCGGGCGCAGCTAACCTGCGCCAAAGCAATAACATGTGGATCATTTGACTTATAGGTACTTAGACTTTCAAGTTCGGAAGTTCTGGAGTCTATTTTAGTGTCGTTTACCCTTCTCATCTTTCCGGAAACGAGGGCTTGACTTGCCCATTTGCCAAATTTTCCCGACTTATTCAGCTCATATAAGAGCTTGCCACCTACGACCAACCGGCCTTTGCCTGAGTTGAGCCAATCAAAGAACGCCTTGCCAGCTGGGGCTGGTTTTGGGCCGAATACCTCACCAACAACATTCGCGTCGACGATTGCGCACACGCTTTTAGAGTCCTAGGGAACGTGCAGTCTCTTGCATGAAGAATGTGCGGTAGCTATCCGGCGCATCTAAGATATTCCCTTCCTTGTCTATTCGAAGCGAATGAATTTGCACGTCTAGGGCGTTTCGTTCGAAGAAGAGGATTGAGACGTCTTCAGGTTTAATTCCCGAATCGTCGGCGTCTCGGACTTCCATTCGAACCCGATCGAGCAGGTAGTCGCTATGGGTTTCAACAACCATTTGACGCTCTGAACTAGCAATCTGGCAGAAGAGACTTCCGAGGGCGGCCTGGGCACTAGGGTGCAAATGAATTTCTGGTTGCTGGAGGAGGAAGAGAGGAGATGCGTCCGGACGCAATAATTCAGTAATGACCGGGAGGGCTTGGCTTACACCGTAACCAACGTCGATGAGGTTATGTATTGGCCCCTTGAGTCCATTCCCAGATTTTCTGATTTGAACTTGGAACGGGTCACTTCCTCTTTGGCCCAACTGGCGAATAGAGATTTCGTCAAAAAGGCCAGATTCTTTCCCAAAGCGTTCCAAACGGTTCTTTAGCTCTGTCCAAGTATGATTGTCCCTAGATTGCAGATCGGCCAAATACATTGGTACGTAATGGCCTTCCGAGTCGGGGTTGGGTTGGGCGGTATCGTATGTGCGGCGAGGCTTAGAGCGAACTGGAGCACTAGCGAATAGGTGTCTTTCATTGAACTCAATCTGAGAACGAGACAATCCTTTAAGAAGATTGGAGTCCTCCTCCATGAAAGCTGGAGAGTTTCCAAGGGGCGAGAACTTTAGGCTTTGTTCTTGTAAGTTCCAGAATGCTTCTTCAAATAAGAAAAGGTGGGTTGGCAGCTTCAGATTCTCTATAGCAATTCTAGGGAGTATGAAGTCTTTTGGGAATTGACTCTCCCAGGTTCCTCTATCAGTTCCAACTCGAAGGGTGTGTGGATCGCCACTTGTCAAGGTTTCTTCAAACCAAGTATTTCCACTTGATATCTTGCGTCTGATGAGTGACGGGGCTGTGCCATTCTTGCCGAAAGTATAGCTAAAGTAAATTGGGACACTTTGCTCTCGGACTGATTTGACACTAAACTCTCCTCGAAAGTAGTTGGCTTGGTCACTTCCATCCTCGTGGTAGTGTGCAATCTCGTCAAAGCTTCCGAGATCGTATGGGAATTTCTTGAAATTAGGGTTGCCTAGGTCGTAAGTAATTTCGAATAGCGCGCGGATCATAGCAAGGAAGGAGGTCTTGCCAGTGCTGTTTTCGCCTACCAATAGGGTCAGGGGCGCTAGGCGGGCGCATTGTTCATAGTGAAAGCAACGGTAATTTTCTAGTGTAATTTCATCCATAGCGTCATCCTAATGACTGGGACTACCAATATAATAGCACCAACGCGATTGTCCGTGAAATCCCTAATGGCAGTGTTGGACAATTGAAGATGACTGTCGCTAATCGGTCAAGTATTATATGCTTGGCCGGCCTGTCCGCACGCAAATGAAAGCTGAGAGCGTTCTTGGATCCCCCGTGCGTTGAAGGGTGGGGTGGGTGGTGATGTAGTTGGCTGAGCTTGCCGCAATAGGGCTGAAGTTTTGGCAGCCAATTTCCAGTTGGAGGCCTTGTTCGTGTTTCCGACGGGCATGAGGATGCATCGATGAAATTCCTATCTACGGAACATTGGGCCCGTGTTTGCTCTCGGAAGCCCTTTGGGGTACTGGCAATTTGGGGTGTGCTGGTGCTCATTGCCGGCGCCTTGGCGGTGGATGGCGAGTTGGGACCGGGCAAGTAGCTGGCGGACTTTCTGAAGCCGGCAACCACTACGGAACTCAGTCTGAGCAGTGGCGCCGAATCGTCCCGCGCAGAGAGTCTGCTGGTGGAACGGGGCGGACAGACTATTCCGTTGAGGGAAATAGTCATCGTCCAGTCGGAAGTTCAGACCGTCGATACCCCGGAATTCCGGGCGAAGGTCGAGGCGCTTCAACACGAAATAGCTTCCCTGGGGCCTGAAGTCGCGATACCGGAGCGGAACTACTACACAACCAATCCTCCCGACGAGAACCTGGTGTCCGCCGACCGCATGACCACCTTTATGACCGTAGTAATGGCGGGGGACTACGTGGAGGCGGTGAAGAATGTAGAGCACGTTCTGGAGGTGGTAGAGGAAGCCAACGGCGTAGATGGCTTCCGAGCACTCACCATTGGCGACGCGAGCATAGCTTTCGAGCAGAACGAACTGTCAGAGAAGGACTTGCGGCAGGGAGAGCGGATAGGCATTCCCGTTGCGCTGGTGATTCTGGTGGTACTCTTTGGCACTTTGGCGGCGGTGCTGATGCCGATAGGACTGTCCATCGTAGGCATCATAGTCGCCTTGGGCATAACGGCGCTGATCGGGCAGACCTTTGACCTGGTCTTCTTTGTGACGCTGATGATAGTAATGATTGGGCTGGCGGTGGGAATCGACTACTCTATATTGATTATTTCCCGGTTCAGGGACGAGAGGGCGCGGGGACGGGACAAGCTTGAGGCCATCGAGCGCGCGGGAGCAACGGCGGGCCGCACGGTGCTGTTCAGTGGACTTACGGTGGTCATTGCCCTGGTTGGGATGCTCATCTTTCCCTTCTCCTTCTTCCAGTCTCTGGGTCTTGGGGCAATACTGGTGGTGCTGGTAACGCTTTCGGCCACGTTCACATTCCTGCCGGCCAGCCTGGCGGTGTTTGGCGACCATTTGAACCGGCTACCCGTGCCCTTCTTCGGGGGGAAGGCAATGCAAACCTCCCAAGCAAACGACGGCTCCGGGGATGGGATTTGGGAAATGGTGACCAGGATGGTCATGCGCTACCCGGTCATCAGCATCATCGTCGTTGGCGTTCCCATGATTTTCGTCACTCTATTCTACTTCCAGTGGCCGGGCATCAACACGGGACTCAACGGTGTGTCGGCGTTCCCGGAATGGGCTGAGACTCGCGAGGCTTTCTTCGTCATGGAGGAGGAGTTCTCTTTCGGGCTGGTTAACCCCACGGACGTAGTCATAGACGGTGAGATCGGCAGCCCAGAGGTACAGGCGGCTATCGCGGAGCTGCAAACCACACTGAAGAACCAAGATGGAGTGTCGGTGTTCCCCTTCCCGGTTGTGAACGAGGCGGGGGACCTAGCCCGCCTTTCTGTATTCATAGACGGCGATTCCCTCAGCCAGGATGCCGTCGACGTGGTGACCGACATCCGCGAACGCTACGTTCCTGAGGCTTTCGAAGGTGTTGCCGCCGAGGTGCTGGTGGGCGGCATCACGGCTGAGGTAGCCGAATTTTCTCCATCGTCGACAGGTACACGCCCATTGTGTTCGCCTTCGTGCTTGGGTGCAGCTTCCTGATTCTGATGGTGGTTTTCCGATCCATTGTGATTCCAATCAAAGCCGTGTTCATGAATCTGCTCTCGGTAGGGGCCGCATACGGCCTGATAGTTCTGGTGTTCCAGAAGGGCATTGGGGCGGACCTGCTGGGGTTCCAACAGGCAGAGGTCATCGACGCATGGATACCGCTGTTCCTGTTTTCTATTCTGTTCGGGCTGTCGATGGACTACCATGTGTTTCTGCTGAGCCGCATCCGGGAGCGGTACGACCAGACGGGGGACAACCGGGAGGCAGTGGCGTACGGGCTGCGGTCCACGGCGGGCATCATCACCGGCTGCGCTCTTATTATGGTGGCTGTGTTCGGTGTCTTCGCTTCCGGCGACACCATAATCAACCAGCAGGTGGGTTTCGGCCTGGCAGTGGCGGTTTTGTTAGACGCCACCTTGGTGAGGTCGGTGCTGGTCCCGGCCAGCATGGAATTCCTGGGCCACCGAAACTGGTATCTGCCTTAGTTCCTGCGGTGGCTGCCGGACGTGAGGGTTGAACCTCACGAGGAGAATAGCGGGTTATGAAAATGCCCGTGCCGTTGCGCCTGACGTAACGTCCAATTACGTTGCGCACACTCTCATTGGAGACCCGCTGGGCGAAGCGATGGCAAAGGATCTCGAAGCGTTTAGTCCGGCAGAGTCAAGGCGGTTGGTGGAGGCAGCAATGAATAAATAAGGCGAGGAGGCTCTGAGGAACGCGCCGGCCTCGCTCCTGGAATTCTTCAGAGATGCGGAGACTGCACCGAAATGGCTCTCGACTATGCAGCGTTTGCTCCGAGTGTCCGTATGCTTCACAGGAACTCTCCGTTGATCGTTGCTGCATTCGTCGCTGCATTCGTCGCAGGCGTTTTGATTGAAGGATTCACGACAAATATAGCGAAGTCCTTCCACATCACCGGGCGGGTACGCGACCAGGGTGTCAGACGTTTGGGACAGAATAACCGTCACATGACGGAAATATTCCTTCCCAATGGGATATACAGGTATGGAGACGGCTGGAAACCTTCGGTCCGTATCAGAATTGTTCACGCACGGGTTAGGCGCCTCCTAAGCTATTCGGAAGATTGGGACACGGAAGCTTGGGGTTTGCCAATTAGCGCGGCGCATTTGGGTTACGCCGTTGCCGCCTTTTCGGCAAGGTTATTGAAGCACATGAAACCCCTGGGAGCTAATTACAACGACGAAGAATACGCGAGCTTCATGGCGGTTTGGCGCTACTCCGGTTACTTGATGGGCATTCCTGAGACCATTCTGTTCCATGAGGCCGATGACGCTTTGGAACTGTATGACATCGGTCACATGTGCGAGTCCGATAGCCCAATGGAATCGATTGTGATGGCACACGCCTAGATCAATTCGGCTCCGTTGATTGCCGGGATAACAGACCCGGACGGCCGCCGGAAGTTGGCTCGGTACGTGTACCGCATTTCCCGCGGTCTCATCGGAAATGAGACGGCTGATGCACTGCAGTATCCGCCGCTTTCCTCATTAGGAGCTGTATGGTGGTTCAGGATGCAGCAGCGTTATGGCGACATCTTTGGGAAGCTGTTGCCGGGTCGTCGCGAAGACAACAATTTCAACAAATTCACATCCCTGCTGGAAACCTCGTTATTCGACGAAGAGGGCATCCGGTACACGTTCCCCCACCACGTGTATGCGGAGGGGTCGAGGAAGTGGTGAGGTTGGGGTGGGGGGGCCTAGTGGGGAGCGGGGCGCCAGTCCATAAAGGTCTCTGAATTCAAGCTGAAGCACCTCCAACTCTTGGATGATGTGGAGGAGTGCGGGTAGGGGATAGCCATCACCGGGTATGGACTGCTGGGCAGTAGCCTGGTCTTGGTCTGGAGACCGACACATGGAGCTTGTGTTTCTATGTGAGAATGCCATCGCGCTGTCCTACGTCGCCTACGCAATAGAACGCGGCGAAACGCAAACTGATACGCTATAATCACTATCAGTATCCGCCGTGCACACGCTGCTTACTGAGCACGTATGGGTGTGGGTGAGTGCAGAACTCATTCTTGGGCAAGGAGTTGAAAAATGACCCTACAGGAATTCAATGACCAGACGGTTGGAACTGAAGGGCGACGTGGACGAGGACCGACAAGACCGTTTCCAATCGTGCCTTTATCTGATTCACTTAGTTTACCAGTGAGTATTTTGCAATACGGTATGAACGGTAGAATTCAGAGGCTCACACTTTTGGAAAAACTGGATCAAACAAATGAGTACAATTTAACTCGTGATTTGATAACTAGTTCTTCCAAGTACGGCATGACCACTGGTAGTTATGCAGCTCCTGTTTTACAAGTCACAGATGACGGGAGAGCATTGGTAGAATTAGAGAAATCTTCTAGGGGATCAAAGGAGAAATTGTTTGACCATGGAATAAGTAGGATTGGCCCTTTCGAACAACTTTATCAGAAGCTGAGAGATAGGCCTCTTCCCGACATATCTGTACTAAAAGATGCAATCATTGACTTCGGAGTGTCACCTAGAGATAGTCAAAAGGCTGCCCAAGTATTCGTCGATAACCTTAGGTTCCTAGGACTAGTGGTCGATATTCAAGGACGTAGTCACGTCCACTCAATTGAGGCTGTGCTTGACCAACTCCCGCTAGTAGGCAAAAATAGTACAGACATTTACGAGGACAAACATAACCTTGTCGACGATGCCCCGATCGCTGAGGTCCTTAAAGAAGGGCCTCAAACGTTGGAATCTCCTCGCTCAGAAACGGTGTCGCGCCCCGACCTGCAAAACGAAGCTCCGCCTGATATTCCGCCACTCCACATCGATATACAGATTCACATTGACTCGACAGCCTCAGCAGAACAGATAGACCGTATCTTTGCTAGCATGGCACGGCACTTGTACAGACGCGAAGGTTAGGTTGAATCGTGCCCAGCAATAGTCGCTTTGCCTACTGGCTTAGGATTGCTAAAGGACTTCAGAAATCGGCAGATTCGGTATTCCCGGGAAGACATTCTACTAAGCCTAAATCGAAATTAGGGAAAGCTACCAGCCATGTCGACAGGTTTGATCTTCTAATCGAAGACATGAAACTCCGCTCTGCTAGCCGACAGCTTTTCTCCGATGGTCACTATGCTCGTGCTGTTGAAGAGGCGTTCAAGTGTCTGGACAACACTGTCAAGATGAAATCTGGTATAGATGCGAAGACTGGTGCAGCCTTAATGCACGATGCCTTTAGCGCCAAAAATCCCACTCTAAAGCTGAATAAATTGCAGTCACAGTCAGACAAAGATGAGCAAAGAGGCTACATGGACCTTTATGCAGGTTCCATGACCGGGATAAGGAATCCACGAGCCCATGAACATGAACTTGAGGATTCGCCTGAGGAAGCCTTGGAAATGCTTATTTTTGCAAATCACCTGATGCGTAAGCTTAGGTCGGCAGCCAAGCGATTACCATGACCGCCTCCGATAGGCTCAACTAGTACAACCACGCCTAGAAGCCGATTAGACAGCTGTTGGAGTGGGTTGGCGGTCTGATAAACGGTGAGGCGGACATTGCAGTCGGCGCCGACGTTAGGGCAAGTCCAATCAGCATCCGTTTGACGTAAGAGGTAGTAGGGATTGTGGGGACGGGTCGTAGTTGGGGTGGGATGGAGTTTTGTGAGTAGGTTTTTGCGTCATTTCGGAGTGTTGGGAGTTGGGGTTGTTGCGGCGGTTGTGTTGGGGTGCTCGGGGATGGGGGAACCGTCAGAACTAGGAGAGAGCATTTCGACGGCTGCACCCACGCAGACCTCGACGGCTGCGCCGACCCCGACTGTGACGCTTGAGCCGACGCCGGTGCCCACGTCGAGCCAGCCTGTAGTTACGGCTGCTCTGACACCTATGGAGACGCGACGACCGACGCCGGTGGTCACTCTGAGCAGGCCGGAGCCGTCGCGAGTTGCCACGCCTACGCAGCCTGTACCGACGGCTGCTCCGACATCTGCGGAGACGCCGGGACCGATGCCGGCAGCTGCTCCGAGCAGGCCGACGGCGACGGCAGTTGCCACGCCGAGCCAGCCGATATCAAGGGAGGCGGCGGCGCCGACTCCTGAGATGGGGACGGACTACAAATCTAGCGAGAACATGTACCGGCTGTTTTCGGGGCGGGACCACAACCCAGTCGACTCGCTTGAGGCCATTGCGCTTTCCATTGCGAACAAAGACAAGTCGATGGTCCCGGTGTTGATTGAGATGCTCCGCTTCTTTGAGGACTATGTCCCACGTATAGAGTCCAGGAAGGCCCTCTCGGCGATAACGGGCAGGGAGGTTGAGGGCAACGAGGGCTTATGGAAAAATTGGATGGAGTGGCTGGTCAGAAACGCGGACGAGTACCAACCGCCCGACGGGTACTTGGAATGGAAGATCGTGCTTATGAGCCTGATCGACCCCAGGTTCGGGGAGTTCCTGGCCCCAGCGGCTGAGGGGTCTCGCATCAACGTGTTTGAGATTGCGTGGGGAGGGGTTCGGCCCGACGGGATTCCTGACCTTCAGAACGCCCCGGTGGTTTCGGCGCAAGAACAGGACTACCTTCAGGCTAGCGATAGGGTCTTCGGCGTGTCGATTAACGGAGAGCACAGGGCGTACCCGCTTCGCATCGTGAACGCTCACGAGATGGCCAACGACGTGTTGGGAGGCGAGCCTATCGCGTTAGCCTATTGAACGCTCTGCGGGAGCGGAATCGTGTATTCCGCCAAGATAAACGGAGAGCCAACCAGCTTCGGCACTTCGGGGATGCTATATCGTAGTAACAAGGTGATGTACGACCGGCTGACGAACTCACTTTGGAACCAGTTTACGGGAGAGCCGGTTATCGGGCCGCTGTGGGACTCAGGAATCAAGCTGGACTTCTTCCCGGTGCTTGTGACGACGTGGGAGGAGTGGGTGGAGCTTCACCCCGACACGACGGTGCTTGACCGGGATACGGGGCTGTATCCTGCCTCGACCTACAAATCGGAGGAGCACCGCGAGGCGATCTACTATGACTATTTCAACTCGCCTGACACGATGTTCGCGGTGCCGGACCGGGACGGCCGGCTTGAAACAAAGGACGTTGTGCTTGGCGTCCAGCTAAACGACAGCTACAAGGCCTACTCCATCGTAGCGCTGCAGGAGCAGCGTGTTGTGAACGACGTGGTGGGTAGCGAGGCGATTTTGGTGCTGGGGTCAGCCGCGAGCCAGGGCGCGAGGGCCTATTATCGGGGCGACAGAGTGTTTGAGTTGTCGGCGGACGACAACGGAGGCGACCTTGGGATTCCGTCGGTAATTTCGGACGCTGATGGGGGAACGTGGCGGGTGACAGAGGAGTTTCTGGTCAATGCAGCGGACGAGTCGGAGAAGCTAGCTCGGATACCCACGCACATGTCGTACTGGTTCGGGTGGTTCCAGTTTCACTCGGACACGGAGTTGTACACGGGGCCCTGACGCGACGTATGCCTGACGCTTCCGGGTCTGTGTCAAAGGATGGTGCAGCAACTGCCGGTGGGTTGTAAAAGTCATTCCTCGCTCATAACTTTGCTCCCAGCAGCGGTCTTGCGGGACAGCGCAAATGGCCGTAGGAGAGGGGGGATGGTTGGGTTTGATTCAACTAAAGAAGGCAAGAGGCGAAGATTCAATCCATGCTCGACGTATGCGGACTGTATGGAAGAACTCAAGAAGAGAGTGTCGGTCGTCAAGGGATTCCTCACTGGAAAGTGCAGTGCCATGTATGTGCAGACAACATCTGAGTCTGTATGTCTTCAGATTAGGAAGATTCTGGAGCTCATCGCATTGGGATCTCTATGTGTCAACAGGACTGAGTACGAGAAGTATCGAAAGAACTTCCATCGAGATTGGCATGGAAGACGCATCCTCGAAACTCTTGAAAAAGCAAATCCGAAGTTCTATCCGCAACCATGTATACAGATATTGAACCAAGCAACCGGCAAGGTCTTGTCGGTCGAGCACATTGAGTCGGGGTATCTTACGAAAAAGGATTACATGAGACTATACGACATATGTGGGGGGATACTTCATGCGGACAATCCGTTCTCTCCGAAACGCGATCCCCAAGCTTTTCTTAATAGCGTGCCAGCATGGATTTGAAAGATTATGCAATTGTTGAACCATCATATTATCCAGTTGATAGATGATGACCAACAACTTTGGGTGCTGATGCAGGCCAAGGGCGATGGAAAAGTGTATGGGTACGAATTTGAAAGAGAGAGGAACTCTTGAACGGTTAGAATCAACAATGGTCTTGCGGGACAGCGCAAATGACCGTGGGAGAGGGGGATATGGTCGAGCAACCTACGTTTGGCGAATTCATGCTGGGGGTGGAAGGTCTTGCGATTCTGCGCTCCTGGATGATGGACCCTTCGACTGTAAAGGCAAGGTCTAAGGAGGTTGTTGAGATAGTTGCACAACGTGGAAAGGAGCCTTGGGTAAACCCCATCATCGGAGTCGAACGGACAGTAACAGCTGGATATAGCGAGTGGGCCGATACCTACGACGACGAAAGTAATCCTGTGATAGTCGCAGAGGAGGCCGTTGTCCGCAGCCTCATTGCAGGTTTTCCAGCGGGGAAAGCACTGGACGCAGCCTGCGGGACCGGATGTCATGCGGCGCACATGGCCTCATTGGGTCATCGAGTGATTGGCATAGACGCCAGCGCCAGGATGTTGGAGGTGGCGAGATCTAAGGTTTTATCGGGACAGTTCGAGACTGCGGATCTGACGTCTATGCCACTAGAGGATGGCGCAATGGATTTAGCCGTCTGTTCGTTGGCGCTGACTCACTGCGCTGACCTCAGGCGACCTTTGTTAGAATTGGGGCGAGTGCTGCGGCCTGGCGGAACTGCAATCATTTCTGACGTACACCCCTTCGTCGTGATGCTGGGCGGTCACGCGAAGCATCCCATAAGCCGAACTGAGACGGGATTCGTTCGTAACTATGTGCATCCACCTTCGGAATGTATCACCGCGTTCCGGGAGTCGGGACTGAACATCGTCCAATGCGTTGAGATGCTCTGTGGGGATAAGGAAATTGGGGCGATGGGACTCGCAGAGGATTTGCCTGGCCTCATGGAAGCCGCCTTCAAGGATGTACCCATCGTGATCGTGTGGGAACTGGTGAAGAGTTCGTGAATGCCGATGGCATTCAACGAGTACGCGTCTAGGTAACATGGGCGCTCACACTGATTTCAGCTTATTTCCTGGCCAGCTGAACCTGGTCCATCCCTTTTTTGTACTTGTCTAAGGAACCTAACTGGTGGTACAAGTATTGGAGACAGTGTTTCTATCCAACGTCGCTATGCGGAGGGAGTGGGCTTGATGGTTGGTATGCAGTGCAGGATTTGTGAAAACAAGATGGTTCCACAGAAGAATATCAAGGTCTGGGTGGTAATCTTGTGGGTCATCTTTTTCTTGCCTGGAGCCATAATCTATATCTTGATGAAACAGCCGGACACCTGCCCGTTTTGCAAGGCTGAAGTTTATAAGGTGGGACTATAGGTCAATGGAGGCGGGGTGCCCGCCTGCTTCCTGCATCTCGAGCCCAGTGATGAGGCTTTACACATGCACAGTTGCGGCATGGCGCTGTAAAACGGTGGCGTTGAGAAGACGAGCTTGACGACATCCGTTCCCCAGAATCCACGCTACGAGGCGAACGAGAATCCGCCTCCTTGGCATTCACTGGGATTCGGCGCTCAGTTCAGCCTGATTGCATCGGCCACGTTGCTGGTTACTCCCGTTGTGGTGGCCAAAGCATCGGGACGGGACAACGAGTACCTGGTGTGGATGGTATTCGCGTCTCTGCTTGTCGCCGGCCTGTCGACGTTGATACAGGTGCGAAAAGTTGGGTTGGTAGGGGCCAGGTCCATGCTCCCAATGTTTACGGCCGCCTTCTCCATACCCTTCTGCATTACGGCGGTGACGGACGGCGGGCCGGCCACACTGGCGGCGCTTGTGCTTGTTTGCGGAATTGGCCAGCTTGCTATTGCAAGATGGCTATTCGTTTTGCGCCGGATAGTCACACCCGTAGTGGGTGGAACGGTGCTGATGATCCTGTCAATCACACTGGCGTCGGTGGTGCCCCGCCTGCTGCCGGAGGCGTCGGACGACAATTCGTTGGGGGCGCATCTGGCTGCGCTAACGGCACTGGGAGTCGTCTCGGCGCTCATCCTACGCGGCTCTGCGACGATACGCCTTTGGGGGCCAATCATCGGCATAATCGCCGGATGCGCAGTGGCGGCAGGCTTCGGCCTTTACAGCGCCGAGGCTGTGCTAGATGCCGCCTGGGTAGGAATACCGGGGCAGTGGCCTGGGCTGGGTCTGCCCCCGATAGTATCCGGCTTCGGCGTATCGTTCTGGACACTATTGCCGGCGTTCCTGTTCCTAAGCATTGTTATTTCCATACAGGCCAACGGAGAGTGCATAGCCCAACAGCGGGCCGCACGGCGCGACAACCGGGCTGTGGACTTTCGGGAAGTGCAGGGGGCGATGTCCGGGACCGGGGTAACCAACCTGATGGCCGGGGCCGCAGGAACGGTGCCGTTCATCATCAATCCGGGGGTCGTATCCTACACGCAGACCACCGGCGTTGCTTCACGCAGAGTTGGATACTTCATCGGCGCCATGCTGATTTCGCTGGCGTTTCTGCCAAAGGTGTCCGCGGTGCTCAGCTCCATTCCGGGCCCTGTCATGGCGGGGTATCTGATTGTGTTGAGCGCGTACCTGTTTATCGACGGGGCCCGGACGGTCATGCAGAGCGAGGAGAACAGGCAGAAGATCACGGTGGCGGGAGTCTGCTTCTGGATTGGGGCTGCGTTCCAGTTCGGGCTGTTCTCGCTGCCGAACGTCGGCCCTGTGTGGGCAACTCTTTTGCAGAGCGGAATCACCACGGGAGGGGTGGCCGCGATAGTGATGATACTGTACCTGGAATTCACCAACCCTCGACGGATGCGGTTTCAGTCCAAGCTGGATATCGAAGTCTTGCCTGAACTCAACGAGTTCCTCGCGCGGTTTGCCGACCGTCGAGGTTGGGACACGGCGATGAAGGATCGGCTAAGCGCCGTTGGGGAGGAGACACTCCTGACGCTCTCTCCGCTGGACCTGGAGGGATTGCTGGCGGACGACGACTCTGAAGAAGAAGAGGAAGGGAAGACCAGCCGTCAACTTGTGGTGCTGGCCTCCAGCGAAGGGTCGGTAGCAACCCTTGAGTTTATTGGCGGGGCCGGAGACGAGGAGAATATGGAGGACCGGTTGCGTCAACTCCAGCAGTATGACGAGGAAACGCCGGTGGATCAGGAGCTTTCGCTGCGAATGCTGCGGGCCTACGCCACGTCGGTGAGGCATCAGCAGTTTCACGGAACAGACATCATCACAGTCCGCGTCGCTCCGTAAGAGGACAAGAGCGCCTTCGATTGTCGGCGCATAACCGGACTTTCCGTCGGTCGACCTGCTATTAAGGCGGGTGTATTTTGAGACGGGCCTGATGTTTCTGCTATACTAAGTATCATATTAGAATGGGAGAATAGCCATGGCAAAGTTCTTGTTTCAGGCAGACTATACTCCCGAGGGAGTTGCGGGCCTACGGCGAGAAGGAGGCACGGGGCGTCGTGCGATGTTCGAGCGCATGTTCGCCGAAATGGGTGGGACCATCGAATCCTTCTACTACGCCTTTGGCGTTGACGACCTTTACATGATTGTGGACTTGCCCGACGATGCAGCGGCCGTGGCGGCGTCAATGGCGGCGTCGGCCGCCGGCGCTCAGCTTCAAGGCGATAGTCTTGATCACGCCTGAGACGGTTGACGAGGCTGCACGGCGCACGGTTAACTACACGCCACCGGTGGCATAGAAAACCTCTTTACCTTCGCACAGGCTCCAGTTTCTCACTGCTGCCCTTTCCTCTGTCAGGACGACGGACCGGACGTTGCCGGACCCGCACAAAGTGACGAGAGAGATAAGACTTGGAGTCATGGAGATTCCGGGGTCAAGTCGGCATCTTCAGCTGTGTAAGCCTCTCAGCATAGGGCATCAGGCGTGCGTTGGCGCTGTATCCGATTAATCGAGCTATGGCGTATACTCGGCTGCATGCGTAAGATGTTGCCGATGAACCGCATATACTTCGTGACTTTGTTAGCGGTGGTCGTGGTCGTTCTGGCCGTGGGATGTCGCAGGCCGTTGGAACAATCTGACGCCACGACTCCGGCCACGGAGACTGCATCAACTGTTACGTCGCCGCCAAGGGCTGCAACTGCTGTCCCCTCCCCCGCGGCGACGGCGGCGCTCATACCCACGACTTCAGCTACGGAACCGTCCACTTTACCGACAATGGTACCCACGCCAACGGCTGTAACTTCCGCACCGTCCCCGTCGCCAACGAGACGGGCTATACCCCGGCCGATACCGTCGGCTGTGCCTTCCATGCCTACGCCAGAAGCGGAGCCTTACGTCTATGACGCCAACCAGAACATGTTTCTGCTGGTGTCGAGCTTCGATCACCCTCGGGAGCAAACGTTGAAGGCGTTGGATCGGGCGAGGGCGGAACGTGACACCTCTCAGGTGCAGGTTATCCTGGAGGCGCTGCCGTTCTTCGCCCGGGGCCTTGCAGTATCCGGCATAGATGCCGTCGCTGATCTAACGGGACAGGACTTCGGTTTTGACCTTCGTGGGTGGCGGGAGTGGCTCGGCCCAAGGCTGGACAAATACGCGCCGCCTTCCGATTATCCCCGATGGAAGGCCCAAATCCTGAGCCTGATTGACCCAGCGATTGGCGATCTAATAGAGCAAGCTATAGATGGCGGGTCCAAGGCCAACCTCACCGAGATCGTATGGGGAGGGGTGAGGTTGGATGGCATTCCGCCTCTGGAGCACCCGTTGCACGTGAAGCCGGATGAGGCGGCATACATGGAGCTCGACGATAGGGTGTTTGGGGTGTCGATCAACGGCGAGCACAGGGCGTACCCGCTGCGGGTAATGAATGCGCACGAACTGGCCAACGACGAGTTGGGTGGAGAGCCAATCTCGTTAGTGTATTGAACTCTCTGTGGCACCGGAATCGTGTATTCCGGAATCGTAAACGGAGAGCCAACCACCTTCGGGACTTCCGGGATGTTGTACCGCAGCAACAAGGTGATGTACGACCGGGCCACCCGGTCGCTGTGGCACCAGTACACCGGGGAGCCGATTATCGGCCCTCTCGCCAATTCCGGCATCAAGCAGCCCTTCTTTCCAGCCGTGGTCACAACTTGGGAGGAATGGCTGGCAGAGCACCCCGACACGACTGTGCTGTCGAATCAGACGGGCTATTACCGGCCGGAGTTTTATGTGCCTGAAGACAACCCACAGGCCATCTACTACGAATACTTCATGGCGGACGAGGTAATGTTCCCGGTCTGGCTCCGAGACCCGAGCATAGAGCCCAAGAGGGTGGTTGTGGGTGTTTTGGCGGGCGAGGGGAAGAAGGCGTACGTCATCGACGACCTGCGGGAGGCCCGCGTGGTCAACGACACGGTGGGAGGCGTAGACGTCGTTATTGCGGCATCCGGCGAGTCGCGCTCGGCCCGCGCCTACGTAAGGGAGGGGGCGACGTTTTCCTTGGAGGAAGGAGAGGATTCAGAGGCCACGCCCCGATACCTTGTAGACTCCAGCGGCTCCAGGTGGCAGGTCACTGAGGAGGCGCTTATTAGTGAGGGGGATCCTTCCAGGACGCTGTCACGCATTCCGACGCTGACCTCGTTCTGGTTCGGCTGGTACCAGTACCACCCCGACACGGAGATATACAGGCCGGGCGGTTAGCCTGAATCTGTTGCTACTTCCTCTTTAGGGAGCAGGACAACCCGCACGTAACGGTCGGAGGTGAAGTAGAGTTGGGCTGCGGCAACGACCTGTTCCAGGGTCAACGCTTCCAATCTTTCGTCGAAGCTTATGGTCCCCGCGAAGGACTCACCGTGCTGCGCGGCGGTTTGGATCTGACTGAGCCAGAATCCGTTTTGTCGCAGCTGTTCTTCGCGGGACGTACGCAGCTGTTCCTTGATGGTGTCAAGGTATTCCTGATCGCCCCCCTCTTGGAGCCAATTGACTTCGTCAAGCACTTCTCCAAATAGTTCTTCGATACGGGTGGGATCGCTGCCGAATATGATTGAGGCCAGATACTCTTGATCCGGAAGTCTGGAACCTCGGGCGTTGACGAAGACGCCATAGGAGGCGCCAAGCGCCTCGCGAACCTGCTGGTGAAGACGTTTCCCCAGCACTTCGCCCGCAACGTTAAGGGCCAGGGCCTCGTCCGGGCTCCATTCCATGTCGCCAGCAAACACCAGGATGGTGTTGCTCCGTGGTTCTGTACCGGCATTGACTACTTCGTCTATCAGGGTCATAGGCGGGTCAATCCCTACGTCGTTCCACTGCTCGGCGCGTCCGGTGGTTGGCAGCACGGCCAGGTAGTTGGCTGTCAACGAGCGCAGGTTTTCCCAATCGAAGGCGCCGACGAATACAAATGTTGCGTCGCCGAGGTCTGCGAACCTGTCGGCGTAGACGGCTTCAGCGCGCTCCATATCAAGTTCCTCGACCAGTTCAACGGTAAGGGGCCGCTGGCGGAAGTGGTTCTGGCTCAGAATGGTGTTGACAGTGTTGTAGAGAATGGAGTCCGGCTGGGCGGCCTGGATGTCAGCAATGCTTTGCAGCTGGGACTCGATTCTTGAGAAGTAGGCCGGATCCAGCCTGGACTCGGTAGCGTAGAGCCAGATTAGCTGGAAAAGGGTCTCCAAATCCTCGGGAGAAGCATTGCCACTGAAGCCTTCAAAAAGTTCGCCGATATACGGTGACACGGAGACGAGTTTGCCGGCTAGCAGCTTCTGCAGGGTCACATTGTCGTGGGGGCCTACTCCACTGCCTAAGATCAGCTCGGCAGCGTATTGGGCCGACACAAAATCCTCGTCTGATACCAGGGAGTGTCCGCCTGGACTGAAGGCGCGGAATAGCACTTCGTCATCGCGGAAGTCGGTCTGTTTTGCGATGACGGTGATGCCGTTGGATAGAGTCCACATTTGAGCGTCGATCGACTCGATTTGCTCCTCAGCGGTGATGCTCCCTGGTGTCGGAAGCGCCGCGAGCAGCGGTACATCTCCGACCTCGTCCGAGTAGGGCTCCACTGCCAGCGCACTGGCCGTTTGGAGTTGCAGATGGACTGCCGCGGAGAGTTCTGCATCGGAACTGTCCAAGGTCTCCTCGGATCGCACTACCAATAGCCCTGTGTCTTCGGAACTGGTCCAGGATTCGGCGATCTCATCAAACGCGGCTAGTGTGATTTCTGGCAGCAGTTCCTGATACAGTTCCCACTCGGCGTCGATGCCGGGGAACGGCGTACCGCGGGTAAAGTGGTCTACGAATGAGTCCGCAAGTCTCGCCGAGGGCGTTTGATTTCGCTGCTTGTAGGCGCTCTCCACAAGGCTTAGCAGGTTGACCTTTTCTCGTTCAAGTTCGCTTGCGGTGAAGCCGTGCTGTCGGAGGCGCTGCAATTCCTCCAGCATTGCCGCCAAACCAAGCTCAACGCCATCCTCCTCCACCCACGCGGAGAAGGCCGCGATGTCCAGGGTTTCAACGTAGGGCGAACGATAAGCACTAGCGGAGAGATAGGGTGGATCAGCAGCTAATGCTCGCTCGGAGAGGCGGGAATTGAGCATCATGAATGCCAGAGTTTCGATCACGTGACGCCGAAATGCGGCCAGGTCATTACCCGTATCCGGGGCAACCTTTCGGACCAAGACGAACTGGGTACCGGGAGACTCGGGATCGGTGAACACGTCGATGAGTGGGTTCTCATGGCGAGGAATGTAGAAGCTCGGTCTTTCGGTTTCGGGAGCGACAGCGGCGGGTTCCTGGGCGGCCTCGCCCTCGGGGGGTGGAGCAAAGTACTGCTTGACCTTGCCCTCAATTGACTCGGTATCGAAGTCGCCCACGGCGATAACAGCCATCAGATCGGGCCTGTACCAGCGCTTGTAGAAATCCTTCAGGCGTTGGGTGGGGGCGTTCTCGACAACTTCCGGGAGGCCAATGGGGCTCCGTTTGGAGTATTGCGAGTCGCCAAAAATTACCCGGAACAAGTTGTCTCGGAAGCGGGAGTTAAAGCCTTGTCCCAGACGCCATTCCTCCAACACAACGCCCCGCTCCAGCTCCACCTCCTCGGGTTCGAAGGCCACGGCGTAGGCCCAGTCGCTGAGGATCTTAAAGGCCTTTTCGGTGATCTCAGGGTCGTCGGTTGGAATCTCTATAAAGTAGACAGTGACATCGAAGCTTGTATAAGCGTTTACGTGGGGGCCGAAGGTGCTGCCAATGGACTCCAGATATTCGACGATCTCCTGCTTGGGGAATCGTTCGGTGCCATTAAAAGCCATGTGCTCTGCGAAGTGGGCCAGGCCTTGCTGATCCTCCTCCTCGTGGACTGAACCGGCTCTTACGACGAGGGTTAGTTGAGCGCGGTCACGGGGTTCCTCGTTGTGCCTGATGTAGTAGCTCAGGCCGTTGGAAAGAGCGCCGCGAGTGACAGAGGGGTCGAAGGGCAGAGGGGCATCGGGTTCTGGTGTCGGCTCCGGCGTGGGTTCTGGGGTTGGTGTGGGGGTGGGAGCCGGGGTTGGCGTAGGGGTAGGTTCAGGAGTGGGTTCCGGGGTAGGTTTGGGCGTAGGTGCCGGGGTAGGTTTGGGCGTGGGCGCCGGGGTAGGTGCGGGGATTGGCACCGGGGTTGGCGTGGGTGTGGATGCAAGAGTAGAAGCAGGCGTGGGCAAGGGTGCAGTGGTAGGTGCGGGTGTCGGAGCAGGCGTGGGGGTGGGGGCTGGTGTCGGAGCAGGCGTGGGGGTGGGGGCTGGTGTAGGCGCCGGTGTTGCGGCAGGTGTGGGTTCTGTGGGCACGACAGTGGCCGTGGGCGTGGGCTCCCGACCGCATGCGATCAAGGCCATTAGTACCAGCGTAAAGCCGATGATGGCTAATGCTGGCTTCATGCTTGCTCCCGTAATTCTCATCTCTGGCTCATCTCCGGCTCATCTCCGGTTGCTTATCCTAGTGTCGTGGAAGAGGCACGTCAACAGATGTCTGAACGACATAAGGCGCATGCCTTCAGTCGTCTGAAGCGTAGCTGGTCTAATTGGAGTTGACCAGTCTATTTCGACAATATTACGGAGTTTGGTGATGATTCGGTTTCATTAGACGGGGACAGAAGTAGACATAATCGCCGGTTGGGAGGATATACGGCGGTTGAAGACTGAAGCTGCCCTTTCGCCAGACCAAGACAACTCCTATGGACGTCTGAAATCTTCCCTTGAGCTGAATGTTTGCGTTCTTATTCGTAGCCTAACCGTTCACGGACGTGGGTGCCGATGCTCCTTCGACGGCGTACCGCCGTCAGTCGGATGTTGCATCATCCTGCTCTTCGGACTTTGGCATACGATATCCGACGCGAGGTTCGGTAAGGATGTACCTTGGATTTCTTGCGTCGTCTGACAGTTTGTGCCGAAGGTTCTTTACGATGGGGCGGATCGGTCCCGAATGGCCGAGCTGTCCCGGCCCCCATACACCTTGCAGCAGCTGATGGTGGGTGAGCAGACGTCCGGCGTTGACTGAAAGCTCGTAAAGAAGCCGGTACTCTCTGTCTGTCAGCCTTATGGCACGCCCCGCCAACGAGACCATTCGCTCGGTGTAATTGATGGTCATGGCGCCGAGTCGAAAAGGTTCTGACGGCTCTGTCCAGACGGCCGTATGCTGCCGGCGCAGCGCGGTTTGGATTCTCGCAACCAGCTCCGTTGGGGAGAAGGGCTTGGCGATGTAATCCACGGCCCCAGCCTGGAGGGCCCTTGCAATAATTTGGTCCCTTCTGTAGGCCGATAGGAAGATTACCGGCGCGTCGCCGAGCTCGGGGACACTTTCCATGAGCTCGATACCATCGACTTCCGGCAACATCAGGTCGAGCAGGACCAGGTGGGGCTTCTCCTTTTTTATGAGGCTACTGACCTGCTCTGGGTTGCCCGTGACCATCGCCTCATAGCCTGCATTCGAGAGGGTATCCCGCACGTATCTGAGCGTGGGGATCGTCGTCCATCACGAGGACGCGCGTACGCTCAGGTCCGGCCCGACGGAAACGGACGTCAGGCCTCGGGGTTTTCGCCATGGCGACGTAGTCGGCCTGGGTGGCCATGGGAAGCGTGAAGGTGAACCGGGCGCCCAGGCCGGGACCGCCGCTCTCAGCCCAGATGCGGCCCCCGTGGGCCTCCACTAATCCCTTGCATATGGCGAGCGCCCCAAGCCAGATCTTTCGAGGTTCTGTCCCCTGTCATCGCCGTCGATCCGGGAGAACTTTCTAAAAAGCGTCGGAAGCAGGTCGGGGGACAGGCCCCTACCATGGTCGGTCACGGAGAAAGCAACGTGCATGGCCTCCCAGGTGATGGCCAGCTGGATGGGAGAGGACTCCGGCGAATGCTTAGCCGCGTTGGACAGGAGGTTGACCAATACTTGAACTATGCGTCTTCTGTCCGCCATAACGAGAGGGAGATCGGGTTCCAGGTCGATGTGGACATTGTTTCTGTCAGCGCCGCTCAGGAAGGAGTTCCTAGCCTGGTCGACGAGTCCAGCCGCTTCTGTCGCTTCCGGAGCCACCGACAGCGCACCAGTATCGATGCGGGCCAGGTTGAGCAGATCGGTGATCAGGCTGCTCATGTGGTCGGACTGCTGTTCGATGATTCGGAAATACAGTTCCATCTTGGCCGGGTCCAGCGTGTTAGCAGATTCCTTCAGGGTGGTTGTAGAGCCCTTGATTGAACTGAGGGGGGGCCGGAGCTCGTGGCTTACCACACCCAGGAACTCTGCATGCTGGCGGTCCAGTTCCTCCAGCGGCGTCATGTCCTGCATCGTGATTACAAAGGACTCTACCTGGCCCTGCGTTGAGAGGATAGGTGTGGCGTTCATAAGCGTGGTGACCGAACGGTCGTCGGGCAATTTCAAGACGACCTCTTCGGCCCGCACCGTCTCTGCGGCGCTAAGGGCCTGTGCCAAAGTGAGTTCTTGCAGCGAAAGCTCTCTGCCGTCGGGGCGTTTGATGGACATCAGGGGGAGAAGTTCCTCCGCGGGCTGGTTTTGTTCCAGCAGCCAGTTGACCATACTTCGGGCTTCCCTGTTGAATGACATCGGCTTTCCGGTTCTTGCATCTAAGATGACGACGCCCACCGGACAGGTGTCGATCAGGGTTTCCATGTTAGTCCTTGCCAGCCGCTCTTCCCGGTGTGTCCGGGCGTTGGAGATGACCAACGCGGCCTGAGAGGCGAACAGTACCAGGGTCTCCTCGTCCTCCTGTGTGTAATCCTTGCCCTGTTCCTGCTTTGCAAGGTATATGTTTCCTACTGCCTCACCTGCATGACGAATGGGCACCGTCGGAGAGGAGCTAATCGAAAAGGGGAATATCTACGAGATCCCAATTGAGGAAGCGTAGTCACTGTAGTTGCTGACCCGCAGAGGCTCTCGGAGACCGCTAAGGTAGTTGTACATAAGCATACCTTCCGGCGTGTAGTTCTCGAGAGTCCGGTGGTGCTCCACGCTCATCCCGGAGGTGACGAAATCATGGGGACGCTCGGACTTATCCAGCGTCGTGAGCACTCCGTACGTAGAGTTCGTCAGCGTACGGGCGGTATCCACGACCCCCTGAACACGGTCTCCAGGTCGAGGCTCTCGTTGATACGAAGGCTGGCCTCGCAGAGCTGCGTCATGCGGTCGCGCATCGCTTGGAGCTCCTTTCTTAGACTGTCCGAGTCGTCCATATTTTCACTCTCTATCCGGGCCGGGGAGGCCCTGTTACTTCTCGTCGTGGGAATACTTTCAGACGTGTCTAAAATTCCTAGTCTGACCACAGTTTTACCTTGATTGTACTTAGGTCATCTAAAATGACATTAACATAACTGGTTAATAAGGTTGTCAGAACACGATAACCACATATAACTAGAGTAAATTGAATGTTGGATTTCGCAAATCGAGAAAGGAATTTGGTTGGCGTCCGCATGGTCCATCGGCCGGATGGCGGGACGAGGGACATCGCCCTGCACGGGCCGGACCTGCCAGCCTTGTCTGAAACAACCGGACTCGGCCATCTGTTGTTCAGCTACGAGGGTGCACTCGTGGGCCAGGATGACGACGGTATTTCAGTGGTGGCCGACGGCCTGGTGGTTAACGGCGGGACGATTCAGAGCGCGGACGATACGACCGACGTTATCCTCACCCACTCCTCCAGTCTGACGCCAATCACAAGGTGGACACCGAGATTCCGCTGATAAGCAACCTGGGGCAGCCCGGTAACGGACGGCATCTGGACATCTGGCGAAAAGGTGGAGGTAAGCACGGCCAACGGACGCTTTCCAGTGGGCTGTAACTCGGTGGTTCTGAGGAGCGCCGCGCCGACTATCACCGAGGCAGCGGCATTGTTAAGGGCTTGGATTTGGGTCTACGGCGACTCGGCTTAGGCGGCTAAGTAGCATCGGGCCCGTCCAATAGTTAAACGACTGCTGCGGCTTAAGAGTTTATTTTGTCGGCCGCCGGGATCAACCTTGATCATGCATTGAGGCAAGTCCAATCATATTGATGCCTGTTGGTATTTTCGACGGCAGTGGGGTTTCTGGACAGACGTGGGAACGGATGAAGTCTGTGGGGAGATATGTCGAAAGTGTGCCGTGTCTTGACAATTTGAACACAGAAAATATAGAGTGGAAACACAAGGCAAAGGAATCGCGGTGGCGAAGGAGAGAAGGGGGACAAGGGGCCGTCCAGTCACAAAGAGAGCGTAAATGGGGATGCCAGACACACCGGCGAATATAGCTTTTACGTGGGTACAGGGTCCACCCAAAATGGACTGGAGGTATCTCAAGAAGCATGCTTAACCGGCCAGAATTGGAGGAAATGTCCAACTACCGGATCTGTTGGCTTGGGCCGAACAAGAGGGCCGTAATACACAGAGAGAGTTGTTGGCACTGGGAAAATGCACACAAGACTCCTGGATCTGAGCATCCCTTAGAGAGTCCGATAGATGCTCCGGTGATGTACGTTGAATCACCCAAAGATGCGCCCACAGGATATTTTTCGACAATATCAGTAGTCCGTGAAATAATCCGTAGCTTTGGGTGGGAAGCGGTAGATGATGCGTGTTTGTATTTCAAAGTTTAAAGGGATCCCAAAACATCAATCAATGAGGTCGTGAGAATTCAGTCGTTCTCCTTCTGAACCCACTAGGGGAAAGGTCATACCAACCGGAAACGCCGCATATATCGTAGGGTGAGCGGTGAAGAGAAGGTGCTACAGCCGTGGCTCTGTACCTTCGTTAAAATGCAAGCTGCTGTGGCAGCCGGGAGTCTCCAAGGGCGCCTATTGCCGGTGGCTTAGGCGGAATGCTGAACGGAGCAGTGAGTATTACGTGGCAGAGTTGTGGGAGGAGTACCGCCACTCATGAACAGTCACCTGACCTTTGGCTACTCAACTGTCTCTTGTATCCGGCTGGCGGCTAGTGAGGACAATGGGCAGTACAGCTAGAACAGTTTTTGATTTTAGGCTTGACGAACAAAGCCCAACAGGAGGTGGTGGGCGAGCGTGCGTTTCAAATCGAAGCGATTCATCCTCATAGTGATATTGATTGCTGCCGCCCTTGCGGCCATAGTCTATACCGGTGATTTTGGTTTTCAAGGGGAGCAGGGCGCTGAAGGGCCGACTGGACCTCAGGGCCCCGTGGGTCTTCAGGGACCGACTGGAGATACCGGGCCAAAGGGTGATTCCGGGCCGCAAGGGCCGCAGGCCGCCCAGGGACTCCAGGGGCCAGCAGGGCCACAAGGACTAACTGGGCAACAAGGACCGGAAGGCGCCGAAGGGCGAATAGGGCCACTGGGACCGAAGGGGGAGAAGGGAGACGAAGGCGAGAAAGGAGACCAGGGGCCGACTGGACTTTCAGGGCCTAAGGGTGACGCCGGAGGGCCGCAAGGACTGCAGGGCCAACAGGGACCCGTAGGTCTTCAGGGACCGATTGGAGACACTGGGCCTAAGGGTGATACCGGCCCCCAGGGTTCACAAGGCGTTCGGGGTGAAAGAGGCCCGCAGGGATCTACGGGCGTACAAGGAGTGCAGGGTACTACAGGTCAGCGTGGGGTTCCAGGCCCGAGAGGTGAAGCCGGCCCGCATGGCCCGCAAGGTGAAAAGGGCGACCCGGGTGTAAGCGGGGCTGAGATCAGAATCCAGACGAGCAATCCCAGCAGTTCCGATAAGACGCTGACTGTGAGATGCGACGGAGGCAAAATCGCTATAGGAGGCGGGGCGCGAGTCCTAGGAGCCGTAGGGTTGGGCGATACCGATATTCCGGCTGGAGTAGCCATCGTGGCCTCGTATCCAAACGGTGTGACAGGGGAGAAGTCCCCCGCGTGGACTGCAACGGCCAAGGAGGTAAGCGCCGTGTCCGTTGATTGGCGACTTAGCGTTCACGCCGTGTGTGTATTTGCTCCAGACTAGACGAGGCCACATCCAGAGGACCTACGCCCGTTAACTGCACCAACTCTTGTCGAATCGACAAGAGTTGGTATGCACACCTGTAAGTGGTCCAACCGGGACATTTTTTGGGGGAAGTGGATTTGCCCCATTCTTTTATTCCACCCGCACCGTTAGTTTTGGGGTTCAAGTTATCTGGGGCAATCCACATATAGTCGAGGGCGCCCAAGGATGGACTACCTGCTATACCCCGAAGAACTGCGTGTCACCTCCAGTGAATTTCTAGTGATGTGCTCGAGCAAGAAGGCCAGGTCCTGGTAGGCTCCCAAGTCACCCAGGCCGGCTTGCAGCAACTGGAGTTCTTTCATCTGCAGGTGTAGCAGGTCGTCCACGACAGTCCGGCTGGAGGAGTCGGCGTAGGGTAGGCTGCTGTACCGGTCTGCAAACAGGGCAACCACTGCTCCGAGCCGCAGCATGGGGTCGGCGCCGTTGAAGTCGAAGTTGTGGCTGGTGATGCCCGCGTGCTGCCGGTTGGACTCACCAGAAGAGGGGGTCACCCATCGGATTTCCACATCCCCCAGGGTCAGGGGGCCGGTGAACCATTGGTCCTTCAGTTCCAACTCGTAGAAGACAGTGGTTGCGGCACCGGCGGGAATCTCCGCGAACTCTTTCCGCGCCTGGGTGAAGGACTCGTCCGACGTGACGCGGTTCTCGTAGCCAACAATGCGCCACCAGTTCACCACGTTGGGGTCCCAGGTTACCTGGGCGCGGGTCTGGTCGGCGAAGGGTATGGACAGGGCCAGCCAGTTTTCCCTGCTGAAGGTGGCCCTGGCCTGGTCTATGTCCGACAGGTAGCGGTACCAGCCGTTGCCGTGCTGGGCCAGCTGCTCCAGCAGAAAGTCGTTGAAGTTCTCTATGCCCACGCCTACGGTGATGAGGCGCAACGGGTTGCTGCTATCGTAGTCTCCGGCGCTCTCCAGGATGGCGAAGGGGTCCGTGGCGTCCACGTTGGCAACTCCGTCGGACATGAGGATGATGTAGTTGTAGGCGTCTGGGTTCTGCCTGCGTGCCTGGTCGGCGAGCCATACCGCCTCGTCCAGTCCCGCCTGCACGTTGGTGGAGTTGCTGGGCTGAAGGCTCATGATGGAGTTCCAAACACTCCTGTCGTCCGCGTATGTGTGCTCAACGGTGTACTGATGGAGGACGTTCTCGCTGAAGTGGACCACGGCAATTCGGTCGTGGTCTCTGAGGCTGAGTCTGATACTCTCGGCTGCTTCCCGGGCAATGTCCACGCGGTTTCCGTCGGCCATGGAGCCTGAGGCGTCCAGCACCAGGGTGACGTTGACGGGGGTGGCGTCGTAGTCAAGCTCCGGGGCCTGGAAGGCTATGCGGGCCAGGTGCATCCGGCTGTCCAGGGGATGGGTGACTATATCGGTGGAGATGGCGAAACTGTCGTCGCGTCGGGGCTGTTCGTAGCCGTAGTTGAAGGCGTTGATCCACTCCTCGGCCCTGACGGAGTCGGGGTCCACCTCGTAACCGTTCCTAGCCCAGTTGAGGGCGAGGAAATATGAGGCACGGTCCGTATCCAGGCTGAAGGTGGAGACGTTGTCCACGGCTGCGGAGACGAACCGCTCCCTGGCATAATCCCTGAAAGTTGTGGCAGGAGCTGTTATTGCCGCAGCCACGGGCGCGGCCGTTGGTCTGGGAGCCGGGGTGGGAGCCATAGTTGGTATAAACCGCTGGCGCGTGGGTGTGGGAGCCGCGGAGGCGGGCGCTCTGGGGGCCATGGTAGGCGCTGCAGTGGGTGCCGGAGTTGCCGTAGCTCTGGGGGTAGCTCTGGGGGCCATCGTGGGAGCTGCTGTTGGCGCTGCAGTGAACGGAGCGGCGGTGGGCGCCGCCGCCATAGTAGGGGCTGCTGTGGGAGCCATGGTGGGAGCGGGTGCTGCGGTGGCGGCGGCTCTCACGCTCCTGCCAACGCGCTCGAAGTCTTCTGGCACCGCCTCTATAGGAAGCATGAGGTCCAACTGATTCCCTGGGCCGCCGTCGATGAGGACGTTCAAGGTGACGAAGATGGCCACCAACACAACGGCTGCCGCACCGGCGGCGGAGAAGACCGGGCCCGGTCTCCATTCCGACATTCTGCTGAAGCTATTCATTATTCGGGACGGCAGTGACGGCATGTCGGGTTCGTCCATCCTGTTCTGAAGCCAATCCCACGGGTCCTTGGACATGCGGAGATCGGGGCTCTCGGTCTCGAATTGCTCCCTCAGGACGCGCTCCATCTCTCGGTCTGACGCTCCGCCATTGTTTCTTCTCGGTGAGCTGTCACGGGCCATTGAGCTAACCTCCCTTTTCCGCTGAGGCGTTGGACGTGTTGGGGTCTTCATCGTCCAGCTCGCGTCGTAGATTTGTGAGAGCGCGGCTGAGGCGTGACTTGACCGTGCCCTGCCTGAGACCCAGGGTTCTTGCCACCTCCGGCACCGTCAGGCAGGCGAAGAATCTCAATGCCACCACCTGCCGATGTTCAGGGCTGAGGTTGGCGATGGCCCTTCTGACCGACAGACGCCTCTCAAGGGCGTCCAGGGTCTCAGCGGGATCGCCCTCCGAGGAATCCGGGTCTTGGTTGCCTTGTCCTGTGAGGTACACTGTGGGCACCGTCCGTTTACGTCGCCAGGACAGGACGGTGTTGACTAGGATTCTCAGGAACCAGGGTTTCACCGGCCTGCCTTGGTGGAACCCTCGGATACCGCGCCAGGCGGAGAGAAACGCTTCCTGCACCTGTTCCTCGGCGGTGGCCCGATTGCCTGTCATCAGCATCGCCGTGCCGAAGAGCAGGTCCTTATATTCTTCCACCAGGTGTCGGAAGGCGTCCCGGTCTCCGTTCTGGCAGCGTGCTATGGCCTCAGACTCGGTCATGTTTTCCCCTCACGCCTCGAATTGCCCAGGGGCTTCTAATAGATAATATGCAACTTAACGGCAAATCGTTCCCTAATTGAGAGCCAGATTTGGAAATTTCCGCGAATTGCCCTTAAACGCGAGGCTGGCATCGGCTGTTCAAGTTCAGAGTTGGGCGTCTTCTTTCGGTGTTCTCGGTGTCGTTGGAATACAACCTCACCGTTACGTAAATACCGCCGCAAAAAGTGGTCAGAAACCACCACTGTCACTCTACGACGTTAGTTCCGCCAGCTTGGTATACTCGGAAATCGGTTCTTGACATTCCTTTTTGATCATCAATTAGACCTTTTGGAAGTTGTGCTCAGGTAGAGTGCTGAAGTGGATACTATAGGATGCATTGGGTTGTTGGGACTTGTGGTGGCTGCAATAGTCATGGCCGTAATAGCGACCGGCGGGGATAGAGACGAGCCTGAAATTGGCGTAGCCGACAACGAGTCGACGGGGAATTCACGCGACGTGGATGAAGTGTCCGATGGTAGGGAGAGGACGAATCCTTTGCCTAGAGGCCATTCAATTACGCACGATGCCCTGAAGTTAACGGTTTTGGACGTTTCCTTTTCTCCCGACGAGAACGGCTCATATGCCCCTCTTGAAGACAATCACGTGTGGGCCGTGGTAAAGCTGCGACTCGAAGCCGTGGGCGACCCCAACAAGTCCTACGGCTATAACACTGTAGATTTCCGTTTGGTGGGGGACAGAGGCGTGATCTATAACGACTGGGTAGAGGCGCCTAAAAGGGATATGGGTTCTGGAGAGTTTTTTGGTGGAGCTAACGTTGAGGCTAACGTGGTTCGCCAAATCCATGAAGATGACGATAACATCGTGCTCATTTATTCGCCGGCCTTCCAAGAATCGAGATTCTTGGCTCTCGAGTCCGATCCGTAAGCCAATACATACCGACTACCAATTGTCATGGTATACGCCGTCTTTGCAGCGGTTACTCAGCACCATAAGCTGGGGGAGCTTCTGACTTTTCGCCCTAGATCAGTTGCTTTCTTAATTCTTCTTCTGTCTGTGCGGTAACGGGGTGTGATGGTAAGTGTGCATCATTTATGAACCAACTCTGCGTTGGTTTTCGGACTGTTTCAGTTGACTGTTGAGTGGACTCTAGAGTCGGACAAAGTCAGCAGGCTGGAGCCGCTGCAAACCGAGAACGACACTTAGATCCGCCCTATCCGCAGGCTGGTTAAGCACCCCATTTTTGCAGACACCTTCCAAGGTAGTGGAAGACGCGATGGAATTTCCCAATTTTGTGAGGGGATCGTATATTCTATGGCACAAACAGCAAGTCAATCTGCTTTTGTCAGCAACCAATAGCGTTACAGAGATTGGACTTCAGAGTTTCAATGCCCACAATCTGTACAGTAGCAAATACTGCTATCAGTATAATGACCGCTGCCAAGAATCCCTTAATGAACATGCTCATTTGATGATTCGCAAGGCCAATGAAAATATCCTTCTGCGGCTCTCCGATTTTCCAAGATCGCAGAGGCGTAGAATAGGCTGAGCCCTATCTTCGCGAGACTGGGGATCTCCTGACTATCAGGTCCTGAGGCGTCTCCTTGGGGCCAACCCGTTTCTTCCATAGATGAGTGTACCAGTCGCCACGGTATTACGGCGTTGAAGTGGACGCGTTTGTTTGGACAGAAATGACGTGATTGCAAGTGAGGGTGGGAATGCTCCGTAGGCGGGTCTCGGGATCTTTGCCACCGCCAGACGGATGTTGTCGTACAGGATGCTTCTCGGTACACCGCCCAAGAAACGAGAAGGCGGGTATGTGGTCGTCGCAGAAGGATGTGTAAAGGCCCGGCTGGGGCGACGGAGGTAGGATGGTCAGGCGTTATCGGGGCCGGTGAGCGTGGTGCGGGCGCCGTACGCCAGGGCGTGGCGGAGACCGTCTTCATCGGGGACGACACCCTGGCTGCTGACCCTACCGTTAATCGTAACTACGGGCGGGTGCCATCCGCCACGGCGTAGGGCGTCGAAGATGTGGTTGAACCAGGGCTTAATGCGAACTTCGACGTGGGGAAGGTCAGTGGCAACGCGCTTAACGAGGCGAACGGTGAGGTCGCACTCTTCGCAGACGGCGTGAGGGACGTTGAAGAAGAGTTGCCGGCCGGTCATTGGGTAGACGGTCACCACGGTCGGGGCTTGGGAGTCTCTCGATGAGTCAGTCATGCAGTTGAGAGTACGGGAACGGGCGGTAGTGTGGCAAGTCTGTCCCAGCCATTTCATACGAGGCCACCGATTTCCCCCCTCAAGGTGTGAGTATGCTTCGGCTACTCGGTAATAGCCATCCCCAACTATATTCCTTGGTTCTTTCGACACGCTGCCCTCTATGAATCTGTCTCAAGTCGCTTGCTCATGCTTACGACGACGTCCAGCGAATATCCAAGGGCACGGTAGAATGCAACCACATCAGCGTTAGACTCTCTGACTTGCAAGTTAATCTTGGGACAACCCAACTGTCTCAGCCGTATTTCAGCCTCGTCCATCATACGGCGCCCGAATCCGCTTTCTCGACTCCCGACGGCCACTGCCAGGTAGCTATCCAGCCACGATGCCCTTCGTATCCAGCCATGACAGTGGCTACTAACTTAGTACCGACTAATCCGACTAGGAACATGTCCCGCTGGATGCTCAGCTTACGGCGGATGTCCTTCATTGGATCGTTCCAAGGCACCACCAGACCGCACTCTCGCCATAGCACTACTACGGCGTCCTGATCAGATTCCCTGTATGCCCGAACCACTAGCTCCGTCATGTCAGTTTCACCTGCTCACTATGTATCAGTTGCTGCATCATGTAACAAGTGATGCTGTAAGGGCAATTGTTAGGTGCAGCTGAAAGCCAACGCCAACGCCGTTGAGGCTCGTATGGAAGATGGAGCTAACGACTGGCGCTACAACTTTTGTAGGCTTTCCGCTGCTTTCGATGATGCAGCGCCGTCTATCTGGATCCTTCATTATCACCCTCCGAGTCCTCTTCCGAACCATCAGGTTTGGCGATGAATACATCGGTGATGGCTTGCTCCAGTATCCATTGGATTCGAAAGCTGAAGATACCCACCACCAAAGCCGGAAACAGCAGCAAGAGCAATGACAGTGGAATTGACAAACTGTTCAACGTGAATAATCCAATGACCAGGGGAAGGGTCAACAGGAATAACAGGGCAAGAAGTACGGTGGCCAGTCCATATTCAACCATGGTCCTAAAGATGCGTCCCTGCTCTCCAGTCGCATGTGCAGATTTCATATCGCTGGAGTCGATGGTGGTAAGAAGGGCCAAGGTGCCCAGTGAACGCCAGATAACGATAGCGGATGGAATGCTCAAACCTGCCACCACACCGACCGTGATCAGACCGGCTACTCCTGAGGGCACAGATAGCAGGTTGCCCACAGCCTCAGGGGCTATGTACACGACTCCTGTGCCAGCGGCACTGAGAAATCCTATAATAGCCGCGTTTATGAATATCCTCTGTCGCACGTGACTGAATCGTTCGCGGCTATCCCCTGTCAGGGACAATACCGACCAGAAAGCGTCGACACCCAATTGAACCGAGAGTACGAGCGGGGGGAGCGGGGTCGGTGTGTACCGGTCCACCAACCTGGACAAATATGACGCGCTCCTGCTGGCTAGGGGAGCCAAGACCGACGTGATGGCCGTGGCAATCGAAAGCACGGATCCCAGAGGGGAAACTCCGGCCACACCTCCGGGACTAAGACGCCCAATAGCCAGGGAGAATTCGCCCATCTGAGGCATGGTCATTCCCACCTGTAGGGCATCATTGAATCTGCGTCCGGCAAGTATTGAGCCGAGGGTGTTGGCTGCGATTTTTCCCAGCATGAACACACCGACGATAATCAGGGCCGGCACTATGTAGTCATCCAATGTGCGGTAATCAATGAGCATCCCAATGGATAGGAAGAACAGTGCTCCGAACATGTCTCTTACAGGGGCAATCATACGGGTGACCCGTCCGGAGGCTTCAGTATCGCCGATGATCACACCGACGAGGAAGGCGCCGGCGGCCGGCGAAAGTCCGAGAAGAGTGGCACACAGGGCGAGTAGGAAGCAGGAACCGAGACAGGATAGCAGCAGTGTTTCGTCCGACTGGGACCGCGAAAGAACTCGCATTAACCTATTGCCAAGCATGGCTCCAATCACCAGGCTTACTACGCTAAAGATTCCAAGTTTGGCGGCCAGGATTCCCGCGTCTGAGAAACTCGCCGTTCCCGTAGTGGCCAAACCTGCCAAAACCGTCAGGAATATCACGGCGGCGAAGTCTTCTATCACGAGGATGCCGACGATTGTTTGTCCCCAGCCAGTGTTGAGGTTGCCTTCATCCCGTAGGCTCTTCAATAGAATCGCAGAACTGCTTATTGCGATGGCGCCGCCCAGGTAAAGTCCGTGGCTTGGATTGACACCGGGCAGGATGCTGGCAATCCAGACTCCAAACAAAGTAAGCACGCTGATTTCGACGACGCCGATGACCAGTACGCGCCCTCCAATGTTTCGAATTCGCCTCCAACCCAGCTCCAAGCCAATGCTGAACAACAGCAAAATCAGCCCAAGCTCGGCCAATAGCCCGATGGTATCCAGATTGCTGATAAGCGGGGTTGGCAGCGTGAACGGCCCTATCAGCATGCCGGCTAGCAGGTAGCCCAGTACCGGGGGCTGCCAGACAAGTCTTGCCAGCGCCAACCCGGCTGCAGCGACGACCATGGCGACCGCAAAGTCCTTCAGGAGCGTAGCGGTTCCCTCCGAAAGACCGGCAGCGAAGATTGATAGCAGAATGTCTATGGGATTTCTCCTACGTGTCGCAGGAACGGCGAGGGCAAGTGAGAAATATCAGCTGGATTATTACCTGCCATTTTAAGATGGATGTGGCGGCAAGCCAGTCATCCAACTATAGGATGCTAGCGAAAAGGCAGTCAATTGATTTTGGGCCAAAATCAAGGGAACGTTCTAATGGAGCATTTATGGGCTGTGTTGGTTGGCCCGCATCCTGCAATGGTGTGGATTACGAAACTCTCAACAATGAAAGTCTGGATGCGCGACTGGGCCCTCACTTAACTCTACACCCGTTCTGTTCAACTTGCCGGGGTTACGTCAGATATGGGATTGGTTCACCCGCGGTACGATGGGGAACAATTTGTGGTTGTCTAGGCAGTTACCACTTTAGACGACTCTTAAGACTGTTGCCGCTACCGTGTTAGAAAGATCGCCTCCCACTTCAGTTTACAGCAGGCAACGAGATGAAGCATCGCTTTGCCCGCGTTTCCCGATATGCAGAAATCTCAACGCACTGACGGTGCAAGGGTCGGGGGTTATTCTTCTACGGCTTCGGCTGCGGGAAGGAAGTCGACGTCAGCGATATCTGCGAAGCGGTCGGGAAGGAATTGACCCATGTCGGAGACGACCCGGGTCGAACCATGGGAGATATAGTCGGTGATTATGCGGCCAGTGATGGGCCCCAGGTGGATGCCCTTGGTGGCGTGGCCGGTAGCCAGGAGGACGCATTCCAGGCCGGGGACCGGGCCGATTATGGGTTTGCCGTCGGGGCTCAGGGGACGGGAACCGGCAAGCTGCTGAACCAACTCCGCACGCTCCAGGTCCGGGAAGACGTCTATGGCGCGTTGGAGAAGCTCCAACCGGGCAGTTTCGGTGGGCTGGCGGTCAAACTCCTCGCCCAAGAAAAGCTCTTTTCGATCGTAGTCCCGACCGCCGGTACTACCGACGCTGATGAAACCGTCCATCCGGCTGATCATGTGACCGCGCTTGGGAGAGCTGATAAGCACCTGAAGGGGTTCCCCGGGGTGGTTGAGCAGAAGGCGTTCTCCCTTCATAGGGCGGATAGGAACGGGAAAGCGCAGCCAAGGAGCAAAAGCCCGGCTCCAGGTGCCGGCGGCAACAACTACAGTGCCGCAGTGTATGTCTCCAGAGGCGGTCTTGACGCCGGAAATTGTGGGGCCACTGGTGACAAGGCCGGTTACTTCCCGGTAAAGGAGCTTGGCGCCCTTGAGTTCGGCGCCCCGGGCCAGAGCCAGGTTAAGGCGGTAACTGTCCAACTGGGCGGACTCGTCCTCATAAACGGCGCCGATGATGGAGGGGGAAAGGCGGGGTTCGATGGAGTGGACTTCCTGAGCGTCAATCCAATGCATCTTGACGTAAGGTTGCTGCCAGACCATCAAGCTTTTGATTAGATCGGCTTCTTCGTCGTCCAGAGCCAACCGAAGAGAAGGACGACGTTGGTAGAGCAGGTCCATGCCCGTGGCGGATTCCAGCTCGGGGACGATCTGTTGAAACTCGGAGTAAGAGGCCCGGGCAATCTGGAAAGACGCTCCTGGGGAGAACTCGGCACCCAGTAGGCTGAGGGAGCCGGTGGCGTGAGCGGAGGCCCCACTGCTGATGGATTCCTGCTCCAGGAGGGTCACGTTGATGCCTTCCCGGGCCAGGTAATAGGCGACCGAGCAACCGACCACACCGGCGCCTATCACAACTACATCGGGACTCTTGAGCAAACCCTCGCTCTCCAATTAGTGTTCTTGTGATTATCGCCGTGGGCTAGGCGGGCGTCAATTGGGGTCTGTGATGCACGTGGGTTGATTAGGACGTGCAGTCCAAGCTAGCCTTTAACCTGCAACATTGGTCCTTCTTAGTCCTCTGCAAGCCGGCGCAGGGCATTGCCTTGGATGCGGAAGAGGCGCCAGTCCGGCAGCATCTCCGCACCTAGACCCTTATAGAACCGGTGGGCGTCTGTGTTCCAGTCCAAGGCTGCCCATTGGAAGCGACCGCAGCCGCGCTCTACCGCGATGGTCGCTACGCGCCGAAGCAGCAACGTGCCCAATCCAAGGCGCCGATATTCAGGTGACACGTACAGGTCCTCCAGGTACATGCTCTGCCGCGCGAGGAACGTGGAGTACGTATGAAAGTAGACGGCGAACCCTGCTGGCTCGTCATACGAAAACGCCAGAAGGGCTTCGGCAGCGGGTGGTTTGCCGAATAGCGTTTCAAGCAGGGCCTTCTCGGTGGCCGTCACCTGATGTGTCAGATTTTCGTACGCTGCAATCCCTTGTATGAATTCCAGCAGAATGGGTACATCGTTCACCGTAGCTGGGCGCACCGTTAACCGCGGGATCTGCGTCAATGCCATCGCCGTCCTCTCGGGTTGTAGGGATGCATCGCCTCTTTGATTTTGTCACCTGGAGGGCGAAATCATAAGGAGATTATATACAACGTTTACAAGACGATGAAGAAGCGATAGCAACGGCGAGTCCGTTACTCTTGGGCTGCGAACTTCGATACAGATGAGTATAGAGTTGATTGACGTAACCCCTGACGCTGTTACGCAAAGTGCAGTGCAACGGGGTCGAAGCATATCGTGACTTTAAGTGGCGGTTAGCCTGAAGATGCTTCGACTACTCTACAGGATGACATCCTCCCCCATTCTACCAACCAGCTTACGACAGTCTCGGATGTATTCCCGCGTTCGCACGAACGCCGGAGATAAGGGGATTCGTGACAGCCTTAGGGGGTGCGCTTGTCGTAGAGAAAGATCACGTTCTCTGTCGTGAATTTGGGAGCCTTTATGATGTGCCCAGTGAAGAGCAGGCCCCTGTTCAAGGTCATCAGATTCTCATAGTTGGCGGACGCCAGCTGCGGACTAGAAAGGACGGACGGATTGAATATGCATATCCGGTTGACTTCATCGCTGCCGAACCTGCCCCGCTTTGATACGTATCGCATCGTCGAAGAATCCTCGGTTTCGACGCCAAATTTCTTGAGCAGCTCCTGGTGCAACTCTTTTGTAAGCTCTTGAACCTGTTTGCCAAATGGCCAAAGTTTCATTATCTTTTTCTTCTTCCTGCAGTTTGATTTTTCGAGGAGAGCCCATGGCTCGCCTCGTTACTCGGGATCTTAATGCCTCGTCCTGTCGTCCGAAGCAGTCTCTGCAGAAGCAGAGCTGTCGACGCTAGGCCGGAATGCCGCGGAGGTGTCCTTGCCGCGATTGGCGAGAACTAACGGGTGCATTTCCCGCGGGCCTCTATCATATGAGATGGCGAAGTCGTCGAGTTCAGTGCACTTCGCATAACGAGGAGCCGGGCAGCGCTTCGGGTTATTTCCCTAGCCCTTGCCGACGTGGTTCTCCTAAACATCAGCGTTATGGGTGAACGATCGGTCACACTCCATATGGCTGAGGGTCCTGTCCTCGCAAATCATCCTTGACGTCCCTTCAGTAGAGAGTTGACGAGCAGACCTAGCCTCCATGAAAAATGCGCAATGGGACCAAGGAGACCCAAAGGGAGGCTAACAAGGAACCGAAGGGCTAGTTAGGAAGCCAAGGAGCAACCAAGGGGGACTCAGAGTCCTGCCGTCACCAGCAGTTTACCACATAACCGATAGAGACGTCATGTCAAGCGGGGCAGACCCTGAAAGAAGGTGGACCGGGAAGTTTGGACCGTAATAAGTATGGGGTACTCTGCTCCGCCGTGCCAGAGGCATTACTGATGCCACCTTAACCCGATTCGGTAGATCAGAATAAAGGCATACCACCAGTCCAAATTGGGGGCAGACCCGGACCGAGGTGTTCCGGTATCCATCATCGCAGTCCAAATGGACGGAGACGTCTCAGTGTGTCGAAAGAGCATGCGACCTTGTAGATTCTGCCATGTGGGACTACAATATAGAAGCACGCTTGAGTAACGCACCAAGGTTTGACACAAGAACGGACCGCAACCATAGCAACCCTCTTCTTGTAAGCTCCTAGCTGATTCACATGTGTTGCTATTCTAAATTAGGGAGTCCGTTCTTATATGCCGTCTATATCTTCGTCTTCGCCCGCCCGCGTGCGTTCAACCAACCATAGGCAACACCGAGTAATCTGCGATGGCTGTGGCGTATCCGCCATCCTGTCCTTTCGTCCAAGGAAGGGTAAGGCAGTATATTGCAACCCATGCTTCAGTGCCCAACGTCAGGAGCTTGCTTCAATGGAGGGTGCAACCGCAAGCAAGTCGTCCATTGCAAACGGGCAAGCAGTTTGTAGCACCCCAGCCCATGATGCCGTGTTTGCTGGAATGCCTTTGATGAGCAGCACAAGGGCGGCTATCTTCCACATGAACATTACGGATCCAACACCCATTCAGGAGAAGGCTATTCCGCCTCTCATGGCAGGACGAGACTTGATTGGCCAGGCTCGTACTGGATCCGGAAAGACCCTCGCGTTCGCGATACCGATGATAGAGCGGTGCGATCCGTCGTTACGCCGTGTCCAAGGGCTTGTGCTGGTACCCACACGGGAACTAGCCATTCAGGTGGCCAAAGTTGTGGAGGCACTGGCTTCTTCTCGACAAATTCGCGTTACGCTGCTGTATGGGGGTCGGTCTCTGCGGCCTGAATACGCAGCGTTGAGGAGAGGGACCCAGGTGATCATTGGCACTCCGGGCCGTACGTTAGATCATCTACGTCAAGGGACGTTGGACCTGGGTTCAGTCCGATTTCTTGTGCTGGACGAGGCCGATGAAATGCTTGATAGGGGGTTTGCCCATGACGTCGAATCTATCATGGGCAGGACGCCCAACAAGCGACAGACGGCGCTCTTCTCAGCAACCATGCCTGAGTGGGTAGCCCAAACTTCTGCCAAACATCTTCGTAAGGCTGTTAGGGCGGAAGTGGACGCCGGCATTTCTTCGCTCCCCAACGTGGAGCACTTGGTGTGCACAATGCAGAAAAACGACAAGCTGGAGGCCCTGCGAACACTATTGGACCATCGGGGCGATTCGCCGGTTATCGTCTTCGGCAAGACCAAGCACGGCGTCAAAAAACTGGCAAGCAAGCTCGATTCGTTGGATTACCCTGTAGGAGCGCTCCAAGGGAATCTAAGCCAAGGCGCACGTGAACGGGTGATGACGGCATTCCGTTCCGGCTCCGTGTCTATATTGGTGGCAACCAATGTGGCCGCCAGAGGTCTGGACATTGAGGGTGTTGGCCAGATTATCAACTATGACATGCCGGACTCGGAGCTGCTGTTTACTCACCGCGCCGGAAGGACTGGCCGCATGGGCCGATCAGGTGCAGCGGTAACGTTCATTACGGAAGAAGACGACCGAAAATGGCGTAGGATAGAGCGGGGGCTCGGCCGCCACTTCACCAAGAAGCCTTGGCATGCTGTACGGAAGACAATGGCACTTCGATGATGAACCTCGCAGTGGGGTAAACCCCGGAAGTTGGGCAGGAAAGAGCCTGACATTATTGAGAGCGCCGATGATTTCTGGATGCATCTTGGTCGAACAACCCGTCTGGTAACTGGCATGGCAACCCCGGAGAGAGACCCGTATAGGGAGGCGGCGCTGCTGAGGTTTGGCTACGGAGCGGAGTTCGCAGTTCGGTAAGGCCTTGGGCGTAAACCAATGGGTCTAAAGGGACCGGATTGCGAACTTTTCGCCGGGTTGTAGCACTTTAGTTAGTCCCAGAATCTCTGCAATTTAGATTATAGTGACTTCTTATTTGGCGATTTAATTCTCACCTTATTTCATCTTGTTTCTGTGCAAAGAAACCGGTGTTTCCTAGGCTGACCTGAGGCGTCCTCGCACCTCCTAGAGTCGATTCTGGCGCAACGAAATTCAGCGCTGTCAGTATCCCTCTTTCCAGGGACGTACCACTTTCCGGCGCCAAACGATCAATGGCGGCTTCCAAAGCATGGACGTCGTCCGTCGGCGGCTGCACTACCAGCCCGCCCTCTCCGAAGGCAACCACACCAACCATCGCGCCGTCGGGACGGAGTTTCACGGGCGACGCTCGGGCGTCTCAGCGAGCCACCCGCCCTCTGCGCAATCCGGGATTGAGTGGAGCACGGTGAAATTCATCTCCCTATCTGATAATCGTCCAAGAGGCCGCTTCGCACAGCCCAGACCACCAGCTCCTGCTTGGTATCGATACCCAGCTTGTTCTGTATGCCGTAGATAGCGTTGCGGATCGTCACCGGCTGATTTCCCCTGGTATCAGCTATCTGCGCGTAGGACAGCCCTTGCGCAAAGAGCGTGAGTATCTCCCTTTCCCGCGCGGTCAGCCTCCTCACTCCAGTGTCCGCTTTCGACTGCGCCGTTCCTCGGATTCCAGCGAACACTCGCCTTATCACGTCGGCTGGTAAGCGGTACTCTCCCTGTGCAACGTCGCGGACCGTGTTCAGAAGCCTATCCTTGCCGGAGTACTTCTGAAGGTATCCAGTCGCGCCAGCAGCTACCGCCTCCATAACAGCATCCTCTTCCGATGCGGCTGTAAGTATCAACACCTTCGTGCCCGGGAGCATCTCCGTGATCTCCCGGCAGGCGTCGATGCCGTTCTTGAGCGGCATCATCACGTCCATAATGATCACATCGGGCTTAAGATTCTGAGCGACCCTCACCGCCGCCGCGCCGTCTCCGGCCTCACCCACCACCTCGAAGTCTCCGGCCCGTTGGAGCACCTCTCGGAGGCCGTCGCGCATGATCTCGTGGTCGTCCACGAGCATGACCCTCGTCTGTCTGTCCGCCGCCAAGCTACGCGCCTCCTCGTTTCGTGTCATACGGAACCACGCAGGTTACGGTCGTGCCGCACCCCGACTCGCCCGGGCCCGCTTCGAGGCTGCCACCCATTCGCTCGACGTCCCTTCTCATGTTTCTGAAGCCGTGGCCGCGGTCCGCGTAGTCGTCGGGGAGGCCGATCCCGTCGTCAGAGACGGACATTCGGAGCCTATCTCCCTCGAAGCCCAGCGCGATGGCGACCTTGCCGGCGCGCGAGTGCCTAAATGCGTTCGTCATCACGTTGTGGGCTATCGAGAACAGCAATCCCCGTGTGACCGTGGAAAGCTCGGGCTCCCTGCCGGACTGGACCAGCTCGGTGGGAATCGACGTGATCGTGGTGAAGGTGGAGGCGTGCGACCTCAGCACCCGGCTCAACTCCCTGCCCTCAAATATGGGTCCCGCGTCGATGGGATGCCTCAACTCCCACATAGTCGACTTCGACAGGGCATGGACCGCTTCCAGCTTGGCAATCAGTTCGTCGCGGCCCTCGTCGTTCCGGCCGTCGGCCAGCTCTATCGCGGTCTCGATGCCCAGGCCAATCATGTAGGCGGACTGGGCGATGGTGTCATGGATGGTCTGCGAGAGTTCGATCCGCTCCCGCTGAAGCTCGCCTTCCCTCTCCACGGCCTCTCTCCTTCTAGTCCGTTCGAACCTGGAGACCAAGTTGACCGCCGCGACGACCGCGTACATGGCGACGATCCTGGTGAACAGCACCTTCTCCTCCTTGATCTCGTAGTCGACGCCCGGCTCCATCCCCAGGCTCAACGCCGCGTACACGACCGCAACCATCGTGACCCAGGCGAAGCTGAGCCTGAAGGAGGTGAAGACCACGGCGAACATGGCGAGGGCGGGGTAGTACAGCACGAAGAAGGTGTTCTGGAATCCACTGGATGAAATCGCTATGCCCGCCGTAATCATCGCCCCGTCCATCACGCTGAGAGCCAGCGCCCAGCGCCACGTAACCGTCCGACTCGACCTGATACGGTAGTGAACGTAGCCATTGAGGGCCAGCACCGATACCGCCAACAGCATGGTAGGAAAATAAGCAGGGTCTGCGAAGTTTGGCCGGTAGTTGAACTGCAACAGCCAGACTATCAGGAGAAACCATCGTACCCATACCGAAATCCTCAGGTTGTAGCGCAGGTCGTCCCGATCGGTACGATCAGGCTCTCGGCGGGGCCCTGCCATCGCATCGCCCGGCGTGGTCTGCAAATTCAAGCCTCAACTAAAGCAAATAATGTACGCTGCTCGACGACAGCGGCAAGGTTCGACCGTACCTTGTCGAACAGATACAAAAGTACCCCTTCGAGTAGGTACAAACGAACCTTACGACGCGTCATGGGGAAGGCTAACGTAGACGCGATCGTGACACTGAATCTTGCACCGAGGAATGTGATAATGTCAAAGTCCATTGCCTTAGGATTGCTAGGAGCGGGTGCGCTACTCCTTGCCGCACTCCTGACCGGGTGTTCCGATGCGCCAAGCCCCACGCCGTCGGCTGGGGCCGTTCCCACTCCCACCGTCACAACACAGTCCGGAGTCACGCCGGCGCCGACGCCCACCATGGCTCCGAGAAACACGCCCACGCCGGAACCGACGCCTGCAGCAGCGACCTTATCCCTTTACGAGTACCTGGCTCAATGCGCCCCGCCAGAGGAGGAACTGGCGGATGACGCCACCTATGGTGATGTCTCAGTTCTAGCTGCGGAGCTTATACAAAGACTTGAGGCAATGGTTCCGCCTGCCGATCTGGTTGAATGGCACCATCTGTACATTGAGGGCTTTCGCACGGTCCAGGCTATGTATGATAGATTCCCCAAGGACGATGTCATAGACAACGCCAAAATGGATGAATTCCTCCTGGCCGTAGCCCCCGATTTGGAAGAAAAGTATAGCGATTTGGAAGAAAAGTTAAGCGAGGTTGCCGTCCGGCTGCCCGAGCACCTCCGTCAACAGATGATAGAGGTCGACTGTTTGGATCCGGATATTGTGCCAGACGACTACGATGAGCCAGACGATCACGGCAACAACTTCGAGAGCGCCACCCGAATAGCCATAGGGGAAGCCGCTGCGATCGAACTCGAATTCCGCCTCGATAAAGATGTGCTCGTCTTCCTCGCCGAACCTGGCACAGAATATGAGTTTACGCTCGACTGGGAGAGTTATAGCCGTTTGAGGCACACGGCGCGTCCAATTCTGGCTCTCTTTGACGCTGGCGGCCAGGAGCTTGCGCGCCTTAACCACTACGTCTTTGGTTCTCAGGACAAGATGATGTGGCAAGCTGTGACCAGAGGGGACTATTACATTGTAGTAGGGGACACAGTGACAGATGGCTCTATCACGCTCACCGTAACCGACGGGGAAGCAACGGAACAGTTGGACAGAGACGACGCCACCGTGGCTCCGACACACACGCCGACGCCTGCAGCAGCGACCTTATCCCTTGACGAGTACCTGACGTACTGCGCCCCGTCGGAGCAGGAACTGGCGGATGACGCCACCTTTGGTGACCTCTCTTCTCTAATAGCGGCGGAGGCGGATAGATTGGAGGGGGTGACCCCGCCTGCCCAACTGTCTGAGTGGCACTTGCTGAACATTGAGGGCTTTCGCACGATCCAGGCTGTTGTTGATTTACAGCCCAAGGACGACGTTATAGACTTCGCTAACTTCATTTTGATCGCGGCCGCATCAGCCGATTTCGAGGAAAAGATTATCGAGGCTGCCACCCGGCTGCCCGAGGACGTCCGTCAACAGATGATAGAGGCCGGCTGTATAGACCCGGCGGATGTCCCTTACGACTATGAGGATGTCCCCGACGATCACGGCAATGACATAGACGACGCCACCGCGATAAGAGTGGGAACCGAAGTTCGGGGCGAACTCGAGTACGATGGCGACTTCGACTTCTTCCGTTTCCAAGCCGAGGCGGGATGGAGCTACCAGATAGACGTGGCGCTGGGAACGCTGGACGACTCGATAGTAGAACTGTACGCCGCCGACGGGTCGTTTCTGGACGCCAACGACGACTACGGGGGTACCTCTGCCTCACGCCTCTCTTGGCGTGCTTCCAGTTCCGGCGAGCGTTACGTTACGGTGGAGGGCTACGGCATAGGGAGTTACACGCTGACAGTGTCCATTATTGACGATCATGGCAACGACTTCGCGAGCGCCACCCGAATAGCCATATGGGAAGCCGTTGCGGTCGAACTCGAAGAAATTGACGATATAGACGTGCTCGTCTTCCTCGCCAGACCTGGTACAGAATATGTGTTAACGCTCAACTGGGAGAGTTATAGCTTCCGTGAGTCTTACACGCCGCGTCCAATTCTGGCTCTCTTCGACGCTGACGGTCAGGAGCACACGCGCCTTATGGGCTACGACTTTTCTGAAAACAGGGTTCAGAGCATCGATTTAATGTGGCAAGCTGTGACCGGAGGGGACTATTACATTGTAGTAGGGGACGGAAATACAGATGGCACTTTCACACTCACCGTAACCGGCGGGGAAGTAACGGAACAGTTGGACAGAGACGACCATCGCGACACGCCTGAAAATTCAACGAACGCGGGGAACACGAGCTACGACACGGATGGCGATGGACTTATTGAAGTGTCCGATCTGAGGCAGCTGAATGCCATCCGCTGGGATCTGGATGGCCACGGTTCGCCCTCGTCCAACGCCACGGGCTACAACGCTGCCTTCCCCGACGCAGTCGCAGGCATGGGCTGCCCCGACTCCGGATGCTCCGGATACGAACTCATCTCGGATCTGGACTTCGATACCAACGGCAACGGCCGGGCCGACGCGGGCGATGATTACTGGAATGATGGCGAGGGGTGGTTGCCCATTGGCGACGACATTAACAACGCCGCCTTCAAGACCTTCTTCAATGGCGGTGGCCACACGATCTCCAACCTGTACATAGATCGCAGGGACGCTAGGTACATCGGGCTGTTCGGGATAACTTGGTTCGACGGGATTAGTAGGGGTAGGGTTGAGCTGAACAACAGCATCAGGGACCTTGCCCTGGTCAACGTGGATGTGCAGGGCGGCTTGCACACCGGCGGCCTTGCCGGGGCCAACAACATTGTGATAGTCGCCTGTTCAGTGACTGGCGTCGTGAACGGCATCATTCAAGTCGGCGGGCTTGTGGGCGACAACTCCAACGGCACGGTCATCGCCAGTTACTCCACCGCCAGCGTGGGCTACGCCGGAGGGGGATTCGGGGAAGGGGGATTCGGGGGATTGGTCGGCAACAACCACTTCGGCACAATCAACGCCAGCTACTCCATAGGCAGCGTGACCAGTGACTTCGGCGAAGTAGGCGGCCTCGTCGGTCGCACCAGCAACTTCGCGGACCGAGGGACCGCCCGCGCCAGCTACTGGAATACCCAGACCTCCGGCCAGTCCGAGAGCGCCGGCGGCGAGGGCAAGACGACCAGCGAACTGCAGTCGCCAACAGGCTACACGGGCATCTACGAGAGCTGGAACCTAGACCTGGACGGGGACGGAAATGGCGATGACCTCTGGGACTTCGGCAACGCAAGCCAGTACCCAACGCTGAGGCATGGCTCTTAGCCTCTGGTATTCCGCTGATGAGCCCCTTATTCTAACTCTCCCTCGCTGACGGAAGGGAAGGGACTGGATGCGGACGTGGAAACTGGGGTTCTTGGCCAGGCCTCCGGCCGGGGAGTTCGCCTCGGTCAGCGCCGGGGGCCGCTGAACCTGTCTATAGGAACGATTGAAAATTTTCGCGGAACTGGGGAAAGAAAATGAGAATTATCTTCCTGATAGTCTTAGTAATCTCCGGCCTAACAGCTGTTGCCTGTACCAGCGAGGTACCGTCTCCTGCGGACACTCAAACAGCATCCCGACCGATAGCTGACGTTTCAGCGACGGTGGAGGCAGGTATCCGCGGCACCAGTGAGGCGGAGACGGCGATTGATGCAACAGTGGAGGCGAAAGTCGCAGCGACCTTAACCACCTCCAAACCAACTCCCACGCCCATACCTACGCCTGCGCCGACGCCCACCATGGCGCCGACACAGGCGCCCACAGCCACACCTACACCTACGCCCACAGCCACACCTACACCTACGCCCACAGCCACACCTACACCTACGCCCACAGCCACACCTACACCTACGCCCACAGCCACACCTACACCTACGCCCACAGCCACACCTACACCTACGCCCACAGCCACACCTACACCCACGCCCACAGCCACACCTACACCTACGCCCACAGCCACACCTACACCCACGCCCACGCCGATACCTACACCCACGCCCACGCCGATACCTACACCTACGCCTACACCCACGCCCACGCCCACGCCTACTCCTACCCCACCTCATTTAGTCGTAAGGCTGTTGGAGGTAAGGGACTACTACCCTGAAAAATACGATGCCTTGGTGGCGTTGTCCTGGATCCAGGACGGCGTCAGCGCATCCGAGTCTTACGCCGTTGCAACCCTGGCTTTGGCGGCGTTTAAAACCGACATAGTATTCTCGGCTTTGCTGGGGAAACCCTGGATCAGGGACGGACTAACCGAAAAAGAAGCCGATACCATTGAGATTGTATCCAACTTGGGAATCTTGGAAATGCCTTTTATGGATACGTTCGAAATTCAAGACTACTCTGCAGTGCGCTTTCTGGAATTATTGAACGGTCAGTGGGACGGGCGCTATCTGCAACAGGTTCTGAACCACCCCTCCTTCAGTGGAGGCATCACGGACATGGACACCGTGATTTTGACGGCGCTGCTTGGGATTTTCCGGTGGTCGCCGGAGAATCAGGAGATTGTGGAGAGTTTGCTTATTCTATTGGACCCAGATGAGCGCTATCAACAAGAGCGGACAATAGCGCTTCCCCTGGCCGGGGAAACGACCTTGGCGGTTATCCGCAGCACTCCCGGCACATTCCGCACAATGGACATTTTGGAAGAAATACTCCGTCAACATGAGGGTTTCATGAATGTGCCCTATCCCTTCAATGTGGCAGTCATAATCAACGTGCATTCCGAAGGGCCAGGAGCAAGTGCTGATAAGTATGGACTCATTACGCTTGAACCCGGATCCGAGGAAAACTTCCGGCTTCTCGCCCACGAGATTGCTCATAGTTACTGGAATAATCCAGATACGTGGTTACATGATCCGTTGCTCATGGGGAGATTTCTAACGCCATTCACTTGGCTTGATGAAGGGGCTGCCACATTTACGGAGGCAATTGCAACAGGCCGGATAGATTCGGCACCCGCTTCGCCTAGCGACACCGGTTGTACTCTGGTTAACACTATAGGAGAGTTGGACCAGGGGACGTATGATGGAAGTCTCGAGGGCAAAGACCTCTATGGGTCGGGATGTAATTACACTATGGGGTATGGATTATTCGCGAATTTGTATAGCCGCTTGGGAAACACGGAATTTCGGAGAGGCTTCGGAAGTCTGTACTTGAAGATTAGCAATCTGGAACACGAAGATGAGTGCACAGGCGCAGAGAAGGGCGTGTGCTACGTGCGAAAGGCCTTTGTTGAGGATGCTTATCCCGGCTTTGCCGAGGCCGCCGGTGAAGTAATCGATCGCTGGTATTATGGTTCCAGCGAGTCCGACACGACCAGCAATTGATCCAAGGCCGCACTCTCGCCCGAAATCAGAGAGCCATGGGGCGCACTCTACAATGCCACCAACCGTCCGGGCTGGAAGAACTGTGAGAACTGGCTGAGCGAGGCCCTACCTCCACCAATGGTACGGCGTAACCACCGACTGTGACGACACTTTGACCGCGATTGATCAGCCAGGTGACGGAGTGGCAATGATTGCAGTCCCTGTAGGTGAGACTGAAGTAATAGTTATAGAGAGCCGAAGATTACCCATCCTGTTAGCCGCCCTGGCCACGCTGCTCCTGCTCCTCGCCGGTGCGCCGGTCGCAGCACATGGCGGTTCCGTACCGGCCAGACCCACAGGGCTGACCGCCATGGGGTTCCACGGGGGCATAGCGCTGGACCACGAGATCGTGAAGTACGCACCCGAGACCCGTGTGCTCATGCTCACGGCCTCTACGGCGGAGGACGCTATCGTGGAGGCCGTGGCCGCCGGCGCCACCGGATACCTCCAGAAGGACACTGACAGGGAGCAGCTGCTGTCAGTGGTGCGGAACGTGGCTCTGGGCAATCTTCGTCTGCCATCTGAGATGGTGAGAAGGGCATTCGCGGCGATGCAAGGAGGTGGGCCAGGCTGGGGACGGCGCGGCGGCGGTGATTCTCGCTCAGGAGATCAAGCCCGACGTGATCATCATGGACGTGATGATGCCGCTACAGGAACGATGGTAAGGGTCACTATAACGGGTCCTTCGGGGGGATCTGGGATGTGGTCCGAAACGACGCTGGGTGGGTGCTGTGTGACGGTGGAATTGGTGAACCTGTCGCTCAGGCCGCAATCAACGAGATTGACGCTTGGAAGCTATTCACGAAGAGTATTGAGAGGGACATCGTGGAGCGAAGGATTGTGATCGAAGGAGACAGGGAGCTTGGATCGAAGGCCCTGAATACAGTTTCGATCATTGCGTAAGACGGGTGCATCGACAGGCTTTCGTCCCCGCCTTCCAGGGACATAATCTGTTCGCCGTTTATATATGGATTGTCCAGAGGAAATTTTCTCATGCCGATGTCCTTTCTCCGCAGTTGGGACATATACGATCTGCATCGGTCTTCTTTCTTTCCACCTCTTGCATAAAGCCCGATCCCAAAATACCCGCGGGTAATGCAAATAGCCCAATGCCCAGAATCGCTATCACACCCGCTATAACTCGGCCCAATGCCGTCACGGGAGCCATATCTCCATAGCCGACGGTCGTAAGGGTCACTATACCCCACCAAGCGGTAGCGGGTATGCTGGAGAAGTCGTCCGGCTGCGCATTGTTCTCCATGTAGTACATCAAGGAAGAGGCTAGGATTAGAAGTACTATCAGGACCACCACAACCGTGAGCAGCTCATTGCTCTTGGTTTGTAGAACACGCAGCAACGTGCGTATGCCATCCGAGCGATGTCCCAACCGTGTTGATCTGGCAATGAGCCTTAGGGCCCTGAGCGCCCTAAGATCCATTCCTAGAGGGATGAACAGCCCAGCGTAAAAGGGCAAAACCGCGAAGAGATCAACCAGAAGCAACGGGGACACAACGAATTTGAGTCGGCCTCTCAGGGGATGAACGTAATTGGGATCTGCAGTGCAAGACCATACGCGCAATAGGTACTCAACGGAGAATATGGAAACGGAGATCAGTTCAAAGTAGAAGAAGGCTCGGGCGGAAGCGACGTAGATCGAGTCGACGGTTTCAATAACCAACCCAATCACTGACAGAATTATTAGGATTGTGACCGAATTTGCGGCGACTCTTCCTATCCAACTCTTAGATTCCCCGTTCAGAGCCCGGTGTACGGTCTCTTTGAAGTTGGTTCGATTACCGTTGTGCCGTTGCATCATACTAAGATCACTTGTCTGATATGTTAACTTTGCATCTGATTAATTGATAGAGCAAGACGAGTCGTTTGGATAAGCTGTGCCATAGGTTGGGTAGTTGAATGCGCATCTTGAATTCAAGATGCGCATTCAACATCTCTTAGCTAGAAAAGCCGGTATTCATGGGACTTCTCCGCTACTAAGGCTCGCAAGATATCATCCAATTTCATTCGGGCTCGCGAGAACTGCCGCAACGAGGCAGTTGGACTTCGTCGTTGCCTTCAGAGGAATGGCCGATTCCGTGCGCATACATGCACTCAATAAACCTGAACAATGGGGCCCCAGTGACCACTGTCGTCTGGAGATCACGATCTCATAGGAAGGTGTCTGAGCGTTTTAACGGGAAATTGATTGTGTATTTCCAGTGAAAATGGGTAATAGAGCGGAGGGGAATAGCCCATAGCTGGTGTTTGTTGTGTTGGCTGCCTGCGGGCTGAGTCTATTTTTCGCACACTAAACCATCCCCATCGCCGTCACGAGCACTCGGCACTCTCTCTTGTGGGAAACCCGTCCTTCACCGCTGCTCCCCAACACGCGGGGTTCACAGGTCTGCAACATCTCGGCCAAAGAGGCTGTCTCCGCACCGGTCTCTGTTTGGCCCCAAGGAGGTGGTTAGCCCCCGACCCAAAACCTAAGTCTATCTACCAGGCGCCCGAGTGGTCCAATGACCGCAGCGATGTCTGGGGTAAAGACCTTGGCGATTGACAGGTTGAGCAGTGAGGCTAACCGGGTCGTCTATGTCGCCTCCAGTCGTTCTGACTTGGTGTGGAATCCGGTTGCGCCATCCGGTCTTATCTGGTTCTCTTCCTCGATCTGCGGAGTTCCGTCCGCCTCCACGCAGCGGACGTGGAAGTCATGGCGTCCTTCTTCGAACGGCCAATCGTAGCGCCAGATTACCCAGGAAACATCCGACATCGGGCTGCGTAATTCCGCCTCCCGCCAGTTGGGTTCGTCGTCCACACGCACCTCCACCTTGGAGATGCCTCGCGCGCCAGCGTAGGCGATTCCACCAATGGGAATCAGCTTACGATCACCGTCCTCGATCACCGAGTCCACCGCCACCGTATCCACCACAGACGTGGACTTTACCAGCGCCTCCTTAGACCAACCGCGTTCAACCCAGTAGCCCTCCTCATAATCGCCTATCACTTCGATTCCGGTGATCCACTTGGGCTGTTTCATGCCGAAGCGATCGGGAAGCCAAATTCGCAGTGGGAACCCGTGATCGAAGGGTATCGGGTTGCCGTCCCAGTTGTATGCGAGCATGATCCGCTTATCGGAGTCGATCAAGTCAAGATCGACTGTCTCATAAAAACCGTCACCACTGGTTATAAACAGGTAGTGTGCATCCCTCTGGGGTCTAACGTCGGCAAGGATGTCCTGTAGGCTGGCGCCGGTCCAGTAGGTGGTACCTATCAGGGAGCCACCCACCCGATTGGAGATGCAACTCAGGGTGACGAACTCATTGCGAGCCTCGTACCTGGTTCGGATGTCGTCCAGAGTCAAATTCACCGGGTTATCCACGAGGCCGGTGATCGGCAGGGTCCAAGTTTCACCTTCGATCACCGTTGGTTCCGAACGGATGAAGACCTTGTAGTGGTCTCTGACGGCGGTATATTCAGGCCGTGTTCCGAGAGCAGGTTGGAGAGGGTCGTTTTCGTTGGGCAGCTCGACAACCAACGGGCCCTCGGGCATGTTGGCCTTCATCGCCTCCAGTTCGGCTTCCAAGCGGTTGCTCTCGTTTATTTCGAGGACGCGCCCCAAGCCGGCGCCAACAACCGTGACGGTAGCCGTGGCTGCCCCTATTTGGATGAGAAACTTCCGCCTACCGACGACTTTCACGGACCTTGTCCCTCCCTGCGCCGACGAGTTGTCAGTTGTAAAGGAGAACTGAGGCAGCAGTCTGCGGGCCGTGGCGACCGTGACGACGCCCCAGACACAGAACACACCGAGAACCCATGGGAAGATGAAAAACACGGATGTCGAGACCTGGGCCATGCTTGCCGAGATTATCGCGATCGGCAGCCCCAGGACAGCACCCACCAGGAGGCCCAAACCGGGTCCGCTACGGGCCGGCCAGCGTCCAACAACATTGTATACGATGATGCTTGCCACGACTCCGGCGATGCCGAACGCTACTACCGCCTGGATATGTTCGGCAGTCTTCGCAGTGTCCGCGACGTTGAGGCCCACCATTTGCAGGCTATCAATCATCAAATCAATTCCGAACGTCACAACCGGCCCAGGCAGAATTCGTGCAACCCAGTCGAAGACATCATAGGGTGCGAATGAGAGGTTGAGCCACTTGTCCGCCAGGTACATCACTGCAACCATAGGCACAATGAGCAAGCCACCTACCAGAGCGCCGAGACCAATGGTCTGAGTCTTCATTGGACACCTCCTTCCACTAGGTGAAGTTCCCACGGACGCTGTTTGCAGCCGGGAGGCTCAGGCAGCCCTCACCAATGGCCCTGTGAACTCAGATTGCCACTGTAGAATTCGTCCACGCTCTCTATGATGGCCCCCAGGGCTTACTTGTTGGGGAGTCGGAGGCGTGCTTGGTGATGGAGACGATTTAGACGCCTTTGCGCCTGAGCATGGACTTGAAGGCCACTTCGTGCTCCCTGTTGCGGGTGAAGCTGGAGAACTTCCAGACGAGTATAACCTCAAAGGGCACATTCCGACATCCCCGTTCTTCGCTCATCCTGCGGAACAGGGGTCTGTCGGCGATTCGCCCGCTTTCGGCCTAGTCGCTGTATTCGCGGGCGACAATGTAGCCGTTCTTCTGGCGTAGTCCCAAAGCGCCCCCATCTGGGCGGCCATCAAGAAGATCACGTCCTGCCGGTCGCTTGACACCCTGGCGTAGAGGGCCGCCCAGATGGGGGGGGTTGGCTCACAAGCAGCGTCCGAGTCCCCATAGGTCTTAGGCGCCAAGTGTCAGCCATGCTGGACTGAATTACGAACTTTTGGGTACGCAGTGGCCCTGTAGATCACCGCAAGATCCATGGGATTTTGATTCTAGGGAAATCTTTTGGCCAACGTTACTTTAGCTTAATCCCGTCATAATCCTGTCCAAATGATCGGGTTCACCTCACTCTAGCCCGCAACCGATATCTTCAAGATGTACTAGAATATCTTCCGCGTCCAGAATGCGCAGTGCCTTAGGCCGTTGTTGTTGACGTAATACATCAATCCCCCGAGGGACTTCTGGTCCGTGGCAGACACCAATTCCATTCCCTGGGACCGGAGCGCTCTTACAACCCTCCGCTCGTCGAATAGTCGAAAGGTCCTGACATCGTCATAGTCCGGGTCATGTATCGTGACATTGCCTTGACCACATTTGAAAATCATTTGGAGTACGCCGCCCGGCTTCGTGATTCTGGATAGCTCGGGAAGGGTAGTCTTATAAACGTGCTCTTCACTCAAGTGTTGGATGACCGCGTTGCACATCACAAAATCGAACGAGCCCGTCGGAAAGGCAATTCTTTGCGAGAGGTCACCCACTCTTACCCGGCCTTCAAGGAAGGGATGCAGCCGGAGCGCTGACTCCACGTTGTCTTTGACAGCGTCGATGCCAACAACATCCATGTCTCGACCTACCAGATCAGCCACGTCGACAGCCCCTGCGCCGCATCCGGCATCCAGGCCCTTGGGGCCGGGGGCTAGTTTCACTAGGGCGTTTATCAGGGAGTGATTACCCTTGAGCAAAGAATGGGACGAGTTGGCCCAAATACGCTGCACCCGTGCGATCTGGTTGAAAGCGTACCGGTCCGCGTGCCTGCTGTAGAATGACCCATAGTCATCGATTGTCCGCATTATGCGGGCAGAATTTGTCCTGGTCTCCATAAGCTACCTCCAGCATTTATAGTCTCTCCTCGGGCAGCGAACCAGATGCGCAGACAGTTGAAGTGCATGCGGCTCTTCAGCCATCGTACAAGCGAGCATCCTCACAGACGGACGCTCTTGATCAGCACGAGGGTGTGACGCCGGAGGCTAAGCGGAAGGCACCCACGAATGGGCCCGAACCGCCTCTCCATTACGTGAAGCGGACTTTAGATCCGCCGGGAATACCAGACCTGCAACCCAGGGCTGCTCGTTGATACCCCGCCCACCTGCCTAAACAGACCACCCCCCAACCTCAGCCACTGTACTTTCCGTGGCAAGCGGGCCGGATGTCGCGGTTACGCCCTTGCAGCATGTCCGAGAAAGATTTTATTCCAGCGATAATTGTCATAACACGTTCATTTTGTCAAGTGCGGCTCAAACGAGAGAGTATATACGTGATAGGCGGGGGTGGCGGCCTGTAGAAGGTGGTTGAAAAGTGGACCCTCCGCCGCTTATAGAATCGCAGGGAATTGTTGCGGTTGCTCCTTATCCGGGCTGCGATAGACGAAGTCAACAACATCAACCTTGAACTCGTTATCCGGATAGAGGTTTCGGTTCCGATTGCGCCACCTTCTACTTGGTGGCTGGCGACGTTGAACGCAAAACTAAAGTGGGTTATCTATAGCTGCTCGGTACCCACCGGTATCAGATAGGCCGAAGACAGCGAACATGGGCCAGGGGGAGACTACAATGAAAGGACTATTGGATGTTGAGGGATTGAGGTCGGCAGTCGGGAAAGGTTTGATTGATACGGTGATTCTAGCCTTCCCCGACATGTATGGAAGTATGATGGGCAAGAGGCTGGATACTTCTTACTTCCTGTCTGACGTAGAGAGAGGCACCCATGTTTGTGATTATCTTCTCACCACGGACATGGAGATGTATCCCGTTCCTGGGTACAATTTTCCAACTGGGACGGAGGCTACGGGGATATTCACCTGGCGCCGGATATGGGAACCATGCGCCAGCTAACGCGGCTCGATAGGACCGCGCTGGTGATCTGAGACGCAGAAAAGGAGCCGGACAATGAGCTGGTGAAAGTGGCGCCTCGTTCTATGTTACACAAACAGCTGGAGCGACTGAGCGCGCTGGGTTATGATGCCATGGCCGAGTCTGAGTTGGAATACTAACAGTACCGTACTCCATACACCCAAGCGGCCCAGGGCGGATATCGAAACCTGTGCGAGGCCGGGTGGTACATTGAGGATTATCACCTCCTGCAAGCGGCATGTACGGAGGACCTGAACGGGGCCTTTCGGCGTCATCTCGCTGCCTCCGGCATGTCGGTGGAATCCACAAAGGGAGAGTTTGGCCGGGGTCAGCACGAACTGAACATCCGGTATGCGCCTATGCTGGAGATGGCGGACCGGCACACCCTGTTGAAGCAGGCGGTCAAAGAGATTTCAGATCAGAAGGAATGTAGCGCCACCTTCATGGCGAAGCCGGACTCGGAGCAGGCCGGGTCCAGCTCCCATCTCCACGTGAGCCTGTGGAGCGACGGGAAAGGGAGGTTGGCAAACGCGTTTGTGGGGAATGGGGAAATAGCCGGCATCGCCTGCTCAGATGTATTTCGCTGGTTCTTGGGTCGATCGATACGGTTTGCGGCGGAGCTAGTGGTGTTCTATGCGCCGACTGTGAATTCGTACAATTGATTCCAGGCGGGCAGTTGGGCCCCGACTGCGCTGGCCTGGTCGCCGGACAGTCGGACGGCGGGGTTCAGGGTTGAGGGCGCCGGGCCAAGTCTTCGGATCGAGTGTCGGATTCCCGGGGCCGACGAAAACCCATATCTGGCTTACTCGGCAGTTGTAGCGTCTGGACTAGTGGGCATAGAGGGTCGAATCGAGCCGCCCGCCGACATATATCGGCGACGTTTACTCTGCACCCAGCGAGGCGATGCTTCCTGGCTCTCTGGAGGAAGCGGTCGTTAACTTCAAGGAAAGTGACCTGGCACGCTCGGCCTTCGGACAGGATGTGGTGACGCACTACGCTCACTTCTTCTCCACGGAGGCGAAGGCTTACCGAAGAGCCGTGACGGATTGGGAGCGCGTGCGCTACTTCGAGCGAATATAGGGGCCAGGGAGTTGGGATATCCGCGGACTTTCTCGGGGCTGTGAATGAGCTTCTCCTTCTTCAAGCCTGATGCAAGAGCACTCATCCGTGCTCAAAATAGTAGCAAGCCTATCCCGTATCTCCGTCTGAACCGAGAGTAGAATAACCACCACTGCCAGCCCACGTACGACAGCAACCCGGCGCGGATGGCGTACGTGAATATATCCACCGTTTAGAGTTGAGAGAGCCACTCCCATCGCAGGCCCAAGAGGACCTGCAACAAGTGAAGGATCACACCTATGACGCCAGTCAATCGCCACCGCCACAAGGCTGCCGGCAGCGCGAACGGACGCCTTCTTGGGATGGGCCACTCATGTCCTCGGCCCCGGACTGCGGTACTGTCAGCTGATCGCATCACAGCACGGCCAAAGGTAGGATTGGACCTGCCGATACGTCATTCCTCCTCACACTGCAAGGCCAGCAACGAGCGTATGGTGCGGCGGAGGCCCTCTCCTAAGCCTCTGCCATGAAGACATCGGCCGACGGGAGAAAATAGCCGGCGGCCGGCCGCCGGTCCCCAATAGCTGGAAGTTCCGCAAAGGTGACATTTTTAGGCTAGGTAATGCTCGTATGCCCCCGGATGCTCTGACGGAGGGCCTTTACCAGAGGCAAGGCCCTCCGTCATGCCAATCTCAACCTCGGGATAGGACCAGGTAGTGGCGCCCATGATGTTTCCCACCTGCCAGTCGGTCTTGGGAGAGTCCGGCTCGGTGTTGTGGCAGGCTACGCAGGCCTGAGCTGAGGCGATATCTGAGAACATGGCAGTGTGAAAACCTATCTCTGGGTCCAGGAATAACTGGGGGTCTCCGGTGCATTTGATTTCCGCAAAGCGCCGCTCCTGCAGCCCGGTAAACTTGTTGGCATCGTTGATGGGGAAGTCTGAACTCAAGAAGAGGTACAACGGCGCCGGGTTGCGCCTGAGGAACTCGGCAGTCTCCCGTAGGAACAACGCCGGCAGCGGGGGCGCGTTCACAATGATGAGTGTCACGAGGGCCGCGGCGATGGCTGCGATTAATCCCAGCGTCTTCACGGGCTTCAGCCGGGTCCCGCGCGTTTCTCCGTTGTTTATCAGCCTGTACCCGTCACGGTCAGTTCCACTCTGGTAGACAGCGGCTTGTTGCCGGTCGTGCAGACGGCTCCTTGGGCCGTACAGTCGGTGGTCACGGGCAGCACTATTACTACGTCTGAGGTTGAATCCGGCTGAACCGTGACCTCCCACAGGTCGCTCCTTCCGTCCACCCTCAGCGCTCCAGTCACGTCTCCTCCCGTCACTTCCATCACGTGATCTCTCACTGTGGCGAAGCCGGCGGCGATGGCCTCGCTGAAGGATATGCGGAGGGTGAAGGCGTCCACTCCGTTATGGCTCCCAGGCTCCTCCTCAAAGGTCGCCGTCAACGGCGCGTCCGCTCTGGTCACTGTCACCGTGTAGGTCTGGGTGGTGTTGCCGTCCTCCGCCGTCACCTCCACGGTGATGACGTTGGCTCCTACCGCCAGAGCTACTGTGCCGTCGTCGTCTACCACCCCGCCCAGCTTGACTACGTGGGTGGCCCCGTCGTCGTTGACCGTGGCTGTGACGGTGGTTTCTCCAACGGAGTTGGCAACGTCGGCGGTGTAGCTAGTGGTGGCCGAATCGAAGGTCAGCGTGACGCCGCTGAGGGTCAGGGCGCTCAGGGTGGCGTCGGTGGAGGCGGGGGTTGTCGGAGCCACGGCCCTGGTCACTGTCATCGTGTAGGTCTGGGTGGTGTTGCCGTCCTCCGCCGTCACCTCCACGGTGATGACGTTGGCTCCTACCGCCAGAGCTACTGTGCCGTCGTCGTCTACCACCCCGCCCAGCTTGACTACGTGGGTGGCCCCGTCGTCGTTGACCGTGGCTGTGACGGTGGTTTCTCCAACGGAGTTGGCTACGCTGACACTGTAGCTCGTGGTGGCGGTGTCGAAGGTCAACGCGATGCCACTGAGACTCAGCGCGCTCAACGTGGCGTCCGTGGAGGCCGGCCCGGTAACCGTAACGGCCTGGCTGATGCTGCTCACATCCTGTTCCCCCACTAGCAGAGTCGCCGTCACCGTACCGCCGGGAGAGGCGCATCCGTAGAGGGTGAAGAAGGTGTTGAAGGTATTCCTACCCGCTGCAGCAGCGTCGGCGGATTCCCGCCTCGTGCAGCCGCTATTGAAGCCCATGTTGGCGTTGTTCGTAGTCACCTTGATTGTGTAGGCGCTGGAGGTATCCAGGTTGGATGCGCCAACCCTAAAGGTTGTCCTGACACCGGATTCGACGGTGGCGGGTAGATTGACAAACTCCAGGGAAGGCGGCGGTGGCGGCGTCACCACAACGTCCTGGGTGAAGGTCCCTATGGTTGTTGCCCCCTGCAAAAGCGTCACCGTCACCGTGCCGCCGGGCGCCGCGCACCCGTAGAGCCTGCTGGAGTCAAGGTAGGCTGCGCCACCGCTGCCGACCGTGAACTCCTCGTCCAGGTCCGTGCAGGTGGCGTTGAAGCCCATGTTGGCGTTCTCCGTGGTCAGCCGGATGGTGTGGCCGTGGGCCACGTCCAGGTGCGACGCGATTATAACGAATTGGTCGTTCCCTCCCTCCTCGATGGTGGACGCCAACTCGCTGAATTCCACCAATGGCGGCGGCGGCGGCGTGACTATCACCGAGTATGTGGTGGTATCGATCTCCGTGGTCCCCTCGAGGAGCGTGGCCGTTATGGTGGCGCCGGGCGTGCCGCATCCCAGAAGCGGGTGCTCACTGGAATGGCTGGTCGACCGGGCAGGAACATCCCCGGCGGCATAGGTTCCAGCGGTACACATTGCATTGTGCAACACCACGTTTCTGTTGTCCGCCGATAGACGGTAGCTGTAGCTCCTGGACTGGTCCAGGTTCATCAACTTTGCACTGAACCAGTGAGCCGTACCCTGCGCCGTGGTGGAGGGCAGGTTCTGGAGGAATATCTCTGTGCCCAAGGGACGGAGGCGCAGCATGAGCTTGTCCCCGTCCTGCCAAGGCTGGCTCGACATGGACCAGGTGTACGTCCCCGCCGTGCTGTCCACTGTGGCGCTGTCCGTGAAGAGGGACAACGATACGCTGCCATCCAACTCGATGAAGTCCAACACGTGACCGCTCAGGGATACGTGGGTGCCGAGGGTCAGCACCACCTGATTGTTGGACCACTCCAGGCTTGTGAGTTCGGTGGACGTGCTGCCGACGGTGAACGCCGTGGGCTTGAGGACTCCGTTGGAGCTATCAGCCTTCACCGCCGTCCCAACATTCACCGGGTCGAAGAACGCCTCGTGGAGGGTGCCAGCGGGGGCCTCTGCTGTTACTTCTCGGTACCTGACGGGATCATCAATTTGGCCACAAGGAATCTCACTAGGCAGCTGATAAGTGAAGTCTACTTCGTACATTCCGGCTGGCAACGGGCGACTGGGAGTGTATTTGAAACTGTACCTCGCAGGATCATCGTCGTCATCAACAATTACAGCCTGGAAATAGGAGGCGTCTTTTCCTCTTACATGAAAGACCCAGTAGACTGAGTCCCCATACCTTACTGGTTCATCGCGTAGGGCTTGAGCGTCAGGGTCGGCTCCAGAAGGTATTGTGTGATACACCGTATATGGCTCATAATCTCGATAGAAACGCTCCCTGTTCAGTTCACCTCTAACGCATTCTTTGAAACCTGCAATGCCAGCCCCACCAGCCAACCGGGTGGCCAAAGCGGAGATCTTGCTCTTCAATTCAGAGAGTCGAATCACAGTGGGGGGTGTGGCCGCCCCATCTGTGATGTATTCGAGGTCCGAGTTTTGCGGAGCCCTGCCACCTGAAGTGGAAAGAGGTGTATTATTCCTAGCGGGCATCCAGACTCTATCAATGCTATCAATGGAATACTCCCACGAGCTTGTTGCCAGAAACTCGTCTGACGCAAAGTTGAATGCTGTGGTAGAGCTAGAAGCCGAGCGGCTGAGGCTTGTGTCCGACTGTCCTTCACTGATGGTGGCAGCAGTTAACGGCCCACTCAAGAATAGGATTCCAAGCCTTTGATCATAGCTGGTATTCCTGCGGGCGATGTAGTCCCGCGCAAGTTCCAAAGCCTTAGCTTCGGTGCTTGCCTCAAATTCAACGATGAGGACCTCCACGACAAACTCCGTAGGTCCAGTCCCTTTAAGATACTCTGAACTGCGAAAACGGAGAATCTGCCCTGGTCGATAAACATCGCCGTCCTGCTGGACTCCAGCAGCAGCAGAGACCAACGAGGCCACTACTATCACGTCAGTATCGAAGATTTGCAGGTCTACCGAGGGGGCCGCGTCATTTACCCATATCAAAGGTGTAATTACAACTTGCTCTTCAGGCTCCTCAGCAGGGGCAGCATATTCAAGAGAAACTGTTGGAGCAGGAGTAACTACCACGGCTTTCGGAGTAGGCATTACTGGGTCAGGTGTCTCGGTCCCCGGCGTCTCAGGCCTGGGCCCCTCTGTAGGCGGCGATGAGGAGCAACCAACCATAACCAGGATGAGAAGACTACTGACAATATAAAGTGCTGTGTTCTTCAATCGGTCCATGCGAAAAGTCCTTTCAAAGAATCAATGTCATACGGGTGCTTGCCACACACATCATTGTCATTAGCCGTGTCTGTGCAAGGAGGCATGTCTCTTTGATAGATCGTTATTGAGGTAGTGTAAAACATGAGGGTATCTCGCACTCCATGATGTTCCAAGCCCAATGCATGCCCGAATTCGTGGCCTACTGTATGCGGCAAGTAATTCCATTCGTCACGCTTATCTTCATACCTAGGGTAGAGATGAGTCCACTTCCTCCCTCCCACGGGATTGGCCACAATGTACATTTCGATGGGCTCTCTGAATACCTTCTTGATCTTTCCATTGCTCATTGTCCTTTCAACTAGGGGGTTGTGTACACAAGCAATAGCTTTAGAATTCTCGCAGGTGACTCTCGCGCTAGTCGTGACCTGTATTCTGAGCCTGGCGTCAGCCTCGTTGTCAGCATCAGTGATGCTGACATTACCCAGAATGCTATTCCAGAAATCCCCTCCTGTTTCATAAGCACCGTCCACCCGAAGGGAACTGTCAGTTGCCATTCCTGTCTTGTTTACGTGGTACGTCAAGTGTCCGTTGTCGTTCTCGAGGTGAGGTGCCATCATAAGGTCGTTGACGATGTCTTTGTAGGCTGTTTTATTGGGGTGCTGGGTGTCCACTACGACTAGGTCCAGGCCGGCGTTGGACGCGCTGCCCTTTCCACATCGGATAACTATCGCTGCACCAGTAGTCCCAGACAGTTCGAATTCATTTCGCTTCCTCCACTCGGCTGAGTTTCTAGTGACGGGACTGAAGTCACATTTGTTGTTCCTAGTAACTTGTAATCCTGTCTCATCCGTGTTGACTCGCAGTCGGAAGGAATAGTGGGATGGAATTGTCCAATTGTCAGTGGCCTCGACCCTGACACTGACTACTTTATCCTCAATCACTCTCCAGACTGTTTCGTCGGTTATTAGTATGCGGTACGGATACTGTAAGTAGCTCGCAGTAGCTTCAAGGTATTGTGTATTGGGGAATCCAGTATTGCTTCCGCCACCACCGCCGCCGCCACCACCACCGCCACCACACGCTGAGGTCGTTACGGACCGTATCGTGGGATTGACATAACTATCGGCGAGTGTCGTTCCGTCGCCTTTGGCCCAGACTCGGAATGCGTATAGCGTGTTGCATGATAAGCCAGAAGCGGTATACCTACGACTAGAGATTTCTATACTAAAAGCGTCATCCCAAGTCTCTATCGCTGGGTTGTAATACTGGACTTTATAATCTGTAACGCCCGTCTCACGAGGCCAGCTTAACCTAACCGATGACCGGCTCTTTTGGTCAAAGATGATGGGAGAGGGAGAACCAGCGACCGGCGGGGAGGGCGTTGTCCCACCACTGGTGCCTCCCGTCGGACAGTCCCATTCCCAATCGCCTGCGTCCCAGGTGCAACGGGAGTTGGGTTGGGGAGGCTTGATCCGTATAGGCGTGGGTTCGGGTGTAGGCTCAGTCGTGGTTTCCTCTTCTTCCTCCTCCTCAGGCGTGGGTTCGGGTGTGGGCACCGGCGTGGTCGGCGTTGGTTCTGGCGTGGCCGTGGCATCGTGGCACCCAGATGTGTCAAAATCGTAGCAGGAGTCCTGGGTGGGTGCCGGCGTGGGAGCCGCCGTGGCTGTGGGCCTCGGCGTACTCTGGCACGCCCAGAAATATTGACAAGGCGTGGGAGCCGGCGTTGGTTCGGTTGTGGGACAGGTGTAAGTGCAAGAGCAATGGTTTGGGTCTTGGAGGCATTCAAGGCTTCGCTCATCATTGTCGCCCGTTCCATCACCGGAAGCCGCTTGGGAGACCATCATGGGGAACCCATACAGGAAACCCACCAGTAGAAAGAAAGCTAGCAGGAAGCCGGTAGTGATAAATGGGTTGGGGTGAATCCTGAAAACCCTTATCTAATCTCCTTCTCGCGGTGCATAGCAAGCCAGCGTGTAATTGTGTTGGCGCTCCTGCGGGGAAATGGCCCCCCATCCATTGTGGCCCGTACATCGGTGTCTTCGTAAGAACGTTTATCGGTCTTTCGCATGGCAAACAGGCAATTTTTCCCTTTTTGGCTACGTCGCCCAAGTGTTTTATATTTCTCTGGCGTTGCGAAAGGTCAAAAGGGAAAAATTTGCCTTTGTTTTTCCTAGTCTTCAGCAGAGCGTTTTGTCTACTGCCATTGGTACATTGTGCTCAAGCAACAGCTAAGTCTTTGAGCACCCGCTCCAGAATGTGCCGTTGGTGACAGCCCCCACCCACGAGGATGCCGTTTTCAAGGAGGTCGCTGACGGCGCCAGGGGCTATCTGCGGAAATGCTGATGACCGGAGGGGGTTAACGGGTATGGCGCGATACGTGACTCAGGTATCGATTGCCAAGGTAATTAGACCAGCCATCGCCACAACTATCAGTCCTCACCAGGGGTGACTTCAGAAGACGACCTCTGCTTGTTGATCACCTGCCCAGGTGTGTGTTCTCTTACCCAGGTCGTATTTTGAGTCATCATTAGTGCTGAATGCGTTAATCCTGACCGCCCCTCTATCGGCTCAGAACGCAGTGAAGAATTTGCTGTAGGATAGTGTTACCTGGGAGCATTACCGATGAGGCACATTATCCACGCAGACCTGGACGCCTTCTACACCTCCGTGGAGCAGTTGGACGATCCTAAGTTGCGGGGAAAGCCGGTTATCGTTGGAGGAAGTCCTGAAAGCCGAGGAGTGGTGGCGTCGGCCTCCTATGAGGTGCGACGCTTTGGGGTCCGCTCGGCCATGCCCATGGCCACGGCTCTTGGGCTCTGCCCGGTGGCCGTCAGGAGACCGGCGAACTTTCCCCGCTACCGGGAAGTGTCCCGAAGGGTGATGACCATCTTTCGTGAATTCACGGACCTTGTGGAGCCGGTCTCCCTGGACGAGGCTTATCTGGATGTCACGGAGTCAGTTTCTCCAGGACAAGGCGCAGGAGAAATAGCCCGCCGTCTCAAACAGCAGGTGAGGGGCGAGGTTTGCCTCACCATCTCCGTGGGTGTGGCCACCGGCAAGTCGGTGGCCAAGATAGCCTCTGAGATCGATAAGCCCGATGGCTTCAGGGTGGTGCCGCCGGGTTCGGAGCAGGAGTTCCTGAGTCCCCTGTCCGTGGGACAGCTGTGGGGCATAGGACCCAAGAGGGTGGAGCTTCTCAGGATGGAAGGGATTCACACCATAGGGGATCTGGCGGCGCAGCCGGAGGATTGGTTCATCCAAATGTTTGGAAAGACGGGTCCCCGTATGCGATCCCTGGCTCTCGGTGACGACGACAGAGAGGTAGAAGTCGACAGGGGGACCAAGTCGATCAGTTCAGAGACAACCCTATCCAGGGACACGGCTGACGGCGAAGTTCTGCGGGACCTCATAGGCAGGTTGAGCCAGGACGTAGCACTGAGTCTGAAGAAAAAGTCCCTGCGGGGTCGCACTGTGAAGGTCAAGCTCCGCCTCTCGGACTTCACCACGTTCACCAGACAGAGGACCGTGGCAGAACCCGTGGAATCCCCTGAAGATATAGCACGTACCGCAATGGCCCTGCTGGAAGTCGAAATGGAACCGGGGAGATTCTTCCGGTTGATTGGCGTCGGGGTCTCGGGGTTTGACCACCGTCAGAACGACGTGGATAGGCAGGAGGTGTATCAACTGAGGCTGTCCGGCTTCCAGTAGGCGGCGGCAGTTGAAGAATTCAATGGTGCAGACATCGTGATCGAAGATATATGGAGATTTTCGTGCTGCACTTTCCTGACGTGGACCCGTAAAGTTGGCCAGGAAGTTCGAAATAATTGAATGAGCCAACGATATTTTGTAGCGCACTAAGGGATCGCCACTCAGTCACGAATTCATAAAAGGACAAAATGTAAGAAAAGGAACCCGACACCGTTAATTTTGTACGAACAAGCCGAGTTCGAGTCCTGTTAGGTCTTAGGCGTAAACTGGTGGGCGATACAGGACTCGAACCTGTGACCCCCTGCGTGTAAAGCAGGTGCTCTAACCAGCTGAGCTAACCGCCCATGATGCACACGCGTCTTTGCCTTGTGGGCCGTCGGAAGCATCGAAGTACTCCACATTCGTCGACAAGGCACGATACGATTATACAACACCAACGCACCGCATTCAGCGCGCAGGTTGTCTGCATGAGTTTCCTCTAAAGCTGCCAAAGTCTATGGTCTGTGTAGACGCGTGCCATCCAACATAATGCCCCCGGGCAGTCTAGGAATGAACAGTTTCCTAAATTTCGCCCAAAAGTCGTCTAAAGACGCAGCCATTATTGTTTACTAGAATCGCCCTCTATCAGTAGACTCACGTCACGGGTTGAAGATGCGTATAGCAGGAGGAATCGCCAAAGGAAGAAGGCTCGCCCCTCCCGCTATCCCGGGAGCCAGACCCACCTCGGAGCTTATCAGAGGCGTTATCTTCAACAGCCTGGGTTCTGAAATTCTGGCAGATGCCAAGGTTGCGGACCTATACGCTGGCGTTGGTTCCCTTGGTATCGAGAGCCTGAGCCGGGGCGCCGCCTTCGCTGATTTTGTGGAGAAGGACCCTCGCCAATGCGCCGTTCTAAGGAGGAATCTGAAAACTACCGGCCTTGAAGGAAAAGCGAAAGTGCACCGCCTGGAGGCGTTGAAAGCATTGGCGCATCTCAAGGGCCCCTACAGGGTGGTGCTCATGGACCCCCCGTACCGCATGGAGAGCTTAGACCAGGACTTAGAAGCAATAGACCAAGCAGAAATTATTGAGAATGAAGGAATGCTAGTAGTAGGACATTCAAAGCGTTTGGCGCTGAAGAAGAGATACGGCAAGCTTTCGCTGGTGCGCAGCAGGCGTCACGGCGACAGCGTGGTCGACTTCTTTCGATCGGGAGACGCCAGATGACCGTCGCTCTCTATCCGGGCACCTTCGATCCGGTCACCCGAGGACACGTGGACGTGGCCACTCGGGCCTCGAGTCTCTTCTCCCACCTGGAGGTCGCCGTCTACGAAGGTTCGCAAAGGCCTTGCCTCTTCACCGCCCAAGAGCGCGTCGACCTTTTCACGGAGGAGGTGCAGCATCTGGAGAACGTGAACGTCCGAAGCTTCAGCGGTCTGGTCGTGAACTACGCCCGCCGTACGGGGGCCCAGGTAATCGTGAAGGGCCTTCGGGGCAGTTCCGATTTTGAATATGAATACGAGATGGCGTTCGTGAACAAAAAACTAGCGCCAGACATTGAAACGGTTTGTCTAATTACCAGCCTGGAATATCAATTCGTAAGCTCTAGTCGTCTGAAGGAGGTGGCCAGTCTGGGAGGCGACATAGAGGTAATGGTGCCGCCGCACGTAGCCAAAGCAGTCTTGGAAAAGTTAGCTCTGCCCCATTAGTCAATAAATTGTGGAAGGAGGACACATGGACATAATCAATATCATCGATAGGCTGGAAGCACTAATCACTACTAGTACCAAGGTTCCCGCAACCCAACGCACTCTTCTGGATGTCAACAAAGTTCAAGAGCTAATGGACCAGCTTCGGCTGGCAGTTCCTCAGGACGTTCGGGCGGCCAAAGAGATCCTGGTCAATAAGGACGACATCCTCAACCTGGCGGAGGCCGAGCGCCGCCGCACCAAGGCCCAGGCTGAGGAGGAATTCCAGAACAGGATCAACCAATCGGAGGTCCTCAAGGAGGCCCAGCGTAGGGCCCGGCAGATTGTGGATGACGCAGAGCGGAAGTCCACCCGCATGACCTCCCAGGCCGAAACCGAGTTGAAGACCAGCAGGGCAGAGGTGGACGCTTATGCCGCCAAGGCCCTTCGCAACCTGGAGCGTCAGCTAACCGCTAACCTCACCAGCGTTCGCAACGGGCTTGCCCTTCTCACCGGTGTAGAGACCTTCGAAGTCTTGGCAGAAAACGGCAACCGGCAGAGCTAACTCCCGGACTCTTCCTCACTAACTCCACCGGTCCCAGGCACCGGGACCGGTGGAGTTTTCTTTTATCTTCTTTTTCCCTCATACCTGACCCGGACTCAAATTCGATTTCGTCTTTAGCGTAACAGAATCCCAATACTGGGCCGCTTGGCCATGGGTCTTGGTGTATAATCGCCGTGAACCCCGTGTCCAAGTACATACCACAAGGTGGTGGCCCATGGCCCATTCTCAAGGTACGATGCTAAGCCTGCCCCTGAAGCGTGACAAGCCCCTGCTCATGATAATGGACGGCCACGCCATGGTGCATCGCGCCTTCCACGCCATCTCAACCACGCAAAGCCTCACTACCCGTGACGGGGAGGACACCACCGCTGTTTTTGGCTTCTCCAACACCTTTCTCAGGGCCATTAACGACTTGCATCCCACTCACTGCATCATTGCCTTCGATACTTCTAAGCCGACCTTCAGGCACGAAATGTTCCCGGAATACAAGGCCCAACGCCCCCCGACGCCGCCGGCCCTCAGGCACCAGTTCGACCGCGTCAAACAGCTAATGGCAGCCTTCAACATTCCCCGCCTGGAAGCCCCTGGCTTTGAGGCGGACGACGTGTTGGGCACCCTCGCCCGGGAAGCGGATAAGCAGGGCGTGGACACGGTCATTCTCACTGGAGACACGGACACCCTGCAGCTCGTTTCTCCCCACGTGCGGGTGCAGCTCTTCTACAGCGTCCAGCAGCAGAAGGTATACGACGAAACTGAGGTACGCAAGCGTTTCGGCGGCCTTCTGCCCTCGGCCCACCCGGACTTCAAGGCCATCAAGGGAGACCCCTCCGACAATATCCCAGGCATACCCGGCCTTGGTGAGAAGACGGCCATCAAGCTTCTGCTGCAATTCGACACCCTTGAGTCTATCTACGAATGCATCGACGAGGTGAAACCTCCGCGAGTCCGCAACCTGCTCCTGAAAAACAAGGACGCCGCCCTTCAGGGCAAAGTCCTCACCACCATCCGCAAGGACGCTCCCGTGACCCTCGACCTGGACGCTTGCCGCTTCTGGAACTACGACAGGGACGACGTGGTGAACCTGCTGCGGGAGTTGGAATTCGCCAGCGTCGTCGCTCGGGTACCCCATGCAAACGGCGAGCCCGGCTCTGCCGATTCCAAGGCCGCTAAACAGGAAGGCCCACCTGTCGACTATGTGTGCGTCAACTCCCAAGAGGCCCTGGATCAGATGATTGAAGCCCTGCACGAGTCCGGCCAATTCGCCTTCGATACGGAAACCACCAACATAAACCCCATGGCGTCGGACCTGGTTGGCCTCAGCTTCTCCACTACCCCCGGAAAGGCCTGGTACGTACCCGTCGGCCATCAGCAGGGTGAGCAGCTTCCCTTGGAAGAGGTACTGGCGGCGGTGAAGCCGCTGTTGGAAGACCCGCAAATGGCCAAGTCCGGCCACAATCTTAACTACGACGTGACCGCCCTGGGGAATTACGGCATTCAGGTTCGAGGCATGGCCTGCGACACCATGATGGCCGCTTACCTACTGGGCATCAAGGCCATTGGATTGAAGAACCTGGCTCTGGACATTCTGCATTATGAGATGATGCCCATCAAAGCCCTCATCGGTACGGGTCGAAAACAGATAAGCATGGACCAGGTTCCTATCGACGACGTGGTCCCTTACGCCTGCGCCGACGCCGACTACACCGGCCGGCTCCGTCCCATTTTGGAGAAGCGGCTTCGGGACAACGGCTTCTGGGGCATCTTTGAGAACATGGAGATGCCCCTAATTGAAGTGCTGGTCCGGATGCAGCGCAACGGCATTACCCTGGACGGCGGAAGCCTGCAAGAGATGTCCAAGGACCTCGGCATAAAGATTGCCGAGTTGGAGACCGCCATCTACGAGGACGTGGGCCACATCTTCAAGATAAACTCGCCCCGGCAGCTCGGTCAGGTACTCTTCGAGGAACAGGGGCTGCCCAAGACCAAGCGCACCAAGACAGGCTATTCCACCGACGCCAACTCGCTGGAAGCCCTCAAGGGTGCTCACCCGATGATACAGAAGGTCTTGGACTACCGACAACTGTCCAAGCTGAAGTCCACCTACGTCGACTCCCTTCCCGCCCTGATCAATCCCAGGACAAACCGCATCCATACCAGCTACAACCAGGCCGGTTCGGCCACGGGGCGCATCTCCAGCAACGACCCCAACCTTCAGAACATCCCCATCCGCACCGAGTTGGGACGTCAGGTGCGCAAGGCCTTCCGAGCATCCCGTATGAACGGCGAACCTTGGCTTCTATTCGCCGCGGACTATTCGCAGATTGAGCTTCGCGTTCTGGCCCACCTGTCCCAGGACGAGGCGTTGATAGAGGCCTTCCTTAAGGGCGAGGACATCCACACCGCCACCGCCTCAATGATGTTTGAAGTCCCTATGGATGAGGTGACCTCGGACCATCGCCGCATCGCCAAGGTGCTCAACTTCGGCGTCATCTACGGCCTGTCCGCCTTTGGCATATCTCAACAGACGGAGTTCTCACCCGACGAGGGTCGGAAATTCATTCAAACCTATTTCGACAAATACCCGGGCATTCAGGGCTATTTGGATGGCGTAAAAGAGCGAGTGAAAGCCCTCGGTTACGTGGAGACGCTGCTCGGCCATCGGAGGTACATACCGGAGGTGCAGGCCACCAACCACGTCGTGCGTCAGGCCGGGGAGCGCATGGCCATAAACATGCCCGTGCAGGGGACCGCAGCGGACATAATGAAGCTGGCGATGATTCGGGTGCATCGCCGGCTGGAAGACTCCCACTTGCAGGCCAGGATGCTCTTGCAGGTGCACGACGAACTGGTCTTTGAGACGTCGGAAGACCAGCTGGAGACCCTAGAAGACATAGTGCACGAGGAAATGCCCAGCGCCTTGGAGGGATACGCCGAGATGACCGTGCCGCTTAAGGTGGATACCAAGGCAGGCCACACCTGGGGCGATATGGAGTAGAATTGACCTATGCCTGAACTGCCGGACGTAGAGGCCATGCGCGGCTATCTGCTGGGTCGCGGGCTGGTGGGACGAAAGTTCACCGGCGCCGTCCTGGATTGGCCCCGGGCCGTTCGGGGTTCATCCCTGGAAGACTTGGTCTTGGGCATCCTCCACAAGCGCATCGATGACATAGGACGTCGTGGTAAGTACCTCATACTGAGGCTGGACGACGGCCAAAGCCTGATGTTCCACATGCGAATGACGGGTTCGCTGCTCTTGGAGCGCTCTTCCACTCCCCGGCATCCCATGACGCGTAACTTCTTCCCTCTGGACGACGACTGGCACCTTCTATTCGTCGACCCACGAAAGCTGGGCACCGTGCAGCTGGTTGACGACGAGACTACCATCGTCAAGGGTCTGGGACCGGAACCCCTGGACGCTTCATTCACCCCGGACGTTCTCATGCAGCGGCTGGAACGCCGGAAGGCGCCCATCAAAGCCCTTCTCTGCGAGCAGTCGGTGATAGCCGGCATCGGGAATATCTACGCCGACGAGATTCTCTTCGACGCCGCCGTTTACCCGCTGACCCCTGGAGGCAGCTTGACTCCCAAGCAAGGGGCGTTGGTGCACCGGGCAACCGTTGAAATCCTCACCCAGGCAATAGAAAAGCTCGTAAGTGTGGTGTCTAAGGGCGGCCCTCCAACGGAATCGGCTGAAGCACTGGGAACCCTCAAGGTGCCCAGAAAAGCCGGCGCACCCTGCACAAAGTGCGGCCAGCCCGTTCAACGGCTGATTGTTAGAGGCAGAGGCACGTACCACTGCCCCAACTGCCAGTCATAAATAACAAAGTCCGCACGAACTTGACAATCTGCTGTGTGCCAGTTAAACCTGCTTTGTGTGTCCTTGATTAAATGTGGCGACTATCTTAGTACCTTCATTTGGAGTTCTCGTAACCGTTTCACATCTCAGCTCAAGGGGAGAAGAAAATGGATATTCGTACAGTTCCCTGGCCAATTTTCAGCGCAAACAAGAGAAGAAAGAGAATCGACCCAAAGCCGCCTTACCAACGCGGCCCTGTATGGTCCTTGAGTGCTCAACAACTATTTATTGATTCAATACTGAGGGGGTTTGACATTCCTAAGATTTACCTCAGGAAGGTTGAAGATAAAGATTATGAATGGGAAATCTTAGACGGGCAGCAGAGGCTAAGGGCGATATGGAGTTTTTTAGGTATTGAATATTCTCTCTCAAGTGAGTCGAATAAGGTGAATGATTATGATATTTCGGGCAAGTCCTATGAAGAGCTGCACGAAGATCTTTCCGACCAACTAGACTCCTATGTGCTTGATGTTGTCATTGTCGAGAATGCGAATGATGACGATGTGGAAGACATGTTTCTTAGGTTGCAGAATGGGTTGCCCTTGAATTCCGCAGAAAAGAGAAACGCCATCTCCGGCAATATGAGAGACTTCATAAGAGATGTGGCGGCTTCCAATAAGTTGATGAAGAATTCGGTTCCATTTCAAGATGGGAGATATTCTCACGCGGAAGTTGTGGCGCAGATGATGCGTATTGAGCTAAATGGAGGTCCTACCTCTGTTAGGCACCAGCAACTAAAGACAATGTACGAAAATAATAAGGCGTTTTCGAAAACGTCTAAAGAAGCAAAAAAGCTAAAGAGAGTCATGACATTTCTGTCAAAGGCTTTTCCAACGAAATCGCCAGAACTCACTAAGGTAAACTTACTTTCACTATACACTGTTGCATCCGGGGCCCTAGTGAAATACGCAATTTCAACAAGAGCCAAGGCGTTCGGTGAATGGTTTATTGGATTCGAAAATCGTCGAAAGGCTGAAGAGGACAAAGCGGAAGATGAAAGAGACGAGAGAATGGTCGACTATCAATTGGCAATACTACAGCAAACTGCTAATCTGACTTCACAGAGGCAAAGACAAGAAATTTTGACTTCGGACATGCTTCAAGACATCCCCGATCTGATCTTGCTAGACGACAAGAGTCAATTCACCTACGACCAAAGAGCCGCAATATTTCGGAAGACTAGCGGAAAGTGTCTCAACCCTGCCGGAAATCCTGATTGTGAACAGATCTGCCAATGGGATAACTTTCATGCAGACCACATTAAACCCTATAGCAAGGGGGGGCGTACTACTGTAGCTAATGGACAGTTGCTTTGTCCCAACTGCAACTTAAAGAAGTCGGACAAATGAATATTATATCAAGAGTGAGTGTTGGTACTACCAACTGTAGAGGATTAGCTGATGCCCATATATGAGTACGTTTGCCCCCAGTGCAACGTTCGGTTCGACCGGCTGCAGCCGGCGGGGACTTCCCATGCTGAATGCCCTGATTGCGGGCTGCCTTCCAAGAAGGCCTTGTCTCTCTTCTCTGCCTTCGTGTCCACCGACGGAGACTTTGCAGAGCCCGTTGCGGGGATGGGTGGCTGTGGCGGATGCGCCGGCGGCGCCTGTGCGTGCAGCGCGGCCCACTAGTTCCGAGATTCTATACTGCCCCTAGCCGGTTCCCCCTCACGCTAAAGACCGCCCCCATACGGGTCGAGGGGAATACGATTGGGTCTGTCGCCTACAATAAATCATCCCTTCCGCCTCTCTAATAAGTCCCTCAGCTTCTGCCGCATCGACGGCTTTTGAAACACTAGGTATCCCCCGGACATCACAGCCAACACCGCAGCCCCGCCAAGCGTCAGGTACGCTACAAAAAAGGTCGCGTCAAGCCAGAATCCCTCCGGAAACATCATAACCAGAAAGTCTCTCCGCGGGTCTAGCTGCCAGAAATCGTTGGCAAAGCTTACCTGATGGAAAAGCAGGAAAAGCTGGTCGAAGGCCACCAAAGAGATTAGTCCGACCACCGCAACCAGCGCAACGGTTGCCTCCGAACCCCACAGAATCCGGCGGCAAAGGGTTCCGGTGAATGCTAGCCCCCTTCGCCCAAAGCCCGCTGCTCCAACCCCAACCAGAAACAAAAGCGCCAACGCGCCGGCCCCGTAGACAACCCAGATTAGGTCCTTTACGTCAGCCATGTGTGCGACCTCACGGTAGTTGAACAACGCCCGCTCTCGCCCGTGAACTCTGGCGCGAACGTGCAGAGGCTCACGCGTCGAATTAAAGTAACCCTGAATTTCCCGCCCTGCCTGAATCAGGTCATCCCGCTCGATCCCCGTGACCGCCGGAATATCGTACTTATCAAAGCCGCGGGCGTACAAACCCAGGTCATTAACGGCCCAGGCGACGCTGGCGGCGATCAGAAGAACAGGCACCGAGGTAACGAAAAGGGCCGCCACAATTTTTCCGACCATAGGGGATTTCATGGAACCTAAGGTATCATTCCCCATCTTGTCATTCAACGAAGCCGCCGCCTATAATCGCCCCATGAAGAGCCAATCCTCCGTACCGGACTACTCCAGCGAAGTCACCGCTTTCGAAGCCTTGGTCCGTATCGTAGACCGACTACGATCACCGGGCGGCTGCCCCTGGGACCTGGAGCAAACCCACCGCAGCCTAAAGCGCAACCTCTTGGAGGAGTGCTACGAGGCGCTGGAGGCCATCGACTCCCAGGACCCCCAAGAGCTTTCCGAGGAGATGGGCGACGTGCTTCTACAGGTGCTCTTTCACGCCGACATCGCTCGCAAGGCAGGTCATTTCACCCTCGCAGAAGTGATGAATCAGAGCGCCGATAAGCTAGTGCGGCGTCATCCCCACGTGTTCGGAGACACCAAAGTGGCCGACGCTCGCGAAGTGGAGCGCAACTGGGAGATGATCAAGCAGGCAGAGGGCGGCAGACGCTCCGCAGTAGAGGGCATCCCCTCGGAGACGCCCTCCCTCGCCTACGCCCAGCTCATGCAGGAACGGGCTTCCCGCGTCGGCTTCGATTGGGACGATGTGGACGGAGTCCTCGCCAAGATTGCCGAGGAAGCCCGAGAGGTAGTCACAGCCCAGGGAGCGGATCAGAAGGCCGGCGAAATCGGAGACCTGCTCTTCGCCCTCGTGAACCTTGCCCGATGGCAGGGCATCCACGCAGAGGACGCCCTGAGGCAGGCGAACCGGAAGTTCAAAAAACGCTATCTCACCATGGAACAGCTGGCCAGAGAGCGCGGCGTCAACTTCACCGGAATGTTAATGGACGATAAGGAAGCGTTGTGGCAGGAGGCAAAGGCCCTCGTCGGTTAACGGGCCCCCTAATCCCCCCATCGCCCTCCGTCCAACCCTGGATTGCCGTAATACAAGCCGGCGGGTAGTTCCTGCTTGACGCCCGACATCAGACCGGCGGCCATACCCCGCCCAAACCGCCCGGCGAACCGCTCCAGCAGACCACGTCTAGGCCGAATCCACAGAGGATTTGGTCGGACTCCCCCCAAGTCCGCCGCCACCTGTAGGGCATGGTGAAAGTCGCCGAGCTCGTCCACCAGCCCCAGCTTTTCCGCCCGCAGCCCTGTGAACACTTCGCCCGTGGCCAACTCGCTAACCTTGTCCACCTCAAGATTCCGGCCCTTTGCCACACATCGGATGAAGGACTCGTGCACTTCTGAAATCAGTGACTCGAACTTTTCGTCCTCCTCGTCTGTGGGACTGCGCCAGAACCCCGTCATGTCCTTCAAACGCCCGCCCTTGTAGACGGAGATCCCGATGCCGAATCGCTCCAGCAGGTCCTGCAAGGCGGGACGCACGTAGAGAACGCCGATGGAACCCACCAGCGCCGAGGGCAGGCTGATTATCTTCGCGGCTGGACAGCTGATTAGGTAGGCGCCGGAAGCTCCCACGCCCCGGATGTAGGCCACGACCGGCTTCCTATTCGCCACCCGTTGCAAGAGAAAATAAAGGGCCTCCGAACCTCCCACAGTGCCGCCCGGCGAGTCTATGTCCAGTAGCAGCGCGCGGACTCGCTTACTCAGAAGCGCCGTGTTGAGGAGCTTTAGCTGTTCGGCAACCTGGGACCCGCTTCCGATGGGCCCGTATATCTCCACAACTCCGACTCCGTTCCTCCTCGAGGTAAAGGGCAGCATGAATCCTCCTAAGTTTCACTAATATCCGCGGTGTGTTGGGACGAAGAGAACCCTGCCCTCTGCCTTCCTGTGGCGACTATCTCGGGAGGGCAAAGCCAAGTGCAGGAGGCTATTGGATGGTCCCCGGAGGGGCAACCTGGAATGGCGGCGTCCAACTCTCGATGGGGCAGTCAATGATAACCGGTTTGTCCAGCTTCAGCGCGTCGGCAAGGGCCGGCCCCAACCGGTCGTAGTGCTCAAGCCTGACCCCTTCTGCCCCGAAGGCCCGCGCCGTTTCGACAAAGTCTGGGTTCTGCATACGGGTGCCGATAACCCGCCCCTTGTATCGCACCTGCTGGTCTCGAAGGGAAGCGCCCAGCGCGCCGTCGTTGAACACTACCGTCACCGTATTTATTTCCTCCTGTACCGCCGTGGCCAGGTCCGGCAGCGCGTACATGAAGCCGCCGTCGCCGGTGACGGCCACCACCTGCCGATGGGGGTTCCCCACCTTTGCTCCCAGGCCGGTGGGAAATGCATACCCCAGGGTGGCGAAATAGGAAGTGTTCACGTATGAGCGGGGAGCCAGCACTGGGAACGCCAGGTGGCACCAGTAGCCGATGCTGGAAATGCCGCTTATGAGAACGGCGTCGTCATCTAACGCCGCTCTTATCGACTCAATTATGCGAACCTGGTCGGGCGCTTTGGCCGTCGTGTCCTCGTAGTCTCGTGCCCGCTGTTGGGCTATCTCCTCGGGCGTCCATTGACTGGCGTTCGCCCGCCCCGCCATTCCGTTCAACAGGGCTTGGAGGGCCAGCTTGGCGTCGGCGCAGATGCTGATCTCCTCCGGCCAGTTCCTACCCAACTCCTCCGGGTCGGCATCAATGTGGATGATGGGCTGCTCCGGCTTGAAACTCCACGACACGGGGTTGAAGAAATGTAGACGCGTGCCCACCGCGAGAATAGCGTCGCTCTGCGGAACAACCCGGTGACCCGGCCCGTGACTGTAGTAGTAGGGGCCGACGTAGTTGGGGTGGTTCTCCGCGATGGCGCCCTTGCCTTCGGCAGTGACGATGACGGCAGCGTTTAGCGCTTCCGCCAGGCGGGTCAGTTCCTCGTTGGCGTCGGCGGCGTTTATTCCGCCCCCCGCCCAGATGAGGGGACGTTCGGCTCGGCTGAGAATGCTCAGGGCCTGCTCTATGGCGTCAGGCGGCGGCGATTCTTTGGCAAACACTTCCGGCTCAAGCAGGTCCACGTCTGACGACTGCGCCAGTACGTCGGAGGGAATCTCCAGGGCTACCGGGCGTGGTCTGCCCGTTTGCAGCTGCTTCATTGCTTCGTGCACGGCCTCCGGCGCTTCGCCCGGCTCCATAATGGTCGACCGCCACTTGGTGATGTTCTTCACCACGTCCAACTGGTCCACCACCTCATGGACGGCTCCAGCGCCCTTGCCGATGTTGTAGCTCTCCACCTGACCCGCCAAAAGCAGGACCGGTGACGAGGAAGCGTAGGCGGTGCCGATGCCGGCGGCGGCGTTGAGCAGTCCCGGCCCGGGGACCACCAGCGCGGCGCCAATCTTGCCCGTGGACCGGGAGTAGCCGTCGGCCATGTAGGCGGCGGTCTGCTCGTGGCGCGTGGTAATAAGGCGGATGCCCGGCTCGTGGTAGAAGGCGTCGTAAACATCCATTATCTGCACGCCCGGTAGTCCAAAGACCACCTCCACGCCCTCCCGCACAAGGGAGCGCACCAACGCCTGTGCCGTCGTCATCTGGGGCATCCTTCACCTCCAACTTTGGGTTCGTAGTCCTTTAGACATGATATAGCGTGGGGATACGGTGTCAACTTTTGGCAGAGGTATAACTAAAGTGTATGTTAGTGTATACTCGGATCGCGATAAATCTAAGGTTCTAGAAACGAATATGGATGAAGTCTTACATCCTTGAATAGCGGCAGTAGGACGCTTTGGAACTAGAATTGAATGGTCAACGAGACCGTTCGGGAATACACCATATACACAATGCAGGGAAGTATATCCGAAGTGTTGCAAAGGGTAGGCTTTAGCATATTTGGAAGCAAAGTACACTAAACGAGGAGATCATAATATGACAGGTCCGGGTCCAAAACCACAGCTCCCACCCGAACGACGAGACTTCGGATATCCTCCTCCTCCACGCCCGGCGCCTCCCCCACCACCCCAGCCCCCATCCCCAAGACCGCCTAGACCTTGATATGCTATAGTTGAGTAAGCTGCTGCTTCTATGAGGTGTAGCAATGAGTGTAAATGATCAAATTTGGCACGAACTTTACGAGGCTGACCGTCTAATGCGTTACTTTGGGCGAGTTTCCAGCAAATTTAGCAAGTGTCACGCGTTGGTCACGTACGCAACAGTAGTTTCCCTACTATCTGCAGCTATCCCATTGATGCTGGAAAAAATACCCGACATATATGCAGGGTTGCTATTTGTGTTCGTCGGCGCATTGGTACTAACCACAATCTTTTGGGACTTCTCGGCCAAGGCGACCAGTGCGCGGGTAGCGGCAGCTTCATACAGTCATTTATCCCAGGAGCTTCAGGCATTGTGGTTTAATGGAGCGTCCCAATCGCGTATCGATTTACTCCGACAAATCAAGATCAACATAGCAAATGGCACGAACCTGCAGGTTGACAAAAAAATCAATAATGAGACCGCTGACGAAGCATACGCATACCTGAACGCCTTTGGTGCGAGGGAGCAGACCTTACCGGCTGGTTAGCAGACTAATCGCGATCTCCAAGCCTAGGCCCTGCATACCTTCAAGGAGGGTTGAAGTGTCTGAAATCGTAGGTCAAGGAATCTCCAGGGAAAACCTGGAAGGGACCTTCAACAACTTCATCGACCGCATCTCCAACGACGAGGAGCTTCGTGCAGACTTGGCCGCCGACCCGGCTGGAGTGCTGGCGAATTGGGGCTTCTCCGACGAAGAGATGGACTCTATCCGCTATTCCCCGGCATGGGCATGGTTGAGGGACAGCTGGGATTCTCTGCCCCCTGGCTGGTAAACCGACAACCCAAACTTGTCCGCCTTAACCTGGGCGGACCATAGCATGGAGTTATCCTTGCCCCGGCTGGCAGCCCAGTGCGGCCCCAAGGCTACATTGCCGTCTGTTCCTTCTGCGGCAGCATCGCCATAGCGTCGTCCACGGGCTTGGCGACTATCTCCTCCACTTCCTTCTTGAACTCCCGCAGCGCCTCGTCCCCCGCAGGCCCGTCCGGTATCTCGTTGTTGTTCAGCTTGGCCTTGAACTCCTCGAATAGCACGTCCTCCGACCTCCCATGAGGTATCTCGAAGAAGTCGTGGTTGAAGTGCGGAAGCTCTCCGGGCCCGAAGTACCCCTTCTCCTCAATGCTGTACCCTTCCAGCTCGTGGGTGCCCTTGCCCAGTACCTTCCCCGTCTCCACGTAGTGCTCCATCACAGGCTTCATGCCGTACTTCTGAACGGGGCAAACCTTCATGCACACACCGCAGCCGGAATAGCGGGCCATTACGGGCCGGCACCGGTCGTAGACCAGTTTGTGCTTCTGTACACCCCGCCACCAGACCTTGTCCCGTATGAGGGCGCGTCCCGGGCACCGGTTGACGCACACCTGGCAGATTTCGCAAAACTTGTGGATGCCGTAGTCGAGAGGCTGGTCGTAGGTTACGATGGCATCCGTTGTGATTACCATCAGGCGGGCGCGTGAGCCGAAGTGGGGTGAAAGCAGCTGACCGTTGGCTCCCAGCTGGCCCAGACCCGCCTGCACGAACATGGGAATGTAGGGTGCGCTGTTGTCGGCGGGACTGTGCACCTGAGCATGGTAGCCCAGGGTGCGAATGTAGTCGGCCAGAATCAACGCCGCCTGGCTCATGGTGCGATAGGTCCCGAAGTGGGTCGTCTCGGCGAACATGCTCGGAATAGCCTGAGTCCTCTCGTAGTCCTGCTCGAAGGCGATGCAGATGGCGTGCTCGAACTTAATCCATCGCTTCTTGTACTTGAAGGTATAGCGGCGGTCGTAGCGTGTGATGCCCACCTCGCCAAACCCCAGGTCTCTAGCCTTAGCCTTGATCTCTCCCGTAACGTCCTTGTCCGGCACAGGTTCCACCGTAGGCTCGATGTCGCCGTACACGCCGGAAATATTCACCACCTCCTTGGAAAGGCGCACGTGCTCCCGGTGGCCCTCCTGCTCCTCTTCCGGATAGACCGTCCACGCCCACTCGGAGTCGGCGGTGTTGGTGATGCTTTGGCTTTCCAGGGGGTAGGACCTGGAGTAGAAGTCCACGTCCTTCTTGTTCTGGCGAATGCCGGGGGTGCTGACGAGGTCCTCCGCCACCGGAATTTCGATGGATGGATCGCCGTTTTTCAGTCCGGGTCTTTTCAGTACGTGACTTACCCTCTTCTTCACTACATACTCCTTCCATGGGACGGTCTATGTGACTGCCCTTCAGAATATCCAGCCGTTCACATCTTGTCAACGTAATCAAGGAATTGATTGCGCTAAAATGGTAGCTAAAGCCTTCACATAAGGACAAATTATGAAAGAAAAGCCGTCTTCGATCCTAAAATACGACGCGAATAATATCCGTAAAAAGCCGCATTTTCTGGCATTGAATTGTCAATCTGGGGGTGTTTAGTATTCTCTACCAATGAATTTGTTATGCCCGGAATGACAACGCCTTAGGAGTGATTGATGTTCCATCGCATTGATTTCGGTCCCGTTCCCTTTGACCCTTACACCGAACTCCTCGAATCCAGTCTCACGGAAGATCTCCGAAACCTTGTAGACCACTTGGACGGCGCCCGCATCGTTCACGTCAACAGCACAGCCGTGGGTGGTGGAGTCGCCGAGATCCTCCGCTCCCTTATTCCCATCAGCAAGGGCTTGGGCCTCGACACCGATTGGTACGTCGTCAGCCCGCCCGCGGAGTTCTTCGACGTAACCAAGAAGATTCATAACCTCATGCAGGGGGCCGAGGGCGCTCTAACTGCAGATGAGATGCGGACCTATTCCACCTACGCCGGCCAGAGCTCAAACCTGGACCTTTCGTCCATTGACGCCGACGTTTGGATTCTGCACGACCCCCAGCTTCTGCCCCTTATGGCCCTCCTTCCCGAAGGCGACCATCCGCCCATCGTGTGGGTATGCCACATAGACCTCTCTGCTCCCAACCAGGGAATGCTAGCCAGCGTCTTCGACAACATGCGCCGTTCCGACGTTAAAGTCTTTTCGCTGAAGCAGTACGTTCCGGCCGGGCTGGAAGATGCCGTGGTTCACATAATCCCGCCCGCCATTGACCCCCTGAGCGTGAAGAACAGGTCCATGAACATGGAAGAAGCCCGTCGTCGCATGGCGGCCATGGGCATCGACGTGGAGAGGCCCCTCGTAACCCAGGTCTCCCGTTTCGATCCATGGAAGGACCCCTGGGGCGTAGTGGAAGCCTACAAGCTGGTTAAAGAGCGCATGCCCAACGTACAGCTTGCCTATCTTGGCGCGTCCCACGCAGTCGACGACCCGGAGGGCAAGGGCATCTTCGAGGAGCTTTCTGAACAAACCAGGCACGACCCGGACATCCACCTCTTCGGCGACGCCGACATTCCCATTGAGTCCGTGGACCTCGTAGTCAGCGCCTTCCAGACAGCCTCCGACGTGGTGGTGCAAAAGTCAGTGCGGGAAGGCTTCGGCCTGACCGTCACCGAGGCCATGTGGAATGGCAAGCCCGTCATCGGTGGTAACGTGGGCGGAATCCGCCTCCAGATTAGCGACGGCGAAAACGGCTTTCTGGTGGACGACGTGCCACAGTGCGCCCAACGCATCCTTCGCCTGCTCAAAGAGCCGGAACTCCAAACAACCATGGGAGGGGCGGCCCGGACCAGCGTCCGCCGCCGCTTTCTGCTGCCTCGACTGCTGCGTGACTATCTGAGGGCTTGCGAAGCAGCCAGGGCGCACCGGCCCAACGGCGCGCTGTCCTTCGACGTCCCCGGCACTTAGACTCCGTTTCCATTGACGTCGGCTCTACCTTTTAGCGGAGAGGTCGGCGTCCTCCCCATCCGCTCAAACAGGGCGGTCCACCCCTTCAATACCAGCCTCAACACCAGTTTCAACTCTACTATTGCAATTTTCTGACCCATTCTGAACATCTGAAGGAGCAAAATGGACACGAAGAAAGCATACCGTGAACTGTTTGCCACCCTGGTGAATTCCCCCCAGCGAGACTTCGACCTGGCCAGAGGCGCCCTCTATATTGCCGCCGAGGACTACCCCGCCGTGGACGTGGAGGAGTCCACCTCGATGCTGGACAACCTTGCAGGGGAGATCCGCGAGCGGCTGGAACCCTCAATGGACCTGCCCGCCAAGCTCAGGGCCCTCAGTTCCTATCTGCGAGACACCCAGGGGTATTCCAGCGACGACGAGGACCATTTCAATCCCCGGAATCTCTACCTGGACCAGGTCCTCGCTAGGAGAAAGGGCATGCCCATCGCCCTCTCACTGGTCTACTCGGAGGTTGGCGCTCGGCTGGGCATGCTATTTGAAATAATCGACCTGCCCAACCGTCTGGTGATGCGAACGCCGTCCCAGGACGAGGACATCTACCTGGACCCCTACCAGCACGGCGAACTCATGACCAGGGAAGAGTGTGGTAAGCTAACAGCGAACGTCTTCGGCGGAATGGTCCAGCTTTCCGAGGAGTATTTTAAGCCCTGCACCAAGAAGCAGCTTCTGGTTAACCTGCTCTCCAACCTCAAGATGACGCACGTTCGACGACGCGACTACCAGCACGCCATCGCAGCGGCCGATAGGGTCGCCCTGCTCAACCCGTACATGGGCAGCAACCTGAAGGAGCGGGCCTGGATGCTCTACAGGACCCATCGCTACACCGAGGCAATCGAAGACTTGGAGACATACTTGAACCTAAATCCGGTGGCGGACGACGCAGACAGCGTGCGCGCTCAGATCAATAGCTTGTGGCATACCCTGGCTTCCCTGAACTAGCGGGGCCTTTGAATCCGAGAGGGGGAAGTTCTGCGTATTAGGAATTGGAAGGACGGTTACCATCTCCCGGGAAGGCGGAGTTGATGGGACAGTATGAGAGCCTGGGAGACGAGAATCTCCTGACCCTTATCGCCCATGGTGACAAGGACGCGTTGGAATGCTTTTACGAAAGGTACTCAACCCAGGTCTTCTCCCTGGCCCGGTACATGCTTAAGGACGAAGCAATCGCCGAGGAAATTGCGCAGGACGTCTTTCTTGCCGTGTGGCAGAAGGCTTCCACGTTCAAGGCCAACCGGGGTTCCCCCAAGGGCTGGCTCATGAGCATCGCCCACCACCGGGTCATAGACCACGTGCGCTCGGCCAAACGGGCACGGGCATCTATGGACAGGATGGCCCAGGAGATGGCCAGCTTGGAGAAGCTGTACCAGGTTCGCACGGAGGATGAAGCCCTCCGCAACATAGAAAGCCAGGAAATCGCCAAGGCCCTGCAGAGCATACCGGAGGCGCAGAGAACCGTTATCCTGATGTCCTACTTTCAAGGATATTCTCAATCGGAGATTGCCGAAATCCTCGACCAGCCTTTGGGAACCGTGAAGACCCGAATTCGACTAGGAATGCAGAAACTAAGGTCAATCTTCAAGAACGGGGCGGTGGCTTAGCCCATGAATTGCAAGCATGTCGAAGCCCTGATTCCTGCCTATGCCCTGGACGCTTTGAGCCCCGAAGAGGAGCAGGCGGTGGAGCAGCACATGGACGGCTGTTCCTGGTGTTCCGGCCAGGCGCGAATCCAGAAGGACGTGGCCGCCGCCCTCTCCTTGGCAGTGGAGCAGAATCCACCTCCCAGCCGGGTCCTGGCCAGCGTCAAGAAACGGATAGCCGACGCCCAGGCCTCACCGGCCCCTGAAAGGCCCCCCAGCCGCTTCCGCCGTCGGCCCCTGTCCATAATCGGCGCTTTCGTCTACGCCGGGGCGCTCATGGCCCTCCTGCTCTTGGGCGGCGTCCTGGCCTTCACTCTCCGCACCTCCGGCCAGATGGAAAATCTCCAGGAAACCAATGCCGAACTGACTCAGCAGGTTTCCAGCCTCCAACAGGACAACAGCGCTCTCTCCAACGAACTGAGCCGCCTCATGGACCATAACAGCGAAATGGGCGATCGTGTATCCAAATTACACGAGAACAGCTCCGAGGTAAACTCAGACATGGACGAACTGGTCTCCGGCAGCGAGGCCTTGTACGAGCAGATGGACGCCCTGGCCGTCAGCGGGCGGGAGATGATGCACGTGCTGAGGACCCAGCAGTCCATCGTCTATATGCTCACGCTGCCTGATACCCGAATACTGACGATGGAATCAGGCTCGGGCGGCGTTCAAGGGAATCTGATGATGAACATGGACCAGCGCTGGTGTGTCTTCGTAGCTACCGGACTCAACCCGCCGCCTCACAGCTACCAGTACAACGTTTGGCTGCGTAGGGGTCAGGACGAGCACCACGTGGCCGTGCTGACTATCGACGAAATGGGTTGGGGTCAGGCCATGATTTCACCGGAAATGACCATGGCGGAATATCAATGGGTGGGAGTCACGGTGGAATCAACCGCCGATGCCGGGCCACAAGGGCGGCGGGGGGATCTGGTGTTGTGGGGCGAAATCTCCCTGGCGGACCCGCTTTATCCGGCCATTCCCCGCACCGGCTCCCGCTAGATTCCCCTTCCGCGTTTCCCCAGCCTTTGGCCGACGCGGCTTAGATTCAGGCTTGGGCTGAAATCGGGCAACAAAAAGAGAGGGCTGCTAACGAGCAGCCCTCTCTTTCATTCTTCGGATACGCTGGTGCGGTCGGAACTAACCGCTACAGGTTGAACTGCGGGTCCAGGTAGTCGTCTTCCTTCTGGTAGAACTGAATCCGGCCGCTTATGGACTCGATTATCAGTATCTGATTCTGGTCGTTGACGGCAATGGCGGTAGGCCGGCGGAAGGCCCACTCCTTCGAAGTGTCCGCCCGCCGCCGCGCCTTCACGAAGTCCGAGTTGGCGCTGATGAATAAGGTGGCGGACTTGGAAAGCTCCCGGGCGTCCCCGTAGAAAGCGGTGATGATGTCGCCGGTTTCGTCGTACGCTTGCACCCGGTTGTTGCCCCAATCGGCCACGTACACGTCGCCTTCGGCGTCGGTGGCCAGTCCCGTAGGCCGCTGAAGCTGGCCTATCTCCGTCCCGGAACTACCGAATTGCAGCATGAACTCGCCGTCAGGCGTGAACTTCTGAATGCGGTCGTTGCCCCAATCGGCCACGAAAATGTTTCCATGGCGGTCGATGTGCAGGCCGTAGGGCATGCTGAACTGTCCGGCGCCGTCTCCAGCCTCGCCCCAGCCGCCCAGATACTCACCGTCATTAGTAAACTTCTGAATCCGGTTGTTCTTGCTTTCGGCCACGTATACATTGCCCTCGGCGTCGAAGCGTATGCCCGTGGGGCCGTCAAGCTGTCCTGCTCCTGAGCCGGACGTTCCCCAGGCGCCCAGAAAGTCTCCGCCGTCGGCGAAGACGTTTACGTGGTTCATGTACTCGTCCGTGATGTAGACGTTCCCGTTGGGACCCATGTCTATGCCGGAGGGCCACATCAGGTCGCCCTCGCTGGTGCCCTGACCGCCACCCTCCACAACCTTCACGTCATCTTCCAAGTCCCACTTGGTCCAGTGCTGCCTGCCGCCCAGAGGGTAGCCCGGGTCGCCGCCCCGGCTAACAACGTAGGCAGTTCCGTTTGGTCCCAGCACCATGTCCGAGGGGGCGGTGAAGGCGAAGAGACTGCCGACGCAGTGGCTGTAGGTGTACGTGCGCTCTCCGATAGTCTGAATTAAGGCCATGAGGACCTCCTTTTTGAATTCTGTATGTTGAAGTTGGGTTGCGCCGCCGGGCCCGCGAGCCCGGCGGCATTCAGGTTAAGCGAATTGATACTCCCTGGCGGCGGCGATTAGCTGCAGCGCCTCGGTCACACGACGACCGAAGGCCGCCACCTCCTCCTCCGTGGACCCGCGGCGCACCTCGCCGCCCGTTAAGACGTGATCCACAATCTGCTGCCGGGTGGCCTCTTCAAGCTGAATGGCTCCTAGAAGCTCCAAGCATCCGTCCACCATCTCGTCGGCCGTGAGCGTTTCCCGGCTCATCAGATTGTCAATGATGGACCTTACCCCCGGCTTACTGGCGTCCCCCAGCATGGCGGCAACGAAGTTTACCCTTCTCACCAACGCGCCGGTGTCTATCCACTCGGAGCCGGTGTGCCAGCCCTCGACGCTGGGGGGATTGATAAGTTCCTGGCCCTGGTAGCCTGTCTCCAGGGTTAGAAGCATCAGGCCGGGCTTCGGCTCCTGGTAGTCGCCGATTAGACGAATGGTCCCGGCTACGACCTCGGCGGGGTTCTTCACCTTGGCGAACCACGCGCTCTCGTCCTTGAAGAAATCCGAGTTTAAGATGAAGCGCAGAGTCGCCTTGATGTCGTAGTTGGAGTTGGCGAAGGTGTCGGCTATGGCCTGTACCGCCTCCGCGTCCCGGGGCTCAACGTCCTTCCAACTGGGCACCTGCACCTCGTCCGCAACGAAGAAGCTGTACAGGTGGCGCGCGATGAACCGGGCCGTTGCATGCTCTTCCAGAATAATGTCTATGATGTCCTCGCCGTTGAAGTTACCCTTACGACCCAGGAACTCCTTCTCGCCATCGTCGTGGTCCTCCGGCCGGTATTCGAACTCCCACAGATAGCGGCCATAGGGCGCCCGGGGAAGCTTGGCCCTGATAGTCCAGCCCGTAAAGGCTCGGGAGGCCATCTTCACGTCGTCCTCGGAATAGTTGCCCTGGCCCATGGAGAACAGCTCCAGCAGCTCCCGTCCCCAATTCTCGTTGGGGGCGTGCTTGTGGCTCATGTTGTTGTCCAGCCAGAAAATCATTGCCGGGTCCTTCGCCAGCCTAACCAACAGGTCCTGATAGTTACCCATGCCGTGCTCTCGGAACATGTTGATCTGGCGGTTCATCTCCGTGGGATTGTCTATCTTGGAGTTGCCCGTGGCGAAGACCATGTGCCAGAAGAGAGTCATCTTCTCTTCCAGGGGGCGCTTGGTGGTGAACATGTTATAGAGAAAGTTCATGGAGCCATAGGGCGGCGCCTGCGGTAGCTCGTTCATCGGGTGGTAGCGCCACATCAAGAGGTTGTCCACGGGGTCAACGCCGTGGGACGCCGGATCCAAGAGTTCCTCAACGGTGGCCTCGTAGCCTTTGGCCACCCTCTCCTCCAACTCTTCGTAGGAGGCGCCGAAGCCCGCTCGTCTCATAAGATGGGCCATTAGAGCAATGTCTTTACTTGCCATTTTTCCTCCTCCATTTAGACTTATTTGAATGCCATCCGTGGCTGTTAATAGTATGGGGCGCAATTCTCCCCAATACTAATGGGAAAACCATACTAACCCACTAAAGCTTACTTTCCGCACTATTAGGTGTCAAGCTAGGCATAATGCTATTCACAGACCAATAACGTAATTATTTCGTCGGCAATTGGGCATATATCGCGTAAAACTGTCAATGTCCGTTTCTGAAAGGTTGCAGCAGCAGGAATCGGCGCCCAATCCCCGGTTCTGCAGGCGCAAATGGAGTATAATACGCCCCGATTATCTCGACCGGCGCAAAGGCGTCCGAAGGGACGGCTCTTCTTGTCGTCAGCTTGGGGTAATGGGCCGCCGTTGATACCGGCAGGAGACCAGCGAAAGGGGATCTAATGAGGTTCACCCGTCTCATTACCAAGACCATGCGAAGGGATCCCGCAGAGGCGGAAACGCCCAGCCACCGCTATATGCTGAAGGCTGGCATGGTCTTGCAGGTGGCCGCCGGCGTTTACTCCTACCTTCCCTTGGCCTGGCGCTCCCTCCGCAAAGTTGAGGCCATTATTCGCGAGGAGATGGACGCCGCCGGAGGCCAGGAGGTGCGGATGCCCGTCCTCCAGCCCATGGAACTCTGGGAGGAGTCGGGGCGAAGGAAAGCCTTCGGCGACAACCTCTTTACCCTGTATGACCGTCGCCGCCGCCCAATGGTCATGGCCCCCACTCATGAGGAGGTGGTGAGCCTGATAGCCAAGGCCCACGTCCAGAGCTACCGCGACCTGCCCATCATTCCCTACCAGATCCAGACCAAGTTTCGGGACGAACCGCGCTCTCGCGGCGGCCTCATTCGCGTCCGAGAGTTCGACATGAAGGACGCCTACAGCATGGACGCCGACGCCGAGGGCCTTGACGCCAGCTATCAGGCGATGGCCCAGGCCTATCGCAACATCTACCGTCGATGCGGGCTGCCGGCGGTCATGGTTGAGGCCGACAGCGGCGCAATCGGCGGGCGGGATTCCCACGAGTTCATCCTGCCCATGCCCACAGGCGAGGATACAATCCTGCGCTGCGACGGCTGCGGCTATGCCGCCAACCTGGAGAAGGCCCAGGGTGTAAAGCCCCCTCAGCCCGTGCACCCGCCCCTACCCCTGAAGGAAGTGGCCACCCCCGGCGTCAAGACCATCGCAGAGCTTTCAGAATTCTTGGATATCCCCGAAAGCCGGACCCTGAAAGCCGTCTTCTACACCGCCGACGGGGAGACGATCTTCGTCACCATCCGGGGCGACTTGGAGGTCAACGAGGTCAAGCTCACCACCTACCTGAAAGCCAAGGACCTCCGGCTGGCAACAGAGGAAGAAACGCAGGCCGCGGGCCTTGTAGCCGGCTCCGCGTCCGCAGTGGGGCTTTCCGGCATACGGCGGGTGATGGACGACTCCGTGCTGTTGGGTTCCAACTACGTCGCTGGGGCCAACAAGCCCGACACCCATCTACTCAACGCCAACTGCCCGCGGGACTTCCAGGCCGAGGAGATCACGGACATCGCGTTGGCGGAGGAGGGACAGCCCTGCGTCCAGTGCGGCGGCCCCCTTCAAGCCCTGCGCGGCATAGAAGTCGGCCACATCTTCAAACTCGGGACCTTCTACAGCGAAACCCTGGGCGTCTACTACCTGGACCAGGACGGACAACGCCGTCCCGTCATCATGGGCTGCTACGGCATCGGCGTTGGGCGGCTTATGGCCGCAGCCATCGAGCAGAATCACGACGAACGGGGCATTATCTTTCCCGCTCCGATAGCGCCCTACCAGGTGCATATCGTCGGCCTTAATCTTGGCAACGAGGCCGTTTCGAAAGAAGCGGATGCCCTCTACCGCCGTCTTTGGAACTCTGGCATAGAGTGTCTCTACGATGACCGGCCCGACGAGTCGGCGGGCGTGAAGTTCAACGACGCCGACCTTCTGGGCATGCCCATTCGCCTCGTCATCAGCCAACGCTCCCTCCGAAACGGCGCCGTGGAGATAAAACGACGCGCCGGCGGCGAAGGCCCCGTTCTTGCGCCATTGCAAGACGCGGAAGAGACGATACGGGGAATGCTGGCCGATGACTGAAGAAACCTCTGTCAATTAACATAACGCATCTAGGCCCACAAAAGGAGGGGAAATGGCTGGAATATGGCCCGGCGACATACAATGCGTGGCGCTCCTTACCTTTGACATAGACGGCGCCAGCGGTACCATCAACCGCAACCCGGAGGCCGTCAACATGCCCACCGCCCTATCAATGGGCGAGTACGGCCCCAAGGTCGCCATGCCCAGAATCCTCGACCTGCTGGACGACTACGAAATCAAGAGCACCTTCTTCGTCCCAGGATTCATTGCGGAGAACAACGCGGACCTGATGGCCGACATCGTACGGAAGGGACACGAGGTAGGGCACCACGGCTACATGCACGAGCCGCCCGCCACCCTCTCCCCGGAGCAGGAATGGCAGGTGTTGGAGAAGGGCATCGGCATACTGGAGCAGACCACCGGGTCCCGGCCCCTGGGCTACCGCTCCCCCGCATGGGAGCTAAGCCAACACTCCCTCCAGTATCTGGCCTCCCTTGATTTTCGTTACGACACCAGCCTGATGGGAGACGACGCGCCGTACCTCGTAGACACGCCCAAGGGTTCACTTGTAGAACTGCCTATCCACTGGCTTCTGGACGACGCGCCCCATTTCTCCTACTCCCCCGCCATGGGCAGAACGGGGCCGATGAAGAGTCCTGACGAGGTGCTTCTAAGCTGGAAGGCGGAATTCGACGGCCTCTACCGTTACGGTCGCTCCTTTCACCTCACCATGCACCCCCACGTCATCGGCCGGCCAGGGCGGCTCCTGATGCTGGAGAAGCTCATCAACTACATCCGCAGCTTCCCCAATGTCGCCTTCATGCGCGCCATCGACGTTGCAGATATGTGGGCTTAACACTAGCCACCGACCCTTGTCATCCCCAATATCCCCCGCCCTAGCCATTGACTCCCATCCAAGGGCAATTTACAATGCACCACCACAGCGGGCTGCTTTCTAGCCAAAGCGCCCATACCCGAAAGGATGAATGAGCAACCAGTACGGAGATAACGGCAACGCTGGTCGACGCGGCCCCATAGACGTGGGCGACCTTAACCTTCCCATGTGGAGCAGCCGCTCCGTCCGATGGGTGGCCGCCGGAACCCTCGTCCTTTTTCTCATAATCGGGCTTTCCTGGGGCAAGAGCGTTTACACCGACTGGCTCTGGTTCGACAGCCTTGGATACGTAAGCGTCTTCCAAAAGATATTAACCACGCGGATTTGGCTGTTCTTTGCCAGCGCCGCTATCTTCGCTGCCCTTCTAGTTCCCAACATATACCTGGTATTCCGCCTCACTCGAAGCGACACGCCTACCACCCTCACCCGGGCGGCTTACGATGCCATACGACGTGCGCTGGCGCTGGCCGCTTCCGTTGTCGCCATCGTTGCGGCCGCCGCCGTCGGTGCGGCAGCTGCGGGTCGATGGGAAACGGTGCTCAAGTACCTGAATTCCACCCCATTCACCCAGGTGGACGAAGCCACCGGTGCCGTATCTCCCCTGGCCGAGCCCATATTCAACAAGGGCGTGGACTTCTACGTCTTTACCCTCCCCTTCCTCGGCTTCATCCGCGGATGGTTCCTCGGCGCCGCCATTGTCATCCTCATCATCGTGCTGGGCCTCTACCTGGTCCTCTTCGGGCTCAGGGAACGCAACATCACCATTCCCCGCAACGTAAAAATTCACGGGGCGGCCATCGGAGCCGCCCTGTTCATCATCATCGCCGCCGGCCACTGGATTGGCCGGTGGGAGCTTCTTTACTCCGACGCCGGCGCCGTCTTTGGCGTGGGCTTCACCGACGATAACGCCCGCATAACCGTCCGAACCATCCTGACCATCATAGCCCTGGTCAGCGGCGGCCTTATGATTGCAGGCGCCTTCCGCCCCGGATACCGCATGATACTTAGCGCCGTCGGCCTCTGGCTTGGCATGGCCATTCTCGTGGGCGGCGTCTTCCCCAACGTGGTGCAGCGCTTCCAAGTAGAACCCAACGAGTTCGAAAAGGAAGAGAAGTATCTGGTCAACAACATCGCCTTCACACGCCAGGCTTTCGGAATAGACCATCAGACGGAGCGGAACCACCTGGGCCTCGACACAATCACGCCTGAAGCCATCGAAGAAAACCGGGGCACCATCGAAAACATCCGGCTGTGGGACGAACGACCCCTTGGGGAAATCTACAACCAGGTGGAGTTCGTCCAGTTCTTCTACGATTTCGCAAGCGTAGGCGTCGACCGGTACACGCTAAACGGCGAGGTTCAGCAAGTGATGCTGTCCAGCCGGGAGATCTCCTCGGAGAAGCTCCCGGAGGAAGCCCAGAACTGGGTGAACCGTCACTTGGTCTATACCCACGGCCACGGTGTAGCCGTCAGCGGCGTCAACGAGGTCAACGCCAACGGTCAGCCCCAGATGCTGCTCAAGGACGTTCCCGCCTCTCCCGCCGAGGGTTACGAGGAGTTGGCCCTCACTGAAGCAGGCGTTTACTACGGTCTGAAGAGCCTCCCCTTCGTTATCGTCCGTTCAACTCAGCCGGAGTTGGACTACCAGGGCGAAGGCGCCGAGCCGGTTTTCCGCGAGTACGCCGGAACCGGCGGCGTCGGCTTAAGCAATATCGTCCGAAGGGCCGCCTACGCCTGGCAGTTCCGAGACATTAACATCTTCATCTCCGGTCAGGTCGATAACTCTAAGAGCCGCATTCAGTACCGCCGGACCGTGCCAGAGCGCTTCGCCACCATCACCCCCTTCCTCACGCCGGACAGCGATCCCTACCAGGTTGTGGCGGACGGGCGCATCTTCTTCATCCAGGACGGATACACCACAACGCCCCAGTACCCCTACTCCACCCCCTGGGAAGGCACGGGCTTCAACTACATACGCAACAGTGTCAAGGCGGTGGCGGACACCTACAACGGCACTGTCGACTACTACGTCTCCGACCCGGACGACCCGCTAATTCGGAGCTACCGCAAGATCTTCCCTGGCCTGTTCAAGAACATGGAGGAGTTGCCCGACTATCTGAAGGACCACGTCCGCTACCCGCGGGACATGTTCACCGTCCAAACTCGCATGCTGCTCCAATACCACATGACCAACCCGGAGACCTTCTTCCAGAAGGGCGACCAGTGGTCCATTCCCGTCCAGAGCTCCTTCGGACGTGAGGGCAGCCTCGACCCCTACTACATCCTGGCCAGGCTGCCGGACGAAGAAAAGGAAGAGTTCCTGCTCATTCAGCCCTTCACTCCCGACAGGCGCGACCCGCTCAAGGCGTGGATTGCCGTACGCAACGACGCCCCCAACTATGGTGAAATGGTGCTGTTCAGCTTCCCCGAAGGCAAGAGCATCCTCGGCCCCAACCAGATTGAGGCCCGCATAGACAACGACGCCGCCATTTCGCAGCAGTTCACCCTATGGGGTCAGGTGGGTTCTGAAGTGCAGCGCGGCAACATGTTGGTTATTCCCGTGGGCGATTCAATCCTGTACGCCGAACCCATCTTCCTGAAGCCGGAGGCGCTGGAATTCCCAGAGCTCCGCCGCATAATTTTGGCCGACGGCAGTCGGGTGGTTATGCAGCCTACTCTGGATGACGCAGTGCGGGCTCTCAAAGGAGAGATTCCCGCCGTGGCGCCCGCCGTGGCGGAAGACGCCGGCATAACTTTCCCACAACCTGTGTCCCCAAGGCCGACGCCTGGGCCGTCCTCGTCGTCCAGCTTCACCACGCCCACGGATGACGTGACGCTTACGCCGGATGAAATCGATGAACTGCGGCGGGCGCTGGAAGGCCTGGGCCATCAGCTAGATGAGATAGAGGCTATCCTCCAACGGGCCTCAGGCCAGTAACCCCTAACCTCACCCTTCCTCCCCCGCTGCATTTCCACCACCACATGTCATGCCAGCGCCGCACTCCCCATAGGGGCGGTTCGCGAACCCCCCCTCCCCAATCTCCGTTGTCCTCGCGGATGCGGGGACCCATCCCCCCCTTTCCCGCGGATGGAGACCCTTGTATAATCGCCATTCCTCCCCCGCTGCATTTCCACCACCACATGTCATGCCAGCGCCGCACTCCCCATAGGGGCGGTTCGCGAACCGCCCCTCCCCAATCTCCGTTGTCCTCGAGGATGCGGGGGACCCATCCCCTTCTCTCCCGACTCCTCAGGGACATCCCTTCACAGGCGACCACGTCCGCAATTCGCCCCCCTTCGTTACCGTCAGCGCGTTTGCGAACCGATTCCTAGTAGTGAAAATCCTCGCTATGCGTCCTAAACGACCAGAAAGACGGCCCCCTGCCAAATTCCTGTCATGGACCGAACGTTGAAATAGTAGACGCGGGCAGAGCCGCGCCGTGGGCGTTTCGCCTAACCAAACTCCTTAGAAACCCGGCTGCGCTGCCAAAGCTCCAGGCCCACCCCGGCGACGATTCCCACAATTCCTATATACGCGCTAAAGAGCACAAAGAAGATTCCCATCCCTACAAGTGCCCCGTTGGCAGCGGCAGAAAGCCTATGGCGCTTAACCAAGGATTCATCGTGCCCCTTAGGAATCCGATTCCGTTGCCACATCTCCAGCCCCACCCCAGCGATTATTCCCACCAATCCTATCAGTCCGCTAAACCCGAAAAAGACCCCAAAGAAGATCCCCATCCCTATCAGCACACCGTTGGCAACGGCAGAAAGCCTATGCCGCTTGATTAGAGAAGCCAAGTTATTACGCGAATCATCGTACATATTCTGTGAATCCTCCCTTTTTATTTCTTTCCCTATTCCGACTGTTCAGCCAGGAACACGCTTATCGAAACTCCTAACCCCGTTAGCGTCGTCACCAAAATCGCCGCTATCAGAACGCCCAGTGCCAACATCGGCATTGACTTCCTGGGGTGAACGTCCATCGCCCACGCCAGCAGGCAGCCCGTCCAGGCGCCTGTGAAGGGCAGCGGCGTCGCCACGAAGGGGACCAACGCCCATCGTCCGTACCTTTCCACCCAGGTCCCGGCTCCCCCCTTGAGCCTCTCGATGCGCCACTGTACGACGCTACCAAGGGGCTTGGGCGCTTTCAGTAGCAAATACCCCAGCCGTTGAAGCAGTCCTGGCAGTATCAGGACTGGAATCAGGTTGCCGATTAGGGCGAGGACGAAGGCCTGATACCAGGGGAAGCCGAAGTGAATCATGGCCCAGGGAACGGCGAATCGGAGCTCCCCGACAGGTACGGCGGCCATGCCAACTACAGCCAGGGCATCAATCATGGGTTACTAGCCGCCCTTGCCTTCTATTCAGGGCGTAGCAGTGATCCCAGGCAGGCGCGGCTCTCTTGCATTCCCTTCTACTCATAGCTGCGGATTGATAGTTTACCACCAATAGACCTTCAACACCCGCCGTCTTGACGGCTATTCAAGGGTTGGATACTCTATGCCCATCGCCATTGGGAGCCTGACTGAGGATCTCGAAGTGGGCGTCCCATTCTTCGCTTGACCTGACAATATGAGTAGCAGTCCAATTAACGCAGCCGACGTCAGACGGGCCCTCCTATCAATACTGATAGTGTTGCTTGGCGCCGCGGTGGCCATATCGGGTTCTCACGTCGGTGGGCCGCCGGTAGTGGTGGCGGGCGTGGCAGTCATAGCCTTGGGTGCACGTTTGCTGCGACCACTCTCCACCCGGGTTCTGCATTGGCTCGACGGCAAAGGGGCCTAGGGCCGGGGGCTAGTCCTGATTGGCGCTTCCCTGATCTCGGCGTAGGTCATAGCACAGCCGGAGAAACTTAAACACTTCTTCCGCGCCGAATTTGGAACGTCCCTTTCTACGATTCACAAAGGTGATTGGGACTTCCGCCACCTGCGCCTTGGGACACTTCACCAACACCTCCAGCAGCAGCTTGAATCCGTTAGGTTCCAGCTTGGGCGCCACGTAGTCCAGTACGCCTCGTCGGAAAACGGCGAACCCGGACGTCGTGTCCTGATAAGGCAGCCCTAGCATCATCCGGGATATGCTGATGGAAACCCGGCTGGCTAGTTTCCGGTAGGGCGTCATTCCAACTATGGAGCCGCCATCCACGTACCGTGAGCCTATTACGATGTCCGACTCCCTGGCCGCTTCCAGCAGTTCGGGAAGGTCCTGCGGGCGGTGCGAAAGGTCCGAGTCCATCATCACTATAAGCTTGCCGTCGGACGCCCTGAAACCGTGAAGAACGGCGCTGGCCAGACCCAGCTTGCCCGGTCGGAGGATCGGCGTCACCTGGTGGTCCCGCTCGGCAATCTGCTTTACCGCGTAGTAGGTACCGTCGGCGCTGTTGTCGTCCACCACCACTATCTGGAAATCCGCGCCCGCTAGCACCGAGCGCAAGCCCTCTATCAAGTCTTCTACGTTGTCCACCTCATTGTAGGTGGGAACGATGACGGATATCTTTGGCAGTCCCTCTAGCATGACTCTGGTTGTCGTCTTAGCGTGATTTCCGTCTACTCAACGGTGACGGACTTGGCCAGATTTCGCGGCTGGTCCACGTCGCAGCCGCGCTCTACGGCCACATAGTAGGCTAGAAGCTGCAAGGGCGCCACGGTGACGAACGGAGTCAGCAGCTCGTGGACCTTTGGGACGTGAAGCAGGTGGTCCACCTGAGAGCATAGACGCCGGTCCTCCCGGTCGCCCACGGCTACCACGAGGCCATCCCTGGCCTTCACCTCCTTGATGCTGTTGAGCATCTTGTCGTAGAGGGCGGAAGGCGGCGCCAATGCTACCGTCGGCATCCGCTGGTCGATGAGGGCAATGGGTCCGTGCTTCAACTCCCCGGCGGCATACCCCTCGGCGTGGATATAGCTCACCTCTTTGAGCTTCAGGGCGCCCTCCAGGGCGATTGGGTGGTTGATCCCCCGGCCCAGGTATAGAACGTGGTTGTACTGGCTCAACCAGCGGGCAAGAGTCTTATATGGGGCGTGGTCGGCGATGGTTGCGCCGATAAGGTTGGGCAGGCAGTTCAACCGATTCAGCAGGTCTCGTCGGGTTCGTTCCGTGATAAATCCGTTGGCCTGACTGATATACAACGAAAGCAGGGCCAAAAGCCCCATGGAAGCCACAAAGGTCTTGGTGCTGGCCACGCCTATTTCCGGTCCGGCTCGCATGGCCAGCGTACCCTCCGCCATTCGCGACGCCTGGCTGCCCTCCACGTTGCAGATGGTCAACAGCCGCGCGCCCCGCTCTTTCGCCTCTTCCATGGCCGAGAGGGTATCCGCAGTTTCCCCGGACTGCCCCACCGACACCACCAGCGTATGGCGGTCCAGCACCGGCTCCCGGTACCGAAACTCGGATGAGCTTTCCGCATCGGCGGGAAGACCCGTCAGCCGCTCTATTAGGTGCCGCCCCACCATAGAAGCGTAGTGGCTGGTGCCGCTGCCCAGGATCACTACTCTCCGCAGGTTGGCAATCTCCCCATCCGTCAGAGGGAAATCCTCCAGGACCACCTTTCCGCACTGCAGGTCCACGCGCCCCTGAAAAGCGCTGCCCAATGACAGGGGCTGCTCCATGATCTCCTTGAGCATGAAGTGACGATAGCCGTCTTTGCTCACTGAAAACCAGTTCTCAGGCATCGGATGAAGCCTCTTGGTCACCCTTCGGCCACGAAAGTCAAAGTACGTCGCGCCGTCGGGAGTCGCCGAGACTATCTCCCCGTCCTCCAGGAAGTGCACTTCCTTGGCGAAGGGAGCCAGAGCGCCCAGATCGCTGGCCAAAATCGTCTCGCCGTCCCGGTGAGCGATGGAGATGCCCCCGGCGTTCCCCGACCGCATCCCCAGAATTCTATGGGGCTCTTCCTGCCAGATAGCCGCCACCACGTTGGACCCCCGGATCCGGGCGGCCATTCGGGAGAAGGCGGTGTAGAAGTCCTGCCCTGCGTTCAACCCCTCCTCTATCAGGTGGGCCAGAACCTCGCTGTCCGTCTCGGAGGTAAAGGTATGCCCCTTCAGGATGAGGGAGTCTTTCAGTTCAAGGAAATTCTCGACGATGCCGTTGTGCACCAAGGCAACCCGTCCGTCGCAGCCCGTATGGGGGTGTGTGTTAGCGAGAATAGAGCGTCCGTGGGTGGCCCAGCGAGTATGTCCCAGACCCAAAGTGCCCCGGGGACTGCGTCCGTTGAGGGAAGAAACCAGGTCCTTCACGCGCCCTACGGCCTGGTGGAATTCCGGTTTCTTGTCCGACCCCAGCGTCACCACGCCCGCGCTGTCGTAGCCGCGGTATTCCAGCCGCTGCAAGCCTTCCTGAATTAGAGGCCACGCCTCCCTAAAACCAACATATCCAATTATTCCGCACATAGCCTGCTAACTGGGCCTAGTATAACATGCATTACGATAGGATACAGGCGGTCAACTCCTGCTCGGAGGGAGTCCCTACTGCAACCTTCTGGCGGTCGCCTGATTCCACTATACCCATGATGGCCTCTGCCAGGGTGGGGGGGTTGTGGCGAACGTAGAACCCCACGGCGGTCATCGGGACCTTCACTATTTCACCAGCGAGTTTCCGGCAATTCTCCACGTCGATCGATACCGGATGCTGACCGCTTAACTCGTAGCGAAGGCGTACGTGCTCCGGGAAAGGGGCATCGTTGGCGACCATGTAGTCAACAGGCCTGTCCACGCCCAAGTAAAGACTCAACAGACGTAGAAAGTTGGAAGCGCGGAACCCGTCGCTCTCGCCGGGCTTGGTCATCAGGTTGCACACGTAAATCTTGACCGCAGGGGAGTTTCTCACCGCTTCCGCCACGCCCTCCACCAGGAAGTTAGGAAGTATGCTGGTGTAGATGTCCCCGGGACCGATTACTACGGCGTCAGCCTGCGCGATGGCATCCAACACTGGCGGGTATGCGCTGGCTGATGGCTCCAGATATACGCGTTCGATGGGCAGATGAGAATTTCCGCACCGCCGGTCAATGCAAGATTCTCCCTCGATGACGCTGCCGTCCGCCAGCTGGGCCCTGAGCGCCGAGTCCGTCAGCGTAACGGGTAGGACTACGCCCCTTATCCGCAGCATCCGGGAGGCCTCCCGGATGGCGGCGTCCGGGCTGCCGGTAATGTCCGTTAGGGCGGAAAGCAGCAAGTTGCCAAAGCTGTGACCGTTCAGACCCTCGCCCGCCGTGAACCGGTAGTTGAACAGCCGCCGCAGACTCTCGGAAGCGCAGTCGTCGTCGGCCAGGGCCACCAGACACTGCCGCACGTCCCCGGGAGGAAGCTGTCCCAACTCGTCCCGCAGACGCCCGGAGCTGCCTCCGTCGTCGCTCATCGCAACCACGGCGGTCAGGTCGCAATTCATCCTCTTCAGTCCGGTGAGGACAGTATGACTGCCCGTACCGCCGCCAATTACCACGATGCGCTTTCTGTCCATGGGCGCCTTTCCGTTCTTTGTCGTTGAGGAGCGACGACCCTCGCCGGTGAAAACACGATGCGCCAGCCGAACCAGTGCGTCTGTCTATCAGCAGAGTGCCGCCGCCAAGTCGATTAGTAGTTTATGTTTAAGGCTATGGGGTGTCAAGAAACAGAGTGGCCTTGCCCCACAGCCCCTAACTGGTTCGTGGTATCATGCCCTTCGGAAGCTTCGACGGGAGGGAGTATTTCATGGCAACGCTGGTAACGGGCGGCACGGGATTCGTAGGAAGCAACATCGTCAAGGTCCTGGCCCAACAGGGCCACTACGTGGTCTCAGTGGATATTGCCCCGCCCGACGAGATGGTCATCCGCTACACGGCGGACGTCGCCGACAGAATCACGTGGGCGCCGGGAGACATCCTAAACAGACAGACCCTGTCGGAAGCGGCAAGCGGTCGCAACATCGACAAAATCATCCACGCCGCCGTATACACGGGCACCCGCCCAGACGTCGAGAAGGCCGACAGTCATCGCATCGTTGACATAAACACAAGAGGCACGCTCAACCTCCTCGACCTTGCGCGGCAACTGTCTGTAAAGCGCTTTGTCTACGTCAGCTCCGGTGGAGTCTACGCCGGGAAGCGGCTTGCCGGCGAACCCCTGCGCGAAGACATGGCCCTCTTTCCCATCAACCTCTACGACATCACCAAGTACGCCTGCGAGATGCTCTCCGAACGCTACGGCAACCTCCACGGGTTCCAAACCATCAGCGTCCGTCTCTCCTCCCCCTACGGCCCCATGGAGCGCGTTACAGGCCACCGCGCCGTCATGTCGCAAGTCTACGAGTGGACGGGCAGCGCCGTGAGGGATGAGGCCATCGACTTCTCCCGCGTCACGCCGGATAGGGACTTCACCTACGTTCTCGACACGGCGTCGGCCATCACTGCTGTCCTGAATGCCCCGTCCCTCAAGCACCAGGTCTATAATATAGCCAGGGGCCGCAAGGTCACTCTCGGTGAGATGATCGACGCTATTGAGCGGGTCTGCCCCTCGGTGACCTTTACCGGCTCCAGGGCCGGCGTTGAGCAGGCGCCTGCGCCAAAATACGGCCGCGGCCCCATGGACGTCAGCCGCCTGAAGGACCTGGGCTTCGTCGCAGAGCATGACGTAGAGATGGGCCTGCGAAAGTACATGGCATGGCGCACAGAGTTCGGCTTTAGGGACTAACTCCCTTCGTTTCTTGGCGTGAAATGAACGACCCTCACCACGAATACCACAATCCCTCCGGCGACGAGCCCGTCTCCAATACTCAGCGGGCCCGCCTCACGGTTCAGCATATCCTGGGCCACCTGGACGAAGACGACGTAGAGGGGGCTCTCGACCTGTTTGACCGTCTGCACCCGGCAGACCAGGCCGAAGTCGTAGCCGCCGTCTCCGACAACTCCAAGGCAGTCCTACTGGCATCAGTGGATTCCGCAGTGACCGCGCGTGTGTTAGAGCACCTGGAGCCGGAACAAGCAGCGAAGGCATTGGAGGGCCTCCGTGGGCCGGAACTTGTGGACGTCCTTGGCCGGGCCAGCCCCGACGTGGCGGCGGACGTCATCAAGCAGCTGCCCATTGAGAAGTCGGCGGAAGTCCTGGCGGCAATGGGAGAAACGGACGACGTGGTCGCCCTGCTACGCTACCCGGACGAATCGGCGGGCGGCCTCATGACCACGGACTTCCCCCAGGTGCGGTCGGACATTACCTCCGGCAACGCCCTGGACGTCCTTCGCATCCAGGGATCTTTAGTCGAGCACATAGGCTCCATCTACGTTGTGGACCGCGCCGACAAGCTCATGGGTTCCCTCAGCGTCACCCGGCTGGCCCTGGCCCGTCCCAACGCCATCATCGCTGACATCATGGACGAGGAAACCATTTCAGTTCCCGTGACGGCGGACCAGGAGGAGTGCGCCCGCCTGGTGGACCGGTACGAACTGAAATATCTGCCCGTGGTGGAGGAGAGCAATACCCTGGTGGGACTCATTCTGGTGGAAGACCTGGTGGACGTGCTCCGCGAGGAGGACACGGAGGACATGTACCGCATCTCCGGCCTGGGACAGGACAGGCTCTTCGACCCTCTAAGAAGCTCCATATCCCGCCGGCTGCCCTGGCTGTACATCAACCTCGGCACAACCATTCTCGCCGCCCTCGTCATCAGCCTTTTCGAGTCCACCATCGAGAAGCTGGTCATCCTGGCCGCCTTCCTGCCGGTGATTGCCGGGCAGGGTGGCATCGGCGGCACCCAGACCCTGACCCTGGTTGTGCGCGGGCTGGCCCTGGGCGAAATCTACGGCGACCGCGGACGACGCCTCCTGCTACGAGAAATGCTGTTGGGCGTCATTCACGGCGTGCTGCTGGGCGTGCTCATCGGTTTCATTGGCTATGTGTGGAAGGGCAACGCCATGCTGGGGCTTATTCTGGGACTGGCCATGCTGGGCAACATGGTGGTGGCGGGACTCACCGGGGCCGGTGTCCCCCTGCTGCTGCGCCGCTTTGGGATGGACCCCGCGGTGTCATCGGCGGTGTTCGTGACCACCGTTACCGACATTCTCGGCTTCCTGCTGTTTCTTGGCTTGGCCGCCGCCTTTATCGGCGTCCTCCTCTAACCTTCTCGCCATTCACAGCGCCTCCATCCCCCTCCCCTGTCCTCGCGAATAGCCTGCCCTCGTGAAGCCTGCCCCCGCGAAGGCGGGGGACGGGGGCGGGGACCCATCTTCTGTCCCACCAGTCATCTCCACCAGCACCCGTAGGGGTGCCCTTCGTGGGCGCCATCCCCCTCCCTTGTCCTCGCGAATAGCCTGCCCTCGTGAAGCGCCTGCCCCCGCGAAGGCGGGGGACGGGGGCGGGGACCCATCTTCTCTCCCCCTCTTGTCCTCGCGGATGCGGGGACCCATCCCCTCTCGCCCTCACCCTCCACTTTGACGTAACGACCCTTCGTTGCGTAGGTGCAGGTTTCAAACCTGCCCTCATGGGAAATACGTCGTTTCGTGCGGTCTGCCTTTATAACCCAGCGCAAACCTGATAGCATGATTGCGTCGCGCTCAACGACTGGAGGGAAACCCATGGCTTTCGTAAGGATATACGCCGACGCTCAGGGCCGGTCGAAATTCCAGGAGATGGCCACGCCCTACGAACCGTCGGACCCCGCACAACCGGGCAGCTTTGACCAGAAAGCATCCAGCGTTACCTTCCGCAGCCAGCCTGTGGGGCTGGTGCAGGACTGGCACACCGCGCCTCGACGCCAATACGTCATCACCCTCCGCGGTATGGCTGAAATAGAAACGGGCAACGGTGAGATTCGTCATTTTGGCCCCGGCGACGTTCTTCTCGCCGACGACCTGACAGGCAAGGGTCACGTCACCCGAGTCATCGGCACGGAGACCCGCCTATCCGTCACCATACCCCTGGAGGCTTAGGCGGCAGCGGTGATTGACTCCAGCGCCATTCAAGAAAACCCGTAAACACGCAAGAGGATCCATAGGAAGCGGTCTTTGGCTGAAAAGAAATCAACGTATAACCTTGTGCCTGAAACCCTGAAGAAGGGCCTCTACACCCAAGTTGTAGGAAGCCGCATTCTGCACTTCAAGGAGCTTGCCTCCACCATGGACAGGGCCGCTGAGGAAGCCGAACGGGGCGCCGTCGACGGCACGGTGGTCCTGTGCGATAGGCAGACTAGCGGGCGCGGGAGATTCAACCGCAACTGGGTTTCCCCGAAAGGCAACCTCATCCTCTCCGTCGTGTTGCGTCCCTCCTTGGAGGCGTTGCCCTACGTAAGCGTCCTTGCCGCCTTGGCGGTAGTGAGGGCCGTCGAAAAAGAGACGAACCTCGACCCGGTTATCAAGTGGCCCAACGACGTTCTCATCCGTGGTCGTAAGCTGTGCGGCCTGCTCGTGGAAAACTCCCTGCAGGGCAGAAAGGTACGCCATTCCATCGTCGGTATCGGCCTCAACGTCGCCCTGGACCCAAGGGAAACGCCGGAGATTGCGGACACTGCCACCAGCCTCCGGTTGGAAACGGGCCAGGACACCGACGTCAGCGCGCTGCTGCTCCGCCTTCTCCACGAGTTGGACGATATCTACGTGGCCCTTCGCAGCGGCCAATCCCCCATTCCCGAGTGGAGCCGCTACCTGGAAACCCTGGGCAAGCGAGTCCAAGTCCAGTGGGGCGCGGAGTTAGTCACAGGCACGGCAGAAGGTGTCGACGACCACGGCCACCTGCTGCTGCGACGAGACAATGGCGCGTTGATTACCCTCTCGGCGGGGGAAGTTACCCTGAAGACCCCGGGGCGGCAGCCCGCCCTTAGAGGAGGATAAATGCTGGATAGATTTGCAATGGACGGAAAAGTCACTATCGTCACCGGCGGCGGCACCGGGCTGGGCCGCGCTATGGTTCGCGCCTTGGCCCGCGCCGGTTCCGACATTGTCGTAGCCGCCCGCAGGCCTGGTCCCATAGAAGAAACGGCGGAAGAGGTTAAAGGCCTGGGCCGACGCGCCCTCGCCATCCCCACCGACGTCACCCAATCGAATCAGGTCAACGGCATGGTCCGCCAATGCCTTCAGGAATTCGGCCGCGTGGACGTGCTCATCAACAACGCCGCCATGTTGGGTGCGCCCGTCACTCCCATCTGGGACATGACGGACGACGAATGGCGCAGCGGCATCGACGCCAACCTCACCAGCGCCTTCTACTGCTCCCGCGCCGTAGCCCGCCCCATGGTCTCCCAGGGTAGCGGTAAGATAATAAACGTGTCCTCAGGTTACGGCATGCGCGGCGGCAGGAACATGTACACCTACACCTGCGGCAAGGGCGGCATGATGCAGCTGACACGCACCCTCGCCCTCAGTCTGGGCCCCTACGGCGTAACCGCCAACACCATCGTGCCCGGCTTCATCCCCACTCGCGGCGCCGAAGCCCTCAGCGACAATCTCCCCCGCTTCGCCGACCGTGTACCAACCGGCGAATTCCCCACCCCGGCCGACATCGGCCCCATCGCCGTGTTCCTCGCCTCGGCGGCCTCCGACTACATGAACGGCGAGCACATGACCATAGATAGCGGCGGTCTCGCCGGCGGGTTCGCCCCCACCGGATACGCCCCGTCCATACCCCTAGATTAGTTATCGAGGAGGCAACAATGCCCGTTCTCCCTGAGTATCGATTGGATGGCAAGGTCGCTTTCTTGGCGGGAGAGGGAGACGGAATCACTCCCACTCTCGCCGGCGCACTTGCTGAGGCCGGCGCCAAGGTCTTTATCCTCGGCCCCCATCAGCCCGTCGTGGAGGGCGCGATGATGGAGGTTGCCAAACTGGGAGGCCAGTCCCTTGGACTCTTCGGCGAACCCTCCGACCCCACTTCCGTCGAGCGCGCACTGGAGGCCTTCCTGCCTATCTGGGGCCGGGTGGACATCCTGGTCAACAACTCCCGGACCTCCTTCGGCAAGCCCTTCGACCAGGTGACCCTGGAGGAGTGGGACGAGATGATGCGACGAAACGTCGGCGCTGCGTACCTCCTTGCCAACCGCGTGGGCCGTGAGATGACAGCCCGCGGCGGCGGGCGAATCGTTAACATAATTAGCGGCCTTGCCGAACGGGGGTTGTGGAACTCCACCGCCTTTTGCGCCAGCCAGGGAGCCGTGCTTCAGCTCACACGGGGCCTTGCGCTCGAATGGGCCCGCAAGGGCGTCCGCGTCAACGCTGTGGGCCTGGGCTGGCTGGAGGGCGATGACAGGAGCAACGCCGAAAACGGCGGCGACCCTCTGCTGCGCTACATCCCCATGAAGCGGCGTGGACTTGCCGAGGAAATAGCCCCCCTGGTGGTTTATCTGGCTTCGGACGCCTGCAACTTCACCACCGGACAGCCCATCTACCTGGACGGCGGCCTTCTCGCCCACCCGTAATGCCCAAGCCACGGGCGGTGCGCTTGAAGGCGCGGAAACGCCTGGTATACAATCCCTTTCAATCATGGATAATCTGAAGAAACTCCCCGGCTTCCGCGATCTCGCACAGGGTACGCGGCTTAACCTCAACCGCGCTTATACCGTCCTGTCCGACATTTTCTCCTCCTACGGCTACGACGCCATCGACACCCCCTTTCTGGAGCCGACGGAGATGTTCCTGAGAAAGGGCGGGGGCGAGATGGCCTCCCAGATCTACTCCTTCGTAGACCCCGGCGGCAATCCCGTCAGCCTGCGACCCGAATTCACCTCGTCCATCCTTCGCTGGTGCTTGGAGGAGGACCGTCTCGACATGCTTCCCCTGCGGGTGCAGTACGGCGGCCCCGTCTTCCGATACCGCCGGCAAGGTGACGAATATCGTCAATTTCACCAGGCCGGCGTCGAACTCATCGGGTCCGCCGACCCGCGGGCCGACGCCGAGGCGCTGATGCTGGCCTGTCAGGGCCTTTCCGCCCTTGGCGTCGAAGACCTGAAGTTGGTCCTCGGCGACCTTGGCGTATACAACCGGCTCGCCCTCCAGATGTCCCTTTCGGAGCGCGCCAGGGTCTTCCTTTTGGACAACGTCAGCAGGCTGCGCGATGGCGCCGACGGGCTGCAGGCCGTCGGCGACCGGGCCGCAAAGTTCCGTCTAATCTCAGACGGGAGCGACAGCAACGGGCTGATGGCCCAGGTTGTCGGCCTCAAGGAAGCGGAAGCACGAAGTCTGATAGCCAGCATGATAGAGCGAGAAGATCCCACCGCCCTGGGGCAGCGGACCGCCGAGGAAGTGGCAGAACGACTGCTGCGCAAGGCCCGGGGCGCCGGCGAGCAGAGCAAGATGCAGCAAGCCCTGTCGGTGGCCTCCCGCCTGGCGGCAATCCAAGGACCGGCGGGTCCGGCCCTCGCTTCCGCGGAAGACCTGCTCCGCTCCGAAGGCGTTGACGTCCAGGCCCTGGAACCGCTGACCCGGGTCGTGTCCCTCTTGGAGAATACAGACCTGGGAGGCGCGGAAATCAGCGTGGATCTGGGCATGGCCCGCGGCATCGCCTACTACACGGGCATCGTGTTTGAGCTTCTCGACGGCAACAGCGGTCTCTCCCTCGGTGGCGGTGGCCGCTACGACGGCCTGGCCCGCAACATGGGTAGTCCCCGGGACGTGCCGGCCCTCGGATTCGCCTACGATCTTGACCGGCTCCTCGACGGAATCGCCAAGCATCTCTCCGCCGCCGATAGCCCCACAGAGACGCCTCGTCTGCTGGTCGTTCCCGCAGCCCCCGACGCTTATGACGCAGCCCTACGCCAGGCCCAAGCCCTACGTGAAGAAGGCAGTGGCATAGTGGAAATGGAGGTTAGCGACCATAACCCGGAACAGGCCGCCGCCTACGCCGCCGCCCGCGGCATCGATTCTATTGTCCTCGTCTCCTCAACCGGCGAAAGGGAGGAGTTGCCCGTTGACCCCCTCTAGCAACGGTCTCCGCTTCGTCCTTCCCAGCGACGGCGCTCTCTACGCTTCGACCCTCGATTTCCTGAGTGCCTGCAACCTGAAAGTCCGACGGCACAGCGCCCGCAAGTACACCGGCGTTATCCCCAGCCTGCCCGCTACCACGGTCCTGTTCCAGCGCACCGGTGACGTAACCTCCAAGGTCGAGGACGGCAGCGCCGACGTCGGCATCACCGGCCTGGACCGCTTCCTGGAGGGGCGTCGTGAGGCAGGCAGCGGCATCGTGGTCATCCCAGACTTGGGCTTCGGACAGTGCGAGCTCGTGTTGGCCGTTCCCAGCGCCTGGCTCGACGTTACCACCCTCAGCGACCTCGCAGACCTGGCCCTCGAGTTTCGTCGCAAGGGCCGACGCCTTCGCATCGCCACCAAGTACCCCAACCTGGTACAGCGCTTCCTGCTGGAAAACGGCATCAACTATTTCACCCTGGTCCTCGCCGGCGGGACTATAGAGGCCGCCCCCGCCGCAAATTTCGCCGACGTTATCGCGGATCTCACGTCCAGCGGGGAGACCCTAAAGGAGAACCGCCTGCGTCCCCTGGAGGACGGAAGCATCCTGGTTTCCCAAGCGTGTCTAATCGGCAACAGGGAGACTATCGGTCAGAGCCCGCAGGGCCTCCAGGAGATCAAGCGCATCCTGGAGATGCTGGAAGGATACCTTCAAGCCCGCTCCCACTACCGCCTCTCCGCCAACATCAGGGCCGAATCCGCCGAGGAAATCGCCTCCCGCGTGTTAGCCCGGCCCCATCTGGCCGGCCTTCGTGGCCCCACCGTCTCCAAGATGTATAATGTAGCTGGTGAAGGCTGGTACACCGTCAACGTGGTGGTCGAGCAGGACAACCTGCTGGCAATGATTGACCACCTCAGAGGCGTCGGCGCCGCCGATATCTCCACTTCGGGGGTGGGCTACATGTTCAAGGAGCGCTGCTTCACCTATGAGAATCTGCTCTCGCAGCTGACGGACTGAGTGAGATGCCGAACCTCCCCACCCACTTCAGCTTTGCCCTCGATACGTTGGCCGCCCTTGACGATCCGTCCATCAAGGCCAACCTGGGCAGCTTCCTGCTCGGTTCCACCACCCCCGACATTCGGGCACGCACCAAGTGGAAGCGGTCCCACACCCACTTCGCCTCCCTCTCAGTCGAAAGGGTTGGCGTAGGCGCGGAAGGGCTGTTCCGCTCCAATCCTGACTTGACGGAAGCCGCCCGCAAGAGTCCCGCTACCCGGGCCTTCCTTGCGGGGTATCTGAGCCATCTCGTCACCGACGAGACGTGGATAACCCAGATCTACCGCCCTTATTTCGGCAACCGCGACATGTTTCCCGACCCCATGAAGGCCAACATCTACGATAGAGCCGTGCAGTTGGACATGGACCGGAACGCCCGCCTGGAAGCGCCGGGCATGGACAAGATAATCGAGCGCCTCCACTCCTCCGACCGGTACGTGCGCGTCGGCTTCATCGACGGAGAGACCCTCAGTAGCTGGCAGGCGTGGGTGGCCCACTTCTGCGCCCGCCCCTTCTCGTGGGAGCGCCTCCACTTCCTCGCCCAGCGCAGGTACCGGGGCAGCCCGCAGGTGGAGGAGGAGGTTGAGGTTTTTCTGGCCGACCCGTCCACAAGCCTCCGGCAAATCTACCAACAGGTGCCTCGAAAGCGGATCAGCGAGTTCAGGGGATACGCGGTGACCGAAGCAGCCCGGGAGATCAAGGAGCGTTTGGATGTTTCCTAAGACGTCATACAGGCGGGTCGCCGTGTCCGTAAGCGGCCCGACAGAACAGGGAGCCTTTGGATGTATCTGAAGACATTTATCGGCATTGAGGCTGGACGGAAAGCCCTCGCCGAGCGACGGCAGCCCGAAGCTTCGACGCCCACCGCCGAATCGCGCCGGCGCACCCTCAAAGTATTCGGCGAAGCGCTCACCCCTGAGCAGTCGGTCCGCCGTATTCTGGACGACGTGCGTCGTGACGGAGACGAGGCAGTCCGCCGATACACCCGCCTCCTGGACGGAACCAACCCGGACGCCTTGGAGGTCCCCAGGGAAAAAATAAACGATGCGGAGTCGCAGGTCGACGAGGCTCTGATTGAAGCCCTCACCCTCTCCGCCCGCCGCGTCGAGGACTACCACCGCAGCAGCATGCCAAAAGGCTGGATGGACCCCTCGCGGGGCCTGGGGGAGCGCCTCATTCCCATGCAGCGCGTGGGCGTCTACGCCCCCGGCGGCACCGCCTCCTACCCCTCTACGGTGCTTATGACGGCCATTCCCGCCCGCGTCGCCGGCGTCGAAGAAGTCATTCTGTGCACGCCCTCTACTTCGCCGGCAGTCATGGTCGCCGCGGCCATCGCCGGCGTCGACCGCGTCTTCCGCGTCGGCGGCGCCCAGGCTGTTGGCGCAATGGCCTACGGCACAGAATCCATTCGTAAGGTTGATATGATATGCGGCCCCGGCAACCTCTTCGTCACCCTGGCCAAGAGGATGGTCTTCGGCGACGTCGCCATCGATGGACTATACGGACCCACGGAGACGGTGCTGGTAGCGGACGACTCGGCGGACCCGGTGTATTGCGCCGCCGACCTTCTCGCCCAGGCCGAGCACGACCCCTTGGCCTCGCCAATTCTCGTCACGAACTCTCCCTCACTAGCGGAAAGCATCGACGCGGAACTGGATAGGCAGCTGGCCATGTTGGAGCGACGCGAAATCGCCGCCACCGCCCTTTCCAACGGCGGCTGCATAATCCTCGTCGATAACCTCGAAGAAGCAATGGAACTGGCCAACCAGGTCGCGCCGGAGCACCTATGCCTGTTGGTGGAAGACCCGTGGCAGTGGGCCGACAAGGTCCGAAACGCCGGCGGACTTTTCCTAGGCCGCTACTCGCCGGAGGTCGTGGGCGACTACGTAGCAGGCCCCAGTCACGTCATGCCCACCGGCGGCACGGCCCGCTTCTCTTCCGCCCTGGGCGTGCACCAGTTTCTCAAGTCCATGCCCATCATTGGCCTCAACGCTAACGGCTTCCCCGAAATGGCCAAAGCCGTGTCGGTGATAGCCCGGTGGGAGGGGCTGACTGCCCATGCGCGGGCAATGGAGATAAGGATGGAATCTACCGAGGAGGTAACTACCCATGAAGAAGGACGTTAGAGAACTGGTCTTGCCCCACCTGCGGGCGCCCGCGGGCTACGATGGCGTCCGGTCCCTGGAGGCTATGGCCTCTGAGGCCGGCATTCCCCCGGAGAAGATTATTCGGCTGAACGGCAACGAGAATTCCTACGGCCCCTCGCCCAAGGTGGCCGAGGCCCTCGGCGCTTTCGATCAGTACAACCGGTACCCTGACCCGGAACAGCGAGCCCTGCGGGAAGCTCTATCCGAGTACACCGGCACGCCGCCGGACAGCATCGTCGCGGGCAACGGCAGCGACGAGTTGATAGACCTGATAATCCGCCTCTTCGTCGGTCAGGGCGACAAGATAATCGAGCCCACCCCCACCTTCGGCATGTACCGTTTCTCCGCCCGACTGGTGGGCGCAGAGGTGGTCCCCGTGCCCCGCGACCGCAACTTCAACCTCGACCTGGAGAGCATCGAGCTTGCCCTGGATGAACACTCCAAGGTCATCTTCCTGGCCCATCCCAACAACCCGACGGGCAACCTGGCCCGCGAGGAGGACTTCCGTCGCCTCTTGGATCTGCCCGTCATGGTTGTCGTCGACGAGGCCTACTACGAGTATTGCGGCCAGACTGCCATGCCTCTCCTTTCCGAATATCCCAACCTCATCGTCCTGCGCACCTTCAGCAAGTGGGCCGGCCTTGCGGGTCTCCGAGTGGGCTTGGGTGCCATGGACCCGGAGGTGGCCAAGCTGATAATGACCATCAAGCCCCCCTACAACATGAACCGGGCCGCGGAGCTCGCCCTAGTGGCTTCCCTTCAAGACCAGGAACTACTTTTGAGCCGCATCCGCCCTGTTATCGAGGAGCGGGAGCGCATGTTTGCCCTGCTGGAGGAGATGCCCGGCGTGACGCCCATCCCGTCGGCGGCGAACTTCATGATGCTGCGGCTCCCCGCAGGCACCGGCGAGCGCGTGTTCCAAGACCTCGCCAGGAAGGGCGTCTTCGTTCGAGCCTACGCCGACGACGAGATGAAGGACTGCCTGCGCGTAAGCGTCGGCCTGCCCTACGAGACCGACGGCTTCGTCCAGGCTCTAAAAGAGGTTGTGGGCGGATAACGTGGAACACCGAAAGGCATCCATAGAGCGGAGCACCCGCGAGACGCAGATAAGCGTCAGCATAAACCTGGACGGGATCGGCGATTCCCAAGTGTCCACAGGCAACGGTATGCTGGACCATCTGATAGCCCAGCTTAGCCGTCACGGGCTAATTGACATAACTCTTCAAGCCCAGGGAGACTTGGAGACGGGCTGGCATCATCTGGTAGAGGACACGGGCATCTGCCTGGGTCGAGCCTTCCGCGAGGCTATGGGCAGCGGTGCAGGCATTCATCGCATGGGCCACGCCCTTGTGCCGCTGGACGAAACCCTGGCAATGGTGGCCGTGGACTTGAGCGGCAGGGGCTATGCCGTCGTTGATTCCGGGCTGGAAGGGCAGATGGTTGAGACCCTACCGGGTGAGATCATCGACCACTTCCTTGAGTCATTCGCCCTGGAGGCCAAGCTGAACCTCCACGTGAGAGTTCTGGAGGGGAAGAACGGTCACCACAAAGCGGAGGCTGTCTTCAAGGCCCTGGCCAAGTCGCTCCGATACGCCCTGGAGCCTGATCCCAGAAGCGGCGGACGCATCCCCAGCACCAAGGGAACCATAGACAGCTAAACAGCTAGACAGCTATCACCCACCCCCCCCGTTGTCCTCGCGAATGTGGCGACACTGCCAACCAACGTCACAAGACAACGCCGCTTTTGCCGTTCTCCTCGCGAATGCGGGGACCCATCTTCGCCCTCTCTTGCCGTGCCTCGCCCTACACTACCACGCCCCGTCCGATGATTCTTGTACAACCCGGTAGACAGCCGCCGTCAACGACACTCCAGGCGATAAAGCGCGGGGCGACGGTTCACCCGAACAAAAAGTTCCGTATTACCCCCTGGGTTGCCAACTCGGTGCTTGGGTAGGAACGTTCCTGCATAACTAATCTTCAGTGCGGCATTCACGGATTGTGGGCCAAACCGCTCTTCAAGGCGTCCGCAACGCACCGCCTCTCGAATCCGCCTGATGGTATTTCCTTCTCGCATGCTCATGTGGGGTAGAATTCATATCCTCCGCAGACCACTGGCTGGCTCACCATACTCAACAACAGTCCCACCCCTTCTAGCATTCCGAGTCCATCAAGGAATCAGTTGCCTCTGGTTCCCCAGTTCTAGGACCTTACCTCCACGCCGCCAAAGAGACACAGCCCCGTTAGAGTAAGTTGTCCCACGGGCGAGGCTGGGGCAACTCGCTTGGATGCGACACCCCCGAAAACGGCCCTTGTTTGAACGTTTACCGCCCAGTCTTCAGGTACAAGTAGACTGACCTTGCCAAAGCTGCTTACGATGTTAATTGTCGCTCCCTCGTCGGCAATGGTCGCACGACGCAAGTCTATGTCGCTGCTTCCAAATATGGCGTAAACCCGACCGCCGGTAAAATTTTGGCTGGTGATCTGGTTTTCACTGCCGCCAAAGAAACTCGTCATTTCTATTTTCGCGTCGGTTACCACTTGTCTTGTCATCTCGTAGGATTCCCTCCTGTGGCGATGGCCTTATTATACATTACCCATAGAGCAAGACCCATCGCCGACCTTGCCTGCATCTCCCTCTGTAGGGGCGGGTTTCAAACCCGCCCTCGTCCCTAACGTCAATCCTCGTCCATGACCAACCGGAAAGAAAACTCCTCCATTACCGGGTTCGCCAGCAGCCGGTCGCACATCCCCCGCACCTGCTCCTGCGCTTCCTCCATACTCGCCGCCTCCACCCGAATCTCGAAGTACTTGCCCGCCCGGACGCGCCTGGCCGATCCAAAGCCCAGGGTTTTCAAGCCCGCCAACACCGTCTCCCCCTGGGGGTCGTTGACAGTGGGCTTGAGCGTGACGAAGATGCGGGCCAGGTATCGCAAGTTAGCTCATATACCCGCCGCATGGAATCGACTCCACGCCGGAATTGTTCCGGTGGGCGTTGTAGAATCTCGTCACCCGTTCCTCTGTCAATTCCGAGACCGAGAACTCGTCCTTCCAGCCCCAGGCCGTGAGAGCAATCTTCCCCGACCCAATCTTGGAGTAGGGCCGCATAATCATCCAACTGCGACGTCCCGGAAGGCTTCGCGCAATCTCCCTAACCTGCTCAATCTCACCTTCGTCCGACAGGTTGTAGCTTATGACGACCTGGCCGTGCTCCATGTTGTGCACCACCTGCTCGTCGGGATTCTCCTCCTCGAAGAATCCGCAGCCGGCCCAGCCAGTTTCCCAGTGTGGGCCGGAAGTTGGCGGCGTGGAGTTGTACTCCCCCTCATAGGTGCTGCCGGGAGCAATGTGGTTGCTGGGCTGGTAGACGACGGGCATGGGAGCGATTCTATCGCCCACCTGCTCACCGGTGCCCGTTTCCCCACCGCCACCTCCCCTGCCAAGAGGAATGCCCTGGATGACAAAGCTGCCAATTATGGCGGCTGCAAAGACCACCAGCGCCGTATAGAGGCCCCAGCGACGTATCTTCTTCCACGTTCTGGGCCGAATGCGCGGTCCGGATATAACCATTCCGCCTTCGGACAAACGAGTGCGTCCCGACGGTGCGGAATCCCCTGTTGACGCTTGCGGCTGCTGTTCCGAATCTCCCCGTCCCCCGCTACGGGAGCGGCGACGGCGCTTGCCCCTGTTTTTCCTGCTACTATCAGGCAATTATTTTCTCCCTATCCAACATAGCACCGAACCAGCCGGTTCTTAAAATGACCAACAAGACTCCTCACGCGGGCATCTCTCTACGCGAGAAGCTCCATACCCGTGAGTCTGCGGTAGGCCTCCTGATAACGCTCGGAGGTCTTCTCGACTATCTCATCAGGCAGCGGCGGCGCGGGCGGCTCCTTGTTCCATCCATGGGCCACCAGCCAGTCCCGCACGAACTGTTTATCAAAGTTGGGCTGGTCCTTGCCAGGAGCGTATCCCTCCGCGTCCCAGAACCGGCTCGAATCCGGCGTGAAAATCTCGTCAATGAGTATCAACTCCCCGTCCACGAACCCAAATTCCAGCTTCGTGTCGGCAAGGATAATCCCTTGCCCCGCAGCGTAGTCCCGGGCGAACTCGTAGACGGCGATGCTCTTCTCCGCCAGTTGAGAAGCTACGTCCTCCCCCACCATGTCCCGCACTTCCGCCAAGCTGATATTCTCGTCATGCCCTTCCTCCGCCTTGGTGGTCGGTGTGAAGATGGGTTCTGGAAAGATCTGTCCCTCCTGCAAACCGGCGGGCATGCTCTTTCCGAACACCGTGCCCTGCTTCTGATACTCCGCCCAGGCGGAACCGGCCAGGTATCCCCGCACGATGCACTCCACGTCCACCCGTTCGGCCTTCTTGACCACCATGGCTTGGCGGGCAATCCCCGCTGGCACTTCCCCGACGGGCGAATCCGCCGGAATGGCCCCCGGCGCGTCTCCCATGGCGATCAGGTGGTTCGGGATGAGGTGGGACGTCTTGTCAAACCAGAACGATGAAATTCGGCTGAGGACGAGGCCCTTCAGAGGTATGCCCGTGGGCAGCACCACGTCGAAAGCCGATATCCTGTCCGAGGCCACCATCAGAAGCCGCTCGTCGTCCAGCCTGTACGTGTCCCGCACCTTGCCCCGATACATGAGGTTGGGCAAACGGGTCTCCATCAATGCTTCCATCTGTTCCTCCTATGTCAGCCCGACACGCTCAAAAATCTCATCGACGTATCGTACGTAGTATTTATAGTCAAACAGGGCTTCCAGGTTTTCGGTCGGCAGCAGCCTGCTCACGTCGGGGTCGGACCGCATCATATCCCGAAAGTCTTGGCCGCTTTCCCAACTTTCCATCGCGCGATTATGAACTATGCCGTAGGCCGGTTCCCTCCCCATTCCCTGTTCTATCAGGGCCAAGAGCACCCGCTGGGAGAAGAGAACCCCGTGAGTGGACTCAATGTTGTACATCATACGGGCGGAGTCAACGTTTAGGTCGCGCACCAGTCCAGACATGAGGCTGAGCGAGTAGTCAAGAGCGATAGAGGCGTCCGGCAATATCAATCGTTCGGCGGACGAGTGGCTTATGTCCCGCTCGTGCCACAGGGCAACGTTTTCCAGGGCCGTCACGGCATAGCCGCGAATCAAACGCGCAAGTCCGCACACTCGCTCCGAAAGCTCGGGGTTCCTCTTGTGCGGCATCGACGAGGAGCCTGGCTGTCCCTTCGGGAAGTATTCTGACACCTCTCGGATCTCCGTCCGTTGCAGCCCCCGAATCTCGGTGGCGAATTTCTCAAGGGATGCGGCGATGAGGGCCAGCGTCGTGACGTACTCGGCGTGGCGGTCTCGTTGGAGTATTTGTGTCGATGCAGGGGCCGCCTTCAGGCCCAACCGCTCACAGACTGTAGCCTCTATGGAAGGGGGCACCGTCCCATGGGTCCCAACAGGGCCGGAGAACTTGCCGTAACCAATGGTAGACCTCGCATGGGACAGCCGGTTCTTGTTGCGGCGCATCTCGTCATACCAGACGGCCAGCTTGAGTCCAAAAGTAACCGGCTCGGCGTGAATGCCGTGCGTCCGGCCAATCATCAGGGTGTCCTTGTGCTCGACGGCCCTACCCCTGATGGCTTCCACCAGCGCGTCAATCTCTTCGTCGAGCAGTTGAATGGCGTCGAGGATTTGAAGACTGGTCGCCGTGTCCCAAACGTCGCTCGTCGTCAGGCCGAGGTGCAGCCAGCGTCCCTCCGGCCCGATGCCTTCAGTGATGGACTGGAGAAACGCCGTCATCTCGTGGCGGTGGACGGCTAGTATCTCTTCCAGACGTTCATAGTTGTAGGTTGCCCCACGCAGCGCTTCCATATCGGAGAACGGAATTGTGCCCTGCTCAGTCCACGCTTCGCACACCGCCAATTCCACTTGAAGCCAACGGTCGTACTTGCTTCGCTCTGACCATACGCCGCCCATCTTGGGCCTGGTATAGCGTTCAATCATCGCTCGCTGCCTCGGCGCCGGACTTCTCTCCCTCAGCGGTTAGCTTCTCTAAGGCGCGCACCATATTGGAGAAGTCATTGAGCTTCACGTAGGGCAGCCCCTTCTCCTCCCGGTGCTCCTCCAGGTAACGCCGGGCGAAAACCAGGTCCGAGCGGTCGGCAGGGCAGATGTCCGTCTTCCCGTCGCCGGCAAAAAGTATCACCGAGTGGCCCTTCTTCCGGTAGCGCTCCAAAACGGCGCACTTGCAATTGCCGGGCTGCCAGCAGTCCTTGGAGGCGTACGGGTACTCGTAGCGGATCCCCTCGTCGGTAAACTCCGTATCCGCGGCGTAACATTCAACGGACTCCATACCCTCCCGCTCCAGCAGCGCCTCCACGTAGAAGTCCAAGCCCATGGTGGCTATGGCCAGCGGGATGTTGTTCTTGCGGCAATGCTCGAAGAGGGCCTTGAAGTGAGGACGAAGGGTGGCCCGCTCCTTGACGAAATCCTTCATCGTCTCTCGCCCGACCTTCACCGTCTGAAAGGCCCGCTCCTGGTACTCCTTCAGGGTCATGCGATGCCGAACGTTCTGCCGTTGGTACTCCTGCCACCCCTCGCCGCCGAACTCCCTGAGCAGCAACTCCGCCACGTTTTCCAATACCGTGGTGTCGTCAAAGTCACATATTACGGCGGGTCCCTTGTTAGGAATCTTTGCGTTTGTCACTGGAAGCTAACTGTGGCCACAGACATGCAAATGCTGCTTGTCGAGCCCACTACCCTTCCTGAAGTTTTTTTCTATAGGCCTCATAGGACTCTCTAATGCTTTCATACTTGAGGGCCAGTATCTCCGCCGCCAAATAGGCGGCGTTCCGCGCGCCCCAGGACCCCACGGCCACGCATGCTACGGGCACGCCCGGAGGCATCTGTGCTATGGCGGTGAGGGCGTCCGACCCCCCCAACTCGCTGCTTGCCAGGGGCACACCGATGACGGGCAGCGTGGTCCAGGCCGCCAGCACCCCGGGAAGCGCCGCAGATCCTCCGGCCGCCCCAATGAGCACCTCTATGCCCCGCTCCCGGGCGGAAACCGCATATTCCATCACAGCCTTGGGCTTGCGATGGGCCGACATGACCCTAACCTCGTAGTCAATGCCCAGATCCTCCAGGACCTTCACGGTCTCGCTAACCACGGGCTCGTCTGAGGAGCTTCCCATGACAACTCCGACTCTACTCATTCACTTCACCTTTCACCTGTGTCTTGGCCTCTCGCCGGGGGGCGGTTCCCCTTCGATTATGCCGATGTCCCTTCGGAAGTGACAGCCCTGGAACGTAACGCGCTCCACGTTGTCGTAGACGCGCTCATGCGCCGCCGTCACCGTCGGACCTGAGCCCACCACCGTAAGAACCCGCCCGCCGGTGCTCACCACCTGGGAGGACTCTATCTTGGTGCCGGCATGGAAGACTAGTATATCCTTGTCCACCATGTCCAGCCCGCTAACCTCCAGGCCGCGCCGGTATTCCCCGGGGTAGCCTCGCGAGGCTACCACGACACCCACACTTGCCTGTTTGCCCCAATCCACTCGCGTCTTCTTCAAGCTGCCGTCCATGGTGGCCAACATCACCCGCGTTAGGTCAGACTTCATTTGCGGCAGAATCACCTGTGTCTCCGGGTCTCCCAGGCGGCAGTTGAACTCCAGCACCCGTATACCGTTAGGAGTCAGCATAATCCCGGCGTAGAGCACCCCCCGATAGGGGAATCCCTCGTTGGCCATGCCGCGTACCGCCGGCTCCATGACCTCCTTGCGGACCTGACGCGCTAGCTTGTCGTCCCAAACGTCCGCGGGTGCGTAGCTGCCCATCCCGCCTGTGTTGAGGCCCCGGTCTCCATCCAGCAGCCGCTTGTAGTCGCAGGCGGCTATGAGAGACGACACCTCTACCCCGTCGGTGAAGGCAAACACGCTTATCTCCTGGCCTTCCAGGAGTTCCTCCACCACCACTGTAGCCCCGGCCGCCCCGAAAATGCGGTCCTCCATGCAATCGTAGAGGGCGTTTATGGCCGCTTCTTGGTCGCGGCATATAATGGAACCCTTGCCCCCCGCCAGACCGTCGGCCTTCACCACTACCTGGCCTTGGTGGTTGGTAAGGAACTCGTATCCCTCGGCGTAGTTGTTGAAAATCTTGAACTCCGGCGAGGGAATATCGTACTTCCGCATGAGCAGACGGGCAAACGACTTGCTCGCTTCTATCCTGGCTCCGTCCCGGGTCGGGCCGAAGACAGTCAAGCCCTCCATCTGGAATCGGTCGACGATTCCGTTCGCCAAGGGGCTCTCAGGGCCTACGACGGTCAGGTCGACGGAGTACCTTTTGGCGAACATCGCCAACTTGGAAATGTCATCCGCATCCACACCCACGTTTGTGGCAACGCCGTGGGTGCCGGCGTTCCCAGGAGCAACGAAGACCCTATCCACCTTCGGGCTTTCGTTGAGCTTCCAAGCCAGGGCGTGCTCCCTGGCGCCGGAACCGATTACCAACACGCGCATTAGGCTAACTCACTCCCATTCAATAGTCCCCGGCGGCTTGCTGGTAATGTCGTAAACTACCCGGTTCACCTGCGGGACTTCGTTGACGATTCGGCTGGAGATGCGGGCCAGCAGGTCGTAGGGCAGGCGTGCCCAATCGGCCGTCATCGCGTCTTCGCTGGAGACGGCGCGGACGGCCACCGCGTAGCCGTAGGTCCGAAAGTCCCCCATTACGCCCACGCTGCGAGCGTCGGTGAGAACGGCGAAGGTCTGCCACAGATGCCGGTACAGATTCGCGCCCTTGATTTCGTCCATCACTATCCAATCGCAGCCCCGAAGAATCTCAAGCTTCTCCGGAGTCACCTCCCCCAAACATCGAATTGCCAGCCCCGGGCCGGGAAACGGCTGCCGCATCACTATCTCTTCCGGCAGTCCCAGCACCGAAGCCACCCCCCTTATCTCATCCTTGAACAGGTACCGTAGGGGCTCCACCAGCTTCAAGTTCATGTCCTTGGGAAGGCCGCCCACGTTGTGGTGAGTCTTAATGGTGGCCGAAGCCTGATTCTCCGAAGTTTGGCTCTCGATGACGTCCGGGTATAGTGTCCCCTGGGCCAGAAAGTCAGCGTCGCTCATCTCTGTTGCGGCGTCTTCGAATACGCGTATGAACTCTTCTCCGATGACCTTGCGCTTCTGCTCCGGGTCCACCACACCCACCAGCCGGTCGAGAAACCGCTGGGAGGCGTCTATGTAGAGCAGGTTCATGCTAAGGTTCTGCTGGAACGTCCTCTGTACCCGCTCAGCCTCCTCTCTCCGAAGAAGCCCGTTGTTCACAAATATGCACGTTAGCTGGTTGCCTATGGCTCGGTGTATCAGCGTGGCGGTTACGGCGGAGTCTACCCCGCCTGAGAGGGCGCAGATTACCTTCCCATCGCCCACCTGGTCACGGACCTTCTGGATGGCCGCATACACAAAGTTGTCCACCGTCCACCGGCTTTGGCACCCGCAGATGCGGTACAGAAAGTTCTCCAGAATGCCCTTGCCCTGGGGAGTGTGGGCAACCTCCGGGTGGAACTGGAGGCCGAAAACGTTGTCGAAGCCCGCCATAACGGCAATGGGCGAGTTGTCCGTGTAGGCGAGCGCGGAAAATCCGGGCGGCAGGCTCTGAATCTGGTCCCCGTGACTCATCCACACGGGTATGGAGGCGTCAATGCCCTGAAAGAGGGCAGATCCAGTCACGTTCTGGTGGAGAACGGCGTGCCCGTACTCGCGCTTGGCCCCGGGCGTTACTTTCCCGCCCAACTGGTGGGCCAGCACCTGCATCCCGTAACAGATTCCCAGAATGGGCATCCCCTTCTGGTATACCCAGCCGGGGGCCAGCGGCGCCCCGTTGTGGTAGACGCTAGCCGGCCCACCGGAGAGGATGACCCCCTTGGGGTTCATTGCCTGAACGTCTTCCCAGCCGGCGGTGTGCGGCACAACCTCGCTGTAGACGTTTAACTCACGGATGCGGCGGGCAATGAGGTGGCTGTACTGGGAGCCGAAGTCTATGATCACCACGCCTTCCGAGACCGTCGGCGTCTCCTCAGGCCGCTGGGACCCCTGCCCTTCCTTCTCCTTGGCAATTTCAAGGTAGGCGGAAACCTCCAAGTCGTCGCTGGTCGCTATGCGACGGCTTGGCGTAGACTGCTGAACTTCCATCGTATCCTTCAAACTAAATAGCGGGCAATAGCCCGCCGTTTAGCATAAAGATGCTCTGCAATGTGTGGCGCCTGATCCATTCTGCCGAGTCACGCCCTTACACGACTACCCTGTACCTTAGATTCGAGCCTATGCTATACTCACTTGCCGTTCTCAGTCAAGTTTTACGCCTGAGCCTCGGCATCCAACAATAGTATGCTTTCGCTTGATATAGAGAGAGGCATAGAAGAAGCGGCGGAGTTCCTCCGCAAAGACGGGGTAATTGGCTACCCCACCGATACCCTTTACGGCCTGGGATGCAACCCCTTTTCCGTTAAAGCCCTGTCCAGAATCCTCCACGTGAAAGGCAGAAGCGCCGACAAGGGTCTGCCCCTGCTGCTCGCCGATGCCGACGACGTAGAGCTTGTCGCTCGACCGGATTCGCCATTCTTCCGCGCCCTCGCTCAAGCCTTCTGGCCTGGCCCCCTGACACTCGTCCTCTCTCCCATTCCCGGTCTGCCGGGGCCCGTGTTGGGCCCCACCGGAGCCGTGGGCGTTCGAGTCCCCGACCACCCCGTTCCACGAGCCCTCGCCCGGGCCCTGGGTAAGCCTATCGTAGGAACAAGCGCCAACCCCAGCGGCGGCCCCGACCCCATCACGGCCCAGGATGTTGAGCGGAGTTTGGGCCATAGGATTGACTATATCCTCGACGGCGGTCCGGCCTATCGCGGCCAGCCTTCTTCCGTGGTTGACCTGACGGGCAAGCGGCCAAGAATGATCCGGACAGGCACCCTCAGCGCGGAGTGCATCCGGCGGGTATGCGGAGTAGACTTGGACGGAGCGAGTCAATGAGGGGTCTATGCCGTTAATCATCGACGACTTGGAGCAGTACCACGCCGACCTGGATTCGGAGTTGGAGGCGGTTCTCCGTCCGCGCGAGGGGCTGCTCTACGACATGATGCTCTACCAGCTTGGCTGGGCGGACCGTCAGGGCGAACCCCTTCCCAAGCCCAGACCCCCTCGCCCCTACGCCCTCTTGACCCTCCTTTCCTGCCAGGCCGCCGGCGCGAGTCACCGCCCCGCCCTTCCCGCGGCGGCGGCCATGGAGCTCGTGCACACCTTCATCGAGGTGCACAAGGACGTTCAGGAAGGCAACCCCCGTCAGGAGGCTCGCCCCTCCGTCTGGTGGGTTTGGGGACCCGGCCAGGCCATCAACGTAGGCGACGGCCTCCACGCCCTGGGCCGCAGCGCTCTCTTCCGCCTCGCCGACGCGGGTCTCCCCCTGGACCGGGTGCTCCAGGCCCTCGGCGTTCTTGACGAGGCCTGCATCCGAATGTGCGAGGGCCAGTATGTTGAACTTTCCCACCAGGAGCGGTTGGACATTTCCCGCTCCTCCTATCTGAAGATGGCCACAGACCTCACGGGCAGCGTCATGTCCTGCGCCATGACTTTGGGCGCCCTCGCCTCCACCGACTGCCGGGAGACCGTCCGGGCCTTCCAGGAATCCGGCCTGAAGCTGGGCCTCGCCTATCAGATTCGCCAGGACATTCAGGCCGTCTGGGGGAACGGCGACGGCCGGAACGCCAGCCCGCAGCTGCTCAACAAGAAGAAGCTCTATCCCATAGCGGCCCTCCTGGAATCCGCCGACCTGAAGACGAAGCGCGCCCTGGGCGACATCTACTTCAAACGGGTGTTGGAACCCGACGACCATCAGCAGCTTCTCGACATTCTCGAGGCCAACGACGTTCGTGACGAAGCCGAGTCGGCGGTCACTCAATACTTCCAGGAAGCTGTGGACGCCCTTGGCGGGGCAGACCTGGAATCAGAAGGCCTGGAATCCCTACTTGACTTCGCCCGTCATCTCGTGGAGGTGGGCCAGACCGACGGACAATCCTGGCCATAGACTGATGACGCGTATGAACATAGCAAGCCTCCACGACCTGGACGTTGCGGGTAAGACCGTGTTGCTCCGGGCGGATTTGAACGTGCCCCTGGGACCTAACAACCCTGAAATAACCTCGGAGCACGACCACCGGCTCCGGGCCTCCCTCCCCACCGTTGAGTATCTCCTGGAGCGCAACTGCAAGGTGGTCCTCTGCTCCCACCTGGGCCGCCCCAAGGGCCGCGTTGTTGAGGCCCTGCGCCTCAAGCCGGTGGCCCGTCGGCTATCAACCCTGTTGCGTCGGCCTGTCCCGGCCCTGCAGGACTGCGTTGGCCCCCACGTCGCCCAACGCGTGTCGGAAATGAAGGCCGGTGAGGTGGTCCTTCTGGAAAACCTGCGGTTTCATGCCGGCGAAGAGTCCAACGACCCGCAGTTCGTTAATGCTCTGGCCTCTTTGGCAGACATATTTGTCCTCGACGCCTTCGGAGCGGCCCACCGCGCCCACGCCTCAATAGCCGGCCTGCCCCATCGCCTCCCCTCGGCGGCCGGCCTCCTTCTCCAACGCGAACTGGAAGTCCTCGGTCATGCGCTGGAAACGCCCCGCCGCCCCTTGGCCGTCATCCTGGGCGGGGCCAAGGTCAGCGACAAACTGAAGCTCATAGACAACCTCGTCCGGCGCGCCGACCTTATCCTCATCGGTGGCGGCATGGCGGCCACCTTCCTCAAGGCCCTGGGCAAGCCCGTGGGCAGATCCATCGTGGAGGATCACCTGCTGGACTACGCCTTGGAGCTTATTCGTTCCGGCGCAGCGCCCATCCACCTTCCCACAGACGTCGTCGCTGCGTCGGAGCTTAGCGCCAACCCGTCGAAAGTGGGCGTCCACTCCACGGATGACGTCCCCAAAGATTCGTACATTCTGGACGTAGGCCCGCGCACAGTCCAAGAGTTCTGCCGTCTTCTCAGTCCGTGCCAGACCATCATCTGGAACGGTCCTTTGGGTGTGTTCGAGTTCAAACCCTTTGCCGCCGGCACCACATCCCTTGCGAACCACTTGGCCTCGCTGGACGGGACAACTATAATCGGGGGTGGCTCCACGGCCTCCGCCGTGGAAACCCTGGGCCTGGGGCATCGCATGGACCACATATCCAGTGGAGGCGGCGCTATGATAGAGTTCCTGGAGGGGAAAGAATTGCCGGGTATCTCGGCGTTGCCGTCCAAAAGCGCCCTTCTACGTTGACCCATCCCGTCGGCAAAGTGGCCTCCGTTGTGGACCAACCCTGCGCGTCTGAAATGAAACTCAATGCCTGAACTCATATCTAATGCCTGATCTGAACATTAATGATTGACGTTCCGCTACTTCACGATATCTACGTCAGTACGCCGTCCAAGATCGTCATGCTGGTCGTGGACGGCCTGGGCGGTCTGCCCCACCCGGCCACCGGGAAGTCTGAGCTCGAGACAGCCCTTCTTCCCAACATCGACGCCGCGGCCGGCGAAAGCGCTCTCGGTCTCACCGTCCCGGTCCTGCCGGGAATTACCCCGGGGAGCGGTCCCGGCCATCTCGCCCTCTTCGGCTACAACCCTCTCCGGTACGTCATCGGTAGGGGCGCGCTGGAGGCGACGGGCGTCAATGGCGTCGACTTTCGGGAGGGCGACGTCGTGGCCCGCGGCAATTTCTGCACCGTCGACGCCGACGGCCAGCTCCTCGACCGACGCGCCAGCCGCATCCCCTCGTCCCTGAGCGAGCCCCTCTGTGATAGGCTGGACCGCATCGAAGTCGACTCCATCGACATCCGCGTCTATCCGGTGAAAGACTACCGGTTCGTCCTCCGCATGAGGGGCAACGACCTTTCGGACAACCTGACGGAGATGGACCCCCAACGCACCGGAGTCGCCCTGCAGAACGTGAAAGCCCTCAGCCTTGCAGCCCGCGCCACCGCCGACGCCACCAACGAGTTCGTCCGACAGGCCCGCCTCATGCTCATGGAGGAGGAGTTTGCCAACATGGTCATGCTCCGGGGCTTCTCCGGCATGCCCCACCTACCCTCCATGGCCCACGCCTACCAGCTCAACCCAGCCGCCATCGCCGCCTACCCCATGTACCGCGGCCTCGCCACCATTCTGGGCATGCACGTGCTATCCACCGGCGAGACCTTTAGGGACGAGGTGCGGACACTGGAAAAGCGATGGAACGACCATGACTTCTTCTTCATCCACTACAAGTCCGCCGACACCGCCGGGGAGGACGGCGACTTCGACGAAAAGGTGCGGGTTCTCGAAAAGCTGGACGACTTCATTCCCCGCATTCTGGACCTCAAGCCCGACGTATTTCTTATAGTCGGCGACCACTCAACCCCGTCAATTATGGCCAATCACAGCTGGCATCCCGTGCCCTTCCTGCTCAAGTCCCCGTGGACCAGGAGCCAAGGCCCACCGTCCTTCAACGAACGCTCCTGCGCCCTCGGCGGCATCGGAACCGTCCGCGCCGTCGAGGTCATGTCCCTGGCCCTCGCCCATGCCGGCAAAATCTCCAAGTTCGGCGCTTAGTCCCTTGCCTCAACTCCTGGCCGTCCCCCTTGCATGTCATTCTGAGGAGGCTCCGCGACGAAGAATCTCGTTCCCCTGGGTTAACCCCTAATGTCAGTCGCGTCCCCTCTAGCCGTCCCCCCTCCATGTCATTCTGAGGAGGCTCCGCGACGAAGAATCTCGTCCCCGTGGGGCAACCTCTAATGCCAGCCGCGTCCCCTCTAGCCGTCCCCCTTGCATGTCATTCTGAGGAGGCTCCGCGACGAAGAATCTCGTCCCCCTGGGTTAACCCCTAATGTCACCTCCTAAACTATACGCCGTAGGCAACTGGAAGATGAACACCACCGTTCAAGAGGCGGTTGCCCTCGCTTCCGACGTTCAGAGGCTGTTGGAAGAAAACTCCCCATCCGGCGTGGAGACGGTCCTCTGCCCTCCCTTCATATCACTGGCGCTCCTCCACGACCTGCTCAAGGATTCGACCATCGCCCTCGGCGCGCAGAATCTCCATCCCCAGCCCTCGGGGGCCTTCACCGGCGAGATATCGCCAACCATGCTCAAGGGCCTCTGCCGATACGTCATCATCGGCCATTCCGAGCGTCGTCACCTGATGCGAGAGGGCTATCACGTAGTGGGACAGAAGGTGAAGGCCGCCATAGACGCCGGGCTAATTCCCATCCTCTGCGTCGGCGAAACCCTGAGCCAGCGACGTCAGGGAGCAGCCGAATCCGTGGTCCGCCGCCAGCTGGAAACGGGCCTCTCCGGTATAGAAGATCCCCGCAACGTGGTCATTGCCTACGAGCCGGTGTGGGCCATCGGCACCGGCATCCCCGCCACACCCGTCGTAGTAGCCGACATCACCGGAGGCGCCATCCCGGCGGAACTTGCCAAGCTCTACGACCCTCCTACGGCCCAGCAAATTTCCGTGCTCTACGGGGGAAGCGTCAACCCCCAAAACGTTTCCGGCTTCCTGGAGGAACCCAGCATTCAGGGCACTCTGGTAGGCGGCGCAAGCCTAGACGCCGGCCAGTTTGCCCAAATCGTCAGGCTCACCGCAGAGGTCAAGGGAACCAGTTGACGTGACCCGCTCCCAGCCTCCGCCGCCCATCATAGCCATCGTTGGGCCTACCGCCGTGGGCAAGAGCGCCCTCGCCCTGGACCTTGCCCGAAAGCTGGATGGCGAGATCATCAACGCCGACAGCCGCCAGGTCTACCGTGGCATGGACGTGGGCACCGCAAAGCCCTCGGAGGAAGAGCGCGCCCTCGTCCCCCATCATCTGCTGGACGTCTGTGAACCCGACGAGACCTTCAGTCTTGCCCTGTTCCTGGAGCAGGCCCACGCCGATGTGGAAGACGTGCAAAGTCGAAACCGCCTGCCCCTTCTTGTCGGCGGAGCCGGTCAATACGTGTGGGCCTTCCTGGAAGGCTGGCAGGTGCCAAAAGTCGCCCCCAACCCGGCCCTACGCGCCGACCTCGAGCTTCAATTCCAGCGGCGGGGTCTGTGGCCCCTCTACCAGCTTCTCCAGGCCATGGATCCCCAAACCGCCGAACGAACTGATCCGCAGAATCCGCGCCGCGTCTTACGCGCCCTGGAAGTGCATCTATCCGGCGGCAAGCGAGCCGAAGGCAACGCTGGACGCAAGAACGCAGAGATCAACGCCCTTGTCCTCGGCCTGACCATGGACAGAAAACTGCTCTATTCAAGAATCGACTGGCGCGTGGACGAAATGATGAAACGCGGCTTTCTGGAGGAAGTACAGCAGCTCCTCAACCGCGGTTACGCCCCGTCCCTGCCCGCAATGTCCGGCGTTGGATACCAGGAACTGGCCACCCACCTGTCCGACGACCTCCCCCTCGAAGAGGCGGTCCAACGCATCAAGTTTCGCACCCACGGCGTCGCCCGCCGCCAGTACGCCTGGTTTCGCCTGGAAGACCCCCGCATCCGCTGGATAGAAGCATCCAACAACCCCACGGACGCAGCCCACGCCATCGCACGAGACTACCTTGATTCCTATGCTAAAATAGAGACGCAAGGGAGGCGGCAAAAATGAGCATCGAATTCACCAAGATGGAAGGCTGCGGCAACGACTATATCTACGTGGACGCCCGCGAGATGGAAGCCGATTGGCCCGCTCTTTCCATCGCCATGAGTGACCGACATTTCGGCATCGGCAGCGACGGCTTGATTCTCATCATGGATTCCGACAGAGCCGCCCTCAAAATGCGTATGTTCAACTCCGACGGCTCCGAAGGCGAGATGTGCGGAAACGGCATCCGCTGCTTCACCAAGTTCGCCATCGAACGCGACATCGCCGCCCCCACCAATGGCGGCCTCACCGTCGAGACCCTCGGCGGCGTTCGGACCATCACCCCAATGGGCGAAAACGGCCTCGTCACCCGCGCCCGGGTAGCCATGGGCGCACCCACCCTGCTGCCCCAAGACGTGCCCGTCACCGTCGACCCGTCGGCGGGACGTAACATCGGCGACGCGGTCGTCGATTACCCGCTGACCATCGACGGCGTGGACCTGAAGCTAACCTTCGTCTCCATGGGCAACCCCCACGCCGTGGCCTTCATAGACACGCCCGTGGAGGATTTTCGTCTCCACGAAATCGGCCCCAAGGTGGAGCATCACCCCATGTTCCCCAACCGGGTCAACTTCGAAATCGTCAACCGCAAGGGTGCCGGAAAGCTAAATGCGCGAGTGTGGGAGCGAGGAAGTGGCGAGACCATGGCCTGCGGCAGCGGAGCCTGCGCCATCACCGTGGCCGCCCGCATCCACGGGTTAGTCGCCGACAACGTTGACATAACGCTCCCCGGCGGCACGCTCACCATCGACTGGGACGGAAACGGCGAAGTCTTCCTCGAAGGCCCCGCCACCGAGGTCTTCACCGGCCACTGGCCCCTCCCCTAACCCCCCTCTTGTCCTCGCGGATGCGGGGACCCATCCCCATCCCCCCACTGCCATCCCCTGCTACCCTCCCCTCTGAAAACCCATGCACACTAACAACACAGCCAAATTCTATGCCCAAGAACACCATTCGTTTGCCCAACTTTTTTTAAACGAATCTCCACGCCTGAAACGAATAATCTCAGGCACAAATTCACTCCGATTCGACTTCCCTAACGAATCATCTCCACGCCTGACCCCTCCAAAACGAATGCGCCCGCTTCCCCTATTCGCATCCTCCCCAGTAATCCCGCCCACCTCCCCTAACAACACAAAGTTGCGGCCTTCGTCCCAAGCGGATATATTTGACCGGCTTTGGGTTTCGTCGACCTTGGGGCGACAAACCGTGGGCAATCCGCCAAACGTAAGGAGAAAACCATGCCCTTGCCAGGTGGATTGATAGCGGCTCTGAAGGCGGCCCCGGCCATTGCTGGCGCCGCTGCCGGTGTACTCCAAGCCATCCGCGGCGACAAATCCAAGAGCCCCCCTTCCCATACCGATAACGCCGAGAATGCCATACAGGATCTCCGCACCCAGTTGCGGGAACTACGCACTCACTCCGAAGCACAAGCGGAGGTCGTTTCCCAGATGGCGACCCAAGTCGAAACCCTTTCCGACAGCGTTCGCTTCCTCTCTCGCCGAGTCTCCCTAATGAACCTCGCCATTTTCGGCAACGCCACGGTCGCCGTCACTGCCCTCATTTTGGTAATCCTCTGGAGTTAAACCCGCCATTCAACCCTAAACTACAATATAGAGAAGTGTTGAAAACATGAAATTTTCCAGCCGCCTGGATAAACTCGCCCCCTATCCCTTCGTCGAAATCTCCCGCATCATCGCCAAGAAACGTGCCGAGGGCGTCGAAATCGTTACTTTTGGCATCGGCGACCCCGACATCCCCACCCCCGATCCCATCGTCGACCGGCTAATTGCCGCCTCCCGCACACCCGCCAACCACCGCTACCCCGAAACCGACGGCCTCCCCGAAGTGCGTGAGGCCATCGCCGCATGGTACAAGTCCCGGTTCGGCGTCGACGACCTCGACCCCGCCTCCGAGGTGCTGCCTCTCATCGGCGCGAAGGAAGGCATCGGCCACGCCGCCTTCTGCTTCCTCGATCCTGGCGACGTCGCCCTCATCCCCGACCCCGCCTACCCCGTCTACGCGGCGGGCACCCTCTTCGCTGGCGGGGAGTCCTACGTCATGCCTCTCCTCGAGGAGAACGGCTGGCTCCCGGACTTGTCCGCCATCCCCGCCGAGGTTGCCCGCGACGCCAAGGTCATGTGGCTCAACTATCCCAACAACCCCACCGGCGCCGTGGCGGAGAAGGACTACTACGCCCAGGCCATCGCCTTCGCCAGTGAATATGATGTGGCCCTTCTCCATGACGCCGCCTACAGCGAGGTGGTCTTCGACGGCTACAAGGCCCTCAGCTTCCTTGAGGTGGAGGGAGCCAAGGACGTGGGCATCGAGTTCCACTCCCTCTCCAAGTGCTTCAACATGACGGGCTGGAGATTCGGCTCCGCTGTTGGCAACTCCGAGATGATTCAGGCCCTCTTCACCATCAAGTCCAACCTGGATTCCGGCATCCCCCAGGCCATTCAAGAGATGGCCATCGAGGCCCTGACCGGCCCGCAGGACCACATCGACAGCAACAACGCCATTTACCAGGTGCGGCGAGACAAGGTCATGGACGCGCTCATCCGTCTCGGCCTTGGCGTCGTTCCACCCAAGGCTGCCCTCTACCTGTGGGCAAAGGTGCCGCCGGGCTACTCCTCCGCATCCTTCACCGCCCGGCTGCTCGACGACCTGGCCCTGGTGGTTACGCCCGGTTCCAGCTACGGCGAGCACGGCGAAGGCTATATTCGCCTCTCCCTCACCACCCCCGACGACATGATAGACAAGGGCGTCGACCGGCTGAATTCCTGGAAGTTACCCGAGCCGGCAGAGGGGTAGAGCTATAGCAAAGCAGAAAGTATGGCCCCTGGGCCGGGCGGAGCGTGCCCTGCTCGTCGGTGTGCAGATCAAAGGCGCCGCCGGACCCTGGAGCCTCCAAGCCTCCCTTGAGGAACTGGCCCAGCTGGCAGATACCGCCGGCGCGGAGGTGGTCGGGTCCGTGTCCCAGCGGCTGGATAAACGTGCGCGCCTCTACGTCGGCGAGGGCAAGCTGGAGGAGTTGCGCGAACTCAAGCAGGAGCTTGAGGCCGACGTCGTAATCTTCGACGACGAGCTCAGCCCAACCCAGCAGCGAAACCTGGAGCAGAAGCTGGGCGAAAAGGTCATCGACCGCACCGCCCTTATCCTCGACATCTTCGCCCGCCACGCCCGGACCCGCGAGGGCCAGCTTCAGGTGGAGCTTGCCCAACACCAGTATCTGCTCCCCCGTCTGGCGGGCCAATGGTCCCACCTGGAGCGGCTCGGCGGCGGCATTGGCACCCGCGGGCCGGGAGAGACGCAAATCGAAACGGACCGCCGTATCATCCGCGGCAGAAGCAGACGTCTAAAAGACCAGTTAGATCGTCTCCAGCGCTCCCGCCTCCTTCAGAGTAATCGCCGACGCCGCTCGGGGCTTCCAGTGGCCTCCCTCGTCGGCTACACCAACGCAGGCAAGAGCACCCTGTTCAACACCATCTCCAAGGCTGGGGTTACATCCGCCGACCGCCTCTTCGCAACCCTGGATCCCGTGACCCGCCGAATCCGCCTGCTCCACGGCGACGAGATTCTCGTCACAGATACCGTGGGCTTCATCAACAAGCTCCCGCCGGCGGTGATTTCTGCCTTTCACGCCACCCTGGAGTTCCTGCAGGACGCAGACCTGCTCCTCCACGTGGTGGACGCGTCCAACCCCGGATACGTGGGCCAGGTTCAGGTGGTGGAGGACACGCTGGGACAACTCGAGCTTTCCGACAGACCCCAGCTGCTTGTCCTCAACAAGATGGACCTGGTTTCGGGCAACGGCGCAGAAGCTCGCCCAATCCCCTCGCCCCATCCTACCGTGCAAGTTTCCGCCGTCACCGGCTGGAACATCGAAGCTCTGATCGAGAAGATTCAGAGCATCCTGGTAGACCGGTGGGCCGGTCGAATCGTCTGAACTCCGAGGATGCCACCTAGACCGGTTTGGGGTGCGCCCCGCCCTCCCGTGTCCTCGCGCATGCGGGGACCCATCTTCCCCTCATGTCATTCTGAACGTAGCGAAGCGGAGTGAAGAATCTAGTAGGCCTGCGGTCAACAAGGGCCTTCCCCACATCATAACGCGGGCGGCTCAGATTGTTAAGACTGCTTTCATAATTTTCCATAATGCACTTGATAAAATAGAAGTGGAGGGACATTGAACAGGATAGACGGCCGACGAATAGACCAGCTACGAAAGACCCGTATCATCACCGGGTTCCAGTCCTTTGCCGAGGGTTCTGCCTTGATTGAAATGGGCCAGACCAAAGTAATTTGCTCCGCCAGCATAGAGGAGCGCGTTCCCCCTTGGCTGCGTGGTCAGGGCCGGGGTTGGGTGACGGCGGAATACTCAATGCTGCCCCGCTCTACTCTCACCCGCAACTCCAGGGAGTCCGCCACCGGGCGGGTCAAGGGCAGGCATCAGGAGATTCAGCGGCTTATCGGTCGCGCCCTGCGCCCCGTCACAGACCTTCAGGGCCTCGGCGAGCGGATGGTTGTCGTAGACTGCGACGTTCTGCAGGCCGACGGCGGCACCCGCACCGCCGCCATCACCGGCGCTTACGTGGCCCTCTACCAGGCCTTCCACCGGCTCCGCAGGAACGGCGGCCTCAAGCGAATTCCCCTGCGCGACTCCGTTGCCGCCGTCAGCGTTGGCATGGTGGGCGAGGGCCTGCTGCTTGACCTCTGCTACGAGGAAGACTTCCGCGCCGACGTCGACTTCAACATCGCCATGACCGGCAGCGGCAATCTGGTGGAGATTCAAGCTTCTGCGGAGGGTGACCCCTTCAGTCCCGCCATCGTGGGAGAAGCCATTGCCCTGGCCGGCCAGGGCATCAAGACCCTCTTGCAGATTCAGCAAGAAGCCATAAAAGCCATCCAGGCTCAGTAAGGAGGAGCCGAGGGCAGCTACAGTCGGTTGAATCCAACTGGCAGCCGTGCGGCGTATGAATACGACACAATGGGTAAAATGCTCAGATTGGCAATCGGTCGTAGACGCTGGTCCGGGCGGGCCGTTGGCGTCATTTTTCCCCTATTAGCGGCGTCGCTTCTGCTTCTTGCGTGCTTCCCCTCAAGATCCAACGACGCCCCTCCGACTCCAGAAAGCGCCCAAACGCCGGAGAGCATCGCTCCCACCCTTATGGCCGCTACGGCAGAACCCCAACCCGTTTCTGTTTCTCCTACGCTGCCGCCCCCACCCCTGACGGTCCTACCCCAGCCAACCTCAACGCCAGCTCCCACACCATTCCCAACACCCGTACCGACGTCCCCGCCCACTCGGGCTCCTACCCCTGTGCCCACGCCGAAACCAATTCTGCCCCCCACTCCTGAACCTACTCCCACCCCAATCCCGACGCCTGTGCAGACTCCCGAACCGACGCCTCCGCCCACGCCCCACTTCACCCCCAATCCCGCGCCTGAGAATCCTACGTCTCTTACCAACCTCCTCGACATCTCCTCGATGGTAGAGGAAGTGCGGGCCTCCGTTGTTTCCGTGGTCGCCTTGGTGGAGGTCCAGCAGGGTTTCACAACGGATACCCAGCCCCAGAGCGGCTCCGGTGTACTTATCGACGGTAACGGGCACATTCTTACCAACCATCACGTCATCGAGGGAGCCGTCAGCCTTTCGGTAACCCTGGATGACGGGCGTAAGCTTGATGCCAAACTCGTCGGCTCGGACCCCCTGACCGACCTTGCCCTTCTGCGCGTGGACGAACCCTCCCTACCCTTCATCCCCTTCGCCGACCCGTCAGCGGTGCGGGTGGGCGAGTGGGTCATCGCCATCGGCAACGCCCTCGCCCTGCCCGGCGGCCCGTCGGTGACCCTCGGAATAGTCAGCGCCCTCGACAGGAGCTTCGCCCCGGACCAGGATAACGTCCTCTACGGCCTGATCCAGACGGACGCCATGATCAACCCGGGGAACAGCGGCGGCCCGCTTATGAACCTTGCCGGCGAAATCGTCGGCATCAACACCGCTGCGCTCCGGGGCGGCAGGGTGGAAGGCATCGGATTTGCCGTCGGCGGCGAAACGGCCATCCACGTTTCCAACCAACTCATTGAGTGGGGTAGGGTTCAGTGGCCATGGCTGGGCGTCGTCATCTCCGAGTTAGACGCTGAGACCGCGGCGGAAATGAAAATCCCCTTCAGCGGCGGCATCATCATTCGAAGCGTAGTGCCCGACGGCCCAGCCGAGACCGGCGGGCTTAGGGCCGACGACATCATTATCTCCATGGACGACGAGCCGACCACAGGAATTCGCGACTTCGTTCAACTGCTGCGCCTCAAGTTCGCCGTGAATCAGAACGTAGACGTGGAAGTGTGGCGGGACGGTCTGATGGGCCGCTATCAGGTTGGCCTCGGGGAACGCCCAACAAGCCCTCTCTAAGTCAGCCTACGCGCCGCACCCCTAGCGTAAGCTCCATCCCCTCCAACTTGTGGGATTCCACGTGGGACCCTTCCTCCGGTTCCCTCTTCAGAATAGCCTCCGCCAGCGTCTCCACCCTCACGTAGTCGCCAAATCCGGCCAACACCTCGTCGACCCCCAGAGGCCCCTGGTAGAACAGTTCAATCCTGTCCGTCACCTCAAACCCGGCGGCGCGGCGCATGTTCTGAATCCGGTGCACCAGCTCCCGCGCCATACCCTCCTGCGCCAGGTCAGGCGTAACTACGGTGTCAATCGCAACCATGTACCCGCCGTCCAGCACGGCCTGAAAGTCCCCCAGCTTGGCGGCTCGCTTCTTCCGGCCCGACGCTTCCACTGCCTCGGCGTATAAGGGGTCCGCGGCGTCCAGAAGCTCAATCTCCTTGATGTTCAACTCCTCACGAAGCTGCGCGACTATGCGGCCCACGTGGTTCCCCTCTGAGGCTTCCCTAGTCCGTACCAGCGCCCGACGCAGGGGCAGCCGCACCTTCTTCCCGGCCCGGGAGCGGGCGTCCCTTCCCAGGCTGGAAAGCTTCATGGCCAGGCGAGTGGCTTCCATCAACGGCTCGTCGATGCGACTCTCGTCCGCCGTTGGGAAATCGTCCAGGTGCACGCTCTCCGCTCCTTCGCCATCCACCGAGCGGACCAGATTCTGGTACATGGATTCCGCCAGGAAGGGGGTGTAGGGAGCCATCAGCTTGCTCAGGGTAACCAGGCAGGCATACAGGGTGGAATAGGCGGAGAGCTTGTCCGCGTCGTTCTCGCTCTTCCAGAAGCGACGGCGGCTCCGACGGACGTACCAGTTGGATAGAAGGTCCACGAACTCCTGAATCCTTCGACCGCCGTTCGTTGGCTCGTAGCCGTCAAGGGCTTGGTCCACCTGCGCGATCAGCTGGTTCATCTCCGAAAGAATCCACCGATCAAGCTCCGAAGCGGGTTCCGCCGGTCCTTCCTGCTCGGTGGGGCTATAGCCGTCAATTGCGGCGTAGGTGGTGAAGAAGGAGTACACGTTCCACAGGGTTAGCATGAACCTTCGCACCACCTCGTTGACCAGCCGTTGCGAGAAGCGGCGGGAGTCCCCCGGCTGGGCGGCAGTGAAAAGATACCATCGGATTGCGTCCGCCCCTTGGGCGTCCAGCACCTCCCACGGATTGACGATGTTGCCCAGGGACTTGCTCATCTTCCGGCCCTTTTCGTCCAGAATGTGCCCCAAGCAGATGACGTTCTCGTAGCTGGACTGCCCCGTGACGAGGGTGGATATGGCCAAGAGGCTGTAGAACCAGCCCCGGGTCTGGTCAACGGCCTCAGATATGTACTCGGCGGGGAAGAGACCTTTCCGCCGGATATGCTCAAGGTCTTCCATGGAAGTGACGTTCCACTGGGCCACTGGCATGGCTCCCGAGTCGAACCACGCGTCCATTACCTCCGGAATACGCCGCATGAGCCCCTCACAGTGGGGGCAATCGAGGGTCACCTCGTCCACGTAAGGCCGGTGCAGGTCCAGCGTTTCTATAGCGTCGCGGTGTTCCGGCGAGGCCATTCTCTTCAGTTCCGCCACGTTGCCGACGCAATGGTATTCCTCACAGCTTTCGCACTGCCAGAAGGGTATGGGCGTACCCCAATACCGCTCCCGGGAGATAGCCCAGTCCACCCCGTTCCTCAGCCACTCCCCGAACCGTCCTTCCTTGATGTACTCCGGGTACCAGTTGATTTTCCGGTTGTTAGCAATCAACTGCTCTTTCATGGCCGTTGTGCGGATGTACCAGGACTCCTTGGCGTAGTAGAGCAGGGGGGTGCCGCATCGCCAGCAGAAGGGATAGGTGTGTCGGTACACGCCCTGCCTGTGCAGCAAACCTCGCTTCTTCAGGTCTGCCAGAATGTCCTTGTCGGCGTCTTTCACGAACTTGCCGGCGAAGGGGAAACTGCCGGTAACGACACCCTGCAGGTCCACCTGTTGCACGAAGGCCAGAGCGTCGTGCCGTCCCGCCGTCAAGTCTTCGTCGCCGAAGGCCGGCGCGATGTGGACAATGCCCGTCCCCTCATCCAGAGAAACGAAGTCCCCTTCTATTACCGAAGGCGTAAAATCGTCTACAGGCTCCAACACCGTCGCGTCTCCCGTTGAGCCTTCCGTACGAACGAACCGGAAGATGTCGACGCCGTTTGCCGCCGCGTCGTAGAGCTTGCCGTAGCCAACCCCGACCAGCTCGGAACCCTTGAAGGTCCTTACCCTCCGGCAAGATTCGCCAACCACCGAATCCACCAACCGGTCAGCCAGAATCAGCCCCTCCGGGCCGTTGTCCGTCTCCACCTCCACCAGGCAGTAGTCCGCCTCGGGGTCTACGGCGAGGGCGGTGTTTCCAGGCAGCGTCCAGGGCGTTGTCGTCCAGGCCAGCAGGTACACGGACGCGGGCAGGTCGCCTGCATCGCCCGCGAGGTCTGCGGCGTCTAACACAGGAAACTTCACATAAACCGAGGGGTCCGGCACATTCTCCCGATACCCCAACGCTACCTCGTGGGAACTCAGGGAGCTGACGCACCGCGGGCAGTGAGGCGTCCCCTTCATCCCCCTGTAGATGAGGCCCTTCTCCCACATCTCCTTCAGTATCCACCAGCCCGTCTCTATGTAGGAGTTGTGCAGCGTAACGTAGGGGTCCTTCATGTCCACCCAATAGCCGATGCGGTCCGTCAGGTCTTCCCACTCCTTCACGTACTTAAACACGCTTTCGCGGCACTTCTCGTTGAACCTCTCGATGCCGTACTCCTCGATCTGCCGTTTCGACGTGAGTCCCAATTGCCGCTCCACCTCCAACTCCACGGGCAGCCCGTGGGTGTCCCAGCCGCCCTTTCGCAGGGGTCGAAAGCCTTTCATGGTCTTGTAGCGGCAGATAACGTCCTTGAAAGCTCGGGCCAGCACGTGGTGAATGCCGGGGCTGCCGTTAGCCGTGGGCGGCCCCTCGTAAAACATAAACAGGGCCTTGTCCTCGCCCTCCTCGCTTTTCTCGAAAATACGGTGTTTCTTCCAATACTGGAGCACTTCCCGCTCCATATCGGGGAAGCTGACCCTACTGTTCACCTTGTTAAACATGGTTGTCGAAGACTCCTGACTCGTAGACCTGGGATTTATCGGACAAAGACGCCCCCGCAGCCGTAGGTTTCACCTTCAAGGTCGGGTAGCGGCTCATCCTTTGTTGAACTTGCGCTCTCGTGGGAATTGCCGCGGCGCCGTTGCCCTCCACCTTCAAACTCGCAGCGCAGCTGGCGAAGAGCCCGGCGACAAAGGCGTCGTTAGTCTCAAAATATCGTATCAGAAAGGTGGCGGCGAATACATCCCCGGCGCCCGTGGGGTCCACTTCCCGCGCGGGATAGGCTGGAATGTTAAACCACCTACCCTCGTATCGCATGACGGCCCCGCTTTTGCCCTTGGTCAGGATGAATATGCCGCTGTGGGTCAACCAACGGGCGGGTATGCGCCCACCGGCAACGTCCAACTCCGAAAGAATAACCACGTCTGCCCGACTTAGAACCTGCGCGTCGTACCAGTCGGCGGGCCTCACTAAGCCCTTCGACGACGTTCGCCGCAGCCATCCTTGGGGCGCGACGCCCAGAAGCGACCGGGGGAACTTATCCGCCAGCGAATATGGAACGTCGTGAAACACCGGCGCCAGCAGCGCCACCTGGACCTCGCCCCATCCGGCTGGCAGCCGCTCCTCCTCGATTGGTGGCGCAACGGCATGAAGGGTTTGCGTCCGCGGGTCGCCGGAATTACTCATCTCAAAGGTGGTCGTGACCTCAGACGGCACGTTGACTACGAATTCCAGGGAACGCAGGCACTCTTCGACTTCGGGCCCCGCTCCACGGGTGAGGAGGCCGGCCCGCCATCCCAAGCCCGCCGCCGTCATTGACGCATAAAAGGCCGCCCCGCCGGGGACCGGCCCACCCTCCGTAAGGTCCACCGTCACGTGGCCTATCGCCAGGAATTCCGGCTTACGGCGCATCTTGATAGAAACTCAGGTGCAGGAAGAACTCCCGATTACCCTTAGCGCCCAGAATCGGCGACGGCGTCATCGATCGCAGCCGCAGGCCAGCATCCGTTACCCAGCGAATCACCCTCCCCAATACCCTGGCGTGAATCAGAGGATCTCGCACCACGCCGCCCCTGCCCACTTCCCGGCGGCGCGCCTCGAACTGGGGCTTCACCAGCGCCACCACGCTGCCCCCCTGCTCCAAGTGAGACACCACGTTGGGAAGCACCTGCCTAACCGAGATGAAGGAAACGTCCACCGTGGCCAGGTCAACCCTTTGCGGCATTCCGAAAGGGTAGTGGGCGTTAACCTTCTCCATAACCGACACCCGAGGGTCTTGGCGCAGCCCGTAGTCCAACTGTCCCCTTCCTACGTCCAGGGCGTAGACTCTGCGTGCGCCCCGCTGGAGGAGGCAGTCCGTGAAGCCTCCGGTGGAAGCGCCCACGTCCAGGGCCGTCATCCCCTTGGGATTCAGCCGAAACGTCTTCAAGGCGTGGTCGAGCTTAACCCCCCCCCGTCCGACGAAGGGCGGACGCTCCCGGATGCTAATAAGCGTGTCTACGGGCACGAGTGCGCCTGCCTTCGTCATCGCCGCCCCTCCCGCCGTAACCTCCCCCGCCATTATCAGCGCCTGCGCCTTGGCCCGGCTCTCCACCATCATCCGTTCCACCAACAACACGTCCAGCCGTCTCTTCTTAGCCATCAACGCTTAAGCTCCCGTCAGAATTGCCCATGGGTAAGAAATTTTTCCTATGCAAACTCGTCATAGAGGACTTATAAATTGACATGGTATTGCCCAATAATTATAATCCCCTAACTTAGGAGAATAAAGTACAATGCCCAAGCGCACATACCAACCCAAAGTTCGCCGCCGAAAGAGAGTCCACGGCTTCATACGCCGCATGAGGAGTAAGGGAGGCCAGGCCATAATCAAACGGCGTCGTTTTAAGGGCCGCCATCGGATTACCGTCTAGACTATGCCCAAAGTTCATGCGGAGAGACCAACGGTTAAGAAGCAGCCGAAGGTTTTCACAGATACGCAGTGAAGGCAGGGTTTGGGTCAACAATCTTCTCGTGATAAGAACCCTCGCCAACGGCGACTCAGAAACCCGGTTTGGCTTCATCGCAACCCGCCGAATCGGCAACGCAGTGGTTAGAAACCGGCTGCGACGCAGATTGCGGGAGATACTGAGGGTCGCGCCGGTCAAAACCGGGTGGGACCTTGTTTTCATCGTTCGGAAGCGCAGCGTCGACGCAAGCTTCCAGAGACTTGAAAGATCTGTCAACAACCTGCTGAGAAGGAGCAACCTCTTGGAAAGCTCGCCCCGGAGCAGCGGACCCCAATGTTGAAGCGCCTGGCAATGGCCGCCATCAGGTTCTACCGCCTGGCCCTTTCCCCCTATCTTCCCACTTTCTGCAGGTTCCAGCCCACGTGCTCCCACTACTCCCACGAAGCTATCCAGCGCTACGGCGCGTTCAGAGGCGTCTGGCTTTCGGTAAAACGCCTGGGCCGATGCCGCCCCATGGGAGGAAAGGGTTACGACCCGGTTCCCTAGCCCATGTTGTCATCCCTCACTAGAAATTCCCCTTCTCCACGCCGGCCCGCGGCTCTTCCGAAGCTGCGCCTTGTCGTGCTTCTGCCTGTAATCGCGCTATTGGGGCTGATTCTGGCGGGCTGTACCGGACGAGACATCATCGGCGTCGCCGAAGGATGGACCCCCGTTGCCGTGGCCGACGGCGTCGTCTACGTCGGCACCCGTTCAGGCGACGTGCTCGCCCTAAACTCTCAGGAGTTGGACAAGAACCAAAGCACTGTCGCTTTATGGAAATACGAGCCCCTCGAAGAAAACCGGCTCGGTTCCATGTTCGGCGCCCCCGCTGTCGGCGAAACCCACGTATACCTGGGAAGCTCCCACACCGACGGGGAAACCGGACGCCTGCTCGCCCTGCGGCGGGATAGACTGTCCACTAGCCAAATTCAACAGGACGAATGGGAGAAGACCATTGAAGGTGGCTTGGTGGGAGGTCCCGTACTTGTAGACAGCCGCTTGCTGGTCGGCTCCGAAGACGGCAGGCTTTACTGTTTCGACGCCGCTTCCGGCGACCGTATTTGGACCTTCGAAACCCAAGGTCTTTTGACGGGCCAAGGCAAAGAGCGACGCATCTGGTCGACCCCGGCCATTGCCGACGGCGTGGCGTACTTCGGCGCAATGGACGGCTATCTCTATGCCGTTTCAGTGGAAACCGGAGAGGAAGTCTGGAGGTTCAAGACGGATGGCGCAGTGATAACCAACCCTCTGGTGGTTGAAAACGTTGTGGTCTTTGGCTCCTTTGACCGGACCCTCTACGCCCTGGACGCCTCCAACGCTGCCGTGAGATGGACCTACCCTTCCGATAGCTGGTACTGGGCGGGCGCCGTCTCCGACGGAGAATTCGTATACGCCGCCGATATGGGCGGGCAGGTTTCCGCCCTTCGCCTGGACCGCCGTGACGGAGACGCTCCCGAGTGGGTCCACGAAATCGGGTCCGTCGTCAACTCCACTCCCGCACTTGTCGATGACCGGTTGGTCGTCGCCGCAAAAAGTGGCATTGTATCTATCCTGGACACGGCCACCGGAACGGCGGATGAGATACCTTTGAAGCTTGAGAAAGATATCAGGGCGCCCCTCGCCGCCTCCGTAACCAGCGAGTTGGGCCGCGTCTATTTCGGGGACTCCGATGGTGTGGTAAGGTCCTTGGACGTGGACAGATGGAGGGTATCCTGGACCGTGGAAACCCGGGACTAGGCAAGTAAGCATGGAATACATCCTAGCAAACTTATTAACGGACATCTGGAATCAGGGCATTCTGCGGCCCATGATCAACAGCCTGGTGTTCCTATACTCCGTGCTCTTCAGCAACATGGGCCTCTCCATCATCTCCTTCACCATCATCATCCGGCTGATCACCACACCGCTTACCCTCCGCCAGGTCCGGCAGATGCGGGCCATGACCGCCCTTCAACCCAAGATGCAGAAGCTGAAGGACAAGTTCAAGGGGGACTCCAAGAGGATTTCCCAGGAAACCATGAAAATGTACCGGGAGGCCGGCGTCAACCCCATCGGCTGCCTCGGCCCCATGCTCATCCAGTTCCCCATCTGGATAGGCCTCTTCCAAGCCCTGGTGCAGACCCTGCCCACCAACCCCGATAGGCTGGTGGCCCTATCTGAGAAGCTCTATTCCTGGGTGCCTAACGTCCACGAAGCGATACCCCTCAATAGCGATTTCCTCTGGCTCAACCTGGCGGAGCCCGACCCCACCAACATTGTCATGCCCCTGCTGGTTGGTGCTTCCACCTGGGTCCAGCAGAAAATGACCTCCACGCCATCTATGGACCCGCGGCAGCAGTCTACCCAGTCCATGATGCTTTGGATGATGCCCATCATGCTCGGGCTGCTGAGCATGACCTTCCCCAGCGGCCTGGCCCTCTACTGGGTGGTGTCTAACGTAGTGGGCGTATTTACTCAATATCCAATTACCGGTTGGGAGCCTCTCTTCAGAAAGTCCTCGGCGGTGGTGACCCCGAAGGATGACGAGGAGGAGGAACAAGAAGAGGAAGATTCCCAACCCGAGGAGGAACCAACAGATGACGGAGGATCCACAGACGAAAGTAGTAACGGCGAAAACCGTCGACGAAGCAATAGAAGTCGCAATGCACGAGCTCGACGCCGCGCGCGACGAGGTAGAAGTAGAGGTACTTAGTCGCGGCAAGGTTGGCTTTCTGGGCATTGGCTCAGAGAACGCAAAGATCCGCGTACGCAAGCTCTCCCCCCAGGAGGATGACGCCGGCCACAAAACCATGGAGGTAGTCTCCACAATCTTGGAACTTGCGGGAGCCTCCGCCGTTTGCACCCTGCGAAGCGCCCACGACACGCAGTCTGGAGGGCCGCAGGTAGACATAGAAGGTGAAGACGCCGGCCTGCTCATCGGCCGCCGGGGCGAAACCCTACGCTCCCTCCAATTTATCGTGAACGTGATCGTCAACAGAAACCGCGACAAGTCCGTGAGGGTGCTCCTGGACGTGGAAGAGTACCGGCTCAGGAGGGAGCAGGCCCTACAGGAACTGGCTCAACGGGTCGCATCTACAGTGTCCGCCACCGGCCGGTCCATCTCCCTTGAGCCCATGTCCCCGGCGGAGCGCCGTATGGTGCACATGGCCTTGGCAAACAACCCTTCGGTGACAACAGAAAGCTCCGGCTGGGGCAACGGACGGCGGGTATCCATCAACCCAAAGGACAATTCCGAGAGGCGTTGACATTACGGGCCGACGCGGCCTTGACGCTTCCCGTTGACCCCGCAATCGTTCCCATCTATAATGCAACTCTAGGGGGTGGAGATGGCTGAACCTCGGCAGTCTTGGTCCTTACCGGACAAGCCCAGGGAAGAGTGTGGAGTGGTCGGTGTTTATTCGCCCCTGCAACGGGCCGCCCGAGTCGCCTTCTTCGGACTATTCGCCCTACAGCACCGGGGGCAGGAAAGTGCTGGCATCGCCTCGTCCAACGGACAATTCCTGCGGGTGCACACCAACATGGGGCTAGTTACCCAGGTCTTCCGAGAGGATGCCCTCACTCACCTCGAGGCCGACATGGCCATCGGCCATACCCGTTACTCCACCACTGGCTCCAGCACCCTCGCCAACGCCCAACCCTTCCTGGTCTCCGGCGTCAACGGGCAGCTGGCTCTGGGTCACAACGGCAACCTCGTCAACGCCCTTGCTCTTCGCAAGAAATTGCAAGCTGAGTGGGGCGTGAGCTTCACTTCCTCCAGCGATTCCGAGGTGCTGGCTTACCTGTTCGCCAACGCCCCCGGCGAAAGCTGGGACGAGCGGTTGGCCTACGTCATGCGGAACGCCCAGGGGGCCTACTCCGCCGTGATACAGACCAGAGAAGTCGTCATTGGTGTCAAAGACCCCTTGGGAGTGCGCCCCTTGTGCTTGGGGAAATTAAGCGGCGGGGGGTGGATAGTGGCCTCCGAAAGCTGCGCCCTGGACCACGTGGGCGCCGAGTATGTTCGGGAGTTGGAACCTGCTGAAGCAGTGATAATCGACCGGCAGGGCATGCGCTCCTTCATCTGGCCCGTCCGAGACGATCGGCGCGCCCTTTGCGTATTCGAACTAATCTACTTCGCCCGTCCCGACACCCGTATCGACGGTTCCCAGGTCTACTCCGCGCGACGGGCTATGGGCGCCAAACTGGCCCAAGAGCAGCCTGCCGAGGGCGACGTGGTAATCGGCATCCCGGACTCGGCCACCGCCGCCGCCATGGGCTACGCCGCAGAAATCGGCATTCCCTACAGCGATGGGCTGATAAAAAACCGTTACGTCGGCAGGACATTCATCGAGCCGGACCAGAAACTGCGGGAGTTGGACGTTCAACTGAAGTTCAATCCTCTGCCGGACGTCATCGCAGGGAAGCGTCTGATAGTGGTTGACGACAGCATCGTCCGAGGGACCACTACTCCAAGGGTCGTGCGCCTGCTGCGCCGTGCAGGGGCGAAGGAGATCCACATGCGCGTGTGCGCCCCGCCTATCCGCTGGACCTGTCACTTCGGCGTGGACATGGCCACCCGCCGCGAACTTATCGCCGCCAACATGACCGTGGAGGAAATCCGAGAATTCATCGATGTTGACTCTCTGGGATACCTCAGCGAAGGCGGCCTGCTCGACGTGGTGGGCGGGAAGACCAACGGCTTCTGCCACGCCTGCTTCAGCGGCAACTACCCCATTCCCATTCAGTTGGAGATGGACAAGTTGGTGCTGGAGCGCTCCGATGAGCCCGTTGACTAGTTTCCCTTCGATGGTCAATCCACAGGACAGGAAAAAAACCTCTAGCGCTTACCAGTCCGCCGGCGTTGACCTTCAGGGCATTGAAGCTCTCAAGGAACGCATCGGGGCCTTCGCCTCCCTTACGCACGGGCCGGAAGTCCTGAAAGGCGTGGGCGCCTTCGCCGCCCTCTACCGCCTCCGCAACTACAAGAACCCCGTCCTCGCCGCCAGTACCGACGGCGTGGGCACCAAGATGAAGGTGGCCTCGCTGCTGGGGCACTATGAATCCCTGGGCATCGACCTGGTTAACCTCAACGTCAACGACATCGTCACTTGCGGAGCCCATCCACTACTCTTCCTCGACTACATCTCCCTGGGCAAGCTGGACCCTCAGATTGTGGAGCCCCTGCTGCGCGGCATGGTGTGGGCCTGCCGCGAAGTCGACTGCGCCCTCGTTGGCGGCGAAACAGCCCAGATGCCGGGCCTCTACGCCGACGGGGAGTTCGACCTGGCCGGAACGGTCGTTGGCGCCGTTGAAGAATCGGCCATCATCGACGGCAGTGGCCTCGTCGAAGGCGACATACTCCTGGGCCTTCCCTCCAGCGGTCTGCACACCAACGGCTTTTCCCTCGTACGCAAGGTCTTCGAAATTGACGACAACCCCTCGGTGTTGTACCAGCAGTACCAGGACTTGGGACATAGCCTCGGCGAGGAGCTAATCAAGCCCCACCGGTGCTACTACCAAACCCTAAAACCCCACTTCGGGCGTCTCAAGGCAGTGGTGCATGTCAGCGGCGGCGGCCTGCCCAACAACATCCCACGCCTCTTGCCCTCCCATCTGGCCGCTCGCATCCGCCTCGACGCCTGGGAACCTCAGCCTATCTTTGACCTGATCCAGAGGGTCGGCGAGATAGACCCGCAGGAGATGTACCAGGTCTTCAATATGGGACTGGGCATGGTTCTCATCTGCGACCACGACGCCTGGGCCTCACTCCAGCGCTCTCTGCCCGACGCTGTTGTCATGGGCGAGGTAGTGAAGCGAACGGACACCGCCCAGGTCTATATGCAGAGGTAGCCGGGTCCTCCTAGACCTTCATCAGATGCCTTCCTTAGCCCTCCTCAGCGTCTACGACAAGACGGGCCTCGCCCCCTTTGCCCAAGCCCTCCATCAAGCCGGTTATTCCCTGGTGAGCACGGGCGGCACCTACGATTTCCTTGTCACCGAGGCCGGAGTTCCCGCCGGCAGGGTGTCGGACCTGACGGGATTCCCGGAAATTCTGGATGGCCGCGTAAAGACCCTGCACCCCCGCATTCATGGCGGCCTGCTGGCTAGGCGGGACGATCCAGAGCATCTATCGGAATTGGCCACCCACCGAATCGATCCGATAGACGTTGTAGTTTCCAACCTCTATCCGTTCCAGAAGACGGTGGCCAACCCTGAAACGACTCTGGCCGACGCCCTCGAGAATATCGACGTCGGCGGCCCTTCAATGCTTCGTGCGGCGGCAAAGAACTTCCCAGCCGTTGCCGTCGTCTGCGATCCGGCAGACTACGGCTGGATTGCCGATAGACTGGCCCACGCAGGTCTCTCCACAGAAGAACGGCGACGGCTGGCCCACAAGGCTTTCAGCCACGTTTCCGACTACGACAACGCCGTGGCGTCCTACCTCGCAGGCGGGGATTCCCCCTCAACTGAAGACGCTGCTAGTCTGCCACCCGTTCTGAATCTGAACTACCGAAAGGTTTATGACCTCCGGTACGGGGAGAACCCCCACCAGAGAGGCGCTTTTTACCGGCTGCCCACACCAGCCGCCGGAAACGCCGGCGATGAACTGCTTCACGGCAAGGCCCTCTCCTTCAACAACATCGTCGACGCTGACGCAGCTTGGCTAGTTGTAAACGAGTTCGACGAGCCTACTGTGGCCGTCGTCAAGCATACCAATTCCTGCGGCCTCGCCAGTCATCCCGACCAGAAGGAAGCCTATGTCCGCGCCTTCCAGGGCGATACGGTTTCCGCCTACGGTGGCATCGTCGGCTTCAACTCCGTCGTCGAAGAGTCGACGGCGCAGGCAATGCGGGGCGTCTTCTATGAAGTTGTCATCGCCCCGGGATACACTCCCGAAGCCCTCGTACTCCTCAAGCGGCGACGTAGCCTACGGGTCATCCAACGAAGCAAAATCAGCAGCGGCGCTCCCGGCTACGACCTTCGACCGGTAACGGGCGGCTTGCTGGTGCAGACCCCTGACATTGGACAAGACGACGCTTCATGCTGGAGGGTTGTTACCAAGCGGGCTCCCACCGACCGTGAGATGGGCGACTTGGAATTCGCCTGGAAGGCTGCCAAGCACGTCAAGTCCAACGCCATTGTGCTCGCCAGAGAACGGTCTCTGGTCGGCATGGGAGCGGGCCAGCCCAACCGGGTGACCAGCGTGTTTCTGGCTCTTCGCGCCGCCGCTGACCGGGCAGAGGGCAGCGTACTAGCCTCCGACGCCTTTTTCCCCTTCGCCGACAACGTCATAACTGCCTTCGATGGCGGCGTGTCCGCTATCATTCAGCCGGGCGGCTCCATTCGCGACCCGGATTCTATCGAAGCCGCCAACGCTCGTGGCATGGCAATGGTCTTTACCGGAACCCGCCACTTCCGCCACTAACGCCCCAGCGTCCGCAAAAAGGCCAAATCAGCGCCCCATTTCACCTTCAGCCTATTTGAACCGGTGCTTGCTGGACTATATAATTTCCCTGATTTGGCTAAGTCACTAAACATTAAACCGTGGGCGATTTCCTCACCACCAGCGCATAGGAGGGGACTTCGGCATGGCACAGCCCTTCCGAGAATAGGCCCGTCCGCGCCTTCCATGCCCCGGCACGTCCGGGTAGGCTATCGTCGATACTCCGCCCTACAGGGAATTGACCTAACCCCGTTGACCACGTGGCGCGGTCACGTGGTCTCAATGGAAGCTCTGGTCACCAGGCTGGTGAACTCTCTTCGTCAGCACGGATTCCGCCCCTTCCGACCTCTGGAGACATTGAATCAGCCCAGCGAGTCGAGCGTCGAAAGCCGAATTACTGGGCTTAGGGAAGTCGCCATTAGATTTCGGCTGCCGTGGCGACCCAAGCAGATGAGTTGCGCTCTTTCCATAGAGTTAATAGGGCGTAGGCTGCTGCAAAAGAGGCTGGAAGGCCTCACTCCCCAGGGCAATCAGGTCGTCTACGATGCTACGGCTACGATTTTCGGGGGCGTTGGCATATTCCGGGGGCGCCGCTGGAGAACCATGCGTCGGGCCAAATTCAACCGTCTCGCACCGTATGCCATCGACGGAATTCTCAGGGACTTGAATACGGCAGCGGCGCCGAACGGCGCCGCTGGGGGATTCCTATTCGACCGCTCTGACAGCGGTAGCAGCTAGGCAGCCGTTACTCCTACACGCTGCTTCGCCCAGATACCCAACACCTCGTCGGACGTCGGCATGTCGAACTTCTCACGTAAAATGGCCACGCCCGCTTCGTGCCGCTCAGGAAAGCCGTCGGCTATGCAGTCGGACACAACCACCGTATAGTAGTCGTTCCACAGGGCGTCAAGGCACGTCGCCAGCACGCAGCCCGCGGTGCTGGTTCCCGTCACCACCAAAGACTCAATCCGGTTGGACTTGAGGATCTGGTCCATGCGGGTATTCACGAACGCCGTGTTGCGGTGCTTCTTGACTACTATTTCGTTAGGCAGTGGTTCCAACTCGGGAATGATCTCCGCCTCCCACGTGCCGTCTATGAGGACCTCCTGGCTGGTGCGCCTGTCGGTGCCCATGGAATGTCCCCAATACTTCCCCAGGTCGCGCAGCCGAGAGCTCATGTACAACCAGGCGGGGGAGCTTGATCCACCGTTCTTGTCGAAGACCACCTGCACGTGGACAATGCGGATGCTCATCTCTCTAGCCGACGCCAGCATCTTCTGCACCCGGGGCAGAATCTCCCGCTGGTGGGCGATGCTGAACTTGCCGTGGCGGGCCGTATAGCCCTCAGGGGAGGCGAGTCCGTTCTGCATGTCGATGATCATCAACGCCGTGTGATTGGGGTTGATGACCTCCTCAAGGGATTCGTAGACCATCTTTCCTTCAATCTCAATCATCGGGACCTCCTATTTGTTCTTGTTGCATTTTGAGGCTTATAGCAATTTAGCAAGGGGGCGCCGGAGCCGAAACTCCGGCGCCCCCTCTCGTCATCCTGTTCTTTCCGGTCCGCTCCTAAAGCGGTCGGGTTACGGGATTACTGGTAGACGGGCTTGGTGAACTCGTGGTAACGCACCGGCGCGTGGTGGAGCAGGTTCACGCTGTAACCCTCCAGCACGTCCGGGTTGTATGCGCCCTCCTGGAACACCCACAGAATCGGCAAGTTCACAGTGCGCTCGTACCACCAGTCGCCGAATTCCAGCGTCAGCTGGCGGCGCTCCTCTGCGTCCTCCATCTGGTCGCACCGCCTCTTGTACTCCGAAACCTCGTCGTAGTCGAAGAAGCCGCGGCCGGACTCGTACCGGTTGAAGACCATGGCCACGCAGGGATGGGCCGACTTGGGAGAGACGTTCATGTAAACGGCGGTGGGCTTCTCTCTTGTCCACGCCGTGGCGAAAACGTCCGCGTTTGTGAGGGAGATGAACTCGGTGCCGACGCCAATCTCCTTCCAGTAAACGCCGATCTGCTCGGCGACTTCCGGCATCTCGGGCACCAGGGAGTGGTTGTTAGGCACGTGGATGATTACCGTGAAGCCGCCGCCGGGCCAGCCGGCCTCTTCCAGCAGCTTCTTCGCGCCTTCAATGTCATGAGGGTGGTCCCAACCGCCCGCAATCCCCGTCCTGCCTTCAGGCCCGGGGAAGGGAGCCCATTCGTCCTTGAAGATGTCCGACCAGGGCGGGAAGTAGTCCATCGGGTCGGGGATGGCGCGGCCCTGGAAGAAAACCTCGTTGATTTCATCCCGGTCCATGGCCATGAGGAGGGCCCGGCGAACTCGGGTGTCCCGCAGTGGATCGTTGGGATCATAGCCCTTGGTCGGACCTTCCGGCCCGGCGGAGTATGCCTTTTCGCCATCCGGTTTTAAGTAATTCTGGGGCTTGTACCAGGGCAGACGCATGTTGAAGTGACCGCCGGGGATGCTCGCCCGGTAGATCTTCATGCCCTGGGCTGTTGCCTGGGCATGGATGTCTCGGGGCACCACCGCCAGATGGGCCTCTTCGGTAAGAAGAGTCGCCAGCCGGGTGGAGGATTCCTTGATGAGCTTCATCTCTAGCTCGTGAAACCCCGGCGTATGGCGCCAGTGGTCTTCCACTCGATTATAGAGGTAGTTTACCCCTAAGTTGAGCTCTTGCAAGGCAAAGGGGCCGGTGCCGATGGGGTTGTCGTTGTAGGCGTCCTCGCCGCCGACGGCATCCCAGTGGTCCTTGCTCGATATGCCGGTCTCCACCTCGTCCGACATGAACGTCAGCAGGTCCAGTTGAACCACGTGCATGTCGAAAATGACTTCGTAGTCGCCATTGGTCTTATGAGCCTCTTGCTTACCTGCCCACCCTTCCCAGTTGGAGGGGCTGATGGCCCTGTCTGTGCCGACTCCGACGAGGAGGTTGAAGCTGAATACAACGTCTTTGGAAGTCAAGCTGTATTCCGACGGCGTGCCATCTCTGCTGTAGAAGGGCACGTCGTCACGGAGTTGGAATGTCCAGGTCTTGCCGTTCGGCGACGTAGACCACTCCGTGGCCATCTGGGGCCCGTAGGCCGCCGTCTGGGGGTCAGACGCAAGTAGATGGTCGTAGTGGACCAGGAATGAGCTAGTCAGGTTGTTCGCCAGGTGCATGACGCCCACTTCCTGGGAAGGCGGTGGCACCGCTAGGATTAGCCTTGGCGAAACGGGAACCGGCTCCATCGGCGGGGCCGCGGTCGTGGGGACTGCGGTAGGCGCCGCCGTTGGCGCGGGGGCTTGCGTTGGGGCAGGCGCGACAGTCGGAGCAGCCGTGGGGGCCGCAGCCTGCGTTGGGGCGGGCGCATCGTCGTCATCTCCACCACAAGCGGCGATGACCAACGTAAGCGCCACCACCAATGAAAGCACGATGGCTACCAAGGGCAGCCCATATTTGGACTTCTTTGTCATTCCTTCAACCTCCTAATTTTGTGCGCGGGCTGAGTTCGCAGAGGAAATCCCCGTGAGAGTCGCAAGACGGTTCATAGAATGCCCATTCACAGAGGCAATTCTCTACGTGGGCTAGTAGACATGAAACACTGTATATTGTCAAGCATACGCAGAGAAATTGCGACCTGTTGGGTTCCGCAATTTGGGTATGTCCTTCTGCAAAGGCCTTCCAGCTAAAACGCGGAGGTGGGATTCGCGAGAAAGCCAATTGACAGGGCCCGCCCTTCAACGGCAAAATACCCTTACCCAAATTATGGGAGTTTTGATGAGCAAGCTTGTATCCAGGATTGAGAAGATCAGCCGCGGCTCGCCCGCGCCCATGGGTTTCGGCGCGGCTGCCCGCGCAACTCAGACCCCCGCCATGGCCTTCATTGGCATCCTTTCCCAGAACTCTCTGGAGGAAGCCAAGAGTCTCGCCAGTTTGGACGCCGATGGCGCTCTGCTAACGCGCGTAGACTCTGGGGAGGAAATTGCGTCGATAGCCGAAGCGCTGGGTTCTACTCCCTGGGGCGTCAAGGCCGACGCGTTGGACGGCGAGACGGCCGAAGGTCTGGTGCAGAAGGGTTGTGACTTCTTTCTGGTCAATCCCGAAAGCGTGACCGTGGAGGCGGCCAAGGACGACCGGGCCGCCTTTATCTTGTCTATACCCATCGGCGCCAACGACGGATTCCTCCGCACCCTGGAAGACCTGCCCATAAGCGCCGCATTTACCTCACTAGCGGATAACGGCCCGCTAACGCTTCAACGCCTCATCGACGTGGTATCCGTTCGAACCATGTTCGACAAGTACCTGCTAGTGGAGGTTCCCGTCGGCCTCTCTGCCAGGGAACTGGAAGGCCTTCGAGACGTGGGGGTCGACGCCGTGGTGGTAGACGTGGGATCCGCTTCGGGAGATTCGCTGAAGGCCCTGAAAGAGCGCCTGCTGGAACTCCCTCGGCAGCGGAAGCCCAGATCTGAAAGAACTAGCGCTATAATTCCCGTCGGGTTTGGTGCGGAAAGCGCGCATTTCGACGATGATGAGGACGAATAGGGCGGCGCGTTGATCGCCCCCCAAGTCACGTTCAGTGAAAGACCATAGGCGTATAAAATAATCCACAGGGGAATTGCATGGACACCATTACTATAATCGGAACGGGTCTCATTGGGACCTCTCTAGGGCTCGCAATCAAGAAGGTTGGCATTAAGAACGTCGAGATTGTCGGAACGGACCTGGAGAGGTACCGCGCCAACAAGGCCAAGAGTATGAAAGCCGTGGACCGGGTGGAGAATAACATGGCCGAGGCCGTTTCCAACGCCAGCATGGTGTTTATCGCCACTCCGGTCATGGCCATCAAGGACGTGATGGAGCACATCGGCCCCCGTCTCCGTCGTGACGAAGATAGGACCATAGTTTCCGACACCGGTGGCACTAAGGTGGCCGTCTTGGAATGGGCCAAGGAGCACCTTCCCAGCCACGTGGACTTCGTAGGCGGCCACCCCCTGGCCGGCCGGGAGACGCCGGGGCCGGACAACGCCGACGCGGATATATTCAACGACCGGCCATACTGTATAGTGCCCAGCCCCGGCGCCAGCCAGAAGGGCGTCAGAACCATCGTTGACCTCACCACCACCATGGGGGCGAAGCCCTTCTTCATCGACGCCCAGGAACACGATAGCTTCGTTGCCGCCGTGAGCCACCTCCCCTTCGTTCTATCGGCGGCTCTCATCGGCGCTACTTCCAAGAGTCCCCAGTGGGGAGATATCAGCTATCTGGCCTCCTCAGGCTTTCGGGACGTTACCCGACTTGCCTCCGGTGATTCAACCATGCACAGGGATGTTTGCCTCACCAACAAAGATGGCATCATCCACTGGATCAACGAGTTCATAGCGGAACTGGAGCGGATTAAGGGAATAATGCGGCAGGAGGAGCCTTCTCAGCCGCTCTATAACCTGTTCGAGACCGCCTTTGAAGAGCGCGAAAAGTGGCTGGACGGTGTGATCACTCCCTGGGCGAGGGCCGACTACGAACGGCCCAAGTCCCTGTCCTTCGGCCGCACTACGGCGGAGTTGATGTTCGGCACTAGGGCCGCCCGCGGCCTTCTGGGAGACGAAGATGATAATAAGAAGGACGGCAAGAACCGTCGCTAAGTGAGGTTGAACAACCTTTGAGAGTTAGCCTTGGACTGGCTTAGCACCGATTTTCCCGACAGGTTCGGAGACCCCCTGCTGGTGGTAGTCTCAGGGCCTTCCGGCGTCGGTAAGGACGCTGTCTTCCAGTACATGAAGGAGCTGGACCGTCCATGGCACTTCGTGGTGACGGCTACCACCCGTCCCCGCCGCCGCTCCGAGCGAAACGGCATAGACTACCTCTTTCTGGACTCGGAAGAGTTCGAGCACATGCGAGAAGGCGAGCAGTTTCTGGAGTGCGCCGAGGTCTACGGCAACTGGTACGGCGTGCCCAAACAGCAGGTCAAGGACGCCCTCGCCAAGGGTAAGGACGTTTTTGTGAAACTGGACGTCCAGGGCGCCGCCACCGTACGGGCCTTGGTGAAGGACGCTTTGATGATATTCCTTGCACCCCCATCTATCGCCGAATTGGAGCGGAGGTTGCGCTTTCGTCAAAGCGAGTCCGTGCAAACCCTTCGACTCCGCAGTGAGGCCGCCGGAGACGAGATGAAAGCCATGGAGGACTTCGAATTTCGAGTGGTCAACCACAATCAGCGACTGGATCTGGCCGCCTTCTGTATCGACGCCATCGTGACGGCAGAGAAGTGCCGCATCCCGCCTCGACGGATGGAAGTCCGATGACCACCCAAGTCAGGCCTCGCCTTCCTCAATGGTTCAAGGTTCCGATGCCGGGCGGGCCAAACTACCGCCAGTTGAAGCATCTCATGCGCAGCTCGGAACTGCACACCGTCTGCGAAGAGGCCCGCTGTCCAAACATCGGCGATTGCTGGGAACGCCGCAGCGCCACTTTTATGATTCTGGGAGATATCTGCACCCGCGCCTGCCGCTACTGCGCCGTTACCACGGGCCGACCAGCGGGGCTGGACGTAGGGGAGCCACAGCGCCTCACCCGGGCCGTGAAGCGTATGGGCCTAAACTACTGTGTCATAACCTCGGTGAACCGGGACGACCTCGCCGATGGCGGCGCGCTCATCTTCGCCATGTGCATCCGGCAGATTCGAAAGGAGCTGCCAACCTGTCGAGTTGAAGTGCTCATTCCCGATTTCGAAGGGTCCGAATTGGCCCTCCGACGAGTGCTCGAGGCAGGCCCGGCGGTGCTGAACCACAACATCGAGACAGTGCGACGGGTCTTCCCAAAGGTTCGGCCAAGGGGTGACTACGAACGTTCCCTTCAGCTCCTGCGCCGTTCCAAGGAGATAGCCCCCTCAATTCCCACCAAGTCCGGCATCATCGTTGGCATGGGAGAAAGTTCGCCTGAGGTTGTAGAAACCATGAGAGACCTGCGGGCCGTGGGCTGCGACCTGCTGACCATCGGCCAGTATCTCCGCCCCTCCCTGGACCATCTGCCCATAGACAGGTTCTACACGCCATCGGAATTTAGAGAGTTGGCGGCAATCGGCAAGGGCTTGGGATTCAAGCACGTGGCCTCAGGTCCGCTGGTTCGGAGCTCCTACCACGCTGACGAACAGCACGACGCGGCGGACATTGACTAGCAGCCCAGAGACTAAAGGCCCCTTTACAATGGGCGACGACGGTCGTCATGCCTATTGGGCTGAAAGTGTCGGCGGATCCGTAACGCTGCATCGCCGCTCCATCGACTCGGACGACAAAGCAGAGGTTGTTGTCGCCCAACTTGGCTTGGAGACCCTACGGCTGCTCCTCCTCTGGGCCGAAGATGAAAAGAGTGTGACCTTCTCGCTTACGGGGCCGCTGGCCCAGCAGGTCAAGGACCTCTCGCGGGAGCTTAGTCTGACACCGGAGATGTTCGTTTGGCACGCGGTGAAGGTGTTCATCGAGTCTGCCCCCGAGGCTTGAGCGGCAACATCCCGCAAGTTTCCGGCTGGGCAAGTGCGCCTCATGGCAATGGCAGAATCCCAAAGACTTCCCGCTGTAAGCCATGACGCCTAAGGCGGACCTGCTGTTGTACAACGCCAGGGTCTTGACCATGGAACCTGCGCTTCCTCGGGCCTCCGCCGTTGCCGTCAAGGACGGCCGCATCCTGGCCGTTGGTTCCCTGAAGGACCTGGACTCCCTGGCGGACGCAGGAACCCGTAGACGAGACTGCAACGGCATGACGCTCGCGCCCGGTTTCCACGACGCTCATTGTCACTTCCTGGCACTCGCCTCCAGGTTTCTTCAACTGGACTGCGGGCCGGACAAAGCGCCTAGCATCCATCACGTGGTGCGCTTGATTGCCCAGGAAGCAAGGCAGACTCCCCCTGGCAGTTGGATCCGCGCCTACGGATACGACGAGGATCTCCTGAAAGAAGGCCGGCATCCCAACGCCGCCGACATAGACCGGGCAGCGCCGGAACATCCCGTGCGGCTGGAACATCGAACCGGCCACGCCACGATACTGAACTCTGCCGCCATGAAGCTCCTGGGAATTGGACGAAACTTCAAAGGCCCTTCCCAAGGTCAGGTGGCGCGAGATGCATCAGGCCGTCCTACCGGCGTCTTCCTGGAGATGAACCGGGAGATTGGCCGCTTAATGAGACCCTTCCGAACGGAGGAAGAATTCGACATCGGCGTTAGCATGGCCAACCACCTACTGCTTTCCAAAGGCGTAACTGCAATCCAGGACGCCGGCGCAGGCAACGGCGGCGACCAATGGCGAACCTTTAGTCGGCTTAAGGATTCCGGTGCGCTAACACCGAGGGTAACAATGATGGTTGGGCTAGACCACGCCAATGACGAGGAACTTTCCAGAACCGCGGACATAGACGATAATTTCGGGCTTCGGTTAGGTGCGGTCAAGATAATGGTAACTTCGGCCACCGGCGCCCTACGTCCCTCCTCGGAAGATCTGGTGGAAATCGCCATCGAGCAGCATCGTAAGGGACGTCAACTGGCCTTCCATGCAGTGGAGGCGGAAGCTGTGATCGCCGCCGCCCAGGCCATCGCCTCCACCCATCGTTCCAATGGTCGTCCAAACCCCCGTCACCGCATTGAGCATTGCGCCGAAGCGCCCCCGGGGATTCTACGGCTGGTGAAAGACAGCGGCGCAACCGTGGTCACCCAACCCGGCTTCGTCTACCACCACGGCGCAAAATACCTCGCCAACGTGGAACCCGGCCTCATCAACCATCTCTACCCGCTGGCGGGCTTGGCCGACTCCGGAATCCCCTGGGCCGCCAGCTCCGACGCCCCTATTTCTCCGATAGATCCCTTACTGCACGTCCAGGCGGCTGTCACTCGACGGACGTCGGATGGACGCAGTATCGGCCCCAACCAGGCGGTTTCCTCCGTTCAAGCCCTTCAAGCGTGGACTTTCGGTGCGGCTCGCTCCTGCTTTCAGGAAGGGCTGCTCGGTTCTATAACGCCAGGGAAGTACGCCGACTTTGCCCTGTTGACCGACGACCCAACCCGAGTGCCGGTGGAGGAGATAGGCAAGATAGGGGTGGTTTTGACTATAGTCGGAGGGAAGGTTGTCTGGGAGGAGTGAAACGCCGGTTCAGCGTTGCCTCTTCGTAACGTAGGACGCCAGTATACTCAACGACTCCCTGGCCCGCGTCTCGGGTAGACCCTCCAGTATCCGAAGGGCCTTGGCGCAATACTCCTCGGCCTCGGCGTGGCACTCTTCCAGAATGTCCGATTCCTGCATCATCTTCAGACTCTTCTGAAGGTAGGTCTTATCGCCTGGGTTGGCAAAGAGGTCGCGGATGGGATTGTCGGCCGGATGGCGTTCCAGTAGCTTGATGCTGGGAAGCGTCATTACCCCCTGCAGCAAGTCGTTGCCCACTGGCTTTCCAATCTCCTCCGCGTCGCCGCTTACGTCCAGAATATCATCCACTATCTGAAAGGCCATGCCGATGTTGTAACCGTATTGGGACAGGGCATCTATGCCCTCCTCCGAAGCGCCTCCCAAGATTGCGCCGGACTCCGCCGCAGTGCGAAAGAGCGAAGCAGTTTTTCGATAGATTCGGTCCTCATAAAGCTTTCGAGTCTGGTCCACGTTGTGCCCATTGAAGTATTCCAGCAGCTGGCCGCTGGAGAGGTCCATAATTGTCTCCGAGAACCGGCGAATTACGCGTATGTTGTTGGTGTCGCACACGAACGTGGCGGAGGCGGCGAAAACGTAGTCTCCCAGCAAAATAGCCACATTTTCGTCCCATCGGCTGCTGATCGTGTCCATCCCCCGGCGGGTCAGCGAGTTGTCGACCGTGTCATCGTGAATCAGCGTGGCAATATGCAGAAGCTCGACCGCGGTGGCCATGGTGACTGCCGCCGGCGCTTCCTTGGCGTACAGGCCGGACGCGAGCAGGGTCACCGCGGGGCGCATGCCCTTGCCGCCCCGATCAAACAGATATGTGAGCAAGGGGGTCATGTGCTGGTCTTGCCCTTGCCTTAGACTCTTCAGGTTTTCTACAACCTGAATGAGTTCACCCGTAATGGGCTGGTAGATCCGTCCGGCCAGTGCGTCCAATCTCTGAAGCAATGGTGCTCCTACCGGGCCGCAGCCCGGAGTCGTTCCTGCTCCTCCTCAGCCACGGACTCGTCCAGCTTGCTGAAGAGATGGGCGGGCTTGCCAAATGACTTGCCCACGGGAATCTGGTCGAGCCGCCAGCCGGTATCCTGCACGTTCCCTTCGTAGCCCAACATTTCGTGAAGACGCTGGGCGCTGAAGGGCAGGAAGGGGTAAGTAAGGGTTCGCAGGCATGAAAGGACGTTCAGGCATACCCAAAGGGTCGTGGCCGTTCTCTCCATGTCCGTCTTCCGGGTGCGCCACGGCTCCCGCGCGTCAAGGTAGCGATTGGCGGCTTGGGCCAGACCCATGGCCACGGAAAGCGCCCGTCGAAAGTGGCACGATTCCAGATGCTTTGCAGCCTCGTCCAAGGCCGCCGGCATTCTATCCATCATCTCCTGGTCCTGAGCGTCCAACGCCCCGGGCTGCGGAAAAGTTCCCTTGAAACTGCGATGAGTCATCGTCAGTACCCGGTGCACCAAGTTTCCGTAGGTGGCCACCAGTTCCTGATTGTTGCGGCGGACGAAGTCATGCCACGAGAAGTTGGAATCGCTGCTCTCCGGCATGATTGCCGAGAGGACATACCGCAAGGGGTCCGGTTCGAACCGGTCCAGGTAGTCGGGGAGCCAAACGGCCCAGTTGCGGCTGGTGGATATCTTGGCGTCCTCCATGTTGAGAAACTCGTTGGCGGGAACGTCATAGGGGCGCTCGAGACTGCCGTCCCCCATCAGCATGGCGGGCCAGATTATTGTGTGGAATGGGATGTTGTCTTTGCCGATGAAGTAGTATCCCCTGGTGTTGGAGTCACGGAAGAAGGGTTCCCACGCCGACGGGTCTCCCTGGCGTTCGGCCCACTCGATGGCAGCCGACAAATACCCCGTCACCGCTTCGAACCAAACATAGATACGCTTGCTTTCGTAGCCCTCCAGGGGAATCGCAATGCCCCACTCTATATCGCGGGTGATGGCCCGGTCTTTCAACCCGTCTTCCAGAAAGCGCTGTGTGAAGTTCAGCACGTTGGGCCGCCAGTGCCGCTGCTGCTTCACCCATTCCAACAACGGCTCTTGAAAGGCCGTCAGCTTCAAGAAAAAATGCTCCGACTCCCGGAACTCCAGAATGGACCCCCCGATAGCGCTGCGCGGTTCGATGAGGTCCGTTGGATTCAGCGTCCTGCCGCAGGCGTCGCACTGGTCTCCTCTTGCACCGGGGTCGTCGCAGAAGGGACAGATGCCCTCCACGTATCTATCTGGCAGAAACCGATCCATCTCGGCGGAGTAGGGGAGCAGCATCGTGTCCTTGTAGATGTAACCCTTCTCCAACAGGGTGAGGAAGAGTTGCTGCACCACCTTGGCGTGATTTTCCGTGCCCGTGGTGGTGAACAGGTCGAAGCTGATGCCCAAACGCTTCCAGCTTTCCAGAAACTCGCCATGAAACCGGTCCACCACCTCCTGGGGTGAAACACCTTCCCTATAGGCGCGGATGGTAATTGGCGTTCCGTGCTGGTCGCTGCCGGAAACCATAATCACCTGGTTGCCCTTCATCCGATGATACCGGGCGAAGATGTCCGCCGGCAGATAGCAACCCGCTATCTGCCCCAGGTGCAGGGAACCGTTGGCGTAGGGCCAAGCCACCGCTATGAATATCCGCTCCGGCATGGGCCCTCAGCCGTTCCTCCTAAGATGCTATTTCTGTTCAGAGTGCTCCACTGGACTCGCGCGCCGCCGCTCCAAGAAACCAAGTTTAGCACAATACGACCTGCTTTCGGTACGCTTCGGCAAGACCGGCATTCTCTATCGGCGCAAGCCATCCAACCCACCCACCATCCTAACTCCTCTCCGTAGGAGCGGTTGGGCAACCGCCCATCCCCCTCTTACTCCCTTGTCCTCGCGGATGCGGGAACCCATCTTTCCCCTCATACCTGTCATCCCACTTCCGTTATTCCCGCGCCCCACCCGTTGTTTTCGCGAAGAGCCTGTCCCCTTGAATATCCCCTCGTTGTTCCCGCGAAGGAAGACTTTTGCATAATCGTCATTCCGGCGCAAGCCGGAATCCGGAATCCCATGATTTAGCTACGGCTAGAGTCGCTATACATCACGATCTTACTCCCTTGTCCTCGCGCATGCGGGGACCCATCTTTTCCCCTACCCCTCTGTGACATTTCCCCATTGCCCTAATTCCCCACCCCCTGCTAACCTACCTCCATGAACAACACAGACGCAGCCCCAAACGTCCCTTCCTTCGCGCAACGCCCCCGCCAAACTAGTCCCTTCTCTGCCTCAACCCACGATTCGTTTCCACAATATTTTGAAAAACGAATACGAGTCCCCAAAACACTCGGATCCACGCCTGATTTAGCCCAAATTGCCCCCAATTCGTTTCCTGGTTCGAATGCAACTCAAGCCTGGAACGAGTCCCCCGTTTCCCAATAACGAGCCCCAAAAACCCATTCGTTTGAGATACTAAATCGCATCCTATGGACCATCCCCACCCAGAGACAGCCACTCGTCATAAACTAAGCTCCGCCGCACCCCCGACGCATCGGCTATACGACGCACCGCCTCCTTCGCCCTCACCCCGTCCCGCTTCAACCCCTTCAGCGCTTCCTGCACTTGCTCCGTCTCCCAAATCTCCGGCCCCTCAGTCTCAGCCCCTTCCACCACCAAGGTAAACTCCCCCCTCGGCACGTCAAACCGCTCCAAGGCCTCGGACACACAGCCGGCAAAAACCTCTTCAAACTTCTTCGTCAACTCCCGACAAACCGTAATCCGTCTATCGCCCCACGTCGAAAGGATATCCTCCAACGTGTTCCTAAGCCGGTGGGGGGCTTCGAAGACTACCAGAGTGTTATCAATGCCGGCCAACTCCTGCAGCAGCCGGAGCCTCTCGCTTTTCCGGCGCGGCAGAAACCCGACGAACATAAACCTGTCGGCAGGCAGACCCGACGCGGAAAGCGCGGCTGTAACCGCCGATGGCCCAGGAATCGGCGTGACAGTTATTCCCAACTCCAAAGCTTTCTCCACCAGCTCTGCTCCCGGGTCCGAAAGCGTCGGAACCCCCGCATCGCTCACCAAAGCCACGTCTCCTTCCGCCAAAGCCTCCAACACCTTTGGGATCTGGCGGACGTAATTGTGTTGGTGAAAGCTCAACAACGGCGTCCTAATTTCATATCTCGCCAGCAGCTTACGCGTCGTGCGCGTATCCTCCGCTGCAATGAGCTTCGCCTCCCCCAAAATTCGCAAGGCGCGAAGGGTAATGTCCTCCAAGTTGCCTATGGGCGTGGCTACCACGTACAAATTCAATGCGAATCCTGCCAACCTATCATCTGCCGTATTGAAAGATACCTCAGCTATGTTATAATTCGTGCTTGAAAAGAGAAAGAGGGAATAGAAAGAGTACGTGAACAAAGATAGCAAGTCAGTCATCATGGCGGAGTACGCCCAAACCCCGGGGGATACAGGCTCTATAGAGGTCCAGGTAGCGGTTCTAACGGGGAGGATCAAGGAGCTTACGGAGCATCTTAAAGTTCATCGGAAGGACACCCATACCAGGGTGGGCCTTCTCCGGCTGGTGGGGCGCCGCAGAAAACTGCTCGGCTACCTCACCCACAAGAACGTGGCCCGCTATAGGTCTCTCATAGCCAAGCTCGGCCTCAGAAGATAGGCGCCCCGTCGGGGCGCTTTTTCCTTTTATTCCCCCTCTTTACCCTTATAAGGATTTGATACCTATTGTAATGGAACATAATTTTCAGATACAGATTGGCGGCAAGCTGCTTACTTTGCAGACCGGCAAGCTGGCTTCCCAAGCCAACGGCGCCGTCAAAGTAACTTGCGGCGATACGGTGGTGCTGGCCACGGCAGTCATGTCGTCCAGGTCCCGCCCGGACATCGACTTCCTCCCACTGACGGTGGAATTCGAGGAGAAGCTCTACGCCATCGGAAAGATTCCCGGCAGTTTCTTCCGCCGGGAGGGCAGACCCGGGACCGAGGCCGTCCTTTCCGCCCGTCTGGTTGATAGGCCCATGCGGCCCCAGTTCCCCAAGGGCCTCCATAACGACCTGCAAATAGTCTTGACCGTTCTCTCCACGGACCAGGAGAACCCCCCGGACGTGCTGGGCATCGTCGGCGCTTCCGCCGCCGTGTCCATTTCGGACATCCCCTTTGACGGGCCGGTGGGCGCCTGCCGCGTGGCCTACAAGGACGGTGAATACATCGTCAATCCTACCTTCGCTGAGATAGAAGAAAGCACCCTCAACGTAGCCGTCGCCGGCCTTCGCGGCGCCATCGGCATGGTGGAGGCGGGCGCAAACGAGGTTTCCGAAGAAGTCGCCCTCGAGGCCATCAGTCGCGCCCAGCAGACCAACGACGAGATTATCGGCTTGATTGACGAGATGGTGCGGACCGTGGGCAAGCCCAAGAAGCCTGTCCCGGAAACTGCCGACGACTCGGACTTGAAACGTCGCGTCGAAGGCATCCTCAATGGCCGCTTGGAGGCGGCGTTGGCTCCCAGCCCCGACAAGGCCGGACAGGAGGACGCTGAGCGTCAGCTAAGGGACGAGGTGCTGGAAGCCCTGGGGGACGAAGACCCCAAGCAAGTCTCCGGCATCTTCAAGTCAATGATGAAAGACGTGGTGCGCTCCCGAATCCTGGAGCAGGGTATTAGACCCGACGGCAGAGAAGCCCAGGAGATTCGACCCATCACCTCCGAGGTCGGCGTCCTGCCACGCACCCACGGGACGGGCCTATTTACCAGGGGTCAAACTCAGGTGTTGAGCATCGCCACCCTGGCCACCATCAGCATGAAGCAGATCCTCGACACCCTCAGCCCCCAGGACAGAAAGCGGTTCATGCATCACTACAACTTCCCGCCCTATTCCGTGGGTGAGACGGGCCGCATGTTCACCGGCCGGCGGGAGATTGGCCACGGCGCATTGGCGGAACGGGCCATCGAGCCCGTCCTACCCTCCGAAGAGGACTTCCCCTACGCCCTCCGCATTGTTTCGGAGGTGCTCAGTTCCAACGGAAGCACCTCCATGGCCAGCGTTTGCGGCAGCTCCCTGGCCCTCATGGACGCGGGCGTGCCCATCAAGAGCCCTGTTGCCGGCGTGGCCATGGGCCTCATAATGGGAGACGACGGCAACTACGCCGTCCTTTCGGACATCCAGGGCGTCGAGGACTTCCTGGGAGACATGGACTTCAAAGTGGCGGGCACCGCCAAGGGCATAAACGCCCTGCAGATGGACATCAAGATTCAAGGCCTCACCCAGGAAATCTTGCAGATAGCCTTGGAGCAGGCCAGAGTCGGACGCCTCCACATCCTCGACAAGATGTCTGAGGCCATCCAGACGCCCCGGGCCGCCCTCAGCCAGTACGCCCCCAAGATGGAGCGAATCACCATTCCCGTCGACAAGATTGGCGCAGTCATCGGCCCAGGCGGTCGCAATATCCGCGCCATCATCGAGGAATCAGGCGCCACCGTGGACATCGACGACGAGGGCGTGGTGATAATAGGCGCCAACGACGATAACGCCATACGTAAGGCCCGCACCCGCATTGAAAACATGACCAGAGAGCTGGAAGTGGGGGACATCTTCACCGGCAAGGTCGTAAGGATGACCAACTTCGGCGCCTTCGTCGAACTGGTGCCCGGCAAGGACGGGCTGCTGCGTACGGAGGAGCTGGCCTCCATGGACAACGGCGTGACCATGGACCAGGAGATAACAGTGATGATCCTGGAGATAGACTCCCTGGGTCGCATCAACCTGTCCCGCCGCGCCCTCTTTGGCGAGGAGCGACCGCCCTCCCGGTCATCCGGTCCCCGTCCGGGCGGCGCCCGCGGAGGCCGTCCCATGGGAGGCCGCCCGCCCCGTCGAGGCGGCCCCGGACGTAACAACGCGCCCCGCGGGGATCGTCCCGGCTCTGGTCCGCGTAGTGGCTTCGGCGATCGTCGCCCACCCGGGCGGTAGTCATCAGCCCCGTAGCCCGCATTCTCGCCGTGGCTAAAACTGCGCTTTCTGGCCTCCTTATCAGTGGCCAAAAGCGGCCTTGCACTTTACACTAGAGGCCAGCTTACGCCCGGAGTATTCAATGGCAGACATTAGAGTCCTCATCCACGGCGTCGCCGGACGGATGGGTCAAGAAACCCTCAAGGCAGTCTGCGAAGCCGCGGATACATTGCCCGTTGGCGGCGTCGACGTCGTCGCACCTGGCAACCGGCTGCACCTGCCCAACGGCGCCGGTTCAATTCCCCTTTCGTCTGACCTCTCGACCCTTATTCTCCAAACTAAGCCCCGCGTCGTGGTGGACTTCTCCAACGCCGACGCCACCATACATGCTGCCTACACGACTATCGAAGCGGGCGTTTGCTTCGTCACAGGAACCTCTGGTCTCACGGATGAAGCAGTTCGGCTAATGGACCAGCGGGCTCGTGCGAAGGGCGTGGGTGTCGTGGTGGCCCCCAACTTTGCCCTGGGAGCGGTGGTGCTCCAGAGCCTGGTGCAGAAGGCCGCTCCCTACTTCGACTACGTAGACATAATCGAATCGCACCACGAAGGGAAGATAGACGCCCCATCCGGTACGTCTATAGCCCTGGCCCGAGCCGCTGCCGATGGCAAAGAATTCGTCCGGAAGGAACCCCAGAGGGAGAACCTAGAGGGGTCTATGGGTGCGCAAGTCGGCGGCGTGGGCATCCACAGTCTGCGGCAGCCCGGTCGAAGCGCCCATCATGAAGTGGTCTTCGGCGCCCAGGGCCAGACCCTCACGCTGCGCCACGACACCCTGGGCCGGGATTGCTACATGCCAGGGGTCCTTCGCGCCATCCGCGAGGTTGTTACCATAAGGGGCCTTGTGCTAGGCTTGGACAAGATTTTAGGAGTGTAGCGGCCCCATAGTGAGCAAGTATTTCAACATTGCAGTAGTGGGCGCGACCGGTGCCGTGGGCCGCGTTTTTCTAAACATCCTGGAGCAGCGCGCCTTTCCCGTCAACCACCTCAGATTGCTGGCTTCCCGGCGTTCCGCCGGCGCCCGTATTTCGGTGGCCGGTCAGGAATTCGAGGTGCAGGAACCCACGGAAGACTCCTTCCGAAACGTCGACTTCGCCTTCATCTCCGCCGGAGCGTCGGTGAGCCGCCGGTTCGTACCCGCAGCCGTCAACAGCGGAGCCGTAGCCATCGACAAAAGCGCCGCCTACCGCATGGACCCCGCCGTTCCCCTCGTCGTGCCGGAGATAAACGGTCAGGACGTGGAAGACCACCGGGGCATTATCGCCACCCCCAACTGCTCCACTATACAGATGGTCATGGCCCTCTACCCCCTGCACCGGGTCAACCCCATCAGACGCGTCATCGTAGACACCTACCAGGCCGCTTCCGGTGCCGGAGCCGCCGCCGTGCAAGAGCTTACCGACCAGGCCGGAGCTATGCTCACGGGAGCGCCCGCCAGCGCAAGCGCCATGCCTCATACCCTCGCCTTCAACCTCTTCCCCCACATCGACGATTTTCTTGACGACGGCTACAGCAAGGAAGAGGATAAGATGATCAACGAAACACGGAAGATTCTCCACGACCCGTACATGGGAATCTCCGCTACCTGCGTCCGCGTGCCCGTCTACACCTGTCACAGCGAGGCGGTTCACCTGGAGTTCGAACATCCCATGGACCCCTCGGAGGCGGCCCAACTGTTGGACGAAATGCCCGGAGTAACCGTCTTTCGTGACTCCTATCCCATGCCCCTCGATTTGGCCGGCACCGATGACGTTTACGTCGGACGCATTCGACGTGACCCTTCCATTGACAACGGACTGGCCCTATGGATAGTGGCCGATAATCTTAGGAAGGGCGCCGCTCTTAATGCCCTTCAGATAGCGGAAGAAGTGGTTAGACGGGACTGCCTGACGGCAAAATCCCTGGCCGCTTCTTCCGAGCCGTAGCCCAATGGGTTCTACTCGCATAGCTGGAGGACTGCCATGGTAGAGCTTGGACGACTATTAACAGCCATGGTCACGCCCATGGACGAACGGGGCGAGGTTGATTGGGCGAAGACCCGCGACCTGGCCAATCGTCTGCTGGACTCCGGCAGCGACGGCCTTGTTGTCGGCGCCACTACTGGCGAAGGCCCCACCCTCAGCCACGAAGAAAAGCTCCGACTCTGGGGCGAGGTCAAGGCGGCAGTGGGCGACCGGGGCGCGGTGATTGCCAACACCGGCAACTACTCCACCTGGGACAGCATCAACCTCAGCCGGGAGGCGGAAGAGATGGGCGTCGACGCGCTGTTGCTGACGGTCCCCTATTACAACAAACCCCCCCAGGAAGGCATCTACCGCCATTTCAAAGCCATCGCCGAATCGACTCATCTGCCCTGCATACTCTACAACATCCCTGGCCGCACCGGCATCAAGATGTCCCTGGACACCACCATCCGAGCCAGCCACGTCGACAACATCGTAGGCGTGAAGGACGCCACCGCCGACTTCGAGCTAATGGCACAAACCATAGACGGCGCGTCTGATGGCTTCCGCATCTGGAGCGGCAACGACGGCGACACTTTCCCCCTCCTCTGCTTGGGGGGCTACGGCGTCATCTGCGTGGTCTCCAACCTCTTCGGCAAGCAGATGCGCCACATGATAGATCTGACTGTGGAGGGCAGGCTCAAGGAGGCCGCCGAAGAGCATCTGCGGCTCCTGCCCCTGTGCAACGGCATGACCGGCATCGCCTCCAACCCCATCCCCCTCAAGTACGCCTACGCCAAGATTGGCTTCGACACAGGCATCCCCCGCCTCCCCCTCATCCCCGCCGACAACCACATGGCTGCCCAGGTGGACAAGCTGCTGGAAAACTACGCCATAGACCTCCCCCTCTAACCCCACTGATGTCATTCTGAGGAGGCTCGACCACCAGCATGTCATTCTGAGGAGGCCCCGCGACGAAGAATCTCGCCCCAGGCAGACAACCTCCTCGCCAACTACCCCATAGACCTCCCCGTCTAACCCCCAGCACGTCATTCTGAGGGGGCTACGCGGCGAAGAATCTCGCCCCAGGCAGACAACCTCCTCGCCAACTACCCCATAGACCTCCCCGTCTAACCCCCAGCACGTCATTCTGAGGGGGCTACGCGGCGAAGCACCTCGCCCCCCTTCCTCCATACCCTCCTCCAACTCACCACTGACATCTCCCTATTGCAAAACATCCATTCGCCCGCTAACCTATCCCCATGAGTGAAACAGCCATCCCCCCCGCCTTACCTAAATCCAGGATTCGTTTCCACCACAGAAAAAAACGAATACCCAAACCCTCTTTATTTCCCACAAGAAAATTCCCTATTCCCCCACCCCTTCGATATCCTCGCCATCTACGCCCTGTACCAGTCCAGGTAGCGCAATGACCCGACGCTTAGCCCTAATCCTTCCGACCCTCCTCGTCCTTGCCGGCGTAGTCGCCTGCGGCGGCTCCGACGTTGCAACTCCCGTGACCACAACACCCACCTCATCCCCTACACCTGCACCGGATTCCATCATTACCCCAAGCCCCACATTAGCGTCCACCCCTACCCCTACCGCCAGACCATCCCCTACCCCAACAGGAACACCCTTGGCAAATCAAACGCCTACTGCCAAATCCACAGAAACAAGTAATGGCCAGATCATGCAGGAATCGAACAGTCCAATTCCAGGCGACGAAGTATTCGATTTTTGTCGATCCGATCATGGGGCATATCACATACCAACTCCAGAAGCACTACTCGCCGATTGGACGATTGATGCATACGTTCAATGGTCACCGGATGGCTCTCAAATCTTGTTCAGTGGCCCCCCATCAATAAAACCGGGTCCGGTTGCCCTCTATAGCGTTGACCCTGCTGGCCGCTCGCTGCAGAAGCTAGTGGCGGTTCCTGATTCCCCGGATGCAGGGGACCACTTATGGAGTGCCAAGAACGACGTCACTATGAGGAAAATTGTGGATGCTCCGGGTAGAGATCCAGTCTGGGGAGACGGCAGCCCCATGATGTATTTCGACATCTTCCCCGACAGTTCCAGGATCGTATATTCAACCTGTGCCTATACAAGAGAAGATTTGGGGCTAGAAGAGGAAGGGATAGAAGAGAATGAGAAATACGAGCTAGCAAGGATTGGCCTGGTGGAAAGGCTCCGCATCTGGTCGATAGTGGTATCAGACTTAGATGAAACGGAAACCGCCCAGCGAGCGGAACAGGGAAACACCTGGGTCTACAACTACGAAATTGTGTTATCGGACATCGCCGGCGCGAACACAAAGAGGCTGACGGAGAATACCCACTTCGACAACTTTCCCACAGTATCTCCCGACGGAACGAAGGTAGCGTTTATCTCCGGCTCAGGATTCCCCAATAGTATATTTCTTGCACGGGGCGAGCGTATTGTTATCCACACCGTGTCGACAGGCGAATCCAGGGAGATAGACTTGCCTGAACGCCTTCAAGTTATTCCTATCCCTCTGAAATGGTCTCCGGACGGGGAAAGATTGGCTTTCGTGGGCGTCGACTATGGCAGTCGCGGAGAATTTCGGGGGCGAGTGGTCTACACCATAGGGGTTGACGGGTCTGGATTAACGGCAACTACTTACACCGCCAGCGGGCCTGCCTGGCATCCCGACGGTGAACGGATAGCGGCAGTCGTGCCTCTGGGTGAGAGTGGGGAAGAGCTTGCCCTCTACACCTTTGCCGCCGACGGTTCAGACCCCATCCCGGTGAGCGCCAATCTCCCAAGACCATGGGGCTTTCCTCAGTCGACCTGGATGGGCGATCTGTCATGGTCTCCCGACGCCACCGGGTTGCTGCTCAAAGACCACGGATATGTGGTTCCATTGGATGGGTCTCCCCCTGTTGAATATGGACCCCCAAGGATTCCCTTTGAGGTGTATGGCCAAAATATACAATTCAGCAGCATCCTGGACACGTCGTGGTCGCCCGACGGCATGAAGGTCGCGACACGAAATCTCAAAAGTCTCCAGTGGGAAGAAAAACCTGGCATCGCGTATGCCCAGGACCGGGACGGCGCAAACATTCGCTCCCTGGTGGAGGTTGTTGAGACCGTAGACGGAGACAGGATCAGGTTGACCAATGAAGAGCAGTAAACTAATGAGGATAGGAATAGCAGCGTTCGGGACGGCAGCGGTATTGTCGCCGCTGGCCCCCCCACCCTCAAATCATAGGCTGGAGCATTATCGTCTCATCCCTGTGGGGGCCGGTGGATATCAGGTGGAACTCGCACCCGATTAGCTCCTCCAGCCTGCGCACGTAGGCCGACGCCTCTGCCGGCAGCTGCTCCATACTCGTCGCGCCCTCCGTGGGCGTCGTCCAACCGGGCATCTCCTCATACACCGGCCTGCACCGTTGCAATAGAGCTGCGCCCGAGGGGAAGTGGTCCAGCAATTCCCCGTCCGCCTCGTAGCCCACGCAAATCTTCACAGAAGGAAAGCCGTCCAGAACGTCCAGCCGCGTCAACACCAGCGACGTAAACCCGTTGATGTGCTGGCTGTACCTTCCCGCCACAGCGTCGAACCAGCCGATGCGCCGCGCCCTTCCGGTAGTGGTCCCGTACTCCCAAGCCCGCTCGCGCAACTCGTCGGCTCTTTCGTCCTGCATCTCCGTTGGGAACGGCCCGCTGCCCACCCTGGTGCAGTAAGCCTTGAAGACTCCAATGACGCCGCTGATGCTCCGAGGGTGTATGCCCAGTCCCGCCGCCGCGCCTCCCACCGACGCCGACGATGACGTAACGTATGGATAAGTGCCATGGTCCAGGTCCAAAAGGGTGCCCTGGGCGCCCTCCATAATGATGGTGTCGCCCCGCTCAATCGCCTGCTGCATAAGGAAACTGGTGGGTCTAATCAGATCCTTCAGCCCTTCCCGCCATCGGGCGCACTGGGCCAGGATCGCCCCCAACGAAAGGGCCGGCTGGTCATATAGCTTGGTGAGAATCCGGCTCTTATCCGCCACGACGCGCTTCAGCCGCGGCAGCAGCTCATCCTCCAGGTAGAGCAGGTCTCCGGCGCGTATGCCCGTTCGGGAGGCCTTGTCCACGTAAGCAGGGCCTACTCCGGTTCCGGTGGTGCCCAAGTTGGCGTCTCCACGGGCCTTCTCCTCCAGCGCGTCAATCTGAACATGGTATGGCATTATCAGGTGGGCCCGCTCGCTGAGGTATATGCGGCTCACGTCCACACCGCGTTCAGACAGTTCCCTTATCTCCTCCAGAAGCACTTCCGGGTTTACAACCACCCCATTGCCGATTACACAGGAAACCTGGGGCTGGAAGACTCCGGAGGGCACGAGATGAAGGGAGAAGGTTCCCCCGTGGTTCATTACCGTATGGCCGGCGTTGTTTCCGCCCGCGTATCTCGCTACCCACTGAGCCTTCGACGCCAGGTAGTCCACCACCTTGCCCTTCCCTTCGTCACCCCATTGCGCCCCAATTAAGGCGTATGCCCCCATTGCCTCTCCTTTTCAACCACAGCTAAAGCGGCCTCCGTGGAGGCCCAAGGCAGTATAGCAAAAAGCAGGTAGCCTTACTAGCAATGGACTGCGTGCCGTATCGGGTCTCCCGTGGCGAACGGTCATCGGTGAATAACTGGAATGAATTTTGAGCGCTCAAGGGGCTGTGCTATAATGACGCCGAGTAGCCAAGCCTTTGCCCGTTGGCCGATTGCGCCCAACCTGCTCATCCGTACGAAGGCGTGAATCCGGGCAAAATTTCACCTTCGGGGGGAAGAATGCGCTCCTTGAGCGATGAGCTTCGCGTATTCACGGGGAACTCTCACCGGGAGTTGGCCCATGATGTTTGCAAGTATCTCAACATCTCTTTGGGTCAGGCGGAAGTCTTCAAGTTCTCCAACGACAATACTTTCGTTCGTATCTTGGAGAACGTCCGGGAACGGGACGTCTTCATAATGCAGCCCGTCTGCACTCCGGTGAACGACGCTCTCATGGAGTTGCTGATTATGATTGACGCGGCGAAACGGGCGTCCGCCGGCCGTGTCACGGCTGTGGTGCCCTACTACGGCTACTCTCGCACGGACAAAAAAGACCAGCCCCGGGTGCCCATTACGGCCCGGCTGGTGGCGGACCTGCTTACCGCCGCCGGCGCCGACCGCCTCCTCACCATAGACCTCCACGCCGGCCAGATCCAGGGCTTCTTCAACATCCCCGTGGACGAGCTTACCGCCCTCCCCCTACTGGTGCGGTATTTCCGCGACAAGAACCTGGACGACCTCGTCGTCGTGGCCGTTGACGTGGGCATCAGCAAGCGCGCCAGGGATGTGGCCGAGCGGCTGGGCGTCCCCCTTGCCATCGTTGAGAAACGACGCCTGGGCAACACCACCTCCATTCAGACCCTGAACATCATCGGCGACGTAAAGGACAAGACTGTCCTCACCTTCGATGACGAGATCAATACCGGCCGTTCCATCATCGCCGCTGCCGAAGCGCTGATAGAGAACGGCGCGCGCGAAGTATATTCTTGCGTCACCCACGCCCTCTTCTCGGGCGGTGCTGCCGACAAAGTGATTGCCAGCCCCCTCAGGGAATTGGTGGCCACGGACACTGTGCCCCTGACTGAACATGACATGAACGGCAGGATAACCATCCTCTCCGTCGCGCCCCTTCTGGGGGAGGCAATTAGGCGAATTCACAACGGCCTTTCCGTTGGAGAACTTTTCAACGGAGAATCATGATCCGCCTACTGGACAAGATCCTCGGTACGTCCGAGGATCGCCTCAAGAAGAAATATCAGTCCCTCATAGACCGGGTTAACGGCCTCGAGAGAGAATTTGAGAGGTTCACCGACGCAGAATTACGGACGCAAACGGACGTCTTCCGCAAACAGCTGAACGGGGGCAAGTCGGAGGACGACATACTGGCCGATGCTTTCGCCGCCGTTCGAGAGGCCGCCAAACGCACCCTTGGCCAGCGCCACTTCGACGTTCAGATAATGGGCGGCGCCGTCCTGCACCAGGGCAAAATCGCCGAAATGAAGACGGGCGAAGGCAAGACTCTCGTGGCCACCCTTCCCGCCTATCTAAACGCCCTTTCCGGCAAGGGCGTCCACATCGTCACCGTCAACGACTATCTGGCCCGCCGCGACCCGGTTTGGATGGGCCCCATCTTCGACAAACTGGGACTGACCGTCGGCTGCCTGCAGAACGACGCCGCCTTCGTTTACCAACCTGGCGCACCCGGCAAGGACTCCAGCTACGAGCATCTAAGGGCCGCGCCTCGCCAAGAGGCCTACAACTGCGACATAACCTACGGCACCAACAACGAATTTGGCTTCGACTACCTCAGAGACAATATGGCCGTGGACCCGAGCCTCCAGGTGCAGCAGAACCTCAACTACGCCATCGTTGACGAGGTGGACAACATCCTTATTGACGAAGCAAGGACGCCCCTCATCATCAGCGGGCCTGCCCAAGAACCGGTGCAGCTTTACTACACCATGGCTAAGCTAGCCCCCCGCCTCCGCGCCGAAGCGGACTACACGATGATAGACGAGCGTAGTCGAGCCATCTCCCTCACCGAGGAAGGGATCTCCAGGATTGAGGGCTGGATTAAGGTCGATAACATATACGCACCGGAAAACTTCCACCTGGTCCAGTACGTGGAGAACGCCCTCAGGGCCTATGTGCTCTACAAGCGCGATAAGGAATACGTCGTTAGGGACGGACAGGTTGTCATCGTGGACGAATTCACCGGCCGGCTCCAACCGGGCCGCCGCTGGTCGGACGGTCTTCATCAGGCAGTGGAAGCCAAGGAGGGCATTCAGGTCCAGCGAGAGAGCACCACCTACGCCACCATCACCCTCCAGAACTACTTCCGTATGTACAATAAGCTTGCCGGCATGACAGGCACCGCTCTTACGGAAGAGGAGGAGTTCCTGAAGATCTACCGGCTGGAAGTGGTGGCCATTCCCACCAACGCCCTCCTTATCCGCAAGGACCACGCCGACCTCATCTATCAGTCTCAGGCAGCCAAGTGGAAGGCCGTAGCCGACGACATAGAGAATATGTACAACCAACGCAGGCCCGTGCTGGTAGGCACCACTTCCATTGAGAGCTCCGAAAAGCTGAGTCAGCTGCTTCAGCGTCGCGGAGTGCACCATGAGGTCCTAAATGCCAAGCAGCACGAACGGGAAGCCTATGTTATTGCTCAGGCGGGCCGCCCCGGCGCGGTAACCGTAGCCACCAATATGGCCGGTCGAGGCACGGACATCGTACTCGGCGGCAATCCAGCGGGCTTGGACATCGATATGGCCGAGTGGCAGATTGACCACGACACCGTGGTGGAGCAGGGCGGCTTGACGGTCCTTGGCACTGAACACCACGAATCCCGCCGCATCGACAACCAGCTGCGGGGCCGCTCAGGGCGCCAGGGAGACCAGGGCGAGACCCGCTTCTACGCCTCCATGGAGGACGAGATTATCAAGCGGTTCGGCGGCGAACGGGCTAAGAACCTCATGGGTAAGGTCTCAAGTTGGGCAGGCATGGGCAAGGACGCCCCCCTGGAAAGTGGCGTCATAACCAAGATTCTGGAGGGCGCCCAGAGCCGCGTCGAGGGCTACCACTTCGAGACTCGCAAGCACCTGCTGGAGTTCGACGACGTGTTGAACCAGCAGCGCGAAAACATCTACCGGGAGCGCCGGAACATCCTGCAGGGCGTGGACCTGCGCGCCTCTGTCCTCCGTATGGTGGAGGAGAAGATAGACGAGCTTCTAACCCAACACCTTTCGGGCAGCGTGATGGAAGACCGGGACTACAGGGGCCTGCTTGAGAACCTTCGCATCATCTTTCCCACCATGCCGGAAGCTCTCGATAACGAGGAGAAACTGAGAAAGGCCAACCGCGGAAAGCTCAGGAAAACCCTTTCCGCCCACGCCGAAGAGATCTACCGACAGAAGGAAGAAGAGCTCGGCTCGGAAAGGATGCGGGCCTTAGAGCGCATCATCATGCTGAGGGCCTTGGACTTGCACTGGGTGCAGCAGCTCACCAACATCGAAAAGCTGCGGCAGGGCATAGGCCTTCAAGCCTATGGACAGCGTAACCCCCTCGTGGCCTACCAAACTGAGGGCCGCCGTATGTACCACAACTTACTCACCCAAATGCGCGACGACGTAGTCCATAGTATCTATCGTCTCACTCTGGCCCCCGCCGACAGTCCCATGAAAGCGATGTCCAACGGCCGCGCCCGTAACAACGCACCGCGAAAGATGGGCCGCAACTCTCCGTGCTACTGCGGCAGCGGCAAGAAGTTCAAGCGCTGCCACGGTAAAGGCTAGGTGCGGCCCCGTGTCCGCCGTTAACGAGGAACTAGCTGCCCTCTTTGAGGACATGGCCCAGCTTCTGGAGAGGAAGGGCGACCTGATCTTCAAGATTAGGGCCTACCAGCGGGCGGCGGAGGTCATCTCCGATTTCCCGCATCCCTTGGACGCTCCGGTCCGGCAAGGTCAGGACCTGATGAAGGTTCCGGGCATCGGCAAGGCCATCAGCGGGAAAATTCGCGAGTACATCGCCACCGGCCAGGTGGCCGCTTACGAGCGTCTGAAAGCTGAGTTCCCCGGACACGAGGGCGTGCCCACCGGGGTCATTATAGATTGCACCAACTACTTCAAGTCGATAGGACTGATTCCCTCCCGATCCAAGGGCACGCTCGAGGACGATGCCGGCCCTCTAAAGAGAGGGCAAGCCCATTAACGTCAAACCCTTCGAAGCCCCCATCGATCTCATAGTCCAGCCCACCGGCCCTCCCGTGTCCGTGGAAATAGAGGCATTGGAGCGTCTCTCGCAAGGCATTAAAGCCGGACGGCCCTGGGCCGAGGCGCTTCTTGAGGCCATGAGCATGTGGACCCTCCCAGAGGAACGCATCGACGGTCGGCTCTATCGTTACGTCATTCAGGGCGAGGCCTTCGACTGTTTGCTTCTGGCTGAAAGAATGTGCACCCTACTGCGGGACTCGGCGCAGATTCAGGAAATGGAGAATCTGCTATTTCGAGGCCGCTTCCCCACCTACGTAACCACGGAAATGCTAAAGAACCTGCTGGGCTACAACAAGTACAGGGGATTTCTCAATTTCTGGTATGGGGTGGTAGTAGAGGAGGCCCTGCACGTGGCCGTGGAGGAAGAAGTGCGGAAGGACATGCGCGCCAGCGGGCGGGTCGATGTGGAGGATATGAGCGACTCGGTGTTTAGCAGGATATACGACGACGAGCAGGCCGGCTTAATCGCCAAGTTCAGGGAGAAGATGGGCTACCAGAGCCAGGAGGGATTCAGCCTCACCCAGTCCAAGGAGTTCACCTACTGGCTGTTCAAGCTACGGCTCTACTATTGGGACCCGGCTCGCGTAGCCAGCGACACCCGGAAGGGGTTGAATTGGCTGGAACAGGTTCGCGGCTCATCAGCCCCCATCTAACCACATCATAGACGCAGCCCCTGTGGTCGAACTGGCTCCCCCCGTGACCACCACCCGCAAATAGGGACACGTCCCGGCGTCTGCCATTACAAGCGCAACGGAGATTCTCGTTGTTCTTGCCCCGCCTACCTTACTGACTCTGTGGGACAGCATTGCACAAACGCCGCACTAAGGAGGCAGCTGCGCCAGAACCTCCTCCAACCGCTCCAACCGCTGCTGCAGGCTCTGCGCCCGCTCCTGTTCCCGCTCCACCACGTGCTCCGGCGCCTTAGCGCGAAACTGCGGCCTGGCAAGCAGCGAGTCCACGCGCTTCAAGTGCTTGGAAGCCTCATCCCGTTCCCCCTCCAAGCGCCGCCTCTCCTCGGCAAGGTCCGTTACCTTGCCTAATGGAAGGGCCACTACCACCTCCCCGGCCACAACCTTCACTATGCCGCTCTCCTGTGAAGACTCGGAAGACTCTGCCCCCCGGAGGTTTCCAAGCCGAGCCAGTCCCTTCACCGCCTCCGCCTCTTCGCCTACCAGATAGTCGTGTCCCTGGTGGTCCAGGGAAGCTTGTAGCTCCTGCCGGGGATTGATACGAAGCTGGGCCCTGACGTTGCGGATGGATCGCACCAGCGTGATTATCTGCGACACCTCAGCTTCCGCCGAATCGTCCATCCTGGCCGGATCCTCCTCGGGATACGGCGCAACCATTATCGAATCGGTGAGCGCTCCTTCCTCGGGAAGCTGCCTAGTCAGCCTCTGCCAGACCTCTTCGGTGACAAAAGGCATGAAGGGATGGAGCAGGCGCAGGGTCTTCTCCAGTACGTGGGCCAGCGTTGGTAGGGGCGAGGGGCTTGCGCATTCCCGCATTCGTATCTTGGCAAACTCAATGTACCAGTCGCAGAACTCGTTCCAGAGGAAGTCGTATACTTCCCGCTGGGCCTCACCAATTTCGAACCTCTCTAGGTAATACCGCGTGCGGCCCACCACCCGGTTCAGCCGGCTCAGAATCCATCTGTCCTCCCGGTGAGTAACGTCGGGCAGCTCGTGCCATCCACGTAGAGCGTCAGCGTTCTCCAGTGACCCGATGACGAAGCGGGAGGCGTTCCACAGCTTGTTGGCAAAGTTTCGGCTGGATTCCAGCTTGCCATTACTCAAACGCAGGTCATTACCAGGCGCAGCCCCGGTGGTCAGTGCGAATCGAAGCGCGTCAGTGCCATAGGTCTCCATAAGCTCCAGGGGGTCCAGCACGTTGCCCGTGGTCTTGCTCATCTTCTTCCCCTCGGCGTCCCTCACCAGACCATGTAGAAACACCGTTTCGAAGGGAGGCTGCCCCATATTCTCTATGCCCTGCATTATCATGCGGGCCACCCAGAAGAATAAGATGTCGTAGCCCGTCACCATCACCTGTGAGGGATAGAAGTAGTCCAGGTCCTCCGACTCGTCGGGCCATCCTAGGGTTGAGTGGGTCCAGAGGCCGGAACTGAACCAGGTGTCGAGAACGTCAGGGTCTTGAGATATGTCGCTAGAGCCGCAGTGCTGACAATGCGTCGCGTCCTCCACCGATACGGTAAGTCCATCACACCGGCCGCAGTACCAAACGGGAATGCGGTGTCCCCACCAGAGCTGGCGGCTGATGCACCAGTCGCGGATGTTTTCCATCCAGTTTATATAGACCCGCGAGAACCGCTCCGGAACGATGCGGACTTGGCCCTTCTTTACTGCGTCTACAGCCGGTTGGGCCAGCGGCTGAATCTTTATGAACCACTGCTTACTCACCAGGGGTTCTACCACCGTAGCGCACCGCTGGCAGTGGCCGATGGAGTGGCGAAGGGGTTCGGTCTTCACGAGGAAACCCTGACGTTCCAACTCCGCCACCGTATTTCGCCTTGCTTCAAACCGCTCCTGACTCTGAAATTGCCCGGCCGCTTCCGTGAGAATCCCACGGTCGTCCAAGGCCATGACGATAGGAAGGTCGTGACGCTGGCCTATTTCGAAGTCGACGGTGTCGTGGCCCGGCGTAACCTTCAACACGCCCGTCCCGAACTCCGGGTCGATGGCGTCATCCCCGACGACGGGGATGGGACGGTTGATGAGGGGAAGCATCACGTTTCGCCCCAAGAGCGGTCGATAGCGGGGGTCTTCTGGGTGGACGGCAACGCCCGTGTCGCCAAACATGGTTTCGGGGCGGGTGGTGGCCACGGTGATGAAACCCTCCCCATCTTCCAGGGGGTAATTGACATAAAATAGAGATCCGTCCTCCTCCTCGTAATCCACCTCAAGGTCGGAAAGGGCGGTCGAGCAGCGTATGCACCAGTTGATGATTCGCTCGCCCCGGTAGATGAGACCCTTCTCGTAAAGGATCGCGAAGGTCGTTCGGACGGCCCGGCTGGGTCCCGGGTCAAGGGTGAAGCAGAGGCGTGACCAGTCGCAGGAAGCGCCCATTCGCTTCAACTGCCCGTCGATATTGCTTTCGTACCGGCCCACCCAGTCCCACATCCGCTCCAGGAACTTCTCCCGCCCCAACTCCTGGCGGGAAGTACCCTCATTGGCTAATTGCCGCTCTACCACTACCTGGGTCGCGATGCCGGCGTGGTCTTTGCCCGGAAGCCACAGGGCCGCCTCCCCCATCATCCGATGCCACCGCACCAGAATGTCCTGGATGAACATTGTCAGCGCATGGCCCAGGTGCAGGTCTCCCGTCACGTTGGGCGGCGGCATGATGACGACAAAGGGCTTCTTGGAGAGGTCTACCTCCGGCGTGAAATACCCTTTTTCCATCCAGAACCGGTTTAGGGGCTCCTCTACATCCTTGGGGCTGTAAGCTCGTGGCATCTCCTTGGACGAAGGCAAACTCATCAACTACTTCCTCTTTCCCTAACTACTTTTTGTCTTGCGGCGCGAGGTGCTTTCTCCACAAATTACCCGCCTTTCGCCGTTAGCAGGCCTTCCACTAACTCCAACACTCGGTGGGCCAACTTCTGCTTGGACGTCAACGGCAGCCGCTGAACCTCTCCGTCTGCGGTGAGAATCACCGCGCGGTTCGTATCGCCGCCGAAGCCGCTGTCTGCCTCCGTGATATCGTTGGCAACGATCATGTCCAGCCGCTTGGCCAATAGCTTGCCTCTGGCGTTCTCCAACAGGTCTTGGCTTTCGGCGGCGAAGCCCACCCGAACCGACGGGCCTTCAATGCCGGCTATAATGTCCGGGTTTTGGACCATCGTCACACTCACGGGCTGTCCGGTCTTTTTGAGCTTGTGGGGGCTGGAAGCAGCCGCGCGATAGTCGGAAACGGCGGCGGCCATAATCAGCGCGTCCGCCCCTCGACACGCCGCCTCAACGGCCCGCTGCATCTCAATAGCCGTCTGCACCCACACCGTCTTTATGGCCGACGGCGCCTTCAGCGTTTCAGACGCCGACACCAGCGCCACGGAAGCGCCCATGTCCCGGGCCGCCTCGGCAAGGGCGTGGCCCATCTTCCCTGTAGAGCGGTTCGTGATTATCCGAACCGGGTCCAGGGGCTCGCGGGTGCCTCCTGCGCTCACCACTACCCTCTTGCCAGCCAAGGCTCCATTTCTCCCCAGCATCGCCCGTACGTGGCCCAAAATCTCCTCCGGATCCGACATCCGTCCGGCGCCCACCTTCCCTGAGGCCAAGTAGCCGCTATCCGGCCCCACCACGCTCACACCGTGTGCCTTCAGCCGGCCTAGATTCTCCTGGATGGCGGCGTTCTCATACATGTGCCCGTCCATGGCGGGTGCAACCAGCACGGGAGCGGCGGTGGCGGCGTAGGTGGCGACGAGGGCGTTGTCCGTAAGCCCCAGGGACATCTTGGCTAGGGTGTTGGCCGTGGCGGGCACCACCGCCAGAATGTCCGCCCGGTCCGCCAGGGCAACGTGCTCTACGCTCAACTCCGAGTGGGGGTCGAAGAGACTGGTCGTCACGGGCCGGTGGGTGATGCTGCCAAAGACCAGGGGTGTGACGAACCTGCAAGCGTCTTCCGTCATCACAACGTCCACCAACGCGCCGGCCTGGGTCAGTTTGCTGGCCAAATCCACGGCCTTGTAGCAGGCAATGCTGCCAGTAACGCCCAGAACAACGTGCTTTCCCTGCAAAACCGGAATCAACCTAGTCCCCTTCCCGTGGCCCTCGGTTCATCTCGTAGATCATCCGAAGCCCAATTAGGGTGAGGTCCGGGTTGGTGGCATCGAAAATCTTGGTAGCTCCGGCCATCACCCTGGCCAGGCCGCCTGTTGCTACCACCTTCGCTTCGCCTCCCAACTCCTCCTTGAAGCGTCGAACCATACCCTCCACCAGGCCAACGTAGCCCAACATCAGCCCCGACTGCAACGCCTCGGGGGTGTTCCGGCCAATGGCCTTACGGGGCATGGCCGTATCGACCCGACGCAGTTGGGAGGTGGTTTGATGCAGGGCTTCGGCGGCAACCTCAATGCCGGGGGCGATTGCCCCGCCCAGATAGTCGCCTTCCTTGGAAATGGCATCGAAGACTGTGCCGGTGCCGAAATCCACCACGATAGTCGGGCCGCCGTACAAACGGTAGGCCGCTGCCGCGTCCGCCACCCGGTCCGCTCCCACGTCGCGGGGATTCTCGTATAGGATACGGACCCCCGTCTTTACGCCCGTGTCCACCGTTAGGGGAGCCACGTTCAGGAATTCCCGGCACACCTGTTCAAAGATAGGAGTCAGGCGGGGAACGACGCTGCAGATTGCGGCAGCACTGATGTCTCGAGGCTCAACCCCTTTGCGGAGCAGAATGTTAAGCGCAAGCTCACCGTATTCGTCCGACAGGCGGCGGGAGTCGGCGGAAAGCCGCGCCGTGCAGCTTAGCCTCCGGCCTTCGAACACGCCAAGGGTAATGTTGCTGTTCCCAATATCTATAGCCAGAAGCATAGCGTACTCACCGCCAAATTATAGGTTAGCCTTTCTCTTGCGGCAACTTCTGCCGCGGTTGAAGGGCGCCGCTCCCTATGCTACCTTGTAAGTACCTAGAGGCTGGCCCATTAGTTGGCCGGAGAGGCGGCAATCTTGGTTAGAATCGTTTCCCTTCTTCCCAGCGCCACAGAGATAGTCTACGCCCTGGACTTGCAGGACGACTTGCACGGGGTGACCTACGCCTGCGACTTCCCCATTGCCGCGGCCGACAAGCCGGTGATTGTGACTAGCCGGATTCAGGACGCCACCGCTAGCGGGGAAATCGATCAGCGAGTGAAGGATTCGCTCATCTCCGACGACGGTATATACGTCCTGCATCTGGAGGCCCTGGAAGAAGCTCGGCCGGACCTGGTGCTGACCCAGGCCCTGTGCGAAGTTTGCGCCGTCCCCTCCCAGCAGGTGCACCAGGCCCTGGAGAATCTTCCCCACAACCCGGAAGTTCTATCCCTGGACCCCCACTCCCTTGCGGACGTAATAGCTGACGCGGAGGCGGTAGGCAAGGCGGCGGGCGTGGGGGACAGGGCGTCGCAGCTGACCGCCTCCCTCAGAGAGCGCATGGACAGGGTTGCTTCTTTGGCGGCGACGGCAGACACCCAACCCCGGGTGGTGTGCCTGGAGTGGCTGGACCCCCTGATGGTAGGTGGCCACTGGGTACCGGAGATGGTCGCCCTGGCCGGAGGCGTTGACTGCTTCGGAAAGCCCGGCCAGCCCTCCTTCACAGTCGAGTGGGAGCAGATTGTCGAAGCACAGCCCGACGTAATAATCGCCATGCCGTGCGGTTTCGACGTACGCCGCGGCCTTTCGGAAATTAAGCTTCTAACCGAGAAAGCGGGATGGGACGAATTGCCCGCCGCCAAGAGTGCCAACCTCTTCGTCGTCGATGCCAACTCCTACTTCAGCCGCTCCGGACCGAGGCTCGTCGATGGTCTGGAGATGATGGCGAAAATGCTGCACCCGGAACTGTTTAACGGGCTGGTCCCCTTTAACGGCGCCTTCCGCATCTTCGGCAAACCCTTCTAGCTGTTGATATAGGGCAAATTCTGCCTTGGGCAGATGCAAGGGATGGGGAAGAAAATCCGGCTATCCTTTCTAGTTAGTTTAACCGCTCGCGGAAACGTTGCTGCTTGCCCATCTCTTCCCTGAGAAGCTCCGTTCTCTCTCCCAGCAGGGGCAGCACTCGCTCCAACCGTTCCTTCACCGACTGAATCTGAAGCAGGTATTGGCCTACCATCGGAGGGTAGGTTACCGCTTGAGAAGCGGCGTAGGAGAGGGCCAGCGGCTCTTGAGGGGTGTCAACGGTTTGAATCCAGCCCTTCTTGAAGCTCACCACCAACTGCAGATATTCGCTCAGGCTGGCGGACACCCTCTGCGTGAGATCGCCCAGGTCGTCCGTCGCCGCCTCCTCCATATACTCCACCTCGGCCTTCAAGTAAGGATTGCCGTCGATGATGTTAATGATGCGAAAGCGCCGTTCCCCCACCGTCTGAATACGGTACATCGCCTCGCCGCCGGGTTCTGCCTTGAGGATTCGAGCCGTCGTGCCAACCCGATGAGGCTGGGCCGTTCCACCCACTTCCGGCCCTTCCTTGATGAGCACAACGCCGAAGGCCTGCTTCATCTCGATGCATTCGCCAATCATAACCTTGTATCGGTTCTCGAAGATGCGTAGGGGAAGTGACGCACCCGGAAAAAGCACCATATTCAAGGGAAAGAGCGGAAGGGTTTCAAACTCTTCCATGATCCGTTACCTCAACACAACCTTTACCTACAAGTATAGTAAGGTGGCGGCCATTGGGCAATACGCGACCCGCCTGGAAGCCCTTGGCCTTGACACTCCCAGCCCAGCCAAACTACATTAGGTTCATACAGGCGAGGGAGGTTTAACCATGGCTTACGATCTGCTCATCGAGAACGCAAGGATTATCGACGGCTCCGGTGGCCCGTCCTTTGAAGGATCCGTTGCCGTAAAGGAAGGTATAATCCACGGCGTCGGCAAAGTAAGCGGCGCCGCCCATCGGGTCATCGACGCCCAAGGGCTGGCGGTCGCCCCGGGGTTCATCGACAACCATTGCCATTACGACGCCCAGGTAACCTGGGACCCCCTCTGCACCTTCTCCTGCTATCACGGTGCAACCTCTGTAGTTATCGGCAACTGCTCCCTCTCCCTGGCTCCCGTGCGTGACGAGGACCACTACGCCCTGGCCCAGATGCTCTCCCGAGTGGAGGCTATCCCCATCGAGTCTCTACAGGAGGGCATTAACTGGTCATGGAACACAGTGCCGGAGTACATCGAAGCCATAGACGGCAATCTTGGCGTCAACGTGGGCGTTCTCGTAGGCCATTCCGCCGTCCGACGCTACGTCATGGGCGGCGAATCCCAGGAGCGGGATGCGACCAATTCGGAGATTCAAGCCATGAAGCGCCTGGTGAAGGAGGGGATGGATGCCGGCGCTCTGGGCCTTTCCGTTTCGCGCAACATGGGACACTTCGACCTGACGGGCAAGCCCCTTCCGGCCATCGTCGCGCCGGAGGAGGAGCTCTTCGCCCTCGCCTCCGTGGTGGGAGACTTGGGTGCAGGCATTCTACAATGCGGCGGAGGCACGGCCCCGGAGATGAAGGACGGCCTATGCAGCCGCCTTTCCGCTGCCACCAACCGGCCCGTGGTGTACAACAACATTACCCACCGCTGGAGCGCGCCCAACCAGTGGCGGGAGCATCTGGACTACGTGACGGACACCGTCGGCAAGGGCAACCGGGCCTACCCCCTCATCAGTCCTCGTAGCAACAACACCCGCTTCACCATGCTCAACGCCCAGGTCTTCGACCGGCTGCCCTCCTGGAAGCCGATAATGGAAGGAACGCCGGACCAGAAGATCGCGGCCTTCCGGGACCCCGACACCCGTCGCCGTCTCCGGCTAGAGGCTGTAGAAGGGGCGGAAGTGGCCTTCAACGCTTTCTCCCGTCGCTGGGACCACTTCTTCATAACAAAGCCTGCGCTGGACAAGAACCGCGGTCTAACAGGCAAGAGCATCGACCAGTTGGCGGCGGAGCAGGGGAAGGACGTGCTCGACGCCTTCCTCGACCTGGTCCTGGAGGAAAATCTGGAGACGGGCTTCGAGCTCAACCAGAGCGGGGGCGACGAAGCGGCCATGACCACCATGCTCACAAGTCCGCACCCCGTCATCGGTCTCTCCGACGGCGGCGCCCACGTCATCTTCGACGCGGGCTACGGCTACAGCACCTACTTCTTGGGCCACTGGGTTCGCGAGAAGAAGATTCTGTCGCCAGAAAAGGCCGTCCAGAAGCTGACCTCCATTCCCGCGGAACTCTTCGACATCCAGGAAAGAGGCCTTCTTAAGGAAGGGTTGGCGGCGGATCTCGTAGTCTTCGACCTGGACACTATCGGCCCCCTGGAGCCGGAAGAGGTCTACGACTTCCCCGGAGGCAGCAAGCGGCTGGCCCAGTTCGCCCAAGGGATCGAATACACCATCGTCAACGGCCAGGTGCTTATCGAAGGGGGAGAGCACACCGGCGCCCTCCCAGGCCAGGTTCTCCGCAACAGCAAGTACGCCCGCTGAGAGTGGACGCGTCGCCGCAAGCAGCCACAAGGAAGTCCCTTCCTTGCGAGTAGCAGGACTGCCCAAGTCAATCCGACTACTAGTGGCATTCAAGAGTCTGTCGACGAGTCGTCGTCGCCGCCACTGAGATGAGTTCCGACTAACGGACGACTATTACGACTGATGAAATTGATCCTTCGTCAGTGTGAGCGAGCCTAATCTGGCATGTGGGTGGCGCCGAGGAGAAGATTCTCCACTCCCGGGACTTCCCACAAGCATCCTAGAGTAGCATGGTTCATCTAATAGCGGTGTTGCTCATCCTGTTTCCAGGTTTTGGGGCAGGCTATCTGTTACTGGGGCGCTTTCGGCAGTTTGCTATTCACTTCCTGTTCAGCGCGTTTCTGGGAACTTTCATCACAATTGCGCTGATTTTCGGCTCTCCTCCGTTTGTGGCAGGCATGGTGTTCGTTATAGCTCCGATGCTTGTTTGGAATGTGTACCATGCACATCGCTTATGGCTGGAGGTCCCTGCCGGGCACTCCGATTCGAAGGCTGAACAGATTCGGTTTTCTTACAGACTGGCCCCTTTGGGGGCTGCGGTCATTCTGGTCCTGGGCCTGATTCTGGGCATAATGGCTGTTCCAATGATGTTCTCTGATGAGCAGCCCAAGGGTGATAAGGAGCTACGACGTGAGGGGGTGAAGGAGAGGCTGGACAAGCATAATCTTATGTACAAGGCCCGCCTCTATAACAAAGTTGCCCGGCGGCACTACTATTGGTATGACGTTGAGCCTGGGGGATATACCTTGGAAATTTACTTCATCCCTAAGGGGCTGTTCCGAGAAATTGGATTGCCGGCGAGAACTATAAGAAGAAGCACTGATAATTTGGTCTATGTAGAGGGATTTGAGGTCTACGTGCTGAATACCAAGGACAGGGATGCCCTGGAGCGACTCATTGCGGATTTGAGAGAGCACCGCCCTGACGATTGCATAGATGGGGAGGTGTATGGAGAATGTGGCTATGAGCCGCGATGAAGCGGGTCGCTCCCCATGTTGACACCAGTTAGGGGCTGGCCCTATCCTTTAGGGCGGTTCGAAGCCCCCATTTCGCCTTCCCTGCGATACGCCTGAAAAACTTGCTTTGGCTCAGTCCAGACTTAACCCAATTACCGTTGAAATAATCGGCAACAGTCTGGCCTCCATTGCAGACGAAATCCTGGTCGGCCTCATAAAGTCCGCATACTCCACCAACATCAAGGAGCGGCAGGACTGCTCCTCCGTAATAATGGACGCCCAAGGGCGGGTCGTCTGCATTAGCGACATGAGCCTGCCCATGCACCTCAGCTCCTTCATGTTCACCGGCGAGACCCTGCTGCGCCGCTTTCCCAAGGAGACCCTTCAAGATGGGGACGTGTTCATCGTCAACGACCCGTACAGCGGCGGACCTTCCCACCTGGCCGACGTAACCTTCGTGACGCCGGTCTTCCACCAGGGAGAGCTGGTGGCCTTCGTCGCCAACACGGGCCACTGGCCCGACGTAGGCGGCAAGGCTCCGGGCCAGGCGGCCCTCGGCGACGCCACGGAGATATACCAGGAGGGCCTTCGAATCCCGCTGGTCCGCCTTCAGAAAGCAGGAGAGGTCCAGCAGGACATCCTGGACATAGTGCTCCTCAACGTTCGAGACCCCCACAATCGGGACGGGGACATTCGCGCCCACATGGGATCCCTCATGCTGGGCGCTCGCCGGATGAAGGACTTGGCGGCCCAATACGACGTACAGGTTCTCACTGACGCGCTGGAGCAGCTTTTGGACGTGGCGGAGGTCAAAACACGCCATGGTATTCTGTCTCTCGCCGAGGGCGACTACGAGGCCCTGGACCATCTCGACGACGACATGGACAGCGACGAGCCAATTCCCATCCGCGTAAAAGTAACCGTCCGCCACAGGCCTGAGCCTCACATTAAGGTGGACTACGCCGGCACGGGCGGCCCGGCCAAGTTTGGCATAAACATGCCCTATCATGGCACCGTTACCGTGGTCTTCTGGGTACTCCGCTCCATCCTCGATCCGGAAGTGCAGCCCAACGCGGGCTTTGAGCGGGCCATTGAGGTTGTTGCTCCTGATAACTGCCTCGTTAACTGCCAGGCCCCATCCCCCCTCGGCGCCCGCTACGAGGTGGCTTCCCAGATACCGGACTCCCTCTTTCTTGCCCTCTCCGGCGCGGTGAAGAAGGGCATCGAGGCGGGCGGTCACGGCACCCACGGCATGGGCTTTAGCGCCCAGCCACCCAACTCTTTCATCTACTACGAGACCGTCGGCGGGGGCGGCGGAGCACGGCCCGACAAAGACGGCATCAACGGCGTGCACATAACGTCAAACCTTCCCATAGAGGCAATGGAGCAGGAGTTTCCAATGATGGCCGACAGGCTGGAATACATCCCCGACTCCGGCGGCCCGGGCCGCTTTCGCGGCGGCGTCGGCATTCGGAAGGATTGGCGCATGCTGATAGACTCCTTCGTGGGCGTCCACTCCAATCGGCACAAGATTCCCGGCCCCGGACTTCTTGACGGCGACGACGGTACGCTGACCCGCATTGTCCGCAACCCCGATTCCGACAGCGCCGAAACCCTTCATCGGGAAGCGACCTTCGTACCCGTTGGCCCCGGCGACGTCGTTGCCATCTTTGCCGGCGGCGGCGGCGGCTACGGCAGCCCGCTGGATCGAGACCCCCGCTTGGTGGCGCAGGACGTTCTGGACGGGCTGGTGACAATCGAGGCGGCACGGCGTGATTACGGCGTGGTGATAGATCCCGATAGCCTGAAGGTGCACTCGCAGGCTACGGCAGACCTCCGACGAGAGATGCGCTCCCATGACTAGATCCGCCCGCCCGTCTTTCGCCCCGTCTACCGTCAACGAAGGAGAATCCAGGGAATGACCGGACTCCGTCTGGGCGTTGACGTGGGCGGAACCTTCACCGACCACATCCTCTTTGACGAAGATTCGGGCCTTCTCTACACCTTCAAGACCCCCTCCACACCCGAAGATCCATCCCGCTCCGTCATGGCCGGAGTGAGTCACTTCGCCGCTGCCCCTCGCGGACTGTCAGGCCTGTGGCTCATGGCCCACGGCACCACGGTCAACACCAACACCGTCCTTTCCCGCACCGGCGCCAAGATTGGTCTCATCGCTACCAAGGGTTTTCGCGACGTGCTCGCCATCGGGCGTCAGACCCGACCCCACTTCTACCGCTGGGACGTGGACCGGCCCGCGCCATTGGCCCCGCGCCACCTACGGCTGGAGGTTTCAGAGCGGATAGACAGCCGCGGCCGGGTAGTTCTGCCCCTTTGTGAAGAAGACGTGCACCGCTGCGTGGAAATCTTAAAGGCCCAGGGCGTGGAAGCCGTGGCCGTCTGCCTGCTCAATTCCTACGCCAACGCCGACCATGAAGCGCGGGTGAAGGAGATTCTGGAAGAGACGCTGCCTGGCGTCTATCTGGCCGTTTCCTCTGAGCTTTCTCCCGAGTTCCGGGAATTCGAACGCTCCAGCACCGTCGCGACGGTCGCCTACATCGGCCCCGGTTTCCAACATTACGTGGATGAACTGCAACGAAGCCTGGCGCGGGAGCTTGCTCCTCCCCCCAAACTCTACATAATGCAGTCCTCCGGTGGGATGGCCAGCGCCGAAGTCGAGATGCGGCGGCCTCACTTTACCCTTGAGTCCGGCCCTGCCGCCGGGGTGCTGGCCGCCGTGGACCTGGGACTGCGCCTGGATTTGCCGGACATTATCTCTTTCGACATGGGGGGCACCACAGCCAAGGCCAGCCTGATACAGGAAGGCAAGCCCTCAATCGTCAGCATGCTGGAAATAGGCAAAGAGGCCACCGGCTTCTATGGCATCCGAATTACGGGCTTGCCCGTCAGAACCCCCTCAATCGACTTGGTGGAGTGCAGCGCCGGCGGCGGCAGCGTGGCCCAGGTGGACGTCGCTGGACTCTTGAAGGTGGGGCCTGCCAGCGCCGGCGCCGACCCCGGCCCCGCCTGTTACGGCGCCGGCGGCATGGAGCCTACGGTTACCGACGCCAACGTTGTCTTGGGACGGATCAGCCCGGATTTCTTCTTGGGCGGTCGGATGAAGATCCAGCCGGAGTTGTCCCAACGCGCCATAGAGGAGAAAATCGGCGGGCCGCTGGGAATGTCTACCTCTGAAGCGGCCCAGGGCATCCTAGACGTGGTGAACGCCAACATGGTGCGCATCCTTAGAGTGGTTTCGGTAAGCCGGGGATTCGACCCGAAAAGATTCGTCCTCATGGCCCACGGGGGCGCCGGGCCCCTCCACGCTGGCGATCTGGCGGAAGAGTTGGGCGTGGCCCGCATCGTCATCCCGCCGGACCCGGGGCTGTTTTCTGCCATGGGTCTCGTCATCAGCGATGTTCAGACCGGTGCCGCCACCACTCGATTCCTCCGCGCCGAACCGGCAAATCTGCCCGCCATACGGGAGAGCCTGGCTGCCCAGGCGGAGAGCTGCCGCCAGACCCTCAGGGACGAGGGAATCGCTGAGGAAAATCAGGTTGTAGAGCAGTTTCTGGAGATGCGATACGTTCGTCAGAACTTCGAGCTTGAGGTCCCGGTAAACGAGAATCTGGAGAGCGAAGCCGAGTTGGAGAATATCCTCGCGACCTTCCACAGCCTCCACCGGCAAAGCTACGGTCATAGCGATCCGAGCGCCCCGGTGGAGGTGGTCAACGTCAAGTGCCGCGCCGCCGGTCGCGTTCCCAAGCCCCAGCGTGCCCTACTCGCCGCCGGAGACTCCGACCCTTCGGGCGCCCTCATTGGTCAGAGGCGGGTGTTCTTCAAAGGTAATGGTTGGCTTGAATGCCCTCATTATGATAGGGTGAGGTTACTGAGAGATAATGTCATTAGAGGCCCGGCCATGGTCTGCCAGTTCGACTCGTCCGTAACAATACTGCCCGGCCACGCAGCGACTGTAGGTTCGGTGGGCGAGCTTATCATCGACACAGGAAAAGGAGAGTAAAGATGACGGAGTTCAAGGGCGTAGTAGCCGCCACCATCACACCCTTCGACGCGGAAGGGGAGTTCAACGAGGCCGTTTATCGGCGCGTCATAGAGTCCAACATTCAAGCGGGGGTTGACGGCTTCTGGATCAGCGGCGGCACCGGCGAAAGCGTGCTGCTGACTGAGGATGAAGTCATACGCACCACAGAGATTTCGGCAGAGCTCTGCAAGGGCAGGGCCGCCTCTATTGTTCACGTGGGAGCGTTGACCACAAGGAGTTCCGCCCGAATGGCTCGTGCAGCCGGCGACGCCGGAGCCGACGCCATAGCATGTGTGCCCCCCTTCTTCTATCATCCCTCCGACCAGGCCATCATCGACCACTTCCGCGCCGTGGTTGACGCTTCCGGCCTGCCCCTCTTCATCTACAACCAGCCCAAATACACCGGCGTGGAGTTCACCGCTCCGCTCATGGAAAAGGTGGTTAGGGAGGTTCCCATGGTGGCCGGCGTCAAGCACTCCGCGCCCGACTTCAACAATATCCGCCGCTTTAGGGACATGGGGTTGGCGGTGTTCACTGGCAGCGGCTCCCTCTTCCTTTCCGCCCTGATGACAGGTGCTATCGGTGTTGTGGACGGACCACTGACCGTTGCCCCGGAGCTATGGGTGGGGGCATATCGGGCTTACCAGCAGGGCGATATAACCGCGGCTCAGGAATTCCAGCGTAAGGCGAACGTCCTCATCGACCTGGCGGCCCGCTACGGAATGCAGGCCACCTGCAAGGCGTTGACCAGCGTGGTCGTTGGGCAGGATTGCGGCGACCCGCGGCTTCCTATTCCTTCCCTTTCGCCCGACGAGAAAGCCGAACTCATCGGCGCAGCCCAGTCGGCGGGCGTTATACGGGCGCCCCAGCCTTCCTTCGCCGAAGACAATTAGGAAGGGCATTCGGGAACTCGCAGCGACATTTAATAACCATAGAGGAGGCGCTCATGCCCACAGACCATGAGAAGTTTATGGAGATTGCCCTGGAGGAAGCCCAAAAGGGGGAGGCCAAGGGCAACGGGCCCGTGGGCAGCGTCATCGTCAAGGACGGCGTTGTCATCGCCCGCGGCTTCAACCAGGCCATAAGCAACCTGGACGTGACGTCCCACGCCGAAACCGACGCCATGCGCAACGCCGGGCCTGCTCTGGGACACACAGACCTTAGCGGTTGTACCCTCTACACCACTTTCGAGCCTTGTATGATGTGCGCAGGAGCCATCGTTTTTGCCGGCGTCGAGACGCTGGTCATGGGCGGAAACTACAACCACAACTACGGCACTTACGGCGACTATAGCGTGGAGAAGGCCTTCGAAATGGTGGAGCGTAGCAACATCAAGGTCATCCGCGGGGTGCTGGTGGACGAATGCGAAGCCATCGGCTGGAATCACCGCGTCCGCATGAAGCGAGAGGCAAGGGGCTAGCTCTTCCATAACACCGCATACGCGGGAAGAATAGGTGAACAACCATGAGTGAACACGAAAAGTTCATGCGCTTGGCCCTGAAGGTGGCCCACACCTACGAGAAGGAAGGCGAGGCCCTCGTTGGCTCGGTGATTGTCCGGGACGGCGAGGTTGTAGCCACTGGGTGCAATACCGCCAAGCGAGACCTGGACATGACGGCCCACGCGGAGATAGCGGCAATGAAGAACGCTGGACCGGCCCAGGGAAACACCGACCTCAGCGGCTGCACCCTCTACAGCACCGGCGAGCCTTGCATAATGTGCGCCGGGGCCATGGTATCTGCCGGCATCGCGCGGGTAGTGCTCGGCGGAAACTACAGCAAACACAACGGCGGCTTTGGAGACTACAGCGTTGAGAAGGCTTTTGCCCTTGTCCATCGCAATGACATTGAGGTTGTCCGTGGGGTACTTACAGCGGAGTGCGAGGCCATGCGCTGGGATTACTGGGCAAGGCAGGCCAGGGGAGAAGTCTGATGTCTGCCCTATACCCCAAGCGCGCGCTCCCTGTGATCTTGGCCTTGGCTGTAATGAGCGCCCTGCTACTGGCAGGTTGCAGCCGCCCTGTCGTTGAGGATGACCAGCCTCCTGCGGAGTTGGCCAAGGACTTCCCCATCGACGTCTACCAGGGGGAGGAACTTCTGGGGGGTTCGTCCGTCAGTTTCAAGCAGATTTTGGAGCAGAAAAAGCCGGTAGTGCTCAACTTCTGGGCCGCCCTCTGCCCACCATGCCGGGCGGAAATGCCCGACATTCAGAGGGTTTCCGAACAGTTTCAAGGCAGGGTTACCTTCTTGGGGCTGGACGTTGGCCCCTTCCAGTTTCTGGGCACCAGGGACCAGGGCAAACATCTGCTGAAGATATTGGATATCTCCTACCCCTCCGGCAGCACCGAATCCGGCCAGGTGATCGAGGACTATGGCATCAGTAGCATGCCCACCACCTTCTTCATCAAAGCCAACGGGGAGATTCAACGCAAATGGGCAGGCCTGCTCAACGAGGAAAAGCTGGTGGACCTGGTGGAAGAGCTTTTGGAAGGATGACGGACTAGCCGCACATAGATAAGCATGGACTTCAACACAGCCACTTTACATAAGGCCGCGGACCTAATCCGCAGCAAGGCTCTTTCCCCCGTGGAACTAGTGGAGTCACACTTGGCCCGTGCCAAGGAGCTGAACCCAACCCTAAACGCTTACGTAACCATCGCGGAAGAGTCGGCCCTGCGTAACGCAAGGTGCGCAGAGGCGGAAATTATGGACGGCAATTACCGTGGGCCGCTGCACGGCATCCCAGTTTCCGTCAAAGACATCTTCAACACCACGGAGATGCCGACGGCCTTCGGCGAGCGCCGTTTGTCCGAGTTTGTTCCAGACCACGACGCGGCCATTGTGGAGCGACTGAAAGAAGCTGGGGCAATAGTCATCGGCAAGACCAACCCTCTCTATGGAGAGTACTTCCCGGAACCGGAATTCGGCCTCACCCGGAACCCGTGGGCACTAGACCGGCTGCCGGGCTACTCCAGCAGCGGCTCTGCGGCGGCAGTGGCCTCCGGCTGCGATCTTGCATCCGTCGGATCCGATGGCGGTGGGTCTGTGCGATATCCGGCAGCTTGCAGCGGCCTTCTGGGTCTGAAACCCACTTTCGGACTCGTGAGCCGCTTCGGAGGCGGCGTCTACGGCATACCCAACGACTTCGTTGGCCCGCTGACGAGGACCGCCCGTGACAGCGCAACGGTGCTGCAGGCTATCGCCGGCTTCGATTCCCGTGACCCCTTCAGCGCGAACGTCCCAACACCCAACTATGCCTTCGCCCTCACGGGAGGCCTGAGGGGCGTCCGGGTGGGCGTGCCCACCAACTATTTTTGGGACTATCTTGACTCAGAGGTAGAAGCGAAGGTGCACAGAGCCATTGACCGGTTTCGCGAGTTTGGATGCAAGCTAGTGGAGGTCACCCTGCCCAGTATGGACCAGGTCAACGAGATTCACACCATGCTTTCCGAATGTGAGACGGCGGCCTATTTCCAGCCTATGATGAAGGACTTCCCGCCGGAGACCCCCAGCATCCTCTACCAGAGAATACACAAGGGGTCCAAGGTGCTGGCTGCCGACTACATTCGAGCTAATTCGATGAGGGCAAAGATTCGAGAGGAGATTGACGCCGCCTTCGAAATGGTGGACGTAATCGCCACTCCCTCTTCCATTCTCCCGCCACCACCGTTGGGCAAGTTCGAGTTCAACCACGCGGGTAGGGAGTGGGTCATTGGAGATTTGGCTTCAAGGCTGTCCCGCCCCTTAAACACCACGGGGCATCCAGCCCTCTCCATGAACTGTGGCTTCACTTTCGATGGGCTGCCCATCGGGTTGCAGTTGGTCGGGCCAAATTTCGGCGAGGCGACGCTGTTGAAGGTGGCCGACGGGTTCGAACGGGCTGCGGGTGGCGTGCAACGCTGGCCCCTCTAAGCCCGCGCTTCCAACAACCCTCGGGCTAGTCGCCTACGCTCTTGGACAAAGAACTTCACGCTTCCTAGCCGGAAGAAAGCCCCTTCTGCCCCTATCTAACGCTCGCTCTTCCCGACGCCGTCGGTTGGCGGCGATCTACGTAGACTGCGCCATCCTTCATTACCCAGCAAACTGCGCGGCCCCTTTCCAGAATAGATACATCCTCCAGGGGGTCGCCCTCCACAAGAATAAGGTCCGCCTTCAATCCAGCCTCTACGGATCCAATCGAGTTCTCCAACCCAAGGCACTGAGCCGCCCGGCCCGTGGCGGCCTGTATGGCATCCATAGGCTTCATGCCGCGCTCGACCAGGCAGGTCAGTTCGTGGGCGTTGTTACCGTGAACAAAGGCCCCCGCGTCACACCCGGCCACCACCCGCACACCTGCCTCCAGGGCCAACCGCAGACTCTCCGCGTGGTGCTCCCGGAAGTCCAGGGCGCGGGCGCTCTCGTGGGGGCTTCCCCTCTCGGCGTGATAGAAGAAGACGCTGAAAGTGGGGGTGAAATATATCCCTGTGCGGGCCATCATGTCGAGAAGCTCCGGGTCCTGGTTCAGGTAGGACCCGTGCTCTATGGAATCCACTCTCGCTTCCACCGCCATGCGCAGGCCCGTCCCGCCGAGAACGTGGCACATCACCTTGCGACCCATCACATGGGCTTCATCCACCAGCGCATCCAGCTCCTCGCGCGTCATTATCTGGTCCCTGGGTCCAAGGCCCCTGGTAGGCCGCGCCCAACCGTTGACGGCGGTCTTGATTACGTCGGCCCCGGCCCGAACCATCTCCCGCACCTTGGCGCGCATGGCGAAAGGCCCGTCGGCGATACCCAGGGGCAGGTCGAACTGGGGAACTACGGCGGGGGAGTGTCCGGAGGGGCTGGTACGGTCCGCCTGCCCAGCCGTTGGCGTGATGAAGTTTAGGGCAACCTGCAACCGCGGGCCGGGCATAAGCCCTCGGTCCACCGCGTCTCTGAAGCCGGCGTCCAGCCCGGCCGCGTCACGAACGGTGGTGAATCCCGTTTCCAGGGTCTGCTTCAATACCTCAAATACCCGGGCGTGGCGGAGGCTCTGGGGTTCGTCGATTCCCCACCGGACGGCCAGATCGTGGCCAAAGTGCGCTAGATGGTCGTGACTGTCGATAAGCCCCGGCATCAGGGTCAGACCGGTGGCGTCGACGATTTCCGCTTGGGGAGGCACGATGTCGCTGCCGGCAGCGTGAACCCCGACGATTTGGTCACCGTCTACGATAACAACAGCGTTGGGTACAGGCGGCGCGCCTGTTCCATCTATGAGCCTCGCACCAACAATCGCCTTCATACTCATCATCTCCTGGACAGTATGGCGTTCACTGGCTAGTCTACCAGCCGTGAGCTTCTGAGCGAAGTGGCTCGTGAAATTAGGGAAGAAGGCACGGCGTTGGTGGTATAATTCCTCTGTTGGACAGGGGCTTTACATAAGACTACAATGCGGGGAGAGGGCGGCGGCAGGCGGCCTCATACACTCAATTCACAGGAATAGAGGTAGAACCATGTACAAGGGATACAAAGTCATTGACGCGGACGCGCACATCACGGAGCCCCATGACCTGTGGAGCGAGTTTATGGAGCCGGAATACTTCCACCGGCGGCCCATCGTAGGCCCCGCCTCAGAGAGCCGTGTCGGGGCCAGCCGCAGCTTCATGGAGTGCGAGATCTTCCCGGAGGGCAACCGGGTCAAGACCACTATCCAAGGCGGGGGAGTCAACCGCAAGGTCACCGTCAGCGACGCCGACGTGATGCCCAAGAAGTATGGCGTCGCCTATGCCAAGGGGTTCACGCCGGAGAGCCGCATCGAGCACATGGACGAGCTGGGTTGGGACAAGCAGGTATTGATCGACAACGCCCCCCAACCCCTTCGCGTGACCGGCGGCCGGGACCAGGGACTCCTGTGGGCCTGCGCCCGCGCCTATAACAACTTCTCCCGTGCTTTCTGCGACGTGGCCCCCAGCCGCATCAAGATGGTCGGCGTACTTCCTAGTCAGCACGACATTGAAGGGTTGGTGACGGAGACGCGGCGGGTTGTCGAAGAACTGGGCGCGGTTACGGTCACCATGCCTCGCGCAGAAAAGGACCGCCCGTGGCACGACCCGGCCTACGATCCCTTCTGGGCCTTGGCCGAGGAACTGGACTTCCCCATCTCCTTCCACGGCGTCTCCAGCGGAACGCCTCACACGGGCGTACGCTACCAGCCGCGGTCAGAGGTTTCTGGCCCGGAGGTGGCCCTGGAACACGCCATAGGCTTCCCCTTCGAGAACATGATTTCCCTGGGGCACCTCATCTTCCTCGGGGTGTTGGACCGGTTCCCCAAGCTACGCGTGTCCTTCCTCGAGGGCAACGCTGGGTGGCTTCCCTTCTGGCTGGGGCGGCTCAACGACCACGGCATGCGGGACAAGAGGCAGGGTATGTGGTACGACCTGGAGGCGCTGCCCCTAATGCCCAGCGAGTATTTCCTGCGCCAGGGTTTCGTAGCCTGCGACCCGGACGAGTTCCACCTCAAGGGGGTCGTAGACGCCCTCGGAGATGACAACATCGTTTGGAATACGGACTACTCCCACCCCGACGCGCCGGACCCGGAACGGGCGCTGCCCGACTTCGTGGCACAACCCATCTGCGACGATAGCAAACGGAAGATTCTGTGGGACAACGCCGTTCGGCTGTACGGGACCCGTATTCTGGCCTAGCCTAATCTTTATCCTGGCTCAGGCCGGGGAAAGTGGGACAGGCGGGCTTCCCTAGCCCAGCATATTAGCCAACTCAATCCGGACGCCGTCCTGGAGAGTTTCAAAGACCTCCCGGACGCTGGGTCTGGCGTCTATGGTCACGAAGCGGTACTGCTTGGCCAGATTGCGAAACTCCCGCAGCAGGGAGTTCTGGTACAGAACAAAGCTTGAGTGCCGGTCCGGTCGTCGCAGATAATCCTCGCCGGACTCCCAATGGTCCAGCTCCCGGTTGGCAAGCATCCGTGGAAGCAGATGCTCCACGTCGATGTCCAGGTAGAATACCTGGTTGGGCACGATAGCGAACTCCAAAACGTCGTCGAGCCAGCGGGCGGGGACGCCGCGCACTCGCGCCCGGGCGATGATGGAGTAGATGTACCTGTCTGCCAGGACAATCATCCCTGCTTGGAGAGCGGGAATGATGCCCTTCTCCATCCGGTCCCAGAAGTCGGTGGCATAGAAGAGATTGAGGGTAACGTGGTCCAGGGTATGCCCGCGCATAGCTCGATCGATGCCGTCACCGGTGAGATCGGAGCGGCGAAAGCCCGTGTCCAGCACGGCGTAGCCTTCCGTTTCCAGCCACTCCTTCAGCAGCGCGATATGGGTTGAGCGACCCACACCGTCGGTTCCCTCAATGACGATGAGCCTGCCGGGCATGTGTATCTCCCCAAGCCCCAGCGGGATATGGCCGTAAAACTTTGGAGTAGTCATCGCCCACTCTCCATCATTTTGGGTAGGAACGGGCCTTTGGCTATCGGTTAGCCATCGGGTCGGCCCGTTGCTTCAGATATCCTGCGAGAGCCGGACCGACGAACGTAACGTCCGGTGAGTCCGGCGCTGCTCAGGGCCTCCGGCAGGCTGTGCCCGTGAATCTCCATGAGGCCCGGCAGCAGAGGCTTCACGCACTCTCGGATTAACTGTTGCTGCTTGGATATTGTGTCCGTGGCATCGACTGTCACCAGGCCAAACTCCTCCGTTAGCCGGTCGTATTCGTCCAGAAGCCTCTGCTGGAAGGCTCTGAAGGAGTCCTCCCGGCTGGGCGCAAGATCCAGGTCCTGGCCTGATTCGTAGTATCCGATGGACTCCCGGCCGGCGACTATTCGCCGAATAGACTCTTCCAGGGGCACCTTGAAATAGAGGGCGAGAGAGGGCTGCACGGCGAAGGAGTAGATACGCCGAAGCCAGTTGCGGTTAACGCCCCTCGCCGCGTCTCGAGCAAATGCAGTGTAGACATAACGGTCAGCCAGCACAACCGTGCCCGACTTGAGGGCTGGCAGTATCTGCGTATAGACCCGATTCGCAAAGTCGGCGGCGTGGATGAGGCTGAAGGACATCGGCGTGAGCAGGCGCTGGTCTTTGCCCCGCTTGGTCGTGCGTCGGACAATGGGCGAAGAATTCCACTCGGTGAAGACGGTCACGTAGCCAAGGCTGGTGAGCCACTTGCCCAGCAGGTCAATCTGGGTGCTCTTGCCGGAACCGTCGATGCCCTCCACGATTATCAGCCGGCCAGGATACTTGCCATCGTAAGGATGGTCGCCGAACCTGGTTCCCATGGGGAAGTTCGCGTTTAAGTCGGATTTATTCATGGCTCACCCGCTGGATGAAGATAGGCTGTCCAAATTCCTGCTGCCAGCGGTCACAGATGACGCGGCCAGCCTTCTTGGACCAGGCCGGAGTGGAAACATACAGGCCGCCGTCGGTGGAGGAAATCTCTACGGCGTCAGCGGAGAGATCGGGGGGCAGCCGCCGTTCCAGTTCGTCGGCTGCCAGCAGAATGATGGCGGCCTGGCCTATGCGCTCCCGGTCGTCCTGAGAAAGCAGAGTGCTACGGCGATACTTGCGAGGCAGCCGTCCCCGCTCCGCCGCCAGCAGTATGGCGGTTATCTGGGCAGATTCCCGGTGGCTGAACCCCGGCAGGTCCGAAGCAACCACCAGGGAGGACGTGCGGTTCAGCCGGTTGTAGAAGTCTATTGCGCTGCCCACGTCCAGCAGGAACGCAGCGCATTGTAGGGAAGAGGCGAGGAGCGAAGCCTTCCCGCACCACGCCGCCTCGGCAATTCTGCGCGCAAGATCAGACCTTCGAGGTCCGCGGCGAGAATAGCGAGGGGCGAAGCGTTGACTGAGGTCGCTCAGGGTGTTCAGGCGCACCATGGACGTTGGCGGAAGGGTGATGCCGCGCTCCATGGACAAGTCAGGGGGATTTCGCGCCAACCCTTCTCGCAAACCCTGTCCAGATAACATAATCCTTTGGGCGCCAGCGTGCTCAAGGAGGGCCAGAGCCACCACCGCACCGCCAACGATGGAGTGGGTGCGCTCCGGGTTCATCCCCGGAATCTGCGCCCGCCCCTCCAGAACGGTTTCCGTAAGGTCGTTCAACAGGTTCTCCAAGGCGCGGCGGCTGATGCAGTAACCATGAATCTTCTTCACCGGGTGATGCCTATGCCGGCGGTCCAGTTTGGCAAAGAGTCGCATGGAGCCGCCAGACCCCACCAACTCTCCGTGGGGCGCCAACGCCGGAACCTTGGCCAGATTAAGGGATTCCCGGGCATACCGGTGAGCGGCTGCGACGTCTTCCGCCGCCGCCCGTTGGGTGAGCCGGAAGCTGTTGGCGATACGAAGGCTGCCCAAGGGCAGGCTGTGGAGAGTCTTCATCGACCTATCGGCGAACTCGACGATCTCCATGCTGCCGCCGCCCAGGTCTGCCATCAGCCCTTTCGAGACGGGCAGGCCGTGGACCGACCCAAGGAAGCAGTAGGCCGCCTCCTCGTAGCCGTCGATGACCCGCAGTGTTACGCCAAGGCGGCGGGCGATGGCGCCGGTCACATCCAAGGCATTGCGGGATTCTCGCAAGGCGGCGGTGCCAACGGCGTGGATGCAGCTGATTCCATAGCCCTTGGCAAGCTGAACGAAGTCTTCTACCGCCTCGACGGTGGAGGCAACGCTTTCGTCGTCCAAGGCGCCCCGGCACGTGAGGTGACTCATCAGGTTCAGGCTTATCCGCTGCTGGGCAATTATCTCTATGCCGCCGCCCTGGTTAACCTGCATGACCACCGCCCGAGCGGAACCGGAGCCGACGTCTATAACTGCGGTGGGGGAGGGTTCCGGGGAGAGGCCAAACGCCGAGACCTCAAGGTCCTGCAACATGGCGTCGGTGTCGTTGGCCGAAGTCGAGCCGTCTAAGCTCGGAAGGATGGCGTTGGGTGTAAGGCTTTGCTGCATATCAGATAGAGGCTACTCCAGCTGAAATATCGCACCGTTGCGAAGCTTACGCTTCCGGTTGGGCCGTCTGTGCATCAATAGACTACGGGTGCGATGATATTACAAGGGCAGGGCAAGAGCAATGGAGGAGTGAAGCGGGTTGTGGAATGGTGGAGACGGGGGAGGGTCGAACTCCCCGTCCAGGAGAAGTCTGGCAAGAATATCCTACAGGCTTATCCGGTACTTTATTGTCGCTCCCTTGACCCTCTACCGGCAAAGTTTCAAAGGGCCAACCGGTTTGTCTTAGGCCATCTTTAACCGGCGTGGAGATGGCAGCACCCCGGGCTTATGGCGCCTACTTCCCGCATCCGGGGTTAGCGGGGGCAGACGAGCAGTCTAGCTACCTAGACTGCTAGAGCGAATTCTCTTTCGCCAGTTACTTTTTTGCCGCCTTGTTAACGAGGTGATGACGGCGCCCCGACCTGCAATTCTTCCAGGACGTTTCCCTGTCGAAACCACGCGTCCCCATGTCCTATAGTTATTATCCGCTACGATATGCAAATTGTCTAGGGTCGATGGCACAGTAGGCGGTGGATAGTGGGCAGTTTGCAGGGATTCGTTTTGGCGAGGTCAGGCGTGAAATGGACTCGTTTTGGTAATCGACTCGGTATCAATTCGTGTCTGAAATTATTCGTTTCAGGCGTGGGACTCGTTTCAAAAAAGTAGGGCAAACGAATGGATTCTCCATGCGTGAACGGACGCTGCGTTGTTAAGGTTCATGCGCTTGTTGAGGGAGGTTAACAGGGATTGGGAAGTTCAGGCAAGGGACGGATGGCAGTAGGGGTTGGGCAGCAGCCCGGGCTAGACCAGATGGCGCAGGGCGCGGCGGGCTTCCCGGTCTTTGTCCCGCTCGATTATTGCCTTTCGCTTGTCGTAACTCCGCTTTCCCTTGGCCAGGCCCAGTTCGACTTTTGCCCAGTGGTTCTTTACATAAAGCTTAAGGGGGACGAGAGTCAGGCCCTTCTGGGAGATATTGCCCCCAATATCGTCAATCTCGCTCCTACGCATCAGGAGCTTGCGGGGCCGCCTCGGGTCGTGGTTGCTGTGCCCGGCGGGATCATAGAGGGCAACGTGCATGCCGTGGAGCCACAGCTCGTTGTTTTCCAGGCGAGCGTGAGCGCCACGTAGGTCAACGCGAGCGGCGCGTATCGACTTGATTTCGGTGCCTGTGAGCTGGATGCCTGCCTCGAAACGTTCCAGCACTTCATAGTTGTAGAAGGCCTGCCGGTTGACGGCTATTTCCTTTCGACGACTCATCATCTACCCGCTGACGGCCGTTGCTTCCTGGAGGAGTTCGATGGCCCGATCCAACGGAAAGTCCCCTATGCCCTCGTTGTCGGCCTCCACCATCACGTCCGGCTCTATGCCATCTCCTTCGATGAGGGAGCCGTTGGGGGTGAACCAGCGGGCGATGCTGTAGTAGACGCCGGAGCCGTCGCTGAGGGGCCGCTGGATATTGACGCTGCCCTTTCCGAAGGTGATAGAACCCACCAGCTGGGCGCGCCCATGATCACGGAGGGCGCCGGCCATGATTTCGCTGCTGCTGGCGCTGAATTCGTTGACAAGCACGACCATGGGCAGGTCCGGCGCCTTGGCGCCGTCCTTGACAGGATACTCGGACCGTACTTTACGACCATCTATCTGATAGAGCACCAACCCTTCGTCCAAGAACTGGCTGGTCATTTCCACCACCGTATCCAGACGCCCGCCCGGGTTGTTACGCAGGTCTAAAATCAACCCCTTAGCCTTAAGCCGCTCCGCCCTTTCCAAGGCATTGCCAAACTCTTCCGCAGTGTTTTCACCAAAAAACTGAACTTTTAGGTGGGCCAAGCCGCCGCTGAGAATGCGAAAGTCCACGGTGGGCACTTTGACGACGCCCCGGGTAATGGTTATTAACGTGGGCGAAGAGGCCTTGGGATGCAGAACTAGAAGGTCAACAGTGGTTCCTCGGGGGCCTCGAATGAGTGCCACCACGTCGTAGACGCCAAGGCCCTCGATGCTCTGGCCGTTGACCTCCAGAATGACGTCGCCGGACTTGATGCCCGCATCCTCCGCCGGCGTGTCGGGAATAGGAGCAACCACGACGATTTGACCGTTCTTCATGCTGACCTCGGCGCCAATGCCTTCGAAGGTGCCACGGAATCTCTCCAGTTCCGAGCTGAAGAGCTCTGGGTCCAGATAGGCTGCGTGATCGTCATCAAGGGCTTCCAGCATCCCCCGAATAGCGCCACGGCTCAGCTGGGTAGCGGTGAGATTTTCTCTGTCATAGTGCTCTTCGAGGAGGTGGGAGTAGACTTCGAATAGAACGCCGAACTCCTGAGGCGCTTCATCGGGCAGAGGGGCGGTGACTTCGGTGGGAGGGCTGGGGTCCCGATCAAAGAAGTTGCAGCCGATTATGGCGGCGGCGAGGACAAGGACGTTGAAGGAGATGAGGAGCAGGATTGAAGATTTTGGGCGTGGCACTTTCAAACCTCGGTGAAACAATGGAGCAGCAAGGGTATTGTACCATTACGCGTGCCAGCCGACTTAACGGATGGCGCGGCGTGCCAGCGGCAGCTGCGGATTGTAGAAAGAAATGACCGATTTCGAGGAAGGCCAGTTTTCGACGAAATTGGGGCGATGTTATGTCAACAGGCCCCAAAAGGGGCATTGACCTAACATAACATCTATTGTGCGAACCGCTGGGAAATCTTAATAAAATGGGATTTTTCTAATTTCAATCGCTATTGGCAGATTCTTCACTTCGCTGCGCTCCGTTCAGAATGACATGTTGGGGGGCGCTGCGCTTTTGTTCAGACCTACGCTGGGTCAGGTTCGCTTACGGCGGCTTCAACCACCGGCGGCGCTTCGTTGTAGCCGGGGGCAAGCAGGCAAGCCGTCCAATGGCCGGGAGTCACCTCGCGCAGGTCTGGAATCTCTTGGGAACACCGCTCCTCCGCAATGGGGCAACGCGGATGAAACACGCACCCGCTTGGTGGATTCAGCGGCCTCGGCGTTTCGCCCGGGAGGATGATTGGGTCCCGGGCCGCCTCCACCAGCGGGTCCGGAATGGGTACGGCAGAAAGCAGGGCCTGGGTGTACGGATGCGCCGGTTCAGAGTAAATGGCGCTGCTTTCTGCCAACTCCACCACGCGCCCCAAGTACATCACGGCCACCCGGTCGCTGATGTGGCGCACCACCGAAAGGTCATGGGCAATGAACAGGTAGGTAAGACCCAGCTGCTGCTGAAGTTCCATGAGCAGGTTGATTATCTGGGCCTGAATAGATACGTCTAGGGCGGAAACGGGTTCGTCCGCCACGATGAACTCCGGGTTAAGAGCCAACGCCCGGGCAATGCCTATACGCTGCCGCTGGCCGCTGCTGAACTCGTGGGGGAACCGGTTGAGCATTGACGGGTGGAAGCCGACGATTTCCGCCAGTTCCAGAACGCGTTGACGCTGCTCCTCTCTATTTGTCATGGTTTTGTGGATGACGAGGGGTTCGCCGATTATCCGTCCCGCCGTCATACGCGGGTTCAACGACGCGTAGGGGTCCTGGAAGATAACCTGCATCCGCCGTCGGAAAGGCCTCAAGGCTCTGTTCCCCAACTCGGTAATGTCCTGGCCGTCAAACTCCACCCGCCCGGCGGTGGGCCTATACAGCCGAAGGACGCACCGGCCCAGGGTAGTCTTGCCGCACCCGCTCTCGCCTACAAGGCCCAGGGTTTCGCCGCGCCTGATGGTGAGGGAAACTCCGTCCACGGCCTTGATCCAACCCTGAACACGCTGGAAGAAGATGCCGGAGGTTACGGGGAAGTGCATCTTCAGATTTTGCAGCCGGAGGAGGGTTTCTTGGGGTGCGCTCACTGTTCTAACCGGACTCCATCGGGGCAGAGATTGGGGCATTCCAGCAGGCGGACCACTGGTCTTGACCAACCCTAGCCAAGGTTGGAACTTCTTCGGCGCAGCGGTCCACAGCGTAGGTGCAACGTTCCATGAAGGCGCAACCCTTTGGCAGCCGCGCCAAGTCGGGCGGTTGGCCGGCAATGGACTCCAGCTTCTCCCTTTTCGCTAGGTCCAAACGGGGAATGGAGCGAAGCAGCCCCAAGGTGTAGGGGTGCTGGGGAGAACGAAAGGTTTGGGCCACGGGGCCGCGCTCGATAATCTTGCCCGCGTACATGATGAAGACCCTATCCACGTAGCGGGCCACGATGCCCATGTTGTGGCTGATGATGATGAGGGCCACGTTGAACTCGCGGGTCAGGTTCTTCATCAGCTCCAGAAGCTGTGCCTGAATGGTAACGTCCACCGCGGTGGTGGGCTCGTCGGCTATTATCAGCTTGGGATTGCAGCTCAGAGCCATGGCAATCATCACCCGCTGCCTCATGCCGCCGCTGAGCCGGTGGGGATGTTCCTTGATCCGCTGGTGGGAGTCGGCAATTCCAACCCGGTCCAGAAGCTCGACAGCCCGCCTTCTCGCGGCAGCCCTGCTCATTCCCAGGTGGGTTTCCAGGGATTCCGTCAACTGCCTTTCGATGGTCAACACCGGATTCAGAGACGTCATGGGTTCCTGAAAGATCATGCCTATACGTCGACCTCGAATCCGCTGCATCTCCCGCTGGCTGAGGGTGAGAAGGTCGTCGCCCTGAAAAAGAATACGCCCGTTGACGATGCGGCCCGGGTAGGGCACGAGGCCCAGAATGGAAAGGGCGCTGACGCTCTTGCCGCTGCCGCTTTCGCCCACAATACCGATTGTCTCCCCATCGTCCACCTGGTACGAAACGTCGTTCACAGCCTTAACGACGCCATCGTTGGTGTAGAAGTAGGTGTGGAGATTCTGGACTTCTAGAAGGGGGGGCATGGGTGATTTTGGAGAATTTTCTCGACGTGGACTTTACGGTGCCTGGCTGGAGTTCCGAATTGCCTCGAGCTCTTCCATGATGGCATCGGCGTTGAGACCCAGCTCTATGGCCCTTTCCGCGTCCGACGTCGCATCGTCGTCTTTGCCTTGGACGGCGCGGGTGAAGGCCCGATTGGCGTAGGCGTCGGCGAACTCCGGGTCAAGCTCGATGGCCATGTCGAAATCGGCTATGGCCTCGTCTATTTTGCCCTGACCAACAAAGGCGAAGCCGCGGCTGTTGTAGACGACGGCGTTGTCGGGGATAAGCTCGACAGCCCTGTCGAAGTCGCGGATGGCCGGGGTGAACTTGGCCTGGGTTCCATAGACCTTGCCGCGCTCGAAATACGCCTCAGCCAGGTTGGGATCGACACGTAGGGCATACCGAAACTGGTCCAATGCCTCGTCGTACTCGCTTCTCATGACATGGGCCTTGCCTAAACCGACGCGGGCAGGGGCGTGCTGGGAATCGACTTGGAGGGCGCTGCGATACTCCCGCATGGCGGCGCCCGGCAGCTCTTGTTCGTAGAAGGCATTGCCCCTCTGGAAATGCTCTTCGGCGCCGAGGAGAGGCGCTGCCTCCGTGGGAGTCGGGGTCGGGGTGGGGGTTTCGTCGGTACCGCAGGCAGCGAGAAGCGCCAGGAACGTCAACGCTATCAGTAGGGTCGCAATCGACGCAGCCAGTCGCGGCCTCGTCAACCGCAGGCTCGACAACAGTAGTCCAGCTTGACCATTTATGTAAAGCAAAGGCCCTGCACGTATCCCAGAGTGTTTCCGAAGTTGGCGTGAGTCACGGAGTCTATGACACTCTACTACCGGAAGGCTGGGAGGGATTGGTCCAAGTATTCATATGCCCGTTGTAGCTGGCTGTCCCTGTTTAGGATTAGGTCCTCCTGGCTCAGAGAGGCAGCGACGTCCGGCTGTATGCCCTGGTCGCTGATGGCCTGGCCCGAGGGAGTGTACCAGTAGGAAACCGGGAAGTAGAGGGCGCCGCCGTTGTTGAGGGTAACGTAGCTGTTGGTGGACCCTCTACCCATCGTAGGATCGCCCATGACCACGCCGCGGCCGGAGTCTTGAAGGGCGCCGGCCAGGGCCTCGGCGGCCTCGGCAGTGCCCTCGTTTACCAGCACCACCAGCTTCACGTCCTCGTCCAGTACGCCGGCGGTCCCATCCGCCAGGTGAAGCTCCGTGCGGGTCTGCTGACTGTCCATCTGGTAGGAGAAGAGGCCGTCGGGCAGGAACTGGGCCGCCACGTCGCGAGCCAACTCCAGGGATCCCGTCCGGTTGCTGCGAAGATCCAGGACCATTCCCAGGGTTTCCAGTTCGTTGAATAGCTCCAAGGCGTCCAACACCTCGTCCAGGGTATGGTTGTAGAAGGCCTGAATATAGAGGTAGCCGACGGAGCTGGGCAGGAGGGACATGTCCACCGAGGGGATATTGACCATGCCGCGGGTCACGCTGACCTCCCTGGGTTCCGTCTCCGTGGGGCGTTGTATAAGAAGGGTAACCCGGCTGCCCGACGGTCCCCGAATGTTGGCAGTGGCGTCGGAAAGCTCATTGCTGCTCACCGGCGCGCCATCCACTTCCAGGATTACGTCGTTTCTCTGGAGGCCGGCCCTCTCGGCCGGTGCGTCGCTCATCAGAGAAACTATGGTCAACGAACCGTCCTCCATACTCATAACGGCACCGACACCCTGGTAGCTAACCTCCCTTTCTTCCTCTTGGGAGCGCTGATAGTCCTCCGGGTTCAGGTAGGAACTCACCTGGTCGTCGTTCTCCAAAGAAGCCATCATGCTTGTGAGAGCCGCATCCGCCAGCACGGCTGGGTCCACCTCTGGCCAGGTCTGGCGGAAAAGCTGCCAGGCCCGCCAAACGTCTGCGAACTCCCTGGGCACCGATCCCGGCGGCCGGCGTCGGTACTCCGCCATTTCCGTCAAGAATGGGTAGTGAGGCTTTTCAGCCGCATCCAGCATTCCGACGATTATGTCACCTGCCACGCTCTCGGAATCCAAAGAATTGCTGTCAACGTATGAATCTTTGATGGCGGCCCAACCTTCCCACACCACCTGCTCCGGGTTGGACCCGTCGGAGGCGGACGGTCGTCCCTGACAACCGGCAAGAACAACCATGGCCAAGGCGGCCAAGAGGGCAAGAGTGATGAGGGATTTGATGTGAAATTGACTAAGACTAAACATCTGCTGTAACCGTTGTCGAATTCGGCATCTCTGGGCGTGAAGCCCTGAGTATTGGCCTGGATGATATACGTATTGTAGCATTCACTGGGTTCATTTAGAATCAGGAGTTAAAAGAATGATTAGCTTGGGAGCAATGAAATCGATGAGATTCGTACGAAAGGGCGCAATCGCGCTGAGCTTTGCCGCCGTGCTCATGCTGGCGTTGGCACTGACGATGACGGCCTGCGGGCCTAGACCCACCACCGGCGAGCCAGCATCCACACCAGCGTCGACGGCCGAACCAACGGCAGCGCCGACGGCCCCCGGGGCAACGGCAGCGCCGACAGCCGGGGTAACGGCGGCGGCGCCCACAGAAGCGCCCCAGGACGACACCCCTAGGGAGAGGAAGAAGGGCGTTCTGCGTCGTCTCTTCTCCGACCCTCCGACTCTGGACCCCCACCTAACCACGGACGCCACGTCGGCGACCATAATCATCGAGATCTTCGGCGGTCTAGTAACCATCAGCCCAAACTTGGAGGTGGTGCCGGACCTGGCCGAACGATGGGACGTGAGCGATGACGGCCTGGTCTACACCTTCCATATTAGGCAGAACGCCGTCTTCCATAACGGCAAGCCCATCACTGCCCACGATTTCAAGTGGTCTCTGGAGAGGGCCGCCGACGCGATCACCGAGTCGCTGGTAGTAGACCAGTACCTGGGAGACATCGTGGGCCTGCAAGAGAAGCTGCGGGGCGAGGCCAGAGACGTGCAAGGGGTTCGCGTCATCGACGACCATACCCTGGAAATCACCATTAGCGAGCCCAAGTCCTACTTCATCTACAAGCTCACCTACCCCACCGCCTTCGTCCTCGACCGGGAGAACGTGGAGACGGGCCGACGCTGGGTGCGGGAGCCCAATGGCTCCGGCCCCTTCATGTTGTCAGAGTACGTCCCCGGGGAGAGGCTGATTCTAACCAAGAACCCCAACTACCACTTGGGCCCGGCCTATCTGGAGCAGGTGGAACTGATCCTCAGCGGCGGCACTTCCATGCTCATGTACGAGAACGACGAGATTGACATTACGGGCGTCGGGATTGCCGACCTGGATAGGCTGCTGGACCCTAGCAACAGCCTCAACGCAGATCTTCAGCGGGCGCTTCCTTCCTTCAGCACCAGCTACATCGGCATGAACACCACCGTGCCGCCCTTCGACGACGTGAAAGTCCGGCAGGCGCTCAACTACGCGGTCAACCGGCAGGAGATAGCCAGCCTGGTACTGGGAGACTTGGTGACTCCCGCCAAGGGCATCCTGCCGCCGGGATTTCCGGCCTTCAACGCCCAGCTTGCAGGATATACCTACAACCCTGAGAAGGCCCAGCAGCTGCTCAGCGAGTCCAAGTACGCCGACAACATCAGCGACTATCCCATGATTCTAACAGTGGCGGGAGGGTTCGGCGCATCGGTGGACCTGGATCTGGAGAGCATCACCTATTCCTGGCAAGAGGTGCTGGGAGTGCAGGTGGAGTTCCAGCAGACGGAGTTCGCCACTTATCTGCAGGACCTTCACAAGCGTCGCTTCGACATGTTCCAGATAGCCTGGATTGCGGACTACCCGGACCCGGAGAACTTCCTGGACATTCTGTTCCACAGCCAGAGCAGCAACAACCATACCCGTTACAGCAACTCGGAAGTCGACCGGCTGTTGGAGCAGGCCCGCACGGAGAGAGACCAAGCCACCCGGTTCGATCTTTACAAGCAAGCCGAAGAGATAATCGTGGACGAAGCCCCCTGGATTCCTCTGTGGCACAGCGGTGAGCAGTACGTTCTGGTGAAGCCTCATATCAAGGACTACTACCTCACCCAGCTGATAGTTCCCAGACTTCGATTTGTTCGCATCGACGAATAGGCTCTAAACTCCATGGGAGCCTATGTTATAAGGCGCTTGGCGTGGACGCCGGTACTGCTTCTTATTGTGGCCCTCATAACCTTCCTGCTCGGCACCTATGGCCCTGGAGACCCGGTGGAGGTTCTCCAGGGCCAATATAATAATCCCGAGGTAGTGGAGCGGATCCGTCAGCAGCGGGGATTGGATAGGAACGTCTTCGTCCAATACGGCGTTTATATCAAGAACCTGGTGCGCGGCGACTTGGGAGAAAGCTTCAAGTACCGGGACCGCACGGTGGCGGAACTCATCGGCAAGCGCATCTGGGTATCGGCTCAGCTGGGGCTGGCGGCATCCATAATAGCCCTGGCTCTCGGCATACCGCTGGGCGTCTACACCGCCATGAAGCAGGGCACGTGGCTAGACGTTACCACCGTGAGCATCACCCTCTTCTTCATGTCGCTGCCCGTCTTCATTACGGCGCCAGTGCTTCTGCTAACCTTCGGCCTGTGGTTGGGAATTCTACCTATTCAGGGTTGGGGAGGCTTTTTCGACCTCCGCATCGTCATGCCCGCTCTGGTGTTGGGCGTGCCCGGGATAGCGGTGATTACCCGCCTGACCCGCGCCAGCACCCTGGAAGTTCTATCCCAGGACTACGTCAGAACGGCGCGGGCCAAGGGGCTGGGCGAGTTCCTCGTACGAAGGCGGCACATTCTCCGGAATTCCCTTATACCTGTCTTCACCGTGGTAGGCCTCTCCCTGGCGACGCTGGTGGAGGGTTCCTTCATCACGGAGGGCTATTTCGGCATTCCGGGCATCGGCAGCCTGGCCATCGAAGCTTTCTTCTCCAGAGACTATCCGGTGATTACGGCTCTCGTGCTGATAATCGCCGCAGCTTTCGTGGCAGCCAATCTTATCGTAGACGTGGGCTATCGCTTCCTGGACCCCCGCATCCGGTACTAGAGTCGTGTTGAGAAGGCAGGCAAGTTTTTGACGACCGCTCCAGGCGAAATAACCACGGAACGAGGCGCCGGCCCCTCCGGCAGCCTGTGGGCCCAGGCCCTGCGGAGGCTCCTGCGGAAGAAAATTGCCGTAACCTGCCTGGCCGTTATTGGAATCATGTACCTGGCGGGGGCTTTTACGATATTCAGGTCGCCCACCCCTTACGGCTACAACGATCAGGACCTGCGGGCCGAATCGGTGAAACAAGGCCCAAGCCTAGCCCATCCCTTCGGGACCGACCGGCTGGGACGGGACCTGCTGACCCGGATCATCTACGGACTGCGCACTACGGTCATCATCACCGTGGCCGCCATGCTGACGGGCAGCCTTCTGCTGGGCATCGGCATGGGGCTAATTTCCGGCTACTTCGGCCGGTGGCTGGACTCGGTGATAATGCGCGTTGGTGAGGTGTTCTTAGCCTTCCCCGGCCTGCTGCTGGTTATTCTTATCGCGGCCACGGTGAAGCCAAGAGTGAAGGAGTGGGTGGAAGGTTGGTCCGGCGGATTAGAGAACCTTACCGGCATCGACCTCATCCAGCTAGGAATCGTCGATTACGTGGTGCTGTTCGCCGCCCTTTCTGCCTTCTCCTGGGTGGGCATGGCGCGGCTGGTGCGGGGCCAAGTCCTTTATGTGAAGCAGAGCCAGTACGTGGAGGCGGCGGTAGCCATGGGCGCTTCCCACTGGCGCATTCTAACGTCCCACGTGTTGCCGAACATCATCAGCCCCATCATTGTGGTGGTGTCCATGGGGATGGGGGCCACCGCGGGCTCGGAGATAATCCTGAGCTGGCTGGGCGTCGGCATTCAGCCGCCTACTCCCAGCCTGGGGGTGATGATTTACAAGAACGGCAACATCGGCGTGCTTCGGTCCGACCCTCACCTGATTCTCTTTCCGGTCCTAACGGTGACGGTGCTTATTTTCGCCTTCAATCTCCTAGGGGACGCTCTCAACGACGCGCTGAACCCCCGCGCTCGATGAGGGATGAAGGGTTTCAACGCCTTCGCGCTCAGCTTGGGAATGCCAGGCGGCGCGCCACCTTCCGGCTAGCCCTTTGCCGCCGGGCCGAACGCTCCGGTGGGGCCTTAGAAAGGTGGCTTCCTGAACCGCCGCAGGCCTAGGAATCCCACGGGACCGGCCAGCAGCAGCAGCATGAAGGGTTCCAAGGGTACGGAGGCGTTGACCCGGGCGTCCCTACTGCATCCACCGGGACGTCGGTCCGCCTCAACATCGCCTTCCTTGGGTTCTGGTGTGGCGGCGTCGCTTTCTCCTTCGGCTGGCACATCGGGAACGGCAGCGATCGGCGGCGCGGGTTCGGTAATGGGAGGGGCCTGTTCGGGAGGAGCCTCTTCATAACCGAAGGGACGCAATCCCATGCGGCTTCGCCATTCCGTGTCCAACCCGTCCTGGTCGAATCCGTAAACCTGCTGCATGGCCTGGTCCAAAGAAAAGGTGTGGTCAAGCTGGGCCATGAGTTCCGCCATCCTGGTCTCGCCATAGGTGTTGATGAGGTAGGACACCACGGAACGGGACTGGCCGTAGGAGATAACCACGTCATCGGGGTCGCCCGTGAATCTGGTGAGGTACGCGAGGGGCTTTACACGACGGGTGTAGATGCCGTAGAGAAGGGCGTTGTCGTAGCTCTCGCTGGGGGCCACGTTGCCGAATTCCGCCAGTCCTTCGTTGAGCCAGGCGGGAAGAATCGTGTAGGCGCGTCCAGCGGCGTCGTCCACCAGCACGTGGGTCACCTCGTGGGATGCGATGCCTTCGATGGTCGGGTCCGTGCCCAGCACCAGCAGCACCCGTATATCGGTAAAGGCTTGCCCCTGGGTTATGAGCCCTTCGCGCACGGTCTGGGCGCGGGGCGGAAGCGCAGCCGACATGTGCCTGTAGTTGTTGTAGGCAATTATGTTAATTGGCTCTACCTGCTCAACGCCAAGCACCCGGGCCATGTTCGTGGTGGCGTCCAGGGAGGCGTCAAGAATTGACTGTGCGCGGGTCTCCGTGGGCCCGTAGTAGTAGACGGTTAGGGGGCCTTCGGAGATGGGTGTCCACTCGAAGCGGGAGTCCGTATAGACGAACTCCTTCTGCTCCGTCTTGAAAGATTCACCGTCTTCCGTAAACACCTGATAGTGGTAGCGAAACACCGTGCCGGGGGGTATGAAGGTGGTGTTCCCCCCCTCACCGCCTACGCTGGTATCAAGGAAAAAGCTCGCACGGGTAGCAGGACCTTTATCGAATTCCAAGAGACCGTAGGAGATGGTGTCAGCCGCCGGGGACTTGTAAAAGACCCGGATGTCGTCAACGGGGCTGGCTGTCTCGAGGGAGAGGTTGAAGGTGATGCCGTCGGGGAACTGGCTTGTAACTTCGTCGGCCAGGATTACGACACTGTCGTCGGCGCTGGCGGTTGTCAGGCCGGCGGCCAAGATTAGGGCCGCCGCTGCAAGGGTGGCAAAGGCGATGAGTTTTCTCACTGGGACACTTCCACTATATATGTGAAGGGTTTCCTTCCTCCCTCCCAATAGTGCTACGAAGGAAATCCGCAGCGGGATTTATGGGGCGACGCCTCCGGCTGACCACCCTGTTGCAAATTACCGACTATGCTACCGGGTGATGAACATGGGCATTATCAGGTGTACGTACTGGTCGGAGCCGGGCGAGGTGAACACGCCGGCGCGGGAGGGGCCGCTGGTCTTGATGGACACCTCTTCCCCATCGATGTTGCCGAGAACGTCCAGCAGGTACTGGCCATTGAAGGCAATGGTGGACTCCTCGCCGGTTATCTGGCCGTCGAGCTCGGCGGCATTCTCACCGACCTCGTCATCCTTGGACGAGATGATCATCTGACCCGTCGGGCCGTCTTCACCGCCGGAGTTCATCTGTATCTTGACTATGTTGTTGCTGTCTCTAACAAAGATGTAAACAGACCTGGAAGCCGCCAGGATGTCCGTGATTCTAAGGGTTGCCTCCGCCTTGGTGTCTCTCATGGCGTCTTCGAGGAGGTCCATATAGCGGGGGAAGTTCCCCTGAATGATCTGGGAGACGATTTGCAAGTCGTCGAGCTGGAACAGCACCTGGTTCTTGGAAGAGGACACCAGCACGTCCATGGTCGAGTCCTGTTCGCCAATGAGACGGCTCACCTCGCTGAAAGTGCGCGCGGGGATGATGACGTTCACGGGTTTTTCCACAGGATTCAAGATGCTGCCCTGCTTTACGGCCAGGCGGAAGCCGTCGGCGGCGGCCAGGGTCAGCTTGTCTCCCTCTATCTCCACCAGTATGCCGGAAAGGACGGGTCGGGTCTCTTCGGTGTCGGCGGCAAAGGCGGTCTGGTCGATAGACCGCTTGATGGACCGTGTGGAGACTTGGAACTCAACGCCTTCTTCGGCGGAGATGGTGGGAATGGGGGGGAAGTCTTCGGCGTCGGTGCCGCTGATCCGGGCGTTGATGCGGCCACTATTGAGACTCAGGCTCTTTGGTCGCTCGCTGCCAGTGATCTCTATCTGGCCCGCAGGGAGGGATCCGATGAACTCCGTGAGGAGCCGTGCCGGCACGGTGATGGAACCTTCCTCCTCTATCATGGCCCCAATCCAGGTGGTGATGCCGATTTCAAGATTTGTGGCGGAAAGCTTGAGCCTTCCACCATCGGTGGCCAGGAGAACGTTCTGGGTGATGGGAAGGGTGCTACGAACGGCGACGGCCCGGCCTACAACGGCCAAGGCTTTGCTCAGGTTCTCCTGCAGACAGGACAGCTTCATATACCAGACCTCTTTCTTGAAGTGCACGTATGATAAGCCGTTGCCCGATAAGGGTCAACACGTAGGCTGTTGGAACGAGGATGTAGGAGCGCGGGAGAAGGGCATCGGAAGGTCCCTATGATGTGTAGGACTAAATTCACGGATGGAGGGCTGGTTTGGTAATGGGTGCGTCTAGGCTACACGGACGAGGCTAAATTACTCTTGGGAAAAATGTACGGGGCGCGTCAACTTTCTAATCGCGGGTGCACGCTGCACGTCATTACCGGCTGTGCATGCACTAGAGAAAAACTTTTTGCATAATTTTCGAACCAGTGCCGCAGCAACATTCTCGCTGCATGGCGTGCGGTGATCTTATGGACGTGCTTACGGTGACTTTTGCAAAAAAGTAAAGTGGCAAGGCGCATTACCTTGCCACTTTAGAACAATTGGAGCCAAATTTAGCTGGAGCGCTTGACCTCCAGGGTCTCTCCTGGGGCCAAAGCAACCCTGCGAACCTCGATTCCGAGCTTAAGGAGCCAGTAGCCAAGGGTGGCCTTGCTGACCCCCAGTTCCGCCGCGGTCTCGGAAAGACCAAGTTCGTTGACCTTCTCAGGGAGAAGCTTCTCCAAGTCTCTTTGGTACGCTTCCTCGACCCTTTTCATCAACTTTGTCTTTCTAGCCAAACTGCACCCCCTTACTAGCTATTTGGACTTCTTGTGGGGCATAATAGCACCTGTTCTATAGAAGTGTCAAGGCTGTCATAGAGTTGTATAAGAAAAAGCTAAACTTTGTTCAGAACAGGAGGAAATTTTTAGAACACACTCATTTAGGCCCACTACACTTCTACTAATACGTGCGATCGTGAGCCTTTTGGGGAATGATGACTACAGTGTTCAAGCTGAGGCATTACACTTATGTATTCACCCATTACCGGGACTTTACCCTTATGGGCGGTAGTAAAATGCAACGGTTCACCCCCCACTACCGCTCATTACCACAGCCTTGGAGGCTTCACCGTGAAACTAGGCAAGCTAACTCCCCACTTTCTGGAGAGCCTCCTGAGCGGGATAACAGTAGAGGACTCACGGGTAATTCTGGGCCCAAAGGTGGGAGAGGACGCTGCGCTGCTGGATTTCGGCGACGAGGTCCTGGTGGCCAAGACGGACCCTATAACCTTCGCTACGGATCTCATCGGCTGGTACGCGGTGCAGGTCAATGCTAACGACGTGGCCTGCGCCGGCGCGCAGCCCCGGTGGTTCATGGCCACTCTGCTTCTTCCCCAAGATATGGACGAAGAAGGTGTTTCGGAAATCTTCCGGCAGATTACCGATGCTTGCCGCTCTTTGGGAGTAACACTGGTGGGCGGCCATACTGAGGTGACACATAATCTCGATAAGCCCATCGTAGTCGGCTGCATGCTGGGGGTTGCGCCCAAGGCCCAGGCGTTGACTACCGCCGGCGCCCAGGTTGGCGATTATGTCATATTGACCAAGGGGGTATCCCTCGAAGGTTCGGCCCTGCTCGCCCGGGAGCGCGAGGAAGTGCTTCGAGAGGGCGGAATGGACCCCGCTATGATTGAAGAGGCGGCGGGCTTTCTCTTCAACCCCGGCATTAGTGTGGTGAAGGACGCCCGGCTTGCCTGCGACGCCGTCAACGTCCACAGTCTCCACGACCCGACGGAGGGGGGACTGGCAACGGGACTGCAAGAAGTGGCGTCAGCGGCGGGCGTGGGGATGGTGGTGGACAGGGAGCGTATCCCCTTCCTGCCCCACTGTGTGGAGATATGTAAAATTCTGAAGCTGGACCCCTTGGGCCTGCTGGCGTCCGGCTCTCTGATAATCACACTACCCCCCGACGAGGCCCCTCAGCTGCTTTCCGCCCTGGCGCAGGAGGGCATTGACGCTTGTCAGATTGGCCGGATTACCCCGCAGGAGGAGGGAATCATGCTGCGGGCGGAGGGCAGGCTCTTGCCCATGCCCACCTTCGAGCGGGATGAGTTAGCCCGCTATTTCGAAGAGTTGGGGTAGGGAGAGGCTGCCCGGGCACTGCGAGCAACGGCCTGCTAATCCGCGACCGCTTGCTTTCCCTCCGCCCCCTCCGCCCCACCCCTAGGCATCTGTCTGCCCCGCAGGGGCACTTCCTTCAGGAACAGCGTGGCTACTATGGCTATGATTATGACAACTACGGAGATGCTAAACACGTCCCCAATGGCGGAAGAAAGGGAAGACCGAAGGGATTCCATCAGCTGCTCCTGCAATCCGACGCCCTGAGGGCCTGCATCGGCGAAAACCTGCTGAAGACCCGCCTGGGCTTCGGCGTTGACAAGCTCCTGGGGATTGCGGGACAAGGCATTCAGCCTGTCCGTCGTCAGCACCGTCTCCACCTCGGGGCTAACCGAACCCATGAAATTCGAGGAAAACCGGTTGGTCAGGACGGAACCCAGAACGGCGAGCCCCAGCATTCCACCCACGCTTCGGAAGAATTGGGCTGCCGACGTAGCCACGCCCATGAACCGATGGGAAACGGAATTCTGGATGGCAATGGTGTAGGTGGGGAATGTGGTGCCCAAGCCGAAACCCATGATCACCAGGTTGAAGAGAGTAACGGGGAAGCTAGTTTCTGCCGTCATACGAGAGACCAGAAACAGACCGACGACCAGTATGCCCAGCCCCACCAGCCCCTGCGTCCGGTAGTGGCCGCCCAATCGGGAGAGGGCCTGGCCGGAAAGCGTCGCCCCAACCACCATCCCCAACATCATGGGCGTCATGATGGTCCCGGTGCTGGTTGCGGACTGGCCCAGCACTCCCTGGGCGTAGAGGGGCACGAAGATGATGCCGCCAAACATGGCGAATCCCGTGAAAAATACTGTAATGAGCGAGGAGGACAACACCCGGTTCTTGAACAGGTGCAGGGGCACAATGGGCTGCTCAGCCCGGGTCTCTATAAAGATGAAGAGGAGGACCATTACGAAGGAGAGAGCCATGAATCCCGCCACCTGCGGTGAACCCCACGAGTATTGAACGCCGCCCCACGATAAGGCCAGCATCAGAGGTACGACGGAGAGGATCAGCGTGACCACTCCCAGCACGTCCAGCTTGTGCCGCGCCGCTTCCAGACGCACTTGAGGGAAGTAGAAGATGAATAGAACAATGAGGGGAATTCCCAGGGGCAGGTTTATGTAAAATATCCAGTTCCACGAAAGCTGGTCCGTAATGAGGCCGCCAAGTATGGGGCCTAGAATGGAAGACAGGGCGTAGACGGAGGCCACGTACCCCTGGTTCTTGCCCCGCTCCGCCGGCGGAAACAGGTCGCCCACGGCAACGAAGGCGATGGCCATGATTGAGCCGCCCCCAAGTCCCTGGATGGCCCTGAAGACGATGAGTTGGTTCATGGTCTGACTCAGGCCCGCCAGGACGGAACCTATCAAGAACACTACGATGGCGGCCACGATGAACCACTTGCGCCCGTAGATGTCCGTGAGTCTGCCCACGATGGGCAGTACGGCGGTGGAGGCTACCAGATAGGAGGTGCTCACCCAGGTATACCGGTCAAAGCCCCCCAGGTCGGCGATTATCCGCGGCAGGGCGGTGCTGACCACCGTCTGGTCCAGGGCGGAGAGGAACATTGCCATCAAAACGCCCGACATGGTAATGACCACCTGCCGGCGGCTAAGAAGGCCGTAGCTATTCATCGAGATTGTGGCGCCGCTCCCCGCCGGCAGTTCGTTAGCGCCAAGGTGTCAACACCGCCATCAGCGTCTGAGACCGCAGCACGTCAAATTCCCTGCGGGCAGACTTTCTTGTCCAAATCGCCAATGCCAGAAGAGTTTCCGCTAGCCACCGACGTAGGCGGCCAGGACTTCTTTCAGCCTGTCGAGGGTTACGTTAGCGCCGCTGACCACTACCACCACTTTCTTGCCCTGGAGCTCGTCTTTCATCTTAATGGCGCCCGCCAGCGCTGCCGCACCAGCGTCTTCCGCCAGAGTGTGCGCCTTTTCCAGTAGAACACCGATGGCGTGGCCGATTTCGTCGTCGCTGACCAGCAAGAAGTCGTCAAGCAAGTCCCAGAGAATCTCCTGGGGCACCTGGTAGCCGCTCTCCGTAGCCAGTCCCTCGGCCTTGGTATTCATGGGCGCATGGCAGACTTCTTTGTTCTTCCAGGAAAGGTACGCCGCCGGAGCCTGTTGGGACTGGACAGCAATTACCTTGACGTCGGGGTTGACGGCCTTGGCAACGATGGAGCATCCTGCGGCCCCGCTGCCTCCGCCAAGGGGCACCAAAATATATTCTACCTCCGGGAACTCCTCCAGAATCTCCATGGCGTAGGTAGCCACCCCCGCCACCAGTAGCGGCTCGTTGGCGGCGTGGACGTAACGGTATCCTTCCTCCTTGGCCAACCGCTCGCTGTACTCGCGGGCTTGGTCGAAGTTGGCGCCGTGGAAGAGGACCTGTGCGCCCAGATTCCGCATGGACCGCACTTTCAGGGGGTTGGCCCCCTCCGGAACGACGACCACGGCTTTGGCCCCGAAGATGCGGCAGGCGTTGGCGACGGACTGGCCGTGGTTGCCGGTGGAGGCGGTGATTAAGCCGCGGCTCAGCTGCTCCGGGTCCATATGGGCCATCAGATTGATGCCTCCACGAACCTTGAAAGCACCCAGCGGATGGTGGTTCTCATGCTTGAGCCGAACCTCTCCGCCTATGTAGTTGTCCAGGGCGGGGTAGGAAATCAGGGGCGTGGGACTGACGTAGGGAGCGATAGTCTTCCGAGCCTCCAGCACGTCGGCCAGCGTGGGTCTATTCATGGGGGCAATCCTCTTCTGCTTGTGCGCGGAACCAATGTTAGGGCCTTAACGTTGAAGGCGCAACACGGCGGGGGCAGATCATTATAGGGCCCCTGGAGGAGCGAAGGCTTAACCAATGTCGTGAGTGGCAGGCGAACCTTTATTCCCGTATAATAGCACCCGCCAACGAGGCTAGCAGAGCCAGTGATAAATGGAAGCAGAATGTAAATGACTACCGAAACACACTATCGGAGCGCAGCGACGCAACTGTTGGAACAAGCACGCCAAGAACTGGCCCGTGGCGACGCAAGGCAGGCGTCAGAAAAGGGATGGGGAGCGGCGGCCCAGGCGGTGAAGGCAGTGGCGGAGGGCCGCGGCTGGGAACACAAGACCCATAACGCTCTGTTCAACGTCGTCACCCGTTTGGCTGAAGAGACCGGAAATGACGACCTGAACTCGCTATTTGTCACTGCCAGCGGACTGCACATCAACTTCTATGAAAACTGGCTAACTGCAAACATGGTTGGTTCGGGGGTCGAAAAGGTTGCCGAATTTGTGGCGCTCATGGCAGAGGTGGAATAGAAGCCGGTCTATCTTTACCGACATTGGCGGGGCGTTCAGGACACGAAGATTCTCATTCGGTCTCTACGGGCTTCATCACGCAGCGCCTTGATTTTCCGCGCCACTTCTTTCACTTCACAAAGGACGGTATCCAGGGTTTGGCTCAGATCCAGCGCTTCGACTTCCAGCCGTTTGCCGGAGTGCCGGGTCGTGTGGACCGCCGGCTCGCCCTCGCCCTTTGCGTATATGAGCATCCCGCCCGGAAGGTTCAGGGCGGTGGCATAAGCCAAAAGCTGGTACAAGTCAGCGTTGGGCGCATGCTGGAATTCGACTCTCTTGTACTTGGCATCGCCAACAAATATGCAGTCCCTGCCGTGCCACCAGGTGAGGTCCGGCCTGAGCTTCACGCTCCCCGCCTGGTCCAGTGTGGAGATGCTTCGCTCTCCGAAGGCGACGGAAGATACACCAAGGGCTTCTCTCAACGCCACCGTCACGAACTCCTGAAAGACCACATTCATGTTCATCAAGAACCCTGACGCTCGCACATCTCCGCGGCCGGACTCAAAAGAGCCGTGACGCAGGATGAGCCGCGATAAGGCCACCACGTCCCCGTAGTGCTCGTTCAGTCGGTCGGCATGGAATTCCGGCACGTTGTTAGGCGGGAGCTCCACGAAGGAGACGTTTTCCAGAGTTCCGGCAATCCACCCCAGATTCCTGCGAGCTTCGCCGGAACGCAGCGCCATAAAGCTCAATCTCTGTGCAGCCGCCTTCACCAATCGGTTGGCGATAACGTCGTCTGTGAACTCGTCGTAGCGCACTTCCACCGGGAGAGGCATGCCGAACCTGCGCCGCATCTGTTCGTCGAACCTTATTCGACCACGTACGGTATGGATGGCTTCCTCCACCGCAACATAACCGTGGAGGAGGCCGCGAGAGAAGGCCCTCCTGGCGGCGGACCCCAGCGCCAGAGCCAATGCATCGGGCAGCGACACGCGCTCCTCGAAGTCGAACAGCCGCCTTTCCTGGAGCCGGTACGCGCCCATGGCGTAGCACGCTAAAGACAGCAGCTGCGGGATTCCTATTTTAGGCTCTATCAGCACCGACAGGCCGTCAATCTCCACCGCTCCCACGCGAGAACCGGGCTTTAGCGTGTACGTGTCGCCTTTCCCGGCTATTGGAGTGACGGCTAGATGCGGTATCGCGCTGACGACGGCATCTCGCTCATCTACGGAGAGGGGATGCGGCTGGCTTTCCTCGTATTCCGTGAGGTTGATTTGGCGCATTACTGCGAGACGCCGTTAGCCTGCCCGTTTGCGCCGCCGTCTTGCTGCTCTAGAGAATCCCCATTGGAAGCTGCCGGACTCTCCAACCCGCGCAGCTTATCAAGGGCGAAATCATCGGAGACCGCCTCACCACTGAATCGCCGCTCCTCTATGTAGGGAAAGACGCTGTGCTCCCAGATGCGCTTGACCTTCTCCTCGTCCAGTTTATCCTGCATGAAGTAGCTGGGGCCGATGGCGGCGTGCCGGTCATCTTTCAGCAGTTCGTTCACCTTTTCAACCACGTCTGCCACCCAGGACATTTCGGATGCGTTCTCCTCTAGCCACTTTCTGAGCACACCCTTCACAGGCTCCTCGTCCGGGTGGAACATTTTGAAGTAGAACCGACGCCTGAGGGCCAGATCCACCAACGCTATGGAGCGATCCGCAGTGTTCATGGTGCCGATTATGTAAAGGTTTTTGGGCAGCGAGAACGGCTCCTCAGAGTACAGCAGGTCAACCGGCTCGTCGCGGTACTCCAGCAGGAAATACAACTCGCCGAATATCTTGGCCAGGTTGCCCCGGTTGATCTCGTCGATGATGAGATAGTGACGTCCCCCTTCCTCCTCTGCGCGTCGAGCTGCCCGCAACAACGGCCCGTCTTTCAACTCAAAGCCTGCCTGACCGCCCCTCGGACGGTAACCCTGCACAAAGTCCTCGTAGGCGTAGGAGGGGTGGAACTGCACCAGGGTTACGCGATTCTTATTGCTCGCCAGATGTTGGGCGAGCTTCTGGGCAACATAGGTCTTGCCCGTGCCCGGCGGCCCCTGGAATATGACCTGCTTCTTCTCCTCGAGCAGCGTCTCTATCTCCCTCAGAAACTCGACTGGGAGGAATAACTCATTCGCGAGGGGTGCTAGGTCTATTTCAGGCGTCTGGTCTTTTATTGACACTTCCTCTTCTTCAGAGGGATCATCGTCATCATCGGAGTCACCACCGGCGTCGCGAATTGCCCAGAGCACCGACTGGGCGTCGAGTCGGTGACGCAAGTCCAGACCGCGCTGGGCCGCCTCGTGAATGAATCGATCCAGGAAGTCTAGGGCGTGCTCATACAGTATTGCCTCATCCGCGTCGCTTTGTGGCAAATCGTAACCGGTACGCTGATATGCGTCGTAGAACACTGTGGTTCTGAAGGGTGGGTATCGCTCAACGTCGGCCCCCATCAGCAGTACAGAGATAACGTTCATGCGAGTTCCCGCACCACTTGTCACGGTTCGAGGGAAAAGCTTACTAAAGGCAGAAATGCGCTCAGAAACCAAAGAGTCATCTTCTACCCATATCGCGTTCAAGGCTTTGAGTGCATCGTTCGGGAAGCCATCAACCCATCTGCAGAAATTAGAAATCTGCGTATAGAAGATTAAGTTGTTGTACCTGCTCGCGAGACCATTCTTCACCAACCTATCCCAGTCGTCGGTCGCGGCAAGCACGGCTTCTCGCCCCGTCCCAACCCTTTTGCTTAGCTCAATCTTATAGTCAACCTCTTGCTCGTCCAGCTTTCCGGTGTTTACAAACGCTTTGGCCCGTTCGATGTAGGCATCCCAGGGGTTCATGGTTGGATCCCAAATACGCCGTATGTTATCGTAATAGAAGTCAAAATCCTTCCCATTGCGCTCTTTCTCAAGGCCCTGTCGGATTTGATACAGCTTGTGGTCAACGTCTTCCGTGGGCTGAGTTATGAAGCTTCGAAATCCCGATGCCCCGGCGATCAGTTCCTTTTGGGCTTCACTGACTGTTCCCTCGAAAGTGCCCGGGTGCACTAGATGGAGCAGGGCATGACGTTGAATTCGTGGTGTGTTCTGTCTATTTCGCAATAGGAGGCTGTGAAGCTCTAGCCCGAAGACGAAGTTCTTGAATGCCCACGGGTCATCAAGCAAACGGTCTCGCTCAACCGCGCTCTGCTCTTTCCACTGTCCAGCGAACTCAATGAGGAGTCCAACCTGAAAAGGGCGGAAGGTATGAAACGCCGCCCCGGGACTTGCTATTCCAGGCGCTAGAGATTCAACAAGGTCCGGAGGAATCTTCACAGGCACCGGCGACCATCCGAGTACGTTTTCGATCACTTTACGCTCATTGGTACTGCTTCGCGTCCAAACAATCAGGAAGTGGAAGTACAGCACTTCCGCCATGAGCTGGTAAACCTCTGGTGGACTGCTCCCAAGTTGCCGCTCTAGCTTTTCAACAAAGCTATCGCTGCCTTCATCAGGCTGGTCTAAAAACCGTCGCCGCAACTCCCACAGCAACTCGCTAGTCCAGATGGGTTTGCCGGGGGTAAAGAGCGAATCGTCCGAGCGCAGGGCGCGGGACACCCACGCCTCTGCCGCGGCGTAGACTTTCTCTACGCCCTTGTGGGTTTTTCTGCTGCCCATTTTCCCCTACGCCGCGATGCTGTGTGGGGTCGGTTAGCCCTCGGAGAGGCCTGGGGGAATGACGCCGGGGATCCACCACTTCTCCCACATCTGGTCAACCTGGCCCTGGAAGTAGGCCGTGTCTTCCTTGGTGAAGTGGGCGAATCGGCCCTGGCGCTCCAGGTACTTCTCTACGGGCAGCCGGGGCTTGCCCCTGGCAAGTACCCGAGAGGGGCCGTTGAGGGTAACCTTCTGGTCTTCGATTTCGTACTGGACCCAGATACCCGTCTGCACCGCCAACATACCAAGCTCGTGGGAGTACATCGGGTCGTAGTCCCAACCCTTGGGGCACGGGTCGAAGGTATGAATGAAGGTCGGCCCGCCGATGCTGAGGGCCTTTCGCACCTTGTTCATCATGTCGGTAGCGTAGGATGCGCAGCCGGTGGCGATGTACCGGACTTGGGGATGCCCCGCCGCCAGCATGCCGGCCATATTCTTCTTCCAGCGCCGGTTCATGATGCGGTGAAGTTTGCCAGGGGGACTGAAGGTGGAGTTGGCGCCCCAGGGAGAAGAGCCGGAAACCTGGATGTCCGTATTGGCGTAGGACTCGTTGTCGTAGAGCAGGATGAGCAGGTTGTATTCGTTGTGGGTCAGGGTGGCGGAGATGGCGGAAAGGCCCATGTCCGCGCCGCCACCGTCGCCGCAGAAGGCGATGACGTTTATGGGTTCGTCCTTCATCTTCGCCTTGCGCATGAGGGCCTTGAGGCCGGCGGCGGTGCCGAGGGCGGCGGAGCCGGCGGAACCCAGCTGGGTGTGCATCCACGGCACTACCCAGGGCGTGGAGTAGTAGGTGGTGTTTGCCACGTACATGCAGCCCGTGCTGCCCAGGACGATGGTCCGAGGCCCGGCGGCCTTAATCATGAGCTTCATTACAAGGGCCGATTCGCAACCCTGGCAGGTGCGGTGGCCGGAGGTGAAGAACTCCTCCAGGGGCGACTGCTTTACTCCCCGCAGGGGGGTCAGCTGTTGTGTGGTCGTCATAGCGCTACTCCCTTACTCCAATCCAATGGATTTCTTGCTCTGCCTTGCCCGCTTCGGCGGTCTTTTCGGTAATTTCAAACATCTCCCGGGTGGTGCGAAGGGTAATCTCCCGACCGCCCAAGCCGGCTATGAACCCGATTATGGGCACGCGTTCTTGCGAAGAGTACATGGTGGAGCGAACTTCATTGAAGAGCACTCCGCCGTGTAGAGGCGAACCCAACGAGTAGTCCCTATCGATGACCCCCACGGCCTTGAAGCGCGACAGACTCGCGATTATTTCCGGCGTGGGGAAGGGGCGGAACCACTTGATGCGGATGAACCCCACCTTGTGGCCCCGCTCGCGAAGACGGCGCACCGTGACCTTCAAGGGCAAAGTAAGCGTCCCCATGCCCATGAGCACCACGTCGGCGTCGTCGGTCATGTACTCCTCTAAGAAGGGGTCGCCGCCGCGGCCGAAAATAGTCTTGAAATCTTCGTGAGCTTCTATTATCACGTCCCGGGCGCGGCGCATGGCCGCGTCCGTCTGGCGGCGAATCTCCATGAGCCAGTCTTCATTGACCTGGGGCGCGATGGTTATGGGATTGTCCGGATGAAGCTGGAACTTGCCCCGGTCGTAGGGGGGCAGGAACCGGTCCACCAGACTTTTATCAGGGATTTTAACTATCTGCTGGGAGTGGGTGAGGAAGGCCCCGTCAGTGCTGATGGCGATGGGAAGGAAGACCCGCGGATCTTCCGCCACCCGCCAAGCGAGGAAGGCGGTGTCTATGCAGTCCTGGGCCGTGGCGGCCCAGTTGAGCATCCAGCCCAGGTCGCGAACGGCAAGGGCATCGTTATGTTCACAACCGAAAGCACCCGGATCGTCCAGCGCCCTGTTGCCGACCATGGCTACCATTGGCAGCCGGAGGCCGCAGGTGACGGCCAGGGCCTCAAAGGCGTAAAACCAGCCCACGCCGCTGGAACCGGTGAAGACCCGCGCACCCACAGCAGAGGCATGCTTCACTATCTCGAACTGGGAGTGCTCGCTTTCCGCCACGATGTACTCGCAGGTGAGCTCACCGTCGGCGATGAGTTTCGAGACGTACTGCATCACCGTGTCGTAGGGGCGAATGGGGTAGGCGGTGATGACATCCACGTCGGCCAGGGCGCAGGCGCGGGCGATGGCTTCGCTGCCGCTAATTAGCTCCTCGGTCTCAAGGGTCTGGATTCTTGTCTCAGTCGTCATTGCCCACCTCCGCCATGGCGTTTTCCTCCTGGTACTGCCCCACGTGGTGGAACCCGTGGGAGCGGCGTTCGCTCTTGCCCAGGGACATCTTCTTCTCTAGCCACTCCATGTAGTCGTCCCGATTCTTCTGCCAGTGTTCGTACTGGCTGTCGTTATCGCCAAAGGCTTCCTCGTTGACCATGGTAATGCAGTCGGGCACGGGGCAAACGTCTTCGCATACGCCGCAGCCGCAGCATGCTTCCATGTTGGCGTCGTATAGACCGTCTGGCGTTACGTCGAAGCAGGAGTCGGGGCATTGGAGCCAGCAGAGGGTGCACTTGGTGCAAGTTTCGAAGTTCACTACCGGGCGCATGGTTCGGGTCGAGAACTTCTTGAACACCGCGCTGCGAACGGGCTCGAAGCCGCCTTCGCCGCCGCGGAAGCCGCCGCCCTGGGCGATTGCAGGGATGACCAACGCTTCTTCCATCTCCTGCCAGCCCGGCATCTCGAAGCTGTAAGGTACCTGGTCATTGCCTTCGCCCGGCTCAACGGGTGTAACGTGCACCCGCTCGTGAGAGCGTTGGGAGGAGACCACCTTAGCTTCGGTTCCCCACTGTTGAAGAATGGCTTTCTGGTAGGACTCCAGGCTCACCATGTCCGGGCATACCCGGGCCAGCGCTCCCAGAACGCGCACGTCCGTATGGTCGTCCTTGTAGACCCATAGGCCGGAGAAGCTCTTTGACCCCTTAATCATGGCCAGGTTGTAGGGCTGGTCCTTGACGTGGATGTCTTCCTTCAGCTGCTCCGGGTCCTGATAGGAGGTGACGAGAACGGTGCCACCGGACTTGGTCAGGGCGTTAATGGGCTGTAGACCGTACCAAGCCCATGACTCGACGCCCTTGCACAGGGTATCGTCGACGACGATAGAAACGTCCACCTCTGTTGGCTCGTATTGGGCCAGGTATTCCTCCAGTTCTATAGCGTCGTCGGCCACCACCGCAAAATACTTTGCGGGTATGCCGTTGCGCTCCGGCGAGTCCCCGTAGCGCCCGAAGGCCGTGCCTATCTTACCCTCCAAGCGGCAAGCGAGAACGATGGAGCGGCATATATTGCGGGACAAGCTCTTCTGGAAGATACCTCTATAGACCACCTCTACGGCGTATGTAGTCAACGATCACCTCCTGGGCGGGCGCATTACGCGCACGTTCATCCTCTATTCTATAGAGGAATCAGCGTTGATGATAGCGGAAAGGGGGGTAAGAATGCAAAGATTCGGCATTCAGAATCTATTCTCCGTTGACGTGTTGTAGGGGTACATTCTGGGAACACAAATTCAATCGAACGCCCTTGCGAAAAAGATTCCAGTAGTGTAAGGTGGTCCTGAAGCCTTAGAAGCGACGTGAGACGGGCTGAGATAATAGTCAAATGACGGGCGAATTCACGAATCTAGTTGCGATATTGGGGGTCGGCATTGCGCTGGCGACCCTGATGTTTGCAATGTTCCGAATACAGGATCGGAAGATTGATCAGCGCTTCGACGAAGTCGACCGCCGATTTGACGAAGTCGATCGGCGCTTTAGCGAAGTCAACCGGCGCTTCGAAATCCTGGAGGGCCGCGTTGATCGGCTTGTCGAGGACGTCGCCGAGGTGAAGGGCTCTCTGGCAACCATCCACGCCGGTTTGAGAATCAGCGTGGGAGAGCCGACCGAGTAGTCACTCCGCATCTATTCCCTGACCCAAGTCTCGCGCATCGGTTTCCGCCGATGCGTTTTCGTCCTCCTCCAACTCATCGGTGACTGTAGAATCAGCCTTGGGGGATTTCGTGCGGTGGGCGGCGGAGATTATGGCAGTGCTGGCCAACGGGTAGGTGAGCAGCACGAACACCAGCGTTAGGGCGGCAAGAACGCTGAGGGTCACCGACCGGCCGGCAAAGTGGACAATCACCCCCGCTAGCAGCAGCGCAATGCCCCCCGTGGACCCCAGGCCGGTGGCATGAAGCCGGGTATAAACGTCGGGGAATCGTATCAGGCCGAGAACGCCCAGAAGAGTCCAGGCAGCCCCGGCCGCCATGAGAAGCGCGGCTATACCGTCGGCTGCGGACACTTCAGCGCCACTCAGCCTTGTACCCGGCCCGGCGGGCTGCCCTATGACCTGAGCCTTTGGAAAAGAATTGCCAGCCTTTCATCCTAGAATAGCCTACCGTTGATCAGATACTTGGCTACGGCCACGGAAGAGACCACCCCAATCAGGGCCAGGACCAGCACCGCCGGAAATAGCTCTGGCGCGTACTTGACGGTGAAGACGGCGATGAGTCCCAGGGCCAGCAGCATGGCAGTCTCCACGGCCAACAGCCGGTCGGCGTCGGTAGGCCCTTGTACCAACCTGTAAAGCGTCACGGGCAGGCCGAGGGCCAGCAGGATCAGGGCGGCGTTTAGGACGATTTCCACCATTTGAGGCCCTTTCCGAAGTGTGTTTCCAGATGGCTTAGCAGCTCACGGCGGGCAGTTTCTACGTCGTCGGCATCCAGCACGTGAACATACATGTACTGCCTGTCGGCGGAGAAATCGACGGTGATGGTGCTCGGCGTCAGGGTGATGGAGTTGGCCACGATGGTGTGCTCCAGTTCGCCCATTTCGCCGACATAGACCTTCAGGATAGCGGACCGCACCGGACGTCTAAAGTCGACGATGAGGCGGGCAACTCTTACGTTGGCCAGAGCCACGGCCCAGCCGTAGCGGGCAATTGCGGCGACGGCAGATAAGGGGTTCGCCCACCCTCTCCAACCCTCTTTGAACACCCCCGACGAAAGGCCACGCCGGAGGTACAGAAACAAAGCCGCAGCCATGAGAACGCCCGCCAAGGCCGCCACCCACTGAAGGGTGCTGCCCAGGAAGACCCAGAAGGCCGCGGCAAGAAGGATGAAGATAAGCGCTCGCATTGGGTTTCTCTATTCTAGCAAGGACGGATTCACAGCGTCGACGTATTGGGTCGGGTCGAGAAGCTGCCGCGCCGCCTCAGACGTTATGTCCTGTAGGCCGGCGGCGGCCACGGCAAGAACAACCGTGGCGGACGCCGCGATTGCGATGGGAACGGCGTAGAGGTATACCATTGATGGCGCGGCGCGTTCCTCGGCGTCCTTCCGACCCTCTCCCCAGAAGACCCACTGCCATATCCTGAACATCGCAAAAAGCGTCAGTAGGCTGCCTACGAGGGCCGCGCCGGCTATGGCGTAGGCGGCAGGGCTGTCCAGCCGTAGGGCGGACTCCAGAATGGCCAGCTTGCCCCAGAAGCCGCTGAAGGGCGGGACGCCACCCAGGGACATGGCGGGTATCAGGAAAAGTATGGCCAGTAGGGGATATGCTCTCGCCAAGCCACCTAGCTGTGTAATTCTGCCCGTGCCCCGCAGTCTCTCCACAGCGGCCGCAACGGAAAAGAGGGCCGCCTTCACCGGCATATACTGAAGCATGAAGAAGATGGCGGCTCCCACTGATGCGGTTGTGAATAGAGCCAGTCCCATCACCATGTAACCCACCTGGCTGACAATGTCCCACGTCAGGATCGACCGGATGTCCCTCTGGGCTACGGCTCCCAGCGCGCCCAAGACGATGCTAAACCCGGCCATGGTCAGAAGCACGGGCTGCACGAACTCCTGGTCGTGGCCAAGAACAAGAGTGAAGACCCGTATCATGCTGTAGACGCCAACCTTAGTGAGAACCGCGCCGAAGAAGACGGCCACGCCGCTGGGAAGTTGGGCATAGGCGCCGGGCAGCCAAAAATGGAAGGGAATCAGCGCCGCCTTGATTCCGAAGGCCGCCGCCAGCAGCGCCCCCACCGCCGTCACCACCGCTCCGTTCTCGGCGCTTTCGGCGCGTATTGCGAGGTGTGCCATGTTCAGCGTGCCCAGTTCACCGTAGAGCAGGCCGATTCCCACCAAGAGGAAGGTTGAGCCGATGACGTTTATCACTACGTACTTGAAGGCGGCTTCCGTTTGAAGCCGTCCTGCTCCGATGGCCATCAGGGCGTACGAGGCCAGCAGAGTCACTTCAAAGAATACGAAGAGGTTGAAGATATCCCCCGTCATGAACGCCCCGTTCACCCCTGCCAGCAGGAAAAGCATGAAGGGGACGATGTACTTGCGCTGCCGCAAGTCCTGCGAGAGCATGACCACCGCGAGTGACACCAGGGCGACAAGGGAGGCTGCAACGACAGTCGCGGCGCTGAACAGGTCCGCCACCAGCACGATGCCGAAAGGTCCCGGCCAGTCGCCGAGGTTGGTGGCCTGGATACCCTCTCGCTGTACCAGGAAGAGGGTATGGAAAGCCAGTCCCAATACGATCAGCGCCGTCGCTATGGCCACCCATCCGGCTATCTTGGGCCGGGCCAAGGCGGCGATGAGCAGAACGCCCCCTGCCAGGGGAACCAGCACGGGGGCAACCAGCAGGAAGTCCGTCATCCTTTCAAGTTCCTCATGTTGTCCACGTCGTCGGAACCCATCGCCTTATGGGTCCGTACGGCCAGGGTAAGAAGGAAGGCGGCAATGCCGAAACCGATGACGATGGCGGTGAGAATCAACGCCTGCACAAGCGGGTCGGCGAGTCCTTCGATGGTGGCGCCCTTCTCGGCAATGGGCGAGCCTCCCTTGGTGAGCCGGCCCACGACGAAAATAGTCAGGTTGGCGGCGTGGGAGAGCAGCAGCAGTCCGACAACTATCTTGAAGACGCTGCGTTGGAGGAGCAGGAAGAGGCCCCCTCCGGCCAATACTCCAACGGCTATGGACAGGGGAATCTCCATTATTTTCCCCCTTCGACAGGGGCGGCTGATGGTTCGCTATCCGCTGCTTCGACGGGTTGTTGCGGCGACGTGGATTCCTCGGCGTCCACCTCAGCCTTACACTCCGGAATCTCATCTTCCGTGACCGCCGGACTAGGCACCTGTTCATCCGTTGGGGCGTCCATTGTCTCGTCCTGGGCCTCCCGAGCCAGGGCCAGCACCGCCGTCACCACCCCGCCCGCCACAAGAAGGAAGATGCCAAAGTCGAACAGCTGCGCCAGGGCGAACTCCATCTTCGCTCCCAAGATAGGCACGTTCACCGTCGCATGGAAGCTGGTGAGGAAAGGATATCCCGCAGCTAGGGGAGCCGTCGCCGCAGCAACGGCAATGACAAACCCCAGGGCCACAATTCGCTCGTACGGGAGCTTCAGAAACTTGGGCACGTCTTCCGGCCCGTGGGCGATGAACTGAAAGGCGACGGCCCCGCTCATCAGCACCCCCGCTATGAATCCGCCCCCGGGGTTGTTATGTCCACTAACGAGGAAGTAGAGAGTTAGAAGGACTGTGAAGGGGAACGTCACCGACGCTACGACGCGGAGGATCGGACCTCTTATCATCCTAGCGTCCCTCCCTCACCGCGCGAACCATTGCGAAGACGGCCAAGGCGGCCATGCCGACCACGGTTATTTCTCCGAGGGTGTCGAAGCCGCGAAAGTCCACCAGAATAGTGTTGACCACGTTCTTCGCCTTGGCCAGCGCCGCGCTATTCTCCAGGAAGAAGGGCGCTATGGATGGGTGTTGAGGAGTCGCCAGTACCGTCAGAAGCAGGAACGTCACCATGACTCCGAAAGCAGCGGAGAAGGCCATCTGGAGGGCTAAAACGTGGCGGGATGCAGAGACGTTGAACACCTTCAGCATCTTGCTAATGCCCAGGACCAGCAGCACCACCATGAGCATTTCAACCACCAGTTGGGTGATGGCCAGGTCCGGTGCGCTGTACAAGGCAAAGACAGCAGTCACCAGCGCACCGACGAATCCCAGCACCAAGACCATTTCCAGAGGGCGGCGCCGGAACAGCAACACGCCAGCCCCCAACGCCAGGAAAATGGCCAAGGCGTAGTCGAGAAGGCCCAGGTTTGCGCCCTCCATGAGGCGCGAGAAGGGAGGCGCGCCGGACCGGACCAACGCCGTAACTACGAGCGCCATAGTCGCCAAGACTACCACCACTATATATCGCCGCAGGTCGCCATTCTGAAACCAGAGGTATATTCGCGGCACTGAATGATCCAGAAAGTCCATCCCATGCTGGAACCCGCGCACCGCCAAACCTCGGTGGGTGAGTCCGCGCCCCATCAACGACCATACCCAATGATTTATCTGCCGGCGGAAGTTATAGGCGACAATGCCGAAGGTTATGGCGATGATACTCAGGAGCAAGGAAAGCTTGAAGCCGCCCCACAGGTGCAGCCCAACCTTGTATGGATGTCCTACCAAGGATTCCACTGCCGGCGATATCAGGCTGCCGTCGACTAATTCAGGGCGGACGCCGATGGCCACCGTCGCTACTGCCAGCGCTCCGGGGGCCAGCACCAGCGCGTTCGGTACGCTGGGACGGAAAGAGAGAGGCCCCAGGTACCTTCCCCCGAATGCGCCTATGAGGAACTTGAGGGCGTAGGCCAGGGTGACGGCGCTTCCCACAACTAATACGCTGGTCGCCAGCCAATGGAATGCGTGTGCACTATGCGGCACGTCCAACGCTGCGTCGAGAAGAATCTCCTTGCTGACGAAGCCGCTCAGGGGCGGTATGCCCCCAAGGGACAGAGCCGCCACGGCAGCTATTCCGGCCAGGGTGGGCATGAGAAAGGCCAACCCTTCCAGGGAGTTGACTTCCCTGGTCCCGATCTCGTATTCGATGGTTCCAGCCACCAGGAAAAGGGCGCCCTTGAATACGGCGTGACACAGCAGATGCATTGTGGCCGCCACCGCCGCCAACTCCGTGCCCAGCCCGTAGAGGGCAATCATCATCCCAAGCTGGCTGATGGTGGAGTAGGCCAGCAGCGCCTTCAGATCGTTCTGCCGGAGGGCCAGCAGCCCACCGATTATAAGAGTGATAAGGCCCAACACAACCAGCGTCACCTCCCAGGAGGCGACCCCCGTGAACACGGGAGAGAACCGGGCCACCAGGAATATGCCGGCCTTGACCATGGTAGCCGAATGGAGGTAGGCGCTCACTGGCGTGGGCGCAACCATGGCAGATGGCAGCCAGATGTGGAAAGGGAAGATGGCCGACTTGGTTACGGCCCCAAGAATTACCAGGATGACGATGGGGGTCAGAAGGGGTGATTCGCGAAGCTCCGACGCCCGCGTCAGCACCTCTTCCAGCTCGAAGGTGCCGAGGGTTATGTAAATCAGCACGAACCCAGCCAGCATGGCCAGCCCACCAAAGACAGTGATGAGCAGAGCCCTCATGGCGTTCCTTCGCGCTCGGCCCACCTCGTCGGAAAGGCCAATGAGGAAGTAGGAGCTAATGGTGGTCATCTCCCAAAATAGGTACAGGACTATGAGGTTGGCGGAGGTGACCAGCCCCAGCATGGACCCGGCGAAGATGAGCATCCAGCAATAGAACTTTAGAGTGTGGGTGTGGTGTCCCATGTACCGTTGGGAGTAGAGGAAGATGAGGGTGCCAATCCCCGTTATGAGCAGGACGAAGAGTAAGGAGTATCCGTCAAGCATGAAGGAGAAGTTGACTCCCAGGTCCGGCACCCACGGGAAAGAGAAGGACGAAGCACTCTCCTCGGATGCGGGTACATGGGTAAGGGCAAGACCGAAGAGGGAGGCCATGACGGCAGCGGCGTAAAGGCCCAGATATCGCCGCATTGGGCCGGGGAGAATAGGCGCGACCACTCCGGCGGCCATGGGCACGGCAAAGAAGAGGAGGGTCATGGGTTGCGACGGAAAGGCGGAGATTCGCTCTTGGAATGCAGTCTCATACCGGAGTTCAGTTTACCAGCCCAAAGCCGTGAAAGGTAGCCGCCATGCTCCCCTCCCTCCTCCACCCTCGCACCGGTGGAGCTTATCCTCAACGACCCCACGGACTCAATTCCTTGACACAATCTTTCGGCGGTGGGTAACATCCACCCGTACTGTACGAATATACGCATTCTTGCTTTCAGGGGAGGACGCTTTGAAGAGCATCAGCATAGACCGCAGCAAGTCCCAGGCCGAACAGCCGGAGACGGGACACAATCGTTGGCACCCGGACATTGCACCGGTGATAGAAGCGGACGAGGGCGAAGAGGTTGTCCTGGAGACCAGGGACGCCCTGGACGGGCAACTCAACGCCTCAAGCACCGTGGCAGACTTCGGCGGAATAGGCACCGGCGCGGTGCATCCTCTCACGGGGCCGGTACTGGTCAAGGGCGCTGAGCCCGGTGACCTGCTGGAGATCGAGTTCGTCGACGTCATACCCCAGCCCTGGGCCTTCAGCTGCATCATTCCCGGCCTGGGCTTCCTGAGGGACATCTATACCGAGCCTTTCATGGTCCATTGGAACATCGCCGACGGGTGGGCAACGTCCGCCCAGATTCCCGGCGTTCGCGTCCCCGGAGCCTCTTTCATGGGCGTCTCGGGCGTGGCTCCTTCCCACGAACAGTTGAAGGTTTGGACGGCTAGGGAAAGCGTCCTCATCGGCAAGGGAGGCATGGCCCTCCCGCCCGACGCCGACGGCGCGGTGCCCGCCCAGGGAGCGGCGGCGGCCGACGGTCTTCGTACACTTCCGCCCCGTGAAAACGGCGGCAACTTCGACGTCAAGCAGCTTTCCAAGGGCTCCAAGCTGCAGCTTCCCGTGGCCGTGGAGGGCGCTCTATTCTCCACCGGAGACGCCCATTTCGCCCAGGGTGACGGCGAAGTCTGCGTTACCGCCGTGGAGATGGGCGCAACGGTCTCCGTTCGCTTCAAGGTGCACAAGGGCGAGGCCGCTCGCCGCAACATTCGATGGCCCCGGTTTAGCCGAACCGACTACTTCATAGACCCTCAATGGGCCGCACCGAAAAACTTCATCGCCACCATGGGCATGCCAGTTACGGACGATGGCGTGAACGACGGGGAGAACCTGACGCTTGCCTGCCGCAATGCCGTCATAAACATGATAGACCTGCTTCAGGAACGGGGCTTCACCCGCGAGCAGGCCTATGTGATTTGCAGCGTGGCCGTGGACCTGAAGATCAGCAACGTTGTAGACGTTCCCAACTACGTAGTTTCGGCCTGCCTGCCCTTGGGAATTCTGGAGGGCTAGCGCCGGCATCGTACCCCCACGCTATTCTGAGACGTGAGAGCCTTTCTGAATCGCCGCGGTGGGCAGGCACTGTTTGGGATGATGTGTGGCAGGGATCAAGGCTATAGCGATGAAGCATACGACCAATTTTCCGCCGGGATGGGATTGAGAAGCGCGTCCGGCGTGTGCTCCGACACTACGAATCGTTAACCGCGGATGAAGAAGTCGCCGAGGACGAGGCCGCTTTCGAAGACTCTACTCAGACAGTGATGGCGGTTCCCACGGAACTAGCGTCTACAGTACGAGCGTTGATTACGGACCGCTTTAGATAACCACACAGAATACGGGTAGAACTACCTCTAGCGGGAAGGGGGAGTTTCTCTCCACGCCCAGCCTCGACGCTCTCCCGGAAGGTCATCCCCTAATCGAAGGGCGCCCCCCGTCTGGATAGAGCCAAAGCCGTACTTGTCCCTCACTTTGTCGATGGCGGAAGACAGTTCGGCGTACTTCTGGTCCTGATGTTCAAAAAGGGCTATCTGCGAAGCCTCTGGCGAAAGTTCGGAAACCGTTATGCCCACCAGACGGACCTTGGCCTTACGCTGCTTGAGCGTTCGCATGAGAAGCGCCGCGCCGGCGTCGTAGATGCCCTGATCGTGAGAGATCGGGGGCTTCAAGGTGGTCTGGTGCGAAACGGTCTGGAAGTCGGAGAAGCGCACCCGCACAGACACGCGGCGGGCCTTCTTGGCCTCGCGCCGCAAATCAGCCCCCACCCGCTCTGCCAAATTCCGCAAGAGAGGCAGCAGAAAGGCCGGGTCGTCTGAATCCTCGTTGAAGGTGGTCTCTCGTCCTATGGACTTGGGGGCCTCTGGGCCATGAACGGGAGTGTCGTCTTCGCCCCGCGCCCACAGCCGCAGCAGGTCCCCGCGGACGCCGAGGACGCTCCGCAGGGAGGCGGCAGGCGTATCCGCCAGTTCGCCCAACAGCTTCACCCCCAACGCCTCTTCAAGAAGCTTGGCAGTCTTCGCTCCCACTCCGGGCAGGTCCGCAACAGGCATCGGCGCAAGAAATCGAGCGTCCGAGCCGGCGGGCACCTCCACCAGACCATCCGGCTTTTCCAGTTCGGAGGCCACCTTGGCCGCCACCTTTGAGGAAGCTATCCCCACGGAGGCGGTAATCTTCAATTCCGAGCGGACCCGCCCCTTCATATCATTCGCCACTTTATTCAGGGAACCGTAGAGGGAGTCGAAGCCCGTCATGTCCACGAAAGCCTCATCCAAGCTCAAGGGCTGGACGAAGGGTGAATAGGACTCCAATATCCGGTGGAACTCCGCCGACACTGCGGTATATCTATGATAATTCCCGGGTAGATAGACGGCTTGAGGGCAGAGGCGGTGGGCTTGGGATAGGGGCATGCCCGCCCGTAAACCGTAGGGACGGGCTTCGTAGGAGGCGCAGGTTACGACGCCCCGGCCGGTTGCCCGTCCGCCAACGACCACGGGCTTGCCCTCCAACGAAGGGTCGTCGGCGCGTTCTACCGCCACGAAGAAGGCGTCCAAGTCTATGTGAAAGATGCGACGCATGGCAGATGTGTCAAATTTTAACGTACATCGGTTCGCAACGCAAATTGTGTGTCGCTACGGACGGAAGGTTTAGTAGGATCCCTTTGGTTTCGGAGGGCGTTGTTGTCATATCGGCTGCGCCTTATTATAATCAGGCCAAACCTCAGCATCAGCATAGGGGGAGATTTGCGTTGAGTCCAACACCATACGCTTTCTTTGAAGGTGATTTCGTTCGGCTGGAGGAAGCCAAGGTCGGCATCCAGACCCACGCTCTTCACTACGGCACTGGGGTTTTCGAGGGCATTCGCGGCAACTGGAACGCAGAAAAAGAGACCGTCTACGTCTTCCGATTGCGCGAGCATTTCGAGCGCTTGACCCAGGGTTGCCGCCTTCTGATGATGGACATTCCATATTCGGTGGACGACCTATGCGATATCACTATCGAGCTCATTCAGCGATGCGGTTACAAGCAGGACATCTACATTCGCCCCCTGGCCTACAAGAGCGCTCAACGCATCGCTAACCTGAAGCTCCACGAGTTGGACAGCGACTTCTGCATGATGACTATCCCCTTCGGCGACTATCTGGATACGGACGCCCTCCGGTGCTGCACTTCAACCTGGCGTCGGCCCGATGACCGCTCCATTCCTCCCCGGTTCAAGATGACGGGAGTGTACATCAACAGCATCTTGGCCAAGACGGAGGCCGTCCTCGCAGGATTTGACGAGGCTATTTTGCTGAATTCCGACGGCAACGTTTCCGAGGGAGCCGGCGAAAACCTCTTTATGGTCCTAAACGGCCGGCTGCACACACCGCCCCTTGGAGACAGTGTGCTGCCCGGGATTACCCGCTCCACCGTCATGGAGGTGGCCCGGGAAGAGTTCGGCTTGGAGGTCCTCGAGAGCCACATTAGCCGCACCGAGCTTTACATCGCCGACGAGTGCTTCCTCACTGGCACCGCCGCCCACCTGACGCCCATGGTGGAGCTGGACAACCGTAAGATTGGCGACGGGACCGTTGGCCCCATATCCAAGACCCTGCGGGAGAAGTATTTCGAGATCGCCGGGGGCAACAACCCCAAGTACATGCACTGGTGCACGCCCGCAGTACCCAAAGCTTCGGCTTCCTAGAGACCAAGAAACACCGTGACGGATATATAAGTCTTGGCTTGGGAGAGCATCAGTTGGTTAGGCTTAGTGGTCGCGGCATACCTCATCGGCTCCTTGCCCACGGCGAGCTTGGTCGCCCGCTGGCTAAAGCGGGAGGACATCCGAACCCTGGGAGACAGGAACGCCGGCGCAGCCAACGTCTATAGAAACCTTGGGCCCCCGGCCGGGCTGACCGTTGGCACGGTGGACATCGCCAAAGGCGCCGCAGCGATCCTGCTGGCAAAATTCGCCGGCGGAGATACGGCGTTGCAGATGACCGCCGGGCTGGCCGCCGTTATGGGGCACAACTGGCCCTTCTTCCACCAGTTCCGGGGAGGAAGAGGAGCAGCCACTACTCTGGGTGTTTTCATGGGCCTCTTGCCGTTGCCGGGAATTCCCCTATCTTTGGGCGCATTGCTGATTCTGGCCCTTTCCAAGCGGGCCACGGTGACCCTAACTTTCTTCTTCCTCGCTATGCCTCTGGTAACCTGGCTAACGGGCGCGGGCGTTGCCTTCCTCGGCTACGTCATCCTTCTCCCCCTAGTGGTGGCCATAGCCCACTTTGCCAGCCAGCGCAAAATCGACAAGCCCCAAGAGCAGCCCGAGCAGTGCGCCGGAATACCGACGCCGGAGAGTCAGTGAGTGTCATTCGCCGCCGATTACGTGCTTTTCATCTTCCTTGCGTCCCTGGGAGTGGTGCAGTTAGCGGCTTTGAAGAACAGGCTTAAGGGTCTCTACTTCATCAGGATTCCCCTTCTAAACTTTGTCGCGGCCCTGGTCCTGGTAGCCGGATCGTTCGTATGGTTCTTCGTCAGCGAGCCTAGAAATCTTCCTGACACGGGCGGCGGCTTGGACGGAAATCAACAGGCCATGTTCTCCGTTGCGGCGGCAGTTGGCGCGGTGCTGTTCACCCTTGCTGCGACCTCACTGTTGAACGCCGGATTCGGCAGAGGCGAGGACCCAAAAGGGACGGGCCTTCAAGCCCTCCGGCAAATGAGCTACTTCATTGCACTGCGACGCACTATGGGTAGGTTGTGGAAGGACTGAAGAATCTCGACCTGGAAATAGTAACCTGGATGAACCGGCTCGTCGGGCAGCACGACTGGATGGACGCCATCGGCGAGGTGCTGGTTAGCGACTACCTGATTCCCGTGATGCTGATTTTGGGTCTGATGTGGCTCTGGTTCTCCACCGACGAACCGGCATCCTCTGGCCTGCTTGCCAAGAAGACCGTGATAGCGGCCATCCTCGCAATGGCCTTCGCCAACCTGGCCGTTCTGGTACTGAACGAAGTGTATTTCCGCCCCCGGCCCTTCACTGAGGTGGAGCTAAACTTGCTCTTCTACCGGCCCACGGACTCTTCCTTCCCCTCCAACCCGGCGGCCCTCTCCTTCGCCCTGGCCTTCAGCGTCCTGCAGCTGCAGCGCGGCCTTGGCTTGGCGCTCATAGCCCTTGCCACTATCTGGAGCTTGTCCCGAGTCTTCGCCGGCGTCTTCTATGTCACCGACGTGGCCGCAGGCGCAGTCATAGGCGTCATAATCGCGTGGGGGTCCGCTCAGCTTTTGCGCTGGCTGGAACCCCTTCCCACCGCGGTGGTCCGGCTTATCCGGACGCTGCATCTGGCATGAATCCGCCCCGTCGGGTTATGATGAAATGACTAGCAGTTCGATGAGGAGGTTGGGCAATGACGCAGATTAACGAATTCCTCGACGAAATACGAGAGGAATCGGAAGCTCTTTCATGGGAAGGGACCTTCCGCGAGTACCTCGAAATGACCATCGCCAACCCTTCCCTGGCCCGCCTCTCCCACATTCGAATATATGACATGCTGCAATGGGCGGGAGCGGGTTCTTCCGACGGGGAGACCGTCAACTATCCTATCTTCGACAACCTTTTCGGCGCGCGGAAGACTATCCAAAGGCTTACCCAGATCTTCCGCGCCGCTTCCCAGATACCGGAGGGGCGACGGCGCATCCTGCTGCTCATGGGCCCGCCGGGCAGCGGCAAGTCCAGCCTGGTCAACGCCCTGAAACGAGGGCTGGAACGGTACTCCCGCACCGACGAGGGCGCGCTCTTCGCAATTGCAGGCTGTCCCATGCAGGAGGAGCCGATGCACCTGGTGCCCGAACATCGACGGGCCGAACTCAAAGAGGCTTACGGACTGCACGTGGAGGGCGACCTCTGCCCCCGGTGCCGGGACACCCTTCGCAACGTCTATAACGGCGATATCGCCGCCGTGAAGGTCCGGCGGGTGGTCTTCGGAGAATCCGAAGGCGTGGGAATAGGCTCCTTTGTCGCCACCAGCCCCCAGGGCCAGAACCTGGACCGCCTCATTGGAAGCGTCAACCTCGACAGGCTGGCGGATGACCGGCTGGAGGGCGCGGGACGGGCCTTCCGAATGGACGGCGAACTGCAGGCGGCCAATCGGGGCATCATGGAGTTCATCCAGATTTTCCGCTCCGACGACCGGTTTCTAACGGTGGTGTTGGGAGTAACCCAGGAGCAGCTCATCAAGCTGGGCAGCTTCGGTTCCGTCTACGCCGACGAGACCATCATTGCCCACAGCAACGAGGCGGAATATATCAATTTCGTGTCCAACAAAGAGTCGGAAGCGCTGCTGGACAGGCTGATCTTGCTCAAGGCGCCCTACACCCTGGAGCGGTCCGAAGAGGTGAAGATCTACCAAAAGCTCCTGTCCGATGCCCCCTTCTCACAGGTCCACGTGTCACCCATGACCCTCCCCGTGGTTGCATCCCTGGCTGTGCTCTCCAGGCTGGATCTGCCGAAGAGAGCCGGACGGGACTATCGACGGAAGCGGATGGAGATGTTCGACGGCCGGGCCTTCCCCAACTTCGCCCGGGGCCGTCAGGATGCTCTCGAGGAAGAGGATGACTCAAACGAGGGGATGTTCGGCCTCTCGCCCCGGTTCATCATCAACCGGCTGGCCGACGCCATCTCGCGAGGCCCCACCTGCCTGGGGCCGGTAGCGGCGCTGGAGAACCTCGTGGAGGGATTCGAGGAACGGGCCGGCGTCGCGAAGGATGACATGGAGCGGCTGCCCGCGCTGCTGCCCGAAGCCATAGAGAGTTACAAGGAGTTGGCGCTGCGCCAGATGCAGCAGGCCGCCACAGACCGGTTCGAGGAGCGGGCCCAACTGGAAGCTGAATCCTATCTGAGGCGATTAGAGGACCTGCTTTCGGAGGAGGGGGACGGTGACCCCCACAAGACCCGACAGGACGATCGGGCCCTGCGCCCGTTGGAACGAGCCATCAGCGTACCCGACTCCCGCCGTGAGGACTTTCGCCGGGAAGTCCTTCAAGTCCACCGGAGTTTTGCAGCGAGGAGCTTACTGACCTCCTACCAGGACATTCCGCTCCTCGCCGCGGCCCTGGAGAAGTTGCTGCTGCCCAGCTTGAAGGACGTCTCGGTTATGCTGCGGAACAACAAGAAGCAACAGCACCACCGGGAGACCATCAGCCGGCGGTTGATGGACGACTACGGCTATTGCTCGGAGTGCGCCGAAGAGCTAATCGTCTTCGCCGCCGGGGCACTTCGAGGGCGGATGCCGGTCTCCGTCAAGAACGGCCGGCTGGTGCGGAAGTAGCCTCGCCCTCTCTCTTTCTGAGGCGCTAGCTGGCCCTTAGCGCGAGCGCGAGCCTAACTTGGTAAACGTCAGGTTGACTGCCGTCTATCTTCCCACGGCGTAGGAATCGGCCCGCGGGTCGGCGGCGCCAATGAGGGTGCCGAACTCCTGGTTTACCAGCACTCCGCAGAGACCGGCGGCCCGGTATCCCCAATCGGACAGCCACCCAACCTTGTGGCCTCTCCGTTCAAGGTCAGCCGCCGCTTCCGACGAAATTCGACCCTCCAGCTCAATCCGCCCCGGCGTGTAGCTGTGGGGCCAGAAGGAATCGGGGTGGCTCCAGCTTGCCGCACGAGGTTCCTCCACCGCCTGCTGCGGGTCAAGTCCGAACTCCACCATGTTCAGGAACATCTGCGCCATCCCCTGGACCTGCATATCGCCGCCGGGGGTGCCGAAGGGCATGAACAGGCGTCCGTTCTTGAAAGCCATAGATGGGTTGGGCGTCAGGCGGGGCCGCTTGCCCGGCTCCAGCCGGGAGGGATGGCCCTCTTCCAGCCACGTTTGGGTGCCGCGGGAGGAGACTATCATTCCCAGCCCGGGCACCATTGGCGTTGCGCCAAAACTGTCGCTGGGGGTGGCTGAGAAGGCGTTGCCCCACTTGTCGACAACGCAGGCGTAGCTGGTGTCCGGCCCCGTAGGGCCTGGGTTCGCCGCCGGTGCCGCCATGGCCGGCCCGCGGGCTGCCGCGCCCTGGTAAGGCCAGGGGTCTCCCATGGGCGGCATCTCAGGATACGCCCGCGCCATGTCGATGCCGGCCCGTCGTGCGTCGGCGTAACCCTTGGAGAGCAGACCCTCCATCGGAACGTCCACAAAGTCCGGGTCGCCGTAGAAATAGTGCCTGTCGGAAAATGCCAGTTTGATGGACTCCAACAGCGTGTGAAGGTAGTCGGGAGAGTTGTGGCCCATGGCCTGCAGGTCGAACCCCTCCATTACGTTAAGTACGCCAATGAGGCTCGGCCCCTGGCACCACGGCCCGCAGGTGTAGAGAGTATAGTCGCCGTAGCTGCCCGTCTCGGGCTTCTCCACGGCCACGGAGAAGTCCGCAAAGTCCTCCATGGTCATCAGTCCGCCCTCCTGCTGGGAGAAGGCGACCATCTTTTCCGCAATTTCTCCCTTGTAGAAGAAGTCTCGGGCGGCCCGAAGTCCACCTTCGCGCCCACCGCTGACGCTGGCCCTTTCCACCTCTATCATCTGCTTGAACACGTTGGCCAAGTCCTTCTGAACGAAGGGCTGGGTGGTCTTGATGGGCGTGCCGTTGGGAGCGAAAATCTGGGCGTCGTAAGGCCACCGCTCCAGCACTCCGGGACGGTGGGCGGCGGCGCTGAGGCGAGGCGCAACGGGAAAGCCCTCTTCCGCCAGTCGAACGGACGGGCCTACCACCTGCTCGAAGGTCATGGTCCCGAATTGCTCCAGCGCGGTAAGCCAGGCGTCGCAGGCGGCGGGAACGACGCATCGGGCCATACCCACGGGAATCTCGCCGTAGGTCTCGATGAAATAGTCCGCCGTGGCCGCCTTGGGCCAACGGCCCAAACCGCTGATTGAAACCACCTCGTTGGTTTCCGCCATATATACCAGGATGGGAGCCACGCCCGCAAAACTGGTGAAGTGAGGCTGGGTGACGTTAATGGCGATTCCCGCGGCAACCCCCGCGTCGACGGCGTTGCCTCCCTCTTCCAGAATCTGATAGCCAGCCAGGGTAGCGTAGTAGTTCCCCGAGGATATAACGTGGCTGAGGCCCATGGCGGGCGGTCTGTAGGAGTTCATTCCATTGGGCGGCATGGTGCGCCTCCTCTGCGTCGGATAGCGTGAGAATAGGGTCACTGAGGGAAACTGTCAAATTAGGCGGTTATCCGGCAGGATGGTCAAGGATGCCGATTAAGCATTCAAGAAACCGCCCTACCTCAAAAGGGTCCTTCAGAGAATAGCGAGCAGCGGTCTTCTTCGGACGGCTCGCCACCAGAATGCCCACGTCCCGGTCGCCCAGGACGGAGAATGCGTCCTCGTCAGTAACGTCGTCACCGAGATAGAACGCTACGGAACTGTCGGAGTGCAATCCCAACTGTTCTCGAATCCACAAGATGGCCTTGCCCTTATCCCAGGTGATGTCGGGACGAATGTCCCAGATCATCTTGCCGCGGGTCTTCCTGAGGCTGGAACAGCCCCGCAATTCCCGGTCGACGACGCGTTCCACTAGGTGGACCTGCGCGGGATCGACGAGGCGATAGTGCACGGCGAGGACGTAGGTGTTCAGCTCCACCAGCGCCCCAGGAATGTCGGAAAGGGCCGCCGAAAGCTCACGATGTACGGCTGCAAGGGTTTCCCGGAATTCCCGCCCGACATCAAGGCGAAGACACGTGCCCCGCGGGCCGGCGATGTCCATTCCGTGGCTGCCGGCGTAAATGACGTTCTCCAGCCCAAGAAAACCCCAGAGGGTCGCCCGGGAGCGACCGCTGACTATGGCTACGCTGCACAGGTCGGCCAGTGAGCTGACGAGGGCCTTCATCTCCGGGGCAATTTGGGCAAGCTCCGGCCGCGATACGATGGGCGTAAGAGTGCCGTCGTAGTCGAGAAAAACTACGCAGGTCCGCCCCAGCAGCCGACGCTTGAATTTCCCTATTCCCTCAAGCGCACATGACAGTGGAGTTGGCAACTCCTTCATGCCTTCACTCCCCGCTGTTCCGAAGGTTGGCGAAGGAAGCAAACTGAATGAGTCGCCAGGGCGGTCAACAGAAAGCAGGCGCCAGCGATGTACACCACGGTGAGGGACACTGAGTCAAGGGCGGCGTAGGCCAGTAGAGGTCCCAAGGCGTGGCCCATGTCCTGCCAGGTGGCGAAGCGGCTCATAACCTGGGGCCTGCGGTTGACCGGAGCCATTCCACCCACTACTGCGCTCAACGAGGTGACGGAGGCCGTGACGGCGAGAAAGGCCAGTGGCAGCCATATGAAAGTCAACCAGATGGGAGTGTTGAACCCCAGCAGGAGCAATGCGGCTATGCAGATGGGTATGGCCATGACGGGTATCCGTTCATGGCCATAGCGGTCACCCAGGTGACCCAGGTAGGGCGCCGTCACGTCGGAGACCCAGCGAGAGGCCAAGAGTAGTCCGTTTAGGGTAGCTATACCCAGAACGAGGCCGGCAACGGTGACTTCATCTCCCACCCGCTCCCTCAGATAGAAGCCCAGGGTAGCCACCAGGATGCCGCTCATAACCAGGTAGAAGGAAAATGTAGTGAAGTTCGCCGCCAGGAACTTGTAGCGATGGCCATTCCCCATATCGGGCACGGGTGGCGCAAGAAAATCCCAGAACCTTCGCCCCAGGCTCCTGGGATGCGGTGGCTCTCTGCTCTGAGGAGCATCTCCCTGGATGCTCGTGGAAGCGACAATGCCAGAACTAGACCTGCGAATCAACTCCAGAAAAGCCGGGATGCCCAAGAGTCCGATGGCCGCGATGATGAGAAAGCTTGTGGACCGGCCCAGTGCGTCGAACAGGATCCCGCCCAGCAGAACACCTACCAGGCTGCCAATCCTCATTCCTCCGCTGAAAACTCCCATCATACGACCTCTCCTCCCATCCTGTCCTTCCTCCAACACCACCAGGAAGCCGGTCAGTCGGAGTATTGAGAAACAGACGCCCCAGAGAACTCGCGCCAAAAGAAGGAGGGCAAACCCCTTGGCCAGACCAAGAAGTACGGTGGTGCCCATGGCCACTATCATACTCACCAGCACAGGTCGCGAAGCGCCGTACCGTTGCACCAAGTAGGCGGCCAGTGGGTTGGATGCCAAGCGAATGAACCGGTTGGCGCTGAGAAGGACTCCCACCAGCCCCACCGCCACACCAAAGGCGCTTACGTTGGAGGGAAGGACGTTATAGATCATAGCGTCGCCCATGCCAACAGTGGCGACTATGCAAGTTACCAGCAGGACCCGCCGTGGGGCGAGCCTATCCACTGTGCCCAGGCCCATCTTCATCTGGAGGCCACCGCAGGACGCGGGCTATCAAGTCGAGCGTGGACTAGGGTGAGCTTCTTAAGAACCGTCACCCGCAGAGGCTACCTCAGCGGCAATGGGCGGCGTCCAGCCCCAGGAATGGGGCGGCTCGCCGGGATAGATTGCCTGGCCGCCCTTAATCGTAACTACCGGAACCAGCGCCTCCGTCCCTACCCGGCTTTTCCCCGTAGCGTCGGCAAGCTGCCACCGTCCCTCCACCACGTCCAGCACCGAAATGTCCGCCGTCCGTCCCTCCTGGAGGCTACCTGCCCTGTCTTGAATGCCGAGATAGGCGGCGGGGGTGGCGGTGGTCATTCGCACCACGTCTTCAACGGAAAATCCCATTGCCAGAAAATAGGACGCGTATTCCAGTAGACCGCGCTCCGAAAGCTTGCGCATCCCGTCGCCGGCGTGAATCTCTATGTCCGTGGCGATGGTATCCGGCCGCAGCCCCTGGGCCAGCACCGTGTCGGCACGGTCCCAGCCGAAGTTAAAATCTCCGTAGGAAGTGTCGATGAACACGCCCCGGTCTTGGGCATCCACGAGGGCCGAAAGGATCTGCCCATCTTCGTCCAGCGCGGCGCCGGTGAGGGGCGTGAACACGTGGGTCACCAGATCGCCCGGGTCCAGCATGGCCAAAGCCTCGGCGGTAACGTCGGATGGCGTCGGCGTCTGACCTCTTGGCCCAATGTCCCCTATGTGCATCATAAGCCGGACGCCTCCTTCCCTGGCGGCCCGCTTGGAGGCTTCCACGTGCTTCAGTCCCAGGTTCTGTACCGTTCTGGGAGCCACGATGACCTTGACGCCCTTGACCAGGTCCGGGTTGTTACGGGCTATCTCCACCACGCCATCCACATCCATCTGATCTTCCGAGGGAGGCGCGCCGAGGCTGCGCTCCCGAAAGACGCTTAGGAAAGAGTAGACTGTGGTTTGGGCTTTGGGAAGGACGTATTGACAGAAGTCCTCGAAGTCGGCGGGACCGGGCCCGCCCGCGTCGGCGATTGTCGTGACGCCGGAGCGAACGCCGGCTACGTCGGGGTGATTCCAGCTACGCCCGGGGTGGTACACGTGAGTGTGAACGTCCACAAGCCCTGGGGCTACAATCTTGCCGGAAACGTCCAAGACCTCCCGCGCCTCCGATGGCGGAATGCCCCGCGCCATTCGCGCAATCCGACCGCCCTCGACGGCCACGTCCATCAATTCGTCAATCACGCGGGAGGCATCTATTACGCGCCCTCCCTTTAGCAGCAAGTCATACATGGCGCACCTCCTTCGGTTTGAAACGAGTATAGCACGGGCCTATGGAGTATCAAAGGGTTGAAGTTGGGACACAGTACCAGGTGAGTATTGACAAATTGCACACTTGTACGTCTATAATCAAAACAATCTTTAAAGATAGGAACGATATTCTACTAATGGCTAATGTAAAGTCGGAGCCAGCACCCCGCCCCTCGCCCTCAGAACTGCTGACCATATTGGAAGACCACGGATATCGCCCCACCAACCAAAGGAGGGACGTTGTCAGCCTCCTGGAATCCAAGGAGGTGGGCTTCACCGTCGAGGAGTTGACGGAAGAATTGATAGAGGTGGGCCGAGCGACAGTTTACCGCACCATCAAACTGCTTCTGGACGCCGGGGTGCTCTGCAAGGTGAGCCTGGCTGACGGTACGCCCAAGTACATAGTGGCGCGTCGGGAGCACCACCACCATACCGTTTGCGTGAAGTGCGACACGGTAGGGGAGTTTCGAAGCAGCACCGTCGAGCGGGTTCTGCGAACTATCGGGGCCGATATTCCCGGCAGGATAGTAGGGCACCGCATGGAGATTTTTCTAATCTGCGATAGCTGCTCGGACACGGCCCCCTATTTTCGATAGCTGAAACCAAAGCAACCCTAGGCTTGTCCCTCGCGTTCATGGCCGTCGCATACCCATAACCCCCGCCAGTCATTTCTATACGATCCCGTCTCTTAACTACCAGCTACGGCGCGGCAGTGTTCCAGAGCTGATGCCGATTTGGCGGGCATGTCCGTAAGTATCTGAAAGCCCTGTTCCAGGCGGCGCTCCACGTCTTCCTTCGTTTTCACTCCGGTGGCGCAAGGCACTCCGTATTCCTGGCAAACTTTGAGGGTTCGCAGCACCATCTCCTGGACCTCCGGGGCTTCGGTGGCGTTGCCGCCCAGCCCCATGTCCACGGAGAGGTCTCCCGCCCCTGCCATTATCGCCCCAATGCCCTTAACGTTCTTCAAGATGTCCGGCAAGTTGCGCGCGCCCTGAACCGTCTCGATTATGCCTATGAGCAGCATCTCTCCGTCCGGGTCCAGGGGCCACAGGTCGGACCTGTCGGTGTATTCCTCCACCGTTATGCCCCAGTATCGAACGGCCACGTCGTGAGGATGCCAGCCCCGCTCGCCCTTGGGCAGCAGGTCCGCCGCACCTCGGCGCTGGGGATACCGGGACGCCACCACTGCAGCCTCGGCCGCCTCCACTGAGTCAAGAACAGGGATGACGATGCCGTAGGCCCCCAGGTCCAGGGTGTGCTTGATTATCCACTGGTTCTGCTCCCTGGCGTTGGGCGTAATTCGGACGAAGGGGGTCGGGTGAGCCTGAAGGCTGGCAGACTCCGCAATGCGCTTCCGATTCAACAGGGCCTGGAGTGATAGCCGCAGGGTAGGGAAGTCCAGCCCCGTATGCTCGTTGTCTATGAAAACGTAGTCGTAGCCGGCGTCGGTGGCGAAGGCCAGGTCGTCCAGATTGCCGTTGTTGGCCCAGGTCCCAACGGCAGGCTTGCCCCTCTCTAGCAGGTCTATAACCCTGTTCAGTCGCGCCATAATCGTTCTGTTCCTCCACGTAAAGCTTCAGGGATGATATCGGAAACCTGCCGCCCATTGCAAAGGAGAGGCCTGTCATTCTGAACGCAGTGCAGCGAAGTGAAGAATCTAGAGTTGCGGGCGGCGAGTAGACGATGAGATTCTTCGCTTCCCTCAAAATGAACCGTGGCCCAAGCGTAGTACGCCGTCAATGTCGGAGGTTTGACGCCCCCGCCGCGGAATTCTATACTCCAACCACCCCACAAGAATCGGCTAGGAGGCTGTTATGAGCATGGGCGCGCAGCTGCAGCACGCGGCATTTCACACCACGGACTTGGAGAAGGCGCGGGACTTCTATGGGAGAATCCTCGGCCTGGAGGAGATTGTCCGGCCCAACGTTATGAGCGCCGGCATCTGGTACAGCGCCGGCCCTGCCCACGAGCTCCACATCACCCTCAGCGGCGTTGATGGCGTACCCCAAAAGGGGCGTAACATCAATCCTCGCAAGCGGGGCGTGGAAGGACGTCATCTGGCATTCGCCGTCGCCGACCTCAAACAGACCAAGCGGCTGCTCGACAACGAAGGCATCCCGTACGTGGGCAGCAACGACGACTTGCCGCAGATCTTCGTTGAAGACTTCGACGGCAATCTGGTGGAGCTGAACTCGGGCTGGGCGGAACAGCGCCCAGCGAGCTGAGACCCGCTCAAAAGACGAAATCGCTGTACACCCAGGCATAAATAGGAGTTGCGATGGTTATAAAAGACCCGAAGCAGGACGTTGAGTATGACCCTATGGTTGGCGTTCGTGGCCCGGTGCGTCTGGCCTTCGTGGAGGCAACGGCAGAGGTGGTGCAGGACCAGCTGAAGCGGGGCAAGTGCGGCCGGTGGGAGATTATCTGCGACGAGCCCCCCGGTCTTGGCGGTCTGGACGTGGCGCCGGCGCCCCTGCACTACTTCGCCATGGCCGTGCTTTTCTGAGAGATGACCCAGATTGCGCGGTACGCGCAGTTCAAAAAAGTGGAGATTTCCAACGTCAAGGGTTACATCAAGCTCAACCTGACCATGACGGGTTCCGTCCTGGCAGAGACCATTGACGCCGGGGCCTCCAGCGTGGAGACAAACTTCGTGGTTGAGTCATCGGCGGACCCGGACACCATCCGATCCATCCTAAGCAACGCCCGCCGGGGATGCTGGGCAAGGCAGATGATTGCCAAGCCCATCCCCTTCAAGGACACCCTCACGCTCAACGGCGAGAGCTTCGAGTTCTAGCCGCAGCATTCAGTTATGTGAGGCATGAGTCGGACTAGTAGGGTTGGGCTACAAGTCATTCCGCTGTATTTGATGCCTCTCCTTTGATCTCCGGCTGCCATGTTGCGGTTAGGCCAGCACTCCGAACAAACACGAATATCCCGATGTCAGGCCATTGGGCAGATGGACTGAACCCCTGAAAATGCGCTACTAGCCGATCCAACAGATTTTCGGTACGTTCATGGTCACGCTTACCTCGACCTATCTTGTAAGCTGCGTAGGCCACCGTGCCGATTGCTGCACCTAGGAGGGCTGCTGGTGCAAGAATCGGAATACCGATCGCTGCCCCAGCGGAGGCCACGCCGACCCGAGCTAATGCTCCCCCAAGCACCACCTTGCCAATTATTGCGCCCGCGGCTGCGCCCCCAGCAGTGCCGATGCCAGCAGCCCCTATAATCCTGCCAGCTTCGTTGGCCATCTTCGCCGTGTCTGCAGGTCCAGCTGAAGGATGCTGGTACGTTACGGTTAGCCCTCTGCACGGGATGCCGGTCAATGTCACTGGAACTTTGGGGAATCCCTCCCGGTGTCGGAATGATTCCAGTTGTACCTTCAATTCATTGTAGAATTCGTTCGGGTCGCTGGCCATTGCCTCTTTACCCTTCTGGTCTTCCCTCACCCAGTATGCACAACAGTTCCGACGAGCTACTTGCTAGCAGCTTCAGTTGAAGCCGCAGTTTTAGGGTTATCGATTTACCCAGTATGGAGGGCTAGTCGAATCCGTAAACCCGGGCGCAGTTGCCCCCGACTATCTTGTCCTGCTCCTCCGCCGGCACGCCCTCCAGAATCTCGGTCAGGATTCGCTGAGACTCCGGGAAGGTGGACTCGGCGTGGGGATAGTCGGAACCCCACATCAGATTATCGACGCCGATCATGTGCCGCAGTTGAACTCCGAGTCCGTCTTCCTGGAAGCTATGGTACACGTTGGAACGCATGAGGTCGCTGGGCGTTGCATCGCCCTTGAACCTATAGGGGGCGGACTGGTAGCGCTCCTTGTAGGTGACGTCCATCCTGCCTAGGAAGAAGGGAATCCAGCCCAACTCGTGCTCGGCGCTTACAATCTTCAGGTTGGGGTAGCGCTCAAGCACTCCGGCGAAGACGATGTGGCCCAAGCACTGGCGGACGAAGTAGTCGTGGTTGCAGCGGTCTGCGCCCGTCTGGGCGATCTTGCCGTCTACGACCACCTGCACGGCGCCGGGCCGGTTTGTGGTGACGTGAAGGCTAATGGGTAGGTTCAGCTCTTCGGCGGCGGCCCAGAAGGGTTCGTACATGGGATGGTTATATGTCTGCCCCGCCCTCGGGTAAGAGCTGATCATCGCTCCGATAAGGCCCATTTCGGCGCAACGTCGCAGCTCGGCGATCCCCTCCTCCACGCCTTCGTCCAGCAGCACCTCCGCGATGCCCTTGAGCCTCTCCGGGTAGGCGCTGCAAAATTCCGCCAGCCAGTCATTGTAGGCGGCGAAGACGGCGCGAAGCAGGTCGTTGTTCTCCATGCCGTAGAGGGGCAGCCCCGTAGACGGATAGACCAGCCCGCCATACACGCCGTCCAGGTCCATGTCCTTCACGTGCTCCTCCGGGATGAACCCTCCCGGCCGAACGTTGTCAAAGACCCCGGCTTGGATGATTTCCTGGGGGTTGGTGAACCGCTTGCCCGCGGCTGCTATGGCGCCCGTCGGGCCCATCCTGATGTTGTCGTAGTACCACCAGTCGTAGGGGTCTTCGTCGTCCCCCTTCCGCAGATGGGGAATGCTGGTGCCGAACTTGGGGTCCATTCGGTCTTCCCAGAGGTTGGGTGGCTCCACAACGTGGGAGTCCGAAGAGATAACCTTGCCGTAGAGGGTCATTTCTCTCCTCCGAAATTATTTCGCCCGTGCCTGCCCGCGGCTGCCCGTGGTCACGGGGCGATTTGTGCACACTTTATTGAATATCGGCCGAATTTACAAGCTGTTGACCCACCCACGGGCCTTACCTATAATCGCTCCGTCTGCATCCACCAAGGACAATCCCACCATGCTCGCCCATAGGAATCCTCTCTTGACGCCAGACGCCTTCCCACGCTCGACGGACGGGTGATTTGCTCTATCCAGTGATTCTGGCCGGCGGCTCCGGCACGCGCCTGTGGCCCCTCTCCAAGCCCGAACGACCCAAGCAGTTCCTGTCGTTGTTGGGCGGCGGGACTATGCTGCAGGATACCCTCGCCCGGCTGGAAGGAATGTCTAACGCGCCTCCCCTCGTCGTGTGCAACGAAAGCCACGGAAAGTTGGCCTTGGAGCAGTTGGCGCAGGTAGGCTGCCCCGCGCTTTCAGCAATCCTGGAGCCGGAAGGACGCAACACCGCGCCTGCTCTGACCTTAGCGGCCCTCTATCTTCAGGAAGCCGCCGCCAAGGGCAAAGACGCCATGATGCTGGCAATGCCCGCAGACAACGTGGTCCGCAGTCCTGCGGAGTTCCAACGCTCCCTGAAGGCCGCCCTACCAATGGCTCGCGCCGGATATATGGTCACCTTTGGCATTGTTCCCCTCCAGCCACACACCGGCTACGGGTACATCCGTCGGGGAAGATTCCTACAGCAGGAAACCAACCTCCCAGCGGCTATGGAGGTGGCGTCCTTTGTGGAGAAGCCGTCTCTTTCCACAGCCCAGGAGTATCTTAGGGATGGCCGCTACCTGTGGAACAGCGGCATATTTCTTATCAACGCGTCGGTATGGCTGAGAGCTTTGAATAGATGCCGCCCGGACATAGCCCAGGCGTGCCGCGCGGCTTACGAAGAGGCTGAGAAAGACGGTCTCTTCCTTCGCCCCCACCGAGAGCGTTTCCTCGCTTGCCCCTCCGAGTCCATCGACTATGCCGTTATGGAGAAGACGGCGGAGGATGCGGAAATCCGGGTGGCAGTCGTCCCCTTGTCCGGCGGCTGGTCCGACCTTGGCTCCTGGGCCCAGGTCTGGGAGGAACGGCGCGGCGATGCGGAAGGCAACGTGGTGGAAGGCCCCGTGTTTCTCGAATCGGTGCAGAATTCCCTCGTGCTGGTCAATGAGCGCACGGTGGCGGTGGTGGGATTGAAGGACGCAGTGGTTATCGAGACTTCCGACGCAGTGCTGGTCGCCTCCCGGGAGCAGGTGCAGGAGGTGCGTCGCATCGTCGAGCGACTCAAGGACGAGAAGGGGAGCGTTCCCCCGTCGGACGGAGTAAGTGAGGGCCAAAATTCGTGGGGCGTCTGCCGGAAGGTGGACGAAGGACCAGGCTTTACCGTCTACCGCATGACGATAAGGCCGGGCGCTGTTTTCGAATGTCGCGCTTCGGCCAATGGCGAGACGTGGACGCAGGCAGCCGGGCGGGTCAAGCTGGTAACGGATTCCGCCGAAGAGGTCTTGGAACGGGGCACATCTGGCCAATTCGCCGCTGGACAATCCTACCGACTGGAAAACTGCAGCCTCGCCCCCGCCCATGCCCTTCTGGTGGTCTATCGGGAATCGGAGCTACCATAATGGAAAGGCTCCCAAGCAGGCCGTTCACTCAATGATCCCCGTGAAGTGGAGAAAATGGTTTGCGCTCTTTACAGGGGTCTTGCTCCTGTGGCAATTCATTGTGCTGCTGACGACCACGGAATCGCAAGATAGGCTTCCAAACTACATCTTCACGTTGCTTGGCGCCGCTCTATTTGGATACGCGCTGTTGGGAATGAAACTTGGCATCGATAAAGAAAAAGACAAAGAAGACGACGAATAGCCGGAGGTGACGACGCTCGTTGTTCCGGCCTCCCGCAACCGGTGGTCCGGTGCGTAGGCAACGGCAGCTTTTTCTTAGTCATACGCAAACAATATGCTATGATTGTTCCTGAAGGTGTCCCGCCCACTCGCGTCATTCTGAGCGAAGCGAAGAATCTTGTCGGCCTTCGTGCCTGCTTCTCACCATGCCTTATGTAAACCATACATCCGACCTCTTTGCCGCTATATCGACCATTCGCGGCAACACCCTTCTCGGGGCCAAAGTCCTCTTTCCGATCACGGCCTTGGCTCTCCTCACAGCCCTTCTGCTGCCCCTTCTCGGCCCGCTGGCAGACCATCACTTTGCCGAGCGGCAGCCCGCCCATCTGCACGTCTACCCTGCCGGGCTGCCGATTCAGCACCTTCACGACCATGAGGCCTTCCACCCCCATGAGTCGACCAATGTGGACTCTTGGGACGTTGAAAATGCAGGTCCTGTTCTCGAAAACAGCGTAATCTTCATGCCCCAGGAAGGCGAGGGCTTGTCGGTCTCGACCCTTGGCGTGACCCTTGCCCTACTCACGAGCGTCGTTGTCCTCGCGTTACCAACCGTTATCACTTTGCTAACGCCCCGTAGCCAACGAGCTTTGCGGGGCATCTTCCTTCACCCGGAACCGCCGCCGCCTCGCCTAGCGCTCTAGGCTCTTTGCGTCCGCATTCCCCCACCCGAAACCGGACGGCATGCTGCCGTACAATTGCCTTATGAGCAGGAGCGCCCTTGGAAAGTATGAAAGTTAGACTATTGACGATAACGGCCCTGGCGCTGGGGTTTCTGGCGGCCGCGGCGGTCTTCGGCGTCGCCCCCGCCACAGCCAACGGGATACACCCCAACGCGCGGGATGTCTTTTCCGGCGCCGTCGGCCCCTACTTTCTGCGGGTCACCACCGCGCCCATCGTCGGCAACATGCACTTCGTGGTGTACCTGTCCCAGGCCGACGGCATAGGACCGGTGGAGCAGGCCGAAATTGCCTTATGGGGCCGCCTCGGCGGTGAAGACCCACAATCTGTGGGGCCGGTGTCCGGCGTAGCGTCCCTGGACGGCCCCAACCTGTTCACTGTTGATCTACCCGTAGACGAGGTTGGGCAATGGGTGTTCACGTTACGAGTCCGGGGTTCCCTGGGCGAAGATTCCGTAGACATCCCCCTCACAGTGAGCCGGCGCGGGAGCGTAAACTTGGGCGTTGTGGGAATACTATTGGTCCTGGTGGTCGTCGCCGGATTGGCAGCCTTATCGTGGGGCAGGAAGCGGCGAAAACGCAGGGGTCGAGGCGCAAGGAGATAGGTTGCAGACTGCAAAACTAACGAAAAGGAGTGAAGAATGCCAAAGGCAATCTCTACTAATTGGCTTCTATTACTCGTCCTAATTGGCAGCCTCGCCGTTGTCGCCTGCGCGGGTGGCGACGAGCCAGCAGAGGTAACCTTTGACCTGCGAATTGCAGACCGCGCCCTGGTGGGCTTCGAGTCCTCCCTGGAGGTCAAGCAAGACGACCTTGTCGCCTTCAACGTAACTTCCGACGAGGCCGCCAGCTTCCACCTGCACGGCTACGACCACGAATTGGAGATCGTCCCACAAGTTGCCGGCAGTGTGCGCTTCATCGCTACCGCCACCGGCAGCTTCCCAATTACAATCCACGTTGGGGCAGAGTCCGACGGTGAAGGACACGACGCCATAACCGCAGGTGACGGACACCACGAAAAGACCATCGAAGCTCCGGCGGACCTGTCGGTGGGCGTAGAGGCGAAGCTAGACGAACTTTCCGGCGTGAACCTCAAGATCACCACCACTGGATTTACCTTTGCGCCGGAGAACGCCAGCGGCGAGCACGTGCCCGGCGAGGGCCACGCCCACGTCTACGTCGACGGGGTGAAGGACAACCGCGTCTATGGTCACTACTACCACCTATCAGGCCTCGACCCGGGTGAGCGTTCCATCCGCGTTACTCTCAACGCCAACAGCCACGAGCAGTACACCAAGGGCGAGCACCCCGTGGAGGCAACGACGACTGTGGTCGTCCCAGGCGAAGCTGCGGACGCGTCAGACCACCACGAAGGCCAACCTTCGGCGTCGGAGCCGTCGGAAATCGACCTTGGCCGCCTAGTAGTGCTCCCACGATAACGACGCCTCGGAGTTATGGCAGAGCCGCGCTTGATTCGCGCCTTGGGAAAGAAAATTCCACCAAAGAAAGGGTGACGGCATGCGTCCATTAGCACGGATAGCTCTGGCGGGCGGGGCTATCGGCCTCGGCGCGGCGGCGCTTACGCCGACTACGGTCTACGCCCACGGCTTCGGCGAGCGATACGACCTGCCGGTCCCTCTGTGGCTTTACGTCACCGGCGCCGGGGCGGCCGTCGCCCTCTCCTTCGTCGTCATCGGCCTATTCATGCGGGGAGACCGGGGGGGACGAACATACCCCCGGGTCAACCTGCTAAAGTGGCTCCCCTTCCGTCTGCTGTCCCACCCTCTCGCCCTTGTGCCCTTGCAGCTGGCGTCCATCGGACTCTTTCTCCTGGTGGTTATTGGCGGGCTTGTGGGCGAACAAGAACCCACGGACAACGCAGGACCGACGCTGGTTTGGATTCTGTGGTGGGTGGGCTTGGCCTACGTGTCGGCGTTGTTAGGCAACGTGTGGGCCATCGTCAATCCCTGGAAGATAATTTTCTCCTGGGTGGAGTGGGCCTTCGTTACCGCCACCGACGGCAAGGAACTAAACCTGGGGTACCGCTACCCTGTGCGTTTCGGCGTCTGGCCCGCCCTCGTCTTCTTCTGGGCCTTCGCCTGGATAGAGCTAGTGTACGTGGACGCCGCCGTGCCTGCTCACCTGGCCCGCCTCGCTATCAACTACTCCGTCATCACCTGGGCGGGAATGATCATCTACGGCAAGGACCAGTGGCTTCGACACGGCGAGGCCTTCACCTTGGTGTTCGGATTCCTGTCCAAATTCGCCCCCACGGAGCTTCGCACCATGGACGAATCCACCTGCCGGGCGTGTCCGCTGGACTGCCGTGACAAGGACGACATCTGCATCGACTGCCGCCGGTGTTTCAGCAGGGCGCGCCACAACAGAAGGGAGTTCAACCTTAGGCCGTTCGCCGCCGGCCTTCTTCGCAACGAAGTTGTTTCCACTTCGATCGCGGCGCTGGTGGTGCTCCTCCTTTCGACGGTTACCTACGACGGTCTCGCGGCCACCCCGTTGTGGGCCGACATTCACGACAGGCTTAGTGGCACATTTGGGGGAAGCAATGACGTCGCGGGTACGCTGGGGCTTCTGACCTTCCCGCTCCTCTTCGGCCTGGTCTACCTGGCCACGTCATGGCTCATAGCCCGCATCGTCAGGCGCCCTGAGGCTGTGAACAAAATAGCCCGAACCTTCGTCTACTCCCTCATCCCCATAGCTCTGGCCTACCACTTGGCCCATTTTCTTTCGTTCCTGCTAATTCAGGGGCAGCTGGCTATCCCGCTGGCGTCGGACCCTCTGGGCATGGGTTGGGACCTGTTCGGAACAACGGACTATCAGACGAACCTGCGGATCATAAACGCCCGCACAACCTGGCTCCTGGCCGTGGCCGCAATAGTAGTGGGACATATTATATCCGTGTTCTTAGCCCACACCATCGCCTTGCGCACCTTCAAAGAGCGGAGTTTGGCGCTCAGAAGCCAACTGCCCATGCTAGCCCTTATGGTGGGCTACACCATGGTCAGCCTCTGGATTCTGGCCCAGCCCATTACTGAGTCGAGCTAGGCGGAGCGGGGTGCCAGGGCACTCGCCCACCGAGGCCGCTGAGGACAGATCAGGCGCTACAACTGGAAGCCGTAGAGAGCCGCCGAGTTATCTCTGATCACCTTCTGCTTGGCGGAAGGGTCTTTCAGGTCACGGAGGTTGTCCTCGATAGTCTGCAACGAGTCGGGCCAAACGCCGTCCTGGTGGGGATAGTCGGAACCCCAGATGACGTTGCCTTCGCCTACGAGGTGAATGAGGTGGCCCGCCACGTTCTCTTTCTGGAAGGTGGAGAATCCCTGGCGGTTCCAGTACTCGCTGGGCAGCATGGAGATGCCCGACTGGCCTTCGCCTTCGTGGTCCATCCGGTCGATGACGTAGGGTATCCAGCTGACGCCGCACTCTCCCAGAACGAACTTGAAGTTGGGGTACCGTTCGCAAGCGCCGGAGAAAATTATGCTGGTGACGAACTCTGCACCCTGAAGCTGGAACATGGTGGTGCGAACGTTGTGGTACACCTCGTCGTACTCGGAGGCCTCCGACGCATCCACGGCCCGGGGCCGCAGACCCGTGGTATGGAACGAAATGGAAAGGCCCGTATCGTGGGAGGCTTCCCAAAGCACGTCCCAGTCCCGATGATAGATAGGCTTGACCGCGCCAGCCACGCCGAAGTCGCCGCCGTGGAGGCCGATAGTCGCGGCGCGGCGAAGCTCGTCTGCAGCTGCCTGCGGGCTGTGGTTGGGAATGCAGGCCAATCCTGCGAAGCGGCCAGGGTGGCTCTTGCAGAAATCCGTCAGCCAGTCATTATAGATGCGGAAGATTTCGACAATCTGATCGTTGTCGTCCAGGAGGGCGGATATGCGGAGAAGGCCGTAGATGACCTCCGCGTCAACGCCGTCCTTGTCCTGGTCCTTGATTCGGAGGTCCGGGTTGGTGGGGTGGTACCCCTGGTCGGCGTCTTCGTAGAAGCCGGCGGCAATCATGGCGTTCCAACGGGTCCCCATCTCCGTGCTAAAGGTGCGCGGGTCCACCTCGTGGCCGACCACGCCCAAGTCAACTCCCCCGGCGTTCCAGCGGCGGCCCTTGCCCGTTTCCACCACGTGGGGCATCTTGTCTACCATCCCCGCCGCCGCGTTGGCGACGAAAAGATCCTCCGGCATGAACCGCAGGTCAATGTGGCTATCCCCGGAAATAATGTTGTAACCCATAATTGTCTCCACCTCTCCTTTAGTATTCAACTCCGCCTTCCGATTGGCCAGATGTTATTGAAGACACTCCCCGGTGTCAAGAATACGCCCAAACCAATCTACAGCAAAAGACCGCCCGACCTCCGTAATTGAAGGGGCGGTCTTGGCGTCTCCTTGGATACTGTGAGTTTGTTGCTATTCTATGGCCACAACCTCATTACACCAATAACAAGGGCGAAGCCCGTAATCATAAGGCCACCCAATCGAACCATTAGCCGTAGTTCCAATTCCTTCAGGTCTGCTTTGGTGGCGTAATGCTGCCGAAATTCGTCTCGCAGCAACGCCAGTTCTTGTCGTATGTCGGCTTTAAGAGACGCCATTTCTCCCCGCATGTCCGCTTTGAGAGACCCGATTTCTTCCCGCAACTCGGATCTGGTTACTGGCGCTTCCGTGGTTACCATAGAATTATCAGTGTGCCGCCTTTTGTACTGTTGTTCTTGATTTTAGCACAGATGTCACTCATCCTCAACCAATCCACCTGCTCTTGGCGGAGAAGAGCCTGAATTATTTATCATCCAAGTACAGGACGGTGGCGGATACGACCTTACGGGTTCACCACCCAGCTTACGTTAACGTTTACCGCCTGCAGGGGGAAGGGGTTGAAGAAGAATATCTGATGCTCTCCGTTGATCTCAGCTTCAACCGAAACGGTGTCCGAATCCGTCGTATCGTCGATGGTCACCAGCGGAGTACCCAAGGAGTCATTTATGACAAGCTTGATGCCTTCGGTGGCCTTTCCGATGCCGGCGCTGACATTCTGGCCTCCCGTGATCATCGACTCCACGTCGAAACTCAATTCCAGGATGTCGCCGACGGTCAATTCAACTGCGATGGTCCCCGTTTCGTTGGCGGTGATGAACAGGGTCTCCGAGCCGGACGAGGGCGCTCCTGTCTGGGGAGTTGCCGCTGGGGTCTCGGCCGGTGGCTGGGTGGCTGGCGCAGCAGTGGCCACGGGAGCGGGGGGTTCGTCGTCTCCGTTTCCCCCGCCGCAGGCCGCCACCACCAGCAGAAAAAGGACCGAAAGGCCCGCCACGTACAGGACAGGCTGTCTAAGTTTAGAGCAAATCTGCATCACACATTCTCCCAAGTTCTAACTGTTGTGCCGGGGTTGTCGCAGGGGCGCATTCACGCGTGGGGATGTCCCGCAACCAACCGCTCCCCGTATATCTTGACTGAGTTGTCCCAGAGGATCTTCCTCTTGGTTTCTTCCGAAAGGGGCTGCTCCATCATGTTGGGCAGGGGTTCGTTCGTCGCCGGAGCGTCGGGGTGGGGATAGTCCGTGTTGAACACGATGTTGTCGTCGCCAATGTAGTCCACCACGTACTTGATTGAAGGTTCGTCGGCGTCGGCCGCCACGGCGCACTGCCGCAAGAAATACTCCTGGGGCGTCAGGTTGAGCGGGTGATCGTCGAAAAAGACGGACTGCCGACCTTCGCAATACTTCTCCAGCCTGTTCAGCCAGAAGGGCACCCAGCCGGAGTTGGCCTCCAGGATAAGCAATTTGAGGTTTGGGAATTTGTCCAGGATGCCGCTGTACATGAAGTGGCCCAGGTTGATCATGTTCTCGAAGGGAAAGCCGATGGCCTGTCCCAAGGCGATGAAGGGGCCGGCGTGTGGGTTGTAGCGGGCATTAGTCCAGGGTTCGCCGCTGGCGCTGCTGCTGCCGTGCACCGAAATAGGGACGTCCAAGTCGGTGACAGTTTCCCAGACCTTGGTGTAGTCCGGATGGTGCCACATCTTCTCCGGGATAGCCTTGGGCAAGAAAATGGAAACTGCGCCCAACTCCGAAACGGATCGGCGAATCTCAGCCACCATGTCGTCGATGTCATGTCCCGGCACCGTGGCAGTGAACTTGATTCGTTCCGGCGCGCCGCTGCAAAAGTCGTGGGCCCAACTGTTGTAAGCAAGGCACATGGCCCCCTGGACGTCCAATGGGATGAAGGCGGGCAGCGACACGGCCTTGGTGGGTAGGCAAACCTGGATGTCCCATCCCTCCGTATCCATGTCCTTGATGCGGCTCTCCAGAGTCCAACCATCCCGAAAGGCGTGGCCAAACTTGTTGTCCATCTCGGAGAAGAGCTTCTCGGAGCGGGAAACGCCGCCCTCTTCTCCTTCAAACTGGACCATGGAATTCCCCAGCATCCGAGCAACCTTGGGCCTTCTATCCTGGAACTCGGGGCTTAGGTACTTGTCCCAAAGGTCTTCGGGCTCGTAGAAATGCCCGTCAGCGTCAATTACTCTAAATCCGTTGCGCATGGCTGGATTCTCCTATCTGAAATATACCGTACCCATCAATTTCTATCTGATTCCTATTGAATCATTGGTTTTGGGCGCTGTCAATCGCTTGCCGCTTTAGCCGCTATTGGCGCCGGGTGTTGTCAATAATTGACTGCTACGGGAGGGGCGGGCGTTGTTTGTGCCACTCGGTAGCCTGTTCGTAGGCGTAAGCAGCGCGGAAGGCCACGTGGTCCCGGTAGGGTTTCGCGGCTATCTGCAGCCCGATTGGCAGGCCCGCTTCAGAGAACCCGCACGGCACGGAGACGGCGGGAAAGCCGTTCAGGTCGTAGGGGCGGGTGAAAGTGGGTATGGCCTTCTCCGCACCGAAGCTCTTGCCCTCTAGCTGCACCTCGGCGGCGGCCAGGGGGAAGGGCGTCATGGGCATAGTGGGCCCAACCAGCAGGTCCACGTCCTTCATCGCCTGGTGGCTCTCTTCGGTGTAGTTCCGGCGAAGCTTAAGCACCTCCAGATAGTCGGCAGCGGATATCATCATCCCCGCCTCTATTCGGGGGAACTTTCGCAGTATCTTGGATACTTCCTCGGACCCTCTTGTCTCCACCAGGTGGGTGTGTATCGAAGACGCCTCCGTTATGGAGATGATGTGGCCCATCGTGACGGCTCGGTAGAAATTGGGCCAGGAGACCTCCACCAGCTCCGCCCCAAGCTCCTCCAGCACAACCATAGCCTTCTGCACGACGCTTCTTACCTCGGCCTCCATGGGCATATCGAAGAATTCCCTTGGCATACCGATACGGAGACCCCGAATGCCTTCTCGCGCGGACGCCGCATAGTCGGGAACGTCAATGCGGGCGGAAGTCGGGTCGTTGGGGTCGTGACCAGCGATTGCGTTCATGGCGTGGGCGGTATCCATGACGGTCCGAGTCATGGGGCCGCAGTGGTCCAACCCCCAGGAGAGAGGGCTGACTCCGTAGCGACTCACCAGTCCATAGGTGGGTTTGTGACCGACCAGGTTGCAGAAGGACGCCGGGATTCGGATGGAGCCGCCGGTGTCGGAACCCATGGTAATGGTACACTGGCCCGTGGCGGCGGCCACGCCGGAGCCGCTGCTGGATCCCCCGGGGACCATATCTGTGTCCCACGGATTCAGCGCGTCGCCAAAGAAGGGGTTCTCTCCCCGCCCGCTCATGGCCAACGGCGCCAGGTTCAGCTTGCCTAGAAGAACAGTCCCCGCTTCTCTCATCCGGCGGGTGACGGTGCTGTCGTAGCTCGGCACAAAGTCTTCATATATCCGCACCCCGGAAGTCGTTATCACGCCCTCGGTGTAATAGAGGTCTTTCAGGCCCAGCGAAATGCCGTGGAGCGGGCCGCGATATCGCCCTTCCCCTATCTCACCCTCCGCTTCCCGAGCGTCGGCCAGCGCCTGGTCCTCAAGCAAGGTTATGAAGGCGTTGAGCCGGGGTTCCGTGGCGGCGATTCTCCCAAGGTGCGCCTGGGTAACTTCCACGGGCGAGACTTCCCCATCCCGTATCAGGGGCGAAAGCTCGTCCACGCTCATGTAGCAGAGTTCTAGGGAGTCCATTTTTCACCTACTCCGCGGGTTTGAAGAAGGGCACGGTTACCTGGCTATTGGCCTTGACGAAAGTAACCTCGACGGGCATGCCAATCCGAACGTCGAAGGGATCGCAGCCGACGATGTTGGTAAACATCTTCACGCCCTCCTCAAGCTCCACCAGGGCCAGGGCGTAAGGGCCTTCGTCGAAACCGGCGGTGCGGTTCTGCCGGGTGACGGTGAAGGTCCAGACGGAGCCTTTGCCGCTGGACTTGACCCACTGCACCTTGCCGGTGAAGCAGTTGGCGCAGATGCCGCGGGGATAGAACTGGTACTCCCGGCACTGGTCGCATCGCTGAATCAGCAACTCTCCCCGCTGGCAGGCCTCCCAGTACGGAAGGCTTTCGCCGGTGATGGTCGGTAGGGGTCTCTTCCACTCGCTCATCTCTAGTCCCTCCCCAATACTACGGTGCCGCCGCTGTGTCGAGAAGCCAGGGTCCCGCCCGTGCCATGAACAAGGGCCAGTTGACAGTTCGGCACCTGTCGTGACGTGCCTTCAAACTGATGCCGCAACTGCCGGGTGGACTCCAGCAGCAGGAACAGACCTCTCATGCCCGGGTGGTTGGAAGAGAGGCCGCCCCCGTCGGTGTTGATGGGCAGCTCCCCCCCAAGGCCGATACGACCGTTGGAAACGAAGTCGCCGCCCTCTCCCTTCTTGCAGAAGCCCAAGTCTTCCAGCGTCATAAGTACGGTAATGGTGAACGAATCGTAGATCATCGCCATGTCGAAGTCGTCGTGAGTGACACCCGCAGCCGCCATAGCCGGCCCACCCGTCTGCGCCGCCGCCAGGTACATCAGGTCTCGGCGGCCGGCCCCCTGGTGGGCCACCCCTTCAGCCTGGCTGAGAATCCAAACCGGGGTCTGGCGACAGTTCCGTGCCACCTCCGGCGAGGCAATCACTACTGCGCCTCCGCCGTCGCTGATGACGCAGCAGTCAAGAAGGTGCAGCGGGTCTGAAATCATGCGCGAGTTCACCACGTCGTCCACGGTGATGATGTCCCTATACAGCGCCTGCGGGTTCATGGAGGCGTGCCTGCGGGTGTTCACGGCTATCTCCGCCAGCTGCTCCGAGGTTGTGCCGTACTGGTGCATGTGCCGCTGGGCCAGCATGGCGTACAGCCCCACCGTGGTGAACCCGTAAAGCTCCTCGAAGCTGTCGGGCGCGGGATGCAGACGCGGCGCGCCCAAACGGGCAGCCCCGCCGGTCCCTATTGAAATCCCTCCCGAACGTGGCAGGGTCGAATAGGTGATGACTGCAACGTCGATGCGTCCCGCGGCGATGGCGTTGACGGCGTGACCCAGGTGGAACTCAAAAGATGCCCCGCCGACGCTGGTGTCGTCCAGATGCTTGGGGTAGAGGTCCATGTAGTCGGCCAGCGAAACGTTCGCCATCCGCACCGACATCGACGAGGAGAACAAGCCGTCCACGTCCTTCTTTTCAAGCCCGGCATCGGCAAGAGCGCCAATGACGCTCTCCGCCTGCACCAGAAGCTCGCTCTTGTCGGGGGCGAATCGGGCGGGATGCTCGTAGATGCCGACGATGGCGGCAGCCTTTCGAAGGTCAACCATAGGCGCTCCTTACGGTAGTTTCGAAGATTGTTTTGCGGCGTGTTTCTCAAACACGCCAGCTTGGGCCATGTTATGAGGGGCTGGCCAGACTGTCAAGGCGCACCCACGCCAAGTCCGCCGTGATGACTCCGACCGTCTATAGGCCTTATTCGCCACTCTGGTTGTGGCCTGACCTTGCAACAACCAACAGAATGCCGGAAAGCAGCAGAAGGCAGCCAGGAAGGATGAACCTGCTGTTCATGAGCTCTTATCCTCGCAGCGATTCAAGGCGGTAGCGTCCACCCACACGTCCGAGAACTGGTCTGGAATACATCCCAGAAAGGCCGGCCACTTGATGTACAGATGGCGCAGATCCTTCAGGCTAGCCAATTCCAATGGGACCACAGAATCCTCCGGGTCGAATAATTCCGTATGATTACCACCTGCCACGCGGTTCACGGCTAGTGAAAGTGTCTGCAGCTTCGTGAGGTTGGCAAGCTCCTTCGGCAGGCCTGTTCTCGATTCGACCTTGTAATCGCCTTGGATGATTTGCCACCTGGGGATTGGATGGATCCATCCAATCCCCACGCCCCACAGCAGTTCCAAGCCTATAACTCTGGGGGGCTCGCCGCCGATGGTGATGCCTTCCCACTGATCAATGGGAACGTCGGGGCCCCAGTTGAGGGGAACTTCCCTCGCCAGAGTATTCCTCACCAACATAAGTGTAACGCAATCTGCCACCAGCCCAGGATTACTTTCAGGCTCTGGGATCACATTGCCGTTACTGCAGGCAGCCATTTCAGACTCGTATTCTCCCAAGATGGAATCCTGAGGACTCTTGGCGATACCGCTCCGTACCAGTACCTCCACATTCGTGCCGTCCGGGTCCATGGTGTAGACGACCGAATAACCACCCGGTTCCGCGCTGGGGAAGTTGGGAGCACGTACCGCGATCCTTGAGCCATCAGGAGACCACGCCGCCTCAAGGTGTGCCCACTGTCCAGTATAGTAATACGGGTACTTCGGATTTGGTGGTACGTCTTCTACGGATGACTCGCTTACAACACCACTTTCCACGTTGACAATGCACAGCCCCACGTCACATCCAAACATGATATGAGCCCCGTCAGGTGACCATGACAGAACGTCTATCCAGGAGTCGTATCGACTCGCATTGTCCTCAATGTATTTGCCCATTTTGGTTATCTTCGTCACTTGCGTGGAATCAGAACCGTCGCTCGCTAGTGTGATGAGCACTATTTCGTCACGTTCAACCCTAGCCAATGCAATGCGACTCCCGTCTGGAGACCAAGAAGGTTGACTCGCTGTCTCTGATATTCGGCGGGGTTGAGAGCCGTCAACTCCAATCGTGTATATGGCGAACTGCGCGGCCCAGCTTGTCTCTCCGACTTCCTTAACAACCACTGCCAGATGACGCCCGTCGGGAGACCACCTTGGAACGAAGAGGGGAATTCTTGTATACGTAATTTCATCGGGGACACCCTTTGCAGTGAGCCAGTTCACCACCACGTCACGTTTATCTGAGCCATCCCTCAACATTGTCTGAGACACTTTCGTCGCGTGTTCATAGGGATCTTCCCCTCGTATGGAGACCATTCTTTTACCATCGGGAGACCATGTGGGATAGTGGTCTATGTTTTCATTCTCCGTAATACGAGTCACCTGTGTGCCATCAATAGCCACGGTTCCGATTTCATAGTGGTAGTAGTCCCGTTCAGTTACACCCTCCCTTTTTCTGTACTCCGAAATCTCTGATGTGTACTGACACGAGGTGTACGCGATAGTCGATCCATCGGGTGAAACCTCGGCATAGAAGCCGTCCCTGAAGCCGAATCCAGGATTAGCGTCAACCACCGTTCGAAGCCCCGTGCCATCAGCATTCACCGCCAACACCGATGAACCGTCGTCAAACACAATCCTCAAGCCATCGGGGGTCCAATGTATGAAGTGTTCTATAATTCCTACATCCCCAAACACACTGTGGGCTGGGCCGCATGGATGAGATACTCCCTCTTTCACTGACGTCGTTTCTCTTGTTGGAGTTGGCTCCGGTGTCGGTTCAGGCGTAGGGGTGCGTGTGGGCGCGGGTGTAGGTTTGGGTGTCGCAGTAGGCGCAGGTATCGCAGTTGGTGTGGGTGTCGCGGAAGGAGTTGGAGTTGCAGGTTGGGTGGGCGACGATGTAGGTATTGGAACGGGTGTGAATGTGGGTATGGATGTCGGCGTGGCCATGGTTACAGGCATGGGCGTCTGAGGTTGAGGAGGTGCGAGTGTCGGTGTGGAAATGGTGGCGGCAACGGGCGTTGGGCTGATAGTTGCAGCAGGGATTGGAGTTGCGGTGGCAGCCGGGGTCTCTCCACCCTTTCCTGTCGAGCAATTCAACAAGACCGGCAATACCACGAGGGCCAACAAGAGTAACTTTGCCTCTATTCTCATCTGATTCTCCTCAACTACCTCACCCACCACCTCGACTGGTACATAGCGTAAACTACCATGATGTCAAAGACGCGAACAGGGCAGTCCGGTTCCTCCAGACCATTCAATCCCTGTCGTCTGGCTATTTAGTTGCCGTAGTTCATCACGCAATCTTGAATAAGCGGGGATGCTGGATCGCAGAAACCCCACTCACAAGCGTCTCTTAGCATCGCTGAGAACCCTTTTTGAGAGACCATTGGAGACTCTCTGTGAGACGCCTTTTTGACTCCGCCAAACATAGAAAGGGGCTGCCCACAGTGTCAAGGCGCATTGCTGTCCTTACGTCCGTCATGACGACAGCGTCACTAGTTGGAAGCTTCAGCGTTGTACACCAGCACAACGGCGGATGATTCCTTGAGTTACTCGCCTAAGCACTCTGAGGTGCTCTCCGATAGCCACGCTGTGTCGCTCCACTCGGTGGCGTAGCCCGTGCCGCTGTCGTACGCGCTCACCAGGAACTGGTACTCGCTGTTGCAGAGTAGGTCATCCACGGTGTGGGACGTCCCTGTGATTGTATCGTCGTCTGTGATCACAACTCCGCCCCCGCCGGGTACGTACTCCACCCGGTACTTGCTCGCGTTGGGCACCGGATCCCAGCTTAGGGAGACGCTGGTCTCCCCGACCATGCTGACATTGAGGTTCTCAGGCTTCGGTGGGTGGCAATAGAGAAGGTTGAGCGAGCTGAGGTCGTTGGTAGCCACGTCCTTCAGGGGCAAGGGGATGCATCCCGTCAACGAGTTCCCTGACAACCGCAACTCTTCCAGGTTCTCCAGCATCCCGAGACTCTCCGGAATCTCCCCCGTCAACGAGTTGTTGCTCAGATTCAGGTGAGTGAGCTCATTCAACGAACTCAACGATGACGGGATGCTTCCGGCGAGGCTCTCGGAGGACAGCAGCAGCTTTGTCACACGGCTGGGCGTGCCTCCCGCAGTCACGCCGTCCCAGCTTGTGATGGCGGCGTCCACACTCCAATTGAGGGTGCCCGTGCCTCGGAGCGCGTCCTTCAGGCCCAGCAGTTCTAAGCAGTCGCGCATGAGAGCGGGGTTGTCGGCCTGGTCCGGCGCCACGTCGGCGCAGGGCGCCTCAATGACGTTGGCCTCACCATAGCCCGAGTACGTGAACTCAGTTACGATGGTCTCGGTATTGGAGACTCCGTCATATGCTGGTGGAAACTGGGTCCTGCGGGCTCGTGTGGGACGCCCTATGGAATCGATCCAGTACTCGTTCCGCATGGCGCCTTGTCCCTCCGAAATGAACCTTTAGGAGGTAAAGTGCGGCTCATCCGACGAACTGGAGGCATCCTCTTCGAAGCCGCTGGGATCGAGACATGGGAGTGAGAAGGAACGTGGAATGTTGGTGCCATGTACGCGCCATTCGCCATAGACCTGTGCGTTGCCCTGAGTGCTTTCGCGGGAGTACATCGTGCGGTCCTTGATGATCATTTCGCCCTTGCCGAAGAGGACGCCTTTATGGTCAATTGTCGTCATTACAATATGCTCGTCACCCCCTGAGAATCGAATCTCCACTCTTGTTTCGCCGAACGGCGTCGTACCTGTCATCAGGGCGTCATACGGCATGTCCATGAGATTGCAGGAATGCGCCGCAGTTGGTGGGGGCGAGTCGGTGGGATTGAGTACGGGCGTACCAGTCGGTTTGGGAACTGCGGTAAGCGTAGACGTTGCTGGGCTGGCGGTGGCAGCCGGGGTCTCTCCATCCTCTCCTGTCGAGCAATTCAACAAGACCGGCGACATGCCAAGAATCAACAAAGCTAACGCAATCTTTGCCTTCACCTAACCAATCTCGTCAACGGTACTTAACCGGCATGATACAGAACGTATGCAGCCATATGTTCAAGGAAAAGAACAGGGGCAGCCCGGCTAGACCAGACTGCCCCTCACTAGCGCGCTACGCCTTTGATGTCGAAAGAACCTGCTCTAACCCCCTAGCTTAAGTCCATGTTGTACAGCTTGATCACGTTGTCCCGCGTAATCTTCCGCTTGTAGATCTCCGGCAGACCGGCGAAGTCTTCGTCCACAATCTCCCGCGAGTTGGGGAACGTCGACGCCCCGTGGGGGTAGTCGCTGGCCCAAGCGTAGTTGTCCTCGCCAAAGTAGTCCGCCAGCTGAAGACCGACGGGGTCCGTCTGATAGCTCACGTAGAACTGCCGCAAGGCGTATTCCCTGGGCGTCATCTTCAACTCCGTGGGGTTCGTGTACTGCTGCTTCTCCCACCACCTATCGGCCCGGAAAAGGAAGTGCGGCACCCAGCCGATGTCATTCTCCGCCGAAACAATCGTAAGACCGGGGTGGCGTTCCAGCACGCCCGAGAACATTATCTGGGAGAAGGAACGCTGAATCTCATGGATGATGCCTATCACCCTGACGTAATTCTCCTTGAATATTCCCTCCGCCTTACTTTCGTCGGCGTGGCCCGTGAGAATGTGCAGGCTGATGGGCATGCTCAGGTCTGCCGCGGCGGCCCAGAATGGTTCGTACATGGGGTTGGAGTAGCTGAGCCCGTCGGGAGGCGAGGCCATTATTACTCCGCCCCTCAAGCCCAGCTCGGCGCACCGATTCAGCTCCTTGATCCCTTCTTCCACGTTCATTAGCGGTATCAGCCCCAGGCCGACCAAATGCCTGGGATTCGTCTGGCAGAACTCCGCCAGCCAGGTGTTGTAGGCGGCAAATACCGCCTCCTGGAACGGAGCATCCGTCAGCCGGAACAGGTCGAAGGCCAGGGAAGTGTAGATGACTTCCGCCTCCACGCCGTCTCGCTCCAGGTCCCCCATTCGCGCCACCGGGTCAAAGGCCCCGGGCGGGCACTCCTCGAAGTCGGGGTCCCTGTCCTGCTGCTCCTTCACCTCCTTGGGGGAAAGGCCGGCGTTGAACAAACCAACGATCTTCTTCGGTTCCATCCCCTCAATGATGAAGTAGTGGCCCTTGAACCCCGGCGGATCCTTAACAATGCGCGGCGCCCTATCCTTGAAGGACGAAGTGATGTAGTCCACCCACATTTCCGGCGGCTCGACTACGTGGGAATCTGCGGAAATCAGCTTGAAGTCGGGCATTCTAACCCCCTTGAATTACAAAGTTTCGTTCATGGTATTGACGCAAGCAGAGGTTGTCAATTCGCAAGTGGAAGAATCACGTTTATCAAGTCATGGAGGAGATTGCCTATGCTTGTCAATTAACATGGTAAAGGAAAACCCACTCCCGCCCATAATCCGGTACAATGGCCAGCGAGATTTCATTTCGAAAGTGGAGGATGCCCCGACCCCATGGCTGCAGCGCAAATCTTTGCCGGCAACCCCCTGGACAGGGGCGAGCGGGAGCGGCGGGACGAAGATTGGATTCGACGAGCCGCCCTGGACGACGAAGCCCGCTTTCTGCTTCTCTGGAACCTGGAAGCCCCTCTTTCGGCGGGGCGAGACGCCAGGCTATTATGGGCAAGCCGCGCAGACCTAGATAGGCTGGAACTGGAGACGGAACCCGTCCTGCTGGGTCTCCTGGACGGTGTGGCCCACTTTGCCGTCGATGTCTCCGCCCTGGACGACCCAACCCGCGCCCTGGAAAATCTAAACGGCGCTGATTTCCAAGACGCCCGCAGCGCGGCGTTGATGCTGTCCTCCGCCGAAGCCGGTATATTATGTCAAGCCGCTGCCCAGCTGAACTGGCACGCCAGTCATCGCTACTGCTCCGCCTGCGGCCAAAGATCGGAGATTCGACGGGGCGGTCAGCTGCGCCAGTGCGCCCGTTGCAACAAGCAGCATTTCCCCCGCACCGACCCCGTCGTAATAACCGTCGTGACCCACGACGACCAATGTCTGCTCGGCCAGTCCCGCGGCCGCATGACCCGCCTCAAGACCTACTCCGCCCTGGCCGGATTCGTAGACCAGGGTGAGTCCATAGAGGAGGCCGTGGCCCGGGAGATAATGGAGGAGGCGGGTATCCAGGTCAAGAACGTCCGCTACCTCTTTTCACAACCGTGGCCCTTCCCCCACACGCTGATGATAGGCTGCGAAGCCACCGCCGCAACTACCGAGATAGTCCGCGACGAGGAGGAGATGGAGGACGTTCAATGGTTCGACCGGCAGGAGGTGCGCCTGGCACTGGAGGAGCGCAACCCGCGGCTAATCCTCCCAGGTCCCATCGCCATAGCCCACCATCTGATAATGCGATGGGCCACGACCTGAACCGTGCGGTACAATCGTCACGAACGACAGTTGTCTACTAAAGCCCAATAAAGGTAGGAGGTTTTAAGCATGGACGAGCAAACCTCCGTGAGCGGGCCGCTGCCCAACAGTTACTGGGTTACGCCGGGCAGCTTCGCCGCAGGCGGATACCCCGGAGCCGGCGCTTCTTATTTGACGGCCACCAGGTTCAAGGCCCTGGTTGCATCCGGAATAAGCTGCTTCATCAACCTCACCGCGACGGGTGAGCTCTCTTCCTATGAGGACGTTGCCGAAAGGGAATCTCGCGCCCAGGGACTATCCCCGGAGTTCCACCACTTCTCCATCCAAGACCGGAACATCCCCCAAGGCCGGCAGCAGATGAAGCAAATTCTCGACGTGATAGACGCCAGCCTGGACGAGGGCAAAAAAGTCTACGTCCACTGCCTCGCCGGCATAGGGCGCACCGGCACTGTTGTCGGCTGTTGGCTGGTGCGGCACGGTCGTACTGGAGAACAGGCTCTGTCCCAGATTTCCCGCTGGCGTCTTCAAGCCTACCTTCATCCCGGTTCCCCGGAAACGCCCTGGCAGCGCGACTACGTTCTCAACTGGAAAGAGGAATAGCGCCCCGCGCTCCTCTCTCGTATCTCGTAGTGCCGCTTCGGTGAGTCTGCCCGATTGCGGATTGATGTTGAACCTCGTAGTCTGCTAATGGGGATGGGAATTTTACGGATATTGTCGAAATTCCTCCTTAAAGGGAACGATTGGCGCGCAGGGCGCATACTATCTGTTAGAGGCCCTAGGCAATTCCAGTGCGAGGAGGAATCCTACACCCACACAAACAGGACACCCACGTCATACCCCATCCCGTACGGGCGTCCCTTGTGGGCGTCCGAATTCGGCGGTTGCACCCCCATCCTCTCATCCTATTCTCATTGACAACAAAGCCTTCTTCCTCCAAAATCACAGCCAAAACACGACCGAAAGGAGACGCAACGGTATGAAGAACGGATTCAAGGTTATCGATGCCGACGCTCACATGCAGGACGAGTTGGCCCACTGGCTGGACTTCGTAGAACCCGCTTATCGAGAGAGAAGCATCAAGGTAGAGATGGTGGAGGACGTTTTCGGCGGCCTCGGCGGTCGTCGTCAGGTGGAGGTGCTCCCCTGCGAGCTCTTCCCCAAGGGACAGCCCCGCAAGGCCAGCCTCCAGGGCTCCGGTCCCGAGAGCCGCGAAGGGCGTATAGACCTGCGAGAGTACATGCCCCAGAAGTACAACGAGGCCTTCCACGAGGAGTGGAGCGCCCAGAGCCGCCTGCGGGACATGGACCGCTTCGGCTGGGACAAGCAGATTGGCATCAGCGGCAGCACCCTCGGTTGGGACAGGCTCCACGATAGAGACCAGGACCTTCTCTGGGCCATGGCCCGCGCTTACAACAACTGGTGCCGCCAATTCTGTGACGCCGACCGCAAGCGTCTCTTCCCCGTCGCCACCCTCCCCGACCAGCACGACATCGAAGGACTAGTTACGGAGACCCGCCGCTGCGTAGAGGAACTTGGAGCCGTCACCGTCATGATGCCCAAGGGCACCAAAGCGCGCCCCTGGGAGCATCCCGATTACGACCCCTTCTGGCGTCTGGCGGAGGACCTGGAAGTCCCCGTGGCCTGGCACACCACCGAAAGCGGCGACCCTATGGCCGCCGCCCGATACCTTCCCAGGGACCAGGTGCCCGGGCAGCAGGTGGCCTTGGCCCATGCCATTTCCCACCCCTTCGAGAGCATGATCTCCATGGGCCACCTTATCTACATGGGCATACTGGAACGCTTCCCCAAGCTCAAAGTGGTCTTCCTGGAGAACAATGCCGGCTGGCTCCCCTGGTGGCTGGCGCGCCTCGACGACCACGCAATTCAATCTCGCCGCCAGGGCATGTGGTTCGACGCTGGTTTGCTTCCCATGTCTCCCACCGAATACTTCCGCCGACAGGGCTTCATTGCCTGCGACGGCGACGAAGGAGCCTTGAAGGGAACCATAGATGCCGGATGGGAAGACCACGTAATTTGGAACACGGACTATCCCCACCCCGACGCGCCGGACCCGGACAAGGCGGTCGACGCCCTGTTGGCCCAGCCCATCTCCGACACGGCGAAGCGGAAGATCCTTTGGGATAACCCTGTGCGGCTGCACGGCCCTAGAATTCTCTAGTACCGGCAGCTAGCCGCGCCCCCATACGGCAACCCCTACATTAAATACAGGAGATATCACACCATGCGACAATGGACAAAGTTTAGAAGGATGGGCCGGCTCTCCCTTGTTCCCCTGTTGTTGGCTCTAATTCTCACCCTCGCGATCGCGGCCTGCGGCGGCGATGACGATACGCCCGAACCCACCACCGCAGCGCCCGCAGCCCCGGCTACCGCGCCTCCGGCGGCGACTATGGCGCCCACCACCGCCCCGGCGGCTACGATAGCCCCCACCGCAGCGCCTGCCCAGCAGGCCACTGCTACTCGGGCGCCCGCTACAACCCCCAGGCCCACCACTGCAGCAACGGTTGCTCCTACGGCAACGGCAACGCCGTCCACGCCACCGCCCACGGCGCGGCCCACGGCGTCGCCCACCCCTGTCGCCACGGCCCCGCCGGACAGAATTCCCGTTGACACGCAACTCAAAATAGCCTTCGTTCCACCCGGCAACCAGGTGACCATGATGTGGCTGACCCTTCAGAGCGGCACCGGGCCCCTCAAGCCCATGTATGAGATGCTCATCGGCCAGGACCCCATCACCGGCGGCTGGACTGACCAAGGTTTGGCCTCCGAGTGGAGCGTCGCCCCCGGCGCGAAGGACTGGACATTCAAACTACGTGAGGGCATCCCGTTCCACAGCACCGACAGTTGGCAAGGCGGTGAGTTCACCACTAAGGATATAGAAGGCAGTATCGCTACCCTCGTACGAGAGGATGCCCGCAGTAGCGCCTCCATCTGGACCAACTTGGGCGCCCAGAAGCCAGAGGCCTTCGACATCGTAGACGATTACAACTTCACGTGGCGCTTGAGCAAGGGCGAGCCTCTCTTCGAAAGCTACGCCTCCTCCGGCTGGGTGGCTACGATGCTAAGTAAGGACTACATGGACGCGGTAGGCATCGAAGGCTACCAGGCCCATCCCATAGGCACCGGTCCTTTCAGCTTCATTGAGTTGAAGATAGATGAGCATATCCTCTACGAACGAGTTGAAGATCACTGGCGGCAGGTGCCGGAATTCCACGAGTTGAAGTTCTTCTACGTAAAGGAAGACTCCACCCGCCTGGCCATGCAGCTTACTGAAGAGGCCCACATCGCCGACATTCCCTCCGTCCTCATCCCCGAGACCCTGGCAAGGGGCCACGTCGTATCCGTGGGCACGCTGCCCGGGTTCTTCCTGTACATCTGGATTGGCGGCCTCTACTACGACAGCGAAATGGAAATTCGAGTCGGTGACAAGAAGGGACAAATTCAGCCCATTGCCCCGGGATACGATTCCGACGACCCCTTCCGCAACGTACTGGTTCGCAAGGCTCTAAACCTTGCCGTGGACCGGAACCTGCTCAACGAGACCTTCTGGGACGGCGACGCCATCCCTCAGTTGATACATGGGTTCCCGCCAACCAACCCCGACTTCAAGCACGACGACTGGACTCCCTATCCCTTCGACCCCGAGGGCGCCAAGGCAGCGCTGGCTGAAGCCGGCTACCCCGACGGCTTTGCGTTCGACTTCCAGACCTCCATCGTTTCCGGCGTGCCGGAGGCTCCTGAGGTTGCGGAAGCCGTCACCGCCATGTGGCAGGCCATCGGCCTCAAGCCCAACCTTCAGCCCATCGAATACAGCACCATGAGGTCGGAGATGCGAGCCAGGGACGTCGGCCGCACCGTGGGAACATTCCGGCAGGGCGCAGGCCCCGGCGGCATCTACACCCGCGGCAACATTCAGTACCGGCTAGGTCCAGTCCCAGGCGGCGCCGGCAACGGCATCTGGGAGATCCCAGCACTCGACGACATCTGGATTGAACTGGCCGATGCCATCGAGGCCGAAGACATCCTGGAACAGACCTTCGTGATCGGCGACTACCTCTACGAGAACTACATAACCGTGCCGCTGTTCTTCCTATTCCCCAAGGCGGTGGTCAACCCCGCCTACGTTGTGGACTACCGGCAGAACATGCTGCACTTCGGCCCCGCCGTGGGCCACGAGTACACCCGGCCCGTCTACAAGTAGCCGCGCCGAACCTATAGAAAAAACTACGATAAATTCGCCCCGGGGAGTTTGAAGCTCCCCGGGGCGTCCGGCACAACCCACCCAGCCGGGCAAGGCCGCATAGTGAGCAGCCGCCCCGTAATGCCACGACTTACCGGCGCCGCGGTGAGCTTCTGCCAACCTTTGAGAAACCACGAGAGGTGCTCCATTGACTAACCAGCCGTCGGACATCAAGGCCCATGCCCCCTGGAATCCTGGCCTACTCCAATCCTTCCGTTTTCGCAGCATCGGCCCCCACCGGGGCGGACGCACCATCGCCGTCGCCGGCCACCCGTACGACCCGCAGGTCTTCTATTTCGGCGGCTCCGGCAGCGGCGTCTGGAAGACCCACGACGGCGGCGTCTACTGGTACTGCGTCTCCGACGGCTTCCTCAACACCGGCCCCGTGGGAGCCATAGCCGTTTCCGATTCCGATCCTAACGTCATCTACGTGGGCACGGGCGAGGCTTGCTCCCGCCCCGACGTTTCCCACGGCGACGGCGTCTACAAGTCAGTAGACGGCGGCCAGTCGTGGCAACATCTTGGCCTGGAGGCCACCCGCCACATATCCAGAATCCGCATACACCCCAGAGACCCCAACGTCGTCTACGTGGCCGCCCAGGGGCACCTCTTCGGCCACAACCCGGAGCGCGGCGTCTACCGCTCTCAGGACGGCGGAGAAACCTGGGAATTGGTCCTGTTCAAGAGCGAAAAAGCCGGCGCCATCGACCTGTCCATGGACCCCACCAACCCCCGCATTCTCTATGCCTCTATCTTCGACTTCCTGCGTCAGCCCTGGGAGGAGGTTAGCGGCGGCCCCGACAGCGGGCTGTTCAAGTCCACCGACGGCGGAGACACCTGGGTTGAGTTGACCGACAACGCCGGCCTTCCCTCAGGCATAAAGGGTCGAATCGGCGTTGCCGTTTCACCCGCCCGCCCGCAGAGAGTCTGGGCCCTGGTGGAAGCCGAAGCGGGCGGCCTCTTCCGCTCCGACAACGGCGGCGACAGCTGGGAACTCGTCACCGGTCAGCGGGACCTTCGCCGCAGCGCCTCATCCTATCACCACATCTTCGCCCACCCCCAGGACGAGGAAACCCTCTATGTTCTTTCCTATTCCGCGTGGAAGTCCACTGACGGCGGTAAGACATTCGACACCCTCGCCATGCCCCACGGCGATCACCACGACCTGTGGATAGACCCGCGCAACCCCCGGCGCATGATCGAAGGGAACGACGGTGGCGCGACCATAACCTTGAATGACGGCGCCACCTGGTCATCTATCTACAACCAGCCTACCCACAGCTTTTTCCACCTGGCCGTGGACACCCAGTTCCCCTACCACGTCTACGGAACGCCCATGGACAATTCCGCCGTTTGCGTGCCCAGCCGCACCTTCGAAGCGGCCATCCCCTGGAAGGACTGCTATCCCGTTGGAAACTCGGAAAGCGGCCACATTGTCGTGCTGCCCGACAACCCCAACGTGGTCATCGCCGGGGCCATAGGCAGCTCCCCCGGCGGAGGCGGAAACATGCTACGGTACGACCATTCAACAGGCCAGTCCCGCATCATCACCGTCTGGCCGGAAGACCAGTACGGCTCCGCCCTGAAGGACGTGAAGTACCGCTTCCCCTTCACCTACCCCATCGCCCTTTCGTCCCACGACGGCAACACCCTCTACGCGGCAGCCAACCGGGTGTTCAAGTCCACTAACCAGGGCGCTAGCTGGGAGACCATCAGCCCCGACCTGACCACTCAGGACGAGAGCAAGATGCAGGATATCACGGGCGGGCTTATCACCTCCCACGGCCTCTCCTCCCAGTACTCCAGCGTCATCTACGCCTTCGCTGAGTCGCGCCGGGAAGCGGGAGTTCTGTGGGCGGGCACCGACGACCGTCAGATTCATCTCTCAAAGGACGGCGGAGAAACATGGCAGGACGTTAGCCCAAAGAACCTCCCCCGCTGGACCTGCATCAGCACAATCGAGCCTTCGCCCCACGACCCGGGAACCGTCTATGTTGCGGCCCACCGGTACAAGCTGGACGACCGCCGCCCCTTCCTGCTGAAGACCACCGACTACGGGGCCAGTTGGCAGATGATAACCAGCGGCATCCGCCGCAACGACGTCGCCCGCGTCATACGGGAAGACCCGTCTCGTCCGGGGCTGCTCTACGCCGGAACGGAAACGGGCGTCTACGTCTCCATCAACGGCGGCGAAACGTGGCAGCCCATGCAGCTGAACCTGCCCGCCGTGGCTGTTCACGACATGCAGGTCAAGGACGACGACCTCGTTCTGGCCACCCACGGCCGGGGTTTCTGGATTCTGGACAACCTTTCGCCCCTTCGCCAACTGTCGGACGAAGCCCTGGACACTCCGGCCCATCTCTTCAGGCCCCCCGATACCTACCGGGTAAACCGGCCTCTGCGATGGAGTTCGCCCACCCAGCCCGGCAAGAACTACGATTCGGCCTCTGGTGCCGTAGTGACTTACGACGCCCAGCCCGACGCCTCCGGCAAGCTGGTGAAACGTTACTTGGACGGCGGCGAGAATCCCCCCTTCGGCGTCGCGATTACCTACCATCTTGGGGAACCGGCAACAGGTGGTGTGACCCTATCCATCATGGACGAGGAGAGCAATGAAATAAGGCGTTTCGCCGGCAAAGAAGTGCCCGCGGCAACAGGAATGAACCGCTTCGTATGGGACATGCACTATCCCAACGCCCCGGAGTCCAAGGAAGAGTCCGGCCTCACGCCCTTGGAGAACCCGACCCCAAGGCCCCCCCTCGCGCCGCCGGGCGTCTACCAGGTCAAGATGACCGTGGGAGACGTGGAGGCAACTCAGAGCTTCGAAGTGCTCATAGACCCTCGCATAGAGGCGAGCAGCGACGACCTGCAGGCCCAATTCGATCTACACAAACGAATTCTGGAGGTTGTCTCGGATACCAACGCAGCCATAGACAGTCTGAAGGGCCTGCGCCGCCAGGTAGACGGCTGGACCGAAAGAGCGAAGGGGAACGAGGGCGAAAGTCGGGTGGCCCATGCGGCCCAGGTAATCAACGAGAAGTTGGCCGAAATCGAGCCTCACCTGACCCGTGTCATCGGTCCCAACCCCATGAATCTCCCGCCCAAGGGCCTCGACGCCAAGCTGGCGGCTCTAACCAGTGTTGTGTCCAACGCCGACTTCGCTCCCACCTGTCAAGCCTACGAGGTCTTCGAGGAACTGAAGTCTCGGGTGGACGCGCAGCTAGCGGCCCTGAAGCAGGTGGAAACCCAGGACCTGTCCGGCTTCCAAGCCCTGCTGAAAGAACTGAACGTCCCCCTGATAGCCTGATGTCTCGTGCCAGCTGAATCCAAGGGAAAGAAAAATCCCTTGACAGTGTGACTAGCGTCCCCTAAATTGTACCTAGTTACTCTAGGTGTTAGCTGGCATGTTACACTACTTGCGACCATCTACTCAGGGCTACTAAGAGGAGGTTTTCCGTGGCCGGTCGTCTCCTGGACACCATCGACGCTCCCCAGGACCTGAAGCCCCTCACCCGCCACGAGGTGGAGCAGGTGGCCCAGGAAGCCAGAGATACCATCATCTCCGTAATCACCGAGCGCGGCGGTCATCTCGCCTCCAACCTGGGCGTCGTAGAGCTTACCCTCGCCATTCACCGCATATTCGAAAGTCCCAAGGACCGCATAGTTTGGGACACCACCAACCAGTGCTACACCCACAAGCTTGTCACCGGACGGCGCGACGACTTTCATAGTATCCGCCTGGCCGGCGGACTTTCCGGATTCGGTGAACCCATGGAGAGTCCCCACGACACCCTCGCCGCCGGCCACGCCGGAACGGGTCTCTCCATCGCCTTGGGCATCGCCCAGGCCTCGGCCCAGAAGCAGGAAGACTCGTGGACTATTGCCGTGGTCGGCGACGGGGCACTCACCTCCGGCTCCAGCTTCGAGGCCCTCAATAACATCGTCCACTTCAACCCGGAAAGGTTCATCGTCGTCCTGAACGACAACGGCATGTCCATTTCCGAAAACATCGGCTTCCTGACCAATTGGCGCAAACGGGTCATCACCCATCCTGAATACCAGGCCATGATAGGGCGCATGAAGGCACTGTCAAAGCGAGTGCCCATGGGGGACGTAACCTACCGCCTGGTCAAGAGGCTCAAAGACGGCGTGGACGGCTTCATTGTGCCCACGACCTTCTGGACTGAGATGGGCTTCCAGTACCTCGGCCCCGTTGACGGTCACGACCTCAAACAGCTGGAGGAAACCCTGACCCAGGCTCGAAGCCCCACGGGTCTGGTCCCCCTGGTGCACGTAGTGACCCACAAGGGCCACGGCTACGAGCCCGCCGAAGACGACCCGGTGCGGTTCCACCAGCCCAGCTCTCCTCTGGGCGACACTTCCGGTGCGCCCACCTACTCCAAAGTGTTTGCGAACACGATGAAGCGGCTCATGAAGCAGGACCCCTCGGTGGTCGGCATCTCCGCCGCAATGCTGGAAGGCACCGGCTTGGAGGAAGTCCGCCAGGAGTTTCCCGACAGGGTGTACGACGTGGGCATTGCCGAGCAGCACGCCGTCAGCATGGCTGCTGGCATGGCGGCCACCGGTGCAAAGCCCTTCGTTTCCATCTACTCCACCTTCCTGCAGCGGGCCTTCGACCAGGTGGTGCACGACGTTTGCCTGCAGAACCTGCCCGTCACCATAATCGCCGACCGGGCCGGCGTGGTGGGTGAAGACGGCAAGACTCACCACGGCGCTTTCGACGTCTCCTACCTGAGGTGCCTGCCCAACGCAGTCGTGGCGGCGCCCACGGACGAGAACGAACTCCAGCATCTTATATACACCGCCTACAAGCACAAGGGCCCCTTTGCGATACGAATTCCCCGCGGCGCGGCCACGGGCGCTCCCATGGACGAGAACCTGCGCACTCTCCCCCTGGGAAGAGGAACCGTGATGCGAGAGGGCGGCGACGTGGTCATCTTCAGTCTTGGCAAAGCCGCCGGCCCCGCTGTGGAAGCGGCGGACCTTCTCGCCGAACACGGCATCTCCTGCGGCGTGGTCAATCCCCGATTTGTGAAGCCTCTCGACGTAGATCTCATCATGGACGCCGCCCAGCGCACGGGCCGCCTCGTAACCGTGGAAGAGAACGTTCTGGCCGGTGGCTTCGGCTCCGCCGTCCTTGAAGCCCTAGCCGCCGCCAACCTGCAGAACGTGTCGGTGCACCGCATCGGAATGCCGGACTTCTTCGTCGAGCACGGCACGGCGGCGGACCAGCGGCGGCGGCTGCATCTGGACACCGAGGGAATCGCGCGTCAGATTCTCAGCGTCTACTTTCCTCAAAAGGCTGCGGCAGTGGCCGCCAGCGCCTGATCCCGCGCCCAAGCCCCCGTTCTCTAGCCTTGTCATCACCCTCGAAAGCAACTTGGTCGTCCGTCCCTTCGCTGGTTTCCACCTGCAGATCCCTCGCGGGCTGCGGCGCGGGCTGCGCCTCTGACGACGACGCCATGCAAATCACGGAGACTGCCCCCTAGCCCGATGCCCCGGCGTGAGTTCAGCGAAGGCAGCGTCCGCTACGAAGGCGGCGTCATCCGGTACACGCTGCGGCGCAGCAAGCGGCGTCGAAAGACCCTTCAGATTTCCGTGGGCAGCGACGGCGTGCGCGTTGCTGTTCCGTTCCGCACGCCCAACAAGCAAGTTCAGGAACTGCTCCTCAAACGGGCGCCCTGGATTCTGAAGCAGCTCGATAAACAAAAGGAGCGGCCCGCCCCCAAGAAGTTCGCCACCGGCGAGACCATGCCCTACCTGGGCCGCAGCCTCCGGTTAGTGGTGGAAAAGCAGGACTTAAGAGAGGCGAGGGTGCGCTTCGATCACTGGCGCTTTATCGTCGACGCGCCCAAAGACTTGGAAGGCGATGCGCTGCAGGAGGAAATCCGACGGGCCTTTCTTGAATGGTATCGGGTTCGCGCCGCACAGCGGGCCGCAGAAGGCGTCAATCTATGGTGGCGAATCATGGGCCGGGGCAAGAAAGCCCGCGTTATCATCGGCAACCAGCGAAGCCTCTGGGGTAGTTGCGCCGCCGACGGCACCCTCCGGTTCACTTGGCGGCTTGCTATGGTGCGCCCATCGCTGATGGAGTACGTCGTGGTCCATGAACTAGCTCATCTCACGGTCCGAAACCACTCGTCGGACTTCTGGGATCTAGTGACGCAAACCTTGCCCGACGCGATTCAGCGTCGGAGAGAACTGCGAAAGGCGGGTCGCGCCCTGCCACTGTAGATTCTCTTTCCCAGGCATTCGCCTATGCACTACAGCACGAACGAAGACACCGGATTCACTGCACCGTCAGACCCCGATGTCGGAACGGCCCGACGGCTATCTTTCGTGCGTCTCCCCTAGTCCTTGCCCGCGCCGCACCACATTTTGCAGCCGGTGGCCCCAATCACCAGAGGCAGCATCGTATCCACTACCGCCCAGATAGTCCAGGCGACGTGATTGCTCGCTGCGGAACTTTGCACCCCCTCGGACAACTGCGAGAACCAGTTGTGAAGGAAGAGAATCGCCACCGCCGCGGTCAGGAAGAAGGCTACGTTGGCTTCAAGATAGCTGCGGGTTATCGAACCGCCGGAGTCCTGCCCATCCTGCTGGCTCTTGCGCATATAGTTGAAGAGCAGCGCCGGGACCAGGGCAATCACTATCAGTATGTCCAAGATGGTCCATATCAGGGGCACGTCCAACGAATCTATCAGGAACGGGTTGATGATGAAGAAGACCGCCACAACCGTGGCCACGCCCACCAGATACATGCCAGCTGGTTTCCTCAAAACTTCCATTTGGCGCCTCCTCTACGTTCTTGAATCCACTTGTCCCGCGTCAGACCGGAAGGAGTCGGTATCGCTAACCTATACAGAGCATTTCCCCGCCGCGGAATTACTCGGCCGGCTCATCGGTCTTTGGAGGTTCGGTCTCACGGGCCGGCGCAGCCTTTCTTACGGGACGGTTCTTCCTATCAATCCTCCTAATCAGGTACACAACCCCCAATACGATCGCGATGACCGGGCTGAAGATGGCCAACCAGATTAGGACCATCACAGTCCCTCGGGCCACGGCTGAGAGGGCCCGCACTGCCGACTTGGTCGTCTCTCCAACGGCCCAGCCCCCAACGATCAGGCCCTTGGATTCCGTAACCTCCACCCAGAAAGAACTGGAGGCCGTCACCTCCCCGCCGTCGCTCATTGCGGTTACCGTAACCTCCACCTCGTAACCCTGGGGCCGGTAGTCGGCAAACACGTGGCGGACCTGCAAACGGGTGCTGCCTTCCTCCGGCATTCCCGTCACCGTGGGCGAACCGTCTCCAAAGTCCCACTTGTAAGTGTAGTCCCATAACTCCGAGGGGCGAAGGAACGACGCGGTGTACTCCACCTCTTGTCCTTCCTTCACCGTCTGGCCCTCGCCGGCAAATACCTCTATGGCCGGCACTTCGCTGACGGCCACCTCCAGTGCGTCAGTCCCTTCGGCGACGCCGCTCTCCCCAAACCCCGACAGATCGATGCGGACGATGTAGGGAGAGTCCAGGTCGTCCTTGTATACGTGGTTGACGGTCGCCGTCACCCGCCGGCCGTCGGGCCGCAAGACGGTGCCGCTGCCACTGGCCATGGTGCCATCGCCGAAATCCCAAATAAACTGGTACTCCTCAATGCCCTCCGGCGGGAAGAAGGACGCCCGGAAACGGGCGGTCTTGCCTACCTTTACCCCAAGGTCCCCTCCGGCGTCGACGTGGATGGTCTGCGGCGTCAACTTGAGCGCTACGTCAATGAGCGAGTAGGCGGAAGTCTGCTCCAGGAAGTTCAACCTCCCCTGTATCTCCTCGATCTGCAACTGCAACTCCGCCAGCTCCTCGTGCACGTCCAGAGCGTCTTCCACGTCTTCGGCCCTGTCCAGGAAGGACAAGAGCCTCTGTTCCGTGGCTCTCATACTGACGAGCCGTGACTGGAAGTCCACATACTGGTCTGTAACGTCCTGGCTGGTCACGGTGCGGCTCTCTACCTCCACGGCAATGCCCTCCAGCTGCGACAGGGCATCCTCCAGCGATTGCGCGGGTATTCGTATGGAAATTGCGCCGTTGTGCAAGGAAGTCCGGTCCGAGCTGACCACCCATCCACCCAAAGCACCGGCCAGTCCCGCGATCCGGTCCACCGAAGCGGCCACGTCACCCACCACCAGGGACACGTTGGCAGTGTGGATGATGACGCGAGTCTGGGCCTGTATCGACGCCTGGACCTTTAGGCCCTCTCCGCTTTCACTCTCGTCAGCCGCCCGAGAGGCGGGGGCAGCAGTAGGTGCGGCAGTAGGCGCCATAGTGGGCGCCATCATCTGTGCCATCGCCGGAGCCGCGGTGGGAGCCATCGTCGGTGCCGCCATCGGTGCGGGAGTCGCTGCCGCTGATTCCTCCTCATCGTCGCCTCCGCAGGCCGAGGACGCAATTACGAATGCCACCACTAACAGCGCCAAGCATACCCAGTAAAACCTGTTCATTCGTCCTCCAGCCCCTCGGAAACAGACGCCAGTCCGCCCCATCATACCAGAGAGCGGGCAGCGTAACACTACTTCACCGTCGTCCATGTTATGTAAATCTCACATTAGATGTTGAATCCTGGGCTGCTTGCGGATATGATTACCAGTAAGCTTGAACCAAAGTCTTGATGAGGAGTACAAGCAAATGCCGCAGACGCAGATAGCCATGGGTCGCGCCTTTACCTACCTGGACAACCTGGGAAGAATCGGTACTTCTTCCACCACCCTCTGGCATCCCGTAGGTCTCGGAAGGGGCGCTGACGACGTTATGTACGTGGCCAACTGGGGTCACGAGTTCGGCGCGGGAACCCGTATCACAAAGTGCACCATTACCACCCAGGAGTTCCTGCTAGACATCGGCAGCCCCGGCTCCGGCGACAGCCAGTTTCTCTGGCCCGGCGGCCTCGCCGTCGACGACCAGGAAAACCTCTACGTTACCGACCAGGCCATCAGCAAGGTGGTCATCTTCACCAAGGACGGCGAATTCGTCGGCAAGTGGGGCAGCCTCGGCTCCGGCGACGGCCAGTTCGACAAACCCACCGGCATCGCCCTCGACCCCGACAAGAACTTCATCGTCGTCGATAGCCGCAACAACCGAATTCAGCGCTACACCCGAGATGGTCAGTTCCTCGGCCAATTCGGCGAAGGCGGCAGCGGCGATGGGCAGATGGACCGTCCCTGGGGTGCCCACGTGGACGCCGACGGCAATGTCTACGTGGCCGACTGGGGCAACGACCGGGTGCAGAAGTTCTCCCCCGACGGCGACTACCTGGCCACCATCGGCCGTTCTTACCATGAAATCTCCAACGTCAGCCGACCCAGCGCCGTGTTTGTTGACCGAGACGGGGATATCTACGTGGCAGATTGGGGCAACGAGCGGGTGATCATATACGAACCTGACGGCACCTACCTGGCCACCATCGTCGGGGACGCCGTTAATCTATCCCGCTGGGCCCAGGACGCCGTCGACGCGAACCCGGACCTGAAGAAGGCCCGCGACCGCGTGGACCTGAAACCCGAATGGCGTCTGCGCCGTCCGGCGGCCCTCCACGTGGGCGACGACTACAAGATTCTCATCGGCGAGTCCCAGCACATGCGGGTGCAGGTCTACGAGAAGGAGCCCAACTACTCGGAGGCCCAGTTCAACCTATAACCCCCCGCTCCCAAAACTAACCAACTCCAACGTAAGGGCGCCCCTCGTGGGCACCCTTGCCATATTTCACGCCACCCCCTCCCTTGTCCTCGCGTATGCGGGGACCCATCTTCTCCCCTCCCTTGTTCCCGCGCAGAGCCTGCCCCCGTGAAGACGGGGGCGGGAACCCATCTTTCATCCCAACTCTCACTCCGTAACCCTGAACGCAGCACAGAATCCCCTTCTTGTCATTCTGAACGCAGCGAAGTGAAGTATCTAGGGGCGGGGGGCGTTCCTTTCTACCGGAAATCCTCCGCATGGCTGGTAGGCACGTACCCAATGACGTCCCGCGCGTGGCTCAAGTCCCGGTACCCGTACTTGTTATCGGACACTGCGTAGAAGATGTCGAACCGGAGGCTGTCGTCAGCCTCAATGCACCGGTCAATCATCTGCGCCGCGTCGTCGTGGCTGCACCACACGGCAAAGGTACGCGTCGCCTCCGGACGGTCCTCCTCCGGTATCCACCCGAATCGAACGCAGATGGCCGAAAGCCCCAAAGCGTCTGCGTAGTAGCGCGCCAGCGCTTCCCCCCAAACCTTGCTCACTCCATAGATTGAGTTGGGCCGAATGGCCGACTCGTGGGTCAACATGGGCCACGTGGCGGGCAGCTTGTCGTACTCCCCGCTCTCCAACTCCCGCAGCGGCGATTCCAGGATGTGACTTAGGATAACGGAGCCACTGCTAGCGAATATCACCCGCCGCACACCTGCCTGCCGCGCCGCCTCGAACACGTTGTACGACCCCCAAACGTTCCGCTCCACCAGATCCCGCGGGTCCGCCGTGTCGGAACCCAGCGCGGCGGCCAGATGCACCACGGTATCTTGCCCGTCGAAGTGGGGCCGGATCGAGTCGAAGTCCGTGATGTCCGCCGTCACGCATCGAACGTCCTCCATGGGGTTGCGATTTAGCGCGGTGAAATCATACTTGTCGCCCAGTCGCTTCAGCACGGCACGGCCAATTCGACCGCTCATGCCGGTCACAAGCACCTTTCTCTTTGTCATTGCTCCTCCAAAAACTATAGCTGTGCCCACATTCTACCAGCCCGCTCCCATCTTCCGTAGGGGCGGTTCGGGAACCGCCCTATCCCCCTCCCGTCATTCCCGTGAAAACGGGAATCCACAAGCGCATGAATTCAAGGTCAATGGACTCATGAGACGTCCCCCACCCATCCCCCATAGGGGCGTCCCTCGTGGGCGCCCGTCTCCTCCTCCACCCCCTCTTGTCCTCGCGGATGCGGGGACCCATCTTCCGTCACCCTCCGAAAACGAATGCGACAACCATCCCCATCTTGCCCTCGCGGATGCGGGGACCCATCCCCATCTTGCCCAACTATACCCCCATGAAGAATGCGGCGGGAAACCACCAGTCATCCTAACAACCCCCGTCAATCAAGGGTACAGAATCGAATACCCCCCCGTACCCTCCAGGTCCGGCCAGGTCCTCGACGCGTACTCCGGGTAGGTCTGGCGGTAGATGTGGACTATGGCGCGCAATTCGGGAATGGGGTTGGGGTGGTCGTCAACCCGCAAGTCCAGATAAGGATTTGCGTCCACCCGCTTCCAGTGTACCTGAATGGCCGCCGACTGCCTGCCCCGATTGTCGCCTCCCGTGGCCTGCGCTGCCTCCAGACACTGGAGAAGCCGCTCCTCCAACGGGAGACCGCTGTCCTCCGTGGCCTCGAAGGTATCCCCCAGGGCCTGCACCACCGCCGACCCCACCATTGTGTTGGCGCCGCAGGCGTAGTTGACCCCGGTGCGACTGCCCCGCCACGGAAGCTGCACCGGTGCGGTGTGGGCAGCGGGCGTTCCCGTGCGGTCAATCAGACTGTACTGGCCACGATCTCCGCTGACCTTGATCAACGCCTCCAGGGCCACCGGCGCAGGAAATCCGAGCTCCAGCAGGGCGATGCCTCGCAGACGCTGAATCTCATGGCCGCTAAACCCAATCATCCCCACCTCGCCCTTGCCCCGTAGCACGCGCGAACCCACGCCGATGTTCTTGGTCGCCACCGCGCCTCCAAACTGGCCGGTGGCGGGGTCGTAACCCACGATGGTCATAGTCATGTAACAGCCTCCCCAACTCTCGTCTTGATTCCGCGCCTATACTCAACGGCAAACCTTACGGTAAGCGCCAACTTTTGCGACCCGCAAACTATGCTCAAGGGGAAGAAAAACGCTCCTTCTCCCCCTCCGTCAGGCCGCGGACCATCCGAACGTCCACGTCCTGTTGCGATGCCAGATTGTCGTAGACCTTCATGGCCTGCTCCTCGCCGCGTCCCTCGAAGGCGATGATCATCTGGCAGTCGCCCTCGGTCCAATAGGTACTAAGGATGCGGCCCCCGTGGGTTTCCGCCAGCTGGCGGGCCGCCTTCCCCACCCGCAACTCAGCGTCGCCGTCCTTGTCCCCATAGTTGACCAATCCAATGTAGGTTGGCATCTGCCACCTCCTCTCAATATCTTTTTCCCCTGTGCACCCCATCCGTTTCCCAACGCTCTGTAGCTTCCCAAACCGTACCCCAACGGTCTCCGCTCCGCTATTGAGCGATGTAGCCCCCGTCAATGACCAGCACCGCGCCGGTCCCAACCACCCCCAGCGTCGTCTCGAAGCGCAGGGACGTTGGTTTTCCTCGCTCAGTTGCCACGGCTCGCAAACTTGACGGTAATCGTTATCGCCGTACCCTCGATATCATAGCCCACACCTGCTAAATGGAGTTGAAGAATTCGGAGTCTATATCTGTGACTTTCACTGTTCGTGTAATTACGCCTAGACGGAGCTCCCTCAACCTGTCGGCCAGCAATTCACCATCGATCAAGTCTATCGGTGGAGCCCCGTCCCTCGTAGCTTCCCGCCGGGCTTCCATAGTAAATGTACCCGTAGTCAGAATCACCCCTTTGTCCGCCCGCCCTGCCATGGCACCCCTGAAGTCCCTGACCGCCCCCGCGCCCACACTACCTTTATATCGCTTGCTCTGAAACAACACGGGAAAGCTAATTAATCCAGCGAGGCGAATTATGCCATGCCCGTCTATACCACCATCGCCGGACTGGCCAGTCACCTCTACTTCAACGAATCCGGATTCGCGTAGCAGTCTTTGGCACAGACGCTCAAAGGCGTCCGGTGGAATCTTCTGAAGAGTGTCCAGCAATTCTTCTTTCAATGTGGGAGTTTCCAGTGCCGGATCGCCAATTGGATCCTCATCGTCTGCTGACAAGATATCCTCGTTGGATCGATTTTGTATCACACTCCGACGCTGCTGAACGACGGTTTTTCTAACTTCCTCAGAATCTACAGCTTCGATCTTGCGTCCCAACGCGGTTAAAGGCCAAACTCCCCTTTCAGAATTATCAATCAAACCGTATTGTTTCAAATAGGTCCGAGTCCAAGCCAGTCTATATTCCAATTCCGTCTGACTTCCATTTCCGTGAGGAACTTCGACTTTATCGGGCGAGAGATTCATGATATCCACAATTCGTACCGTTAACTCTTTAATCGACGCGCTTCCTCCTGAGGAGCGAATCGCTTTGAGTGTTGGATTCATTAATTCAGTGTATTTGGGAACTCCATCAGCAGCCATCACCTTACCTCTTACCATTTTTTGCCAAATCCGCTGCGCCTCTACTGCGCGATATAGCCGCCGTCGATAACCAGCGCCGCGCCGGTCACGTAGGAAGCTTCGTCGGAGGCTAGGTAAAGAACTCCCCAAGCCACCTCGTCCGGCTCGCCCCGACGACTCATGGGCGTTTTCTGAATGACTGCGCTCTCCCGCTTTGGGTCCACGAATCCTTCGTTCAGCATGGGCGTATTGATGGGCCCGGGATGGACCGAATTGATCCGTATCCCCTCCTTGGCGTGCCGCAGGGCCGCCGACATGGTGAAGATATGGACGGCGCCCTTGGAGGCGTTGTAGGCGGGGCTGCCAGTGTCGCTGCCCACCAGTCCCATCTGTGACGAGATGTTGACGATGGACCCGCCGCCCGCCTTACGCATCTCCGGAATGGCGACCTTTGTGCCCAAGAACACCCCCTTGGCGTTGACGTCCATTATTCTGTCCCAGGTCTCCACCGTAGTCTCCAGCACCCCGCCGGACGCAGTGATGCCTGCGTTGTTGACGAGAATATCCAGCTTCCCGAACCGTTCCACCGTGGCGGCGATAGCCCTCCGCCAAGACTCCTCGCTGGCCACGTCGAGGTGGACGAAAATCGCCTCTCCGCCACTTTCACAAATCTCGCGCACCACCTCCCGACCCAACTCCTCCCGCAAGTCGCCGAGGGCCACCTTCGCGCCCTCCTGGGCAAAAATGCGCCCCTCCGAGGCGCCCATCCCCCGCGCCCCACCACTAATAAACGCAACCTTATCCTTAAGCCTCATAGCCTAACCTCCCTTCGTCAGTTACTCATAGTAGCCGAATCATAGCTTAAAGGAGACAACCTTTCTCCCATCCGTAGGGGCGGGTTTCAAACCCGCCTTTCCCAGCAAATGTTGAATAATTCCACCATCGTTACGCAGGCGGAAGAAGATCCCCAACCTTGGTGACAGTTGAGACGGACTGTGAAGACTCTGCCAAAAGCCTGTCCCCATAATCGCTGATTCTAATCCGGGTAGGACTCGCCTCGCACAAGTTAGCCCCTGACAGAATTGCCATAGCTCTCGCAACTTTGCTCCATTCGGAATCTGTCTTGCCCGGCAATTCCTCCCACCTAATGGATGTTTCCTTGTCTAGGACATCAAACAACCTCATGGCAGTTGGGTCCAGGGAGACGGCTGCAAGACGCTCTCCTTGCTTAGAACTTGCCCTCATTTAGGACGATACCCTCCTCGCGAATGTGTGGAAACCCACCTGACCGAATAAAAGAGGTTCACCATCCACCCATCCCCCGCGCCCCGCCACTAATAAACGCAACCTTATCCTTCAACCGCATTTTCTTTTCCTTTTTTCACCAGAATCGTGGAGATTTGACATCTCGTTCATCGTATGTTTTTGAGAATACCGACGTAAGATGCCTTCTATTGAATTCCTCTCCTCAACCTCTTCTCTATATGTTTTGACTAACCGTTCAAATTCAATTCGCAGTTGCCGAATGGTCAAAGGCTCTCCATTCTGAAGAACCTCAAGGGCATCGCCTAATTCCCAGTGGAATAGATGGCCCTGCCGAGCCATGTATAGACCGATCCCATTGATGCTAAATTCATCCAAATAGTCAAGTAGGGTGTAACCGAGCAACTGGAAAATCGATTTACCGGCTAGCGTTTGCTTCTTTGTCGTTTTGATATCTATCAATGTTCCATCGACTATCAGGTCGGCATCTGCACCATATACATCCGGTGTCCCTGCAAAACTTGGATTGAGGACGTGCGATAGCGACAAGAGGTGATTGTAATTCTCATAAAATCTTACTGACAATCTCTCCATATCATCAATCCAAGGAGGCTGTGCAAGTTCCAACAACTCATCAACGCAATTGTAATTCTCATAGTAAAGGGGAGAATCTACGAATGGCGAACGCACTAGTGATTCTAAGTGAGCCAAGACTATGCAATAGCGATTTAGCTCGTTCTCTTCGGAAAAGGTCAATCGCCTACCAACGGGATTCAGATGCTCCAATAGGGAATATAGCCGACTGAAGAATTCTTCTCGAATTCCTCTGGCGTGAGACGCATCACGCCCCGATTTACTCAGAAACTTATGCCCTGAGAATGCGACTAGTTTCGTGCTTGGAACAACCCGAAAATAGTACCTTATCCTATAATCCAGAGCAGTTCCGATGACTGCTAAGGCACCATTAGTCAATTCGTCATCGGGCATTAGTGTATCCATTAGCCTAAATTGTTTGCGACAATCTTTGAGTAGAGTACGTGTATTGGGGAAACGGGTGCGAAAGTACCTACCGATCGGATTTTTGTCATTCCTTAGAAGTCTTAGAAGGGACACCTTTGTGCTCCTTTATTATCTATGAGTCCTTTTGAATCAGTATGGAAATCAGACTCATGGTTACTGCTAAACCTAGGGAACCTCTGAACAACGTGATACTGGTTGCATATAATAGTCCGTGGGGGTTGTCGGAGACGTTGGAGCCTCAATGGGGTTCTTGCCGTGTACACAGGGAAGCGCTGGTGGCCCCAAGTCACCTCAGCCGGGGCGTGGTAGTGACCACGCCTCTTTGTGGGGCGCACGTAGGCCCTCTCAAGCCACTAGGTGACGCTCCGCCGTTATGAGGTTGGTAAGCCCCAACAGCAACGCCAGCCGTTGCGTGTTCTTGGCCAATCCCCGGTAGCGAACCTTGGCGTACCCGAAGCGTCGCTTCACCCACAGGAATGGATGCTCCACCTTGGCCCTGATAGACGCCTTCCGCCTCTCCTCTATCGCTTCCTCTCTCCCAGGCTCCAGTTGCCGCCGTCTCCCAGGCCTCATGGCCACCCGCCACTCCACGTCCAACCCCCTATTCTCATCCCTCTTGGCCACTCCCTTACTATCCCGCATCTCCCCACACCCGCTTCTCTCCTCCGTGCAGCAGCCGGTGCGCCTCCGTCACGTCATGCACGTTGGCCGATGTGGTGCTCATGCTATGCACCACTCCCGTCTCGTCGTCCACCCCGATGTGCACTTTCATACCGAAGTGCCACTCATTACCCTTCTTCGTCTGACGCATCTGTGGGTCTCGCTCTCCAGCGCCATTCTTCGTCGACGACGGCGCCTCTATGATGCTGGCGTCCACTATCGTCCCCTCCCGCAGCCGCAGACCCTGGGATGCCAGGTGGCGGTTGATCTCCTCCATCAGGCCCTCTCCCAACCGGCGCTCTTCCAGCAGATGCCGGAAGTTCAGTATCGTTGTCTCGTCCGGCAACGGGCCTGAGAGCCTCAGTCCCACGAACCGTCTCACCGACTCCGCCTCGTAGAGCAGGTCCTCCATGCCGGGGTCGCTCAGATTGTAGAACAGTTGCACACAGTGTATCCGCAGCATCGACGACAACTCGTAGGGCCGACGGCCCCGGCCCGCCTTGGGATAGTGCGGCCGAATCAGCTCTTCCAAAAGACTCCACGGGATCAGACCATCCATCCTCTCAAGGAATATCTCCCGGCGGGTCTTGCGCTTCTTACTTTCGTACTCCAAGTCTCCAAAGGTCGGCTGGTGCATCGTGACTTCACCCCAACCATCTCCTGTTCTCTGTTTAGCATTCTACTACGGCATGGAGGAGTGGGGCTTGTTCAGAGTGTTCCTAGCTCAAAATCGGCGTGTCCGCAGCCCGCGGTCAGACGCGAGCGCCCTCCACCACCTACCACACGCCCCCAACTGGTAGTTCCCGAAATCCGGCCAGATGATTTCTTCCCCATAATACACGCAAACGTGTACAATATGCGCCATGAGCGCCCCAACCCATCCCTCCAAAACCAGAAGGGGAAAAACTTTTGGGCGAAAAATCCCGGAGTCCCTGCTCGCCCGCCTCTGGAAGGAACAAGCAGTCCGCCAGAAAAACTTCAAGACCACCGAAGGCCGCCACGTCAGAATCCTCTACCCCGGCAGGAGAGGGACCGAGGCGGGGCCCGACTTCCGGGACGCCCTCATCTACAGGGAAGGGACGGGGTTGGTGCGGGGGGACGTGGAGCTCCACCTCACGCCCCAGGACTGGGCACGGCACGGCCACGCCTCCGACCACCGTTACAACGGCGTAGTCCTCCACGGCGTCCTGGATACCCCCACCTCTCCACAACCCCTTCCTGGCGGCGGGGCTGCCCCCGCAGTGGGCCTCAAATCCCTGTTAGATACCAACCCCGATACCTCTTTCGGAAACCAAAAAAACCGCGCCGTCCTCTGGTCCGTCCTGGAGTCAAATGGATTCCCCAAACCATCCAGCAAGACCGAAGCCCTTCGACTGCTGGAACGGGCGGGAAGGGCGCGCTTTCTCGGCAAGTCCGCGGCCTTCGCCGCCTTCATGAAAGAGATGCCTCCCCCGGAAACGCTATACCAGTCCCTCATGGAATCCCTGGGCTACAGCGAGAACCGGGCAGGCTTCCTGGAGTTGGCCCAACGCGTTTCCTACGAAGCCCTCACGAAAGCCACGTCACGGACCCTTCAGCAACAGCGGCCCCGCCTGATCCAAAAAATCCTGCTGGAATCCGCAGGCCTCGACAAACCCGCAGAAGACGCCCTCCAGTCAGCTGCCGTCATGGCCCCCCGTCGCTGGCGCCTATTCAGGATCCGTCCCGCCAACCACCCCCGCCGCCGGATAGCCGGCGCTGCCACCCTGTTCCACCGGATGGCTGCGGCAGGCCTGGTGGAATCCGCCGTCCGATGGGTCCGCGGCGGCTCCTTCAAGGCCATCCTTCAAGACCTCATCGTGACCGACCCGGCGGGCGGACCCGCCCTGATTGGCCGGGCGCGTGCCCTGGACATGGCAGTCAACGTGGTCCTGCCCTTCCTCCATGCCCACGGTCTCCGCCGCAGGGACGAAGATCTGGCCCACACCGTCCTTGACCTCTTCATGGCGGGTCCCCGGCTTCAGTCCAACCGGATAACCAAAGAGATGGAAGAAGTCCTCTTCCCCAACCGCTGGCGACCCATGGCCGCCGCTGCTCCCCGCCAGCAGGGCCTCATCCACTTTCACCGCCTGATTCAGGGAGAGGGTTAGTCCCCTTGTGATACCATAAGAAACATGAGCGAAATGTCCGCCACGAAAGTATCGGGCCGCCAGGCATGGGAAAAAAGAATTCGTGGAGTGCATCTCCTTGAGGGAGAGACGGTGGTGGGGCTTCTGGACGGCTCCAAGGGTCTGGTGGAGGTCCCCACCAGACGGGGCGCTCTCCTTGCCCTGACCGAGCGAAGAGTCCTGACCCTGCTGGACGATGAGGACCGGCAGGAGACCCACATGGCCTCCATCGACAAGATCCAGGGGGTCTCCATGCGCTCAAACCGGAGATCCCTAAAGCCCCTTCTCCAAGGCGTGCTCCTGATTCTCGCCGGCATCATTGTCTACCTGGTTGTGGGGACCTTCAGCACCGGCATACCCGTCAACGCCGGCATAACCATTAGCGCCCTGCTAGGCGGCGCCGTGGCCCTCCTGGGCCTCCTCTTCGTCCTCCGGTACCTGTTCTGGGAACGGGGGGGCGAGATAGTCTTCCAGACGGGGGGACTGGAGCTTGTTTTTCCCTACCGGTCCCAAAAGACCATCGTTCCCGTTCACGAACTTCTGCGCCGGTTCTTCCAGCTTCAGTCCGGGATGACCGTCGAACCCCTCTACACCCACACCGCCGCTCCCAGCTGGCCGCACCTGCTGAGGATGCCGGCGGAACCGGCCCCACCACTCCCGGAAGAAGCGCCCGCTGTTCCAACGACAATAGTCCTTCCACCCAAGCGAGATCGGCGAAGCTGGAGAAAGCGCTTCCGGTCGCCAGTGCCCCGGGTATTCCACCACGCCAATGCATCGACTGCAACGCGTCGCGCAAGACCCTCTCGGCTTCTACGTCTGGTACAAATTCGGCGAAGGCCCGCCCGGGCATCCCGGCCAATCTCGCGAAAAACCCGTTCCCGCCCAAGCGTCTTTCGTCAGCTTTCGGGGCATCGCCATAACTCAATGCCGGCCCTCGGACGGAACGGCCTCCGGCCTGGTCGCCTGAAGGCTTCTCGCCGCCGGCGGAGTGTCAGATAGTCAGTAGATAGCTTTTTGGCTAAAGTCCTTGGGCGGCGGCTCTCCGACGACAAACACCACCCCTCCGGGTTCGAACGCCCTAACCCAGGCTAAGGGAGGGATCAACTTCCATGTCCATGTCTCCCTCCGCTCCCCGGCTCAACTGGTAGTACGCGCAGGCCGCCACCATGGCCCCGTTGTCCGTACACAGAATCGGCGCCGGAATCAGTACCGGAAGCTCCGCCGTAGCCCGAATTCTCTCTCGCAGCAGCCGGTTGGCCGTCACCCCTCCCCCGAGAATCACCCCCTTGGCCCCGAACTCCGACGCTGCCCGCAGGGTCTTCGCCGTCAGCACGTCCACCACCGACTCCTGGAAAGCCGCCGCCAGCTCCCTCACAATCTCCGCAGCCTCCTCTTCCTCCAGGTCGCCAGGCGGATAGATACAGGCCGCTTGGGCCTTGTGCAGAAGCGCAGTCTTCAACCCGCTGAAGCTGAAGTCCAGCGTACCCCTCAGCCACGCCCGGGGCAGCCGCTCCCGCCCCACCGCAGCCTCCGACACCCGCTGAATCTCCGGCCCGCCGGGAAACCCCAGCCCCAACACTCGAGCCGCCTTGTCGAAGGCCTCCCCCGCCGCGTCATCCCTGGTCCGGCCCAGCAGCCGGTACTCGCCATGCCCGCTCATGAGGACCAGGTCCGTATGTCCCCCGGAGGCAATCAAGCACAACAGGGGAAATCCCAACTCCCTGTCCGGCGGGTCCTCCTCCAGCCAGGCGGCGTACACGTGCCCCTCTAAGTGATTAACTCCCACCAGTGGGAGTTCCAGGGTCAACGCCAGGGCCTTCGCCGCGTTCACTCCCACCACAAGGGCACCCGCCAGGCCCGGCCCGTGGGTGACCGACACCGCGTCTACGTCGTCCCAATCCGCCCCCGCCTCCTCCAGGGCCTGGTTGACGATGGTCCCTATTGCGACCACGTGCTGGCGGGAGGCCAGTTCCGGCACCACACCGCCGTAGGGTCGATGTATGGCTACCTGGGAGGAGATAACGTTGGACAGCAGCTTCCGGCCGTCTTCCACCACCGCCACCGCCGTCTCATCACAGGATGTTTCTATGCCTAGAATCTTCACCCCACCAGTATAACCCTCCAACCCCGACGGCAAAAAGACCTTCCCCAAACGTGCGCTACGAGAGTCGGCGGACCGCCACCGCTCCCAATAAACTCGCCTTTACAGTGCAATTTCTCCTCTGCTATTATCAGGGAACAGTGAAACGCACGGCTGAACCCTCCCTTTGAGCGTGGACTAGATGCTTGAGGGCAGCGACTATTTAAAACTTGGACTCCTGGTCCTCTTCCTCGCCATTTCTGCCTTTTTCTCTGGCTCGGAAACCGCATTCCTTGCCCTTCAAAGGGTACGTCTCATGCACTTGGTGCGCTCCGGCGTACCACGTGCGCGGCGAGTATCCCGCTTGGCAGAAAACCCGGAACGCTTTCTTTCCACGGTGCTGCTGGGCAACAACCTGGTAAACACCGCCGCCGCCGCCATAGGAACCGCCATTGTCATCTCACTCCTGGGCAACGTAACCTCCTCCATTCTCATCGCCACCGGCGGCGTGACCCTGCTGCTGCTCATCTTCGGAGAAATCGTCCCTAAGACCTTCGCCGCCCGCCATGCCGAGGGATTCGCCTTTGCCGTCGTCCGCCCCTTGCAAATAATCGAGTGGGCCCTCTTCCCCCTGGTCCAGGCCCTACGCATCCTATCTTCGCTCTTCGGTCGGCTCACGGGAACTGTCGCCGAACCCTCCCTGGTCACGGAACAGGAGATACGAAGCCTCATCTCCATCGGTAAAGAGGCCGGCGCCGTGGAGTCTTCCGAAGCGGAGATGCTGGAGAAAGTGTTCCACTTCGGAGACCACCACGTCTCGGAAATCATGACCCCGCGGCCGGAAATCGTATCCATCGAGCAGCACACCACCCAGCGCCACTTTCTTGGCATCTATGCCGCGCATTATCACACCCGCTTCCCCGTCTTCGTGGACACTGTGGACAACGTAATCGGGATCCTTTCGGTAAAGGACGTGCTCAAGGCCCAGGGTGATGGAGGCCTGCAGATGGAAGACGACGTTACGAACCTTCTTAGACCGGCCCACTTCGTGCCTGAGACCAAGACCGTGGGCAGCCTCTTCTCGGAACTCCAGGCCCAGGGACAGTCCATGGCTATGATTGTCGACGAATACGGCGGCATCGCCGGACTGGCCACCCTCAAGCAGCTGATCTCCGTCATCGTGGGACCCGTGGGCGAAGAGGGCCAGCCCCTCGAAACCCCCTATGCCTCCGTGGACGAGAACACCCTCCTCTTGGATGGCGGCATTGCCATAAACCAGTTAAACAGCCAGTTAGGGCTGGATCTTCCCCTGGGCGAATACCAGACCCTGGCGGGCTTCCTGCTGGAGCGGCTGGGTCACGTGCCGGAAGTGGGGGAGTACATGAACTTCAACGCTCTACGCTTCACCGTGCAGCGCATGGAAGGCGTCAAGATAGAGGAGGTGGAAGTCCTTCGACTCGCCCCCGTCCAGGAGCCGGACGCAAAGTGAGACTCATCCTGGCACGCCACGGCGAAACGTCGTGGAACCGGGAACGCCGCAACCAGGGCCAGAACCCCACGGAACTTAACGCCCAGGGCATCCGGCAGGCCCGTAACACCGCCCAAGCCCTCCACCTATTTCCCGTCCAGGCCCTCTACTCCAGCCCCCTCCGCCGGGCCATGCAAACGTCGGAGATCATCGGCCAGGCCCTCTCCCTTCCCGTAATTCCCCGGGAGGGCCTCATGGAGATGGACCTGGGCCGGCTGGATGGTTTGACCAACGACGAAATGACACGACGCTTCCGAGACCTGATCGACCGGTGGAGGAGAGATCCTTCCTCGGTGCAAATGCCCGGCGGAGAGTCCTTGAAGGAGGTCCAGGAGCGGGCGTCACGGACCTTAGAGACCATTCGCCATGAAAATCCCGATGGACACGCCGCTGCCGTTTCCCATAACTTCGTCATCGGCGTCATTGTCTTGCGCGTTCTGGGGCTGCCGTTGTCCAACTTTCAAAGAATTAGAGTCGAGTTGGGTTCCCTGACCACCCTGGAGCACGACGGCGACCAATGGCGTCTCGTCTCCCTCAACGAAACCCTCCACCAGCACGGCGGATAACCAGGCCGTGAAAGCGCCCCGCAAACTGGAAATCATCCTGCGGAGATCCTTCCAGCGGTCCGGCTTTCACCGGGCCGCAACTCTGGTAGTCGCCTGCTCCGGCGGCCCCGACTCCACCGCTCTCCTCCACACCCTGGTTGCCCTCCGGCCTACCCTGAAACTCAACCTGCACGTGGCCCATCTTAATCACGACTTCCGCGGGCAGGAGGCGGAGGATGACGCCCGATTCGCCGCTCACATGGCAAAAAGGCTGGGCCTGGATTCCACCGTCGCCGAGGCTGACCCTATGGCCTACCAGCGGGAAATGGGCATCTCCTCCTTTGAAGAGGCGGCCCGCGAGGTGCGCTATCGCTTTCTGACCGGACTAGCCCATCGCATAAATGCCGATGCCGTAGTCCTGGGCCACACCGCCGACGACCAGGCCGAGACTATCCTAATGCACCTGATCCGGGGCGCGGGGCTGCCCGGCCTCCGCGGAATGCGGGAGGTCTCCCGTTGGCGCGACGACCCGAAGGGCAAAAGCGCCGTCCTCTTTCGGCCTCTCCTAGAGGCCAAAAGAAGCGACACCCGTGCTTACTGCCTGAAGCTGAGCATCCCTTTCCGGGAAGACTCCACCAACAGCTCCCTGCGTTTCACTCGCAGCCGCATCCGCCACAAGCTGCTGCCGGTGCTGGAAGAGTATAACCCGCGGGTCCGAGAGGCCCTCCTCAGGACCGGCCGCGCCGCCGCCGAAAGCCTCGAGTTCCTGGACGAAGAATTCAATCGCCAATGGCCAAAGATGTTCTCCAAAGAGGGCCGGACCGTCTTCGTAGACGCTGCAGCCCTCAAGGACCTTCACCCCTACATGCGCGGCATGGCCCTCCGTCGAGCCTTCGCTGAGGCTGCTGGCAGCCTGCGGCGCCTGTCGGAAACCCACGTGAAATCCATGTTGGCGCTATCCCAAGGTCCGGCCGGCAAGAGCGTCCACCTGCCAGGCGGCATGGGCATGCGGTCGATGCAAGACAGCCTAATCATCAGCCCCTTGGAGCGCCGCAAGACCGCCGCCCCAACCCCGGACTTCGAACACCTCGTGAAGGTTCCGGGGACAACCCGAATTCCGGGCTGGCGCATCACCGTCGAGCAGGCGTCATCCAACCTGGACCCAAAGACCCTCGGCGCCACCGCCGCCCTCTTCGACGCCTTCCGAATGGGGACCCGCCTTGTCGTCAGGAACAGAAGGCCGGGTGACTATATGCAACCGCTGGGCATGTCGGGCCGCAAGAAGCTTAAAGATCTGTTCATAGACCTGAAGGTTCCCCGGGAACTCCGCCCTTCAACGCCCCTGCTCGTCTCGGGCAATGGCCTTCTTTGGGTATTCCCCTATCGCACGTCGGAACTAGCCAAGGTTGACGAGAGCACCCGCAGAAGGCTGCTCGTCCGGTGGGAACGCGTTCCCTAGCCCCTTCTGCTATCCGGCAGGACGTCTTGTCCTACGGCAGGAATGCCCCCGAAGCGCAGCCGCAGCAGACCCTTGATATCTTCCCACGCGGTTCTGAATACCTTCACTCTGCTGTTTCTGTCCTCCATCCACTCCACCGGCACCTCGCGAATGCGGTAGTCCCACTTGGAAGCAATTATCAGCAGCTCTGTATCAAAGAACCAGTGGTTGTCCTTAACCATTGGCACCAGGGCTCGGGCCGCGCGCCGGCTCAGGACCTTGTAACCGCACTGGGCGTCCTTGAAGGGCACGAAGAACAATGCCCTGATCATCAGATTGTAAGTCCTGGAAAGGAAGTCCCGCCGGAAAGAGCGCTGGATGCGGGCCCCCTTCACGTGGCGACTGCCTATAGCCACGTCGTACCCTCTCTCGATAGCTCGGATGAGTCTGGGAAAGTGGACAAGGCTGGTGGAAATGTCCACGTCCATATAGCTCACAATGTCCGCCGTGCTCTCCATCCACGCCGCCCTCAGCGCCCGGCCTCTACCGCGCTGGGGAACGTACAGATAAGCCACGCCGGGATATCGCTGGACCAGCATCTCGCACACGGACCGCGTCCTGTCCGTAGAGCCGTTGTCCGCAATGACGATGCGCCACGGATTATTCGTCATCTCCTGACGCAGGAAGTTGTGCAGAATCACAATGCCCCGGGGAAGGCGCTCTTCCTCGTTGAGCACGGGAATTACTATGTCTACTGAGGATGCCATAGTTCATCATTATAATTGTATACGAGGATTTCGGCTATGTTAAAGGATTTTGGGAACCCATTTTCGCCCTTCGCGGGCTAGATCGAACTCGCCAATGCCATTATACCCGCCGTAGATCGGCTCCACCAACGTAGCGGTCTATACGCTCCACGCTATATCCCGTGGAACCCATAAGCAAACTCTCCACCGCCACACGCGCCGTATCCAGGCTGGTATAGCAGGGAATGTTGCTTTCCGCCGCCGCCCTTCGGATGTAGAATCCGTCCCTCAGCGTCGGCCCAACGTCGGACACCGTGTTTATGACCGCCTGCACCGTGCCGTCGCTGATGATGTCCACCACGTTGGGATGCCCCTCGCCCAGCTTGTCCGGGACCATCGTAACCGTTGCGCCAACGGCTTGCAGCATGGCCGCCGTGCCCTCCGTGGCGTACAGCTTGCAGTTGACCTTCACCAGGTCCCGGATCAGCGCCAGCGATTCCGCCTTATCCCTATCGGCAATGCTCAACAGGATCGACTGCCCTCGGGCCAACGTCAGATTGGCCGCCGCCAGGGCCTTGATCAAGGCCGGCCCGAAGCCGTAGTCGATGCCCATGACCTCTCCCGTTGACTTCATCTCCGGCCCCAAGTGCCAGTCTACCCCGGTGAGCTTCGACATGGAGAACACCGGCGCCTTCACCGCCACCATATTTCGACGAGGCCACAACCCGCCCCGATACCCCATCTCCCGCAAGCTCTTCCCCAAAATCACCCGCGTAGCCAGGTGCACCATCGGCACGTCGGTTACCTTGGAGATGAAGGGGACCGTGCGGCTGGAGCGGGGGTTCACCTCCAGCACGTAAACCGTGGTATCTGTAGACTCCTCCGCCGGGTAGCTGGGACTGCGATAGGGACGACCGCCAACGATGACGAACTGCACGTTCATCAGACCCTTTATGTTAAGCGCCCGCCCAATACGGGTGGTGTAGTCCACCATGGCCTCCGTTTCCTGCTCCGTTAGGTTCAGGGCCGGATAGATGGCCATGGAGTCTCCGCTGTGCACTCCCGCCCGCTCGATGTGTTCCATAATGCCGGGAATCAGCACCTCCTCCCCGTCGCAGACGGCGTCCACCTCGCATTCCTTCCCCTCCATGTACCGGTCGATGAGCACCGGCCTCCCACTATCCAGGGCTACAGCCTCGTTCAGATACCGGATCAGCTCTCCCGCGTTGCGGACGATTTCCATAGCCCGGCCGCCCAGCACGTAGCTGGGCCGCACCACCACCGGATATCCAATGTTCTGGGCCACCCTGAGGGCGCTCTCCGCCGTGGTCACCGCCGCCCCCGGTGGCTGGGGAATCCCCAACCTTGCCAGAAATTCGTCAAATCTATGTCTGTCTGAAGCGATGTCTATAGCGTCGGCGCTGGAACCCAGTATGGGCAACGCCGCCTGGTCCAACACCTGGGAGAGGTCAATGGCCGTCTGGCCACCGAACTGCACTACGGAAGGCGGCGGTCCCTCCTCCAGCGTCTCGTTCTCGATTATGTCCTGCAGGCTCTCCCCGTCCAGCGGCTCGAAATACAGCCGGCTGCTGGTATCGAAGTCCGTCGAGACCGTCTCCGGGTTGGAGTTGACCATGATGCTCTTCACGCCCTCCTCCTGAAGGGCCCAGGCAGCGTGGACGCTGCAATAGTCGAACTCTATGCCCTGACCTATTCGAATTGGGCCGCTGCCTATCACCACTGCCTTGGATCCCTTCAATGGCAGAGCCTCATTCTCCTCCTCGTAGGTGCCGTAGAAATACGAAGTTACGGCCTCGAACTCCGCGGCGCAGGTGTCCATCATCTTATATACCGGACGGATGCCCCACTGCAGGCGCAGTTCCCGGACCCGGGGCGGCAGCAGGTCCGCCAGTACGCCAATCTGCTCGTCGGAAAAGCCCAGCCGCTTCGCCTCCCAAAGCAGTTCTGGTCCCAGGTCTTCCGCCAGGAGCCGCCGCTCCATGCCCACGATGCGACCAAGGGCGTTGATGAACCATGGATCGATGCCGCTCAGCTTCGAAATCTCCTCCCAAGTCATGCCACGGCGCAGCGCCGCCATTACCGCCCAGAGGCGGTAATCCGTAGCCTCCCTCAGGCGGTCCTTCGCCGTGAATTCCACGCCTTGGCTCCATTCCGGATCTTCCCACAACAACGTCCGGCCCCCCACCTCCAACGAGCGGACCGCCTTCTGGAAGGCCCCTTCGAAGGACCGGTCAATCGCCATCACCTCTCCCGTAGCCTTCATCTGCGTCGAAAGCCTCCGGTCCCCGGCGGAAAACTTGTCGAAGGGCCACCGCGGTATCTTCACCACACAGTAGTCCAGAGCCGGCTCAAAGGCCGCCTTCGTCTTCTGCGTCACCGCATTGGGTATCTCGTCCAGCCGCTTGCCCACGGCTATCTTGGCCGCCACTCGAGCGATGGGATAGCCCGTCGCCTTGCTCGCCAGCGCCGAACTCCGGCTCAGCCTCGGATTCACCTCAATGACGTAATAGGCAGAGTCCGGCTCCCATTCGTTTTGAAAGGCCTGATTGATCAGGGGGTGGGGCCGAAGGGCGAACTGGATGTTGCACCCCCCCTGAATGTCCAAAGCCCGTATGATCCGTAGGCTGGCGGAACGGAGCATCTGGTGTTCCTTGTCCGTCAGCGTTTGGCTGGGGGCCACGACGATGCTGTCCCCCGTGTGCACCCCCATGGGGTCCAGGTTCTCCATGTTGCAAATCGTTATGCAGTTGTCGGCCCCATCCCTCATCACCTCGTACTCTATCTCCCGCCATCCCTCCAGAGAACGCTCCAGCAGCACCTGCCCAATTGGGCTTGCGTCCATCCCCTCCCTCACCACGGTGCGAAACCGCTCCTCGCTGTGGACCATGCCGCCGCCGGTGCCTCCGAGCGTGTAAGCGGGGCGGACTACCAGTGGCAGTCCCAAGCTCTCATAGGCGTTCCACGCCTCCTCCTCCGAAGACACAGAGATGCTCGGGGGCGAAGGTTCCCCCAGTTCCACCAGCAGCTTCCGGAACTCCTCCCTGTCCTCCGCCGTTCGGATAGTGTTCAATGACGTGCCCAAGAGCCGGACGCCGTGACGCTCCAGCGAACCGGTCGCCGCCAGGTCTACCGCCAGGTTCAATCCCGTCTGGCCTCCAAGAGTCGGGAGAATCCCATCCGGCTTCTCCTTGGCGATTATTCGGTCCACCACGTCCACCGTCAGCGGCTCTATATAAACGGCGTCGGCGATTCCCCGGTCCGTCATTATCGTCGCCGGGTTGGAGTTCACCAGCACCGTGTAGACCCCCTCCTCCCGCAAAGACTTGCAGGCCTGGGTCCCGGCGTAGTCGAACTCCGCCGCCTGTCCAATGACTATAGGCCCTGAGCCAATTACCAGCACCTTTTTGGGCTTTTCACTCATATATTCCTGTCCATTCCACCCTTTAGTCCTCGATACTCCCCCAATTTCTCCTCCATCTCCCCGAAGCCCTATTCTAAACTAAACCCCCGCCGGCGGTCGTCCGGCGAGGGTTAGTTTCGCTGGTCTGCTCGGCTTCTTCACTCGACGGGTAGAAGCCCCGGCAGCTTGACGAATCCCCTCTCCTGCATCCCGTTCAACATCTGACAGATGAGGTTCAAGAAAAGCTTGCCTTCCAGCTCCGTCCAGTTACCGCTTTCCCTCTGGATCTCGCGATGAGGTGGAACGGTGAGCCGGGTCGAGTATCCGTCTATCTTCTCCACGAGGATGAATCCGATGGGATCCGGTTTTGCAAAGGGATTCGCCAGCAACTTGGGCCTGACTAGAAGCTTCCACTCCGAGCCAATGATGCCCCTCCCCGAACTTACGCTGAACCCGTAGTCCCCGTACTGAAACGAAGAAATGCAGTCGTCTATGAAATCCACCAAGTCGTACATTTCCGATTCTACTTCCATCTCAAGACCCTGCTCTACAAGAAAATGCTTGTACAAGACTCTACCTCCATCAAAATGGCTCCAGCCCGAACCGCGCTTTGCAGCCCGCCTTAGCCTTCATACTGCGACCCACGCAAACCATGGGCAATGCTTTATTCTGATACTTTCTCTCTAGGTGCGCCAAGGTATCAGACTGCCTCTTTCCCCCCGTTTCTACCTCCTCGCCCTTATCATCTCTAAAAATCTGTCGAAAATATACTCGTTGTCCCGGGGCCCGGGGGACGCCTCCGAGTGGTACTGGATTGTCATGATTGGCATGTCCCGATGAGTCAACCCCTCAATGGTATCGTCGTTGAGATTGACGTGGCTGGTCGTCAGTCCACGGGGCAGCGTGTCGGCGTCCACCGCATAGCCGTGATTCTGGGCCGTAATGTACACCCGCCCCGTGGCCAGGTCCTTCACCGGATGGTTGGCGCCCCGGTGACCGAAGGGCAGCTTGAAGGTCCCCGCCCCCAAGGCCCGCGCCACCACCTGATGCCCCAAGCAAATCCCCAGCGTCGGTATCCGCCCCAGAAGCTCGGACGCTGCCTCCACCGCGTAGTCCAGCAGCGCGGGGTCCCCTGGGCCGGGCGAAAGCAGCAGCCCGTCCGGCTTCAACGCCATTACCTCTTCCGCCGACGCTGTGGCCGGCGCAGTCACCACCTCGCACCCCCGGTCGTGCAGGCACCGCAGCACGTTGTTCTTCACGCCGTAATCCGTTACCACTATCCGCGGCCCGCGGCCCACGTCCTCCACCTTCCGACCACGCCAGCGGTACACCACTGGCGTGGTCACCCGCGCCACGTAGTCCACGTCATCGTAGCGTGTGGTGGAACCCCAAAGCCTCTCTGCCCTGTCAGGCGAGTCCAATACTATGACGCCCATCATCACCCCACGATTGCGAAGGCGCCGGGTGACGGCCCTGGTGTCCACCCCGAAGATGCCAGGCACGTTCTGCGCCGCCAGAAACTGGTGCAACGTTGAGGCGTTATCGCCGTTGCTGGGCGTAAGGCAGTGCTCCCGGACCACGAGGCCTGCCACCTGAACCTTCACCGACTCGTTGTCTTCGTCGTTTATCCCATAGTTGCCCACCAGCGGATACGTCAGGACCACCAGCTGTCCGGCGAACGAAGGGTCCGTCAGTGCCTCCTGATAGCCTGTCATACTGGTGCTGAAGACCAGCTCCCCGTAGGAGTCCCGCTCCGCTCCGAAAGACTGGCCAGAATACACGGTACCATCTTCCAGTACCAGAAAGGCTCGACGACTCATCATCTCTCCACTTCGTAGATTGGCATTGTCCCGTCTGACCCGTGGGCCGAAAGAACGTACCCCTGCTTGAGAGCTTCTTCCTCGTTGGAAAAGAACCGGAACTGGTGCAGCTGATGCTGTGAAATATACCTGAGCTGGCGGATAGGCTTGTATATCAACCGCCCGCTTTGCTGCATCCCGTAGAAATCGGGGGCGTTCTGCCAACCGCAGTATTTGCACGCGAAGGTTGGGCTTATTTCTTCACTCCGCAGAACAGTGAATCCGGGCTGGCAGCCCTGTGGTTCCTGGTTTATTACACACGTTGGATTCTCACACGCAAGCCCTTGGGCCATCACCATCCCGTCGTCCACGTCCCAACCCTCGCCTGACGCCACGGCCTTCTTCCACGGCTTCAGACCAAGCACCAGACTCAGCAGGGCCATGCGTACCGGAACGCCGTAGCCCGCCTGCGCGAAATACCTGCTGCGGTGATCTTCGTCCATTTCGTAAGATATTTCGTCTACCCGAGGCAGCGGGTGAAGCACAATGGAACTGGTGAACCGATTCTTCATAGTGTCCTTGGTGATACGCGGATACCTTCGCTTGTCCTCCCCGTCGTCCTTCAATGCCGCGTCCCTCTCCACCTGCTTCCGAGTGACGTAGAAGACCAACTCCGACCCGGCGGCAAGCTGTAGCCTGAAGTTTGGCTCGTCCTCCAGAAGCGCCCTCTGATGGGGTTTACTGGGCGTCATGTAGATGGCGTCCAACGAAGAGCCTTCATCAACGCCCGGACCGCCGCCTCCATAGAGGGCCTCGAAATCCCCCGCCGGCACCCTCTCGATCTGCCGCCCGTACTGAATCTGAATCTTTGCCCTCACGTGCTCCGGCAGCCCCAGCCCCTCCCCTGGTACGAAGAACAACTCTGCCCCGAAGCGAAGCAACCCAAAAATCAGAGAGTGGACCGTTCTGCCGTGCTTCAGGTCGCCGCATAGTGCCACCCGCAGCCCCTCGAGGCTTTCTTTTTCCGCAACCAGCGTGAACAGGTCACACAGGGTCTGCGTGGGATGCTCGTGGCCGCCGTCGCCGCCGTTGATAATCGGCACAGATGCGTAGTCCGCCGCTAGCCGGGTCGAACCCTCCCACGGATGTCTCAGCACAATGGCGTCGGAATACTGACTCCACACCCTTATGGTATCCACCAGGGTCTCCCCCTTCTCCATGGAAGAGGAACCGGTCCCCACCGTGGATATCACCCGCCCTCCTAGCCGGTTCATCGCCGACTCAAAGGAACCGCGGGTGCGGGTGCTGGGCTCGAAGAACAGGCTGGCCATTATCATCCCCTGGGCTAGCGAAGAATGCCCCCGGATGTCCTCGGACATCTCCCGCGCCAGGTCCAACACGTCCTCAATCTCCTCGTTGGACAGGTCTTCAATGGAAATCAGCCCGCCCCGGTACATCTCTACGCGCCCCCTCGCCTCAGTAGCGCCACCTCATCCCGTCCATCCACCTCTTTCAAGCGCACCTGCACCCTTTCGCTTCGGGATGTCGGAAGGTTCTTGCCCACGTAATCGGCGCGTATGGGCAATTCGCGGTGCCCTCGGTCCACCAGAATAGCCAACTGCACCAGCCGAGGCCTGCCCGCCTGCATTAGGGCATCCAGCGCGCATCGGGCGGTGCGGCCCGTGTACAACACGTCGTCCACCACCACAATCTTACGACGGTCCACGTCCAACGATGAAGAAGGACGCCCGCAGATCTCACCCGCCCCGTCGTCTCTAAAGGGCCGGACGTCCAATTCGGCCAACGGCGGCTCCACTCCCTCCACCTCCCGAATCTTCGACGCCAACCGCCGCGCCAGGGGCAGCCCGCGGGTCAAAATCCCCACCAGCGACAACCCGTCGACGCCCCTGTTGCGCTCCAGTATCTGGTGAGCCATGCGCCAGAGAATTCTGTCCAGCGCCTCGCCGTTCAGAATCGTCTTCTCCCGCGCCTCAAGACGGCCTAACTCAGCGGTGAATCGGGCCACAAAAAACCCCCTTGCCGGATAGACAAGGGGCGCATACGTAAGATCATCACGCAGGGCCTTCCTTGCCAACCTCGCCGGGCTGAATTAAAGGTTAGTCCCTATAGGGAATCCGTCGCAAAGTCTACCACAGTCCCCAAAAAACACAAAACCACCCGCCCCTCTCCCTCCCTTCCCCCTTGAGGGGGGGGAAGGTTAGGATGGGGGTGATCCTCCCCCCTCACCCCAAATGTCATTCCGAGGCTCCGCGAGGAATCTCGTAGCCATCGCGCCCTTTGCTGTTTCACACCTACCGCTTCGCCAACGCCCCCTCCGCTATTTCCGCGCAGAAAAAATCCACCACCGATCACCGTCATTCTTCATCCTGTTCCTCCCCCACATGTCATTCCGAGCGCAGCGAAGCGTAGCCGAGGAATCTCGGTGCCTTGTTCAACCCCTCTTTCCTCTCTGCCATCCTCCCATTGCCCCAACTCCCCTCCCCCTGTTAGCATCCCCCCATGAAAACCTCCCTTCCCCCTCTCACGTGTCCTCACGCATGCGGGGATCCACTCCCTCCTCTCCCATCCCCCTCCCTTACACCAAAACCCACTCGTTTGCCCTACTTTTTTGAAACGAGTCCCACGCCTGAAACGAATCATCTCAGGCACGAATTGATACCGAGTCGATTATCAAAACGAGTCAAAACCAGTCCCTTTACCCTCCCCTCTTTCCCTAACCCCATGAGGGGGGAAGGTTCGGATTGGGGTGATCCCCTTCCACTCCAATCCCCCTCCAACCTCATCCGCAGCGAGGCTAAAAATTCCGCCCCCCGAACCCTTCTGGCCATCTCTATCTCAATTGCCAATTGACAGACCCTATCGTATAATGGCCATACTCAGAGTTCTACTGCTGTTAAAGAGGAGCAGACATGGCAACTGGCAAGGATAGACTTAACGGTTCGGAAAATGCTCAGACCGGAACTTGGGAGCTCAAGGTGGGCTTGGCCCAGATGCTCAAGGGCGGCGTCATCATGGACGTGGTGACCGCCGATGAGGCTAAAATTGCCGAAGATGCCGGCGCCTGCGCCGTCATGGCCCTCGAACGCGTCCCCGCCGACATCCGCAAGGACGGCGGCGTCGCCCGCATGTCCGACCCCACCAAGATTATCGAAATCCAGGAAGCCGTCACCATACCCGTCATGGCCAAGTGCCGCATCGGTCACTTCGTCGAAGCCCAGGTCCTGCAAGCCCTCGGCGTCGACTATATCGACGAATCGGAAGTCCTCACCCCTGCCGACGAAGACCACCACGTCTGGAAGCACGACTTCAAAGTCCCCTTCGTCTGCGGTTGCCGCAACCTCGGCGAGGCCCTCCGGCGCATCAGCGAAGGCGCTGCCATGATTCGCACCAAGGGCGAGGCCGGCACCGGCGACATCGTTGAGGCCGTCCGCCACAACCGCACCGTTCAGGGCGAAATCCGCAAAATCATGAACATGTCTGAAGACGAACTTCCCACCGAGGCCAAGCTTCTGGGCGCGCCGCTGGAACTCGTCCAGGCCGTCAAGAAGCAGGGACGGATGCCCGTGGTCAACTTCTCCGCCGGCGGCGTCGCCACCCCCGCAGACGCTGCCCTAATGATGCAGCTCGGATCCGACGGCGTGTTCGTGGGTTCCGGTATCTTCAAGTCCTCTAACCCTCCCCTAATGGCCAAGGCCATCGTCCAGGCCGTCACCCACTACCAGGACCCCGATATCATCGCGAGGGTCTCCAGGGGGCTGGGAGACGCCATGCCTGGCCTCTCCGTCAGAGATATGAAGGAGGAGGAACTCCTGGCCACCAGGGGCTGGTAAGGGCTCCTGACCGCAGGATCAGAACCCTTGCTCACCGTGGGCGTGGTTGCCGTTCAGGGCGATTTTGCTGAGCATATCGCCCTGCTCAAGGACTTGAACGTGACCACCCGCGAGGTACGCCTCCCCAAGGACCTGGAAGGCTTGGACGCCCTCATCATCCCCGGTGGGGAAAGCACCACCCTGCGTCACCTCTTCGACCTCTACGAGCTCTCCGAACCCATCACCGCCCTCGCCGCGTCAGGCGTCCCCACCTGGGGCACCTGCGCCGGCATGATTATGATGGCCTCGGAACTTGAGGACCACCGTCCCAAGCCCCTCGGCCTCATGGACGTCACCGTCAGCCGAAACGCTTACGGAAGACAAGTAGACAGCTTCCACGCCGAACTAAACTTTCCTCTCCTTGGGGAAGAACCTTTCCACGCCGTCTTCATCCGTGCCCCTGCCGCCACTCGCCTCGGCCCCGACGTTGAGGTGATTGGCGCCCTTTCCGACGGGACGCCCGTGGCTCTGCGCCAGGGCAATCTCCTCGCAACCTCCTTCCATCCCGAACTCACCAAGGACACCCGATTCCACCAATACTTCCTTAGCCTGCTGAAGCCTTCCCGGTAGGTGATACGTCGCTGATGAAACAGCCGACACAGCAGCTTGAACGACACATACAAGACGATCTGCATCTCCTCCTCCATTGCCTGCCCCCTCGGGTCGTGGGCCCGCTCAGAAACATGTTCGACCTCAGCCAACTCCTGGAGGTTGTTTTGGACCTGGCGCGCCCGCCGGAGGCCCGATTCCCCGACGGCGACTTCATCCTGGATACCGAAGAGGTTTCCCCGGCGGACCTGGACTACGTAATTTCCCACATCGGCGAGTTCGGCGATGATAACCGGTCCGGCATAGAGCGCACCCTGCACCGTATCTCCGCCATCAGAAACCGCAAGGGCAGAATCCTCGGCATAACCTGCCGCGTGGGAAGGGCCGTATTCGGTACCATCAAGACCATCGAAGACCTGGCCTTCTCCGGCAAGAACATCCTCCTCCTCGGAAGGCCCGGCGTCGGTAAGACCACTATGCTCCGGGAAGTCAGCCGCGTCCTAGCCGACACCGCCAAAAAGCGCGTCATCGTCGTCGATACCTCCAACGAAATCGCAGGCGACGGCGACATACCGCATCCCGCCATCGGCCACGCCCGCCGCATGCAAGTAGCCTCCTCTACCCTCCAGCACGCAGTGATGATAGAAGCCGTCGAAAACCACATGCCCCAGGTCATTGTCATCGACGAAATGGGCACAGAGCTTGAAGCCGCCGCCGCTCGCACTATCGCCGAAAGGGGCGTCCAGCTTATCGCCACCGCCCACGGCAACTCCCTCGACAACCTCATCCTCAACCCCACCCTCTCGGACCTTGTCGGCGGCATCCAGACAGTCACCCTGGGCGACGACGAGGCCCGATACCGCGGTACCCAGAAGAGCGTGTTGGAGCGGAAGGCCCCACCCACCTTTGACGTTGTCGTCGAAATTCAGAGTTGGGACACCGTCGCCGTGCACGACAACGTGGCCAGGGTGGTGGACTCCTGGCTTAGGGGTTACCCGCTCGTCCCTGAAGTCCGCCGCCTCGACGACGCCGGCCAGCTGGTCATGGACGGGCCATCCAAACCCGGCGCTTCCCTCGACGCAGAGCACAAGCCACCCGCCTCCACGTCTTCCCCCTTCGCCGGAGATTCCCCGGTTCCTCGTATCTTTCTCTTCGGCGTGGGCCGCGACAAGATTGAACAGGCCGCCGACGACTCCAGCGTTGAAGTAGAAGTTGTCACTGACCTTCGACGCGCAGACCTCATCCTAACCACCAAGTCCCACTATAAGCGGGGTTCTCGTGTGGTCCGAATCGCTGAGGAGTCCGGTACGCCGGTCCACGTGGTGCGTAAGAACACCGCTGCCCAGGTACAACAATTCCTCCGCGGCCGGCAGAGCCGCAACAACAACGACGACCGTACCCTCAACAATGCCCTGCAGGAAGCCCACGAGGCCGCTCAGAGCATCCTCGACGGCGAAGAGTACGTGGACCTCGCTCACCAGCGCGCCTACGTCCGGCGGCTTCAGCACATACTCGCGCAGAAGTACAACCTCAGCTCCCTCAGCGTCGGCGTCGACCCCCGCCGCCACGTGCGACTCCTCCGCAAATAGGAGGTCCGCCGTGGCCCCGTTCATAGTCTTCGAAGGCATAGACGGTTCAGGAAAGACAACTCAAATCGATATCCTGCGCCGCAAACTCGTCGCCAACGGCCACGATCCTCTCGTCACTCTGGAACCCGACGGCACCCCCTTGGGAGAAGCCGCCGGCCGTTGGCTCAGAGGCTATCCCAACCTCTCCCCTATCACCGAGCTCCTCCTCTTTGAGGCCGTTCGCGCCGAACACGTGACGAAGGTTATCCAACCGGCCCTGGACGCGGGCCGTATCGTCCTCTGCGATCGGTTCACCGCATCAACCATGGCCTACCAAGCCTGGGGGCGCGGCTTAGACGCCAAGGTGGTCAAGGAAATCAATAGTCTGGCCACCGGCGGCTTGCAGCCAACCCTGACCGTCTTCCTTGACCTACCAATAGAATCGGCCCAATCCCGCAAGGACCCCAATGCCCTGGACAACTTCGAAAGTCAGAAGCGGGAATTTCACCAGAGAGTCCGCCGGGGCTACCAAAATATGGCCGCTCGCAACGCCGAAACCTGGGTCACCGTCGACGGCACGCTGTCGAGGGAGACCGTCGCAGAGAAGATTTGGGCCCGCCTCCAACCCCTCATCCTCTCAGTTGGCCCCAAACGCACCCCCACCCTCTAGACTCCTATACCCTCACATCCAAACCCAGCGAACAACCCACCATTACCCCCTCGTCGGCGGGGAACGAGAAACCCCAACCTACATGTCCAGAACCACCTTGATAATCCCGTCGGCGCGCTCCTCGTACATCACGAAAGCCTTCTGAGCGTCCTCAGCGTTCATCCGATGAGTCACCAGCATAGAGGGGTCCATCCGCCCCTGCTCCACCATGTGCACTACCTGCTTTACGTACCTCGGCATCGTCCCCGCCCGGGCGCTTGACGTCCCGATCATGGTCAGGTCCTTGTTCCTAATCTGCTGAAAGTCTATCGCGAAGTACTCGTTGTGCGTCATCCCGAACCAGATTACCTTGCCGAACTTCTTCGCCATTACCACCGACTGCCGTACCGTCTCATGCTCCCCGGCTGCCTCAATCACCACGTCTGCCCCCTCGCCCCCCGTAAGGTCCTGTATGGCGTCCAACACGTTCTCATAGCGAGGGTTGAGGGTGCGAGTCGCCCCTAGGGACTTGGACATATCTAGCCGGTAGTCTTCCAGGTCGACCGTTATCAACTCTCTGCAGTTCATGCCGCTGAGAAAGGTCGTAAAGCTCAACCCTATGGCCCCCTGCCCCAGCACCACCACATTCTTATCGATAACGTCTCCTATACGGCTCACCGAATAGAGCACCGTGCCCATGGGCTGGCACATGATCCACGTGTCCAGGGAACCCTCGTCTGGTAGGGCGACAAGGTTCTGCGGCGGCACCGCTAGATATTCCCGAAATCCCCCCTCCGCGTAAGGGAAGACGATGACCCTCTGCCCCACGTTATACTCATCGCAATAGCTCTCCTCCACCACCCCCGCACATTCGTGGGTGGGCCGGCCGGGGTGCATCGGATATCGGGCTTCATCCAACACCGCGGCAAAAGGCCGGATGTCGCTGCCGCAAATGGATATCTTCTCTAGACGCACCAGCGCTTCCCCTTCCCTGGGTGAAGGCTCCTCAACATCCACCAGATCCATCCTGCGGGGCCCCGTCAACTGTCCTGCTTTCATAACCAACCCTCCAATCCGACAACTCTCCGAACTATTCTAGCCGAAATGAACCAAGCTAACAATTTATCCAGTCCCGGTTTAACCTCGCCCATCGCCGGGCGATTGAGACGCCTTTGCCTTCGGCGCTATTGGCAATATCCTGTGGTTGAAGGCCACCAGCGCCCCTGCAAGGATTATCCACACCACTACCATGGCCGAAGTCTGCAGCCCGCGAAAGTAGAACTCTCGCGCCTCCGCCTCGCTGAGCAGAGCAATTCCCGCCGGAAGCACCAGCCCCAAGGCCGAAGCCGCCACCGTCGCTCCCAGCGTATGCCCCACCTGCCGCGTCGTCTCTATCATGCCGGATGCGAACCCACGCTGTTCCTGTCCCACCGAGTTCATTATCACCGCGTTGTTTATGGTGTTGAAAATGGACGTGCCCACCGACGCGGGAAAGAGCAGCAGCGGCATGAACCAGAAGGGCACCTTCAATGCGAACATCCCCACCAGAAAGATTCCCAACGCGATAAAAGACATTGAGATAGGTCGCAATAGCCTGGGATGATGCCTATCGTAGTACCAACCCGCCAACATTGGGATGAATAACCCCATACTCTGATGCGGCAGCAAAACATATATGACGAACAGCGGCCCGTAGCCGAACCCTCTCTCCACCAGAATTGGAACCAGGGTCATTATGGCAAGCATGGAAAGGTGAAAAGTGGTGTTGGAAAACAGCGCCAGCGAAAAATGCCGGTTCTTGAACTGCCTGAGATCTACAAAGGGCTGTTTCACCCTCCGCTCAAAAAGAATGAACGCCACCAGCAATATGACGGTCAACACGTGCATGGGCACGTGATAGGAAACGGCGTCGTCGCTGGTGAACGATTCCTCCCCCGAGTGAAGATGCAGCCCGGACAGGATCAGGGCTCCGATCATTCCAATGAACAAAAAGGCGCCTCCGAAGTCCACCGGCCCTTCCCTGTCCACGACGGGATCTTCCTTCTGTCTGAGCAGCGGCAGACCAGCCAAGATGGCCACCACACCCAGGGGTATGAACGAAAAGAAGATCGCCCGCCAGCCAATCCACTGCAAGAATATAGCAAAGACAATAAGTCCGATGAAGGTGCCAAATCGAGCCGCCGTTATCGGCACGGCGAAGGCCCGCCCTCGCTCCTCAGCCGCAAAATTGCTCGCTAAGATGGTGTTAGCGTTCCCTGTGACCAGCGCCGCCCCCAGCCCCTGCACCCCCCTGAATAACAGCAGTTGGGTGAAGTCCATAGCGAAACCCGCCGCCACCGCCCCCAGCGTGGTTATCACTATCCCAAAGAAGAAAATTCGATTGTGCCCGTACCGGTCTCCCAGCTTCGCCGCCAGGTAGACCGTTGCCCCCAGGACCAGGAGCTCTGCTACCAGCACCCACGCCGCCGTCTCCACGTCTATGAGAAAATCTTCAGCAATGCTGGGCAGCGCAAGGGCCACCGGGAAGCTCGCCACCTGCACCAACAGGAAGGTGGAACAGAGGGCCAGCATCACCTGCCTACGCGCCGGAGTGTTCAAGACCTCCCGGTAGTTGGCTAAAAGGCCCAAAAGCGCCTCCCGTCAGACTAGACCCCACCCGCTCCCGAATTCCATTGATGATAACAGCGTGTCGCGCGCCCCCACAATAACCGCCAGCTCCGTCTGACAGTACAAGACCCAAAAAAAACCGGAACCAAGACTAGCGGCAATCCTACCAGCAATCTGACCCCAACGAATAACCTTGCCCTAGACGCCCCTTGGAGACGCCCAAAGTCCATCGAAACAAAATTCGACATGGAAATTGCGTAAAGTGGGCGGGTTAAGAGGCGCACCCGTACAGGGGTTCAACAGACATAACAACAGCCCCACACCTACGAGCGTGATGCTCCTGCGAGAGCCAGGGCGGGGTTAGAGGGTGCGTAGTACGGCTACTACCTTGCCCCTAGTCTCGACGTTGGCGGACTTAGTGTAGATAGGCTTCATGCGGGAGTTCGCGGGCTGGAGCCTCACCTTTCTGCCTTCCTTGTAGAAACGCTTCAGGGTGGCTTCCTGTTCCAGCTTGAGCCAAGCCACGGTCATGTCGCCATTTTTTACCTCGTGGTTGGGATCAATGAGAACCAGGTCCCCGTCGTCAATGAGGGCGTCTATCATCGAAGTGCCCTTCACGCGGAGGGCGTAAAGGTTCTTGTAGGATTCGGCCATGTAGCGCGGCATCTCGATAGTTTCCAGGGGTTCATGACCCCAACCTTCGCTGGAGGGTCCTGGGAGGGGTTCTCCCGCAGCTATGTAGCCCATCACCGGGATCTGGGGAAGAAATCCGGCGGCTCGTCCCTTTTCGTCCAGTAATTCTATGCCCCGGGCCATTTCCGGCCGCCGTCGAATCAAGCCATCTCGCTGCATCAGCCTCAGGTTGTAGTCCACCACGGATGTGGAACTGATTTCGCAGGCGAATTGGATATCCCTAACGGTAGGCGGGAACCCATTGTCGGACATGAATTCCCGGATGAACAGGAGCATGCGCTGCTGCTTCTCTGAAGTCTTCTTGTTTCTCTTTCTCATAAGTCTCCTCTGAACGGGAGTTCGTGTCAAGATAACACAGATATAACATGGTCGTCAAGGCGAGGAATGAATCAAGAGGGACTTATTAGCCTTCAGATGCGGCGTTGAGACGCTTCATTAGGCGGGACTTCCTGCGGGCGGCGTTGTTGGGATGAATAATGCCGCGCTTGGCCGTTTGGTCCAGCGCCTTCAGGGCACGCTTAACGGCGTCCTCCCGCTCGGGCTGGTCCAACTCCCCAATGGCTCTGACCGCCTTGGCTACGTAGGTTCTGGTGGCTGACCTTACACTACGGTTTCTCTGCTGCTTCCGCAGGGAAGACCGCTTGGATTTTTCAGAGGGCAATGGTACCTCCGGGAAGTTAGGAATATATGGTTGATTATAAAGGCTGTTCGCCCCCATTGAAAGGGGCTATTTGGTAGAAACCCTGAAGGGGTCCGTGACGATGCGGCCTGCGCTTAGCATGCCTTTGATGCCATCGAGTTTAGCGAAGATTCGGCCCAGCTGCTCCAAACCCGTGGTGTGGAGGGTTAGTAAGATCGTTACCGTGCCGTCGGAACTCTCGCTGGTGAGGACTTCGGCTATGTTGACCTTCTCCTCGGATACACGGGCGGTGATATCTCGCAAGAGGCCCACCCTATCGCGAGCCTTCATTTCGATCCGTACGGGATAGAGCTTCTTCTCCGCTCCCCATTCCACTTCCACAAGACGTTCCTGCTCGTCCTCGTTGCGCACGCTGTGGCAACTGGTTTTGTGGACGGTGATACCTCTGGAACGGGTGATAAAGCCAATTATCCGGTCGCCGGGCAATGGGCTGCAGCATTGGCCAATACGTGTCAGCAGATCGCCAACGCCCAGCACCTTGATACCCGACCCGGGGCTGGTGAGGGGCACACTGCTGGTGAGCTGTTCTTGAGCCTTGCGCTCGTCGGCAGTGAGCCGGTTGATGACCTGGTTTATGGTGGTGCCGCCGGAGGCGAGGGAGATGAGGAACTCTTCCACGTTGTCCATCTTGAAGGTTGCGGCCAGGGCCTGCTCGTCAATCTTCATGTTAAGACGCCTGGCTTCTTTCTTCAGAAGCTCCCGACCCAGCCGAATGTTGGCAGTACGAGACTGGCGCCTGAACCATTGGCGGATACTGCTGCGTGCGCTGGCGGTGCGGATATATCCCAGGTTTGAGTTGAGCCAGTCGAGGCTGGGTCCGCGAGCGACTTTGGTGGTTAAAATTTCTACCGTATCCCCATTTTGGAGTTGGTAGTCCAAGGCCATGAGACGTCCGTTGACCTTGCCGCCAATGCACCGGTGGCCCAGTTCCGTATGGATCCGGTACGCGAAGTCTATGGGAGTGGCGCCGGACGGAAGCTCCACGATGTCGCCCTGGGGTGTGAAGACAAACACCTGGTCTTGGAAGATGTCCGTCTTGACGGACTCCAGAAATTCGTCCGTAGCCGTCACGTCCCGCTGCCATTCGAGCAGCTGGCGCATCCAGGTCATCTTCTGCTCAAACTTTAAGTCGCTGCTGTTGCCTTCTTTGTAGTGCCAATGGGCTGCGACGCCGTATTCGGCCAGCTGGTGCATGTCGTGGGTGCGGATCTGGACTTCCAAAGGAGTGGCGCCCTTGCACATTACGGTTGTGTGAAGGGCCTGGTAGAGGTTCTCCTTGGGGTTGGCCACGTAGTCGTCGAACTGGCCAGGAATGGGCCGCCAAAGGTTATGAACGACCCCCAGGGCGTTGTAGCAGTCGGTCTTGGACTTGACAAGGACTCTGAGGGCATAGAGGTCGTAGATGTCTCGGGTGCTCTTGCCCTCGCTTTCGTACTTCTTTCTCTTCTGGTAGATGCTGTAGATGTGCTTGGGCCGCCCGATGACCTGGGCCTTCAGGTTATGACTGTCCAGGGCGTCGGACACAATCTGTCGTTGCTCTTCTATGTACCGCTCCCGCTCTTCCCGTCGGGTGGCTAGCATCTCGGAGATTTGTTTGTATATGTCCGGCTCCAAGCAATGGAAGGAGCGGTCTTCCAGACGCCACTTGATGTCCCAGATGCCGAGACGATGGGCCAGGGGGGCGTAGATGTCCATAGTTTCCTGGGCCATGGCCCGCTGCCTGTCCGGCGACAAGGCGTCCAGGGTAAGCATGTTGTGAAGCCGGTCGGCCAGCTTAATGAGGACAACGCGAACGTCTTCCGCCATAGCGACGAGCATCTTGCGCAGGGTTTCGGCCTTGAGGCGGTCTTCCGGTGGCTGGTTGGAGACGCCTGCCAGGTCAACCAATTCCATACGGGTAAGCTTGGTTACCCCGTCCACCAGCTTGGATACTTCTGGGCCGAAGCGACGGCTGATGTCCTGGGAAGTAACGTCGCAGTCCTCCACCACGTCGTGGAGGAGTGCGGCAGAAAGGGTGGTCGCGTCTAGCTGGAGGTCCGCCAGAAATAGAGCGATGCTGAGAGGGTGTTCTATATAAGGCCCACCGGAGGCGCGGAACTGACCGCGGTGGGACTCCTCTGCGAATTGATAAGCGGCCTCCACCAGGTTGTTCTTGTCCCCGGGCAGATATTTCTTTGTCCGGCCAATTAGGTGGCTGATGCTGGGGGCCGTTGCCGCTTTTAGTGCCATGTCTCTATCATATTAGCCGGCATGGTTTTCGTCTATAGGCGATGCGGGGAAATGGCAAGAAATAGCCGCTTTACAGGATAGGGCCGGATAGCTATGCTGATGAACGCCGCCCATGGGCGGCGAGGAGGTGGAACTTAGTTGTATAGGGCATCTCGCGGCACAAAGGATGTGGGACCTGCTGAGCAGAAGTATTGGCGGTACGTGGAGGGTAAGGCGGCGGCGCTGGCCCGCCGGCACGGCTTCGGCCGCATGGACACGCCCGTCTTCGAAAGCTCGGAACTCTTTCACCGTTCGGTTGGGGCGGGCACAGACATAATGGACAAGGAAACATACACTTTCCTGGACCGGGGAGGGGATTCGCTTACGCTGCGACCGGAAGGCACGGCTCCGGTGTGCCGGGCATACTTGGAGGCGGGAATGCACAGCTTGCCCCAACCCGTGCGCCTCTACTACTTCTGCCCAGTGTTTCGATACGATAGACCTCAGGCAGGGCGGTATCGCCAGCACCACCAATACGGCGTGGAGATTTTGGGGGATGGTTCGCCCTTGGCCGACGCGGAGATTGTGGAGATGGGTTGGACATTGACTTCCGACTTGGGGTTGAACGGGCTGCGCATGTTCATCAACAGCATCGGCGATGCAAAGTGCCGGCCGGGGTACATCGAGTCGCTGCGCGGGTACTACGAGGGCGTGAGGAGCGACCTATGCTCGGACTGCCGCCAGCGGTGGGAACATAACCCGCTTCGATTGCTGGACTGCAAGCGGGATTCCTGCCGTCCACTTCAGGAAGATGCACCCAAGTCCACGGAGCATCTGTGTGATGAGTGCGAGGATCACTGGGAGCGTCTACGACGGTATCTCAACGCCCTGGAGATTCCGTACACGGTTGACCACCGGCTGGTGCGAGGGCTCGATTACTACACCCGAACGGTGTTCGAGATAGTGCCGCCGGGAAAAGGTTCGCAGAGCACCATCCTGGGAGGAGGCCGGTACGACGGGCTGATTGAGCAGTTGGGAGGCCGGCCCACACCGGGGGTAGGATTCGCTACGGGAATGGAGCGCCTGATTCTGAACATACGGAGTCAGGGTGTGGGCGTAGCGGAGGAGGACAAGCCGCAATACTATATCGCAGCCCTGGGTGAGGAGGCATTCGAAGCAGCGCTGGAGTTGGGGGCTGGAATGCGTAAGGCAGGCGTGGGGGTGATCCAAGGCGCCTGGACCCGAAGCCTGCGGGGACAGATGCGAAACGCCAATGCACTCAAGGTGTCGACGGTAATTATCATTGGAGAGGACGAGGTGAAGGCTGGCACGGTCGCCGTTAGGGAAATGTCGACGAAACAGCAGAGGGTCGTGGCGAGGGAGGATTTCTTGAGGGAATTGGAAAACTAGGGAGCCCCTCCTATTATCTTCTTCGGATGATTATGATGCGGCTGCTTGCGCTGGCGCGCCCACCGAAGTAGGCCCCCACCGTTCCAAGCAGACCCGCCCAAACGGCTAGGATGGCAGACGCAGAGGTCAGGACGCCTTGCGCAGACTCCCATATTGCCAGGTACTGGAGGACCAGAACGAGGAGGATAACGGGAGTTGCCATGAAGAGCGCCATAAGTAAACCGATGCCAAAGGCCTGAGCCGGAGTAGCTCGCACTGCCCCTCCGCCCACGTATCCGCCAATGAGGGGACCAAGGGGACCGGTTATGAAGTGTACTATGGGAATCAGCAGCAAGAGAATGCTCAGACCGAAGCCAATAAGCGCGCCTTTAACCATGTGCCCTATCCCAGTTGTTATAGACGTTGGATTGCCGAAGACAAGCTAGCCCAACGCTTCCTTCATCACCGCACCGATAAGCCCCGGTGAAGGCACTACGTGGGCGCCGGCGTCTCGCAAGGCCTCATTCTTAGCCTCCGCCGTCGCAGCCGCGCCCGTAATAATCGCTCCGGCGTGACCCATCCGCTTCCCCGGCGGCGCCGTCGCTCCGGCTATGAAGGACACCACCGTCTTCGTAAAGCTCTCCTTGATGTACTGAGCCGCCTCCTGCTCCATGCTACCGCCAATTTCCCCAATGAGTACCACGGCCTCCGTATCTGGGTCCTCGTTGAACAACTCCAGCACGTCCACGAAATTCGTCCCTATCAACGGGTCACCGCCGATACCCACGCAGGTAGACTGGCCCAGACCCAACGCGCTCAACTGGCTCACCGCCTCGTAGGTCAGGGTGCCGCTGCGCGAGACCACGCCCACCCGGCCGGGCTTGTGAATGTGCCCGGGCATGATGCCCACCTTGCATCGGCCCACCGGCGATATCAGCCCCGGACAGTTGGGCCCAAGCAGTCGGCTGCCGCGTCCTTCCAGATACCTCAGAACGCGGGCGGAATCCAGCACCGGCACCCCCTCGGCAATGCACACAATCAACTCTATGCCGGCATCGGCCGCCTCAATCATGGCATCCTGCGCGAAGGGCGCCGGCACGAATAAGAGCGACACGTTGGCCCCTGTCTCCCTCACCGCCTCCTCCACCGAATCAAAGACCGGCGCAGAATCGTTAAATACAGCGCCTCCTCTACCCGGCGTCACTCCCGCCACCACGTTGGTGCCATACTCCACGCATCGGGTGGCGTGGAAACTCCCCTCGCGCCCAGTTATCCCCTGCACCAGCACCCGCGAATTCTCATCTACCAGTATGCTCATTTTGCTCCTTAGCCATACAGTTTCACAGAATGCGAGACCTTAGGACCGAGCCTCCGCCAGCCGCGCTTCCACATCTACCAGAGTCTCGGCGAAGGACACCTTCAGCCCCGACTCTTCCAGGACCGTCCTGGCTTCCTCCACCTGGACCCCCTGGAGCCGAATCGTCAACGGAATCTCAGAGCCCGTTTCTTGATAGGCTTGTACGACACCTCTGGCCACGACATCGCTCCGGAGAATTCCCCCGAAAATGTTCACCAAGATGCTCCTAACGTCCGGGTCCGAAAGCATGATGTTTACCGCCTTCGCCACCTTTGCCTCGTCGGCGCCGCCGCCCACGTCCAGAAAGTTGGCGGGCGTAGCCCCGGCGCCACGCACTAGGTCCATGGTGGCCATCGCCAGTCCGGCCCCGTTGACCAGGCATCCCACGGAACCATCCAGCTTCACGTAAGAGATGCCATACTCGGCGGCCTCCACTTCCAAGGGAGTCTCCTGCTCCGGGTCGCCCCAAGAAGCCTGGTCCTTATGCCTGAACAAGGCATCGTCTTCCAAGCTAATCTTTGCATCCACCGCCACCAGGCTGCCATCCTTGGCCACGACCAGGGGGTTGATCTCAATTAACGTTAGGTCCCGCTCCATGAAGAGCCTGTATATCGACGTCATAATCTGAGTGGCGCTGCGTTGCTGCCTTGCATCCAGACCCAGCCCCCGGGCAATGCGGCGAGCCTGGAAGGGCTGCAGCCCTACGGCAATGTCCACACCCTCACGTGTAATGGCGTCGGGTTGGGTCTCGGCCACCTCCTCTATCTCCATACCCCCGGCGGCGCTGGCGATGAACACCGGCCCCTGGGCCGTTCGATCCACCGTCACAGCCAGATACAACTCCCGGTCCACCTGGGCCGGTTCCTCAACCAAGACCAGACGCACCGGCGCACCTTCCGGTCCCGTCTGCACCGTCACCAGGCGCGTCCCGAGAAGTCCTGCGGCAAACTCCCGACCCTCCTCCGGGGAACTTACCAGCTTTACTCCGCCCGCCTTGCCCCTGCCTCCGGCGTACACCTGCGCCTTGACCACCGCCGTTCCGCCCAACTCCCGGCATATCTCCGCAACCTCTTCGGGCGTCGCAGCCACTCTCCCCCGGGGAACCGGCACGCCGCAGCTAGACAACAACTCCTTAGACTGATATTCGTGGATCTTGATGACGATACCTCCCGCCCAAAATATCAGCGCATATTCTAGCACAACCCCCAAAGCTCCGCTCAGACTCCCCCTCCGCATTGACGCAACCCGCCATCTTCGGTACATTGGCCAAGATTCCCACTTCCCGTCAAAAGGAGACGCTATGACTGGCAATGAGACCGTTGGATTCGTTGGACTGGGCATAATGGGCTTGCCTATGAGCCTGAACCTCATCAAGGCCGGATACCCCCTGGTGGTATACAACCGCACCCACAGCAAGACCCAGGAACCCTCCGCCAAGGGCGCCGCCGTTGCGGAATCCCCCAAGGAAGTCGCCCAACGCTCTTCCGTCATCATAGTAATGGTCAGTGACTCTCCAGATGTCGAGGAGGTCATTCTGGGCAAGAACGGCATCATAGAAGGCGTACGGGAAAACGCGATCATCATCGACATGAGCACCATCGCTCCCTCCGTCACCCGCCAAATCGGCGGCCTGCTCGCCGAAAAGGGCGCCCACATGCTGGACGCTCCGGTCAGCGGCAGTTCCTGGGCCGCCGTCGACGGCACACTCTCCATAATGGTCGGTGGCGAACCTCACGTCTTCCAACGTTCCCTGCCCGTTCTACAGGCGATGGGATCCCGCATCATCCACATAGGGCCCGGCGGCATGGGGCAAGTTGCCAAGCTGGTCAACCAGGTCATGGTCGCCGGAACCCTCGCCGCCGTCTGCGAAGGCTTGCTTCTGGGCGCAAAAGCCGGCGTGGACCTGGACAAAGTTTTCCAAGCCGTCACCGGCGGAGCCGCCAACTCCTGGCAGCTGGAAAACCTCGGCTCCCGCATCCTCCAGCGCGACTTTAATCCCGGCTTCTCTGTGAAGCTGATGCTGAAGGACCAGCGGCTAGTCAACCAGGCCGCCCAGGAGATGGAACTGCCCATGCCCGTGTCCGCCGTGGCCCGCCAGTTCTTCTACCTGCTGGCCCAGAAGGGACTGGGCGAGGAAGGCACCCAGTCCTACGTCAAGGGGCTGGAGGAGATGGCCAAAGTCACGGTTCACGGCAGCCAGACAACGATGTTATAGGCGTGCGCGAAGCCCCTACCAGTGATCTCCTGCCCTTCCCATAGACGCTTATTCATGGCTGCATTGCCCCGGTCCACGACATCTACTACAATGAAATAAGAATTCTATATCGTAATGAACGATCGGAGCGGTCATGCATGAGTCCACCATTACCCCTGAGGGGCAGATTACTTTGCCTGAGCCCGTTCTGGAAGCCCTCTCCCTTAAGCCAGGTGACCAGGTGCGGTACTTCATCTATGAGGGTGAAGTTCGAGTACTAGCCGTGCGGCCCGTGACTTGGCTCTCAGGCGCGCTACACTACGATGGTCCTCCCAAATCGTTGGAAGAGATGGATGATGGCATCGCTGAGGCGGCGTGTGAAAGTGCTCGCAGTTGATACCAACGTACTACTGCGAAATATAGTTCAGGACGACGATAGACAGGCTGAAGCGGCACGACACTTTCTCCAGAAGCTAACTCCTGAGCATCCCGGCTTCATCTGCCGCGAAGTCGCCTTAGAGTTGGTTTGGGTTCTAGAGAGAACCTACAATTTCCCTCGTACCAGGATAGCTGACCTTATGCTGGGACTCACGGGTACAGCCGGCGTCGTGATTGAGAACGCCGAAGACGTTGCCAGCGCGGTTATACTTTACCGCGAGTCTAGCGCAGATTTCTCCGACCTCATGATTCTCGCCGCCGCTGAACGCGTGGGAGCAAAGCCCCTCTACACCTTCGACCGCAAGCTTGCCCGGATGGAGGGAGCAACGCTACTCGCAGAATCACTATCCTGATTGCATTTCGGCTGAGAATCAGTCCCCCCTATTTCCCCTCACTCAGCCTCTCCAGCCACCCGGCCACAATATCTCGGTCGCGCTCGAAGGCCAGAGGCGGCAAATCCTTTACGGAGAAGAAGTCCACGTCCATAACCTCGTCTCCCGCACTGGGATCACCTGTCAGAATCGCTCCGGCGTAGACCACCAACACAACCGAGAATAGCTTCTCCGAGAAGACCCCCACCAGACAAGTTACCTGTACCCGGAGCCCCACTTCCTCCCACACCTCCCGCGCTGCCGCGTCCTCCACTTTCTCCCCCCGATCCACGTAACCTCCCGGCAGGCTCCAAAGGCCCCGCCCTGGCTCCGTGTCGCGGCGGACCAACAAGACACTATCACCCTTAGTTAATATCATCGCCGTCGCCAGCTTCGGGTCGTAGTAGACTATGCGACCACACCGGGAACACACGGGCCGCCTTACGCCATCCACCACCCTGCCCTTCAGGGGAGCGGCGCACCCGGGACAATACTTGTCGTCAAACGTCATCCTCAAGAAGATACCACACGTACTTGCGTAGTTGCCCCCCACGCCCTTCTAGTCTAAAGTACCCAAGAGTGAAAACCGCCCTGTCGCAATCAGTCTCGTTAACGATGAAAGCCGTCTCCGTGAAGCTGAAAGTAACCCCAATATGAAAAGTGCCCCGTCCCAAACCTGGGCCCTGGAGCAGGAGCTGCGCAAGCTGGTCGAAGGCGAAGTGCGCTTCGATGCCTTCTCCAAGGTGCTCTACAGCACCGACGCCAGCATTTACCAAATGGAACCCGTGGGCGTCGTCATACCCCGGAGCAGGGACGACGTTCTCGCGACCGTTGACGTGGCACGTCGAAGCGGCGTCCCCATATTGCCTCGGGGCGGCGGAACCAGCCTGGCCGGTCAAACCGTCAACCACGCAATAGTTCTCGACTTCTCCAAGTACATGGACGCCCTCTTGGAGGTTAACCCGGACGAAGGTTGGGCACGGGTGCAGCCCGGCATAGTCCTCGATACCCTGAACGGCCTGCTGGCGCACCACGGCCTGAAATACGCCCCGGACCCTTCCACATCTAACCGCGCCTCGGTGGGCGGCGGCATCGGCAACAATTCCTGCGGCTCCCATTCCGTCATCTACGGCAAGACCAGCGACCACATCTTGGAGCTTAAGGTGGTCATTGCCGACGGCGCTGAGGCCCAATTCTCCGGCCTCAGCCCAGAGAAACTGGAAAACAAGCTGGGCGGCGACGGGCTGGAATCCCACATCTACCGCAGCGTCCTTGAAATCGCCCAGGAACACAGCCAGGAGATAAAAGACCGCTACCCCAGCATCATGCGGCGGGTCAGCGGATACAACCTGGACCAGTTCCTGAACGGCGGCGATGTGAACCTCAGCCAAATGATCGTCGGCTCCGAGGGAACCCTCGGCGTCATTACTGAAGCCAAGATAAACCTCGTGCCCCTCCCTAAGGCAACGGCCCTCGCCATCGCCCACTTTGACCGCCTCGACGAGGCCTGCGAAGCCACCACCACCATTCTGGAACACTCCCCAGCCGCCGTTGAGCTGGTGGGGGAGATGCTGTTGGAGCGCACCCGCAACTCCCCCAGCTTCTCCCGACGCATGAACTTCGTCAACGGACGCCCGGGCGCGATTCTGGTGGTGGAATTCACCGGCGACACCTCAGCCGAGGCCGCAGACAAGGCACAGAATCTCAAAGATGACCTGGCCCGTCGTCACCTAGGCTATGACTGCGTGACCATCCTCGACAGCGCTGGACAAGCCAACGTATGGGCCGTTAGAAAGGCCGGCCTAGGGCTCCTTATGAGCGTTCGAGGCGACGCCAAGCCCATCCCTTTCGTAGAAGACACCGCCGTCTCCCCGGAGCATCTGGGCGAATTCGTCCGCCGCTTCGACGAAATCGTCGGGAATCACGGCACCACCGCCGGATACTACGGTCATGCCAGCGTCGGATGCCTCCATATCCGCCCGCTGGTTAGCCTCAAGACCCAAGAGGGGCTGGACACCATGACCTCCATCGCCTCTGAAATAGGCGACCTGGTTCAGGAGTTCGGCGGCTCCCTCAGCGGCGAGCATGGCGACGGCATCGTACGAGGAGTCTGGACGGAGAAAATGTTCGGCCCCAAGATCTACAACGCCTTCCGGCAGGTCAAGAAGGCCTTCGACCCTGATGGCATCATGAACCCCGGCAAGATTATCGACACGCCGCCCATGACGGATAACCTGCGATACGGCCCCGGCTACAAGACCCTATACTTTCCCACCCAGCTGGATTTCTCCAATAACGACGGCTTAGACGGCGCCATAGACATGTGCAACGGCATGGGCGCCTGCCGCAAGGTAGACGGTACCATGTGCCCCTCCTTCATGGTTACCCGCGAGGAGGAGCACTCGACCAGAGGCCGCGCCAATCTCCTTCGGGCCGCCATCTCCGGAACCCTCCCTCCCCAAACCATCAGGAGTCGCCGTCTCTACGAAGCCCTCGACCTCTGCCTGGAGTGCAAGGGATGCAAGGGTGAATGCCCCTCAAACGTGGACATGGCCAAGCTCAAGTACGAGTTTCTCTACCGCTATCACGGGGCCCACGGCACGCCGTTGAGGGCCAAGCTCTTCGCCAACATCAACCGGCTGAACCGGCTCGGCAGCCGTTTCGCGCCCTTGGCCAACATGGCCTCCCGCACACCGGGCCTGCGATGGCTGCTCCACCGATTCCTGGGCATCCATAAGGACCGCCCCCTTCCCTCCTTCGCCAGCCAGACGTTCCCAAGCTGGTTCCAGAGCCGGACGCCGCCCAGCAATGCCCCCCGCGGCCCGGTCGTACTCTTCAACGACACCTTTATGAACTACAACGTCCCCTCCATCGGCATAGCCGCCGTGGAGCTTCTGGAGCGGGCCGGATTTCAGGTGCTCCTCGCCAACGCCCGATGCTGCGCCCGACCAATGATTTCCAAGGGACTCCTACGGGAAGCGAAGGCCAGCGCCCGCTTCAACGTGGACCTGCTAGCCCCGTATGCCGCCCAGGACATCCCCATTGTCGGCTGCGAACCCAGCTGCCTGCTGACGCTACGGGATGAATACCCAGACCTGCTTGGAGACGACAAATCCAAGGCCGTCGCCGGCAACTCCTTCCTCATCGACGAGTTTCTGATGAATTTACATAGAAAGGGCGAACTGGATCTCCACTTCACCGATACGGGGAAGAAAATTCTATTCCATGGGCATTGCCACCAGAAAGCCCTCACCGGGACCGCCGACGCCATGAACGCTCTGGGCCTGCCGCCCAATTTCCAGGTGGAGGAGGCTGAGACGGGCTGCTGCGGCATGGCGGGATCCTTCGGCTTCGAAAAGGAGCATTACGACATGTCGATGGCCATCGGCAGGCAGAAGCTCTTCCCCCAAGTAGAGTCGAAGGGCAACGATTGGGAAATTGCCGTCATGGGCATATCCTGCCGCCAGCAGGTGGAACACGGGACCAACCGCCGCCCCCGCCACCTGGTAGAGGTCCTCCGGGACGCGGTGGTCTAACCCCTAACCAAAAAGATCCCGGCCCCCGCGCACCACCAGAATCACGCCCACCACCAGCAGCACCCAGGCCAGCACCAGCACCAGGCTGCGAACACTCACTCGACCCGTGTATCGCGCCCCGATGTTGGAACCAATCATCCCAGTGAAGCCCATTGCCAGCAGCAGCGGCAAGTCCACCTCACCGTGAATTCCATGCCCGATGAATCCGAAAATTCCCAGCACTGCGCCCACCACAAGGTTGGAGCCTGCCGCCCGGCGGGGGTCAATCTTCAACACCCTGATCATCAGGGGAAGCCGCAAGCTCCCGAGAATCAACCCCACACCGCCTCCCAATAGGCCGATGGCCGCGCCGCCCGCTCCCGCCAAACTACCACTCGCCTTAGTCAAACCTGCCTCCCCCGCCGAAGGCTCGCCGGACTTCCCATCCTCGCCTTCGAAGGCGAGTCGACGGCTCAGGCCAAAGAACTCCACCCCCTGCCACAGGACCAGCACCCCCGCCACCGCAATCAACAAGCCCGCAGGGAATTTGCCACCAAAGAATCCCCCAGCAAAGCCTCCAATTATCGACGGAACCCCCAACCAGAGGACAACTCCCCAATCTATGCGTCCCTCCGTCACATGTCGGTAACCTCCAGCCATGGCGGAAAGGGCACTCACCAGAATGTTCGTGCCTGCGGCGAACTGGGGATTCACCCCCATCAAAAGCAGCGCCGGCAGCCGCATAGTTCCCAGGGCCAGACCCACAAAGCCGCCAAGCACTCCCACCGCCACCGATAGGAGCGAAAGAAGCGCTAGCTGCCACAACGCCAAGTCTGTGGTGAATTCAATCATCGACTACCGGAGCTGCTCTTCCCCTGCCTGACGTCGGAATACCTCCACTCCCGCACCCGCAAGGACGCTGCCCTTTATGGGAGGGCGGACCTTCATTACCCGCACCCGCACGCTTTCGACGGGGTAGGATTCCAGGATCTCGCTGGCGATGGCCTGGGTCACCGCCTCGACCAGATTTCGCCCAGGCCCCTCCACGTGACGTTTCGCCACTCGGTAGAGGTCCGTATAGCTGACGCTGTCCGCGATGTCGTCGGACAACCCCGCGGCGGTTAGGTCCAACTCCGCCTCAAGGTCCACCTCGAAGGGCTGGCCCAACACCCGCTCCTCGTCGTTCCGTCCGTGATAGCCGTAGAACTGCATCCCCTCCAGAATTATCCGGTCCAAAGGTCACTCACCGTCCAATTCGCTCTCCAGAGCCACCACCGTGCCGTAGGCGAACAACTCCGTGGCCCCTGTCATTATCACAGACGTTGCCAGGCGCACGTTGACCGCCCCATTGGCCCCCATGCGCTCCGCCTGCTCTATCATACGTGCCATGGCTTCAGTGCGGGCCTCCGTCAAAAGCTCGGAGTATTCGCTAATTTCGCCCCCGAAGAGACTCTTGATGACGGCGACGATGTCGCGGCCCAGGTTGCGAGCCCTCACCGTGTTGCCCTCTACCATCCCGAGAACCTTCACGATGCGGTGGCCGATGACGGTTTCCGTTGTTACGGTAATCATCACCCATTCTCCATCTTGGAAATCTCTTTCGCCAACTCCAACAAATTATAGGCTCGCTTTACGACCGGCACGTCCACCATGTTCCCGTCCAAGGCCAGCGCACCCCTACCCTGGGCTGTGGACTCCTCCCATGCCGCTACGACCCGTCGGGCGTACTCCAGGTCCTCCTCCCTTGGCGTAAACACCGCGTTGATGGTCTCCAGCTGGGCAGGATGAATGGCAAACTTCCCCTTGTATCCCAGGCTGGCGGCCGATTCCGCCTCCCTACGCAGCCCTTCCGAGTCTCGAAACCGCACGTAGGGGGTATCTAGGGCTACTATGCCGGCAGCGCGAGCGGCGATAGGAACGAGTGACCGCGGGAAAGCCACCTCCTCCCCGCTCTCCGTTCGCTGCAAACCCATGTCGTTCGTAAAGTCTTCGGCCCCAAAGGCCAGGGCCACCACGCGGCGAGACGCAGCAGAGATGGCAGAGGCAGACAGAACTCCCGCCGCGCTCTCAATCCACGGTATAATCTTCACCGTGCCCTCGGGCATTCCCCGGCGAGCCTCCTCCACGCTCAGCAGCCGGTGACACTCCGTCACGTGCCACGGCGAGTCCACCTTGCCCAAGCTCACGCCGTACAGCTGAGGGGAAACAACGGCTTGCAGTTCTTCCATAGTCCTCCCCGTGTCCAAAGAGTTGACCCGAACCATCACCTTCTGCCCCCGCTGTGAAAGCGTAGGAACCAGCTCGGCAACCAGGTCCCTGGCCGCCGACTTCTCGTCCGGCGGCACCGAGTCCTCCAGGTCCGCCACCAGCGCGTCGGCCTGAAATCCCCTGGCCTTCTCCAGCATGTCCCGCCGGTTTCCCGGCACAAACTGCAAACTTCTCAACAACTCCAAAGAACGTCCTCCTACATAGCCCCACAACTCAGCAGCATCACTACCCAGCCAAGTATAGCACCCAGCCGAGGGCCTCAAACAGGCCGGCCATAGGCGTCCGAACAAAGGCCGCAAGACCGCTCATTCTCCAACGATGAGCCGCCTTGCGAGAGTCTACGTCGCATCTAGAAGGGAATGACCCCGCGAAAGACCCACCTAAACCCGCACTCGCCCGCCGTTGACATACGCCCAACATTAGTACAAAAATAGGTATCCTCAGCGCCAAACGGGGGACTTATGGTAAGTAAAGATGATTTCCGGGATGGCATGGCCCGGTTCGCCACCGGCGTTACCATCGTCACTACCCTGGACCACGAGGGCAGCCTCCACGGCATGACTGCTAACTCCTTCACCTCCATCTCCCTCACCCCTCCTCTGGCCCTCGTTTGCGTGGACTTCCGCACCTACACCCACGAATTCATCAAGTCCCTGGGGGCCTTCGGCGTCAACATCCTGAGCCAAGAACAGAACGAGATAGGCGCCTACTTCGCCCGCAAGCCCCAAGACCGGCTCGGCACGCCCTTCCAACACCGCATGAGCGAGTTGGGCCTGCCCATCATTGAAGGTTCCATGGCCTTCTTCGGCTGCCGGGTGGTTGATGCCCACGTCCACGGGGACCACACCATCTACATAGGCTCAGTCGACGAGATGGCTATGGGGAACAAGGCCAACCCACTGCTCTACTACGAAAGCCGGTTCACCCAGCTGGGCCAGGCCTGAAATTTTTCCCCGTGTTTCGTAGGGGCGGTTCGAGAACTGCTCGCTGCCCACCCCGCAACGCTAAGAACCCTGGTAACCGTTCCTGAAGCAAGCAATGGACGCCACATGGTCGTCCTCTCCCGGCCGCCATATAATCACGCCACCAGCAGTTCTTCCCTGGGTCGAAATCCCCTCCAGGTTCGTACGGTATACTTGCGACCGCTCCGAAACCAGTAACACTTCGTCCTCCACCCCGTCTCGCACCACCCTGGCATCCACAACCGGCCCCGTCTTCTCCGTTACCCGGAAAGAAATAACCCCCTGTCCACCCCTTTGTTGTGTTCTATTCCTAATCACAGTCATCATCTTGCCGATCCCATTGGCGCTGATTATAAGAATCTTATCCTTGGGCATGATAGTTTCCATTCCCACAACTTCGTCGGCTCCCAAAAGCTGAATCCCCTTTAGCCCACCCGAAGTACGGGATCGGATCAGTTGCTCGGTTGCTGGAAAGCGGATTGACTTGCCCTCAGCGGTGAATAAAATAACCTCCTCCCCTACCTCAAGTTCTCTTACCGATATCAGTTCATCCCCTGTGTCCAGTCGCATTATTATCAGTCCGTTGCTCCGAAGGTTCGCTAGATTCTTCAACTCCAGCCCCTTGACTTTCCCCTTCCGTGTGCCCAATACATACTTGCTCCCTAGGTCCAGTTCCGAAGTCGAAACTACCTCTGTCACCCGTTCACCGGGCGTTAGATTAATCAGATTCACCAGCGGCGTGCCCCGGGTCGTACGCGACGTATCCCCCACAATCTCAAAGCAGTCCAGCCGGTAAACCCTGCCCCTATTTGTGAAGAAAAGCAACATGTCGTGGGTATCGGATATCAACAGATGCTGCACCGCGTCCCTTTCACGGGTGGACATCCCCCGTTTGCCCTTCCCCCCCCGAAGCTGGGACCGATAGGTCGCCGCCGGCATTCGCTTGATGTAACCCCGCCGGCTGATGGTGATTACCACCTCCTCGTGCTGGGTCAGGTCCTTCAGAGTTATCTGCGTAGGCTCGTCCCGGATTATCCGCGTTCTACGGGGGTTGGCGTAACGTTTCTTGAGATCAAGAGTCTCCTCCTTGATGACACCAAGCACCTTGCCCGGGTCCGCCAAAAGCTCCTCCAACTCCCCGATGGTCTGCAACAACGCCTCGTATTCGTCCTCTAGTTTCTGCCGTTCCAGGGCGGCCAGCCGGCGCAACTGCATGTCGAGGATTGCCTGCGCCTGCACCTCCGTCAGTCCTAACTCCACCATCAGGCTGTTCCTGGCCGCTTCCACGTTCTCCGACCCGCGTATGAGCTTGATCACCATGTCCAGGAACTTTATGGCGGTGCGCAAACCCTCCAGGATGTGCGCCCGCTCGTTGGCCCGCTTGAGTAGAAACTCCGTCCGGCGGATTATCACCACCCGCCGATGTTCAATGAAGAGTTGGAGCATTCTCTTCAGGTTCAACACCTGGGGTTGACCGTCCACCAGCGCCAACATGGTGGCGTTGAATGACGATTGCATGGGCGTATGCTTGTAAAGGTTGTTCAGGACCATCCGCGCCTGGGCCGCTCGCTTCAGGTCCAGGACGACGCGGAGGCCCTTCCTGTCTGACTCGTCCCGAATATCCGAAATCCCTTCTATCTTCTTGTCTCGCGTCATCTGGGCAATGCGCGCCACCAGGCTGGCCTTGTTCACCTGGTAGGGAAGCTCCGAGACCACTATCTGGGAGCGTCCGTTCTTCAACTCGTTGATCTCCACCTCAGCCCGCATCACCACCCTACCCCGACCCGTGGAGTACATCTGCTTGATGAATTCCCGGTCTCTTCCGACCAGCGCCATGGCGCTGGTCGGAAAGTCCGGCCCCTTGACTATCTTCAGCAGGTCTTCCACGTAGGCGTCCGGGTTATCTATGAGATAGCGTATGGCGCTGCAAATCTCTCCCAGGTTGTGGGGCGGAATACTGGTGGCCATCCCAACCGCAATACCGGCGGCGCCGTTCACCAGCAAATTCGGCAGGCGGGCAGGCAGAACTACCGGCTCCTTCAGGGAATCGTCGAAGTTGAGCGCGAAGTCCACCGTATCCAGTTGAATGTCCGCCAGCATCTCTTGGGCAATGCGGGTCAGCCTGGCCTCGGTATACCGCATAGCTGCCGGCGGGTCGTCGTCGATGCTGCCGAAGTTTCCCTGTCCGTCTACCAGCGGGTGGCGAAGGGAGAAATCCTGAGCCATACGCACCAGGGCGTCGTAGACTGGCCCGTCGCCGTGGGGATGAAACTTACCCAGCACCTCACCCACAATCCGCGCACACTTCTTATGGGGATTGGTAGGCGCCAGGCTGATTTCGTGCATGGCGTACAGAATGCGCCGCTGCACCGGCTTCAACCCATCCCGCACGTCCGGCAGCGCCCGCGACACAATGACGCTCATGGCATAGTTCAGATAGGACGTACGCATCTCGTCATGGATGCGAATGGGTCGAATTCTTTCTCCAGGAGTGGTTACCATCTACTTCTTCACCTCTTCCTCACTGGGCCGAAACCTGAATTCAGCGCCCACGTGGTTATGTATACAAATGCCCCCGCCATTCTATCAATCGCCCCCCCAGTCCTCTCCATAGCGTGACGAACGGATTTCACTCCACACGGCCCGGCGGAGACCTTCCGTCCGTGTTCGACAGAGTTAGGGAACGGTGCGAGCCAACAGAAAGTCTTGGGCCCTTTCAACGAAGGCTTGGAAGATGCCGCCAAAACCCCGGGGCAGCTTTTCCTCCCCGCTCAGGTTCGCCCGGAACCCGAGAATCCAGCTATGCTCGGCGCTCTCCAGACCCTCCACAGTCCCCTCCTCTACTTCATAGGCCGAAGCCAGCAGACGAGGCGCCCGATGGCTGTCCATCAGGCTGGGTGTGACCCTTCCGCCTACAAGCCGGAAGAAACCGCCCGCGCCCAGAATGGCCGCCGTCTTACTCCCAGGCGAGACGTATATCGTGCGGCGGGCAGGTTCGGCAGCGCCGGACTCGGGCGCATCCCAAGTCGACGCGACTGCCTCGGGGGCCTTTCCGCCAAAGACTTCATTCAGCAAGAAAAGACCGTCGCCCACCGCCAAGACCGGCATGTCCAACTCCAAGGAACGGGCCAGGATTTCTCGATGCCCCTCAGTCCAGCGGGAATATGGCTTGCAGTTCAGGGTGCCATTGGAAGCACCTTCCTGTGCATCCCCCATCCCACCGTCCCCAAGAACGTACAGGCCCCCCACGCCGGTCTCTTCCAGAACGGAGGAACCGGCGTTCGATGTTGTCTCCACCAATCCAACGTCCATGTCGCTCTCGTGGGGAATAACCAACGCAGAGCGCGACTTTCCTTCACGGGAGGGCCTCAAGACAACGATAAACATGTTATGTAATTATACTAAATCTGGAATCTCTTTACCAATCGCGCCTCCAAATCACCCTTTGCTAACAACCTCAATACTTGGTATGCTAGTCTCAACCCGACACAAACGCAGAGATCGAAATGCACTCCATAGCTCGACAATAGCGAATTCGCGTAAGGAGCCAGAAACTACGTGGCACAAATTACGGACCTGCCCCTCAATAAGGCTTATAGCCAGTACGTAAGCGGACTCAAGGACAATAGGAAGAAGGGAATCTCCCAAGACCTCAATAGATTCGTACGCTGGTGCGGCAGTTCCGGCCCAATTAGCGCCCTCACTCCACAGACCGTTGCTTCCTACTGCGAATGGCTGGGCCGCAGCGGTGGCGACGTTGCCAAGAAGTTGGATCCCGTCAAGAAATTCCTCACCTACCTGAAGAACGAAGAACTGGTTAGAGTTAGCCTGGCAACCCACGCCAGAGTGCCCAAGAACAAGGCCCTTGCCAGAATTGCCAGGAGCCAGAAGGCCGCCCCGGAAATCGCCCAACTAACCCAGGAAGGTTTTGAGAAACTCACCGAACAGCTGGAAGTCCTAAAGTTCGAGCGCACCAGGGTCGTCAAAGACATTGGCCGAGCCATGGCCGACAAGGACTTCCGCGAGAACGCCCCCCTGGACGCTGCCAAGGAGCGGCAGGGTCTGGTTGAATCGCGAATTCGTGAGTTGGAGCAGACCCTAAGCTCCGCCGTGATCACCAGCAGTGACTCCACCAAGATTGCCCAGCGGGTAGCCATCGGCAAGAAGGTGATTCTGAAAACCCCGGGCAACGGTCGCAAGTTCTCCTACCTGGTTGTTCATCCCCGAGAGGCTAACCCCGTCGACGGCAAGATTTCCAGCGAGTCTCCCGTGGGCAAAGCCCTCATGAACCGACGGGCTGGCGAGGAAGTCCAGGTCATCGTCCCCAAGGGCGCCATCCATTACCTCATCGAAAAGATCACTGGCTAGCCCGCATTTACCCTCGACGACTGTCAGCCGCTACAGCAGCCCTTCCACGACCTCCCGCACCTGCTCCAACGGCACATCCCGACGGGTCGTCGCCCTCCCCACCTCCTCCAGGAGCACCCATCTGATCGCACCCCTCGTCGACTTCTTGTCCAACGCCATTGCCGAAAAGATCTGCTCCACGTCCAGACCCTCTGCCCTTAGAGGCAGATTGAACCGCTCCAGCAACTCCTCCTGACGCTTCACCACGTCGCTCCCAATCATCCCCATCCGCCGGCTCAACTCCCCCGCTCCCATCATCCCTACCGACACGCCCTCGCCGTGCATCCACTCGCCGTATCCAGTGGTAGCCTCAATGGCGTGGCCGATAGTATGTCCGTAGTTCAGAAGCACCCGCTTGCCCAGGGTCTCCCGTTCGTCCTCCGAGACAACTCCTGCCTTGATGGCGATGCTTCTCCTGATAACCTCGGTGGAAAGCTCCGGCTCCAACCCCATAAGCTCAGAGGCGTGGTTCTCGAAGACAGACACCAAGTCCGCGTCCATGATGAACCCGTGCTTGATAGCCTCCGCCCAGCCCTCGGAAAGCTCCCGGCTGCCGAGAGTCGTCAGCGTGTGCGGGTCGGCCAACACCATCTGTGGTTGGTAGAAAGCGCCTACAAGGTTCTTGGCCTCCGGCAGATTCACCGCCGTCTTCCCGCCAATGGATGCGTCCACCATAGCCGCCATGCTTGTGGGCGCTTGAACGAAGGGCATTCCCCTAAGATAAGTTGCCGCCACAAAGCCCGCCAGGTCTCCCACCACGCCGCCGCCCACGGCCAGAATCGTATGTCGGCGCTCCGCCCGCCGGCTGGCGAGCCAGTGATAAATGGCGTCCGCCATCGCCCAAGACTTGCTCTCCTCTCCCGCCGGAATAATGAAACAGTGGGCCTCTATCTCCGCTCTCTGGAGGGAACGCTGAACCTGCCTGCCGTAGAAGGGGAAGACGTTATCGTCGCTGATGATGTAGACCGGCCCGTGGATTCCCGCTTTCCGAAACTGCTCACCTACCCGGTCCAGCAGTCCCCACCCTACCCAAATGGGACAGCTGCCCCTGGAATGAGTAACCACTGCCGCCAGCTCGGGGTCGCCGTCGCCGGCCGAACCCATGCGCCCACCCAACATCTGCCACGCCCGCACTACCTCAGCCGCCACCTTTGATTCTGATAGGCTGTCCGTCTGCACAACCCACTGCGCCAACGAGTAGAAGGGTTGACGTTCCGCCTTCAGGCTCCGAATCCTAGTCAGGGGGTCCGAGCCAGCCAGCATCGGGCGTTCCTCGGGTGACCGTCCGAGGTTCTGCTGAACCAACCGCTGATATATGGTTTCCGGACGGGCTTCCAGCCCCACCACCAGACCGCTCTCGAACAGCAGACGACGGTTTTCTGCATCCATGAGAACGCCGCCGCCTGTAGCGACAATCTTGCCGTCTCCGGCGCAGGCCCGAGCCAGCACTTCACTCTCCAAGCGACGAAAGGCCGCTTCACCCTCGTCAGTGAAGATGTCCCCAACCTCTTTCCCCCGACGGCTAACGATATCCTCGTCCGTGTCCACGAGCTGCCAGCCGAGAATACGGGCTACCTCGGCAGCAACCTTCGACTTGCCCGTGCCGGAAAAGCCGGTGAGAATGATGTTCCGCAGTCTACCCATGGACCAACCCACCTTCCGCAGACGTACCAGTCATTATACCCCTAGTAGGGTTTCACGGCCTCAATAACGCTGCGCTGGTGCGCCTCTTCCTGGTCAACCACAACCCGCTCGGCCATCCGCCGTATGTGGTATTCCATGGTAAGCCTCAGATGGGTCCCATTCCGGTAATCAGCTGGCGCTATCCCGTCTACCCGCTTCGCCTCCTGCAGCCTCATGCACGTTTCAAAAGACTTTTCAATTTGAGGGTTGTACACCGCCAGGGCCACACCGCCCCTCTCCGTCAACACCACAAAGCACGGCACGTCCGTCGGCCCATCCCCAATGTAAATCATGTTGCGGAAGGGAATTCGCCGCTCCTTCTCCGGCATGTGGTCGTTCACGTCGTGAGACAGGTCAACGTACTCGGGGCCCTTGGTTATTCGAAAAAGGTACTGGGTCTTTGACGTGTGGCTCACTACGCGCTTGGGCCAGAAGACCCTGCCTTCCCCATCTTCGTCTAACTCACAGCCGAAGATGGCCTCGACGTTATCGCTGAGAGCGCTTCCCGCCAAGACTGCCTTTAGTCCCGACGTTACGATATAGTGCTCTAGGGTAACTCCGTGGCGAATGTACCTCTCGTCCTTCAAAAAACTGCCCAACTGATCAAAGACCTGCGGTACGCCGGTATAAAATCTCAGATGTTGCCCAAACGCCTGCAAATCTGCGTTGGAAAGCCGCCGAAAGGTCGGGTTCTCCAGCAGCAGACGGATCCACGCCAGCTCGTCCTCGTAGGCCCGTTCGTCCCGCAGCCTGTCCGCTTCCTCCCAAAAACTGTCGACGTCCACGCCGATTTGGGGGAATATCACGTCCTGGTGCATCGACTGCGGGCTCAGAGTCCGGTCGTAGTCGTAGACGACGGCGATAACGTTTTGCGCCTGAGTCATCGAACGCTCCCTAGTCGACGTTGACCCCAGAACCCCATTTCCTGGGCTTCACCGTCTTTAGGTAGCCCTGGTAGTTCCGACGCGTCTCCGACACGTTGTCGCCCCCAAACTTCTCCATGAAGGCGTCCGCTAGCACAAGGGCCACCATTGCCTCACCGATAACCCCGGCGGGAGGCACCTGGCAAACGTCCGAACGCTCGTAGTGCGCCTGCACCAGCCCCCCTGTATCCAGGTCTACAGATGGCAGTGGGTTGACCAGGGTCGATATAGGCTTTATTGCGAAGCGGGCCACGAGGGGCGTTCCGCTGGTCATGCCGCCCTCCGTCCCGCCGGAGCGATTGGTCTTACGCTGCCACGGTTGGTCTGGGTCCGTCACCGGCTCGATGACATCGTGCACCTGGGAACCCCTATGGTTGACGGACTCCCAACCATCGCCGATGGAAACGGCCTTGCAGGCGTTGATGGACATCAAGGCCTGGGCAATGCGCCCGTCCAGCTTGCGGTCCCACTGGACGTGAGACCCCAGGCCGATGGGCACCCCATAGACGATAACTTCCACCACGCCTCCCACCGTGTCGCCGGCTTCCTTGGCTGAATCGATGGCCTCTACCATGCGCGGCTCCGCCTCCGGGTCTCCGCACCGCACGGATGAAGCCTCCACCTGTTCCCAGTCCACGTTGCCGTTCACATCCGCTCGAACGCCGCCGATGATGAGCGAGTGGCTGCGAATTTCCATGCCGAACTCCTCCAACAGCCGGCGAGCCACCGTCCCGGCCGCCACTCGCGCCGCCGTCTCCCGGGCGCTTGAGCGTTCCAGTACGTCCCGAACGTCGTCGTAGCCGTACTTCATGGTGCCGGGCAGGTCGGCGTGGCCCGGCCTTATGCGCGTAACCCTGTCCACCGCTTCCTCCACCGGCTCCACGCTCATAACCGTGGTCCAGTTGACCCAGTCCCGATTCTCTATAGTCATGGCGATAGGGCTGCCCAGGGTACGCCCGTGTCTGATACCGGAAACCACGTGTGCCCAGTCACGCTCTATCAACATTCGACCACCCCGGCCATGGCCCCGCTGACGGCGCGCCATCTGCGTCCCGATATAGTCCTCGTCTATCGTAAGACCGGCCGGCATCCCCTCGACGATGACCACCAATCCTTGGCCATGTGATTCGCCGGCGGTAAGAAATCTAATCATAGCTTCCCCTTGATTCTGCCTTGCTGCTTGGCCAACGCCGCCTCAGCCGCCTCGAACATTGCCTCCATCGGCGCCCGCCGGCCTGTCCATACTTCAAAGCCTATGGCCCCCTGATATACCAGCATGGAGAGGCCGCCGTACACCCGCGACCCCGCCCGCGCAGCCTCTCGCATCAACGGCGTTTGCGGTGGATTATACACCAGGTCATACACCAGCGCGTCGGCGGGGATATCTGCCGACGCCAAGGGCGAAGCATCCGCAGCGGGGGTATGGAGCATCCCCATAGTGGTGCACTGGACTATGAGATCGGACGAAGCAGCCGCCTGCCTCAAATCACTGGACTCTAAAGAAATATCCCTAACGCCGCCACCGAAGTGACGCGCCAGGTCGTCGGCCAGCCGCTGCGCTCTCTCCGGCGTGCGATTGGCGATGGTGATATCCTCCACCCGCTCCCCGGCCAGGGCCATGACTACTCCCCTGGCAGCGCCCCCCGCACCGATTATCAGGACTTGACTTCCCTCGAAGGAGAACCCTGCCTCTTCCCGCAGTGCCCGCACGAACCCCGCTCCGTCGGTATTCTGGCCAAAGAGCCTCCCGTCATCGTTTACCACCGTGTTGACCGCCCCTGCCCGCTGCGCTTCTGCCGACACTTCGTCCATGGCCGCCATCACTGCCTCCTTGTGAGGCACCGTGGCGTTGAACCCCAAAATCTTCCCCTCCGAGTTACGCACCCCGGCCAGAAACTCTTCCAGGTTCTCCGGTGCGATCTCCCACGCATCGTAGGTTATGTCCAGGCCGCACTCCGCAAGAGCCGCACGGAACATTACCGGCGACATCGAATGGCCGATGGGGCACCCGATGATGCCCAAGCGTGCGCTCATTGGTCGCGCCTGCTGTCCAGGTACGATTGGAGAATCACCGCAGCCGCGGCCGCGTCGGACCGTCCTTTCTCTCGCGACGGCTTTCTTCCGGCCGCGCGCAGTCGGCTTTCCGCCTCAAAGGTCGAAAACCGTTCGTCCCAGGTGGATACCCTGACCCCCCCGTCCTCTTCCAAACGCTTGCAAAAATCCTCCATCTGCTGGGCCTGAAAGCCCCTCTTTCCCTTGAGGGTGAAGGGCATTCCCACCAAGACCGCCTCCGCATCCAATTCGCGGGCTTTCCGCACCACAGCTTCCACGTCGGCGGCCATCCCGCGCCTCTCGATATAACCCCGGGGCGAAGCCAAGATTCCCAAGGGGTCGCTGACCGCCATCCCAATGCGACGCGTCCCTACGTCCAGCGCAAGAAGCCTCAGGATTTCACCTCTCGCTCCACCAAATCTACGACGCCTTCCAGAGCTTGCGGAAGCAAGTCCAATCGCCTGCCGCCCGCCTGCGCCGATTCGGGACGACCGCCGCCACCGCCACCCAACTGCCGTGCCGTCTCTCGAACTATGTCCCCCGCATGCAGACCTCGCGCCACCAGGTCCGGCGTGACCATGGACACCAGCATCGGTCTGCCATTCTGCGCCATAGCCAGAACCAGAACCCCGCTGCCAAGTTTGGCCTTCAGCCAGTCCCCCATTTCTCGCAAAGCCTCGACGCTGCCCGCCGACGTTCTGGCCGCCAGCACCTTTACCCCTTTAGCATCCTTGATCTGCCCCAACAGTCCCTGGGCTTCCATTCTCAAATTCTTCCGTTCCAGCTGCGCCACCTGCCGCTTCAAGGCGCGCATATCCGAAATAAATCCCTCCAGCCTGTCCTCCAAGCCCGACACGGGGGTCTCCAGACGACCGGATATCCGTTGCAGCAAGTCCGACCGCCGTTCAAAGAGGTCCACTGAACTCTGACCCGTCACGGCTTCCACCCTCCGCATTCCCCCACCGATGCTGGACTCCCCGAGGATGAACAGGGGACCGACCTCTCCCGTCGCCTGTACGTGGGTGCCGCCGCAGAGCTCAACGCTGAATGGCTTGTCTTCGTTACCGCTCGACATAGTAACCACCCGAACCCGGTCGCCGTACTTGTCGCCAAAGAAGGCCAACGCCCCCGCCCGTACCGCGTCGGCGTAGGTAGTCACGTGGGTGGAAACACCCATGTCCTCCCGCACCTTCTCGTTGGCCAGACCCTGAATTTCCCGCATCTCCTCGCTCTCCACAGCACCAACGTGGGAGAAGTCGAATCGCAGCCGTTCCGGCGTCACCAGGGACCCCGCCTGCTTGACGTGAAGCCCCAAAACAGCACGGAGGGATGCGTGGAGAATATGGGTGCCGCTATGGTTCCGCGCCGCCGACTGCCGGCGGCTCGCGTCCACCCGTCCCGATACCGGCTCACCGAGTGAAATGTCCCCCTCCAACACGACGCCTCTATGGACGATAAGCCCCGCCGCAGGATTCTGCGCGTCTGTCACATCGACCACGCCGTTGGGTCCAGCGATGCTGCCGGCGTCCCCCACCTGGCCACCGCCCTCGGCGTAGAAGGGCGTCTCCCGCAGCACAACCTCCACCTCCTGGCCCTTGGTAGCGTAGCCCACCTGCTCCCCTCCGACCAGAAGGGCCGTCACCTCCGAACCTCGCTCCAATGAGCCATACCCCACGAATTTCACCGGCTCCGAACCCAACTCTTCGTAATGGCTCTGAATCTCCATGCCACCGGTGGAAACATGGGCCGCCCTCGCCCGCGCACTGTGGGCATCCACCTCCTGTTGGAACCCCTCCTCGTCCACCCCCAACCCCCGCTCCCGCGCTATCTCCTCAGTCAGTTCTCGTGGAAAACCAAAGGTATCGTGAAGAACGAAGACCTCCCTCCCCGTTAGCATTCTCGTCAACCGGCTCTCTACGGGGAGTTCGTTGGCATTCTCCATATCCGTCGCAGCCTCTCGCAAAACGTCCTGTAGGACGCTTTGGGGTCGAACGAAGCCGCCCGCCTCTTCTGCCAACTCATCAATCTGCCTAAGCATTCCAGCCTTGGTCATTTCAGTCATGGGCCGCTCTACTTGGAAAATCTGACGCAGGCCCAGGTGCAGCGGAATCAGCCCTTCCTCCAGCATGGGCATCCCAATCTGGATGGTCTGATTGAACCGCTCCTCTTCCAGGTTCAACACCCTGAGAATGAAGTCCCGGTTGGTCTCCAGATCGGGGTAGGCCTTATAGAAGTTGTCGATGGCAGCTGACGCCATATCGGCTACGAAGACCTCCTCCAGCCCCAACCGTCGTCCATATCTTACCGCTCGCCGAACAATGCGGCGTAGCACGTACCCACGACCTTCGTTGCTGGGAACCACTCCGTCGGAGATCAGAAAGGATGCGGCCCTTGCATGCTCGGCCACCACCCTCAAGGCGTAGTCTAGAGCCGGTTCCCGCCCGTAAGATTTCCCGGAGAGATCCGACGCCTTCGCCACCAGCGGCTGGAACAGGTCGGTGTCGTAAATGCTCATGCGCCGCTGCATCACCGTCGCAGCCCGCTCCAGGCCCATGCCCGTGTCGACGCTGGGCGCCGGCAGCGGCGTTCGCTCTCCTTTCAAGTCCTGGTAAAACTGCATGAAAACCAGGTTCCACAACTCCACGATTCGTTCGCATTCGTGGTTGGGGTGGCACCCCTCGTCGAGGTCACCCAAAGGGAAGGCCATGGCCTTCCCGCAGCCAAACTCAGCGCCAAAATCGTAGTGCAGCTCGCTACAGGGGCCGCAGGGGCCCTCTAGACCCGCCGGCCCCCACCAGTTATCCGCGTCGCCGTAGCGGTATATCCGCTCCGGCGGCAAACCCACGTCCTTGTGCCAAAGCTCGTAGGCTTCGTCGTCGCTGTAATGCACCGTGGCATAGAACCGCTCCGGCTCCAGACCGAAACCCTGGGAACTCGACGTTACGAACTCCCACGCCCACGCCACCGCCTGCTTCTTGAAATAGTCGCCGATGCTGAAGTTCCCCAGCATCTCGAACATAGTCAAATGCGTGTGGTCTCCCACCTCGTCGATGTCCGTGGTGCGGAAGCTCTTCTGGCTGGACGTCAGCCGACGGGAAGGCGGACGCTGCTCCCCTTGAAAGAAGGGCTTGAAGGGGACCATGCCTGCGCTGGTAAATAGCAGCGTCGGGTCCCCCGACGGCACCAGAGAGGCGCTGGGCATCCTCAAATGCCCCTTGCCCTCAAAGTAGCTCAGAAATAGTTCCCGGATATCGTCGCCTGTCATTCCTAACCTTGCACGTTCAAGCTTTGCATCCAGTGTAGTCCGCAGCCAATGACAGGACAAGAGGCCACGCCTTTAATTGACCCCAAACCCCCCATGAATTAGAATTGACTAAAGGACGGATCAGGAGGCAGGATGCAGTCAAGTGTTATCAGGAAAATGGAAAAGGCACGCCGGTACGCAGAGCAAAAAGAGAGGGTGACCATAAGCTCTATCAAGACCACCTTCCACGGCAATCACAGCGATCACCACGTTGCTTTCAACGAGGGCAAGTGGTCCTGCTCATGCGCCTTCTTCTCCGGCTACGGAACGTGCAGCCACACCATGGCCCTGGAACGAATACTGGATCCGATGCTTTCCACCCGATAGCTTCCCACCCTTCGGGTACCCGCTGGTTGTGCGCGTCCAGGCGCGCCCAGGAATTAACTAGACACCACCACTCCCGCCTTAGACGACCTCGCCGCACGATTAAAGCCGCGGCGCCCTAATACTAGCGACCCCTTCGTCACACTCCCTCATAACGCCTGAACACCAGACAGGCATTCTGACCCCCAAATCCAAAGGCGTTGGATAGCGCCACCCTCACGTCGGCCCGCCTAGCTTCGTTGGGCACATAATCCAGGTCGCACAGGGGATCAGCATACTCGTAGTTCACCGTCGGGTGGATTACCCCGTCCGTGATTGTCCGGATGCAGGCCACGGCTTCCAACCCACCTGCTGCGCCCAAGGAGTGCCCAACCATCGACTTGGTGGAGCTGATAGATACCCCATAGGCCCGCTCCCCAAATAGCCCCTTGATGGCCGTTGTTTCCACCGCGTCGTTCAAAGGCGTTGAAGTGCCGTGAGCGTTGATATAGTCCACCTCCTCCTTCGATGCCCCCGCATCTTCCAGCGCCATCCGCATTGCCCGAATTGCCCCATCCCCCGATTCCTCCGGCTGCACCGGATGAAAGGCGTCCGACGTACACCCGAAACCCGCCACCTCGCACATAATGTCCGCGCCCCGGCTCAGGGCGTGTTCCTCAGTCTCCAACACCAGAACCGACGCACCCTCCGCCGGAACGAAACCGTCCCGCTGAGCGTCAAAGGGACGGCTGGCCCTGTGTGGTTCGTCGTTTCTGGTGCTCAGCGCCCGCATAGCACAGAAGCCCGCCAGCCCCAGTTGGCTGATGCCGGCCTCCGCCCCGCCGGTTAGCATCACGTCGGAGGCGCCCCGCCTCAGCGTCTCGACTGCCTCCCCGATAGCCTGGTTGGATGCGGCGCAGGCGGTGATGACGGTTGAGTTGTACCCCTTAAAACCCAGAATGCGGCTGATGTTGGAGGCCGCCATGTTGGGCAGCGTCATAGGGAAGAAAAAAGGAGAAACCCGCATACCGCCCCGCTGAATCATCACACGGCAACCCTCCTCCGTGGTGGGAAACCCACCGTTGCCGTTTCCCAGCAATACCCCGTAACGATGGGCTTTTGCGGAGTCTATCTCCAGCCGGGCGTTCTCCACCGCCTGCATTGCCGCCGATACCGCCAGCTGCGAGAATCGAGCCATCCGTCGCGACTGCCTTCCCGGAATGTACTGGACTGGATCGAACCCCTTCACCTCCCCCGCAATGCGGCACGGAAAGTCTGAAGGGTCGCACAGGGTCATTGGCCCAATACCCGACCTTCCTGAAATCAACCCCTTCCAAGATTCCTCCGCAGAAAGGCCCAAAGGGGTGAACGCCCCCATCCCCGTTACCACCACGCGCCGTCTCTTCATATACCACTGCCCCTTGTCTCAAGCACTGAAGATGCCATGTCAATCTCCGTGTAAAGCTCCGGTTCAATGCCTAGCGCCACTTCCCTCACCTCTGCAGCTAAGAATAGCGACCCGGTAGCCAGCATATAGCCCCCCTTCGGCATCAGACTTCTTGCCCTTTGCACCGCGTGCCAGGCGTCCAAAGACTGGTGCACTTCAATCCCGCGCATTGCAAATCCCCTGACAAGTTCAGCGAGTGATGCAGATCTAGGGTGTCTCGATCGGGTGACCACCACCACCGGATTCAGGGGCGCCAGCGCGTCCATCATCTGGCCTAAGTTCTTGTCCCTCGAGACCCCAAAGATGACCACAGGCCGCCTACCTACAAAGAACGCCTCCAGAAACTCCCGCAGCCGCGTCATGGAATCGGGATTGTGAGCCCCGTCGCACAAAAGGGGCGGCTCCTGTTCTAACACTTCCAAACGACAGGGCCACCGCACTTTCTCGAATCCCCGCCGTATTTCGTTGATGCTAATCTCCCATCCTTGCTCCTTCAGACACTCCAGCACACCCACCGCGACGGCGGCGTTCTCCAGTTGGTGAGAACCGAGGAGGGGCATATTCAGCGCGTATTCGCCCAGTCTCCCTCGAATGGAGAAGGATTGGCCCGAAAGACTTTCGCCGTCCGCCTCCCAGGCAATGTCCCGACGCGCCTCCCAGAGAGGCGCGTCCATGCTTCGGCACATCCGCCGGATCTCCTGCATAGCCGACAGCTGCTGCGGAGCTGACACAACCGGAACGCCAGGCTTCACGATGCCCGCCTTCTCCTTAGCAATTAGCTCCACCGATTCGCCCAAAATGGCCGTGTGGTCCAGGCTGATAGACGTTATAGCACACGCTTGGGGCTGCACCAGATTGGTGGAATCCAACCGGCCTCCCAATCCCACCTCCAACACCTGGAAATCAGCCCCAATTTCCCGGAAGTGCATGAACGCCATGGCCGTCAGAGTTTCGAAGAGGGTAACCCGCCCAAAACGCCCGTCATCGCTGACATTGCACACGTGAGACCACACTCCCTCCACCAGCGACGCGAACTCCCCCTCCGAGACCGGCTCCCCATCGACACTAATCCGCTCTCTAAAGGTGTGAAGGTGGGGCGAAGTGAACACCCCGGTCTTGTATCCCTGTTGGGTGAGCGCCGAGGCGACCATTGCCGTCGTGCTGCCCTTGCCCTTTGTCCCCGCCACGTGCACCGCGGGAATTGCGAGATGCGGGTTGTCCAACCGGCTGAGCAGGGCCTCCATGCGACTCAGATCGAACTTAACGCGGGGCCCCCTTGGCCCGCGAAACCGCTCGAAGTCCACTAAACCAAGCAAAAGCCCCAGGGAAGATCTGTAATCCAACGTCACCTACCGCGCCCATAGAGGGGCAAGGCAATTATACCCCACCAACCCCCACCTCAAGGACTACAGGTCATTGAGTCGAGGTCAGCGGTGTCGTTGCCGGAGGCTGCTAAGCCTCGGCGGTGTAGCCCCACCTTCCTGTCATTTCGTGTGCGGCGAAGAATCTATCCCAGCTACGTACGAGCCGGCTCCGGCGAAAGGTCGGGCAAGAGACGCTTCACAAATTCGCGCACGTCTTCCCTACCTTCGGAGATTTGAAAGTCTTCCATGAACCCATGATAGAAATTCGCATGAAACATTTCGGCTACTGCAAATCCGGTTCGTATGAACGGTTCATTGCGCTCTGACGCCAGCCGTCTTGCGGCCCTCCGCAACTCTCGATGATTCTTGCCAACTTGCCCATCTTCTTGCATAACGGCCATCAGCGCGTGGGTGGCTGCGCCCCATAGCTTCTCAGACGCCTGAAATTTGTCGCCTGCCTCGAACTCCTGGTCAGAAGCCTTCAAAAACTCCCGTGCCGTCTGTACGTGTTCATTTACGTTCATAAATCAAGCCTTCGTTTGGTTTCGGTCACTTCCTATTTTACCAAGTTAGCCTTGCAGGCGGGGGCAGAGGCGCATGGCGTTCTCTCCCAATATCTTCCGCTTGGCGCTGTCCGAAAGTCCCGGCCACTCGACTACCTGGTCCACGCCCGTAGGCCATGCCGTATCTCCGTGGGGCCAGTCCGTCGCGAACAACAGAACGTCCTCCCCCACCACGTCCACCACCGACTCCAGCGTGGTCTCCCACGTGTCTATGCCGTGGAAATACCGCCCGCTCTTCACCATCTCCGTTGGCGATCGCTTCAAATAGGGCACGTGATGCGGCGAAAGAACAAAGTGGGTGTCGTACCGGTCCAGGATGGCCGGCAGCCACCCTGCCGCCGTCTCCACAATTGCGGCTCTCAGGGTAGGAAACCGTTCCATGATGCCCCCGCCGATGAGCGCGCCCATGGCCGCCATTCCCGCCCACGGGTTGCCCAGAGCGTGCTGCAGGAACCACGCGCCACGCAGGTCGAAGGTGCCTGGCCCGAATGGCGGCCTAGCCGTCCCACCGTGAATCAGTACGGGCAGGTCCGTCTCTTCCGCAGCCTCGTAGATGGGATAGAGACTGCCGCTGTCCAGCAGCAGGTTGTCCGGTCCTTGGGGCGAAAAGTAGATGCCCACAAGATTGTCGTCCTCCTTGGCCCACCGCCGAATCTCCGATGCGGCAGTTCTTGCGTCCGTGAGATTCGCCACCAGCGTCCACTTGAGCCGCTCCGGGGCTTGGGAACAGAAGTCGCTAACCCAACGGTGATACGCCATGTACATCGCATTCTCGAACCCCACGTCGTGGAGGGCGCAATAGCTCGAAACATGGGTGGGATAGAGCACCCCCACGTCCACGTGGGCAGCATCCATGTCCTCCAATCGCGCCTTCACGTCCCAATTTACCTCGGGACGGATATGCGGCAGATTCCCTCGGTTTGGCCGGCCGAAGTTGGGCCGGCCGCCGGCTCCCGGTTGGAGAATGAATTCCCTGGGCGCCAGCCCGAAGGAGTCCGCCTGCCCCAGGGCGTTATCCGACACGACGGGCGCAAGAATGGCATGACGGCTGGCCGCCAAGGCTCCTTTTCCGCCCTGACGGATATTCTCCTCGATGGCCAGTTTCAGCCGTTCGAAGTCCGCCTGGTACGAAGGGTCCACAAACCCGTCGTACATCTCGTGGGGACGCTCCATAATGTGGGAGTCCATGTCTACAACTTTCCAGCCATTCCAGGCCATGACGCAACACCTTCCGATATTTCTAATATGCTCCTGGTCGCAGGGCTAACGGCCCCCAACGCAGCTAGTCTATGGACGCCTCGCCAACGCTGTCAACGGCGCGCCGCCTGAACTCGTCGCTCATTAGTGGTCTCGAATATGCCGAGGCATACGTCCCAACAGCATCTTGAACCCGTCCCCCCAAGTCACCCGGCGCACGTAGGTTATATTGCCTCGCACCGGCTTCGGGCTGAACCTGAACACACTCTGAATCGTGTCCGACTCCGGGTAGTTAGGCACTTGCAGCATGGCCAGCTGGTCCCGGGTCACCGGCGGTTTCGAAAACAGCTTCTCCGTCAGCCACACGGGAAATCGCATGAGTACCACCGGTATATGCAACTTCAAGCGCTTGGCGCCCATAGTGAATGCCACCTCGTCCACGACCTGGTCGTAGGTCAGCCGTTGCGGCCCGCCGACCTCCACCCTCTGATTCCGCAGGCGCGGGTTGTCGATGGCGTTCGCCACGCAACGAGCCACGTCTTCCACCGAAACGGGCTGGAACTCGTTCTTGCCGTTCCCTATCACCGGCACCAGAGGCGTGGTCCTTATCAGACCCGCCAGAGCGTTCATGAACTCGTCCCCCTCGCCGAATAGGAGTGAAGGTCGCAGAATCGTGTAGGGTATGCCGCTGCTAAAAACCAGCTGCTCCGCCAACCACTTACTGTACAGATATCGCATTCCGGGATTCTCCTGGGCCCCTATGGCGCTCAGATGCACAAAACGCTGGACACCCGCATCCGCTGCCGCCCTCAACACGTTCCGTGTTCCTTCCACGTTGATCCGAAAGAAGGTCGCGCCTCCCCTCTCCCGAATCACTGCCACCAGGTGAACCACCTCGTCAAGGTCATAGAAGGCCGCCCGCAGCGACGCCGGGTCCGTCACGCTGCCGTAGTGAACGTCCACCCGGTCCTGGTCGAACATCACCTCGGCGCCGGGAGAACGAACCAGGCAGCGAACGTCCTTGCCCCGATCCAACAGAGTTTGCACCACCCGCCGGCCCAGAAACCCCGTTGCGCCCGTCACCATAACGGTCATAGAAAGACCCCAACCTGCAGAAGTAACGTATGAATCCAGTGTAAACCACCAGCCCTGGAGCTACAATCCCTTGTAAATCCCCCTACTTTCCACTGCCCCACCTGGTAAATTCACTCCCCTTCCGTCTTGACCCATCCCTGCCTTTATAATATGTTTGTCGTCCCCCCCACCATGTTCACGCATCTCCACGTCCATACCGAATATAGCCTCCTCGACGGCATAAGCCGCATTCCTCAACTGGTGGAGCAAACCTCCAAACTCGGCATGGACGCCCTGGCCATCACCGACCACGGGTCCCTCTACGGAGTCGTGGACTTCTACTCCGCCGCCCATAACGCCGGAGTAAAGCCCATCATCGGCTGCGAGATCTATGAAGCCAAAGGCAGCCGCACTACCAAGGACCCTTCGGAGAAGAGCCCTCACCACCTTACGCTGCTTGCCCAAAACAACACCGGCTACAAGAACCTCATCCAACTGGTCAGCAAGGCCCACCTGGAGGGGTTCTACTACCGCCCGCGAGTGGACGATGAACTGCTCCAGCAGCACAGCCAGGGCCTGATAGCCCTCTCCGGCTGCCCCAGCGCCAAGATTCCCCGGCTAATCACCGAGGGCCGGATTCAAGACGCCGCCGAACGCGCTCAATGGTACAGGGAGGTATTCCAAGACCGCTTCTATCTGGAGGTACAGCAGCACAGGAACATCCCAGGTCTGGAGGATATTAACCAGGCCCTGGTCACCATGAACCGGGATATGGACATCCCCCTCGTGGCCACCAACGACAGCCACTACACCCACCAGGAGGACGCCGTCCTCCAGGACCTGCGCATCTGCATACACACCAACACCACGGTTCACGATGAATCGCGCCTCAAGATGGAGGACGATTCTTTCTATCTCAAAAGCCCCCAGGAGATGGCCGTCCTCTTCAAAGACTTGCCGGAAGCCGTCTCCAACACCCAGCGCATTGCCGAGTCGTGTCACGTTGCGCTGGAGTTCGACAACCTCCACCTACCCAAATACCCTGTGCCCGGCGGCGGGGACGCCGACGAGTTTCTCGCAAAGCTCTGCTGGGAGGGCCTGCATCGCCTCTATCCCAACCCAACGCCCGAGGTTGTTCAGCGCCTCGAATATGAGTTGGAGGTCATTCGCCAGACCCGTTTCGCCAACTACTTCCTGGTGGTGTGGGAAATCGTCTCCTTCGCCCGCGAGCGCCGTATCCTGCTGGCCGTCCGTGGCAGCGCCGCCGCCAGCCTGGCCCTCTACTGCCTCGGCGTCACCGAGGTGGACCCTCTCGAGCATAACCTGGTCTTCGAACGCTTCCTCAACGTGGAACGCAAGGAGATGCCGGACATAGACATGGACTTTCAGGACGACCGGCGGGAGGAGATTCTAAACCACGTCACCCGCCGTTACGGTCAGGATAAGGTGGCGCAGATCATCACTTTCGGCACCCTAGGCCCTAAGGCCGCCATTCGTGACGTGGGCCGCGCCCTCGGCATGGGCTACGCCGACACCGATCGCATTGCCCGCCTCATTCCCTTCAAGGTCCGCGACCTCAGCGAAGCCGTGCACATCACGCCCCAACTCAAGGAGATGTACGAACAAGACCCCGCCGTCACGGAGTTGGTGGACAAGGCCATAGGGCTCGAGGGCATAGCCCATCACGTCAGCACCCACGCCGCCGGCGTCGTCATCTCCGAAGAGCCCCTCACCGAGTACGTGCCCCTGCAACGTCCCACCCGCAGTAGCGAAGAGTCCGAAATCGCAATGACCCAGTTTGCCATGGACCCCATCGCGAAGCTGGGCCTGCTCAAGATGGACTTCCTGGGCCTGACCAACCTCACCATTCTTGATAGAACCATCAAGATGCTCAAGCAGACCCGCAACCTTGATATGGAACTTGCGCAGATACCCTGGGACGACGATAAGACCTTCCAGCTCCTCGCCTCCGGCAAGACCAACGAGGTGTTCCAGCTGGAAAGCACCGGAATGCAGCGCAACATTCGCGAACTCAAACCCTCCTCACTCAGCGACGTTGCGGCCATGATTGCCCTCTACCGTCCCGGCCCCATGGAGCAGATACCCACGTTCATCGAGGCCAAGCATGGCCGCTCCCCCGTCAAGTCCCCCCATCCGAGTCTTGACGAGATACTGAAAGATTCCTACGGCGTTATCGTCTTCCAAGACCAGGTGCTGCGCCTCCTCCAGACCTTCGCAGGATATTCCCTCGGAGAGGCAGACATCGTTAGAAAAGCGATGGGCAAGAAGATACCCGAACTCATGCGACAGGAGGAGGAGCGATTCATCAAGGGCGCCATGGGACAGGGGTTCAGCCAGGCCCAGGCCCAGGCCGTCTTCAACCTCATCGAGCCCTTCGCCGGTTACGCCTTTAACAAGGCTCACAGCGTCAGCTACGCCCAGATCTCCTACTGGACCGCCTACTTCAAAGCCAACTATAGCCTGGAGTACATGGCCTCCGTGCTGAACTCTCGTCGTGGCCACCCCGAAAGGATGACCAGCGCGGTGAACGAGTGCCTACGAATGAGCATTCCCGTTCTGGCGCCGGACGTCAACAAGAGCGGCGTGGAGTTCACCCTAGACATGGACGGCGACGGGCAGGAAGGCATCCGCTTCGGCCTTGCCGCCATCAAGAACCTGGGCGAATCCGCCGTAGGGCCCATCGTTCAGGAACGGACCGGCGAAGGTCCCTTTAGCTCCCTCACCGACTTCGTTAGAAGGGTGGATCTGAGCGGCCTAAACCGACGCTCCCTGGAGAGCTTGATACAGGCCGGAGCTTTTGACAGCCTGGGACGACGCGGGCCTATCCTCAACGCCGCCGCATCCATACTCTCCCAATCTCAGATGGAGGCCAGAATTCGCCAGACCGGCCAAACCAGCCTCTTTGGCGGCATGAGCGACCAGAAAGAAGATTCCCTTGTGTCCTTCAACCTAAGCGGGACCGACTCAGAGACCTACGAAAAAGTCGCCTGGGAGAAAGAGCTTCTCGGCGTTGCCATCACATCCAATCCCCTCCAAAGCCTGTTATCCCACGTTCCCCCCGGGTTTATCGCCTCTCTGGACCAGATGGGCACCGAGATGGAGGGCAGGCAAGTAACCGTGCTAGGCCAACTCTCATCGGCCCAGCAGCGGCTCACCAGAGACCAGCGCCCCTTCTTGAACGCCTCCCTCGAGCTTCTGGGGGGCGAGCTGGAGGTTATCGCCTGGCCCGGAGTGTTTGAGCGTACCCAGAGCCTCTGGCAGGAGGGCAGTTTGCTTCAGGTAGAAGGCAAGGTGGTGGTTCGGAGTGAAGACGTCTCCATCTATTGCAGTAACGTTCGGGAATACGACGCGACCAAAAGCGGCCGCTCCGCCAGCAACGGCGCCGCCAAGGCCAACAAGCCTGCCCCGTCCAAAAAGACATCCCCCGCTAACGGCGCATCCAGGTCAAATCGGCCTGCCGCATCTGCGAGAACGACCTCCGGCAATGGCGCCCCATCACCTGCTAATGGTGCGCCGGAGCCGGCCCGAAACCGCACCCTCCAACTCACCATGGAAGAGTCCGCCAACCAGGAGCAGGACGCCAGCCTTCTACAAAATACCGTAGAGGCGATGCTGGAGTTTCCCGGGGAAGACCGGGTGCTTCTGAACATTCTCTCCAACAGCAAGCAGGTGCGCATAGACATGCCCTTTGCGGTGAAGTTCTGTCCGGAGCTTCAGCAGCGGTTGGAAGAGCTTCTGGGTCCGGAAAGCATAAACGTAGAACCCGCCGCACCTTGAAGCCGCGTCAGCCCCGCCATTCCGGCAGCGCACAATTTGAAAGTCCCGCATCGCCCCGTTAACGACTCTCAAGCCGAATTCTACAGGAGCCGACAGCCATGAATTGGGTAGTCCTAACCACCGCTCCAAACGAATGGACCGCCCACATCTGGCGCGGCATCCTCAACGAGTCGGGCATAAACGTAGTCTTCCGAGGCGGCGACGTTAACCCCTTCCTTGGCTCCTCTCCCTTCCCCATCCGGCTGCTGGTGCAGGAATCCCAAAAAGACGAAGCGTTGGAGATACTCAGAGACCAGCTGGGATCCACCGACGTCTAACCCTCCCTAACGGACCCTCGTCGAGTCATGCCCGCCTCCGCCCGCAGCAGCCGCTCCTTTACCGCCAGCCCTCCCGCGCCGTAGCCGTGCAGCCCCCCACTGCTGCCAATTACCCGGTGGCAGGGCACAACCACCGGCACCCAGTTCCTCGCCATGGCCTGTCCCGCCGCCCTAGACGCCCGGGGGCTTCCCGCCGCCGCCGCTAGCCATGCGTAGCTTCGCGTTTCTCCCAGAGGAATTTGCCGGCAGGCTTCCCAGGCGGCGCGATGAAAGGGCGGCGCTCCTTCCAAATCCAGCGCAATCCCTCCCAATGCCTCACCATCTCCCTCAAAGAAGGCCAGCAGTCCTTCCCTAACGCCCTCAACCGCCATCGCATCCTGTGACGCCCCGTTCAACTGGCGCGACAAGCTCTCTACCGTTTCCTCCGGCGACGACCTCATGGCCCCATACCGCAGCCCCTTCTCCGAAACCACCGCGGCGTACCATCCGAACTCCGTCGGGAAAACATCGTAGTACAAACTCATTGCCATCAACCTCCCTCTGCTGTTTCTATCCTATCTCAAACCGCAGAAATTCTCACTACAGCCTTCCCTAGGGCGAACGGCGGAGTCCAAACCAGGCCGCAAATCCGCACTACGGTTGACTAAAACACGTTTTCCGCTTAACCTGAAAATAAGCCAGCCATCCAACCAAGACGTAGTTTCACACGCGGAAGGAGGACGCCATGGTACCAGACGTAAGACTTACCGACGTGTCTCGCGAAGACGTGGAGCGAATGGCCGCCTGGCTTGAAAACCCGGAGGTCATGACCATGTGGTACGGCGCCGACGAAGGCGGCGATCCTCTCCACATCGGCTACTCACCAAAGGCCTCCGTGCAGGCCAGCGACGAAGAATGGCAGCAGGTCTTCAACGACCCGGACAGGAAGATCTTCTCGGTATACGACGCCAACGAAGGTCACGTGGGCGAGGCCCAGATGGTCATCGAGGCCCCTCTGCACGAGGCCCAGCTCTTCCTCATCATCGGGCGGCAAGACCTCTGGCTACACCACTTCGGCTCCGCCGCCCTCCTTCAACTCCTCGACATGGCCTTCTCGACATACAAGCTCCATCGTGCCTGGGTGGACGTGCCCGACTACAACATCCACGCCATGCACATGTGCCAGAGGCTGGGCTTCCTGCTGGAAGGCCACCTTCGCAGCACTCATCCCAAGGACGGCAAGTGGTACGACTCCATGATTATGGGACTACTAGAGCAGGAGTATTTCCGGCGCCGTCCCCGACTCATGGAAGAAGCAAGAGTCCCGGTAGACTAGCCAGCCTCTCCTACGTCGTAGCCCTACCCCGGCGTATTCCCCTGCCCGGCAGCGCCCCGGTGTGCTCAGACTCCCGCACCACCACCTGCCCGTTCACAATGACGTAGTCTATGCCTACCGGAAACTGCTTCGGGTGCAACTTAGTCGCTGGGGCCTTCACTGTCTTGGGGTCGAACACGACGATGTCCGCCCGCATTCCGCCTATCAGCAAACCCCGGTCGGGAATGCCCATTCGCTGCGCCGGGAAGGACGTCATCTTCCGTATGGCCTCCGGCAGCCTCAAGTGCCGCTCCGCCCGCACAAACTCCGCGAGCACCACCGGGAAGCAGCCGTAGCTGCGGGGACTCGGATACTCTCCCAGCAGGATGGCATCGCTGGCGATCATGCCGCAGGGGTGGGACACAAAATCCGGCAGCGTCTGGGGGTTGGTACCCAGACCCACAATGGAAATCCCCAGCCGTTCCTCCACCAGCAGGTCAAAGAATGCCTCTAACGGATCCTGCCCACGAAGCTCCCCTATGTCCACCGGGCGGTGGCCTTCGTAAACCTTGTTGCCAGGCTGCACAAAGTTCGTAAGCCAACTCTCCTCCAGCCTCCCTGGCGATATCTGACCCTTCATCCTGGCCCGCGCCTCCGGGTCTTGCAGTGCCGCCATCAACACCTCCGGGCCACCGTCCTTGGCCCAATTGGGTATGGCTATGGTCGCGCTGGTGCCGGAGTAAGGATACGTATAGCAATCGAAGGTCACGTCCAACCCCTGCTCCCGTGCGTCGTCTACCAGGTCCAGATAGTCCCAGTGGCTACCCACTCCCTGGGTGCTCTGCCGGTAGTGGGTCAGATGAACCGCGGCGCCGCTTCTACGGCCAATCTCCAGCGCCTCGTCCCAGGGCGCCAGCAAACTTACCGACCGAAGATGGGTACGGGTATGGGTGTGATAGAACCCTCCAAAGCGGGCTACCGTTTCTGAAAGCACCGCCAACTCGTCCGTGTCGGCATAGGCCCCGGGGGGATAGTCCAGACCGGTAGAGAGACCCCAAGCTCCCTCTTCCATCGCCTCCCGCGTCACCGACTTCATCTCCTCCAACTCCGACCCCGTCGCCGGCCTATCGTTCCAGCCCACGCCCCAGATCCTCACAGGTGAGTTCCCCAGAATGAAGGCCACGTTCACCGACACCTTGTTGTCGTACTTCCCCAGCTGCTCCGCCACCGTCAGCCAGTCCGCCGGAAGAGGTGGATACCCGTTTAGCCCGGCATCCAGCCAGATATAGCGGTGCAGTTCTTCCTGAGTCTTGAAAGGGGCGTGGGATATGCCGTCAATGCCCACCAGCTCCGTAGTAACACCCTGGCGGACCTTTGGCTCGTGCCGCGGCTCGCCAAGAATCGTCAGCCCCGTATGGGCGTGGAGGTCTATGAATCCGGGACAGACCACCTTGCCCGTCGCGTCGATCGTCTCCGCCGCCTCCATCTCGGAAGCAGCGCTCCGAATGATTCTGAGCGTATCCCCCTCCACGCCGACGGCGGCGAAATATCCGGGACTTCCCGTGCCGTCGATAACCATTCCTCCCTTGATAAGCAGGTCCAGCATCCTTCACCTCCAACGCCCAGGGCATCCTTCGGCCCTAGAGCCATCATCATAGCACAGCCGCGTCCAAAGAGACCTCCCTTCCAAATTTGACCTGACTCCCAACGGCGCATATACTTTCTTATAAAGCTACCCTGTCTCAAAAGGGGGTCCGGTGTTTACTCGCATTATCGTTCCCTTCGACGGCTCCAAACGCGCCGAAGCAGTCCTGCCCTACGTTAGGCGTCTGGCCTCCACCTACGAGTCGGAAGTTTCCCTCCTCCGTGCCGTCGAATTTGATGAAAGCACCCTCCCCGTCGAATACGTAGGCCCAATTGTCGAGGTTAAGGCCAACGAAGCCCGCCGGAAGCTGCAAGAACGCGCCCAAGGCTACCTCACTGGCATCGAAGAGACCTTCGACGGAGTTCAGGTAGACCAGATTGTCTCCTTAGACGATCCCGTCGCAGCCATTACCAGCGAATCCAGCAAGGACTTTCTCAACACCCTGGTGGCTATGTCCACCCATGGCCGCACGGGCATAGGCCGCCTCATCGTCGGCAGCGTCACCGACAAGGTCTTGCACGGCTCCTCCAACCCCATGCTCGTCGTCCGCCCGGATGTCGATGAAGACCAGCTGGAACGGGAAGGCTGGAGACAGGGAGAGGCCTTCTCCATTCACCTGGAACGCCCCGACATCCCGACCCAAGACTTCGAAGGCTCGGCGGACATACAGACCCTGGTTGTGCCTCTCGACGGCTCGGAAACATCCGAGAAGGCCCTCGAGACGGCGATAGATCTGGCTACGAGACTCGAAGCAAAACTTCTCCTCATTCGCGTAGCCTCCTCCACCATGCAGATGTCCATGGCCAGCGAATGGCCCGCAGGCTATCCCGACATCCTTACTGCCGTAGAGGACGCTTCCAAGGGCTACCTGATGCTCAAAGTCGAAGAGCTAAAGCATCAGGGCCTGCAGAACGTTGAATCCCTGGTGCTCGTGGGCGACGCCGCCGCCAACATTGTGGAGACGGCTGAGCAGAACCCAAACAGCATGATTATCATGACCAGCCGGGGCAGAGCCGGCTTGGGACGTGCCATTCTGGGAAGCGTTGCAGACCGGGTGGTTACCACCTCTACTGCCCCCGTACTCCTCGTCCGCCCCGACTAATCTTCTCCACCCACTCCCACTAAGGCCCCGTAACCGTAGGGGCAGGTTTGAAACCTGCCCTTTCGAGGCCATACCGATATCCGTGTCTTTCTGAGCGAGCGTGACCACCTACACGGTAACCCTTCTATACAGCCACGTAGTCGCGAGCATCAGCACTCCCACCGTAGCCACCGTTACCCAGAGGCCCGTCAATATCGTTCCCATCTCCCAACCCTCCACCACTAGTGCCCGCATGGCCTCCGTGACGTAGGTCACCGGGTTAGCCTTAACCGCTACCCTGAACCAACCGCTGAGAAGCTCCTCCGGCATGAAGGCCGTGGTCAGAAACACGAAGGGGAAGAACAGAACGAAGGACGACTGGGTTGCCTGGGCGTTCTTCGTCTTCAACGCGATGATGATGCTCAGACACGCCCATGCCAGACCAAACACCGCAGCGAAGGCAAGCAAGACCAGTATGCCCAGTACCCCTGTCTTGAAGGACACTCCCAAGACGAGGGCAATTACCACTATCACCACACCCTGAAACATTGCCCTGGTCCCGGAAACCAGCAGGCTGCCGAACAGGATGGAAAACCGGTTGATGGGAGCCAGCAGCAGCTTGTCGAAATAGCCGGACATCACGTCCGTCAGCAGGGCAAAGCCGGAATCGCCGCCGCTGAACACCACCGCCTGTACGATGATCCATGCCACCAAGAAGGCTTCGTAGTCCCCCGTGGCGAATCCGCCCAACTGGGTCACCTCCGTAAAAGTGGCCGCAAAGAGCACGTAGAGGACTCCCGAAATGAACAGGGGCGGCAGGAAGGTCGCCGGCACGAACCAGACCTTCAGGTTCCGCCGATAGATATAGTAGGTCTCTCGAAATACAGCCATCGCTACCTCCTGCTAAGACCCATCCACTGGCCCATCACCCGGTTGAATTCGTCGCCCCCCGCCTCGTCATGGCGGATGGTGCGGCCCGTGTGCTTCAGAAATACGTCGTCCAGGGTCGGACTCGTGAGGGACAGGTTCACGATGGCAATGTCCTCATTGGCCAGCGTCCGCAGAAGGTTAGGAATGGCGGCCCCGCCGTCCTTCACGTTCACAGACACGCTGCCATCGATAGCGAAAACGCCGTCCACGTACTCCAGGGGGCTGAGCATCTGCTGTGCCCGTTCGGCTTGACGATGGCGGTCGGCGTCATCCTCGCCCGCCACAGAAAGAACCACCAGGTCGTCGCCCACCTCGGTCTTGAGCTCCGCCGGCGCTCCTTCCGCCACGATCTCTCCCCGGTCAATTATGGCTATTCGCTGACACAGGTGGTCCGCTTCCTCCATCATCTGGGTGGTGAGAAAGATTGTAATACCCTCCCGGTTCAACTGCTCCAGATGCTCCCAGATGGCCAAGCGGCTCTGAGGGTCCAGGCCCGTGGTTGGTTCGTCCAGGAAAAGGATCGAGGGACGGTGCACCAACGCCGCCGCCAGGTCGATGCGACGGCGCATGCCGCCGGAATAGGCGCCGACCTTGCGTTTGGCCACGTCCGTAAGGGCTACCAGTTCCAAGAGTTCCTCGGTTCTCGCTTTAGACTCCCGGCGGCTCAACCCATAGAGAAGCCCCTGCAACACCAGGAAGTCCCAACCCGTGGCGAGGTCATCCAACCCCACCTCCTGCATGGCGAACCCGATGATGCGGCGCACCTCTTTAGGGTCCCGCGCCACGTCGTAACCGCCAACTATGGCCCGGCCGGAGGTCCGACCCAACAGAGTCCCCAGAATCTTCATGGTCGTGCTCTTTCCCGCCCCATTGGGGCCGAGGAAGCCGAAAAACTCCCCCTGATTCACGGAAAAGCTCACGTCATTCACGGCCCGGATTCCACCCGGATAGACCTTAACCAGGTCTTCTACCTGTATAATTCCGTTGCTGTTCACCAAAACTTTTTCTCCCGAATGGGCGCCTCTCTTGGGCGCCTTTTAACTTCTCTAATGTCTTCCGACCTTTCTAATTCTTTCCGACCCGAATCCACAGCTAGGCCCTATCATCCTGAGTCTGGCGAAGAAACGGATCGTCTTTGCGCCTACTCCCGCACATTCGCGCGCATTGCGGGCAGGGTCTGAAATTCTACCACAACGCCCGTCCAAGGAAAGGGGAGGTTGGAACCCAACCGCGTTATCCCTAGCCCGGTCTCCTCTTGAACAACCCAAAAAATCGGTCCTGGTAGCGGTCGAACAGGTCCCAACGGTCCAGCTCTCGCTTCAACTCCGACGGGTCATCGCCGTGTTCCGCCCGGAGGAAAAGCGTTTCTATATGATGAATGGCGGCCCTTGGAACGCCGTGCCGAGGGTCGGGACTCATGAGGCCCCGACTGCCCAATTCGCTCACGTTGGCGGAAATGGACGCCATGGTGTATTCAAAGATGAACTTCAGCAGAGAAACGTCCCATAGCTCGTCCACGCCCCGAATGACGGCGGAAAGAGCCTTGTCGTCGCTGGTCAGCCGGCTGTTGATACGCTCCGCCACGTCTCTCGAGGTCCCCTCAACGATGTTCATCTCTCCCGGTTCGTTGGAGTAGCTGTACAGAAGCCCGGGGGAGTTGGGCCCGAATTGGCGGGCCAGGTCGCCAAAGTAGCGGTAGGCATCGTCGCCAAAGCCGTCCAACCGGCTCATGTAGCCGGGCGTCACCACGGTGGGCCGTTGGGCGGCCACCCTTCCCTGCCTCACCACCGCCTCCGGCGGCCCAGGAATGACCTCACTGTAGGACGGCTCTGTGATGACGTAGTAGTCCAGGGTCGTGACGCCAAAGGTGAGGAGAAGCTGCCGCGGTGCCCTGATAACCTCGGTACGCGCGGCCGCGTCCATCAGACGCCGCAAGTCGCCGTCGTAGTCGCGCATCTCAGACAAGCTCCATCAGCTGCTTCCTGAAATCTTCCAGGTGCTGCTCATACTGCGAGTCCATCTGGCTTGAGATGGACAGCCACTGCTGTTGAAACTCCGGCATGGTCTCCACGTTAACCTGCATGCCGCCCGCCGGCTGGCCCGCCTGCCGGCCCATCGACGCCATCACCTGGGCTTCGAACTGCGCCTTCAACTGGGCGTGGGTCTGCTCCCGCTGGGGGATGCCGAACTGCCGGTACTGGTCCGTCACGTACTTGATCCGCTCCAAGACATCCTTGGCCCCCGTCCTGCCCGCAAGCAACCTCTGAATGCCCTCGATGACCTTCGTGTTCGTGTAATTTGCTCCGTCGTTCTTCGGCAGCTGCAGGTTGGAAACCAGCGCCTCCATCATTCCCCTGATGAGGTAGGCGCGACGATCGGGCGGCTCCTGTTCGATGGTGGTGAAAGGCGCTCCCTGCCCCTTGAGGTAGGACCCGGCCAAGCGGCGGCCCTTGGGCCCCAACTCCCATTCCAGGCGCTGCTTTTCGTCGGGCTCTTCCAACTGCATAGCCCGCTCCATTGCCCGCTCAAAGGCGCTCTTCATTCGATTCATGCCAACTCACACCACTAAGAAACTCTATCTAGCTACCTAATAGTATATCAACCCGCCGACGATTTATGCACCTATCGGCCCAAGGAATTTCGATAGCCGTGAAGGGTGAGGTGGCAGAGGAGAGTGGCAATAGGCGATTCGTCCGTGGGATACGAATGGGTTTTGTAGATTCGTTTATGAGTGACAAATAGGTTTTTGAGGATTCGTTTCGGGAGTCTCAGGCGTGGGGTAGATTCGATCCTAGTTTCGAATATAGCGGTTTTACTGGCTGTTTCGGACGGTTCAGGCGTGGATCTAATTGATATTTCAGGGATTATTCGTTTTTGTTTTTTCTGGCAGCGGGCATCGGGAGGTAGGATGGGGTGCGTCGGTTTATTCATAGAAGGAGGTTAGCAGAGGAGGGGGAATTACAACAATGGGGGGATGTCATAGGACAAGGCGGTACGATTGACTACCCGCCGCCCTTTGTGCTATTTCTTGACGGGAATGCTCCAGTCAACGCCACTAGCTAGAAGGAGAGAGAACTTGGAAAAAGTAGGAAAGAAGATGGTGGAGGCCGCCCAGAAGGCCGTCCCCGCCGTGCCTCTGAAAGATGCCCACGACCGGCTCGCTGCCGGCGAAGAGATTATTATTCTAGACGTCCGGGAGCCAGATGAATGGGCCCAGGGTCACATTGAAGGCGCAACCCTCCTCGCCCGCGGGCGCATGGAAGGCCGCATTGAGGAACTGGCGCCGGACAAGAGCGCCTGTATCATTGCCCATTGAGGGGGTTCCGGTAGAGCTGCCCTGGCAGGGCAGACACTTATCGAGATGGGCTACACCAATGTGGCCTACATGGAACCTGGCTTCAGCGGCTGGAAGAAGGAATACCCCTTCGTAGTTCCACCCAAAGAATAGCGGCTTTTCTTCCGCCTAAGACCCTAGAATCAAGGGGCGGGTTTAAAACCCGCCCCTACATAATGGGTGGCGATATAGGCGTTAGCCCAGTTTCTTGATCTACCCGTCCGTTTCCTGGATGGACACGCTGATGATGTAGACCTCTTCCAACGGCTTGGATGGCTCTCCACTTGCGCTTCGGCCCACGGGCGTGTCGGCGATGGCGTTCACCACATCCAACCCCTCTATGACCATGCCAAAGATGTTGTAGCTCTTGGGCAAGTCGAGCTTCCCATGCATAATGAAGAACTGGCTGCCGTTGGTGTTGGGGCCGGCGTTGGCCATGGCCAGCGTCCCCGGCAAGTAGTCCCTGGTCACCGGCTCATCCGCGAACTTATAGCCCGGGCCGCCCATGCCGCTGCCCGTAGGATCGCCCCCCTGGAGCATGAAGTTCTTCACGATGCGGTGGAAAATCACCCCGTCGTAGTATCCCTCTCTGGCCAGGAAAACGAAGTTGTTGACCGATTTAGGCGCTTCCTCTGCGAATAGCTCGAAAACCACCGTGCCCTTGTTGGTCTTCATTGTGGCCGAATACTGCTTATCCGTGTCTATGACCATATCGGGGTAGCTGCTGTAGCTCTTGCTCATAACTTGGGGGCGTTCCTCCGCTTGCTGCATAGTTTGTGTTGGAGCCGGCGTTGGCGCGGGCGTTGTTTGAGGAATCGGAACCGGCGTTGGCGCCGGCGTCGACACGCGCGTCGCTTGGGGAGTCGATTCCGGCTCGTCGTCACCGCCACAAGCCGCCGTTAAACCCAACGCCAACGCTGCAATTCCCACCAAGAATATCTGCCTTACTGACATTGCGCGTCCAACCTCGTCCGATTCAATATACCCAGTAGTTTAGGCCGTCTCTCTGTCCCGGACCTCCGGTTCGATGGGGAGGGCCTCATCGCCCCCTTCGTAGAGGCTCCAGGGTTCAAAGGACTCCACGAAGGACTTGGCCTCTTCCATAGAAGACAGGCCCTTCGTGGCCCTTCCCGGGTCGTAGCCCGTGGCGGTGGCGAAGGCGTCAAAACCCCTCTTTGTCTCCCGCACCGCTCCGAGGGCCGCCTTCTGGCCGTCAAGAGCGTCCAAGACCAGCTCCTGACCCTTCCTCTTATGCTGCCAATATATCTTCAACGTTCACCTCCGTATCCACGTTTGCGTTTCGGAGTCATTGCCCGAGGTTAGGAAACGACCTCGTTACCGCTCCAGAAGCCACGTTTCCGAGAAAGCCAGGGAAGACATTGCCTGCGTTCCCGGGTGCTCGCCGGCCAGGAAAGTCTTGCCTTGGGCCGGCACTCCGTTGAGGGCGAGGCGCGCGCCCGCCGACGCAATCATGCACGCGTAGACGCCGTGGGGCCGCCCCGGCCGACTGTTCGGCTGCGGATTTATCATGCTCGGCTCCTGGATGTCGTACCAGGTCAGCGTAATCTCCTCGTCATCCGTGAGAATCCTCTCGGTCCAGAAAGACCGGACGTCCCCGTTCTTGTCGAATTCCGCCTCGATGACGTCCAGGGTCATGTCACCGAAAGGCTCATACTGTCGAAAGACTATTTCGCGTTGGAACCAGCGGGCCATGGCAATGTTATCCGAGTAAATCCGCGGCATGTTTTCGGTTAGATCGCTGACAATGAACAAGACGTTGCCCGGGCCTGCCGGAGACATGATCACTTTCCAAAGGCTGGTGCGGCTCGTAAGCTCGCCGTCCGGGCTCAGCGCCAGCCGAACGTAGGGATTTTCCCCCGTCAGAATCACCCTATTGGGATCCACCCCGTCTGCCATTCGTCACCTCCAATTTCTTTTCCCTTGTGGGATGCGGACGCCTTTTTCAACGCCTAATTGCGAATTATGCGCCGGCCGCCTATTCCAGCGCCCATTCTATCAGCCAGCGCGTTAACGCGCCACCAACTGCGGGCCTCCTCTGGCATTAGCCCATGCCAAGCCTTAACATTGGCGCGTCTTCAATCTTGGAAAGGAGAACGCCCGACGCTCCATGCCGTCCGAAGAATCCCGCAAGCGCCAGTCCATCCGGCGGATGCTCGAACCCGCCTCCATAGCCGTGGTGGGCGCAACCCCGCGTCCCCAATACGGTGGACGCTTCCTGCGCTCCGTCCTGGAATCTCAGGACAAAGTCAGGGTCTATCCCGTCAATCCCCGATACCAGGAGATACTTGGCGTTCCGTGCTACCCTTCCCTTGCCGACTTGCCGGAAAGCCCCGACCTTGTGGGCGTCATCGTGCCCTACCACCAGGTGCTGCCCGTCTTGAAGCAGAGCGTCGACGTGGGGGCGGGTGCGGCCATCGTCGTGTCCGCCGGTTTCGCCGAGCGGGGCAGCCAGGAACGGAATAGTCTTCAGGATGAGATTGGCGACTTCGCCGCTGCCTCCGGGCTTCGGGTCTCCGGCCCCAACTGCCTGGGATCGGCCAACGTTTTGCAAGGAGTATGGCCCAGCTCCCACGCCCCGGACCCACGCCTCCAGCCTGGCCCGGTGGCCCTTGTGTCCCAAAGCGGAGCAACCGCCTTCGGCCCGCTCACAACCCGCGCCGTCGACCTGGGCTTGGGCTATTCCCATATCATCTCCACCGGCAACGAAGCGGACCTGGAATCCTCCGACTTCATCGACTACCTATTGGATGATCCCAACGTCCGGGTCGTCGCCTGCTTCATTGAAGGCTTAAAGGACGGCAGAAAGTTCCTGGACGCGGCAAGAAAGGCTCTACGCCTGGGCAAGAATATAGCCCTTATCAAGGTTGGCCGCACCTCTGTGGGCGCAATGGCCGCCCGTTCCCATACGGCGGCTCTCACCGGCTCCGACGAGGTCCAAGACGCCCTCTTCCGCCAGTTCGGCGTTACCCGGTGCGAAGACTACGATGACCTCATCCAGACGGCCCACCTCCTTGCCTACGCACCACCCCCAACCGCCGACGGGGTCGCAGTAGTTTCCCACTCCGGGGGCATAAGCTCCCTAATAGCCGACCACCTGGGCCACGCCGGAGTTTTTCTTCCCCCCCTGACCGAAACTGCCGAGGCAGGGCTGAACCGGATTCTGGGCGGCTTTGGCTGGGCGGCCAACCCCGCCGACATAACCGGCATGGCCAGTCGGAAGGAATTCGCCGACGTTCTCACCCTTCTGGAACGGGAACCTCAGGCGGGTGCGCTGCTCATCGCCACCGCGGGCACCGCGTCCCAAGCCGAGATTGTCTTGGACTTGAAGGCCCAAACCTCAAAGCCCCTGGTCTTCCTTTCAACGGGCGGGGACAAAACGGAGGAGGGGCTGGCCATGCTGAGAGAAGCCCACGTGCCCGTGTTCACCTCCCCAAGCCGCGCCGCCAAGTCCCTGGCGAGTCTTTTTCGATACCATCAACGCTGCCGGAAGTTCCTGGACGTGGAAGGCGCATCTTCTACCGGGTCCGCAGCCAACGCCGGCCCCCAGCCATCCCTGCCGGCAGGCCCAACCACGCTCACGGAGCACGACGCCAAGATATTTCTTGCCAATTGGGGCATCCCGACAACGAAAGAGGCGCAAGCCTGGAGTCTGGAAGATGCCATCGAAGCCGCCAAGACTATCGGCTTCCCCGTGGCCCTCAAGCTGGAATCGCCCCACGTACCCCACAAGACCGAGGCCGGAGTCGTGCGCCTCAACGTCCAAACGCCGGACGAACTGCGTCAGGCCTACGGGGAAATAATCGCCAACGGCCTGACCTTCGCCCCCCAAGCGAAGGGTGCGCCGGTGTTGGTGCAGGAGATGGTCGAAGGCGGCGTCGAGGTCATCGCGGGCATCTCCCAAGACCCGCAATTCGGCCCGATCCTACTATTTGGCATAGGCGGCGTCTTCGTGGAACTCTACAGAGACGTTGCCATGCGTTCCTGCCCCATCACGGATGCCGACGCGCGGGAGATGATTGCAGAAGTGCGCGGGCATCGGCTGCTGCACGGCTTTCGAGGCGCGCCGGAAGCCGACGTGGACGCTCTGGTTGGCAGCCTCCTGGCCCTCTCGCAAATGGCCGTAGACCTAGCCCACCGCAGGCCGGAACTGGATGTTAACCCGCTAATAGTGCTGCCCAAGGGCCAGGGAGTGAAGGCGGTTGACGCTCTGCTGACCCTTTCGTAAGGCTGTCTATAGGTCTGCTCCGTCGTTCCTGTGTAGGGCCGGTCACAGCTAGCTAACGGCCTGCCCGGTCGATGGCCTCCCGCTTCTGACGGTCTCGCTCACGACAGTGGGTCGCCCGCTGAAGAACCACTTTGGCCCACTCGTCCACGGGCACGTCTATCATCCGCCCCTGAAAGGGCACCGCCGCCGTGCCCCGTGCCACCCCCTCCGCAAACACCCGACGCACCTCGCCATAATAGTCCACTTGCTCGTCAGACGGGCTGAACGCGGCGTTGAGGGGTGCCACCCAGTCCTGCCCGGAAAACAAAGCGCCCTTGAATCCCAGGTTCCTGGCCCGGATGCCCTCTTCCAAAGCTTGAGCCTCCGACAAACGGGGCGAAAGGGTGCTCACGGGATGAGGCAAATCCAAGGGCTGTACGCCGGCGGCTATAGACTCAACGGTCACACGTCCCCTGGCGTACACGAGGGCATCGTATTCTTCCTGGGGGACGATGCCCAAGTCTTCGCAAAGGGCGCGTTCGTCCAACGCTACCTGCTTCACCCGCCCGCTGGCCTTGCCTATCTCGCCCACGTTCCAGACCCCGGCCGCTGTTTCCAGGACGGGAATCAGCTCTAGCGATCCTTCGCTCACGCCCCGATTCGCTTCCATCGACTCCAGAAGCGGCAGCCATCGGGCCACGTCTTCAGCCGAGTCAACGTCGTACAGGGCGATGCCGGCAATTCCCGGCCACACCGCAGCCTCCAGATGCCGCTCCACGTCGTCCTTGCCCAGGGCGATGAAGACCTCCGCGCCGCCGTAAGCGGCAAAGCCGATGCTTATGCGAATCCACTTGCGCGCCTGCTGGCTCAGCGCCGCCGTCGTCACCTCCCGCAGGTCCAGCGTCACCGCATCGGCGCCCTGACGCCAAACCCGGTCCACCCCCTCAACCGACTTCAGCGAAACGAGCAGGTTCGTTCGACGCACAAGATCAATCACGGCTTGTTCCAGTTCGGGGGGCACCGATGGCATCAACTCGACTATGAGTCATCGGCGTCCTTCATAGCTTTGGCAACGGCCTCTTCCTTCCCACGTTCCCGACGGGCGCAATGGGCTGCCGAGTCCAGCAATTCTCGCGCCCGGCGGGCCTCGTACCAATCCACCGCCACGCCGTCAATCTCGGCCCACGCCTTACCTAAAGCGCGCGTATCCTCGTATAGCTCCAACACTTTGCGGGCCGCCTCCACTTCCGCGGACGTGGGCGTGAAGCCCCGGTTTTGCGGCTCGACCACGTTGGGATGAAGCCCGCCCCCCATTCGGAACCCCAACCGGCGCGTCGCCTCCGCCACCTTGAAGGCGTGGTCGCCGTCGCTGACGCTCCCCGAAGGGTTGGGCATGTAGGGCGTGGAGTGAATCTCCAGCCCGGCCACTCGCGCCGCCAGTTCCAGCTCTCCGCTGCCGTAGACGAACTGGTCGAAGTCCACAAACATCTCCACGCCAAGGTCGCGCGACATATCGTAGCCTCCGCCGCCGCCAAAATCTTTTATTCGGGGGCTAGCCGCGGCTATCTCCAGAGCGTTTGCCACGCCCAGGGCCGTCTCCACATTCGCGCCAATCTCCACGTGTCCAGCCGAAATGCCCCTTTCCGATTCAAGGCGGGAAATTATCCGGTCCACTAACCAGATTTCCTGGGCCGTCTCAGCCTTGGGGTAGTTTATCCGCTTCAGCCCCGGCCACACCGATGCCTCCAGGTCCTCCAAAACCGTGTTGTGATTGATGCGGACGAACACCTCCGCCCCGCCCTTGGCGACGGCGGCAATGGCCTCCTTGACGAGGGTACGGGCGTGGGCCTTCTCCGCCGGCGGTACCGAGTCTTCCAGGTCCAGGATGATGAAGTCGCAGCCCCGGGTCCATGCCTTCTGCACGAATCGGGGGTTGTTCACCGGCATGGTAAGACCGGAGCGGCGCACGGCGTGATGACTCATGCCGTCTCCTCCCAACTTTCTCCGTCGAATCCCCGATTGAGGGCCTGCGCCTGCTCCCCCGCAACACAGAAGGACCCCCGAAACCCAAGGGCCTTCCCTCTCACCGCTGCCTCGTAGGTATCCGTTGGCGGAGCCATCAGCCCTCTGGCGGGTGTGCGCCACCACGCCCCCAGAGGGGTCACTCCGGCAGCCCCCGCCACGATTATCAGCCGCTGCATCAGATAGGACAGCAGGTGAAACTCCCCATCGGACCCGGGCCTCAAGTCCATAGCCAGGTCCGCGCGCCCCAGGCTGACGCCCCAGATCCTAGGACTGGCCTGGATCAACTCCATAGCCCGGTGATTCCCCAAGGCCGTGTCCAGCGACGCCACCACCTGTAGACTACCCACGGAAATGCCGTGTTGTTCTTCCAACCTGCTCAAGACGGCGTCCATCTGCCGGACATACGCTTTCCACTCCAGCCGCGGCATCACTACTCCGCTGACCCCGGGCCGGATGCCCGCTTCCAACTCCTCCGACATCCGGTTCACGTTCACCTGCAAGAAGACTTCGGCGCTAGTCGACACCACTACCCTCTCGACGACCCCCGCAAGCCCTTTCACGGCCTGCGCCCTGGCCTCAGGGGGAATGAGCTCTACCATGTCCAACACCACCACGTCGGGGCCGTGCCCCAAAGCCTCTTCCACCGCATCCTCGAAAGGAGGGACCAGAAGCCAGGAACGTCGCTTGGTTCTAGTCACGCTAGCCCCTCTGGAGTACAAGATAATTCACTATGCTTCGCTCCGTTGAAAATCGCTGCGACATGACACTAAGATTATGACAACTTCTCGCCGCTAGAATAACCCTGCCGCCTGCCGATGGCAACCGCCGCTAACATCACAGGTTGCCCGCCTGCCTCGCTTGAGTTAAAGTTAAATCAACCGCTTGTTCGAGACCCCACGAAAGCACGAGGATAAAACGCCTCCATGGAAGAATTCTCCCTCAGCGATGCCCGGGAAGTTGCCGATTCGCTTCTAGACAACCTTCGCAAAGTCATCGTCGGCAACGAAGAGGCACTCCGCCTCGGCGTCATGGCCCTTCTTTGCCAGGGCCACGTGCTCATCGACGGCGTTCCCGGCGTTGGCAAGACCATCTTCGCCAAGAGCATGGCCCTCTCCCTGGGAGGCACCTTCAAGCGCATCCAGTGCACGTCCGACCTTCTTCCCACGGACATCACCGGCGCGTACATATTCGACCAGCGGGACCGGGAGTTCCGCTTCCGACCCGGTCCCATCATGGCCAACATGGTGCTGGTAGACGAAGTGAACCGGGCTTCGCCCCGGACCCAATCGGCCTTTTTGGAAGCTATGGAGGAGCGACAGGTGACCGTGGACGGCGTGACCCAAGCCGTCCCCCTGCCCTTCCTGCTGCTGGCCACCCGCAACCCGGCGGAGCACGGCGGCACCTTCCCCCTGCCCGAAACTGAACTGGACCGGTTCATCCTGCGCCTGCGCCTCGGCTATCCCACAGCAGAGGAAGAGGCCGACATCATAGAGCGCCAGATGCCCGCCCACCCCATCGACAGCCTGACCCAGGTGGTATCCCTGGAAGAAATGGTGCTGTCGCAGCAGGTCGTCCGTAAGGTGTTCATAGACCGGCTGGTAACGGACTACGTGGTAGACCTGGCGAACGCCACCCGAAGCAGCCCGTCTATTCACTTGGGCGCGTCCCCCCGGGCGTCCCTGGGGCTGGTGAATCTGGCCCAGGCCCGCGCCCTGCTTGAGGGACGGGACTTCACACTACCCGACGACGTTAAGGCGGTGGCAGTTGCCGCCCTCAGCCACCGCCTCGTGCTCACGGCTGAGGGCCGCGCCGAGTCTACGGAGGAGCAGACAGTCGAGGAAATCCTCCAGTCTACGCCCGTAGAACGGTCGGGCCGGATGCAGCGATTCCCCTTCCCTACCGTTCGCAGCCAGGGCGGCTAGCGGTCGAGCCGCAACATCGACCGGCCCCCGCGGGCTTCAATGATTGGCAAACAGATGAACCGACCTTCTTTCCTAACCCTGGCCATAGTCCTTCCAGCGGCCCTGCTCCTGCTGGCCCTTGCCCTGGTTACAGCATACCGGCCCCTATATTTCCTGCTATATCTCAGCCTGCTCCTCGCAGCCCTCAGCTACCTTTGGTCTTGGATTCAAACCCGCGGCCTGGAGGTAAGCGTAGAGAGCCTCAGCTCCAGGCCTCAGGTGGGCTCCCCCCTGCATCTGCGGATAACCGTCCATGAGAAACTGGGCATTCCCCGTCTGGGCCTCCGCCTCAGCATGTTGGACCTCTCCACCAGAGAGGGCAGCCTCACGCTGAACCTCAAGCCCAAGGAAGTTTCCCGGCATACCGTCATGGCCCATCAGAACCGGCGGGGCCTCAGCACTATAGGCGCGGCGGAGGTAGCCGCTTCCGACCCGCTCGGCTTGACCACCATCCGACGCGTGGTGGGAGAGCCGCAGACCATCACCGTCTATCCCCAGGTGATTCCCCTGGTGGCCGGCCTCTCCGTGGGAGCAGCCGCCTTTGGAGGCGTGGGGCGGCCCAGCCTCATGCCGGGAACCAGCGCCTCGGCCTCCCGGGTGCGGGAATACCGCCCCAGCGACAGCCTCAATCGGATTCACTGGCCCTCCACTGCCAAGGCGAACCGGCTGATGAGCAAGGAGTTCGACAGCGGCGGCCACACGACCGTTTGGCTCATCGTTGACCTACAGGCCTCCCGGCAAAACGGCATTGGCCTGGAGAGCACCGAAGAATACGCCGTAACCATCGCCGCTTCCCTGGCTGTGAGCCTCATCGAATCCCACCAGAACATGGGCCTCATGGTCCACGGGGACCGACTCCACTCCATCGCCCCTCACCGGGAAGCAGCCCATCTCTGGGAAGTCCTGGAAACCCTTTCCGTGGTCGAAGCCAAGGGCGACGTCCCGCTGTCCTCCCTGCTGGTCAAAGCGGGACACATCCTGCCCCAGGGCAGTTTGGCCGTAGTCATAGCTCCGGGACCGGTTCAAGGAAGTCCGGGCGTCTTCCAGCACATGTATCGCCGTGGCGTCACCGTTCTTCCGGTGCTGCTGGACGCAGCCAGCTTTCAGGACTCCTCCAACGGCGAAGCGCCCGCGCCGCCCGCAACTGCAGCGCCTTACGACGGCTACGTCATCCGGCGCGGCGATCGGCTTTCCCACTCCCTGGCCAACGTCATGGACCGCCTCGTGTACTAGCCTGCGATGCAAGGCTCTCATCCCAACCCGTCAAACTTTCAAAGGCTCCGCCGCGCGGAGACGTCCTCTGACTGGTATTCCCAACCCCTTAACGCCGCTGAGGTTGACAACCACCCCCAAGGGCCGTTGCCAAGCCCCCAAGAAATCTTCGGTCTCATCCTGCTGGCCCTCGGTCTCTACGCCGCCTTCAGCATCATCGAAAACGCCAACTGGGTGCGGGGCCTACCGCCACTGATAATTCCCATCCTCGCCGCCCTCGCCTTGGGCAGCTTCGTCGCCGGCAAGAGCCGCCAAATCGGCTATCCCCTGGTGCTAGCCTCCGGGGCTGTCGTCATCTTCGGTCTCGGCCTCCCGTTCCTGGACGGCGGCGCCCACACCATCTTCGGACTCTTCTTCCTGAGCACTGCCTGGTTCGTCACCCACCTGACCCTCCGGCTCGCCAGCTCCGGCAGGCCCATACTCATACCCTTGCCGGGCCTGCTGCTCATCATCGTAGCCCTCGCTTTTCTTGACGAAGACTACTTCTTCCACCTTCCCCTATACGTCATAGCCTCCGCCCCCGCCGTGGCTTTCTTCCACCTTCAAAAGCAGTCTGGCTTGGGACGAAGAATGCTCCTGCCGGCAGCCCTGGCTGCAGGATTGGTCCTATCACTGGGAGCGGTCGCCTTCAGCTGGCCTACGCCCACCCCCAACGCTCCTGTCCGACCCTCCGCCGCTTCAACGCTGGAAGAGCCAATCTTCGAACTTTGGGAGTCCGGAGCTGGCCTCTTCAAGAACATCCCCAGCCGAAAGGGCTGGCTCAAGTTCGACCTCCAACCTGCACTACCCTTCGTCAGTCCAGTGGAACAGGGGGAGGCTGTCATCATGCGCGTCTCCTCGCCGGAGGCCCATCGATGGCGGCTGCGGGTCTACGATATCTACACTCCCCAGGGCTGGGTCAGCATTCCCAACGCTCCCCGCACTCCCGAGGACCTCCCATCCAATATTCCGGCCCCCGAGCCCGGGGCCAGTCGGGATGACGTACGCATCGAAGTCCGCCTCTTCTCCTCAAACACCCACGTGGCCACCGCGGGACTCCCCATCCGCTCCACCGTATCGGGCCTCATAGAGTCCTCTCCCCAACGCGCCTTCAACCTCTTCTTGGCCGACCCGCAGACCTTCTATCTGCCTTCGGACATAGCCGAGTTCAGGGGACGCATTCTCGAAGCCCCGAACTCCACGATATCGGGGCTGGAAGCGGCGTTGGAGGCTCAGGGACTGACCTTCACCGTGCCGCCTCCTGAGGATGCCCCGCTGTTGGAGGCTAACCTAATCGTTTACCGGTTGGAGGCGGGCAGCTACCCCACCACCGCCCTCGTGTTTGCCCGTCGTCAGAACCCGCCCCGCAGCTACGCCACCCTCGGTTCCGTCTCGACCGCCACGCCGCTGCAGCTGCGAACCGCCAGCCGCACCGATGACGAACAAGGCATCGTCTACCCTCACTGGATTGGGGACCGGTATCTTCAGCTGCCGCCGGACTTCCCCCAGCTGGTGAGAGACCTGGCCCAGGACCTTGCCGAGGGCCACGACAACACCTACGACGTTGCCATGAGCATCCAGAGCTACCTGCACAAGCTGTCCTACGGCGAGCAGGTCATCCCGCCTCCCCCTAACGTGGACGCCGTGGAGTGGTTCCTGACGACCCAGCGCGTCGGCTTCTGCAACTACTTCGCCTCCGCCATGATTACCATGCTGCGTTCTCTGGACATCCCGGCGCGGCTGGTGGTGGGCTTCGCCCCCGGCGCATGGGACGAAAGTCGGAACACCTGGATAGTCCGAACCAAGGACTACCACGCCTGGCCGGAGGTCTACTTTCCCGAATATGGCTGGGTGGAGTTCGAGCCCACGCCTCCCGGCGTTCAGCCCAGCCTGGAGAATCTGGGCTTCCAGACCGCCGCTGCCGGTTCTGCCAACTCCGCCTTCATAGACGAGTGCTTTGGCGACGTATTCGCATGCGAAGAAGACCTAGACCCCGCCGGCGACGACGATCTCCTGCTAGATGACCTGGAATTCAGTCCCATAGATACTCTTTCGGTCGCTCCTCAAGGCAACAGCCCCTTCGACCTTCTCTTCCGACCTTTCGTCTTATGGCCCCTTGTTGGCCTGGCTATGATCGCCCTCGTCGTTCTGGCATCCAACCTCTACCTGGGCTTCCTCACCCGTCGGTTGGGCCTTCCCGTCTTGGCCTTTGCAGGCATCAGCTTCATGGCAAGATTGTCCGGCCTTCCCCGAAACGACAACGAGACGCCCGCGGAGTACGGGGCACGTCTGGGCGCCCGTCTGCCCCGCTACGCTGCGCTGGTAGATGCCGTAGTTGTCGCATACGAGAGGGCGATCTACGGACGAGACAAGCATCTGGACGATGACGCCTACGACAACCTCCGATGGTCCTGGGGAGCCCTTAGATGGCCCTTCATTCGATTGGCGTTGCGACGGTTAGTCCCCCTCAAACGCGGCTGACCCCCTCTGTACGCGGGCGCGCTGAACATCGTCCCCTTCCCTTTTGTCCGACCCCTGCTATACTAGGGCCACTCCAAAGAGAAGAGGTATAACATGTGCCAGACTTGCGGATGCACCGCTCCTGAACCCAAAGACAAGCCCAAGAGCCGCAGCTAACTCTTTTTCTTCCCACCCCGCGTGGCTCTGTCCCGGAACCAGCGTTCACCGGGTAGATTTCCTCTGCGCTCCTACGGTCTTCTTTGCCAGCGGCAACGTAGTCTAAGTCAGTAATAAAAGCCTACCCTCTCACACCCTTCTTAGCTGTTGCATTATGTCAAATCACCTAAAGGTCAGAATCGGCTTCGCTCCAGGCCCCTTCCCGTCCGAGGCCGAAGGCCACGACCTCATCCGTGACCTCGTAACCTTGGGCGAAGAGTGGGGATACGATTCCATCTGGCTCAGCGACCGGGTAGTGGGCGGTCGCTTCCCCCTCGAACCCGTCGTAGCCCTGTCTATGATCGCCGCCTACTCCGACACCCTCAAGTTCGGCACGAGCGTCCTCGCCCTGCCCTTACGCAATCCCGTCCTGCTCGCCAAAGAGCTTGCCACCCTTGACTACCTCTCCAAGGGACGGCTCCTTCCCGCCGTCGGCCTCGGCCAGGAGGACCCCGTCGAGTACCAGGCCTGCGGCGTCGAAAAGGCGGGGCGAGGCAAGAGGGCCGACGAAGCCATCAGAGTAATCCGCCGCCTGTGGGAGGATGAGCGCGTGACCCACCGCGGCCGGTTCTTCACCCTTGAAGACGTCTCCATAGTGCCCAAGCCCGTCCAGAAACCCTCTCCGCCCATCTGGATTGGCGGAAGAAGCAAGGCCGCCCAGCGTCGTACCGGCCGACTCGGCGACGGCTGGCTGGTATCTCAAGCCACCCCCGCCGAGGTGGACGAAGGCCGGAAGCTGATATTCCAAACCGCGGCGGAGCACAATCGTGTCGTCGACGAAGATCACGTGGGGACGATGCTGGGCTTCTACGTGGCCTCCGGCCCCGAGAAGGCCGCAGAGGTTGCCCGCGAGCACGTCTTCGCTCACAGGCCCAACATACCCTTCTCGCAATACTGCGCCCTTGGCCCGCCCGAAATAATCGCCAAGCTAATCCAAGACTACGTCGACGCCGGCGCCAGCAAATTCGTCGCCCGACCGATGTGTGCGGCGGGAGAAGCTCAAGAACAACTGGAACTTTTTGGCCGGCACGTGCTTCCAGCCTTTCATAAATCGCCCGCCGGCTCCCCTCAATCCAACCCATCTCCCAGCCTTGCCCAGGCCTGATTACCCTTGACACCTCAAAAGCTTGTGTGATAGTTTTCACGTGCCCATAACAGGGGCCTAAGCGGGACTTTTATAGGTGAGTGAGTAGGCGGTGCAATGCTCCCGGATCCCATAGCCATCGGCTCCCTCGAATGGAGGGAGATAGGCGCATTGCTTCACAACCTATGGTTCTATTTGTGCCTGATAGTCTCCTTTGCCTTGACCATGCTCACCGCCCATGCCGTTATCCCCTCCCTCATATCCACAGGCCACCTGCCCAGCAGCGCGGGACTTCTCCGCTTCTCCCTTACAGTGGCCGCACTGGTATTCCTGGCCTTTGCCCTGACTGTGCTCTCCCTGGCCGTCAACCTCGCTTATATCATTGAGAACTTCTATGACCGGTTCTGGTACTAGTATGGAGAGCTACCCCTTCATTCAGGGATGCGGCCTCGCACAAGGTCTCTCCCTACCGAAAATGCCGTTGCATATAATCTCTCACGCCGGCTCGCCCCCATCGACGGATGAGGACGGCCCATGATCCCCAAATACATCACCCCCAAGATGCTGATCATCCCCATAGCCCTGGGAGGGCTGCTCACCACGGCCGTCGTTATCCTCGTAGTCATCTTCTTAATGCGCGCCTGGTTCTCCACGCCGATTCAGGTCTTCGGATTCCCGGGGCCGCCGGAGCAGCCTATCGCCTTTCCGCACACCGCCCATGTAGACATCGAGGGCATCAACTGCGCCTTCTGCCACCGCAACGTCACAAAGGGAGACGCCGCGACGATTCTGCCTGTGGAGGGATGTATGCTCTGCCACGCCACCATTCAGGGAGAACAAGCGCCTCCCGAGGTGGCCAAGGTCATAGAGCACTACAACAACAACCAACCCATAAACTGGAAGCGAGTCCATCGTCTGCCCGACCACGTTCAGTTTTCCCACGAACCCCACGTGAGGTTCCTTACAGAAGTACAGGGACTCCCTCTGGAGTCGGCCTGCGCCACCTGTCACGGGGACGTTCGCGACATGGTGGAGGTGGAACAGGTGCGAAGCTTGAAGATGGGCGACTGCGTCGACTGTCACAGAGACAACGAAATGTTTACCGAAAACATCGGAATCACAGATTGCACGACCTGCCACTACTAGGAACAGCCCGCTAATGAAGATAACAAGAAGAGATTTCCTTCGGCTAGCCAGCTTCTCCACGCTGGGGGCGGTGGCGTGCAACTTCTTCGACGAGAGGGAGTTCGTCTCCCAAAGCCCCGTTCAGCTTCCCGAAGACCTGGTTACCGGCAGGGACAACTGGTACGCCACCATCTGCCGCCAGTGCTCCGAAGCCGAGGGGCTGGTGGTTCGAATAATGGAGGGCCGTGCCAAGAAAGTTCAGGGCAACCCCGTCTATCCCACCAATCTGGGCGGACACAGCATCCGATGCGAGGCGGGGCTGCAGACCCTCTATCACCCCGACCGCATCGCCGGACCTATGATTCGACAGGGACCCCGGGGCAGCGGACAATATGCCTCCATTTCTTGGGACGAAGCCCTGAACCTGCTTCGCGGCCATCTAACGACCCAGGCGGACCACAGCCACGTACTGACAGTAACCGGACCTCTGCGCGGAAGCCTTGCCCACCTCGTTGGCGGCTTCGCCGATGCCTACGGGGCGCGGCACATGGCCTTCCAGCCGATGGAGGACGCCACCTACGACCAGGTGATGCGAGACGTGCTGGGTCAGGAGACCATGCCTACTTTTGATATCAAGAACGCCCAGTATGTCCTCTCCTTCGGAGCGGACTTCCTGGGAACCTGGAAGGCTCCGGTACAGTTTTCCAAGGGCTACGGCGAGTTCCGCCAGGGTCTGGGGCGGCGCAACCGCGGTACGCTCGTCCAAGTCGACCCACGGTTCTCCCTCACCGCCGCCAGCGCCGACACCTGGGTGCCCATCGCTCCCGGCATGGAAGGAATGCTCGCCCTGAGCCTTGCACAGGTCATCATCTCCGAGGGACTGGCCCCTCAAGAGCGCGTAAATCAACTCACCGGCGGCCAGGGTGCGACAGCTTTGGACGCCTATGCGCCCAACGTAATTGCCCAACGGCTGGAAATTCCGCCCCTCAACGGCATGGAACCCCACGAGGTGATCCGAGACCTGGCGCGAAGCTTTGCCCATAACGGCTCCCGCAGCATCGCTATCGGCGGCTCCAGCGCCGCCGCCCACACCAACGGGTCATTCAACCTATCTGCCATCTTCGCCCTCAACTTCCTGGTGGGCAGCGTCGGCGCCGAGGGCGGCGTAGTCTTCAACCCGCCGGCGCCGGTGCCGGCGCTCGCCAAGACCATCCAGGCCGCCTCCACCGGCGACTGGCATCGCACGGTGGCTGACATAGACAATGGACGCACCGGCGTGGTCTTGCTCCGTGGCGTCAATCCCGTCAACGACATGCCCCAGGAAATCGGTCTCCGCCAACGGCTAAACCGGGACGATATTTTCGTCGCCAGCTTCTCCTCCTTCCTCGACGAAACGACGGAGATGGCCGACCTGATTCTGCCCGAGAGAGCCCCCCTGGAAGATTGGGGCGACGACGTTCCTACCCCAGGCCCCGGCTTTGAAGTTATCGGAATGCAGCAGCCCGTGGTCAATCCCCTCCCCGGCATGAACCCCATGGGCTTCGGCGACGTTCTGCTCCAACTGTCCCGGGAGATGGGCATCGACGGCGCATCCCCCCTCAATATGCCCACCTACCACCATCTCCTGCAAGACCAGGCCCGGAAAATCCACGCTCTGGACAGGGGTTCCGTGCGGGAACCGGACTTCAACTCCTTCTGGAACAGTCTCCTCCAGCAGGGCGGATGGTGGGACAGGGACGCTACAGCCGACTCCTCCCCGGCAATGCCCAACCTGGCAGAGATAGCCGGGCGCGCCAAAGAACCCGTCATAACCGGCCCCACGGGCGGCAACACCTTCAATCTCATCCCCTTCCAGACCGTCTCCCTCACCGACGGCAGCGGCGCCCATCTCCCCTGGCTCCAGTCCAGCTCCGACCCCCTCACAACCGTGGCCTGGACCACCTGGGTTGAGATAAGCAGCCTCGTCGCCGACGCCATTGGCCTCCGGGAGGGAGATTTCGTTCGCGTGGAAGGCGCCAACGGACAGTCCTTCGTCGCCCAGATATATCATCATCCCGCCGTACCGCCCAACGTCATCGGCATCCCCGTAGGACAGGGGCATACCGCCTCCCTCCGGTACTCCAGGGGACGGGGCGGGAATCCCCTTCATCTAATCGGGCTTCCGTTGGAAGAGGAGACCCAGTCGCTGGCTTGGGCCTCCACTCGCATAAGAATAGTTCCCACGGGGGAGAATTCCCCCATTCCCAAGTTCGAAGGCACCGTTCCCGCCTTTGTTCCCAGCCAAGAGGAAGCTATAGTCAAGGTAACCAGAGGATAGAAGCACACAGTAAGGGATAAAAGGTAAAAGATGGCCGAAGATAGAAAATGGGCAATGGTAATAGACTTGGACCGGTGCACCGGCTGCCAGGCTTGCGTGGTGGCGTGCCAGGCGGAGAACAACATCCCCATCAACGAGGAGAAGGACTTCCTCTCCCGCCGCGCCAAGCAGTGGATTCGCATCGATCGGGTGTGGGAGGGCACGTGGCCCAACGTCAAAGCCCGGTTCATCCCCGTGCTTTGCCAGCACTGTGAGAACGCCCCATGCGAGCCCGTTTGCCCCGTCTATGCCACCTACCACAACGCCCAGGGCCTGAACGTTCAGGTCTACAACCGCTGCGTAGGCACCCGGTACTGCGCCAACAACTGCCCCTACCAGGTGCGCTTCTTCAACTTCTACGACCCCGAATGGCCCGGAAGCCTCTGGAACCAGCTCAACCCCGACGTTACCGTTCGCAGCCGCGGCATCATGGAGAAGTGCACCTTCTGCATCCAGCGCATCCGCAGGGCCGAACGCACCATAGAGGGACAACAGGGCAAGCAGGTCAACGACCAGACCCTCAAGGCCGGCAACTACATGCCTGCCTGCGTCAACGCCTGCCCCACCGACACCCTGGTATTCGGGGACATCAACGACCCCAATAGCGACGTTTCCCGTCGCGCCAAGGACCCCCGCAACTACAAGCTTCTAGACCATATCGGGACCTCCCCCAACGTAATTTATCTAAAGAAAGTTGATCCCTCCTTCAAGGAAGAGACCCATTGAGCAGCGCTTCAGTAGATAACAGCCGAGACCGGGTCCAGATATCCGTAGACGGGCCCGAGCTCAACTCCCGTATGGTCACGGAGCAGGTGTCCCGTGATTTCTTCTCCGTTACCAAGAGCTACCGGTGGGTCGTCGCCATTCTGGGCTCCTTCTTCGTCATCGGCGTCATCGCGCTAATACTACGCTTCATCGACGGCTTCGGCGTGAGCCACCGGGACCAGTGGGGCTACTACTCCGCCATGTTCGCCTTTCTGCTGATAACCGCCGGTTCTGCCCCGCTTGTTGCCGTTGCCCTGCGCTGGACCAAGAACCACTGGCGCCGGCCTTTCTCCCGCGTCTCGGAACTCTACGCCGTTGTGGGGCTGCTTACTATCCTATGGTTCCTGCCCCTTATGGCCCTGCTGCCATCCCTGGAAGGCCGCAGAAGCCTCTGGGTTTCAGAGAAGTTCATTGGCGTCCCTCTCTGGTGGGACTTCTTCGCCGTCCTGGGACTAGTGGTTTGCGGCCTTGGCCTCCTGGTCCTCTCCGCCATTCCCGACATGGCCGTTCTGGCCCGCCAGGGCGACGACGGGCCCCGCACCCGATTCCTGCGAAGCTTCACCGGCTTCTGGCGAGGCACCCAGGCCCAGTGGAACTACCACCGCATCGGGCTCACCGCCCTGGGAGCCTTCTATTTCATGCTGCTAATCATGGTGCAGACCATGATCAACGTAGACTTCGTTATGTCTCTTGTCCCGGGCTGGAAAGACTCCATCATGCCAGCCCACCAGGCCCTCACCGGCATCCAGACGGCCGTAGGGCTGGTCCTCGTGACCACCTTCATCCTGCGGGCCACCGGACGATACAAGGACTTCATCCCCATGGAGTCCTTCTGGTCCTTCAGCAAGATTCTGCTGGGCCTCACCCTCCTCTGGGCCTACTTCTGGTTCGCCGGCTTCGTCACCTTCTGGTACGGGCGCACACCCACTGAGCAGAACGTGCTGAGGACCTTCATGTTCGAGTCCTACCGCATACCATTCCTGCTGAACTTCTTCTTCAGCTTCCTCATACCCTTCCTGTTGCTCATCTGGAATCCGGTGCGAAAGAGCATCCTGGGCCCAACCCTGGCCGGAGCTTCGGTACTGATTGGCGCCTTCTTTATGACCATACGCCTCTACGTGCCAGCCTTCGGCATCGAAGATGTAACCGGCCACGCCCTCGAAGCGGTGCAGCTGCCCATCGTCCCCGACGTACTGGACATATTCATAATGCTGGGCGGTCTGGCGGGAGCGGCCCTGATATACCTGCTGGCCTCCAAGGTATTCCCCATCCTGTCCATCTGGGAAGTTAAGGAGGGCCTACTCTACCAGCGAGTGCGGCCCTTCCTGCGAAGCCGATACCTGGTGCTGGGCAAGCCTGAATAGGAATTAGGAGCCAAGTTGCAAGAAGGTAAAATCCTAAGCCACAGGCGGATAAACCGGGACCTGCTCCGGGGCCTCTTCGAGAACCCGGTCAAGTACTGGGCCATCGTCCTATTCCTCGGCATGGTGGTCCTTGTCGCCGTAGGAGCCGCCGGTTTCATGGTCAACCGGGGCATCGGCGTCACCGGACTCAACCGCCCTGTGTTCTGGGGCTTCTTTATTACCAACTTCGTGTTCTGGATAGGCATAAGCCACGCCGGAGTCATGCTCTCCGCCATCCTGCGCCTCTCCAAGGCCGAATGGCGCCGCCCGGCCACCCGGGCCGCCGAGGTTCTGACTATTTTTTCCCTTATGACCGCCGTCCTCATGCCCTTCATCCACACGGGACGACCCTGGCGGCTCATGTACTGGGTCTTCCCCTACGACTTCTCCCGGGGTATCTGGCCCGACATCCGCTCTCCCCTGGTGTGGGACCCCTCCGCCGTCAACACCTACCTGCTTTCCAGCATCCTCTTCGTCTTCATAGCCCTCGTCCCGGACATGGCCGTCATCAGGGACCGGAGCTCCGGCATCCGACGCATGGCCTATTCCGTCCTATCATTGGGATGGCGCGGCACCCCCCGCCAATGGAAGCTCCAGGGTATCGCCGGCATTCTGCTCTCCGCTCTTATCCTCCCTGTCTTCGTCTCCGTCCACAGCATAGTCTCCTGGGACTTCGGCATGGCCGTGGCCGTCAGCAGCTGGCACTCAACTATATTTGCACCCTACTTCGTCATTGGCGCCGTCCACTCCGGCGTTTCCGGCGTCGTAACCGTTATGATCTTCATGCGCTGGCTCTTCGGCTGGGGGGAATACGTCCGCAGGGAACACATCGACGCTTTGGGCCGGCTGCTCATCGTCATCGCCATAGCCTGGTTCTACTTCTTTGCCATGGAGTTTCTCTTCGGCATCTATGGACAGGAAGCAGACGAACTTGCTACGAGGAGCCTCCAGATATTCACCCCTCCCTGGAGTTGGCTCTTCCTTACATTCATAATCACCGCATTCTTCTTCCCCGTTCCCCTGTGGCTGTTCCGCAACGTCCGCCGCAGCTTCCTGCTGATGGCCATTACCACCATATCCGTAAACATTGGCATGTGGCTGGAGCGGTTCATCATCATCGTGCCGGGCCTGGCCCGGAAGCAGACATTCACCCAATCCTGGTACACCTACGCCCCAAGCCCTATTGAAATAATGATAGTTACGGGGACCTTCGCCCTGGTGCTCATGCTCTTCCTGCTCTTCGCGAAGGTCTTCCCGCTGATACCCATTTTCGACGTGAAGGAAGGGCAGATACTGGCCGACGAAATCAAGGTTGGACGCAGGCGCGTCCCCGCCGTAATCAGAGAAGAGTAGAATCGCCCGAGGTGCAGTAATGGCAACACAATCCGTCCTGGCCCTCTACTCCAACGCCGAATACGCCGCCGAAGCCGGCGAGGCGCTGGATAAGGCCGGGTTCTCCAAGGAGGACTACGATTTCCTCACCGATACCCCCTACCCCGAAGGCGCCCTCGGCGAACGGCATAACAGCCACAGGCTCTACGTCTTTCCTTTCGTTGGAGCGCTCATCGGACTTACGACCGCCATACTTCTTACCACGGGGACACAGATTGCCTATCCCCTAGTCACCGGCGGCAAGCCCATCTTATCCATTCCTCCCATGGCCATCATCACCTATGAAGGCACCATGCTGGGAGCCATCCTCTTCACCGTAATCGGCATCATCTTCGAATCGAGACTGCCCACTACCAAAAAGCACATCTACGACGACCGGATAACCGAGGGCTTCATCGGTATCGTCGTAGACTGCGAAGACGATAACGTCGACCGGGCGGAGCAGATTCTCACCCAGGCCGGAGCCGAAGAGGTTCGACGGGAAGCCGCATGATGCTGAGACCCACCCTGGGCATTGGAGAACGCCTACGCCGCCGTCTATCGTCGACGCCGGTGCGGTTGGGGCTGTTGCTCGTGCTGGTCGCACTATTCAGCATAGGCTGCGCCGAGGGAGCTTATCCCGTGGACATCTTCTACGAGATGCACTACCAGCCTTCCCACCATTCTCAGCAGCCGCCCCGCCTCATGCCTGCCGTCGGCGCCGTACCCATAACCGGCAAGGAAGTGCCCCTCAACACCCAGGTGCACCCTGACGCGATCGACAGCATCGCCAACCCCATGCCGGGAGAGAGCGTCGACGAAGGCGCTAAGCTCTTCGCCATCAACTGCTCCATGTGTCACGGAATGGAGGGATTGGGTGACGGCCAGGTGCTCCAGACCATGACAGAAGAATTCGGCTACACGCCCAAGCTCAACGTCAACCTCACCCTCGTAAACATCTTTGGATATTCCGACGGACTCCTATACGCCACAATTACCAACCGGAACCTACGCCCGGAAATCGCCTCCCTGGAACCCGGTACGAGCGTCGTGATGCCCCAGTTCGAAAAGCTGCTCACCTCCGAGGAGCGGTGGATGCTGGTAAACTACCTAAAAACCCTTGGAGGGCCCTAAGGGACGCCCCAACCGGCTCGGCCTCTGATGCACCTTCAGCCCTTCGGCCTTCTCAGACTCCTTATAGCCTCGGCCTGCCTTGTTATCCTGGGCGCGGTCGTCTCCGCCTGTGACCAAGACCGGCCCCTGACCCTTGAGGAGCGCGCTCAGAGCATCGACAAACGGCTGATATGTCCCTACTGTCCCGCGGAGACCATCGACCAGGCCCAGGTGCCCCAGGCCAAGGAGATGCGCGCCTTTGTACGCGAGAAGCTCGCCGAAGGCTGGACGGAACAGCAGATTCTTGACTACTTCTCCGCGCCGGAGCGCTACGGCACTCGGGTTCTGGCGGAGCCGCCCAAGTCCGGCCCAACCCTTACAATCTGGCTGCTTCCCCCCGCAGTTTTCCTGCTGGCGGGCGTCGCTCTCTTCTTCGTTCTCCGCTCCATGAAGAAAGATCCCCCATCCGAATCCGATCCGCTCTCTGCAAGCACGACGCCGCCCAGCGGGGAAGACATGGTCGCATACCTCGAACGAGTGGACGCCGAGATAGCCGCCCGTAGTGGATTTTCTCCACCCCAAGGCAGGAACCTGAACGCACCAACCAGAGACGACTCTGTGCCCAAATCGGAAGAAAAAGATGGCTGAACTTGGACTAATCACCATCCTGCTGGCCCTGGCCCTCGCCGTCTACTCCATGCTGACGTCCATTATCGGGGGCATGCGAAACCTGCCCGCTCTGTCGCAGAGTGGGCGCAACGCCTGCTACCTCGTGGCGCTTATCCTGCTTATATCCTCCTTCAGCCTCGTCGCCGCCTTCCTGTCCAACAACTTCCAGATCCGCTACGTCTTCGAGCACAGCAGCCTCGCCATGCCCCGCATCTACACGTGGGTGGCCATCTACGCCGGCAACGAAGGCTCTCTTCTATTCATATCCACCGTCTTCGCAGTCCTGGCGGCCCTCGCCGTAGCCTTCGCACCCCGCCGATTCCGACCCAGCCTCCCCTACGCCAACGCCGTCCTCATGCTCATCATGGTCTTCTTCGTCTCCGTCATGGCGTCCCTGGCCAACCCCTTCGTGACCCTCGACTTCATGCCCGCCGACGGTCGAGGAATCAACCCCCTCCTCGTACACCCGGGGATGTTCGCCCATCCGCCCATACTCATGACGGGACTGGTGATGGTGAGCATACCCTTCGCCTTCGCCGTCGGCGCGCTCCTCTCAAAGCAGGTGGTCGACCAGTGGGTGGACGTAGCCCGCGTCTGGGGACTCCTCGCCTGGGTCACCCTCGGCACCGGCCTGCTTCTCGGGTCCTGGTGGGCCTACACCATCCTGGGCTGGGGCGGCTACTGGGCCTGGGACCCCGTCGAAAACGCCGGCCTCATGCCCTGGCTTGGCCTCACCGCGTTCATCCACTCCATCATGGTGCAGAAGCGGCAGGGTATGTTCCGAATGTGGAACCTGGCCCTCATAAACATCACCTTCGGCCTCTCCCTCTTCGGCATGTTCATCAACAGGGGCGGCCCGGTGCCCTCCGTCCACTCCTTCGCCGCCTCCTCCCTGGGCTGGGTGTTCCTCACCTTCATGATAGTAGGCACCCTGGCCCCCTTCGTCCTATTCTTCATCCGGTACAACCTGATAAAGAGCGCCCGCCCCCTGGAATCCAGCCTCTCCAGAGAGGCAGCTTTTCTCGTCAACAACCTGCTGCTTCTGGGCGTCGCTTTTGTTACCCTCTGGGGCGTCGTCTACCCCCTCGTGTCGGAGGTCTTCTCCGGCTTCACCGTCACCGTTGGAGAACCCTTCTACAACCAGGTCAACGGCCATATCTTCCTCGGCCTCATGTTCCTGATGGGCGTCGGTCCGCTGCTGCCCTGGCGACGCGCCGGAGGCCGGGCCTTCAAGCGGACCCTCCTCTACCCCGCTATTGCCGCAGCGTCAACTCTGGTGGTTCTCGCCCTTGTGGGCGTGCGGAACCCCTACGCGCTGGCCGCCTTCACCCTCTTTGCCCTGGTGGCGGCAGGCATTTTCCAGGAGTGGTACCGCGGCACTAGGGTCAGGCACACACGGGGCGAAAGTTACCCTCTGGCCTTCCTCAAGCTCATGGCCTCCAATCGCCCCCGATATGGCGGTTACGTAGTGCACCTGGCCGTCGTCGTCCTGGGCGTGGGCATCGTCGGCTCATCTTTTTACGGCACCCAGCGAGACGTGCTCTTGTCGCCGGGCCAGACCGTCACCGTAGAGGGCTACGACATCACCTACCTCAATTTCCGCACCGTCCAGCAGACCGACCGGCGCGAATCTTTCTATACCCTCGACGTATCACGAGGGGGCAAGTACGTGGGCAAGCTGGAAGCAGAGCGCACCTTCTACCCCGACTTCAACATCAGCGCCACCCGCGCCGGCATTCGCTCAACCCCGGTGGAAGACCTCTACGTAGTCCCCAGCGAGGCGCGAGAAGGTGACCCCAGCATCGGATTCCGCATATTCGTCAACCCACTGGTGTGGTGGATGTGGCTGGCTGGCCCCATAATGATTGCAGGGACCGCCGTGGCCCTCTGGCCCTCCCGAAGCTCCGCCCCACCACCAGCGCCCCCGGCCCGTTCTTCCCCCCTTTGCTCGAAGGCCCCCGTCCGATGAATCCTCTCCATGTCCTAACGGCCCACAACTCGATGATTTCTCTGAGGAGACAGTCCCCGTGCACTACCTGATAGCCCTGATGCTGGCCCTCCTTAGCTTGCTGGTGGTCTCCTATCCCTTGCTGAAGACCCGGCAGCGTGAGGGACTGTCCCCGGCTCCGTCGAACGACAAAGACCAATCAGCCCGCAACGTCGAAGACGCTTTCGACGACATCGACCGGCTCCAGATGGAGTTTGAGTTGGGGGTTATCGAACTCCAGGAGTACCAGCAGCAGATGGACGATCTTCGACGCGTCGCCGCCGTAAGCCTTCGCGCCTACGAGGAGGAAGCCCAAGGAGGAATCGACGGAGCGCCCACTCTCAAAGACCGGGATGACCTGCTGGAAGAGCGCATCCGGATTCGCCGCCTCGCCCAACGTAGCCAAGACAGCGAGTCTTCGTGAGCAAGCTGCGCCTCACCCTTCCCTTCCTGCTGGTTCTGACGGCGGTCGCAATCCTGTATTCGCCTTACGTCGCCGCTCAGAATCCCACTGAATTCACCGGCCGCGTCATTAACCTCTCGGCCGATGGGCAGTCACCCGTTGGACTGGAGGTGATTCTCCACGTCTTCACTCCCAGTGGTGGCGTCGATACCAGGACTGCCGTCACCGATGCCGACGGCGCCTTCGCCTTTGTAGACGTTCCCTCCGAGCCCAACGTCCGCTACGCCCTCTCCGCCACCTACAGGGAAATCACCTACGGCGTCGAGCCGGAGAACCTTCAAGCGCCCGTGGTCCTGGGCGTGTACGAGACTACCAGCGACCTGGCGGCCCTGAACATCGACTCTCACATCCTGATAGTCCGTGACGCGGACCCCAAGGAAAACCTGGTTTCGGCGGCGGAGGTCGTGCTTGTTTCCAACGCCCAAGACCGGGCCTTCCAGCCCATTCTGCAGCCCGCCTCCGCGATGAACTTCCTTCGATTTACCGTACCGACCGGAACTTCCGGCCTTCAAGTTCAGTCCGACCTGCCCGGAGGCGACGTCATGGACGTAGGCACCGGCTTCGGCCTCACCGCCGCCGTGCCACCAGGCTCCCACCAGGTCTCCTTCAACTACACCTTTCCCTACGAAGGGGGCAGCGCCTCCTTCTCCCCAACCTTCCTCCAGGGCGCTTCCATCTTCCGCATCCTCATCCCCGAGGGTTTGGGGGAAGCCTCCGGCACAGGGCTGACCGAAGCGCCGACTACCAGCATCGGCGACGAAACCTACCGGGTGTGGAGCGTTCCAAACCTGACCTCCCGCACGTCCCTGAGCATCGAACTCACAGGTCTGCCGCAACCCTCCCTCTGGCAGCGCACCGCAAACGCCGTCGAGGAGAACCACCTGCTGGTCATCGGCATACCCTCGCTGGTCGCCGCAGCCCTGTTAATCATTCTTTTCCACAGCCTCCGCCGCCGTGCGCCAATCGCCGCATCAACCGCTACCCCACAAGGGCTGATTGACGAGATTGCCCGTCTCGACAATCTACGCGAAGATGACCGATTGGACGAATCCGAGTACCGGCAACGGCGGGAGGGGCTTAAGCAAAGACTGCGAAGTGCGATAGAATACGAAGAACCCCCACCTTAGGAGAAATTCCCTGACCGCCCGCCAAAAATGGATGCTCCTCTTGGCCGCGACGCCCGCCATCGCTCTCTTTGCCCTGCTGGGCTGGGCCCTCGTCCGCAGCGGCGGCAATACCGGCGGCCTCGGGGTCAACGCTCAACTGGGCGAAAAGCCAACGGCCAGCCGTCAAGCCGGCCTCTTCTCCCTTCCCGCCCTTGACGGGAACGCCACCCTCAACCTGGAAGACTATCGCGGCAACGTGGTCATGCTGGACTTCTGGAGCTCCTGGTGCCCTCCATGCCGCGTCGAAGCCCCCGTGCTCTCCCAAGTCTACCGAGAGTACACCGGCCAACCCGTCGAGTTCATCGGCATCGCCATCTGGGACGACGAGCAGGCCATTCGTTCCTTCGCCAACGAGTTCCAAGTCACCTACCCTCTGGTCGTGGACACGAAAGGACAAGTTGCCCTGGACTACGGTGTTTCCGGCATCCCCGAGAAGTTTTTCATCGACGAAACGGGCGCCCTGCAGCGCAGCTTCGTCGGTCCCATGAGCCCCGAAGCCCTGCGTAACATCCTTAACGAGATGCTAGACCATGAATGAACCGACCGGCCCGGCAGGCAAGCCGGGGAAAAGAAACCGAATCGTCCTTTTCGTCAAGCGGGCGGCCCAAGCCGCTTTTCTCCTGGTCATCGTCTTCATCATCTTCCTGGGCGCGTCCCACCAGGGCAGAGCCTCAATGAAAGCCGCCATGTTCATCCCCCACGTTTTCGACGCGCCCATCAAACCCCTGGAGTGGTTCACCCCGGCCCCCACTAGGGAGCGAGTGTCCTTCCCCATCCCCTACGGCGCAGGCATCGGCGACCTCTACCGTCCGCCCGGCGAAGGCCCCTTCGCCGCCGTGGTGCTCTTCCTCGGCGTCTCTCCCGCCGGCGCTGACGACCCTAGAGTCGTCCGTCTTGGCGAAGCCCTCGCCCGCTCCAACATGGCCACTATGTTCTACTGGTCCCCCATCATGGCCGAGGGCCGTATGGAACCCGAAGATATCCATAACCTGGTGGCCGCCTACCAATTTCTTTCCAGCCAGGAATTCATCGACCCCTCGCGGGTGGGCATTGGCGGCTTCTGCGTGGGCGCCAGCTACAGCATCATGGCCGCCGCCCAGGAACCCATACGTCAACAGGTGGCTTTCGTCAACGCCTTCGGCCCCTACTTCCACCTGCCCGACCTCCTGACCGCCATCACCTCTCAGACCCGCATCTACGGCGACGACGTCCAACTCTGGCAGCCCGACAAGCTCTCGCGCGAGGTCTACGTTACCCACATGACCGAAGACCTGCCGGAGAATGAGCGCCGCTTGCTCCAAGACGGCTTCAACGAGGGCACATCCATTCCGCAGGACGCCATCGATAACTTCTCCGCCGAAGCTAAAGCGGTGCATACCCTCTTAATGGGCGTTTCCAGGGAAGAAGCCGACGCCTACCGCTCCCGAATGCCCGCCGCAACCCTCGAACGAGGCGACAGGATATCCCCCAGCCAGTACATCGACGACTTGCAGGCCCAGCTGCTCATCATGCACGACCGCGAGGACAAGCTGGTTCCGGCCTTCGAGTCCCGTCGCTTACGGGACGCTCTCGCCAACCGCGGCAACGTACGATACACGGAATTCGGCCTCTTCGACCACGTAACGCCGGAGATCCGGCTGGGCCTCTGGGACACCGCCAAAGAGCTGCGAAAGCTCTTCCTTCACCTCCACGGCATCCTAATGCAGGCTACCTGACCCCTCACCCATGTCGAGGTCTGGTGACGTCGGGGTGATGACAACGATAAAGGGCGCCCACGTGGACGCCCTTTGGTAGTTACTTCCGTTCTAGGACGTGAGAATTTAGACGGCTGTGCCTTGGGTTAGCCGCTCCCCGTAAATCTTGACCGAGTTGTCCCAGAGGATCTTCCGCTTGGTGTCATCCGAAAGGGGCTGCACCATCATGTTTGCCAGCGGTTCATTCGTCGCCGGGGCGTCGGGGTGGGGATAGTCCGTGTTGAACACGATGTTGTCGTCACCGATGTAGTCCACCACGTACTTGATGGACGGTTCGTCGGCGTCAGCGGCCACGGCGCACTGCCGCAGGAAATACTCCTGGGGCGTCAGGTTCAACGGGTGCTCGTCGAAGAATACGGACTGCCGTCCTTCGCAATACTTCTCCAACCGGTTCAGCCAGAAGGGCACCCAGCCGGAGTTGGCCTCCAGGATGAGCAGCTTCAGGTCGGGAAAGCGGTCCAGGATGCCACTGTACATGAAGTGGCCCAGGTTGATCATGTTCTCGAAGGGGAATCCGATAGTCTCACTGAGTGCAATAAAGGCCCCGTCCAGGGGAGCGTAACGCGCGTTGGTCGAGGGCGCTCCGCTGGCGCTGCTTTCGCCGTGAACGGCCAGGGGCACTTCCAGTTCTTGAGCGGCCTGCCAGACCGGAGAATAGTCCGGATGGTGCCACATCTTCTCCGGGATGGCGGAAGGCAGGAATATGGATACTGCGCCAAGTTCCGCGACGGCACGACGAGTCTCGTTGAGCATCTGCTGAGGGTCCTGGCCGGTTACGACGGCGGCAAACTTTATGCGCCCGGGGTCGCCGCTGCAAAAGTCGTAGGCCCAGTTGTTGTAGGCGCGGCAGAGGGCGGCAGAGAGGTCCGGCTCCTTATACGAGGGCGCGGCGGCGCCATTGGTGGGCAGGCAGACCTGAATGTCCCAGCCCTCCGTGTCCATGTCTATTAGGCGGCTCTCCAGGCTCCAGCTATCCCTGAAGGCGTGGCCGAACTTGTCGTCCATCATAGAGAATAGGTTCTTGGATTTGAGGGCGTTCATCGTCTCCGCACCCTCGTACTCCAGGATGGCCTTGCCGTGGACCTGTGTGACGATGGGGCGTCGGTCCCGGTAGGCGGGCTCGACGTAGCTGTCCCAGATGTCGCCGGGCTCGTAGAAATGGGCGTCCGCGTCTATAACTTTAAAACCGTTTCGCATGGTAAGTACCTCCCTCTTTGGGTGTTGGGTCTAGTTTAATTTAGCTCCATGTGGTAGAGCTTGATGACGTTGTCGCGGGTGACCTTCTTCTTTATGTCCTCCGACACGCCGGTAAAGTTTTCGTCCACAATCTTATGCGAGTTGGGGAAGGTTGACAGGGCGTGGGGGTAGTCGCTGGCCCAGGCGAAGTTGTCCTTGCCATAGTAGTCGGCCAGTTGCAGACCGATGGGATCGTCCATGTAGGTGACGAAGAGCTGGCGTCTCGCGTAATCACTGGGGGGCATTTTGAGCTCTGTGGGGTTGCTGAAGCCGTGCTTTTCGTAGAAGTGGTCAGCGCGGTAGAGGAAGTGGGGCACCCAGCCGATGTCGTTTTCGGCGGAGACTAAGCGAAGGCTTGGGTGTCTCACCAAGGCGCCGGAGAACATTATCTCCGCGAAAGAGCGCTGGACCTCGTGGATGAGGCTGATAGCGCGAAGATAGTGGTTTTTCTTGAATCTGCCGACGACACGGCTTTCCGGGCCGTGGCCGGTTAGGATGTGGAGGCTGATGGGCATGTCGAGTTCAGCGGCCGCCGCCCAGAAGGGTTCGAATTCGGGGTCAGCATAGGTGATAGGGTCGGGAGGCGAGGCCATGATAAGGGCGCCGCGCAGGCCAAGCTCAGAGCACCGGTAAAGCTCCTTCACCCCTTCGCTCACGTCAAGCAGGGAAATTAGACCGAGGCCGATCATAGTCTTCGGGTCGTAGGAGCAGTATTCGGAAATCCAGGTGTTGTAGGCGCGGAATAAGGCCTGCTGGAAGGGGGCGTCGGTGAGACGAAAGAGGCGGAACCCTAGTGTAGTGTAAAGGATCTCCGCCTCAACGCCGTCGACCTCCAATTCCTTGAGACGCTCCTCCGGGATGTAGGCTCCCAGGGGACAACTTTCCTCCACGGAGGCCGTTTCCAGAAACTTCTTCAGTTCCTCCGGGGTGGCTCCGGCAGTAAACCCGCCGCCGACCTTTTCCGGCTCCTGGCCCGGCATGACGAAAAAGTCGCCCTCCAGGCCGTTGGGGTTGGTGACGATGCGGGGGGCGCGGTCTCGGAATTGTGAGTCGATGTAGTCAACCCACATGTCTCGGGGTTCAAAGACGTGAGAGTCCGCTGAGATGAGTTTGTAGTCAGGCATGTTTTTCTCCTGCGGCTAAGATTTCTTGGATGGCGTGGGACCCGGCGGCTTACGCGGCCTTAGAGTTCTAGCCGGGACTTGCTTTGGAGGGACGCCATATACCACCGGCGGCATATCAACAGCGCGGATTATGGCAGGTCGCGCTTTCGGTTCCATCCGAGACTTCTTTCCATCCTTGCCGCGAATGTTTTCAGACGACATACTTTAGGGCCTCCTAGGTTATGGACTCTGCGTCCAATGGTTGGATTATATCACGAGATATCATGGATTGTGGTGGAGTGCCAACCCTTAGGGTTTGAAGAGTAGGGATCGGAGAAGTACGTATAGATGAGAACAGACTCAACGCCCGTGGTCACGATGAATTCGCATACTTCTTGATGGATTTCGCCTGGCTCAATGATTAAAGCATTCTTGTCCCAGGTGCGGTTTACTTCATACAGGGTGGGCCAAAGTATGTCATCAATTTCCTTGTCTACGAAAACCTGGGCATAGAGACTCTCGACCTCCTGGTCATCCACTGGCGAGATTTGTTGGAGAAGGAAGAGCCCTTTGCGCAGTTCTATCTTAACCTTGGAACTGTTTCGCAGGGTTGCGGATGCATCTATGTGCACATAGCTTTCCCCGATGGGCCTGTGGGAAACTTTCTGCGAGATTGTCAAGTGGGGCGCAAAGACTCTGAATATCTGGAGCTTAAAGAGGGCAAAAACGGCGGCTATGAATATGGCTACGGCAGTGACTATTACCTGGAAGGTACTAGCGGACTCGCCAAATCCGTCGTCTGTCAACCACATGTTGATCGATATAGCGGCTATGAATACCACGACAAAGGAAATGGCCCAGAGGAGGGCTTGAAGAAGACTATTTCTGTCCATGTCGTGTTAGGGGACCAGCAGTTAAAATTTCAGGAAAAGGCTCTCGCCGTGCTAGTCCACCTCAGCCATCAGCGCCACGAAGCGGATCACGTCGACCAAGTCCCCCCTTACGTCCGCCGAAGTGAGCCAATTCTCATAAAAATTCACATGCAGGATGTTGGCTCTTCCAAACAAACGGGTTAGCTCGGCCTTGCCGGGTTCTACCGCCAGTAGTCTAACGACGCGAAATAAGTCTCCGTGGGTGTTATGCTCCCAGCCCCTGCCTTGTGCGACAGCCTTCACCGCCTGGGCCGCCGCGCTCCAGCCCTTCTCCGACGCCTGCCTTGTGTCCCCACGATCCAATTCCACGTTCGCCTGCTCTAACAGTTGCGCCGCCGCAGTCCTATAGTCCGTTCCAGTTGTCAAGGGAGACCTCCTGCCGGCGTGGACTCATTCAGTGTGGCCCACCTATAAGCCATTATACACGAACAGGCGTACATAAGAGGTACGCCACTCCATCACCGGGTCAGGGGAGCAACGGTTCCAACTCCAGCAGGTTAGCGTCGTCCTGCACCCGTTCGCCCCGCTCGATCTCCTTGATTAGTTCCACCAGCCTGTCGTTCAACGGTGTGGGCACGCCGTGCTCCGCGCCCTTCTGGACGATGGGGCCGATGATATAGTCGACCTCGGTGGGGCGCTTTCGCACTGCCACGTCTCGCCAGGGGCCGGAGTAGACTTTCACGTGCCCTTCGAAGCAATCGGCCATCAGATCGAAGTGGGGCAGGGCCACCTCGGGATCGGAGCGCACTAGTTCAGGCGGATTGAAGCGATGCTCCGACAGGGTTTCCAGGGTGACGCCGTCCGCCTCGGCCACCTCCACGCCTTCCTTGAACAGGGCCAGCAGGACGGGGCGGTTTCTTTCTGCCCGCAGCATGTCCACGGTGGTGGAGGTTCCCAGGGCGTTGCCTATGTAGAAGCAACCCCAGATTACCTTAGACCACAGATGCCCGAAGATGTTGGGCGTGATTGTGGTTTCGGCCACGTTGTCCAGGACTTTTTGAAGCTCCACGATTCTTTCGGTGGTGGAACCGTCCAATTCGCCGATGCGCATGGGGCCGTCGCCGCCGTAGAGAATATGCCCCGGCTCGATGTAGTCGCCGCCCCAATTGACCAGGCATCCCACGGTTCGATGTGCGCCGATCATGCTCGCAATGAGTTCTTCGTTGAGGCCATTCTGTAGGGAGACCACTGTCGTTTCAGGGCCGACGTGAGGCATCAGAGTTTCCATGGAGGCGGCGGTGTCCTGGGCCTTGACGCAGAGAAACACGGTCTCCAGATCGCCTTGCATATCGTCAGGCAGCATGGCGGGCGCACGCACTCGTTCCTCGCTGACGCCGGTCACCAGTAGGCCCTGCCGGTTGATGAGGTCCACGTGTTCCGGGACCTTGTCAACGAAGGTCACGTTATGGCCCGCCATGGCCACTTTTGCGCCGGTGATTCCTCCGATGGCTCCCGCGCCGTAAACGGTGATGTTCATGAATGCTCCTTTCCCGTCTGTGCAGGTTTCCCAATATACAATGGGGTGAGGATGACGATTGGATTATGTATCTGCCTGACAGGTACGGTCAAGCCGAAAAGATTCTCATGAAGCCTGGGCGTAATCCCAACGCCCTGATTGACGGCATTGTTTATGTATATGTTAGAGTTTGGAAAATTCCAAGTTGTAAGGATGGCTGCAGCGGCTTGGCAGATTCAGCGCCAATTCTGGAAGTGCATGACCTGGTGAAGGATTTCGGCGGCGTGCGGGCGCTGGACCATTGCAGCTTGGAGATCGATCCCGGCCACATAACGGGCATAATCGGGCCCAACGGTGCGGGAAAGACAACCCTGTTCAACGTGGTATCCGGGTTCATGCGCCCCACCAGCGGAAACATCGCCTTCGAGGGCCGGCGCATCGAGGGCAGGGGCATGCACGAAACCTTCCGTCTGGGACTGGTGCGTACCTTCCAGATTCCCCGGGAGATGCAGCGGATGACGGTCATGGAGAATCTCATGCTGGTGCCGGCGCGGCAGATGGGAGAGAAGCTGTGGGCGTCGTGGTTCCGGCCTGGAAGGGTTGCGCGGGAGGAGCGCCGCATCGAGGCCCAGGCAAGGGAAGTGCTGGAGATGTTGACCCTTTCCCACCTGGCTGACGAATACGCGGGGACCCTCTCCGGAGGTCAGAAGAAGCTGCTGGAACTGGGCCGCACCCTGATGGCCGAACCCAAGATGGTACTGCTGGACGAACCTGGGGCAGGCGTCAACCGTACCCTGCTCCGGAGCATATCCAAGAGCATCCTCTTGGCCAGTACCGAGCAGAACATAACCTTTGTGATTATCGAACACGATATGGGCTTTGTAATGGCCATGTGCGACCCCATCATCGTCATGGCCAACGGCGCGCCCATTGCCAAGGGGACGCCCAGGGAAATTCAGAGCAATCCGCTGGTTATGGAAGCCTACCTGGGAGGGTTGACCCGTGGCGCTCCTTGAAGTTTCCAAGGTAGTGGCGGGCTACGGCCAAACGGAGATTCTTCACGGTGTGTCGCTCACCGTGGAGGAGGGGGAAATAGTGACTATTATCGGGCCCAACGGCTGCGGCAAGTCAACTCTGATGAAGACGGTGGCGGGGTTGGTGAAGGTATGGGGAGGCAGCGTAAACTTCCGGGGGACGGATATTTCTTCCATGCCGCCTGAGTCGATAGTGAAGACGGGGCTTTGCTTCGTGCCCCAGACGAGGAACGTGTTTCCTTCCCTTAGCATACGCGAGAACCTGGAGATGGGCGCCTTCTTGCGAAGGGACGACTTCAACGGGCGCATCGAGGAGATGTTCGTCTTCTTCCCCGACTTGGCGGAGGATCCGCGGAGACGAGCGGGAAGCCTTTCCGGCGGGCAGCGGCAGATGCTGGCCATTGCCCGGGCGCTAATGCTGGACCCGACGCTGATACTCCTGGACGAGCCCTTCGCCGGTCTTGCGCCGGTCATGGTGGACCTGGTCCTCGATCGAATTCTGGAAATCAACCGGAGCGGCGTTTCGGTGCTTCTAGTAGAGCAGAACGCCCGGCAAACCCTGTCGGTATCCAACAGGGGATACATCCTCGTGTCGGGCGAGAACCGCTTGGAAGACAAAGGAAGCGCCCTTCTGGACAACCCGGAAGTAGCCCGCCTATACCTGGGCGGCTGAGACATGGCCAAGTTGTTGGGAGTGAAGATGACCCCCATTGGCAGGTTGGCCGGCCAAATTCGTCGCCACTGGACGCCCGCGCACACTACCATCGCCATCGTTCTTGCCGCGATGGCAGTGGGGTTGCTGCCGTTCGTGCAGATGGGCTTGGTGGTGAACGGGGTCTTCCTGGGGGCGATCATAGCCCTGGGCGCAGTGGGCCTGACGCTCATCTACGGAATTCTCCATTTCGCCAACTTCGCCCACGGCGACTATATGACCATGGGGGCCTACGTGGCGCTATTCGTCACGGCTAGCTTCTTTCCCTGGCTCGGCGTGCAAAGCGACGGATTTGGCCCCTTCACCTTCGGGTATACCCTGCTCATAGCCCTGCCCGTGGCGGCCCTCGCGGTCATAGCAGGGGCCATCCTCCTGGACAGGTTCGTCTATCGTCGTCTCAGGGACAGGGGTGTCAACGACATAGTGATTGCAATGGCTTCCATGGGAGTTGCCATTGCCCTGAGAGGCTTGGTTCAGATGATTTGGGGTGGGGACATCGAGACCTTCCCGCGAGAATCAAAACAGGTCTTTCATCTACCCATGGACGTGCGGATTCCCCCGGATGCCATCTTCATCGCGCTGATGGCCGTGGTCCTGGTAGCGACGGTATACCTGGTATTGACCCGCACGCGGATCGGCAAGGCCATGCGTGCGACGGCGGACAATCCGGAGCTGGCCTTGGTGAGCGGCATCGGCGTTCGTGGAGTCACCTGGTGGACTTGGGGCATCGGGGCGGCCCTGGCAGCGACGGCAGGGGTGCTGCTGGCGGTGTTCCAGGGACAGCTGCTCCCCATTATGGGTTGGAAGTTTCTGATACCCGTGTTTTCCGCTGTAGTTCTGGGGGGCATCGGCAACCCCTACGGGGCATTGGTGGCGGCCTTTGCCATCGGCGTAACGTCGGAAGTATCCACCCAGTGGATGAACCCCAGCTACAAGCCGGCGGTAGCCTTCGCGATGATGATTGCGGTCCTGCTGATACGACCCAAGGGTCTATTCACCATGGCGGGTTCCGGGCGTTGAGGATGGAGGGGCCGAAGTGGAGATAGCGGGCATTCTGAACTACCTGGTTGGATTCTTCATCATGGTCGGCATCTACGGAATTTTTTCGTTGGGCTTGAACTTGCAGTGGGGATTCACCGGCCTGTTCAACGCCGGCATAGCAGGGTTCTTTGCGTTGGGAGCGTACACGTCCGCGCTCTTGACCACGCCCGCGCCGGACTCCAATCTGGTGGAGGACTTCATCTTCGGGGGCAACCTGGCCGGGCTCCCCTACCTCGATTGGGGAATCGACGTCTGGTTCATTCTTTCATTGGCGGCCGTTGCGCTGGTATGCGGGACCGTTGCTTACCTGGTGGGACGGCTCACGCTGCGGCTCAGCGGCGACTACCTGGCCATCGCGACACTGGGTATTGCCGAGGCCGTGCGGCTGATGTTCCTCAACGAGAAGTGGATTGCCAACGGATCAAAGGGCTTGTATAGGATACCCGAATTCCTGGGTGACCTGGTCTCTCCCAAGAACTACGACTACGTGTTCCTGGTAGTGGTGTTTGTCGTGCTGGCGCTGCTCTATCTGGCCGTGCAACGGGCGGTCAATTCGCCCTGGGGCCGGGCTTTGCGGGCCATTCGAGAGGATGAAGTGGCGGCGCAGGCCAGCGGCAAAGACGTCTACTCGTTCAAGATGCAGGCCTTCATTCTGGGTTCGATAATCATGGGCATCGGCGGGGCGCTGTACGCTCATCATATACGGTTCATTGCACCGGTCACATTCGACCCACTGCTTGCGACCTTTGTCATCTGGGCGATGCTCATGGTGGGCGGGTCTGGGAACAACAAGGGCGCCCTTCTGGGGGCCTTCGTGGTGTGGGGCATCTGGTCGGGCACTCAGTTCTTGCCGTGGTTCTTCGCCGACCCCAACTTCCGGTTCTTCATGATTGGGGTCTTGATAGTTGGGGTGATTCTGCTGCGCCCGGGGGGAATCTTGGGGGAGACACGAAGGATGTCGAAGCCTGCAGACGGAACTCCTGCGGCTGCCCATGACGGAGGCGGAGAGCCCTAGGGTTAGCGCACTTTTGGGGCGTTCACGTCATCCTGAATGGAGCGAATCAAGAGGTTTCAAATGAACAGGATGCTGGCGACTAGTTTAGACGCCAGCATCCTAATTTTCTTAGGCTAAGCCCTTATTCGTGAGGGGAACTTAGGGAAGTTCGAACCGGCCTGTGGACTTAATCTCCCCGCCGGATATGGTCCAGATTTCAATGGTGCCGACAACGTCCCCGTTCTCGTCAAACTCGATGTCCCCGCCGGCCCCGTTATAGTTGATGTCCTCACCGTTTGCGATAAGCTCCAGCGCCCGCGCGATTTCAGCACGGCCCGGACCAATGACCTCGCCCGGCTCGTTGGCCACGTCCCGCAACGCGTCGCGAATGGCCGCGGAGTCGGAGTTCGTTCCGGCTTTTGCAGCGGCGAGAGCAACGAGAACCGTGGCGTCGTAGTGCTCCGCCATGAAGGGATGCGAAGCCTCTACCCCGTAGGTTTCCGCGTAAGACGTTTCAAAGGCGTCCTTGGCGGGGCTGCCGGGGCTTCCCTGGGCCGTGCCCATGGTGCCTTCCAGGGCGGACCAGGCGTCTATTTTGTCAATCCACTCGGAACCCTTGGTTCCGTCGGCGAGGAGGAAGCGGTCGGCGTAGCCGCCCTCCAGGGCTTCCTGAACGTAGACGGCGGCCTGGCCCGTGTAGCTCAGGGCGGCGAGGGCGTCGATTCCGCCGGCGGTGGCTTTGGTCAGTTCCGAAGCGTAGGTGGGCTGAACATCTTCGTGGGGCACCTTGGCCGTCACGGTGCCGCCCAGAGCGGTGAAGCTCTCCTCAAACTGGTCGGCAAGGCCCTCGCCGTAGGCGTTGTTAAGATACATGATGCCAATGCGGTTGAAACCCTGCTCCCGGGCGAGGCGGGCCAGTACCACCCCCTGGGAGGCGTCGGAGGGGGTGGTCCTGAAGACAAAGTCGTTATCCTCGAGAACGGTGATACTGGGGGCAGTGGAAGCGCCGGAGATCAGGATAGTTTCCTGGGGGATGGTGACGGCATTGGCGGCGGCAAGGGTGACGCCGCTGGAGAGGGCGCCAACGATGGCCACCGCCCTTTCAACGTTTACCAGAGCCCGGGCGGCGTCGACTCCCTGCACCGGGTTGACGGCGGTGTCGCGGCTGACAATCAGCACCGACTGTCCGTTGACGCCGCCCGCGCGGTTGACGTGTTCAGACGCCAACTCTATGGCGTTGCGGAGGGGCGGGCCGAATTCAGCTAGGGAGCCGGTAAAGGCGTTCAGGTTGCCGATTATCAGCGGCGCTTCTTCCTCGGATTCCGTTTGGCAGGCCGTCACGGCCAGGAGGAACAGCGCGGAAAGAATTGTGAGGGTTAGACCAAACTTGATGATTCTACGCATTTTCATCTCCTCTCCTGAAATATTAACGTTTAGAGGCACAAAGTAATATACCTCGTATCATATCAACTTGACACAGCCTATTCCATAGTGGGGACACGACCAGCGATCTTTTTGAGGGGCCCTTACAGATTAAGCACCCGTCCGTATTCGTCCACGTCGAGGGTGCGGGGAGAGCGGGGCAACCCCGGCATGGTGACGATGTTTCCGGCGATGGGGTAGATGAAGCCGGCGCCCACCGAGGCCCTGACGTTAGCAATGCGGAAGGTGTAGCCCGAGGGCCGACCCTTGAGTCGGGCGTTGTGGGAGATTGAGCGGTGAGTCTTGGCCATGCAAACGGGAAGATTCCCCCAACCCAGGGCCTCGTAGGCGTTCAGCTGCCGACGGGCGGCCGGCGCCCAGGCCACGTCGGCAGCGTTGTAGACCTTCTGCGCAAGGGCGAGGGTCTTCTCCCGCAGGCTCGCGTTCCGGGGGTAGAGGTAAGAAACGGAGCTTTCCTGCTTTGTAGCCTCCACCACGGCTTCTGCGAGCTCGACGCCGCCCGCGCCTCCCTGGGCGAAGACTCTGCTTTCGGTGACGGCAAAGGCTCCCGCGTCCAATGCCCCCTGCTTCACCAGGGCGATCTCCTCCGGCGTGTCCGGCGGGAAGACATTCACGGCAACAACAACAGGCAGTCCGAAAGACTTCACCAACTGTATGTGGTGCTCCAGGTTGGGCATGCCGGCCATGACGGCGTTTTCGTTGGGGGTGGATAGATCCCGTAGACGGACGCCGCCATGGGACTTGAGGGCGCGAACGGAGGCTACCAGCACGGCGGCCCTGGGTTCCAGGTCGTTGAAGCGGGCCTTGATGTGCATAAACTTTTCGAAGCCCAGGTCCGAACCGAAGCCCGCTTCGGTGACAACGTAGTCAGCGTAGCTCAGAGCAAGACGGTCCGCCAACACGGAGCTGCAGCCGTGGGCAATGTTTCCAAAGGGACCGGTGTGCACGACTACCGGCTGGCCTTCGGTGGTTTGCACCAGGTTGGGCTGTATCGCGAAGCGGAGGAGGGCCATCATCGAGCCTACGACGCCCACGTCTTGGGCAGTGACCGGCTTGTTCACCGTGTTGAAGCCCACCACCATGCGGCTCAGCCGGGCGCGCAGATCTTCCAGGCTGTCGGATAGAGCCAGGATGGCCATTATTTCCGAAGCAGTTACGATGTCGAAGCCGGTTTCGCGCAGCGGCGCGTTGATTGGGCCGCCGACGCCGGAGACGATGCTTCTCAGGGAGCGGTCTTCCATTTCGAGGACGCGGCGCCAGGTGATGCCGGGAGGATAGAAGCCGGGAATCTGGCCGCGCTGGACGGCGTTGTCCGTCATAGCCGCCAGCAAGTTGTGGGCCGACGCGACGGCATGAGCGTCGCCGGTGAAGTGGATGTTTACCTCGTCTTCGGGTTCCACCAGGGAGGTCCCACCACCGGTCCCTCCGCCCTTGATGCCAAATATGGGTCCGAGGGAAGGCTCGCGAAGGGTGGCGACGGCCTGCTTACCCAGACGCCCAAGGCCCTGGGTGAGACCGACGCTAGTGGTGGTCTTGCCCTCGCCAGCGGGGGTCGGCGTGATGCCCGTGACTACAATCAGTGCGCCCCGCGGTCCTCCGGTCTTTATGGCCTCCAGCGAGACCTTGGCCTTGAATCTCCCGTAGGGTATGACGTGGGACGGGTCGAGTCCCATCCGCTCCCCAATTTCAGCTATGGGCTGCATCTTTCTTCACCGCTGCGCTTATTCTAATGAGGCGTGGTTTCTACGCACCTACCGGCCCATCATAGCACGGCAATTGAGAATTAGTCACAGCCAATGTGGCAGGTGAAGGATGAAGGGAGAGGATTCGCCGGAGGCGGTTATTCCATGTCGTGCCAGAGGTACTTGGCCGTGGAGAGGCCAATTACTGTATAGAGGGCATCCGCCAGCGGGAAGTGGACCATGTGGCTGGTCACGGCTAAGCCGGTCTCGCTGTCCGGGTTCAGGGTCCATATCCAGTTCCAATAGAAGATTATTGCAAGGACTATGGCCCCATAGAATACGAGAGTAGCGCGCAGGGACTTCATCGAATCAGGGTCCTCACGCTTCGCCGCCCTATACCGTATGTAGCCGGCAATGAGAGCTATCGCCACGCCGACAGCCATGGGCCAGTTCATAATCTTCCAGATGACGTAATTGTCTGAGCCGTCGTGGTACACCGGCGTCAGGATCAGGTTAAGGGCAACGGCTATGGCCATGACAAAGAGAAAGACCGGGATGATTCGATTGACGAGAATATTCGGCATTGGCTGAAAACCTCCTTCTTGATTGGAGCTTAAGGCATAGGACTCAGTACCGACATTCTGCCCTTGGGCGGAGGGAAAATCAAATGGCGGAGGGAAAAATAACCGACATTGTCTCTCACTTTCCTTGACCTTTTTGTTGGTTTATGGCAAGTAATGTTAGACTGGATAGTTACGTATGCGGCGGCGGAATCAAACGTATGCGCAAGACTATGCTGGAGGGAGGATGTATGGTGACAACCCACGTCCACGACGTCCACGAGTGCGACGAGCATGAGCACCATCCCGACGTGCCGGGGCACGTTCATGATATCCACGAGTGCGACGAGCACGAGCACCACGCTTAACGTTTCTTAGCCACGGCGTATCTCCGGGCATCGTCGACGACTGCCAGCTTTCACCTGCAATAATGCGAACTGATTTGACAAGTAGAGAGTTTCCCAAAGGCAGAAGGCTAAGTGCCTTCTGCCTTTGTTGCGTCATGCAATAGCATTTGGGGGGCTTTAGCTCTATGGAGTAGTCATTAGGGACTTTAGAGGCATCCCAAACCCTGCATGGAAATAAGAAGGCGCGGGACAAAAGTCCCGCGCCTTATCGTTTCTGTGGGTTCGGGCCAGACTAGGGGCCGCGTCAGAAGGGCAGAAGCTTCCTCACCGGACCTCGTCTCAGGGCCATCAGGTGGTCGACGTGGTCGAGCTCAGTACAGCCTTTCACGTTCTGCTCCAGCTGGATTGTAACGTGGCGGATGCCGTACTTCTTCATGGCAATCTCTCGAAGACGCCGCATCAGGCCGTCCAGGTCTTCTACGGCGTGTTCGGGGTCCACCAGAACATGGGCGGTCATGACGTGGTAGCCGGAGGAGATGGTCCAGACGTGAACGTCGTGGATGACGGTAACCCCGGACAGGTCCTCCATGGCGGCGCACAGAGCGTATACGTCTATGTGCTCCGGCACTCCCTCCAGCAACACGTTGAAGACCTTGACCACCAGCCGCCAGGCGCTGGCCATGATGAGGAGTCCGAGAAGGATGCTGAGGATGGGGTCGACCAGGGTCCATCCCGTAGTGACGATAATGACCCCGGAGATGACGACGCCTACGGAACCGATGAGGTCTGCGATGACGTGCAGGAAGGCGCCCTGCACGTTCAGGCTGTGCCGGGCCGAGCGGCGTAGGACAAAAACGGCAGCGATGTTCACCACCAGTCCTATGGCTCCGACCACCAGAATGAGACCGCCTTCCACGTCTGGGGCCTCCCCAATGCGGCGGTAGGCTTCGAAGAGTATGAAAGCGGCAATGAGCCATATGCTGAGGGCGTTCAGCATGGCGGCGATGACTTGGGTGCGGTGGTAGCCGAAGGTGCGTTCCACAGAGGCGGGGCGTCCGGCCACCCAGAGCGCGAGCAGGGCCAGGGCGATCGCGGCCGCGTCGGTGATCATGTGGGCGGCGTCGGCGAGGAGAGCCAGGCTTCCCGACAGGATGCCGCCTATGACCTCGGCGATCATGAAGCCGCCAATGAGCACTAGGGCTATGCTCAGGCTGCGGCGGCTGGTTTCACGCAAGTGTTGGGAGTTGTCGTGTGAGTCGTGACCATGTTTGTCATGGCCGTGTTCGTCGTGGTCGTCATGCCCGTGTTCGTCATGAACCGCGTGGTCGTGGCCTTCGTGACCGTGTTCGCCCTGCCTATGTTCGTGCTGGTCTTCTCCCGAACCCTTGGAAGTTCTTGCCACGTCGTATCCCTTGAAGAAGTTTACGAAACCCACTATTGGTTGACCTTTGCATTGTACATAGGGATTTCAACCCTGTACAACTTTCATGCAGGCGGCCTTTGGGTAAACGGAGGCTTCCTGTTCTGGCAGCTCCCGTCAATCCGGCATGGGTCGAAGGGCTGGAAGGATTTCATGGCTCCGAGGAGGGCTTTTCAAGCGCCGGGCAATTTGGGAGCCGCTAGGAGGATATTAGGCCCTCTTGAGGCATGGTCCAGGGCAAGGAGTAGAAGGGAGCGATTTGCGGCGCTCTGGGCATGGGAATATCTCCCATCGGCACGTCGATTATCACGGGGGCTTGTCGCTCCAACGCCTCCGGAATCAGGGTTTCCAGCTCCAACGGGTTGTTGGCTCGGATGCCCACCGCTCCAAAGGAGCGGGCGAATTGCACAAAGTCAGGGTTTCGCAAAGTGGTTTGATATGTGCCGCCAAACACCTTGTTCATGTCTTGGGCCACGTTGCCGTAGGAGTCGTTGCGGAAGACCACGGTAACTACGTTTATTCCGTAGTTTACCGCCGTCGATAGTTCGGAGGCGTTGAACATGAATCCCCCGTCGCCAACCATACAGAGGACGGGCCGGTTGGGTTGCGCAATCTTCGCTCCCAGGGCCGTGGGGAAGCCGTAGCCCAGATTGAAAGAATATCCGGAATCAATGTAGGTCTTGGGATGGTTCACCTGGTAGTGGGTGCGGGCGTAGTAGCCCAGTTGGGTGATGTCCCAGACGATGAAGGAATCCTCCGGCACGCTCTTCTGGATGGTTTCAATGAAGAGGTACTGTGGCTCCATGAGGCTGATGTTGTCGTATCGAATGAGTCTGCGGGCTGCCGCGACGTCTGCGGCGGGAGATGGGCGTCCCGATTCGCTAACTTCCAGCAGAATGGGAAGGAAGGCTTCCAGGGTCGCCTTGGCGTCGCCGTGGAGGGGGATCGTATTTGTCTGAACGCGGGTGAGTTCGTTGTCATCTACATTGATGTTAATGAGAGTGGAGGAGTTTCCGGCTGGGTTCCCAAGTGAGAACCGGGCGCCTATGCCGATTACCACGTCGGCCGCCTTCATGACTTCAAAGAGTTGGTTCATCTCCTGCCGCTCCCCGCGGGGGCTGAAGCAGGAGCCGTAGCAGAAGGAATGTTGGTCGGACATCGCGCCCTTGCCGCCGTTGGACTTAACGACGGGTATGTTGGTAGCTTCCGAAAAGCCCACGAGGGCGTTCTCGGCGTTTGCACGGGAGACTCCACCGCCGGCGTAGATGACCGGGCGCTTGGATTTAGCTATGACTCCGGCCGCCATACGCAGCAGGGATGGGCTGGGAACGATGGGCGATATGGGGGCAGGCTCCAGTAGTTCCACCTCCTCCCGCTCGACGGCTACCTCCGGGGGAATCTCGATGAGTACGGGACGTGGTCTCCCCGTACGCATCTTTCGGAAGGCTTCGTTGACGGCAGCGGGGACTTCCCTGGGTCGCTTGACCATTCGCTGCCACTTTGTCACCGGTCGGACAACCTCGCCCTGGTTGGAAATTTCGTGGACGGCTCCAAGGTCCTTTCCGATGGCCTCCCGGGGAACCTGGCCGGCAATGAGCAGGACGGGAGAGGAGCGGGCGTAGGCGGTGGCGAGGCCGGAGGCGGCGTTGTAAATCCCTACGCCAGGGACCACCATTGCGACTCCGGGTTGCCCCGCTGCACGGGCGTAGCCGTCGGCCATATAGGTTGTGGCCTGCTCGTGTCGGGTGGTGAGCATCTCCACGCCAGGTTCGTCTCGCAGACCGGCCACCAGGCCGTAAAGCTGGATGCCGGGTATGCCGAAGACGACCTCAACTCCCTCCCGTACCAGGGATTTTGCAAGGGCTTCTCCACCGCTCATCTTCATCTGGTCAACTCACCGTGCGTTTTGTTGAGGGAGTATACACCGTTGGCCACGGGCGTTCACCAACGGATTGTGTCACAAGCCCTGCGGCCGTCCCTCTCACGCCTATCAAACCTGGCAAACAAAAAGAAGAGGCCCGCAAGGTTGCGGGCCTCTTCTAACTTGCCTGGCTCTCGTATCAGTACAGCCGCCTACTTATAGACGGGCAACGTGTACTCGTGGTAGCGGATAGGTCCCATGTGAAGCATGTTCACCTGGTACTCCTGGACCACGTTGGGGTTAACGGCCGCATAGCCGAAGATCCAAGTTATAGGCGCACTTACGTGGTTGTTCACCCACCAGTCGCCTAGGCCCTGGGCCAACTTGAACCTCTCGTCCAAGTCCGTGGATTGCGTACATGCCGCGTAGTAATCGGAGATTTCCTGGTGGTCCCAAACCGTCCGTCCGCGCTCGTAGTAGGAGAAGCTCATGGCCACGCAGATCGGGTCTAGAGACGGCGACACCAGGTAGGACGTATTGGACCTATCCCGGGCCGCCCACATGCCTAGGACATCCCCTACAGGCACGGTCACCAGATTGGTTCTGACTCCAATGGCCTCCCAGTAAGACCTGATTACCTCGCCAATCTCGCCCTGCTCCTGTATGACGGACTGCCCGCTGGCGGCCACCAGGGTTGTCTCGAAGCCGTTCGGGAATCCGGCCTCCACCAGCAATTCCCTGGCCCTTGCCGGGTCGTAGGCGTAGGGCCAACCTCCCTCTGCTCCCGTATTGCCGTCGATTCCTGGGATAGGCGCCCACTCGTCCTTAAAGTCTTCCCGCCACGGGGGGAAGTAGTCCACCAGCGGGAAGCCCTCTCCTCGGAAGAATACCTGGTTTATCTCTTCATAATTGATTGCGTGGTTGAGGGCCGCGCGCGCCTTCACGTTTCGCAGCGGGTCATTGGGGTCATAGCCCTTAGTTGGTCCGTGGGCAACCTGACCCCCTGCACCCTCTCCCGTCTCAGGATTCACGTAGTTATCCGGCTTGAAGAAGGAGTACCGGACTTGAGTGTGTACTGCGGGCAGGGTGCTCTTGGTTATTACGATGCCCCTTTCTTCAGCCTGATTGTGCAGATCCCTGGGAATCGCCGCGATGTGGGCCTCTCCACCTATGATCATAGCCAGTCGAGTGGCCGACTCCGGTACAAAGAGGAACTGCACCTCCGGGAATTCGGGGGTGATTCTCCAGTGATCTGGAACCCGCTCGTGTAGTACGTGCTGGTTAGTCACGAGCTCGATTAAGCTCCAGGGCCCGGTGCCGATGGGGTCGTCCATGTATCCTTCCTCACCGTTCTGGTCCCACCAGTCCTTGCTGCTTATGCCCGTTGACCACTCGTCGGAAAGAAGGAAGGGCATGTCCAAGGATACCTGGGCCAGACGAAGGACTACCTGATGGTCGTTTACGATGTCGGCGTCCACCATGCCCCCGAACTCGGGACGCCCACTTCTGGTCAACTCGCTTTCGGCGCCAGCGAAGATGCCGAAGGAGTGAACGGCGTCCTTGGCGCTGAACGTGATGTCGGTAGGTTCAGCGTTCTTATAGAAGGGTACGCCTTGGCGCAGATTCCACGTGTACGTCTTACCATCCGATTCCATTGACCAACTTTCAGCCAACTGGGGCTCCTCCACGTTGGTCTTCGGATGATGCCCCACCAGGTGGGAGTAGATGGGCATTATTCTTGCATCTATCTGGTTGGCGGGGTGTTGCATTGTGTACTGGTAACTAGGAGTGGGGATTGCCACTCTTAGCCGGGACTCTACGGGCACCTTCGGCGCCATTGTAGGTTCTGGAGTGGGCGCTGCCGTCGGAGCCCGCGTAGGCGCTACCGTTGGAGCCATCGTTGGCGCCGCTGTAGGAGCCATCGTCGGAGCCCGCGTAGGCGCCGCCGTTGGAGCCCGCGTAGGCGCCGCCGTTGGAGCCATCGTGGGCGCCGCCGTTGGAGCCATCGTGGGAGGCGCCGTCGGCGCCATCGTCGGCGCTGGCGTCGGGGCCGCAACCGTAGGAGCGGCCGTGGGCGCCGGCGTATCATCATCCCCTCCGCACGCAATAATAAAGACGGTCAGCAGGGCGGCTAGGGTCAGCAGCCCCAACGGCAGCCATCTGGAGGAACGGTTTAGCAGTCTCATGAACATCTCCTTACGCTTCCTTATTTATGATGCGCTTCAAAGCGCGGACGTGACGATTCTACGTTCGTGTTCGCTTAAGCGGTATATTATGGAGACATAGACTTATTGTCAATAATCACTGTCCAAATAAAGGGTTCTATCGCCTCCCGAAAACCGCTCCAGCCCCTTACACCAGGTTGTCCTCCCGCATCGCTGCCAGGCACTCCTCGAAGGCCCCCAGCGTTCTATCCACCTCAGCCTCCGAATGCGACGCCGAAACTATGAAGCCCCGACCGCCCATGATGTCCACCCCCGCGTTTAGCATCGCCCGCTTGAACCCCTGAGCCGCGCCGGGCTTGGCCGCCGCGTGTATCTGCCTGGACGACAGCTTCCACATCTCCTCCGGCGCAATCTCCACCCCGAAGGCCACCATTACCAGGGAACTGACGCCATAGGCCACGCCGCTGACTTCCATCTTCCCCATAACCTCGTTCAATCCCCTCCGCAGCCTGCCCGCCATCTCGTCGGCCCGCTCGTTGATCGGCTCCCGGGCCAGCATCTCCAGGCATGCAGCTCCCGCCGCCGCCGATAGGGGATTGGCGTTGAAGGTCCCCGGGTGCGCGACTCTGCGGTTGTTGTCCCATTCCGGGTTCCCCGTGTGGGCAATCATGTCAATAACGTCCGCCCGGCCGCCAACCACGCCTCCCGGCAGCCCGCCGGCCACAATCTTCGCCATGGTCGTCAAGTCCGGCTTCACGCCGTAACGCGCCTGCGCCCCACCGCTGGACACGCGGAACCCCGTCACCACCTCGTCCAATATCATCAATACCCCGTACCGCTCCGTAACCTCCCTCAACGAGTGCAGAAAACCGGGCAGCCGGAGCGGATACTGTCCCATGTGAGCGCCCGTCGGTTCCGCAATCACCGCCGCCACGTCGCCGTCCGCCCCAAGAGTTTCCTCCACCGCGTTGATGTCGCCGGAGGGCAGGACTATCATAGACTCCCAGGTAGAAGCGGGAATCCCCCCGGTTCCGCCGTCGGAACCCGCGCTGGCGTAGTCGTGCCAACCGTGGAAGTGGTCTTGAAACTTCACAATCTTGTTGCGGCCCGTGTACGCCCGGGCCAACCGCATGGCCATCATGGTGGCCTCCGTGCCCGAACTGTGGAACCGCAACTTCTCCACCGAGGGGACAAGCTCTCGAATGGCCTTGGCCCATCGAAGCTCCAACTCCGTGTTGCCGCCCAGATGCGTCCCCCGGTTCACCTGCTCTGCCACGGCCAGCGTAATGGCCGGGTGCGAATGGCCCAGAATCAGGGAGCCGTGTCCGCAAACGTAGTCCACGTACTCGTTCCCGTCTACGTCCCACTTCATAGGCCCCCGCCCGTGGGTCATCACCAGAGGGAAGGGCATCACGTAGCGCGTGTCGTGGGTCACGCCGTCGGCAAACACGTCCGACGCTTCCCGGAAAACTTCCGCCGACTTGGGATGCTTGAGAATATATCTCTCGTCTATGACGCTCATGTCAATTCCTCTCCTGGAAAGCAAAATGGCGCGGCCCCGGCCTGGGGAACGGTAAGGCGTAATGATACAATATCGGCAACTTAGCCTCAAGGAGCGTGTCCATGAAGAGCTACTTTACCCATCTCCAGTGCACCTGGTGCCACAAGGAGCATCCCCACGAACAACCCATCCGCACCTGCCCCGACTGTGGCCGCGTGCTCTACGCGCGATACGACCTGGCTGCCGTGGGCAAGAACGTTTCCCGGGACGCCTTCCAGAGCCGCCCCAGCAATATGTGGCGCTTCTTCGAGATGATGCCTGTCATAGATGTCGGCAACCTGGTGACTCTGGGAGAGGGGGCCACGCCCCTGATGCGCGCCAAAAACCTGGGCGCTACCCTTGGGCTGGAAAACCTCTATATCAAGGACGAGGGCTTGAACCCCACCGGCTCCTTCAAGGCTCGCGGCCTCTCCGCCGCCGTATCCAAGGCCAAGGAAGTGGGCGAAATGCGCGTCACCATGCCCACAGCGGGCAACGCCGGCGGGGCCCTTGCCGCCTACGCCGCTAAGGGCGGACTCGAGGCCACCGTGTTCATGCCAAATGACGCCCCGCTCGCCAACCAGCTGGAATGCCGCGCCCTCGGCGCTCGCCTCTTCCTTATCGAAGGTCTTATCAACGACGCTGGTCGCTTATCTCAGGAAATGGCAGAGAAAGAAAAACTCTTCGACCTCTCAACCCTCCGCGAACCCTACCGCGCCGAGGGCAAGAAGACCATGGCCCTGGAGCTGGCAATGGACCTGGGCTGGCGCGCGCCCGACGTTATCGTCTACCCCACTGGCGGCGGCACCGGCATCGTAGGCATGCACAAAGCCTTCCAGGAACTCCAACAACTCGGTTGGATAGACAGCCCCCAACCCAAGTTCGTCTGCATTCAGGCCGAGGGCTGTCAACCCTTGGTCAAAGCCTTCAACGACGGCAAGGATTCCGCCGAGCCGTGGCCCGACGCCAGCACAGACGCCGCCGGCCTGCGGGTTCCCGCCGTCTTCGCCGACTACATCATCCTGAAAGTGCTGCGGGAAACCGGCGGCACCGCCATCGCCGTCTCCGACCGGGAGATGATCGACGCCATGACGGAGATGGGCGCGGCGGAGGGCGTATTCGCCGCCCCTGAAGGCGCCGCCACCCTCGTCGGCCTCAAAAAGCTCCTCGACCAGAACTTCCTAACCGGCTCTGAGACCGTAATCCTGATGAACACCGGCTCCGGCTACAAATACATGGACCTGCTGGATCTATAAACCCCTTCCCCCCTGACGGGGGAAGGTTGGGATGGGGGTGAAACTCCCCCCCCTTGTCCTAGCGCATGCGGGGACCCATCCTCGCTCCCCCCCTTGTCCTCGCGTATGGAGACTTTTGCACAACCGTCATTCCGGCCCCCGAGCCGGAATCCAGTCTTGCCTCCCAACCATTCCGCAGGGGCGTTCCTCCTTGCCGCCCCTTACGGCAATGACGCCGTGTTTAGGACAAGAAGACAGAGTAGAATAGGGACCATCCTCGTCTTCCAAGGGAAAAAGAGATGAACAACCGCAAGCCTAGACTACAAGACAAGGTGGCCATCGTCACCGGAGCCGGCGCTCGCGGCGACGTCATGGGTAACGGCAAGGCCGTCAGCATCCTTTTCGCCCGCGAAGGCGCAAAGGTGCTCCTCGTGGACAACGTCGAAGAACGCGCCGCCAAGACCCTCGAGGCAATCCAGGAGGAAGGCGGCGAGGCCAGCGTCTTCGTAGCAGACGTTACCCAGGAGGAGCAGTGCCGCGCCATGGTGCAGGCCGCCCTGGATAGATACGGCGCCCTTCACGTCCTCCACAACAACGTGGGCATCAACGGGCCGGGGCGGGTCACGGAAGTCAGCCAGAACGAATGGGATAGGGTCATGTCCGTAAATTTGACCAGCATGATTCTCGCCAGCAAGCACGCCATACCCGTCATGGTCGCCTCGGGCGGCGGCGCCATCGTCAACGTCTCCTCCATTTCCGCCATCCGGCCCCGGGGCATGACCCCCTACACCGTCTCCAAGGGCGCCGTCATCCCCCTCACCCAGGCCATGGCCATCGACCACGCCCGCGACGGCATCCGCGTGAACTGCATCCTGCCGGGGCCCGCCTACACGTCCATGGTGGCGGGCGGAATGTCGGAGGAGATGCGGGACCTTCGCCGCAGCGCCTCACCACTAGGAATCGAAGGCAACTCCTGGGACATAGCCTACGCCGCCCTTTACCTGGCCAGCGACGAAGCACGCTGGGTCACCGGCGTCGCCCTGCCCGTCGACGGCGGCGTCACCCTAGACAGCCCCCGCCGTTAAGTGATGTTTACAAAGTCACCATGCCTAGTGAATGAACCTGTAGGGGCAGGTTTCAAACCTGCCTGCACCATGTCAATTGCATGCCATTCCGCCCACCATGCCGCCATTCACCCTCCCCCTTCCGTTTTCCCGCGCAGGCTGGAATCCATCCCTTCCCGTTTTTCCCGCGCCCCCATCGTCATTCCGCGCCCCATCCTGATATTCCCGCGCAGGCTGGAATCCAGCCCCCCGTCCCACCGTAGGGGCGGTTCGCGAACCGCCCGCTTGTTCAACCACACCTATTTTCATCCCCTTACGTGGTATTCCCAAGACCACATGTCATTCTGAACGTAGCGCACCCCCCACATGTCATTCTGAACGCAGCGCACCCCCCACATGTCATTCTGAACGTAGCGCACCCCCTACATGTCATTCTGAACGTAGCGTACCCCCCACATGTCATTCTGAACGTAGCGCACCCCCCACATGTCATTCTGAACGCAGCGCAGCGGAGTGAAGAATCTCGTCGTTCTCGCGCCTTCAGAACCCCCATAACTTCATCTCGGAGGAACCCATGCTAGAACAGTTCAAGCTGAAGGAACAGGACACTGTGCGCATCGACGAAGCACCCCTGCGCTCCACCGTAACGGCCATTTTCCGCAAGATGTCCGTGCCCAAGGAAGACGCCCGCATCGCCGCCGACGTACTCGTGTCCGCCGACCTGCGCGGCGTCGACACCCACGGCGTCTCTAACCTGCTGCGCCAGTACGTCCAGCGCTACCAGGAGGGCGCACTCAACCCACGCCCTCAAATCCGCGTCCTCCGCGAATCCCTCTCCGCCGCCACCGTCGACTCCGACAATGGGCTGGGCATAATCACCACCCCCAGGGCCATGGACATCGCCGTCGCCAAGGCCCGGCAGACCGGCGTCGGCATGGTAACGATGACGAACGGCAAGCACCTGGGCATGGCTGCTTACCACGCCATGATTCCCCTCAAGCACGACATGATCGGCGTTTGCATGACCAGCTGCCCGCCCACCGTGGTCCCCACCTTTGGCAGCATCCCCCGCCTCGGCACCAACCCCATCGCCCTTGCCGCCCCCACCGATAAGGAGCCGCCCTTCGTCTTCGACGCCGCCACCAGCGTCATCCCTGACAACAAGGTCCACATCGCCCGCCGCCTGGGAGTCGACCTTCTCCCCGGCTGGCTCGCCGACGACGAGGGCCGGCCCGTGATGGAACCAACCCCCGCACCTTCTCCCCACCGTCTGTTGCCCCTGGGCAGTGTGCGTGAAACCGGCTCCCACAAAGGCTACAGCCTAGCCTGCATCGTGGACATCCTCTGCGGCGTCCTCTCCCTTAGCGGCTTCGGCGCTGGGCGAGGACGCGGAACCTTCGCCCATTTCGTCGCCGCCTACGATGTGGAGGCCTTCGCCGACACCGGCGAGTTCAAGGCCATGATGGACGATTACATGCGGACCCTAAAGGAGACGCCCCCCGCGCCGGGCCACGACCGTGTGCTTGTCGCGGGACAGCTGGAATGGGAGACCGAGCAGGAACGTCGACGCAACGGCATCCCCCTCCATCGGGAGGTGGTGGAATGGTTCGACGAGATCTGCAAAGAACTGGAAATCCCCAAAGCCTTCTAAACCCGGCTTTCATTGATGCTTTAACTCCAAGCTGGTACATTCTTCAATGTTCCCATGCAGTTTGGAGGTCTCTCTTGTGTCGGAATCCGTCGACGCCTCGACCCAAGCTTCCCTGCCCCTGGTGGCAGAGTCCGTATCCAAGCAGTACCCCGGCGGAATCTGGGCCAATCGTGGCATCTCCCTCACCATAGGCCCCTCGGAAATCCTCGGCCTGCTGGGTCCCAACGGCTCCGGCAAGACTTCCTTTGTCCGCCAGATCACTACGGAAACAAGCATTACCTCCGGGCAGATTCGGGTTTTCGGCGTTGACGTAGAGTCAGATCCAACCCGGGTAAAGCATTTCATGGGCGTCGTTCCCCAGGACTTGCTTGTCTTATGGGATTGCTCCGTTTTCCATACCCTCAGCATCTTTGGCAAACTCCGGGGACTATCGGCCAAGTCGGCCACTGAAAGGGCGCACCAGCTAATTGACGAACTGGAAATGCATGGTTTTGAGAACCGCGTCTTTGCCACTTTGTCGGGGGGAGAAAGACAACGGATCATGTTGGCCATGGCATGGCTGGCCCAGCCAAAGCTGCTTCTTCTGGATGAACCCACCACCGGTCTGGACCCCATAACTCGACGCGAGATCTGGAAGTGGATACGGGAGAGAAAGGAACAGGGCAGCAGCGTGCTGATTACCACCCACTATATGGAGGAAGCGGAGACCCTCTGCGACAGAATCGCCATCATGCACAAGGGGGTCATCAAAGAGCTAGACACGCTGGACGGACTGCGATCACACATCACGGGGGAGTTCAAGCTCACATACACCCCTGACGATACTGACGTCGGCTCAACAAAGATAGTCTACGGCGCCAGCCATCAAGAGATGATTGAGCAGGCCCAGACTCTGGGCATTACAGAGTTTTCCATCTCCAAGACCAGCATGGAGGACGTGTATTTCTCCGTCATTGGCGGCAAAGACACCACAGAAGAATGAAGCGGACGAACCGGATAGAGACCAACGCCGATGGGGTAATTGCCGCGGGCAGTTGGAAAAAATTTCTGCTGGACTCCTGGTCGATACTGGAGATCAAGGTCATCGTTACGAGGCGGCATCTGCTATGGCACGCCATGGGATCGCTGATCATCCCGCTGAGTATGTTCTACTGGGCCACGGCTATTGCTCCGGAACGCTTCGAGGCCAGCTTTCGAATTCTGGTGGGTACGCTAATTCTGGGTATCGGACAAGCCGTCGGGGCCAACGTGGGACAGTGGACGCTTATGGATCGCTTCACGCGAATGCTGCGCCTTCTCATAACGATGCCGGTATCGAAGGCCTCCCACGCCATAGGCACATTGGGCTACGGCATACTACATTCGGTGGTCCTAGTGACGCTAATTCTCCTCTTTGCCAAGCTGGCAGGCGCCGATTACGCCATTCACTGGACGATGCCTCTATTTATTTTGCCGTAATCGTGACCATTACGGGAGCCACCCTTGTTGTGGTCAGCTTGGCCCCGGACATGAATGTCGGCATGATCACAAACAGCATGCTGGGCATAGTATTCGTCTTGCTCTCGCCGGTTTTCTACACCTTTGACGACGCTCCCAGACTATTCAAGTGGCTGGGGTTCATTTCTTCATTCAGGTACGCGGCAGACGCCATCGAGAAGGGTTTCAACGGACAGAATCCGTTGTTCCCGGAGATGGGGGCTCTTACGGGGACGGCCTTTGTGTCCATGCCCCTGGGCCCGATGATGCTGCGGTGGAAAGACCTATAGACATTCGTCCCGCGAATCTCTCAGCCCTTGATTGCCCTTCTTGAACAGCCATTATGCTTCAAGCGCACGTGGGAAAGCCCCCCCCACCCGCCACCCCTCTACGGAATCCGGTCCTTGAACCCGAAGCCCGTCAACGCAACCAGCGTCGTCTCCTCCGGCTCAATCTTCCCAGCCTCCAGCAGAGACTCCAGGCCCGCCAGCGCCGATGCTGACGTCGGCTCCACGAACAACCCCTCATCCACGCTCAGGCGACGCTGCCACCGGACTATGTCATGCTCCGCAACGGCCACAGCCTCCCCACCGCTGTCTGCCAGCGCGTCCAGGACCTGACGCAGCCGCGGCGGCCTCTCTACGGCGATGCCCCCCGCGACTGTAGCCACACCCCCCTGTGGAGGCATCCAATCCCGACCCCCAAACGCCGCCACCACGGGCATGCACGCTTCCGATTGTATGCAATGCAGCGCAGGCTTTGTTGCCGGCACATCCGAATCTGCCAGTCCCTTGAATCCCTTCCACGCTCCTATTAGCAGTGAACCGTTGCCCACAGGAAAGAGCACGTGCTGCGGCATTTCGCACATTTGCGACGCAGCCTCTACGGCGAAGCTCTTCGTTCCTTCTATGAAAAGCGGGCTGAGATTGTGGGATGCGTAGACCATCCTCTCTCCCAGGCAATACTGACGGCACGCCACCGCCACCGCCGCCCGTCCACCCTCCACCTTCACCACCCGCGCGCCGTAGAAACTAATCTGTTGCAGCTTCATCGGAGACGCCGACGCCGGAGCGAAGATCGTCGCCTCTATGCCCGCCTGCGCGCAGTAGGCCGCCACCGACGCCCCCGCATTGCCCGACGAATCTTCCGCCACGCTCCGAACCCCCTCGCTTCGAAGAACAGACACCAGCACGGCCGAACCCCGGTCTTTGAAAGAGCCGGTGGGGTTCAGAAACTCCAGCTTGCCGTAGAGTTTGCCCATCCCCAAAATCTGGCCGACGTTGGAGAGGCGGACCACCGGGGTGTTCCCTTCGCCCAAAGTTACGGGATCGGCGGGCGGCTCGTAAGTGCCGTCGGCCACGTCCAGGGGGCCTCTGCATTGACGACATGCCAAAACGTCAAAAGAAAAGGCGTCCCGTTCTCCGCACCTGCTGCATGTTACTTCCATCATCATCAATTGCAATATATCCCCCACAGCCCCTACGTGCAAGCGACCCTTGGGATTCAGTTATTGGCCGCTTGGTGATAAACTGAACAACTACCCAATTCAAATCTGGAGACTAGTTGAGCAAAATCCCCGAAACTAATGAGGCCCGGACGCCCGAACCGGGCCTCGAACAGCCTCCAACGCCGCCGGAAAAGCCCGGCAGGTTCAGGATTGGCCGCAACTACAAGTGGTGGGCCCTGGCCAGCGTAGCCACCGGCACTCTCGTCACCGTCGCAGACATGGGCGAGGTCAACGTGGCCATGCCCACTATTGCCGACCAGTTCAGCAGCAACCTTTCCACCGTCCAGTGGCTCGCCACGGGCCACCTAGTCGCCACCAGCGCCCTGCTCATGCCCATGGGCCGCCTCTCCGACATGATTGGCCGCAAGAAGGTCTATCTGTGGGGACTGATGATTTTCACCCTCGGATCACTGCTGGCCGCCTTCGCCCCCAACCTTTCGTTACTGATTATGTGCAGAATCCTCCAGGGCATGGGCGTTGGGCTGGTCCACGGCAACCAGATGGCCATCATGACCTCCATATTCCCGGCGGAAGAGCGCGGCAAAGCCCTCGGCATGCACATGACCCTGGTCGGCGCCGCCCTCATCATCGGCCCTGCCATTGGCGGCGTGATGATTGACGCTTTCGGTTGGCGCTCCATATTCTTCCTTAACGTGCCCTTGGGCATCCTGTGCACCCTGGCGCCCTTCCTGATCCTCAACGAAAGCAGCATCACCCAGTCCCGCGTCAAGGCCAGGTTCGGAAACTTCGACTTTGTGGGGTCCTTCCTTTCCTCCGCCGTGCTGTTGTTGATGGTGATGGGCCTGGCGAACCCCTTTGGCCTGCCCTTCCAGATGGCGGCGCTGCTTCTCGTCCTCTGCGCCCTCCTATTGGGAGTGTTCGTCCTGTGGGAAACAAGGACCGCCAACCCCATGCTCGACATGTTGCTTTTCAAGGCCAGCATCTTTTCCCTTGGGGTATCAGCGCGATCTCTCTCCTTTGTCGCTGCGGCGTCCATACTCTTCCTCATGCCCTTCTTCCTTCAGGGGGTTGCGGGCTACTCCCCCGGGCAGACGGGCATGATCATGACCAGCATCGCCGTCGGCATGGTCGTTGTCGGCCCCATAGCCGGCCGGCTGTCGGACAAGTTCGGCCCCCGACCCTTCACCGTGGGCGGCGCTCTCATCTCCATGTCCGGCCTACTGATACTCTCCCAGGTCTCCAGGGACACGCCGCTTCCCATCATCATGCTGGGCATCCTGCTGCAGAGCAGCGGGATGGGAATGTTCACCGCGCCTAACGCCAGCAGCATCCTCAGCGGAGTGTCTCGGAGTTCCTACGGCGTGGTCTCAGGCTTCGTTCAGCTCATCCGCACCGGCTCCACCGTCACGGGCATCGCCGTCGCCACCCTGGTAATCACCGCCGCCATGTCCGCCGTGGGCCTGAGCGCAACCCTGGAAGGCTTCTCCGAGGGTGTCAGCGTGGAGGTCGGCGACGCCTTTACCACCGGCCTGCAGCGAGTATACCTGGTTATGGCCGGACTTCAGGCGGGGGTGGCCGTCCTATCCCTCATCCGAGGACGGATGGGAGTGCCGGCCGACTAGTCGCGGCTCACGCGGCGGCGTTGGCCCCCGCAATCCGCCCAAAAACCGCCCCGTGCATCAGTCCCGACGCCCGTAGGCTGTCGAAATAGAAGAAGCCGCCGACGATTTCACCGGCAGCGTAGAGACCGGGAATCGGCCTGTCCTCCGTGTCCAACACCTGCGCCTGCGTGTTTATCTTCAACCCGCCGAAGGTATAGGTGATTCCCCCCGTAACCCGGTACGCCGAAAAGGGCGGCGTGTCGATGGCTAAGGCCCAGTTGCTCTTGGGCGGCTCGATCCCCCTGGTTCCCTTGCCGTCCAGCCTCGAAGCGTCGAACGCCCCTTCCTGCACAGCGTTGTTGAACTCCCCAATCGTACGCTCCACCTGCTGTGAATCCAGACCCAGCTTCTCCGCCAACGCGTCGATGGTTTCGGCCCTAACCACCGACGCGCTCCCGTACCGTTCTTCCAGCAGTGCCTCCGCCTTGGCGTCGAACACCTGGAAGACGATCCCCCCGGGCTGCTTCAGAATCAACGCGCCCATCTCCACAAAGTTGTTCAGGGCGAAGTCCGCCCCTTCGTCCACGAACCTCTCCCCGTCCGCGTTTAGCATGACTCCAAAGGGATACGAGCGGCGGGGCAGCCGGTCCACCGAATCGGGAGAGCCTGTGTCCGGTGCGTCCGCGTCGATCGGCGTGCCGTGATAGCCCGTCCACTGCCCTGCCGCATTCGCCCCAATCTCCAGAGCCGCCCGGTGTCCGTCTCCCGTGTTATGCTTGGAACCCCGCACCTTGGCCCGTCCCCAATGAACTCCCAAATGCTCCGAACGCATCTCACTACTGGCTTCGAAGCCACCACAGGCCAGCACCACGCCCCCGGCGCGAATCTCCTGGATTCCTTCCGAATCTTCAGCCAACACGCCAATCACCCCAGAGGAATCATCCGTCAGCAAACGGAGCATCTTGGTCTCATACACCACCTCAACACCATGCCGTCGAGCCTCCGTGTAGTGCATGGAAATCAGGCCCGGGCCGGAACCCACCGCGCTGGCCCCCACCCGTGCGCCCGGAATCACCTGCCGGCCTCGCCCGCTCAATTCGAACTCAATCCCCTGACCGCGCATCCACAACACCGTGGGGTAGGACTCGGCAATCAGCGCCTTCAGCAGCTCCGGGTCCGTCCGCCCGGCGGTCCTCTCCATCATTTCTCGGCGGTAGTCCAGTGCGGTGTAGGGGCTTACACGACCCTCGATCCCATCCAACGACGACGGGTCCGCCAGCAGCGGCTTCAGGTCTTCCGCCCCGTTGTGGGTGAACCGGAACCCGCCGCCGGTGTACGGGCAGTTGCCGCCCCTATCCTCCGGCGTGGCCTTCTCCATGAGCAGGACCCGCGCGCCCTTCTCCATGGCGGAGAGAGCAGCGCACATGGCCGCATTGCCTCCCCCCACCACGATAACGTCAAAATAGAGCATTGAATCTCCAACCATACCTTCCCCCTCCATCCCCACGTGTCATTTCAAAGGCTGCGAAGAATTCCGCCGCCCACTTCCATCCCCACCGACGCCGGAATTCAACCCCATCCCCTCTTCACCAAAACCGAGAACTGAAGACTCTCTGCATACCCGCTATCCCCCCACCTCGTATTCCTCGATCAATGCCGTCATCCTCTCCAGGTAGCGATGAACGATAGGTCGATCGGCAGTTATCTCATAATCCTCCATGTTCTCATAGAAGAAATGCACGTGGAATTTCTCAGCGGTTATGAATCCGGCAGCTATGAACGGGTCGCCGTACTCGTCGGACAGCCGCGTGACAGTGTTCTTGCTGGCCCGGTGCGAGCGATGCTGCCAGCCTCGCTGCTTTGCGGCGGCTATCACAACCTGCGACGCCGCGCCATACAGCTTTTCCGCACCCTGCCTTGTATCCCCCGACGCAAACTCCTCGTCCGACTGCGCCAGAAACGCCCAAGCCTGGGCCACGCATTCCCCAACGCCAGTCTCTCGTTCCGTTATCATAGCCAGGACCTCCAACCCCTCGATTTTAACACGTCTTCCTCCCCTCTTCTCCTCGCGAATGCGGAGACCCATCCCCCTCCGTCGTTCCCGCAGTCTATACGAAACCAGACCATCTGTGGTACTGTATCTACCGCTCAAACGGGATCGCTAATGAACCACAAATAGGATGGCATTCCAATGAACGGCAACGACTACATTATCTCCGCCAGCCAGGTATTCAAGACCTACAATACGGGCCGGGTGCGCGTTCAGGCCCTACGGGGCGTCGACCTCCACGTCCAGGAGGGCGAAATGGTGGCCATCATGGGCCCCAGCGGCTGCGGCAAGACCACCCTTCTCAACTGCCTCTCAGGCCTGGACTCCACCGACTCCGGCGAGATATTCGTAGAGAAGATGCAGCTTCACCGGCTCCCCGACGACGAGCGCAGCGACTACCGCGCCCAGCGCATGGGCTTCATCTTCCAACTCTACAACCTGCTCCCAGTTCTGACCTCCGTGGAAAACGTGGAGATGCCCCTCCTCGTGTCGGGCATCGGCAGCCAGGAAGCCCGCCGCCGCTCCCTGGAAATGCTCGATTCGGTCGGCCTGGTCGACTGGGCCCAGCATCTTCCCGCCGAACTCTCCGGCGGCCAGCGCCAGCGCGTCACCATCGCCCGCGCCCTCGTCAACAACCCCGCCATCATCTGGGCAGACGAACCGACCGGCGACCTGGACAGCGAGACCACCCAGGACATCATGGACCTGCTCCTCTCCCTAAACCGGGAAAACCGCCAGACCTTCGTCCTCGTCACCCACTCCCTGGAAGTGGGCGAAATGGCCCACCGCATAATACGTATGCGGGACGGTCAGATAGTCGACGACGGCTTAGGCGGCGCCGGTACCCGTAGATCCGGCAACCGGCGGGCATAGGTCAAGTGCAAGAACTCTTCGGTCTCTCCATGAACCTGCTGATGGCCATTCTGCTGGCCATCTTCCTGGGCATTATGGTCGTCGTGGCCTTCCTGGCCTGGCGTCACCGCATAATGCTGAGGCTGGGCCTCCGCAACATCCCCCGTCGGCCCGCCCAAACGGCCCTCATTATCGTCGGCTCCATGCTCAGCGCAGTCATCATCGCCGCTTCCTTCGCAACCGGCGACACCATAAGCTCATCCATACGCAACTCCAGCATCGAGGGGCTTGGAACCATCGACGAAGTCCTCACGCCCGCTCGCGGCGCCGAGGACTTCGGCCCCGTCTACGTCTCCAGCAGCCGTTTCGACCGGCTTCAGGAGCAGCTTGCCGGTTTCGACGCCATCGACGGCATGACCCCCTATATTGCCGAAACCGCGCCCACCCTGAACCTTCGCGCATCCCTCTCCGAGGGCCAGGCTCGCATCGTAGCGCCGGACCCCGATACCCTCCAGGGATTCGGACAATTCACCCTCCTCTCCGGCCAGCCCTTCCCCCTCGACGCCCTGCCGCCCGGCGGCGTGCTGGTGAACGAGGAGGCCGTAGACGATCTAGACGCCAAAGTCGGGGACATGCTGCGGCTGTTCCTGCCGGAAGGCTCCGTAGATGTTCGAGTCGAAGGCGTGGTAGAAAACGGCGGACTCGCCGGCATAGACACTACCATCCTGATGCCCCTGGAAGCCGCCCAGAAAGTGTTCGACAAAGAGGGGCAGATAAACACCATTGCCATCTCCAACCGCGGCGGGGCCCTGAGCGGCGTCGACCTCAGCAATGACGTTACCAACAAGCTCAGCGTCATCTTCGCAGACCCCCAGGTGGTAGAGGAACTGAAACTCCTTCTGAACAAGCCGGAGGTCCTTACCCTCCTTCAAGGCCGTGAAGGCAGTTTGCGAGGCGACCTGAAGGCGGATATGGCCATTCTCCGACAAGAGCTTGTTCGCCCAGAGGTTTCCGAGGAGCTCGTTCGCGTCCTTTCGAACGAAGACGTACGCGGAGAGGTCCTGAATGCGCTGCCCTCCAGCGGCCTCACCGGCCTGGAGGAAAACGCCGACACCCTCTTCCGCAATCTGTCGGAAATGTCCGTCTTCGAAGTCAAACGCTTCTTCTTGGACCTGTCCGACGCCGCCGCCAGCGGCGTAACCGCCCTATTCATCCTCCTCGGCCTCTTCTCCGTAGGCGTCGGCGTGCTGCTGGTGTTCCTTATCTTCGTGATGCTGGCGGCGGCGCGACGAACAGAGATGGGCATGGCCCGCGCCATCGGCGCAAAGCGCAGCCACCTCGTCCAAATGTTTGTCTTCGAAGGCACGGCCTACAACCTGGTCGCTTCGGGCCTCGGCGTCACCATCGGCCTGGGCGTTGGATACCTGATAGTCCTTTCAACCAACCAGATTCTCGGCGGCACCAGCGATGAGTTCCACTTCGCCTACCACTTCGAACTTCGCAGCGCGGTGGTGGCCTACTGCCTCGGCATGATTATCACCTTCGCCACCGTCGCCATTTCCGCTTATCGTGTGAGCCGAATGAACATCGTGGAAGCGGTGAGAGGTCTGCCGGAAACCGTTACGGCCAGTGGAGAGGGGCCCTTCTCCCACCGCCTTCTGGACGTTGTCAAAGCCGCCGCCCGCCCCATCCTATTCCTATTTTCTGCCCTGAAGGACCTTATCAACAGAAGGTTCGCCTCCGCCATGCGATACATAGTCGGCGCCGCCTTCTGGCTGCTCATCCTCCCCTGGCTGGCAGATGTCGCCGTGGCCCTCCTACGTTTCGCCTGGCCTTATTTCCTACGCGGCTGGCTCACCATCATCTTGGGCGTACTTCTCATCCTCGGCGGGGCCGGCCCCTGGAATCAGGCCGCTCCCTTCGCCATCGGCGCAACCTTCGTCATCGTCGGTGTTGGGCTCATGCTTCGTCTGTCCGTTTTTCGATGGCCCTCCCTGGGGCCGCTGCCTGGTCTTCTGACCCTGGTAGGCGGCGGCATCCTTCTCGTCTACGGAATCGCCGTAGGCTCCCTCACCGACATCCTGACCGCCGCGGCCCTTGTCGTCATCGGAACGGCCATGCTGGTTCCCGGATGGGCCAATCGCGGAAACCTCCGCCCGGAATTCATCGATAGGCTGGCCTTCACCTTCATCGGCGTCCTCACCCTGGCCTGGTGGGTGCTCCCCTTCGACACCCTGGAACCCATCGTCGGCGTTCTGAATTTCGATACCGAGATGTTCTTCGTTACCGGCATAGCTATGGTAGCCGCAGCCGTCTGGTCCCTCATGTACAATGCCGACCTGCTCCTCAAGGCCCTGACCTTCCTCACTGCAGGCATCGGAAAGCTGCGCCCCGTCCTCGTCCTCGCCGTCGCCTATCCCATGAGCGCCAAGTTCCGCACCGGCCTGACCCTTGGCATGTTCGGCCTCGTTATCTTCACTCTCATCGTCATGTCCATTCTCACCGACGCCTTCGGCAACACCCTGGCAGACACCGATTCCGTCACAGGCCACTGGGACGTCGAGATGCAGGTGAACTCCGGCAATCCCATCGACGATATAGAAGGCGCCCTGGCCGGCGTGACCGAACTTCCGCCCTCCACCTTCGACGCCATCGGCGGGTTCGTCACCGCCCCGGTGGTGGCGCGACAGCCCGACGCCGACAGTCCCCGTTGGAAGAGCTTCTCCCTTCAGGCGGCCGACGCGGATTACCTGGACGCCACCGAGTACGACTTGCATCTAATCGCTGAAGGCTACGGCCCAACCAAAGAGGATGTTTGGCAGGCCCTACGGGACAACCCCAACCTGGCCGTCGTGGGATACTTCGCAGTTGGCGACAGCGGCCAAGAGGACTTCTCAGCTTCCACCTCCTCCTTCAGAATCGATGGCGTGTCCGTCGAAGACAAGACCATGTCCCCAATCGGCGTGGAGATTCTGGAACCTCAGACCAACTCCCGCGTCGACTACACCGTAATCGGCGTATTGGAGCTGGTAGCGGACAACGAGGGCAGCATGATCGTGCCCAAGGAGAGCATCGACCGGGCATTGCCCTTCGCCGTACCTGTCACCACCTACCGATTCAGAACAGCGACAGGGGTGAACGCAAAGGAAGCGTCCAGGACGTTAGAGGCCTCCTTCCTGGAGAACGGAGCAGAGGCGGTGACGCTCAAAGAGGTAATCGACGAAGAGGTCGCCGTAAACAACGCCTTCAACAACCTGCTCATTGGGTTCATGGGCATGGGCCTGATAGTTGGCGTCGCAGCCCTGGGCGTCATAAGCCTGCGTGCGGTGGTGGAACGGCGTCAGCACGTCGGAGTGCTGCGGGCCATAGGCTACCGGCAGAGTATGATTCAGCTGAGCTTCCTGGTAGAGGCATCCTTCGTATCACTGCTCGGAGTGGCCATCGGCGTGGCTCTCGGGGCCATCCTATCCTTCAACCTGGTGGAGGGCATCCAGGACCAGATACCGGGCCTTCGATTCTCTATGCCCTGGATGCAAATAGGAATCATCATAGGCATTGCCTACCTGTTCGCCATGCTCACCACCTACCTGCCCGCCCGGCAAGCGGGCCGCATCCACCCCGCCGAAGCCCTCCGCTACGAATAACCCCCAGCCCCCCTTGTCCTCGCGGATGCGGGGACCCATAGTGCGGCGTCCAACCCGTCAACACACCTTCCCCCTTGTCCTCGCGGATGCGGGGACCCATAGTGCGGCGTCCAACCCGTCAACACACCTTCCCCCTTGTCCTCGCGCATGCGGGGACCCATCCCTCTCCCACATGTCATTACTATGAAAATAGATTGCCTCTATGCCTCAAAACTTAAATTCCCAATGAGTGGTAGGGGCGGTTCGCGAACCGCCCATCTTCTCACCCTCTTGTCCTCGCGGATGCGGGGACCCATCCCCTCCCCTTACGCCGACTCGCCACCAGCGCTCATTACAAACCCACGAATGGTAGTCTAACAACGCACCAAGAGTTCAACGCAGACGATTATGGCAATAACCACAATTTCCCTCACCCAACACATCGACACCTTGGACACAGCGTTCAACCATCTGCAACGGCACGGACCCCACGACACCCTCTACGACATTTTTCGAGCCGCTTCCGTCAAGGAATTCGAGCTTGTCTTGGAACTCTCTGGCAGCCTGCTAAAAAAGCGCCTCAGGCCCTACTTCGCAAGCAACAGGCAAGCCGACCGCCTGACCTTCAAGAACGCCTTTCGCCACGCCGCCAAGCACGGCCTCATTTCCGTGGAGGCCTGCGAGCGGTGGCTCTCCTATCGGGACAACAGGAACGACACCGCCCACGACTACGGGGAGGCTTTTGCGGAAACTACCCTTAAGCTACTCCCGAACTTCGTTGTCGACGCTAGAGAACTGGCAAAAGTGATTGCGGAGGAAGGGGATGACTGACCGGCTACGCCTTTCGCCCCGACACCGTCGCCTGCTCGAAGCGTTGCTGCAAAAGCACGCGCCCAACGTGGAGGTCTGGGGCTACGGCAGCCGCGTAAACGGCTCCGCTCACGAGGCCAGCGACCTAGACCTGGTGCTGCGAACCTCCAACCTGGAACCCCTGGGCCCGGAGTTTTCCAAAGGGATTTATATACCTGTGTACCACGTTTACGAACGGGATGATATAATCAAATAGAGGAATGATGGTCAAAGAGACAAGAATAGTTTTCGGACTGGAAGATATTTCCAGAATCCGTATTCAGTGCGGGAAGTGCACTAATGAAGTGCTACTAAAGCCCTGCCCTGATACAACTAATCCCGCCCTGCCAATGCAATGTCCGCATTGCCAAGAGCAGTGGAGACATCCTGGCGGTATGGTGTTGGGGCAATTCTTCGTGGATGAATTCCACACGGCATTACGCCAAGGTGATAAACCTTTTAAATTTCTCTTTGAACTGGCCGACGACTAACGACCTCTCGGCTGTTCCTCTTCGTACTTCCAGTCCTTCTTTGTTTTGGCCCGCAACACCACATCAGCGATTTCCTCCGGTAATGCCTTGATTTTTTCTGGCATGGTGTACTTTGGCGGACGGCCCATCGGCTTCTTTGGTCTTGGCATTGCACCCCCCCTCATTCTCTAAATGTAGGTTGGCAGTCTACACTGGCCCAGCATAGACAATCAACTTGTCAAAACCCTTGTCATACTTTAGTCTTTGATATACTCTGGGAAAGTTGCAGTTGAGCGGAAGGTAGCAGAATCGAACTGCAACCGGTGGGTTCAGCACCGATTCCGGGGGTCTTAGGCCCGGTCCCACTACCAAGGGGCAATACCTTCCGATTGTGCAGACAGCCTCAGTCGCTGTGACCGGGGCTGTTTGCACGTCTTGGACGTTGGCAGTCTAGGCGATAAGGTCTTTGTATTGCAACCGCGTTAACGGCGCCGCCATTGTTTGCTTGTTCATCCAAGCAACGGTCGTGTAAATTTATACCACTGAGGACTACTCCACCGGTAGGCGGCCCAAGAAGCTGGTATTGTCGGGTGTGCTCAAGTAGGCGCATTCGTTGGGATGATCACGTAGAAACCTTGTGCAGTAATCGTCCAAGGCCGCTTTGTCGTCAAAAAGCGGGTCCGGGCCATCCTTGAAGGGCACTAGCCCGATATCCGTCCAAGTGACGGGGTGAATGGCCTTAGGATCGAGGCGGCGAAGAGCCTTTTCTACCCCCTCTCCAATCCCCTTGACCCTCAGCCAAGTCTCACAGTCAATTCCGCCGTAATCACAATTCTCACACTTTCGGTCGTCATATGGCCAACCTTCGACTTGCGGATTGCAATGGACAATCCTAATGTAACCTCTACCGAGAAGACATGCGTCGCACGATATTAACTCAGCTGGAGTCTCAGGAGGCATTAGCACCGAGGTTCTTCCTGCCCAACCGCAACCTCGCCAATGGGACTTTGGCATCATCGAATAGTCGCCCTGCGGCCCATACTGCTCAAAACGCAGCCTGCACTGCTCGATAAGGATGGCCTCGTAATCAGTTGTCACGTTGTTTCCATATTTATGAGATTTGTAGGGCGGCATCAACCCCCATCCCAAGAAAGAAAGGCCATCAGCAACAGGGAACTGCGGCCAAGAAGCACGGCGACATTCGCAAACGACAGATGGCTACAGACGCCGCCGCGTACCTAGCGCGCCCCGCGAACCACTGGAAAGGGCTAGCCCATCCCCCGCTACTTCTTCGGGAAGTTGGACTCTATCATCCGGTCGATGCGCTCCCCTATCTGCTCCCCCATCTCGTACATCTTCGCCTCGTCGGAAGCACGGGGTCCTTCGGCAAAGTACTCCGCCGTCTCCTTCTTCTTCATCATCGCCGGCATGGCCTTGCCGAGAAAGTCGTCGTCGTACTTCGCCTTCTTCTGCAGCTTGTAGTTCACGCGAGAAATCATCCTAACCGTATTCTCGCCCTTGCAGTGCTCGCAGGGCGCGGATTCCGGGATGTTGTACCTATCCCGAATAAGCGCTTCACTTATCTTCTTGCAATCGTAACAGCCGTATTCAATTAAAGGCATAGCGAACTTCCGTAACTACGTTGTTGTACTACTCTTGTAGCACAACCGCATTTTTCGCGTCAAGACCACCACCCCTAACCAGCATGTCATTACTAGGAAAATAGCCCGTTCCGCGCCTACAAATCCCTTCCCCCTTGATGGGGGAAGGTTAGAGCCTGCCCTCGTGAAGACGGGGGATGGGGGTGAACCCCGTGCCCGACAATATTCTTCCCCGTAGTAGCGGTTCACGAACCACCCTTCATCCGCTAAAAGACCCCGATCCCAACCGTCATTCCGGCCACGAGCCGGAATCCAGGGGTGGGGACTTAGGATTAAACCCCAATTCTATTCTTCCCAATGTGGTCTCTCACTAGCAGTTATGCAAAGGTCTCAGAAGGCGGGGACCCATCCCCTTGCTTCGACCACATCATTCCTCTCACCCCCAACTGTCATGCCCACACCCCATCCGTTGTTACCCCAGAGGTAGGAACTCACCCCCATCTTCGTAGGGACGCCCCTCGTGGGCGCCCTCCCTCCCAAAAGAAGAAGCCCCGCCGTAACGGGGATTCTTCGTCAATCCATAAGCTACTCCGGCGTAGATCCTATGCAGACACTCTTTCACCGTAGAGGCGGGCCGGGTTGTCCCACAGAATCTTCCGCTTGCTCTCCTCCGGAATTGGCTGGTTCAGGAAGTCGGGAAGCGCCTTGTCCGGGTCGGGAGCATCCGGGTGCGGGTAGTCCGTGTTCCACAGCAGGTTGTCTGAGCCAATGAGGCTAACCACCCCCGGCAGGGCGAACTCGTCACCGTCGCAGGCCACGAACACCTGACGCTTGAAGTACTCGCTGGGCGGCATCGTCATCGGGTTCTGGCTCGGCGCTACGAACACCGCCTGCCGTCCCTCGGCGTGGTCGTTCAGCCGACCCAGCCAGAAGGGGACCCAGCCCGCGTTGCCCTCCAGCATGGAGACCCGCAGGTTCGGGTACCGCTCCAACACGCCCGTATATATCAGGTGGCCCAACGAAATCATATTCTCGAAGGGGAACCCGATGGCATGTTCCAGCGCGATCAGCGTGCCGGGGACGCCCTGGTAGCGGGTGCCCGTGTGAGGTGAGCCGCTCTGTACGCCGTGGAAGGAGATGGGAACGTCCAACTCTATGGCCAAGTCCCAGAAGGGAGTGAACTCGTCGTGGTGCCAGAAGACGCCGTCCTTAGGCTTGGGCATCATCACCGTCACCGCGCCCAGCTCCGTCACCGCCCGACGAAACTCGATGAGAGTGTTCTCCATGTCGTAGGGCGGAACGGAGGCCACCATCTTCAGCTTGGACGGGTCGGCGGAGCAGAAGTCGCGGGCCCAGTTGTGATAGGCGCGGGTCAAGGCCCACATCAACTCAGGGTCCTTGTTCTCCAGCTTCAGGGGCTGCGCGCCCGTGCCGGGGATGCAGACCATCCTGTCCCAGCCGTACCGCTCCATGTCACGCAAGCGGCTCTCCGGGCTCCACCACTCCTCGTAGGCCTCGCCATACTTGATGGGCTGCCGCTCCAGGATCTCCGTCGGACGCAAACGGCCCATCTGGTCCTTGCCCTTGGGCTGGGCCGGGTACAACTCGCCTTCCTCGTAGTCGAACATCAGCCGGTAGCGATGTTCCTTGATGATAGGCCGGCGGTCGTAGAAGGCCGGCTCCACGTACTTGTCCCACAGGTCCAGGGGTTCCTGCATGTGGGCGTCTGCGTCAATCACTTTATAGCCGTTAATCATTGGCCACCGCCTCCTCCTTGAGATTTGACTGAAATTATAGATTGGGTAAGAATGAGCGTCAAACCTGCAACGTTAATCGTTATTCCCGAACCGACTTCCGTTGTTCCCGCTTTCGGAGACCTTTGCATAACCGTCATTCCGGCGAAGGCCGGAATCCAGGGGTAGGGATTTAGAATTGAACGCGATGTCCATTCTGCCTAATATGGGAGTCCGCCAGTAATTCTGCAAAAGTCTCCGGTGGCGGGAATCCACCCGTCCCACCTCTGGTAGGGGCGGTTCGCGAACCGCCCGTTCTCCTCCCCCTACCATCCCCCACCAATCAACCTATACAAATACCATGAAGCGCCTCCTGCATATCTCCCTTCTCTCCATAACTGCCGCCCTTGTCCTGTGGTTTGCCCCGGCCTGCGCCTGGCAGGATGCGCCGTCACCAACCTTGGTCGAGTCCTTCCCCGTGGGCCGCATTCCTCGCGACGTGATCTTCGACGGCCAGCATATCTGGGTGGCCAACATGGGCTCCGACTCCGTTTCCAAGCTCGCCCTTGACGGCCAAACTGTGGGCGAGTTCCCCGCCGGCTCCCTGCCCCAAGCCCTGGCCTTCGACGGCTCCAACCTGTGGGTGACTACTGCCATAGGAGAAGTGCTCAAACTCTCCACGGACGGAGAAATTCTGCACCGGCTCCAAGTAGGTGGAATTCTCACCTCCGCCGTATTCGACGGTCGACACCTCTGGGTGGCGAACACCATCACCGGCGATCTGACCAAGATCCACCCAGCAGGCCGAGTAGAAGGTGTCTACAAAGTCGGCGTCAAACCGGTTGACCTCCTCTACGACGGAAAGCATCTCTGGGTCGCCAACGACGGGAACGATACCATAGTGAAGTTGGACGACAACGGCCAAGTCCTCCTCACCGTTTCCGTCGAGCAGCCCGGAGCCATGGCCTTCGACGGCAGGAACCTCTGGGTGACCAACACCGGTTTCCCCATCATCCCTGGCTCCACGGTGACAAAGCTGGACACCAACGGACGGCAGCTTGGCGTCTTTCGCACCGGCTCCAATCCCAGCGACGTTCTCTACGCCGCCGGGTCCATCTGGGTGGCCAACGCACTAAGCGTCTTCAACGTCACCGGCACAAACCTCTCCAAACTTTCCCCGGACGGCCTGGACTTGGGCGCCTACCACGCCAGCATCGAGCCTCAAGCCCTGGCCTTCGATGGCGCAAACCTGTGGACGCTCAACAGGATCAACAACACAGTCACCAAGCTGAGTGTGCGCGGCCTCCCTCACGAACCTCCCGTGGAAGTTCGCCATACGCCTCCCGTGGAGCGAGACCCCGCCTATCCCAGGGCCCTCGGCATGGCGGGCATAGACCCCAACCACGACCTCCACCCCTGGCTGACAGACTTCTCCCTCCATTCCGTGCCCTATAACGAAATAGCGCCCGGCGGCCCGGGACGAGACGGAATACCGCCCCTGGACAGCCCCAATTTCGTCGCCACCACGGAAGCGGACGCTTGGCTTCAGGACCCAGAGCCAGTACTCATCCTCGAACTCAACGACGACGTCCGGGCCTATCCGCTGCAGCTACTCATCTGGCACGAAATAGTCAACGACCTGGTCGCCGACGTGCCTGTGGCCGTAACCTACTGCCCCCTCTGCAACTCCGCCGTCGCCCTTCTTAGAACCCTCGACGGCACGGTGTACGACTTTGGCACCACCGGCTATCTTCGCCATTTCGACCTCATAATGTGGGATAGGCAGACGGAGTCCTGGTGGCAGCAGGTCACGGGGGAAGCCATCATTGGCAAGCTTACCGGGAAACAATTGGAGTTTCTGCCTACATCCATCGGCCCCTGGAAGAACTTCAAGCAGGCCCACCCCAACGGAAAGGTCCTGTCTCGAAACACCGGCTTTCGTAGACCCTACGGCCAAAGCCTCTATCCATCTCTCGACCGCATCGACGATCGTTCTCCCACGCAGGAAGGCCCCGGAGGCGTCAACCTGCCCGTCATGGAGAGAGTCGTCGGCGTAACCATAGACGAAGTTAGCGTTGCCTTTCCCTACTCAATCCTGGTCCGCGAGCGGGTCGTCAACCACGCCGTTGGAAGAACGGACTTAGTCGTCTTCTACGAGCCGGAAACCCTCACACCGTTTCAGGACTCCTATGCCGACGCGGGTGATAGATCCGTGGGCGCTGCGGGAGTCTTCTCGCCCCACTTGAACGGCCGAAAGCTCACCTTCAAGTTCAGCGGCGACGGAATAGTTGACGTGGAGACGGGAAGCCGATGGAACCTTCTCGGACAGGCCGATGAGGGGCCGCTGATAGGTCAACGTCTGGAGCCGCTGCTTCACGGCGACCACTTCTGGTTCGCCTGGCTCGCCTTCAACCCCACCACCCAAGTCTACCCCCCCACCCCCTAAAATCCGGCAGCGTCTAGCCCGCCTCCCCCTCCCCCACACTCTCCGCCAAAAGTTCCAGCAGGTCCTTCACCTTCTTCTCCGACGCCGCTCCCTTCGCCTCCACCCCCTCCTCCAGCATCTGCAGGCAGAAGGGGCACGAGACCCCCACCGTCTCCGCGCCCGTCTCCAGAAAGTGCTCCGTCCTCACGTGGTTGATGCGGCTGCCCCGGCTCTCCTCTATCCACATGTGCCCGCCGCCGGCCCCGCAGCAGAACCCCCTCTCTCGACACCTCGGCTCCATCTCCACCAGCTTCAACCCCGGAATCGCCTTGGCAATGCGACGGGGCTCGTCGTATATGCCGTTGTGCCGCCCCAGGAAGCACGAGTCGTGGTAGGCCACTTCTCCCGCAACCCGGTTCACCGGACGCAGCCGCCCCTCCTTGATTAGCGCGTCCACCATCTGGCTGTAGTGCATCACTTCGTAGCTGCCCCCCAGCTCGGGGTACTCGTTGCGAAGGGTGTTGAAGCAGTGGGGACACGTGGCCACCACCTTCTTCACGCCGTAGCCGTTCAGCGTCTCGATGTTCTGCTGGGCCATCATCTGGAACAGGTACTCGTTGCCCATTCGACGGGCCGGGTCCCCCGTGCACCGCTCTTCTTCCCCAAGAATGGCGAAATCCACCCCCGCCCGCTGAAGCACCCGCGCCATCGAGCGGGCGATGCGTTGGCTCTTGGCTTCCAGCGCCGACGTGCATCCAACCCAGAACAGCACCTCCGCCTCCGGATGCTCCGCCATGGTCTTCACTCCCAACCCTTCGGCCCAATGGGTGCGGGAAAACTCGCTGCCCCGCCACGGATGGCCCCGCTGCTCCATGCTCAACAGGGCGTCCATCGCCGAGTCCGGCATCTTCGACTCCTCCAACACCAGGTGCCGCCGCATGTCCATGATTGTCGGCACGTGCTCCACCTGAACCGGGCACTCCTCCATGCAAGCCCCGCACGACACGCAATCCCAGATCGCCTCCTCCGCCACCACGCCTCCAATCAGCGGCTTGGCGTCGGGCGAATCCACGCCCGCCCTGATTCCGTCACCCACCTCCAGAAGATGGTCTTTGATATCCTCCACCACGTGCATGGGCGAAAGGATCTTGCCGCTCAAGTTCGCCGGGCAGACGTCCGTGCACCGACCGCACACGGCGCAGGCATAGCCGTCCAACAGCTGCTTCCAACTGAACTGCTCCACACTTCCGGCCCCAAAGTGCTCCGCCGTCTCCAGGTCGATGGCCTCCATGGTCCCCGAAGGCTTCAGCGAGTGGAAGAAGGCGTTGAAGGGCGTGGCCACCATGTGCATGTGCTTCGAGAAGGGTATGTATACGGCGAAGCCAAGGATCAGCAGAAGATGCGCCCACCAGAAGAGGCCGTGAAGGAGATTCGCTCCGTTTTCGCCCAGGCCGGCGTCCTGCATCAAGCGGCCCAACGCCCCCCCTACGATGGCGGACGACTCCGGCCCGGACCCGCCCTTCGCCACGTAGAAAGCTTCCGTGAGAAGGGTGCTCGCCATCAGCGCGCCGATGAGCGCAACGATGATAATAGCGTCTCGACTGCGCGTCAGATCGAAGCTCAGGCGATGAGGCTTCACCCACCACCGTCGAATCACCGCCCACACAAGGGCCGACAGAATCACCAGGGCCACCACGTCCAGGTACATCGCGTAGGCCCGTGCTCCCGCCTCCGTGAGAATCGTCTCGGAGAAGGGCCGCCACGCCGAATCGCCGAAGATGAATATCCCATAGCTGAGCAGGAACGAAAGAAACCCGAAGAAGATGAGGGCGTGGCCGATACCCGCCATGTCCTTCAGCGAAACCCGCTGCATCACCTTGCGCTGACCCACAAAGACTAGAAGGAAGTTGGCCAGTCGACGCCACGGCTGATCGAACCGGGCTTCCTTCCGTCCCAGCAGCACCAAGCGGACCACCCGCCTGTAGAACAGGGCGCTGGACACGCCTAGGGTTGCAGCTAACGCAGCATAAACACCCACCCAGATGGGCAGCATGCCAAAGATTGACTCGGGAGGGACCATCCACCCTCCTCCTTCAACAGAATATGCAGCAGATTACGTTCAGGGTAGTTTAGCACTATCCCCCCACCGTCACACACCGCCCCCCTCCGTTGTCCTCGCGCCCCACATGTCATTCTGAACGTAGCGAAGCGAAGTGAAGAATCTATCGCTCCCCACAACCAACCCCGCCTCTCCCTTCCCGTGTCCTCGCGGATGCGGGACCCCAGCCTTACATCCCCACAGCCTCCCCCTCCCTCACTGACATCCACCCATTGCCCCAATTCCCCCTTCCCTGCTAACCTACCCCGATGAACAATATCGCCCACACGATCAGGATACAAAACATAAGCCTCCCATGATCCCCAGGCCCATACCCTTTTTCACGTTGGCTCTAATTGCGGCTGCCCTGCTCGTGGCTTGTGTTGAAGGGGTGACGCCGCCGCCAACTGCAACTCCCCCACCGATGCTAGCCGGAACTTCCCCACCCGCGGAAACGTCTACGGTTGCCGGAGCCTACCCCAGAACCTACTCCAGAGCCTACCCCGGAGCCTACTCTAGAACCTACTCCAGAGCCTACCCCGGAGCCTACTCTAGAACCTACTCCAGAGCCTACCCCGGAGCCTACCCCGGAGCCTACTCCAGAACCTACGCCCGAGCCTACCCCGGAACCTACGCCCGAACCAACACCCATGCCGCTGCCCAATCCACCACCGACGCCACCGCCTGCCAGCCTTGGGCTAGATTCGTTCTACCAGAAATACCTGAATGCCGACGGATTGCCCATCCTCTCCTCAAAAGAGGTGGCGGACGAGGCGCTATACCGCGCAAAGGAAATCGTTGATGAGATGCTAGCCGAGCGGCCGGACATCCGCGCCACATTAGCCGAACTAGGCAGGCTGGTAACTGTCGCGGCAGATGAGGAAGTCCTCACGGACATTCCGGAATTCCGCCGCATTTATGAGACCAGTCCTGGCACCGACTGGAACCCCAGAGTTCAGGGAGGCGGCGTTAGTGGGAATGAAATAGATCGAACGACGGTGATTTGGGAAGGCAATCTACTCTGTCACCAGAATGACATTTTCCCCTTTGAGGATATATTTATTCACGAATTTGCCCACGCCATTCTCAATCACGGAGTGGAACGTCAAGAAGACGGCAGGGAATTCAAGAGACGCCTGGAGGCTGCTTACCGGGACGCTTTGGACGCGGGCTTGTGGGAGTACACTTACACCGCTGAAAATGTGGAGGAGTATTGGGCGGAAGGGGTTCAGTCCTGGTTTGGGGTGAACGATCCTCCCGGACCAATTCACAACAACATCAATACCCGCGCTGAACTAGACGCATACGATCCCACGCTCGCGACCCTCATCCGTGAGGTGTTTGGCGATATCGCCGTTACATCCTCCTGCCATGAGACTTCGGATGTAAACAGTTTCAGGATTCGTGGAGTGATAACGGGCCCCGATGGCAAACCACTGGAAGGGATAGGGATCTGGGCGTGGCAAGGCCAGGTAGCCAATAGCGAGTATAGCCGAACGGGGGCCGATGGAGTCTTTGTAATACGGGTGCCGGGCGGATCTTTTACCCTGGACATCTGGGCCGGGGAAGGCTGCAGTTGGGTTGGCTGGCATAACGGCACCGGTGGATTGGCCACGATACGCAGTGAAGCTGCGATGGTGCACGCCACAGGGGTTGATGTGACCGGCATTGAGATAGGGCTGCCTGACTATCCCGCGAATCTCCCGCGCGTTGAACGCTGCGAGTAGGCGCCGCTCGCGACCCCCTCCCTCACTGACATCCACCCATTGCCCCAATTACCCCTTCCTGCTAACCTACCCCCATGAACCATGCCTCCCAACACCTTCGCCTCCTACACAATGCGACGTACAATCAAAAACTCCCTCTCGAATTCCCACCGAAAAGAAAAAAACGAGAAACGAGTCCAAAAATCCCCTTATCCACGCCTGAAACACTCCAATTCCCCCAAAACTCGTTTTAGCAAACGAGTCCATCCCACGCCTGCCACTCCTGAAACGAATCCCCAAACAACCTTCGTATTCCCACTCGTTTCTACTCGTTTTCAGATAACAAGTATCACTTAACCCAACCCGCCCACCTCGCCACTCTTCACTGTCCGCCCGCCACGCTCCGCTATCCACCAATTCTATTGACACTGCCAATACCCTTTGCTAGCATTCTATACATCGTGTAACTATGTATTCTTGGCGCACGCCAGGGGTTTTCATGCAAACAACGTCGGGGCCCCAAAGCGTACATTCCACAAAGCAACGCCCCAAGCCTCCAGGACCGCTTACCCACTACGGCGGCGGCATCCAATCGGCTCTGGGCGCCGCTCTTCCAAACGGCAGCCTCCGGCTTTCCGGCCCGTTCCGCTATCATCTCGGCTGGGCGGACCGGCAGGGCCGTTTCTTGGACGTTCCCCAAGACCCGGGCAAAGCCGTGCGCCCGGCCCTATGCCTCTTCGCCTGCCAAGCCCTCGGCGGCGCTTGGCAACGGGCCATGCCCGCAGCCCTGGCCCTAGAGCTCGTCCATAACTTTTCCCTGGTGCACGATGACATCCAGGACGGGGACGAGGTCCGGCGGCACAAGCCCACGGTCTGGTACGTTTGGGGCCAGCCCAAGGCCCTCGCGGTGGGAAACGCCATGCACGCCACCGCCTACCAAACGGCCCTCGCGCTGGTGCAGAGAGGCGTAACTGACGCCACAGCCCTCCGCTGCTCCCAACTACTGGTGGAAAGCAGCCTGTCCATGATCAAGGGGCAGGTCCAGGACCTGCAGTTCGAAGACTCCCTCGACATCGGCATCGACGCCTACCTCGGCATGATCAAACTCAAGACCGGCGCCCTCATCGCCTGCGCCCTCCGGATGGGCGCTATCCTTGCCACCGAGAACGACGCCCATGTTAGCGCCTTCACCGAGTACGGCCGCAGCCTGGGCCGCATGTTTCAGATCCGGGACGACGTCCTCGGCATCTGGGGCGACGAGAAGACCACGGGCAAGGCCGGCCGATCCTCCGACAACGACATCCGCCGCAAGAAAAAGTCCTTTCCCATCGTCCTCGCCCTCCAGAACGCCGACGGGCCCGACCGCCGCCGGCTGGAGCACATCTACGGCAAGCAAACCCTGGACCAGCAGGACGTAGATCAGGTGTTGGACATACTGGAAGCAGTCGGCGCCCAGGAAAGCGCTCAATACATGATCAACCGGGAAGCGACCCTCGCCATGGACGCCCTCGCTTCAGTGCCCATTTCCGGCTGGGCCGGAGAAGAGGCCCAGAGTTTGGTGGACTTCCTGGTATCCAGAGAATACTAGAAGGGAACAACCTATTGACCACTACTACCGAGAGAATCCAAGAGACCAATACTCCGGTGAAACCCTCCAGGCGGCCCATGGAGCTTTCAATCCGGCTGGCCAAATACATGCTGACCCAGAAACTCAAGGGGCGGAAGCGCTTCCCGATGGTAACCATGCTGGAACCGCTGGAGATGTGCAACCTCTCCTGCGTCGGCTGTGGCCGCATCCGCGAGTACAAGGCCATGATGAGCAAGATGATGCCCGTCGATGAGGCCATCGCCGCCGTAGAGGAGTCGGGCGCGCCCATCGTATCCATCGCCGGCGGAGAGCCAACCATTCACCCCCAGATAAGCGACATCATCAACGAGCTGATACGGCGTAAATACTTCATATACTGCTGCTCCAACGGCCTGCTGATGGAGCGAGTCATGAAGAAGATCCAGCCCTCCAAGTACTTTTGTTGGGTGGTGCACATGGACGGCATGGAGGAGAAGCACGACGAATCAGTAGACCGCAAGGGGGTCTTTAAGAAAGCCAAGGCCGCCATCGCCAGCGCCCTCGCCCAGGGCTACCGCGTCTGCACCAACACCACCATCTTCCGCGGCAGCGACGTGGAAGACCTGCATGAACTCTTCCGCACCATGACGGACATGGGCGTGGAAGGCTGCATGATCTCCCCCGGCTTCGACTATGAGGCCGTCCCCGACCGGGAACAGTTCCTCCGCCGGACCGAATCCGAGAAGGTGTTCAAGGAGATTCTGGACCCCGATCGCTCCGACGGCATCCGCTTCTACAACAACCCCCTCTACCTCGATTTTCTGCGTGGCGAGCGGAACTACCAGTGCACCGCCTGGTCCAACCCCACCTACACCATCATGGGCTGGAGGCTCCCCTGCTATCCCCTGGCCGACAAGCACGTCGGCAAGATGAGCGAGGTTATGAAGGCGGAAGTCTGGGAGAAGTACGGCGTTGGAAAGGACCCCAGGTGCGCCAACTGCATGATGCACTGTGGCTTCGAGTCGGCGACCATCTTCGGAGCCGTCACCAGCCCCAAGGACTGGTTCACCCTCATCCGCTCCGGGGCAATCACCAAGAGCGGCATAACCGCGGCCTAGGGCAAAGCCTCCGCAAACACCGGATAGCGATAGATCGAAATGCTAAACATGAAAAAGCGGTAGTAAACAAACTTGATTGCGATTGTAGCAGCGATGAAAGACGAGGTTCGCAGACTGGGAAGCTTGAAGAGTACCTCCAAGGGCCAAGCCTCCGTCACCGTCACCGGCGTGGGCAAGGAAAAGGCCCTTGCCGCCGCTACATCTCTGCTCGAAGGCGACTCCAAGCCCTCTCTTGTGCTCTCCATAGGCTTCTCGGGGGCCCTGTCCGACGACCTCAGCGTGGGAGACCTGGTGCTCGCCCGCCGCCTCCTGTCGACGGACGGCTCTCCACCCCTGACGATAGACCTGCGCCTCTTTCAGCTGGCGGAAGCCGCCATCCACGAAAACGCCCTCCCCTACGTCCGTCGTGACACCCTCACGGCTGACCGGCTGGTCCGCACCCGCAGCGAGCGGGAAAAGCTCCACCGGGAGTTTAACGCCCAGGCCGTCAGCCTTGAGGACTACTGGATATGCCGCGCCGCCTCGCAGGCCGGCGTGCCCTTCGTCTCCGTGCGGGCGATTTCGGACACAACCAGCCAGGAGCTCCCCCCCTACGTGGAGGAAATCATGCTCCAGCGGGAGGCCCGTCGGGGAATGCGCGTCATCCTTAACTCTCTGGCCCGGCCCGGTCGTCTCCCTAAGCTTATGTCCCTGGCTAAAGGTGCAAAAAAAGCCCAGAAAAGCCTGGACATTTTCACCAAGACCTTCGTCGACCAGGCCATCCGTCGGGGAACTCCCCGACCGGCCCAGAGGTAACGGGCCGTGAGAGTATTAGTAACGGGCGCGACGGGCTTTATAGGCGGCAACCTGGTCAGGACCCTTGTCGATAGGGGCTACGACGTACGGGCGCTGGTGCGTCGGAACAGCAACGCCCTTGCACTGGAAAATCTGGGCGTTGAGGAGGCCCTCGGAGACTTGCGAGATAGGGAATCCATAGCCAAAGCCCTCAAGGGCTGCCACGGCGTCTTCCACTGCGCCGCTATGTACACTTTCTGGAGCCGGGACCCCTCGGAGGTCTACAGAGTCAACGTGGAAGGCACGAAGATCATATTCGAGGAAGCCGAACGCGCCGGCGTGGAGAAGGCCGTCTACACCAGCACCGTCTCCACCATCGGCTTGCCTAAGAAGGGTCTCGGCACGGAAGACACGCAGCTTCGACCCCAAGACCTGGTGGGCCACTACAAGAAGTCCAAGTATCTGGGCGAACAGGAAGCCCTGGCCGCTGCAAGTAATGGGCTGCCCGTGGTTGTCGTCAACCCCGCAGCGCCAATAGGCCCGTGGGACGTGAAACCCACCCCCACTGGCGGCATCGTCCTCGACTTCCTCCGCAGAAAACTGCCCGTCTACATCGGCACCGGCATGAACGTCATAGACGTGGAAGACGTGGCTACGGGCCACGTCCTCGCCATGGAAAAGGGCGTACCCGGCCAGCGCTACATCCTGGGACATCGCAACATGACCCTTCTGGAGGTCCTGTTAACCCTGGAATCCATCACCGGAGTCAGGGCGCCGCGGGTGCGAATTCCCATAAACCTGATAATTCTCCTGGGGATGATCGATTATCTGATAGAAGGCAAGCTGCTCAAACGAAAGCCCCGCATCCCTCTGGAAGGAATGCGGGTTGCCAAGAAGCCCATGTACGTCAGCAGCGCCAAGGCCGTCCGCGAGTTGGGGCTGCCCCAAAGTCCGGTGGAGGAGGCCTTGGAAAAGGCCGTGCGGTGGTTTCGAGACCACCGCGAAGTATAAACACGGAGAGGTGTATGCCACAGGCGACTTCAAGAATTGACGAGCACGTTCGGGAGGCTGCGACGGAAACCGTCGCAAAAGCCCAACAATATATGCTGAGCATCCAGTACGAGGAAGGCTACTGGTGGGGTGAGTTAGAGTCCAACCCCACCATGGAGGCCGAATACCTCATGCTTACCCACATTCTGGGCGCGCCGGACCCGGAACGATGGCGTAAGATCGCCAACTACATCCTGGGCCGCCAGGAGGAGGACGGCTCCTGGGCCCAATACTACGGCGCGCCAGGCAACCTGAGCACCTGCGTTGAATGCTATACGGCCCTGAAGATGGCGGGCATCCCCGCAAACTCCCCCGCCATGACTAAAGCCAGGGAGTTTATCCTCTCCAAGGGCGGAGTTCCCAACACCCGCGTATTCACCAAAATCTGGCTGGCCATGCTAGGCCAGTTTCCGTGGAAGAACCTGCCCGCCATGCCGCCGGAAGTGATGTTCCTGCCTACCTGGTTCCCCCTCAACATCTACGAGTTCTCTAGCTGGGCGCGGGCCACCATCGTGCCCATGACCATAATCCTGACGGAAAAGCCAACGGTGCCTATCCCCGCATTCGCCGCCATCCCGGAACTCTTCCCGCGGCAAAACGGACACAACCCCCCCTCCAATGGCCTGTCCAGACGCATAGCCAGCTGGCGTACCCTGTTCAACGGTGCAGATAAGGTCCTGCGTCTGTACGAAAAGGCTCCCATCAAGCCCGGCCGCGCCTGGGCCAAGGGCCTCGCCGCCCAGTGGATCCTCGCCCGACAGGAGGCCGACGGCTCCTGGGGCGGCATTCAACCCCCCTGGGTCTACTCCCTCATCTGCCTCAAGCACCTGGGCTACCAACTGGACCACCCCGCCATGAAGATGGGCCTCCAGGGCTTCGAAGGCTTCGCCATAGAGGAGGACGATACCTGGCGGGTGCAAGCCTGCATCTCCCCCGTATGGGATACTTGCCTCGCGCTGATTTCCATGCTGGAATCGGGCATCCCGCCCGATAACCCCGCCATGGAGTCCGCCGCCCGATGGCTCATTGACAAGCAAATCCTTCGCGGCGGCGACTGGCAGGTAAAGGCGCCGGAGACTCCACCCGGCGGCTGGGCCTTCGAGTTCGCCAACAACAACTACCCCGACATAGACGACGTGGCGGAGGTGCTCATTGCCCTGAACATGGCCGGACTCCCCGCAGATGAGGACAAATGTCGCGTCGCCGCCGTGGAAAGGGGCGTCTCCTGGCTCCTGGGCGTGCAGAGCGCCAACGGCGGGTGGGCCGCCTTCGACAAGGATAACGACCGTACCTACCTGAGCAGCATCCCCTTCGCCGACTTCGGCGAATCCCTGGATCCCCCAAGCGTCGACGTTACCGCCCACGTTGTGGAAGCCCTCGGCAAGCTCGGCTACGACCGCACCTTCGAACCAATCCAGAGGGCCTACGACTACATCCGCGCGGATCAGGAAGAGGACGGCCCCTGGTTCGGCCGTTGGGGAGTGAACTACATTTACGGCGCCGGCGCGGTGCTGCCCGCCCTCCGAGCCATCGGCGAGGACATGAGCCAACCCTACGTGCGAAAGGCAGTAGCCTGGCTCATGCGGCATCAGAACGCTGACGGCGGCTGGGGCGAAAGCTGCGGCTCCTACGTTGACCCGTCCCTGAGGGGGAAAGGCCCCAGCACCGCCTCCCAGACCGCATGGGCGCTGCTGGCCCTCATCGCCGCGGGAGAGGCCGACTCCCCCGCAGCCCTCAAGGGCATCCGCTACCTGCACCGGACCCAGCAGGCCGACGGCTCATGGGACGAGCCTTATTTCACCGGCACCGGCTTCCCCGGCTACGGCGTCGGACATCGACCAAAGAAGCTGCCCGACCCTGGAGACCCTTCCTACCAGGACCTCGACATGGGCGCTGGCTTTATGATCAACTACCATCTCTACCGTAACTACTGGCCCCTCACCGCCCTGGGCCGCTTCCTCAACGGCGGGTGAACCATGGCCTCTCTCCTCGTATCCGATTCCCGAACCTGGAGCCCCGACGAGGCCGCCGCTTACTGTCGCCGTCTCACCAAGACCCACTACGAAAACTTCACCGTGGGATCACTGCTGCTCCCCAAGGCCAAGCGCCAGCACGTGTCCAACCTCTACGCCTACTGCCGCACCGTGGACGACCTGGGGGACGAAGCAGAGGGCGACCGGCGCGCCCTTTTAGAGCAATGGCGGGAGGACCTGGAACGCTGCTACAACGGCTTCCCCAAGCACCCGGTCATGGTCGCCCTCCAGGACACCATCCAGCGTTATCGCATCCCGCGGGAACCCTTCCTCAAGCTCATCGAAGCCAACCGGATGGACCAGGAAGTCTCCCGCTACGAGACCTTTGAGGATCTGCTCTACTACTGCGACCACTCCGCCAACCCCTGCGGTCGCCTCTTCCTCTACGTCTTCGACTACCGGAATGAGGAACGGCAGCAGCTATCCGACTACACCTGCACCGCCCTGCAGCTGACAAACTTCTGGCAGGACGTGAACCGCGACTGGCGGAAGGGCCGCGTCTACCTTCCTGTGGAGGACCTGAAAGCCCACGGCGTCACCGAGGAGCAGCTGGCCCAACGCGCCTTCGACGACAACTTCCGCCGGCTCATGGCCTTCCAGGTGGAGCGGACTCGTCGGATGTTCCTCCAGGGCGCGCAGCTGCTGCCCCGTATAGAAGGCGCCGCAAAGGTGGACGTCGCTCTGTTCACTCGCGGCGGCATGGCCGTGCTGGACGCCATAGAAAAACAGGACTACAACGTGCTTGCGCGCCGCCCCAGCCTCTCTCGCTTCAAGAAAGGCTGGCTCCTGGTTTCAACCTGGGCTGCCCTGAAGTTGGGTGCAATGCCGAAGCTGGGCAGAACCCCCAAGTTCTAGGACCGCTCGTTGCGGGAGCTTGTTGCATTCAGCCTATGGTTTCACTAACGGACGCATACGAGGAGTGCCGCCTCATCACCAAGCGCGAGGCCAAGAACTTCTTTTACGCCTTCCTAACCCTTCCCGCCGACAAGCGCCGCGCCATCTACGCCGCCTACGCCTTCTGCCGCTACTGCGACGACGCCGTTGACGAAGTTGCCTCTCCCGAAGCCAAGCAGGCCGCCCTCATCCATCTGACCGCCCACCTCGACGACGCCTACCAACGCCAGCCGGAAGGCCCCGTCTTCACCGCCCTGGCCCACACCGCCCAAACCTACGACATCCCCCAACGCTACTTTCAGGACGTCATTCGCGGCGTGGAGATGGACCTTGCCAACAACCGATATCAGACCTTCGAAGAGCTGCGACTCTACTGCTATCGGGTGGCCTCCGTCGTGGGGATCATCTGTCTCCAGATCTTCGGCTACCGGCATCCCAAGGCCGTGGAATACGCCGTGGACCTTGGCCTTGCCATGCAGCTAACCAACATTCTGAGAGATGTGCAGGAGGACATGGCCCGAGACCGCATCTACCTGCCTCTGGAGGAAATCCGACGCTTCGGCTATTCGGAAGAGGAACTCAGAAGGGAGGTGCGGAACGACGCCCAACGCCGGCTCATGGCCTTCCAGGTGCAACGGGCACAGTCCCTCTTTCAGAACGGCGCCAAGCTCCTCCCGTACCTGTCTACCCGCAGCCGCGCTTGTCCTGCAGTGCTGGCCGCCATCTACACGCGCATCCTCCGTCGCATCTCATCTAACGACTATAACGTCTTTGGTGGTAGAATCAGCCTGAGCAGCCGTGAAAAGCTGCTCGTTATGACTACGACATGGCTAAAGAGCTTACTGCCTCTCCCTCATCCAAACCCCGAACAGTGATTCTGGGCGGTGGTCTGGCCGGCATGGCAGCCGCCTGCCATCTGCTGGATCAGGGCTGCCAAGTCACCCTCGTCGAAAAGCGGCCCTATCTGGGCGGGCGCGCTTTTTCCTTCACCGACCGGGAAACCGGCCAGGTGGTGGACAATGGCCAGCACGTGTTCCTGGGCTGCTGTACCTACTACAGGGACTTCCTCGAAAAGATCGGCACCCTGCGAAGGGCCTACATCCAGGACCGGACCAGGGTTGATGTGGTCAGCCCTGCCGGACCCTCCAGCTCCATCTCCGCCGGCCGACTTCCCAAGCCCTTCCACATGCTGCCGTCCTTCTTGTCCTACAAGCACCTGGGGGTCTGGGACAAGCTGACCGCCGTCTATGGCCTCCTGCGTCTGAACGTCACCGACCGCAGCAAGCCCTCCCTCCAGAAAGAGACCTTCGGCCGTTGGCTCCGTCGCCACCGACAGACCAAACGCACCATCGAAAACTTCTGGAACCTCATCGTCAAGCCCTGCGTCAACGACGACGTTGAAGACGTTTCAGCTGCAATGGGCATCATGATCTTCCAGGAGGGGCTGCTCAAGAGCCCCCAGTCCTCCCGCATCGGCTACGCCCGGGAGGGCCTATCTTCCCTCATGGGAGAGGCGGCCCAGAAGTACGTGGAAAGCAGGGGCGGACGCGTCATAACCGGCCAAGCCGCCTCCCTTCAGTTGAATGAAGACGGACGGACGGGCGAATTCCTCATAGCCGGTGTCCAACTGTCCGGGGGCGACGTTCTCCGCGCTGACGCCTGCGTAAGCGCCCTGCCCCTGGTCAATCTGATGCCCTTGCTGCCCCCGCATCTGGCCAAGACCTCCTTCTTCGCCTCCCTTGATCAGCTGCAGACGGCCCCCATCGTCAACGTCTACCTCTGGTACGACAGGCCCGTCATGGAGCAGGACTTCGTAGCCCTCGTGGACTCGCCCCTACAGTGGGTCTTCAACAAGAGCAGCATAATGGGACGCAGCGAAGCGCCGGGCCAGTACGTCACCGTATCCCTCAGCGCCGCCTTTGATTACGTAAACCAACCAAAGCAGGCAGTCCAGGAAATGTGCATGAAAGCCATGACGGACGCCTTCCCGAAAGCGAAATCCGCCCGCGTTGTCCGCTCCCTGGTGGTCAAGCAAGAAAAGGCCACCTTCCGCTGCCTTCCCGGCTCCGAACGCTTCCGACCTCCCGCCCGGACCCCCGTCCAGAACCTCTTTCTGGCGGGTGACTGGACGGACACTGGCTGGCCCTCCACCATGGAGGGAGCCGTCCGCAGCGGAGTTACCGCCGCCCAAGCCGTCTTGAAGGAACATCGTAATTGAGGGCTCTGGTCCTGGCCCCCTTCAACCCTACGGCCCTGGCGTCCCTGGCACAGCTAATGCCCGTGGACTACGAAAGCTGGACGGAAACCCGCCGCCTCCAAGACCCGGAGGAGTTGGGCCTCCGCTTGCAGAAGGAACACGTCACCCACCTCATAGTGGAAGCGGACTTCATCTTCGAAGAGCTATTCCAAAACGCCGCCGACCTTCGCTTCGTGGGCATCTGCCGCGCCGCCCTCAATCACGTAGACCTGGACGCCGCCACGGAGCACGACGTGCTGGTGGTCAACACCCCCGGCCGGAACGCCCGCGCCGTGGCGGAACTCACCCTTGGTCTCATGCTCTCCCTCGCCCGCCAAATTTCGCATCTGGACGGATACGTCAAGTCGGGCCGCTGGGAAGACCCCGTGGACGGCTACGTAAACCATCGGGGCTTGGAGCTTGAGGGCCGCACCCTCGGACTTATCGGACTGGGTGCAGTGGGCAGCATCGTATCCAATCTGGCCGGTGCCTTCGGCATGAGCGTCCTGGCCTACGACCCCTACGCCGGCGCAGCGGGGGAACAGCGCGACGGCGCCCTTCTCGTTCCCCTGGAACGGCTGCTTCAACAGTCTAACTTCCTCTCCCTCCACGTCCCCGCCACCAGCGAAACAACCGGCATGATAGGCCATGAAGAACTGAACGCCCTCCCGTCCGGAGCCTTCCTCGTCAACACCGCCTTCTACGAAATGGTGCAAGAGGACGCCCTCGTTCACGCCCTGACCACCGGAGCACTCGCCGGCGCAGCCCTCGACGTCCACGAGACCCACCCCATCTCTCCCGCCAGCCCCCTAATTAAGCTGCCTAACGTCATCCTCACCCCCCACGTGGGCGGCGCTACCGAGGGAACCGTCCAGCGCCATTCCGAGATGATGCTCGTGGATATACAACGCCATCTTCAAGGGGAAAAACCCATCAACCTGGCGAACCCCAAAGTGTGGGGAAGCCTTGGCCGCTAACCTCCTTGGACTGGACTTCGGGACCAGCGCCCTCCACTGCATGGTTGCGGACCCCCAAGGCCGCTGCCTGGCGGACTGTCACGAGCCCATCCACTATTTCACTCCTGAGGGCGAATCGGAGTTGACCCGCGAGTTCGACCCCCAAGAGATCCTCGACACGGCGGCTCGGTTGACCGTTCGCGCCCTCGCCCAGGCTAACCTCGCCCCGTCCGACGTGGCGGCCGTGGGCATAACCAGCCAGCGCCACGGGCTGGTGTTCCTTGACGACCATGACCGGGAAATACTGGTCAGCCCAAACGTGGACCTGCGTGCTGCATTCGAAGGCGCGGCCCTTCAGGAGGAGATGGGCCCAGCCCTCTACGAAGCCACGGGCCAGTTCCCCGCCATGCTTCTTGCCCCCGCCAAGCTCCGTTGGCTACAGAACAACCGGCCCGACCTGCGCAAGAGTGTAGCGCACATTCTCACCGTGGCGGGCTGGCTCGCCGTTAAACTCACGGGGAGCCTCGCCTGCGAACCCTCCCTGTCCGCCGGCGTCGGCCTCCTTGATCCCCGCGCCGCCAACCGCGACAACGCGATGCTTTCCAAGATGGGCGTGCCCCCATCTCAGCTTCCGCCCCCATCCGCGGCCGGGACCGTTGTAGGCAGGCTGAAACCCGACGCGGCCCTCAGGTTGGGTCTGGCCGCCGGTACGCCCGTCACCCTGGCCGGCGCCGATACCTCCTGCGGGCTTCTGGGCATGGGTCTGACTCGTCCCGGCGACACCGGTCTCGTCGCCGGATGGAGCGCCTCCATGCAGACCGTCACAGATTCCCCACACCCGGACCCCCAGGCCAAGGCCTGGTTTAGCCCCTTCCCCATCCCGGGCCGGTGGGTCTCCGAAGTGAATCTTGGCGACGCCGGAAACGCCCACCGCTGGTTGAAGGACCTGCTTCTAGGCCCCGATGCCACCTTCATTCAGGCCGACGCTCTGGCAGCATCGGCGCCCGTTGGCAGCAACGGTTTCCTGTCCTACCTGGGCCCCGCGCCTATCACGGCGCCGGAGGCGGGCCTTCGAAGGGGCGGCCTTCTATTTCCCATTCCCTTGCTATATCGCAGCCCCACCCCCGCCGAAGCCCTGCGGGCCTTCTGGGAGTCCCTGGCCTACTCCGTCAAGGCCAACCTGGCCGACCTGGAACGGGCCTCAGGCCAGCAGTCTCCGGCTCTCCACCTCGGCGGGGGAGTGTCTCGCAGTCCCCTCTTCGCTCGCATCCTCGCCAGTGTCTTGGGACGAACAGTTCGCCGCAGTTCGACGGCCCACGTGAGCCTCCTGGGGGCCGTCGCCGCAGCCTCGGTGGTCGCGGGACTGCACTCCAACCTGGCGGAAGCCTCAGAAGCCATGGCCCCTCAATGGTTGGATGTGGACCCGGACCCTTCCGACGCCCTGGAATACGAGGAATTCTACCCACAATGGAAAATCCTTTATCATAGAATCCAGGACGTTTGAAATTCGCACAGTAGGAGAAGACGACATGCGGCCCTTCAGCAGCAACCCGACGTCGGCAGGCTTGACGACGTGACCGTGCACCATTGGCAATCTCAGCGCAAGTCCCTGCGTAGCATCTGCCGGCGTCTGGTCGCGGCGGGCCTCGTCTCAGGCTCCAGCGGCAACGTCAGTCTCAGGCTGCGCGCCTGCCCCGACGATCTCGTCCTCATTACTGCGAGAGGGGCAAACCTCGATGACCTAGGCCCCCACGGCCTGTCCATAATCGACATGTTCGGCGAACCCGTGGAGGAAGAACTCCCCCCCTCCTCCGAATCCGCGCTGCACCTGGGCATCTATCGCGGCAGGCCCGACGTCGGCTGCGTCGTCCACTCCCACCCCATCTACTCCACCGTTGCCGCAGTGGCCGGACGAGAAATACCCCCTCTCATAGATGAGGTTGTCATCAAGATTGGCGGCCCCATTCCTGTGGCGGAATACGGCTTCCCCGGCACAGAGGAATTGGCGGAAAAGGCCCTCACTGCCCTGGATGACAGCATGGCCGTCCTGCTCCGCAACCACGGTTTGATAACCGTCGGTAGGACCCCTCAGGAGGCCCTGGAAAACAGCCTGCTCGTGGAGCGTCTGGCCCAAATTTTCCTGTATACTACCCTACTGGGCGCCGCCCACCCGCTGCCAGAGGAAACTGTCGAACTGGAAAAGGAGCTATACCGAATGAAAAGAGCCGCAGAGAGCGCAGATGGATAATTACACGGGATTCATCGTCTACCATAGCGGCCTTTGCCTGGCCTTATCTCTGGGTAGAGATCGAGGAGCACTGAACTGATGGTATCCATTCCCAGCTTCATACTTCGTCGCCTCTACGTGAAGGGCAGCCTTCGCAACACCGATACCGGAATGGAGTTTCAGATTCTCAACAAGCTGGGCTCCGGCCAGGCCCGCCGCCTCCTTCCCCTCACCGTAGACGACCGAGAGCTTCCCCTGGAGTCCTGCGCCTTTCACCTGGAAGATGACGTCGTTTCCTTCCAGGAAGTAACCAAGGACAGGCCCTTCGCCATGGCCCTCAATAAAGCCACCGTCATTACCGCCCACGGCGTTACTCTGAGCGAAGGTTCTCATACCATCGGCATGTCCTTCGAGGTGGGCGGCCTTGGCGTTCTCAAGTTCGACTTCGTAGACAAGGTCTAACATGACTACCGGCGCCCCCGCTTCCGTGGTGGCCGTCACCGGAGCCTCCGGATTCATCGGCTTCAGGTTCCTGCAGGAATTAGAGGCCATGGACACCCTGGATAAGCTGGTGGCCATAGACCTCAAGCCCCTCCCCAAACCTCTCCACAACGTCCGCGCCCACCGGCTGGACGTGAGCCAACCCCTGGCGCCGGTGTTCCAGAGGGACTCGGTGGATACCGTGGTTCATCTCGCCTTCAACCTTCAGGAAGGGCGCAATCCGTCGGAAGCTGAGGCCATTCAGAAAGACAACCTCCTCGGACTGGAAAACCTGCTGCGAGAGAGCCGCCGCGCCCGGGTCAAGGGGGTCATATACCTCAGCAGCCATACAGTATATGGCGCCCACAGTGATAACCCCATACCCATCACCGAAGAGAGTGACCCTCGCCCATTATCCCGCTTTCAGTACGGCCAAACCAAGCTTCTCAGCGAAAAGCTGCTGCTGAGCTTCGCCGAGGAAAATCCCCGCATCTCCGTCACCATACTGCGGTGCTGCATGGTCATGGGGCCCGAAGGCAGCAGTCGCGTGACCCAGGGATTCGACAAGCCCCTCCTGCTGAAGATTGCCGGCTCTGACCCTCCCCTGCAAATCATCCACAGCGTCGACCTGGCCCGTATCTTGGCCATTCTCAGCGTCAATCCCCAGCCGGGCATATTCAACGTGGCCGGCAAGGGTGTGCTCCCATACAGCGAATTGGCCAGGATAATGGGGAAGCCCCTCGTCGCCCTCCCATCCTCCTTCGCCTTCCCCGTGGTGGACGTTGCCTGGAAATTCGGCGTCCAGAAAGAATCCACTTCCGACGGTCTGAATTTCGTCCGCCACCCCGTAGTCATGGCAACCGGCAAACTCAAGCGGGCAACGGGCTACAAGTTCCGCTATACGGCCCGGGAGGCGGTCACCGCCTTCGCAGCCAGCAACGTCTTGTTACGGCGAGCGACTACAGCAGTCGTTTCCCCTTGACTGAATCCCCGAAATGTGCAATCATTTGGCTTAGATAATTGTCTAGTCAATGTATCGACAATTATTAATTCGCAAGCTTTATGGAGGGCAACTGCCCCCCTCCTCCCATCCTGATTTTCAGGCCCTTTTGCAGGCATTCTGACCCACGTCATCCCGAGAGCTTGAAGATGACCACCGCCAACAGAGAACTAAACACCATTGCCGCCCAGGAATACCGGTACGGCTTCGTCACGGACATCGAGGCGGACGTTGCCCCCAAGGGTCTCAACGAGGACATCGTCCGCTGGATCTCCGCCAAGAAAAACGAGCCGGAGTTCATGCTGCAATGGCGCCTCAAGGCCTTCCGTCACTGGGAAAAGCTGCGAGCCCAAGAGCAGACCCCCACCTGGGCCAAGGTCCACTACCCGCCCATCGACTACCAGAACATTATCTACTACTCCGCTCCCAAGTCCAAGGTGAAACTCGAGAGCCTGGACGAGGTGGACCCGGAGCTTCTCCGCACCTATGAGAAGCTGGGCATCCCATTGGAAGAGCAGAAGCGTCTGGCCGGCGTGGCCGTAGACGCCATCTTCGACAGCGTTTCCATCGCCACCACCTTCCGCAAGGAGTTGTCCAAGCACGGGATAGTCTTCTGCTCCTTCTCAGAGGCCCTGCAGGAGCACCCCGATCTCATACAGAAATACCTGGGCTCCGTGGTTCCCTACAGCGACAATTTCTACGCCGCCCTCAACGCCGCCGTATTCTCCGACGGCTCCTTCTGCTACATACCCAAGGGCGTCCGCTGCCCCCTGGAGCTGACCACCTACTTCCGCATCAACACCGCCGAAACGGGCCAGTTCGAACGCACCCTGATAATCGCCGAAGAAGGCAGCTACGTCAGCTACCTGGAGGGGTGCAGCGCCCCCATGCGGGACGAAAACCAGCTCCACGCCGCCGTCGTGGAACTCATAGCCCACAAGGACGCCGAGATTAAGTATTCCACCATCCAGAACTGGTACCCCGGCGACCGGAACGGCAAAGGCGGCATCTACAACTTCGTCACCAAGCGGGGCAAGTGCGCCGGCGCCAACTCCAAGATATCCTGGACCCAGGTGGAAACCGGCTCCGCCATCACCTGGAAGTACCCCAGCGTCATCCTTCAGGGAGACAACTCCATCGGCGAGTTCTACTCCGTGGCCTTGACCAAGGGCCGCCAGCAGGCAGACACCGGCACCAAGATGATCCACATAGGCAAGAACACCCGCAGCAAGATAATCGCCAAGGGCATCTCCGCCAACGAGGGCAGCAACACCTACCGAGGCCTGGTCCGCATAATGCCCAAGGCGGACAACGCCCGCAATTTCACCCAGTGCGACTCCCTGCTCATCGGCGACCAGTGCGGCGCTCACACCACCCCATACGTGGAAGTTCGCAACAACACCGCTCACCTGGAGCATGAAGCCTTCACCTCCCGGGTGGACGAAGACATGCTCTTCTACTGCAACCAGCGGGGTCTCTCCATGGAAGACGCCCAGTCCCTCATCATCAACGGATTCTGTAAAGAGGTCTTCCAGAAGCTCCCCTTCGAGTTCGCCGTCGAGGCCACCCGATTGCTGGAGTTGAACCTGGAAGGAGCGGTGGGGTAGAAGCCAATGCTGGAAATTCGAGACCTCCACGCCTCCGTTAACGATACGCCCATCCTGAGGGGAGTCAACCTCTCCGTGCAAGCCGGCGAGGTGCACGCCGTCATGGGACCCAACGGCTCCGGCAAGAGCACCCTGGCATTCGTGCTTGCAGGCAAACCCGGCTACGTGGTCACCCAGGGCACCGCCCTCTACCAGGGGCAGGACCTGCTGAAGATGATGCCGGAGGATAGGGCGCGGGCCGGCGTCTTCCTCTCCTTCCAACACCCGATCGAGGTGCCGGGCGTTCGCCTTGACCAGTTCCTCCGCGCCGGATACAACGCCGTCAACAAGAGCAGGGGCCTGGAGGAACTGGACCCCTTGAAGTTCGACCGGCTCCTTCGCCGACGCATCAAGACCGTCAATGTGGACCCGCTCATGACCCGGCGCTCCGTCAACGAGGGTTTTTCCGGCGGCGAGAAGAAGCGCAACGAGATCCTTCAGATGGCCGTCCTGGAACCCAAGCTCGCCATCCTGGACGAGCCGGACTCCGGCTTGGACGTGGACGCCCTGCGCTCCGTTGCCCAGAGCATCATCGGGCTGCGCACGCCTGAAAACGCCCTCCTCCTGGTAACCCACTACCAGAGAATTCTCAACCATGTGGTACCCGACAGGGTGCACGTACTGGTCAACGGCCGCATAGTCAAGTCCGGCGGCAAGGAGCTAGCCCTGGAAATTGAAGCCAACGGCTACGACGGATACGAGAAAGACGCGGAAAGCTCGTTGCAAAGTACCCTTTCCCAGCCCGCCAGCCCATGACCACTATTGCCGCCCCTGAGGCAACCCCCTATCTCCGGGCGTTGGAGTCCCTCGAACAGGACGGTTACGGACTACATCCTCAGTGGCTCCAATCCCTCAGAAGAGACGCCATGGACGCCTTCACGGCCCTCGGCTTCCCCACTGCGCGGCGAGGTAACGAGGAGTGGAAATATACGGACGTGCGTCCCATCGCTCGGGCCGGCTTCAGAATTCCCACCCTTCATCCGGACCTCGACTCAAACGTCGCTGTCCACGTTGACTCCCTCGGAGACCCTTCGTGGAACCGCCTCGTCTTTGTTGACGGACGCATCGCCCCTCAGCTTTCCGACATTTCCCAACTGCCCCGGGGCATAATCGTCGCGAACCTCGCCCAGGCGCTAGAGTCCCACGGCTCACTGATTGGGGAGCATCTGGCCCGCCACGCCCCCTATCGCAGCCACGCCTTCACTGCTCTCAACACCGCTTTCCTCCACCAAGGGACCTTCCTCCGGCTGCCGCCGGACACCTCCCTGGAGAACCCCCTTCATCTGATATATCTCACCTCCGGCGTGGAAAGCCACACCCTCACCCAGCCCCGCACCCTTGTCGTAGTCGGACGCGGCAGCAAGGCGACCATCGTAGAAACCTACGCCGGCGCCGACGGCATTCCATACCTGTGCAATGCAGTTTCGGAACTCGTGCTGGAAGCCAACAGTTCCCTCGACTATTACCGGCTGCAACGGCACGGTGACAAGGGCTTCCACGTTGGCACCACTCAGGCCGTTCTCGGGGCCGGCTCCCGCTTTTCGTCGACTACCCTCGACGTGGGCGGCGACCTGGTAAGAAACAACCTGACCGCCCTTATGGACGCGCCCGAAAGCAGTTGTACCCTTAACGGGCTGTACCTCGCCGGCGGTGCCCAGAAGGTGGACAACCAGGTGGTCATCGACCACGCCAAGCCTCACACCACCAGCCGCGAACTCTACAAGGGCATCCTCGGTGGGCGCGCCCGGGCCGCCTTCCACGGCAGCATAACCGTCCGCAAGGACGCCCAGAAGGTAGACGCCAGGCAGGAAGACAAGAACCTCCTCCTTTCCGACCAGGCCCAGGTCAACGTGAAGCCCGCCTTCTGGATCTACGCCGACGACGTCAAGTGTGGCCACGGAGCCGCCAGCGGGCAGATAGACGAGAACAGCCTCTTCTATCTGCAGAGCCGCGGCCTCGGCCAGGAAGAGGCCCGCCGATTGCTCGTTCGCGGCTTCGCCTATCAACTCATAGAGGCCGTGACCTGCCCAAGCGTGAAGTCTCTCATCAACAACCTCGTGGAAGCCAAGCTGCCGGAACTTTAGGGAGCGAAGATGCTGGACGCTGCGAAAATCAGACAGGATTTCCCCATTCTATCCAAGCTTGTCTACGGCAAGCCCCTGGTCTACCTGGATAACGCCGCCACCTCCCAGAAGCCAACCTCCGTTATTCAAACCCTCGTGGACTACTACGAAGGCTACAACTCCAACGTGCATCGTGGCGTCCACGCCCTCAGCATGGAATCCACCCAGCGCTACGAGGAGGCCCGCGAGAAGGTCGCTCGATTCATCGGCGCACCTTCATCCGAGAACCTGATCTTCGTCCGCAACACCACCGAGGGCATAAACCTGGTGGCCGGCACGTGGGCCACAGCCAACCTGAACGCCGGCGACGAAATTCTCGTCACCGAAATGGAACACCACAGCAACCTCGTGCCCTGGCAGCAGTTGGCCAAGGCAAAAGGCGCCACGCTTCGATTCATACCCGTCACCAACGAGGGAACCCTCGACCTTTCCGACCTGGACGCCCTCATCAACCACCAGACCAAGCTGGTCGCCATGACCCACATGTCCAACGTCCTGGGGACCATCAACCCCGTCAAAGACCTCACCGCGAAGGCCCACGCCGTCGGCGCGCACGTTCTCATTGACGCCGCCCAGAGCGTCCCCCACTTGCCCGTAGACGTAGTAGACCTTGACTGCGACTTTCTCGCCTTCTCAAGTCACAAAATGCTGGGGCCTACGGGTATCGGCGGCCTTTATGTCAAGTCGGAGATCCTAGAGCAGATGGAACCCTTCCTGACCGGCGGCGAGATGGTCCAGGAGGTGACCTTCCAGAGCGCCACTTGGAACGACCTGCCCATGCGCTTCGAGGCGGGAACGCCCAACATCGCCGGCTCCATTGGCTTGGGCGCAGCCGTTGACTATCTGGAAGCCCTCGGCATGGACGAGGTGCACCAGCACGAGACCGAAATCACCCAGTACGCTCTGGAAGCTCTAAAAGAACTGGCCGAGGAGTTCACCTTCTACGGGACCATCGACCCGGCCCAGCGCGGCGGCATCATCTCCTTCTCCTCGCCCCATATTCACCCCCACGACCTGGGAACCATCCTCGACCAGGCGGGCATCGCCATCCGCGCCGGCCATCACTGCGCCATGCCCCTGGTTCGAGACAGGCTGGGATTGGCCGCCACCGCCCGCGCCAGCTTCTACGTGTACAACACAACGGATGAAGTCGACCTGCTGGTGACCACCCTCAAAGACGCGCTCCGCTACTTCAGCAAGAGCCTGACCCTCAGCTAAACCTACCTAACCTCTCTCAGCCATGCAGGAAATTCCCTTCAACCAGCTTGACGACCTCTACCAGGAGGTCATCCTCGACCACTACCGCAACCCCAGAAACCAGGGCGAAATCCCCGACCCTCACGTCTCTTCCCGCGGCTTCAACCCCTTCTGCGGCGACGAAGTGGTGCTTGGCTTGAACCTGAACGCCGACCACAAAGTCGAGTCCGTCGCCTTCCGCGGACAGGGATGCTCCATCAGCCAGGCCTCCGCGTCCATCATGACCATGCTGGTGAAGGACAAGACCCTGGCCCAGGCCGAAGAGCTCTCTCAGCTCCTACGGGGCCTGCTGCGGGGCAAAGAGCTTTCCGACGACGAACTGGACCTTATCGGCGAAATGGAGGCCCTGCGGGGCGTCCGCCAGTTTCCCATACGCGTCAAGTGCGCCCTCCTCCCCTGGGCCACCCTCGACGACGGCATCGCCGACTATCGAAGCAAGGCGCCCCCCTCCCCGTAACCACGCCCCATGCTTTCCCCATCCGTCATCCCCACATTCCCATCCCGTAGGGGCGGGTTTGAAACCCGCCCCTCGCCCCCCAGCCACGTCTTTGCCATCATGTCATTCTGAGCGGAGCGGAGCGGAGTCGAAGAATCTCGTCGCTGACTCTACCTCCTCATCCCCACATTCCCATCCCGTAGGGGCAGAACCGCCCACCCCCATCCCCTCCTCCCTTGCCCCCGCGTCGAGAGCTTGCCCCCGCGAAGGCGGGGGGCGGGGACCCAACTCCCTCATCCCCACACACCCCATGTCATTACTATGAAAATAGACCCTTCACGTGCAGTTGACGTCCATATTGCAACCTATTCCGTAGGTGCGGGTTTCAATCCCGCCCTCGCTCCCCTTGTCTATTTTCATCCCCTCCTCCCTTGTCCCCGCGTCGAGAGCTTGCCCCCGCGAAGGCGGGGGACGGGGGGCGGGGACCCATCTTCATCCCGCTCCCCTTCCGTCATTCCGGCCTCCGAGCCGGAATCCAGCACTCCCCACAACCCCCACTTTGCCAACATGCCCTTGCCACAAATTCCCCTCCCCTGTACCATCCCTCCATGAACAACCCTGATCCCCCACTCGTTTGCCCACTTTTTTTGAAACGAGTCCCACGCCTGAAACGAATCATTTTAGGCACAAACTGATACCCAGTCGAAAGTCAAAACGAGTCCAAACGAATAATCCACTCCCCTCCCTCTTGTCCCTTCCCCCTTCAGGGGGGAAGGCTAGAACCTGCCCTCGTGAAGACGGGGGATGGGGGTGAAATCTCCCCTTCCGTTGTCCTCGCGTATACGGGGACCCATCTTCGCCCCTCTCGTAGGGACGGTTCGCAAACCGCCCGACCCCCCGTCGGCCTCATCCCCCCAGGGACGGCTCGCCGCCCAGCCACGTCTCCCCACCATGTCATTCCGAGTCCCTCGAGGAATCTCGCTGTCCTACGCTCAACTCCCTCATCCCCCCAGGGACGGCCCACCACCCAGCCACGTCTTCGCCCAGAAGATATACTCCGCCAAAGCCGTGTTAGGATGAAACCCGCTGACGGCGTCCTGCATCACCCACAACGTGCCCCCTCCGCCTAGCGTCACCACGTAGGCTTCCCCCAACAGCCGACGCTGTACCTCCCGCAGTGCCTCTCCCCGCTCAGGACTGTCGAACCCAAACTCCTGCTGAGATTCTATTAGCCGGTCCAGCTCCCCGTCGCCGTGGTCCAGGATGTTCCACTGACCGCCGCTGTGCAGGCCGGAGAAGAGATACCCGTTAGGGCCGGAAGCGGGAGGCGTCGGCCCCAGGAACATCTGATAGTCCCGCTTTCGCCATACCCGCTCCTTATAGTCCACCGGGTTCAACACCGTCACCGTCGACACGAAACCTGCCTCCCTCAAGGCCGACTCCACCACCCTTCGCAACGCAACCTGCTCGTTGCCGAAATCCGCCACCACCAACTCCACGGCCTTCCCCTGAACGTTGACGCTTGGCTCTCCATCGAAAAAGGTCTGCGTCACTTCGCGGTCCAGAAGCCAGGACCCCTCCACCACCGGCACTCCTGCGCCAACCATCTCATCGTCGGTCAACGTCCCCTCCAGGTGCGCCCACGGTTCGAGAGACTGGAAGACGGCCTTCCGCACGTCCCGGTCGTCAAATGGCGGTCGTCCGGCATTCATGGCCAGCGCCATGCCCAGACCACCCTCCTTGGATACGACAGTCCGACTGGAGAAGCCCCGCGACTGAAGAAGTTCCCACTCCTCGGCCTCTACGTCGTAGACATCCAACTGCCCCGTGATGAAGGCGGCCACCCGGGTTTCCGGGTCCTTTATAACCTTGAAGGTCAACAGGTCGGCAAAGGGCAGACCTTCCTCAAAATAATCAGGATTGGCCTCAAATTCGGTGCCATCACCCTCCAGCGTCCGCAGCCACACCCAAGGGCCCGTCCCTACCACGGGTCCCGGCTCCAGGGTGCCCGAAGCTATCACCACCTCCGGGGCAACCACCTTGCTCCGCCCGTCCGCCAGCGCCAGAAGGAATTCCGTGTCCCAGAACTTGAGCCCGACCCTCACCGTTAGCTCGTCCGTCGCCTCCACTGTGTCCAAAGCCAGCAGCAGCGGGCTATTTGGCCAATCCGCCGTCCTCTGACGCTCATAGCTGAACACCACATCCTGGGCCGATAGCTTCCGTCCGTTCACCGGCGGCAAGTCCTGCCAGCGCACGTTGTCCCTCAGCCGAAACTCATAAGTCAGGGGGCCAACCAACTCCCAACTTTCGCACAAGTCGCACTCCAGCAACAGGCTGGGCTGGTCCACTTCTGCGCCCGTCCTTAGGCGCAGCATACGGCTATAGGCGACACCCGGCCCTCGCGCGGCCAGAGCGGCGGAAACATCCTGATGAACGTCAAAATGTTCTACGTCCGCCCTCGCCAGGGCCACGATGTGCCCTCCGTATTCCCCCGCTGGAAGGGTCGCCGACGGCGGAGATGCGCTTGGCGCAGTGGTGGGTGCGGCGGTGGCCACAGAGGTGGGTGTAGCAGTTGCCGTGGGTTCGGTGGGTGTAGCGGACGGGGCAGGCTCTTGAGACGGTCCGCATCCCGTTGCCAACATCAGAAGAACGGGCACGAGGCCCACCAACCATAGAGCTGTCCCTCTCGTTTCAATCATCTTCTGTTATAGCCATCGAACACGTCATAGATTCCAAATCGCCCTCCCGCAGTAAATCCAAAGATACTATAATTGAGAACACTCAACACATCGCAGGAAGGCCAAATGCCGCCACTAGTAGACACTCACACCCACCTGGACCATTTTCCACCCTCGGAAATTCCCGACGTTCTGGAACGGGCCGCAGCCGCCAACGTGCGCCTCATGGTCTGCGCCGGCACCACCCTCGCTTCCTCCCGCCGCTGCGTAGCCCTCGCCAACGAACACCACCCCCTCTACGCCGGCGTAGGACTTCATCCCTCCGACCTCCAGGGCCCCTTGGACGACGAAGTCTACGAGGAGTTGAAGACGCTGGCCCTGCAGAACTCCAAGGTGGTCTGCATCAGCGAAATCGGCTTGGACTTCCTCCCCACCTCCCCCAGCAAGGAGATTCAGTTCCAGGCCTTCCGCGCCCAGATTCGCTTGGCTCTCGAACTCGGCAAACCCATCGTCTTTCACTCCCGTGAGTCTCACCCGGAAGTTCTGACAACCCTCCGGGAGGAGGGCGCAGACGCCGTCGGCGGCGTGATGCATTACTTTCAAGGAGATGAGTCCACGGCGCGCGCGGCCATCGAACTCGGGTTCCGCATCTCTTTGGCAAAGCCGCTGCTCCGTCTCCCGGAACTGCAGGAAGTCGCCAAGGCGCTGCCCCTTGAGTCCATTGTGTTGGAGACGGACTCCGCACCCCAGCCCTTCAAGAAGTACCGGCGCAACTGGACGGAGCCCCACCATCTCACGGAGATCGCCCAGAAGCTGGCTGACCTCAAGGGGCTTCCCGTCGACGAGGTGGTGCAGACCACCACCGACAACCTTCTGGCCCTCCTTGGCCTGGAGGCCGACGCTCTGGAGCCGGAGGACACCGCCTAACCTTCCCAGGGTCCGCCGTCCCGCCAGTCATCCGCATCCCCGCGACCGGAGCGGCGAGGCGAAAGCCGTCTATACAGGAACCGCGCGCCCAACACCGCCGCCGCCAGCAGCGCCACCGACGCTATAAGCACACTCTCCATCTGCAAAAATAGCAGGTCACCCCCACTCTCACGACTCCCTTCAGTCGTTGCGTCGCCGGATGACTCCCTCCACTCCCTCTCCAAGCCGTTCTGGTCAAACCCGTAGGTCTCCATCAGAGCATCATCAATGGAAGAGCCGTGGCCGAAGTTATACAGCAGGTCCCTGAACTTCTCCGCCCCGTACCGCTCCAGCAGGTGAGTCACCACACTCTCCGCCTTCCGATAGAAGTATCGGATGTCCGACACCCTCCCCGGCACCGCATGCATTCCCTTCAAGGAAATCGATCCCTCGCTGCGGGTCTCCAAGTCCGCAGCAGGATGCGGATTCGACCTCGGCTCGGCGTAGCTGGCAAATCCTTCGTTCAGCCATGCCGGAATCGGGGGCGCGGGCTCGTGCAACACTGCGTGAAGCATCAGATGGGCCGCCTCGTGGACAATCAGCGATTCCCGCAGCCCAATGCCCGCAAACAGGTTCCAATCCGCGAACGCAAAGCCATGAAAGATCTGCCCCGGCTCGATGGTCCTGCTCAACCGGGGAAAGGCGTCCTGCACCTCCCCATCGTCGTTATATATCACGCCCAGCATTGGTTTTTCCGGACGGCCCCCCAGCACATCCTCCAACCACACCAACCATTCCTCAAGCGACCCCTTCAGCTTCTCTACGCGGTCGGCGGGCAGATCATGGTATAGCAGCGTCAGAGGGCCGGCAGTGACGGACTCCCAGCGAAATCGGGTGTCCGTGTAGAGCAGGCTCTGGAGCGGGGTCTCGGACACGTTGCCCGCCGCGTCCCGCACTGTGTAGAAATACTCCAGTGCGCCTTGGGGAGGAATGTATATCGGCCCGTCGGTGTCCAGCAGGTGCGTTGCCTGTATCCTCGTGTCCGGCTCCAGGTCGAGATAAACGTAGTTCCACGGCCCGTCGTTGGCGTTGCGAAAGCTCAGCTTCACCTCCACCACCGGCGCTTCCCCCTCCACCTCAACGTTGAAAGTCACCCCTTCGGCGAAGCGTACCCGGGCATTCTGGGACAGCACCTCAGGCCCGCCCCCGGAACCCTCCACGGCGAAAACGGCGCTCCCCATTAGCAGCGCCAACACAAGCCCCACGACCCACAATCGACGCGGGGTCTTCAACGGTTCGGCCCTTCCGTCTTCATTTCCATCAATCCTCCCTGTTCCATTCTAGTATACGAAACAATGGCGTCAAAGGCTTTACCTCATTCCCCCACATCCCATCCCAATGAAAACAATAAGCGCCCTCAATTCCCTTCCCACTTGATGGGGAAGGGTTTGGATGGGGCTGCCCCCCCTCCTGTCCTCGCGTCGAGATCCTGCCCCCGTGAAGACGGGGGGCGGGGACCCATCCCCCTCCCCTTAGTCCAACCCCCCGTAGGAGCGGTTCGCGAACCGCCCGCCCCCCAACACAATTGACATCATTCCCTTGCCACAAATCCTCCACCCCTGCTACCATTCCCCCCATGAAAACCACACCCCCGACCCTCCACCACCGCACTTCTCGTATCCCCAACCACCAAAATTTACCATTCATTTCCCCATTTTTTGAAACGAATACCTCCAGATTCCCCCCCTTACAGGCACAAAATCACCCCAAAATCCTCCTATTCGATTTCCTTAACGAATCCCCTTTCCCCTCGACGCGTGTACAGATGATGGGGGAAGGCTTGGATCGGGCGTGCTTGCCCCTCTTGTCCTCGCGAATGCGGGGACCCATTCCCCTCCCCCAACCCCCGTAGGAGCGTCACTAGCGGGCGTCCCCCCGCCCCGTTGCCAAACACCCCGTCCAACCCTTAGCCTTGATAACAACAAGTCGCCAAACCTGCCGAGGAGCGTTGCCCGTGGTCAGCATACCGGAATCCTTCGTCCAGGAGATGATAGCCCACGCCCACGAGGAGTTCCCTAAGGAATGCTGCGGCGTCCTTGCCGGCTCCAAAGGCTCGTTCCTCAAGCGTTTCCCCATGACCAACGTGGACGCCAGTCCCTACCGGTTCAGCTGGGACCACAAGGAACTCTTCCAAGTCTGGCGTGAGATGGAGGATAACGACTGGGAGCACCGGGCCGTCTACCACTCCCACACCCACAGCCCCGCATACCCCTCCGACACCGACGTCCGGCTGGCCGGCTGGCCCGAGGCCTTCTACGTAATCGTTTCCCTCCAGGACAAGCAAAACCCCGTCGTCCGAGCCTTTCGCATCCTGGACGACCAGGTCTCGGAAGAAGACCTGGTCCGAAGCTAACCCCGCCAATCTGCCCCAAACCCTCAATTGTGCAAACCCGCCCGCCGTGCTAGTCTAGAGATAACCCCTCCCGTTCAGGAATAGCCGTGAAAGAAGTCATCCAAGAAGCCGTCAACCTGCTGGAGAAGGGAGAGTCCTGCGTCTTGGCCACGGTGGTCAGGACCCGCGGATCCACTCCCCAGAAAGCCGGCGCAAAATTACTTGTCAGGAAAGACGGCACCGGCGTCGGCACCCTCGGCGGCGGCTGCGTTGAGGGAGACATCTGGTTCGCCGCCAAAGAAATTATGCGGTTCCGGGGCGGCCCGGAGTTCAAGGACTATTTCCTTAACGAAGAGATTGCCGCCCGCGACGGTCTAGTCTGCGGCGGCTCTATGTACTTCTTCCTTGACCCCCTCTGGGAGAATACCGACTTCCTCCCCTTCGCCAAGGAGGCCCTACAGGCCTACGACGGTGGTCCCATCGTCGGAATCGCCACCGTCGTGCGCTCCCCGAACGCCAATCTTCTGGGCGCCCGCTTCATGCTGCGGGAGGACGGCTCCACCCAGGGCAGCCTGGGCGACCCTAAAGTCGAAGGGCTGGCCCTGGACGCCATCCGGCAAGTGTCCAACCTCGGCAAAAACGATACCGTCCTCACGTCCGACGGCACGGAGCTATTCGTCGAAGGCTTCACCACGCCGCCGACCCTCGTGCTCATGGGCGGCGGACATATTGGCAAGGCCACCTCCACCCTGGCCGCCACCCTCGGCTTTCGCACCTACGTCGTGGACGACCGGCCGGAGTTCGCCAACCCCGACCGCTTTCCGGAGGCTGCCGGCACCATCATAGCCCCCTACTCGGAAGGGCTGGCCCAAGTGCCCATCAACGCCAACACCTACATTGTGGTTGCCACTCGTGGACATCGCCAGGACGACTACGCCCTGGAAGCGGCTATAGGCACTCCAGCAACCTACGTCGGCCTGCTGGGCTCAAAGCGAAAAACCCTTCTTATCTACAGGGACTTGCTGGAAAAGGGCCACTCGCCCGAAGTGCTGCGAAGGGTCCGCTCTCCCATGGGGCTCGACATCGGCGCCCTGACGCCTGAGGAGATAGCCGTCAGTATCATGTCGGAGATAATCATGGTGCGTCGAGGCGGTCACGGCGGCGCAATGCAGATGGAAGACCGGTACTTCAACCGCGCATTGGAGCAAGCAAAGGCGTCCCCTTGGCCAACGTCGGCGCCATCCTCCTAGCCGCCGGCCTATCCCAACGCATGGGAAGACCCAAAACCCTCCTGCCGTGGCGGGGCATACCTCTAATTTACTACCAGATTAGGACCCTCCGCCGCGCCGGCCTCAAACCTGTATTAGTAGTTCTGGGCCACCGCGCCGACGAGCTTGGATCCCGCGTAGATTACGAGCTTGGCGCAACTGCGCTCCTCAACCCCTTCTACCGCAAGGGCAAGACCACCTCCCTCAAGACCGGCCTTAGGGCGTTGGACCCCAACACTACCGACTCGGTAGTCATTCTCAACGTGGACCAGCCCCGCACCCTTCAAACCCTGTCGACAATCATAGAGCACCACAACCGAGATTCAGCCCTCATCACCATTCCCACTCATAAGGGCAAACGGGGCCACCCCATCGTCGTCTCCCTCAAGCTCATGGACGACCTGATGGCCGTCTCCGAGGCGCAGCAGGGCCTGAAGGCCGTCATGCGAACCTACGCCGACGATATTAGTCTCGTGGAGGTGGACAGCGACGAGGTCCTTCTAGACCTGAATACGCCGGAGGATTACAAGGCAGCATTCCAAAAATTCGGCAGCCCGTAGTAACGGGACGCCAACTCCCGTCACCCGATGAGCGGCCGCACTGCCCCGTCCGTGAGCCACGTTATCAGCCTCGGCGCAACCCCCAACGCCAACACCGCTGCCGCGCTGATCGCCAGCGCCAACCCAAAGGACACCGAAACGCTGATCTTCTTCTCGTCGCTGGGCTCGCCCGTGTACATCAGCCGCACCACCCGCAAGTAGTAGTAGGCGGAAAGCACGCTGTTGATAACGCCCGCTACGGCCAGCCACGCCAACCCGCTCTGCACCGCCGACGTAAACAGGAATATCTTGCCGATGAACAACCCCGTGGGGGGAATGCCAATCAGGGATATCAGGGAAAAGGCCAACGCTCCCGCCAGGAACGGCGTCCGTCGCGACAGACCAGAGTAGTCGTCTATCTCGCGACTGTCCAGCTTGTTCGCGACGACCATTACCACGAAGAACGCGGCGAGGTTCGTTACGGCGTACGCGGCTAGATAGAAAAGCAGACTTCCCGGCCCAACTGGGATGCCATCCCCCTGAATCCTCGACGCCACCGCCGCCAGGCCCACTAGCATATACCCCGCATGGGCCACGGTGCTGTATGCCAGCAGCCGCTTGATGTTGCTCTGCACCATTGCCATCAGGTTGCCCAAAGTCATGGAGATGACGGCAAGGACGGCGAACAGCATCGACCAGTCGAGGTCCAGCGCCGGAAATGCCGTATAAAATACCCGCATCAGAATGGCGAACCCCGCCGCCTTGCTGGCCACAGAGAGAAAAGCGACCACCGGCGTCGGCGCGCCCTGGTACACGTCCGGGGCCCACATGTGGAAGGGCGCCGCTGCAATCTTGAACCCGAACCCCGCCACTATCAGGATGACCCCCATAAGAAGGGCCATGCTGCCAAAGGGTAGTGACGCGTCCAGCGGCGTTGCCACCGCCCGGCCGATCTCCTCCAAATAAGTGCTTCCCGTCAGCCCGTAAACCAAGACCATGCCGTACAGCAGCAGGGCGGAACTTACGCCGCTTAACACCAGGAACTTTAAGCCTGCCTCGCCCGAGCGCGGCGTCATCCGGAAGGTTGCCAGCGCTATCAGGGGAAGCGCCGTCAGCTCCAATGAAACGTAGATCGTTATCAGCTCCGTCGCCGAGGCCAGAAGCGTCATCCCCGTTGCCGAAAGCAGAATCAGGCCGATAAATTCCCCCCGCAGTCCCGGCAGCCGCGCGTAGTCCACCGAAGCGGTCAGCAGCAGGCCTGTTACTCCCACAATCAGGAACTTGAAGAAGAGGGCGAACTTGTCAACCGTCAGCGCCCCCAGGACCCCAACCATCCTCCCGTCCGTCTCCGACGACACATCCATCCACAACACTATGCTCAACGCCAGTGGCAACGCCAGACCCGCTACGGCAACCAGGGTCAGCAGCCCCTTGCGTCGCACAACCAGGTCCAGGCCCATGACCAGCAGAGCCAGACCCACCAGGCTTATCTCGGGAGAAAGCAGATATACGTCGTGGCCTGTCATTATTCGCTACCTGCCCATCAGGGCTGAGATAGGCTCCAAGCCCGCACTGAAGATGTCGGTAAGAAAGGCCGGATAGATCCCCACAACCACAATGCTCACCACCAGGAGAGCGATTGGTATCCTCTCAACGAGGGTGCTCGGCCTCACGTGGGCAAACCTGTCCCTGGCCGGGCCGAAGAGCGCCCGCTCCATCATCCAAAGAATATATCCGGCGGCGATGACTATCCCGAAGGCCCCGAAAGCCGTAAGCCACGGGTGGGCCTTGAACGCCCCAAGGAATATCAAAATCTCCGAAACGAAGCCGCTCAGCCCCGGCAGCCCCAGGGATGCCAGACCGGCAATTACGAAGGCCACCGCCACTATCGGCATCCGGTGCGCCAGCCCGCCCAAGTCTGGAATATACCGGGTATGCGTCCGTTCATACAGTACGCCCACGCACAAGAACAGAAGCCCCGTGATGGTCCCGTGGGTGAATAGCTGCATGGCGGCGCCGGTGAGTCCGAGGTTGGCGTAGGTCCCGCCGGCCACCCCTACCGCTCCAATGCCCAAGACCACCAACCCCATGTGGCTCACGCTGCTATAGGCGATGAGCCGCTTCAAGTCCGTCTGCCGCAGGGTGACAACGGCGGCGTACAGTATAGTTATCACCGCCAGCACGGTCAGAATCAGCCCATGGTCGACCGTTATGTTAGGGAACATCCCCACGGTTATCCTCAGCAGCCCGTAGCCGCCCATCTTCAACAGCACCCCCGCCAGCATCATGCTGACCGCCGTCGGCGCGTCCGTGTGCGCGTCGGGTAGCCACGTATGCACGGGCAACAGGGGCAGCTTAACGGCGAAGGCTACGAAGAAGAACCAGAACACCACCGAGATTGGCATTACCGTTAGCGCCAGGTCCGCGCCGCTCTCCGCCCACCGGATCATGTCCAGCTGCGCGCCGCCGTCGGCCAAGAACAGGGCAAGTATGCTCACCAGCATGAACGCGCTGCCCAGGAAGGTGAACATCACGAATTTCATCGCCGAGTATTCTTTCCTTCCCGAACCCCATATCGAAATGAGGAAGTACATCGGAATCAGCTCCAACTCCCAGAAGAGGAAGAACAGGAGGAAGTCCAGCGACACGAATACGCCCATGACGGCCGTTTGCAGAATGAGAAGCCAGAAGAAGTATTCCTTGACCCTCGTCTTGATGCTCCAGGAGGCCAGGACGGCGCACAGCCCCAGCAGTCCGGTAAGCAGGACCAGCGGCGCGCTAAGTCCGTCGACGCCCAACTGGTATTGTGCCGTAAACACCTCGGTGGATATCCACTCGAACCGGTCGAGAAGCTGGAACCTCTGGCCTCCGTCGGCATCGAAGCGCAGGAACACCAACAGGGCCAGCGCGAAGTCCGCCAACGCCACGGCAAGGGCCGCCAGCCGCACGAACCGGTCCTGTCTGACCAGAAGCACCGCGACAGCTCCCGCCAGGGGCAGAAAAACCACCGCCGTCAAAATACCGTCGAAGGTGCTCAACTCAACCTAACCCCAAACAAGATACGCTACCAGAATTACTACAATTCCCGTCAATATACCCACGCCGTAGAACTGGACCTGCCCGCTCTGGATCCGCCTGAAGGCCTCGCCCAGATTCCGCGGGAACCAGCCCGCCGCGTCGACGACACTGTCCACGACCTGCTGGTCGAACCATTCCAGGAACCCGCCCAGCTTGCCGTAGAACCCCTCTGCCACCAGCTTGTCCTCATATAGCTCGTCGAAATAATACTTGCCCTCCACCATCCGATGGACGGGCTTCATTGCCCTTTCCATTCCGGGGCCGGCCCTCTTGCCCTTCACGTATATCGCCGTCGCCAGGCCTATGAACACAAGGGCCCCGAAGGTAGTGGCCGCGGCCAGCATGCTGTTCAACGGGAGCACCTTGGCGTGTTCCACCGCCGGCGGCACGACGAATTCGCTGAACCAGTGCACCGGTATGCCCAGCAGCCCGGCCTGAGGGTTCACCAGATAGCCGCCAACCACGGCCCCGACCCCCAGAATCAACATGGGGACAACCATCACCAGCGGCGACTCCGCCAGATGCACCTTCGCCCCGTGGGAGTCCTGCGCCACGGTCGGCTGCTCCTTCTCCTCCGTCTCAATGCCGCCACGGAACTTGCCGTGGAAGGTCATGTACATCATGCGGAACGTATAAAAAGCCGTCGCCGCAACGCTGACCGCCAGCATCCAGAATACCGCCATGTCTATGACGGAGCCGCCGTGCCAGGCGTGTCCGATAATCTCGTCCTTGCTCCAGAACCCCGCCAGCGGAAAGATTCCCACCAGGCTTAACGAGCCTATCATCATCAGCGCGTACGTCCACGGCATAACCTTCCGCAAGCCGCCCATGTATCGCATATCGAAAGTGCCCGTTGCGTGGTTGACGCTGCCGGCGCCCAGGAACAGCAGCGCCTTGAAGAAGGCGTGGGTGAACAGATGAAATATCGCCGCCCCGTAAGCGCCAATGCCCAGGGCTGCCATCATGTACCCCAGCTGGCTGATGGTCGAATAGGCCAGTACCCGCTTGATGTCCTTCATCACCAGCCCCATGCTGGCGGCGAAGAGGGCCGTGAACGCCCCCACCAGTGCAACAACCGCCATTGCCTCATTCGACGCTTCAAACACGGGGAAGAACCGGGCCACCAGGAACACCCCGGCGGCCACCATGGTTGCGGCGTGAATTAGCGCACTCACCGGCGTTGGGCCTTCCATGGCGTCGGGAAGCCAAACGTGCAGCGGGAATTGGGCCGACTTCCCTGCAGCGCCGGCAAAGATTCCCAGCGCAACCCACGTTAGCCCCAGTCCGCCGAGGGCTGCCAACGCGCCCGTCTTTATCAACGGCACGGCAGCCTGAATGTCAGCGATGCTTAGTGGGTCCAGCCCCTGCTCCATGAACGCCGCCCGGTTGAAGAACAGGTACAGAATGGCCAGCAGGAAGCCAAAATCGCCGATGCGAGTAACCAGGAACGCCTTCTTTGCCGCCGCGGCTGCCGCCGGCCGGTTGTGCCAGAATCCGATGAGCAGGTACGAACCCAGGCCCACCAGCTCCCACATGACGTAGAGTTGGATGATATTCCCCGCCAGGACAAGTCCAATCATTGCCGCGGAGAATAGCGCCATGAAGGCAAAGTAACGCACATATCCGGGATCGCCCTTCATGTACCCGTGGGAGTACACCTGCACCATCAGGCTCACTCCCGTCACCACCACCAGCATGATGGCGGTCAGAGAGTCCACCATCAACCCGATGCGAAGCTCCATCCCTCCGACGGCCAACCACGTATATTCGTCGAAGACGTGAGTCCCATTCTCCACCACGGAAATGAGCGTCCATACGGAAAGCGCCAGCGCCGCGCCCAGGGCGACTACGATGACCACCGCGGAGATGCCGGGCCGGTGGTTGAACAAGGGTCTTACGACAAAGGCATTGACCGCCAACGCCCCCACCGGCAGAAGGAAAATCGCCCAAACGGCGGCTTCGGAGATCAACTTAGCGCGCTCCCCAAGTCCCCTCCCCCTTCATGGGGGAAGGTTAGGATGGGGGTGAACCGCCCATTGCCATTCTCAAATGACCCTTCCATACTAGAGTTTCCTCAGAATCTCCTCGGCCACGTGCTCTCTCCCTCGTGGCACCATTACCCGGAATGGGACGCTTTCTGCCCAATCTAAAATGTCCCCTTCGGGCAGCAGTCTGACCGGCAACCCCTCCGCCTCGATCACCTCTTTCCACATCTCTGCCACCGTCAGATTTGGAGCCTTCATAAAGTCCACCCACATAGTCGCCTACCGGTTCATCAGATTGGCTTGGCTAATGTCCACCATCTCCCGGCTCCGGTAGAAGGCTATGACAATGCCCAGCCCCAAAGCTATCTCCGCCGCCGCCACCACAATTATGAACAGCGCGAATACCTGTCCCGTCAGCAGCGTTTGCAGCACCGCCTCCGTCGCCACACCCGGCTGGGCCAGGACTTCCCGACTGGCAACGTAACGGGACATGGTAACCGCCGCTAGCATTACCGCGATGAACATCAACTCCAACGACATCAGCACAGTTATCACGTTCCGGCGGGCCAGTGCCCCGTATAGCCCTATGGCGAAGATGATGGCGGAGAGAATGAGGAACTTCTCCAAGTCCACGCTATCTCTCCCTCACCAGCGATAATGCCCCTATCACCGACGCCAGCAACAACGCGCCGGCGGCAGCGAACGCCAGGGCGTACTCCTCCAGCAACAGCGTCGAGAGCTTGAACGTGTTGTCCCTGAATGCCAGGTCCTCCACGTCCATCCCTCCCGCGGCTGGCAGGTCGGAAATGAGCCTCCATTCCGTATCGAAGAACACAAACGCCAGCGCCACGAGAAGCAGCGCCGGAAGCAGCACCGCCGCAAACTGAAGCCGGTTGGGTAGATTCCCCTGCTGCACGTTCTGGGTCAGCATAATGGCAAAAATAATCAGGATGCTGATGGCTCCGGCGTATATCAGCACCTGCACCACCCCCAGGAATTCCGCCGCCAGTAGGAAGAACAGCCCCGCCACGGTGAGAAACACCAACACCAGCAGCAGGGCGGAGCGGAACAAGTCCCGCAGCAGCACCACTCCCAGCGCGCCCACCACCGCAACGATGGCCAGCGCCCAGAATATCAGGTCTTGGAACAGCATCGACTAGCTTTCCGACTCTCCGTCGGCGTCCGCGTCGGTCTGTGCCCCCACCCGGCCGGGACGAAACTGAATCCGCGCCCCCGCCTTCTCCTTTTGATGCCAGGCCCAATTCTCTCGGCCCACCGCCCGCCAGTCCAACGCGTTGTCCTTATGCGGGTCGTAGCCGGAACTCTCCAGCTGTGGGCGGAACCAGGTGCTGGGCTTCTTCACCGCCTGCCTCAATTCGTCCACGGTAATCACCAGGTCCTTGCGCTCGTACTGGCCCTCTTCGAAGCCGCTGCCCATGAACAGCGCGTCGTAGGGGCACGCCTCCACGCAGAGGCCGCAGAACATACACCGCCCAATGTCGATGTCGAAAACGTCGATGTTGTAGTGGTCGCCCTCCAGGGGCGCGGTATTGCTGGGGCTGGTAACAATCTTGATGATGCCCAAAGGACAGTATTTGGCGCAGGCAGCGCACCCCGTGCACCGTTCCTCGTACCAGGCGAACTCCTCGCCGCGGAAGCGGGGATGCTGGGGAATCCGCTCTTCAGGATACTGAATCGTAAAGGGCGGTCGGATGAAATTCTTCAGGGTCACCAGCATGCCCTTCGCTAGTCCAAATCCGTACATCTAGTCCACCTCCATGGCCCGGGGCGCCGCCGTTACGTTCTGAAAAATAGGTTCCGGCACTCGCACCTTCTCCCGGCTGAGCCGTCCGAAGATCCCTATGGATACCAGGGCCACCGGTATGTTTATAGCGGCCATTATCCACAATTCATTGCGGGTTATCTCTCCGAGGACCTCAGCCTGATAGAACCCGAAGAAGTATACCTGCACCGCCGTCACCAGGAAATTGATCAGCGCCAGCGGCAGCAGAAACTTCCAGGCAAAGGCCATTATCTGGTCGATGCGAAGCCGGGGGAACGTTGCCCGAATCCAGATGAAGAGCATCACGAAGCCCGCTAGCTTGACGAGGAACCAAAACGCCCCCAGCTGGCTGGACCAGAACGGCCCCGACCATCCGCCCATGAATATCGTCGCCAGGAACCCGGAAGCCGCCAGCACCCCCGCCATTTCCGCCGCCTGAATCAGCGCAAATTTTATGCCGCTGTACTCCGTATGATACCCTGCTACTATCTCGGATTCCGCCTCAAGAATGTCGAAGGGTGTCCGGTTCAACTCCGCCGATATCCCCAGCATGAACACCAGCGCCCCAAGCGGCTGCACCAGAAGGAAGGGTACGGTCTGGGCTTCCACCACGGACACCAGCGACATGGAGCCCACTATTAACACCACTCCCACCAGGGAGAGCACCAGCGGAATCTCGTAGCTTATCAGCATCGCCACGCCCCGCATTGCGCCGAACATTGCGTACTTGTTTGCCGACGACCACCCCGCCATGAAGATGGCAATGGTGCTCATGGAGCTTACCGCTATTATGTACAGTATGCCCACGTTCAGGTTCACCAGGTAGGTGTTTCGGGCGAAGGGCATCACCGCCAGGCTCAACAGCAATGCCATCAGCATGATGATGGGCACCAGCGTGAAGGCCAGCTTATCGGCGGCGTTGGGAATGATGTCTTCCTTGATGATGAGCTTCAACAGGTCTGCGAATGGCTGGAGAATCCCCCACGGCCCCCATCGATTCGGCCCACGCCGCGCTTGGAACCGGGCCAGCAGCCTCCGCTCCGACCACACGAAGACGGCGGCCCCCAGCAGCGCAGCGTTGACCAGGATGAACATGATCACGAAGCCCGCCGCGAAGTACGCCACCCATTCGAACCCGCCCGGCAACAGCCCGTCGCCGCCGCACCAACCGGCGTTCCCCTCGTTGCCCCCCAGGAAGCAGTACACCTCCCGAAAGACCACGTTATCCTGAAGGAAAGGCGTCATCAGCGGTCCACCTCTCCCATGTTTATGTCAATGCTGCCCAGGGTCACAATCATGTCAGCCAGCTTCCACCCCACCATCAACTCGCGTATTACGGTGAGATTTATCAGCGACGGCGAGCGTATCTTGCACCGGTAGGGGGCGATGCTGCCATCGCTCACCAGGTAGAAGGCCAGCTCCCCCTTGGGGGCCTCCACCCGCCCGTAGGCCTCCGCTCCGGCGGGAGGACGCAGGACGAAGGGCAGTTTCGTACGGACGGGGCCTTCCGCAAGCGGCTTTTTAATCTCACCCCGGTCAATGGTTGGACCCACCGGCGGCGCATCAATGCCGGCGCTCACAGGCCCCGGCCGTATCTCCTCGGCGCACTGCTTCACCATCCGGAGGCTCTGCTTCACCTCCTCGATCCGGACCCGGAACCGGTCGTAGTTGTCCCCCCGTTCTCCCACCGGCACGTCGAACTCCAACCGGTCGTAAACGTCGTAGGGGTCCATCTTCCGCCAGTCCCAGCCCACGCCGCTAGCCCGTAGTACGGGCCCACTTACGGAATTGGAGATTGCCGACTCCGCCGAAAGCACGCCTACGTTCTTCGTCCGCACCAACAAGATCTCGTTCTTCATCAACAGCTGCTCCAACTCCTGGAGCAGGTGGGGAGCTTCCAGCATCAGCTCGTCCAACGCGGGCCAGAAGTCCGGCGGCGCGTCGCTGAACACCCCTCCCGGTCGCATGTAGCTGACGGTTATTCGCGCGCCGCACAGCATCTCGAACAGGTCGAGAATCTTCTCGCGAAAGCGGAAACAGTACATGAGGGGCGTCGCCAGTGCTCCCAGGTCCTGAAGGAAGAAGCCCGCCGCCACCAGATGACTGGCCATCCTCTGAAGCTCCGCCGCCAACACCCGCAGATATTGGCCTCGGAGCGGGACCTCCACCCCCAACATCTTCTCCACCGCCAGGCAATAGGCCTGGTTGTTGGTCATGGACGCCACGTAGTCCAGCCGGTCCGTGAGCGTCAGAACCTGAACGTAGTTCCGCTCCTCCGCCAGCTTCTCCGACCCCCGGTGCAGGTAGCCGAAGACCGGCTCTATGTCCACTATCACCTCGCCGTCGAAGGTCACCCGCAGACGCAATACGCCATGCGTGCTCGGGTGCTGCGGCCCAATGTTGATAGTTACGGGTTCGGTGCGAATGGCCATGGAAGCTTCAGTACTTCACCACGTCTTCAAAGTCTTTGCGAAGGGGATGGCCGGGAAACCCCTCCCACAGCATGATCCGCTTCAGATTAGGATGCCCCTGGAAGGAAACGCCCATCAGGTCGTAAATCTCCCGCTCCTGGAAATCCGCCCCGGGCCACACGCCCACCACTGAAGGCGCCGTGGGAGTCTCCCGAGAGTAGAGGCGAGTCTTCACCACCGCGCTGTGGTTGTACTCAAAGGATGTCAGGTGGTAGACCAATTCGAAGTAGTGAACGTAGTCCACGGCGGACACGGCGTTCAGAAAGTTGAAGGCCAGTCCCGGGTCTTCCTTCAGAAACTGAGCCACCTCCCGCAGGTCGGAGGGATCCACCCAAAGAGACTCGCCCTCCCATTGTGTGCCGGCATCGGGAAACCTCTGCCGCACGTATCCGGCCAGCTCCTCGCCCTGAACGGCCCTTGTCATTACAGCCCTGCGGGCCTCCCCTTCAGGCTGTACCGTTTGATCTTCTCATGCAACTGCATAATCCCGTACAAGAGGGCGTCGGGACGGGGAGGACATCCTGGAACGTAAACGTCCACCGGTACAATGTGATTAACGCCTGGGACAACGCTGTAGCAGGAATAGTACGGCCCGCCGCTCGTAGCGCAAACGCCCATGGAGATAACCCACTTCGGCTCCCCCATCTGGTCGTAGATGCGGCGAATGGCCGGCGCCATCTTCCACGTAACCGTGCCTGCAACAATCATTAAGTCCGCCTGGCGGGGCGTAGCCCTGAACGCCTCCATCCCGAAGCGGGCAATGTCGAATCTGGACATGGCCGTCGCCATCATCTCGAAGGCGCAGCAGGCTAGCCCGAATGCCACAGGCCACAGGGCCGACTTGCGCCCCCAATTCAGGAGAGCATCCACGGACGTCACCATCAGGTTCCGTTGGAGGTCGTCGGGCACCTGAATCAGCGGCTCGGGGTAAGGCCTAGAGTGGGTGTGCCGCATCTCCTCGATGACGGCCCCCTCTTCAACATCCAGCTTCCGCGTCAGAGCCTCCAGCGAAAGGCCGTCCTGTTGCACCATTACCCTACCTCCACTCCAAGTCGCGCTTCCGCCACGCGTAGACCCACCCAAAACCTAGAATTGTGATGAATGCCGCCATCTCAATGAGGGCAAAGAGGCCCAGCTTTCCGAACCGCACGGCCCAGGGGTAGACGAAGATGACCGCCACGTCGAAGATGACGAATAGCAGCGCGTACATGTAGTAGCGAAAGTTGAACTGCGCCCACCGGCCACCGATCGTCTCCATGCCGCACTCGTAAATATCCTGCTTCACCGCGCTGGGCTTCTGTGGTCGAATGCCCAAGCGGTACAGAAGGAAAGAAAGCACCAGCATACTGGTTGGAACTATGAACGCCACCACGGCGAAGATGGCTATGAGGCCGTACTGGCGGAAATAATCTTCAAGCACGGATTTGCCCACCTGAAAGGGGGATAAGGCAATATAGCATACGCAACCAGCCATAGCAAGAAAATCAAAGCTGAAGGGCGTCTATGCCAATCTGCAACTACACCCCCATCCCACAGGAGGACATGCCAAAAGTGGAATTGCTATCTTGCCCCTAATCGCTACCTATGATCTCGCGAACCGGAAGCGTAACCTCCCCGACAACGGCTTGTTTCCGCTGGGAAGAGCTCATTCTATCCGCCAACGCCAGGGCCCTCTCCCGAATTCTTAGACCCGCGTCCTTCAATCGCTGCACGTATTGAGGGTTGTCCCCGATCTGGTGAACTAACCCATTTACAACCACTGTTTCCCATGCTCTTCCCCATGCCACGCACGCCTCAAGGAATTTCTCGACTTGCTCTTGAGTGGGAGGTGCTTGCCCCTTGACGTATGGACTGCTGGTGTATTGACGCCACCCACCAACTCGAACATGCTCAAAGGCTTGCGCAGGGCTCGCTTCGGGATGCTTTACCAAATAGGGCACCATCTGGGTGGACAGAAACCTGCCACTGATCTTGTTTACGACGGCGTATTCAGCAAGACGAGCCTGCTTTTCCCGTACAACCCGGCCCACTGAATGAGCAATCGTGAAGTTGATAATCCCTTCTTCAAACATGCCTCGAACTCGCGGATGCAACTTCAACACCCTTACAAGTTGGGGCCAATCAGGCCCACCACCAAGTTTATCCCTAAATGAATCCCATTGGTCGGGACTCTCAAGAACCCCCAAGTCGGACAAGGATTTCTTCAACGCCGTAAGCTTGGTCTCAGGGCTGAGGGATCGCGTCTGTAGAATCCGACTAACCTTCTTGAACGTCAACTCCTCTGAAGATGGTCTGGGAACAATCTTGGCGCGAAGTGTCGGCTGCTTCATCAACTGAGCGGCGCGCCATCTACGTTCTCCGTCATGCAGATCGAAATACCCGGTCCACGAAGAATCATCAATCAGGATTGGAAACACGGTGATCTCGTCTAGTTGCCCCACCTCAACCATGTTTCTTCCTAAGTCGATGAGATCGGCCTCATCGAACTCTTGCCTCAGATTCTCGGGGTCCGGCTTTATGAGTTCACATGGGACAGACACAATAGAACCGTACCACTCTTCCACAGCACGCAGCACGAGGGTATCCAAATCGTCGATTCTCACATTTCATCCTCCATCAGCTTCACAAGTTAGCCAATCTCTGTTGCGCCTGCTGCAAAGCTAACTGTGCAGCGTTATTGGGCGCCCCTGTTTGCAACCTTACCCAGGATGTCAGTTGGTTACCCAATGACGCTTGCGCTTGTCCAAGTCGCCTACTGAGCTCTTGAACATGCTTGGCCTCCTTTTGAAACTGAAACCGGATTGGTCGGTTAGGGAGTTTAGGGATAACCTCTTCAATGTCAGCGTATGGGAGGCCATGAAATCCCGATAAGATTTCCCCAAGACTTCCATCTTCTATCATTCTTGCCTGCAGTTCCTGAAGAGCCGGCCAATCTTGACGTTGTATCGCCCGACCTTGCTCCTGGATGTTGTCAGCGGTTCGGACGCTGCGGGTTGTCGCCTGGCGGGTATCCATATCCTTACTTCTAAGTTTCGCATTGATGCTAAATCTCCAACAGGCAAGGGGACCGTTTGGGCTTATCTCGTTTGCGGATTTCTCCAAACATACCACGTGGCCTTATAAATATAGCGGTCACCGAAGGGCATGGCATTAAACGTGAAGTATCCAGGAGTCCTTTGGCGAAACGCGTCTCTGCCAACTCGCTGGGCATTCCGGAACCGACCTGCATAATGTTCTATTGGAAAGCCCCCGTTTGGAGAATACCCAATAGCCACTTGCAGTATGTCGTCTAGAGTGGCGCCAAATCTCCCACTAGCCAAATAGAGGCCGATTTCAAGATTGTCGCGCTGTGTCTGAATAGCTGGCGGCAATACGATTACTCCTTTAGTGATCAAATCCACGACAGATTCCACTAGCATCAGTTGTTTCGCCGAACGTAGGAAAAAGACAGGGACTCCTATGCTAAATTGATTTAGCCAATATGCCACGGGCTTGGGTAGATAGTCATAGAATTTCACCCCACTGCAAAGATCAAAGCACATAATGAAATACGAAAACTTGACCTATCTGTCCCTCCCATCAGCCTCCGCCCCTCTTGGTCTATAATCTCCCCATGCTCATAGACCTGCACACCCACACCGCTCCCCTCTCCTACGACGCCCTCCAGACCCCTGAGCAGCTTGTCCTGGAGGCCAAGGGCCTTGGCCTTGACGGTCTCTGTCTCACCGAACACGACGCCTTCTGGGACTCCGACGCCCTGGCCCGTCTCGGACGTCGTCGCGGCATCCTGCTCCTCCCCGGCTGCGAGGTAAACACGGAAGAGGGGCATTTCCTGGCCTTCGGCCTGAACGAATACGTCTTCGGAATGCACAAGCTCCCATTTCTCTGGCACCGGATTCAGGCAGCCAACGGCGCGCTCCTAGCGGCCCATCCGTATCGACGACGCGGCATCGGCAACAGTCCCGCCGTTGACCTTGCCTCAAAGGTCCAACAGGCCACGGGGGAACCATCCTTCCGCCAGTGTCACGCCGTGGAGACCATCAACGGTCGCGGCTCTAAGCTCGAAAACGCCTTCTCCGAAAAGCTGGCCCAGGCATTGAATCTCCCTTCAGTCGCTGGCAGCGACAGCCACGCCCCCGGCGACCTCGGAGTCTGCGCCACCCGCTTCAACGCAAGAATCTGCAACCTCGACGACCTCATTTCCGCCCTCCGCAGTGGCGACTGCACTCCCACTTCCCTCAACTCGTAGCCTCCCCTGTGTAACCCCCATTACCATGAAAATAGCCGCGTCCCCTTTCCGTTGTTCCCACTCCCCTCCGTTGTCCTCGCGAATAGCCTGCCCCCGTGAAGACGGGGGTGGGGACCCATCTTCTCCCCCTCCGTAGGGGCGGTTCGCGAACCGCCCTTCCCCCGTAGAGGAAGTGAAGGGCAATCTACCGCAATACTGCTGCCCGGGCCACCAGAAGCTCCAACGCCAGGTCCTCGTCCTGCCGTCCCTGCTTGATGGCCAGGTCCATCTCCAAGAGGCAGGCGTACAGCGCCTTCAAACGGGGCCACGAAAACCTTCTCGCCTGCTCTAGGGTCTTCCTCACGGCAAAGTCCGCCCTCAGTTCCAGCCGTGCGCCCATCTCCCCTCGGGGCACGCCCGTCTCCACCAACTCCTTCGCCACCGTCACCAGCCGCAATTGGCGCGCAATCATCGCCTGAATGTACGACAGCGCCGCGCCATCATTCCGAAGCTTCCGCAATAGCCGCAGCGCCAGCGAAGGGTTCCCCTGAACAATGGCGTCGACGGCGGTGAAGATGCTCGCTTCCCGTACCTGAGCCACCATTCGACTTACGTGGCCTTCGTCGATCTGTTCGGCCCCAGCGTAGAGAGACAGCTTTTCCAACTCCGTGTCCAGCAAACGCAGGTTTGCGCCCACGTACTGGTTCAGGAGCCGCAGCGCTCCGGGCGAAATGCTGGCCCCCTTGGACTTGGCCTTATCGCGAATCCACCGGGCCAGTTCTTCACCCCGGGGCACCGAAAACCGCTGCACCTCGGCATTTCCGGCAAGCGCTCTCAATATGGGATTGTTGGCCCTAAGCAGTTCGTCAACGAACACCAGGTGCGTCGTGGGCGGGACCTCTCCCGCATAGTCGCCCAGCCCTTCCCATCGAGCCAGCCGGTTTCTTGACGACCCGCCGCCCCGACGTCGAGGGCCTCGAGCCTCGAAGGACCCCAGCAGCCCTTCCACCACCACCAGCCGGTACTCGGCCAGAAAGGGCATGGCGCTGCTCACGGCTCGAAGCTGCTCCAGCGTGACCGAATTGCCAGTCAGCTTGTGCGTGTTGCTCTCCAGAAGATGTTCCGGACCCAACTTTTGCCGGATCTGGGCCAACTCCTCAGCGACCAGAAAAGAATCGCCGTGCAGAACTAAAACGGACACCGCTAAGTTTTCCTCCTCTACTCGTGCAACCTTGCAGCAATCTTAGCGAAAAATACCCACAATGACGATAGCTCCCAGATCCTGCACGTCATCTGGTAGGGGCGGTTCGCGAACCGCCCGTCCCTCTTCTTCTATAGGGGCGTCCCTTGTGGGCGCCGGCTCCTCTCCCTTGTCCTCGCGCATGCGGGGACCCACTCCCAGCCTATAGCAAATCTAGCCACCACCGGGTATTCTGAATCTGCCATGGAAGTCGCCCTCATCGGCCTGCGCAGCAGCGGCAAGACCACCCTCTTCAACGTCCTAACCGGCGGCGCTCAGAGCCGACGCCCCGACTCACTGGGACGGGTAGTCAAGGGCATAAGCAAGGTCCCCGACCCTCGGCTGCGCGACCTCGCCCAACTCTTCCATCCCAAGAAGATAACGCCCGCCGAAATCACCTTTTGGGACCTTCCCCCGCCGCCTGCGTCTGACCAGGAGTTCGGCTACTTCCAGGGGCCTGCACTGAACGCCCTTCAGGGAGCCGACGCCTTCATTCACGTCGTGCGCGCCTTCCAGAATCCAACAGTGCCCGACGCCGCCGGCCCTCCCGCCCCAGAACAGGACTCCAACGCCATGTCCGACGAGCTGATCCTCGCTGACCTCGCCATTCTTGAGCGACGCAGCCGCAGGGTTGCCGACAACATGAAAGGCGCGCGGGGTCGTGAACACGACATACTCATCAGGGAGAGCACCCTCCTACAGCGAGTCAGTGACAACATGGAAGCGGGCCAGACCCTCGCTTCCCAGTCCCTCACTGCCGACGAGTCCGGCATTCTGGCCCACTACCACCTCCTCAGCGCCAAGCCGATGATGACCATCTACAACGTGGGTGAGGACGCCGTGTCGACTATGGATCCAGTCGCCGGCGAAATTCCCCTATGCGCCAGCCTTGAGTGGGAATTCGCCCAGCTTTCACCGGAGGATGAACGGGAGTTCCGCCAGTCCATGGGAGCCGAGCAGTCGGGCAAGGAACTTCTTCTCGCCCTCACCCTCGCTCTACTGCAAAGGGTCACCTTCTTCACCCACGTTTCCCAGGAAGTTCGGGCGTGGACCGTGCCCGAAGGCGCGGAAGCCGCCGCCGCCGCGGGCAGCATCCATTCCGACATGGAACGGGGATTCATCCGCGCCGAGGTCGTACCTTTCGATGACATGATTGCCTGCGGCGCCATAGCCGAGGCGCGTCGACGGGGCGTCCTCCGCGCCGAGGGCCGCCGCTACCAGGTGCAAGACGGCGACGTCATCACCTTCCTCTTCAACGTCTAGCCTCCTCCTAGCTCCCGCGCAGCGGCTTCCACCGGTCCGCCCCAAATTGCCCCCCAGCCGCCTATGCTGATATCCTTGCATCCACTCTAACTTCGGAAGTCAGCATGTACGTCGTCGGCACCGCAGGCCACGTGGACCACGGTAAGTCCACCCTCATCGAGGCTCTAACGGGCATCAACCCCGACCGTCTGCCCCAGGAGCGAGAACGGGGCATGACCATAGACTTGGGCTTCGCCTGGCTCACCCTTCCGTCCGGACAGGAAGTCAGCATCATCGACGTTCCCGGCCATGAACGCTTCGTCCGCAACATGCTTGCTGGTGTCGGCGGCATCGACATGGCCCTGCTGGTGGTGGCCGCCGACGAAGGCGTCATGCCTCAGACTCGCGAACATCTCGCCATCCTGGACCTGCTCAACGTCCGAAGGGGGCTGGTCGCCCTGACAAAGGCCGACCTCGTGGACGAAGACCTCCTGGAGCTAGCCGAAATGGAGACGGTGGAAGCCCTCCAGGACACCGTCCTCGAAGACGCAGCCATCATCACCCTTTCCGCCCGCACCGGCCAGGGGCTGGACGACCTCCTACAGAAGATGGACGAGATCCTCGCCGCCACCTCGCCCCGGCCGGACTTGGGCCGCCCCCGTTTGGCCGTGGACCGTTCGTTCACCGTTTCGGGCTTCGGCACCGTCGTCACCGGCACTCTCATCGACGGTACCCTTCGCGTGGGCCAGGATGTGGAACTTGTCCCTTCCCATCGCCGGGGGCGAATCCGGGGCCTGCAGAGCCACCGTCAAAAGCTGACGGAGGCAGACCCAGGACGCCGTCTCGCCGTCAACATCTCCGGCGTCTCCTACGACAAGGCCGAGCGTGGCGAGACCGTCACCACCTCTGGCTGGCTCCAACCCACCACAATGCTCGACGCCAAGGTGAAGCTGCTCGCCGATGCTCCCCGCCCCATGAAACACAACGCCCGCGTTTCTTTCCACTCTCACGTCAGCGAAACGGGAGCCAGGGTTCGACTCCTAGACGCTCGGCAGCTTCTGCCGGGCCGCGAAGCCTGGGCGCAAATTCACCTCACCAACCCGGTGCCCCTCGTCAAGGGCGACTTCTTTGTCGTCCGCTCCACGGAAACCACCATCGGCGGCGGCAAAGTTGTTGACCCCTTCCCTCGCCGTCATCGACCCTTCACCGCCTCGGTGCTGAAGAGCCTGCAGGCCATGGAGGAGGGCACCCTGGAGGAGCTGATCCTTGGAGCCGTTGATCAGTGGGGGCCATGCGACCTGACCGCTTTGGCTCAGCGCAGCAACCTCACCCTCGCCGACGTCCGGCCCGTCATCGAAGACCTGGCGAAACAGGGCGGTGTTACCTTGCTGGGAGGGACCAAGGCCGGCCCCGGCTCCCAAGTCTACTCCCGCAGGGGTTGGCAGCGTCTCAAGCGCCAGTGCGCCGCAACCCTCAAGGAGTTCCACGGACGCCATCCCCTTCGACGGGGCATCCCCAAGGAGGAATTCAGGAACCGCCTGGGCGTCTCTGCCGCCGGTTTCCCCCACCTCCTGGCCCGCCTGGTGGACGAAAAGTTGGTGGACGAAGACGGAGCCGTCGTTCGCTCCCCCGGCTACCAGGCAACATTAACCCTGGCTCAGGAGAAAGCGGCCCAGACCTACGTCGCCCAACTGGACGCCAACCCCTTCTCCCCTCCCACCGACGGCGACGTCAGCCCGGAGCTTCTCGCCCTCCTCATCAACCGCAAGCAGGTGGTGAAAGTCGACGGCTCCGTAGTGTTCAGCGCCGACGCCTACCGCCGCATGGTGCAGGCCGTCACCCGCCACGTGGAAGAACACGGCAGCATCACCGTTGCGGAGGCACGCACCCTGCTGGACTCCAGCCGCAAATACGTCCTGCCCCTGCTGGAATACCTCGACCAACAGCGCGTCACCCGCCGCACCGGCGACAAACGCGTGCTGCGGTAACGAGATGACCCAAACCGCCCGCCGGATTTCGACCTAAAGGGTGACTACCTTCGCGTTCCCCACGTAGGAGTAGCGCCCCGGCGTGCAGGTGAGTATCACCACCTGACACTGTTGTCCCGCTGCCGCTATGGCCGCCCCCATGCTCTGTAATCGCTGCGGGTCACTCCAACCCAGCGCATCATCAATCATCACAGGCGCTCCCCCATCATCGAGGCTCACCAGTTTTGCACACGCCAGCCGACTCAGTACGCCAAGCTGCTCCCTCGTCCCTGTACTCAGTTGGACCAAATCTAGCGTCTTGCCGCCCAACGCACGACTCACCACCTCAAGGTCTTCGTTTAGCTCAACCGAAAACGTTTTGCCAAATACAATGCGCCCAAACTCGTCGATGCGCTTCTTAAATGGTTCAACGTAACGCTGGTGGGCCCGGCTGCGGTGTCTTTCAAACGTCTCGAGCAGAAGCCGTGCCGCCATGGCGCGCGCTTCAGAGCGTTCATGCTCCCGCTTCAACTGCTCCCATTGGCTTAGGACCTCGTCGTAGGAGCCTTGCAGTCCCATTTCTCCCCGTATTTCCAAGCTAACGCGAAGCTCATTTTGGCGATCTCTATTGGATTGGAGATCTATAACGGCACGTCTCTTGGCTTCTCGAGTGTTCTTTAGGCGGACCTCCAGAGAATCCGGATCCGCTGCTTGCAGCTTGGCTTCGACCTCTTCCATAGACTTGAGGGAGTCGTCGAACTCCTGTTGCGCCACGACAAGCGTGCCCGCTAGGTCTTCATCGGATTGGCTCTTCCTCGCTGCGTCGAGGCGGCTCCTTACTTCCTCCCTGTTGTTGAGCGCCATCTTCCTCTTCGCCTCAAGTTCGGCCTCATTAACCCGAGCACCATTGAATTCGTCTTTAGCCTTATCCGCCGTCTCTTCGCGCGAACGCAATTCGCTTTGACAGTCGCCGACAAGTCCTTCCAGCTTCGAAGCCAGGCTTTCGGCTTCATCGTAATTCGCAGGGAGAGGTGGGGCCTCAGGACGTTCCACGGGATAAGCCGTCACCCTCTCCGTTAGCTGCTCAATCTTCGCCAGAAGAATATCGGGAGTGAGATCCCGAAGGTCATTCTTAATCGACTGGCGGGCTTCATCACGATCTCGCAAGGCGTCCCGACGCTCCTGCGCCGCCCTCCTCGCTTCGTCGAAGTCGGCCACGCCAACCTCGTCGCACAGGCGCCGGTAGGCCGCATTGGTGCGGCTGCGACGTTCGGCCAGCTCCTTCGCCTTGGGCCCCGCGCTCACGCGCATCCGCGCAATGCCAGGAATGACGAACTCAACCTCGTCCTCCACCTGGGTGTTGTCGACTTCGTCCGCAGCCAACCGAACGTCCTTGCCTGCAACCTGCATCGTAATGTCTGCCAACGCCGTTGTTTCAACGAAAGCGGATGCGCTATCGGTAGCCGCTTTCGCCCGCTGATCTTCAAGATGGGCCCGTTCGATCTCGTCGCGCGCTTTGTCATCGACTTTGGAGAATTCCAAGTAATCTTCAGCTTCTTTGAGGGTTTGCTCGGCCTTGACATACCGGTCATAGCGTTCGGTGATTTGAGCCACTTCAATCTGTTGACGCAAAAAGTCGCGGTCCGCAACCGCTCTGGCACGCCTGCTCTCGGCGTCTCGAAGCGCATCGGCGGCCTTCTTGAGGACATCGGCGGCTTCCTCGTCGCGGCGTATGGCTGCCGCAAGGGCCGGCGCCGCCGCCGCCACTTCAGCTTCGAGGGCGTCTAGATCCTTAGTCCGGTCGTTCAGGTTTCCAATCAGCTCCTGGCGCCGGTTCCATTCGCCGGCCACCTGGTTCCGCTTCGATTCCGCCGCCTTACACCTGTCTTCCAGACGCTCAACGTCTCTGCGTATCCGCTCAAGAGAGTCCCACTTCTCAGCGAAGTCGCGCTCGCTCCTCTCCAACTCGTCTCGAGTGGCGCTAATTCGAGCTACTTCGGCCGCCAGCCGGACCATCTGCTCCGCATCCCTCTCGACTTCCTTGATCTGCCCCTCCAAAATGATGGCTTCTTCCTCAGCCGCCTTAACCCGGTCTTCAGACAACCTTCGTTCACCCTTCGGGCGGCCCGTTTTGGAAGTCCAGTACTTCTCGTACTCCTCCTTGACACGCTCCCAAAGAGTGTCGTCATCGTCGGGAGCGGTCTCCCCGCCCGCGGCGTGATCCAAAGCTCTGCGCATTGCCGGCATGGAAAAGGCCGGGAGATTTAACTGTATACCCTGTTCGATTCGCAGCGCACGCCAAAGATTATCGTCCATAGTCTCAGCTAAGATCTCCTCCAACCGGTTGTGCGCTTCGCGGCTGGTGTGATTCTCGCTCCGTGGAGACGTGACCGTGAGAGTCGTCTTGGGACTGCGAAGCCATCGCTTCTGGTAAACCAGCGTGTATTCGCCGGTTGACATCTCAATCTCCACCTCAGGCCCCACATCAGCGTCAACGGGTTTGACGGATATGACCTGAGCCTTCTTGGACGAGTCTGGCACTTCGATGGCCATCTGAAGCGCTTCGGCTATAGAACTCTTGCCTATCTCGTTAGGCCCCTCGACGATCGTAACGCCGCTCTCGGCGAAGTTCACCTCGCTTTCGGACACACCGCGGAAGTTCTGCAGACGTATGCGATGCAGCTTCACTCGCGAGACCCCGCTAGTCTATACAACAATCCCAAGGCGTCCTGGGCCTCTTGGGTCTTGTCGCCTGATTCGGCCATCTCGCGCAGGTCTCGAAAGGCCTCTTTGGCAAAGCCCGACAACCCAAGTCGCTCATGGTCCAAGCCGTCGGGAATGACCACAAGTTCGCTCCGCCTCTCCCATGTATCCAAGGCCGCCAGAAGGTCGGAGTTGTATTCCAGCATCCCGTCAAGCCGCGCCTTCTGAGCCAGAGACACCTGGCCGACCATCGTAAGTTTGACGATGGCGCGGTCTTTGTTTTTCAAGCTCGTAAGCCATTCCTCAAGGGCGTCGATATCCCCGTCGCCGCTAATCTGACATTCGTAGCTCACAAACCGCCAAGTAGCCAGCTGTCTGCGCTTCACGTTCACATTCTTGGCATCCACGTCGACTAGGAGCACATTCCCCGGATCCTTTTCGACGTAGGCAGTTGGCTCGGGGGCGCCCGCATACCAGACCCGGCCGGTGTCGCCCACGTCGGTTGTGGAGTGCCGGTCTCCAAGAGCGACATAATGAATCAGCCCCGCCCTGATCTTCTCCTCCAAGCGCTCCAGACCAATTAGTTTCGGATCATCTGGGTTTGGATTCTTGTAGTCGACGGCCCCATGCCCCACGACGATGCGGACGGCGTAGGTCGGTTCAAGTCCTTGGTAAGTGGAGGCCACTAGGTCCGTGACAGGATGCTTATTCGGCCAGGGTGCGGGAATTAACTCGACCCCGGGAACTGCCTGCACCGCCGCTGAACCATCCAGCACTTTCACGTTGTCAGGTCGGTGCTTGGTAAAGGTCGGCGACCTATAGATTGACGACGCGTCGAGCGGATCGTGGTTGCCGGGCAGCAGGTAAAATGTGACCTTGGGAATCGCAGCCATCTTTTCGAAGGCCCGCGTGAGCACCTGCCGCTCCACCTGGTTCGAATCAAATACGTCACCGCACACTACCACAAACTCGCAGCCTTCATTGATAGCAAGATTACCCATCTCCCCAATTACGTCGAGCCGTGCGGCACTGAAGCGTGCTTGCGCTTCCTCACTCAGAAAATGCCTGGTCATGCCGAGCTGCCAGTCAGCCGTATGCAGAAATCTCACCATTCTAAGAAAATTACCTCATTCCTAACGTGCCTGTGTAGTTCGAAGATTTAGGTCTTTCGCCAATTGTAAACCACTACTACTCTCGTTGCCATCATTAGCACAGTTGAACCCACCCCCAAGAATACCCCAGCCGCTCAAGCCTATTCTTCCTTTACTGCCACCACCACCGTGGTGGCAGCGCCATGGGAACGGCCATCGCCTTCACGCTCTTCGCTGTGGTGACTGCGGTCCTCACTGCTCCCATACGTTTCCGGTCCTATCGAGCCTGCGCCATGCTTTGCGTGAGATCCGTTCTCCTGTACGATTTCCGCTCGCTCTATCCTCAAGCCCGCAAGCTCAGCGGCCACCTGAAGCGGCGTTGTCAGCGACTCCAGGTCCTCCTTGCTCCACCCCTCGGGCGGAGCCGATCGATCATGACTTACAAAGAGAAGCCTGCCCCTCGCATTCAAGGCTTTGGCGGCTTCTGTGAGCATCTGCGCCCGCTGCTCAGACCATAGCTGTATATAGAAGGACATGACCAGGTCGTACTTCCCATCCGGCCTGAAAGTGGTCACGTCCGATACTAGAAACTCCACCTCAACCCCTCTTTCAAACGCACGTATCCTTCCCTTCTCAATGGCAACCTCGGAGAAGTCAACCGCAGTTACCCGCCAACCTCGCTCGGCCAACCACACCGCGTTTCCGCCCGAGCCGCATCCCAGATCCATAGCGCGCCCAGGTTTTAGATCTTTGGTGTGTTCCTCCAGCAATTCGTCATGATCTGCGAAGGAGTGCTCCATTGTGGACCAAACATCATTCCAGAAATTCACAGTGTCGGTTCTCTCTGACTGTCCGCTCGACGGCGCCGACGCACTCTCGCTTGTATTTTGAAAGCCCTGCTTACCTTGAATGTCCCTTTGTCGTTCAGGTATTTCGTCTTCCACTTGTGCGCTCCTATGTATTTTCAAACATTGAGGACGAGCATCAACAACGTTTCTTGGCAGAGTCGAGCGTACCATACTGGAAACCCTTCGATTGGATGTCAAGTCGTGACAGTTAGTCGCGGAAGGTCTGAGGTATTCAACGCCGACCGGGGGAGCCTGAGTACGCAGCATGGAGCGGCATAGGATTACCGAACCGACAGGAGAGGCCCTCGCCGAATAGTCACATCCGTTTGATTCCAGATTCCTCCCTAAGAATACCCCAGCCGCTCCAAATACTCCTCGTCCATCCCCAAGTAGTGCCCCACCTCGTGCAACAGCGTCTTCCGCACCTCCTCCGCCACCTCCTCCCGGGAGCCGCAGATCTCCTCTATCGGACGCTGGAACAGCGCAATCTTGTCGGGCAGAAAGGGCAGATCGTCTCCCCGCTCCGGCCGGGGAACCCCCGTGTACAACCCCAGCAGGCCATTGGGACTTCCCACGTCAGTATCCCCCAACACCTCTTCGCTGGGCCACTCCTCCACCACGATGTCCAGATTCTCCAGGTACACCAGCAACCCCTCCGGCAGCCCTTCGTAGCACTGGACAACCATATCCTCGAAATCCTCCGGGTTAAGTCGAATCAAGGGGCAATCCCTAAACGCGAGCGAATGTCCTTCAAGATGTCCAAATTCTCCCTGTCCGGCCCGCCGCCCTCCATGCCAGGCACCTCCAGGAAGAAGGGCACGTCCCTGAACGCCGGATGTCCCATGATGTTCTCGAACCCCTCCACGCCGATGTGTCCCTGGCCGATGTTTTCGTGCCTATCGATGCCCGACCCCAGCGGCTGCTTCGAGTCGTTGGCGTGGACGGCCACCAGCCGGTCCAGCCCAATCTCCCGGTCGAATTCGTCCATCGCCGCCTCCAGACCGTCCTTTGTCGAAACGTCGTATCCGGCGGCAAAACTGTGCTCCGTGTCCAAGCACACCTTCAGCCTTGGACTGCCCACCGTGTGAATTATCTGCCCCAGCTCCTCGAACTTGGAGCCGATGTGCCGCCCCATGCCCGCCGTGTTCTCCAGCGTGAGCCAGGGCCCCTCCGGCGAATCTTCCAGCACGTCTATGATGCTCTCCACCGTCTGTTTCAGAATGGCGTCGTAGCCCCTCCCCATGTGACTGCCCGGATGGAAGATAATGCCGTCCGCGCCGATCTCATGGGCCAGGTCCATGTAGTTCTTCAGCGACTTTATGCCCATCTTCACGTTCTGGGGCTTAGGGGTGCCCAGGTTGATAAGATAGATGCAGTGGAAGAATACGGAGTCGATGCCCGACCCTTCTCGTTTCTCTTTGAAAGCGGTTATCTTCTCGTCGGGCGCGCGCTTGAAGGCCCACCGCTGGGGCGCCGATCCAAAAATCTGAATGGCCTCGCAGCCGATGTCCACCCCCCTTTCGATGGAGGTTTCGATGCCGCCGGAGGTGGATACGTGTGCGCCGAGCTTCATTGGTTTGCTCCTTCTGCTAGGATTGTCTGAAACATTCGGGAGTTCCCCCTTGAGCAATTATCAACCAACCCCTCACACCACCGCAACCCAACCCCCACTCGTTGTCCTCGCGGATGCGGGGACCCATCCCCCTCTTCGTAGGCCCAGGTTTCAAACCTGCCCTTGCCGGACAACCGCCCCATGAAAGCCCTCGTCCTGCAACAAGCCGGCCCAACCCCCCGGCTGACCGTCGCAGACATTACCCCGCCTCCCGTAGGCGACTTTGACGCCCTCGTTCAAGTGGCCGCCTGCGGCTTCTGCCACCACGACCTGCTGGTAATGGAGGGGACTCTCCGCCGCGGCGTCCAAACGCCCCTGGTCCCCGGCCACGAGGTCGCCGGCGTCGTCACCAAGGTGGGCCGCCACGTCACCGCCGTCCACCCGGGAGACCCCGTCGTCTGCCTCCTAACCAACGCCTGCGGACGATGCCGATGGTGCGCCCAGGGCCTGGAACGCCTTTGCCCGGATGCTCAGGCCATCGGCCACGGCATGAAGGGCGGCATGGCAGAGATGATAGCGATGCGGGAAAGCAGCCTGGTCAAAATTCCCGACGGAATCCCCTGGCTTGGAGCTTGCCTCCTCGCCTGCCCCATCGGCGTCACAGTCAAGGCCATTGAGAAGGCCCAAATTCAAGACGGCGAAGCAGTCCTCGTCACCGGCGCCAGCGGCGGATTGGGAGCGCACCTGGTCCAGCTGGCCAAGCTGAAAGGCGCACGCGTACTCGCCGTCACTTCCGACGAAACCAAGGCCGCGTCCCTGGAGGCCCTGGGCGCGTCCGACGTCATCCCCACCGGCGAATTGGACTTTTCCGAAATCGTGCTGGCCCTCACCGAAGACCGGGGCGTCGACGTTGCCCTCGATACCGTAGGCTCACCCCTATTCCCCCAAACGCTGCACTCCGTCGCCCTAGGCGGCAGACTCGCACTTCTCGGCGAGATTCGTCGGGACAAGGTCAATATCGCCCTGCCAGAAATCATCTTCCGGGAGCTTCAGATAATTGGCTCCGTTGGAACATCCCGACGCCACGTGGAAGAAGCCGCCCGCCTCGTCTCCGAAGGAAAAATCCATCCGACGGTCTCCCGCGTCCTCCCCTGGAATCAGGCCGAGTCCGTTCTTGAGTTAATGAAGCACCGCCGCAGCATCGGGCGCGCAGTCCTGGATTTCACCCAGGCGTGACAATGTTAAGTTAGCGAGATTGCCTTATGTACAAGAAGACCGTCTCAATATGCCCCGCAGTCTAGAAATCAATGGCCGACTTAGTTAGGTTACTCTCCCTGGGTGCTGCCTTCTTCGCCATCGCCGGACTTCTGATAGTCTTCGGTGTGATCAGAGGGTGCTCCCGCAGCAACTCTGAAGCCGCCATCGCCGAGGAGATTAGGGACGTTCCTCCTGCCTTCAACCTAACCGCTTCCCAGATGGTGCAGGCTTATTTGGATGATGAACAAAGCGCTGAGGAAATCTACAACGGCCAAGTGGGCATCATCAGAGGCCAATCCCTGCGTTTCAGGGAGGCGTCGAATTACTTCCAACTCTCTGGAACTGACGTCTGGACGGTGCGCTGTTTCGTATCTACCATGGAGGCGGACAACATCCTGGAGCAGTGGGATTCCCTCAGACAGACCTATGTTGTCAGTCGAGTGACGAAAGGCTTATCCGTGGGAGGCACTGGCAAGACGCTCTTGATGAAGGGCAGGGTCGAGGGGGTCAACAACAAACATCTGTCGATAGATATACGCGGCTGTACCCTCCAAGACTCCCCATAGCCACTCTCGGCCTTATAGCGCACCTCCCATTTTGCCGCTACAATAGGCCCAACACCTACACTTCAAGGGGAAGAAAAATGACCGTCGCCTATCAGGAAAAATTCATCACCCTCAACGGCGTTCGCCTACGTTACCTCGATTGGGGATCGGAGGGCAACACGCCCCTCATTTGCATGCACGGCCACGCCGGACAGGCCCACATCTGGGACGAGTTCGCCGAAGCCATGTCGCCCCACTTCCACGTCTACACCCTCGACCAGCGGGGCCACGGCGGCAGCGGCTGGGCCGTCGACGGCTATGCCCGCGAGCGGTTCGTCGAAGACCTCGCCGCCTTCGTCGAAGCCCTTGGCATTACTAAGTGCGTCCTCGCCGGTCTCTCCATGGGCGGCTGGAACGCCCTCCTCTACGCCGACGCCAACCCCGACGCCGTCGACCGAGCTATCATCGTAGACATCGGCCCGGAGCGCAGCCAGGAAGCCCTCCGCGTCCAGGTCACCCGCCCGCCCACGCCCATGAGCTTCTATAACTTCGAAGAAGCCTTCCAGTGGCACCGCGAGGGCAACCCCTGGGCCGAGGAGACCCGTCTCCGCAAGGACGTTGCCAACAAGATGGTCCAGAAGTCCACCGGCAAGTGGGAGTGGAAGGCCGACCCCGCCCTTCTCAACAACACCCTCGCCGACAACCAGGACCCTACCTACATTGACAACTACTGGCGCATCCACCGCAACCTCGCCTGCCCCGTCCTGGAGGTTCGCGGCAAGGAGAGCATCCTCCTTTCCGACGACATCATCGAGCGGATGAAGCAGGCCAGCGAGAATTTCAGCTCCGTTGACGTAGAAGACGCCGGCCACGTCGTAACCGTGGACAAGCCCCAGGAGTTCATCGAAGCCTGCCTGGCCTTCCTTGGCCTCGCCGCCGAAGAAGAGGAAGCGCCCCCAGAACCTTCCCCCACCGACCTCACAACCGACGACGTCCGCGCCATGGGCAAGGCTGTCGGCCTCAACATCAGCGACGCCGACCTGTCGGAAGTCGCCCACGTCCTCAACGCCATCATCGAGTCCATCGACGAAATCAACCCGCCCGGCCTCGAATCCGTCGAACCCCTGCCCATTCTGCTTCCCGCCAAGGAGGGCTAGCATGGAACTCAAAGACCTTCCCTTCCTAACCGTCGCACAGCTTTCAGAAAAAATACGATCCAGGGAGGTTTCCCCCGTAGACGTGGTGGAGGCCTACCTTGACAGGATCGAAGCCCTGAACCCCGTCCTCAACTCCTACATTACCGTCTGCGCCGACGAAGCCCGCGCCGACGCCGAAAATGCCGAGCGGCAAATCGCCCAGGGCCTCTATCGCGGCCCCATGCACGGCATCCCCATTGCCGTCAAGGACCAGTGGTGGACCAAGGGCGTTCTCACCACCGCCGGCTCCAACATCCTCCGCGACTTCGTGCCCGACGAAGACGCCACCGTACAGACGCGCCTGAAAGAAGCCGGAGCTATCCTTCTCGGCACCACCAATCTCACCGAATACGCCATGGCCTACACCCACCATTACCCCTACGGCACGCCCACCAACCCGTGGGACCAGACCCGAATGCCCGGCGGTTCCAGCGCCGGTTCCGGCTCCGCCACCGCCGCCTTCATGTGTGCGACTTCCCTCGGCGAAGACACCGGCGGCTCCATTCGCGGCCCCGCCGCCTACTGCGGACTCGCCGGCCTCCGCCCCAGCCAAGGCCGCGTCAGCCGCTACGGACTCCTCGGTTCCTGCTGGTCCATGGACACCATCGGCCCCATGTCCCGCACCGTTCGCGACTGCGCCATGACCATGCAGGCCATCGCCGGCCACGACCCCAAGGACGCCTACACCTGGAAGACCCCCGTACCCCCCTACGCCGACCTCCTCGACGGCGACGTGCGCGGCCTGCGCGTCGGCATCGTCAGAGAAAAAGTCTACAGCGACCATGTCGTCCCGGAGATGCGGGATGCCGTCCTACAAGCAGGGGAGATTTTCCAAGACCGGGGCGCTTCCGTGCAGGAAGTCTCCTTCCCCGGCGTTCTCAACGGACGCGCCATCGCCAGCCCCATCACCTACCTGGAAGGAGCAACCGTCCACCATCAGCGCGTCCGCGGCCCGGAGCTGCACCAGTACGACCATAACATGCGAATAACCCTGCTCCTCGGCAGCCTCATCCCTGCCCAGACCTACTACAAAGCCCAACGCCTCCGAGAAATGATGCGTCAGGACTTCCTGGAACTGATGACCACCGTCGACCTCCTCATCTTCCCCACCGCCGCCGACGTGGCCCCTCCCCTCACGGACAAGCCCGGCCTCGGCACAAAGGACGATTTCAAGTCGGAGATGTTCAGCCCCCGACGAACCCTCACCTCCCTGGCAAACGTGGTCGGCGCTCCCGCCTTATCGGTGCCCTGCGCCTTCAAAGACGGCCTCCCCCTCGGCCTGCAGATAGTCGGCAGGCCCATGGAGGAAGACCTGGTCTTCCGTCTCGGCCACGCCTACCAGCAAGACACCGACTTCCACAACCGCCGCCCCCCCATCTAACCCCCCCTCCTCCACTCTCCCTATAGGCACCCAAACATCCAAACAGGATATAGTAGGTTAGGTTCATGATTAACATCCAACCTCAACACGTCACCCTCTCTAATTTGATTCAAGGGCGCTTGTTCAGAATTCCTGAGTATCAACGCACCTACAGTTGGCATCAGAAACAGCGACAAGATCTATTTGAGGATATCAGACGGGTATATACCAAGGGAGACGCGTACTCTCACTTCATGGCAACGGTGGTAGGACTTAGGCGCGATGCCATAACAATCATGGCCCAAGAGCATCAAGTCATAGAGATTGTTGATGGGCAACAACGTATCACAACGCTTGTTCTGTTACTTAAAGCTATCATCAAGTCAATAGACCCTTCAGATTCAGCCCAAAGAAAAATTGGGGGGAATCTCAATGACTCATTGGTGAAAGACGATAAAGCTACCCTCCTCCTACTGCAAACCAATCACGACAGTAGTGACTATTTCTCAAACTATCTGCGCCAGGGAACCCATCCACCTTCAAAGAATGCTAAGACCATAGCAGACCGTGAATTGCTGTCTGCTATGGAAGACTGTGAAAGATTCGTGGCCGACTGGCAAGGAAACGGCAATTCATTAATCGACCTGATTGCAATCCTGAATAATCGGTTGACCTTTGTCTTTCATGAAATCGCTGACGAAGCACTCGTCTATACAGTATTTGAAGTTCTCAATAGTCGAGGACTTGAGGTCTCATGGTTTGATCGTTTAAAAAGTATGCTGATGGCGGTTGTGTTTGAGAGCGGCGCTGGGAATAATGCCGAAATCATCGATGAGGTGCACAATCGTTGGACTCAAATATACAAACGAGTCGGACTTCGGCTGGGTCTCAGTACTGAATCTCTCCGTTTCGCTGCCACCCTTCGCAATCAAGATCGGCCAAGTCGCCCATTGGGTGAAGAAGCTGCCACACATCTCCTGTACTCGCAGTCTGCGGATGGTCCATACAAAGTTATTGAAACTACCAGATATTTGCAGAATGTAACGGATGCAGTGGATCGATTGGAGGCCAATGGCAGAATAAACGCAGTGACCAGAATTGCTCATGCCAGGCTAGTCGCTGTGGCAGTGGAACTAAACCAAGATTTTACTGATGCTGAGAAGATTCAGATACTGGATAAATGGGAAAACGTAACCTTCCGCATATACGGAATGTACGGAAAAGACGCCCGTTGGATGGTAGGTGATTACGTCAGACTGGCCTGGGACATCTCTAACAACAATTTATCGGCTGCCGAGGCTCTCAAGAGATTGTCATCGATTGGCAGTGGTTTCTCAATTGCTGGGGCTGTAGACATCCTACGGCGAATGGACTGTTACAACCATTGGCGAGGCGAGTTGCGCTATTTCCTACATAGATATGAGGAATACCTAGCGAAGAAGGCCGGACAGAATTTCCAGAATGAGCAGTGGAATCGCATCTGGGAAAGTAGTCTCGCCACTTCCATAGAACACATAAAGCCCCAGAGTTCTTGGAAGGATGATGCGGACCCAAGCGAGAAACACGGCCTCGGCAATCTGACAATGCTCCCCCCAGGGCTGAACTACAAGCTACAAGATAAGCCTCCTGAAGAAAAAGCGCCATGTTACACGAAGACAGGCCTAATCGATGCCAGAAATGTTGCCGCAGTCATTTCTGAATCATCCGACTGGACAATATGTGAAATAAGAAAGCGTGAAGACTTTCTTCTGGAATGGGCCTCCCGGGAATGGGCAGACTAGCGGTTACCAGGTTCAGGACTCTCGTACCCAACAAATCATAGGCAGTTGAACCCCAGGCCGGGCACTTCGTTCCTGGTCTGGCCAAGGCTGCGGAACTTCTGCATCGGCCTTTTGATGCCCAACTCAACCCACCCCCCAAAGGAGGCCCTCCCCATGCCAAACCTCCCCCCCGAAAAATGCCACGCCCTCCAATGGGTTGACCAAAACCAAAAAACCCTTTCCGACTTCCACCGCCAGATCTGGGACTACGCCGAACCCGCCTGGCGCGAATACCTCTCCGCCAACGCCTTCTGCGACCTGCTGGAGTCTCACGGCTTCCAGGTCGAACGAGGCTCCGGCGAAATGCCCACTGCCTTCGTCGCCACCTACGGCTCCGGCGACCCCATCCTCGGCGCCTACGCCGAATACGACGCCGTGCCCGGAAACTCCCAGCAGCCCGTCCCCTACCAGGCCCCGCGGGAGGGCCTGCACCCCTGGGCGGCAGGCCACACCGACCCCCACTCCTCCCTCGGCGTCGCAGCCCTGGCCGGCATCCTGGGGGCAAAGGCTGCCATGGACCGCCACGGCCTCAAGGGAACTCTCGCCATCTTCGGGGAACCGGCGGAAAAAGTCTGCGGCTCAAAGCCCGTCCACGCCGCCAAGGGCTACTACGACGGGTTCGACGCCTTCATCTCCTACCATCCCCACGCCACCAACACCACCATCTGGGACACCCACTGCGGCTCCTACTGGAGCGCCGTCTTCACCTTCGAATGCCACAGCCCGGAGACCTGGGTGGACCCGGAGCTGCTCGCAGGCCCCAACCATCCCCACTCCGCGCCCCGTTGCCCCGGCGCCATCGACGCCCTCTGCCTTATGTACACCAACACCAAGTATACCAAGGAGGCCATGTACCCCCACACCGGCGCCTGGACCCTCAACGAGTTCATCATGGCCGGCGGCCAGTGCACCTCCGACAACCTCCCTCCCCGCTTCAGCCAGATCCAGTACGCCTGGCGCTCCCCCACCCTGGAGATACAGCAGCGCATCTTCCAGGTCCTGGAAAACAACGCCCGCCGCGCCGCCGAGGTCACCGGCTGCGAGGTGTCTATACGATGGGTTACGAAGACCCGAGTGGGCCTGCCCAACCACGCCATGGCCCAGCTGACCTACGATAACTTGGCCCTCGTCGGCCCTCCCGTCCTCGACGAAGAGGCCCGCAACTTCGGACGCGCCGTCCAAAAAAATCTGGGACTCGAACCGATGGATGATCCCTTCACCAAAGAATGCCAGCAGCTCAATTCCCCCACCGACTTCGAAGACCAGGTCAGGCGGCAGCTTCCCCCGTGGCAGGCCAACTACACCTCCGACGACTACGTGGACTACACCTGGCACGCCCCCACTGTGCGCCTCCACACGGGCCGCCCCGCCCTGAAGCCCTCCCAACCCGGCTATCTCTATCCGACTTGGGTGCGCAACGCCCTCGGCGGTGTTTCAAGCTGCATCGACCCGGGCATGTTCGTCGCCGCCAAGACCATCGCAGCCACCCTCGTCGACCTGCTTACCCAACCCGAAATGCTTGCCAAGGCCCAGGAAGAATTTCGACAGCGGACGGGAGGAGGCGTTGGAGGGGACCATTGGACAGCCCCCCTCCTTCCCAAAGACTTCCCCCCACCCGTAGACCTGCGCTGGCCTGAATACATCGAGACGCCCCGCGGCCGCGAATGGTGGCTCCCCACCCCCCTTTGCCCTGAACAAGAGCCGGCGGTACATTGAGGGGTCTGCATTCCTTTCATCTGCATCCAGAACCCAATCTCTTCTGACCGCACGTTCTATCGCGTGCTATAATTTAGGTTATGTCTAATTAGAGGAATGAGTGGGATGCAATTCGTAAACACTGTGGGGAGTTCCGTCTCACTGCGACACAAGGACAAGCTCGACAGGCTCCAGTCAGCAATGACGGATCTCCAAATTACTATCAGGGGCATAACTCTGATGGACCCACAGAACACAAGGCAGTTTTCTCAATCCGTTGAATCGTTAGCCCGTTCGAGTGGGTTATTCTTGCGAAAAGCCGTAATCGGCGACAAGGGAAAACGAAGGACCCGACTTTTAGACGACGAGATATGCCAGTCAATCGGACTTCGGTTTGGCAGGCTCCAACGGCCTATAGGAGCGGGTGAAACATTCGAAATGATCGTCTTGGACATGAAGAGTGGCTTCCTCAAGGTAGTGCCGATTGACGAAATGGCGAAGTCTCATGGAGGCCCCTGGCTCGTGCCAATGGGCCCCCAAAGATTTACCATATCAGTCGAGTGGCCTCTCCCAGGGACGCAGGGTTGGACCGGAAAGCCGACTGTTTCTAAACCGTGGCAAATGAGACCCTCGAAGTTATTCGACACAAGAAGTACTTCCGCACTCGACTGCGACCAGTGGTTGAGCCAGCAGTTAGTAATGGTTAACAACAATGGGGTGTCCCTCGGAGAGGTCATCAAGCTAGTAGCCAATACGGAGTCTGTTCACGCCCCCCAGATTTCTCGCATGATGACATCAGATCCAAGCAAGGAACCTCATGTGCATAAGAACCTTGCGACCAAGATATTGAGCGGCCTTAGATTCGCGGGAATCTGCTATCACCATATCGTAGTTATTGAGTCTGCCCTTTTCTTGTATGAGAGCCTATGCGACAACAAAGCCGTCAAACGCCCAGAGGGTGACAGATTTATTCCAATCCTCTGCCTAGTGCCGGATGTATCTAGCCAAAAGAAGTGGATGACCTTCGACGGAGGGCTCGCGATTACGTTCAGTAAGGAGGGACAGACGGTCTCTTATAGGATCAGGCCAACGAGGTAGCTGATTTCCCCCGAAGATGGTCTCCGGTACATACCCGTACCATTAAGGGCGGACAGCCCCCCTCCTTCCCAAAGACTTCCCCCCACCCGTAGACCTGCGCTGGCCTGAATACATCGAGACGCCCCGCGGCCGCGAATGGTGGCTCCCCACTCCCCTGACCTGATGCCCTCCCCTAAATCAACGGAGCGCAGCTACAAATTCAGAAGACCGTCGCCAGCGCGGCGGCAAGGAGAATAGGATGCTTAATAGAGACCGTTTGCAGCAAGCGCAGGCGCGTATGAGGGAACGGGGCATCGACGCCTACCTGATACTGACCCACGACGATTATATCTACTTTTTCGGCGAAGACCGCTTCCAGCCTCGCGCCGTCATTCCCGCCGCCGGCCCCCCCATCGTAGTCACCTTTCAAGGCGAAGAGGCCGAGGTAAGAGAGTCCATCGGCGTGGACGACGTGAAGATTTTCGGTACCGTTGGACAACAGATAAAGGACGTGGTGGGAACAATGCGGGGTATGGCCGGGGGTAGGGAGTCCATGACGGTGGGCGTGCAGATGTGGTTCAACACACCGGCCTTCCTTCTCAACCTGTTCCAGCGGGCCAACCCCAAAATAAAGGTGGTCGACATTGCCCCTGTTATGGACGAACTGCGGTTGGTAAAGGATGCCGAGGAAGTCCGGCTAATGAGGGAAGCGGCTCGAATCGCCGCCGTCGGCATGAAGACCGCCGCCGCATGGCTAAGACCCGGCATTTCAGAAAACGAAGTGGGAGCGGAGATAGAGTACGCCATGCGGAAGGCCGGCGGGCACGGCGTGGCCACTCCCGTCTTCGTCAACTCCGGGGTGCGTTCCGGCTGGCTCCATGGAACCGCGTCCGACAAACTAGTGGAGACCGGCGATCTGGTGGTGGTCGACGTAGTCCCGCGTTTTCAGGGTTATTGCGCCAACCTGACCCGGACTTTCGTCGTTGGCCCGGCAACCGCCAAACAACTCGAACTGTTCGACGTGTACCGTCGGGCGCAAGCGGCGGGCGTCTCAGTTGTCAGGCCGGACGCAAAGAATGGAGACATCGACGCGGCGGCCCGAAAGGTCTTCGTCGACGCCGGCTTCGGTGAATTCTACGTCCCGGGCATCAGCCACAGCATCGGCTTGGACTTCGAGGAGATGCCGCGTCCCACCATCCATCCCGCCGACTTCAGCTTCAAGCTGCGCGACGGGATGACCCTCACCGTCGGCCACTCCGTCCTTTCCGTGCCGGGAGTGGGCGGCGTTCGCCTGGAAGACACCTTCCACCTCAAGGATGGCCACCCGCAATTGCTGACGGTCTGCGATTTGGGCTTCGAGATCCCCATAAGCCCTTAAACCTCGACCCCCCCGGCTTGAACAACGAATCGGTGCATAACCCTCGCACGTTGCAGTCGAGATTCCCGTTGCGGCGCATCGGTTACAGTTGTAGAATGTCTATACTGAAGAATCCTCTTAAGGACACTACACGAATGAAGTTGACACAGTCGTCGTGACCATTATCGCCGCCCCGCTCACATCAACCCCTACACGCCACTGCTTCACAGTGGCCGAATACTACGCCCTGGCTGACGCCAGCATCCTTACAAAAACCGACCGCGTCGAACTGCTTGACGGAGACATCATCCACATGCCGCCTATTGGAGACTGGCACCAAGCCAGCGTTGACCGATTTAACCACCTGATGCTTCCACCGTTGCAGGGACGGGCGATCGTACGCGTCCAAGGACCGGCACGCCTGAACGACGTCAGCGAGCCCCAACCCGACATTTCGTTGCTGAAATGGCGCGACAATTTCTACAGGAGAGGACACCCTAGCCCAACAGACATCCTACTCCTCATCGAAGTCTCCGACACCACCGTTGAATACGACCGCAACGCCAAGCTCTCCGCCTATGCCCGCGCCGGCATCCCGGAGGTGTGGATAGTTTCCAGACAGGACCGCCGTATCGAAGCCTACACAAGTCCTTCAGAGGGAACATACTCCAACGTCCGACACGCCGGTCCAACCGAGACCATTGCCCCCCAGGCATTCCCCGACGTCACCCTGGAAGTTGGCCAATTCTTCCCCAAACTGAAGCCACGGAAAGCAACGACTGGCTAGCCCACATCCCCAAACCCCGGCGGCCTCGTGGTGGTCGACGTGGTTCCGCGTTTTCAAGGCTACTGCGCCAACCTGACGCGAACTTTCGTCGTTGGTCCGGCAACCGCCAAGCATCTGGAACTGTTCAACGTGTACCGGCGGGCGCAAGAGGCGGGCGTTGCCGCCGTCAAGCCAGGGGACAAAAACGGAGACATCGACGCGGCGGCCCGAAAGGTCTTCGTCGACGCCGGCTTCGGTGAATTCTACATCCCGGGCATCAGCCACAGCATCGGCTTGGACTTCGAGGAGATGCCGCGCCCCACCATCCACCCCGCCGACTTCAGCTTCAAGCTGCGCGACGGAATGACTCTTACCGTCGGCCACTCCGTTCTTTCCGTCCCGGGAGTAGGCGGCGTTCGCCTGGAAGACACCTTCCACCTCAAGGACGGCCACCCGCAATTGCTCACGGACTGCGATTTGGGCTTCGAGCTCCCCATAAGCCCTTAAACCTCTAACCTCCCCACAGCCGCGAATGGTGGCTCCCCACCCCCTTACGTAATTTTGTAGGGGCGGTTCGCGAACCGCCCGCTTACAGCAAAGCTTACCGTTGCCCCAGAGACTCTGCAGCTATAGAATATCTGTAACGTTGAAGTGTCGTAAGAACGCCTATCAAAGGAAGGAAGGCACAGTCGTCATGACCATTGCCACCTCCACGCTAACGCAAACACCGACCCGCCATCGCTTCACCGTGGCCGAATACTATGCGATGGCCCGCCATGGCATTATTTCCGAGAACGATCGGGTCGAACTGCTAGATGGAGATATCATACACATGCCCCCCATTGGAGACTGGCACCAAGCCAAGGTTAACCGGTTCACCAACTTATTTCCCTCATTGTTTCAGGGACGGGCCGTCGTGAGCGTCCAGGGGCCGACTCGCCTGAACGACGAAAGCGAGCCGCAACCCGACATTATGCTGCTCAAGTGGCGCGACGACTACTACGAGGGAGGGCATCCCCGCCCGGCCGATGTATTGCTCCTAATCGAAGTCTCCGACACCACCCTCGACTATGACCGGAACGCCAAGCTCTCCGCCTACGCCCGCGCCGGCATCCCGGAGGTGTGGATCGTTTCCCGCGAAAACCGTCGCATCGAATCCTACACCGAACCCTCAGAGGGAACGTATTCTAACGTTAGACACGCAACCACCAGCGAAATGATCGCCCCCCAGGCATTCCCCGACGTCACTCTGGAAGTTGGCCAATTCTTCCCCCCATCAAAGCCTCGAAAACCAGCGACTAGCTAATCCCCATTGTCATCCGGCCCAAATCCCGACGACCTCCTCTTATGACCGCACGTTCTATCACGTGATATAATTGAGGTTATGTCTACTTGGAGTTTAGTGTAGGATGCAATTCGTCAACACCGTGGGGAGCACAGTTTCACTGAGACACAAGAACAAGCTCGAAAGGCTCCAGTCAGCAATGACGGACCTTCATCTCACTATTGGAGGTTTTAGCCTCGCTGACACAAACAATACAAGCCAGTTTCTTCAATCAGTTGAATCTCTGGCCCGTTCGTGTGGGTTGTTCCTTCGCAAGACCGTAATCGGCGACAAGGGAGACAGTAGGACTCGATTGCTGGACGACGATACATGCAAATCAATCGGACTTAGGTTCAGCAGGCTCCGACGGAATGAGGAAGCGGGAGAGTCCTTCGAAATCGTTGTGTTGGACATAAAGGGTGGGTACATGCAGATAGTCCCAGTTGATGAGGTCGCAAAGTCTCATGGGGGACCTTGGCACGTGCCATTCGGATCTCAGAGATTCACCGTATCAATCGAGTGGCCTCTTCCAGGGACGCTGGGTTGGACTGGAAAGGCGTCCGAATCTAATCCATGGCAAGTTAGATCCTCAAAGTTGTTTAACACACGAGGCGCTTCCATACTCGATTGCGACAGGTGGCTTGGCCAACAACTCGTTATGGTAAACAATAGAGGGGTGTCCCTTGGAGAGGTCATCAGGCTGGTAGCCAATACAGAGTCTGTTCACGCTCCTCAGATGTCACGAATGATGACATCAGACCCAAGCAAGGAGCCTCATGTGCACAAGAACATTGAGACCAAGATATTGGGCGGTCTTCGATTCGCAGGGATCAGCTATCACCATATCGTAGTCATTGAATCTGCTTTTTTCTGTATGACAGCCTATGCGACAACAAGGCCGTCAAACGTCCAGAGGGTGACAAATTCATACCTATCATTTGCTTGGTTCCGGATGTATCCGCCCAAAGGAAGTGGATGACCTTCGACGGAGGACTCGTGACATCGTTCAGAAAGGAGGAGCAGGCGATTAGCTATAGGATCAGGGCGACTAGGTAGTTGATTCTCCAAGAGGTAGTCTCCCCTCCCCACCGTCATCCGGCCCAAATCCTGGCGGTCGGCGCTTGTGCCACGGCGTCGCCTGCTCGTAGACGTGCCCCGCCCGCAGCACCGTACCGTCATCGAAGGGCCGCCCGATAATCTGCAGGCCCATCGGCAGACCCGCCTCCGTGAAACCGCAGTTCACCGATAGCGCTGGGCATCCGGCAAGACTGGCCGGATGGGTGAAACTGCGCCGCCCAAAGAAGTTCACCTTCATGTCCTCCCGGCTTGCTAGCCCCGACGGTGGCGGGACCGTCGGGGCCACGGAAGGCGACGTCGGGTACACCATCAGGTCCACGGAATCAAAGGCTGCTAGCATCTCCTCACGCCAATAGGCCCGCAGCTGATTGGCCTTGTAGTACGTCTGCGCCGGTATCAGGTTCGCCATCAGCAGCGTCAACCGCAGCTCGTTCTGATACTCATCCAGCCGTTCGCGCACCCACCTATGATGTATGGCCGCCGCTTCTACCAGCTCTCCCACCAGCGAGAAGGCCGCCGTCAGCGGAATCATTGGCAGGGATATCTCCGTTACCTCAGCGCCCTGCTCCCGCAGCACGTCTATCGCCTCCAAGACAGCGTCGCGCACCTCCGGCAAAACGTCCTCCGTGTGCACCCGTTCAACCACCACGCCCACCTTCAACCCTCGAATGTCCCCGGTCAGAGCCGCCGTATAGTCGGGCACGGGATCTTGGCTGGTGTACCTGTCCTTCGGGTCGTGGCCCGCAATGGCCTGAAACGTGATGGCGCAGTCTGCCACTGTGCGCGAGATGGGCCCAATCACGTCCTTTGACCAGCAGGCTCCCAGAAGCCCGTATCGACTCACCAGTCCGTAGGTGCTGCGAAAGCCCGCCAGACCGCACGCGGCCGCCGGTCCGCGGACGGAACCGCCCGTGTCTTCGCCCAACGACGTGGCGCACAGAAATGCGGCGGTCGCCGACGCCGACCCCCCGCTCGAAGAACCGGCGAAATGGCCCATGTCCCACGGGTTGTACATCATCCCGTGGGGATAGTAATGATTGGTCGTGATTGCAAACTCCGTCAGGTTCGTCTTCCCGATGATGACGGCCCCCGCCTCTTTCAACCGCGTCACTACCGTCGCGTCTTCTTCGGGAATGAAGTCGCGCAGCACGTTGGAACCGGCGGTCGTGAGAATTCCCTTAGTCAGAAACTGGTCCTTAATAGCCACCGGCACCCCGTGCATGGGGCCAAGATATCCGCCCAATGCAATGGCCGTCTCCGCTTCCTGCGCCGCCGTAATGGCCTCGTCAGCCATGACGGTTATATAGGAATTCAGTTTGGGGTTCAACGCCTCAATGCGCTCCAGATACGCCTCCGTAACCTCCACCGGCGAGACATTCCGGCTTTGAATCTGCTCCGAAATCTCCGTAGCGGTGAGAAAGGGAATCTCTGACTTGTTCATCTATAGCCTCTTGCAGGATGGCTGCTTTGGGCCTGACCTAAACGGGCCCAGATGCGCCCCTATGTTAGCAGTAATGCCCCCCCCCCCGTCATTCCTAACCCTCTTGTCCTCGCGCATGCGGGGACCCATCCCCTCCCTCCCGCGCCCCTTCCTTCCCCCTTGATGGGGGAAGGCTAGAGCCTGCCCTCGTGAAGACGGGGGATGGGGGTGATAACCTCTCCCAAACTGCCATCCCCCCGTTGCCCATATACGCCATCCCCTGCTACCCTCCCTCCATGAATAACTCCCTACCCCACACATGCCAATACTATGAGAATAGACCAGCAAGCTCTTTGGCATCTTGTAGGGGCGGTTCGCGAACCGCCCGCTCCTGTTGTTACCACACCCCATCCCGCCCCCCACGCAGAGCCTGCCTCGGCGAAGACGCGTACGCCAACCCACCATTCGTCTGCCCGGCTTTTTTGTAACGAATCTCACGCCTGAAACGAATACTCTCAGGCACGGATTCGATTTCACTAACGAATCAAGACCATGCCTAGAAACCCGAAAACGAATACATCAGTCCCCAAGGAGCAAAAAACCATGAATGAAGACCACCGGCTGGACGGCCAGACCGCGATCGTCACCGGAGCCGCCCAGGGCATAGGCCAGGGCATCGCGCTCGTTCTCAGCGAGGCTGGCTCCAATATCGTCATCGGCGACATTCAGGACGCCACCAACACCGTGCGCCAAATTGAGCAGAAGGGCGGCCGCGCCGCCGCCATGATTATGGACACCAGCCGCCCGTCCGACGCCGAGGCCCTGGTCGAACTAGCTCTGCAGAAGTTCGGCTCCCTGGGCATACTCGTCAACAACGCCGGTATAGACGCTCCCCGGGGTACCATCTGGGGCCTCACCAACGAGGAGTGGCAGCGTACCATCGACGTCAATCTCAGCGGAGTCTTCTACTGCACCCGCGCCGCCCTCAAGCCCATGCTGACGGCGGGCAGCGGCTGTATCGTCAACATCAGTTCCCAGGCCGCCCGCGCCGCCGGCGACCCAAACGGCTCCCCCGCCTACAACGCCAGCAAAGCCGGCCTCATCGGCCTGACCATCGCCTCGTCGGCCCAGGTCGCCCCCAAAGGCGTACGAGTCAACGCCATCATGCCTGCCCTCGTGGAATCAAGAGATTTCGGCTGGTCCGCGGAGGAACGGGCCGCCCAGATAAAGCCCTATCCCCTGGGTATCGGCGCCCCCAGAGACATCGGCCAGGCCGTTCTCTATCTTGTCAGCCCGGCCTCTCGATGGGTAACGGGCACGGCCCTACACGTCACCGGCGGCTACGAAAGAAGCGGCCCCTGGTTCTAGCAGGAATTACCCCCACCGGATTCTCGGCACTCCACTCTTGTCCTCGCGCATGCGGGGACCCATCCCCATCCGTTGTTCCCACGGAGAGCCTGCCCTCGTGAAGACAGGGGATGGGGGTGCCCGGCCCCCACCGGTTCCCCTTTAAGTCCGGGCCGCCCGCAGCCGCCGAATGGGATTCACCATCCGGAAGAAGCTGCCTATCTCCCCCAATTCCCACATTACCAGGAATTGGCTCGCTATGAATATGGAACTGTAGGTTCCCGCCACCGTGCCTATCAGAAGCACCAGCAGGAACTCCCGCAGCGTAGCGCCCCCAATCAGCAACAGGGCCAACAGGGCAAAGGTGGTCGTCAGGCTCGTACCCAAAGACCTACCCATGCTCTCCATGATGCTGATGTTCACCGACTCCGCCAGCGGGCGGTCCAGGTCCCGCGCCACGTTCTCCCGTATGCGGTCGAAGACCACGATGGTATCGTTGACGCTGTACCCCGCCACCGCCAGAAGGCCCACCACGAACATCACGTTGACTTCCAGGCCGAGTACCTTCCCCAGAATGGAGAATATGCCGATGATTATCACAATGTCGTGAACCAGGGCCAGCACCGCTGCCACCCCGTATCGGAAGGAGCTGGGAATATGCCGGAATGCCCACGTTATATAAAACATTATCCCTACCGCCGCCACCATCACTGCAATCACGGCATTCCGCACCGTCTCCCCAGCCACTTCCGGCGACACCGTTTCCACCTTGGAGATGGAGTCCACCGGCGCAACGCTCTGCTCCAACTCCTTCTGAATGTCGTCCCGCTCCCCCTCCTGAAGCTCCTTCGTGCGAATGAACACCGTAGAGGCGGAGAGCTTCTGAATCCGCGCGTCGGCGTGATCCGCGTTGGCCATGGCCCCCCGCACCTGCTCCTCTTCCACCGCCTGCTCAAACGTCACTTCGAATGCGGAACCGCTAGAAAAATCGATGCCGGCACGGACGGCCGGGGGAATAATGAGGGAAATGATCCCCGGCACCAGAATCAGTGCCGATATCAGGAAGTACCATCTGCGTTTGCCGACTATATTCATCGCCACCCCCCTTCCCCGGATTCCTCGTCCCGCCTACGCATACCCTCCGGCGTGAACAGGTTAAGCCTATCTCCCAACTTGGTGAAGGCCAGCAGCTGCAGGAAGTTCCGGCTCACCATCAACGCCGTGAACATGCTGACAGCCACGCCTATGGCCAGCGTGATGGCGAAGCCCGTGATTCTCGGTTCGCCCAACTCCCGCCCAAAGAAGAAGAGAATGCCGCAGGTAATGAATGTGGATGTGTTGCTGTCCCGAATGGCGGGCCACGCCCGGCGGAACCCAATTTCCATGGACGACAGCAGGCTACGACCCGCCCGTAGCTCCTCTTTCAGCCGCTCGAATATCAGAATGTTCGCGTCCACCGCCATGCCTATCGAAAGAATCACTGCCGCCAGCCCGGAGAGCGTCAGCGTCACCGGTGTCATCTTAAATATGGCCAGCAGCAGCGCAGTGTAGACTATCAGGGCAAAGGCCGCTACGAGGCCGGCTGCCCGGTAGTAGATGATCATGAACAATATAATCAGCCCCAGACCCACCAGCGCCGCCTTAAGGCTGGCTCTCAGCGATTCGCCGCCCAGGAAGGAGTCTACGGTGCTCTCACGCACCAGATCCAGCGAAACCGGCAGGCTTCCCGATTCAAACTGGATGGAAAGGGTCCTCACCCGGTCAAAGGTGAAGTCCTGGCCTTCTATGAACCCTGATCCGCTGATGATGGGCTGCCGCGCTACCGGGCAGATGATGCTGACTTTGTCCAGCAAGTGCGCTATGCACTTGGTCTGGTCTCCCGCTATCCGTGTGGTGAAATCACGGAAGATGCGCGTCCCGTCACCGTCGAAGACAAAGTTCACGATGGGCAGTCCCGTGGTTGGGTGGGAACCCGCAAAGGCCTGCACCAGGTTGTCCCCAGTAAGAGCTTCTCCGCTTCGCCCCACTGCTTCCTGGTCTTCGAATTGCGTACAGTCGGCGTTCTGACAGGTCCGCTCCGCGAATACCAGCTGAGCCGTTTGGCCGATGAGCCTCTTCGCTTCCTCCACGCCTCCCGTGGCGATGAAGGAATGGATGGGCAGCACGGCAGTGGCCAAATTCTGTCGCAGTTCGTTCTGCTCCGTACCGCTCAGCGTCTCCACCCGCACCCTGAAAGACACTCCCGGAGTAGCCAATACCTCCACATCTTCCTCTTCATGCCCCAGCCCCACTACTACATCCGAAACTTCCGAAGACACTACGTCCAAAACCTCCGGCGACTCTACGTCCGAATCTTCCGAAACCTCAAGGCTGCCCGCGAACACAACCTGCATCGCCTGCAAATTCTCGTCATACTCAAATAGCTCTATCGTCCCTAACTCTTCTTCCAACACCGTCCGTATCTCATCCCGCTCCTCCTCCGTAACCTCCTGCACCCGAATGTCGAAAACCCCGGGCACGTTAGCAATCTCAGCGTCGCTGACCAGCGCGTCCTCAAACCCCAACTCCGCCATGGCGTTCTCCAAAGTGGGACTCGACACCCTTCCCTTAAACACCACGTGTATATTGGTATCCTCCACGCCGGGAAGCTGCACCAGCACCCTGTCCTCGCCGAACAGCTGAACACTGGGCTCCGTGATTCCAAAGGCGTCTACCCGCCGTTTAATGGTGTCTATGACACCCTCCATCCGATCCGTGTCGGGGGCATTTCGGGTCATTAGGAAGGCTGAAAGGGCGCCCACCTGCTCCGACACCTTCCCTTCAATCGTCAGGTCCCGTTCCTCGTCCAGCGAAGAAAGCTCAAGTACGTATTCCCGTCCACGTGACTCGATGACGACCGCCTCAGAGAAGCCCAGGTCCACCATCGCCGTTTCCATCGCTGCCTGCTCAACGCCAATCGCCAGGGTCACGTCGATTAGCGCCGACTGGATGTTGGTAGAGTTCACCTGGTCGATGCCGATGACATTCTCCCGCAACCCCTCCACCAGCGCGACGAATGCCTCTTCTTCCAGGGGATCCAGCGTCGCGGTGAAGTTCTTGCCGTCCACGTTAACAATACGGGCGTCCGGGTATTCCAAATCGTTGAACGCAACCTGCAGCGCGCCTTCATTCGGAGCCGGCGTGAACCAGACGTAAGCCGCCTGGACCACGTCATCCTCGTCCCGTGCCACCTGGAAGTCATCCACGGTGAAGACGTCGTTCAGCGTCGCCCTCATGGCCGCCTCCGCCTCCTCGTCTATAGAAGAAGGAAGCTCGCTCAGGATGAATATCTGCCTCGACACGGTCGCCACCAGAACGTCTGGGTAGCCCAACCCCCTGATCGCGTCCCCCACCGACCCCTGGCTGGGCAGCTCCACCAGGCTGACGTGAATCTGCGTTCTGTCTTCGATGCTGGACCCATAACTCGTCGCCGCGCCAACCTCCGCCTGCAGCTCCGCCATGAAGTCGCCAACGCCCTCCTCGTCGATGCCTGGCACGTCCAGCGAGAATTCCTCTCGCTCGAAAGTCGTGATGGTTGCCGGCCCCAGTTTCCGTTTGTCCAAGTCTTCCTTCTTTTCCGACTCGGAGGTGGGCTGTCCGAAAGTGATTTTGTCCAATCCCTCCTTCAAGTCCGACTCGGAAATCGGATCCGCAAAGGTTGTATTCAGCGTCACCGGCCTGTCCGCCTGATAGACCAGGTGAGCGCCCCCCCGTAGGTCCAGACCCAACACCAAACCCAGCGGCCCAGTGCCTCCCCGGTCAAAGGAGCCTCCCGGTAGGTCCACTTCCTGGTTCCAAAGCACCAGCACGGCCAGTGTGAACATGACCCCAATTATCAGGAAGATTCTGAGATTTCTACGCATGAGCGTCCGTTACCATGTCCCTTCTTCCAAACGCGCCCGCACCCACGCCAGCGCTTCCTCTCTGGAACCCACTTCCGACGCCGCCCTCGCCTCTTCCAGGTCATCCAAAAGCCGGCGGAAGATCGGCCCGGGTTCAAGGCCGAAGACCTCAATCAAATCGTGGCCTGTCAAAAGGATCTGCCGCTTATCGGCAGTGCTCGCGGTGGACTCCCGGCGATTCTCGGCAATGACGTAGTTGACTAGGTCTACTCGGCGGAGCCAGTCTTCGGTCTCCAACATCGGCCCCCGGGCCGCCAGATAGTCGGCCAGGCTCAGGTACAGCACCGAGTACGCCGATTCGCCCAGGTCCCGGAAGAACCGGTAAATGGCCCTCTGACTGGGGCGTTCCATATCCTGACTCATCTGGGTTGGCCGCAGATGTGCATCCACCATGGCGGAGACACTCCGAATTCCACGGGCGCTGATACGAAGCGACCGCAGCCGCTCCTCCGCCACTGCCGCCCCCTGCTTCGGATGGCCCAAGAACCTGGTCCTGCCCGTCGAGTCCACTCCCTTAGTCTGAGGCTTGGCGATGTCGTGCAATAGCGCTCCCACCTTGAGTATAGTGCGGCGGCTGTGACCGTCGCTCACCGTCTCTTCAAAATGGCGCTCCATCTCTTCGTCCCAGCACAGCGTTGCGAAGAGAGAGACGTTTCGGCAGGAAGCCGGCGACGTCACCGCGTGGGCAGCCTCCACCGCCTGGACCGTATGCTCGAACACGTCCCAGTAGTGCTCCTTCGGCTGGCTTACCCCCCTCGCGCGCTCCAACTCCGGAACAATGCGGCACAACAGACCCAAGTCGTCCAGGCAGTGCAGGGTGTCTTGCGGAGCATCGAGAGATAGCAGCGTGAGAAACTCGTCCCTAACCCGCTCCTTGGCTATAGTGTCTATCAAATGTGCGTGGTCTGCAATCGCCGCGGCAGTTTCCTCGTGGATGCGGAAGCCGAAGCTGCGGGCCAGACGCACGCCCCGTAGGAGGCGGCTGGGGTCTTCCCGGAAGACCCGGTCGTTCACCATCCGAACCAGACCGCGCTCCAAGTCTTCCCGCCCGCCGAAGGGATCGATGAGGGCCTGGGTCCATTCGTCGCTGTCTGCGGCCTCGATGGGAAGCGCAATAGCGTCTATGGTAAAGTCCCGACGGGCCAGGTCTTCCTCCACGGAACCGTTCATGGCGGCCACGTCAACCGTCGGGCCGTCGTCCTTGCAGACCACCCGCGCCACGCCACGCTGGGTGTCCAGCGGCACAAAGCTCCCTCCCAACCGTCGGGCCAATCCCTGACCCAAGACCAGGGCGTCACCCCGAACTGCAACATCCACGTCGTGACTGGGCCGACCGGCTAGCGCGTCTCTAAGACATCCCCCCACCAGGTAGGCCTCCACCCCGCGGGAGCCAAAGAACTCCCCAAGCACAGCGGTCATGGTTACAGGCGACGCAATCGATTCGACAGGTGGAAGCCGGTGAGGCCCGGGCGAGACCGTTACTTGCTGGATGAAGCAGCCTCCGTTGCGTCCCACTCCTCATCCTCTTCCACCTCATCCTCGTCATTCTTCCACAGCTGGTCTTTGCTCACCAGCCGTTCCACATACAGATGCCCGTCAAGGTGGTCCGTCTCGTGCTCCAACACCTGGGCCATCAGGTCGCACTTCGCCTCAATACGGAAGGGCTTGCCGTCCAGCCCCTGGGCTTTCACACGCACTTTCTCCGACCGAAGCGCTAGACCGGAGTACCCCGGAATGCTCAGGCAGCCTTCCGTGAGCTCTCGAGACCCCTCCCGTTGAACAACCTCGGGATTGATAAGCACCACGGCTTCGTCCTCGTCGGGCAGCTGGATGACGGCTATGCGCAGCGGTACGCCAATCTGGTTTGCCGCCAGCCCAACGCCGTGGGCGTCATGCATCGTCTCTATCATATCCTCCACGAGCCTGCGAACGCCTGCGTCAACCCGCTTCACCCGGCTGGTCTTTCGACTCAACACTGGGTTGGTCGCGGAAACTAGGGGCTTCACGGCCACGCTCTTTTCTCCTCTTTATGGGATCCTTCACGGAACCCTCGGGGTTAAAGGCCTCAAAGATTATAGACACTCGCCTCAACGGGTGTAAAGGCGCAACCCCATTCTAAACGTTAAAGCGCCGTCACTGGATCTACGTCCACCGTCCAGCCCTTGGGAATGGAGACTGCTCCCAAGAGGGCGTGAGGGACGCCGCCGGCTCCCCGAAGAATCAGGTGCCAGCGGTAGAGGCCGCGGACCCGTTGGGGCTGCGCTGGCGCCGGACCCACCACGTCGACCCCGGCCAAACCGCGCCCGTAGGCCGTGGAGCGGAGGAGCTCGGCCATCCGTCTGGCCTCCTCCTCGCACGCTTCCTCCCTTCTATGCTGGTACGCCAGGTTGATTAACCGGCTGAAGGGCGGATTTCTCAACTGCCGCCGGTAGTCTATCTCCCTCTTGTACAAACCCAAAAAGTCCTGGCGGCCTGCGGCGCGTATCGCGTAGTTTTCCGGGCTGTAGGTCTGGATGATGACCAGTCCGGGCGTCCGGCCTCTGCCCGCCCGGCCCGCCACCTGGCACAACAGCTGGAAGGTCCTCTCCCCCGCGCGAAAGTCGGGCCGGTGCAAGCCCACGTCCGCCAGCACCACCCCCACCAGACTAACGTTAGGCACGTGAAGCCCTTTGGCTACCATCTGGGTTCCCACCAGAACCTGCGCTTCCCCCGCGACGAAGGACTTCAGCAGCGCCTCGTGTTCCCCACTCCGTCCTGCCGTATCGCTGTCCCAACGCACCACCCTGACGCCGGGGAGGGCCAGCTCCAACTCCTCCACCACCCTCTGAGTGCCCGCGCCCAGGTATCGAAGCATGCGACTGCCGCACTCCTCGCAGCTAGAGGGGGGCCTGCGACGTCGGCCGCAGAGGTGGCACAACAGCCCCTGGCTGCGATGGTAGGTGACGGCCACAGAGCACCGGCGGCACTCCAGGGCCAAGCCGCAGTTCTTGCACTGCACCACGGAGGCCGCACCGCGCCGGTTCAAGAAAAGGATGGCCTGTTCTCCCCGGCCAACGCATTCTGCCAGCGAGCGGACCAGCCGACGGCTGAAGGGGCTGCGATTCCCTTCCTTCAGTTCCTGACGCATGTCTTCTATTACAACCCTGGCCAACCCCGTCCGCATCTTCTGTTTGGGCGAAGTCTCGCTAGACGGCCCCGCCGGAGACTGCTCAGTCTCCCCCGACGACTCTTCCCTCTTAGTGGAGGGCGTTGCCGGCGACGCTATGCGATAGGGCAGCTGGAACAGGCGGTGCCGCCTTCCCCTCGAGGCGTGCCTTCGTCGCGAAGCATGATAATACGTGGCCACGTCAGGCGTGGCGCTGCCCATCAATAGCGGCGCGCCCGAAATCTGAGAAATCTTCCACGCCGTCTCTCTGGCGTGATACCGGGGCGGCTGATTCTCCTCCTTATAATTCCACTCGTGCTCCTCGTCTATTACGATGAGGCCCAAATCCGGCAGAGGCGAAAACAACGCGCTCCTTGGCCCCACCACCACGTCGTAGGCTCCGCCGCGTATGCGCCACCAGGCATCGAACCGCCGCTGCAGGCTCAGCCCGCTGTGGAGCAAGGCCACCCTCCCGGGAAAGCGAGCGTTGATTCGGTCTTCCATCTGGGGCGTCATCGAAATCTCGGGCACCAGCAGAATCCCCCTCCTTCCCAGGCCGATGCACCGCTCCAGCGCGCGCAAGTACACCTCCGTCTTGCCGCTGCCCGTGACGCCGTGGAGCAGGACGCTGCGAGGTGAAGCTCTTTCGTCATCGAGAAGAGTTCGTACAAAGCCCACGACACGACCCTGCTCCGGCGTCAGGGTTGGCAGCAACCCCAGCTGGTAGTCCAGAGACCTTCGCCGTCCATCGCCGCGGATCCACTCCTGGGCCAGTAGACCCTTTTCCACCAGCCCCCTCACCACCGAGGTTCCAAATTCCTTCATGGCGACGCTGTAGGGAATGCCGCCGGGATGTTCCAGTGACTCTACCAGCAGCGCCGCCTGCCTCGGCGCGCCCTTAAGCCGAGACAGCGCCTTATCCCTAGAATCCTCGCCGCGGACGTTCGGCAGCAGCGAGCGTTCGTACCGCGGAGCCGTGCGCGGACGGACTATCTCCCACTCCCTTGCCAGAATCCCCCGCCGCGCCAGCCGATTCAAGGACGCGCCTGCTCTTCGTCCCAAGGCTCGTTTGACTACGTTTTCTGGCTTTCGCCCCCCCTCGGCAACGAACTCATAAACCGCCTCCTCTTCCTCAATCAGGCCGGAAGGTCGTTCCCGTGCAGTTCTGACATGGGCGCGAAGGCGGGTCCTGAACCCCGGCGGCAACATGAGGGTAGCCGCCTCAAAGAGGGACGAGAGATAGTAGCGACTCAACCATCGGGCCAGTTCTAGCCCCCACGTCGGCAACAGCGCGTTGGGCGCTATGGTGGAGATGACCGGACGAGTTGTCTCCAACCCAGTGTGGTCCGAAACTTCAAAGACCATCCCTTGAACGGGTCGCGGACCGAGGGGGACCCACACCAGCCGGCCGGGAGTCACTTCCATCCGCTGCGGGATGCTGTAGGTGAGGGTCCGGTTTACCCCCAGGGGCGCGTCGACGGCAACCTCAGCGTACTTCATCCGACAACCCGAAGCGCGTTCCGGCATGTCATTCTGAGTGCATCGAAGAATCTCGCCGGCCTTCCACCACCATCCGCCCCTCCCCTCCGTTGTCCTCGCGAATAGCCTGCCCTCGTGAAGACGGGGGCGGGGACCCATCTTCGGCCCCTCCGCAGGGGCGTCTCCTGTGGGCGCCCTGATTTCGTTACGCTGGCCATCCCCTGTAGGGGCGGTTCGCGAACCGCCCGTCCCCTCCGTTGTCCTCGAGAATTGCCTGCCCTCGTGAAGACGGGGGCGGGGACCCATCTTCGCCCCCTCCGCAGGGGCGTCCCCTGTGGGCGCCCTGATTCCGTTACTCTGGCCATCCCCTGTAGGGGCGGTTCGCGAACCGCCCTCCCCACCCAGGTTTAGTAGCGGCCCCGCTCCTTGATGCGCGCCGCCCGTCCGAAGCGGCCCCGCAGGTAGTAGAGCCGAGCGCGGCGGACTTTCCCGCGTCGCACCACTTCCACCGACTCTATTCGGGGCGAATAGAAGGGGAAAGTTCGCTCCACCCCAATATTCTGCGTGACGCGACGAACCGTGAAGTTCGCGCCGGGACCTTCCCCTCGTCGCTTGATGACCACACCCTGGAAGGCCTGAATCCGCTCCCGCTCCCCTTCCCTAACCCGATAGTTGACCTTCACCGAATCTCCCGGGCCGAACTCCTGTATCTTCGGGTTCGCCTGTACGTTGATTACTGAACTTACCGCCATGACCGTTCCTCTCCCAATTACACTACAAAAGCATATTCTACCGCCTCCCCACCATCACAGGCAAGAAGCTGACCCCCACTCCCCACCCGAAACCCATCCCCGGGGCCATTCTCCCCTCTAACCCACGAAGGACGGCCTTTCAGAACGTGGAGGCGTGGCTCTATCCTCGTACCCTGTAGCGGCGGGTTTCAAACCCGCCCTAGCACCCCATCCGTTACTCCCGTGAAAACGGCCATCCCTCCCCCATAGAGACGTCCCTCGCAGGAGCCCTCTTTCGGCCAACGACACAAATACGTAATGAAGTGGGCGAATGATATACTCTGTGAGAACCTCCAATCTGAATCTCACCGATAGCGCGAACGAAATTGCAGAGATTAATACATCGGATAGGCCCACTTCGCACAATCACGACGGTCGTCATGCTCGCTCTCTCCGCAGGATTGTTGCTGTTTGCCTGCCAGCCGGAAGACGCACCAGCCCCCACCGCCACCACCGTCCCTCCCGTTTCATCACCCACCACCAGCCCAGTCCCATCTCCCACAGCACCCTCCACCCCTACCCCCACTCCCATCTTCACGCCTGCACCGACGACAGCCGCATCCGCTCCCACACCCGAACCCACCTTTCGGGCAACGCCGACACCAACACCCGACCCCACCGCCGTCCCTACACCTATCCCCACACCGATGTCCACACCCACTCCCGCTCCTGCGACAGCACCAACACCTACCACAACACCCGCGCCTACGCCCACACCTCCTCCTTATACTGAAGTTTGGAACAGCCTATCTAACACCGCCTGGCTAGAACGCAACAGACCCACTTTGGCATCGGCCATAACGTCCCTAACATGGGTCGCCGATGGCATAGGCGATGCCGAACGGCAAGCCCTACAGGGTCTAGTGAACATCGAAGTCTTGCTCGGTACAGACTCCGCCCCCGCCCTGTTTAACAAGCCCTGGATCGCTGACGGTGTGGATGAATTAGAGGCTTCTGTCATCCAAACACTTCGAGAACTCGCAGCCCTCAGCGAGGCAGACGGAGAACTCCTTGTACGACTGCCATTCTTGCATACACAGGGGCCGGTCTACGCAGGCACAGTGGAAATTCTGTCACGCATGGCAACGGACCGACCGGATCTCTTCCGAGCCGTCGTGGATAAACCCTGGGTCACCGATGGCCTCAACGAAGATGAGAACTCGGTTGTGCAAGAACTTCAGACGCTCGCTCACAGCAGCGAAGAACAGGCGCTCTTGCTCCTATCCCTCCCCTTCCTGACAACTGTGGAAGACACCGATATTCCCACGATTGACGTTCTGGCTGCTCTGGCGCCCGTACACCCCCAACTTTTCCTCGCAGCCTTGCATAAGCCCTGGTTAGAGAGCGGGCTCAGTGATGAACGCCTTGCATCCTTATGGACCCTTCAACAACTCGAAAACGAGTCTGCTGGTCTTCAAATCCTTGAATCTGTTGACGTTGGAGACTCCGCCTTGGTAGCTGCTCTGACCAGCCTTGCTGAACACGAAAGCGAGTTGTTCAGCGCAGTGGTAGATAGGCCGTGGTTAGACGACGGATTAGATGAAGCCGAGACAATTCTGTTAAAGAAGCTCGAAGCTATAGCAAGCAGGTATTCTGCAGCGGACCTTTGGATCGCCACCACAGCTGCTTGCACTGAGCCAGATTCTCTCGGTGAGGACTGTCTAGGTGAGCGATTCGACGTTAACAACAATGACTCAATCGAACACAATGAGGTCATCTCCGCCGTGATTGACTATTCAGGCGACGTCATCACCGAATACCAATTGGTACATATCGTTGCCTCTTACGCTTTCTCAGAGTCCTTAATTCCAACTCCTGAACTGATGGATCTCGTCATTTCCTCCAGTTGGTACAAGGACGGCATCACTATTGATAGCTACTACACGGAGCCAGGAGCGCTCAGAGCATTGCAGGATATTGCCGACAACAGTCCGCGCCTTGCAAAGACTCTACTAAGGTGGCCTTGGATATTCGACGAGCAACTAAATACTAGTGAGACCGTCGTTATTGAGTATTTGAACGAAATATACAAGATGGACCCTGAACTATCCCAACTTATTGCGAATCTCCCATGGGTGACCGACGACATAGGTAGATGGGAAAGCAGCGCAATTAGTAGATTTTATGAGCTAGTGCATTGGAACGAGCCTGACTTTGCGGCAGAACTCGTTAAAGCGCCTTGGGTTGCAGACGGTGTGACTTCTTTGGAAGCTAACTATGCCATTACGTCGTTGACACACATAGCGATTTCACCCGATTACGATACGGCTGATCCTCAGATGGCCAGGCGGCTTTTGGGTATGGTCCGTTATCCTTCCAATGCCCTTGACCCTCCTCTGATCTTTGCAATGCGCGCACTACGTGAGCATATCGCCACTAATCTGCAGACTGGTATGGATGAGCGAACTCCAGACAGGCTTACACGTCTTCTTTCGGAGCCTTGGTTTACCGACGGGTTGGACCAAGAGGAGTTGGTATATCTGATTGCGGCAGGAACCACGGAGCCTGACCTCCTCTACGCCCCCTACACCATCGAGTCTAGGGCAATAGAGCTGCCCCTTGCTGGCTTGGTGAAGCTGTGGGTAGTGAGTCACAAACAATTTGATCCTCACAACACCCTCGTCAACATGGAACGAGCAGTGAGAGGATCGGAGGAGTTTTTCGAGATTCCATTCCCCATTGAACACGTGATCCTCTACGTGTTCGACTCACCAATTCGCGGGAGCTTCAATCATTTCATGATGTGGCTCTACGCTTACGGCGGCGTGATTCCACCTTCATCCATAATTCATGAGACAGCCCACTATTACTTCAATGAAGGCCCATCGTGGTTCAGGGAAGGCGGCGCTAATGTGGTGCTGGCCTATATAAGCAACAATGGAAACATCCCAGAACCCGTTTTCCCGGCCAACTGCGCAGACGAAGGCCTGCAAAACATTCAAGATTTGATTGATGTCGCTGGTGCTAAATTGTGGGACCGATGCAGGTACTCCATGGGTATGCATTTTTTGTTGGTATTACACGGTGTAATGGGGAAAGAAGCATGGTTATCGGCGCTAAAGGAATTCTACCTTGAATACGTGCTCGGTGAAGCCTCACGCCCCACTAGTTCGGCAGGCAACTTGACAGATGAAGAGATATATCGCGTGTTCCTGAGCCATACACCGCCCGAACTAGTGGAAGATGTCAAAGACGTATTCCGCCGGCTCCACGGCGGCCCCTTCATTGACAAGGAAGCCTAACGCGGATTTTCTCTGCGTAGCAGACCCCCTACCCCGGCTTCCTCCACCCCAAACCCTCCAGAAACGCCAGATCTTCCCCCGTAAGCTCCGCCTCCTCCAGCAAGTCCGGCCGCTGCTTGAGCGTTCGCTCCAACGCCCGCTCCCGACGCCACCGCCGTATCTCCCCGTGATTGCCCGATAGCAGCATCTCCGGCACGTCCCACCCCTCGTATCGAGCCGGGCGAGTATAAACCGGGTGCTGCAACAACCCCGACGTTATAGAGTCCCGGCCAATGCTTTCCGGCGAACCCACCACCCCGGGCAGCAGCCGGATCACCGCGTCCGTCAGGACCATGGCCGCCAGCTCCCCGCCCGTCACAACGTAGTCCCCAATGCTCACGTCGTCGGTAATCAGATGCTCCCGCACCCGCTCGTCGACTCCCTCGTAGTGGCCGCATAGGATAATCAGATACCGTTGGCGAGCGAACTCCTCCACCATCTTCTGGTTTAACAACTTGCCTTGCGGCGAAGTCAGGATGACCCGCGTCGTCGCCATCTCCAACTGGGTAATCCCCGCAAGAATCGTCTCCACACCCTCGAAGATCGGCTCCGGCTTCATTACCATCCCCGAATCGCCGCCGAACTGGTAGTCGTCCACCGTTCGATGCCGGTCGTGCGTGTAGTCCCGAATGTCGTGGAGGCGAATGTCCACCGCCCCCTTGTCCACGGCCCGCTTCACGATACTCTCGTCGAAGGGCCCCTGGAACATCTCCGGAAACAGCGTCAGAATGTCTATCTGCATGGAAGAGAGGACGCGTCAGTGGCCCGTAGGGTGACCCTTGGCCCTATCCTTCAGAATCTCCAGGGCATGGGGCAGCACGGGCAGAATCACCTCCAAGCACTCCTCCACCGCCTTGGGACTGCCGGGTAGCGTCACTATTAAAGTGCGCCCTCGGGCGCCCGCCACCGAGCGGCTGAGCATGGCCATGGGGGTCTTGCTCAGAGTCTGGGCTCGCATGGCCTCGGCCATGCCGGGGACTTCCCGGTCGATGACCGCCAAGCACGCTTCCGGCGTCACGTCGTTCGGACTCAACCCCGTCCCGCCGGTGCTGACTATCAGGTCCAATCTGTCCCTGTCGGCCCACGCCCTGAACCGGTCCTCTATAACCTCTTGTACGTCGGCAATAATCTCGTAACGAGCCTCCTCATATAAGGGGGACGACAGGATCCGCCGGATGGCCATGCCGCTGGCGTCTTCTCTCTTGCCCTGATGGCCGCTGGTGCTAACTGTAAGGATGCCCATACTAAACATAAGCCGCTCCTGCCCCTATGGTAGCACGCCGCTTCCCAGTGGGACAATTTCAATGAATCAGCCAAAAATTGCAACCCTCATACTACCTGCAAAAGATGGCGAATTGAAGCTAACTAACGGAAAATTCCCACATTGCCAGGCTCAGGAAACTGCACGCATCGGACAAAATACTGCTAAATTATGGAAATTACATAAAACTCACATAAAATTTATCTGAAAAAGACTTGAAGCATTGTTCTAGCCAATGTTACCTTACCTACATTGCTTGGGGAAGGCAGGGTGAAGGCCGACATTAGAGCCTCTATCTAACATAAGCGAGGACGCCTACCACTCGGATAGCGTCATGTAAATGGGGATTTCCCTGCGGGAAGTCCTTAAATGTTGGAAGAGCAACGGCCTGCAACGCCACTCTTAAAGGAATACTCCTACAAGAGTGGGCAATCCAGGGGCACAGAATCTAGGGGCAGGAGGCCAGGTGACCTCTACCATGGTGAGAACCGCAACACTGCCAGGGGCCGCCTTAGAAGGGTTGAGACACCCCATGCATGACGTTTCCTTCGTCCATCAACCGGTTCTACTGAAGAAAGCCATCGACGCTTTGGCGGTGCGACCCGGCGGCAAATACGTCGACTGCACCGTGGGCGGCGGCGGCCACGCGGAAGCGATTCTGCAAGGGTGCCTTCCTCACGGCCGATTGCTGGGCATCGACGCAGATACGGAAGCCCTGGAAGTCGCCCGCTCGAAGCTTGTCCGGTTCTGTGACGCTTTTACTCCGGTCCACGGCAGCTACGCAGACTTGGGGGAGATTCTGGACCGGTGCGAATTTGGCCCTGTAGACGGAATCATCTTCGACCTCGGCCTGTCATCCCTCCAGCTTGAGGCCTCAGGTCGTGGATTCAGTTACCGGCGGGAAGAGCCGCTGGACATGCGATTCGACACAACCAGCCCCGGATCGACGGCGGCAGCCATCATCGACGGAAGCAGTGAGCAAGAATTGGTCCGAATTCTCCGCAGCTACGGAGAGGAGCGCCGCGCCCGCTCTATTGCTAGGGCCTTGGTTGAGAACCGGCCATTCCGAAGCGCGGCACACTTGGCCCAGGTAGTTACCCGCCACACAGGTCCTTCCAGAGGCGGCATACACCCGGCCACGCGCACCTTCCAAGCTCTGCGCATCGCCGTCAACGGAGAGTTGAACAATCTAAGAACTGGGCTGCAGCAGGCCATAAGCGCCCTCAAGCCCGGAGGTAGGCTGGTGGTAATCAGCTACCACAGCCTGGAGGACCGAATAGTCAAGGAAACCTTCAGGAGAGAATCCCAAGACTGCGTATGCCCACCGGAATTCGTCCAGTGCGTATGCAGCCATCAAGCACGGTTAAGCACTATTCATAGGAAAACCATCACACCAACGGTAGAGGAAAAGGCAAGGAATCCTCGCAGCAGAAGCGCTCGAATGCGGGCAGCACAATATCTCAAGGCTAGGTCAACCTAGCGACTGGTTGAAAGGAAGGCTCATGGCAAAAGATATCTTTTATACCGCTCTAGACATTGGTACCAGCAAGGTCGCCACCGTGGTTGCCCAGGTGGGACCAGATGGAGAACTCAAGATTGTGGGCGCCGGTTTGGTTCCTTCTCAAGGCGTGGTCAAGGGCCAGATCGTCAACGTGGCAGAGGCACAGGAAGCCGTTCAAGCATCCGTTAACGAGGCACAGCGGTACATGGGATACCGAATCCCGTGGACCTACGTTAGCATCGCCGGAGCCTCCACCTCCTGCTTCAACACCACCGGGGTCATCCACGCCGACAGCAACGGAGGTCCCATTACCGGCGAAAACGTAGAGCAGCTGGTTCAGACCTCCTATCCCCAAATTCCGGAAGATAAGCAGCTGCTCCACGTCATGCCCGTGAACTACGTGGTGGATGGCTATCGAGGGGTTCGCAGCCCTCTGGGTCTCCACGCTGGGCGGGTAGAGGTTGAGTCCCACGTCGTAATGGCAGACAAAGACGCCATTCGCCAGACCCTCCACGCCGTGGAGGACTGCAACGTGCCCGTTCGCGACGTGGTCCTGTCTTCCTTGGCCTCCGCGGAGGCCACCCTATTCCAGGATGAGAAGGAGATGGGGGTCGTGCTGGCAGACATGGGCGCCGGCACCACCGACCTGGCCATCTTCAAAGACGGTAGCCTCTGGTTCGACACCTCCATTCCGGTTGGTGGCAATCAGTTGACCCGGGATCTTTCCGTGGCCCTGGGAATGCCGTACTACTTTGCAGAGGACCTTAAGGACAAGTGGGGACACGCCGCCCCGAACATGGAACAAGCCGGCGAGGAAGTGCTGCTGCCCAGCTTCCAGGGTCAATCCCGCAGGCTGATCCGAAGGGGCACCTTGTGCAAACCTCTGATAGATCGTTTACAAGAAACTCTGGGGCTTATAATGCTTAGGGCCCAGCAGGCAGGTTTGCGCCGGCTTCCGCCGGGAGGCGTAGTCATCACCGGTGGAACCGCAAGGATTCCCGGCCTTCAGCAGATGGCCACCGAGATTCTGGCTTGCCCCGTTCGGGTTGCCGCTCCCATAGGTATCCGCGGCTTCAGCCCGGAGCACAACCAGCACGCCTTCTCCACCGTTATAGGGCTGCTGCTCTGGGGCATCAAGAACCAGAACCGCTCGCGGGTCTTCAGCAAGAACCGGGCTGAATACGGATCCAGCAAAGGGTCCAAGGCCTTCTTCCAGCGCATCAAGAAGGCTGTCAAAGTCAAGTAGTCAAAGCCAACGGGAAACCAATATAATAGTAGAGGAGGAGTCATGGAATACCAGAAAGACCATCACGTGGAGGACCATAGCCCGGTCTTTTCACTACCGGAAGGCAAGCCTTACGGCAACCCTGTCATTCGAATCATCGGGGTTGGCGGCGGTGGGAGTAACGCCGTTAACCGCATGTTCAGCGACCGGGTGTCAGGCGTGGAATACTTCGCAATCAACACGGACGCCCAGCATCTCGCCCTTTTGGACGTGCCCAACAAGCTGGCCATCGGCCAGTCCCTCACCCGGGGCCTGGGCGCCGGCGGAAACCCTGACATTGGCCGGCAGGCCGCCGAGGAGAGCCGGGATAAGCTCGAACAATTAACCCACGGCGCAGACATGGTCTTCCTGGCCTGCGGCATGGGCGGTGGCACCGGCACCGGGGCCCTCCCCATAGTCGCCCAGATTGCCAAGGAATCCGGCGCACTAACCGTCGCTGTAGTCAGCCGTCCCTTCTCCTTTGAGGTCCGGACCCGGCGCAAGAACGCCGATGAAGGCCTCCTGAGACTTCAGGACCACGTGGACACCGTCATCACTATCCCCAATGACAAGCTCTTGGACATGGAGCGTCAGCGGGAAAACCAGACCGTTTCTTGGGACGACGCCCTCCGCCTGGCGGACTCCGTCCTCCAGCATGGCATCCAGGCCATCGCTGAAGTCGTCATGGTGACCGGAGAGATCAACGTGGACTTCGCCGACGTGCGGGCCATCATGCTCAATGCCGGCCCCGCTTGGCTGGCCATCGGCTCCGGCTCCGGCGAGAACCGGGCCCTGGACGCCGCCCGCACGGCAACCAAGAGTCCGTTGCTCGACATCGCCATCGAGGGCGCCAAGAGGATCCTCTTCGTCATGACCGGCGGGCCTTCCCTCTCCCTCCGCGAGATCCAGCAGGCCTCCAGTGTTATTGAAGAGCTGGCCGACCCCGAAGCCAACGTCATCTTCGGCACCGTCAAGGACCCCAAGATGACCGATGAAGTCAAGATAACCCTAGTGGCCGCTTCCTTCCCAATGCCCGAGGAGAACATGGTCCAGCGACAAGAAGAGTTGCGGAACCTTCTCCGCCAGAGCGTCAGCCAAACCGGCGACGACCTGGACGTTCCCAGCTTCCTACGCAAAGAGACAGTCTCCCGCAACCGAGGTTTCTTTGGATAGGCAACGCCGCTAGCTCATTGCTTACCGAGTAATGTTCCTAGGGTCTAAGGACTACTAGCCACTTGTAGCGGAAACCCACGACACCTGGGAATCCACTGAGGCCCCGACGCAAGCGTCGGGGCCTCTCAATTTTTCCCCAAATCCCTGCCGCCATCCACGCTGGCCGCGCGCCTTCACCTCGTGTATGGGTGCATTCGCTTATTGTGGTCAACCCCCGCAAACTCGCAGGACTCAGTTCCAACTATCCAGCATAATTACCGATTCAAAGACGCGTACATCGGCCGCACGAGTCCCACATTCGCCGCCGGCCAGCCATCAACTTCCGCAAGTGCGCGTCTCCATCGCTTGCCGTTGACGACACAGCATATGTACTATATATTGTGTTTCTAAGCCGTTGCCATACTCCATATAGATATTGTATCTGCACCGAGCAGCGTCAAGTCCGTTGCGCTCGTGGAGTGGATTTGCAAGCTCTGGTGATGCTGCGGTATCGGATCCCATCTAGGAGCGTTCGAGCGGACTCACACAGTGCAATGTCCATACTGCAACGGAACCTATTCCAAAGTCACGGATTCCCGCTCTACGGAGGACAGTATCCGGCGGCGGCGGGAGTGCGCCGGCTGCGACCATCGCTTCACCACCTACGAACGCGTCGAGACCACTCCACTCCAGGTGATAAAGCGCGATGGGCAGAAGCAGGAATTCCAGAAGAGCAAACTTCTCTCCAGCATCGAGATAGCGTGTGCCAAGCGCCCAATTCCCTCCCGCACCATCGACCGTATGGTGCGGGACGTGGAAAGACAGCTTCATTCCCTGGGGCGCTCGGAGGTTCCTACGGTTGTCATCGGGGAGATGGTCATGGAGTATCTTCGCGGGCTGGACTGGGTCGCCTACGTGCGCTGGACAAGCGTATACAGGGACTTCCAAGACTTGGAGAGCTTCGAGCAGGTGGTGGAAGACCTCAGGAAGCGGGAGGGTCAGCCCCAGGACTCTATCCAGCTGGCGCTGATGGACCAGGGGCCCACCAAGCCGAGGCGAGCCAGGGCAAGAACTCGCCGCCGCTCGAACGGTGCAGGCAACGGGACAACATAGCAATTCTAAACAGGGGCAGTCATTTGAAAACAGGAAGCAACAGACAGGTAGCCGCCATCGACGCGCTTATCCCATTGGTAATTCCCGAACAGGGCATCACTCGCAGTCAACTGGCCAAGGTGCTTAAGATAACCTACGCCCAGGCCACCCGCTCCTTGGAGCTTATGCGGCGTCATCGGCTCCTCAGCCGTCGCATTCGCAAGTCCCAGTACGTTTACCGCCTCACCGCAGGCAGGGACCACCTCGCCAACGGCATTACCAGCACCATACACGTCAACTAGCCCGTTGGAATCCAGCGACCGAAAGCAAGCAATACTCTTTTCTATTCCTATGTACAGAAAGGAAATTATGACAGCCTCATTTCCATAAAAATCTATTCAATTTCCAAGAGATACAATTAAAGTTCAAAATTTGAAAATTGAAAGACTGATATGACGACTTTACAGCTAACGCAGAACGCCAAAATCGTCCTCAAGACCCGCTACCTGCTGGGGGACGAAACGCCGGAAGACCTGTTTTGGCGCGTGGCCCATGCCATTGCGGAGCCGGAGGACTCCAGCCCCCACGCCCTCCGAGGCCGGGACTACTGGGCCCGGGAGTTCTACGACCTGATGACCTCATGCCGGTTCATGCCCAACTCCCCCACCCTATTTAACGCCGGCACCGGCCAAGGCACCCTCTCCGCCTGCTTCGTCATCCCGGTGGAAGACACCATGGAGAGCATAATGCAGGCAGCCACCACTTCAGCCATGATCCAGAAGTTCGGCGGCGGCATCGGCTACGCATTCTCCAAGCTGCGCCCTCGGGGCAGCCCCATCTCCACCACCCACGGCAAGGCCTGCGGTGCCGTGGCCGTCCTCAAGATGCTCAGCGCCCTCAGCGACATGATTACCCAGGGCGGCAAGCGCCATGGAGCCAACATGGGCATCCTCCACGTTAGTCACCCGGAAATCTTCGACTTCATCCACATGAAGGACACGAACGCCGACGCCCAGAACTTCAACGTGTCAGTGGCCATTACCGGCGACTTCATGCAGGCCCTGGAGCGGGACATGGACTGGGACCTCGTCGACCCATCCAGCAAGGAAGTGGTGCGTACCGTCCCCGCCCGCCGGATATGGGATGAGATAATCGACTCCGCTTGGCAGACCGGCGACCCGGGGCTCTATTTCATAGACGAGGCCAACCGGAACAACCCCACGCCCCACCTGGGCAGCCTGGACAGCACCAACCCCTGCGGCGAAGTCCCCCTCCTTGGCTTCGAAGCCTGCAACCTAGGCTCTCTGAATCTGGCCAGTTTCGTAAATCAAGGCGTATTCGACTATGACGGACTAGCGGAGACCACCCGCACCGCCACTCGCTTCCTGGACAATGTGGTAACCGTCAACCACTTCCCCATCCAGCAGGTGAAGGACGCCGTGGAGAAGACCCGCAAAATTGGCCTCGGCGTCATGGGTTGGCACGACGCCCTCATCAAAATGGGCATATCCTACGAGTCCCCCGATGCCTTGCACGTAGCTGACCAAGTCATGGCCCTCATCAACCGGGTAGCCCGGGAGACCTCCATAGAACTCGCCCGGGAGCGGGGCGCATACCCCGCCTGCCGCGAAGACGTACCCATCCGAAACTCCACCCGCACATGCATCGCCCCCACGGGCACCATCAGCGTAATCGCCGGCGCTTCCAGCGGCATTGAGCCCATCTTCGCCGTCGCTTTCGTCAAGAACGTGCTGGACGGCAAGCAGCTGCGGGAGGTCAACCCCTACTTCGTCGAAATGGCCAAGGCCGGCGGCTACTACAGCGAGGAACTTATGGACGAGATAGCCCGCACCGGCTCCGTACAGAACGTCGACGCCGTGCCGCCGCACGTGAAAGAACTCTTCAAGACCTCCCTGGAAATCGACTACAAGGCCCACGTCAACATGCAGGGGACATACCAGAAGCACACCGACCTGGCCGTCAGCAAGACCATCAACATGGCCAACGACGCCAACCGGGAAGACGTCCAGCAGGCCTACAAGATGGCCTATGGTTCCCATTGCATCGGCATCACCATCTACCGGGACGGCTCCAAACCCACACAGGTCCTGGAGGTCCAAGCAAGCAAGGGCGAGCAGACCGCGGCGACGACGGCTTTCCCCACCCTGACGATGCGGCCGCGACCAACCCGGATGCAAGGCGTCACGGAGCGAGTGCGCACCGGTCACGGTAACATGTACGTGACCGTCAATTTCGATGAGGAACTGAGTCCCTTCGAGGTCTTCTCCTCCACCCTTGGCAAGGCTGGCGGCTGCGAGTCCGCCGGCATGGAGGCTATATCCCGCCTGATCTCCCTGGCCCTTCGCTCCGGTATAGACCCAATGGAGATTATTGACCAGCTCAAGGGCATAACCTGCGTCCCTGCGTGGGACCAGGGCATTCTGGTGGGTTCCCCCGCCGACGCCGTGGCCCTGGCCCTGGAACGCCACATTCCCGGCTCCGTTCGCGGTCAGGGACGTCCGTCCTACTCCAAGCAGCTTGAACTGGATACCGCCGAGTATTCCCAGCCCAGAGAGCCCAACGGCAACGGCACACACCTTCACGATACCGGCGTACGGTGCCCCGAGTGCAACGGCTTGACCATCTTCCAAGAGGGCTGCCAGGCCTGCCTCTCATGTGGCTGGAACCGGTGCGAATAGAGCCGCCCTGATGGGAGCCATGGTCAACACGGAAAGACCCGTCGTCGCTATCACCATGGGAGACCCCTGCGGCATCGGCCCGGAGGTCATCGTCAAGGCGCTGTCCGAACCTGACGTCCATGCCATCTGCCGGCCCATAGTTATCGGCAGCGTGCCCGCCCTGGAGGCCGCCCTTGACCTAACCAACGCGCCTCTCGATACCCGGCCCATCGATGCGCCGGATCAGGCGGTAGATGACCTATCGCTGGTCAACATCATCGACCCGCAGAACCTGGACTACCGGCAAATCACCGTAGGCCGCATTTCCCCTTCCTGCGGGCGCGCCGCTATGGAGTGGGTCACCGCCGCCGCGCACCTGGCGCTGGATGGCAGCGTCAATGCTCTGGCCACCGCCCCGGTGAACAAGGAGGCCGCCAGCCTGGCCGGATACAAGGCCATCGGCCACATGGAGCTGCTACAGGAGATTACGGGAGTGAGCGCCGTGGCAACCATGCTAATCTCCGGCAGCCTGCGGGTCGTTCACCTCACCACCCATCGCTCCCTGCGCGTGGCCTGCGATTATGTCACCCGAGAGCGCGTTCTCTCCATGCTGGAGTTGACCCATGATAGCTTCCGTCGATGGGGATTCCCTGAGCCCCGAATCGCCGCCGCCGCCCTGAACCCCCACGCCAGCGACGGCGGCCTGCTGGGAGACGAAGAAGCCGAGGCCATCGCCCCCGCAGTACGCGACGCTCAACTCCGGGGCATCCTAGCCCAAGGGCCCATCCCTGCCGACGTGGTCTTCCACCAGGCCATCCGCGGCGCTTACGACGTTGTGCTGGCCATGTATCACGACCAGGGCCACATCCCCATCAAGGTGCACGGCTTCGAACAGAGCGTCAGCGTCAACCTCGGGTTGCCCTTCGTACGCGCCTCCGTGGATCACGGCACCGCCTTCGATATCGCCGGCCAGGGCATCGCCGACCATACCAGCATGGTAGAGACCATACGCTTGGCCTCCCTTCTTAGCACCGGCCAAGGACTCGCCACCCACCAAACTTGCCCGACCCCATAGGGATACCCCGCCCCCTGCAGTGCTATAATATGCGACACTTTCAGTAGGGCGGTGCTATGAACCTTTCATTCATCGGCGGCGGCGCCATGGCGGAAGCCATGATTCGCGGCGTTCTTTCCCAATCTCTGGCAAAGCCGGAGAACATCTACGTCGGCGAGATCTCCGAGGAGCGGTGCCGCTACCTCTGCGACACCTATCGAATCTTCGCCTCGCCCCGCAACGACGTCGCCGCGTCCAAAGGCGAACTCGTGGTACTTGCCGTCAAACCCCAGAACTTCCATGACGTTGCGCCCGATCTCCGAAGCTGCCTCTCGCCCAACCAAACGGTCCTCTCCATCATCGCCGGCCTGCCTATGTCCACCCTCACCGGCGAACTCGACCATGCCGCCGCCATACGGGTCATGCCCAACACGCCGGCCCAGATCGGAGCGGGAATGACCCTCTGGCTATGCGCACCGTCGGTTTCAGAGGACGCCGCCTCCCACGCCGAGGCGATTCTGACAACTCTGGGCGATCAGATGCGAGTGGACCGGGAGGCGTACATAGACATGGCCACGGCCCTCAGCGCCAGCGGTCCCGCCTACGTCTTCCTCTTCATTGAGTCGCTAATAGACGCCGGGGTGCATCTGGGGATGCCCCGCCCTATGGCAAGCCGCCTGACCCTCCAAACGGTCTTGGGCAGTGTGCGGCTTGTGCAGGAGACGGCAAGCCACCCAGCGGAGCTCAAGAACATGGTCACGTCCCCCGGAGGCACCACGGCTGCGGCCCTCATGGCCCTGGAGGAAGAATCATTCCGGGCCACGGTGATGAAGGCCGTCGTAGCCGCCCACCGTAGGTCCGTGGAGTTGTCTGAGGAGTAGCGAACTTGGCCTCCAACGATTTCCTTATTGGCATTGGAATTCTCCTGCGCTTTGCGGGCTTCGTCATATTCGGTCGCGTCATGATCTCGTGGCTGGTGGCGGCACAGATGCTGTCTCCCACCAACCCCATAGTCAACGCACTCTTCAACGTTACGGAACCCATCCTCGGCCCCATAAGAAAAGTAATCCCCCGGGTGGGTATGTTCGACTTCTCCCCGATGCTGGTGATGATTTTTCTCTTTGTCGCAGCGGAGATACTCCAAAGGTCCTAGTATCGATTCCCTTCCCTTGCCCCTTCTTTCTCAAGCGTCTTGTGCCCAACCCTAACCCAGAACGGCTTTCCTGTTGACACGCTCCGGGATCCACCCTCCCGTTGACATCCACTCCTCCCGTTCATATATTCCAAACATAACCACCGAGATGCGTGGGACTCAGGAGGATGTACGTCATCAGAGAAATAGATGAACCTAACGGAACAGCAGAAGACTCAAAAGAATCTATCTGGAGCCTCGTTTCCGCCTCCAAGAACTGGTACCTCAGCATCTTCACCGCCCTGGCAGTCTCGGGAGAAGCCGTAGTCATCACTAGAGAGATAGGCCGCCATGACGGTATAATGGAAACCTGGTATGCTGTACTCGCAGTATCGGACGACGTAGTGACAACGGCCGCCGGGGCCGCCTTCACCATAACTGAAATTGGGAGGAACGCAATGGTGCTTGCCCATTCCCTCCAGAAATGGCTGAACAAAAAGTTGCGAGAGGGAGACGAAAAGTTCCGCAACAAACTCCGGGCGGAGGGTCGTGAGGAGGGTCGTGAGGAGGAGCGTCAGTTGTGGGCTGAGTGGGATGTCCGTCGGAAGGATGCGGAGGGTAGGGGTGAAAAGTTCACGGAACCTCACCCTTAACCAACTGCCTTCACTTGCAAAGAGACCCCTTGTTCGGTAATATCTTCCGAATATCTCTAATTCCGCACAATTACACTACGGAAAGCATTCTTCAGTGTCGGTTTATACGTCGCGTAGCCCTGGCGCAACTTCCCCTATGACATTCTGCGCCCAGTCGCCCCCCTATGGGCGCCGCAAAACAACGGCGAAGTGCAGCTAAGGCCTACCCTATTCACCCCCACCCTCCTCCTAGCCTTGCTGCTAGGTCTCCTAACCACCCTCCCCGCGTCGGCAGCCCCCGCCGGCGCCTTTCCGGGAACCATCGAATTCATGGACGCCGAGGGTGTCAGCCCAGTCACCTACGTCAGCCTCAACGGGCCCGCGGCCACCGTTGGAATCCAGCTCCGCATTGAGGACAAAGATCTAGACGTCACCATCAAGAGAGAGGGTGACAACGCCGACGTCCTCGATGCCAATCGCCAATCTTCGGGCCAAGTTCAGCCCCTGGTGGGCGAAGAATGGTTCGACCTGCAGGACATGAACGCCGACGGTAGGGTCGATAGAAGGGACATTCGCGCCCTCGACAGCGCAGACAACAGCGTTGTCATAGGCTCAGAAACCATCTGGTACGACGGAACCAACGGCATTCTGCGTGTGCCCGCCAACACCGCCAAGCTGGAATACTGGATCAAGACTAAGACCACCCTTGGCTCCGGATCGGCTGCGCAGCAATCCGGCAGGGAACGGCAGGGACAAGAAATTTACGACTCCCTAACCAACGGCGCCACCATCCCCGTGCCCGAAGGACATTCGCTTCTACCCACGGGTTACGGTTGGATTGACGTGTTGGAGGCGCGATTCCCCGGCCTCAAGACACGCCAAGATATGGAAGTGGCCCAACAAATGCTGGCTGCCAGCATGAGGGCCTACAACGAGACCCCCGCAAACGACGAAGAGACGGATCTGGTGATTCAGGCCGACTTCACCTCCGCTGGAACCAACGGCCAACCCCCAGCCAGTCTATCCTTCAAAGTCTTCAACCACTTTGCCATCGGCGAGCCCGGAGAACCGGGTTACCAACCGGGCGCGCGAGTTGGCGTAGGTCCGGGCGGCCCTCCTTCCAACGTTGTCGTTGAATACGAATACTGGGGGAGCCCTGAAAGCGCTTACCCAGACCGCACGTCCCTTCCGTCAAACGTCCTCCCTCAAGACACAGGTAGAGTTACAGTAAGCACCGACGCTGCCCCCAAAGGCATCGGCATCGTCCTGGAAGAAACCCACGCCGCTTCAGGCGTCTTCGCCACAACCATCGTGATTTGCGAAGCCGGCTCGGATGGCTGCGCAGCGGCACAGGAGAAAGCGGTAAAGCTTCCCGTAAACAAGGAAGGTGACTCAATCTTGGTGACCTACGAGGACGATTCTCCCTCCAACGACCGTGAAGCTACCTTGCCCCTGGATGTGCACGCCCCCACCCTCGCCCTGTTCTCCCCCACCAACGGCAGCGCTGGAAGGGAGGACGAACCTACCGTGTCCTTCCAAGTTATGGACGCCGAGTCGGGCCTCAACAGCGTCGACGATGACATAGACAGTATCTACGTCGTCGCCGGCCTCTACGACCTGGAAACCGAACAAGCCACCGACGGCGTAGTCTTCGAACGCGACGATCTCGACGACCTCCGCAGCGTAATCGACGGCTACTCCGCCTCCGTGACCATCGAAGAGGGTCGGGGCGATAACGACGAGCTAAACAGCCAGCAGTTGACCGATGACACCCAGTACGAGATCCGCTGGTGGGCCATCGCCTCGGACAAAGCCGGCAACGTTGGCATCAGCGACTCGGACAGCGAAACCGAGTGCGTCATAGCCGCCAGCGACGTAGATAACTTCAAGTTCGCCGACGAACGCACCCAAGCCCAAGTGAACACCCTCATCGCCGCCCTAGAGAAGACCATAGACTTCGAGGCCGGCTGCAATCCCCACGTCATACGGGTGGACACCGCGGCCCCTTCGCTGGAAAAGGCCGTCACCGGAACCTGGCTCGACGACGATACGGAGAAGGAGGGACCGGACGCCATTCGCACCAGCATCGTCGCCGTCTTCAACGAGGATTTGGAATGCGCCACCGTTACAGCGGACGATTTCAAAGTGGGCGAATCCGCTCCCAACAGCGTGATCTGCAAGGAGTCCAGCGTCTACCTCGCTGTAGACGAGCTCGTCTCCGACGCCACCCCCAGCGTGCAAGTGCCGCCGGGAGCGGTTTCGGACGAAGCCGGCAACCCCATCGAGGCCGGCACAGTCATCGCGGAAGACAGCATCCCCGCCAAGCTCGCCGTCAACGTAACGGGAACGGGCGGCGGCGAGATCCGCCCGGTCACCAGAAGGGCCATCACCGTTACCATTTCTTCGGACGAACGGCTTTCCAGCAGTCCCATGGTGACCATCAATAGAGTTGGCGACGACTATTCGCTGGTTAGATTCAGCCAGGGAGAAGCGTTATCCACCGGCACTGCCAACCGCTGGACACTGACGGCCGCCCTGTCAAAGAACGGCCTGTACGCCGTGCGCGTGTCCGCCGTGGACCAGGGCGGCAGAATTGAAGCCGCAGTAGGTCTGGACGAAACCGACTTCAGCGCCGCTTCCTTGAAAGACCCCAAGGCCATCCTCTTCGAAGTAGACAGCAGGCTGCAGCCCCCCACATTCACGCCTGAGGACGGGGGCCAAACAGACAACCCCGACGTGTTCATCAGAATAATCTTCAAGGACGAGGCAGCGGAATACGGCCTCGCCAAAGAGACGGACAACGAGTTTCCCCCGCCGGCCAAGACCCGCGAGGCCACGGACGACCCGGCCATGGTGGACGTGAGCTTCGATATCCACAATACGGTGGAACTCGTCAGCGCTACTTTCAACGGCGATGACGTTACCGGCGACATTATCACCAGGGACCACCTGCTCTTCTACTATCACCCCGGCAATCTCGACCTCGGCGACTACCGGCTAGAGTTAGAAGCCAAGGACAACGCAGGCAACTGGTCGACAGACACGCTGAACTTCACGGTGATTGAGCGACAGCCGTACAAGCTGCCTATCAACCTCGGCTTGAACCTCGTGTCCCTGCCTGCCGACCCAGCGGACGGCAGCTTGACCGCCATATTCGCCGGAGAGCCGGACATCTCCACCGTGGTAACCTACGAAAATGCCACGGGGGTGTGGTTGACCGCCACTCGTGGAGAGGACGGGACCTTCACCAGCGACCTGATGACCATAGACGCCAAACACGGTTACTTCATGGTGTCGGAAAGCGCCCTGGACCTAGAAGTCATACTCGTAAGGGAAAGCTATTTTGATGCTCCGCCCCACATTGGGGTATTCAAAGGCTGGAATCTGGTCCCCGTAACAGACGTAGCTCGGCGGCCCGCCAGAACCACCGTCAAAGCCGCCGAGTACTTCGCCAACATCGACGCAAATGTCGCCTTCGGTTACGACTCAACCCTAAACCAGTTGACACGGCTGTCCTTGGCCGGCGACCCTGAGGCCGTTTTGGCCGTAGGTTCCGCCTACTGGGTCTACGTTAACGAGCCAGGTGTAATCATCCCCTAACCGGAAAAGGACAAATATCATCGCAGAATCAGAACAACCAAAAGAATCCATTTGGAGCCTCGTTGTCGGGGCCAGACACTGGTACTTCGGCATCTTCGCCCTTCTCTACATAGCGGGATTGGGCATAGTCGTCGCTAGAGAAATTGGGGCAAATATCGGTATAATAGAAATCTGCTACAGCGTTTTCGTAGCTCTGGGAGCGGTGGCCATGGCGTCGGCAGCCACCGCCTTCACAATGACGGAATTGGGGAGGAATTCAATGGTCCTAGCCTACTCTTTGCAAAAATGGCTGGAAGACCGTCGCAAGAGGCGACTAGAAGCCGCGGTCCAAAAGGGCCGCGCTCAAAATCAAAGGCTGTGGGAAGAATGGTTGGCTCGCTGGGAAGAAGCTGAAGCCCACGGCGAAGACTTCACCGAACTACCCCCCAACGGCAAGGTCTAGCAACGCGCTATTCCATTCCTTTCAAAACGCCATCCCCTCCCACGTAGTGTTCCCACCGCCTCTCCAACAAAAGCCAATGCCGGAAACCAGGAACTCCCTCCTACTAGCTCCCCGCCTTGACTGCCTTGCCCTGCCGTAGATACAATGCCTTCAACTCTGGCCTCTGGATTTACCATGTATCAGAAAGAACTCCTGAAGGGCAACACCGAAACCCTTCTCCTCTCCCTCCTAACCAACGAGCCCATGCACGGCTACCGCATCGTCAAAGAGATCGAGCAGCGCAGCCTGGGCTACTTCCAGTTCAAGGAGGGCACCCTGTATCCGGCCTTGCACCGGATGGCCGCGGCGGGCCTCATCGAAGGCCGTTGGAGCCTCGGCTCTACCGGCACCCCCCGAAGATACTACTCCATCACCGCCAAGGGGCTGCAAGTGCTGGAAGAACGGCTGGAAGAGTGGCGCCGCTTCTCCACCGCCATCAACCGGTTCATGCCCGCCTGGGGAGCCTGACCCTCCATGAACCCCAGAAACAACTCCCGCCGGGGTGATTCATACCTTCTGAACTTGGCCAAACAGCTACGGCTTGCTCCGGATGCTAAGGACGATATCCTTCGAGAGATGGAGAGCCATCTGGAGGAGCGCACAGCCGAAATGGAAAAGGCGGGCCTGACGCCTCCGGAGGCGCAAAGAAGGGCATCCGCACACATGGGCCGCCCCGACGCCGTGGCAAATGATCTCTACGCAATTCATAGCCGGGGCAACTGGCGAGACATCCTCCTGGCCACTCTGCCTCATCTGCTTCTGGCAGCCCTCTTTGCCCTGCACCTCTGGACGGAAATCCTCGTCCTCATGGTGGGCATGGCCCTCTTCACCTTCATTGCCTATAGGGGATGGAAGAAGAGCGGTGCCAAGTGGACCTACTCCTGGCTAGGTTACTGCCTGGCAGCGCCGACCATCTCTTGGATTATGGCATTCATGGCCCTGGGCTACGCCGGTTGGACTCTGCTGACCAAGGGCAGCCTGCCTTTCAGTATCCCCCTTCTGCTCGCCCTAATAATCTACGTGCCCCTCAGTTTGTGGATACTGGCCGGCGTAATTATGAGACTCGTCAAGCGCGACTGGCTCTTGGCCTCTTTCACCGCCCTTCCCTTTCCCTTCCTGACCTCCTGGCTCCTCTTTCTGAACTGGCAGGGGTCCCTCTGGTCAGGCTCCTCCAAGATTCAGGAGACGGACAGCGACCGGGTAGTAGTCTTCCTCGCCCTGGCCGTCACCACCGCCATCTTCTTCAAAGTCGGCCGGCGGCTGGTGCAGATAGCTCTGCTTACCCTCTCCACGGCCTTGATGGTAGTCTACACCGTGGTGGCCATTCCCCTGAGTTTCGGCCTACTGGCCGTCATTCTGGTTATTCTGTCTTCGGTGGCCTTTCTCTTCAGCCCGGCCATCCTGGAGGCTAGATTTGCCAGGCGCACGTCCTCGCGCCGACCCGCCCACCGCGGCGGGCAAGTGGTAACCCATTGGTTCAGCGTCCCAGGCTAGCCGTAGTGGTGGACAGCAGCTGCTGTCTGCCGGCCCAAACGCTAAAGGAGTCCGGCATCATCGTCGTTCCCCACCAGCTCATCGCCGATGGCCGCGTGTACCGAGACGGCATCGACCTCAACACGTCCGCCTTCTACCTCATGCAGTCGCGCAACGGGTCCGTCATCACCACCTCTGGCCCCAATCCCCAGGCGTTTCTTGAAGCCTTCCGACAGGCAGCGAAAGAGTCGCAGAGCATCCTGTGCATCACCCTTTCGCCCCGCTTCAGCCCCGTCACCTACGACTCGGCCAAGATTGCCGCCCGCCTCGTCTTGGAGGAAAGGCCGGACTTGGAAATCCACGTGCTCGACAGCCGCGCGGTCGCAGGTTCCCAAGGCTTCGTCGCCCTTGAGGCCTACCGAGCGTCTCAAGAGAGACTAACCTTATCGGAAACGGTGGCCCGCATAGAAGACCTCGTGCCCCGCCTCCAGCTGCTAGCCTACCTCGACACCCTCAAGTATTTGGGCCGCAGCGGCAAGATCACCAAGGCCAAAGCGTGGGCAGGGACCCTCTTGGGCTTCAAGCCCCTGGTCGAACTCAGCCAGGGGGAAGCGACCCTCATCGCCCGGCCTCGCAGCAACGCCAAGGCCATGGAACGGCTGCTTAGCATCGTTTCGGAGCGCACAGAGGGAAAACCATGCCACGTCAACATCATGCACGCCAACGCCCTCGAGAGGGCCCATGTCCTTCAGGAACAGGCCCGGCAGTCCATGGATTGCCGCGAGATTTTCATCAGCGAGTTCACCCCCGTCATGGGCGCCCACACCGGCCCGGGCCTCATCGGAATCGCCTACTACACGGAGAACTAATAACCCTCCAAACAACTTCCCCACTGACCCGCCGTCACCCACCACTGACATCTCCACCACTACCCATCACCCGTAAACTCCGTAGGGCCGAACCTTCTGGTCGCCCCTCCCCCTTAATCCCTTTCCCCTCGATGGGGGAAGGTTTGGATGGGGGTGAATCCCTTGCCCTCGCGAAGGGAGATCTTTGTATAGCCTTCCTCCCGGTAAAAGCCGGAATCCAGTTCTCGTTACCTTCGAATCATCTCCCCATGCTCCCAGTGACATCTGCCAATTGCTGCAAAACCCCCTACCCTGCTACCCTTGCCTTGGAAAACCCATGCACCTTAACAAAGTAGCGCGAAAATTCACCCAAATACCGACTCGTTTGCCCAACTTTTTTTGAAACGAGTCCCCACGCCTGAAACGAATAAACTCAGGCACGAATTTACTCTGACTCGTTTTCACAAACGAGTCATTCTCACGCCTAACCTTCCCAAAACGAGTCCACCGCCTAATCCAGATCCCCTTTTCTGGATAATCCCCGCCCAATCCATTATCATTGCCGCCACAAACCTTTAGGAGTAGGCGATGAACATCCGAGTCCTGAGAGAAGACGTGACCAAGGTCAGCACCCCCGCACTGATAGTCAACCTCTTTGAGGGAGTCAAGAGTCCTGGCGGAGCCACCGGCGCCGTCGACCAGGCCCTCGGAGGAGCCATCAGCCAGCTTATCGACGACGGTGAAATTCGGGGCAAGGCCTCGGAGATGACCCTCATCCACACCTTCGGCAGAATCGGAGCCAGCCGCGTACTCGTGGCCGGCCTGGGCAAGCAGGAAAATTTCTCCGCCAATACCGTCCGGAACGTCACCGGCGCCGCCTGTCGATTCCTCCGTAGCCGAAACATCTCCAGCGCCTGCACCATCGCCCACGGCGCCGGCATCGGCGGCCTCCAACCCCAATCGGCGGCCCAAGCCATGGCCGAGGGCGCCCTCTTGGGCCTTTATAGGTTCAAGCACTATCTCTCCTCCAACGGCGACGACAGAGAGTTGGATGAGCTCACAGTGGTAGAGCAGGATGAGACGAAGGTTGCGGAGTTGCAAAAGGGCCTTAGGCTCGGCACTATCATGGCCGAAGCTTCATGCCTCGCCCGGGACATGGCCAACGAACCCGCCAACGTGATGACTCCCACCCAGATGTCGGAAGTCGCCCGTCGGGTGGCCGACGCCGAAGGCCTCGAGATCGAAATCCTCGACCGGGAAGACATGGAAGAAAAAGGCATGGGTGCCCTCGTAGGCGTTGCTCGTGGTAGTCATCAGCCCCCCAAGCTTATCGTCCTGAAATACAAGGGCAACCCCGACAACCCCGGGGACAACCTCGGCATCATCGGCAAGGGCATAACCTTCGATACCGGCGGCATCTCGTTGAAGCCCGCCGGCGGCATGGAGCGAATGAAGGGTGACATGTCCGGCGGCGCCTCCGTCATCGGCGCAATGCAGGCCCTTGGTCGCCTTCGACCCAAGGTCAACGTCACCGGCGTTGTCCCCGCCACTGAGAATATGCCCGGAGGCGATGCCCAACGACCTGGCGACATCGTCCAGACCATGAGCGGCAAGACGGTCGAGGTCATCAACACCGACGCCGAAGGACGCCTTGTTCTCTCCGACGCCATGACCTACGCCAGGGAACTCGGCGTCAACCGCATGGTGGACATCGCCACCCTCACCGGTGCAATCGTCGTATCTCTGGGCAAGATATGCACCGGCGTCATGGGCAACGACCAGGAGTTCATCGACCAGGTGCTCAAAGCTGGCGAAGAGACCGGAGAGCGCATCTGGCAGCTCCCAATGTTCGACGAATACAAGGACACCCTCAAGAGCAACGTTGCCGACATGATGAACGTGGGCAGCGACCGGGGCGCCGGTTCCATCACCGCCGCCAAGTTCCTCTCCGAGTTCGCCGCAGGCGTCCCCTGGGCCCACCTGGACATTGCCGGAACGGCCGGGAGCACTGCGGACAAGGGCTACCTGGTCAAGGGCGCAACCGGTGTGCCGGTACGAACCCTGGTCAACCTGGCCCTGGCAGGCGAGTCCTAAACCGCCCACCATTACTACGAAAATAGGTCCTCCATCTGCAGTCGAAGCACTTATTGCCACTCATTCCGTAGGGGCGGGTTTGAAACCCGCCCTTTCGCCCCCAACCTGTCACCCCGAGCGCGGCGAAAAACCCGGCCCCCGGTAGGGGCGGTTCGCGAACCGCTCTTCCCCTCCCTTGTCCTCGCGGATGCGGGGACCCATCCCACCCTCCGTGCTTCCCGCGTAGAGCCTCCCCGTGTCCTCGCGAATGCGGGGACCCATCTTCGCCCCTTCCGTAGGGGCGTGTATGAAACGTCCACTCACCCCCCCACATTTCATTCCGAGCGCAGCGAAGCGGAGTCGAGGAATCTCGTTATCGTAGCAATGCCCCTCTCCCCCACCGGCTCCCGGTAGGGGCGGTTCGCGAACCGCCCGCTCCCTCCCGATGTCATCCCCCACCATCCATTATCGTAGAGGCGTGTTTAAAACCCGCCCACTCACCACCCACATTTCATTCCGAGCGCAGCGAAGCGGAGTCGAGGAATCTCGTTATCGTAGCAATCCCCTTCTCCCCCACCGGCTCCCGGTAGGGGCGGTTCGCGAACCGCTCTTCCCCTCCCTTGTCCTCGCAAATGCGGGGACCCATCTTCGCCCCCTCCGCAGAGGCGTCCATCGTGGGCGCCCTTCCCCTTCCCACTCCTCCCACACCCGTTATTCCCGCGCAGAGCCTGTCCCCGTGAAGACTGGGGCGGGCATCCATCCCCCAATTCAGCCTGACCTTGGCGAAAAAGCCCGAAAGGGCTTATAATTCGTCGTTGCCACAGGTAAGCCAACGCGGTGAGCGTAGCCAAGAGGTCTAAGGCGCCTGGCTGTGGCCCAGGAGATCGTGGGTTCGAATCCCATCGCTCACCCCACTAAACATATACGACACTTCACCGTGCGCCTGTAGCTCAACGGATAGAGCACTGGGCTTCGGACCCAGGGGTTGCAGGTTCGAATCCTGTCAGGCGTGCCACTTCCTCTAGCCTGTGTAGTGTTACCTATGAGAATACCAACCAAGAAAATCCAGTGCGGAAAAACCCGGTGTTGGAATTCAGATCCAGCCCAGTGATCTCTTCAGATCGAGGTGCCCCCTTGGAGCATAGTTCCCCAAAGTACACCATGAGAATATCCCGGCTCACCATAGACAAGCTGGGAATTCAGATGTACGACAGGGTGTCTGCTGTCTTGGCCGAGTTGATAGCCAATGCTTACGACACGGATGCTGAGAACGTCAAAATCACGCTGCCTTTCGGAAAATACCTAGCTAGGAAGATCGCGGGGAATGTCGAAGACCTAGGATTTGAGATCATCATTGAGGATGATGGTCATGGCATGACTGCAGAAGAGGTCAACGACTACTATCTAATCGTTGGATACAACCGGAGAGTTTCACGCAGTGAACGAACGCCTAGGCACAATCGACGAGTGATGGGTAGAAAGGGCATAGGAAAGTTGGCGCCTTTCGGTATCTGTCACGAGGTGGAAGTCATTAGCGCTGGTGGTGACCTGACCAACCGCGGTTACGTCGTCTCAAATCTGATTCTGGATCTCGACAAGATTTTGGACGAGAAGTTCGACGACCATGGAAACGTATTGCCGTATCACCCGCTCCCTGGCCCGCAAGACGGAAGCTTCAGAGACTACACCGGAACTACTCTGCTCTTAAGTCGCTTTGACCGCAGGCGAGTTCCTACTGGGGAGGAACTGGATCGTCAATTAGCCGCCCGCTTCGGGCTTAGCCAGAGCAATTGGAGCGTACCGTTGAAAGATAGCATGGGAACCGTCCAACAAATTGAGCTTGGCACCCTAAACGTGGACATTTTGCCTGGTACTCGTATCGATGTGAAAGATAGACCAGTGAGAGCGCGAAGACCGGTTCCTGCCAGTAACCGGCTGGGTTGCCTACGCGAGAGACTCCTATAAGGACGAAGTTATGGCCGGCGTTCGGCTGTATGCCCGCGGCAAAATTGTCGCTCAGACTAGGGATTTTGACATCAAGACTGGATTCACTGGTGAATTCAAGATGAGGAGCTACCTTACGGGAGCGATCCATGCGGAGTGGCTTGATGAGGACGAGGACTTTGTCCGTACTGACAGACAAGACATCATCTGGAACTCTGATTACGGAACTCCGCTACATGAATGGGGCCAAAAACTTCTTAAAGAACTTGCTGCTAAGTCAGAGGCGAGCACAAGACGGCGTTCTTGGGACATCTTCCTGGAAGAGTCACATTTGGACGAGAGGCTCATGGTAGCCCACCCAACCGACAAAGCTATACAGGAATCGGTGTTGAGAGCGGCGAGGTCGCTGGTAGCACGTGCGGATAGAGACACAGTTAATGACCCGGGCTACAGAGACCGAATGGTGCAGTTGGCCTATGCGATTGGTCCCCATAGCACGTTGCTTGCGACCCTAGATGAAGTCGCCTCATTAGTTGATGGTGCTACAGACGTGATCCTCGACCTCTTTGAAAAGGCCAGATTGGTAGAGATGTATTCTCTTGGCCAAGTCGCTCAAGAACGCGTAGACATCGTTCAACAGCTCATGAAGCTAATATCCAACCCAGCCACGGTGGAGAGACAACTGCAAAAGCTTATCGAAACTGCGCCCTGGATACTCTATCCAGACTGGACGCCCCTAAGCTTCAATCAGTCCCTTGCGACGACGCGACGTAACTTTGAAAGTTGGTACCACGCGAACTACGGACAAGAAATTACTACATCGGCAATAGACAATCCGAAGAAGCAGCCCGATTTCATCATGCTCAATCATCTGGGCCAACTAGAAATCATTGAGATCAAGCGTCCGCAACACGCGCTGACTGATAAAGAGTTCAACAGAGCATTCAACTACATGACGGCAGTCCAGACGTTTGTTAAGAATACGGCTGAAGTTAGAACTCTTTTCCCTGACGTTAAATTGATTCTAGTTTGTAACGCTCGGAATCTATCTCCTACCCTCGAAAGCCTGCTTGAGAATAACCCTGATATTAACCAGCGGACATGGCATGACCTTCTTCAGACTACTAGCCGAAGTCATGAGGACTTCCTCAAGGTAGTTGGCGAAATGCAAGGGGAATTGCCGAATTTGTCAGCCGAGTCAGGGTGAAGATTAGTCATGGACGTTATGACCCCCACCCAACACCGCCGCGCCATGGCGCACAACCGGGGCAGAACCGCCCCTGAGCGGGCCTTAGCGTCGGCGTTATGGCGTCGAGGGATCCGCTACTACACCCACGAAGGCTACAAGTCTGCGACTGGCAAAAAACTCCCCGGAGCCCCTGACATGATATTGCCCCGGAAAATGGTAGCCATTTTTGTTGATGGTTGCTTCTGGCACGGTTACCCTCAATGCCGCAAGCACGAAGGGTTAACCGGAGAGTTCTGGATTGGCAAAATCAACGCCAACAAGATGCGGGATGAACGGGTCACGGCCGAGTTAACAAGTTTGGGCTGGACAGTGCTTCGAATCCCCGAACATGATGTTAGGACCAAGGCGGCGCTGGCCAAGACCGTTGACTGCGTAGCCTCGCTCATTCAGTCAATCTCTCCCGCAAGAGTCAAAGTCGACGCAGGAGTAACCGGTGCGCATTCAACCGGTCCGTGACTTCATACTACAAAGCAGGCCAACGGATGAACTCCCCTGGACTGCCGTTTCGCTTTTCTCTGGCGCAGGCCTAAGCGACCTCGGATACGAATTGGCCGGCTTCCGCTTCGTCGTACAAGTTGAGTTGGACCCGAAGCGGGCCGATATCGGCTCCCAGAATTTCCCTAACTCACAGTGGCTAACACTCGATGTCCGCAACAGCGCCAGTGACGTCGAAAGAGCGTACCAGAAGACCGGGCCTGGCCCGCTGGACTTGCTAGTAGCCACTCCCCCGTGCCAAGGCATGAGCACTTCCAACCCCAAGCGACGAACGCCGCGCTCCGAGGCGTTGGAGGGAAAGAATCGTCTGTTGCTGGAAGTGATCCCAGTAGCGTGGCTACTCAAACCCAGAATCATCGTCATCGAGAACGTTCGCCAAGTGCTTACGCTAGAAGTAGAACACAACGGTGAGCGGGACATGACAATCAATCACCTCCGCAAGGGCCTATTCGAGTATGAGGTTTTTCCTAACGTTGTCAACGTAGCCGATTACGGCGTTCCCCAAGTCAGAAAGCGGGCCCTTATCGTCGCCGTTCGTAAGGATGAGGCGTGGTTGGACTCGGTGAAGACTTCCGTCCGGTCTTCCACACCTGAGCCAACCCACGCGGAGGATCCGGTCAGCGGGACGAAGCCATGGGTAAGCATTCGCGAATGGTTGCAGGCTATGAAGTACCAGCCTCTGGACGCAAAGTCTAAGGACTCTGCACGAGGCGCTTACCCTCTGCATTTCGTTCCCTCGTACGGAGCGGACCGCTATCTGCAGGTCAGCGAAATACCGCCGTATTCGGGACGCAGCGCTTACGAAAACGACGCTTGCCCGGAGTGTGGACGCTCGGCAGTTAAGGAAGGGCTAATCTGTTGTCCAGATTGTGGCGGCGTGATGCGCAACCGCCCCTATGTTGAAAGAGATGGGAGTCCCTCTCTCATCCATGGCTTCCATTCCAGTTACAGGCGCATGAATTCCCAGCGGCCGGCTTACACCATTACGACGAACTCCAGCCACGTAGGAAGCGACTTCAAAATTCATCCCTGGGAAAACAGAGTGCTAAGCATTCTGGAATGCTCCGACCTCCAGACGGTCCCGCGCTTCTACAACTGGACATGCGCGATAGAGACCCGCAGGTTTTACCTCATTCGCAATCTGATCGGCGAGGCGTTCCCGCCCTACTTCACGTTCTTACATGGTCAACTTTTGGCCAGCCTCCTATCCGCCAATGACTCATCATTACCGAACGGCAAGCCGGTTATTGCGATAAAGCCCTACGTTCTTTCTGAGGATAGGGTTTCCGAAAGAGTTCCCCTGCAAGCCTAGCTGACAACGGTGGGCACAGCCCAATCCGTAAGTCTTAGCTCGCCCCCCTAGCCGCCCTTCTTCCCCAGGAACGGCATCAGCCTATGAGCCAGGCTCTCGATGTTCCTGCTCTGAATCCACACCTGGCCGCGACCCCTGAACTTCATCACCAGTCCTTCCCCGCCCACTAGTAGGGAGCGCATGCCCCCCACCTTGCCAATGGAATATTCCACGCCGTCGGTGAAGGCCACCACGTGGCCCGTATCCACCACCAGCTCCTCGCCGCTGTCCACGTCCAGCTGCTTGATGGCCCCGTAAGAATCGAAGAAAACGGTCCCCCCTGCTTCCTGAGCAAACGCCCGCAGGAAGAAGATGCTCTCCCCGCTGAACACCCCCTTCAACCCCTGAAACTGGGTGTCGGTCTGCACGTTTTCCGTGCAGGCGAGGAAAGAGCTGCCCTGGAGAAATAAGTTCTCCCCGGGCCGCAAGTCCTGAGAGTGGATGTCTCCCGGCGAAGGCGGGGATATGCTAACCCAACCACCAAAGTTTCCGGCGGTAAAGGTGTTCACGAAGAAGGACTCTCCGCCCATCATCCTCTTGAAGCCTCCAAACAACCCGCCGCCGCCCATGCCCGTCTGCATCTCCACCCCCTGCTGCGCAACCATCGCCCCCGGTTCGGCCTTGAAGCTCTCTCCCGGGTCCAATTGCAGGGTGAGCATAGTGTAAGCGGGACTGAATTCTATGGTGCTTTTCATTCGCGCAATCCTCTTTCAGTTGAGGTGACTTTAGATTGTAGTTACTTAAAGTCTAACATAGAACACCCTCTTGCCCGTTCTCACACTGAGCCACTCCAGACTACCGCAGGACCGTACTAACGGGTGCGAACGTTCGCCTGTAGCCGCTTTGGGTTGACTGCAACCAACAACGCTGTTATAACAGGTCTCATATTGTTGGTGCTGGAGTCTTCTTTCTCAACCACTATTGCTCTTAGGCTTCCCATCCTGGGCATCCGCCCCCTTCCCGATTTGGGCGGGTTGAGGTCAAGATTTCACTCTACTAGACCGACAATCCTAAATGCTCGCACAATTGCATCCCGCGCATCTGTGGTGTAGGTCATGCAGAACAACAACTCGAAAATTAACGTCAAAGATCTTTGGCACGTTTTTGGCAATAATCCCCGTCGCGCTCTTCAGCCGGAGTGGCAAGACAAGAGCCGAACCGAAATCCAGGAAGCCACCGGTTGCGTCGTGGCTCTCAAGGACGTTAACCTCCAGGTTCAAGAAGGCCAAGTCTTCGTGGTTATGGGACTCTCCGGCAGCGGCAAGTCCACCCTGGTGCGCTGCCTCACCCGCCTCATTCAGCCCACAAGCGGGGAGGTCTTCTTCGACGGGGATAACGTCCTCGCCTACACCCAAGAGCAGCTAATCGAATTCCGCCGCCAGAAGGTAGCCATGGTGTTCCAGCACTACGGCCTGCTGCCACATCGCCACGTCATGGACAACGTGGCCTACGGGCTAGAGGTGCGGGGCATGGAGAAGGAAGAACGTTACGAACTCGCCTCCACGGCCATCGAAACCGTGGGACTCAAAGGTTGGGAGAACTATTTCCCAAGGGAGATGAGCGGCGGAATGCAGCAACGTGTTGGCCTTGCCAGAGCCTTGGCCGTCGACCCGGAAATCCTGCTCATGGACGAACCCTTCAGCGGCCTTGATCCCCTCATTCGCCGCGAAATGCAGGACGAGCTAATCGCCCTGGAATCCCAACTCAACAAGACCATCGTCTTCATCACCCACGACCTGAACGAAGCCCTCAAAGTCGGAGACCGCATCGCCATCATGCGGGACGGAGAGATAGTCCAGACCGGCACGCCCGAGGAGATTGTAACCCTGCCCGCCGACGACTACGTTGCCGAGTTCGTGCAGGACGTTTCCAGGGCCAAGGTCATCCAGGTCAACGCCGTCATGCAGCAGCCCGACGCCGTGGTCTATCAGTGGCAAGGCCCTCGCGCCGCCCTCCACGTCATGCGTACCAATGACATGGACCACGTATTCCTCCTGAACAAAGAGCGTGGCATCAAGGGCATTCTTACCGAAGACCGGGCCGCCGCCCTTGCCCGCCAGAAAGTGGAGCGTCTGGAAGACATAGAACTGGACGATGTGATGACAGCCGGCCCCGACGACTATATCGAAGACGTCATCCCCCTCGCCGCTCAAACCCACTACCCCATCGCCGTAGTCGGTCCGGAAGGACGACTGTTAGGCGAGGTCCACCGGGGTGCGTTGCTGGCAGGCATGGCCGTCACGACGGAAGAGGAGAGCTAACGTGGCTGGATTGGGAACCACACAACCCGGAAGAACGCCCGCTTCACTAGGAGTCGCGGCCGGCTTCCTTATTCGCTACAAACGATGGTTCATCGGCATGGCGGCAGTCCTCGCGCTCCTGGTTGCAAGCCTCATTACCTGGGGCCCAAACATGGAATTCCCAACCACCGTCTCCACCGTCGAGAGCACCGGTGACTCTTCCATAACCCTCAAGAAGACGGTGCGCCAGGTAACTGGCTCAGCCATAGACGATGCCGTGGACTGGATAACCGTAGAAGCCAGTTGGCTGTTCGACAGTCTCAGCACCGCCGTTGACTATGCGCTGGTTTACATCGAAAAGGCGCTGAAATGGATTCCCTGGCCTGTAGTGATTCTGGGCCTTGGCCTCCTTTCCTTTGTCGTAGGACGATGGGCCTTCCTCGCATTCACCTCCGTAGCCCTTCTCTACATGGGATTCATGGGCCTATGGGAAAACACCATCGACACCATTGCCCTGATGGTCGTGGCCGTAATCATTTCCATCTCCATAGGCCTACCTCTAGGCGTCCTCGGAGCCCGCAGCCGGCTCGCCGACTCCATCATGCGGCCCATTCTGGACGGCATGCAGACCATGCCCAGCTTTGTCTATCTTCTCCCGGGAATCTTATTCTTTGGGTTGGGCAAGCCCGCCGGAATCTTCGCAACCATTATCTACGCGGCCCCACCGGTTATCCGACTGACCAACCTTGGCATTCGGCAAGTGTCCGGTGAAACCGTTGAGGCGGCGCGCTCCTTTGGGACAACCCCCCTTCAGATGCTGACCAAGGTTCAGATACCCATGGCCTTGCCAACCATAATGGCCGGCATTAACCAGACGACCATGATGGCCCTGGCCATGGTAACTATTGCCAGCATGGTTGCGGCAGGCGGCCTGGGAGACAATGTGCTGCGAGCCTTGCAGAAAAACCAGTCCGGCAACGGCTTAATTGCCGGACTTTCCATCGTCTTCCTTGCCATCATCATAGACCGACTCACCCAATCCCTTGCCCAGAAACAACAGAGATTCATGAGTGTTGGATAGCCCCGGACATACCAGGAAGCTTTGACGGACGCATAACGCGTCTGTGTAACCCCAAATACGAAGGAGGATACATGTTAGTTACAAGGTATATGACATCTCTAATCATTATAGGAGTGCTGGTGGCCATGTTCGCCATCGTCGTTGGCGCCTGTGGCGGTGACGACGAAACGCCGGCCCCGTCCGGCGTTAGCGCCGAAGAGTTGCGGCAGATAGTTTCCGAAGAAGTCGCGCGTTCCCAACAGGCCGCGCCTGCCGCGCCTGCCCCGGCGCCGGAGGTTTCCATGGAACAGATCGGCACCATGGTAGAAGCCGCCATGGCCAGTATGTCTGAGGGCGCACTCACGGCTGAGGACGTGAAGTCAGTCCTAGACGCAGGCGCACAAGACGCCCTCACTGAAGCGCAGGTGGCCACCATAGTTGCTCAAGCCCTCGAAGAACGGGAAGCCATGATGATGGTCGAGAAAGACCCCATTATCTTCAGTGACCTCAACTGGACCAGCGCCCAGGTTCAGAACCGCATTGCCCAGTACATTGTGGAGTTTGGCTACGGTTATCCCACCGGAACCGTCTTCGGCGCCACCTTGCCCCTCTTCAATGGTCTGCGAGCCGGAGACACCCACGTAACCATGGAGATCTGGCTCCCCAACCAGGACGAGGCATGGGCCGAAGCTCAGGCAATGGGACAGGTGGTTGCCATAGGCGAAAGCCTCGGCAAAGACTGGCAGTCCGCCTTCGTCATCCCCGCTTACCTGCAAGAGCAGTACCCGGACCTGGACAGCGTTGAAGACCTTAAGGAAGACCAATACAAGATGCTCTTCGCCACGACGGAAACGGGTGACAAGGCCCGTCTAGTTTCCTGTGTCATCGGCTGGGCCTGCGAAGCAGTAAACGCCGCCCAGATAACAGGCTACGGCCTGGACGACCACGTGCACGTCATTAATCCCGGTGACGGGGCCGCAGCCTCCGCCGACCTCTACGGCGCATTCGAAAAGAATGAGCCCTGGCTTGGATACCAGTGGGGCACCAACGACCCGCCTCTGCTCTTAGACCTGGTGCGCTTGGAAGAGCCAGCTTACACCGACGAGTGCTGGTTTACCACCAAGGCCTGCGCCTACCAGGATGCAACCATTCTCATTGCCGTTGTGCCGGACATATTGCAGCGAGCGCCAGAAGTGGTGTCCATGTTCCGCAACTGGACCTTCAACATCGACCGGTACAAGAACGTGGCCGCTTGGCAGAGTGAGAATGAGGAAGCCACCGTAAACGACGCTGCTCTCTGGTGGCTCACTGGCAATAAGGGCGTCTGGAGTGGCTGGGTCACGAACGAGGCAGCTGCATCCATTAGTGTGGCTTTGGCCGCCGGCACCATTCCCGACGGCTGGCCTGAACAGTAGGCTAGAGCAAACCACAACCGAATACGAACATAGCCTAAAGGGCGCCCCCAACAATGGGGGCGCCCTTCTTTTGTTGCCCCACTCCCACCCTCCGCAACAACCCGTAGGGGCGCAGCGGGTTTGAAGCCCGCCCTCTCACCCATTCCAAAACGTCCTTACCTCTCTCGTAGGGGCGGTTCGCGAACCGCCCTTCTCCAATCACGTACCCCTACGACGAATGGCGTAGAACCAGCAGGTCGTCCGTCAGACCCAACTCGGAACGCCCCACAATCTCCAAGCTCCGGTCGGCGTTGGGGGGCATCAGTGTGCAAGTCCGCACGTCCCGATAGATGCGCTCCAGGGGGTATCGCCTGTGGGCCACCCGCCCCCCCGCCAGCTGCAGCGTCTTCGACGTCACCATCAGCGCCGCCTGTGTGGCCACGTACTTGGCCCTGGCCGCCAGAATGGCCCGTCGAATCGGGTCTGCATCCTCCTCCCATCGGCTCGCGCTGCTATACAACACCCACCGAGCAGATTCCAGGGCTAACGTCATCTCCGCCACGCCCCGCTGTACTACCAGGCTGTTGGATAGCATCTCCGGGTCCGGCGCATACCGGCTCGTCTTGCTGTGTTCAATGAAAAAGTCCAACGCCCGCGTAGCAGCCCCCAGGTACACGGCGGCGTAGCCCAAGCCGAAGCCCTGCCCGACACCCACCCTTTCCGACTGGCCCGGTCGACCCATCACCGCCCTGGCCGGCACCCAACACCCGTCGAAGGACACGCCCGGGCTCACCGTGGCCCGCATTCCCAGGGTGTTCCACTCCCCCGTAATCTTCAGTCCCTTGGCGTCGTGGGGGACCATGGCCATTATCACGCCGTTGGAACCGTCTAGCCCCTCCATACCGCAATGCACCATATATCTATAGGCGCCGCCGGCCATGGTGCAGAAGTGCTTCTGCCCATTTATGACGAAGCCGTCGCCCTCGGGTGAGATGGCCGTCTGCACCACGCCGGAACCGCCGCGACGACCCGGCTCGCTTCCCCAGCTGCCAAACATCCTACCCTCCTCCACCACTTCCGGATAGAGCCACGCCTTGACCTCCGGGGAAGCAAGGGCGTTTATGTAACGCTGGACCACCGAATGCATGTGCACCGTCATAGCCGTGTTGGTGCAGCCCTGGGCCAACGCCTCCACCACCATTACGTAGGTGAGCATGTCCAGGCCCAAGCCCCCGTACGGTCGTGGAACCGCCATTGCCAGCAGGCCGTTTTCCCAGAGGGCCCGCCAACTCTCCACCGGATGCGTGGCCGTCTCGTCGTAGTGGGCGGCCCTCGGCTCAAGACGCTCCGAAGCCACCCGCTTCGCCGTGGCAACCACCAAACGCTGTTCTTCAGAAAGGGCAAATTGCATCTTCTCAACCTCCACGGCAAAGTATAGGGCCTGAGCGACGGCTCCTCCAGCCCTGACATGAAGCAGTGGCTACAATGGGCCTGCGGTGGTAAAATCGGCAAAGACGTTGAGAATCCTACCTCTAGGAGGACGCTGGTGAAATTGGGCCTATTTTTCGAGTTCTACCTCCGACCCGGCGCCAGCCACGCCGAGGCCTTCGAGGAGGCTTTCAGCCAGATTGAGATGGCCGATCGGCTGGGCCTGGACAGCATCTGGCTGGCGGAACACCACTTTTCTCCGAACCGCTCCGTACTCTCGTCCCCACTCATGATAGCCAACGCGGTGGCCAACCGCACTCAGCGTGTTCGCGTTGGCACCGCCGTAGAGGTCCTGCCCCTCGGCAACCCCATCCGGCTGGCGGAGGAAGTCGCCACCCTGGACCACCTCTCCGGGGGTCGGTTCGAGTTCGGCATCGGACGAAGCGGCTCCCCTACCGGCTACATTGGCTACAACATCCCCTACGCCGAAAGCCGCGCCCGCTTCTACGAAACGCTGGAAATCATCCAGAAAGCGTGGACCCAGGAGAGCTTCTCCCACCAGGGCGAGTTCTTCCAATACGACAATGTTTGCGTGGTGCCCAAGCCCCTACAGAAGCCCCACCCGCCCATTCGTAATGCCGCCACCTCCGCGGTCACCTACTCCATATCCGCCAAGATTGGCATGCCTATCTTCATAGGCGTCAGAGGCCGGTCGGACCTCGTTAAGGGGCGGGTGGAGACCTACCGACGGGAGTGGCAGCAAGCTGGGCATCCGGGTGCGCCGGACGTTTCCCTTCGCATACCCGTCTACGTTGCGGAGACCATGGAGAAGGCCCGCTCAGAGCCTAAAGAAAGCACCCTGAACTTCTTCAAAAACGTGGTTGCCACCCTCAACGAGCCGGTGCCCGGTCTCTCCGACGAGGAGAACAGGGAGCGGGTGGACCGCGGCGAGCGGATGAAGCGAATCTCCTTCGAGGAAATCCTGGAGACGGACACCGTGTACGGCACACCTGAATTCGTGACAGATCGGCTGCTGGAGCTTCAGGAGGAGTTCCGGCTTAGCTCCGTAATCGCAGAGGTGACATTCGGCGGGTTAATCCCCCGCGACCGAATCGAAAACTCCATCACCCTGTTGGCGGATAAGGTAGCCCCTAAGCTGCGCTAGTCCTGCCTCCGAAGGCGTGAGACTAATTCTCTGAATAGCTCTTCAGTTCGATAGTGTTTCCTTCCGGGTCTGACACGTAGATGGAGTTTCCCCAGCCGTGAGCGCCCCACCTTCGGCCCGACTCCCCCGTCACCTCCACACCACGGGCCTGAAGCTCTGACGCCAAACCGTCCAGGTCCCCCTCCACCACCAGACAAAAATGGTCCACGTTATTGGATCCCGGCACACGGGCTTTAGGTACCAGGTCTATCAGAGAGTCTGCTGCAATTCGCACCGAAGGAAAGGGAACCTCGCCACGGCGGAATTCATCAACACGAAGAGGTTCCAACCCCAACGCCTCAGTATAGAAGGACAGAGCCGAATCCAGGTCGTCAACTCGAAGCACTAGGTGGTCGAAGCCGCTAATCTTCATATCAAGACCTCCTAAAACACACAAATTATCTCAAACTAAGTTCGAATTATTCTTGATTTTTACTTGACAAATTCGGTAACTAGAATTATGTTACTTGATATCAGTAGTTTACCAGCGCAGACCGATTCCGTACAGGGCGCCTGGTGAATCTGCGAACGGCGCAGCCAACGACCACCTGGGACTCCTTTCGTTGCGGGCCTATCCCCTAGAGCAATTTTTTCTACCCACGACGCTGGAATTCCTGCTTAGGAGGTGAGGATGAATTTTGACGATGACTGGGGAAATACGGCGTCAGTTGGAACCCTCTAGTTTTTTGCGGCTTAGTCCAATAAACCATCTGAATAAAGGAGTCGACGTTAAATACCATGATGACAACATCCATAAAACTGCTTACCGATGGAACCATCAAACGTGATGGCGGTTGTATGTTTGGTCATCTACCCAAGACTGTTTGGGAGAACCGGATTACAATCGATAGAAAGAACCGAATGACCCTGAACCTCAACTGCCTGCTCATTCAGCTAGCGGGCAAGAACATAGTTGTAGACACCGGTGTGGGATCCAAGGAGATGGATGGGATGAGAGGACAGTACGGATTGGGGCCTAGCAAACTCACCAAGAGCCTCAAGAGCATGGGAGTGGCCCCCAATCAGGTAGACATAGTAATACTTACCAATCTTCATTTTGACCACTGTGGGGGATGCACCAAGCTGGACCGCACCGGAGACTTGATACCCACCTTCCCCAAAGCCACCCACTTCGTCCAGCGCTCCTGCTGGGAAGAGGCCAGTAGTCCCAGCGAAAGGTTTCGCAACGTTTACTTCGAAAACAACTTCAAACCAATCGCAGAGTGGGACCAGTTGGAACTCATGGACGGCGACTACGAGATAATGCCAGGTCTCTCCGTCACCATGACCAACGGGCCCGCCCGGGGACATCAGATTGTGACCCTGAACCACGGGGGCGAACGCGTGGCCTTCCTTGGAGACCTGGTCCCCACGGCCCACCACCTGGACCTGGCCTCAATCCCCTCCTTCGACCAGTTCCCGGAGGAGACCCTCGAGCAGAAACGCGAAATGCTGGGACGGGCGGAGAAAGAAGGCTGGCTGATAATTTTCTCCCATGGCACGGACCGTAAGGCCGGCTACCTCGAAAACTACAATGGAAAGATCTTCCTGAGACCCGTAGAGTTGTAGACCTTCGCCTAAATCACGGCTAGCCTACAATTGCGGGCTCGGCGTCCTTCGATGCCGAGCCCGCAACACGTATGCCCATAGCAAACAAATTTCGACGGCTCAGGACAAAGGAGTCTTCGCTCCGCTCAGATCGCTTCCGCCATCACCACGTCTCCCCTCACCTCCATTAGGCGCACCCTACTTATTTCATTCACCATTGACGCAGCCAACGAAGCCTCCACCCTCAGGTAGTTGTCCGTTAATCCACCGAGCACACCCGACCTTACCTCCCGCTCCCACAAAACAGGACGCACACTCCCCAGCGCCCTACGTCGATAATCCGACGCCTTCCCGCGCGCCATAGTCAACATCTCGTTCTTCCGTCGCTGTTTCAAACGGGGCGGCGTCATCGGGCCCATGTGTGCCGCACTGGTGCCCGGCCGCACCGAATAGGGGAATACGTGTATTCCGGCAAGGTCCACCCCCATGCACAATTCCAAGCTCCGCCGGTGGTCCTCCTCCGTCTCTCCCGGAAAACCCACAATGACGTCCGCCGTAATAGAGGCGTGGGGAATGGTCTCGTAGATTCTTGAAGCCGTCCGACGGTACTCCTCGGCGGCGTATCGCCGTCGCATGCGGCGCAATACAGCGTCGCTGCCACTCTGTAAAGGCATGTGGAAATGAGGGCAAAGCCTGGAGTCCTGCCACATGTCAAGTAGAGCGGGTGTAATTTCCTGGGGCTGGAGAGAAGACACCCTCAGCCGCTCGACGCTGGTTTCCGCCAGAATCCTCCCGACGAGGTCCCTTAGCCCGCCGTCCTTGGGAAGGTCGAAGCCGTAAGAACCCAACTGGGTGCCCGTAAGCGCCACCTCCTTGAATCCTATCTGCACCCGCCGATCCACCGCCTTAACCAGCTCATCGGGCGGAATGCTGCGCTCCCGACCCCTCACCTTAGGCACGATACAGTAGGCGCAAACCTGGTTGCACCCCTCCTGAATCTTCACCATGGCGCGGGTTCGTCCCAGGCTTTCCTGGGCAACGGCATCCTCTGCACCTTCAGCGCAAGACATGGTCTTGACGGTCCGAATACGCTGTACCTGCGCCACAATTTGCGACTTTTCGAAGTTGCCCATCACCAGGTCCACCCCGACGATGCGCTTGAGTTGCTCCGGCGCCCTTTGAGCGTAGCAGCCAGTGGCCACCACCGTCATGGCCGGGTTCCTGCGGCGGGCGGCGCGGAGAGCCTGCCTCGCCTTGGCGTCGGCTACGTGGGTAACCGTGCAGGAGTTGAGCACGTAGATATCCGGCCCGTCGGCAAGCGAAACTATTCGATAGCCCGCCGAAACGAACCGGCGGGCCAGGGCTTGGCTATCAGCCTGGTTCAGCTTGCAGCCGTGGGTTTCGATGGCCACGGCGCCGCTATTCAATACGCCGGTCAAAATCACTGCCTCACATAAGAATCGGCTCGCGCATCGAGAAGAGGGTCAACTCATCTATCTGTGGAAACTTGACACAAAATATGATACCGTAAGCCGTCTGACGATTCCATCACCATTAAAGTGGCGTAGACAACCTTCCATTGACATGAGCTGCTCGACCAACAGCCAGTAGCAAAGGTCGCCTATTTCATTGAGCCCTTCCTACCTGTATAATACGCCAAGCATTAGGCGAAAAGTCGCCCTTTCCTATGGGGAAAACATCCCCTTCCCAATACAACACACAAGGATAACCGGAGGTTCCTCCAGTGTCTCGAATTAAAAGAGTAGTCTTAGTACAACCCAGGTCCCCGGGCGGCAACTTCGAGTACGTTGCCATTCCCAGGCAGGGTATGCTCTTCCTTTCCGGCGCCCTGGCCCAGTGGGATGGTCCCTACCTTTACGAGCGGGATATCTGGTTCGAAGACCGCAGCGGCAAGATCGACCCCGATAAGGACTTGGAGGGGGTAGACGTCCTCCTGATTTCCGCCCTCATCAACGAGGTTCCCCGCGGCTACGAAATAGGCCGTATGGCCAAGGAGTTCCACCCCGATATCATCACAGTCGGCGGCGGGCCCCACATGGGCCCCCTCCCGGACGAAGCTTTCCGCGAAGGCAAGTTCGATGTCATCGTACAGCGGGAAGGGGAAGATATCATTGGTCAGCTTCTGGACGTTCTCCTCACTTTTGAAGGGGACGAGCGCGACAAGTGCCTGGCCAAGATTCCCGGCATCACCTACCAGGTGGAGAGTCACACCACTCAGACCCGGCGCGTCGGCGTCATACCTCCGGACCTGGTGGAACTACCAGACTTCCACTCCATTCGCGACCTGACTTCCTCCAAGCCTTTGGTAGGCGGCGTAATGGAGACCGTGCGAGGCTGCACGGAGAATTGCACCTACTGCCAAGTCATTCAGCAATTCCTGGGCTATCGAATGGTCAAGCGGGAAATAGAACTGAAGCGGCTGGCCCAACTCCAAGAGATGGCCGCCGACGGGCTCATTCACACCAACAGGGGTGGTAGATTCAGCGTATTTCTTTCCGACGACCTTCACCCGCCGCCCCTCCGGGCCGTCAAGTACCGAAACGAGCGGCTGGAGCGCATCAAGGGGTGGAAGGGCTACTCCGACGATATGTACCTCATCTGCCAGACCCGCGCGGAGATAGGCCAAGACCCGGAGCTCTCCCACGCTCTCCGCGAGATCGGCATGGAGATGCTCTACGTGGGCGTGGAATCCTCCGACGCCAAGAATCTCGAACTGGTCAACAAGCGACAGGACCCGGGTCAGGTGTACAAGGACCTCATCAGCCTGAACGAGATGGGATTCAGCATCGTCGCCATGACCATAATCGGCCTCCCCTACGATACGGAAGAGAGCATAATGGAGATGGCCGAGTGGGTATCCCAGATTAGCCGGTATCAGACGGCCAATCTGCTAACACCCCTGCCCGCCACCTCCAATTGGACCGACCTGGTGCCCTTGGACGCCAACGGAGAGGTTCTCGGCGAAGGAGAGATGCGTCCCTATCACCTCTACACTGGCCGCCAGTTCGTGTTCCAGGACCACCGCTGGGGCATGGAAGAGTCCCGCCGCATCTTCAACAAGTTCCACTCCAAGCTCAACCCCGTGGACAATCTCTACGCCCGGCTCTTCCGCCTCGTCGAGCGGTATCGTATCCGGCTGGCCTCCAAGGGGGAGGAGCTTTCCGGAAGGCTCACCTACCACCGCAAAGAACTCGCTGCCACCAGCAAGGAGTTCAAGGGTTCCATCTCCAACCGGGTAAACGAGTTCGGGGAGGCCATCAAGGACCGCTTGGACTCCTCCAAGAATCGCATTCTCACTAGCAACTCCCTGAAAATAGCCCAGCCGAAGGCGGCTAGCCAGGAGTAAGCTCCGGCAGGGATCCCGCCGCCCTCGCCGTCCCGATCCGCGAACAAGGGGCGCCCATTACGACTATGATTGTTGCGTTAAATGGCTAGCGAACGAAACCGTGTATTCGTTACCGGATTGGGGATCGTCAGCCCCCAGGGCCTCGACGCACCCTCTACCTGGGAAGGCATCAAGTCGGGCATGTCCGGCGTCGACCGGATTTCCGCCTTTGACCCTGCCGGTTTCAGCACCCAAATTGCCGCCGAGGTGAAGGGGTTCGACCCTCAGGCCCACATGGACAGGAAGCAGGCCCGCCACACGGACCGGTTCACCCAGTTCGCCGCCGCCGCCGCCCAAGAGGCGCTGGCCCAAGCCGACCTGAATAACAACAACCATGTCAATAGATACCGCATGTCGGTCCTGGTGGGCAGCGGCATCGGCGGAATTCTCACCCTTTCTAGCCAACAGAGCGTCCTGTCCAACCGCGGTCCTCGACGGGTTTCGCCCTTCCTGATTCCCATGATGCTTGGCGACATGGCCGCAGCCCACCTGTCGATGATGACAGGCGCCCTCGGCCCCAACTTCTGCACCGTATCATCCTGCTCCAGCGGGGCCGACGCTATCGGCGCCGCCGCAGGCCTAATAGCCCGGGGCGAGATGGACGTAGTGTTGGCAGGCGGTAGCGAGGCTCCAATTTGCCCCATCGCCGTGGCAGGTTTCGGCAACATGCGGGCCCTCTCCAGGCGTAACGACGACCCGCAAAAAGCCAGCCGCCCCTTCGACGCCGAGCGGGATGGCTTCGTTATCGGAGAAGGCGCCGGAATTCTGGTGCTCGAGAGCCACGACAGTGTCCTCCGGCGCGGTGTGCAACCCCTGGCGGAACTGGCGGGCTACGCATCAACCTCCGACGCCTTCCACGTCACCGAGCCCTCCGAAACCGGCGAAAGTGCCGCCAACGCGGTAAAGCTCGCCCTACGGAGAGCCTCAATGGAACCCTCCGAAGTGGACTACGTAAACGCCCACGGCACCTCCACTCCTCTCAACGACAGGCAGGAGACCCTCGCCATCAAGCTCGCCCTGGGAGAGGATGCCTACCGGGTCTCCATAAGCTCCACCAAGTCGATGACGGGCCATCTTCTCGGCGCCGGGGGCGCCGTAGAAGCAGGCATCTGCGTTCTGGCTTTGAGGGAAGACGTCGTGCCGCCCACCATCAACCTGGAGAGTCCCGACGTTGACTGCGACTTGGATTACACGCCCGAGTCGGCCCGCTCCAGGAGCATTCGAGCCGTGGTTAGCAACTCCTTCGGCTTCGGTGGCCACAACTCCGTGCTGGTTTTCACCCAAGCCGAAAACCTCTAGATCCCGCCAACTGCGCCCCCAGAACGGGAATCCGTGCCTGCAAATTCCTAGCGGAGCCTCAAAGTACCACCGCAGCGGCGGGTATGCCGAGGAAACAGGCATTGCACACAGCGAATGTTAACCTTTGCAATGCCCGACGTGATACGCCCGTCTAGTTCCGATCCTACGGTCCGGCTGTACTACCGACTATACCCAGACCTGCGATGCAAGAGCCGCTATCTCTGCCCGGTAGTGAAAAAGTCAAAAAGCTACTCCTTCATCCTCACAAGCTACCTTGACCGTAAAATCAAAGGAGGCCAGCCATGACTACTGAAAAGGTGTCAGTTTGGTAAGACGCAGAAGGAGACATGCTGGAGGTTTTGTGGGCATTCCGAGAGGGCTACTTCACACCCACCCACGACGAACGTATCCTCAAGCGGTTGGACGACGACGACCAAGTCATCGGTTTTCTCATCCACGAAATGAGCACACTGAAGCAGTCAGATCCCATCGAGTTTGATTTGGCGTCCGAGAAGCCCACAGCCGACGTTGCCAACGTCACTGTACGAGAGGCTGCCATCAGGTTGGGCATTTCGGAACGAAGGGTACGGCAGTTGGCCCTGGAGGGCCGAGTTCGGGGAGCGACCAAGCACGGAGCGGAATGGCTGATTCCTACGCCCGTTGAGGTGACTCCGGGACGACGCGGCCCCAACGGCGTAGCCCGCCGCGCAGACGTCGAGAGAGGACAAGCAGAGTGAAGCAACTCAGATACTTCCTTTTATGAATAAAACTTGGCGGCTGTACCCCCCGGCAACGCCGGCATTCGCCCGTGCCGTTGGACTGTCACCGGTGGTGGCCCAGGTGCTCCACAACCGCGGCGTCTCCACACCGGAGGAAGTCAACTTCTTCCTGCAAGGCCCGGCGGAACCCTTCCACGACCCCAACCTGCTGCCGCAAATGACCCCGGCCGTGACGCGTCTCTCGCGAGCCATAGAATCGGGCGAAGTCATCGGCGTTTTCGGCGACTTTGACGCCGATGGTGTTACGGCCACGGCCATCCTCTCCCAAGGATTGGAAGCCCTTGGCGGGCAGGTCGCCCCCTACATTCCCCATCGCGTCGCGGAAGGCCACGGCCTGAACATGGAGGCCGTCCAGGCCCTCAAGGTTTCCGGCGTGTCCGTCATCGTCACCGTGGATTGTGGCGTCAGCTCCGGCCGGGAGGTCGAATTCGCCACAGACCTTGGTCTGGACGTCATCATCACCGACCATCACACCCCACCTCCCACGCTGCCGCCGGCCCTGGCAATAATCGATCCCAAGATACCCGGCTCCGTCTACCCCTTCGACGAACTGACCGGGGCGGGACTGGCCTTTAAGCTGGTGCAGGGTCTCTACCGGCATCTGGGTAAAGAGTGGCCCCATGAACTTCTCGCCCTCGCCGCCATTGGCACCGTCGCCGACTTGGGGCCTCTCCGAGGCGAAAACAGGGCCATAGTTAAGGCAGGACTCCTGCAGCTGCAAAGCACCCGCAGTCCCGGCTTGAACGCTCTATACCGCCGCGCCAGACTCTCTCCCAACGCCATCGACAGCGGGTCCATAGCATTCATAATTGCGCCCCGCCTCAACGCCGCCGGTCGTCTTCAGCACGCCATCTCCAGCTACCGCCTGCTCACCAGCGCCTCCGCCAGCGAGGCCCACAGCTTGGCCGAAACAGTGGAAGGCTTCAATAAGGAACGCCAGCGGAACACGGAGACCGCATGCCGGAAGGCGCTGGACATGGCGAAGACGGACGAGCCAATTATTCTCCTGGCCGACGAGGAGTTCGCGCCCGGAATCTCGGGGCTGGTGGCCAGTCGGATGGTAGATGCTTTTAACAAGCCCGCCGTGGTCATGGCCATCGATGGCGACGTGGTGCGAGCCAGCGCCCGGAGCATCCCCGCCTTCAATGTCATCACCGCCTTCGAAAAGTGCCGCCCGCTGTTCCAGCGATTCGGAGGGCACTCCATGGCCGCCGGTTTCGTCATGAGCCGGACCAACCTGCAGGAACTACGAGCAAAGCTGACGTCCATAGCCCGTGAGATTCTGGGCGACTGCCAACCCGCCCGCGTGTTGAAGATTGACGCCGAGGCACAACCAACAGACCTCATGGGCGAGACTTACAGGAGCCTTACCACTCTTGAACCTTTCGGTTTCGGCAACCCCAAACCCGTTTTTCTGGCCCGGCACATGAAGATTCAGCAAGCCTCTAGAGTCGGCAGCGAAGGGCAGCACCTGCGGCTTAAGCTATGGGACGGGCGGGCTTCTTGGACCGCTTTCGCCTTTCGGCAGGGAGACACCGAGATTCCAGAGACCGGATATCTGGACCTGGCCTACTCCCTCTCCACCAACTCCTGGAAAGGGCGGCGCGTCATCGAGATGAAGGTGGAGGACTTCCGACCTTCAAGTTAATCGTGCGTCTAAGCCGCCCGTACCCCCATATCTAGGGCGCCTCACGGGCCCGGCGGCGCTGACCTGTTCTAGCCACCTGGGCCTTGGATATCAGGACCGTTACCGTGATGCTCAGGACAATCAGAGCAATTATCTGCGACATGTCCAGTCCCACTATCCAGACCTTGTCCTGCCGGATGAAGCTGATGAAGAAGCGACCCAGAGAGTAGAGAGCCAGGAAGGACACGAATACCATCCCGTCGGGTCGTAGCCGGTTTCGCAGGACGAACCAGAGAAAGCCCAGAACCGCCACGTCCCATATCATCTCGTAGATCACCGCAGGATGAGAGGGCGTCAGGGAGGAGCGCCCCTCTGTGATGTTGGTGTACAGCGCCTGAGTCTTAGGATGGGTGTAGACGAAGCCCCAGGGCAAGCTGGTAATGCGGGCGATGTGCTCACCGTTAATGATATCGCCAATGCGGCCGAGGGCCATGCTGAGAACGAGGGCGGGGGCGGTGAGGTCCGCCAGCTTGCCTACGGAAGGCATGGGCATCTTCTCAATGCGGCCCAAGAAGAAGAGAAACCGGTTCCAGAAGTTGATCAGCCCGTCCCGATTGCGGACCAATGCGTATATGGCGCCTCCGGCGAAGCCTCCGAGTACGGCGCCGTATATGGCAATGCCGCCTTCCCAGATGTAGAGAACGCTGAGAGGGTCATTCTGGTACACCCGGGTCCAGAAGTCCACGACGTGGACCAGTCGTGCGCCAACGATGCCACCCAGAATTGCCCACACGGACACGGAAAGAATCGTGTCCGGCGGGATATTTTCTTTCTTGGCCCAGTAGGACACTAGGGCTACCGCCATGGCAACGCCGACAAAGGTGAAGAACCCGTGCCACGTCAGCACAAAGGACCCCAGAGTAAGCATATCCGGATCCATGTCTATCCGGATGGCGTTCAAGATTCCTATCATTCTAGAGTTCCTCTCTGGTCAAACCTGTGAGAGACCGCAACTAGTCTAGTTATCTTCAGTGCCCAGCGTCAAGTGAGGAGAGGAATTCGTCGTCTCGACGAGGAAGGCCCTGCGGCCGCGGCGGACCAGTCCATCTCTAATTTGGCGGCCTTCTTCTTCATCGGCGACCAGGGTGTAAAGCGCAGGCCCGCTTCCGGAAAGACTAACGTGGCAGGCGCCGCTGGCCTCCATGTCCCGCATTACTCCGTCAAGGCCGGGTAAGACGTCAAAGGCCACCGCCTCGAAGGCATTGTAAAGCATCTGCCAGGAGAAACACCCCTGATCCATAGCCTCGACCAAGGCCTTGGTCACCTGCCCACTGGTATAGGACTCCCTGTCCAGCAGAGCATACATGCGGCGAGTCTTCTCCTCTATATTAGCCAGCGGACATACCATAACCAGCCACTGTCGCAGAAGGGGGCGTAGCCTCTTTAGATAGTCCCCCCTTCCCGTACCCATGGCCGTTCCGCCACCGACGAGAAAGGGAAGGTCGGCTCCCAGGTCCCGACCTACATCCTCCAGATTCGTCGCAGTCAGTCCCAAGCCCCACAGGCGATTGAGGGCTACCAACGTAGCTGCGGCGTCACTGCTGCCCCCACCCAACCCCATAGCCTCCGGAATCCCCTTCTCGATGGTTATTCGTGCACCGCCGGCATACCCGGTGGCCTCCTTGAGAGCCACCGCAGCCCTCCAAGCCAAATTGTCGGGATTGGAGAGGGCCGAGATGGAGCACTCCACCAGAATTTCGGCGTCAGTGGCAAAGGTCAACCGGTCGTATAGGCTCACCGTCTGCAGAACCGTGGCCACGTCATGATACCCGTCGTCGCGACGACTCAAAACCTCCAGGGTTAGATTGACCTTGGCGTAAGCCAGCGCCGTCAGGGGAGTTGAGTCTTGGGGGGCCTCCGCCACTATTGGCGTCCGCCAGTATCTTCGCCGTCCGAGGATGGCATGGCATCCTCTGGCAAACTCTTGTAGAGGGAAATCCACTCCGAGACGGTCAGCGTCCCCGGTCTACGCCGCGAATCAATTCCCGCCCGTTGGAGAAGTTTCGACGCTTCAGCACCGTTGATTCCAAGCCCCAGGGCAAGAGAATTCCGTAGCTGCTTTCGGGGCGCGGCGAATCCCGCACGCGCCAGTCGGAAGAATCGCGCTTCGTCGTCCACCCGCCCCCGTGCTTCCGGCTCCACGTCGATGCATACCACTGCCGAATCCACCTTGGGGGAAGGGCGAAAAGCCGAAGGGGGCACGACGCACACCAATCGGGGCATACCGTAGAACTGTACAGCCACGGAGAGGAGCGTCATGCGGCCTGGGGTCGCCGTCATGGAATGGGCGACCTCCTTTTGCACCATGACCACCATCCGAAGGGGCTGCCGTTCCATTTCCAGAAACCGCCGGATTATGGGGTTGGCGGCATAGTAAGGAAGGTTGGCCACCAGCTTGTAGGGGCCTTTCGGATCGATGACCGCTGTACGAGCATCCGCCTCCAGGACCGTCAGGTTGAGCGGATTGCCCAACTTCGTTGCCAATCCAGCCGCCAAGGCTGCGTCTATCTCGACGGCCACCACCCGGCGGGCCAGCTTCGCCAACTGCCGGGTGAGAATTCCCCTGCCTGAGCCTACCTCCACAACCGTGTCATCTGGCGAAAGGTCGGCAGCTTCCAGGATGTAGGAAAGAACGCGTTGGTCGGTTAGGAAATGTTGGGCCAGGGCCTTTCTGAAACCCTTAGGCCTACGGGAAGTATATGTTGGAGATATAGGCCGTGCACCTTCCTTCGACACAATCAATGAACGTATCCGGCTGATTAGGCTCAGGCCAGGCTGCCCCACGGCGCCCGAAGATGACTGCTTACCGTTGCTTCCTTCCGGACCTGGCGGGATTCACAGGTATTCGACGCGTAGGACCCAGCCCTCAGCACCCTCTCAGAGAATAGAGGTCCATTGATCTAGCCTCGGGAAGGAATTCAACCCCGCTATAGCGGATTGCGGGTCCAGGGCACCGCTAGCTCCCCGCCTAGCACAGCCAAGTTCAATGTTAGGCCCACCCACCGTCGGGTGTCAATCGCCCGGCCGTCTTCCAGGGCATCTCGGTCATACTGCGAAAGGTATTGTATTGGGGGCGTGAATAAAAGAAGACCAATGAAGAGGGACAGGTAAGATTGAGAATGAGTATTGGGAACGAGTGGGATACCGGGGGACTCGTTTTGGGGTTGCCAGGCGTGGAATTGACTCGTTTTAAGAAACGAGAAATGGGAGGATTGGGACAAATCAGGCGTGGATCCGACTGATTTTGAGTCGTTACTCGTTTTTTCTTTTTGGAGGAAACGAGTGGTAGGCGGGGGCCGAGAGGGGCGAGGGGGTGTTACGGCCTTATTCATGGGAGTAGGGTAGCAACAGAGAGAGCATTCCGGCAACAGCAGCATGTCAGTGTAGGGCCTGGAAATGACGGGTAAGGGCGTGTAAGAATAGACACCGACATGGGCGGGCCCTTGACGGTTTCCTCCCCTCCGTTGTCCGCATCTGGGAGCGGTGTTAGAATTGCGCCCATGGTAGCCTTTCCGCCCGTGAGAAAAGCCGTAATTCCCGCCGCCGGCCTGGGCACCCGATTCCTCCCCGTTACCAAGGCTGTGCCCAAGGAGCTGTTGCCCCTCTTCGACAAGCCCCTCATTCAATACGCGGTGGAAGAGGCCGTACGCTCCGGCATCGAGGAGATAATTCTCGTCACGTCCGAGGACAAAGAACCCCTTGAGCGGTACTTCCAACCCCACCCACAGCTAGAGGAATCTCTCCAAGGCAAGGTCTCGCCGGAGATGCTGGAGCAGGTGGAGCAACTCGGAAAACTGGCCCGCGTCAGCATCGTGCGTCAGCAGCAGCCTTTGGGGCTGGGCCACGCCGTTCTCACCGCCCGCGAGCAGGTGGGCGACGAGGCGTTCGCCGTCATACTCCCTGACGACGTTGTTTTCCACAAGACGCCTGCGCTGGCCCAGATGCTTGAGGTGTACCATCGAAGGGGAGACGGCGTCATCGCCGTGGAGGAGGTCCCGCCGGAGCGGGTGAGCAGCTACGGCGTCATTTACCCGGAGGCCCTCTCAGAGAGCGAGTACAGGATTCGGGGGCTGGTGGAGAAGCCGCCGCCGGAGGAAGCCCCCTCCAATCTCGCCATCGTGGGCCGATACATCCTGCCCCCGGCCGTCTTCCACACCCTTGAAAGAACAACGCCCGGCGCAAAGGGCGAAATTCAACTAACGGACGGCTTGGCTCTTCTGCTAGAATCCCACCAACTATTTGCCTATAAGTTGAATGGAGAACGCCACGATGGTGGGACTCCCATCGGCCTGCTGAAGGCCTCCCTCGCCCGCGCCCGTTCGCTGCCTGAATATAGAAGCGCTGTTATGGAAGCCGTCGCAATCCACATCCATCCCTAGTCTTCTGGAGGATAATCATGACCACCCTGAAGCAATCTATTCTGGACTCCGCCAAGGAGCTTCAACAGGAGCTCGACTCCCTCCTGGAGGGCATGGACTACTGCCTGGACTGGAAGCAGGACGACGACGAATGGTCGGCACGGGAGGTGCTGTGGCACATCCTCGAAGACCCGGAGGGCGGCATTCCCAAGACGGTCGAGGGCATCCTCGACGGTTCATTGACAGAGGTAACCATCATTGCCGACGAGACCCACCTGAACGCCGAGCGGCAGGACATGGACATGGACGACATTCACAGCGCTCTGTCAGAATACTTCCAGACCCTGGAAAGAGTTCTAGCGGATGCCAGCGACGAGGATATCGCCGGAAAGGCTACTTCGTGCTGGTTCCCCCTCCGCAACCACCGGGAGGACCGCACCGCCCAGAACCTGGTGGAGGGCCTATTCCTCAACCACTGGCGGGACCACCTGGGCCACCTGCGGCACATCCGGGAGGACCTGGTTCTCGACTGAACCTCCCACCATTCCCGCACCCCCTCCCTTGTCCTCGCCAATAGCCTGCCCTCGTGAAGCCTGCCCTCGTGAAGACGGGGGACGGGGGCGGGGACCCATCTTCTCTTCCTCCGTAGGGGCGATTCGGGAACCGGCCATTCCCCCTCTTTAACCAATTGTCATTCCGAGCGGATCCAAGCGGAGTCGAGGAATCTCGTTGTCTTCGCACCATCCTCCCACCCGCCCCAAAGTCTTAACCTCCCCTTAACCTTCGGCAGCGTCACGCCTGCTACCATCGAATCAAATAATCTTTCGAAGGTGCAAATGCAAAACATGAACCGGTGGATGAATAAGCTATCCTACCATTACCAGAAGATGAGCCACCTCTTCCCGGACGATAGGCTCATCATCCTATTTGACATTGACGGCACCATCGTAGACACCCGATACATGGTCCTCCATGCCCTTAACACCTTCGACCAGATTCACGGCACCTCCTACTTCCACGAACTGGACGTTTCTCACGTCACAATGCACGAGGACCGGGCCGAGGACCTGCTTGCAGCCTTAGACCTCCCTCCCTCGGTGCGCGAACAGGTCGGACTCTGGTACAGAAGCACCCGCTGGTCTTCCAAGGCCATCCTGGAATCCCACCGGCCCTACCACGGCGTCATGGAAGTCATGCGCTGGTTCCAGCTGCAGCCCAACACCTTCGTGGGCCTCAACACCGGGCGTACCGAGGCCCTGCGTCAGGACACCCTGCGCTCCCTGAACTTCCTGGGAAACGAGTACAAGGTCGAGTTTTCAGACCGCCTCCTATACATGAACCGCGGCTTCTCCGACCGTACCATCCCCCAGGTGAAAGTCGACGGTGTGAACTATTTCCGCAACCTGGGCTATCGTGTCTTAGCCATGATTGACAACGAGCCGGAGAACCTGGAGGCCATCGCCAACATGCCCACGGTCGAAGACGTGATGCTCCTCCACGCCGACACGATCTTTCTCTCCCAAAGAGAGCATCTCCCCCAGGCATCCATCTCCGGCAGAGTCTTCGACCTGACGGGGCTTGCCGTTCAATCTTCGCTGCCCCGTCACGTGCAGTTCGTATGGCACGGCATCAACGACGTGGACAATCTCCACGAGTTCATGAAGTCCAACGTGCAGTGGGGCGAAATGGACGTACGGACCCACCCAAAGACAGGCCAGCTGACCCTTCGTCACGACCCCTTCGACGAACCATCCCACCGCATCCAAGACTTGCTCCTCTTCGAGGATGTTCTCGGAAAGCTCAAGAACGCCGGGAAATCCCTGAAGATCGACCTCAAGGAGAACGACGCAGCCTTAGACGAGGTCATCTTCGCCATCAACTCCTCCGGTCTGGAGCACTCCCGCCTGTGGATAAACGGCAAGATAGAGACGCTTCAGCCCCAGGGATTCCGGCGGCTGGCCCAGGCCTTCCCATCCGCCATCCTCCAATGCCCCATCGATTTCATGGTTCCTCTGATGAACACCCTGCCGGAGCAGGCCAAGACACTTCTAGACGAGTTCGCCTCCTGGGGCATCAACCGCTTCTCCATAATGTGGGACACACCCTCTATGCGACGTATTCTGGGCCTGTTGGACGACTGGGGCTTCGGGTTGAACATCTACAATGTGCCTGACCTGCAGGCGTTCCTACGGGCCGTGCTGATGCAGCCTCGCTCGGTCACTTCCGATTTTAACTTCCCCAAGTGGCGATGCTACGGACGGGGATCCGGCGAAGGGGACATACGTCACAGCTTCCCACTTCAGCCGAGCCTGATAGCGGTGCCCTAAGCACCCCGTACCGCGGGTTCCCGGGGCAACGGCGGCTCTTGCGCTTCCCAACCAGCCGAACCACTCAGCCAACCCACGCAGCCCTTGACGGACGAACCCGGTCAAACGCCTTGACGCGCGCCGCTCGCATCTGTTCAAAAGGCGTTACAATAACGGCGTCATGAAAATTGTCGCCCATGTCCTCCTCTTCGTCGTCGCCATCCTCGTCTTCTACCTCGGCCTGGGAGTTGGACTGGCGTTCAATCCCATTCTTGGTACCCTCCTCTGGCTACTGGCAGCCGCCATAGCCGTTGGCAACATCCTATGGCTAGTCCGCGCTAAGAAATAGAGTCTCTGGCTATGGACGTTTCGACAGGCCGACGCAGGAAAGGTATGTGCTAGGAGAATCCTTCGTCGCTCATATCCCCTAACTCTAACTACGGACACGCCAGCATCCCCGTTATGAACTGAAGCACCTCCTCCGGCGGCTCTCCTTCCTCTTCTCCTTCGGCCGCGCCAATCTCCACCATATACTTCAGCACTGCGGGTAAATCCATGCTCTCCGTCACCTTCATTGTGCAGGCTTTCATCTCCGAGCTCGCATTTCCCATGCTGGCAATGGTGACAGAAGCGTAAAGAAATAAAGCTTTCTCCGGTTCCAGGCAGAAGAGCGCAACGAACTCCCCCGGCTCCCTACTCCTGACTACTCTCAAGACATCCAATTGCAAAATCGACCCCAACCCATCTTCGTCCGTCATATCGCGAATGCACGTCTGCTCCTCAGCTGACAAGACGTCAAACACCTCCTGCCAGATTGTACCTTCGTCCAACTCGATGAACTCGTCGCCAAGCGCATGGGAGACCTCCGGAGTAGACTCAGGAGTGGCTGTTGGAACAAGCGTCGGTGTGGGAACAGCTGTGGGTGTGGGTGTGGGTGTTGGCGTAGGCGTCTGAGCACGCGTCGGTGCAGCAGTCGGTGTGGGAACAGCCGTGGGTGTGGGTGTGGGCGTAGGCGTCGGAGCCATGGTGGAGACAGACGTCGCAGGCATAGCGATGGGCGTGGAGGCCGGGGCTTCTACTGCCGCAGCAGTCGGCGAAGGCTCGTCGCTCCCGTCCCCACAGGCCCCCGTCAACGCAACCGCTGCGCTTAAAAGCAGCGTCGCCAACAGCAGCCTTCCTACGCGTCCTTGCAGCCATTCCCTCATCTAAGGGCCTCCCTATGCCAAGAGTAAAAAAGGAATATAGCAGTGTGGGTGGCCCGCTTCTACGTCAACCCACGCTCCTTTCGGCAACTTTTCCGTTGCCCTTTGCTGGCTTTTACTAGCCTTGGGGAGATGGACCGTAACGAGAAACTGATGTTGTCTCCCCGTCACTTAAAGGAGGCGAAGCCATGGAACTCTTGAAGAGGGCGGCCGCCATATGTCTCTTGGCCGCCGCTGCGGTCATCGTAGCTCAGTTGGTGTTCTCGCCCTTCTATCGCAACGTGGTGGACGTTGGAGACATCTGGCATGTCATGAACTGGTTCATGGCTGCTTCTATCATTGTCACCCTGGTGGTGCGATACCATGACAAGTTGCAGTTGGATAAGGAGGATAACGGTGGCGGCCTCTCCCGCAGATACCTGGAGACCTACGCCGGCTTTGTCGTCGCAGTTTTTCTGGCCCTCTGGTTCTTCTGGAACTGGGGAAACGAGTTCATAACCTCGTCCGGGGCCGAGAGCGATACTAACTCTCTGATTTGGGCCTTCATTAACCCCCTCTTCGTGGTTGACACGGGCCTGACCGGCTGCCGGTTGTGGGCGAGTCGCTAGCCGGTGACAGCTTTCCTCGGCGGCCCCGCCCTTAGCAATCGACCTGTTGGACTCTGCCACAAAGCGTAACCCTTCGGACGGCCCAACGGCTTCAGACCCGAAAACCTGTTCAACGGAACATGGTCTCTTATTGACAAGCATTGCCCCTCCTTGAAACCATTACAGTTGCCACGGTTGCGGTGCAGGCGCGGGCACAGCCAACCCGAACTTAAGGAGCCCGATTCTTGCCGGATTTTCTGGCCATCTTTGACGTTATCGCAATCATCCTGCTGGTGCCCGCTCTCGCCTCCGGGATAGTGGCCCGCACCCCCCTTTCCTTCCCTATTCTGTTCATGGGGCTTGGAATCCTGCTCGGCGGAAACTTCTTGGGCTTCATCGACATGGACGCCCGCAGCCCCACGCTGGAAGTAGTCGCAACCTTTACCCTCGCCCTCGTGCTCTTTCTGGACGCCATCAACCTGCAAGTAGACCAACTGGGACGCCGGTGGCTGATCCCTGCGCTGATCCTTGGCCCGGGCACTGCCATAATCATCGCCCTTGGCGCAGTACCCCTGGCGCTCCTCCTCGGCTTTGGCTGGATAATGGCCTTTCTAGGCGGGGCCATCCTGGCCTCCACGGACCCCGTCGTCCTACGAGAACTGATGCGGGACCGCCGCATTCCCCGTTCCATCAAGCAGATCTTGAAGATAGAGGCCGGCACCAACGACCTGATTGTCCTGCCCATTATCCTGATACTCATCGCCGTGGGGCAGCCGGAGGGCCGCGACACGGGTCAGTGGGCCGTGTTCCTGGTCCAACTGCTCATCACGGGTCCCGCCGTTGGCGGCCTCATAGGGGCCCTCGGGGCACTGCTCGTAAAGCGGATGGATGCCCGTCTACGCATTCGAACGGAGCATCAAGCCCTGTCCGGCATCGGTATCGTTCTCCTGGCCTACACCGCCGCCACCTCCGTGGGAGGCGACGGATTCCTCGCCGCCTTCGCAGCCGGGTTGGCCGTCTCCTTGAGCAACCGGCGCCTCGTCAGCTCCTTCATGCAGTACGGCGAGGTTACCTCGGAAATGGCAATGCTCTTCGCCTTCGTCCTCTTCGGCGCCACCCTATCCTCCATGCTGCATACGACGAACGTAATGCTGTCCCTAGTTCTCGCCGGCATAGTCATATTCGTCATCCGCCCGTCGGTCTTGAGCATCGTCCTAGCCCGCACCCACATGAGCTTCAGAGCCAAGGGCCTCATTGCCTGGTTTGGACCCCGGGGCCTCAACTCCCTGCTGTTGGCCCTTTTGGCGGTACAGGCCGACGTGCCCGGAGCGGAGATGCTTCTGGCCACCGTAGGGATAGTAGTCCTAGCATCAACGGGCATTCACGGGGCAAGCTCCACCCCCATCGGCGCCTGGTACCAGCGGCGAGCCACTAAGAATTACCTGGCCGAGCAACAGGCCGCCACTGCAGACAACCTGATCATGAAGGACTACTCCGGTGTGATTCTGATAACCCCTGAGCAACTGTACCAGATGATATCGAGCCCTCACCAACCCATAATCCTGGACGTCCGCTCGCGCGCCAGCTACGAAAGGGCCCGCAGTCGCATACCTGGCAGCGTGCGGGTAGAGCCCGACCGGCTGGACGAGTGGGTGAACAATAACCCGGACGTAGACGGGATGGTGGTAGCCTATTGCAGTTGGCATAGAGAGTCCAGCAGCCTGCACGCCGTGCAGCAACTGGGCACCTGGGGCATCACGGCAGCAACGCTTTCGGGGGGCTTCGACGCTTGGGCAGCCCGATACCCCCTGGAAATGATTGACCGGCGTCGCTAACCCTAAGCGCTAGCACATCTTTCAGAAACTGCTGCCTCTTCTGCCATTCCAGGCGGACTAGCCCATCATTCCAAGCCGAATAGGCCGAAGAGTTCTTGAGAGGTCATCTGGGTGGAAAGGTCCAGAGACACATCATCCACGAGTCGGTCGAATACTTCCTGCTTGCTCTCCAGAATGCCGTCAATGCTCTCCTCGATAGTCCCGACGCAAGAGTATTTGATCACGTTGACCTTGGCCGTTTGACCAAAACGGTGGCTCCGGTCTTCCGCCTGCCGTTCTACGGCCGGATTCCACCACCTATCCAGGTGGAACACGTAGGACGCCTCCTGAAGGTTCAATCCCAGTCCACCGGCGCGCAGCGATAGAATCAAGACCTTGTGCTCTGGCCGATCTCGAAACTGCCGGATGATGCCATCCCGGTCCTGCTGGGGCACTTCGCCCGTGATAATCAGTGGTGAGAACTCTTGTAGATACTTGGCAGCGGCTGCGACTCCTGCGTTGTCGCTGGTGTACTGTGAAAACACCAGGGCCTTGTGGCCTTGGGCCGCCAACTGCTCCAACCGCTGCTTGATATCGGACAGCTTGCTGGACTCGCCGGTCTTGGGGTCGGCGTTGCAGATCTGCTTCAAACGAGTGATAAGCTCAAGCACGTGCCGGACGCCAATCTCTGCGCCTAGGGACTTCAGGTATACGATTCCTTCCTGTTTGGCCTTGTCGTAGCTGCGACGCTGCTTCGGGGCCAGCTGAATGGAAATCTTGGTTTCCTGTTTAGGCGGCAAGTCTTCCAACACATCGGCCTTCTTGCGTCGGAGCTGCACTTCCTGGTGCCGCTCCCGCATTTCCCATCCGGCCCGGTAGCGCTTGGGCATTCCAGCTTCGTCCTGGTCGACGAACTCCATGATGGAGGCCAACTCTTCCTCGTCGTTCTCTACGGGCGTCCCCGTCAAAGCCCAAGAACGCCTTCTCCGCAGCCCCTTCAGCGCATCGCTGGTGCTGTTGCGATTCTTGACGCGCTGCGCCTCGTCTGCGACAACCACGTCCCAGGTTTTCAGACGCACAATCGAATCGTCACTGCTGGAGAAATCCGACCGCAGGGTATCGTAACTGACCAGGGTTACGTCTCTGTCAGCCGTCCACTGCCATGATCTATCGTTGACTGAGCCCCTGATGATTATGGCCGAGAGCTCCGGCGCCCACTTATCGATTTCACGACGCCACTGGTCCAGGACGCTGGCGGGCGCCGCAACGAGGCATGAAGCAATCTCCCGACGAGCCCTCAGAAGCCGCAGCGCTACTATGGCCTGGATGGTCTTGCCGAGGCCCATGTCGTCGGCCAGCAGCAGACAGCGATTCTCCATCAGCGCTTGTACGCCTTCTCTCTGAAAGGGCATCAGCTCGCCGCGCCTCTCCAGCTGCACTTGGCGCAAACGCGTAGGCGGAGCGCGGAGAACGGCCCAGAGCCGCTGCGCCAGGGTAAGATGCACGTCCAGGGCAGGGTTGGCCTGTTGGGGCAAACTGACGGCGGCGGACGACTGATTGTCCAGAGGGTATTCTCCGTCTGCCAATGAATGCAGAGTAACCACGGTGGAGAGGCCCGAAACCGATGTTAGCGCCGTCACGTGTTCGTCTGCGAAGGCTTCGGCCAGCGCCTTGGCGGCCCGGCGAAAGGGTTCAAGAGGGTCGTCCCAAGCTATCACGTCGTCAAAGAGCCGTTGGGCCTCAGACCCGGCGGGCGGGCGGGGCCCCTGCCAGAGAACCGGCGAACTATCCACGTCGGAGTGGTCAGAGTACGCTTCCGCAGAATCCGGCGATGCCGGAATCAGGCAGAAGGGAATCCTAACCCGGAGGGCTTCGTTTAGCACCCATGGGGGTATTTCGTCCGCCAGTCCGAGCACCAGCGTTGGCGAAGAAGCGACCTCTGGAAGAAGCTTCTTGAGAAGGTGAAAAGCGGCCCTTCCCTTGGCGTCGCTCCCATGCCCGCCGAACTGTCGAAATGCGGCGCGGGTGAAGCAGAAGTCAACCGGCTGGCCTTCCTCGGACGTTTGCAATAGGGCGGCGTCTACCCCTGTGCCATTCGCATCTTCAACGAAGCGCAGCCAAGACACGACGCAGGTTTGCGTATTTTGGTCTTCTAGATCATCGAAGGGGATGGGCAATGCAAATCCGTTCAATTCACGCGTAGACTACCCTGGACGGAAATCATCTCCATCGTCATTGGAAGTCCGTTCCAGGTCGGGATCCTCTTCGTAGGTGTGACGAAACTCCTCCATATCCGTTTCAGGATTGTAATCCGGGTAAAGCCTCCGCAGGTCCCATTCGTTGATAGAGGCGCGGACTTTGTAGCGCATGCGGTTCTGATATCCTGCTCCTCGCTCCAGTGCCGGAAGGGTGGGAGCGTCCCAACCGTAAGCGATTGCATATATTTTCCGCAGCTTTTCCATAGTCTCCAGAATGTTTTCTTCCGTTGGTACATCCAACAGTGTGCGACCCTGCTCTATCAGGCGCATGCCCGTCTCCGCGCGGGAGACGATTTCGCCATATCGGACTTTCATCTTTGGAGTCACGTAGTCACGATCTTTCTTGCCGTCAGGGCTAATGATCCTTAGTGCGAAATCATCGGCTACCGTTCCAACCACCACCAGCCCGGGATATGATTCACCCTCTGCATGTCCCATCCATCGGGACAATTCAGCGTAAGACCTGCCCCGCTGGAGAAGGGAGTATTGGGCCACCAACTCTATCTCGTCCAGCAACACCACCCAGCCCTTATAGCCGGCTGCCTTGATAAGCTCTATCATAAACCTGAGGCGCTGTGGCGGCAGGTCCCTTACCTTGGGGGCACGGAAGGGGTGGCTCTTGTACTGCCCAATTTGACGAAGCCCGCCCTTGACTTTTGAGACATAGATTTTATCTCCGGCCCAGAAGTTCTCAATCTCACTGTTCAGCTCAAGTTCGTTGGAGCGTTCATGGACAAGCAGGCTGGCGGGGAATATCTGGTGCAAGCGGTTTGACTTGGTATCGTTCGCCCACTTGAAGAAGTTTGCATACGCATCGGTATCAGGCTTTAGGGACTGGCCTAACTCTTCGATCAGACGGCCGCTGCGGCCCGGCATCCGACCATTGTCCATGGCCGACTTGAATACCTTCCCAAGGTCGTAGATAGGAGTTTCTTTGCTGATGGCTACCGTGCTGCAAACAAATCCCTTGGAGAGAGCCAGATGCTCTTGGTGCGTGAGCAGATGGGACTTGCCCGTGCCGAAATCTCCGGACACCAGCATGCCCAGGGCGTTCGAAGGCGGATTGTCCCTATCAGCCGCCTCAGTGAGCATCTCCTCGAACCGCCTTTCAGCCTTCGGCTGGTTGCATCCCAGCAGCTTCACCGCTTCTCTATTCGGTACCCCGTTTCGAAGTGCCTCCAAGGCCAGACGGGAGGATAAGCTTTGGCCATTCTCGACTTGACTTAACACGGCTTTCATTTCTCCTTAAGACAATCGGACTAGGGAAGACAGCGGGTTGACCCTGTTCCGATCGCGCACGTCGTCCATCACTCGGTATTGCAGCGCAGGATATATGCCATAGCCTCGCGACCGGCGGTCGGGACTTTCATCGAGGAAACCAGCGTTGGTTACGACGACCAGCAGCGCCCCGTCCAGTTCGTCTACCCTATCAACGAACTGCCTCAGAAGCTCGTAGTGCTCCAAAGTCATGGCCTTGGTGTAGTATTTCCACTGGTCTTTAGGCTTCCTGGCCACCGTCACGCGGGAATTGTCGAACAGGATAACGGTTCCGGCGGACCCGGCGTAGCGCACCCAGTAGAGGGCAGACTCTATAAAGTATCTAGCCGTAGCCCGGTTAATGCCGGAGTAAATGGAGAAGGGCCGGACGTTGCTGATTCGCGTATTGTATCCCCTGAGCCAATCCAGCAATGGAAGGCCGTTATAATCTCCGCGGATATACTCCAGCAAACACAGATGGCTCATGCAGACTCGGAAATCTTTCGCCATTGATGCATTTCGGGCAACGGAATTTTGTATTTCCGGCCTGATTTCTTGAATTACATTGGCTGGCTCGACACCGTTGGCTTTTGCGATCTGATCGAACACGCCGGGCGTAGTTGTGTCAACCCCGTCGACCCGAAATCCCCGTCGAGAGCCGAGGCGGAGGATGAAACGGCGTGCTAGGCGCCGCCAATCCACTTGCCGCGCCAACCCAAAGAAGAAATCTTGAGGCATGTGCGCGCGCATGTCCTTATTCTTTGCGTCCAGCCGGATTACTTCGTAGTCAAGTTCCCTGCATCGGCCTTCCACGGTGGCGTACAGGTCCGCCTTCAACTGTTCCGGCGTAACGGCAAACTTGACGGAGGACCCCCCGGCCTTGACGTAGGTCGTAAGATATTCTTCGTCGATGAAGCGAAACCAATCTTTGATGGAGATGGTGTTCTGCATCTGCCTAGCCCTCCATGAAGTGGATGCCGTAATACTTTATTTCATGGCCGTCCGGCCCAACGAAGGTATACAAGTTTATGGAACTTCTAGTGCCCGTCGAGGCGGGGAATGACACCGCAGCGCCCGACTTCGTCTTGGTCACTCCACTCCTATCCAGTTCGTAGAGATCTCTGGCGAAGTCGGTTTTGGAGTAGTCCCTAACACTGCCCGGCAATGATGTAAACAGTTTATAGATGCTGTCCAGGAGAATAACGGGGGAGTCGGTTCCTCCAATAGGGCGCGACATGGATTCCTTTGTAACGGCTTGATACACGTTATACAGAGCCTCCAGAAAACGTTCGGGCAGGAAGCGCGCCGGAGACTTTTGAGCCTTGACCAGAACCTCGACTAAGTGGGACGGCCTTATGGCGGAAACCTTCTTCCTGTCGATGCGGACCGCCCTTTCCCCGGGAATGATGCGAACTATGAAGGGATGGCAGATCAGATGCCCGTCCCGCTCTCGGATGACCAGGCCCTTTTCGGAAGCAACGCGCCGTAGTTCGGCTGCGTAGCCGTCGTCGGCTTTCAAGTATTGGACCTCTTGCTCATCGCCAAAGGCCCACGCGACCCCGGCGTCGTTAACGGCCTCGGTTAGTTCGTCCAATGCCTCGGCAAGCCTGCTTTGCTCCCTCTTCACCGCTGTGATATTTCCGTCCTGCGAGGCTTTTCTCAGCCGGCGCAGCTGCCTTGACAGGTCCTGGTTTGCCTTGAGGGCCACATCGGTAACCTTTGTGGCGTTGTCGAAGGCTTGTTCAAAGCTATCCATGCTTCCCTCCGGGACGCGACCAAATCCCCACCCTAGAACCAACTCACGAGCGGATGAGCAAATTTTATCACAACGTACCGCTGCTGCTTCTCCAACATCTGATTCCAAAAGCAGGGAAAACTTGTTGTTCCTGGCTCAACATCCTCGCCACAACACCTGTGTAATTGCTATGAGACTGGCGCGGTTGGGGAACATTCCGGTGCCTTGTTGAGATAACCGCCCAGAAGGGTTTCACGGCGTCGCCGTCAGTGCTGAGAGAACGGTGGGGAAGGGGCCGGGCGGGCTTTCCTCTTATGTATTGCGAACTTTACAGTGGCTGGTAGTCCTTTAGACAGCCATAAGTTCCAGGGGGGGTCAGACTCTGGTGACCTCCCCCTAAGCTACCTCACCCTTGCTTAGCCAGACCTTAATTCTGTCCAACTAACCGGGTCCACCTCAGTTGCTTTCTTGGAAGCTTTGGCTGTTAGCCGGGTCTGGAAACGTAGGCTTCTTCACCATGTTGCGAAATGTCCAGCCCTTCTTCTTCCTGCTCCTCATCCACCCTCAGCCCCATGGTCCACTTTAGTACGAACAGTATCGCCAATGTTGCGAAGAAAGCCCAACCTAAGGTCGCACCGATGGCCATTAGCTGCCTTACGATCTGCTCACCCCTACTCAGGTCGGTAAGCTCACCTATGCTAAGGAAGCCAACCCCGATGAAGATGCCCAAAGCCAGCATACCCCAGATACCACCTACTCCGTGGATTGCCCATACGTCAAGGGAATCGTCCAGCCTCACGCGGGTCTTGATCCAGACAGCGGTGTAGCACAGTGCGCCGGCGCCCAGGCCTATGAGCAGTGCCGGCATGGGGCCTACAAACCCTGATGCCGGAGTGATCGTAGCCAGCCCTGCGACTGCTCCCGTTGCTGCTCCTACCACACTGGGTCTTCGGTTTATTATCCAGTCCAGCGCGACCCACACTACTGCAGCAGTTGATGCTGAGATATGGGTCACTACGAAAGCCGAAGTGGCTCTTCCTATCGACGATAGGTCGCTACCGGCATTGAAGCCAAACCAGCCAAACCAGAGGAGGGAAGCGCCCAACACTACGAAAGGCACGTTATGGGGAGAAATATCTATCTTGCCGAACCCCAGGCGCCTCCCAAATATGATGGCAGCGGCTAAAGCTGCAGCCCCCGAGCTGATATGAACAACGGCGCCTCCGGCAAAGTCTAGAGCGCCGGCCTCCCCAAGCCAGCCGCCAATCCCCCACATCCAGTGCGCCAGTGGCGCGTATACGATGGTAGACCAAGCGACTATGAACACGACGAAGGTGCTGAACTTGATGCGCTCAGCAAATGCGCCGGCAATCAGGGCAGGTGTGATAATGGCAAACTTGGCTTGAAACACCATGAAGGCCTGGTGCGGAATCGTAGCGGCGTAGGGGCCGGCCTGGGTAGCGGATACGCCAGCAAGCCCAAACCACTCCAGGTTTCCTATAAACCCTCCTATATCAGGGCCGAAAGCCAGACTATATCCCCACAAAACCCACGTCAGGCCCACGATAGCTATGGCGATGAACGACTGCATGAGGGTGCCCAATGCGTTCTTGCTTCGGACAAGCCCTGCATAGAAGAAGGCCAATCCCGGCACCATGACAAAGACCAGCGCCGATGAGGTCAATACCCAGGCAGTATCCCCACTATCAATCATGCATTCTCACGACCCTTCTGAACAGTTTCCCAAGCGGAACCGCCACCACCCTAACGTATAACGTCATTATTGTCAACAAGACGAACAGGGCCGCGTCTTATGCCATGAAACATGGACGACACTACCGGGATGGAAAGTTCTGTCGGAATAAACCAGCCTCCCAGGAGAGCAGGCCACCCAGTTGGAGAGGCTAGCTATCAGCAATCATTCAAGCAACGCGCCTTAACTCGGCTGCGTAACCGTCGTCTGCCCTCAAGTATTGGACCTCTTCCCCATCGCCAAAGGCCCACGCGACCCCGGCGTCGTTGACGGCCTCAGTCACTCTATTTAAAGCCGCGTCAAGCCTGCCTGTACTCCCTCTTGACCCGCCGTGACATTCCCATCCTGCGAGACCCTTCCCAGCCGAAGCACCTGCCTTGCTAGGCTCTAATTCGCCTTCAGCGCTGCATCGGCGACCCTCGTGGCGCTATCAAATGCCTCCTCAAAGCTATCCATTTCCCCTCCGGAACACGCCCCAATCCCCACCCCAACTTCCAAGCGGACGACCAAATTTTATCAAACCCACCGCTACACCTTCCCCGATATCCGACTCCAACAATATGAAAATTGCTTGTTATCGTTCCTTCTTCAACCCCACACGCCCCCACCACCTCTCCTCAGCCGCTGTGCCTACGTGCACATCAGCCCCCTTCTGCCCCCGCATCAGTCAACTGGCTGCAGAGAGACCCTTTCATCCCTGTTGTACTCCGACTGCTGGCCTTAAATAGGCACATTGCAATTGACACTATTAGTACATCATACTACTATCGGAAAGTGATCAGAAGTTACCGGAACCGGGATACTAGAGATGTCGCAGAACGGCGACGTGTCAGCAAGTTCCCCGAGGACATCCAACGCAGGGCTCAGCGCAAACTAATGGTTCTGAATAACGCCACCGACCTCAATGATTTGAGAGTGCCTCCGGGAAACCGTCTTGAATCGCTCTCAGGAGATCGTGATGGTCAGCACAGCATTCGCATCAACGACCAGTGGCGTATCTGCTTCGTCTGGGACGAAGGAGACGCCTATCTAGTGGAAATTGTGGACTATCACTGAGTAAAGGACTAGCGAAAGAGGTGACCATGCCCGGCAAGACGCCAGACAATCCCGAAAGGCTGCCTCCCATTCACCCTGGAGAAATCCTCAACGAGGAGTTTCTCCGACCCATGAAAATCACCCAGTACCGGCTGGCCAAAGCAATTGGCGTCGACGCGCGACGCATTCACTCCATCGTCCACGGTCAACGGTCTATCACAGCCGAAACAGCCCTCCTATTGGGGCGATACTTCGGAAACTCCCCCGCCTTCTGGATTGGCCTCCAAACCCAATACGACCTGGAGGTGGCGGAGGACCGCCTGTCCGACAGGCTGGAAGCAGTGGAGTCCTATTTCCCCTAAAGCCTCAAGAGCCAACTATTGGCTGTGCTCCACCGCTCGTCCCAGCCCCTTTACTCCCTCTCAAACCTCAGACTATGGACTTTGCCAAAACATCGGATAGCATAAACACGACACGCATTACAACGGTCATCACCTATTGAAGTAAGTCACTGCGGGGAATACTTTACCTACAAGTAGGAATACCCGCTGCCTCCTATTTGCCCTCTTGTCCATCATTATGTCTCGATGGCCTTATTCCTGGAGGGCGCCGACCATCCGTTGCAACGGGTTTGGGGACGATTCGCTCAGAGGCGCCACGAGTTTCGATTTCTCTCCTCGGGACTGATGGTTTGTTTGAACGACTTGCACGATCAGCCATGTTTGCTTCACATCCCTTTTGTATCTGAGTCCACAGTGTGTTGTCTAGGGATGATATCATGGGGTGAAGTTCTAATCCAACCGCGCGGGCCGGGTGTCCGCCAAAACCACCAGCGCTTTCTCGTTTCAGCCACTCTCGGATTGACGTCCTCGTCTATTTTGCCCATGACTTTTGAATTATAGAAATAAGTTGTCACCAATAGTGACTCAACGTATATCGGGACGATGTATTCGAAGGTCGCCGCAGTAGATTCACCAGGTTCGGCAATTAGATCTTCTTTATTCCAAGAGAGGCGCGCTTCATTTAGGGTATGCCATCGTAGGGTCCCGTTGTTTTGCTGATCTATAAACGTTTCAGAGTACATGTCCTCAACAATACAATCCGAAACGGGAGCCATTTGCTGAATCGTGAATAGCCCATCAAGCACTTCCACTTTCACACGGGAATTATTATGTAACATCGCCGTCACAGCCACCTGTATATATCCTGGACTTACTCGTCTATGAGTGATCTCGTGCGTCACGGTAAGGTGAGGTTGACCGTATCGAAACAAATGCCTGTTCCGCAAAGCGAACCAGGCGCCAACGGCAATTGCGACTACCGTTGCGATTGCTTGTGAAGCGATTGTCCAGTTTCTGAATACCTCGTCAAATGAATTTGGTTCCATAGGTTCCTCTCCATAGCTTTGCCCCAGCTAACCCAACCCCTTCGTTGGAACACAGTTTAAATTAAACTTCCTTCTGTATTGGACAAATGTCAATGCCGAAGAATACGCCGAGCAAAAGGGCCAGTCTGCCATTAGTGCCTTGCGAATGACCATTTGAAGCTATCACAGTTCTAAAGAGAGGTCGAGCCATTCATTCCGCTCTCGCGATAGTCTCGCACTGGGCCAACTTTCACTGCACTCATTGGACTGCTCAAGGTATGCTCTACGAAGGCCATAATTGGATTTAGTTGATAGGCGAATTCCGAGCAATAGGCCCCGCGACGTTGAGATTGGCCCACTAACCACCCCCACCACCCACCCAAAAATGTGGGGAAGGGGAGACTCGAACTCCCACGCCCTTTAGGGCACATGATCCTAAATCATGCTCGTCTACCAATTCCGACACTTCCCCAGAGAGACCAACCGCCAATTATGGTACTACTCCGCCAACACTCTCGGCAATGGATGAACATAGTAGGCACAGACGCAGCTGTACACTCTCCGTTCCCACCTTCTTTGCACCAACTCAATCTAGTCGGCGCACCGCCCTAACATCCGGCGCAGACACGTCTGAACACGCTCCGCCCTCGCCGCCTTCACCCCCACGCCAAACCCTCTCCCCGGCACCGAGACAACATGGACAATATCCCAAGCTTCAGATATGCTGAACTTACAGAACATACCGACCCTTGGAGGTGAGCCATGCCCATCACACTGAACCACACCATCGTACCCTCGCACGACAAAGTGCGCGCCGCCGAGTTCTTCGCCAGAATCTTCGGCCTCACCTACGAAGGCTCCCACGGCCACTTCGCCCCCGTGCAGGTCAACGACACCCTTACCCTCGACTACGACGACCGGGAGAAGTTCGACAGCCATCACTACGCCTTCCACGTCTCGGAAGAGGACTTCGACAACATCTTTGGCCGCGTGATAGCGGAGGGGATCACCTACGGCAGCGGCCCCTTCAACAGCGAAGACATGGATATTAACCATCGACGCGACGGCCGCGGCGTCTACTTCAAAGACCCCGACGGCCATCTGCTGGAGCTTATGACCCAGGTATAACGTCTCCGAGCGCGAAAGCATCGTCGCCAAGTCCCTTCGCGCCATCACCACCATCTGAAAGAAGGAGCAACCATGTACGATAGGGAACTGGCCTTTACGCCGGCTTGGAAGCAACGGGTGATGATAGCCACCCGGCAGATTTCGCCCGTGGAGCTTACGGAGCTCTACCTACGCCGCATCGACAGCCTGAACCCGCAGCTCAACGCCTTCCTCACCGTGGTGGGAGATATGGCCATCGGATGGGCGAAGGACGCCGAGGCCACCGTGATGCGTCGCGCCCGTCTGGCCCCTCTACACGGCGTTCCCATATCCATCAAGGACCTGAACGCCACCAAGGGCATTCGCACCACCAACGGCTCCCTCATCTTCGAAGACAACGTTCCCGACGCCGACGACATGGTCACGGAGCGAATCCGGGCCTCCGGCGCCATCATCCTGGGCAAGACCAACACGCCGGAACTGGGCCACAAGGGTTCTACCGAGAACCGGCTGGGCCCGCCGTGCCGCAACCCCTGGGACACCACCCGAACTCCCGGCGGCTCCAGCGGAGGCGCCGCCGCCGGACAGGTGGCCGGCCTTTCCTCCCTCTCCCAGGGCAGCGACGGCGGCGGCTCCATCCGCATCCCCGCCTCCTATTGCGGCCTCTACGGCATCAAGGGAACCCAAGGCCGCGTGCCCAGCATCGCCACCGACCCCGGCGGCTGGGGCCAGCTCGGACAGAACGGCCCCATCACCAGCAACGTTAGAGACTCAGCCATCCTCCTCCAGGCTTTGTCCGGCCCCGACGATAGAGATCCCTCTTGCATTCGCACCCAGCCGCCCGACTTCTCCGCCAACCTGGACAAAGGCGTTAAGGGACTGCGGATAGGCTGGACGCCAGACTTCGGCTCCGCCCCGGTGGACCCCGAAGTCCGAGCCGCCTGCGAAGCCGCCGCCATGTCCTTCCAGGACCTGGGCGCTCACGTGGAAGAGTCTGACATCAACATCGACTACGAAGACGCCTTCGACACGATGGACACCATCATGTTCACCGACCGCGCCGCCAACAACGGCGTCCACCTCGAAGAGCATGCCGACCTGCTGGATGACACCCTGCGCCCCCTGCTGGAAGAAGCCATGACATGGTCGGCCAAGAAGGTCGCCTTCGCCCTCCGCCGCTTCGAGTGGCACCGCTACAACTTCGCCCGCATCTTCGACACATACGACATCCTACTAAGCCCCGTCATGGCCACGCCCGCCTTTACCATCGGCGAGCCTCCACAAGTGATTGACGAGCAGCCTGTGAAGAGCGCGTTCTGGGGCTTCAACCCCTTCAACTTCCTCATCAACATGAGCGGTCAAACGGCGGCCAGCATTCCCTGCGGCTTCACCGAAGGCGGACTGCCCATTGGCCTCCACATCATTGGCGCCAACGGACAAGAATCCTTGGTGTTGCAGGCGTCGGCGGCCTACGAAGGAGCCCACCCCTGGGCCCACCTCCACCCGCCGGTTTCCTGAGAACAAGAGCGACAGTCCGCCAGGGGCACAAAAATTCAGAAACTTTGAAGTAGCGAGAGACAATGGATGTGTCGTTAGGAAGGCGGGAAACGTACTTCGTGAATAACGTCGGCTATTCGCTTTAGGCTGTCGACTACGCCGTCTAGCATCTCCGGGTACTCCACATCACGTTTCAGGTTGACCGGGATCCAACCGGCGTCGCGCATTCCCAATGCATCACGCACTACGCTGTTATTGATTGGTTGACTAAAAGAGCAATCGACCCACAGAGGAGTCTCTCCGGTTCTTTCTAACTGGTCAACGTTCACGCCAAACCACACCATTGTCCTGCGGAGGCGGATATACCTCCCGTAGCCGTACTGGCGAGTGGTACGGTTCAACCCCTTCCGGCTCGCCCACTCTTGCTCAATTCCTCTCTCGGTAGCAGCATCAATGAGACGCTTGTATTGGCGCAGGCGTACCTCCGAATCCGCGCCGAATTCCTCTCCTTTGCGGATTGGCTTGAACGCTCCCGCATCAGCATACTTGGCAAGATTTCGCAATTGTCGGATTTCAGTCCCTGCATCAGCCTCATCGTACTCCGTGGTCCTAGCCGCCATGCTGTCAAGGAGTCCGCCCCAACTCGCGATCATCAAGTGCCTTTCAGTGTCTCCCACACGCAGAGACTTGCGCTCCGAGTCGATCTCGATCAATGCACCGAACTCTCGATATAGACGCTTCTTTAGCTGAGGCCACAACGACTGGATTCTTTCCTCTGGTGCTAGGAACATCACAACTGCCGGGCCATCATCTGGCAGCCGATTGATGTAACCATTGGGCTGGTTCCGGGTGAGTTCAGCCCAGAACTTCACTTCGATGAGCGCCCGCTCCGCACCGGTCTCGTCAAAGCCCACCAGATCAGGCCTTGTTCCATCCGCGTGCATCACTTGCGTTTTCACAACAGTGATCGGATTGACCATTCGGACGCCGGACTGGACCACATCGTTTAACGCTTCCACGGAGGCGTCCGAATGGTCAAAAATGTGACGGAGAGTTTCTGTTGCTATGTTCTCCGTATTTCCAGGGAAGTTGGCAACCAGAAAAGCCAGCAAGGTATCGTTGTTGGGCATGGAAACCTCCCTTTGCTAGGTCAATTTCAATAAGCCGGCTTTGTCGGGTAGTCCTCCGGCTTGCCCGTGTCTCCGGGCTGGATCACAAAATCTCGGCGGTCCCGGTACAGAAGCGCCCGGTTGATCACGTAGTTCACGCCAGGCTCCAGCTCATTCCAGTGAGTCATCAGCCAGTACTTGTGCTCGCCCAAGAACAAATAGGTGTTCTCCATGCGAAAGAAGCGGCAAGCCACGCCCTCCCCATCACGGAATCTTTGGCAGACCGCCTCCAGCAACTCCTGCTGACCGTCCTTCTCGGACAGTACATACTCGTGAGGCCACGTTTCCCTGTACGTAACCGCCTCTCGCCAGGAGGCTTGGGCTATCAACGACATGATGTCAGCGTTTCTCGACTCCAACATTCCTCCGTGCATAATCTATAGCGACCCGCCCCCTTAACCCTCCGGAGGCTCTATGGAGAGCGGGATGCGAACCATCTCATGTCCGTCTATGACGGCGTGAACGGCGCAGTTGGAATAACGCGGGAATGCAACATTGTTGAAGCCTATGCTAATGCGACCCAAGCTTTCCAGACGCCCCGGCCTCGGCTTGGGTATGGACATCACGGTCCTAATCTCCGGCGTCAGGTCCTTCCCATCCTCGTCGATTAGCCGAACGGTTAACTGCTTCTCTCCCGCCTCGGCAATGCTGGCGCGAAACTGCGCCACCAGAAAGAAGTAGGGATGCCGTGCCGGCACCTTATTCGCATAGATAGTGTTAAAGCCGATGCCCAGGGCGTTTATCTTCCCTGATACATCGGCATGGTCGCACAGAAAGGCAAAGTCTACTTTCAACTTCCGTTTCCTCCCCTAAGCAAGAGTTTCGCGTCGAACTACTACAGATGCCATCTTCAGATACCCAGAGTTTCCCAGTCCACGTTCCCTTCGAAAGCGGCGGCGGCCCGATACAGAGTGGCTTCGTCGAAGGCCCTCCCAACAAGCATCAGACCCACGGGCAGCCCTTCCGACTTCCCGCAGGGAATGCTCAGGGCGGGGTGGCCCGTGGCATTGAAGGGCGCCGTGTTAGTGAGCATTCCCCAGGCATGGTCCAACAAGGTGCGGCTGTCTGCGCCCTGAATCAGCGGGTGGGCCTTCATGGGCGTGGTGGGCATGACCAACACGTCGAAAGACTCCAAGGCCCTGTCGTAGGCGGCCCTCCAGAGGGGCCGCAGGTTTTGAGCCTTCGCGTAGAACATGCCGTGGTATACCGTGTTCAGGTACGTTCCCGTCAGGAGCGTCACCTTCAACGTGGGCGGTAAGTCGTCTCCCTGGACAAGACGGAACTTCCCCAGGGCAGACCCCAAGCCTTCGTTGTACAGTCCCTGCCAGCCAAAACCCAAGCCGTTAGCGTTGAAGGTGGCGGTTGCCTCCCCCAAGCTGATGCCGAAGAACACCGGCTGGTATTCCAGATGCTCCGAAACAGAAACCTCCGACACTATCGCGCCCAGCCGCTCGAACTCTGCCACGGCGCGACGGACGCTGTCGTTCACGTCCTCCTGCGCGCCCTCTTGCATGAAGCCCTCCGACACCACCCCCACCCGCAGACCCCTTACGCCCCCCACCAGCGCTTCCGTGTAGGCCGACGTCTTCACGTCGCCCTGCCTCGGGTCCATCGGGTCCTTTCCGGCAATCACTTCCAGCATTAACGCGTTATCTGCAACGGTGCGGGTCATCGGTCCCGTGTGGTCGAAAGTGCTTCCGATTCCAACAACGCCGGTGTACGGAACAAGCCCGTAGGTCGGCTTCAAGCCCACTACGCCGGACCAGGCGGCGGGTATCCGAATGGAGCCGCCCTGGTCGCCGCCCAAAGTCATGCTTATGTCGTCGTAGAAGAGGGCGGCGGCAGAGCCGCCCGACGAGCCGCCCGCCAGATGTCTGAGGTTATAGGGGTTCAGAGTAGGCCCGTAAGCGCTGGTGTCGCCCGCGCCGGAGAAGGCAAAATCATCCATGTTCAGCACGGCGACAATCTCCGCTCCGGCATCCAGCAGCCGGGTAACCACCGTGGCGTCCATGTCCGGGACGAAGCCCTTCATCACCAGAGAACCGCAGGTCATGGGTATCCCAGCCACGCCCACGTTGTCCTTAACACCTACTTTTCGGCCGGCGAGAACGCCGGAACTCGCGCCCGTCACCCGGCATCGGCGCACGATGGCGTTGTAGGGGTCCTCCGTGGGCGACGGCCTGTTACCGGTCCGACGCTCCCCGTGCCTTGTCGTCGGCAGATTGGAAGGCATCTGCTCCAGTTTATGGAACCCATCGAACAAATCGTAGATAATCTCATGGAAGTCCTCCAGCTCTCTCCCCGAAAGAGAGAAGTGGTTCAACTCGGCCAGTTTCTGAAGCATCTCCCTAGTGGGCGGTCTAACAGTCATGGCAGCCTCCTCGATTGAAGCGTAGCGACTCTAGGAGGGCTTAGGTCGCCCTCGCCCAGATTCGCTCCACGTAGTTAAGGTAGTGTAGAACCTGTAGCGGCGGGTTTCAAACCCGCCGCCCGTAGGTAGCAGGAGCGCGTTTGGTTGGAAACCCCGTGAATCTAAGGGCCTACGACCACGATTCCAGGGTTGAAGCAATGGCACAGGAGAGAGGTTTCGCCATTACCAAGGTCGCTATGAAGAACACCCACCACCGTCAGATGGTGGAATTACTAATTTCTCAACCCGCTGCGGCGGGATATCTAAAACATGAAGAGATCGAGCTAGGCACGAGACTGGCGGTTTGGTGGAAGCCGGAGGGATTGCCGCTCAGACGGGCGCGCTATCGTCGCCGTTAGGCGGGCAGTCTTCCAAATCCCCCACGTCGGAGAAGTTGGCGATGACGACCTCGCCGGAAGGAAACTCAGCGATGATCTTCAGCTTTCCCCCCGCAGCCTCGATGTAGGAGCGCAGCCTAGACACGTACGCATCGGCCCGCTGCTCGATTTGCGACGCTGAGGGCTGTTTGGCATTGAGCGTCTTCGCCAAGTCGCGCTGGGCGAGAGCGCGGGCGCGGCGAAGCTCGTGATGCGCCATCTCAGTTCGCATCTCTCTCTTGGCTTCGTCGACTAGACGGCGCATATCGGGCGAGAAATTCCTGGTCAATTCGCTCCAGGGATGGCGTCCGCTCACGAAATCAACCCCTCCTTCCGAAGTTCTTCCAGATGCTCGTCATATAGAGCGTCTGCCCTCGGAACAAACTCTTGGTAGAACCTATCATTGGTTGTCTTGTCGCCCCCTATTAGTAGTATAACCGACCGTCTCGGATCGAAGGCGTAAAAGACTCTCAGGGGCCTGCCGCCGCTCTGAACGCGGAGTTCCCGCATCCGCCTATGGCGCGATACCCGTATCCCGGAAGAATAGGGGAAAGGCAGAAACGGGCCTCGCTCCACAAGTTGGTCGACGCCAGCGGCAACGCTTGCCTGTTGTCTTCTCGGCAGTTCAAAGAACCAGCGTCCAAATTCATCCGTATACTCAACCTCCCAAACCACGATTCCATTGTATTCCCGCCGGATTATCCAACGCAAGGGACGGCATCCATAGCAAAGCGGGGGTAAATCCATCCAACCCGGCCTGTGGCAGTAATTCGGCAAATGGTAGATAATTTCACCTGGTTATCTTCGTTCAGACAACCCCCCAATACCAATCGCTGAGGTGATTTCCTTGACCAGCAGTTCTAGCACAGGCTCCATGCAGTACGACGTTATCATCGTTGGCGCGGGTTCCGCCGGGGCGACACTCGCCTCCCGCGCCTCCGAAGACCCCAAGCTTTCCGTCCTCCTCCTCGAGGAAGGTCCCGACTATCGCACCCTCAGCGAAACCCCCGAGGACGTGCAGCGGTATCAGATGGAGTCCGGCCGCGGCATTGAGGCCCGGCACAAGCGGGACTTCCCAGTGAGGATCAACAGCAGCCAGGAGCGGACCAAATTCATGCATCGGGGCCACGTGGTCGGCGGCACCAGCGCCGTCAACGGGGCCTTCTTTCTACGGGGACTGCCGGAGGACTTCGACGAATGGGCCGCGTTGGGCAATTCCGAATGGGCCTTCGTCAATGTGCTCCCGTACTTTCTCAAAATGGAAAACGACGCCGACTACGGCGGCGACTTCCACGGCAAGCGCGGGCCCCTACCCATCCACCGCCTCCCCCTCGAATCCCTCCTGCCCAGCGTACAGGCCTTCCACAAGGCCTGCGTTGCCGCCGGCTACCCCTACTTCCCAGACATGAACCACCCGGAGGCCCACGGCGTCGGGATGCTGCCCCTGAACAAGCTGGGCGGCGTGAGAATCAACACCGCCGTGGCCTACCTGAACCCGGTCAGACATCGGGTCAACCTCACCATTAGGGGCGGCATCAACGTGCGTCGGCTTCTGTTTCAGGGCAATCGATGCGTGGGCGTCCAAGTGGAAAGCGGCGGCGAGACTTTCACCGTCACCGCCAATCAGACTGTCCTGAGCGCCGGCGCTATCGGCTCCCCCTTCCTCCTACTCCATTCCGGCATTGGCCCCGCCAATGATCTGGAGGCCCTTGGCATCCCCGTTGCACACGATCTACCGGGGGTGGGCCAGAACCTGAGGAACCACCCCTCAGCGAACGTCATCTACAGGGAGAGGCCGGGACTAGAGCGCGACTACCTGACCAACCCCATCCTCCTGCGCTACAGCGCTGCCGATTCCCACACTGCACGGGACATGACCATCACCCCAAACTTTCGATTCCTAAATGACGGCGTTCCCCAAGTCGCATTCAACGTTCACCCGGAGATCCCCGAAAGCGCGGGCCGCCTCTATCTGACCTCAGCGGACATGGATGTTCCGCCGGCCCTCGACTTCGAGATTTCCCATCCGCGCGACCTGATGCGGATGCGGGAAGGCGTTCACTTGAGCCTTCGGCTTGCGGAGGACCCGGCCTTCCGCAACGTTTTGGGAGACAGAGTCGCTCCCACCGGCGCGGACCTGGCCAGCGACGAAGCGTTGGACAAATGGCTCCTTCAAAATATGAGCGCCGCCCAGCACACCTCCGGCACCTGCAAGATGGGCCCCGCCTCAGACCCCAGCGCAGTAGTCGACCAATTCTGCTCCGTCCACGGCCTGGAGGGCCTTCGCGTGGTAGACGCCTCCATCATGCCCAACGTGGTGCGGTCCAACCCCAACGCCAGCACAATGATGATGGGCGAACGGACGGCCCAGTGGGTCCGCGAAAACGCAACCGCTTAGGGAGCATCCCGCGTCACTTGTAGGGGCGGTTCGCAAACCGCCCCCCTATTGCTCATTACCGCGACCCATCAAATCGTCTGACAAGAAAATATATCATTCCAAATGCCAAGGTTCTTCCCAAGCGAGCCATTTCAATGTCTTCCAGTCCAAGAACCTTGTGTACACCCTCGCTGATAAATCCATATACTCCCGCGAGGCCCTTCTCTTCATTTCTTGAAATTAGGTTGCTCTGCCGAAGATCCTTCAGTGCCTGCCCCCACTTTAGATCGTCATAGTCCCCAGAATTATTCTGCCCCATTATGGATGCCATGTCTTTGGCAGTGGTCTCAAGGGCTATTCGTGCCTTGGACAAAGAGACTTCAAGATCTGGAGGAGCTTTTCTGAATGCATCCGTAGAGTCATTAAGCCGTTCAATAACTCTTTTCGCGTTCGGCAGGTCGCTTGCTTTCAATGTCGCGGTGAGGTCATCATCCAACGGTTCAGCGTCCTCAATAGAAGGATCGACTGAAATTAGTTGGTCGTCTCCAACTATATATCCATCCAATCGCAGACAAAGTTCAAGATCATGCCACCTTTCGTCGTGTCTATAACGAGGCGAAACTCGGTAACGAACATCACTGTGTGTTCTAAGAATCTCAGAAAGAAGGCTGTGCAGTTGGTCCTGAGATGCACACATGATGACAGAACTGATTTCTTCTGAATCATGGGTGTCGAAACCGAAACTGCTAGACTCTACATCGTCATTGGCGCCTCCATCCATGCCGTGTTTCCTTAACAGCACTATGGAAAACCCTTTAGGCAACAAATCAAGATATTGACATAGGGACAGTTTGGATCTCTGCGATATCATCTCTATCCTCTTACCATTAGTTCGTCTCTACACTAAAGCAATAAAACCAAGACTTGCCACCAGCGACAAAACATAGGCATTTAGGGAGACATGATTGATGTCGACGAACCGCCCCCGTGCCTCAGTCCCCCTCCACCACGGGATAGTAAGGCGCACCCCAGTGCTCCCCCGGATTGGATACCATGAGACTGACGAAGATTGGCAGCAGGAAAGCAACGATCCCCCGGCCATCACGCACCTGCTCGCGATTGACGGAGCTTCTCCACGTTGCGCCGCCATGAACAAGCTGATTCCGCAGCACGTAGAGACGGTCAAATAAAATGCTCAGTATCGCCGACGTATCCCGCCTGGCTAGGGCAAATCCCGCCGCGCGCTTGCTTCTATCAAAGGAATCTTCCCATTTGTCGTATCCAGGCGCGCCGTTATGAAACTTCCAGAAAGGCTCGAACACGTACCGATTATTCAGGAAAACGCGAATCTCCTGGGAGAACCTCTCCCAAATGGCATTGTAGACGACGTTATCCGCATCCAGCCCTACAATCTTGCCGAAATACTCCCGAAAGCTCTCCCTCTCCGGCGTCCATTCAGTTTCCTGCCTGTCCTCGGCGTAGACGGCATTGAACGCAATCCAGTAGAAGATGAAGGCCGCGTCGTCGTCCTCAGCTTCCTGTTCCGACCGTTCAATCCAACTCAAGGCCCGGTGTATGCGAAGCTGGAGGCCCTCTGGCAATTGCTCCCTGGACTTCTCCCATTGGGTATGCAGAGCTTCGTAGGTCATTCCGCTACTGGTAGAAGGGTTATTCATGAGACCTCCTCGGATGCACTCCTACGAGGAATCTGACTCTCCAAGACCGCGAACAGCAATAACCCTCTCCTTCGTGCTCGCAAACACGACCCCCTCCGAAATCATCAGCGACGACACAGCATACCCTTCCATGTCCACCGTCCAGACCACATCCCCGGTCGCTCTCTTGGCTGCGGTCAGATTTCCATCAAGGAGAAAATAAACCATTCCATCAGAGGCTACCGACAACACGTCCCCTGCCTGCCGGGACTTCCTCTTCCAAAGCAATTCCCCTGACCCGGCATCGAAGGAATAGAATGCTCCGTTTGGGCCGCTTGTGCCGAAGAAAACCCCTTCGCCGGCAATCACCGGAACGTTGGTATCGTCCGATGGGCATTCCGACTCTAACCCATGCTTCCAAAGCAATTCTCCCGATGACGCATCTATCGAATACATGTTCCCTCCGCCACAGAAGTAGATCCGGTTCTGCGCCATAGCCAATCTTGGTATTCTCCCGGCAGTGTCCGCTGGAGACTGCCAGTCCAGATTGCCGGACTCGGCTCCCAAAGAGGAAACTCCTGCCCCTCCTAGAAAATAGACCCTATCATCGTCGGCTAAGAGAGAATCGCCCCAAACATCGTACCTCCACCTCAAGTCACCGTTACTTGCATCCATTGAGTAGATGGAGTTCGCGTGCTCCACAACGTAGGAGAAATAGATGCTGCCATTTGCTACCACAACCGGCTTGCCGTGCAAGAACCAGCCATCGTCCTCCATCTCAGTTTCCCAATTCACCTCCCCCGTCTCTCGTTTCAATGAGTAGATTGTGCCCTTATCGGCCCCCAATTCACCTTGGCTGACAGTTGAGAAAAAGATATCCTCCCCTGAAAACACGGGAAAGGGCGTACTCAAATCGTCCAGGTCAAACCTCCATATAAGCCTTCCCGTTGATCTATCCAGGGCATCCAGATATCCGGGGGCATACCCAACAAAGACCATGTCCTCCCGCACGAACGGCCCCGCCTTAATCCGGCCGCTCCACGCCACGAAGGGGCCGCTATGCCCTTCAGGTGGGCTGCGAAGGGAAACGTTCAACACGTAATCCCACACGACTTCTCCCGTTCCCTTATCCAGCGCATACACCCTCCCTCCCGACGATCTAGGCCCTGCAAGTAGATACAGATTATCCCCGTCAACCGCAGCGATCGTAGAATCCTGTAATAGCCTCAACCACTTCAAACTGCCTGTCTGCGCCTCGCCAATGGAAGGAAGCGATAATCTCACCGAATCACGATTATTCTCCGGGTTCAAGTCCGGGTCTACGCTCCAGGCCTCTACCCCAATGTTTACCTCCGTGGCGCTTTCGAACGGAGAAACCCGTATCTCCCCGTCTATCGTCTGCCCAGCGCCCAAATACCCAAAGATGCACGTATTCCCTGAGCACTGACCTTCAAACCAAACCGACACGACAGAATACTCTCCCGGCAGTACCCTCAACGTGATCGCCTCCAAACCCCGATGCCCACGATTGGCGAGTCTGAATTCAACGACGCGATCCCTTCCTGCATCGTCATCAGAATCCGAAAGCCGAAGAGAGATGGCCAAATCCCCTCTAGGAACAGCCGTTGGAGTAGGTGGCGGAGTCGGCGAGATTGCCACATCCCCTTCAGAAACAGCCGTTGGAGTAGGTGGCGGAGTCGGCGAGATTGTCATATCCTCTTCAGGAACAGCCGTCGGAGTAGGTGGCAGAGTCGGCGAGACGGCCGGTTCCCCTCTACGAACAGGCGTCATCGTAGGTTGCCGAGTCGGAGAAGCGACCGCAGTAGATGCTTTAAAGGTGGAAGTTGCCTCCGGTCTGGTACACCCGCCATGGACGAAAGGCGCCAACGCCAGTAAGACCCCAAAAAGGACGACCAACACCAACCGATTCAACCCTAACCGACACCCAACAACAGAAGCAAAGAGGCGCATGGTTTTCCATTCCGAAAGTGACCCGCCTCGGACTCGAACCGAGAACCTACTGATTAAGAGTCAGTTGCTCTGCCAAATTGAGCTAGCGGGCCGCCGATTTGCGATTATACCACGAAGCCGTTGGCGCTACCTACCGTGTCTCAACCGCTCGATTAGATACGGATGCAGCCCCGCTAGCCGCATCCGTTCCTGGGTGACGGAAACGTCGTAGGCCACCCGATGGTGGGCCAGCCGCCGCTTGTCGGCATCGTAGAGCAGGTAGCTCGCCCGGGGATCTCCGTCCCTGGGCTGTCCCACGCTGCCGGGATTGGCGATTATCCGACCGGAATCCAACACCCTCTCCTGCCCGTCCCTCAACACACTGAAACGAGGCATTCCATCTACCTCCAAGCATACAAAGGGCAGATGCGAATGGCCCACGAGACAGAAGGGTGTGGTCATGCGACGAAAGTTTTCCAGGGCCGACGGACCGCTCACCAGGTACTCCCAAAGAGGGTCCCGCAGACTCCCGTGGGCCAGCGAGAATTCGCCCCACGACGCAACCTTAGGCAGCTCCTCCAGAAAGGCCACGTGGTCCGACTCCAGCTGCGCTCTGGTCCAAAGAGCTGCCTGCGCGGCGTAGCTGTTGAAGGTCTCCACACCCATCCGACCAAGGGCGGCATAGTCGTGATTGCCCACCACGCAAAGCAGCCCCTGCTCCGCCAGTGTCTCTATGCACGGCCCCGGGTCCGGGCCGTAGCCCACCACGTCGCCCAAACACCAGACCGCGTCGAACCCGCCCCTCTGTTCAGCGTCCTCCAATACCTTCTGCAAGGCTTCGAGATTGGAATGAACGTCGGAAATAATGAGCGCGCGCATCCTGCGTCCATCTTACACCTTGAAAGGCCCAAGCCCTACCCTCTACAATCCTTGAACCATGAAGCCCAGCATCGCAAAAATCGCCAGCGTGGGAGAGTTTGGCGCCATCGACCGGCTGACCCGCCTCATCCTGGAGCGCCGCCAACGCGCTCCCGAACCATCTGGAAGCGCCCTTCTCGTGGACACGGGAGACGACGCCGCAGCGTGGCGCAGCCCCGCGGGCTCGTACCTCTTCACCACCGACACTATGGTCGAAGGCGTCCACTTCACCCAGACCACCCTCTCGTGGGAGGACGTGGGCTGGAAGGTTATGGCCGTCAACGTCAGCGACCTGGCCGCAATGGGCGGCCAGCCCCTCTATGCGTTGGTAACCCTGGGCCTGCCCGCGGAGTTCCCCCTCAGCGCCCTCGACTCCATGTACGAAGGGGCGTTGAGCATGGCCGAGGAGGGCCACTTTGCCATCGTGGGTGGCGATATGGTCAAATCGCCCACGACCTTCGTCACCGTTGCCCTCGTCGGGACCATCCAGGGCGCACCCATGACCCGAAGGGCCGCCACCTCCGAGTATCTCGTAGCCGTGACGGGACCGCTGGGGTCCTCCTCCGGAGGGCTGGCCCTGCTCCAGGAAAAAGGTGAGGTCGATGTCGAACCCTCCCTGAACGAACCGGCCCCTCCCACCGACGTCCACGTTGAGGTCCTGCTGCAAGCCCACCGTCGTCCCCAACCCCACCTCGCCGAGGGTCGCATCCTCGCCGAAGAGGGGGTGTCCTGCGCCATGGACGTTAGCGACGGCCTCATGGCCGACCTCGCCAAACTATGCCGCGCCAGCGGAGTCGCCGCCCAGGTTTCCGCCCGCCGTCTCCCCATCATCCCGGCGCTCTCTCTCCACTTCCCCGAAACCCACCGGCAGAAGGCCCTCTCCGGCGGCGAGGACTACGTGCTTCTCTTCACCGCGCCGCCGGACACCATGAACCGGGTGATTGACCGGATTCCCGGCGCCGCCGTCATCGGAAGGGTTACGGACGGCGACCCAGGCAAGGTGACGGTTCTGGACGAAAACGGAAAGGACGTTACGCCCAGCCAGTCCGGCTGGGACCACTACCGTTAGATGCCCTCCTGCCTTAGCATAACCAGCCGAAGCGCCAACGAGACCCACGCCATCGGGCGGGTCATGGGAGCCAACGCCCAACCCGGCGACCTCTTCCTCCTTACCGGCCCCCTCGGCGCCGGTAAGACCTGCCTCACCCAGGGTATCGCCTGGGGCCTCGGCGTGAAGGAACGGCCCCGCAGCCCCACTTTCGTACTTCTGGCCCGCTACAGGGGACGCCTCACCATCCACCACGCAGACCTCTTCCGCATCGAGGGAACCGCCGACGCCCTCAGCCTGGGGCTGGAAGACTGCCTGAACGACGAGGACGTCTGCATTGTGGAATGGGCCGACCGCGCGCCGGAACTCTTCGTCGAACCCTCCCTCAGCGTCGCCATGGACCACCATCCCGACATCGGCGACACGCGGACCATCACCCTCCAAACCGACCACAGCCGCTACGAAGCGATCCTTGAAGCTCTAGCTAACAGGGAGCGCCGCTAAGTGCTGCTGGCCATCGACACCTCAACGGCCTACGCTGGCGTGCTCCTGTGGGACGACGACAAGCCCGTCTATTCCCTCGCCTGGCGTTCAGCCTACAACCACACCAGCCGCCTCATGCCAGCAATCCGACAGGCCCTCCAACAGGCAGACATTAGCGCTCGCGACCTTGAAGCCGTGGCAGTGGCCTTGGGTCCCGGCGGCTTCAGCGCCTTACGCGTCGGCATTAGCGCCGCCAAGGGCCTCGCCCTACCCTGGGGTACACCTCTCATCGGCGTTGGAACCCTGGAAGCGGAGGCCTATCCCTACGCCGAAACCGGCAGCCCCGTATGCCCCCTGCTCAACATCGGCCGCCGGGATATGGCCTGGGCGTGTTTTCAGAAGGAAGCCGGAGGCTGGCGAAAGACTCGGGACGAAGAAATAACGCCCAACACAGACCTGGCAGGGGTTCTTCCCACTGACGCCGTCATCTGCGGCGAGGGGATCCTGACTGCAGGACCGCTTCTTAGAGACGCCGAGTTGCAATTCAACCACCTAATGGAATACCCGGGACCGTCCCTGCGCCTCTGGGCCTTGGCCCGCCTGGCCTCCGAAAGACTGCAACGAGGCGAGGTGGACGACGCCGCGTCCCTACAACCCTTCTACCTACGGCGGCCCAGCATCACGCCTCCCAACCCACCAAGGAAGGTGCGGCGTTGAATTTCCCCCTAGCGCCGCAGGCCTAACGAAAACACAACCGACAAACTACACCCAAAGGAGTAACCGTGACCGAAGACATTCAGCAAACCCTGGTCCTCATCAAGCCAGACGGCGTTCAGCGGGGACTGGTGGGCGAAATAATCACCCGGCTGGAAGCCAGAGGGCTGCGCATTGCCGCCATGAAGATGACACAACTGGACGTGGGGACGGCTTCCCGTCACTACGGCGTGCACCGGGAGCGCCCATTCTTTAAGGGGTTGGTGGACTTTATCACTTCCAGCCCCCTGGTGGCCCTGGTGCTGGAAGGCCCCAACGCCGTCGAACTTGTCCGGCGCACCATTGGCGCTACTAACCCTCTGGAAGCCCAACCCGGCACCATTAGAGGGGATCTTGCCGTGGAAATAGGGCGCAACCTCATTCACGGCTCGGACTCCACGGAAACGGCAACCACCGAGATTCAGCTATTCTTCGCAGAGGATGAGATTACGAACTACCGGAGGAGCATCCAGCCCTGGATTACCGAGTCTTAGGGGATATATGCGATATTATCGAGGTATCGTATCTTTAATTTCACTCTCCCGCGCGAAAACCTGCTTAATCTATCAAGAGAGGTAGCACTCCCAACACCAAAGCTGTACTGAGGCCTACAAAGGTGCCTACGATGATAACTACCCGAAAGGTGAGGTCACCTTTAACTTTTTCTATATTCTTGCCGAGTTCACCGTGAGCCTTCTCGTTGTCTCTTACGTGGTCAGAGAATCTCTCGGTAAACTCGTGAAACCATCTCGGAACTTTATCGTTCTGCATCCCCTCACCTCACCCTTATTATATCACCCTCTAAGAACAATAAGAGGAAATTGTGGCTTGAAATCAGAACGCACCACTTTCCCACTGCCCTACTCCGTCTGGGCAAAGGACGTCGGCTTATCCAGCCATTACCACCTTGGGCGCCCTACTTCCCCACTACCATACTTCGACAGGGGAAAAATTACTGAATCCTGACCACCTGGGGCGCCTTGCTCCACAACTCCTCAAGCTGGTAATACTCCCGCTGCTCCGCACCGAAGATGTGCACGATAACGTCGCCGAAGTCCAGAAGCACCCAGCCCGAATCGCCCCGTCCCTCCCGGTTGTTGAGGATGACCCCCTCCGTCTTCAACCGCTTCACCATGTCGTCCCGCAGCGCCCTCGCCTGCCTGTCTGTGCCGGCAGTCATTATGACGAAGTAGTCGGCAAAGATCGCCTGACCTCTTATGTCAAGCAGCACTATATCCTCCGACTGCAAGTCGGATGCTATGTCTACGAGCCGGTGGGCAATTTCCGTGGGGTTCAGAGCTAAACCTCCCAGGGCATTTATTCCATTATAGGTTCCGTCGCCCTTAGCGGCAACGCAAATGCGTCCCCTCTTGTGTCAATGTCCCTCCTCTATACTAACGTTTAGAGGAAGGCGACAACGTTCCGACTAGACCTTGCTTAGCAAGGGTAAATTTGCCTTATCCACCAACGGCGTGTACCATCTCCCTCTAATGCCATCGGTCGAACAGCCATGCCCGTAGCCAACGCTTCCTCAACTAACGCCACCTCCCGGATTAACGTCGAGATGCAGGCCATCTTGGACCGCTATCTGCCCAGCCGCCGGCCCATGGCCGTGGATGACTACGACTGGGAACTCATGCGTCCCGAATCCGTTGACCGGGAATTTCTGGAGGCGGTTGGCTTCGTAACCCTCGTCGAATCCAATCCCAAGGACCCCGGCGGCCAGATTATCGCCGCGGCGGACCGGAGCAACGCCCCTTGGCTGCGCCGCTTCATTATCCAGACCTGGCTGCCCGAAGAAGGAATGCACCACGCTCCCTTCAAGGAGTACCTCATCCGCTCCGGGGCCTACGACGAGGGCTTTCTAGACGCAGAGATAGCTAAGGTCATCGACAGGGGATTCGTCCACGGCACGGGGTACACTGACCTCCAGGTCGCCACCTACGGCTGGCTCCAAGAGCTCATAACCTGGCGCTTCTACGACTCTATGAGCAGCTACCTGCACTCCCAGGCGACGGACGCCGACCCCGCCGACCCGGTAATGCTGAAGATCCTGTCGGACATCGCCAAGCAGGAGAACTTTCATCGCCACGTATACCTCACCGGCGCAAAGACCATCCTCAAGCATCAGCCGGAGCGGAAGGGCGAAGTCATGTCCGCCGTTTCCGAATTCATCATGCCGGGCCACCACATGGCCCCCGACTGGCAGCCCAGGGCCCCCGTTTGGTCTAAGAAGTTCAACTTCCCCCTGAAGCGGGTCATCCACGACATCGCCGAAGGGATGGTGTTCCTCACCGACTATCGGGGCCTGGGCCAAGCCACCATCCTCTACGGCGCTCGCAACACCATCCACTGGTATCTGAAGCCCCTGGTGGCTGTGTTGCGGCCCCTCTCGCGCCCTTACTCATCGCCGGTAAACTACCTTACCGGGCGGCTCATAGCCCACGCCTTCTGACCACCCCACCATACCCCTCCCTTCTCCTCGCGCAGAGCCCGCCCCCGTGGAGCGCCCCCGTTGTCCTCGCGTCGAGATCCTGCCCCCGTGAAGACGGGGGCGGGAACCCATCCCCTCTTCCGTACCCCGAAGGCGCAACCCTCCCAGGCGCCCTTTCCCCCTGACATCTCCCCATTGCCAACATTCTCCCTCCCCTGCTAACATCTTCCCATGAACAGAACATTTCACCGCCCCGGTCATCTCCCAGCCCCAACCCGCCCACTTAACATGATACTTGCTCGCACAATTGCACCATCTGATTCCCCGAAATTTAGAAAAACAAATACGAATCCCCCAAAACAGTCCGATCCACGCCCAATCCGCCCCCAATTCCCTCATCTCGTTTCCAGATTCGAGTCTGCTGCACGCCTGATACGAATCCCTCGTTTCCCGTAAACGAGCCCCAATCCCCCATTCAATATAGATAACGCATATCAATATCACCGCTCCTCTAACTCTACTCAAAATCCCCCGCCGGACTATCCTCTTACCAACCATCCCCTCGCGGACACCCATACCGTTGAAGGCTGCACCGCCCCTGTGCTAGCCTAACCCCTGCCATGAATACGCAATCACACACACCTTCAAAGGTCATTGTCGCCATGAGCGGCGGCGTCGACTCCTCCGTCGCCGCCCTACTCCTAAAGCGGGCCGGCTATGAGGTCGTCGGCGTCACCATGAAGCTCTTCGACTACCCGGACGTAAACGCCCCTGCCTACAACAAGGGCTGCTGCACCCTGGACGACGTTGAGGACGCCCGGCGCGTCTGCCAAATCCTCGATATCCCCCACTACGTCTTCAACCTGCAGCGGGAGTTCCAAGCCCACGTAATCGACTACTTCCTCGCAGAGTACCAGCGAGGCAAGACCCCCCACCCGTGCATCGCCTGCAACGACCGCATCAAGTTCTCATTCCTTCTTCAGAGGGCCCGCTTCCTGGGAGCCTCCCACGTGGCCACCGGCCACTATGCCCGCATTCTCCTCCACGAGGATGGCGGCTGGCGGCTGCTGACAGGGATGGACGTGTCCAAAGACCAGTCCTACGTGCTCTTCGGCATGAACCAGGAGCAGTTGTCCCAAACCCTCATGCCCGTTGGATGTCATCCCAAGGATGCCATCCGGCAAATGGCCGCCGATGCGAGCTTCCCCAACGCCGACAAGCCCGACAGCCAGGACATTTGCTTCATTCCCCTGGGCAACTACCGCAGCTTCATTCAGGAGCGAGTCACCCCCACACCCGGCCGCTTCGTGAACAACGCTGGAGAAGCGGTGGGAACGCATAAGGGCATCGAGTTCTACACCGTGGGGCAGCGGCGCGGTCTGGGAATCGCATCGTCCAATCCCCTCTACGTCACCGCCATCGACCCGGAGAGCAGCGACATTACCATCGGCCCTGAATCCGAGCTCTACCGGGACACCCTCTGGGCTGCTGGAGTCAACTATATCCTGGGTGAGTCTCCCTCCCCAGGTATAGAAATTTCCGTGAAGATCAGATACAAGTCTACTCAGACCCCGGCTTGTCTCTACCCCCAGGGCCGCAGCGCCCTCCTGCGCTTTCAAGAGCCGCAGCGGGCCGTCACACCAGGCCAGGCCGTCGTCTTCTACCAAGGCGAGGAGGTTGTCGGCGGAGGCCGCATTTCTCACCCTCCCAAGCCGGAACATAACGAACCCACAGCGAGTGCTGCCCTGGCCAATGCCCTCCCTTGATATGGAGCGGGCCCTCCACCGCCTCGGTCGAACCCTGGTGGCCGGCGTGGACGAAGTAGGCCGGGGCGCTCTCGCAGGGCCGGTGATGGCCGGCGCCGTAATCCTTCCCCCCCACCTGGACCCCTCTGCCCCCTGGCTGCAGGGCATCGACGACAGCAAGAAGCTGACCCCGCTTCAGAGGGAGCGGGCGGCCAAAGAGATTCACCAACACGCCTTGGCCATGTCAGTAGGCGAGGCCTCTCCCGAGGAGATAGACCGGCTCGGCATCGTCGCCGCCACCCGGTTAGCCATGACAAGGGCTGTAGGCGACCTATCCCCACAGCCCCAACATCTGCTCGTCGACTATCTCTCGCTGGAAGAGTGCGGCCTGCCCGTCACCGCCGTCACCCACGGCGACAGCCTTAGCTATTCCATTGCCTCCGCAGCCATCGCCGCCAAGGTGGCCCGCGACCGCCTCATGGTAGACGTCGACGCCCGATGGCCGGGCTACGACTTCCACAAACACAAAGGCTACGGCACTCGGATGCACCTCCAACAGCTTAACCGGCTCGGCCCCTCCCCCATTCACCGCCACACATTTGCCCCCGTCAGGAAGGCCCATCTATTTCATCCCAGGCCGACCGCGTGCCCTCGCCCAGAAGTCGTCTAGGAGAGCTGGGCGAAAGGCTGGCCCAGCGGCATCTCCGCAGTCGCGGCTGCCGCATTCTCGACACCAACTATCGATGCCGGTGGGGAGAGGTAGACATCGTCGCCCAGTTTCAGGACACCATCCTCTTCGTGGAAGTGAAGACCCGCCGCACCTCTTCCTACGGTACGCCGGAGGAGGCCATCACATCCGCCAAGGCCCAACGCCTCATCGCAACGGCCGAGACCTACCTGGACGAACACGCCTCCTCGGACAGCCACTGGCGCATTGACCTCATCTCCGTGGAGATGGATAGAACGGGGCGTGTGCTTCCCCTGCGTCACCTGGAGAACGCCGTCGAGCGTCCCCCCTGCTGAACCGTCGCGAGCCGGGGTGTGCTAAAATACCCCCACCTCAGAAACTAGCGCCCCAACAAATGCCCATTCCCGAACCGCCTTCCCTCATCTGCCAAATATCGACAACCCACCAAGAATGACTCAAACCAAACTCTTGCGCCTGCACGTCAATTCCCTACAGCGCTCGTGCATTGCCCTCAGCAACGCAGCCGAGCGCGACCTGCCCGACAGTTCCACCTCGGCGAGAACTCTGTTCAACCTGGCTGGCCGGCTTCCCGGCCCCTTGGATCCGCAGGCGGAGTCGGAAATCTCGCAGTCCGTCCCTCAGTCGCTGGCCCTCGTCCAAAGCGCCAGAGCTTCCGTCTGCTTCCTCACCGAAGCAGGACAATTCAGCGACCTCGGCCTTCGCATTGCCCAGGGAATTCTAGCCACCCTCGACGCCCTTGAATCCGACTTCGGACGCCTGCTCCGTAGAGACGCCCAACACAGCATACGCGGTCTATATGTTATTATTGACCCCCTGGTAACAGGCTGTAGGCCCCCGGAGTACATAGCCGAAGAAGCCCTGGAAGGCGGAGCCGCTATCCTTCAACTTAGAGACAAGACACGGGACAAGGGCCTCTCTATGGGCTTGGCCCAACGCCTGAACGAACTCTGCCGCGAGAAAGACGCCCTGCTTATTATCAACGACCACGCAGACTTGGCAGCCGCCATTGACGCCCACGGCGTCCACGTAGGCCAGGACGACCTGCCCATAACGTCGGCTCGGCGGGCGCTAAAATCCCACCAGATAGTGGGCCGGTCCAACCACCAAGCGGAAGAAGCGCTGGACTCTCAGGCCCAGGGCGCCGACTACGTGGCCGTAGGGGCCATGTACCCCACCGGCTCCAAAGACCAGCCAATTGTCGGCGGCCCGGCCCTGTTGAGCGCCGTCAAGAGCGCTGTCGACGTTCCGGTGGTGGCCATCGGCGGCATAAACGTCCAACGAGCGCCGGAAGTGGTCAGAAGGGGTGCGGACGCCATTTGCGTCATAAGCGCCGTTGGGCTGGCCCCCAGTCCGCGGGACGCCGCCAGCCGCCTCGTCGAAGCCATCCTACAGGCCGGAGGAAGAGCCTGATGCCCTCCCTCCACGCCGACTCCTTCGCCCAACTTTCCGCCGCATCCCTGAAAACCTTCACCCAGCGTCACGACGCCCGGGAGAGGGGTCTTCGCATCTCCCGGCAGGTCATACGACTCTCCGCCAACGCCATTCGCGCCGTCCACCGCTCCGAATTCGATAGGGCCCGAGAGCTGATTGCCCAGGCGGGAGCCGACCTCGAAGAATGCGCCCCTATCCTTCAGACCAACCCCGAAATCTACCATGCCGGCTTCCTGGCCGACGCCCGGAAGGAATTCAGCGAAGCCAACATCACCCTGGCCCTCCTTTCCGGCGGACCCCTACCCCAGCCGAACGAGATAGGAGTGGACACAACGGCCTACCTCAAGGGACTGGGGGACGCTGCCGGGGAACTTCGCCGACATATCTTGGACTCTCTTCGTTGGGACCGGTGGCAGCGCTGCGAAGAGGTTATGGAAGTCCTCGACGACATCTATTCCCTGTTGGTCACTGTGGACTTCCCGGAGGGCGTCACGATGGGCCTCCGACGCACCACGGACATGGTCCGAGGCACCCTGGAGCGCACCCGCGGAGACTTTACCATGGCCCTCAGGCAGCACTCGTTGGAGCAGAAGCTGGCTGCCTGGATGGATACCGGCCAACCACGTATGAGCGGCGTCTAAGCTCAATCTTTAGCAAAAGGAGCAGAGTCAGAACGTAATGCCAACCTTTGTAATAGCGGCGGTGGCGGGGGTCACGGCCCTCATTGTAGCCGTTTCCCTGGCTATTCGCGTAATGAGGGCCAACAAGGGCAACCTTGAAACCATCGCCATCGGCGCTGCCATCCAGAGCGGCGCAATGGCCTTCATGAAGCGCGAATATCTGGTGCTGCTGCCCTTCGTGATTGTGGTGGCCGCCATCCTCTGGATAGTAATAGACATCCTTCAGTTCGACTCTCTCGTTCCCAAAACTGCCATAGCTTACGTGGCGGGCAGCTTCACTTCCGCCCTGGCCGGCTTCCTGGGCATGAGCATCGCAATCCGGGCCAACACCCGCACCGCCGCCACGGCCCAAACTGGCCTCAACCCCGCCTTGCGGGTCGCCTTCTCCTCCGGCGCGGTAATGGGCCTCACCGTGGTGGGCCTGGGCATTCTGGGCATCACCATCCTGTACCTCATATACCAGGACATTACCTACGTGGCAGGCTTTGGCCTCGGCGCGTCCTCCATTGCCCTCTTCGCCAGGGTGGGTGGAGGCATCTACACCAAGGCCGCCGACGTGGGCGCTGACCTGGTGGGAAAGGTGGAGGCGGGCATACCGGAGGACGACCCCCGGAACCCCGCCGTCATCGCCGATAACGTGGGAGACAACGTGGGAGACGTGGCCGGCATGGGCGCCGACCTCTTCGAGTCCTACGTAAGCTCCCTCATCGCCGCCATTGCCCTGGCCGGCGCCGCCGTGACCATCGTATTCACCGGCGGCGTGGCGGGCCAGACCCTCCCCTTCGACGACGACCTTGTAGTCCTGCCTCTCCTCATCGCCGCCTCCGGCATCGTCGCTTCGGTGCTGGGCACATTCCTGGTTAGAAGCAAGGAGCAGGCTTCCTTTTCGGACCTCCTCTGGTCCTTAAGAAGGGGCATTTTCGGCGCCGCGATAATCGTGGTGTTCCTATCCCTTGGCGCGATACTCTGGCTAGACGTTCCGCTGCAGTGGAACGCCTTCGGAGCCATCATCGCCGGTCTCGTGGCGGGCGTAATAATCGGGCTCGTAACTGAGTTCTACACATCCTACGACTATCCACCCACCAAGTCGGTGGCGGAGACCAGTCAAACGGGAGCTGCAACCGTAGTAATCAGCGGGATGGCCACAGGTATGATGAGTACCCTCATCCCCGTACTGACCGTGTGCGGCGCGATAATGGTGGCCTTCGAGCTCTACAGCTTCTATGGGGTGGCCCTCGCCGGAGTGGGGATGCTCTCCACCCTGGGCATCACCCTGGCCACCGACGCTTACGGCCCTGTGGCCGACAACGCCGGAGGTATCGCGGAGCAGGCCCATCTGTCTCCTGAGGTGCGCCAGCGCACCGACGCCCTGGACGCCCTGGGAAACACCACCGCCGCCACCGGCAAGGGCTTCGCCATAGGCTCGGCGACCCTCACCGCCCTGGCCCTCATGGCCACCTACGCCATCGCCGCCAACCTCTTTGACGGAGGCGACGATAGGAAGCTGCTGCTCAACCTCATGGACCATCGTACCCTGGTGGGTCTGCTCATCGGCGGGCTGCTTCCCTTCATCTTCTCTGCCCTAACCATGCAGGCCGTAGGACGCGCCGCCTTCTCCATCGTCCAGGAGGTACGCCGCCAGTTCCGGGAAATTCCTGGCATTATGACCGGCGAGCAGCAACCCGACTACATTCGCTGCGTGGACATCAGCACCCGGGGCGCCCTACTGGAGATGATTGCCCCCGGCGTCATGGCCGTGGTCGTGCCCATAGCCACTGGCTTCATCCTGGGTAAGGACGCCCTTGGCGGCCTGCTTATCGGCGCGGTTTCCGCCGGATTCTTGCTGGCCATCACAATGGCCAACAGCGGCGGCATCTGGGACAACGCCAAGAAGTACATCGAGCTAGGCAACTTCGGCGGTAAGGGGTCCGACGCCCATAAGGCCGCCGTCGTGGGCGACACCGTCGGAGACCCCTTTAAGGACACCTCCGGGCCTTCCCTGAACATCCTCCTCAAGCTCATGGCCATCGTCGCCCTTATATTCGCCCCGGCGCTGAAGGACGCCACGCCACTGCTGGGAGGCTAGAACGTGGCCGCGCAGCGGCATGGTAGCCAAAGAGATTTTTCACTGCGTTTAGAATGACATGGGGGCGCCGCCAGACTGTATAATGGTTGAGTCGGAAACCGTCAAGCCCCGGCGGGCGTAGCTCAATGGTAGAGCTCCAGCCTTCCAAGCTGGTCATGTGGGTTCGATTCCCATCGCCCGCTCCACCGAATCCCCATGGCTGACGAAGGGGTCTCCCCCGCCAATATCACCGCACAGCCTCGCACCTACACCGAGCAGAAATGACCAGATACCTATTCTTTGTAGCCGCTACCCTGATGGGCCTCCTCTTGCTGACGGCCCTCCTCACCTGCCGAATGCGTGGATTCCCCTTCTAACCGAAGGCCCTTTAGGATAGAGCGATGTACCGATGTTAGAACCTCAGCCCAAGGAAAAATACGCCAACGTCAACGGGCTGCACCTCCACTTCCGGGACTGGGAAGGTCATGGCCGTGCGATGTTGCTGCTCCACGGGCTGGCGTCCCACGCCGGCATCTGGGACCTGGTTGCGCCCATCCTCGCCCGCCACGCCCGGGTGATCGCACTGGACCTCAGGGGTCACGGAATTAGCGACCAACCCAGTTCCGGCTACGATTTCGACACGGTCACCCAAGACGTCATGAGGTTTTGCCGAGTGCTCGGCCTACGGAAGCCCCTGATTGCGGGCCACTCCTGGGGCGGCAACGTGGCCCTACACTGTGCCGCCAACTACCCCAGCGAAGTTTCCGGGCTGGTCATGGTAGACGGTGGCTACATCGAGCCTTCTTCACTGCCCGGTTGGACCTGGGAGCGGGCGCGGGAAGAACTTGCCCCGCCCGTCTTCGGCCAAGTCACCCTCCGGCAAGTTACGGACCGCATCAAGAGTGGCAGCCTTGCCCCCTACATGACCCCCGCCGTCGAGAAGATTCTGGCCGCCAACTTCTACGTGACGCCGGAGGGCTTTGCCAGGCCGAACCTCAGACGCGAGAACCACATGAAAATCGTGCGGGCCTTGTGGGAACACAAGCCCTCCATGCTGTTTCCACAAGTCAGATGCCCGACCCTAATTCTTCCAGCACGGAAAGAAGCCCCCGACCCGTCGAGGGCCAACCGACAAGAATGCCTGGTGGAACGGGCCGAAAATCTCCTCCCAAACGGCCGGGTGGTATGGCTGGAAGATTCGATACACGACGTTCCGCTGCAAAGACCCCGCCGGGTGGCGCAGCTGCTGCTGGACTTCGCTTTTCCCGCCTCCCACCCGCACATGAAGACTTGTGACAGCCCCTAACCCTCGCCATCGTTCATGTCGCCGCCGCCAAACAAAAAAATAATCTATTCGCCGCTTTGTTCGTAACAAAATTACCCAACCAGTCACCCCACTGGTTTGACACCCAACCAAGGCGCTGATATACTAAGTAACTGCCCTTGGAGGCAGTGCGTCCCGCCAGATTTCGTCAATCCACCCAAGCGTTTGGGTTGCCATCCAGGGTAAGAGCAGGAAAGTAGACGGCACGACAACCCCAAGCATTCACCCAGTCAACACAGCGTGAATCTCCGTCGCAGTGGCGGCGGGCTTATTTGCGCAACACCGCAATCTTCACAAAATTGGAGAGAGTTTTGGTGGCAAAAACCGACCTAATAGTACGATTCGCCGGAGAGGGGGGCCAAGGCGTTGTAACTTCCGCCGAAGCCCTGGCCCAGGCGGCCACCCAAGCCGGCTACCACGTCCAAACCTTCGCGACATTTCCCTCGCAGATCCTTGGCGGTCCTACCTGGACTCAGACACGGGTCTCCACGTCTACCGTCCTCAGCTCAGGAGACGAACTGGATGTGCTGGTTGCCTTCAACCAGGAGGCTTACGACAACCACGTAGACGAAGTCCGGGGCGGCGGCGTGGTCATCTACGACTCCGACCAACTCCAGCTGGAGGATGACGGCAACAGCTTCGGAATGCCCATCCAAAAGCTGGCCCGCTCCACCGGCAACAACCGGGCGGCAAACATGGTCATCATCGGAGCCGTAGCCCAGCTGGTCAACATGCCCCACGAATATCTGGAGCAATTCGTCGTCCAGCGCTTTACCCGTGGCCGCGCCAACGACCAGCAGATCATTGAATCCAACATCAAGGCCCTTGCCTTGGGCCGAGACCAGGCAGCCGGTAGCGGCTTCCACCTGGGAAGCATTGCCCAGGCCGAAAAGCCGCCGGGCAAGCAGCTGCTCATCAAGGGCAACGACGCTATCTCCCTGGGCGCTGTGGCGGCCGGCATCAACTTCTACGTGGGCTATCCAATTTCGCCCGCCACTCCTGTTCTCCTCTGGATGGAGCGCAACTTGGTGGGGCCGGGCAAGTTCGCCTACCAAGTCAGTTCCGAGTTAGAGTCAATTACCGCCCTCCTCGGCGCGGGTTTCGCCGGAAAGAAGGCCATGACCGCCACAGCCGGCCCCGGCTTTAGTCTCATGGCCGAGGGTTTGGGCCTTGGCTGGATGGCGGAGATTCCCCTGGTCGTTGTCAACGTCCAGCGCGGTGGCCCCGCCACCGGCCTCCCCACAAAGACGGAGCAATCGGACCTGCTGGCCTGCCTCTGCCCCGCCCACGGCGACGTGAATCTTCCCGTCATCGCCCCCGGCACCGTGGAGGAGTGCTTCTACGCCGCCATCGAAGCCTTCAACTGGGCGGAGCGATACCAGGGTCCCGTCATCCTCATGAGCGATATGTCCCTGGCAGAGCGGACGGAGAACATCCCCAAGCCCGAGCTAAACAGCCTGCGGGTGGAAAACCGGCAGACCTACAACGGCAGGAACGGCTATATGCGTTACGAGGCCGACACGGTTTCGCCCATGCCCATCCCCGGCCTCCCTGGCTCCTACGTGGCCAACGGGAGCGAGCACGATCCCTTGGGCGACACCACCCACCTTGCCATACGCCACGTGCAAATGACGGAGCGACGCTTCAACAAGCTCAAGCTCCTGACCAACGGCAGCTACGAAAGCAGGAACTCCCACGAACCTATCGCCCTTATGCCCTGGGGTGGCTCCAAAGGCCCCGCCATCGAGGCCTACGAGCAGCTTGTGGAGCAAGGCGTTGACCTGGGCTGGTACTACACAATGTTCCTCAACCCCCTCCCGTCGGACCTGCTGGAAGAGCTTCGAAGCAAGGAGTTGGTGCTGGTGCCCGAACTCAACTATCAGGGCCAGTGGGCGTCCACCCTCCGATCTCAGGGTGTGAAGGCGGAAGCCATTACCCAGTACACCGGCCTGCCTTTCAAGGTTAGAGACCTGGTGAAGCGGGTAGGTGGTGCGGTGAAATCCATCCAAAAGGGAATGGTAACAGTATGAGCGCCAAGAACCCGGAATATGATTTCAAGTGGTGCCCCGGATGCGGAGACTTTGCCGTGCGCCGCGCCCTGGAACAGGCCGTGGCCGACCGGATGACCAATATGGAGATTCCAATCGAAAACAACGTGGTTGTTGCGGGCATCGGCTGCTCCGGCAACCTCGTTCATCTGCTTGAAGGCGACCAGCCCTACGGCTTCCACGGCATCCACGGCAGGAGTCTGCCCATCGCCATGGGCGTCAAGATGGGACGCCCCGACCTTAACGTGATCATCGTTGCGGGCGACGGGGATTTCCTAAGCATCGGCATGGAGCACATCGCCCCCCAGGCGGCGCGGAACCTGGACGTTTGCGCCGTGATCATGGACAACGCCGTCTACGGACTCACCAAGGGGCAGAGCTCTCCTACCACGGAATTGGGAGAAACCACCAGCTCCACGCCCTACGGCAAGATGGAGGCTTCGGTGAACCCCTTGGCCCTCTATCTAACCCTGGGCGTCTCTTTCATCGCCTCCGGGTTCTCTGGCAAGCCGAGGGAACTGGCTGATCTGATAACCCAGGGGATGGAGCACCCCGGCTTTGCCGTGGTCCACGTTCAATCGCCCTGCACCACCTACAACAACACCTACCAGATTCTCAAGGGAAACCCCAGAAAGGGCATCGCGCCGATTCTGTGGGACTTGCCCGACGACCACGATGCCTCAGACTACGACTCTGCTCATTCGGCCATCCGCTCCGGCGGCTTGCCCGTGGGAGTGCTCTACCAGAACACCGACCGCCTCACGCTGACTCAACAGGTGGAGGAGACGCTGGCGAAGGTGAAACCTATGACCACCCAGCAGATGCTGGACTTCTACGAGATCCAGTAGCCGGTCAAAAAACCAGCGGGGGACGATGAGTCCCTGCAAGGGCGCCCTTCGTGGGCGCCCGCTTTGCGTCATGCGGAGGCGCGCTGTTTATCATCCTGATTGCAAGGCCGGAATAACAACCTGAGCGGGCGCAGGGCCTTCCCTACGCCATAGGGAAGCGGGATGGGGGGGTGGTCGCGTGAATGGCAGAACGGCAGGGATGAAAGCCGTGAACTAGGCGGCCGTTTCCGCTTCTTCCAAAGCCTGATACTTGGACGGGCACAGCACGCTGACCGTGTCGGCGTGGAAGGTCTGTCCCTCCGAGTAGCCGCCCTGAAGGATAATCTCCGAGTGCTCGTTGAAAAACAAGTCCGGCACAACGCCGTTGTAGGCAGCCGGCAGCACCTCATCACCGGCTGTAAGCGCGAAGGTCGCCATTGTACCGCCGTCCTCCCGCACGAAGGAATCCGGCACCAGCGTGCCCTTCACGCGGACCGTCTTGCCATCAACCTCGGCAGAGTTGGCCTCCAACTCGTCTACCGTGAAATAGTAGCTGGTACTTCCCGGGAAGGCGGCGTATATGAGATACACCACCGCTAGAAGGAGGACCACGCCTATCAGCGCCAGCCTACCCCGTCCACCGAGGAGACCCCGCCCTCCGACGTCGGCGCTGAAACTACTATTGCTCCCCTGAGTCAACTACAACCCTCCCTATTCACGGCAGCCTATGGATGACTCGCTATCACGGTCAATACGGCCCGACGTTTGTCGGCTTGCACTCATATAAATGTTAGCCTCCCAGGAGCGGGATGACAAGCGCCCCTACATCCCCGCGCCGCCGTTGTCCCTTTGCCTAAACTCCTCTCGGAGGTTCTCCATCTCCCGCTCAAGCTCATCCTGCTTACGGGAAGTAAAGAAAACATAGACAAAGAATACCGCCCAGCTAATGGCGAAGGCGGCAAAGAGGTACGGAATGTTGTGGGCCGGCGTTGTTATCAAAGCTATCATCTTCTCTTCCTATCCTTCCGCCTGAAATTCGGCGTCTTCTTTCATCTCTCGTAGACCTCGCTCCACCCTGTTCAGTGACACCCTCTGACGCAGCAGAACAACGAATAGGAGGGTGAAGGCAATCACGGATATCAGCAGAGCTAGGGCCATGTCCGGATGCAGGTCGCCCTCCAGGGACGTTCCCCCTACCACAAGCCGTTGGTGCTGGGTGCGCCACCAATCCACGGCGAAATAGACTATGGGAACATCTATGAATCCGACGATTCCCAGCACTGCGGAAAACGTCGCCCCCTGGGAACGGTTGACGCTGTAGGCCCGGAGCATCAGGTATCCAACGTATATCAGCCAGAGCACCAGGGTGGTGGTGAGCCTGGGGTCCCACGTCCACCATATACCCCAGGTCGGCTTGGCCCAGATGGGCCCCGTAATCAGCACCAGCGAGGTAAAGATAACCCCCAGCTCAGCAGCGGAGCTGGCCAGGGCGTCCCACTTCTCTCGTCGCTTCCACAAATACATGACGCTGCCGAAGAATACAACGAAGAAGGCCAGGAAGGAGAGCCATGCCATAGGCACGTGGATGTACATTATGCGTTGCACGTGTCCTGACACCGCATCCGTGGGCGCAAACATGAATATAAAGAACATGTTCGCCACCATTACTGCGGCTATAAAGGCCAGCGCCAGATTACGCGGGAGCCCTCCACGGGCCCTCTTAGCTATGGATGCCATGGCGACTTCCTCGATATTCTCTCAACCAAGTCCATAAACTTTACTCCTCTACTACGATACTGAAAAGCCAGGGGCATACTACCAGAAATACCGCGTCAAAGACGGCCATGAGCTGCATCCAACGGCCTGTCGACACCACCGCGCCGCTCCCGCCGATAACCGCGCTAGAGGTCTCTACGGCGCCTATTATCACCGGAGACACCAGCGGGAAGAATAATATCGGCAGCATAATCTCCCGCGACCGGATGTTGGCGGCCACGGCCGCGAACAGTGTCCCCACTGTTGCGAACCCCAGGGTTGCCAGTGCTATCGTTCCCAGAAGCGTCACCGAGAAGGCGGAGAAGTCGAAGAAGACGGCGAAGATGGGCAGAAGCGCCGCCTCGATGACCATCATGAAGAGGAACATGGCCAGCATCTTGCCGAAATAGAGGGAGTCCCGGCTTACCGGACATAGCAACAGCGCGTCCAGGCACCCTTCTTCCTTCTCTGCCACAAAGGCGCGGCTCATGGCCAGCACGCCGGCGAATGAGAAGGCAACCCACAGCACGCCGGGGGCCAGCACATTCACCGTTTCCGGCGTGATGTTCAGGGCGAAGTTGAAGATGACGACCATCATCACGCCAAAGACCAGGGCCGTAGCCACCACCTCCCGGTTACGAAGCTCCAGCAAAACGTCCTTCCACGCCACCAGAAACACGGGCCGGACGAACTCCACAACTGCCCTCATCGACCCAACTCCCCGTAGGCTTTACGAAACTCCACTTCGTCAAGACGATCTCGGGGGGCTTCAAAGGCGATGCGGCCACTACGGAGTACAGCAACGCTCTCGCCCCAACCCAGACCCCACTCCACGTTGTGGGTGGCCACGACCACGGTGCGCCGACGACCAGAATCCATCCCCCTAAGTGACTCCATCCGTTCCAGGGCGCCCTGATCCAGTCCCGATTCCGGCTCATCCATTAGCAGAATGGGAGGGTCGTGCAGCACGGACCGGGCCATGGCCAGCCGCTTCTGCATCCCGTGGGAGAGGGTTCGAACTCGCTGACGCCGACGAGTCTCCAACCCCATCTGTGTGAGAACGCCGTCTACCTGCCCACCGACGTTCTCCAGCCCATACATCCGTCCAAAGAAGGTCAGGTTCTCTTCACAGGTCATGTTCTGGTAGAGCATGGGCTGATGACCCACAACTCCGATAAGGCGTCGTATGGATGCAGCGGAGCGGCGAGTCTCGAGGCCCGCGAGAGAGATGCAGCCCCTGTCCGGCCTGTATCGAGTTGCGAGGAGACGAAGCAATGTGGTCTTGCCCGACCCGTTGGCCCCGAAAATTACGAGGGCGCCGCCCCACGCAACCTCCAGATCCAACCCTCGCAACACCGGCGGCCCACCGAATCCCTTGTACAGAGACTCAACCCTTATGGCAGGCCCGTCTACTTCAGCGCTCACGGGAAGGTCCATTGACGTCTAGGAGGATGGGGCAAGAAAAGCACGCAACTGGCCAACATTGAAAACTCCGTGGACGGGGCCGGGACCGGCATCATGGGCAGATGATAATGAATTGTGAATCTTTTCGCAAGAAGGCCGATGAAGGGCCGGGATCGTCGTCAAAGGCCATGAGTGCGGCCCCCCAGTGTTTGACATTCTTGCCCTCGCCTAAGTACCATTTACTTTCGCAATTACTCAGGAGAGAACCCCTTGCTTTTCAAGAACCCCTCAAGAGTCAAGAAAGCCCCCGTCCGGGAGGGTGTGCCCCCGGGCCAGTTCGTTACCAAGAAGCTGCCCGTCCTTACTTACGGGCGCAATCTCAAAATAGATATCAATAAATGGCAGTTGCAAGTCTTCGGTCTGGTAGACCGGGAGTTGGACCTAAACTGGGAGCAGTTCTCTCAGCTGGATTGGACCGCCGTCTCCGCCCCCTTCCACTGCGTCACCCAGTGGAGCCGGCTGGAGAACACCTGGGAGGGTCTGCTGTTCACCGACCTGGCCAAATTGGTCTCGCCCAAGCCGGAGGCTAAGTTCGTCATGGCCCACTGCTACGGCGACTACTCCACCAACCTGCCCCTAGAAGTGCTCATGGATGGATCGTCGCTGCTGGCCCACAAGCACGACGGGAAGCCTCTGAGCAACGACCACGGAGGCCCGGTGCGCATGGTGGTCCCTCAGAGGTACGGCTGGAAGAGCGCCAAGTGGCTCCGCGCCATCGAGTTCATGGCGGAGGACACGCCGGGCTTCTGGGAAGTCCGGGGCTACCACAACAACGGGGACTTCTGGAAAGAGGAGCGGTTCTGGCCGGAACTCATGTGAGCCGAGGCCACGCAATCTTCAACCTTACGCTCGTCTTCTATCTTCGGAGTTTGGGTACGGCCGCGGTCGCCCGCCCCACCTTGCCCAACCTACCCCCGTGGAACAGGTACTGCTGGGCGTAACCCGCATACTGGCCAAAATAGCCGTGGGCCCAGTGCACGATGTCGTCGTAGGACATCTTCTGCCCGTTTAGGTACCACTCCTGCACTGCCCGGCTGACCCATCTATCAATAGGAAATGCTTCGAGCTTGTCCAGCGAAAACACCAACACACAGTCGGCGATCTTTGAGCCGATGCCATGAAGCTCCGTCAACCGTGCCCTGGCTTCCCAGTAGGGCAGCCTTCGCACCTCTTCCAGGTCCAAAGCCCCTTCAGCCACTTGAATAGCGGCGTTGGCCAGATACTTGGCGCGAAACCCCAGGCCCAACTCTCGAAGAGCGCCCTCTCCCGCCTCAGCTATCTTGTGGGCCGGCGGAAAGCTGCTCCGGACGCGCCCCTGAAGCGACCGCGGCTCCCCGCCATCGAGTTCATGGCGGAGGACAGGCCGGGCTTCTGGGAAGTTCGAGGCTACCACAACAACGGGGAATTCTGGAAAGAGGAGCGGTTCTGGCCGGAGCTTATGTGACCCGAGGCCACGCAATCTTCAACCTTACGCTCGTCTTCTATCTTCGGAGTTTGGGTCCGGCCGCGGTCGCCCGCCCCACCTTGCCCAACCTACCCCCGTGGAACAGGTACTGCTGGGCGTACCCCGCATACTGGCCGAAATACCCGTGGGCCCAGTGCACGATGTCGTCGTAGGACATCATCTGCCCGTTTAGGTACCACTCCTGCACAGCCCTGCTGACCCATCTATCAATGGGGAAGGCTTCCAGCTTATCCAGCGAAAACACCAACACGCAGTCGGCAATCTTTGCTCCGATACCATAAAGCTCCGTCAACCGTGCCCTGGCCTCCCAGTATGGCAGCCTCCGCACCTCCTCCAAGTCCAATGCCCCTTCCGCCACCTGAATGGCCGCTCTGGCCAGATACTTGGCGCGAAACCCCAGGCCCAACTCTCGAAGAGCGCCCTCTCCCGCCTCAGCTATCTTGTGGGCCGGCGGAAAGCTGCTCCGGACGCGCCCCTGAAGCGACCGCGGCTCCCCGAAAGCGTCCGCCATTGACTCCATATTAGCTGCTATCCGCGGAATGTTAGACGTGGCGGAACAGATGAAGGCCGTCAGGCACTCCCACGGCTCCTGACGTAGTAGCCTCAGCCCGGGGTATAGCTGGATCATGGCGTCAATGCGGTCGTCCCGATTTATCTCTTCGTAGATGGCGGACAGGTCGTCATCCAGCCGGAAGTAGCTCGCCAACATCGTCTTCAAGGACGCCGACGATGCCGGCGTAGAAAAAATCTCCACCCCTGCCGGAACCTGCCTGACCTTCAGCAGGCTGCCATAGACCACGCCCCAATACACGTCGCCGTCCTTCTGCCAACGGTGGGCCTGACCGCTCTCCAGAGTGGCAGCCAAATCCAGGGGCGGCGGCACTTCCAGGACGAAAGATCCCGCTTTTACCACCGGTTAACGCTCTCAACGACGGATGCCATCGGGCCGATATTCAACGTGCACTCCGGCAGCGCATCAAGAAAATGCCGGCCGTAGTAGCGGTTGAGAACCCGCCTGTCGAGCACCACCACTGCCCCCCGATCTTGCGCGTTGCGGATGAGCCGGCCGAATCCCTGTCGAAACCGGAGCACAGCTTGAGGCACGGCAAACTGCCGGAAGGAATCCTCGTACTGCTCGCCCCTGGCCGCAAAGACGGGCTCAGTTGGCACGTTAAAGGGCAAGCGGGCCAGAATGAGTGCTTTCATCACACCACTGGGCAGATCAACGCCCTCCCAGAAGCTGCTGGTGCCCAACAGGACGCTGCGGGGATTTTCGGCAAACCTCCGCATCAACCGGTGGGGCGGGCCGTCTACTCCCTGTGCCAGCACGGTAATGCCCGAATCTTCCACCGTGCGAATAAGTGTTTGGCGGGCGGCCCTCAACGCGGCGTGGGAGGTGAATAGCGCCATGGTGTGCCCACCGGCCCCCCTCACAATCTGGCCTATGCACCGCTCCAGCGCGTCGCGATACCCGCGGGCATTAGGGGGCGGGATATCGTCGGGGACGGCCAGTAGGGTGGACTTCTTATAGTCGAAGGGCGAACCCACCCTCAGCTCCTCCGCCCCCTCCAGACCCAACCGATGCCTAATGAAGTCGAAGCTGCCCTGGGCGGTGAGCGTGGCGCTGCTCAAGACCACGCATTCCTTCTGGTCGAAGAGGCCCGACCGCAGAGTAGGGCCGACGTCCAGGGGCGCCGAGTTGAAGGCCATGTTGGAATCCCGCTCCTGGCTCAGCCAGTCGATACGCTCGTCCTGAAAGTCGGCGCTGGCCACAGTGCGCAGCTGTTCTCGTATCTCCGCCAAATCCTCCAACCAGCCATCCAGGTCGGAAAGAAGGGTGTCCCACGGGTCCGATCCGTCAACGGACAGGGAACCCAGGTAGCGGGCCAATTCCTCCACCCTACCCCGGAACTGCTGTATGGCGCCGTCGCAGTTCTCCCAGCCAATCTCCACGTCTGACCATCCGGGCTGAGTCCGGGCGCTCCGACTGATTCTCAGCTGCACACGCGCATCGTACTCGTTGCGGTGATTCATCACGAACTCTTCCGCCAGATTCCACATGTTCTCCCACTTGTCCCGCAGGCCGGAGACGGATTCCTGCACCGATGCCGCCAGTTCCTGAAATCGGAGGGCCTGTTGGGCAGGGAGACGCTGGGTGCGGAGGATTATCTGCGCCTGCTGCACGTACCTGGCGATGGCATCCAGATGTTCCTCCAGCCAATCCTGGGACACTGAGAAGCCGAATTGGCGGGTGGCCTCCTCTTCCAGGTGATGGGCCTCATCTACAACCAGGTAGTTGTATTCCGGAATGAGGCCCCCGCCCCTGGCCAGGTCTGAAAGAAGCAAGGCATGATTGACCACTATGACGTGGGCGGCTTCCGCTCGCTCCCGGGCTGCCCGCAGGAAGCATAGGCCCTGGCGGAGGCCTGGACAGAAGCCCTTGTCGCTGGCCGAAACCCGGATCCAGGACTGCCAATCCCGCCCCGCTAAGTTCATCTCGCCCCGGTCACCGGTGGGGGTGTTCTGAAGCCAGACCAGGCACTTGCTCAGCAGGCGCGCGTCGTCTGTCGATAGACTGTCGCTGCGGGAAAGGTTCGTCCAGCGGCGGATGCAGAAGTAGTTGGCGCGGCCCTTCAGACTCACAGCCCGCAGCCCACCTTCGGGAATCTCTCCCGCCTTCTCGAGGGCGGCCGCCAGGGCAGGGATGTCCTTCTGGAGCAGCTGTTCCTGGAGATTGATAGTGTTGGTGGAGACCACTACCCGCTGGCCATTTGCCACCGCGAAGAGAATGGCAGGGAGCAGGTACGCCACCGTCTTCCCGACGCCGGTGCCACCCTCAACCATCAGATGGCCGCCCTCTCCGAAGGTCCGGGTCACCGCCGAAATCATCTGCTTCTGCTCCGGACGGTACTCGAACCCGGGGAAGAACTTCGAAAGCAGGCCCTCGGCAGAAGCCATAGCCTCTACTCGTTTCACGTCCAGGGTCTGTTCCTCTTCCGGTCGGGGCAGGGATTCCGGCCTGGTGAGGCGCTGGGCCAGCATATTAGAGTCCACAGACCCGTCGAATCCGGGAGCGTGGAAGAGGGCTTCACTTCCCACCAGGTCGCCGAAACTCCAGCCCGAGCGTCGGGCGATTATCCTGATGCGCTCCGCCACTACGGGGTCCAACTCCTTAGCCCGTTCCAGCAGGGCCAGGAAGACCAACCGGGTGACGCGAGCATCGTCCAAAGCGCGGTGCGGGCTATCGGGTTCAATACCCAAGCTCTTGGCCAGCAGGGAGAGAGAATACTCCGAAGCTTCCGGCAGCAGAACAGAGGCCATGTCCCAGGTATCGTAGGCAACATTGGCCATGGGCAAGCCGTTCTTTTTCAGAAACCCGACGTCGAAGGCCACGTTGTGCCCGATGACCGGCACGTCGCCCAGAAACTCCTCCAGGTGCACCGATACTGAGGCGAAGGGCGGCGCGGTGTCCACATCCGCCTGCCGGATGCCCGTAAGCCTCCGCTGGAATTGCGGAATGGGGGTGTAGGGGTTGACGTAGGTCTGGAACTCGTCCAGCACTTCGCCGCCCCGGAACTTAACCGCGCCCACCTCGATTATCTTATGCCGGTCGGCGTGCAGCCCCGTCGTCTCCAAGTCAATGGCCGCATAGACCCGGTCATCAGCATTCAACGGTGAGTTCAACAAGGTTTCGCCAACATCCTATAGTCCGTCTCAGCCCTGGAATGGCCGGACGGCGCCGGTCCTCAGGCCATAGGCCGCGTAGTACCTGCCGCGCCGCAGGGCCTCGATAAACTCCTCCTCGGACCGCAAGTCGTCCTCGAAGACGGTGAAGCAGCGGCCCAGGCCGTGAACGGAGTGAGCGTCGCTTCCGCCCGTACCCTTCATGCCCAGACGCTCCGCCACCCCATGAGCAAAGGCGTTCTCGCTATCAATGGTGTTGCCGTTGGCCACCTCCACGGCGTCCGCCAAGCCGAAGACGGCGTGCTCAGATGCTTCTTCCACCGTATCGGGTATCTCCGAGACATCCCTGTACAAGTAGGGCCTCCGAAAGCCGCCGGGGCTGTGGATGCCGCGGAAGGGGTGGGCCGTAATCATGAACCCTTTCGCCTCGTCCACCACCCGCCGCAGCTCCGCGATGCGCGAGATGCCGGAAACATAGTCCTCCATGCCAAAAACAAGCACATGGCCCATTTCCGTATCCACTTCGACGCCGCGGATGAGAAGCATATCGTGCTTGCGGGCAAAGGCGGCGAACTCGTGCCGGTCCCACAGGGAGTTGTGTTCAGTGATGCAGAGGCCGGGGACGCCGAGGCGCTTGGATTCCGCCACCATGTCTTCCGGAGAAAGGTTGCTGTCGCTGCTGCCTCGGGTAGTATGAACGTGAAGATCTATGACTTTTGCCATGGGCTGGCCTATTGTATGGCCCAGCGTCGCAATTCGTCAATCCGGTCAAACCCCGCACGGAAAGTCGGAATAAGAAAAAGAATCCACGTGTTAAAATGGCCAACGATTAGATAATAGCACGAGGATTGCTATGCAAGAACCTATTGATTCGTTCCTTAATCATATGGTAGTAGAGAAAGGGTTTTCTCACAATACTCTAGAGGCGTACCGTAACGATCTGTACCAGTTCTTTGATTACACCAAGAAGACACTGCCTTTCGTAAACGGCAAGTCCACCTGGAAGCAAGTGGACCTGAATCACCTCACCAACTACGTGTTTGCCCTCCGGGGCAAGAACGGCTACGCAGACAGCACCGTGGCCCGCAAGGTGGCGGCCATCCGCTCCTTCTTCAGCTTCCTGATCCTGGAGGGCATGATTGAAGAAGACCCCAGCGAGTCCCTGAGCACGCCCCGGCCGGGTCGCACCCTGCCCAAGCACCTCTCCCAAGCCGACGTAGCGCGGCTTCTGGAGCGGGCCAAGGAACAGCGCTCCCCGGAGGGTCAGCGGGACTGGGCCATACTAGAGATTCTTTACGCCACGGGTCTACGAGTAACGGAGTTGATTTCGCTAAACCTGGAAGACGTGAACACCACGGAAGGCTACGTGCGAACGCTGGGTAAGGGCGGGAAGGAGCGCATGACATACCTTCATCCCGAGGCTACCTTTGCCCTCAAGTCCTACGTGAAGAAGTCGCGCACCAAGCTGGCCAAGTCGAAGAAAGAGAAGGCCATATTCCTGAATCGGCGGGGCGAGCGGCTCACCCGCCAGTGGGTTTGGGCCATCATGAAGAACAGCGCCAAGCGGGCCAACATCGACCAGAAGATAACGCCCCACGTGCTGCGGCACAGCTTCGCGACGCACCTTCTGCAGGGTGGCGCGCCGCTTCGGTACGTGCAGGAGCTTCTGGGCCACGCGAGCATCACGACGACGCAGATCTACACGCACCTCACCAACGACCACCTCCGCGAGGAGTACGAGAAGGCCCACCCCCGGAGTTAAGCGGGCTCGTTAGCTCGGCCAGAGGTTGAGGGCTGTTGCATCCTTAAGCCTTTCTTGCATTTCTATGCGACACCCTTTATAATGCGTCTTATCTTAGGCGTAGGATAAAGGAGTAAGACATGTCCCTCCCGATCCGTACAACTCTTGACGATGTCACCGCTGTCTGCGAATATCTCACTACTAAGCCCACGGGAGCGACGCTTCCTGAGGCGAAGTCTGTCGTAGACAAGAAGCGCCTTGATGGACGCAAGCTCGCTGCAATGAAGTTCTGGGGATTCATCGAAGACGATAACGACAAGCTGAAGATCACGGAACGAGGGCGCCTGTACGTGAGGGATTCTGGCTCGTCTCGGAGCGATGTGTTGCGGAGTGTCGTTGGCGAAGTAAATCCGTATAAAGCACTGGTTGAACGCATTGTCCATCGTAGCGAGGGCACCATCACCGCAACCGAGGTTGCATCGCATTGGTATGAGCACTTTCGAGAACAATCCGCTGAATCAGAAACGACTCTTAACAATCAGGCTTTTTGCTTCTTTCACCTTGCGCAAGGAGCGGACCTCGGGGTGCTTAAAATTGGACGCAAAGGGCAACCAACCCGCTTTGAGTTCGATTTGGATATCGCTCAGGGATTCCTCAATATGCCAACTGCCTCTGGAGAACCTGTTCTCATGGAAGATCCATCAGAAGAGGCCGAAGATGAAGGCGATGATGGGGAGTCGCTCAACAGCCTTGGTGCACCCATTCATACTAACGAGAGCGCACAGAACACTAACCGCTTCTTCATCACCCATGGGAAGAACAAGAAGATATTGGGCCAGATAAAGAAAATCGTTAGATATGGAAAATTTGAACCCGTGGTGGCGGTGGAGCATGAAACTTCTGCGAAACCTGTACCCCAAAAGGTAATGAGCGACATGAGGACGTGCCGTGCCGCGATAATCAATGTGAGTACGGATAATGTACTGTACGACAAAGAAGGCAACGAGGTCCCACAACTAAACGGGAATGTGCTGATCGAGATTGGGGCCGCAATGGCTCTTTACGGAGACAAGTTCATCTTGCTGGTTGAGGAAGGATTAGAGCTTCCCTCAAACCTACAAGGACTATACGAGTGCCGTTACCAAGGAGATGAACTAAGTGGGGAAGCCACGATGAAGTTGCTAGAGGGATTGAGTGATTTCTAAGTTATTTGTATTGCGATCGCCTGAGATCCTAATCAGCCCCCTTTCATTCCAAGCACATCATATCAACCTCCCTTAATACCACAACCCATCCCCCTCCCCAACCTGGCATTTCGGGCGGAGCCGAAGAATCTCGTCGCCCCTCTTGTCCACGCGGATGCGGGAACCCATCCCCCTACGCCCGCCATCGCCTCGTTGTGACAAAGAACATTTGCTTTGAGTGACGTGTAGGGGTACAGTTTCAGGACGTACCCGGCCAACCGAGACTTCCAATAAAGTTCGGAAACGAATGCCGGCAATTCCCAAGGATCATCACGCCCATTGACAACTACCCCCCGACAAACCGAACCCAGCGCCAACAACGCCCTCGGCGCCCTGCTTTTTATTTGAGCGCAAAACGTCAATGTTGGGCAGTAAAGTTAGGGAGTATTGAACTTTCGCCACACCATGCCCTTGCGGTCGTAAATTGAACTTGACAGGTTAAGTTACCATCGTTAAATTTAACTATAGTTCGACCTTTGCTCCGAGAGCTTGGCTCTTGACCTTTCTGGTTAGCATGAGCCTGGCAAATGGGATGGGGCTTTCTGATTTGGATGCGGGGAGGGTTACACACCATTGCTCGGTGTGAATAGGGGATAGGAGGCGTACCATGACCACGCTTAGCCAACAGATATCAGCCTATGAAGAAATGCGAAACGTACTAGAAGCCGATTACTTCGGCAAGTATGTCATCTTCCACAACCGGACATTCATAGGCGCCTACGATTCCTTCCAGGACGCCGCGGTGGTTGCGGTAGAGCGCTTTGTCCGAGGCCCGTACCTGATTCGCCAAGTCGGCGCCGGGCCAGTGACACTACCAGCTTCCATTTTATACAGACCCGTAAATGCCAACCGCTGAGGTTGGGTTTCCCGACAGTGGAGGACTTCCAGGAAGGCTTACTCTAGTTTCCTACGGCCCCACCTTGTTCGTTCAAATCGGCTTTGATGCTTTATATCGGCCCACCTGTCCAGGCCAGCTGAACTTACCCAGTCAACAACTTCCTGCATTGGTGGACACAGGCGCCTTTGCAAGCTGTGTAGATTCATCTCTCGCCTTGGCGTTGAATCTTCCAGTAGTTAATCGACGAGAAGTTGCAGGCGTGCATGGTTCAAAAGAGGTAAATGTACATCTCTGCCAGATATACGTACCAGACTTGGACTATACCGTCTACGGAGAATTCTGCGGCGTTCACCTTCGTACTGGCGGCCAGCCCCACCTCGCTCTCATTGGCAGAGACTTTCTTCAGCATTTCACAATGGTCTACAAAGGCAGAACGGGAAAGGTCACCATCAGCAACGACTAACCTCGGCCACCCTCCAATACTGACATCCTCCCCATTGCCCTATCACACCCTCCCCTGCTAACCTATCCCCATGAACACCTTCGAACGCCCTGCTAACCTCCAATCCATTCCCAGAGGAAAAACGAAACGAATAAATCCGCAAAAGCAATTAGATCCACGCCTGAGTTGCTTCAGAAACCACCAACATTCGTTTTATTCGATAATTAGATCGAATTCCTTCCACGCCTGGCAAACCTGAAACGAATACCCCAAAATCCCATTCGTTTCCCCAAACGATTCGTCCCAACCCACTGAAATGACGGGTGGGGGCCGTTTCTGGTACACTAGCATTAAGGCTCGGCCCGCGTCTCCGGCCACGCAAACCCAGGACCTCGGGAGGCTCCCATGGCAGTTGTAACGCTGAACGGACAGATCGGCTCCGGCGGTCCGGAAGTTGGGCTGCAGGTTGCCCATCATCTTCACGTCGACTACGTGGACCGGCTGATTTTGGCCGAAGCGGCCAAGCGCATCGGGGCCACCGTTCAGGCCGTGGCGGGCAAAGAGTCGGAAGTCACCAGCCGTCGCGACCTGCTGGGCCGCTTCTTTCAGAACGTGCTGGAACGTTCCGCCATGTCCGGGGCCGGCGGCGAACCCTACTTCGGCCCGGGCGTGGACGTGCTGCTCTCCAGGGACTACTACTCCGAAGGGGAAGACGAACCCATCACACTGTCCCACGAGGTGGACGACAAGAAGTACATAGAAGTCACAACCTCCGTCATCAAGGATCTGGCCAAGGAAGGCAACGTGGTCATCGTGGGACGGGCCGGCAATCTGATCCTGAAGGGCGAGCCCGGCGTGCTTCACGTGGGCACCGTGGCCCCCCTGGAGCAGCGCATTCACACCATCATGGAGCGGGAACACCTGGAGTACGCAGAGGCCCACCGGTTCGTGGAGGAGCATGAGAGGGCGCGAAAAGCCTACTTCTCCAAATTCTACGACGTGGACACGGACGACCCCAATATCTACCACATGATAATCAACATGGCGGACTTGAAAGTGGCGACGGCGGGGGAGATAGTTGCCCACGCCGCCCAGGACCTGACCCACTGAGACCTAAAGGAGCGCAAACCCACCCATGGCTCGCAAGAAACGCGGCAAGCATGTCGCAGCAAAACAGGCCCAGCTAAGCCAACGAAAGAAGAGAGGGCGCGGCCCGTCGGGTATCCCAACGGCCTCGGTCGCGCAACGCCGGCGCCAACCCGTCACGACGGCGCCAGTGTCAGGAGCCGCGTCGGCCGGGTCTGAGGCAATGCCCGCCCTTGCGGCGGCATCTGCCTCGCCGCAAACAGCAGGCACAACCGTCACCGCCCGGCAGCCCTTGGTCTACAGCTACGTGGGGATGGAACTTCGGCGCATCCTACTGCTCAGCGGCGTCATCATCGCCGTCATCATAGTCCTCAGCATCTTCCTGAACTAAGGCAACCCCATGGCCATCCCGTCCCTGGCTAACCGGCTTCGCATTACGCCCGTCGGCCCCGGCGTCTACCAGCTGAAGGACGACCAGGGGAAGGTGCTGTATGTGGGCAAGGCGGCGAACCTGCGGTCCCGGCTTCGCTCCTACTTCACAGCCTCCGCCAAGCACGAGCCGAAGATTCGCCGGATGCTGACCCGCGTGGCCGACTACGATTACATCGTCACCGACTCGTCGGCCGAGGCCCTCATCCTGGAGAACACCCTCATCAAGAAACACCGGCCTCAGTTCAACGCCCGCCTCAAGGACGACAAGACCTACCCGTACATCAAGATAGACCGGGCGGAGGAGTTTCCCCAGATATACATCACCCGCCGGGTGGAGAACGACGGCGCAGTATATTTCGGCCCCTTCGCCACTGCCCACAGCATTCGCAAGACGCTGGCCCTGCTCAAGAAGCTCTTTCCCTATCGCTCCTGCACAAAGGTCATCACGGGCAAAGACGCGCGTCCCTGCCTGGAATTCTTCATCAACCGGTGCGCCGCCCCCTGCACGGGCGAGATAGACAAGAAGAATTACCACAAGATAATCGACCAGGTGGTCCTGTTCATGGAGGGGAGGACGGAACCGGTGCTGGCGGACCTGAAGCAGAAGATGCAAGAGGCCTCCGACGCCCTGGAGTTCGAGAGGGCCGCGGTGCTTCGGGACCAGACTCGCGCCATTCAACGGGTATCGGAGGAGCAGCAGATCAAGACGGCGTCGGTTTCCGGCCACGACTTGGACGCTATCGGCATGGCGACGCAGAACGACCAGGCCTGCCTGGAGGTCTTCTTCATACGAAACGGAAAGCTCATTGGGCGGGATACTTTCGTCATGGACGGCACACAGGACGACCCGCCAGAACGGGTGATGACGGGCTTCGTCAAGCAGTTCTACCAGTCCACGCCCTTCATTCCCAAGCGAATACTGTTGCAGCACCGTCTGGAGGAGTCCGACGAGATTCGACAGTGGCTGCGGGAGAAGCGGGGCAGTGTCGTGACCATCAACATGGCCCAGCGTGGGCCTAACCGGCGGCTGGTGGAGATGGCCTCGGCTAACGCCGTACAGCAGCTTTCGCAGATGAGGGTCAAGTGGTGGGGCAACACGGATGCCCAGCAAGAAGCGATGACGGAGCTTCAGGAAGAACTCAGCCTGCCGACGCTGCCCCGTACCATCGAGTGCTACGACATCTCAAACATCCAGGGCAGCCACCCCGTCGGCAGCATGGTGACATTTGAAGACGGGGCGCCGCGCACGTCCCGTTACCGCCGCTTCAAGATAAAGAAAGTGGAGGGCATAGACGACTACGCCATGATGCAGGAGATGCTGCACCGACGTTTTAGCAAGCTGGCAAAGAGCCACGGCAAGGGCGTGAAGGGTCACAACGGGGTGGACGGCACCTACGCCGAGCGGCCAGCCCGCGGTTGGGACAAGTCCCCCGATCTGGTCATCATCGACGGGGGCAAGGGGCATCTCTCCGCCGCCCTGGAGGTGTTCCTGGAATTGGGCATCGACTTCATCCCCCTGGCGTCAATCGCCAAGGAGAACGAGTGGATCTTCGTGCCGCAAACACCGGAGCCCATCGCCCTGTCCAGACGATCTCCTGCGTTACACCTGGTGCAGCGGGTTCGGGACGAGGCCCACCGGTTCGCCGTCACCTACCATCGGAAGCTTCGGAGCAAATCCTCAACCCGGTCGTCGATGGACATGGTGCGGGGGATAGGCCCGAAGCGCAAGCGGATGCTGATGCGCCGCTTCGGATCGCTGAAGGGCATACGGGAGGCCACGCTGGACGAAATAGTAACCGTGCCGGGCATTACCCGCACCCTAGCCCTACGATTGAAGCAAACCCTTTAGACCTCCACGGGTGCTAAACCCGGCCCATTGCGCCCCAAATAGCCTTGATTTTGACCCCCATTCCGTATATTTTGATAATGGAGGGGATACGTTCACATGCTCAAGGTCACAGTTACTTTTCCCAACGGCGTCACCATTACTCTGGAAACAACGGAACCACAAATGTACGGCGAGGTTATCGCCTCTACCCGCGAATACCTGACCTCAGACAGCGTTGCGCCATCGACAAACAGCAACGGGGCCGCGCCGATTCTGCAGGAAGAACCGTATACCAACGGAAACGGTCATGTGAGCAGCAGCCCCGAATTCCTGGAGTTCTGCCAACTCATGGCGCCCTCGGGGGACATGCGCAGGGTAGTTGTGGCGGCGGAAGGAGCCAAACGATTCCTCGATTTGGATAAGGTTTCCGCCCAGGAGTTGGGACCTCTCTTCGACTTCTTACAGTGGCCGCGTCCGAAAGATTTCGTGCAGACCCTCCGCAACGCCGGACGGTCCGCCTTCCAGTGGTTGGAGAGGTCGCCCGGAAATTCCGGCTACTACTCCGTCACCGACCAGGGGCGGCGGGAGATAATCATCGAGGAGACGGTCGACGCCGTCGAGTAACATCGCCCTTCCCCGGCCTCTCGTTTGATACCCCCCAGCGCCCGTGCCAACGTTCCTACTTCATAGCCATGGACGTCATTATTCGAAATCCAGTCAGACGCGAACTCCGGATCGAGGGTCGCAGACGGGTGAAGCAGCTTCTTAAAGAGTTGGATCTTAACCCAGAATCGCACATAGTAATCCGGGGCGAATCCCTGCTTACAAGTGACGAGATGCTCCGAGACGAGAACCACGTCGAGATTCTTTCCGCCATCTCCGGAGGCTGAGCCTTGAGGTGCATCAAGTGCCGCGGAAAGGCCAGCGTGGAGTTGCGCCGGCACAACTCCGCCTTCTGCTCGCCCCACTACCTGCAGTTCGTACAGAACCAGCTGCGTCGTAACGTGAAGCGACTGCAGATGTTCGGCCCGGAAGATAAGATCCTGGTGGCCGTTTCGGGGGGAAAGACAGTCTGGCCCTGTGGGACCTGTTGCTGGGGAGGGGTACTCGGCAGCCGGCCTGTATATTCATCTGGGCATAGGAGAATATTCGGTTCGGTCGGCAGAAGCAACTCGATAATTTGCCCAGTGCCGCGGTGCGGAGCTTATCGAGTTCAGCTTGGAGGACGAGTTGGGCATGGGAGTGCCGCTATCGTCGAGAGTGCTCAGAAGGACGCCCTGCTCCGGATGCGGCCTGAACAAGCGGTATCTCTTCAACAAAATTGCCCTGGAGCGAGGGTACAGCGTGGTTGCCACCGGGCACAACCTGGACGACGAAGCAGCGACGCTGATGGGCAACGTGCTTCGCTGGCAACGGGACCTGCTCGCCCGCCAATCGCCGGCTTTGGAGAGCACCCACCCGCAGATGGTGCGTAAGGTGAAGCCTCTCTATACGCTGACGGAGCGAGAGACGGCCAGCTACTGCCTGCTGAGAGGCATCGATTACGTGGTGGAGGAATGCCCCAACGCCAAGGGCGCACACTCGCTACTTTATAAGGACATTCTCAACCGAATCGAGACGGAATCTCCCGGCACCAAGCAACAATTCTTCCAGGGCTTCCTCTTCCGTATGCGACCCGCGCTGCAGAGGGAAGAGGCGGTGGATTTGGCGGCGTGCGTCGAGTGCGGGCAGCCCACCACAGGCGAGGTCTGCTCCTACTGCCGAATGAAGGACCGGGCCCGGAGCCACGTGGCTACCTCACAGGTGGACGGAGAGCGCAACCGAAGCTCGTAAGCTGAGCAAAGACACACCGTCATCACTGCGTTGAACCCTAATGGCCAGCCCCGAAGGACTTCACCATTAACGCGTGAAGGTGAACGCACAAGCTCAGCCGAGAAACTCCAACATGGCTAGCCGGAGCGCGGGGAACATGCAGTCGTTAAGGCGCGGCCTATACCGGCCGCGTCTTAACGTACCGTGGCGAGAACTTTAGGCTACGCTGCCGTTGCTTCCGTTGGAGGCGCTGGGGCCATGGTACAGATGGCAGGCCACTGTGTGCTCTGGAGACGCCATCTGAAGGACTGGGTCCTCCGTCTGACACCTCTTCATCAGCTCCGGATCCGCCAAGGCCATGGGGCACCGCGGATGGAAGCTGCAACCGGAAGGCGGGTTGATGGGCGAAGGAACCTCACCGGGCAGCACAATCTCTTCCCGCACGATGTCCGGATGGGAGGGGAGGGCTGCGGAGAAGAGCGCCTTGGTGTATGGGTGCAGCGGATTCTGGAAGAGCTCCTCAGTGTCTGCATATTCAACCACCCGGCCCAAGTACATCACGGCCGTCTGATGGGCCATATACCGCACTGTGGCGAGGTTGTGCGCCACCAGCAGGAAGGCGACATGCTGCTGCTCCTGCAGGTCCTTCAGCAGGTTCATTATCTGAGCGCGAATGGAGACGTCCAACGCCGACACAGGCTCATCCAAGAGTATCAGCTTGGGATAGGACGCCAAACCGCTGGCTACGGCTATTCTCTGCCGCTGGCCACCGCTGAACTCGTGGGGAAAGAGGGAAGCCTGAGCCGGATGGAGGCCCACCATGTCCAAGAGTTGTTCGACCCGTTCTAGCTTCTCTTTGCGGGTTACTCGTCGGTTGACCACGAGGGCCTCGGCGATGATATCTCGGGTTCTCATTCGGGGGCTGAGGGAAGACCACGGGTCCTGGAACACCGCCTGTACCGTTGCCCGATAATCCTTGACGGCCTGGCCCTTGAGTTCGTGCACGTTCTTGCCGTAGACCAGAACGCTGCCAGCGGTGGGGGTTTCCAGCCGTAGGATGGTCTTGGCTGTGGTGGTCTTACCACAACCAGATTCGCCCACCAAGCCCATCGTTTCGCCATCCTTGATGGTGAAGTTAATGCCGTCCACCGCCTTTACCTGGCCGATGGTCTTCATAAGAATCAATCCCTTGGTTACAGGGAAGTGCTTTTTGAGGTCTTTTACCTCTAGGAGGACGGGTTCGTTTGCCATGTTTCGTCTAGCCTCCAACAAGCTGTTCTTTGTTCTGTTCCCACATCGAAAAACGGGGGATATGCTTCCAAACACCTATCCTGCATGTACCGGCACCGGTCGGCAAAACGGCAGCCTACCGGCAGGTCATACAGAGCGGGCGGCTGGCCTTCAATCTGGTAGAGCCGCTCGACCTTCTCTTCCAACTTGGGAACGGAGCCAATGAGGGCCTCCGTGTAAGGGTGAGAGGGGTTGTTGAAGATGCCTCTAACCGGCCCTTCTTCCACGATCCGACCTGCGTACATCACCACAACCCGGTCACACATGCGAGCCACGATGCCAAAGTCGTGGGTGATGAAGATGATGCTCATACCCGTCTCCGCCTGAATGTCCTTCAGTAGGCGAAGGTACTGAAGCTGAATGGTAACGTCCAAGGCCGTAGTCGGCTCGTCGGCGATGATGACCATTGGGTCGCAGGCCATGGCGATGGCCCCTACAACCCGCTGCTTCATGCCGCCGCTCATCTGATGAGGGAAGTCTTCCAGCCGACGACGGGGGGCTGCCACCCTCACGCTGCGCAGAGACTGTTCCGCCTCTCGCTTCAGGTCCCGATGTAGATCTTGACGGTGCACCAAAGCTTCCACCAACTGGTTGCCAATAGTATAAACCGGGTTCAGGGAGGTTTGGGGGTCCTGGAGAATCATGGAGATTTTCCGGCCCCTAACCTCTCGCATGTCCTTCTCGGAGCGTTGAAGGATGTCCTCCCCGTCCAGCATAATCGAACCGTCGATGATGCGGGAGGCTGGCTTCGGATTGAGCCGCATGAGGGAGAGGGCTGTCATGGTCTTGCCGCAGCCCGACTCGCCGACGATGCCGAGGGTTTCCCCCTGCCTGAGGGAGAAGCTGACGCCGTCCACAGCCTTCACCGTTCCCCAACGGTTGAAGAAGTATGTATGCAGATCCTTAACTTCCAGAACAACCTTGTCCCCTATCTGAGTTGCCAATTTATGTCACCTGCCTAGTCTTGGGATCCAACTTGTCTCTCGTCCAGTCACCGAGCAAGTTGAGGGAAAGGACGGCCACCAGAATGCAGACGCCTGGGAAGAAGGAAACCCACCAGTTGGCCACAATAAGCTCACGACCGTCGGCCACCATGACGCCCCAAGCGGGCGTGGGCCGGGGGATGCCAGCGCCAAGGAAGCTGAGGGACGCTTCAAAGAGGATGGCCGTGCCCAACTGCAGTGTGGCCACGATGATCAGGGTGTTGAGCACGTTGGGGAAGATGTGCATGAATATGATCCTAAAGTGAGAAGCGCCCGCGACCTTGGCCCTCTGGATGAAGTCCTGGTTCTTAACGCTGAGGGTTTCGCCTCTGGCCTGGCGAGCGTATAGCGCCCAATACACAAGGGCGATGACTGTCACCACCGTTTGGAAGCTGGGACCCACCACTGCTACGAAGACGAGAGCCAACAGAATCGACGGAATGGCCAGCTTGATGTCTACCAAGCGCATTATGAGAGCATCCACCCATCCTCCGATGTAACCAGCCATTAGACCCAGAGTGGTGCCGACTATTCCGGCGAAGAGGATGGCTATCAAGGAAACGGAGAGGGATATCCGCGCACCGTGAATCATACGTGTTACCAGGTCTCGACCCAGTTTGTCCGTGCCAAGCCAGTACTTACCGGACCCGTCCGGGGTCAACTGACGGACATTGTTCGGATGGGCCAGGATTTCATCTTCCGTGCCATGTATCCGTATGTCCTCCATGGTGGCTACGCCAACCACCGGCTCCACTAAGTTACCGCCGGCGTCTCTAACCTCCAGGGCGTCCTTGGCCTGGCTGCCCTGAATAGTGGCGCCCAGCGGCGTAAAGGTGACTTCGCCACCGTTTTCGGTGCCCATAAAGGCCACGCCGCTTGGAACCTCCTCGCCGCCCACGTACAAGCCACCGCTGTTAAAGGTGACGGGGTTCTTGATTACTTTCAAAGTGGGCGCGAGTTTAGACGTCACCGCCGCTTCCACGCCGCCCGGATACACCAGTGCACGACCAATTTTAATTACTTCGGCGTTGCTTTGGTATTGAATGATTCCTACGACGGGTTCGCCGTTGACCTGCGGCGTTCCCTGGCGGTCAATGACGGCTCTTTCGACCATTTCGCCGTTCTTGAACACCTGTATGTTGTCAATGACCACTCCACCCTTCAAGGTCTGAATTTTCGCTTTGATCCAAGCGGGCGGAACCAGTCGGTCTTGCAGGGTCCCCACCTCCGGGTCGAACCCCCGGGCGTTGCTCCAGACGTTGGCGAAAATCGCCGGGAGCACCAACACGAATAAGAGGATGGAGATGGGAATTAGGGGAAGCCTCTTGGCGTCCCCTAGAGTCTTGGCCAGCCTGGGGGGAGAGTACCAAGGTTTTGCCTTAGGTATTGAAATTGCCATTTTCTTCTATTCTCCGAGGCTTCTAGTTGTATCGGATACGGGGGTCCAGGTAAGCGTAGAGGATGTCTACGACGAGGTTGGACAAGATGAAGATGCCGGCCATGAACAGGACCACAGCCTGCACCACCTGGTAGTCTCTAGCCTGAACGGCTTCCACCGCCAAAAGCCCGGTGCCGGGCCAGGCGAAGACCGTCTCCGTCACCACCGAACCGGTCAGCAAGAATCCGGCCACGAGGCCGAAGTACGTGAGGGGCGCGATGGCAGCGTTACGCAGACAGTGCTTCCAAATGACCTTCCATTCCGGCAGGCCCTTGATGCGGGCAAGCTTCACGTATTCGCTGTCCAACACCTCCAGCATGGCAGAGCGCGTCAGACGCATGAGGGCCGCTACGTTGAACCAGCCCAGGGTAATGGCCGGCATTATCATGTGGTCTATGCCCCCTCTGCCCGAGGTGGGCAGCCAGCCAAGGAGGACGGCGAACACCCACATGAGCACGATGCCCAGCCAGAAGCTGGGGAGGGACTGCCCTAGGAGGGCAATAATCTTGCCTCCCCAGTCGAAGGGCGTGTCCTTCTTGGTAGCCACAAGCATTCCGATAGATAACCCAAGGAAGGTGCTGATCACCAGGGTAAAGGCAGCCAGCTGGACCGTGGCGGGGAACTTTTCGAGGACTATCTCAAGGGCGCCGCTGCCCCATTTCCAAGACTCCCCCCAGTCGCCCCGCAGCACGTTCTTCACGTATATGCCGTACTGAACCACCATGGGTTTGTCTAAGCCCCAGGCCTTCTCCACCCTCTCGAAGTCCTCCGGAGTCGCCTCGATAGGCAACATCAAGTCCAACACGTTGCCGCTGAGACGGGTAAGGAAGAAGACAAGCATCGAGACGCCAATGAGCGCGATGATAGATTGGCCAAACCGATAGATTAGATATCTTTGCATTTCACATGCCTCTCTTAGGTTCTAGAGTGCGGATTCCGACCCAATGAGATCTACAACGTCCGAAATCCCGAGCGAGAAGTGCGCTCGACAAGTTTGCCTAAGGAATGACTAGGGCGTTAAAAACGTAGGCTATACCGCCTAAAAGGTAGAAATACTATAAAACGCCCCCTTTGTCAAATCCTGGCGACAAACTACGTCCATCTCATTCAGTTACGCCGCAGCCCTCAAAACAGATTGTAGGCGAAAGGGCGGCAAGATTCTTCGCTGTGTTCAGGATGGTAAGCAAGATAATGCAAGAATGGAGCGCTGCGGTTAGAGGGCGGGACGGCGCTTGCTCCAGGGGCTAGACTGCTCGTAGGCGTAGCCCAGCCGGATGAGCGTCGGTTCTGAAAGGGCAGGTCCCATGAGCTGCATGCCTACCGGCAGGCCCTCGGAGAAGCCACAGGGGACAGTAAGGGCCGGAATGCCGGCCATGTTAGCCGAAATGTTGCAGATGTCGCTCAGATACATCTCTAGTGGGTCCGCCATCCTTTCCCCCAAACCGAAAGCGACGGTGGGGGAGGTGGGAGTGACAAGGACATCATATTTTTGGAAGGCTTGGTCCAGCTCCCGGCAGATGAGGGTCCGCACCTTCTGGGCCTTCAGATAGTAGGCATCGTAGTAACCCGAGGAGAGGGCGTAGGCGCCCAACATGATTCGCCGCTTGACCTCCGGCCCGAAACCCTCCTGGCGGGTCTTTTCCATAGCGTCCCAGATGCTCGCCGCATCTCCCTTGGAGTGGCCGAACTTCACTCCGTCGTAACGGGCGAGGTTAGCCGAGCACTCGGACGGGGCGATGATGTGATAGCAGGCGGTGGCGTATTTGGTGCTGGGGAGGGTGGTCTCCTCCACGGAAACGCCCAGACTTTCGAGAACCGCCAGGGCCGTCTTTAGAGCCTCGAGTACCCCCGGCTGGGTACCCTCGCCGAAGAATTCGCGGGGCACGCCCACCTTCAGACCCTTCGCCTCGCCGGTAAGAGATTGGGCATAGTCCGGGATGGGCGTGTCTATGGAGGTGGAGTCTCGGGGATCGTAGCCTGCCACCGCGTTCAGCACCAGGGCAGCGTCGGCGACGCTCTTGGTCATGGGGCCTATCTGGTCCAGGGAGGATGCGAAGGCTATGAGCCCGTACCGGCTCACCAGGCCATAAGTGGGTTTGAGGGCAACTATGCCGCAAAGGGAGGCCGGCTGGCGGATGCTGCCGCCCGTGTCGGAGCCAAGGGCGTAGAAGACCTCGTCGGCCGCCACGGCCGCGGCGCTGCCCCCACTGCTGCCACCGGGCACCCGCGTGGTGTCCCACGGGTTCCTGCTAGGGTAGAAGGCAGAGTGTTCCGTGGACGATCCCATAGCGAACTCGTCCATGTTCCCTTTGCCCAACAGCACGCCGTCATTGGCGTAGAGCTTCTCCATAACGGTGGCGTCGTAGGGTGGCACGAAGCTTTCCAGCATGCGGGAGGAGCAGGTGGTGCGGATACCTTTGGTGCAGATTACGTCTTTGGCCTGGAAGGGAATGCCGGAGAGCGCCGAACCATGGTCGTAGCTACAGTTTTCGTCCACCTGTCGGGCCTGCTCCAAGGCCAGATCTCCGGTGACGGTGACAAAGGCGTTGATCTGGGGCTCCACCTGACGGATGCGCTCCAGGCAGGCCTGGGTAATCTCGACGGAGCTTGCCTCGCGGCGGCGAAGCAAGCGGTGGGCTTCCTGGAGTGTCAGGCCGTGAAGGGCACTCACGGGGTTTTTACCTCGTGCCGAGTTGAAGTCGGAGGCCAGAATAGGCCGATCGGTTTGGACGGGTACAGACTCACGGTCTATTCTTCCAGCACCGCGTTGACGCGGAAGAAATCGTCTTCACGACGGGGGGCGTTGGTGAGCGCTTCTTCCGTGTCCAAACCGTCCGACGAGCGGTCCTCCCGCATGACGGAGGTTAGGCCCGCCGAGTGGCTGGTGGGCAGCACCCCTTCCGTGTCAACCTCCTGCAAAGTTCTCACGTGTTCCAGGATGGCGGAAAGTTGCCCACGTAAGTGCTCCACCTCCTGGGGCGAAAGAGCTATGCGGCAGAGGGCGGCCATGTGCAGCACTTCCTCTTTGGTTAGGGCCATTGGGCGTTTCCTCGACGGCTGATGTTCGTTGGTAAAGCGCCATCAAGTCTAGCAAAGGGAGTTGGCCGTCACAAGAAGCCGATGGGGCTGGGATGGGGACTGTGGCGGTAGGGCGGCAAAGGTTCCTTGAGGGACTCGGAATGACGGGGAGGGAGTATGCAGGTTTGAAACCCGCCCCTACGACGAGATTCTAGGCGCCGTGGGGTCCGGCGGTGGTGAGGGCGGGGGTATGGTGTTGAACCGATTCATTGCTCTGTCTATGCCTTCTATCAGCAAAGAATCGGCGGAAGCGGCAACCCGTCCCACAACGTCGCTCACCAGAGGCATTTCTTCCGGAGAGAAGGGTTCGAGAACGTAGCGTACCCAATCATCGGCACGCTCCGGCTTGCCGATGCCCACTCGCACCCTGGGGAACTTGTTGCTGCCCAAGACGTCGACTATGGACGCCATGCCCTGATGTCCGGCGGTCCCTCCTCCGGGCCGCAACCGGATGGTCCCAAGGGGCAGGTCCATCTCATCATAGATTATCACCAGGTCGGAGGCTTGGACGCGGAAGCGAGCCAGCAGGTAACGGACGGCTTCGCCGCTGTTGTTCATGTAGGTTCGGGGCTTGGCCAGAACTACCGGTGCGCCCGTCACTTTCCCCTGTCCCAGGACGGCATGCTGACGGCGGTCGGAAAGGGAGACGCTCCAACGCTGAGCAAGCTTGTCGATACAGGCGAAGCCCACGTTGTGACGGGTCCCGGCGTAGCGGGCGCCAGGATTGCCCAGACCGACGATGATTTTCAGTCGGGGCCGTTCCGCCGGAGGGTTGTGGGCGGCGCAAGGAGATTTGGCGTCGGCGTTTTCAGCAGGGACAGGCATAATTATATTCTAACGCGGATGAGGGAGGACAATCAGGACGTTTGAACGGGGGATTTCAGGATCTCCAGCAGCTTATCTTCGTCGATGATTTCGGTGCCCAACCGCTGGGCCGTAGCAACCTTGGAGCCGGGATTTTCGCCCACGACCAGGTAGGTGGTCTTGCGGGTGACGCTGGAGGTGGCGGCGCCACCCAGGGACTTGATTCTGGCCTGAGCACGGGATCGCGAAATGCCGGAGAGGGCCCCCGTGATGCAGAAAGTCTGGCCCTGGAGAGGCAGCGGGGCCATCGAAGGCGCCTCCTCCGATTCTTGTCGCTCCAGCCTGACCCCCGCTTCGCGCAGTTTGCCGATGACGGCCCGGTTGGACTCAACGGTAAAGTGGGCGGCGATGCTGGCGGCAATCTTTGGGCCAATGCCGGGTATTTCGGTAAGTCGCTCTTCGGGGGGCTGAGCAATCTCGTCGATGCTTCTGAAATGGGAGGCCAGCAGGTCGGCGTTTTCGGAGCCTACGTGGAGCACGCCAAGGGCAAAGAGCACGCGGGAGAGGGGGCGCGTCTTGCTAGCTTCTATGTTGTCCATGATTTTCGCGGCCAGCTTCTCACCCATACGGTCCAGGGCCAACAGCTGATCCCGCTGGACATAGTAGAGGTCTGCCAGGTCCCTTACCAGCCCCTTGTCGATAAGTATGGCGCACCACTTCTCACCCAGCCCGTCGATGTTCATGGCTCCCTTGCTGACGAAGTGCTTGAGGAGCTCGAAGAACTGGGCGGTACAGGCGGCGTTGGGACACCGGTGCAAGGCGTCATCCTCCGCCTTGACCACCTCCGTGTCGCAGATGGGACATTGGGCCGGCATGCTAAATTTCCGCTCCTCGCCGGTTCGCCGGGACACAACGGGGCCCACCACCTTTGGAATCACCTCTCCGGCCCGTTCTACAGTCACCCAATCACCGATGCGGATGTCCTTCCTGTGGATGTCTTCCTCGTTGTGGAGGGTGGCCATCTTCACAGTGGCGCCGCCTACCACCACGGGTTCCAGCTTCGCAAAGGGGTTGAGGCTGCCCGTGCGGCCCACGTTAATGCCTATGTCCAGCAGACGGGTGACGACCTGCTCGGCGGGGAACTTGTATGCGATGGCCCAACGGGGTTCCCTGCCCGCGAACCCAAGCTCCTCTTGGTATTGGAAGGAGTTGACCTTGACCACCACGCCGTCGGCATGGAATGGCAGGTCGTGGATACCCTCCAGCCATCTAAGGTAGTAGTCTTTCACTTCCTCAAGGGTAAGGCAAAGTCGATTGTGGGGGCTGATGCGGAAACCGAGACGGCGCAGATTCTCCATAGCGTCCCAGTGGGTGTCGGATTTACCTCCGTTCTCCGGGTCGCCGTCATCTCGGTCTCCGAGAGAGTAGACGTAGATTTCCAGGTTGCGGGAGGCTGTCATGGCAGGGTCCAGCTGACGAACGGAACCGGCGGCGGTATTGCGGGGATTGGCGTAAAGTGGCTCCCCCTTAGCCTCTCGCTCGCGGTTGAGCCTGGCAAAGGCGTCCTTGGACATGAAGACCTCGCCGCGAACTTCCAGCCGGCGGGGAGCGTCGTCCAGAAGAGCCAGGGGAATGCTGGGGATGGTGCGGAGATTATGGGTGACGTCTTCGCCCCGGAAACTGTCTCCGCGGGTAGCTCCTTGAACCAGCCGGCCCTCATGATACATGAGGGAAACGGCGAGGCCGTCTATCTTCAACTCACACACCAGGTCGGGAGCGTCCACGCCGAGAAGATTGGAAACGCGGCGATACCAAGCAGCCAGTTCTTCAGGGTTGAAGGCGTTGGCCAGGCTGAGCATGGGCAGCCGGTGTTCCACCTGGGCAAAACCCTGCGCCGGCGGCGCACCCACCCGCTGAGTCGGGGACTCCGGCATCACCAAATCAGGATGCTGGTCTTCCAACTGCCTGAGTTGGCGCATCAACGCGTCGAATTGGACGTCGGAAATTTCCGGGGCGTCCAACGCGTGGTAGAGATAGTTGTGACGGTTTATCTCCTTGCGGAGTTGGTCTACACGCTGTTGAATCTTGGCGTCCATAGTCTCTGGTCCTCGGTGACCGTACTATTCAAGAAAGGAGAGTGAGCGAGCCCGCACCTACTGTGCCATCGCGACGGATAGAAGGCATTACGCCCCCTGGCGGCTGTAGCCGGTGGTGATGGCCCGTTCCGCCTGCTTGCTGTACTGGGCGATGTACGCCTCCAAGCGAATAATCTGGGCCTGGGTATCCTCGTCCATATCGCCGCTTATCTGCTTCTTCAAGTTAGCAAGCTTCTCCCTGGCCGACTCTATGCGCTGCACCAGCACGAGGGCCTCCAGTTCCATACGTGCCTGCTCCATGATGTTGAGGAGGTGGCGGCGCTGAGTTTGGGAGTGGCGAAGACGCTCCTCGATTTCTGCCATAGAGCCCAGGGCGAGGTTGAGGGACGCCCGTCCGTACATGGCCTGGCGGGGAATGCGCTTCAGCTGGGTCTCGAACTGGCGGATCATGGCCTTCAACCGGTCGTCCCGGGCGCGCATCTCAGCCAAGCTGAACTTCAAGGCCGCCATGGCCTGATTCATCTGTGTCATAGCACGGCGCCTCCTCTCTTATTTCCGTGGCCCAGGAGGGCGGGGGTGAAGCCCACTTTTCTCTCATACCGCTGGCGGTGAGATTCTTCGCTTTGCTCAGAATGACATGGTGGGGTCCCAACGTACATCCTGGGGCTTCGCTTATATTTAGCGGCATTATAGGAAATTTCGGGGCACTTTGTCTTAGGATGGTGGCTGCGGATTACGAGGAAATGGATGTGGGGATTGTGCATGTGATCTGCCACTATAGATCCGGCGTTTCTTGAATTGTTTTTCTAAACAAATGCAGGAGGCGGGAGGCGAATTTAAGGGCTAAATGGCGTTTATGCTTCATTTTTTATCAATATTGCCAAGTAAGTCGACATCGTATATGTGACCAAAGACGATATACGAAAGAGCGCAATCGTTTTTCGTCTGAAAAAATTTGGGGAAACGAATGCCGTGGGCGCTAATCTCCGGCTCGAAAGCCCATCGACTCTAGGGTTTTGCCAAGGGCTTCCAGGCAGTCAACGATATCCGGCTCCGACACGGCGCCCAGGTGCCCGATGCGGATAATTTTTCCCTCGAGCTCGCCCAAGCCGCCGCCCACGACCACGCCGTGCTCTAAACGAAGGGTGTTTACCAGAGCCTTAGCGTCGATGCTTGACGGAATGCGGACGGCGGTAACGGTGTTGGAGGCGCAATGGTCGTCGGCAAGGAGCTGGAGACCGAGAGCCTTAACGCCACGGCGGGTCATATCTCCAAAGTAGGCGTGGCGGGTGTAGGTCTCCTCCAACCCTTCGTCCAGCAAAACGTCCAGAGAGCGGTCAAGGGCGTAGAAGAGCGGCAGATTGGGGGTGAAGGGCGTCTGTCCCCGCTCCAGGTAGGTCTGGGCGGTCGCGAGGTCGAAGTAGAAGCTGGTGGCCGTTGCGCTTTTGCGGGCTTCCCAAGCCCCCGGGCCGAAGCTGATGAAAGAGAGGCCAGGGGGAGTAAGGAAACCTTTCTGGGAGGCGGTGGCGACAACGTCGCAGCGCCACCGGTCTACGGGAAGGGATACGCAGCCGAGGCTGCTGACGGCGTCCACCAGAAGGAGTTTATCGAATTCCCCCTTGACCACGGCAGCGATGGCTTCCAAGTCATTGATGACGCCGGTGGAGGTCTCGTTGTGGGTGACGAGAACGGCTTTTACGTCCGGCTGGGCTTCGAGGGCCTGGCGAATTGTGGGAACGTCAACGGCGGTCCCCCACTCAAAATCCAGGCGGGTGACGGAAGCGCCCACAGCCTCGGCCATGTCGGCGTAGCGGCGGCCAAAGGAACCGGTGACGGCGGCTATTACCTCGTCGCCGGGGGAGAGGGTGTTGACCAGAGAGGCTTCCAGTGCTCCGGTGCCGGAGGCGGTGAGGATGTAAAGATCGTTGCCGGTCTGGAAGACGCGCTTGAGCCGGTCGGTAACGCTGTACAGAAGCTCCTTGAACTCCGGCCCACGGTGGTTGATCATGGGGCTGCTCATGAGCTCCATGATTTCATCCGGGCAGGGCGTCGGGCCCGGAATTCTAAGGTTCTGCTTGGGGATTTTCACGTCGCCTCCTTAACCGGCAAGGACGGTTTGAAACCGCCCCCAGCGGGGACATATCTTTGTCTTCATTACTGGCGTTCATCCAGATTCGCCAAGCGAGCGAACCGGCGTCGGCCCACCCGTATGACGGCGCCGTCTCGAAGCTGAATCCACGGTTCGCGGTGCCGCCGCTGGTCTACTTCCACCGCCGACTGGGAGAGAAGGCGCTTGGCCTCACCTTTAGACTTGGCCAGCCCGGCGGCCCAAATCAGGTCGACTGCGGCAACCCGGTCGCGCTGCTCGGAGGGGCTTATCTGCCTGGTCTCGCCCGATGTGTCAATCGGGTAGACGCACACGACAGAGGGGGAAATTCGGAAGCCAACTTGGGGGATGTCTTGGGGGAGCTGTCGACGCTGCACCGTGCGCTCGAAGTGGGTCCGGGCGTCCAGAACATCGTCATGGGGATAGAACTGGCTAGTCACCTCGGCGGCCAGCCGCTTCTTCAGGTCCATGGGGTTCACCGAGTCGGTCTCGATGGCCCTCCGCATTTCGTCCAGTTCCGGGGGTGAAACGTCCGTCAGGTATTCGAAATAGTCCAGCATGAGATTGTCGGCGATGGACATGAGCTTGCCGAACATCTCGAGGGGAGGATCATCCACGGCAACGTAGTTGTCCAGGCTCTTGCTCATCTTCTGTACGCCGTCGGTGCCCACCAGCAGTGGCATGAGAAAGCACTGCTGAGGCTTCTGGCCCATCATTGACTGAAGCTGGCGGCCCACTAGCAGGTTGAACTTCTGGTCCGTGCCGCCAAACTCCACGTCGGACCGGATGGCTACGGAGTCGTAGGCCTGGAGCAGGGGATAGAGGAATTCGGTTATGGCTATGGGGCGGTTGGCCTTATAGCGGCGAGCGAAATCGTCCCGCTCTAGGAATTGGGCCAGGGTGAAGCGGCGGGTGAGGTCCAGAACGGTGGCGAGGGTGAACTTGCCGAACCACTCGCTCTGGAGCACCGTTTCTGTCCGGTCCTCGTCCACCACCCTGAAGAACTGTTGGAGGTAAGATTGGGCGTTGGCCATGACCTGCTCGTGGGTGAGCATGGGACGGGTGACGGACTCGCCGCTGGGATCGCCAATTTGGGCCGTCCAGTCCCCCACGATGAGAACGACTTTGTGGCCAAGTTCCTGAAGCTGTCGCAGCTTGCGAAGGCCAATAACGTGGCCAAGGTGGATGTCAGGCCTGCTGGGGTCGAAACCCATCTTTAGCCTGAGTGGTTTGCCCTCCTGGAGGAGGCGAACGAACTCCTCCTCCACAATTATCTCCACCACGCCCCGTCGCAGCACCTGTTGAAGAACGGCGTCGTCCAGCTTCATGTTCCCACCTCCCCGCCGGAGAGCACAGCCCGGGCCTGCTCCACGTCCAGCTCCATCTGCCTAACGAGGCAGGAAACCGATTCGAAATACTGCTCGTCGCGGAGGAGGCGCACGAACTCAACGTCCATCGTCTCTCCATATAGGTCACCGTCGAAGTCCATTACATAGACCTCGACGAAGCGGGGCCCGCCGCCGAAAGTGGGCCGGACGCCGATGCTGGTGGCGGAAGGTCTTTTCTCGCCCTGGAAGCTGGCCCAAGTGGCGTAGATTCCATGCTTTGGGGCGAGAATACTGGCATCGAGGGCGAGGTTGGCAGTGGGGAATCCAAGCTCCCTGCCGCGGCGATCGCCCTCCACGACCACGCCCTGGAGGACGAAGGGACGGCCCAACATTCGGGCAGCGTCCACAACCCGACCGTCGCTGATTATTTTGCGGAGGACACGGCTTCTGATAGGCTGGCTGTCCACGGCTTTGGGCTCCAGCACGTGTAAACGGAAGCCTAATTGGCTTCCCATGGCGCGCAGGGCAGGAATATCGCCTTCCCGGCGGTGCCCGAGGGCAAAGTCCGGGCCTACGACCAGGGCCTTCATCTTCAGGTTTGCGACCAGCATATTCACGAAATCCCGAGCGCGAATGGCCGCCAAGTCTCGGGTGAAATTCAGGGCCACCAGATGGTCCACGCCCTGGGCCTCAATGAGGGCCTTGCGTTCTTCCCAGGGGGTGATGTATTCCACCTCCGCCCCGCGAACAAGCACGGAGCGGGGCTGGTTGCGAAAGACAATGGCACAGGTTTGAAGATTGTCGGCTTGGGCGGCAGCCTTGAGACTTCGGAACAGGTGTTGATGACCCCGGTGGACGCCATCGAAAGTGCCAATGGTTACCGCCGTGTCTTTGGGGGGGCAGACGCCCTTTAGCTGATGCTCAACGGACACGTGGGTCTGCTCCAGTCCTTGCTCTGTTTGCGAAACTCATGGGTCGGCGACGTGCAAGGATGGTAGCACAGAAGGGAAAGGGGTAGCAATCACGCAGCGTCAGTGGACGGGTCGATTTGTCAGGCGCGGACGCGTTCCAGAAACCGGTTTCCCGCTTCGTAGTCTCTAGCCCCTCGCGGGCCGATTGGCGGCACTAAGTAGAGGGTATCGATCCCTTCCCGGCGAAGCCCCTCCCAGACTTCCATCGCTATATCATCGCCGGAACGCCCACGTTCCAACTGCCGCTGATAGTGGGGAGGGACGAGAGAGAAAGCGATCCGGCCAGGCCAAAGGATCTGCAGGCCATAGAAGACCGGCGCCGCCAGCGGCTCGCCGGCTGCGGCTTCGTAGGCAACTTCGAAGGCCCTCTTTTGCTGCGGATCAAAGACGGGCTGGGTGACGAAGAATTGCGCCCCGGCTTCCACCTTCTTGCGGGTCAGGCGCGCTGCATCCTCGACGTCTTGGCCAAGGTCGATGACACCGCCGACGCATAGGTTTGCGGCGCTCTCCAAGGGGCGGCCTCGACCGTCGAGGCCATTGTTCATGTTTCGGACTGCCCGCATCAATTCTGTAGGGCGCATGGTCCCGACGCAACTCCCCCGGCGGTTCCGGGATGGGGGGAAGGGATCGCCTCCAAGGACTAGCAGATTCTCCAGCCCCAGGGTCGAGGCTCCCAAGACGTGGCTTTGGAGGGCCAGCGGGTTCATGTCCCGCACGGCCAGTGTGAATAGCACGTCGCGGCCAGTGTGCCGGCGGATGAGGTGGGCGGTTATGGCGGAGTCTGCGCGGGGGACGCGGCCAGGGTTATAGTTCACGGAAATGAAGTCGGCGTCCAGACCGCGGGCGGCTTCAAGGAAGTCGACGGAAGCGCCACGAGGAGGGGAGAAATCGCAGATAACCAAGGGTCGGCGTCCCTTGGAGTGGTATGCTTCAGTTATCTTCGTCACGGTGGCGCCTCGACGAAATGGTAGCACAAGCTTAGGGGGTCAGCCGGGAGGCGAACAGCGGGAGGTTGCGGCAGTCGATACAAAGTACACACAACCGGCCGGGCTGCGTATCACTTATTGCCGTGACTGCGGGGGGATTGGCGCAAGGAAAACGAGATTCTTCGCTGGGTTCAGAGTGACACGTGGAAAAACACGAATGGCGTCTTCCAGTGCGCATGCAAAAGATGAAGGCACCGATGGTATAATCCAGCCCGCCTACTTTGCACCGAGCCGCGACGATATGGAAAACCGCCTCTACAACGATCTGTCCCACCTGTGGCCCTTGCTGGACCCGCCGGAAGAGTACGCCGAAGAAGCGTCTTTCTGGCGTCAGGCCCTGAGGGAGAAACTCGGACCGGGCCGTCACGACGTGTTGGAGCTAGGCGTTGGCGGCGGCCATCTACTTTCCCACCTCACCGGCGACGTTCAGGCTACGGCGGTGGATATTTCGCCGCAAATGCTGGCCAACTCCCAAGCCCTGAACCCCGATGTGGAGCATCATGTGGGGGACATGCGATCCGTGCGGCTGGGCCGCCGCTTTCAAGCCGTTCTCATTCACGACGCCATCTCCTATATGCTCACGGAGGAAGACCTGTCGGCTACCTTCTCCACGGCCCGTGCACACTTGCAGCCTGGTGGAATTCTCATCACCGTGCCTGACTGGTTTGCAGAGACCTTTAGTGGCACCACGGTCGAGCACCGCACCCGTATCGCGGGCGACGTGGAATTCACCTATATCCAATACATCACGGATATGGACCCATCGGACTCCACGGTGGAGACGGTGTTTGTCTACTTCATCAAGAAGGACGACCGGTTGGAAGTGGAAACGGACCGGCACGTCACGGGCCTCTTCCCTCTGGCCACCTGGCAAAATTTGCTGGCTCGGGCGGGCTTCGAGGTGGAGACGAAGCCCTATCCCGTGTACGACGACAACGGCGAAGGTTATCTACTGGTGGCGACGTTGAAGTAGGAGGGGGAGCGCTCATACAAGGCAGAGTGCTACTGGCCCATTGGAAGGCCGCGGAAGACTCGGAGCGGTCGGACGCCGTAAATGCGGTACAACATGCTACAATGGGCATTATCCCCTCATCTCCAATAGGTGGTTTCGTGCGAATAACGTGGTTCCTACTCGGCATCGTTCTCATAGTGCTCCTCACTGGGTGCTCCGAACTGTCTAAGAAAGAAATATCCGAAATGCAGTGCGCGGATTTGATCCCTGAGATAATTGACCTAAGCGAGGATAACGATAACCCGCTGGCCCCAACCATCCTCAAAATCTACGATGTTGAGGAATTAGAGCGTACTAGTCAGCGCATCGATTGTGAGGGTGACGCCAAATGGTCCACCGGAGAATGGCGCGTAGCCTTCCATATTGAAGAGGATGGAGATGGGGACCGATTCATCGGATACCAGTTGAAGCTCTTCCAGTAACCCCCCTACGCACCCACCTCCTTCCTCCCACGGGCGATGATCAGGATAGGTCTACGATGTCTAGGGGCGGGGCTTCGTTGATGATGCCTTTCTCCGCAGCCAACCGATAGAGGGTTTCCAAAGCCCTTCGTCCCTCTTCCCCAAAGTCGACCGTATCCTCGTTGACGTACATGCGGACGAAACGCCGACCGGTCTCCCGGTCGATGCCCCGTCCGAACTGGAGAGCATAGTCCAAGGCGTCGTCTTCGTGGGCGCGGGTGTAGATGATGGCGTCCTGAAGGGCCTTCGCTACCTTCCAGCCCAGGTCATCCCCCAAGCGGCGGTGCACCATGTCAAGGCCAAGGGGAATGGGCAGGCCGGTCTTCTCGAACCACCATTCTCCCAGGTCCAGCACCCGGTGGAGTCCCAATTCGTTCGAGCGAATCTGGCCCTCATGGATGAGAACCCCGGCGTCCACCTCACCCCGCTGGACCGCGCCGTCAACGGCGTCAAAGTTGAGGAAGACGGGTTCGAAGGGCGTTTGCATGCATATCTGAAGGAGCATGTAGGCGGTGGTGTGGCGGCCAGGCAGGGCGATTCTCTTGCCCGTCAGTTCGTCAGCATTCACGGGGGTCTTTGAGACCAGGGCAGGGCCATAATTTCGACCCACGGAGGAGCCGCAAGGCATTATGCGGTAGTGCTGCGCTACCTCCGGATATACGGCGGCGGAGATGGCGGTGACCTCCAGATCCCCCCGCTTGGCCCTGACGTTGAGGGACTGGATCTCCTCCAGCACGTGCTCGATGCGATAGCCCTCCACGGTAACAATCTCCTTAGCCAGGGGATAAAACATGAAGGCGTCATCGGCGTCGGGGCTGTGACCGACTCGAAGGACTTGCATGGGTACGCTCCTTTCCGGTATGACGGCGGGGTGGGGATATCAGGACGCGGCGGTCGGCTGGGCCACGGGCCCTTCGAACCGAGCAACTACATCGTACATAGTGGTGCGCTGGGCAGGGACGAAGCCCGACTCGCGGATGAGGGTCTTGACCTCGTCAACGGTGGTGCGGTTGTAGAAACCCGCCTCCTGCATCACGTTTTCGTCGAAGAGAGTGCCGCCGAAGTCGTCTCCGCCGAAGTGTAGGGCTACCTGGCCCGTCTTCTTACCTTCGGAGAACCAGGAGGCCTGTATGTGTTGAATGTTGTCCAGATAGAGGCGGGATAAGGCGATAGTTCGAAGATAACGGTTGGGGCCTGCCTCGGCGCCCACCCGACTGTCGAGGGCGGTGTTGGCCTTCTTGAAGCTCCAGGGGATGAAGGCGGTAAACCCACCCGTTTCATCCTGAAGGGCGCGGACGTGCTCCAGGTGCTCAATGATGTCTTCGTCCTTCTCCAGGTGGCCGTACATCATGGTGGCGGTTGTGCGAAGACCCAGCCAATGGGCTTCCAGATGCACCTGTGTCCACTGGTCTACAGTACCCTTGGGGAAGAGGCGACTTATCTTGTACTTGACGGTGTTGGAAAGGATTTCGGAGCCGCCCCCGGGGATACTTTCCAAGCCCGCGTCCTTGAGTTCCGCGAGCACGTCGCGGACGGATAGGCCGGAGACCTGGCTCATCTTCATTACTTCCGGGGCAGAGAAGAAATGGGGGTGCACCTGAGGATAGCGGCGGCGGCATTCGCGCAGCAGGTCCGTGTAGTAGCTTAGAGGCAGCTTGGAGTTCAGGCCGCCCTGCATGAGCACGGTTGTAACGCCCTTCTGTGCGGCGGCGCCAATCATGTCCATAACCTCGTCCACGGAATAGGTATAGGCATCGGCGTCCCGCTCCGTGCGGTAGAAGGCACAGAACGTGCAATAGGCGTCGCAGACGTTTGTGTAGTTGAGGTTAGTGTCCACGACGAAGGTCACGACAGGCTGCGGATTGAGGCGGTAGCGCACCTCCTGGGCCAGAGGAGCCAGATCCAGCAGGTTGGCCTCCTGTAGGAGGAACAGCCCTTCGTCCCTATTCAGCCGCTCCCCGGCGGCGACTTTCTGCCTAATTGCACTTAGCATTTCTATGACTCCTTACGCCGAAGCTTCGCTGCCCCGACTTTATGATTGTTCATGTACGAATTGGACCCTACTGGCATCGGTGGTCAGGGTTGGCGACGGTGCGGGTGTGGTGGTTGAGAGAAGGCGGCGGAATTTATCTATTGCCTGCATCTCCTCATCGCCCAACTGGTAGTGGAAGCTGCGGACGTATTGGACAATCTCCTCACGGGTCATGTCCAGGTCTCGGCGGGCGGCGGCGATTTCCTCTACGGCGGCCAAGCCCAATTTGATGGAGCGTGAGAGGAGGGCTTCCAACCATCGGACCTTATCGTCGTTCAGGTCGCGCCGCACGACCCATTGGGCAAAGACGAAGGGCAGCCCCGTCCACCGATGCCATTCCTCTCCCAAGTCGTACAGGTGGGGGTAGCCCGGAACGCCGCGCCGCTGTCTCAACGCCTCGTCACCTATGAGCAGAAAGGCGTCCGTGGGTTCATCGTCTAGGCCCACGTAGCGGTTGGGAGTCACGCGGAACCGTCGGGCCAGCAAGGTCTTCATAAGCCGCACGGAGGTTGACGTTTCACCCGTGACGCCCACCACGGCACCGGTCATCTCGTCGACAGGGCGCTTGGAATATAGGAGGATGCTGCGGGCCTTTTCCACGGTGGCGATACAGAAATCGCCCAGGGGCCTGAAGGTGTGCTCCAGTTCGAAGCAAGTCACGAGGGGCACCGGCCCGGCATCCAGGCCGCCATCAACGGCGGCGGCGGAGAGGGCGCGGGGCGTGAGGGGGCGCAGCTCGACGCCCGCTTCTTCGGCCATGCCGTAGTAGAAGACCTCCGAGTTCAGGTAGGGAATTCGGCCGATTCTAGCTGTCATAGACTCGAATGACGTTGTACAGGGCGTCCCGCTCCACGGGCACCTTGCCGGCGTCTGAAATGAGGTTGATCATTCGCTCCCGAGTGATGCCGATGGGGCTTTTGGCCTTGGCGGCGTGGGAGATGCGCTCCCGTCCAATGGTGCCGTCCGTGTCGTCGGCCCCGAAGTTCAGGGCAATGGAGGCGGTGGCCTCGTAGATGGTGATCCAGTAGGCCTTGATGTGGGGGAAGTTGTCTAGCATCAATCGAGCGGCAGCAATAGTCTTCAGGTCGTCGAAGGGGGAGGCTTGGCGGGCCACCAGCTGGGTGTCCCCCGTCTGGTACTCAATGGGAATGAAGGCCAGGAATCCGCTCGTTTCGTCCTGAAGCTCCCTCAGCAGTTCCAGGTGATGAACCCTCTCCTCCAGGGTCTCCACGTGGCCATATAGGAGGGTAGCGTTGGAGGGGATGCCAAGGCCGTGGGCGATGCGGTGAATCTCCAACCACCTTTGGGGGGTGGCCTTGCCGGGATAGAGCATCTTGTGCATCCGGCTGGAGAAGACCTCCGCGCCGCCGCCAGGCATGGACTGGAGACCTGCGGCTTTAAGCCGGGTCAGGGATTCCTCCGGCGTTATCTTCCAGCGACGCCAGAAGTAGTCGATTTCCGAGGCGGTGAAGGCTTTGACCTGGCAGTTGGGGTACTGCTCATGCATAGTCTTCACGATGTTTTCGTAATGCTCGAAGGGCCAGTCGGGATGATGGCCGCCCACCATGTGGGCCTCTCGAATCTCGTCGTCAAGCAGGCCCAATATCTGCTCCATGGTCATCTCATAGGCGCCATCGTCGCCCTTCTTCTTGGCGAAGTCGCAGAAGCTGCATGAGAGGACACAGACGTTGGTGGGGTTGATGTGGCGGTTCAGAACGAAGTAGGCGCGGTCGCCCCACATCTTCGTCTTCACGTGGTCGGCCATGCGACCCACGGCAGCGAAGTCCTCCGTTTGAAAGATGCGAAGGCCGTCCTCGAAGGATAGTCGCTCACCCTCCTGGACCTTCTCCCAGAGAGGGATGAGGGATCTGTCGCGGAAGCCGATGCCCTGATAGACCTCTGCGTAGCTCATGATGCCGCACCTCCAATGATAATCTCCGGTCGGGCGCTCAAGCCCGGCAGGAGAAATTTTAAGTTTCGACTATGTCGGTCACTCCCCTTGAATGTCGCTCTCCCTTAAACGACCAGGCAGGAGAATCTTCAAGAGTTCCGGCAGCGCCTCGCGAACGGGGTCCGGACTGCCAGTGTATAACCAGCGTATGATTACCTCGTTGACGGCCCCAACCCATAGGTAGGATGCTATCTGTGCGTTTACGGGAATGATGTCTCCCTCCGCAACGGCCCGATCCAGGTTTTCTTCTATGAGGGACGCAAAGCCGGAGTAGATGTCCGACCGCTTCTTCTCAAAAGCGTTGCCCATACTGTAACCCTGTACGAGAAGGAGCTTGGCCAACCGGCGACGCCGACCGAGGACCTGTAGGACCGTTGTCAGGGCCGCTTCAAGCCGGTCGATGCCGCTCTCTTCCCGGGCAATTCGGTCTTCGATTCGACGAACGAGCCGCCGTCCCAGGTGGTCCATGACGGCAAAGAAGAGCCGTTCCTTGCTGGGGAAGTGGAAGTAAAGGCCGCCCTTGGACACGCTAGTGCGTCGGACAATTTCGTCCATGGCAGCGTCGTGATAGCCCTTTTCGGCAAAGACAGCCTCCGCCGCTTCCATGATTCGCTCTCGTGTTTGGAGTTTGGGGGGCAAGGTTCCTGTTCCTTTCGTTAACCGACCGACTGGTCGGTATTCTAGAAGATTGGAGGAGGCGGTGTCAACGGGAATATGGTGAAAGGACGACGTGATTCTTCGCTACGCTCGCAATGATATGGGTGGTGAAATAGCAGGGGTACGTTTGCAGAGGGTTTGCCTGTTCTTGAGCGCTGGGCTAATATCTCGGGGACTCCAACCTACGCCGGGAGGCGACTTGTGAGCGCAGCAGCAGCCTTCGTATACGATCCTTCTCTCAGCCAGCACGTTCTGAGGAATGACCACCCCATGCGTCCTATTCGGTTGCAGCACACCTACGACCTGCTGGACGCTTATGGAGCCTTTCGGGACGCCAGCGTTATTCCGCCCAGGCAGGCTACGGTTGCGGAGTTGGCAACATTCCATACCCGAGAATATATTGAGGCGGTAGAGCGGCTCAGCCGAAATCAGGACCTGCACAACATGGCCAACTTCAACTTTAGCCTGATGGGGGACAATCCCATCTACCCCGGAATCTACGAGGCGTCGTCACTAAGCACGGGTGCAACGATGGTGGCAGCGGAGATGGTGGCTGCGGGCACGGTCAGGGCGGCCTTCAACATCTCCGGGGGGCTGCACCACGCCGCAGCCGACCACGCCTCGGGATTCTGCGTGTTTAATGACCCGGTGGTAGCCATCAACTATTTCCTGAGCCGGGGGATGAAGGTGGCTTACGTGGACATTGACGCTCATCACGGAGACGGTGTGCAGGACGCATTCTACGACACCGACGCCGTGTTGACCATATCCACCCACGAGTCTGGCCAGTTCCTGTTTCCGGGCACCGGATTTGCCGACGAGATCGGCTCCGGCGCGGGAAGGGGCTTCGCCGTCAATCTGCCGCTATTTCCCTATACGGGCGACGACGCATATTTGTGGGCCTTTAACGAGGCGGTGATTCCCCTGGTACAGGCCTTCAATCCAGACGTGCTGGTATCGCAACTGGGCATCGATACCCACCTTCGGGACCCGATAACCCACCTTCGGCTAACTTCCAAGGCGTTCACCGGAGCGGTCCGGGCCTTCGCCGCCCTGGGACTGCCGTGGCTGGCTCTGGGTGGAGGCGGCTACGACCTGGGGGCGGTGGCCCGATGCTGGACGCTGGCCTATGGGGTAATGCTGTCGAAGGAATGGTCGCAGGGGATACCGGCGGAATACGCCGCCAAGCACGACCTACATAGACTGATTGACGAGGAGCCGCCAGCCTTAGAGGGGGAGCTTTCGACACAGGTGAACCAGTACGTCGAATCGTCAGTGGAGACGGTGAAGCGGTTGGTGTTTCCTATTCACGGCGCGTAGTGGGGGGCGTACCAGCGCGGTGGATGGGGCAGACAACGAATGTAACGGCTTAGTCCTCGAAGGGATTGTGCAGTTCCACGCCAAGGCGCCTGAAGTCACGAACGTTCCTGGTAACCACCGTTAGATTGTTGACTATGGCCGTCGCCGCAATCATGGCGTCCTCCGTGATGACCCTTGACTTCCTATGCATGAGCCTGGCCCACTCTCTAAACGCGTCGGCGCCCATTGGCAATACCCCGTAAGATGCCATGACCTGGTCGAGCCAGACTTCCAATTCCTCCGCCTTTGCCGAGTTCTGCTCTCGAGTGATTTCAATCCCTGCCTGAATCTCTCCGATAGTGACCGCAGGCAGAAAGAGTTGTTCAGAAGGAATGCCCAATATCCATTGCAAGACAGCTGCATTGGGACGAGAACGCCTCAGTTCCGAAACCACGTTAGTATCGAGCAGATACATTACCTATTCGATGGACGCGGTCGTTCGGCGGCGGCGATCGATGCGAGGGGCCACAAGGGCGTCGGTACGGGCTTCCGGAGCCAGGAGCAGTTCCTTCAGGTCCAGTGTGGGCATCCTCTCCAATCGTCGCCAGTATTCGATGGGAAGGAGCGCCGCCATTTCCACACCGTCTTCGGCAACTATCTGGGGTCCTTCGGCCAAACTCGCTTGTAAGAACTCGTCGAACCGCGTTTTGGCGTCCTTGATACACCACGTCTTAGCCATATTTCCTCCCGCAGTTCAAAGGCTGTCTACCATTAGGCTAAGTTGAAGGCGTCTCACCGTCAACCTGTATAGGTGGGAGAAGGGCGGCCCTCGTGGCCGCCCTTGCGCAATAGGATAGGCCGCTCGTTAGTTTACTTCTTTGAATTCACCCTCAACGGTTCCCGGGTCAGGATCGTTGGGGGGTGCATCGCCCGGCGGCTGCGGGCCGCCGGGGCCGCCGGACTGGGCGTACACGGCCTGACCCAGCTTTTGCAGCGCCTCGTTCAAGCCGGGGATTGCAGTCTGCATACCGGCGACGTCGTTGGCCTTGATGGCCGCCTTCAACGACTCCAGCTTCTCTTCCACCTCTCGCTTCAGCTCCTCCGGAGCATTGTCGGCGCTTTCCGCGAGCAGCTTCTCCGTGTTGTAGACGAGGTTGTCTGCCTGGTTCCGCGTTTCAACCTCGGCCCGCTTGCGACGGTCTTCCTCTGAGTGGGCCTCCCCCTCCCGAACCATCTCTTCCACTTGGTCCTTGCTGAGGCCGGAACTGGCCTCGATGACTATCTTCTGCTCCTTGCCCGTACCCTTGTCCTTGGCGGAGACGCTGAGGATGCCGTTGGCGTCGATGTCAAAGGCAACTTCGATTTGAGGCATCCCCCTAGGAGCGGGGAGGAGGCCGTCCAGAATGAACCGGCCGATGGACTTGTTGTCGGTGGCCATGGGTCTTTCGCCCTGGAACACGTGGATCTCCACACTGGTCTGATTGTCTGCGGCGGTGGTGAAAGACTCGCTCTTGGAGGTGGGGATGGTAGTGTTGCGTGAGATTAACGAAGTGGCCACACCGCCCAGGGTCTCGAGCCCCAGGGTTAGGGGCGTAACGTCCAGAAGCAGAAGGTCTTGAACGTCGCCTTGGAGGACACCCGCCTGGAGGGCGGCGCCGAGGGCTACAGCTTCGTCCGGATTAACGGTGCGATTCGGATCTTTGCCGAAGATGGCCTTGACCTTCTCCTGGATAAGGGGGGCGCGGGTCATGCCGCCCACGAGAATCACCTCATCTATTTGGGAAGGGGCGAGGCCGGCGTCCCGGATAGCCTGGCGGCATGGCCCGTCGGTCCTGTCGACCAGGTCGACGACGAGCTGCTGAAACTTACTGCGGCTGAGGGGCTTGAGCAAGTGCTTCGGACCCGTGGCGTCAGCGGTGATGAAGGGCAGGTTAATCTCCGTTTCCATGACACTGGAAAGCTCCACCTTGGCCTTCTCCGCCGCCTCCCTGAGGCGCTGCAGGGCCATCCGGTCTTGGCCGAGGTTTATGCCCGTTTCACTGCGGAATTCATCGATGAGCCAGTCCATGATGCGTTGGTCGAAGTCATCGCCGCCGAGAAAGGTATCCCCACTGGTGGACTTCACCTCGAAGACGCCGTCCCCCATCTCCAGGATGGAGATGTCGAAAGTGCCGCCGCCCAGGTCGTAGACGGCGAGGGTCTTGTCGCCGCTGTCCTTGCCCACGCCGTAGGCCATGGAGGCTGCGGTCGGCTCGTTGATGATACGCAGAACCTCGAGACCGGCTATCTGACCGGCGTCCTTGGTGGCCTGGCGTTGAGCGTCGTTGAAATAGGCTGGCACAGTGATAACTGCCTGGCTTATCTCCTCGCCCAGCTTGGCCTCGGCATCCTGCTTCATCTTCTGCAGGATCATTGCAGAGACCTGAGGCGGAGCGAACTGGCGGCCGCCCATTTCAACGTAGGCGTCCCCATTGGAGGCCTTAACAATCTTGTAGGGCAGGGATCCAGCTGCCTTCTGGGTCTCCGAGTCGTCGTACTTTCTGCCCATGAGCCGCTTCACGGAGAAGACGGTGTTCTGCGGGTTGGTCACGGCCTGACGCTTGGCCATTTGGCCCACGTAACGCTCGCTGGAGCGTGGGTTTACGGCCACAACGGAGGGGGTAACCCGGTTGCCCTCGGCGTTCTCGACGACTACGGGTTCACCGGCCTCCACCACGCTGGCCACGGAATTAGTAGTACCCAGGTCAATTCCCAAGACCTTTGCCATTTTGTTCCTCCTTAGTTGTCTGAGACCGGGTTGGAGTCCGGATTTGTTGGTGAAGGGCCACTATTGACGGCAACAATCACCTGGGCCGGACGGAGCAACCGGGTATGAAGTGTATATCCGTTGCGGACCACCATTAACACTTGGCCATCCTCTTTGTCAGCGGTCTGCTGCTGGGCCAAGGCTTCGTGCTCGGAAGGGTCGAAGGGTTTGCCCAAGGCCTCTATCCGCTCCACGCCTTCCAGTTCCAGCAAGGCATGGAACTTTCGATTGATGAGGCGGAAGCCTTCCAGCCAGGAGTCCGACGATGCGCCGTCGGACGGCTGCTGCAGGGCGAGGGTAAGCTCGTCGAGGATGGGGAGGAGGCGGCCGAGAAGGCGCTGGTTACCATACTTGAGCAGGTCGGCCCGTTCCGTCTCCATGCGGTTGCGGTAGTTCACGAGGTCTGCCTGAGCTCTACGGAGAGCGTTCTCAAGCCGGTCCTGCTCCATCTGGAGGGACACGGTTTCCGACTCGGACGATGAGGCTTCCGCAGACTCGCCTAAGTTCTCCTCGGTCCCGCAGGGTTCAAGCCGACGTTCCATATTCTCTCTCTCGTGCATCATCGCCACATGCTGAGGGGCAGGTTCATCTCCCGGAAGAGACGCTTTATTTCCCTGTCCATGATAGCGTTCATGGCCTGATGGTCCTGGTTCACAGTTAATCTTTCGTGCATCTTAAGCAGTTGCTCCAGCAGGTCCAGGATGAAGCGGACGCCGGCGAGGTTCATGCCCATGTCCGTCTCCAGGTGGCGAATGAGGCGCAGTTTCCTCAGGTCTCTTTCCGAGTACAGGCGAAGCATTCCCACGGTGCGGACGGGACGGACCATGCCCAGCCGCTCGTATTTTCGCAGGGTCTGGGGGTGCATCTCAAGGAGCCGGGCGGCAACGCTTATGATATATACGCCCTGCACCTCCCGGCGATTGGGAGGCGGCTCCTGGGGGGCGCTCCGCCGGGTCCGGTTGGATTTTGGCTCCAAGGACATGTGCTCCGGCCTCTGCCTAATAGGAATCGAGCCGGGGAAGGTGTCTGAGACCTCCTCCTGCTGGATTTCCGGTTGAATTCTCGTTCGTCTTTCTCTCACTGAATCCGTTTTTCTGGCAGCGCCGTATTTAATATATTCATATCTTAGTTCTTGATACATTCTGTGTCAAGGTTTATAATCTACTCTGGTTCAGAGTTAATGATACGTCAGATCTCGGATTGGAGGGCAAGATGCTACTACTCAAGTCCTGCCCCAAGTGCAAAGGCGACCTTCTGCTGAGAAACGATTTTGACGGTTTCTTCCTTAGCTGCATCCAGTGCGGCTACGCCAGGGACTTCGAGAAGGCCCCGGTGAAGAAGGCCACGGCTAGCAAGGAGAAGCCCCTTGTAAAAGCGAACGCTCGATAGAACCTGCGGCAGGGCGGCGTTGGGCATCGGGCTAAGCCGCCATCTCCTTTAGGTTCTCGGAAACGACGATGCGGGCCTCTGTCACCGCCTGCACCTCCTCGGGGCTAAATCCAGGCGCTATTTCTCGCATAAGCAGGCCCGCTTCCGTAACTTCAAAGAGGGCCAGGTCCGTGACCAGTAGCTTCACCACGCCCCTCGCGGTCACGGGCAGGGTGCAGCGCTTGAGCACCCGGGGGGTACCGTCGCGGAGGGTGTGCTGCATGGCGATGAACACCCGCTGCGCCCCCACGGCCAGGTCCATTGCGCCACCAATGCCCCCACCGGGACGGCCCTGGGTCTTCCAATTGGCAAAGTCTCCGTTCTCGGCCACCTCGTAGGCGCCCATAACCGTCAGGTCAAGCATGCCGCTGCGGATGATGGCGAAGGAGTCGGCGTGGTGGACGATGGACGCACCGGCCACCAGGCTGACGTACTGACCGCCGGCGTTGACCAGGTGCCGATCCTCCTCGCCCCTGGGGTAGATAGCGCCGTAGCCGATGACGCCGTTCTCCGAGTGGTAGATTATCTCTTTGTCCGTCTGCTTGTAGTTGGAGCAGAGGGTGGGAATGCCGATTCCCAGGTTGACCAACCAGCCGTCCTGGAACTCCTGGGCCAGCCGGTTGGCCATCTGCTGTCGGTTGAGCCGTTTTTTTTCTGACATGGGTTTTCTTTCACTGGTGTTGGTGGAGCCAATCAAGGAACACATCAAATCCCGCGTTGCCGCTGGCGATGCCCACGGCCAAGTCTTCCACTGAAGCGTCTAGATTCACAATTACATCATTGGCTTTGAGAAACATCCAAGTGGCATATACGCCCGTCCGCTTGTTTCCGTCCCAGAAGACGTGCCGGGCGATTATGCACTCGCCCAAGGCGGCGGCTTTCTCCATCAGGGTGGGAAATTGGTCTACGCCAAAGACTTCGTTGCCGATGAGAAAGAGGGTGTTTTCCAGGCTTTCGCGGCTTCGGAGATTATCAGTGCCGACATACTGACCGCCATATAACCTGATCGCGTCTTGATTGATTCTGACTATTCGTGCGACGCTGGGAATCTTTACTTGTCGGCCAAGCTCTTCCATATCGCGTCGTACTTCTCAATCCCTTCCTTCAAGAGCGCCTCGAACTCGTCGTCGGGTATCGGGACGTATTTGGTATTCGGCGCGTTGTTCGCAGTGGCACCGTTGTCGTGCGTCGTTGCGCGCTTCCTATCTTGCTGCGGCTCAGTGGTTCGTGCCATTTCGCTTGGCTCCTGCTTCAATGATTCCGTCGATAATGCCATATAACAATAACATACTTGCTCAGTCTCGATAAATGGCTTCTTCCATTATGCCGTCTTCCGGGATGTGCACGACCCGGTCTACGCAGATGCCCGGGGTGTGGACGTGATCCGGGTCCATGGCTCCCAGGGCAATTATCTCCTCCTCGACCTCCACCAGGGTCACCCGGGCGGCCATGGCCATGATGGGGTTGAAGTTCCTCTGGGACAGACGATACTGCAAGTTGCCGAAGGTGTCGCTGCGATAGGCTCGAATGAGGGCGTAGTCGGCGTGAAGGGGGTACTCCAGAATATACTCCCGGCCATCTATGACACGATGCTCTTTGCCTTCGGCCAGCTCCGTACCGACGCCGGTGGGCGTATAGAAGGCCCCAATTCCGGCGCCCGCGGCCCGAATGCGTTCTGCCAGAGTTCCCTGGGGCACCAGTTCCCCCTCCGCTTTACCGCTGTTGTAGAGCTTTTCAAAATGGGTGGCCTGGGACGGATGGGGGGCAGCCGTGAAGGAGCAGACGACTTTCCGCACCCGTCCGGCCTCGATGAGAGTTCCCAGGTCTACACGATTGTCGAAGGGGCCAGCGCCGGGATGGTTGGAGATGGCGGTCAGATTCCGCGCGCCCTGTCGAAGCAGAGCAGCAATGAGATTGCGCGGCGTACCAGGCCCGGCGAACCCCGGCACCATGATGGTAGAACCGGAAGGAACGTCGGCCACGGCCTCGTCAAAGGTATTGAAAACCTTGCTTCGCACTTTTTGCCTCAGACAATTCTCGGAGATTATTCTCTGACTGACCCTAAGATATTACCCCACAAGGGCACAATCCGTCACGGGCCAGTGTCACAGCCCAAGGGTAGATTATGCCTTCTCTCTAGTGCACAATGGGTGCAGCACATCTACCCGAAAGAGAGAGCCCCATGACTCAATCGCCATACTTCGGAAACACCCCGGCGCCGGACTTTCCCGACGGCCTGGCATGGCTCAACACCCAGCGAGCCATCAGCATGGAAGACCTCAAAGGGAAGATAGTCATTCTGGACTTCTGGACCTACTGTTGAATTAACTGCATGCACGTCTTTCCGCAGTTGCGGAAGCTGGAGAAGAAGTACGAAAAGGAGCTGGCCGTCGTTGGCGTTCACTCCGCCAAATTCCCCGCGGAACGGGAGACGGAGAACCTGCGCATGGCGATTCTGCGCTATGAGATAGGCCATCCCGTCATCAACGACAGCGAGTTTCGGGTCTGGCAGTCCTACGGCTGCAGGGCATGGCCAACACTTGTCTTTGTAGATCCTCAGGGAAAGATAATCGGCAAGCACGAGGGGGAGATTCCCTACGATGCCTTCGACAAGCTGCTGTCTGCGATGGTCCTAAATTATGACTCGTCGGATATTCTCGACCGGCAGCCTCTGGACTACAGGCTGGAACAGACGCCCGAGGGTCCCCTTTCATTTCCCGGCAAGGTGTTGGCCGACGAACGACGCGACCGGCTCTTCATTTCCGACTCCAACCACAACCGGATTCTGCAAACGACCCTGGAGGGGGAGGTGACGCACGTGATTGGCGGCGTTACACCGGGCTTCGAGGACGGGGACTTTGTGGTGGCCGCATTCGACCACCCCCAGGGGATGGCGCTCAGGAGCAACATTTTGTACGTGGCCGACACGGAGAATCACTCAGTCCGCCGGGTGCATCTCAACGACAGATACGTGGACACAATGGCTGGCACGGGAAGCCAGGGGCCCTTCGGCAACCAGGGCGGCTCGCTGAACAGCGTGGGCCTCAACTCCCCGTGGGACCTTACGGTCTATCGGGGCACGGTTTATTCAGCCATGGCAGGATCCCATCAGATCTGGGGGTTGGACGAGTTGACTGCACGTGCCGCTCCCCACGCAGGAAGCGGGAGAGAGGACATCCACGACGGACCGATGCGATCGGCGGCGCTGGCTCAACCCAGCGGCATCACCCACGATGGGAGCAAGCTCTACTTCGTCGACAGCGAAACAAGCTCCGTGCGTATGGCGGACATCTCGCTCAGCGGACGGGTATCCACCATCGTAGGACGGGGCCTGTTCGAATTCGGCGACGTGGATGGCGTGGGGCCGGAGGTGCGTCTCCAGCATCCCCTGGGTCTGTGCCTACACGACGGCGTCCTGTACGTGGCCGATGCCTATAACCACAAGATCAAGAAGGTACACCCCGAAACAAGGGCTTCCATGAGTTTCCTTGGCTCCGGACAGGCAGGCTTCGACGACGGCGTTGGCGCGGCGGCTACGTTCTTCGAGCCTGGGGGAGTTACGGTCGCTCACGGCAAACTGTACATCTCAGACACGAACAACCACGCCATCAGGGTGGCGGACCTGGCCTCGGGGGAGGTCAGCACGCTGGAGATTACGGGTTTGTAAGCTACAGGGCGAGGATAGATTCCCGCGTCCAGAGACCACTGCATTACTACCGAAACGCATTCAGATAGCGGTGTGGGACAAATTTTGCCATAGCTAAATCATGGGATTCTGGATTCCGGCTCGGGGGCCGGAATGACAGTTATACAAAGGTCTCCCTCCGCGGGAACAACAGAGAGGTGCGAGTGCACCGGATGGAAGAGAAGATGGGTCCCCGCATCCGCGAGGACAAGAAGTGGGGGAGGTTTTTCACCCCCATCCCCCGTCTTCACGAGGGCAGGCTCAAACCTTCCCCCATAGAGGGGGAAGGGATTTCTAGGCGTGAAACGGGCTATTTTCATAGTAATGACGTTTATGTAAGAGTCTCCCGGCGCGGGAACAACAGAGAGGTGCGAGTGCACCGGATGGAAGAGAAGATGGGTCCCCGCATCCGCGAGGACAAGAAGTGGGGGAGGTTTTTCACCCCCATCCCCCGTCTTCACGAGGGCAGGCTCAAACCTTCCCCCATAGAGGGGGAAGGGATTTCTAGGCGTGAAACGGGCTATTTTCATAGTAATGACGTTTATGTAAGAGTCTCCCGGCGCGGGAACAACAGAGAGGTGCGAGGGCACCGGATGGAAGAGAAGATGGGTCCCCGCATCCGCGAGGACAAGAAGTGGGGGAGGTTTTTCACCCCCATCCCCCGTCTTCACGAGGGCAGGCTCAAACCTTCCCTCATAGAGGGGGAAGGCTGTTAGGGGCTAGGGGGTGGGGATGCCCTCGCGGGAGAGCAAGTCGTGGAGCTGCGCCAGTGTCTGGTTGTACTCGTCCAAGGGGAATCCGTCCACGGATTCCTTAAGTTCGCCGGTGAATCCGTCCACGACGCCCATTTCCACGCACTTCTTGATTCGCTCGGACTCTTCCTCCAAGGTGGGCAGCAAGTTCTTGCCCGTGAGCTTCGAAAGGGCGGCGGTCAACCCCCAACCTCCCCAGTTGGAGACGCTAGTTATAATGAGCCGCTGGCAGGCTGTCCACGCGGGTTCCTGGGGGAGACGGGGAAGAGTGGGTATGGTCTCTCGCAGGAGTCCCATGCCTATCTCGTTGCCGCCGTCGCCGATGCCAACAGAATGCTCATGGAGGTCGAACAGAGCGTCGACGCGAGCAGTGTAGCTCGAAATGTCCACGGAGCGCATATTCCGGTATACGCCGTCCTGGGAGGGGCTGCACCGCTCTATGGCAATGAGCAGGGCGGGATCGAGCCTATCCAGCAGTCCCTGGGCAAATTCCCGGCTTTCGGAAGGGCCCGCGATGGGAAACTCAACGACGGCGGCATCAGGCCCCGCCAGGGTCTGCATGACGCCGCCGCAGTACTGGTCGGTCACGTATATCACCTCGCGACCAAGGACCTCCAGGGCCTTGCCGATGGCCAGGGCGCCAGGAGGGCCGTCTGTCTCCACAGCGTCGCCGTAAAGGATATAGAAGCCGGTGGTTATGAGGGTGGTCCCCGGCCGGTCCAGCACGTACTGGGCCGCCTGGGTGCAGAAGTCTTCGGGCAGGAAGGGACGAAGTGCGGCGATGCCCCGCTGGTCCTTCTGCAGGATGATGTCCTCGATGGTAGGTTCAGGCATGATTCTCCTTCTTGTCGACCAAGGTTCTTCTAAAGGGCTGCCAGGTCTGTGTCACGCATGTTCGTTATAAACATGTAGCCCGGGGCGTGGGTAATCATGAAGGGGGGCTTGGACTCCAGGGCGACGGCCTGGGGCGTGACGCCGCAAGCCCAGAACACCGGGGCCTGACCCTCCTTGAATTCCGCCGCATCGCCGTAGTCAGGCCGGTGAATGTCAGCAATGCCTATGTCCTGGGGGTCGCCGACGTGGATGGGCGCACCGTGGGCGCCGGGGAACCGGGAGGTGACCTGAACGGAACGCACGACCTTGCTGTGGTGGATGGGTCTCATGCTGACCACCATGGGGCCTGAGAACATGCCGGCGGGAACGGTGTTTATGTTGGTCTTGTACATGGTGACGTTCTTACCGGTCTCCCAGTGCCAGAGAGGGATGCCCGCCTCCACCAGGGCCGACTCAAAGGTGAAGCTGCAACCGAGGAGAAAGGACACCAGGTCTTCCCTCCAGAGGCTTTCGATGTTTGTCACTTCGTCGACGAGCTCGCCTTCGCGGAAGACTCGATAGCGTGGGACGTCGGTCCGGATGTCGGAACCGGCGCTGGTGAGCTTAGGCTCAAACTGGCCGGGATCCATGACCTCCAACAGGGGGCAGGGTCTGGGGTTGCGTTGGCAGAATAGGAGGAAGTCGAAAGCCTGGGCCCTGGGCAGAATCACCAGGTTGGCCTGAACGTAACCCGGCGCCAAGCTTCCGGTAACGCCGTCATATTCCCCGTGTCGGATGAGCCGCCAGATGTCCGGCGGAGCTTTGGGTAGGGCTTGGGTTATCATGCTTCCCCCTTTTCTAACTATGTTGTCTAAAAGAACTTGTCGGGGTCCAACCCCTTGCTGGAGAGTTTCAGACCCTGGGCTACGGCTTGATAGCACTCCCAGATGCGCTTTGACGGGGGGCGGCCCGACTCCCGATTGGAGATTATCCAGTATCCGTCAGGGAAGGCCATGACCTCCACGTCCACCCCCGATTGTATCAGATGGTTCTTGACGTCGGGGTCGCTGGTCATGGGCTCGAGTTCGACGGGTTGCAGCTCGTTATACCAGGAGACGTTGAAGGCGCGCCCGATTATATTCATGGGGCGGAGGCGCTTGGAGCGAAATACCAGAGAAGTGTTCGCAATCTTGAGGTTGGGGTCGTAGAGACCGTACCAGATGCGGTAGTAGAAAGGCTGGCCGGGGGTACGAAAGAAGAGAAGGTCGCCGGGCAACCTTCCTCTGTAGTTCCCTTGCACCACGTTGGCCCAATCCAGATGCGGGTCCTGAAGGTGGATGAGACCAATGGACATCTCGCGATGGTCGCGGAAGAGCTCCTCCGGGCGGCCTTTCTGGGCCTCGTGGGCCCTGACGCCTATGGCGTTGAGGTGGTTGCAGAAGCCGCGGCGTCTCTGCTGATGGTTGCGAGACCCCAAGTTGCGAAGCAGTCCGGCCAAAGCGCCACCTCCCGAAAAGGGGATTATACAATCAAAGGGGGATGGGGGAAAGGGACGATCCACTTGACTTGTTGGTCGCCGACATCACCACAGAACAATAGCAACAGACCGTAGTCAACCCTAACCCTATCTTAACTTCATCTACTCAATGTTCAAACTTAGGACGAAGTGCGGCACGGCTTGCCACATGTAGGGATTGTCAATCAGTTGGTCTCCGACCAATCCTCGTACCAAAGGGCAGTTCGCAACGAGAACCGAATAATCCTCCCCTATCAAAGTCTCCGTGGAGAATGGCGAACAGCCATTGACCAGTGGCATAGGATCAGAATTGGTAGCAAAGTCCCACTCAAAGGTATTCCACCTATGCTCAAGTTGGACCTGATCTTCTTGAGCAGCTATGGGATCGTCATAGTAGAGAGCAATAACTATCTCATCTATGCCGTCTCTCACACGATAGCCCGACAAGCTAAGTACAAATGGCGTCAGGGATTGCCATTCATTAGGGCCATCCATATAAGGTTGGAGTTTATCCGTAATCATGACACTAAAGTTTACCGGAGAACCTGGATTCTTGATAGCGGAGAGATCCCTGTATGTTCCACTCAGCAAGTCGCCATTCACTGCCTGTGCTAATGTGAGGTGAGCTTTGCTTTGCAATAAGCTCTCCACATGGCCATCCCGCACATTGATTAGGTCCTCCATCTGTTGAGTGGCCGCCGCCGCCACAAACCAGTTGTCTAGCACCGCTACTCTATTCAGTGTGTGAGTCCTGAGCGGGTAGTCCAACACAGGTGCATTGTTAGGGTGGAGACCATAGTAGAAGAAATCCCTGAAGTTCACCTTCTTGTACTCCAGTGTCTCCATTGCGGACACAATCTGCTCCGGGAAGTAACGACCTTCAATGTTGAAGAAAGTGGGCTTCTCGTAGGACCCTCTACCAAATCCGGTGAAAAACCAGATGCCTAGGTCAAAGGCAAAGAAGGGCACTTCGGACAGTCCTATCGCTTCCCCACCAGATGACTTATTCAAACCTGGGGGGTAGGCTAGGCGAGCAAAGGGATCTTTCCCCAGCTCCAGCCATTCGAACCAAAACTCTTTTACGTCGTCATATCCACCGGTCTCTCTCTGTGTCATACCCTTGCAATTCCAAAGCCCTGGCATAATGGGAAAACTCCAGCGGAAAACTGCCAAAGGATGCGGGCGTCATAGACAAAATCCGTTCAAGGGATGTCTGAGAACGGCTTTGTGATTCTGCACAGGCTGAGGAGGACAACACCGCAGCCATAAGCACGATGATCCCGATTATTTTCTTCTTCATTTTTCCCTTATCCCATGAACTGCATGCAGGTCTCTATTCCTGTACCGGAGGGATGTCAATGGCAAGAAGGCGGCCTGTAATTGTTCAATGATACCCGCGACTCCCAATAGATACTCGGTGGTCGGCGTGGGCTGGGGTGATGGTTATGTTCAGCTTTTTGGAGATTTTGGCGAGTTCTTGGAGGATGGCTTGTTCGTGGCGCGGGTCCCGGTGTACGGCGACGACTTGCGGCAAGGACAGTCCCTGCTTTCGGGCCTCTTCTAACTCCTCGCACAGGAGGAACGGGGTGAGGTGACGACTGGCCCGGGCGCGGGCGTCGCCGTCGTTGGAAAAGGTTACCTCTACGAAGAGAACTTGGGGTGGCGGCGTATGTGCAAGGAAAGGCAGCAGTCCGCCGCCCGTGTCGCCGGTAAAGGCCACAGTAGACGATCCCTTTCGCATGATGAATCCCACCGCCGGCGCACCGTGGGGCACGGAGAGGGGCAGAACCTCTATGCCACAGACGTTGAAGGCCCGCCCGGGGGCTATGGGACGCATCCGATACTTTGGGCATTCCGGCGTGGGCCGGACGGTGAAGTTGGGGTACAAGAGGCCGTCCATGAGGCGAGTAGATACGGCGTCCAGGGTATCGGGCAGTCCGTATAGGTCCACGGTCACGCCGTTATCCATGGTCTGCAGGCCGAGGCTGGGCAGGTCTCTCACGTGGTCGAAGTGTCTATGGGTCAGGAGGATGGCCCGCAGGCGATCCTTTTCGTTGGAGGAGAGGGCAGTCATAAGGCTACCTGCGTCGATGGCCAGTGAGTCGTCTATCAGAAAGCAGGTATGTTTGGTCTGCGAGGTCTCCATGTTGTGGGCGCCGAGGACGCGAATGTTCATGGGCCTTCCTCCCTGTCAGAGGCCGAGGTGCTTACGGCATGATACATGATGAGGCAGGTTTGAAACCTGCCCCTACAGGTCTACGGTGGCAAGGGAAGGGGTGACGTGAGTTGGGAGGGTGAGACCCTTGTCGGTTGACTTCCAAGCTAGTTGCCGCACTCAGGAATATGAATGTTATGTAAATTGACGCGAGAGCAATTCGACATTTGAATGGATGGCATGGCACGCTTCCACGGATGGTTGCAAGGAGGGAGACAACAGTGCGAATTCGTTTCAGGAACGAGTGGGAAAACGAGGGACTCGTTTCAGGGTTGCCAGGCGTGGGACTGACTCGTTTTGGAAAACGAGTTCGTGCCTAGGGTTGCTAGTTTCAGGCGTGGGACTCGTTTCAAAAAAAGTAGGGCAAACGAATGGAGTTTGGGACATGGTTATCCGTAAATGAAGCGGCGTTGAATGTTCATAAGCCTGCCCAAGACACTTAGGGTCCTATTGATGAGGTCCGGGGAGGCTTCTGGATCGTTGAGGAGTCCGTTGAGCCTGACGCGGACGATGGCTATCTCCGGGGCGAGGTCTCTGATATCCAGGGCGTCGTCGAACTGTTGAAGTTGTTCCGGGGGAAGGTGTTTTGAGTAGAGGCCGTGCTTGCGGGCGTTCTGGTTGCCGGGCTGGCCGCCGGACTTGAGTTTAGGCTCTTCGTCACTTTCGTCGTCACTGAGGTCGTAGAAGGAGCCCTTGGGGGGTTCCTTGGGGATTCCGAGGCTGTCTAGGAAGTCTTCTAGTTCTTTGTGTATTTGTTCTATATTTCTCATGAGAGGGAGGGTAGCAGGGGGTGGGGATTTTGGGCAATGGGAAGATGTCACTTTTGGGGGCAGGGGATGAGGGCGTGGCGGGAGGGGTTGGTCACGCAGCATATATCGGGCGACCACAAGGGTCGCCCCTACGGGGGAAGGATGACGGGGTGGGGGGGGGCCGCATGCGCGAGGACAACGGGAGGATCACCCCCATCCTAACCTTCCCCCCTGCAGGGGGAAAGGGATTTTGGGGCTCGGAGCGGGATGGTTTGAGGGAAATTACGTGGAGGGTGGTTCGGGAAGCGCGCCTAAGAGGGGTTGGTCACGCAGCATATAACGGGCGACCACAAGGGTCGCCCCTACGGGGGAAGGTGGCGGGAGGTTGGGCATGGGGGACGATAGATTCTTCACTCCGCTGCGCTGCATTCAGAATGACATGTGGGTGGAGGGGGAAGGGATTTTGGGGCGCGGAGCGCTCATTTTGATTAGTAGTCACATGAAGGTTGGTCTCTTGGTGTTTGGTGACGCCGATGGTAGGATGGCGGCATGAAGATGGTTCAGGGACGAGGTGGCGGCCTCGAATACGTGGCGGTGTACCCCGTCGATTACCAGCCCGAGAGGGCCTATCCCCTAATAGTCCTGTTGCACGGATTCGGGGCGAACATGCACGACCTGGCGGGACTGGCATCACACATCGACTCACACAATTACGTGTATGTGTGTCCCAACGCTCCCCTGCCGATACAGTTGGGGCCGGGCTTCACCGGCTACGCTTGGACGCCCCTGTTGGGAGAGAAAACTCCGCAGGATGTCCAGCGAGCCGAGGAGGGGGTGACGGCTTTTGTGGAGGAAATGATGGGACTCCGTCGCGTGGAGCCGCGCCAAGTCCTGCTGGCGGGCTTTTCGCAGGGAGGCATGATGACCTACCAGGTGGGCTTGCCGCGGCCGGGGATGTTCGCCGGGCTGGCAGCCCTCAGTGCCCGCATCGACGAACGGGAGGAGCTTCTAGGGAGACTGCCCGCCGAGAGAAGCCAGCCCATCTTCATAGCCCACGGCGTCAACGACCCTCTAATTCCCGTAGAAGCGGGGCGGGAGTCCAGGGATTTCCTGCGGCGAGCGGGTTACAAGCCCACCTATCACGAGTACCCGATGGCCCACCAGATTACGGACGAAGTGATTGACGACCTGTCGCTTTGGATTAGGGAAACACTGCCGCCGGCGCTTTAGATGCTCGCCGCTAAGGGTGCGCTGGACGGCGGGCCGGAGGGGTTGGTGGGGGTGGGAGGGCTAGGCGTTCTACGGCAACGAGATTGTTCGGCCTCGCTTCACTGCGCTCAGGGTGACACGAGGGGCATGGGAAAGGGGGATGGGTCCCTGCCCCCGTCTTCACGAGGGCAGGCTATTCGCGAGGACAACGGGAGGGGGAGGGTTGCTAAGGCAACGAGATTGTTCGGCCTCGCTTCACTGCGCTCGGAATGACATTTGGGTGGCGTCGCTGCGCTCAGGGTGACACGAGGGGCGTGGGAAAGGGGGATGGGTCCCCGCCCCCGTCTTCACGAGGGCAGGCTATTCGCGAGGACAACGGGAGGGGGAGGGTTGCTAAGGCAACGAGTTTGTTCGGCCTCGCTTCACTGCGCTCGGAATGACATTTGGGTGGCGTCGCTGCGCTCAGGGTGACACGAGGGGCATGGGAAAGAGGGATGGGTCCCTGCCCCCGTCTTCACGAGGGCAGGCTATTCGCGAGGACAACGGGAGGAGGAGTCGGGGGGCGGGCGGTTCGCGAACCGCCCCTACGAGGGGTTGGTCGCATAGCATATAAGGGGCGACCACAAGGGTCGCCCCTACAGGAGAAGGATGGCGGGCACGGGGGCGTGGGAAAGGGGGGATGGGTCCCCGCATCCGCGAGGGCATGGGAAAGAGGGATGGGTCCCTGTATTCGCGAGGACAACGGGAGGAGGAGGGCGGAGCACCCCCATCCAAACCTTCCCCCATCAAGGGGGAAGGGCAAGGCTAATTGCGCTGAAATTGCCGGTAGGGATTAGGGCGCCAACTCCGCCACTGCGGCTACCAGCTTCTCCAAGTCCTCTTCGTTGTTGAAGGCGTGGGTGGCCGCTCGGATGCAGGTGAGCTCCGACACTTGACGTACAACTATGCCGTAATCGTTCCACAGCCGACTCACTGCCTCATCCGGTGCAACGCCCTCTATCTGGAAGGAGGTTAGGCCGCAGGAGCGGGCGTCGTCCATGGGGGAGAGGACCTTAACGCCGGGGACTTCCGACAGGGCCTTCTTCAACTGGCCAGCTAAGGCCAGCGTATGGGCCTCCACGGCCTCCGAGCCCATCTCCTGATGGAATGCCACGGCTTCGGCAAACCCCGCCGCCAGGGGCGCGCTGGAGGTGGTCAAGAGGAACTTGTCTATGGTGTCCGTGCTGGGATCGAAACTCCCATGCTCGTCGTAGGACGCGGCGGCACGGCCCGATACGCGTGTTGGGGCAACGGAAGGTATCAGGTCCTGACGGATGTACAGAGCCCCGGTCCCATCGGGCCCCAAGAGCCACTTCTGGCCAGGAATGGAATAGTAGTCGCAGTCCAACGCCCGCAGGTCAAGGGCAATGTGGCCCGCCGTCTGCGCTCCGTCAATGAGCATCTGCACCCCTGCGTCCCTGGTGAGCTTCCTCAACCCCTCCGCGGGCATGCGTAGGCCGCAGGTGTACTGGATGTGGCTGAAGAACAGGAGACGCGTCCGTGGAGAGATGGCCTCGGCAACCCGGCTCAGAATCTCCTCATGTGTGTCGGTGGGACTAAGGTCGAGGACCTTCAGACGAACGCCGTAGCGGCTGGGCAGCAGGTAGGCCGGGATTAGCACGGAGCTGTGCTCCAGGCCGAAGGTGATGACTTCGTCTCCCTCCCTCCAGTCGAGGCCATTCACGACAAGGTTCAGGCCGTCGGTGGTGCACTGGGTAAGGACGATTTCCTGGGGTGATACGTTGAGGAGGGCAGCCGCCCCTTCCCTGGCTTTTTGCTGGATCTCCCGACCGCTCTGGTATACGGGGGGGCTGGTAGGGCCGTTGTAGCTTTCGTACTCCACGCGGTCTTGCACCGCCTGTACGACGGACTTGGGGGAAGGGCCATCCCAACCCGTGTTCAGGTAGACCATCTTTTGGGAAGCCGGAATCTGCTCTCTAATCCGCTGGACGTCCACTTATCAACTCCTAGTCAGATTACTGGCCCAATGATAGCACTTGGGGCGGGGCAAGGGTGAAGTAAGCCAGATGCCCAAGAGAGACGTTCTTACGGAGAAGGGTAACGCTGGCGTAAATCCAGCGAGATTCTTCGAGGGACTCGAAATTACGGGAACAGCCCTCCGCTCCTGCCAGAATCAAAGGAGGCTTGCCGCCCGCCGCGCCATCATTCAACCTGCGATGACCCCAATTCTGCAAGAAGTAGCAACCGTCATTCGATCAGGCATAAAGGGACGTTTTCCGGAGACAGGACGGTTGTGGCAGCCTGCCTGTTTGGGGTTGTCCTATCGCTACTTCTGGTCGGAATAGTCAGCGACACAATGGCGCGCCACGTGGCGCAGGTGGCGCCTGCGTTACTTGCCCTAGGTCTCGCGATGCGGCAGGCCCCTGCCGGAGGGTGGTTTGCCCTTCCGGTTTTCGCATTCTGGATCGTCGTCATGGTAGCAATCTGACTCTATCTCGTTGGACTGTCGGATATCGCAGCCGGGAGTTACTCGCCTCCGGAAGTGGTCTTGACAATTGTTATTGCGGCGTTCTCGGCAGTAGGCATAAGGAAGAGCCTGCACGTGGGACGTTCGCTTCCGCTATTGGGCCGCATCGTCGCGTTGATAAGCGGGGTGGCGCTTCAGGGAGCATTCATGGCCATGAGCTTTCGGCTGTTCGGGTAAGTCGGCATTGCAGCGCACTGCCAAGTTGCTGCCCTCCAGAGGCACGTTTACGCATAGAGATTCTTCAAAATCGATTGCATCGGGCCGATTGGCAGGTTTGAATCTTGTCTCCAGGAAGGAAGAGACTGAGGAGGCACTACGACAACGAGATTCTTCGCATAGCTAACGAGATTCTTCGCATAGCTTCAGGGGGTGATAAGGAAGACCAGCAAGGCAGGAGGAGTTAGCGGGGCTGAAAAGTTGCGTTATGTGCGGTCTTGCTACAAAATGGAAGGGTTAATGTACTGTAGAGCCGTCCTCTGGGAAACCGGCCGCGCAGCGAAGTCGTAATATGGTCAGGAGAACCCAAGGATGAGCCAAGAAGAAAACAGTCACCTGGAGACCACATGCCCTCACTGCGGGGCGATGGACCAGGAGACAAGATCCCGGTGTGAGGGTTGTGGTCGTTTAATTGCCGAGGGCATACCCGAGTGGGCGCAAAGGATGCCCCGTCGCGGCCTCTTCGGCCGGCAAGGCCTCATCTTCATGACCCAGAACAAGTGGCTTCTCATAGTGCTGGTCGTGATATCGGTGGCGGCGGTGGTATGGCACAACTACCACGTCATCCCCAACCCGGTTACCCTGCTTCAGACCAGACCCAGCACCAACCTTTCGTCCCTTTCCGAGCCAGGCCAATGGTCCATGGCGGCGTCGAATCACGAGCGAACCAGCTACGTGCCTAACCCGCCTTCGCTTCCCCAAGGGAATCTCCTCTGGTCGACGGAGGCGGGGTTAATCGAGGGTCAATCGCTGCCTGCAGTGGTGGACAGCACCATATACGTTGGCAGCCGCTTCAAGTTCATGGCCCTGGATGCAAACACGGGGCAAACAAAATGGCTGCGCGACATGCCTGGCCTGGTGAACTCATCTCCCGCCGTGGCAGGGGACAACGTGTACGTGGGTTCCACGGACACCAAGGTCTGGGTCTTCGACAAAGACACCGGCGATACCAGGTGGACGTTCAATACGGACAACTACATTAGTAGTTCCCCCATGGTTGCTAACGGGTACCTATTCATCGGATCCGGCGACAATTCGATGTACGCCTTGGACGCCGCAACGGGAGAGATGCTGTGGCAGTTCCACACCGAGAACCTGATAACCTCGCCGCCTTCTCTGTACAACGGGGTTCTCTACTTTTCTTCCCAGGACAACAGCCTCTATTCCGTGAACTACCGCACGGGAGAGGGAAGGATGCGGTTCCGCACCCGGGGCGTCGCGTCGTTCGAGCCCACGGTGATGTCCCACGGACTGGCGTACATGGCCTCCGCCAACGACATCCTCACGGCCAAGGCAGGAATTCGGGAGATCCCCGGCCGATGGCAGCGGGAGAAGCTGTGGGGGACCCTGTGGCTCAGGTGGGGCGCGCCCATTCCGAGGCCGCCGTCTCAACAGGGGACCAATTGGCGATGGTCGCCGCCGGACAAGGCATTTATAACCTCTGCGCCAGCGATAACGGAAGATACCCTTTACGTGGGGGACTCTGAAGGAACATTCCGATCTATGGAACCAACAATGCCCACGGAGATATGGGCCTTTCAGGCGAAGGGCGGCGTTCGATCATCGCCCATAGTAGCCGGCGACACGGTGTACTTCGCCACCACCGAGGGGTTGGTCTACGCCCTTGACCGGCACACTGGACAGGAGCTTTGGAGTCTATCCCTGGGTTCTCCGGTGATGCTGGCTCCGTCGCTGGCGGAGGGAAAGCTGTTCGTCAGAACAGAGGATGGTCGGATACACGCCATAGGGTGACGGAGCGTTTGGGAAGAAGGCCCGGGGATGAGGGGAATAGGCGGTTCTCGAACTGCCTCTACCGGGGGGAATGTCGTCGTGCACGGGGTTCACCCCCATCCTAACCTTCCCCCATCGAGGGGGAAGGGATTTCCAGGCGCGAAACGGGCTAATTTCAGAGGAATGACGGTTATGCCAAGGTCTCCATGAGCGAGGACTAGGGAAGGGGAGAAGATGGGTCCCCCGCATCCGCGAGGACAAGAGGGGATGGGTTGTGCGCAGTTAGAGGGCGGTTACCAGTGCCAGATAGCGTCGTGGGCATCGAAGAGGTCTGCCAGACCTTCCCGGTCAACAAGCTTGATCCCATCAACTAGCTCCGACTCGCTGATGCCCCGGTCTTCCACGTCCTCCCTGACCACGTATGTATCCACGCCCGCCCCAATGAGGCTCTCTACGTCCTCGTCCAGCTTCGGGGGGTTGGAAAGTGGAACGCCGCCGATGGTTATGCCGCTGGCATCCTGGCCCCTAACGGCGTAGTTCACGGCGTTAGAGCGGAGGAGGACGGAGATATCCGCCCCGGCGTTCTTGAGAATGTGAGACATCCAGAGGATGGTATCGTCCTGCTCCTCCAGGGTGCCGTGGTAGGCCCGTTCCACGATGGAAAGGATTTTGGACATGCGACCCTCCTACTTGGTGCCGATTACCAGGGTGTTAGAGCTTTCCTGAGACCACTTGAAGAAGTCCGCCGGCGCACCGCGGCGGGCGCCGTCTATCCAGTTGCCGGAACCGCGCTCGTCGACGCAGAGGCCGCAGTTGATCCAGTCCACCTGCTCGGTGGCGAGCAGGCCGGCGATGAACCGGGAACTGGAGGGGTGGTCTTCCTCCTCAGCGGTGGTGCCCTTAACCGGATTGGGATGGGCGGCCTGGTCTTTCATCGTCAGGTTGACGGCGCCTTCGTAGGCAAACACGTTCACCTGGTGGCCCTTTCGCACCGCGGCGTCCATGATTCGCATGGCCGTGGTGGTGGTTTCAGCCTCGTAAGGCGGGTCCATAAGGGCGATTGTAATGGTTGCCATAGCTGCTCCTCAGTGCCAAAGGGTTTTCAGTATGATGACGTCGGAAGATACCAAAGGCAATTTCGTCCTATCCTACGGCTCTTTAATGCCAAAGGGCCTTAGTATCTTCTTCTGCCAGCAGGTCCACCAGGAAGTCCACGTCGGCCACCTCAACGCCACCCACCAGAGGGGTAGGGGGAATGCCGCGCTCCCGCAGGGAGAACTCGTCCGCCAGAACCCTGACGGTCTGGCTCTGCTGGAAGAGGCGGTTGAGGGGGTTGTTCCTCACGCCAGGACGGGTAACTAGGACGCCGTTCTGGACGAGGAAGAGGGTAACGCTGTTGCCCTTGCGAGCCAGGTCTGCCGCCATGTCGTACATATAGCGGGCGTCGCCGTACTCAAAGGGGTCGCGGGATTCAATAAGCAGGTAGTTGGCCAAGAAACACCCCCGCAAGGCAGGCAGGCGTCAGGCTAGGACGCTGCCTTGGGATGGCTCATTATAGCAATTGGGGGCGCTTATCGTCAACGAGAGAAGAAAGCCGGGCGAGAACAAGGCGTTTTTTCGTGTAGAATGGGCCTTGTGGAACCGGGTTTGCAGGACAACTTCTTCGACCGGATGGACGAGGGCAACGACGCCCTTTTCTACCGGGAGCCACGGCTTGTCGTGCACATCGACGACGAGGCCATCGAACAGATAGGGCGCATATTTCAGGAATTCCTGCCCGCCAACGGCGTCATCCTGGACCTGATGAGCAGCTGGCGGTCCCACCTACCCGCGGATTTCGTCAAAGCTCGGATGGTGGGGCTGGGGTTGAATGCCGTAGAGATGCGGGAGAACCCCCAGCTGGACGATTTCGTTGTCCATGACGTCAACAGCGAGCCTCGACTGCCGTTTGAGGACGCCCGCTTCGAAGGGGTGATTCTGACGGTGTCGGTACAATATCTGACGCGTCCGGTGGAGGTGTTCAGGGACATGTGCCGGATACTCAGGCCCGGATGCCCCCTGGTGATAACTTTCTCCAACCGGATGTTCCCCACCAAGGCGGTGCGGATATGGCAGGGGTGCAGCGACGAGCAGCGGATGACGTTGGTGAAGATGTACCTGCAGAAGGCGGGAGGGTATGAGGGGATTCGGGCGGAGGACCGGAGTCCGGCACCGAAGGGGTTTTCTGATCCGGTGTATCTGGTGACGGCGAGGAGGGCGGGGGGATGAGGGTTTCCTTAAGGGATCAAGAATTGCGGAGGAGGGGGGCGGCTCCTTGGCGGAGCCGCCCCCCTTTTGCTGGTTAGTGCAACCGGAGTGCCTGAGGCCTATACGGCTACCCATCTGTACTTGACGTTGCCGCAGCTGGAAGTGCTCTTCTGCTGCTTCTCGATGATTAGCAGTATCTGGTTCTCGCGCTGGTTACCTGTGTCCGTCCACGGTCCCCAGGGATCCGCTTCGGGGGCAGCAACCCATTGGGTGTCCGTGCTGGAATCTGAGACCCATCTGCTTTCCACGTTGCCGCAATGACTCTGCCGCTCTTGCTCATTTTCCCAAGTGGTAGTACGCGTTTGCTTTCTTTCGCGATTTGGGCCGCAACCCCTGTATGTGCTGGTATTCGTCCAACTTCCAACAACCCTATTGCGGGTATGTCCCGTGTTGTACCACCGACCCCAGGGATCCGGTTCTGAGGCTGAACGCCACCTGGTGTCCTCGTGCCCGAGACGGATGCACTCTTGTTTTCTTCTCCTGTTTGGGCCACAGCCGGAATAGACGGCCGGGGTTATGTCACGGTAGCTATGAGTAACAACCGGGGCAGCAACCCACCGAGTTTCTGTGGTGGAGGTAGTCGCAATCCAACGATACCGGGTGTTGTTGTAGGGAGCGTTGGTGGTGCAGCTCTGCTGTTTCTCGCGTGTGTTGGTACGGGTCTGCTTCCTCCTCCGACTGGCTCCGGAGCCAGTGTATACGGCAGGCACCACGTTCCGGTATGTACCGTATGTCTTGACTCTGGTCGTTCCCGACACGTCTCGCCACGAGCCGCAGACCTCCGGTATTATCCTCCACCGGGTTTCGGTCCTGGATGTCGGTACCCATCTGTAGAGAGTGGCGCCGCCACCGGTACATTGCTGCTTCTTCTCCCAAGTGATGGTGCGTGTTTGCTCTTTCTCCATGATGAGCAAAACCTGGTTCTCTCGCTGGTTGCCCGTGTCCATCCAGTTGCCTGCGACTATATTGCGGGTTTCGGGTGGGCTTACGTCTTCCCACGCACAAGCTACCCACCGGGTTTCGGTCCTGGATGTCGGTACCCATCTGTAGAGATCGGTGCCGCCACCGGTACATTGCTGCTTCTTCTCCCACGTTACGGTGCGGGTCTGCTCCTTCTCAATGATGAGCAACACCTGGTTCTCCCGCTGGTTGCCCGTATCCATCCAGTTGCCTGTGACTCTGTTGCGGGTTTCGGGTGGGCTTACGTCTTCCCACGCACAAGCTACCCACCGGGTTTCTCTGCGGTTGCAGGGGGACGAGAAGCGCTCCTGCTCCTTCTCTATGATGAGTTCAACAGGGTGCTCACGCGTGTTTCCGGTATCGCGCCAGTTGCCCCAGGTTTCAGCAATTGTGACACGCTGGTAGTCGGTCCTCTCGATGACAACGGGTTCAGCGGGCCTGTAGCCGCCGCATTGGTTCCTCTCGCGCTTGTTCTGCGTCGTCGTGGCAGTGCGGCGCTGGAGTTGCTTGCACACTCCACCGAACAGGGAGGGACTGCCCTGGTCTTCCCAGGCCGTGGTGACTTCAGTGGCCTCGCCATCGTTCTCCAATTCACCCCAAACCAGGTCTTCAGGGGCGGCTACCCATCGGGTCTCGCTGGTGTTGTTGGCGTTCACCTGCTGCTTCTCCCTGGTAGGCCCACAACCTCGGATTTGGAGAGGATTCGTGTCAACCCACCTCACTGGGGGCGGCGGAGTGGTGGGCACCGCCGGCGCGGTGACGGGCTTGGTGGCTGAGTAGTTGGAGTTCTTCTCGTCGTTCTCAAACCGGATTTTCGCAGTCCATTCCCCTTCGCTCCACCTATCGTCACTGCTGGAAAGCACCGTCACCCAGCTGTTCAGGGTTGTCCCTATGGCCTTGATGACGGTGACGCTATCCGACCCGCTGCCACTCTCCAGCCGCGTACGAATTTCTATGATGGCATCGTAGACGGGGGGCAGGGAGGTCACTTTCACCTGGATCTGGTTGTTCATGCGCCGCACTTCCCACTGACTGTCTATCGGTGTGCGCGGCCGGAATAGGGTTCTTCCCGCCAGCTTGGTTCGTGATTCCCTACGGCTCGCGGCTATCCATCTCTCCTCCGTGTTGCCGCACGCGCTGGTGCGCCGCTGCTGTTTCTCGTAGGCTACGGTCCGCTGCTGCGATTGGAAGGAGACGTTATAGAAGCCGGATGGCCCTCCTCTGTTTATCCAGTCTCCCGGCTCTTCGTTGCGGTGGGATGCTGAAGTGTCTTGCCACGCTCCCCAGACTTCGTTGTCCGGATCGTCGATCCACTGGAACTCGATGACGCCATTGCTTAGTCGCCGGGTCTGCCGCTTCTGCAGGGCGTTGTTGTGACACCGGGTTTCGCCGGTGTCGAACCAATCGGAGGTCTCGTTGGCGGGACAGGCGTGGATGGTGACACTGGCCGAGTGGGTGAGGTCGCCGGGATCCTTGACGGTGAGGGTGAAGACGTAGTCGCCAATGGCGGTGGGGGTGAAGGTAGGCTCCGCCACGTTGGCATCGCTCAAGGTAATTGTTGGGCCGGTTGTAGCTGAACGGGTGCTGCTGCCTGGGGCTGAGTCTACTCTCCAAGAGTATCTCATGTCTCCAACGTGGCCGGCGTCGGGGTCCTCGGCTGCGCCGAGGAGGGTCACCGCGGGGGTGAGACTTGGCGGCGTGTGGACGGGGACGACCCGGTTGATGCCGGGTTTGGCGGTGGGGGGGTTGTTGACTAGCACACGGATCTTGCTGCTGGCCTTGGCACCGTTGCTGTCGGTGACGATGAGTTTCAACTCGAAGTAGGTAGCATGGTCGGGGGCATTAAAGTAAAGGTTCCTCTGAGTAAGATCTGGAAGGAAGGGAGCGACGGCCTGAATGACAGGCCAAGGCGCAACGACTTCCCATCTGTATGAAGAGATTGTGGCATCTGGCTCGACGGCAGTCACAGTAGGTGGAATATAGATGGGAGCGCCTGGCACCACTTTTATGTCCAAGCCGAGGTTGACAGTTGGAGCCTTTACGCCGAAGTATATCCCAAGGAGTGATTCTGCTAACCTGGCTGGCATGGCGTATCCTGTGAGGCTTCTAAGCTCTCCAGTTCTTGGATTTTTAGTTGTAATGCCTCCATATAGAATGCACACCATCCGATAATTGCCATCATCATCTTCCCATACGCAAGCCGCCCCTGAATCACCTTTCTGCCCGGGATGCGGCACCCGATTTAGAACGACCGTATTCTTAAACCGGTAGTATATTTTCTCTGTATCGGAAATCTTCACTGCGATACGCCTTGCCTCTTGGTCGCCATCTACAACGGTGATGCGGGCTTCACCCGGGCCGGTGACGGAACCAAAAACCTGCACCCGCATGTTTGGGAGAGGGTTCACAGGTGGAAACACTATGGGTCTCTGCTCATGCCCGCCAGAACCATCATCCACGTGAAGGCCAAAGTCAGTAGCGACGCCATCCTTGACATCCAGCAGAGTAATGTCACCCGCATTGCGGTACTCTTCTCCGTCCTGATATTTACTGGATGACACCACTGGAAGCCAACTATTTGTGCCGTCCGTGTAAGTGAAGGTTTTGCCTATCCGGTCTGAGGAATCAGTGCCACCTTGGTATAGATGCTCTCCCTCAGTCAATGTGTAATTGTCAGCACTTGTGCTGACGACGTGAATGTTCGTTACAAGCACCTTTGTATCCAAACCGACACGCCTTGCCACGGCGGTCAATGTTCCGCGTGCGCCTTGGCCGGTGCTGGGCCATACGGCGATGCCGCCTCTGAGCGGTCTGTGATTTTGGGTTCTATCTGTAGCCATTGTTCAACTCCTTAATTCTGATTTTTGGGACGCTTATCTGGTTAGTAGCCTGGGGTTGCCGTCGGTTGGACCATGAAATGCACCGGGACTCCGGCAATGCAACTAGGTATTCGTTCTTCCGGAGGGATCGTACGGGGATCAAACAAGTGGGAAACGTAGACTACGACAACCAGCTTGTCTGTCCACGCACCATCCCAAGTTCTCATCTCTTCTACTATTGTCAGTTCGAAGTTGGGGTACTTCCTGAGCAGGTCCGCGTAGGTTCGAACGACTTCCAGGATGCGGTTGAATTCCGGCTTGAGTCTTGCATACCACGCGTCACGCGCATTTATCTTTATCTCCCGTGATTCCATGTAATCAACCTGATCTCCCAGTTGCTTCAGTTGCTCTGCGAGCTTGACGTATTCTTGTGATGGCACGAGGGGTACATCGATTTCGCATGGTTCCGAAGATATTACCCGTATCCCGTTAACGGGATAGTTGATGGGATAGTACGTCGTGCAGGCGGTTGCCAGCCAGAGGGCAGCGGCTGCGATGAAGAGCGTGAGGGCCTTTGTTTGCCAGTTGGTTGTTTTCATGGGTGTCACCTCCTTTGGTTGGCGGGTTTTGTTGAGCTTCTCGTGCTCTTCATTGGATAGAGGATAGTATGTATGTTCGTTGTTGTCAAACAGGTGTGTCACTTTGGGCCGGGGGGGTTGGGAAATTGGGTTGGAGAAGCAGGAAGCGTTGGTGGGGGTGAAGCGAGATTCAGAGAGATTGCGTAAATATAGGGTTGCCGATGATGATGTGCAGGTTGGTTACTGCAACCAGTACGCCGTCGGAATTTCGTCTTGCAATGCCGGTTAACGTGCCGTAGCCTGGTATTCCAAGATTCGGCGTAACACCGATTCCGGCTCGTAGGGGTCTGTGATTGGTTCTGCGATGTCCCATTTCTTATTTCTCCTTATTCTAGATTTTTTGCTCTGTACTTAGCCAGGAGTTGCCCATGTCCGGTTCAGAAAATAGATCACTGGTACACCATCCATGCATTCCGGAATTCGGTCTCCCGGTGGAAACCTGTACGGACTCACCACCTTGTGAACATCAATTTCAAGAACTACCGTATCTGTTAGCCAGCCTCTTTCATCTTCCAAGTACCAGAGAACGCGTCCGCGGTAGAAGGGGTGGCGCATGATCCGTTCTGTGTATTCGGCATTGATCTTGTTACCGATCTGCTCATATTTGGGCCCTAGTCTGGCGAATCTTGCATTACGTGCGTCCCAATAGCCTGGGAGCTTAGCCAAATCTTCCATCGAGGTATTTTCATCTAAGCCTCGCTCATCCTTCCATCTCTCATATAGGTCTAGGAATTCCGCCGATGGCGTCAGAGCCGCGTCATTCACACAAGACCCGGATGGTATGATCCTTTCAACCTGCCACGGCTCGCAAGCCGTGGTCAGGCAGAAAGCAACTGCTGCTATGAAGAGGATGAGGGCCTTTGTTTGCCAGTTGTGTGTTTTCATGGGTGTCACCTCCTTTGGTTGGCTGGTTTGTGAGCTTCTCGTGCTCTTCATGGGTGGATAGTAGAATATGTGTTTGTGTTTGTCAATGTTGTTGTGGCACATTGGGCCGATGGGGGTGGGCGAGGAAGATGGGAGATTGGGGTCTGCGGGGAAGAGTTGGTAGGGGAGGGATTTGGAGTCAGGGCGATGATCGGGTTGGGGGAGCGCCGGTGCGTTTTATGGCTATCCCTGCGCGAAGGGGTCTGTGGTTACTTTGTCTGTGTCCCATTGTTTTTCCTCCTTATTTCTCGTTCATTCTCTATATTTGTTCCTGAACAGTTACTGAATACCTGCTTCATCAGGAGATGCATCAGAATAAATTAAGTGGTTGCCTACGACGATATGCACCGGGACTCCCGCAATGCAGCTCGGAATCCAGTATTCCGATGGAATTGTGCGCAGGTCCACCATATGCTCGAGGTGGATTTCGACAACTGTTCTGTCCGTGGGCACACCATCCCAGGTTGACAGTTCCTCCACAAAGACAAGTGAGTAGTAGGGATACCTCCGTAGCTTGTCTTCATATGCATAAAAGCCATTCCAGATTCGCCTGAATTCTGGACCGAGTCTTGTGTACCTGGATTCCCTTCTGGTCATTATATCCAAATTCATACTGGTGTAAGCGAAGTTGGGATCATTCTCCATCCTTTGCCTCATTCTCTCTGGCAGATCGGCAAATTCCTGTGACGGGGCGAGGGGTAATTCAATTTCACAAGTGTCCGATGACACGATGCGTAGCCCGCCTTCAGGATATGGATAGTAGGTCGTGTCGGCGCTGCCGCATGCCGCAGTTAGCCAGAAAGCAACTGCTGCTATGAAGAGCGTGAGGGCTTTTGTTTGCCAGTTGTGGGTTTTCATGGGTGTCACCTCCTTTGGTTGGCTGGGTTTGGGAGCGTCTCGCGCTCTTCATTGGGGGATGATAGTATGTATGTTCGTTGTTGTCAAACAGGTGTGTCACTTTGGGGCGGTGGGGTTGGGAAATTGGGTTGGAGAAGCAGGAAGCGTTGGTGGGGGTCGGCTGGGGACGATTGAGGGAGAGGTTTGCGGTGGGGGTCTAGCCTGGGGATGCGGGGACGGTTAGTGCAGGTCCCTAGAGCCGTCCGAATTGCGTCTTGCCACGGCGGTCAAGGTGCCTATGCCAGGCATGCCTCCAGACGGCGTGATTGCTATCCCTGCGCGTAGGGGGCTTTGGTTACTTTGTCTGTGTCCCATTGTTTTTCCTCCTGATTCTGTATTCTTTAAATTTTTGTTCTTGAACAGTTACTGAATGCCCGCTTCTTCAACAGTTACGAAGTACTTGCCTACAACGATATGCACCGGGACTCCCGCGATGCAGCTCGGAATCCGGTTTTCCGGCGGAATTGTGAACAGGTCGACCAGGTGATTGAGGTAGACTACAACAACCAGTTTGTCTGTCGGCGTACCATCCCAAGTATCTAGCGCCTCTACAGCAGCAAATTCGTAGGAGGGGAACCTGTAGAACTGATCGTAGTACGTTCGAAGCATATCCTCGATGCGCTTGACCTCTGGAGAGAGTCTAAACTCCCTCGCACTCGCCGATGCCCAATATCGCGAAAGCTTTATCAAGGCTTGGTAGGAGATATCATCTCCCGGTTGCATCCACCTATCTGCCAGTTTGACAAATTCTTGTGACGGCACCAAGGGCATATCAATCTCACAGGGTTCCGAGGATATGATCCGTATACCGTCAACAGGATAATTGATGGGGTAGTATGTCGTGCAGGCGGTTGCTAGCCAGAGGGCAACTGCTGCTATGAAGAGGGTGAGGGCCTTTGTTTGCCAGTTGTGGGTTTTCATGGGTGCCACCTCCTTTGGTTGGCGGGTCTGGGAGCGTCTCGTGCTCTTCAGGGGTGGATAGTAGTACGTCTGTTTGTGTATGTCAATATAGTTGTGGCACATCCTTTGCGCAACGGTTAACGTTCCAAGAGTCCCTGTTCAAGTAGATGGCGCTGTTCTAAGTTCCGGCGAGAGCGCCTGTCGTGGTTGGGATGGGGGTTTTATGCTATGCTGAGGCGCACTTGTTCTACGCCAACGCACGTCTATGAAATTCGTGGTTATTCAATGCCAGCGGCTGGTGGATTCGAAATACTTCGAGCCCATCATCATTGCCATAATCGTGGCCAACAGCCTGCTCCTGGGGATGGAGACATCCAAGACCCTTGAGGAGCGGTTCGGGGATCAGATGCGCCTGGGCAACCAGGTGGCGTTGAGCATATTCATCGTTGAGGCCATCATCAAGATGGTCGCCCTTGCGCCCCGCTCTTACCGCTATTTTCAAGACGGCTGGAACGTCTTCGACTTCATTGTCATTGTAGCGGCGCTGATACCGGCCACAGGCCAGTTCGCCATCATAGCCCGCCTGGCCCGTCTGTTGCGAGCCTTGCGGCTAATATCCGCCGTGAAAGAGTTGCGGCTCATCATTACCGCCCTGGTACGCTCCATCCCAAGCGTGGGCCACGTGATGATGCTGATGGGCATCATCGTGTACATCTACGCCATCATGGGCTACCACTTCTTTCACGCCGACGATCCGCAGAACTGGGGCAGCCTGGGTAGGTCCTTCCTCACCCTGTTCAACATCATCACCCTGGAGGGGTGGACGGACGTGATGGCGACAGCTATGGAGATCAACCCCTACGCCTGGATTTACTTCGTGAGCTTCGTGGTGGTGGGAACGTTTGTGGTCATTAACCTCCTCATCGCCGTCATCATCAATAATTTGGACGAAGCGAAGCTGGAACGGCTGCGAGAACTGGAAGAACCCGTCACTGCCGAGGAGCTGCTGAGGGAGATTCGGACCGCCCGGGATTCGCTGCAAAGACTGGAGGCCCGGATAGGACGGACGGAGGACTTGCGGAAAGGGCCGTCGGACTAGAGCCAGGGAACGCCGTTGCGAAGGACTCGCGCCTTCTCATGGTTGGGGAATTTTTTTGAGTTGGTACGCACCGCCGTCACGCTTTGCCTGAGGGCGTTCTCGGCCCACGGCGTCGAAACGCCCGGCGGGCCTTTGCCCCAGAATTCGTGGGGCGGAAGGATGATGTCGCCATCCACCGGGTCTCCCGACAGCACGTACTGATTCTGGTCCGCGCATAGCACGGCCAGGGCGCAGAGCAGGGCGGCTCGGTGATCGTGGTCGGTTACCGATTTCAGGGGTTCTGCGAATCGACGGGCCGGCGCAAGGGCCTCAAAAAGCCTTCGTAGATACGGCTTCTTGTCCACCGCCGCCACCCAGAACAGGTCGGAGGCGTTACGCTTGGGACGCAGGCCTTCGAAGGCAGCATCGGGCAGCAGCACGGAGAGGAAGGCGTTGGGGAAGACTTCCAGGATGCGCGAGGGATGGACCGGGTTGGGATGGGTTCCCGGGGCCAGGGTAAAGCGCCCCTCGTCCTGAAGCCGCAGAACTAGTTTGGCCAAGAGGGTGGCGTTCCAGTGAAGCTGCTGGCCAGATGGTGCGCTTGTGGCCCCCGGCTTGCCCCGTTTGGCGAAGACGCCACGGGTCAGCAGCGCGTCGGAGCTGCGATAGTGGGGAACCACCCGGAGGCCGGGCGTCAGCGGTCCGTCTATGCCTACGCCCATTAGCCAAGCGCCGCGAGGCACGAGGTCGCGGAGGTCCGTCAAACGTTGGCTTTCGGCGGTCCCGGTGTTGACGCACGTCCAGCGGACGGACGAAGGCGCAACTTCGAGCAAGCACAAGCCGGTGGAGCGCCGGCGTTTGGAATAGCCAACGTCTATGCCGAGGGCGTACTGGACAGTTTCACCACGACTCCGGTTCGCTATTCCGTCATCCAACGGGAACTCCTTTCTTAGACGCCTTCCATGTCTGATAGTCCCGCAGGCGCTTTTGCCCGTGCTTAGTCCACTGGATTATACTTGGGTCTGCCACCCAAACGAACGCGGAGGGTTAGCCATGGCTGAAAAGGTGAATCGACCACTGGTAACTAAGTACGATGAGGTCCAGCAGAACGTGCAGACCTTCAACGAAGTGCTAAAGGGGCTAGAGAGCTTGCAAGCCAATCTGCTGCGCTTCAAGTCCTGGTACTACGTGCCGGAGTTGGACGCCGTGGCTCCGAGCAAGTTTATCGGGTTTGCCGAGATGACCGGGGACTACTATGAGGCCAATCGCAAGGGGGGTCTCAACGGCGGGCTAACCGACCCAAGACTCAGCAGATGGTTCCAGGAGGTGGAGCAGGACTCGAAGGAGTCCCAGCACGTCTTCGATAAGGTACAACAGCTATTGGCGGACAACGGGAAGGCCTTCAGGAAGAAGCCGCACCTTAGATTCAGTGCTCCGCCGGGATGGAAGGCCCCGATCGAGAACCTGGGTATCACGAATCGGAACCTCTACATAGGCGGAGAGTGGGTGGACTCAACCACTGGAAGCAGCTACGAGGTGAGAAACCCCGCCCACCGGTATCACGTGCTGGCGGAAGTGCAGGCCGCTGGGGTCGAGGACGCCGAAAGGGCGGTTTCGGCAGCGACGGATGCCGCCTCGTCATGGGCCACCACTCCCGCACCCCAGCGGGCGGATATTCTGTACAGGGCCCACGAACTGATGCGAGACCGTCGCGAGGAGTTCGCTCGTCTAATCACACTGGAGGAGGGAAAGTCGCTGCCCGACGCCCGGGCGGAGGTGCAGCGTTCCCTGAACATCATCCAGTACGCCGCCGGAGAAGGACGGCGAATGTTCGGCTACACGACCCCGTCGGAGACGCGGGACACGGTGGCCTACACCCTTCGCCGACCCCTGGGAGTGGTAGCCGTCATCACGCCGTGGAACTTCCCGCTGGCCATCCCCGCTTGGAAGATTGCGCCGGCACTTATCTGCGGCAACGCCGTGGTCTTCAAGCCGGCGTCGTCCACCCCACTAAGCGCAATCAAGCTCACGGAGACCTTTGAGGAGGCGGGCCTGCCGCCAGGAGTATTGAACCTGGTCACCGGGCCGGGAGGGTCAGTGGGCAGCTACATGGTGAACCACCCGGACATATCCGGGATATCCTTCACCGGCTCCACGGAGATAGGCACGGGGCTCTATGCCCAGGCCGCCTCAACCCTGAAGAAGGTGCAGTGCGAGATGGGAGGCAAGAACGCCGTGATCCTGCTGGCCGACGCCGACATGGAGCAGGCCGTCGGCTCAGTGGCGATTGCTGCCTTCGGCTCCACCGGACAGCGGTGCACCGCAACCAGCCGGGTGATTGTGGAAGAGTCCGCGCTGGACACCTTCCTTGAAGGACTGGTGGAGCGTACGAAGGAGTTGACGGTCGGAGACGGCTTGGATTCTCACGACGTAGGGCCGGCGGCCAGCGAGAGCCAGTTCCAGAAGATCATGGAGTACATTGAAATTGGCAAAGACGAGGGGGCAAACCTGCTTCACGGCGGAGGCGCATTGACGGGCCCGGAGTTCAGCGGGGGGCTGTACATCGAGCCAACCATCTTCACCAACGTCGACCCGGCGATGCGCATCGCCAAAGAGGAGATCTTCGGGCCGGTGCTAACCGTGTTCTCGTGTCGGGACCTGGCCCACGCCATAGAGATTTCGAACAACGTGCAGTTCGGCCTCTCGTCATCCATCTACACGAAAGACCTGCTCAAGGCTTTCCGATACATAGAGGACGTGGAGGCGGGAATGGTCCACGTCAATGCCCCGACGTTGGGGGGAGAGGTGCATCTGCCCTTCGGCGGCTCCAAGGCGTCCGGGGTGGGGCCCCGGGAACAGGGCACGGAGGCGGTGAATTTCTTCAGCGAGGTGGTGACGGTGTACGTGGACTTCAACGGCGGGCCGGCTTAGGCCGTCTCTTCGAGAAGAAGGAGCCAGTTAGAGACGTGTGGACGGTACAAGTAACCATTCAGGAGCATGAGGTCTTTCGCCCCAGCGAGATTATCGCAGACCTGCGCACGGTCGCGGAAGCCCTGTACTTTCCCCTGCGGATGGTGGGGTTCTGGGACAGCCACGCCGACATGCACCTCTGCCCTCAAGAGCAGCGGCGGGAGGTATGTCCTCACCGGCTGCCTGAGGATGATGACGGGTACGTTGAGTACGACGAGACGGCCTCACGAGACATGGGCGCGACTCTGAGGGTGGAGTTCCCTCACGCCAAGGTGAGCATGTACCTGCGGTAGCGCCTGGTGGGGAGAGGACGCAAAGGGAATGCAAATGGATGGCGGGCGACGAGGGCGGGTTTGAAACCCGCCTCCACGGAATTGGTTGCTGTATCGGCATTAACTATAGGTGTGGAGTATATCTTCATAGGAATGGCATACAATGAGCCAGGCGGTTCGTGAACTGACCCGACGGGAGGAAACCAGATGAACCAACTCCTACAAGAAGCCTTCGAGAGAGCCGCCAAGCTCCCAGAAGGGGAACAGGACAGATTCGCCCGGTTCCTGCTGGCTGAGTTGGAATCGGAGCGTCGATGGGCTGAGCTTTTTGCCAGTACCGAATCGGAGGACTTACTGGAACGCCTAGCCGATGAGGCTATTTCGGAGCATCGCGCGGGGCAACTCGACCCCTCACTGCGGAAGACTTGTAGACTTGCGTTCGTTTATCCAGAAGAGATTCTGGGACGCATATAGACTCCTTCCCGGTTAAGTAAAGCGCCAGGCGGAAGATGAGTGCCCCGTGCAGGCTGGCTTCCGGGGCCGCCGGGTGCGTTGAGTATGAGGAGACGATCTCTCGGGATATGGGGGCGACACTGAAGGTGGAGTTTCCGCATGCCAGGGTGAGCTTGTACTTGAGGTAGGGGAAGATATGAAGGGAGCAATGGAGGGATGTCTTACAGGGAAAGACTCGTAAGGAGTTGCGAAGAGGTAATCGAGAGCACAGAATCCTTTTATACTGGCCTCAACGAAGATCCACGCCTACTCACGCGGCTTTCGAGTGTCAAAGCATGGTACTACATCCCGAAGATTGACGCTGTTGGCCCCAGGAAATTCATCGGATACAGGAATATCAGCGCGGATTTTTACCTGGCCCACACTGGCAAATCGGCTGAAGCCACCTTCCCTAGATCCAAGCGGCTCGATGGCGGAGCAACTGAGCGTGTGTTGAAGAAGTGGTTTGAGATAACGGGGCCGGGGACGGCAAAGCACAAATATGTTTCCGAGAAGACGGATGAACTCTTGGCCCGATGGGGCAAGAAGCCATGCTCAATCTCGCGATACTGTGTGCCAATTGGTTTTAGGCTGGCGGCGTGACCGAATTTGAGCACCCTTACGGGGGAAAGGTACGCCGACGACTGCTGCGGCACATCATTGGGAACGGGCGGTTCCCAAACCGCCCCTACGGGTTGTGAGACATAGGCATCAACAGGATAGGGACAATCTATTTTCATAGTAATGATATGAACGGGTGGACTAGTGAAAGTAACATGGGGGTATGGAGATGATTGAACGCATTACAATGTTGGACGCGCCGTACTCGAAGGTGGAGCGGCGGGAGATTGCCGTAGTCGGGGGTGGTATTGTTGGTGTCTCCGCGGCTTACGCGGCGGCGGTTCGGGGGCAGGGCAGGGTTCGCGTGTCGTTGTACGAGACTTCGGAGGTGGGGCACTCCGGGGCAGCTTCCGCCGACGTAAACAGGGTGTTCCGCTTTCTGAGCGGGCCGGATTCTATCTTGACCGTCTGGTCCGCTGAGGCGCGGGATATGTGGCGCGCCTTGGGCCGGCGGTTGGGGAGTCCTGTGCTTCACCAAACGGGCGTGGTGCTATTGGTTGAACGTGGCGATGGCGAGCAGACCACCGGCGGGCACGTGTATCCCTACGACAGCGCCGCGGCGTGGCTTACGGACGCTCTCCGCTGCATGGACGAACATCAGGCGCCCTATCGCCGCATGGGGCCGGCAGAATTGGCCGAAAGCTATCCCCAGTTTCAGAGCCAGGCGATAGAAGAGGCGGTGTTGGACCCACAGGCGGGCTTCGTCGAGGCGTCCAAGGCGTTGTCGGCCACCCTGGACCTGTGCATTAAGGCCGGCGTTCAGTACCATCCCGGCGTTGAGATAACCTCCGTGGAACCCGTGGATAGCGGATGCCGCCTCGTCGCCGCGGACGGGCGGGAGATGCGGGCGGACGCGGTGGTGGTGACGGTCAACGGCTGGACGGAGGGGCTTCTGCCCCAGCTGCAAGGGATGCTGACTTTAACGGAGCAGCCTCTGATATATCTGCGTCCGCCCGAAGACGCATCGACGCTGGTCCAGGGGCGACTGCCAGTCTTTATATCGCTGACGTCGGACTGCTACGGCTTCCCCATTCTGAACGGAGAGATGAAGATAGCCGACGACACGGCTTTCCGTGCCATCAACCACCCAGACGAGCGGCAAGAGCCGTCGAGGGAGTACCTTGAGAGGGTGATTTCTACGGTGGGGCGCTTCCTGCCCGCCCTAGCCGAGGCCAAGGTGGAGCGGACCCACGTCTGCTTCTACGACCGCTCTAAAGACGGCCGGTTCATCTTGGACGCGCTGGACCCGGAGGCGCGAATAATCTACGGATGCGGCATGAGCGGGCGGGCCTTCAAGTTCGGCCCGGTGCTCGGGGAGCGGTTAGCCCGTTTTGCCGTCAGCGGGGAGAGGCCGGAGGATATAGAGGAGTTTCGGGCGCGCTGAAGGTTCTTTGTACGAGGGGAAGCTGAATTCTTCCATATTGGGCGTATGGGCCAGGGAGCGCGGACACCCAAAGGGTTAGTCTTTGGGCTGGTGCTTCCGAATTAGCGTTACTATCCTTGGGTCGATCTCGTCGATGCTGCGTCCGCTGTCCACGGAGGCGATGCCCAGGTGGGCATGGCGGTTTAGGTACTCCCAATCCGGCGTCCTGTACCATTCCTTGCGCAGGTCGGCAAAGAGGGCTTCAATCTCTTTCTTGGTAAACATCTTTCACCTCTCGAGGGAGATATCTCGGACTGCCGGCGTCTTCAACGGGCCGATAGAACCAAGATAGTTTTAGGAGTTGAGCCTGTCAAGACGATGGGAGGCACAAAGTCCTATTGGCCACGTCAATTGCCTACACTCCCTATTGCCCGATTGCATCCTGCACAGTGCTATGAATCCCGAGTCATATCTACAGGAAGCTCCAACAGCCTGGGGCCGTACCACAGGGTGGTGAAGGCATTCTGCGGCACGTCGCCATCAGCATCATCCTCGGGGCGAAAATCGACGAATCCCTCCGCGCTCTTCCCTCTCTTCAAAGATAACCCATGAAGGGAATGCGGCAATTTAGGGTCTTCACTATCAATTGCGGCGAACTCCCATCAGCTGACTCGAGAGGCGCAAGGACAATCATATCGAGCCATGCGATGTCAGGATCGGGTGTGACGTTCAGAGTATTCCCGATCATTTCGGCAGGTGGCACTGATACTTCCGCCCATTGGCCGTCGGATTCAAGGGCGGCTCCTTCCAGCCTAGCTGGAACGTCACCGGCTCGCCAATGACGGCCTGGACATCGGGGACGCTAGGCGACTGCTCCTCTGTCGAGGTACTGAACTCCCATAGGCCATTTCGAAATAGGCACTCCACAGGCACCACCTCAGAGGGAGTGTCTGAGTCCGTGGGCAGAATGCGAACTAAGGCGGTGGCGCGGTCGCCATCATGGCTCTCCACGGAAAGGACTTCGATGGATTCAACCAATTGCTCGGCAAAGGCCCTTGCTTCATCTCCCCCGATATCTCCGAGAAGAAATTCAGATTGCTCCCAAGCCATTTTCTTCCAATAGGATTCCATGCCGCGTTTGAACTGTTCCGGTGAATGCTTGGCTGGGTCGTCATTCATGGTCAAGCCGCTTTCAGAGGGACGGCGTAAGGCCGTGATTGTCAAATACACAAGTCCAAACAATGCCGCTGCCGCCAAGAGAGCCAGGATAAACCACATCGGTCTGCCTTTGACAAGATTGATTTAGGCAAATTCCCCTACGAGGTGAGTCTGTCTCCCTCAAAAACTCTAGCCGGACGGAGACCTTTCTCAAGAGCGTGACGTTGAGTTCGTTTTGGGAGAGGCCCTCTACCGCCAGAAGCTTCCGACGGGTGCGGGCACCCCGTACGATAGCAATGTTGGAAGGGGGAACACCGAGAATCCCGGCCAGCAGCTTCAACAGGGCGGCGTTGGCTCGGCCTTCTATGGGGGGTGCCTTCACCCGGACTCGCAAGACACCGTCATCGAACCCAACGACGGTATCGGTGGAAGCGCCGGGCTGCACGGACACGGAAAGGCGGGCCGCTCGTTTTTTGCTCACGCGAGAACGTTATACCGGTAACGGGAGGTGAGCTGTCTCCCTTCCTCAAACCGGCTGCTGCGGAGGGGGGTAACGTCCAGGGTAGAAGCTCGGCCTTGAGTAATCATCTCAGCCATGCACTGTCCGATCATTGGGGAGAGCTTGAAGCCGTGGCCGCTGAAACCTACGGCACAGAATAGCCCTTCCACATCTGCAACCCGGTCCAGAACGGGATGCCAGTCCGGGGTTACGGTGAAGAGTCCCGACCAACCGCCCCGGAAGTAGCCTTCCGCCATGGCGGGCATGCGATGCACCAGTTTGGCCAGGGAATCTTCCACCGTCTGCGGGTCCACTCCCTGGTTGTAGTCGTCCACCGCCACGGAATCCTCCCCGACGCCTATGAGGGTTAGATCAGTGGAGTGGGGTCGGAAGCTGAACTCCTGGGCGATGTCCCCAACGATGGGATGAGCGGGGAGCAGCCGCTCGGGTCTTCGGACCATGATTACCTGGTGGCGTACCGGCTCGAGGGGAACGCGAAGACCGAGGGGTTCGAGGAGGCGAGTCGACCAGGGGCCGGCGGCGACCAGGGCCGTCGGCGTGTGGATGACGGAGCCGTCCAGAAGGGTGACGGACCTGACCCGTCCGCCTTCGACGTTCACGGAGGCAGCGGCGGCGCGCTGGCACACCCGCGCCCCATTTTCCTGCGCGGCCTGGGCATACCCCACGGTCACCAGGTAGGGGTCGGCGTAACCCGACTGGGGCTCGAAGGCGATGCCGCCGGCGTCGGAGGCGTTGAGCATGGGGGCCAGCTCCAGCAGGTCTTCCGGCGACACGACGGAGGTATCGATGCCCAAGCTACGCTGCATGGCCACGTTCTCCTCCATAGCGTCGCGGTCTTCGGGGCCTACAATGACGGCGTAGCCGGTGTTGACGTATCCCGAGGGGTGGCCCGTCTCCTCCTGGAAGTTACGATAGCGTTTCAAGCTCTCCCACGCCATGGCCGAAGTTATGGGGTTGGAATAGTGCATGCGCAGGATGGCTTGGGAGCGGCCCGTGGAACCTGAACCAAGGACGCTTTGCTCCAGTAGGAGCGCGTCGCGCACGCCCATGCGAGTTAGATGGTATAGAATGCTGCATCCCATGACGCCGCCGCCAATGACAACGACCTCCGCCGTATGATTCATGTGTACCCCCCATCAACGGAAAATTTCTGGTGCTATTATATTTGCCAAGGGCGAAGAGGTCACGGCGGAAATAGCATTTGCGCCTCGTATCTGAAGCCGGTATGCTTCCTGCTCTCCAATGGCGGTGAATTCGAATGGGATTCACCGCCATTGGAGAGCAGAGCGGTGTAGAATCCGTTGACGACGGCGGAGTCAAAGGCGTACTCTTGGTATGAACGGAACGGATGTCCACGTCACGCAGAAGGGGTTAAGGGTGCAGAGAACAACCACCTATAGAGAGCAGAGCCGGAGATTTCTGGCCCAGGCGCATGAAGAACTTGCCAAGGGCGATCTACAGCAAGCCTCGGAGAAGGGTTGGGGCGCGACATCGCAGATGGTCAAGGCCATCGCTCAGGAGCGGGGGTGGCTGCACCGGAGTCATCGGCACCTACAAAACGCAGTGGATGAGTTGCGTATTCAGACAGGTGACGAAGACCTAGATATACTTTTTGGCGCTGGAGAGAACCTGCATCAGAACTTTTACGAGAATTGGTATTCTGCCGACTCTATAGCACTCCGCCTCAGGCTGGTGGAGCGGTTCGTGGAGAAGGCGGAGATGCTGCTGTCCACGACAGCCTAGACAGAGGGTATCGCCCACCCCATCCCCACAAAGGAACGTTCGTAATGCAGAGAACAACCACCTATAGAGAGCAGAGCCGGGTATTCCTTGCCCAGGCTTACGAAGAGCTTGCCAAGGGCGATCTGCAGCAAGCCTCGGAGAAGGGGTGGGGCGCGGCATCGCAGATGGTCAAGGCCGTCGCTCAAGAGCGGGGGTGGCTTCATTCTAGCCATCGACATTTGTACGAGGTCATCAACGCTTTGGAAAGCGAGACTAGCGACTCAGAGTTGACAGTCCTATTTGCATCCGCCGGAGACCTGCATATCAACTTCTACGAGAATCGATATTCGTCCAACAACATACGGCACCTTCTCAATCAGGTGGAGCGGTTCGTTGACAAGGCGGAAGGGCTGCTAGGCACAACGGCAAAGAGAGGCGACGGTACCATCTCAAGTGTGGATGTCGAAGCCGCCAGCTTGTCTCCTTTCTCCGTAAATTCCTACAACCTCCCTCATTTCCAAGGCCGCTCCATCGACCTCGTATCCACCGAGCGAGCATAGCCGTTTGACTTTGGCCCACGGAAGTTTGAAGATTTAGGGGTGAACGCAATTTTGCAAGGGCGGGTGAACGCAATGGTAGTATCACCGGAATCGGTCGGCATGAACTCCCAAGGTCTGGAAAGGGTCAAAGCCCTCTTTCACGAGCAGATAGACCGGGGCCTGCACCCCGGCGCAGCCATGGCCGTCTATCGACACGGCCGGTTGGTCTTGGACCTCTACGGCGGCATGGCGGACGTGGAGTCTGGCAAGCCGGTGACGGAGGACACTCTCTTCGTCATATTCTCCTCCACCAAGCCTCTGGCCGCCTTCTGCTGGCTCGTTCTCTGGGAGCGAGGCCAGTTGGAGATGGGCGACTGGATTGGCGACCGGTGGCCCGCCTTCCGCGAGGGTGGCAAGGAGCGTGTGACGGTGAAGCACATTCTCACTCACACTGGAGGCTTCCCCGACACTCCCCCGGAGCTGACTCCGGATAAACTCGTCGATTGGGACGCCTGTGTGGCGGCGGTAGCCAAGGCTCCTCTTCGATTCCGGCCCGGCGAGGCTATTGCCTACCACTCATTGAATTTCGGCTGGGTGGTGGGCGAAGTGCTGCGACTGGTGGACGGACGGCCCATTAGCCAATTCCTCCGGGAAGAGGTGACCGAACCCCTCGGGATGAAAGACTTCTACCTGGGCCTGCCGCCATCGGAAGAACATCGGGTGGCCAAGCTCTACGTGACGGAGGAAATCGAAACGCCGGAATTAGTGGGGATCTTCAACACTCCGGCAGCTCATCAGGCCGTCATACCCGCCGGCAACGGCATCAGCACTGCGCGGGACCTGGCCCGCTTCTACGCCATGCTGAGCATGGCCGGAACACTGGACGGCGTGGAAGTTATACGCCCTGGAGTAATCAGGAGCGCCGCCGCCGTTCAGGAGAGGGGGGAGGACGCGCTCTCGGGCCAAGCCGTAAAGCTGGGGCTGGGCTTCGCCGTGGACGACCCCCGAATGGGCACTCAACGATCTTCGGGCAGGTACAACCACAGCATCGGCCACATCGGTTTCGGCAGCAGCATTGGCTGGCTGGACCTGGATGCGCGTCTGTCCGTAGCAATCATCACCAACGGCGTTCGCGGAGAGGAGTCCAACGCGGAACGGCTGACGGCGCTTTCAGAGGCGGTGCGGGACGCCTGCGACTAATTTTTGTCTAATGCAGGATTGCGGGTAGAAACTTAGCCCAAACTGCTGAGGCAGCATGGTCAATTGGCACTACTGGCTGTTTTTCTCGGTGCTCTTGACCACCAAGTAGTTCACGAAAGCCGAAGAAGCCACTAACATATACCGCGCTTCAGCCATCCCTACCTTTGGTGATTTCTTCATTCCGTGTCGAACGCCATCCTCATCACTCGTCCAGTTGTACATGTTCTTCCATGCTTGTTCGAGTTGATTGTGTAGTCCAAGCTTCTTTAGCCCCTTTTCAATGTCAATATTTTGCTTCCCTGTCGCTACCCGCACCGCTGATTCGACAGCAGATATCGACTCTTTTATGGCGTTACGATAATCGGGGCTATTGCGATCGCTCAAAAGCGTTAGAGCTTGGGCAATATGCTGGGAAGCGCCGTGAAACTGGTCCGATAGCTGGGCGGCCGACTCAACGACAGCTATCTCTTCCTGATTGGTAATGGTAACTAGTTCCTGCCCAACAAACCTGTAGGCGGAACCCTCTTTGCCTAGCATGACATTTGCAGCATGGTAATGTCCTTCTTCGTTGGCAAAGTTCAGAACATTTTCCAATACGTCGTAAACCTCATTCCAACTAACCCTCAAATACCAGTTCCGAATGAATTCTACAGCTGGAAGGGGAGTATGATGGGTTGCAATCGATCGGAAGCCATATTTATCCCTTGGCAACTGGTCGGAGCGACCACCGGCAACTTCAGTCCAAACTCTGCTCAACAGAACATCGACGTAATTGTCGTTCAGGTCAAGGAAGAATCGATCCAGCAGAAAGTTCCAAATGGCATTTCTAAGGCGATTGTCCATCTCCTCAAATTGGTGAAGCTGTGATCGAACAGGCTTATAGCCTTGGCGTTCAGAAAAGCTGGTCATTAAGCAATTTAGCCATAATTGTTGAGTCGTGACAAGACGGGCAACGGCGGTTGGATTGCTGTCCAAGAACTTGATGCTGGTCCAGACCTTCGAGGAAATTTGCGAATTCCTAACTCTAAGGGGGAGAAAGGTCTGACGCCGGGGGCTAGATGTTGGGGGGCAGGGTGCGGGAGCCGCCGTCCACGACGATGGTCTCGCCGCTAATGTAGGACGCTTCGTCGGAGGCCAGGAAGAGTATGGTATCGGCGATGTCTTCCGGACGGCCGATGCGGCCCATGGGGTGGCTTTCGGTAATCTTACGCAGGGCTTCCGCGCTCCCGCTGCTTCCCCTGGCCTGTGGAGTATCCACGGTGCCGGGGGCGATGCAGTTTATGCGGATACCCCTAGATGTGTACTGGCTGGCGGCTCCAAGGGTAAGGTGAATGACGCCCGCTTTGCTCACGGCGTAGGGAAGGGAGCGGGCGTAGGCGGAGATACCCGCCATGGACGAGATGTTGACGATGGCCCCACCGCCGCCCTGCTCCATGACGGGAATGGCGGCCTTGCAGCAGAGGAAGAGGCCGCGCAGGTTGGTGTTCATCATCAGGTCCCAGTCTCGCTCGTCGATCTCAGCCAAGGGAGGCGAAAGGAGAAGGACGCCCGCAGCGTTGACCAGTATGTCCAGTCCACCGAACCTTGCCGCCGTCTCGTCCACCATTCGCTGGACCTGGTCGGTTTTGGAAACGTCCACCGACACGGAGGCGGCGTGGGGGGTGAATTCCAGCAGTTGGGCCAGGGTTTCCTGGGAGAGAGCGGAGTTGCGGTCGGCTATCATGACCTTCGCGCCCTCTCTCGCAAAGCGGACGGCGGCGGCGCGACCGATGCCGGAAGCGCCACCGGTAATAAGGGCGACTTTATCCTGCAATCTACCTGGCATGGTTAGACCCCCTCGAGACCACGAGATTATACCATTCACCAGCCAGGTGCAATGGGATTGAAGTTAATTCTCCTCAACGTTTACGGGCTATTGTGGTTCGCAAATTGAGCAGTACGGTGACAGGCACCTCCAACCTCCACGATTGACGTTGCCGTTGGTCTGAAGCATTTATTCTTCATGGTATACATATACGGATCGCGTCATCGTTGCTCCCGATGAATACATTGCGTTAGTCAAGGACACTAAGTATTCTACCAGTTCCACTGCTATTCTAAGGTCCTGGCCGACGATCTATATAGAAAATCTCCAACTCTTCAGAGACTTCTCACTGGCAGCCATCACCGAAACCCATAACTACCCAATGGGCGGGACTTTCTTGAAGAACTCTTCGAATCCCTCTCCATGCAATTCCTCGAACTCCGCAAACTCCGCTAGTAGTCGCTCCCCCAGTCCGAGCCGCCCTACCTCCTGCGCCGGAGCCAACGCCACACGTAGACCGGTGAGTACAGCAGCAAGGTCGCATAGCCAAATAGCAGGAAACACACTACGGATATTATCAGGAACGCCGGAATAATCACCACGAACGCGAAAGGCCCCATCGCCTCGACGAGGGGAGTAATGATCGGTATCTTTACCCCCGAACCTTCCGAGAGTTGACCCAGCAGGACCAGCAGGATAGGTGCCATTATTCCTCTCCTTCATCGGCTTCCACGTCCAACTTGAAAGCCTCGGATTTGGTAATCTCCACCTCCAACCACCGCCTATTCCGCCTGTTGTACAGAAAGAGGAATGTGAAAATTGGAACGTAAAGGGCAAACATTACCAATCCTCAAATCGCACTTTTGAGGATGTCAATCACGGAACCAAACTCAATCGGGCCTGTGAAGACTGTTCGCACTAAGAATAGAATGTCCAGAACCACAGCAACAAACATGGCCGTGCACATCACCAAGGCCATGAACCCGGACAGATGATATCCGAACCTGCCGGTATGACGTGTCAACACGTCCTCAGCCCAGGCCAGAAATCGGTAAGGTTATCCATCCGCTCATACTGCATACCCCTTTTTCCGTGTCAAGTGCATAATGACGGTTCAAACTTCCTCAGCGTTGATCCGTCGACTATGGAGCCAGCCAATCATTCGGCGGCTTGGGCTAGGCAAGGGCCTCTTGGATGAGGGAGTTGAGCCGGCCTTCGACGGCCTCGTAGTCCGTAGGCTCTACGGGGATGGGCAGTTGGTCTATCTCGTCTTTCAGGGGGCCTTTCAGCACCTGGGCCTCAGTGGGCGACAGGTCCCACTGCTCCACCAGGTCATCGGGGCTCCACTGGGCAATCTGCCGGAACCCGTAGTCCTCGACGGCTCTCTTGGCTATTTCCTTCAGCTTGTCCATGAAAGTTCCTTATGTGTAATGTGGAAGCCCGGTGATTAGAGACGGCGACCGGCGTGCCGGGAGCCGCCGTCGACGACGTAGGTGGCGCCGCTGACGAATGAGGCTTCGTCGGAGGCCAGGAAGAGGATGGCGTTGGCTATCTCCTCGGGACGCCCTATGCGGCCCATGGGGTGCTCAAGGGCCGCCGCCTCCAGCGTCTGCGCGCTCTGGGTGCTCCCCCTGGCCTGGGGGGTGTCCACCGGGCCGGGCACTACGCAGTTGACGCGAATTCCCTGGGACGTGTACTGGCCGGAAATGACGGAAGTCAGGTGAATGACCCCTACCTTGCTGATGTTGTAGGGGAGGGAACGTGTCCAGGCGTCCAGACCCGCCGAGGAGGAGATGTTGACGATTGAGCCGCCGCCATGCTTGAGCATGACGGGGATGGCGGCCTTGCAGGTCAAGAAGGTCCCCTTGAGATTGGTGTCCATGATGAGGTCCCACTGGCGCTCCTCGATGTCCACCAAGGGCGGCGTGAGCATGAGGATGGCGGCCAGGTTCACCAGCACGTCGACCCTGCCGAACCGATCGACGGTTTGGTCCACCATGTTCTGGACCTGGTCCCACTTGGAAACGTCGACGGCTACGACATCCACGTCGGGAGTGATCTTTTTGACCATGGCCATGGTCTCCTGTGCGCCTGCGACGTTGCGGTCGGCAATCATCACCTTAGCGCCTTCTTCGGCGAACCTGAGGGCGGTGGCCCTGCCCATGCCCGTGGCACCTCCGGCCAGAATAGCAACCTTGCCCGCCAATCTATCGCCCATCCAACTGCACCACTCCATATGAAGATATACGTTAGAAAACCCGTACGCCAAGGCCATTATAGGTTGGAGGAAGGGCCGCCGCAAGGCAGGGCGCCAGAGTCAATTCTCCAGAAAGGCGGCGCGGGACGAATGGTTTCCGAAGGGCGCAAGGTCGCTGACTGCGTTCTTTACCCGCATACCCATTGGGAGTAGAATGCCTGAATGGAAGTCCTTCAGAATATCGGCTGGATACTGCTTTACGTCTTCGTGATCACTTTTATCCCCTCCATTGTGGTGCTGTTGGCTTCGTTCCTGACGGGGCTGGGATTCTTGATTCGCGACGTGAAGTATGACATCGCCAAGGCCCTCAATAAGCGCAAGGAACCGGAAGAGCAGGGGGTGCGAATTGTGGATAGTGAAGAAAGGGAGGACTACCGTCCAAGGCGACAAGATTCCTCAAGGGACTCGGAATGACTTTAGGGTGGGGTTAGACGACCCCTTCCAGTAATTTCGAACGGAGTGAAGCAAAGTGAGCAATCTGGATCTCAAGGCTTAGAATGAACACGTATCAGGCGGTGATTTTCGACCTCTTTGGCACCTTGATTGATGAGTTGAACTATCCGGAGTCGAACCGGCGTGTCTACGTGCAAAAGAGGAATGAAATGGCCGACGCACTCGGCGCAGATACGGACGAGTTCGCCAGAGAGTGGACGGATGCTGTATATCCACGCATGGCCGGAGTCTTTTCCTCTACCGAAGCAGCACTGGTTCATATTTGCAAGAGATTGGGAGTAGAGCCTAGCGAAGAACGTATAGCGGCCGGGGTCAACAATCGCTATGAGTATGTTCGAAGTTGTTTATCACCACGTTCCGGCGTGGTAGAGACGCTCTCAGCATTGAAGGATCGGGGATACAAGGTTGGACTGATTAGCAACTGCACGGAGGAGGTGTCCCGGCTGTGGGACTCGATGGCCTTAGCGCCTCTGTTTGACGTCGCCATCCTCTCATTTGATGTCGGCCTCGCAAAACCCGACCCTCGAATCTACGAATTGGCTACTGAGCGGCTGGGAGTGGGGGCCAATGACTGCCTGTATGTTGGTGACGGCAGCGACGGCGAGCTTAGCGGCGCGGCGCAGGCGGGGATGACCGCCGTGCTCATGCGAGCGCCGGACGATCAGGCAGACGGCAATCGCGAAGGCTGGAAGGCGTGAGAATTTCAAGTATTCCGAGCGTGCTGAATCTTATCTGATTCCGTTAGTTATATCGTCCATTTTACTTCACAAGCAGGGGTACGAACCGGCTCGGCGGTAGCGCATTAAGCCGAGGGCGCTCTTTCCAGCGCCGGAACCTCCAACTATGTGAATCCGGCAGTTAGACATCGAAATCGACCTGCTGCATTATCCTGAAGACGTTGTTATAGGTCCGTGACGTCTATGTGCGCTGCGGCGACCTCTAGGCACTGTGCCCATTGGGGACTGATGACCAAGTACTCAAGAGACTAGGGGGGAGATGGCTCGGCGGCGTGCTCCTGCAACGTCAACCGCCAGAAGCCGACGTCGTGCCACCGACCCAGCTTGAACCCCACGGAGGGAAAGACTCCTACAGGCTTGAAGCCCATGTGCTCGCGAAGGTTCACGCTGACGGGGTTGGGAAGGGAAATCCCGGCGTAGGCATTCAAATAGCCAAGGATGCGCAGCCCCTCCAGCAACGACGTGTGGAGGGCCGACGCCATTCCCCTACCTCTGAACTCCTCACCCACATACACGGAAACTTCCACGGACCACCGATAGCCCGCCCTGTTTCGGAAGGGTGCAGCGTAGGCGTAGCCCGCGACACGATTCCGACACACGCACGCCAGCCAAGGAAGGCGCTGGAGAGTTCCCGCAATTCTTCGTCGGAAGTCCTCCTCGGTGGGCGTCTCCACCTCGAAGGATATGGCTGTTTTGCGAACCACAGGGCCCTAGATGTCCAGCATCTGCCGGGCGTCATCCGGTGTGGCAAGTCTGATGCTGTAATTACTGGGGGGGGGGGGCACGTCAAGGCCCAGATTCAACGGAGGCGAGGGCGTCTTTGATTTCCTGGCGGGCCGTCTTGTCGGCTTCCGACAGGAGGGGGTGTCGCAGAGCCGCCCGCGCGTCGACACCCCCTAGCCGGCCCAAGGCCCACGCCGCATGACGTCGGACCAAGGGGTCGCCTTCTGCCAACGCCTTGGCGAGAGCAGGAACCGCTGAAATATCGCCGCTATTTCCCAGGGCCACGCAAACGTTGCGTTTTAGTCCAACGAGCTTGGCCCGCTTCAACGGGCTGCCGGAGAAGCGACGGCGGAACTCCTCGTCAGACATGTCCAGCATTTCAAGCAGCTGAATGGTGGTGAACCGCTTCTTCCGGAATGCCTGCTCGCGGGTGTAGAGGGCCTTGACGTTCACGGGGCAGACGTCCTGGCAGATGTCGCAGCCAAAGACCCAGTCGGACATCAGTGGGCGCATTTCCGCCGGGATGTCGCCCCGGTTCTCGATGGTCTGGTGGGAGATGCACCGCTGGTTGTCGAGGACGTAGGGGGCAGGAAGCGCGCCAGTGGGACATGCCTGCAGGCAGAGGACGCAGGAGCCACAGGATTTCTTGAGGGGAAGGTCAGGCTTCAGTTCGAGGTCCGTCACAACCTGGCCGAGAAAGACCCATGAGCCGTGGCTGGAGGTGAGCACGTTGGTGTTCTTGCCAAACCATCCCACGCCGGCCCAACGAGCCGCCGCCCTATCGAGCATTGGCCCGTCGTCCACGTACCAGCGGGCCTTGATCTCCCGGCCGAGACGCTCCGACAGACCGCGAACGTAGAGCTTGAGGCGCTTCTTCATCACCTTGTGATAATCGTCTCCCCAGGCGTAGCGGGCCACCCGGCCCTCCAGTGCACGAGGCTCACCCTCAGAGGGGAGGTGATAGCTCAGCGCCACGGAGATGATGCTGCGAGCGCCAGGTCGCAGCCGTTGGGGGGCTGCGCCGCGCTCCACCCGCGCCTGATTGAACCATGGCAGGCCGTCCATCAGACCATCTCGCAGCCGATGCAGGGTCACCCGCCTGTCGTCATCGAAGGGGTCGGCAGACGCTATGCCCACCAGATCGAACCCCATCTCAAGGGCGTAGTCCTTGACCAGCTTCTCCACAGAACGAGGTGTGTCTTTGGTCATGGGAGACGCAGGTTTCTCATGGGCTGGGGATGGAACGGACAAGGCGCCCTCCAGGGCCAGAGGCTATAGGGGCTTGCGGGAGGCATAGCCTTCGTGGACGCCGTGCCAGAAAGCGATGTCCTCTTCTCCGCGAAGCCAGCAGAGGAAGACCTCCCGGCCTTCCCGCTGAGCAAGGAAATCTACCAGCCCGGACGTCAGGTCCCGCACGACGATGCCCCGGTCCGTAATCTCTCGAGCCAGGGCAGAGGTCGTAGACATAGCGTCTTCAACGGCCTTCTGGGAGGCGGCGATCTCTTTCTCTATACCACCCTTGCCATTGCTGCGGCTCTTCCGAATAACGTCGACGGTATCCTGCTGAAGGCGATTCTCTTCCTCCCTGGCCGCGTCCAGCTTGTCAAACTGCTCAGCAAGCCAGGGCAGCAAACTGCGGGCCTCGTGGAGGGTAAAGAAGCGCTTAGGCATCACAGAAATACTATAACACGGCCAGGTAGTGTCCGGCGGCAAACAGCGTTGGGGTCGGGGGTTGGCGCCGTATTAGGAATGGGCGGGCAAGACCGACGAGGGATGCTTCTACTCGTCCAGCCGCGGTCTGGCAATGAAGAAACCCCAGATGACGACCAGGCATACGAATATCAGCGTTTCCATGGCGCCGGGCCAAGGGGAAAAGTCGATTGCCACGGAGAGACCCGCAATGGGAAGCACCATCCAGAGAAGCCACCGCTTCAACACTGCCATATTGGCGTTACCCATGGAATACCTCCGAAGTCTCGTCGCTCTCGTCTAACGCCGCCTCAAAGGGGCGGCCCTTGGTGCCGGGGGCGGGATTCGAACCCACACACCGGTGAAGGTAGCGGATTTTAAGTCCGCCGCGTCTACCATTCCGCCACCCCGGCTTTTTCTTTGAACAACAGCCAGGAGGCCTTTTTCTTTCCCTTGGTCGATCCCGTACAATCTCGCGAGGCGGTGTGCGCTTGCCTGTTAGCTACCATCGCCTGGGTACGACAGTCCGAGAGGGAGGAAATTGGAGGCGACGGGCGGAATCGAACCGCCGAATAGGGGTTTTGCAGACCCCCGCCTTAACCACTTGGCTACGTCGCCCTTTCGCCTAGCTCCTTGGTGCCGAGGGCGGGACTTGAACCCACACGAGCTTACGCCCACAGCCCCCTCAAGACTGCGTGTCTACCAATTCCACCACCTCGGCACGGCAGACGGCAATACTATATCAGAAACCGAGGCGGCCCTCAAAGGGTTCAGGGTTGGTTGTGTGTTCACCCTCCCGCGGATGGGTGTGGATTTATGATTGGCAGGAGCGGGAGGATTCGAACCCCCGGCCACTGGTTTTGGAGACCAGCGCTCTGGCCAGACTGAGCTACGCTCCTGTGGTACCCCTGGAGGGATTCGAACCCCCGACGCGCGGCTTAGGAAGCCACCGCTCTATCCTCTGAGCTACAGGGGCATGTGGTGGAGATAGGGGGAATCGAACCCCCAACCTCGGCATTGCGAACGCCGCGCTCTCCCAGTTGAGCTATATCCCCTCGAAGGCGGCCCGCAAAGGGCCCGATTTATTCCCCTCCAGTGCGTGAGAATAAAAGAAAATCGTATCTCACGCCCCCAGGAAGTGTCAAGGGAGAGGGAGCAGTGGCGGGACAAGGTTCACTTGATTCTTGTACGTGAACATATCATTATTGCTAACTGTTACGAAACAGATTTTGCTATTGTCTGAGGGTTTCATCAGCTTCAGGACTCGTAAGCTCCAGAGAATTTTCAACTCACAAAGGAATCTCCAAAAGAGCTATGGAGTCGATATGATAAGGGCAATCCGAAGACGAATAGCGCTCCTGAAGAATGCGCCGAACCTGTCCTGTGTCCCCACCTCTCCCTCTATGCGTCTCCACCAACTTACCGGCAACAGGGAAGGCCAGTTTGCCGTAGACCTCGCACAGCCACACCGCCTGGTATTCGCGCCCAACCACGAGCCTGTGCCCACGAGAGAAGACGGGGGATTGGACAGAGGTAGGATAACAGCCATTGTTATCTTGGAGATTGTTGACTACCACTAAGGAGGGTAGCTATGACCAAGGCAACGTATGTATATCAACCGGATTATGCCGTGCCGCCAGGCGAAATTCTGGAGGAGCACTTGGATGCGCTGCAGATGTCCCAAGCCGAGTTGGCTCGACGATGCAGCCGCTCGCCCAAGCTGATTAGCGAGATATTATCGGGGAAGGCTCCCGTCGAGCCGGCTACGGCCATTCAGTTGGAGAAGACGCTGGGATTGGACGCCCGGATCTGGCTCGGCATCGAGGCCGACTACCGGCTTCACTTGCAACGGCAGGAAGAAGCGCAAGAAGCGGAGAATCAACAAGCCTGGGCAAAGAGCTTTCCCGTCAGCGAGTTAGTGAAGCGGGGGGCATGTCAAAGCCCGCATCGAAGGCGGAAAGAGTCGGGGCGGTCCTGCGCTTCTTCGGCGTAGGTTCCATAGATGCCTGGAATACCACGTATGGAGAGAAGCTGCTATCTAGCGTCGCCTACAGACACTCCCCATCTTTCAGGAGCAATCGATATGCCCTGGCGACGTGGCTTCGCTTGGGGGAGATTGAAGCAAATAGGATATCTACCCAGCCATTTGACAAGCGTTTGTTAGTTCAAACACTCACCAAGATTCGCTCACTCACTGCTGATCAAACCACGGAATCCATCCATACAGCGCAACTGCTGTGCCAAGATGCAGGTGTAGTTCTGGCCATCATCAAACCCTTTCCCAAGACATCCCTTCACGCAGCCACCCGATGGATCTCCCCAAAGAAAGCGTTGATTCAGTTGACGGCCCGCCATAAGCGGGACGACCAACTCTGGTTCAGCTTCTTCCACGAGTCCGCCCACGTACTGCTCCACGGAAAACGCCAAATGTTTGTGCAGACGAAGGACAAGCAGGCCACCGAGCAAGAGGAACAAGCCGACCGGTGGGCCACCAACTTTCTCATATCTCCCAGGGACTGGAGGACGTTCTCGGACGCTCTAGACTTCGACGCGGGAGATGTCGTCGCCTTCGCTGACAAGCAGGGAATATCCCCAGGCATTGTGGTGGGGCGATTACAACATGAAGAAAGAATTAACTGGAGCAATCTCAACAATTTGAAGGCAACGCTGGAATGGAAGGCGTAGGGGATTCCAGATAGGGCGTCGGGTTGGCTGATAGGATTCCGCCTCAAGTGAATATGGCGAATTGCGGTTGTTGCTATGAGTATGATGACGGGTAATTCGACGGCGCCGAACAGCCTGGCAGGGGCTGCCCTTAATATTAGGGGTGATTTCCCTGGTAATAGGGGGCCTGTTCGCCCCCGGCAGCTTCCTGATAGACCCGGTGGACCAAACCGACTTTGCGGAGGCGGTCTCCACACTGGCCGACAACCTTTCCTTACCCACTCGATGCCACTGGTCTTAATCTTTGGAGTCCTGCTGGAGGCTTTCGGCGTTATGCCATTCTTCCGACTGACCGGCTGTCAACGAACCGTTGCGGGGATGGTGTTGCGTACGGGGCTGATAGGGATGCTGTTCTGCTGGGGCGTCTATGCTCTCCAAATGGCGACTAATCACATGGTGGTCCATTTTATGACTCACGGCATTGGAGGGGGTACCGGGCCGGAAGTGCAAGCCCAGCTGCAGGATCTTGCGGTGACTATTTACGGCGGCGGCGGCGCACTGCATATCGGCTTCCTTGCCATTTCCTGCGTTGCGTCCATTTTACTGGGACTCGGTCTTGCGTCCAGGTTCTCAGAGATGAACACCTTCAAGGCGGCCGCCTACGGACTGGTGTTCATCGGAGTGTTGCTGCTGCTGAACCTGATAATCCTCCAGCACATCCACGACGTCAACATCAGCGTCATGCTGTTGATTTCCAGCGGCGCTCTCTTCCTCGGCACCGTCTGCTACTTCGTGCTTGGAATCGGGCTGTACAAGGGTCGTAGAGAGCTGCTTCCTGACAGAGGCTAAGGCCCGGTCCGCAACGCTAACCTGCACTCAGAGAAGCAGTGAATTCTTGACACCCTGTTTCCGCAAGGGCTATCATTGCGAAATTCGGATTCCTGCATATCAATTATTAAAACTGAATAGTAGGGTCTAGTTTTTCGGAAGGACGGTGACCATCTTGCCGAACTTTATTGCCGCCTTCCTCTCAGCACTGACTGGCAAAGGCATCAAGGCCGCAAGGCTACAAGCTCATCAACTAATGGAGGAGGCCGAAGAGCAGAAGCGCAAACTCTTACTTGAAGGGCGAGAAGCTGCCTTGAAACTCCGGTCCGGCGCTGAAGAGGAAGTCAAAGAGAGACGCCGGGACCTGCGTACGCAGGAGAAGCGCCACCGGCGCAGGGAGGAGAACCTGGAGAACCGGACTCAGACCCTGGACAAGCGCGAATCCGGCATTGAATCCAAAGAAGCGGGCGTTGAAGAGACTAAAGCCCGCCTGGAAGAACTTAAACAGGAGCAGATTGAACAGCTAGAACGGATTGCCGGCCTCTCTTCCGACGAGGCCCGCGGCGTGGTTCTCAACCGCGCAGAGCAGGAGATGAGCCACGACCTGGCCAAGCGCTACTACGAGTTAGAGCGCCAGATGCGGGAGCGGGTGGACGACGAGGCCCGGAAGGTAATAACTCTGGCTATCCAACGGCTGGCCTCGGACGTGGTTTCCGAGAGGAGCACATCACGTGTGTCCCTGCCCAGCGACGGGATGAAGGGCCGCCTCATCGGCCGTGAAGGCCGGAACATTCGCGCAATGGAAGCAGCGATGGGCGTGGACATTCTCATAGACGACACGCCGGAGATGATTACCATCTCCTGCTTCGACCCCATCCGTCGGGAGATTGCTCGCATCGCGCTTGAGAAGCTGATTCAGGACGGTCGCATCCACCCCAGCCGGATAGAGGACATAGTCCGCAAGTCCCAGGTCGAGGTGGAGGAGACCATCCACAAGTCGGGGGAGGAAGCAACCTTCGACGCCAACGTGATGGGCCTCAACCCGGACCTGATGAAGCTCCTGGGCCGGTTGAAGTACCGGTACAGCTATGGCGAGAACATCCTCCAACATTCGGTGGAAGTCTCCCTTCTGGCGGGAATGATTGCCTCCGAGATGGGAGCGGACGTCGAAGTCGCCAAGGCCGGCGGGCTGCTCCACGACATCGGCAAGGCCATGACTCACGAGGTGCAGGGCAGCCACGTGGACATAGGCGCCGACATCGCGGAGAAATACGGCATTGATGCCGAGGTGCGTAGAGCCATCGTGGAACATCACGAAGACGACCGGGGTTCCGTCGAGGCCCTCATCGTGGCCGCCGCCGACGCCATCAGCGCGGCCCGCCCAGGCGCCCGCAAGGAGAGCCTGGAACAGTACATCCAGCGCTTGGAGGCCCTGGAGGGCGTTGCGACGAGCTTCGACGGTGTGCAAAAGGCCTACGCCATTCAGGCCGGTCGAGAAGTGCGGATAATCGTCAGGCCGGAGCACATCGACGACTTCAGGGCAGCCGTCCTGGCCAGGGACGTGGCCAAGAAGGTGGAAGAGGAGCTGATCTACCCCGGTCAGATAAAGGTGACCGTGGTGCGGGAAACCCGCAACGTGGAGATTGCCCACTAGCTCCCCCGAGACGCTGGGCCGAATTCGACATGACCTACGCAGACCCCATAATCCGTATGCGGAGCGTATCCGCGCCCAGCGCAGTCGAGAGAGGCGGATAGACCCTCGTGCGCGTCCTGATGATTGGCGACGTTATAGGCAGCCCCGGCCGCAAGGCCGTCCAACGGTTGCTGCCCTCCCTCCGCCGGGAGTACCGGCTGGACTTGGTGGTGTGCAACGGGGAGAACGCCGCCGGGGGCTTAGGCATAACCTACGACACTGCCCAGGATCTCCTCCGGGCCGGCGTGGACATTTTGACTACCGGCAACCACATCTGGCGAAAGAAGGAAATTATCCCGCATCTACAGGAAGATCTGCCCATCGTCCGGCCTTCCAACTTCCCCCCCGGCGTGCCCGGCAGAGGCCACCTGCGGCTGGGCAAGGTGGTAACGCTGAACCTGATGGGTCGGGTATTCATGGAACCCCTGGACTGCCCCTTCCGCGAGGCGGAACGGGTCCTTGCGGAAGTGGGTGGCCCGCCGGACACCATTGTGCTAGTGGACTTTCACGCCGAAGCCACGTCCGAGAAGCAGGCCCTAGGCTGGTTTCTGGACGGAAGGGTGAGCGCCGTAGTGGGGACACATACCCACGTGCCCACGGCAGACAACCGCATAATGCCGGAAGGAACGGCCTACGTCTCCGACCTGGGAATGGTAGGCCCCGTCAACTCAGTTATCGGCTCCGACCCCAATGCCGTGCTGGAGAAGTTCCTCACACAAACCCCACAGCGCTTCTCCGTGGCGAAAGGCCCAGTGACTTTCAACTCCGTGTTCGTGGATATTGACGATGAGACGGGCCGGGCTTCGTCTATCCAGCGAGTGGACCGGTTAGTGGATTAAAGGGCATGGCGTCTATAGACCTGCACACTTATATTACCGCCTCCATTGGTCGGCTTTCGCCGACGGAGCGGGTAGACCGGCTGGTGGAGTGAACGTCTTGGCAACCGTCGACCTTCATCTGCACACCACGGCCTCCGACGGCCGATTGTCGCCGACGGAGCTGGTGAACCTGCTGGGCGAGCGCGGCCTACGGTTCGCCGCCATCACCGACCACGACTCCACGGAAGGGTTGACGGAAGCCTACGAGGCAAAGGCCCGGTTTCCCCATCTATCTCTGATACCAGGTATTGAGCTCAGCACCGAGGCGGGAGACTCGGAGATCCACGTTCTCGGGTATTTTCTGGACTGGAAGGACGAGGAATTTCAGTTGCTATTGGCGGGCTTTCGGGAGGGAAGAGTCGGCCGGGGACAGGCCATGGTGGAGCGGCTCAAAAGCTTGGGCCTGCCCGTGGAATGGGAGCGGGTGCTGCACTTCGCCGGAGACGGCGCCGTTGGGCGGCCCCACATTGCCCTGGCCATGGTGGAACGGGGATACGTGCCCGGTGTGCGGGAGGCCTTCGACCTTTACCTGGGCCGTGACGGCCCCGCTTACGTGGACCGGCAGAAGCTCAGCCCGGAGGACGCCATCGGCATCATCCGTGGCGTGGGTGGCGCCGCCGTGCTGGCCCATCCTTCCTACGTAAACAATCTGGACACGCACTTGCGCCAGATGAAACAGGCTGGGCTGGCGGGAATGGAAGTCTATTACGGCAACTACTCGCCCAAGATGGTGAATCAGCTGCGGGAGACTGCCCGCAGCTTCGACCTGCTTCCCTGCGGTGGCAGCGACTATCACGCCCTTGACCAGGGGGACGACACGCTGCCCGGCGACGCCGGACCACCGGAAGACGTGGTGGAGTCGCTGCGGGCCCGCTGCGCCCCCGGGTCCGCCAACCCAGCGGGGGATTAGGGGCGACAAAAGCCCAGCGCCGTGGAACTGGCCCTCCTCTTCGTCTATTCCTACCTGGTGGGTTCCGTGCCCACCGCTTATATCATTGGCCGCCTGGTCAAGGGCATCGACATACGAGAGTACGGCAGCGGCAACGTGGGCGGATCCAACGTCTTCCAGCACGTTGGACGGCGGTGGATAGTACCGCTTGGCGTCTTTGAGGTCTTCGTCAAGGGGGCGTCCCCAGTCTGGTTGGGAATAGTGCTGTTGGACGCGTCGGTGGAGGGCCCTACCGGCTCTTGGGCCACCAATTTCCTCCTGGGATTCGACCGCAGCTCGCCCGCTCTGGCCGCCGCCAGCCTTCTTTCCATCGCCGGGCATAACTGGCCCATTTTCCTCAAGTTCCAAGGGGGGAGGGGCGTGAGCGCGGCGGCAGGAGGACTCTTCGCTATGGCCTTCTACCAGCTATGGATATTCATCGCTGTGGCGTTGCCCGGCCTCTTCCTTCGCCGGTCCGCCGTCCTGGTATTGATCTCTTTCTCGTTGCTGCCTCTCTGGACCTTTCTTCTGGGCCAATCTCTCGTGGTGGTCTGGTACTGCTTCGGCATTATTGGGATAATTGTGCTGAGGCGGCTGACGGCCAACGGCAAGCCCCAAGTTCCCGGCTATTCGACAACCAAAGTGCTTTTCAACCGTCTGGTAAGAGATCGGGACGTGGACAGCCGGGACGAGTGGGTGAACCGGGAGCCAACTTCCGCCAAAGAGTCCGAAGGCTGAGGGGGATATGGAATACCAGGAAGCGGTGAACTACTGCGCTACGCATCCCAACGTGGAGACGGGGTTGGCCTGCGGGAGGTGCGAGCGGTTTATCTGCCCTCGTTGTATGATCCAGACACCGGTGGGGAGCAGGTGCGGCGATTGTGCGCGGGTCCGCAAGTCTCCGGTGTTCGACGTGACTGCAAAGCAGTACTTGGTGGCCATTGCAGCAGCAGTGGGGTTTGGCATCATTACAGGGTTGGTTGGAGCCGTTCTGCGGATCGAATTTGGCCGGTTCCCTTTTTTGACCGGGATTCTGGCTGCCGGCGTGGGCTATCTCGTAGGGGAGGTCGTCAGCAGAGCCGCCAACCGTAAGAGGGGGTTTGGTCTGGCCCTGATTGCGGCTGCCGGGGTGGTCATAGCCTTTTCAGTGGCCGCCGTAGTTACCCTCAACCAGCCAGTGACATTCAGATTCGATCTCATGGACATGATATTCGCCCTGATATTTCTGGCGGTGTCGGTGTACATCGCCGTGAGCCGGGTGAGATAGCTCCCGACTCGCTTTAGGTCACCGCCACAGGAAGACGATGATGACGTGACATGCTAAAACGTCAGAGCGGAAAGGAATGCTCAATCCATCGTGGGGTTGTCACCATGCTCGAGTGCATCCGCTGCGGCGAACTGGACTGCTCTCGGTGCATGGTCCAGACGCCAAAGGGGAGCCGATGCAGGTATTGTGAGCGGAGGCTCAAGCCTCTCGTTTTCGAATCGAGCATCAAGCGGTATCTGGCGGCGTACGCTGCGACGATGGGACTGGGCGGCGTTCTAGGGGCGGTTTTCGTCGCGACACTATACAGATTCGCCTGGATACCCTTCCTAGTCGTTATCCTGGCGGCCGGGATAGGCTACCTCGTGGGCAAGGTGGTCAGCCTCGCCACCAATGGCAAGCGGGGGCGGGGGCTATCTCTAGTGGCGACATCCGGAGTGGTCATGGCCTATGCCGCGGCGACGGCAGTCGCTCTCTTCCGTCCCGGAGCGGTGAGATACAACTTCATCGACGCGGGACTCGCCCTGCTATTCCTAACCCTGTCCCTCTACATCGCCGTCAGCCGGTTCAAATAGCCCGCGAGTCCTACCAGCCAAGCCCGCATCGGACTCTGGCGGGTTGGAAGCCTCCACCCACAGGCGTTCCGTGGTGTCTGCGCAGATTCGGTAGTTGAATCCGCGCCGGCGCAGGTAGCCCATCATCCTTGTGAAGAAGGTCCGTCGGTCCAGTTCTGACAACCTTCGCAGATATTTGGCGCCAACCTGTCGCGCCATAGCCTCTTCGTCCAGCCCATCGAGCGCCTTTTCCGCTGCCTGTCCCTTCACGCCGCGCTGGGCCAACTCCCGGCGGATCATGAACTTGGAGCGGGGGGAGTGCCGCTCTCGACTATCCCGCCAGGCCCTTGCAAAGGCCGTATCATCAAGGAGGCGGGACTCCTTGAGACGAACGACCGTCTCTTCAACCAACGACGGAGGGAAATCTTTGCTGAGGCGACGACGAATCTCCGCTTCGCTGCGGGAGCGGTACGAGAGGAAGCGAAGGGCAACGTCCAGGGGTTTCTTGGGAGCCTTGGGCCGCTTAGCAGACGGCCGGCGGCCTCTCTGAAAGGGGGGAATGTCTATCAGCCGGCTGCCGTCGCCGCCGCGGGCTCAGGCTCAGGATCAGGCACAGGATCAGGCTCCGTCTTCTCTCCCCGGATGAGCGCCTCAATCTCCTGGGCCATTGCGTTGTTTTCCTGCAGAAACTGCTTTGCGTTCTCCCGCCCCTGACCAAGGCGCGTCTCGCCGTAGGAGTAGAAAGAGCCTCGTTTTGCGATGATGCCCTTGTCGGTTCCCAACTCCAGCAGGTCCCCGGTCCAGCTGATGCCCTGGCTGTACATGATGTCGAATTCCGCGACCCTGAAGGGGGGCGCTACCTTGTTCTTGACCACACGGGCGCGAACGCGGCTGCCAACCATTTCGGACCCCTTCTTGATGGCCTCCACACGGCGCAGGTCTATACGAACGGAGCTATAGAACTTGAGCGCCCTGCCGCCGGGGGTGACTTCCGGGCTGCCGAACATGACGCCAACTTTCTCGCGAAGCTGGTTGATAAAGACGACGGCGGTGTTGGAGCGGTTGATGGCGGAGGTGAGCTTTCGGAGAGCTTGGGACATCAGACGGGCCTGCAATCCCACGTGAGTGTCCCCCATGTCGCCCTCGATTTCGGAGCGCGGCACCAGGGCGGCTACGCTGTCCAGCACAACCACCTGCACGGCGCCGCTGCGCACGAGGTATTCGGTAATCTCAAGGGCCTGTTCCGCGTCGTCGGGCTGGGACACCAGAAGAGCATCCACGTCCACGCCGCAGTTTCTGGCGTAGATTGGGTCGAGGGCGTGTTCAACGTCGATGTAGGCGGCAATACCGCCCTTCTTTTGACTCTCAGCCATGATGTGGACGGCCAGAGTAGACTTTCCCGCAGCCTCTGCACCGTAGATCTCCGTGACCCGCCCCTTGGGGATGCCGCCAATTCCGAGGGCCAGGTCCAGGGCCAAGGACCCCGTGGAGATTACCTCCGTCGGATGAATCTTGTCGGACGCTCCCAGCCGCATGACGGCTCCACGGCCATAGTGCCGCTCTATCTGGCTAAGGGCTATCTCCAGGGCATTTTCCTTCTTTTTTGCCATATCGCCTCCAGTTGGCGAAATACTACCACATTACGATAAGAACGTCAATTCTGTTGGTAAGTTAGAGGAAATGCACTGCCCGTGATCTGGCGTAGGCAAGGCCGGATACCGTTTATGTAAACCGTTTTGAGGGGACAATGGCGGGATAGCAACCCTGAGAGCGAGAAGTTAGTATCAGACGCCTTTACTAGATCATTCGCCGCGACTTCGAGACCGATTCATATCCTTCATCTAATGGGAGCGCGTCCCCATGAGCCGCTTGAACTGCCAACTGATCGCATCGCTCGTTCTCCGGTTCTCCAGAGTGCCCCCGCACCCAACGAAACTCAACGTCGTGTTTTTCGCAAAGGTCTAGAAGAATCTTCCAAAGATCCGGATTAACGGCTTTTTCTCGCTTGTTGCGCATCCAACCGTTGTTCCTCCAACGCTTGGCCCAGCCCTTTTCGATGCTGTCTACTAGATATCGGGAATCGCTGTGAAGGGTTACGCGGCAACATTGATTAAGTGCTTCGATGCCCTTAATCGGTCCCATGAGTTCCATGCGGTTGTTGGTAGTCAGGCGGTAGCCTCCACTCAACTCACGACGATGATTCCCAGATTTCAGCACTACGCCATAGCCACCCGGACCGGGATTGCCAGTACACGCGCCATCGGTGTATATGGTAACTTGTTTCTTTGTTGCCATCAGGCAGATGCTTTGGCTATCGAATCTGGACTAAGTTCAAATCCTGCTTCTCCAAGCCTTTGACAGAGCCGTGGCGCTGCTTCTTTGACATGGTTATTGAAGGGCAGGTAAATTATTCCGCTGGCGTCCGACGGAACATCTAGGTGACCTTTCTTGAGGATTGCAACCCGGGGTCTTCCAAATGCTGCTATCAACATACCCATTTCCATAACCACATTCTGCCTGGCTCGGGGTTCAGCATTTCCAAGAGTGTCTCCCAGCTTGTATCCCATATCATCAGGCGTAAGCAAGACGATTCCAAATCGCTTTGCTTCTGAGGGAGACATTATCTCACGTTCTAGAGCTTCTATAATCGTTAGGCCTCCCCCACTGGTATTTCCGAGAACAAAAGGATCTAAACCCAAACGGTGGAGGACGAGTTCAAGCTGTTCGCACGCAACTTTATCATGCCCGTAAACGACAAAAACCCTTTCGGATCGCTCTCCTGAAGCTGAAGTTGCCTGAGCAGGTTTTGGAGATTCGCGCGTGGGAGGTGTAACTGACGCGATTGAGGGGGAATCATCGTCAGGTAGAGGCTTACCTGTCAACTCCTTTTCGATTACAGCCTGCAACTTATTACGTACTTCTCTTGGGCCCTGCACCTGTATTGTTCCTGTGGAAGGCCACCAGTTCAACACCGCGCCATCTTCACTCCGGAACAATTGCTTACCGTTGTCTACCTTCCACTCACCTATGTATCCCAAGTTATGTACACAAGTTTGGAGAGCGCTTAACTCTCCGCGAAATTTCTTCATACCACCCTCTTTGGAAATTCTTTCCAACACAAGCACGATGACAAATCGATGCCTTCTGATGATTTTCCGTTTCGCTCTCGTTAGAATACACGCATGAGTTGCGGTACTCAACAAGCAAAATCGTTCCACCCAATTGTCTAGTGGTATGCAATCGGACTTGCAACGTCAATGACAATTTCCGCAATTATCTTCTGTGGTAGTTTGCCCCCATGACTATTCTCCTCATACCAGCAGTGAACTTTATTCCGTAACTATCTAGTCCTCGAATGGTAGTATGTGCCGGGGAAAAAATAATCGCCAATCTCCAACGGCGAGTATTAGGCTCAAGCCCTCGGGGTGTATTTGTGGCCCAGTTCTTCTTCCCACCTCAAGTAGTTGATGGTGTCGGCGTAGGAACGATGGGGCCCCATGACTACCACGTCGTTGGGCGGGGTCATAACGCCTGAGAGGCCTCTTTCCACCTCTAACCCCCGGCTGCGCCAGGCGTTCATGCCTCCCTCCAACACGGTTACGTCGGAATAGCCCACGTCGGCCAGGGCACTGCCCGCAAGAATCGAGTCAACGCCGTTGGCGCAGGTGACGAGGATGGGCGCGTCTTTGCTGGGGGCCACGTCGCCGATGGTGAATTCCAGCCAGCCCCGGGGAGTCCAGCGGGCACCCGGAACGTGGCCGTCGGCGAATTCAATGCTGGTACCGACGAAGATTTTCTTTGTAGGGGACATGGCTGCCGCTGCCTGGGGCAAGACCGCCCTAGTCTTCGCCCTGGCTTCCTGAAGGCCGAAGGGGAGGGAACTCGGCACACCCTTATCCAACTCCCAGCCCTGGGCGGCCCACCGGGTTACGCCGCTACGGAGGGCGTAGACGTTGGGAAAGCCCATCTGGCGGAACCAGGAGGCGACGAGGGTAGAGCGCACGCGCCCGTCGCAGGCGAATACAATGAGTCCGCAGCGCACGGGGGCCACGTCGTCGGCCCGCTGGACAGCCTGGCCGCCGGGGAACCATCGGAAGCCGGGGATGTGCCCGCCGCGGTATTCCTCTTCCCGACGGACGTCTACGAGATAGACCGTTTCCCGATGGGCCCTGGCCATGACTGACTTCAGTTCAGGGAAGTCCATGAACCGGACGCCATCTTCTTCAGCCGCCCGTTCGGCGTAGGCGGCGGCGCGAGCTTCTCCTTCCTCCGACACCGGTGGCAGGGATAGCCTATCCGCCCCCATCTCCAACTCAAGGCCGGCCAGGACCCAACCGGCGGTGCCGCTCTTGAGGCCGTAGACCCGGGGGACGCCCATACGCTGGAGGGCGCGGGCGCCGATGATGCTGCGGGTGCGCCCGGCGCAGTTGAGGATGACGGTGGAGTCCGGCCCGTGTTCGTTAAGGATGTCGGTAACGTGGAGGGCAAGCTCTCCGTTGGGCACGCTTCGGCCGCCGGGGATGGAGAAGTTGCGGTATTCCTCCGGCGTGCGTGTGTCCATGATAACCAGCTCTTCGCCGGAGTCGATGCGGCGCTTCAGCTCTATGGAATCGATCTCCGGGACGCGGTGTTCCACCTCAACCCGCTCGCCGAAATCCTTGCTGAGGACGTTGGTACCCCACTCCGTGGGGAAGTCGAGGGAGGTCCAGCGGTTGATGCCGCCTTCCAGAGTCGAAACACGGCTGTAGCCCATGCGCTCCGCAGTGGTTGCGGACAGAGACGCCTGTCGGCCAGCGTCGTCGCACAGGACCAGCGGCGCGCCGCGGAAAGGCACGAGGGCGGGCAGATCGTACTCGATACGGTGTCGAGGGAGCAGGCTGGCGCCCGGGATATGGGCGCTGTTGTAGCTGCCGGCGTCCCTAACGTCGATTAAGGCGAATTCCTTCTGGGAGGAAAGGAGGGCACGCAGTTCGTGGGCGGTGGTGTAGGGGGGCATGGTTTCTCCTGCTATGAGGTTCGTTGGGAAGACGGGGGCTTCCGTCCTATTCGTTGTCGGCCTGACCGGAAACGTAGGAATAGACACGGCCGGTGGCCAGGTCGAACCGGCACCGCTCCAAGCCCTGCAGGGAGCTTCCGTAGACGTGGATCTCCACCGTGGGCTTGTCGGACTCGTTGTCGATCTGGTGTATCTCGTCAACGTCGGGAATCAGGAGCGACACCTCACCGGACTTGGAGAGGGCCACGCGGTCTTTCTCCAAGACGGCGTATTCACTGTCGGTCCGGTCGTCCAGGCGACGGAAGCGGGTTTCCGCCAGCACGTTTTCCATGACGCCAATCATGCCCCAGGTGTGATGGTCGTGGGGGCCGATGTGGTCGCCCGGGCCCCAGATGACGGAGGAGACGGAGAGGCCGTTATCCCCCTGGTGGAGCTTGTAGCTGCCGTGGCGGGCGCGGGGACCTTTGCCGAGGGGACGGCGGTATTCCTCAGGGATTGCCTCGGGGTTGCGAATGAGCCGCTCCAGGTAGCCGGAGCCTTCGTCGAAGATGCGCTTGTGGTCGGCCCCCTTGTCCAACAGAGAGTCCATGTCGTGAATGAATTCTTCGAGGGTGTATTTTACGGCGGGCATGGGACACCTCCGGGGACGTAGGGTGTGTGATGATGTTAACACGGGGTTTGGTTGGGCAACAAGTTGGGGGGGATGCTTACAATAACTATGAGATTCTATGGTGAGGGGAAAAGGGGCATTTGTTTGACGGTTGATCTCCCTTCGGCCAGATTCTTGCCGAAGCGGAGCAAAGTTCCTTGTGGATAGCCGCCTGCCTGCTTGCGGGTGCCTTCTTTAACCTCAACCTTTCCTGCAGACTCCATAGGTCTCAAGGTTTTTCTCTTAAGGTGGCCGGAATGAAAGTGCGTCGCGTCAGATTTAACGAAGTCCTCGACACTCTCGATCTTTTGCCAACCTTGCCCGGCGAACCTTTCCAGCAGAGAATTCTCAAATAGGCTGAAATCAACCCCAGACTCTCCTAGCGTGTATTGATTCAAGATGCCACTCTTGAACTTGTAGTCTCCGAATGGAGCTATCTTCCAAATAGCCTGTTTCATCTTGTCGCAGCCTGTAAGGTCGTTGGTGCCAAAAAATATCGTGTACACGTGCCGCTTGCCCTCGTACAACTCAAAGGACACAACGTATTGGGCGCCGTTTTTCTTCAGTTGACTCTTGTACAGACCGTGAAGGAAAGCCTTTTTATCGACCTCCTTCGGGAAGTCGATGCCATTGCGCCATTCAGAACATCCAAACAATTCGTCCAGATGTTGCGCAAAACTAGGATGGTCTTTGAATCTGTTAATCCATTCATACATGAAAGAGATAAAGACTTCCGATTTTGGATTCCCAAGAATCCGGCCAATGGTCCACATCGGCGTCTCAGAGACACCAAACGGATCAATCATCACGAATGAAGGTGGACGGTGTTTTCGTTGACGTTCAATACGGTCTAGTTCACTCGTTAGCGTAACATCGAAGGTGGAGTTTACGACTGAATACTTGCAATTTCGAGGTAAATCGTTCTTGAATTCTTCCAGAACTCTCACGAGATGGTCGTATCGCTCCCTTTTCTTTTCGATGAAGAGAAAATGAATGTCTTTTTGCATTCGCATTCGGGCGTTGTGATTGATGAAAGCCTGCAAAGCAATTACAGGCGAACCCCTTTCTCCACACTTGTATTCACCTGGTCCCGCAAAGGCATCAATGAACAAGACCCTCTCATTCCACTTGGTCATGATGGGCAGCCAAGCCTGCAGATAATTCTCAAGCACTAGGTGCTTGCCCTTAGTATGTGGCTCTAGGGGCCACGTAGTTGTTCTAGGAGGCATACCTAACTTGCTGCGTGAATTTTGTCGGGCATTTGGGACCATGTTTGGCCGTCTATGACGGCTTGTCTGCCTGACCGCTTTCCTCGTTTGCCGCCTAGCTGTTTGAGGAAGAAGGCTGCGCCCGTAAGTAATGTCTGGTCACGCAGTGCCCTCGCCCAGTCCAGGTCCATGGGCCGGGCAGAGCGGCCGCTTTCGCCGCCGACTATTACCCAATGCAGGTCACCGCGACGTAGCCACGGACTTAGGTCCACGGCTTCAAGCAGGGGTTCGGCGGAGACGAAGCGGACGGGAGCGGGAATCCGCGCCAGCACGGTGATTCGGGGGGCGTACTTTTGGCTCTCCACGGACGTTCCAATCCACACTCCTGCCGGCCACACGTCGCCGTATCGGGCCCGGTTTTGTTTCCACCAAGCCACGGCTCTCCCCGGCCGCTTGGTTAGCACCTGGAAAATGTGCCCCCGCTCAGTCGATGCCGCCTCCATTACGTCGAAGATTTCGGTGACAAACTCAAAGGGCACGTGGGGGTGGAAGACGTCGGACATGCTGTTGACGAAGACTCGGCGAGGCTTTCCCCAGCGCAGAGGAGCATCCAGCCGCTCAGGGAGAAGTCGAATTTCGTCCGGGGCACCTTCGTAACCAGGAACGCCCATTGCTCGCAGACGGGGGTAGAGGGCGTACATGTAACAATTGTCGCAACCGGGGGATACACGCGTGCAGCCCGTGACGGGGTTCCAAGTTTCGTCTGTCCACTCGATTGTCGATGGCATAGCGCAGCAACCTCCTAGTCAGAAACTTATGTTTGCATAGAGGAGAACGTAGTGTCAACACCTGAGATTGCGGAGTAGGACAGGTTTGACGTGCAGACGACGCAACTCTTCCAGAAACTCAGAAGGACGGTCGAGCGACAGAGTGAAGTAGGGGGGTTAGAACTGGCGGTAGGCGTTGACTATGGGGAGGCGGCGGTCTTTGCCGAAGGCCCCTTGCCTGTTCGTAATCGATGGGCATAGCGCCGTGACTTCAGACGAAAATCAGAAATTCGTCCACAGGGCCTCTTGGCGCAGGCCTTTGGAGGAATGGATGCTCTTGGGCGGGGCGTCGTGCCTTCTCCATCCCCTGTACAAGTCCGACATCAATTCACACTGGTAACCGGAGATGGCTACCTTCCCTTCGCAGGCTACGAGGACCGCTGCCAATTCCGCGTGTTCGTCTTCCGTCATCTCGAACTCGTAGGCCCTACTGTCTCCGCGAGTGCTGTGGACGTAGGGCGGGTCGCAATAGAACAGGGTCTTAGGGCTGTCGTACAGCTTGATGACTTCGATGGCGGGGCGATTCTCTATCTGCACCCTCAGAAGCCTCTCCGCAATTACGGGCAGGCCTTTCAAGCTGCCTAGCCACCTGGAAACGACGCCGCTCATTCCCGACCGGCTGGTGTTTTTGCAGTTGGCCCATCTACCCAAGGTTGCTGTCTGTGCAAGACCCGTTCTGGCCTGCCGCGCCCGCACGAAGAACCGACGCGCACGCTCCACGTCCGAAATTCCCTCCTCGTGGTCGCGCAAGGCCAAGTAGAACTCCTCCCGGGAGAAGGGGGTCAAACCTATTTGCTCGATAAGCTTGTCCCTTGAATCGCGCAGCACCTTAAAGAAATTGGCAACCTCCCCGTCGATGTCATTATAGGTCTCCACCGGCGCGGGATTACGGTTGAGCAGGACCGCGGCGGAACCACCAAAGGGTTCGCAGTAGTGGTGGCATTCGGGAAGAAGGGGCAGGAGCCAATCGAGATGGCTGTACTTGCCGCCGTACCAGCCGAATGCTATGGAACGTCGTGGACGCCTCAACACCTGGCCGGAAAGCTGCTTCGTCCCATTCGCAAAGGACGGATCCAGATATATAGGTGAAGGAACTCTCGCCATTAGCCGCCGTTGCCTCTCCGAAGTACCGGCCCGTTTGTATGGCCCTACTCTAGCAGTTTTGCATCGGCTGCGCTACAACGCCCTAGCCCTTGTCAGGGGTGCGGGGGAATGGTGGTGGGCGGAGTTTTAGAACTGGCGGTAGGCGTTGACTATGGGGAGGCGGCGGTCTTTGCCGAAGGCCTTTGCGGTTATCTTTACGCCCGGCGGGGACTGACGTCGCTTGTACTCGCTCCGGTCCACGGCGGCCATCACCTGGCGCACGGTGGCGGGGTCGAAGCCGAGGGATACTATCTCCGGATAGCTTTTGTCCTCCTCCACGTAGGACTGGAGAACACCGTCCAAAACGTCGTAGGGAGGCAGCGAATCCTCATCCTTCTGATTGGGTCGCAACTCTGCGCTGGGGGGCTTGTCGATAATCTCCCGGGGGATCACGTTCTTGGGCGTTCCGTTCTTGTTGCGCCACCGGGAAAGCTCGTAGACCAGAGTCTTCGGCACGTCCTTCAAGACGGCAAAGCCTCCCGCCATATCGCCGTAAAGGGTTGCGTAGCCCATGGCCATTTCACTCTTGTTGCCAGTGATGAGCACCAGCCAGCCGAACTTGTTGGAAAGGGCCATGAGCATGTTGCCCCGCAGTCTCGCCTGCAGGTTCTCCTCGGCGACGCCCGACTCGGTGCCCTGGAACGACCCCGACAGCATGTTCAGCATTGCCTGATGCCCCTCCTCGATGGGGATGGTCAGCATCTCCAGTCCCAGGTTGTCTGCAAGGGCCGCCGCGTCCAAGAGGCTGCCCTCGCTGGAGAAGCGGGAGGGCATGGCCACCACTTTGACGTTTTCCGGCCCAAGGGCGTCTGCGCCTACGCAGGCGGTGAGGGCGGAGTCGATGCCGCCGGAGAGACCTACCAGAGCCTTGGAGAAGCCGTTCTTCCTGACGTAGTCGCGGGTGCCGAGTACCAGGGCACCGTAAATTTCAGCGGGGCCTTCCAACAGGGGCGCGGCTGCGGACTGCTCCAGGGGGCGACGTTGCTCAACAGCAGCGTCGGACACGTAGATTGCGCTAGGCGCGGGAGGTCGGTCATTGTCGAGATGCAGGTCGATCACAAGCAGGTCTTCTTCGAACTCCCTGGCACGGGCGACGAGTCCGCCTGAAGGGTCAAAGACCACGCTTGCGCCGTCGAAGACCAGTTCGTCCTGTCCGCCCACGGCGTTTACGTAGGCCACGTAGACGGCGTTGTCGCGTGCGCTATTTCGCACGATCGCCTCCCGTATCCTCTGCTTGTCCAGGTGGTAGGGGGAGGCACTTACGTTGACGATGACCTCCGCACCGGCGCGACGCTGGCACGACGCGGGTCCGTCGGCGAACCAGATGTCTTCGCAGATGTTCACTCCAACGTTGACGTCCCCGATGGCATAGACGGGGAAGACGCGGCCGGACTGGAAGTAGCGGTCTTCGTCGAAGACGCCGTAGGTGGGCAGGTGATGCTTCCGGTACACGTCGACCAGCCGGCCGTCGTGTGCGATAGCAGCGGCATTGTAGATCCGTCCATCTTCGACGTGGGCGTATCCCACCACTGCCGTCAGGCCCTGGGATCCGGCAACCACCTGGTGCATGGCTTTCACGTTGGCGCGAAGGAAAGCGGTGCGAAAGAGCAGGTCTTCGGCGGGGTAGCCGGTGACGGCCATTTCCGGGAAGGCGACGATGTCCGCGCCTGCCTCACGGGCGCGGGCCATGAACTGCAAGATGCGTTCAACGTTGCCCGTCAGGTCTCCGACCACGGTGTTAATCTGAGCCAGGGCCACGCGAAGGGTGCGCATTCTTCTCCAACCGGTTGGTTTTGATACTTAGTATAGCATTGGACGATGGGGCAGTGCATTGGGAATGGGTGACGAAGACTCGATTTAAGGAACAAATGCCACTCGAATAGCTGATTTCAGGCGTGGAGAGGATTCGATTTGGCAAACGAAGAGAAACGATTTCGTGCCTGAGAATGATCGTCTCAGGCGTGGATTCGTTTCGTTTCAAAAAAGTTGGGCGGACGAATAGTGTTTTGGCGTGATGGATTCCCGCCACCGTCTTCACGGGGGCAGGCTCTGCGGGGGAATGAGGGATGGGTCCCCGCATCCGCGAGGACAAGGGAAAGGGGGCTGGAATGACGAGAGGGGGAAGGGAGTTTTTCATGGAGGGATGGTAGCAAGGGAGGGGGAATTTCGGCAATGGAGACATGTCAGAGCTCGGAGAAGAAGGGGGATGGATTCCCCCGCTCTCCGTCTTCACGGGGGCAGGCTCTGCGGGGGAATGAGGGATGGGTCCCCGCATCCGCGAGGACAAGGGGGGCAAGGGCTTGATTCTCCGCTGGGTCAAGAATAACCCCGAGTGGTGAATTTGATTGGAGGAGCGGCGTTGCTTGGGTGGGATGGCTCATGCTATGCTTGGATCCAAGCATTCCGACGTTGAGGAGACTCCCATGAAACTGCCCGGCCCGATGGAACTGGTAATTATTCTAGGCATCGTGCTGCTCATCTTTGGGGCAGGACGACTACCGGAAATCGGCTCTGCTCTGGGCAAGGGCATTTCGGCTTTCAAGAGAGGCGTCACCGGCGAAAACAAGCCTGAAGAGGAGTCGGTGGAGGCTTCCGAAAAGACGGAATTGCCCAAGTAGGCGGTACCCATCATCTAACTACGTAAGGCCTCCCTCACGGGGGGCTTTTTGGTGTGGGGCAGACTGCGTTCATCCAACGTCGGCGGGCGGTTCGCGAACCGACGTTACGGGGGACGAAGATGGGTCCCCGCATCCGCGAGGACAAGGGAGGGAACGAGGATAACGGGTTGAGGTGGGTGCTGCTATCGGAATGAGACGCTGTTAGAGGGGGCGGGCGGTTCGCGAACCGACGTTACGGGGGACGAAGATGGGTCCCCGCATCCGCGAGGACAAGGGAGGGAACGAGGATAACGGGTTGAGGTGGGTGCTGCTATCGGAATGAGACGCTGTTAGAGGGGGCGGGCGGTTCGCGAACCGACGTTACGGGGGACGAAGATGGGTCCCCGCATCCGCGAGGACAAGGGAGGGAACGAGGATAACGGGTGGAAGTTCGTGCTGCTATCGGAGTGGGACGCTGTTAGAGGGGGCGGGCGGTTCGCAAACCGACGTTGCGGGGGACGAAGATGGGTCCCCGCATCCGCGAGGACAAGGGAGGGAACGAGGATAACGGGTGGAAGTTCGTGCTGCTATCGGAATGGGACGCTGTTAGAGGGGGCGGGCGGTTCGCGAACCGACGTTACGGGATGGACGGGAGCACGTTAAACCAACGCTAGATAGGAATATGAAGATGGGTTTGGCTGAGATGGCGGGTTTCAAACCCGCCACTACGGGTTGTTTACAACGCGGGCTTAAACAGCGTAGGGGCAGGCTATTTTCATGGTAGCGGTCAGGCCAACCTATCATGCGGCGGGGGAGTTGGCGTTCTTGCGCCGCGCCAGCTTGGAGAGCCAGATGCCCGCTTCGTACAAGACTATGAGGGGTACGGCCACCAGGGACTGGTTTATGGGGTCGAAGGTGGGCGTGATGAGCGCTCCAAGAACGAAGGCCACGACTACCCAGTGCCGCCGCCACCGGGCGAACCCCGCGGACGACACCACACCGAACCTGGCCAGTATGAACATTATCAGCGGCGTCTCGAAGACCACGCCCATCCAGAACAGAAGCATGGTCATCAGGTTGATGTAGCTGCTCACCCGAATGGTGGGCTCAGCGATTTCCCCGCCAAAGTTGATCAGGAAGTTGATGGCCGGCGGGATGAGCACCAGGTAGGCGAAGGCGACGCCGCCCGCGAAGGCCAGCAGCACCACGGGCAGGAAGGCGAATAGATATCGCTTCTCACGGGGGGTCAGACCCGGAGCCACAAAGAGCATAATCTGGGCCAGCACTACCGGAAGGGCCAGAATCAGCCCCGTCACTATGGAGACCTTCATGGCCACGCCGAACATCTCCGTAACGTCGATGAACACCAGGCGGCCCGGTATATCGGTGAGGGAATCGGCGGGCCGCAGCAGGAACCGGATTATCCACGGGTGGAAGATGAAGGCGACAACGGTGGTGGCCACCACCGCCAAGGCCGCAATCATCAGCCTTTTTCGGAGTTCCACCAGGTGGCTTTGAAAAGGGTCCTGGCTCACCGTTGATTCTTCGATTTCGGGGGCTGTCCCTTGCCGACTTCGTCATCCTCATCCATAAGGTGGGAGAACTGGGTGGTAGCGTTTCGCAGCTCCCGAATCATCCGTCCCAGGCCCTTGGCCACACTGGTGAGCTGACGCGGCCCGAGGATGATGAAGGCCAGGAGCACTACGACGAGAAGTTCCATGCCGCCGATGCCAAAGAAGTTCATTTTTCTTTCCCTCGTTTGTTGAGAGCTTGTGCGGAAATACCTTTAGGGCGACAGTTTGAGTCGGTTTCCACAACTAAACTGAGTCCGAAATCGGGAGTTCTTCTAAAGGACTCGCCAACTCGAAGGTGCCGCCGGCACTCGGCGGGCAGCGACAGCGATTCCACGTTATACCTCAACTCTTTCAGCAGCTGCGCCATGGTGCAGAGGGGCAATCCCACCACGTTGGCGCGGCACCCATCCACCCGCGTCACCGGGTTCAGGCTCCGGTCCTGAACACCGTAGCCCCCGGCCTTGTCGAAGGGCCGCCCCGAGGCCACGTATTGATCGATTTCCGACGCGGAATAATTTCGCATCAGAACCTCGCTCTCGCACACGTCCGCCCGCCTCTGGCCCGCAGCGCCGTCAACCACGGCAACGCCCGTAATAACACGGTGGACGCGCCCACGGAGGCTCGTCAGCATCTGCCTGGCCTGAGCGGCGTCGACGGGCTTACCCAACACCCGACCCTGCGACACCACCAGGGTATCCGCCCCCACGACGAGCCGGCCGGGATGCCGCCGGGCCGACGCTTGCGCTTTGGCCAGGGCCAGCCGGCGTACCGTGTCTTCGGGAGACTCTCCATCTTCTGAGAGTTCTTCGACGTCCGGCGTCGTCACGTCGAATGGCGCATCGAGGCCCGCCATCAGCTGGCGACGCCGCGGAGAGGAGGAGGCTAGCATCAGCCCCTCCAGGGGACGACGGAGGGTCAGGACGGCGATGCATTCCACGTGATGGGTCTGGGGGAACATGTCGACAGGAGTGACGCTCTCCAGGAAGAAAACGTCCTTGCAGAGAATCTTCAGGTCGCGGGCGAGGGTGGAAGGGTCACAAGAGACATAGACCACACGCCGGGGTTTTAGAGACATCAGGGCCTTAAGGGCGGAAGGGTGGCAGCCCTTGCGGGGTGGGTCGAGAATCAGGCCGTCAGGTCGCTCTTCAAGCTGGCCCAGCGCCTCTTCCGTGCGGCCCTGAAGGAATTCAACGTTGGAGAGGCCAGCGGCGTTGGCTTTGGCGTCCTCCACGGCGGCGGGGGAATCCTCTATGGCGATTATCCGTCGGGCGTAGGGGGCGAGGAGCAGGGCGAAGGTGCCCACGCCGGCGTAGGCGTCCACCAAGGTCTCGTCGCCTGAGAGCTGCAGCCCGTCCTTGACCAGGTCCACCAGCCGCTCCAGCTGCTTTATGTTGACCTGGAAGAAGGAGGGGGAGGCGATTCGGAAGGAGCTGCCCCTCAGGGTTTCAACGTAGCGTTTCTGGCCGGTGGTCACGGGAATATCCGACGACTTGAGGGTCGGCTGGACGAGGTAGTCGCCGGTGTTCACACCCCAACGCACGGAAAGTTGGGTGGTCTCGGCGCACCGGCCTTGAAGTTTACTCAGAATGTCGTTGACACCGGGATCCATGAGCATGCAGTTGTCTACCGTCACGTGCCGCCGGGTCTCACGGTTCACGAAGCCCAGAGAGCCTTCTTCCCCCACGGTGAACCGGGCGTGGTTGCGGTAGCCGAATTGGTCGGGCGAGGGAATCGTCGGGGCCACGGACGGGTTGGAAAAACCTCCAACCCGCTTCAAGGCGTCCGTTACAGCGTCGAACTTGTAGCGCAGCTGGGCGTCGTAGCTGACTTGCTGCCACTGACATCCGGTGCAGGGGCCGAAGTAGGGACATGGAGGGCTGACGCGTTCGGGCGATGGCTCTGTCACTTCTAACACTCTCGCGGCCACGTAGTGTCTTCGCTCTCGAAAGACCTCCGCCACGACTTCTTCGCCGGGGATGGCGCCGAAGACGAAGACACGATGGCCCTCAACCACAGATGTGGCTTCGCCAAGGCGACCCCAAGACTCAGGACGCAGCCGAAGTTTCCGGCCAAGAAGGCCCGTTCTGCCCGTTCCGTTCAAACTACCTCCCAAGCCGGCATACCGGTCGGCCCCAAGGACATTCAACCCGCAGCCGTTGACCCAAAGTCAACGTGCGTATACACTGAAATAACAGAAGGGGCGCACACCCCGCTGAAGATACACACAATAACCTTACACTGGGAGGAACCAATGGCGAAACCCTTTGCCGTGAACGATGCTGAATTCAACGAAAAAGTAGTAGAGGCGGAGCTTCCCGTACTGGTGGACTTCTGGGCGGAGTGGTGCGTGCCCTGCAAGATGATATCCCCCATTGTGGACGAGCTGGCGGAAGAGATGGACGGAGTCATGGACTTCGCCAAGGTGGACGTGGACTCTAGCCCCATCACGGCCGTTACCTACGGCATCCGGAGCATACCGGCGCTGCTGATTTTCAAGGGCGGCAAGCCCGTGGAGCAGATTGTGGGCGCGGTGCCCAAGGGCCAGTTGAGGAAGAAGATACAGGCGGCGCTGGCCGCTTAACTTTTTCGTCCCGGCGTCGGTTTAGGTGCCGGCGCGAACGACTGAAATTACGCCCCTCCGGCTATGGATGGGGCACTTAGGCGAACTCATAACGGGAGTGGATGGGGCCCGGTGGCTCTCGCGGACTTCAAATCCGCTGTATCCCGTCACAACCGGGATGGGAGGGTTCGACTCCCTCCCACTCCCGCCAGAGCGGATTTGCGTTTAGGGAAACATTAGTTTAGGGTTTCCTTGCTTTAAACCAACTGACGCCGAAAGCCGTGGGGTTGTTTTGCCATGAATTGCCCAAGGTGCGGAACAGAATGCGACTCGAATGACCGGTTCTGCAAGCGATGTGGCAATAAGCTGGCAGATCCCAGATCCGCCTCCGGTTCAAGCGAAATGGAGAAGAGGGTCCCGCAGGCCAAGAAGGAGACCAATCCTTGGCTGGTGGTGCTTGGCATCGTAGGCGGTTTGTTCGTCCTTCTCATCATTATGGGAGCATTGACAGGCGATGAGGAGGAGGTCGCAACGACAACGGCTACTCCCACCGCTACGCCTGACTGGCGCACATTTATGGACGACCGTGACGTGAATCTCCTCTCATCCGGGGTTGTACGGTTGGGACAAAGGTATGACGTCCTGTTGAACGAATACGAAGTGAGGCGGTTCATCGCCCAAAATCTGACCGATAAGTTGGCAGAGGAATCTGGGTGGATGCAGTTCTGGCTTTGGATTCTGACAGTGATCGGCGGCTACGACGAGCAAGATGTCTCCAATGAGCTTGAAGACGCCATCTACGATGACGGCGAGGACGTTAGGGAGTTTCTAGAATCTTTCAAGGGATGCTGCGCCGCCAATCCTTAGGCCTCGGCTTCAGTTTCGCTGCACAGACACTCTTAACTTCTACCTTTGACACGAGGTAAACATGCCTAAGCTTATACATCCTGGGGAGCATTTGGCGGAGATTCTAACGGGATTGGGCATCACCTAATACCGGCTGGCAAAGACAATTGGGGTGCCCCAGATTCGCATCCACGACATCGTCCACTGCCGCAGGTCAATTACCGCGGACACGGCGTTGCGAATCGGATACGCCCTGAGCATGACTCCCGACTTCTGGCTGAACCTTCAGCGGAGATATGACTTGGAAATGGCTCGCGCCAAGATCGACGTGAGCGGCATCGAACCGCTGGTGTAGCCTGCCTAGCGGGTTGAACACCTTGTTGCGGCCTTTCTCCTCCCTAGCTTGCCCCGCTTTCGCTGCTCTGATACTCTGAAACTCAATCTTTGAGCAGAGGGGCTGATGGCTGAAACGACCCCAATCCGCGCTTCCCTGTTTGTCACCTGCCTGGTGGACCAGCTTTTTCCCGAAGTTGGCGAGGCGGTGGTGGGTGTGCTGCGACGCCAGGGGGTGCGGGTAGACTTCCCGCCGGACCAGACCTGCTGCGGACAGCCGCTCTACAACTCCGGCTTCCGTAAGGACGCCGCTCAGCTTGGCCGACGCGTGCTCGACGGCTTCGAACATAGCCAGTATGTGGTCGTGCCCTCCGGCTCCTGCGCCTCCATGATGAAGGTCTTCTACCCGGAGATTTTCCGCGACGATCCGGTGGCCGGGCCAAAGGCGGCAGCTTTGAGCGGCAAGGTGTATGAGTTCTCCCAGTTTCTGGTTAACGTGCTGGGCGTTACCGACGTGGGGGCGACCCACGGCGACAAAGTCACCTATCATCCTTCGTGCCACCTGCTCCGGGAGTTGGAAGTCGTCGAAGAACCGGTGTCCCTGCTGAAAGGCGTGAAGGGGCTGGAGTACATCCCACTGGAGGACGCCGATACCTGCTGCGGCTTCGGCGGGACTTTCTCCGTCAAGTACCCGGACATCTCCCAGGCCATGTTGGACGACAAGGTGGAGAATATCGTCAAGAGCGGGGCGTCGACGGTGGCGGCCTGCGACGCCAGTTGCCTGATGCAGATTCGGGGCGGGCTGAACCGCCGCGGCGCGGGGGTGGATGCCCGCCACCTGGCCCAGATTCTATCGGGTGATTCTTAGATGTTGGGAGCGACGACGCGCCTTGATACACTCCCGATAAGGTAGTGTCTCGGTTTGAACAGAAAGGAAAGGAGAAACTCTGATGGCTTTCTTCTGCAGAGAATGCAGAGACTACAAAGGCGATGTTGGCCATTTTGACCTAGACGGATTTGAAGAGGAGACTCATATGGCCTTTCAGCATGGTTTTATCCGCAATTATCGGAGCCGTGCATCAGTCGACGGCGGAACGATCTTCCAAGGAGCACTACCTAGACAACCTGTGTTTACAAAGGTTGTCGAAGACCAAACTGAGACATCACCCACGATAGGGACGACTTGTCCTCTTCAAGGGGAAGAAAAATGTCGGAAGTAAAGACTCAAGAATTCCGCCAGGCCTCCGCTCGCGTCCTGGCGAACGCCAAGCTCCAATCCTTCATGAGCCGCTCCATGGGCACCTTCGACGGCGCACGGGCCGAGGCCATCGAGGAGATTTCACCCCAGCGGTGGGAGGAGCTTCGGGAACAGGGGCGGGAGGTCAAGCGCCATACCCTCGACAACCTGGACTACTACCTGGAACTTCTTCGTGAACGGGTCATTGAAAACGGCGGACAGGTGCACTTCGCCAAGGACGCCGACGAGGCCCGCGCCATCGTGGGACGCATCGCCGAGACCCGGGGACTGAAGCTGGCCATCAAGAGCAAGTCGATGGTTTCGGAAGAGATGGGCTTGAATCCCTTCCTGGAGGACATGGGCGTGGAGCCGGTGGAAACGGACTTGGGGGAATACATCATCCAGCTGGCCAATGAAACGCCATTCCACATCATCGCCCCCGCGATGCACAAGTCCAAGGAAGAAGTCTCCGAGCTCTTCGGACGGAAGATAGGCCGTCCGAACCTTAAAGACATCGAGGCCATGGCCGGCGCGGCGCGGGAGGTGCTGCGGGAGAAGCTGGTGAGCGCCGACATGGGCATCACCGGCGCCAACTTCCTGGTGGCGGAGACCGGCACGGTGACCCTTATTACAAACGAGGGCAACGGACGGTTCTGCACCTCCGTGCCGCGGGTTCTGGTGTCCATAACTGGCATGGAGAAGATAGTGCCATCCATGGAAGACCTGACCGTCTTCATTCGGCTGCTGCCCCGGGCGGCCACAGGCCAGCGCATAAGCAGCTACGTTACCCACGTCTACGGGCCAAAGCGGCCCGACGACGAAGACGGGCCGGAGGAGTTTCACCTAGTTATCGTTGACAACGGGCGCTCCCGCCTGTTGGCAGACCCAGACCTGAGAGAGGCCCTATACTGCATCCGATGCGGCGCCTGCCTCAACGCATGCCCCGTGTACCGGAAGGTCGGCGGACACTCCTACGGCTGGGTGTACCCCGGGCCCATCGGCGCGGTGGTGTCCCCGGTTCTGGTGGGGCTTGAACGGAGCAAAGACCTTCCCAACGCCTCCAGTCTCTGCGGGGCCTGCCGGGACGTTTGCCCCATCAAGATAAACATCCCGCGCATGCTGTTGAAGCTGCGGTCCCAGCTTTCGGAAGGTTCTCAGTCTAGCCCTGCCAAGGCTTCCCTTCCTGATCGGCTTCTGGCTGGGAGCTACCGCAAGCTCATGAGCAGCCCCCGGCTGCTGGGGTTCACTCGAACGCTGGGCCTCTTGGCTCAATGGCCCTTCTCACGAGGATCATTCATCCGCCGGATGCCGCTGCCGCCCTTCTCCCGATGGACCCGCTCCCGGGACCTGCCCGCCCTGCCGCACAAGAGCTTCCGCCAGATCTGGTCGGAACGGCTGGAAGGGGAGGACCGTTGAAGGAGGTCCTGGGGACACCGCCGGAACAGTTTCTAGCGTCGGTTAGAGCGGCTTTGGGGCGAAAGGCCGGCCCGCCGGAACACCCCTACGCCCGCTTGCAAGAGGGACAGACCTCCGTGGAAGAGCGGGGACGGGCGACGCTGGAGAGGCTGTCTACGAATCGCCGGGCCAACGTTAACGAGTTGGCGCGGGTGGCTGAGCTACGGGGCTGGATCGTCCATCGGGCGTCGGGGGTGGAGGACGCCGTTGGCTACGTCATTCAGCTGGCCCAGAAGCTCGAGGCCCGACGAGTGGTCCGCTCCGTGCAGGAGGTCTTTGACGACGTGCCCCTGGACGACGCGCTTTCGTCTCTGGGCGCATCGGTGCAGGTGATGGCCCGCAGTCACGAAAGCGCCGGAATCTTCAATCCCGCCGACGCCGACCTGGGGATTACCGGGGTTGACTACGCCATCGCTGAAACGGGCACCGTCGTCGTTCTGCCCCGCCGTGGAGTGAGCAGACTGACGTCCCTCCTCCCGCCGGTGCACGTGGCCCTGGTGAAGCCCTCTCAGACGCTGGAAAGCCTGGACGACCTGTATCTTCTCCGAAGGGTGGCTTACTTGCGCGACGGCGTCGACGCGGGCAGCTATATGAACTTCATCACCGGCCCCAGCCGCACGGCGGATATCGAGCAGACCCTGGTCATCGGCGCCCACGGCCCCAGGGAAACGCACATGGTTATCCTGGACTGGGAGTTGTCGTGAAGGCGGAGGCCCCGTTGAGATATCCAGAGAAATTTAACAACCGGAGCGGCCTATGCCCATGAGAGTCGGCTTCGTCCAATACCGGATGAAGCTCCTGCAAGAGGAGTTGGACAAGATAATCGCAATGCTACCGCAGTTGGGAGTCAGAAGGGCAATCCTTCTGAACCCCCTATATCCCGGCGCCGTGGAGCCTGACACCGCTTTGAAGCTGGTGATGGTTATGGATGACGACCGGCCCTTCGTTCGGCGGCCCGACTTCTTCTACAGCCACCTGTCGCCCTCGGTGGCGGTAGATTTCTTCCCCTACACGCCGGAGGAATTCGACGAGTTGGGCGCTTCAGACTCCAGCCTGGGGCGCGCCATTCAGATGGGGGAGGTGGTCTATGATGCCTAACAGGAAGGCGGAGGGCGCCCGATGGCTGGCGCAGGCGGAGAGGGACCTGGACGACGCACGCCTGGCCCAGGAGCACAAGCGGTTTAACCTGGCCTGCTTCATGGCCCAGCAGTGCGGCGAAAAGTCGATGAAGGGGTTTCTCTACTCCCGGGGAGCGGAGGACGTTTGGGGCCACTCGCTGGCAGACCTTTGCGAGGATGCGAAGATCTTCGAGATGCTGTTCGACGTGCTTAAGGTTCGCGCCATCTACCTGGACAAGTACTACAACCTGACGAGGTACCCGAACTATCTGCCCGGCGGAATCCCCGCCGACGTATTCGACGATCTGGAGGCGGAGCGGGCCTTGGAGCTTGCGAACGAGGTTCTTACCTTCGTCCGTGACAGGCTGGCGGAGGAGTAGGCGAGGAGCTTGTGAGCGCGATTCCGTGATTACGGACGACGCAATGTTCGCAGGATGGGGGGAATAACGTGGGAGTGAGCCGGACCAAGGCATGGGAGTACGCCGAGGGGATCCTGGACGTTCCCCGCCGTCGGGTGCCGGTGACTCTGCGAAGCGGCAAGAGCGGGGTTGTCATGCTGCACCGGGGACGGGTTCTCACACGCTGCTACGACTCACAGGTGGGCCGGGTGGCGGCACTTTACGTGGCCCAAGCCCTCGGGGTGGAACTGCCTGAGATGGGAGAGTCGGTGGATGCGTCAGTTAGCACCGGCGTATTGTTCCGGGCCATATCCATATCGTCACTGGACCTGAGGAAACCCGAGACGCATCCAATTCTGGCGCGAATGCTGGAGGAGGCGGACTTCCAGCGGGGGTAGGGGGCGCTAAAGCGCAGGACGCAGAAGGCTCTGGATTCCGGCGGAAGGCGGATTGACCGGAAACGGCAAAGTTGCATTGGTGGACTAAGAGTGCCTGGATCAGGGAATTCAGTCCAGAAGGCGCTCAGCTTTCTCTACGAAACGCTCCACGCGGCGAAGGGTGGCCTTGATAGCTCTTGCAGAGAATCCGTTCTCGTAGAAATTCATGTGAAGGAATCCCGCCGAACCAAATAGAGTAGCCAATTCCGAATCGCCGGTCTGCTCCGTCAACCGATCAACTACGCGAAAAAGGTCCCGATGTGTGAAGTGGTCCCAGCCCCGCTTCTGCGCGTTGGCTTTGACCATCTGAGCCGACGCACCCCAACCTTTCTCAGACGCCTGGGCCAAGTCGCCCGTGTCAAGCTCTTCGTATGCTTGATCCATGAACGTCCGGCTCTGTTCCCTGTAGGTTGTGGTTTTCTGCATGTTCTATGCTTTACTGCGACGTTAGTTCTGTATGCCCTTGCAATATGATACGGCGGCAAACCTTACGCCGTCAACTGCTACCGCTGGGCGTCAGGACGGAAAGGCGGGGGGTTAGGTTTCTATCGGGGTGTCGTCGCGGTTGCCCCACTCGGCCCATGAGCCGTCGTAGTTGCGAGCGTCGGGGTAGCCCAGAAGCTTGAGGACGAAGGTGCCGTGCGCCGCACGGATTCCCGCCTGTCAATGAGCGTCGATGCGTTTGTCGGGCGTAATGCCGTTGTCCTCCAGGATGCTCCGAATCTCAGACGCCGGCTTGAGCAGGTGTGTCCGGCCGTCCACCAATTCCAGCCATTCGAGATGAACGGCGCCGGCGATTCGTCCCGGCCTGCGGTTGCCGCGGATGATGGACCCTTCGTATTCGCCCCGGCTTCTCACGTCCCAGACGACGACCTCCGGCTTGTGGTAGTCCGCCATCAGCTCGGTCGCCGTCACCATCATCGAGTGGTCCTCACGGGGGGTGAAGGTTACAGGGGGCGGACTTCCGGCGGGAGCGTCGGTCACGGGGCGGCCCTCGGAAAGCCACTTGCGCCAGCCGCCGTCCATGACTTTGACGTTGGAGTGACCGTAGTGGTTGAGCGCCCACCAGAGGCGAGCGGCGTACAACCCACGGGAGTTGTCGTAAGCCACAACGAGGGTTTCGTCCCCAATGCCCAGAGACTCGGCGAGACGCTTGAAGCCCTGGGGGCCAAATATGTGCAGCCTGTTGGTGTCGGGGTCCTTCTGATAGTGGTCCTTCTGAAACACCGCGCCGGGGACGTGGGCGCGCTGATACTGATCGGGCACGTCGCAGTCCACCACGCAGAGGCCCGGCTCTCCCAGATGCTCACCCAACCAGGCAGTGTTCGTCAGATACTCCGGATGCTCAAAGTCGTTTCTTTCACTCATGCTGCACTCCAAACTCGCGCCGCCGCGTTGCCAGTCCAGGCGGGCGTATTCTTCTGTATAATTGGCGCCAGGGAAAGACTAGCGCTCCTTCTCACGACAATATCCTACAAAATAGAGCCGGAGGCAACCTAAGAATGCCCAATCCAGTGATCCACTTTGAAATTCAGGTCAAGGACGCAGGGGCTGCCCAGGAATTCTATCGCAAGCTGTTCGACTGGAACATCAACGCAGACAATCCCATGAATTACGGCGTGGTGGACACTCAGGCCGGTGGTATCAACGGGGGAGTGACGAATGCTCCGACGGCACCCCAGGTCGTGTTCTACGTGGGCGTCAAAGACCTGCAAGCCTCCCTCGATAGATCGGAGAGCTTGGGGGGCAAGACCGTCGTGCCGCCCACGGAGATACCCGGGGTGGTGACCTTCGCCATGATGGCGGACCCGGAAGGCAACGTCATCGGCTTGGTGCTGGACGATGCGGAGGGCGACTCCTAGTTTAGGGCTTTCTTGCCCAAGGACGGGGGCGTCAATATACTTGGTCGCAATGACGGGAAGCAGATGTATTTGATTCCGGGGAGGTGAACATGGAACCCATGAGCATTGAAGAAGTACGCACCCTGTTGGGAAAGACAGGGGTGACGGTATCCGAGGAACGGTTGAAGGCACTGGCCGAGACCATGACGGAATACCGGCCCAAGGTGGACTCCCTCTACGACGTGGACGTGGACGACGTGGAGGCGGCGGGAGCCTTTCGTCCCGAATGGACGGGAGAATAGGCGGTCCGACGGGCAGAAAGGCGAGCCACACCAGCCGAACATCCTCTAAGGAGACATTGAAATGTCGCAGCCATCCACCGAACTCTACCACCTAACCATACGGGAAGCGGCGGGACTGATAGAGTCCAAGCAGCTCTCCCCCGTTGAGCTTACCCAGGCTTTTCTCGACCGCATTGAGGCCATCGACGGCGATATTAAGAGCTACACTACCCTTTTGGGGGACGAGGCGCTGGCCCAAGCGCGAGCCGCCGAGGCCGAGATTTCCGCGGGCAATTATCGAGGCCCCCTCCACGGCATTCCCATGGGCCACAAGGACCTGTACGACACCAAGGGAGTCAGGACCACGGGACAATCCAAGCTCTACGAACACCGGGTGCCGACGGAAAACTCCACGGCCATAAGCCGCCTGGAGGACGCAGGGAGCATTCTGTTGGGCAAGGTGGCGATGTTTGAGCTTGCCATGGGCGGGCCGGAGACCAGCCTCTTCGAACAGACCCTCCACCCGTGGAACGCCGAATACGCGACGGGGGGCTCAAGCAGCGGCTCGGCGACGTCGGTGGCGGCGGGGATGGCCATGGGGTCGCTTGGTTCCGACACGGGCGGCTCCATCCGCGGGCCGGCGTCTTCCTGCGGCATTGTCGGACACAAACCCACTTATGGGCTTGTCAGCCGTTACGGGGTGCTGGACCTTAGCTGGTCGCTGGACCACTGCGGCCCCATGACCTGGACGGTGGAGGACTCCGCCCTCATGCTGCAGGCCATCGCCGGCTACGACCCGAAAGACCCGGCCTCGGCCAGGGTGGCCGTGCCGGACTATTCGGAGGCCCTACGGGAAGACGTGAAGGGGCTGGTAATCGGCGTGCCGGAGCACTATTGCTTCGGCGAGGAATCGGGAACGGACGAAGAGGTGGAGGCGCTGGTGAAGAAGGCGCTGGAAGACCTGGAGAGCCTGGGGGCGCACGTAGAGCCAGTGACCATCCCCTGCCTGGAGTACTCGCCGGTGGTGAACATCGTCATCATCATGAGCGAGGCGTACAGCATCCACCTCCCGAACGTCAGGACCCAGCCGCAGAACTTCGGCGAGAACTTCATCAAGCATCTGTACATGGGCGGCCTATTTTCGGCCAGCGACTACGTGCAGGCCCAGCGGGTGCGAAGCCAGATTCGACGGGAGTTCCACGAGGTGATGAAACGGTGCGACCTGCTGGCGCTGCCCATGGGCCACCGCGTGCCGGGGAAGCTTGAGGATTTCGAGCCGGGGACTTCCCTGTTTGGCCCCAGCTTCATGGCGCCCTTCAACCAGACGGGGCAGCCGGCGATTTCCGTGCCGTGCGGGTTGAGCAAGGAAGGACTGCCCGTGGGAATGCAGCTAGTGGGGCGGGTCTCCGACGACGCCACGGTGTTCAGGGCAGCGTACACTTACCAGCAGCACGCGGGACACTACAAGCATCGGCCGATTCCATGAGCTGCTTCGCAATGCTCATTCACACGCATTCGCCATTGACACCCGCCCGGGCTCTTGTCCTGCAGCTCGCAGGCGAAGTGGCTCGGCGTGGAAAGGATTGAGCAAAGCATGGAGCACGATATAGAGGCCATAAACCACGGGTTTGCCGTGGAGTTGCGCTCCGTGAGCGCGGCCGGGCAGTTGTGGCTTGAGACTTACACCAGCGGCCCCGATAGGACTACGACGGCTGACAGCGTTCTGGTGGAGCCGCGTTATGTTGACGATATCCTTGAAGGGATGGCGCACAACGGCATCATCGTCCGGGGAGTCAGGAGTGAATAACCACAGTTCCCAGGCGAAGCTGAACATGGTGTGCGTCGGCCCCACCTTGGCCGATAGATCTGTTTTCACAAGGAGGTGAAGGAATTTGGCTGAATCCAGTGGCGGCGTAACTGAAATGAGAACGGCTCTGTACGAGAGCCATCTGAACCTCAAGGGACGAATGGTGCCTTTTGCCGGCTGGGAGATGCCTGTGCAGTACGCCGGCATCCTTGCCGAGGCAAACGCCGTTCGACGGAAGGGCGGCATATTCGACGTTTCCCACATGGGGCGCATCTACGTTTCCGGCCCCCAGGCTACGGACCTGATGGAGTGGATTCAGACGGGACGCATCGGCAACCTACGCAAAGGCCGCGCCCGGTACTCTCTCATCTGCAACGAGGATGGGGGGATTATGGACGACACCGTCTCCTACCGGCTGGAAGATAACCGGTATCTGCTCATCTGCAACGCCTCCAATCGTACCGCCGTGGTTGACTGGCTTGAGCGGTGGCGGAGCGAACGCTTTTCTCAAACGACTCTGGAGGACGTTACCATCGACACGGTGATGATTGCCGTTCAGGGACCGGACGCGGCGTCCATTGTGGATGGCATGAGTCCTGAAACCCCCTCCGGCCTCCGCTTCTTCAGCAGCATGGAAGCCACTGTGCTGGGGCGCAGCGTCTTCGTCGGGCGGACGGGCTACACGGGGGAGGACGGCTTTGAAATCGTGTCGGACGCCCGGGACGGTGCAGACCTTTGGGAGGCCCTCAATGATGGCGGAATGGCGGCCTGCGGCCTGGGCGCGAGGGACGTTCTCCGGCTGGAGGCGGGCCTACCGTTGCACGGGAGCGACATCGACCTGACCACCACGCCGTTGGAGGCCGGGCTGGGCCGCTTCGTTCGCCTGCGCAAGGAGTTCGCGGGCGCCGGCGCCCTCCGGCGCCAGAAGGAGCAGGGCATGGAGAGGGCCTTGGTGGGCCTTTTTTCCGAGGGCCGGAGCATCCCCCGGCACGACTACGCCATCCTGGGCGAGGGGGAACCGGTGGGCCGGATTACCAGCGGCAGCTACTCCCCAACTCTTGACAGGAATATAGCCATGGGCTATGTTGAGCGGCGGTGGTTCGAAGAGGGCCAGAGCCTTCAAATTGACATTAGGGGAAGACCGACGGCAGCCAGTGTTACCACCCTCCCCTTCTACAAGAGACAGTAAGACGGATGAGCACCTCAAGCATAAAGAACGCCGCGGATCGGCCAGTCTTTGTCGCAACCTTCCAACGGCGGTAGAGAGATGAACCCCACGGACAGAAGGTACTCCAAGGAGCACGAATGGGCACGGGTAGAGTCCCCGGGTCTGGTTGTGGTGGGCATCACCCACTACGCCCAAGACCAGTTGGGAGACGTGGTGTACGTGGAGTTGCCCAGCACCGGCGGCGAGGTGAAGCAGTTTCAGAAGCTGGGCGAAATTGAATCGGTGAAGGCCGTTTCCGACCTCTTCGCTCCCATCGGCGGCAAGATTGTGGAGACCAACGGGCAGTTGGAGGGTCAGCCGGAGCTGGTCAATGACGACCCCACCGGCGAAGGATGGATGGTGAAGGTGCAGGCCGAAAACGCGGACGCGGAGATGACCAACCTGCTGTCGGCGGAGGAGTACGAAGCCTTTCTGGAGTCCGAGGCCCACTAACGGTGAGCGCCAACAGTTCCGTGCCCTTCCAGTCCCACTATATGCCCAACACCCCCGCGCAGCGCGAGGAGATGTTGGAAGCGATGGGTATCGACTCTATCGACCGGCTCTTCGAGGACATACCCGCTGAGCATCGAAGCCCGTCGCTGAACATACCGCCACCCACGTCCGAACTGGAGCTGCGCGCGGAATTGGAGGCCCTAGCGGGGACCAACAGGAACGCCGGGGAATATGCGTCGTTCTTAGGGGCCGGAGTGTACAACCACTTCATACCCAGTATAGTGAAGCCCCTCATAACTCGTGGCGAGTTCCTGACCTCCTACACGCCCTACCAGGCGGAAGCCAGCCAGGGAACCCTGCAGGTGGCCTACGAGTTTCAGACCATGATTTGCAGCCTCATGGGGATGGAGGTGGCCAACGACGGCATGTACGAGGGAGCCTCCAGCCTGGCAGAGGCAGCCCTCATGGCCTGTCGGATCACAGGGCGGGAGGAAATCTGTGTACTCAACACCGTTTCCCCCACCTACCGAGAGGTGGTGGAGACCTACGCCCTTCCTCAAGGGTTGAAGGTCACCGTCCTAGACTCAGTTCGGCCCCGCCTGCCCGAGGGAGCCGCCTGCCTGCTGACCCAGTACCCCAATTTCTTTGGCTACGTGGAGGACCTATCCGCCCACAAAGTGGCCGCCCAGGAACGGGACGCCCTGCTGGTGGTCTCGACGGACCCGGTGGCCATGGGGATGTTCCGTCCGCCCGGGGAGTTCGGCGCAGACGTAATCACCGGCGAGGGGCAGGCCCTGGGTGTGCCAATGAGCTTCGGTGGGCCCTTCATCGGCCTTTTTGCCACCCGCAAGAAGTATCTCCGCCAGATGCCCGGTCGCATCGTCGGTCGGACGGTAGACATCGAGGGTAAGACGGGCTACGTGCTAACCCTACAGACCCGGGAGCAGCACATCCGACGAGAGCGGGCCACCAGCAACATCTGCACAAGCCAGGCGCTGCTGGCCCTGGCCAGCGCCATCGCCACATCCGCCCTGGGGAAGCAGGGGCTGCGACAGCTTGCGGAGCTCTGCTACCACAAGGCGCACTACGCAGCGTCGCTTATAGGACGGGTGGCGGGATACTCCTTCCCAATCCGCGGGACCTTCTTCAAAGAATTTGTGGTGAAGTGTCCGGCCAGCCCCAACGTCATCAACCGACGGCTCCTGGAGAGCGAGATTATTGGTGGTCTGGACATCAGCCACGTCATGCCCAACTGCATGCTTATTTGCGTTACGGAGATGAACACGCGCCAGGAGATAGAGGCCCTGGTGGGAGCGCTTTCGGAGTTTAGCCGATGAACCAGATGGAGAATCACCGCCGCCTGCTGATGGAACGCAGCGTCCCTGGTCGCGTCGGGACGGTTTTGCCGGCCCTCGACGTGCCGGAGCAGCCCCTGCCAAGTGCGGATATGCTGCGGGAGGAAGTGGACCTGCCGGAGATTACAGAGCCCGAGATTGTTCGATATTTCACCAACCTTAGCCGGATGAATTTCTCCATCGACACTCACTTCTACCCCCTTGGCAGCTGTACCATGAAGTACAACCCCAAGGTCAACGACGAAGTGGCGTTCCTTCCCGGATTCGCCGCCATACACCCTCTCCAGCCCGCCGCCCAGGTCCAGGGGGCGCTGGAAGTGATGCACCATCTTCAGGACTACCTAGCAGAGATTACGGGCATGGCCGCCGCCAGCCTGGCGCCCCTGGCCGGGGCCCAGGGCGAGCTATGCGGCGTTCTCATGGTGCAGAAGTATCACCGGGAGCGTGGCGACGGCGGTCGGCTGAAGATGCTGGTACCCGACAGCGCCCACGGAACTAACCCCGCATCCGCAGCCATGGCAGGCTGCCGGGTGGTATCGATACCCACCGACGAGAACGGGAACTGCGACCTGGAAGCCCTCAAGCGGGAGGCCACGCCTGACCTGGCGGGAATGATGATAACCCTTCCCAGCACGTTGGGCCTTTTCGATCAGCAGATTGTTGAGGTCTGCCGCCTGATTCACGAGGCGGGGGGGTTGGTCTACGCCGACGGCGCAAACATGAACGCGCTGCTGGGCCGGGTGAAGATGGGCGACTTGGGCTTCGACGTGATGCATCTGAATCTGCACAAGACCTTCAGCACGCCCCACGGCGGGGGCGGCCCCGGTGCCGGCCCCGTCTGCGCCCAGCCCATTCTCCAGCCCTACCTGCCGGCGCCGGTGGTGCAGCAACGAGACGGCGCAGGTCAGGAACGGTTTGTTCTCGCCACGCCGGAGAAGACCATCGGAAAGGTGTCGGCGTCCCACGGCAACTTCGGCGTGCTGGTTCGAGCCTATACCTACATCCGCACCCTGGGGGACGCCGGACTGCAGCAAGTCAGCGAAAACGCCGTTCTCAACGCCAACTACCTGCTGTCCAAACTCAAGGACAAGTATCTACTGCCCTTCGATCGCCCGTGCATGCACGAGGTCGTGCTTTCGGCCAACTGGCAGAAGGCCAAGGGGGTGCGGGGCTTGGAGACGGCCAAGCGTTTGCTGGACTACGGCTTCCACGCGCCGACGATGTACTTCCCTCTAACGGTGGACGAGGCCCTGCTAATCGAGCCGACGGAGACCGAAAGTAAAGAGACCCTGGACGAGTTCATAGAGGCGATGAACGCCATCGACCGGGAGGCCACGGAGAACCCAGAACTAGTACAGAACGCGCCCCACACGACGCCGGTGCGTCGGTTGAATGAAGCGCAGGCGGCCCGACGGCCCGACCTGAGGTGGGAGCGGAAGGAGTAGAGCCATGTCCATAGTTGATCACCAGGAAGCCCAAGAGATACCGTGGAGGCCCAACTACCGGGTGTGGTCGGTGGCTGGCATGGATCAGGGTGTGGACTGCACCCTCCATTACAGCACCATCGAGCCCGGGGCCGGCGCACCGTTGCACATCCACGAGGTGGACGAGCTAATTACCGTGCTGGAGGGCCAGGTGGAAGGGCGCATCGGCGAAGACAAGGCCACCGTCTTGGCCAACCAAACCATGGTGATACCTAAGGGCGTTGCCCACGGATTCACCGCCTCCGGCGAAGGGACCGCCGTGACGCTGGCCTTCTTCCCCGTCAGCGACGGCATGCAGAATACAACGTACGTGGAGGGGGAACCCCCGGAAGCGTACCGGAAGTAGCCGGCCTAACCCGCGGGCACGATCCAGAAGCCCAATGCCACGCCAACCCTTGGCGACGGAGCATCGTCGCCCCACATCGACAGGAGGATTTCACAAAACTATGACAGCCGAAATCGGACAATCAGCGCCAGACTTCACCCTGCCCGACCAGTCGGGCAACCAGGTGTCGCTCAGCCAGTTCAGAGGACAGAAGGACGTAGTCCTCTCCTTTCACGTCTTCGACTTCACAGGCGGTTGAGGGAACCAAGTCTCCTCATTCAACGGGGCTAACGCCCAGTTTGAGGAGAGAGACGCCCAGGTGTTGGGCGTCAGCTGCGACAGTCAACATTCCCATCGTGCATGGTCGGAATCCATGGGGGACGTTCAGTACCCCCTGCTGGCGGACTTCCACCCCCACGGTCAGATGTCCAGGGACTACGGTCTATTCAACGACGCCATCGGGACGCCCCGACGGGCGATAATTATCGTAGACAAGGGCGGTACGGTGAAGTTCCGCCGAGAGTACGCCCCGGGTTCCCTGCCCACACCGGATGAGATCCTGGGGGAGTTGGACAAATTGGGGAGTTAAAGGGTCACGCCGGAGTGTGTGATGACTGAGGCGTCCATGGCCGCGCCCCTGGAGGGAGACGACCCCCGCGGGCCCTTCCGGGACGGAGGGCTTGCCCTTCTCATCGACCGTAAGAGGCGGCGCTATTTGCTGCACCTCCGGGAGGAAGGCACCTTCCATACCCACATGGGCTACCTGGAGCACCGGGCCATCATCGGCCAGCAGCCGGGGGAGTGGTTCCAGACCAACAGCGGCCATCGGTTTCTCGCTTTGAAGCCCACCCTTGCCGACTACATCCTGGAGATGAAGCGGGCGACCCAGGTCATCTACCCCAAGGACGTGGGGGCTATACTGATGTTGGGCGACATATTCCCGGGAGCGCGGGTGGTGGAGGGAGGCTTTGGATCAGGGGCGCTGACCATGGCGTTGCTGCGCGCCGTGGGACCGGAGGGCAGCGTCACATCCTACGAAATCCGCCCGGGACAGGCGGAGAAGTCGATGCAAAGGATTCGTCCCCTTCTGCCCCGAGGATCGGCCTTCAACGTTAGGGAGGCGGACATCTACGAGGGCATCGAGGAACGGGAGGTGGACCGGCTGACGTTGGACCTGCCGGAGCCGTGGAGGGTGGTTGACAGCGCCGCCGAATCGCTGGCGCCGGGGGGCATTTTCCTGAGCTTCCTGCCGACGACACTCCAGGTGCACCGGCTGAATGGGGCGCTTCAGAACCACGGGGCTTTCCAGTTGGTGGAGACGGTGGAGCTTATGCTACGTTCGTGGCACGTGTCGGAGAAGAGCATGAGGCCGGACCATCGGATGGTGGCGCACACCGGATTCATCACGACCGCTCGAAAGTGCGAGCCGCGGCCCGTGGCTTCGTCAATCCAATCCTCTGAGAAAGGGAGGGAAAACGATGAATAGAGAGAGCACCCTCAAGTTTTTGGAGCTCCACGTGAAGACCGACGTGCTGATGCGACACCTCCTAGGGGTGGAGGCGGCCATGCGGGGCTATGCCCGCAAGTACGGCGAGAACGAGGAGGAGTGGGGGATTGCCGGGCTGGTGCACGACTTTGACTGGGAGATCTGCCCAACGCCGGAGGAGCACCCAATGTTCGGCGCGGGCCTGCTGCGGGAAGCGGGATTCCCGGAGCACATCGTGCGGGCAGTTCTGACCCACGGCGACCATACGGGACTCACTCGAGACAGCCTTATGGAGAAGACCCTCTTTGCGGTGGACGAGCTATCGGGGTTCATCCGAGCCGTTGCCCTTGTGCGGCCGGGCAAGAGCTTAGGTGACCTGAAACCTCGCAGCGTCCGCAAGAAGTTCAAGGACAAGCGGTTCGCCAAGGACGTGATCAGGGAGGACATCATCAACGGCGCCGCGGAGATGGAGTTGGACCTGAACGAACACATCGCCTTCGTCATTGAGAGCCTAAAGCCGGTGGCTCCTCGTTTGGGGCTGAACCCAACGCCGCAAACCTAGACTTTGGGGCTACGGTGGTCGGAGTTCAGCGAGGGCCGAAGTCCATCACGTCGGCACCGTAGAAGGGATACCGTCCCTGAAGCAGGGGCACGTGACGGTCCGTCAGCAGCGGCGGGTCAAGCAGTTGGGCCAGGCTTCCCAACTCAGCAGATGGTTGAACGCCCCAAAGCGGAGCATCGGGGACGTCCTTAGCCTGGACGAGGACCTTGAAGTCTCCCATACCGACGGGACGTATGAGTTGCAGCATTCCCATTCGGTTGGCGTCCCGCTGCGGCTGCGCCAGCCCAAGGGCCGGCAGCCTAGCGATCCACCTCCGCAAGCCCAGGTTGGAGAGGAACCTACCCTGGGTGAGATAGGCCAAATTGGACAGCCCATACCCCTCTCCGAGGCGCTTTAGGGTGGTGAAATCCACCTGGGACGTCATGTCTTGCCGTCCAACGCGAACGTAGGGATTGTCAGTTTGCGTGTGCCGGTAGAAAGTCGTGAGGGTGCCGCGAAATCGCTCGTGGGAATAGAGTTCGACGGCCTCCCGGCCATAGTCGATGGTGACCACGTAGCCTCTTTTCAGGGCTTGGGCGGCATCACAAAGCCACGAGGTCATGGCCAGATTCACTTCCGCTCGCTGGCCCTCCGCAAGTTCGATGCCAAGGCTCTCCAATCGACGATGCAGGGCCGGCGTGGAGGGTTCGTCCATCTCCTCAACGATGCAGCCGTCGCGGAGAGTTACGTACACCTCAAGAAGCCGCCCGTCGCGTCTTTCGACGACGTGCACGGGAAGGGCGTCCAACAGCTCATTAGACAGGATGCAGCCAACGACACCGGCAAGGGGGAGGCCATCGGTCGCCAAGGCGTGTACGCTCCCTTCAGCGTTGACGGGCGAGGGTGCCGGAAGGTCGGCAGAGGGGCCGGTTGAAGGGTCCAAGCACAGACATTGGAGGAAGCGGTGGAAATCGTTGGGGAGGGCGGGGGCAAAGCGCACAACGTCGCGACAGAGAAGGCCGCTGCCGGCGCCCGCCTCCACGACCCAGAAGGGGTGGGGACTTTCGAGCAAACGCCACATCTGGTAGAGCTGCAGGCATAAGAGGGCGCCGAAGGCGGGATGGGCGCCGGGGGCGGTGTAGAAGTCGCCCTCTGCTCCCGTGGGAGACGGGCCGCGATAGTAACCTCCGCGGGGCCAATAGAGGGCCAAATCCATGAACTGGGCAAAGGTGATTCTGCCCTCTGTCTGCAGCCTGTGGACGAGTTCTTCCTCCAGAGTCCTGGTCAATTCCTATTCCACGACACTACACGCCCTCTGTCGCCTTGTCGGGCGGCAGGGAAGTCTGGGGGAAGCCCAGGTTGGTGAGAATCCTGGATATGGAGTAACTACGGTTAAGGGCGTAGAAGTGTATGCCGTCAACGCCCCAACTCAGAAGCTCCCGCACCTGCTCCGTGGCTATCTCGATGCCCAATTCGCGCACCGCGTCTTTGTCGTCGGCCAGACGGTCCAGCTTTATGTTAATTTCCCGCGGGATGGTGGAGCCGCATAGGGCGGTAAACCGGCGGATCTGCTGGGTGTTCAGGATGGGCAGAATGCCAGCCAGAACCGGCGCATTGATGCCTGCTCTTCTGGCCCTATCCATGAATGAATAGAGAAACTCGTTGTCGAAGAAAAGCTGGGTTATCAGAAAGCTAGCCCCCGTTTCCAACTTCAGCCTGGTGTACTCCAAGTCCCGTTCCAGGCTCGGTGACTCCAGGTGTCCCTCGGGGTAGCAGGCGGCGGCGACGTCAAAGGAGAAGTTCTGGCTTACGTGGCGGATGAGGTCTGTTGCGTGGCTGAATCCTCCCTTAGCTGGGACAAAGTTCGAGTGGCCCCGAGGCGGGTCTCCTCGGAGGGCGATGACGTTTTCTATGCCGGCCTGCTCCAGGCGAGTGAGCACGCCGTGAATCTCATCTTTGGTCTGGCCGACGCAGGTGAGATGGGCCATCGGCAGCAGGTCGGTATTTTCCTTGACTCCGGTGACTATCTCCTCGGTGAAGGTCTGGGTTACACCGCCCGCGCCGTAGGTGACGGAGATGAAGTCCGGGTTGAAGACGGCGAGCCGATTGATGGCCCGAAAGACGGCTGGAATACCCGTCCGGGTCCTGGGTGGGTAGAACTCGAAAGAGAGGGTACGCTTCCTCTTCAGAATTTCGGTAATTTTTATCTGCAGCCTCCAACGCGCTCCTTTTAGAGGCGCGCGGGGTCTATTTTAACACCGCCGGGCGTCGGGCGTGGGTGTCGGCTTACACCCCAAGGGACAAGCTCCCCAGATGTGTCGCAGGACGCCACCCCATTGGCATGAAACGTACGCAACCTGTCGACGGGGGGAGACTGAGGGCGTACATTTGTTGTTAATAGACCGGCGTTTCTCACCGGACGAAAGGCGTTGAAATTGCAACGAACTACTACCTACAGAGTGCAGAGCCGGGTGCTGCTGGCCCAGGCGTACGAAGAGTTTGCCAAGGGCGACTTTGTCCAGGCATCCGAGAAAGGGTGGGCGCAACAGCCCAGATGCTCAAGGCTATCGCCCAAGAGCGAGGATGGTCTCATCATAGTAATAGGGATATCTATCGAGCGCTTGACTTGCTGCACCAGGAAACCGGCGACGCGGAGTTGGCGACCTTATTTCGAGCGGGCAGCACCCTTCACGTCAACTTCTACGAGAATGCCTACACTGGGGATACTGTGGAGGACCACCTTCGGGACGTTGAACGATTCGTAGACAGGGCCGAGGGACTGTTGGGCGCTACGCCCCAAGCCTAGGCCAGCGGTTTACCTAGAGCCTGCTCCACATCGCGCATAGATTTCCTTCGGATCCAGGACGCTACCGCATTGGCATGAAACGAATACAACTTGTTGACGCAGGGGCTGTTGGGGGCGTACATTTGTTGCAACGGAGCCGGCATTTCTAGCCAGGCGAAAGGCGTTGAAATTGCAACGAACTACTACCTACAGAGAGCAGAGCCGGGTGCTGCTGGCCCAAGCGTACGAAGAGTTTGCCAAGGGCGACTTTGTCCAGGCATCCGAGAAAGGGTGGGGCGCAACAGCCCAGATGCTCAAGGCTATCGCCCAGAAGCGAGGATGGTCTCATCATAGTAATAGGGATATCTATCGAGCGCTTGACTTGCTGCACCAGGAGACCGGCGACGCGGAGTTGGCGAATCTTTTCAACGGCGGCAGTTCCCTTCACGTCAATTTCTACGAGAACGCATACACGAGCGATACCATTGGTAATAACCTCCGGCAGGTTGAGCGATTCGTGGACAAGGCCGAGGGGCTGTTGGGAGCGACGCTACAACATTAGGACAGGGATATTCCAAGAACCAGCTCATGCATGGCGCGCAGACTTCCATAGGCCAACGACACTATCCCAATGGCATGAAACGAGCGCGGCCTGTTGACGTAGAAGGTTCTAAGAGCGTACATTTGTTGCTGCGATATCGCTGATACTGATTGATCGGAAGGCACAAATAGTGCAACGAACTACCACATACAGAGAGCAGAGCCGGGTGTTTCTGGCTCAGGCGTATGAAGAGCTCGCGAAGGACGACTTGGCCCAGGCTTCCGAAAAGGGCTGGGGTGCAGCGGCCCAAATGGTCAAGGCCATTGCGGAGAACCGGGGATGGGAACACAACAGCCACTATGCCTTACACCGCGGTGTCGACAGGTTGTACCGCGAGACCTCTGACCCAAAGTTGGGGTCCCTATTCAGTGGAGCTAACCTCTTGCACGTGAACTTTTATGAGAACGGCTATTCCGTGGATTTTGTCAACGACCGGCTCCGAGAAGTCGAGGAGTTTGTGGACATGGTTGAGGGGCTGTTGGGAGCGACCACTTAAGTCAACCCGTGGGCGGTCTTTCCTTACTTGGGGGGCTATGTCATAATCTGTAGCGGCGCGGCGCGTCTTGGAGATTGACGCAGAAGCCAAGTCGTCTGCCCAACAACGCAGTCCTCGGAGGATAGAGCCTTTGCAGTTCAACTCACGCCGCTCTCCAGCCCTCGCCACCCACGGAATGGTGGCCACCAGCCAGCCGCTGGCGGCCATGGCGGGCCTTCAGATGCTGATGAAGGGCGGCAACGCCGTAGACGGGGCAGTGGCGGCGGCGGCGGCCTTGAACGTGGTGGAACCCATGTCCACGGGCATCGGGGGCGACCTGTTCGCGCTGGTGTGGAACGCCTCAGACAAGAGCATACGGGCGCTGAACGCCAGCGGCCGCGCTCCCGCCGCCGCCAACTTGGAGGAGCTTCACAGCCAGGGATATACCTACATCCCCACCCTTTCATCCTACGCCGTCACCGTTCCCGGTTGCGTGGACGGCTGGCACACCCTCATTGAAGAGTGCGGGGTTATGCCTCTATCGGATGTGCTGGCCCCGGCTATTCAGTACGCAATGACTGGGTATCCCGTGTCGCCGATCATTGCATCTGCATTCGCCGCCGGACTGCCCAAGCTAACCCGATATCCCTCCGGTAGCGAGCTTCTGCTCGACGGTCGAGCGCCCCGGACGGGAGAGGTCATCCGCCTGACCGAGCTGGGTTGCTCTCTGGCTGCCATCGCTGAAGGGGGAAGAGACGCCTTTTACCTGGGAGAACCGGCCCGCCGCATATCCGCGTACGTCCAGGAGCGGGGGGGCTGGCTAGCCGAAGAAGACTTTGCCAGTCATGTATCCACGTGGGATGAACCCATAAGCACGACCTACCGGGACGTTACCTGCTGGGAGTGCCCGCCCAACGGCCAGGGCATCAACGCCCTCATGGCCCTGAACATTGCCGAGGGATTCGACTTACCAGGCATGGGGTTCCAGTCGGTGGCAACCTACCATCACCTCATCGAGTCTATGCGGCTGGCCTTCGCCGATGGCTTCCGGTACGTGGCGGACCCCCGCAGCGTGGAGGTGCCCATCGGCGGCATGCTTTCCAAGGAACGCGCCGCGGGACGCCGTGCCCTTATTTCACCGAACCGCGCCATGGCGGAAGCGCCCTACGATTCCAGCCTGGGCGGCTCAGATACTGTTTACGTCACCTGCGTCGACGGACAGGGCAATGGCTGCTCCCTGATCAACAGCCTATTTCACGGATTTGGCACCGGGCTGGTGGCTCCCGGCACCGGCATCGCCCTTCAGAACCGGGGCAGCAACTTTTTCCTGGACCCCGATCATCCCAACGCCCTAGCGCCGGGGAAGCGACCCTTCCATACCATCATTCCCGGCCTGGCTACTCGCGGCGGAGACCTTTGGCTCAGCTACGGCGTTATGGGCGGCTTCCACCAGGCCCAAGGACATCTGCAGGTAATGGCAAACATGGTCGACTTCGGTCTAGACCCGCAAGGGGCTCTAGACGCGCGTAGGTTCAACGTGAACCTGGACGGCACCACTACACTGGAACGGGACGTTCCGCAAGAGGTTATCGACGGGCTGCGGGCCATAGGACACCGCATCACGCCGAACAGCGGAGGCGCTGGCGTATTGTTCGGTGGGGGCCAGATAATCCAGCGAGACCCGGAATCGGACGTCTTGACCGGAGGGTCGGACCCGAGAAAGGACGGATGCGCCGTAGGCTGGTGATTGAGAGCAACGACCCATCTCACGGCACTAGCGAACTCGGATATCTGAACAGCAAAACAGAAAAGGCTCGCGGTCTTTCGGACCGGAACCTAAATTACAGCAAGCAAGGGGGAGAGATGTCTCTACAAGGCAAAGTGGCACTGATAACGGGAGCAAGCGAGGAGCCGGGGAGTGAGGTAGCGGTGGCCCTGGCGCGGGCAGGGGCGAAAGTGGCAGTGGAAGGGGCGGCCGGCGTTCAGGAGAGGGTGCTCAGGACTGTGGAAACCTTTGGCGGCGACGCATTGCCCGTCCGTGGGGACTTGCTGGACGAATCGGACGTGAGGCACATTCTCTCTAACGTGGAGGCGATTCTGGGGCCGGTGGACATCCTGGTGAACGCTTCCGGGCTGACTCTGGACAAGTCCCTGGAGGATGCCGACGTGGGCGAGTGGGAGCAGGCGGCTATCAGCAAGGCGAAGGCCGCTTTCATTTTCAGCAAGGCCGTTGTGCCGGGAATGAAGGAGCGCGGGCAAGGCCACGTTATTTCCATAGTGTCGCCCTTCGGGCCGGGAACGGCGGGCGGCGCAGCAGAACAGGCCCTTGGCGGCTTCACCAGCGCTCTGGGGCGGGAGGTCAGCGGCTCCGGCGTGGTGGTGTCTCGGCTAGAAGCCGGTTCCTCGAATGCGGAGGAGGTGGCCGAGGGAGTGGTGCTGCTCTCCAGCCGGGATTCGTCCTCTTCCAACGCAGCGCTTTTCGTAGGCGGCTAGGCCTAGGCGATTGCCGCAGATTTGCAGCTAGGGAGATTGTCTAGATTATACGGCAAGTGCGTCTGATGGGTATCTATCTGCGACTGCCGTAGATTATCAGCTAGGAGAAAGAATATGACGGACCCCTTCGGCGGTATGCACTGGATGCTGGTTACGCCCTTCTTCGAGAACGAGGAATTGGACCTGGACTCCGTTGGCCCGGTGGTGGAGAAGGCCGCAACCACGGGCTGCGTGGGGGTGGTGGTTCTGGGCGAAATGGGGGAGTGGCGCCGGCTGCTGGACCATGAGCGGCCGGCTATTTTGGAGCGGGTGATGGAGGCCGCCGGAAGTTTGAAGGTGACGGTGGGAACCACGGCGGCCAGCACCTACGCCGCGGTGGAGCGGGCCAGGGAAGCCGAGCGGATGGGCGCCGCTGCGGTAATGGTGTCGCCGCCCCCCTTGGCAAAGCCCAACCCCGCCGCAGTGACCGCCTTCTACCAACGCATCGCAGACTCCATAGAGATACCGTTGGTGGTGCAGGACTTCCCGCAGGCGTCGGGAGTGCACATGTCGCCCCAATTCGTGGCAGAGTTGGCGGAGGCCATACCCTCCTTCCGGTACCTGAAGCTGGAGGACCCGCCCACGCCCAACAAGATAACCAACATTCGGCGGATCACGGGTGACCGGTTGGGGATCTTTGGGGGACTGGGGGGCGTGATGCTGCTGGACGAGTTGCGCAGGGGAGGCATCGGCGCGATGACAGGCTTCGCTTATCCGGAGGCGCTGGTGGAAGTCATAAACCTCTACTTTGAAGGAGACCACCAACGGGCGATGGAGATGTTCAACAAGTTCCTGCCGCTGATTCTCTTTGAAAACCAGGAGGGGATAAACCTGAGCATTCGCAAGGAGGCGGTGAAGCATCGAGGCCTTATTGCCACGGCTCAAGTGCGGCATCCCGCCGGCCCCATCGACGAGACGACCCGGGACGAGTTGATGCAGCTCATCGGAGAGTTGCAGCCTTCAGTGATTGGGTGACGGCGCCCCGCCGCCGCGACCACCGGAATGAGTGACAAAATCCTAGACCGGCAGCTTTCGGGGATGGAATCCTTTGCCGTGGATATTACCCGCCGGGCAGGAAGCATTCTGCTGGAACAGTTCCGTAAGCCCCTCGTAGTCGAGTATAAGTCCAAGGGCAACACCAACCCCGTTACCGACGCCGACCGTCGCAGCGAGGAATTCCTCCGTGAAGCCATTCTCAAGGAGTATCCCGACCACGGCGTGCTGGCAGAGGAGGGTTCGCAGGTGGACTCGGAGTCGTCGGACTTCATCTGGGTGTTGGACCCTTTGGACGGCACGGTCAATTACCTGAACGGCCTTCCCGTGTTCGGTGTTTCGGTAGGAGTGTTGTACAAGGGAGAGCCGGTTCTTGGCTGCATATTCACCCCATCGCCCACGCGCAGCGACGGCAGCGTGTACCACGCACGGAGGGGGAACGGCGCCTTTCAAGACGGGAAGGCCATAGGGGTGTACGCGGCTTCCAGACCTCAACGGGGGAGGATAACAGTGTTTCCAGGCTCCTTTGCTGCCCTCTACCACCAGAAGAAAGGGCTGAAGGGTCGCATCGGCGAACTTAGAAGCCCCGGCAGCGTGGCCTACGAGTTGGCCATGACCGCCAGCGGGGTCATCCAGTACGCCATCTTCACCAGCCCGTGGGTGTGGGACGTGGCCGGCGGAATAACGCTGGTAACAGAAGCCGGGGGCGCCGCTCTCTACCGTCAGCGAGGCGGCAAGAGTTGGGATGCCTTCCGAAGGTTCACGACGCCCGAGGGCGGTGAACCGGACGCCGAGGGGTTGAAGGGGTTGCGGGCATCGTGGGTGTTCGGCGGGCCGGAGATGGCCAGATACGTGACAGAACACCTGCGGCCCCGGTCTCGGCTGTCGCTGAAAGCGGCGCGGTTAAGGCGCCGGTTGTTCTGACGATTCTGCCGACCCTGCGTATCACACATCCATAGCCGCCGCGTTTCTTCTTATTGGCGCTAAGCCTCGACTATCCGGTGCGCTAAACTACCACTGACGGCCTCTGGCTGGCAATAATTTCGCCTGTTTTTCTAGTAATCCGAATGAGATATTGGTCGCAAGTCGTACCAGTTCTTATTGACAATAATGGGCATGAATTCACGATAATTTACCATAGCGTCAAGAGGACGAAACCTCTCCGAAGTTGGCCCCCCAAAAGGGGGAGAAGGGTGGCGGAAGTTGCCGACGAGAGGGTTTGCCTCTTGGCTCGATGAGCAGACGGGAAAAAAGGGAATTCAACCAAACGTACGGATTGAGATTGGGGAATGTTCCGAAGCAAGGTGGCCCGCTTCCAAACCCCCAATAAATCGCCGGGAGTCCGATGGCAACCATGAACGTTGCGCCGCCAATCTCGCCGTCCACCGGGACGGCTGGATACAGTATCGCACGCGCTCAAGGGTGATCTGTCCGGTGGATGAAGGCATTTGTCGCGGCTCTTCCGTACGCGGGCTCAATTGAGGAAGGAGAATAGCCATGCAAGGTCAGGTATACGTTGTAAACTCAGGCAAGGGCGGTGTGGGCAAGACCACGGCCACAGCCAACGTGGGTTCGGCCCTATCCCTCCGGGGCAAGAGGGTTGTTCTCATCGACGCAGACATCGGCCTGAGAAACCTGGACGTCATAATGGGCTTGGAGAATCGCATAATCTACGACCTGGTGCAGGTCATAGAGGGCGTATGCCAAACCCAACAAGCGATGATTAGAGACAAGCTGACAGAGAATCTATACGTGATTCCCGCTGCCCAAACCCGGGACAAAAATGCGGTAACGGGCGAGCAGGTGAAGGAACTCTGCGACAAGCTGAAGGAAGATTTCGACTACATTTTTATCGACTCCCCCGCCGGCATCGAGCAGGGATTCAGGAACGCCATGGTCGCCGCGGACAGGGCCATCGTAGTCACCACGCCGGACGTGGCGGCCATCCGCGACGCCGACCGTGTAATCGGGTTCATCGAGGCCGCCGGCCTTACGAAGCCCGAACTGATTATCAACCGAGTGCGCCCCGGCATGGTACGCCGCGGCGACATGATGACTACCGAAGACATTCTGGACCTCCTCTCCGTTCCTCTCCTAGGCATCATACCGGAAGACGAACAGATAGTGGTTTCAGGCAACCGGGGTGTGCCCGCAGTACATGACAGTCGCTCCAGCGCCGGAGAGGCCTTCCGCCGTGTGGCGGCCCGGATAGAAGGAGAGGACGTTCCCATGCTAAAGCTGGAGGTAAGCTATGGCATCTTCACGTGGATCAAAAGGATGGTGGGGTTCAAGAGACCAGTGGGCGCCAAGGTTTGAAGCCCTAAAAGACCTGGTCAAGAAGCCGCCCGCCGTCGACGGCCTGAAGGAGATAGCCAAGAAAGCTCCCTCCATAGCCGAACTGCGTGAGAAGATGAAGCGGCCCAAGGCCCTGGACAACGTGGGCGTCATGGTCAAGCAAGTCTTCGAGAAGAGGAAGGCAAGCAGGCAGGATGCCCACAATAGGTTGAAGGCCGTCATGCTGCAGGACAGGACTACCATGACCGCCGACGCCCTGCTGGATTTACGGAATCACATCATCCTACTTCTGGCCAACTATGTTCCCGTGGACCGGCGGCGGCTGGAATTGGATATCAAGCAGTCCGGCGGGTCGTTGGTTCTCACCGCCAACGTGCGGGTAGCCCTGGAGCGGCAGGAGAGCGTTATCGTCGGAAACGGAGAATTCGAGGAGCACGAGCGGCTTCTTTCGCCCAAGCGGACCGCCGCTCTGCGTCGGGACCTGCTGGACACGGTGGGCAGCTACATGCCAATTTTTCCCGACTCTGCGGAGGTGCGGGAGGAGCACTTCAGCACCTACGTTATGGTGTACACTGGGTTGAGGATTGCCGACGGTGTGGGCTTCGACGAGAAAGCGCGGCGGGAGATCGCCGTCAGCTTCATTTCGGGAGAGTTCTAGTCCGTACCCGCAGTATCTCACCGTTGCGCGACACCCAGATTGCGGGAAGCTAGGAGGCGCCGATGCTAGACCTGCTCATTCGAGGCGGACAGGTGGTCACTCCCACCGGCGTGGGCCAGTGGGACGTGGCCGTCCAAGGCGAAAAGATAGTCGGCGTAGTATTGCCCGGCTCACTGGGCAGCGAGGCCATCGAAATCATCGATGCAACGGGCAAGTTGGTTGTTCCGGGCGGCGTTGAGGCTCACACCCACGTGGGATTTCCCCACCGGGATGGGATCTGGGGAGACACTACCACTGCGGGCCCGGAAGATCTGTCGCTGGCAGCGCTGTGGGGCGGCACGACCACCATGATGGACTTCGCCATAGCCACTCAACCCGGTAGCGACGACGTTCTGGAGGCGGTGCACACCCACGCTGATCTGTTCCCGGGGCGGATGTACATCGACTACTCCTTCCATTGCAGCTTTCACGGCCCTTCCACCACGACGCGAAATATCCCCCGGATCAGGGAACTCATAGACGCCGGTTTTCCCAGCATCAAGGTCTACACCACCAACCACGCGCCCAGACCCAACCGGCCAATAACGATGATAAGCACCGGACAGCTGGTATCAGTCATGGAGCAGGCGGCGAAGCACGGCGGCATTGTGGCCATTCACGCCGAGGACGACGAAGTGGTCCAGTGGAATTACGAGCTGGCGCGGGAGCGGGAGGAGTGGGCCTGGCACTATCTGCCCAAGATTCGCTCAAACCTATCGGAGGACCTGGCGGTCCGTCGGGCCATAATAGTTGCGGAGCACACCGGCGCCGCCATGTACATCGTTCACACGAGCGCGAGCGAGGGTGTGGACGCCATCGCCGAGTCGAGGGCCAAGGGGCACCCCGTGGACGGTGAGACTATTCTTCTCTACTGTTCCTTTAACTCCGAGAACTACAAGGAACATGACGGCATGAAGTACCACACCTACCCCTCCACCAAGTCGGAGACGGATAGGCTGCGGCTCTGGGATGGGCTGACACGGGGAGACCTGAACATCCTGGCAACCGACGCCATCGGCACCAGCTACGCCGACAAGACAAAGGGTCGCACGGTGGTGGACGTGCAGGGCGGCAACATCGGCATTGAAATACGCATGGGTGTTGCCTACTCGGAAGGGGTGGTAAAGCAAGGAATGTCCTTGGAGCGATACGCCGCCATCACTTCCACGAACCCGGCCAAGCTCCTGGGCTTCTACCCTCGGAAGGGCGCTATATCAGCGGGCAGCGACGCAGACATCGTCGTAATGGACCCCAACGCGCGGAAGACCCTCTCGATGAACGACCTACATCTGGGGGACTATAACCCGTGGGAGGGCTGGGAGGTGCAGGGTTGGCCCACGGTAGTGACGCTGCGCGGTAGGGTTGTGGTGAAGGACGGGCGGTTCATGGGAGATACGAGCCACGGCCGACTGATACCGCGCAAGCTGAGCCCGGCGGTTCTCAAGGGTCCCATCAGATAGATGGGCGTTCTCCTCCTTTCCTTGACACCCCTAAACCTCGCTGATAGGCTGTGCAAGCCTAGTGCCCCACCAACTTAGAGCATCGGTGATGGCCAAAGTGGGGGCGCCATTCCCCAAGACTAGGGCATCTTGCTTTGTCGCAGGTGCGGGCGAAGAGGGCCGACTATCAACCCTCTTCGCTGGTGTGAAAAGGGAAAAATAAGGGAGAGCAGATGGTCCAGAATAGTTATCCAGAGCTAAACATGCCGGCCAGGGTGCTACTCAGCACCGGCCCCGTCAACGTCCATCCGCGTGTCTACAAAGCCATGCAAACCCCCGTCGTCGGCTACGGCGAGGCCGTCTTCATACCCGTCATCGACGGCATAGCCGCTATGCTTTCGGAAGTGTTCCAGACCCAGGAATCTCTGACCATGGCCCTATCAGCCACAGGCTCGGCGGGCATTGAGGCCGGCATGGCCAGCCTGCTGGAACCCGGGGACGTGGCGATCATAGGCTCCTACGGCTTCTTCTGCCAGCGCATGGTGGAGATGGCCAGGCGCCAGGGCGCTCAGGTGATCACCGTCGAGGGCGAGTGGGGGAAACCCCTGGACCCCGCAGCCATAGAGGCCGAGCTCAAGAAGCACAAGTCGGTGAAGCTCGTCGGCATGGTCCACGCCGAGACCTCCACGGGCATCGGCCAGCCACTAACAGAAGTGTCCCGCATGGCAAAGGAGCATGATGCTCTGTTCTTCGTCGACGCGGTTACGTCCTTCGGCGGAAGCGAGGTGGCCGTAGACGATTGGGGCATCGACTACGTTTCAAGCGCGTCGCAGAAGTGCCTCAGCTGCCCACCGGGGCTTGCGCCCGTTGCCGTCAGCCAGGCCGCGCTGGAGGCCATGAACAACCGCAGCGCACCCCCATCTACGTGGTATCTGAACATCCCCCAAATTGCCGAGTACTGGGGCAAAGACCATGTTTACCACCATACTGTGCCCATAAGCAGCCTGTACGCCCTCTACGAGGGCCTGAGGGTGGTGCTGGACGAGGGGTTGGCTTCGCGATACGAGCGACATCAGCGAAATGCCGCGGCGCTTCGCTCTGGCCTGGAGGCATTGGGCCTTTCCGTGATCTCCGACGAGAATCACCGGCTAGCCCAGATTACCCCCGTGGCCATCCCCGAGGGGATTGACGAAGCCCGGGTACGTGCACGGTTGGCTAACGATTATCTCGTTGAAATTTCCCGTGGGTTGGGACAGTTCGCCGGTAAGATCTGGCGCATCGGACTGATGGGAGAGGCCAGCACCGGCGCAAACCTGCTGCTGCTACTCTCGGCCCTTGAGGAGATTCTGCCCAAGGAGGGCTATGAGGTCCCGGCAGGAGCCGGTGTGGCCGCCGCGAGCAAGACGCTCGCCGCTGCTTAGATTTATGAAGCGCTTGAAGAGTCGCCAAGGGGCGGGCGGGCGTCTACAGCCACCCGTCAACCGCGAGCGTTGGATCGGAAATTGACCACCTATCGGGTTGCGGTCATACCCGGAGACGGCATCGGCCCTGAGGTCATTGCCCAGGGCTTGCGCGTCCTTGATGGACTGGGACGGCGCTTCGACTTCGGCTGGGAGTTTACCCACATGCCCTGGGGGTCCGACTACTATTTCCAGCACGGACGCATGATGCCGGAAGACGGGCTGGATACTCTTCGGCCCTTTGACGCCATCTACTTCGGCGCAGTGGGACACCCGGAGATTCACGACCACGTGACCCTGAACAACCTGCTGCTGCCCATCCGCCGCGGCTTCGACCAGTACGTGTGCATGAGGCCTAGCCTGCTCTACCCGGGTGTAAGATCACCCCTCAGCGGCAAGAAGGCGCGGGACATCGACATGGTGGTCATCCGGGAGAACACCGAGGGCGAATACGCCAACGTGGGCGGCTTTCACTACGAGGGCACGCCCCAGGAGATGGCGGCCCAGACGTCCGTGTTCACCCGCCACGGCTGCGAGCGGGTCATCAGGTTCGCCTTTAAGTTAGCCCAGCAACCGGGCCGACGAGGGAAGGTGACATCGGTCACGAAGTCCAACGCCATGGGGTACGGGATGGTGCTCTGGGACAGGGTGTTCGAAGAGGTGGCCCGAGAGTTTTCGGACGTGGCCACGGAGTCGCTGCTGGTGGACGCGGCCTGCATGGACTTCATTCGCCGGCCGGAGGACTTCGACGTGGTGGTGGCAAGTAATTTATTCGGCGACATACTGACGGACATAGGCGCGATTATTACAGGCAGCATGGGGTTGGCCGCCAGTGGCAACATAGACCCGGAGCGCCGGTTTCCCTCCATGTTCGAGCCCGTCCATGGGAGCGCGCCGGACATCACGGGCAAGGGGGTGGCCAATCCGCTGGCGATGATTCTTTCGGGCGCGATGATGGTCCGGCATTTGGGGCAGGAAGACGCCGCCGCCGCGCTGGAAAGGGCGGTGGTCGAGACTCTGGAAGCTGGAGAGGCGCTTACGCCGGACCTGGGCGGAGGCGCATCCACGGAGGAGGTGGGGGACGCGGCGCTGCAGGCTCTGGACGGACGGGGAGAGGCCGCCTCAAAGACCTGGTGGGTTTACGAAAACTTGCCGAGACGCCGGGCGCGTATCCACGTGGCCGAATGTTCCTTCTGCAACGACGGTCAAGGGCTCCACGATTCGACGGCGCCGAGCGGTCGATGGTATGGACCCTTCACAAGGATAGATGCGGCCATCGAACAGGTGCTGGACACCCGCGCCGTAGACGTGGCCGGATGCGGCGTTTGCCAACCGGGGGTGGGGACCCTCCGGCAGCGGAGCCCATAGGAAGAGAGCGTAAGGGTTTGAAGACCTTTTGGGTTTACGAGGATTCACCGACAAAACGAGCGCGCGTCCACGATGGGGATTGCCGCTTTTGCAACCACGGTCAAGGGATTAAAGGAACTCGGAAAGACGACAACCGATGGTTCGGTTCATTTGACAGCGTAGATGCCGCCATAGAACAGGCCCTGAACACCCCCGCCAAAAACGTCGCTGGATGTGGGCATTGCCAGCCGGGGGTGGGGAGCCTCCGGCAACGAGCGTCTTAGCGGGCGCTCACTCCACCATTTCCGGCTTCACTGCCGCGGCCCACGCCTGAAGCCCCCGGCGGAAGGCCAGCATTCCCATGGGCATGGCTACGGCCTGCAACGCTTCCAGAATTTCCCGGGGCGTCGCGCCTTCCTTCAGCGCCACTTCCACGTGGGCCTGAATCTGCTCCACGTCGGCCCGCAGGGCCGCCTCCACGACGATCTGCAGAAGCTCTTTGGTCTTCCTGTCCAACAGCCGCTGACTCGTGTACGTGGCTTCCAGGAAGGGATCGTACTTCTTCACCCACTCGAAGTCCTCCGCCGCCATAATGCGGTGCATCTCCAGAACGTAGCCCCGCTTTCGAGTCATTTCCTCCAGGTATTCTTTCTTCTCCTGCATGGTCATAAGCCTATCCTCCTTAATTCTACAGCCCAGTGCATGGGAGTCCGGCGAGGATGGTCCGACGGCGTCCCAGCCTTGCCCCCCGGCATACCGGCAAGTATAGTCAACTGCGGCCATGATGACAGAATTGGAGAAGCTGCAACAACGGATAATCGGCTGCACACGCTGCCCCCGGCTGACGGAATACCGGCAGGAAGTAGCCCGGAAGAAGCGGCGGATGTACGCCGATTGGGAGTATTGGGGAAAGCCCCTACCCGCCTTCGGCGACCCCAACGCTCAGGTGATGCTTCTGGGACTTGCTCCCGCGGCCACGGCGGCAACCGCACCGGGCGGATGTTCACCGGAGATCGCAGCGGCGACTGGGTCTTTGGCGCGCTGCATCGATTTGGCTTCGCGCTTCAGCCAGAGTCAACGCATCGCGGCGACGGTCAGTCGCTGAAGGGGGCTTTTATCACAGCGGCCCTTCGGTGCGCCCCGCCGAAAAACAAGCCCCTGCGGGAGGAGTTGGCCAACTGCCAGCCGTACCTGCTGCGAGAGATAGACCTGCTGGCTAACGTACGGGTGGTGGTCGCGCTGGGGCGGATAGCCTTCGACGCTTATCTGCGGTTGCTGCGGGAAAAGGGGCAGACGCCTCCTTCGCCCCGGCCCAAGTTCGGCCACGGCGTGATCCACGAGATGCCCGACGGCAGGGTTCTGGTCTGTTCCTATCACCCCAGCCAGCAGAACACCCAGACAGGCCGGCTCACCAGGGAGATGTTCGACGAGGTCTTCAGGACGGTGCGAGGGCTGCTAAATCAGGCTTAAGCCTGAAGAGGGCTGATTCGGGGGGAATGGACGAGAGAAGGGCGGTTCGCAAACCGCCCCTAAGAGAGGGAGAAGATGGGTCCCTGCCCCCGTCTTGACGAGGGCAGGCTATTCGCGAGGACAAGAGAGGAAGCGGGCGGCTCGCGAACCGCCCCTACGGGGGGAGAAGATGGGTCCCCGCCCCCGTCTTCACGAGGGCAGGCTATTCGCGAGGACAAGAGAGGAAGCGGGCGGCTCGCGAACCGCCCCTACGGGGGGAGAAGATGGGTCCCCGCCCCCGTCTTCACGAGGGCAGGCTATTCGCGAGGACAAGAGAGGAAGCGGGCGGCTCGCGAACCGCCCCTACGGGCTGGGGGTGGGAGGGCGATCACAAGGGTCGCCCCTACGGGCTGGGTGGCGAGGGCGAAGACCGGCTACTATTACGCGATCCAGCCTTTGATTTTGCCCATGAGCCCTCCGGAGGAGGACTTACCGGAGGCCAACCCCTTCAGGAAATTGGCCCACTCGCCCTCGGCGGACGAGACCCGCTTCAGGTCCTTGATACGCTTCTTCATGAGCTCCAGCACCCGCTTCTCCTCGCCGGCGTCCAGCCAAAAGCCGTGGCCGTCCACGCAGAAGTCGATAGGCAGGTCGTAGGCCCTGTAGTTGAAGGTTGTCATCCGCCGGGCACACTTGGGGCAGGAGATGTCGCTGGCCCGTTGGGCGTAGACCATACTGCCCTTCACAGAGTCATCGTCCAATACACGATCTTCCAGCTGGTCCAATTCCTGGTAGTCCAGCCACATGCCTTGGCAGTTTCTACAGGCGTCTACCTCAATGCCGAGATGGTCTCGCACCATCAAATCGTGGCCCTTGCAGCGTGGACATTCCATGACAGACCCCCTACGGATGAAGCGAACTAGTTAGTTTAATGCTAACACATTCGGCCGACTGCTGAGAGAGCGGACGTCCACAAGGGACGCTCCTACGGGGAGGGGGATGGGTCCCCGCCCCCCGCCTTCGCGGGGGCAAGCTCTCGCGCGAGGACACGGGGGGTGGGATTATTCGTTTCAGGGGGATTCGTTTTTTTCTGTGGTGGAAACGAATGATGGGTGCAGCTGAGGCGGGTGGGTTTTCATGGGGGGATGGTAGCAGTGAAGGGGGATTTATGGCAATGGTCGGATGGCACTGGGGATGGGTCCCCGCCCCCCGCCTTCGCGGGGGCAAGCTCTCGACGCGAGGACACGGGGGGTGGGATTATTCGTTTCAGGGGGATTCGTTTTTTTCTGTGGTGGAAACGAATGATGGGTGCAACTGAGGCGGGTGGGTTTTCATGGGGGGATGGTAGCAGTGAAGGGGGATTTATGGCAATGGTCGGATGGCACTGGGGATGGGTCCCCGCCCCCCGCCTTCGCGGGGGCAAGCTCTCGACGCGAGGACACGGGAGGGTAGGGGCTAGCGGGAGGCGAGGGCCTTCTGCACTTCGGCCAGGGATTCGGCCAGGGTACGTGCGGGATAGGGGGGAGGGTCGGTGTGATGGATGACCTTTATGGAAACGAAGACGGGGCCTCTCTCCGAAAGAATGTCTTCCAGGGATAGGGCCAGGTCTTCGAGGTCATCTATCCGGTGCACCGACGAATAACCCGCCTCGTCCGCCAGGGCAGCAAAGTTCGTGTCGCTGATGCCGGGAATGGGGGACCCGCCGGTGGAGCGGTAGCCGGCGTCTTCCAAGAGAAAATGCACCAGGTTGGGCGGCGCGGAGGCGGCGGTGGTGAGAAGGGCGCCGGGGTTGGTGCGGAGGGCGGCGTCTGTGTCCAGGATGAGCACCTTGGCTTCGGGCCTGGCAAGGGAAATGCCCAGTGCGACATCGGCGGCCTTGTCCTGGCAGTCGGTCATGTCCACGTCCAGCTCCCTGCGATTTGAAACGGCGCTCCAGTGGCGCAGGGCGGTCGAGGTTGATACGACGACGGCGTCTCGCCGACGGCCATGAATCAGGCGGGCAGCTTCAGGAGCGGGTATCAAGGGATTGGACGTTCGGGAGCGCGGCGGGCCCGCGCCATCAGCCATGCGCCAAGGAAGATGAGAATGCCGCCGCCGAAGCCGGGGAGGGGCCGTCCGTCGAGGAAGGCAAGGTAGAGAAGATAGAAACCGCCGCCCATGGTCAGCATACCCAGCAGGGGGGCGAACACGGCGGTCAGCGTGGACTTGAGCATTGGGGCGGGGCCGCCTATTCGGACAGGGCCTGCCGGAGTTCCTGCACCGCCCCGTAAGTGTTTCGCTTGGGCCTGGGGCGCAGGTTAATTGGGCTGTTCTCAATCTCGGGAATTATCTTCAGGTTAACCATGATAGGCCCCTGCTTCTGGAGAATATCCCCTATGCCGCTTGCCAGATCTTCCAGATCGTCGAATTCGTAGGCGGCGGCGTAGCCGGCTCCCGCCGCCATCTCCTTGAAGCTCACCTTGCCATCGGCGGGGATGGGCTGGCCGCCGGTGACGGCGTAACATCCGTTTTCGAAGACGAAATGATAGAGGTTGGACGGCGCCGTCTCGCTGATGGTGGTAAGGGTGCCCAGGTTCATTACCAGACTGCCGTCCCCATCGAGGATGAGGACATTGCGGTCGGGCTGAGCGAGGGCGAGACCGAGGGCGAAGGAGGACGCCTTGCCCATCGCGCCGCCGACAGGCACGTCCAGAGCCTCGTCTTGGGAGACCACGGGCCAGCCGAAGCGCGGGTTACCGGCGCCCATGGTAGTGACCACGATGGCGTTGTTCCTGTTCTGCTCAATGACCCGGCAGGCTTCCAGATTATCTATCATTCTTTTTCTCCTACGGGCCGAATACTTCCCAAACCTGCGTTTTCTCCCAAAGAGGGTGATAATTCAGGCCCGAAAAATTCCTAAGCGCCGAATTCAGTGCCGACCAGTACAGCCACGGGCTTGGTGTCCCGCTCGGCCTCGTTCATGGCCAGGGAGATGCGGTCGGCATCATCGTCCGTCTCCACCAGGTAGTAGTTGATGCCCCAAGCGTGGATGATGTGCTCCGTGTACTTGGCGGCGGAGTCGCGGCTGATGCCGTGCCGGTCCCAGCCTCGATAACCCACCAGCATTACCAGGGGCTGGTCCACGTCGAGACCCAAGCCGCGGATGGAGTCGCCCGATTCGAAGATGCCCGTGTTTTGAATGAGGGCCACGGGCTTCTTGCCGCCTACCCAGAGGCCGGCGGCGATGGCCATGGTCTCTCCCTCCCTGGAAACGGGAACCAACTTCAGGGAGGGTTCCGCCAACAACTGATCGTACATGAAGTTGGTCTCGCTGTCGGGAAGCCACACAACGTGGGTGATGCCGTTCTTCTTGAGTTCCGAGATTATAGCCTGGGGGTGAAGGACAGTTTCGGCCTGCTCCATGATTTTCTCTCCTGCAGTGGTGGTGTTCATTATAGCTGGAACGATGTTTGCTCATACTACCAAGGGGGATGCCGTGGGTCAACAATGGCATTGACAACAGGGAACCCCGATATTACACGAGCATTGCTCATCTCTCAATTTGCCGTTCGCACTATAAGGTGCGATGATACCCCATGACCAGCCGCGAGTTCATAAGACGCGCACGAGGCTACGCCCGCAGGACAGGACAAGCATTCCGCTTTGACCCAGCACATGGCAAGGGCAATCATGGCAGGGTCTACCTAGGCAGCCGGTTCACCACAGTGAAGCGCGGCGAACTGGGGAAGGGCATGTTGGCCGCCATGCTGCGTCAGTTGAACATCGACCGGAGGGAGTTCCGGACCATGATTTACGCCTATCCATGCCAGTTGACCCCCAACGAAGACGGAGGGGTTGTCGCCACTTTCCCTGACGTGCCCGAGGCAATCACTGGCGGTAGTGACCGCGATGAGGCGCTGGCGCTGGCGGAGGATGCCCTCGCCGTAGCCCTTGCCGGATACGTCCACGAGAAGTGGGACATCCCGACTCCCGGTACCGCGACAGACGGTCAGGTATCGGTTCCGGTGCCGCCGGTCATCGCCGCCAAACTCGCCCTCTACTCGGCCATGAAGAAACAGCGCATAACCAAGGTTGGGTTGGCCCAGAGGCTGGGCGTTAGCGAGTCCGCTGTGCGCAAGCTCACAAATCCGGACCACCGCTCCCACATGAACCTGGTGCAGAAGGCCCTCAGGGCCGTGGGCCTTAGCCTTAGGGTGGAAGTCACCGCCAACTGAAGGACGTCCAGGGTTCAATGGATTAAACCCGCCGCCGCCCTAATAGAATTGCAAGTGTGGTTCCATCTATCATCATGGGTGTTGCGGCGTGGATTCGTTGCCTCGACATGAACGCTCTTGGGGAGGTTTGCCATGCGTATCGGAGTTTTGACGGGAGGGGGAGACGCCCCCGGCCTGAATGCGGCTATTCGCGCCATTACCCGGAAGGCCGTGGCGGAGGGCATAGAGGTCATCGGATTCCGCAACGGGTGGTTGGGGGCTATGACGGGCTCGTGGACGCAGTTGGACGCCCCGGCCGTTTCAGGCATCCTCTATCACGGCGGCACCATTCTGGGCACATCTCGCACCAACCCCTATTCTAGGGATGGAGGAGCCGCAACGGTGCGGAGTCAACTGGAGAAGCTTGGGGTGGATGCGCTAGTGCCCATCGGCGGCGAGGATACCTTAGGGGTGGCGGCCCAGCTGTCCGAGGAAGGCGTGAATCTGGTGGGCATTCCCAAGACCATCGACAACGACCTTTACGGCACAGATTATTCCATCGGGTTTGATACGGCTGTGGAAGTGGTCAAGGATTCCCTGGACAAGCTGCATCCCACCGCGGAAGCCCACGATAGGATCATGGTGGTGGAGGTAATGGGTAGACACGCCGGTTGGTTGGCAACGGTTGGCGGCCTGGCAGGAGGGGCGGACGCAGTGCTGATACCGGAGCAGCCCTTTTCACTAACGGGGCTGTTACAGAGGCTGAGGCGGCGGCATGAAGAGTTTGGGAAGATGTTCAGCATTGTGGTGGTGTCGGAGGGAGCTAAGTGCGCCGATTGGGGGGAGGAAGTGACAAGCAGCGACCAGTTGGACGAGTTCGGACACGTCCGCCTGGGCGGGATAGGCCACCGGCTGGCCAGAGAGATAGAGGCACGTACGGGCTTCGTGACTCGGGAGGTGGTCTTGGGTCACGTGCAGCGTGGGGGCAGCCCTTCCGCTTTCGATAGGGTGCTGGCAGTGCGTCTGGGAGTTTCAGCGGTGGAGGAGGTGCAGGCAGGGAATTTCGGCGTGATGGTGGGCTTGCGGGGCGGGCAAATTACGACGACGAGTCTGCAGGAATTCCGGGGGAAGACCCACGAATTGGACATGGAGCTATATGGGCTGACGAACTTATTCTATTAGCCCCTCCACATCCAGCGCGCATTGACGCATTTCCGCATATCCCATAGAGTTAAATGCCGCTGACTACCTTGAGAGCCATAGGCCATGCAAGACAAAAAGATTAAGCTTACCCTGGACTTGGATCCCGACCTTCAACAAAGGCTGAAGGTCGTTGCCGATTTCAAGGGACTCAGCGTACGTGGATACTGCCAGACGGTCATCGAGAAAGAGTTGACCAAGGATGAGGCCAACGGGAGGCCCGGACTTTTATCCCGCAAGCCGGACCACGAAATGTTTGCAGAGCTGCGCATGAAGATTTTCAAGGGCAAGAGATTGCCAGGCGACTCCGCAGAGTTGATCAGAGAGGCCCGCCGGATTAGGGATGCCCAAATAGAGGGCCGCGCGTGAGCGGATTTGTCGTTATCGATGCAAGTCTGGCAGTCAAGTGGCTGGTCGAGGAGGAGGACTCAGACAAAGCCCACGCCCTTTTGGAATCCTGGGTCGCACAAGACGTTACCCGAATAGCACCGTTTCTAATGCCATTCGAGGTGGCCAATGTCCTTCATAGGCGGGTACTTCGTGGCGAGTTCAGCATCAGTGAAGGCGCGCTCATGATAACGCGCCTTCTTGGGTCTCGGCTACAGTTTCATCATAGCCCGAATCTTCACGTAAGGGCGATAGAATTGGCGAGCAGGCTTAACCAGGGGGCGGTCTACGACGCGCATTACGTTGCTCTTGCGGAGGAGTTTGGCTGTGAGTTGTGGACCGCAGACCGGAGGTTCCACCGAATAGCTAGCCCAACCATTGGAAACTTGCACTGGATCGGCGAATATAGCACCAGGTAGAGCCAGGTTGGCCGAAACCCCAACCCTCACCGGAGGTAGTTGAAGCTGTAAACGTCCACCATGGCGTCCACCGTTTCCAGCGACTCCCGGGCCGCGTCCTCCACGGCCCCGTCCCCCTCCTTGATGCACCGACGCAGGGCCTTCTTTGCCAATGAGCCTCCGATGGCTCCCACGGCTCTGATGGAGGCGAGCTGCACCTGCAGGTCCTCGTCCTCCATGAGTGGTATCAGGTGGGGAACGACGGCCTCCTCCTCCAGCTGACCGCAGGCGTTGGCCGCCTCGAATCGCAGGGTCGGGCTGGGACTCCGGGTTTCCCGCACCAGACATTCCAGCCAGCGAGTTTCACCGGTCCGGCCCATGGCGTAGAGGGCGCTGCCCTTCAATGTCAGGTCATCGCTGTCGTAGAACCACCGGATGAACGCGTCCACTTTGGGAGAATTAAAGACGGCCACGGACTCCAAGGCGCGGCGGCGCACCGTCATATCCTCCGTATTGTTTTGCAGCACGGCAAGCAGGGAAGCCTCGATGCGAAGGCCGTCCTTCCGGAGCAGTTTGTCCAGCTGGGCAAGCTCGGCGAACTTGCCCAAGCCTACTGCCGCGGCGGCCCGAACCGCCGGCGAAGGGTCGTGGGCCAGAAGCTTGCATAGGGGCGAAATGAGCCGCCGTTCCTCGTTTTCCCACAACCCTTCAATGGCCCGCCGACGCACTTCTTCGTTTTCGTCCCGGAGGCATCGACGGAAGACGGCGCTGAAGTCCAACTCCGTCCTGTCCTGACTCAAGCTAATGAGCCTGTCCACAATAGGAACTTTCCCGTTAGGCGGAGCGTTCCTCCACGCAGAGGCGAAGTCCACCACATCCGAAGCGGACAGGTCGCTCAGATGGTAAAGAAGGGAGTTGGCCGGGGTTTCCTCGGGAGACCGGATGGCCTCTAGGCACAGTTCTAGGGACATGACTTGCTTGTAAACCCGCTAGTTTGTGGTAGCCACGGACACTTCGCCGCAGTAGATGCTGGGGGTCTTGAAAGAACCTCCCAACCAGGTTGTATCGCTGCCCAAGCCTCGCAGCTCCTTCAGGACGGTGTACACGTTGCCGTTAATGACGGTGTTCTTTAATCTACCCGTGATCTTGCCCTTTTCGATGCGGTAGCCGAGCAGGACGTTGGCGTTGAACTCACCGGCCAGAATGTTGCTCTGACCCGCGCCCAACAGCCGCTCCACCACTATGCCGTCCTGAATGTCCGCAATCATGTCGTCGAAGGCCACGTCGCCAGGGGGAACGATGCCCACGCTGACGCCGGGGGAAGGGAGGGAGTTGAGTCCGCGGTGGGCGCTGCCGGTACTTTCGGTCCCGGCCTGTCCCGCCGTCTGCAGGTCATAGAGGAAATTACGAATGACGCCACCTTCGATGAGGGGCATCTTGGAGGAAGGAACGGCTTCGTCATCACACATACGACTGCCGGGCATCATGGCCAGGGTCGGGTCGTCCCAGAGGCTGAACCTTTCGTCCAACAGCTGCTGCCCCAGCTTGCCAACGAGGGGCGAGGAACCCTGAAGGATGGACTTGCCGTTGAAGCCCGCCAACAGAGGGGAGAGGAGGGCGCCGACCACGCCGCGGGGGGTGAACACCACGGACAATTCGCCGGAGGCGGGGGAGGCGATGTCGCGCCCTCGCTCCAGCTGTGTGAGCACGGAGCTCACGAGAGGCTCCGGGTCGGAAATGGGACTGCAAGAGCGGTCGCCGTCTCCCAGAAAGAGCATGTCCGTGCCCTTGATGAGGGCGCCGCCGACGTGGGCGGAGAAGCCGCTCCTGGTGTATTCGGCTGCCGCGCCGTTGGAGTTCAGCAGCCGCAGGGTGGAGACGCTGCGGGAAACGCTGGCGTCGCACAGAAGCTCCGGCTCCACGGCGCGGATGCCGTCGATGAGGCGCTGGCCCAGCTGAATCATGTCTTCCAGGGATTGCGACTCCACGGCGGGGTCGTAGAGAGACACCGGGGTGAAGTTGCCGGGGCCGGGGAAGTCCATGGCGGCCTCGGGACCGAAGGGGGCCGTCTCCAGGGCGTTGTCCACCAGAGTATCTGCGCCGTCCCAGTGGGTGGTGGAGGAGAAGCCCACACGCCCGTCCTTGATGAGGCGCAGGGCCATGCCGGAGGAGTCCCGGCCTACCAGCGACTTGAGCCGGTTGGCCTCAAAGACCACAGGGCGGCTCCAGCCGGAAAGGTGAAAGACCTCCGCCTGCTCGGATACGGCCTTGGCCTGCTCCAGCACCTGTTGAAGCATACGGTCAACTTCCGCCAATTAGACACCTCTGAATACGGATGTGGGGGCTGCCGTTGGACACGGGCAGGGGAGATTGGCCGCCCTTGCCGCAGCCGCCGCCCTGGTTCATGCTCAAGTCGTTGGCGACGGCGTCCAGGCTCTCCAGGGTAGTGAAGAGGTTGCCAGTGAGGAGCACCGGGCGGCAAAGCTCCTCTACCTTTCCGTTTCGGATGACCCAGGCCTCGCCGGCGGAGAAGGTGAACTGCTCCATGCTGGTCATGCCGCCGTACCAGTTGCCCACATACAAGCCGTCTTTCACATCGCCGATTATCTCTTCGGGGGAGGCGTCGCCACCCTCGATGAAGGTGTTGGTCATACGGACGATGGGCGGGAACTGGGGGCCGATGGCCCGGGCGTTGCCCGTGAGAGCTTCGCCCATCTTGGCTGCCGTCTCGCGGGAGTGGAGGCGGCCCACCAGGACGCCCTCCTTGAGCAGATAGCTGCGTGTGGAAGGAACGCCCTCGTCGTCGTAGCCGTAGCTGCCTCTAAGATCGGGCACGGCGGCGCCGTCGACGACATTGAGGTGTTGCCCGCCGAAACGCTTGCCCAGGACCATGATCTCCTTCATCCGATCGTCCTCGTAGACGTGGTCGGCCTCGGAGAGGTGTCCAAAGGCTTCGTGGATGAACACTCCGGCCAGAACCGGCTCCAGCACAACGGTGTACTCGCCGCCTTTGACCTGGGGGGCCTTTAGTAGTTCCACGGCGCGGCGGCCCACCTGAGCGGCTTCGTCATGAAGGCCCTCTATCTCGGAAAAATCGCCGGCGCTGCCCAGGCTGACGCCGGACTGCTGGACATCCGCGCCGTCCCGCGCCACGGCGTTGAGACGCATCACCACGTCGAGAACAGTTTGGTCGACGTAGGAACCCTCGGAGGTAGCGAAGACGCGACGGCGCTTGGCATCGCCGTAGCCCACGGTGGAGGTGGAGATGCCCGGGGCGCGCCAGATTTCCTCCACGTACTGGTCAAGCAGGGATTTCTTGTCGTGAAGGGATATCAGGGAAGGGTCTTTCTTAACGGTGGGGCTGATGCAATCGACGACAGGTTCCACCGGAGCAAGCGTGACGGGTTCGCCGCCCACCAGACGGGCGTTGGCGACGGCGGAGCGGACCTTGTCCCGCAGTCCGTCGAGGCTGTTGAAAGAAACGAAGCCCCAACCGCCACCAGCTAGGGCGCGGACGCATCCGCCGCCGGTGGTGGTACGGTTGACTTCCTCCAACTCCCGCCCGCGGTAGCGGAGGTGCGACGACTGGTTCTGGTCGACGCGCAGCTCTATGTATTGGGCGTCGTGCCCCTTGAGAGCGTCGGCAACGAGGTCATGCAAAGCATCGTTCATAACGGCAGTCCGTTCCTACAAGGGTAGAAGGTAGACTGAAAATATACCACAAGCGGGGGTTGGTGGGGGCACACGGACGTGTCACAGGCTTTGCGCGCGACTCTTTCGGTATATATGCTTATGTGGGGCGTTGGACGTTCCACAAAAGGTAGTGGAATCGGGCAATCATCGTGGTATGCTGAAGAGAACTGCAAAAGACGCCGGATTTGGGGAAATCGACATGATAGGGAAACTAGCGCCTAAGCAAGACCCGCCGAGCAAGACCTCTGAGGGTGTGCGACAGGCTTATTCTCTCCGGATCAAGGAACTCAAGGGATACGCCCTTGAAGACGATACTGAGGTTAATCCGGCGTCGGAGCAAGATTTCTACTACTTTGTATATTCAACGTCCATGACGAATGAAGCGGCTGTATTCCTAACGGACAGCGGCAATTATCGAGCCGTGTGGAAGGATGACAACGGGGGACACGTTGGAATTCAGTTCTTCGGCAAGCAGCAAGTAGAATGTGTGATATTCAAACGCAGAGCAGCCAACGATTTCGTTTCTAGGATTGCTGGCCACGACACCCTTGAAGGTGTAAAGCGACAGATTCGTGCATTTGACCTCGATGCTCTGGTGGGCGTGTGACCGGAGACGAACTTCCAGACTCCGACCACGTAGTCCGCTACGTGAAGCCCAGCAATGTTCAAAAGGGTATCGTCAATGCCTCCGAGTTCGTGAGGGATTAAGACGGTGTCTCTGTCAATTGGCTGGAGTACTTCCAAGGAAAAACCAAGAAGGAACAACTCGGCGAAGTAAGGCGTCTAATTCAATTGACAATAAGGCCCAATGGGAGGTTTGCTCAACTGAACGTGGGCGACACGAGAAATCACATTTTAGTCGCGGCGAGATACTTGAGCTTTGTTCACGACCCCAAGGCGGTCAGACCTCCCCATGAGGCTGACCTTTCACACAGCTTAATTGGCGGCTTGCCTCCGGGGGATTCGCCGGAGGCCATGCTCGTCGCTGATATGATTACTGAGTGCATCCAGGAACTGCACCCCGCAGTAGCTTAACCCATAACTCCCAACCCCTCTTGAGCGCTTCTGCGGGGGGTGCTAGAATCCGGCCATCGTGGTACGGAATAGCAATACCAAGCCCAAGACAAAGGCACGGAAACCTGCGACCAAACGACGTCGGAGGAAGCCGGCCCCAAAGAGCCTGAGCGCCCAGGAGATAATCGGGCTGCTGGGACCCTCCTACGGCCCCTTCGAGCACGCCAGACGCATCGAACCTGCCGAAGAGCTCGTCTTCACTATCCTTTCGCAGCACACTTCCGACATCAATTCTGGAAGGGCCTTTGGTCGTCTCATGGAGGAGTTCGGCGCTCTCGAGGCCGTGGCCGAGGGAAGCGTGGAGCGCATCTCACAAGCCATCAGCGTGGGCGGGCTGGCTCGCATCAAGGCTCCTCGCATCAAGCGGATCCTGAACCTCATTCTGGAGAAGCGGGGCAACTTGGACCTCAATTTCCTGGCGGAGATGCCGCTGGCAGACGCCAAGGCGTGGCTTCGCGAGCTGCCGGGGATCGGCCCCAAGTCTGCGGCAGTGATCCTGTGCTTCTCCCTGGGCATGCCGGCCATGGCGGTGGATACCCACGTGCACCGGGTGTCGAAGCGGCTGGGGCTCATCGGCCCGAAGGTCAGCGCCGACGCCGCCCACGACCTGCTGGAAGTCATGGTGGAGCCCGATCAGGTCTACGCTTTCCACACAGCGTTGATTATCCACGGACGACGAGTCTGCAAGGCCCCCCGGCCCCGATGCGACGAGTGCGTTCTTGCCTTTGGCTGTCCCTCCAGCCAGCTGCCCGTTAAGGCAAAGTAACGTTACCCGTGAGGGACTTCGCAAACGCCGTATACAACCGGCCCCCCAACTTGACGCAATCTGGCAACGTCCCTCCGTCGATTCGTCCCAAGCTCTGTTACTATAGATAGAGGCTTGGTTGACACTCCGGAGGCATGAACATAGTATTTCCGCATCATCCGAAAGGCTGAACGGACAGAGAAGCTATTAGAATTATCCCAGGAGAAATCGTGAGAACTTGCCCACTCATCTAAGCAACAAACTAAACGGCGGCGAGACTGACGGGAATATCTTTTGCCCCCTGTAGCCAAGCACCGTGAAGGGATATTCATTATCCTCTTCACGGTCCAGTTCATTGGTTGGCTGATTGTGGCGGTACTAAGGGACCCTGACCCGATAGCCGTGCTGTTAGTAATGGCCAACGCCGTCTTTGTCAGCACGGCCACAACTTTCTTGATAGTGGAAGGTGGAATCATGCTAGCTGAACGGTATTTGAAAAGACGATATGCAGAAGGAAAGGCTGAGGGGAAGGCTGAAGCCTATGAGCAGGTGCGCAATTGGCTCAAGCGGAAAGAGGAAGCGGAAGCTAGGGGCGAGAAGTACACCGAAGCTCCCCCGTACGAGAAGACTTAGCCTCACCGAAGATTGTATCGGCGGACGGCCTCTCAAAGGGGCCGTCCCTTTTTGTTGTTTGTAATTGCAGTAGCCCTTTAATAGCCGCCGCCTTTACCCCACGGGGAAGTGCGGCTTATACTGTTTGTCACTCCCAAACGAGGTTCAACAGTGACCAAGGTAGGAATAATCAACGTCACGGGATACGCCGGCTCGGAGTTGGCCCGAATTCTTCACAACCACCCGGAAGTGACCATCGCGTCTGTCACCGGTCGCAGCGCCGCAGGGAAGCGGCTGCCGGAGGCCGTGCCCCACCTGTGGGACATAGACCTGCCCATTACGACCACGGTGGAGGAGTCCGTAGACTTTGTTTTCTCCAGCCTTCCCAGCGGCGCCAGTGCGGCGGCCCTGGCCCCTCTGGTGGACGGGGGAATGAAGGCGGTGGACATCGCCGCCGACTTCCGAATCCGCAGCGCAGCCGGGTTCAAGGCAGCCTACAAGATAGACCATCCCGCGCCACATTTGTTGGAGCGCGCCGTCTACGGACTGCCGGAGATTAACCGGAGTCGCATCGCCGGAGCGTCGCTGATAGCCAACCCCGGCTGCTACCCGGAGGCGTCCATCCTGGCCCTGGCGCCGGCATTCAGGGAGGGTCTGGTTGCCCTTGACGCTATCATTGACGCCAAGTCGGGGATTTCCGGCGCGGGGCGGGGCAGCATCACATCCAACCCCATGTACCACTTCGCCGAGGCCAACGAGAACGTGCTGGCCTACGGGTTGGAAGGACACGGACATCAGCCGGAGATTGCGCAGGAACTGGCGGCCCTGGGCGGCTCGGAGACCGCCAAAGTAACCTTCGTTCCTCACCTAATCCCCATGACGCGGGGCATCCTTGCCACCTGCTACGCCCCTCTATCGGACCCATCGACAACCCGGGAGGCCGTGCAGGAGGCTTACCGGGAGTTCTACGCCGACGAGCCGTTTACCCACGTGACCGACTCGCCGCCTCGAACCAAGCAGACCACGGGGTCTAACCTGTGCCTCGTATACCCCACGGTGGACCCGCGAACGGGACGGCTTATAGTAGTCAGCTGCCTCGACAATCTGGTGAAGGGTGCGGCGGGGCAGGCGGTGCAGAACATGAATCTGATGTTGGGCTTGCCGGAAACCATGGCCCTGGAATCCCTCTCTCTCTGGCCCTAATCAGCCATTTCGGGCAGGTCAACGCTAGGACGCCTTCGTCCATCATACCGAAACGGGCCTACCCAACGAGATTCTTCAACTCCGTTCAGAATGGCAGGATGGGTGGGGGCAGTGGAAAGACCCGCGCTGCTTTTATAGAATAGAGGGGGGAACTTCAACACTACGCCCCGGTAGATTGACCAAGCAGGAGGTGGGTCTTTGGTAACGCGAGTTGGCATCAACGGCTTTGGAAGGATTGGACGTCAGGTGCTCCGGGCAGCCTTGGAGCGTCATCCGGATGAACTGGAGGTGGTGGCGGTCAACGACTTGGCCGACGCTGAGACCAACGCTCACCTCTTCAAGTACGATACCAACTACGGGACCTTTCCCGGCAGCGTCGAGACCAGGGACGGTTCGTTGATAATCGACGGGGCTGAGGTGAGAGCCTTCTCCCAGCGGGACCCTTCGCAGATACCGTGGAGAGACGTGGGCGCAGACCTGGTCATCGAATCCACGGGCATATTCACCGACGCGGTCAAGGCGTCGGCACACCTGGAAGGCGGGGCAAAGAAGGTCGTCATTTCCGCTCCGGCCACGGACGAGGACATAACTCTGGTGCTGGGGGTCAATGACGACGCCTACGACCCGTTGGAGCATCAGATCATCTCCAACGCTTCCTGCACCACCAACTGCTTTGCGCCCATGGCCAAGGTTCTGAACGATGCCTTCGGCGTACAGTACGGGTTGATGTCGACGGTGCATGCCTACACCAACGATCAGAAGATTCTGGATCAGGTGCACAGCGATTTGCGGCGGGCGCGGGCGGCAGCGGGCAACATCATCCCCACCAGCACCGGCGCGGCCAGGGCCGTGGGTTTGGTGATTCCCGAGCTTCAGGGCAAGCTCCACGGAGTGGCGTTCCGGGTGCCCACCAGCACTGTTTCCGCCACGGATTTCACCGCGATATTGAAGCGGAAGGTCAGCGTGTCGGAGGTGAACAACGCCTTCCAGGAAGCGGCGGAGGAGGGGGCGCTGGCGCCGGTGTTGGAATACTGCGATGCGCCCCTGGTAAGCAGCGACTTCAAAGGCAACCCTCACAGTTGCATATTCGACGCCCTCTCCACCATGGTGATGGCGGGCGAGATGGTAAAGGTGCTGGGCTGGTATGACAACGAGTGGGGCTACGCCTGCCGCACAGCGGACCTGAGCGTCTTCCTGGGCGAAAGGGGCCTATAAGCCTCAGGCGGCGGGACACATGAAGCCGGTTCAGGTTGACGTGGGCGGCGGGCGGGCCTTAGACTGCGGGCATTCCAGCCGCGGTCAAGCGCGGCCGTTTAAGCATCGTTTCGAGGAGGGCATTCCATGTCTTTAACCCTTGCGGAAGCCAATCGAGCCATCGAAGGGGCCTTGGCCAAGGCCGAAGAGTTCAACATCAAGATCAGCGCTGCGGTGGTGGACGCCGGAGGCAGGCTTCTGGCCTTCCAGCGGATGGAGGATGCAACCTGGGCCAGCGCCTATGGCTCCCAGGGCAAGGCGGTAGCGTCCGTGGGATTCGGTCTAACCAGCGGGACCCTACAAGTCAGGGCGGACGATCCCATCATGCGGGGAATTGCGATGGCCGAGGGAGGACACATGATAATGAGCCAGGGCGCCGTGCCCATCATACGGGACGGCCGGCCCATCGGCGCGTGCGGCGTCGGCGGAGGCACCGGCCAACAGGACGAGGAGTGCTCGCGGGCGGGCGTCGCCTGCCTGTAGGCGTCACCTAACATTCCGGGTATCCTCGTATTATTTCCAGCGCAGCTAAGACTCTTGCAGGCGGGCTACAGTGAACTCCTCTAACCGGAGGGACGGTGGAGGAAAACCGGGGCCGACATCCCCTGGAATTATTAGGAGTGAAAAATGGCTTATTCTCTTATTTGTGAACAGTGTGAAGCCCAATACGACGGCAGCAAATACCGGCTCTTTTGCGAGTCCTGCGGCGGGTTGCTGGACGCCCGGTACGACACGCCGGCCACGGCGGAGGCTCGCGTAGTCGCGGGTGCGCAGGGTACTGCCCGCTATCTTCCGACACTACCCATCAACGACCCGGCCAACCTGGTGACGATGGGAGAAGGAAACACCCCCGTGGTGCCTCTGCCGCGGGTAGGCGAGCGTCTGGGGATAGCCAACCTGAACGCCAAGATGGAGTATTTCAACCCAACAGGCTCTTTCAAGGACCGGGGCAACACTGTCCAGGTGTCGGTACTCAAGGACACGGGTGTCACGGAGGTTGCCGACGCCACCGGCGGGAATGCTGGACATTCCTTCGCCGCCTACTGCGCCCGGGCGGGCATCCGGTTCCACGGGTTCGCCAACGAGACTAACGCAGACAGCCGGAAGGTCCACGCCATCGCCCTCCACGGCACGCAAATGCACTGGGCGGGCGCGGGCAAGACGGCCCGCAGCGAAGGGGCGCGGAGCTATGCGGAGGACGCAGGCATTCTTCACATGAACTACGGCCAGAACATCTACTTCATTGAGGGTCTGAAGACCCTGGCCTACGAGATTGCGGAGCAGATGGCCCCCCTGCCCGACCATATCATCGTGCCCATAGGCAACGGATCAATCTACCAGGGCATGTGGCGGGGCTTCCGCGAGATGCTTGAAGACGGGCGGGTTGACCGAATGCCCCGTCTGCACGGGGCGCAGACAGAGGAGACCCAGCCGGTAGTTGCGGCCTTCCAAGGGCGGAAGTGGACTCCCTACGAGGGCGAGGCGGCGAGCCGGGCCAACGGCATTGGCGTCACCAACCCGCCCCGACCCCACAGCCTGCAGGAAGCCGCCAAGGAGTCTGGCGGCAGCTTCGTGGCCGTGTCGGAAGAGAAGATTCTGGAGTGGCAGGGGACCCTGGCGTCGCTGGAGGGTATCATCGTTGAACCCACGTCGGCCATCGTGCTGGGAGGACTGGAGAAGCTGCTGGCCAACGGAGACATTCAGCAGTCGGAGAGCGTGCTGCTGCCACTGACAGGGTTTGGGGTGAAGGAACCGATACCGGGCTATTAAGCCGTCGCTCGTTGCGGCGGTGGTAGCATCTCAGTTTGGATGGCTGGCCCTTATACGGACACGCTAACAGGTTGACAATGTCCAAGACAGTCTAACTAAGAATCCCCACGTTGCCGGGGCTATGCTATCTACACATTGTGAGGTCCAGAACAATTTAGCTAAATCACTTGACGGTTCACTCCTACGTTCTGTAATCTCTCAATGCTACTGAGTCCGTCGGGCAACTACGTGCACGATAGGGCGGGTGGGGTGCGGTATGCCCACTTGTCGGCGCACGCGTTAGTTGGACTAAGTAGCATTCGTCCGTCCTTATCCCGAGCCGCAAGAGGAGTCCTAATGCGATTATTCCTTTCGATGCTGGTAATACTGGTTCTACTGTCCGGAATAGTGTCGAGTTCAGATACGGCGACAGATCCGACTGCATAGCCGACAGTGAAAATAGAAACAATAGCCTCAGTGGATGCCAACCAGGAAGCCCGTTTGGAGTCGCTGCGTAGAGAGGCCCGTGCTTTATGGGATGAACTCCAGGAGATGCGCACGGATCCCGAGTTCCTCCGGTGTGGATATGCTCCTACTGGCTGTGGACCGGGTGCTGATTGGGACCGGCGACTGAAGGACCTACAAGACCGGGCTGGGGCGGCCTTTCTGGGCAAGTACGGCTTTTCGCCTATGGATATGTGGGTCATTGGCACCGACTTTATGTCTGGCGAACCAGGCAACTACGTACTTGTTGGAAGGGTCAAGAAAGGGCTAGGTCTGAGTCCTTAGTGAGAGGCGCCAGTCATGCAATGGGACCTTCGCAATTCTTGGCATCCCCAGTTAGCCACAATTGCCAACCTTTAGTCCCCCGTCCTGAGCCCGTGAACCCTGTATAATAGACGGGCGGTTTGCGGCTTATGACATTGCTTGAACATAGAGGATACCGGCTGGGCGTCGACGTGGGGGGCACCTTCACGGACGTCGTGCTTACGGGCCCTAACGGGCGGCTGGCGGTGCGCAAAGTCTCTTCCACCCCAGGCCGCTACGAAGTGGGAATCATGAAGGGCATAAGCGAGGCGCTGGCAGAAGCAGGCGTCTCGCCTTCCCAGGTGGTGGAGGTTTGCCACAGCACGACCGCCGCCACCAACGCCGTATTGGAGCGCCGCGGCGCCAAGGTTGGACTCATCACCACCAAGGGCTTCCGAGACGTGCTGGAGGTGCGCCGCCTTCGCACTCCCACCCTCTACGACCTCTTCTACACGCCGCCGGACCCGCTAGTCCCTCGCTACCTTCGGCTGGAGGTGGAGGAGCGTTTGGACGCCGCCGGTCAGGTGTTGACGCCTCTGGACCTGGACGAGGTGCGACGAAGGATCGAACAGCTTCTGGCGGAAGGGGTGGAATCCCTGGCCGTGTGTCTCATCAACGCCTACCGCAACCCGGTGCACGAACGGGCCATCGGAGAGCTTGCCCGGGCCGAATACCCCGATTTATTCGTCAGCCTCTCTCACGAGGTTGTGAGCGCCATTCGTGAGTACGAACGCACCAGCACCACCGTCGCCAACGCCTACCTGATGCCGGTGATGAACACCTATCTGAGGTCGCTGCGGGATAGAGTTTCCGCCATGGGAATAGAAGCTCCGATACTGGTGATGCAGTCCAGCGGCGGCATGATGACTTCTCACAGAGCGGGAGAACGGCCCGTATTCTCGTTGGAATCCGGGCCTGTAGCGGGAGTGTCGGGTGCGTTGCATCTATCGAAGAAATTGTCTACGCCGAACCTGCTGACTTTCGACATGGGGGGCACCACCACAAAGGCAGCTGTCATCGAGGAGGGAGAGCCCCACAAGTCGATGGAGTACGAAATCGGCGCGCCCATCTCCAAGGGCAGCAGGCTTCTCAAGGGCGGCGGATATCTGCTAATGGTTCGAGCGGTTGACGTGGCGGAGGTGGGGGCCGGCGGGGGCAGCCTGGTATCCCTGGACGCGGGTGGCTCCTTCCAGGTGGGGCCGAGAAGCGCCGGGGCAGAGCCGGGTCCCATCTGCTACGACCAGGGCGGCGAGGAACCCACCACGAGCGACGCCAACGTTCTGCTGGGCTATCTGAACCCTGAATACCTGCTGGGCGGGTCGCTGAAGGTGAATCTGGAGAAGGCGCGCCGCATATTTGACGAAAAGGTGGCCCGTCCTCTGGGTCTTTCCATACTGGAGGCGGCCTATGGCGTTCACGTGGTAGCCAATGCCTCTATGGCGAGGGCCATGCGTTCGGTGACCACGGAGCGTGGGCGGGACGCCCGGAACTTCACGCTGGTGGCCTTTGGCGGTAGCGGCCCGTGCCACGCCGCCGCTCTGGCGCGGCAGATGAGCATTAGCCGGGTCATCGTCCCCACCGCGCCGGGGCTCTTCAGCAGCCTCGGCCTTTTGGCGGCGGCCCAGGAGTACGAGTTCGTTCGCAGCCTCATGATGATGACGGGCGACGGAGCGGACTCCGGTCTGGAGGCGGGATTCACAGCGTTAGAGAACGAGGCGTCCCAGGTATTGCGTCGAGAGGGGTACGACCCGAATAGGCTGGCGTTCCACCGGTACGCAGACCTACACTATGCCGCGCAGATCCACGAGTTGACCGTGCCCATGCCAGACTCCGGCTCCATGCCGGAACTGAAGGAAGCCTTCGGACAGGAGCACCACCGCACCTATGGCTACCGTTCTGACGGCGAAGCGGTTGAGGTGACCAACATTCGAGTCGTCGGACGGCCCGACATTGAAGCATCGTCGAGCTTGGACATGGGCGCCATGGGAGCCGCCCTTTATGACTCAGCCGGGCCAAGGAGCCGGCGGAAGGCCTATTTCGGACGGGAATTCGGCCTCATGGAAACCGAGGTAATCGCCCGGGGGCATCTATCTTCCGATGCCATTCCCGGCCCCGTCATCGTTGAAGAGTACGATACGACCATAGTCGTGCCCCCCGGCTGCAGCGTCAGCCGGGACGAGGCATGGAACGTTGTTCTAAGTTGGGAGCAAGAGTCTTGAGAGAGCACCCCTTCGACCCAATCACCTTCGAGGTCATTCGCAACGCCCTACAGTCCATCACCGACGAGATGATGTTGACGGTGCAGCGTACGGGCCGGTCTCCTACTACGACTCAAGCCTTCGACTTTTCGGCAGCACTTTGCGACACCAACGGGGACGTGCTGGACCAGGGGTTGGCCATTCCCATCCACATGGGCGGCATACCTGACGCCGTACGGGCCGTTCTGGACCGGTTCGGCGGCGACATACACCCCGGCGACGTGGTAATTCTGAACGACCCCTACTCCGGCGGACTGCACCTGCCGGACATCTTTTGCGTTACGCCCATCTTCGTGGAGGACGCAATCTTCGGCTATGCCGTAACGGTTGTGCACCACATGGACGTGGGTGGCCGGGCCCCAGGCAGCATGGCCCACGACTCCACGGAGATTTACCAGGAAGGGATCCGCATCCCGCCCCTGAAGCTGTACGGCAAGGGCAAGCTGAATGCCACCCTGGCGGAGATGATTCAGCTAAACGTCCGTACGCCAGAGGTGGTGATGGGCGATTTCGCCAGCCAGATTTCCGCCTGCGGAATGGGCAGCCGGGGGATCCTAGACCTAGTAAGCGAGTACGGAACGGAAACGCTGAAGTTCTACCTTCGCCAGCTAATGGACTACAGCGAGCGCATCACCCGCCAGGGCATTTCACGCTGGCCCGACGGGGTCTACCATTTCACCGACTATTTAGACGAGGACGGGTTGAGCACAGACCCTATTCCCATACGGGTGGCCCTGCATATAAAGGGTGATTCGGCACTGGTGGACTTCACGGGGACTTCCCCACAGACCCGCGGGGCCATCAACTGCGTGTTGAGTCAGAGCAAGGCCATGGCCTATTGCGCCATCAGGTGCGCTATCGGGGAGGATATGCCCAACAACTCCGGCTGCTTCCGTCCCGTGGAGGTGATTGCGCCAGAGGGCACTATAACCAATATGCGGCATCCCGCCTCGTGCGCCGCCCGCGGGGTGACGTCTTTTCGTCTTATAGACGCGGTGTTGGGCGCTCTTGCCCAAGTTGCCCCGGAACGCGTGGCCGCGGCGCCGGAGGGCGGGACTTCCACGGGACGTTTCGGATTCCTCCAGCCCGACGGGACTATCAGGGTGTTCTACGACAACGTCTTCGGCGTTCGCGGGGCCTGGAACAACGGTGATGGGCGAGGCGGGGTGGCCAGCGTAGGCGCGAACATTTCCAACGTTTCTATTGAGATAATAGAGTCTCAGGTGCCCCTTCGTCTGCGAAGCTACGGATATGTGCCGGACTCAGGAGGTCCAGGACGACATCGGGGCGGGCTGGCCCTTGCGCGGGAGTGGGAGGTGCTGGCACCTGAGGCGACAATCACCTGGCGGTCGGACCGCCGCGCCTTCCCGCCATACGGATTGGAGGGCGGGAAGGCAGGCCGGGGATCTATGAACCTGCTGAACCCCGGCGACGGGGAGGAGGTGTTACCCACTAAGATAAACACGAGCCTGAAACAGGGCGACGTGTTTCGTCACGTCTCGCCTGGAGGCGGAGGCTACGGCAACCCCCTGGAGCGTGACCCGCAAGCGGTGTGGTGGGACTGGCGCAACGGCAAGGTGACGGCGGAACATGCCCGGGAGGCCTACGGCGTGGTCATAGACGAAGCTGCCGGCGAGGTTGACGGACCTGCCACCGCCGCCCTGCGGCGGGCGCAGACGAACACTTGATTTTAGACGTCTAGACGTCTAAACTAGAGTCCATGGCGGAAGATGGAAAGAGAAACGCTCCGGGTCAAGTCCGCGATGCCATTCTTCAGGTGCTACGCGTAGCACCCGAAGGGCTAACCGCCAAGCACATATATCAGCGAGTTTCTAAGGTCAACGGCCCCACTCCCGAATCGTCAATTCGTTCATATTTGAGGTTGAACACGCCGGATTTGTTCGTGAAGGAGGCTAGAGGCGTATACCGCATAAGAGCCTCGCAATTCGGAACGATTAGACAAGAACAGTTTCTCTCATCGGAATTTCAGCAGAAGCCTCCCTTTCGATTTGGGAATGCAACAATAATACACGACGATTGCTTTAGCTGGCTGGATAGGCAAGAGGATAATTCCATTCACGCCGTCGTTACGGATCCTCCTTACGGACTGTACGAATACACGCAAAAAGAACAGCGTAAATTGAGAAATGGCAGGGGTGGGGTTTGGAGAATCCCGCCATCGTTCGACGGCCATAGGCGGTCGCCGCTTCCCCGGTTCACCACGCTGACACCTTCGCAAAAGGAACATTTACGAGAGTTTTTCCTCGTATGGGCCTCGATGTTGCTTCCAAAATTGACGCCTGGAGCAAATGTGATAGTGGCTTCGAATCCGTTGCTTAGCCACATACTTTCAGACGCTCTTTCGTCTGCCGGTTTGGAGCGAAGGGGAGACATAATACGGCTAGTAATGACGATGCGCGGCGGTGACAGGCCCAAGGCGGCGGAGAAGGAATTCCGAAACGTGACGGTGATGCCAAGGTCTATGTGGGAGCCGTGGGTGATGTTCCGCAAGCCGTTGGATGGGCGGGTTCAGGATAATCTGAGGAGGTGGAAGACGGGGGGATTCCGGAGGCCGTCGGATGAGTACCCATTCGGAGACGTAATTAGATCAACCCCAACACGCAAGAAAGAGAAACTCATCGCACCCCATCCAAGCCTAAAGCCTCAAGAGTTAATGCGGAAGTTGGTTAGAGGTGCGCTCCCACTGGGAGAAGGAGTGATAGTAGATACCTTTGCCGGCGCAGGCTCCACTTTAGCAGCCGCTGAAGCCATCGGGTATCATTCGATTGGGATTGAGAAGGACCCGGACTACTTTGACATGGCGACCAAGGCCATTCAGCCCTTATCGGAGCTTGAAGTAAATCGCCGCAATTAGCTCACGCTAGGTAGACCCATTGCTCCCTAAGCTTGCGAATGCCGTGTCGGTCTAACGTAGCGGTGCGAGTGCCAAGTTCGCCTCGAGGATTACGCCGGAAGTCATCTTCGGTTACGTGCCCCAAGTAAACCTCCGTGAAGGTCATGGGTTTTCTTTCAATAGCAGGCTCAGTTTGGTTGTCTACGGTGTAGACGAATGCGCACATCCATTGCTCCCGTGCTCCGTGGGTGTCCACTGCGCCGCCACGCTTCCTGGTCGTCTTTATTTCCCCTCCGTGGGCGCCGGCTTTTGCGGAATTGCCAGCGTATCGACCTTGCACAACAAGGTCCGGATGACCGTTGAAGTAATTGTTCTCCGTAAGAACACGGGAATGCTTTGCCAGACTTGCAGATATCATGTCGGATAAAACGCCGGACATGATGGCCGGCCTAAGCATGTCATCGAGGCGTTCAAGACCTCTTTCAACCAGATGAGAGTTCACGTCGTAGAAGAAATCGTAGACATCCTGCATTGTTGACTCGAAATCCATGATGCGAAGGTTGTAGGGGAGATGGGCGGATGGGTTGAACTTCGACCTGTCTACAGCATTTCTAACGATTGCCACTGCGCATATGTCCTCGTCAAATGCTGGTCAAACTGTCAGCGTTTGTGCCAGTATATACCATTGAGGTAAGGGGATTGATTGATACGAACTCGGCAAACCAGTTAAACTCAGCCGCCCTGCGGCGGGAGAGGGGTTAAGGCCGGCGTGGCGCGGATGACGGGGCAGCGGGCGCTGGTGGAGATGCTGCGGGCCGAAGGTGTTCGGTACGTTTTCGGCAACCCCGGCACCACGGAGCTGCCTTTCCTTGACGCTCTCCAAGACGCCCCCGACATCCAGTACGTGACCAGTCTTTTTGAAGGGGTGGCCGCAGGCATGGCCGACGGGTATGCCCGCATAACCCAGCGTCCCGCCTTCATGAACTTCCACATCTCCGTGGGCGTGTCAAACAGCATCGCCGTCATGTACAACTCCTGGAGGGGCGGCACGCCCATGGTGATAACGGCAGGACAGACGGCCACTAGCTTGCAGCTTCACAACCCGACTCTCTACTCCAACATGGTCAACGTCATGCGGGAGTACACCAAATGGGCGGGAGAGGTGACCACGCCGGAAGACGTGCCAGCCATCGTGCGCCGGGCCTTCAAAGTGGCCAGCACGCCACCCACGGGGCCCGTTTTCGTGTCCTTTGCCTGGGACTCCATGAGCAGGGAGGCGGAGATGGATATAGCTCCCTCCGTCGACCACTATTTCCGCGTGCTGCCGGACCCACGGGCGGTGGAGCGGGCGGCGCGGCTGCTTTCGACGGCGCAACGCCCGCTGATGCTGGTGGGAGACCGGGTATCGCAGTCTCTAGGAGCACCGGCGTTGGTGGCCCGTATGGCGGAGCAGATTGGCGCGCCGGTGTTCGCCACCAGCTTCTCGGAAGTGCACATGCCAAGTTCCCACCCCCACTACATGGGCGCCTTCGATACCAGCTGGCTGCACCGGGATATGAAGGAACGGTTCGACGCCGCAGATATTATTCTTGCGGTGGGCACCGAGGTCATGGTCCAGTCCATACCCACGCCGGAGGCGACCTTTAGCGGCCCACCCAAGCTAATACATCTGGACTGCAGCGATTGGGACATTCAGCGTTCTTATCCCGTGGCAGCGGGGGTCCTGGGAGACATCGCCGGCAGCCTGAAGCAGCTTTCCCAGACACTTTCGGAAAGGATGACGGCTGCGGAAGCGGAGGCGGCCCGCGAGAGGGGAGAAGCCGTTGCCCGGGAGAAGCGCCGACGAGGGGAAGTCTTCGACGCGTTGGTAGAGCGACGATGGGACGAGTCGCCCACATCGCCCGAACGCTTCGCCGTGGAGCTTCGCCGCTCCCTTCCGCCTGACGTGCTGGTGTGCGACGACTCTATCACCGTGCGCAGCGCCCTGATGGGAGCGCTGGACTTCGATGAACCCGGTTCCTTGGTGGGAGGCCGCGGCGGAAGTTTGGGGTTCGGCATGGGGGCAACTCTGGGCATGAAGCTGGCTGCACCCGATCGCCCGGTGGTGGGGATCATTGGCGACGGCACGGCCATGTTCACCATCCAGGCTCTCTGGACGGCGGTCAACTATCAGATTCCGGTTGTCTACGTTATCTGCAACAACGGCAGCTACAAGGTGCTGCGAGAGAACATGGCCCGCTATCTCACGGGAAGGGAGCGGCAGAGTCGGTACATAGGCATGGACTTCTACGACCACCCGCTGGATTTCGCCGCTCTGGCGAAGGCCTTCGGTGTTCACGGGGTCCGGGTGGAGCGGCCCGAAGAGCTGAGGCCGGCTGTGAGGGAGGCGCTGGCCTCCGGGGAACCACGGGTCATTGACGCTATTCTGAACGACGACTTCGATCCAGAGGCCATCCAGTCGGCTTGGGGCCAATGGTGGGTGGGCCGTTGATCTCAACCCAAGTCATTACGTAATGGGGGATCGAATGATGAGTTCGCTGCTGGTTAGAGGCAAGTACGTCATATGCAAAGTCGTCGGCCCTGACGACGCGATAATCATTACCGACGGAGCGGTATATCAGGAAGGCGGACGCATCGTTGACGTTGGGGACTACCAGTCGTTGAAGGAGAATCATCCTTTTGCGGAGATGGTGGGTTCACCCGACCACGTGGTCATTCCCGGCCTGGTCAACGACCACGACCACGTCGGATTTTCGGCCGTACAGCTGGGAGTCCCCCACGCGCCCCTGGAACTATCCGGCATTGGCCGCATAGGCTCTCGTCAGCTGGACCCTTACCTGGAGCATCTGCACGGGGCCATCGACATGCTGGAGACGGGTACGACAACGGTACAGATAATGTACACGCCCGGCAGGGGCACGGCGCCCATAGACGAAGTGTCGACGGACAAAGTGATTCGCGCGTACCAGGACGCGGGGGTGCGGCTCTCCTATGCCCCCAATCTGCAGGACCAGAACTCCATGATCGCGGGCCCCCGGGGCGGCGAGAAGGAGTTTTTCCGCCAGCTCCCCCTGGAGTTGGGCCGTCGCTTCGAGGCCTTCATGGGAAAGAGCTATGTGCCGGTGGACGAGATGATCGGACAGTCGGAGGACCTGTTCAAGAAGTATCACGGACCGCCGAGCGCCCGGACGATCATCAACACGGCGCCCACGAACGTACAGCGGTGTTCCGACGAGCTACTGATGGGGCTGAAGGGGCTGTCGGAGAAGTACAACACAACGAGCCATATACACCTCGCCGAGACGGTCTACCAGCGGCTCTTCGGCCAGCGCATCTACGGAACGACGCCGTTGAAGCACCTGCAGGATATCGGCTTTCTGGGGCCGGACGTTGTCTGCGGACACAGCGTTTGGGTCACCGACGAGGACATGGCGGTGTTTAAGGAATCGGGCGCGTCTGTGTGCCACAACGCCAGCTCCAACTTCCGGCTTCTCTCCGGTATTGCGCCGGTTCACCGGTTCGTGGAGGAGGGGATTCCGGTGGCCATCGGCACCGACGACATGGGGATGAACGACGACAAGGATATGTTTCAGGAGATGCGGCTGGCGCTGAAGATTCACCGGCTGCCGACGGTGGAGTTCGACGCGATAACGCCGGCCCAGGTGTTTCGGATGGCCACGGAGAACGGGGCTGACGCCAGCGGCTTTGCCGGCCAGGTGGGAACGCTGGAGGCAGGCCGAAGGGCGGACATGGCCCTTGTGCGTCTGTCCCGGTTGGACCAGCCCTACCTGAACCCGGACGTATCCATTCTGGACGCGCTGGTGCATAGGGCCCGGGGCGTGGACGTGGACATGACGATTGTAGACGGGGAAGTGGTGATGCGGGAGGGCCGGGTGACGCGGGTGGATAAGGATGCTCTGTACAAGGAGATCCGGGCAAATCTGGACAGGCCGCAGACGGACGAGGAACTGGCGCTGGAGGAACTGGCGCTGGAGGTGCGACCACATCTGAAGGCATACTACGCCGGGTCGGTGTCGGAGGAGCTGCGTCCCCATTCCGTTTATAACGCGCGGTGAGGGGTGGGGGTAGAGAAAGTGGATAGGGTCAATCCTCGCAAGCCTTTGGGCCTATGGTTGGTGGAAAACGTGCCGCACGGCACGAATCTCGATACGCCGGATAGGAAGTCCAACCGCCCAATACCGTTCATAGACCAACAAGGCGAATGACCGGGCAGTTTTGGATTACACTTTCGGAGGCAGGCTAAAGGAGACATTTCGTGCGAGATAGAAGAGATGCCCTGGAACGGCAGAACGCCTTTTATGAAACGATTCGCGTTGGGCTCGAAGCCAACTCGTTTGGCAAGTGGGCGGTTGTGTCAAGGGAGAAGCTTGTCGGCATATATGACACTAACCGCGAGGCGTCGGAAGTCGTCTTAAAATTGGTGTCCGACCAGGTGTGTCTAGTTAAACGCATCGGCTATGTTCTCCAAGCGTCGCATCCGTTCGTCCGCGTGAATCGTGCGCCTGTCCGGGATCTATAACAACCAGCGGCTGGTTTACGGAATTATTGGGAACGTAGACGGCGTTCAAGTTAGCATTGGGAATTTAGGCCTTAGTTCTTCCGCCCCTAATGGAAGCGGTACGATGCTGATAGACACCGGCGCACAAGTTTCCGTTCTGGACTTGGGGTTTGCGCTGTCGCTGGATCTGCCGGAAACGGGTACGACCATGGCCATTCAAGGCGGGGCGGGAAGACGCGAGGCTCGACAGTTTACTGGGCTGCTCCACCTTCCAGAATGGGACATAACCGTAGCGAACACTTTTGTGTCGCTGCCTTTGCAGGAACAACACAACGTGTTGGCCCTCATCGGAATGGACATCTTGAGCGAGCTTGTATTCACATTGGATGGTCCAAGCAGGAGCATGTCTCTGTCGGTTCCAAGCAAACCGTAGCGCCTCTGAGACGGGACTGGCGATTCGAGGGACGGCGGCTTGGGCGCCCACTTTCCCTGATGGGGTGTTGGGTGTAAGCTATTGGTCTAATCGAATGTTGTGAGGTGCATCGTGTCCGCCATTGACCAGCGTTACATTGAAAAGTTTCCGGCCTCGGCCCAGCTATATCAGAAGGCCGTGGGCTACTTCCCCAGCGGCATAACCCATCAGAACCGGTTCGCCGAGCCCTTCCCCGTCTACTTCAACAGGGCCAACGGCGGCGTGAAGTACGACCTGGACGGCAACGAGGTCATCGACTACGTAATGGGCAACGGAGCGCTTCTCCACGGCCACAGCCACCCGGAAATAGTGGCCGCTATCTCGTCGCAGGTGGCCCAGGGCACCCATTTGGGCGGCAACACCCCCTTTGAGATGGAGTGGGCCGACGCGATCATGCGGTTGGTGCCCTCAGTGGAGCAGGTAAGGTTTACCAACTCCGGCACTGAGTCCACCTATTTGGCTATTCGGCTGGCCCGGGCCTTCAACGGCAAGCCGAAGATTCTCAAGTTCGAGGAGCACTTCCACGGCTGGCACGAGTACGCTCTGCCGTCCCAGGGAAACGCCCCGCCCGCCTCTGTGCCCCAGGCCATCATCGACATGGTGATTGTGGTCCGCCCCAACATCGAAGAGGTGGAGGAGGTCTTGAAGAACGACCCGGAGGTTGGGGTGGTGATGCTGGAGCCTACGGGCGCCCACTACAGTTGCTTCCCCCTCCAGCCAGACCCCTTCCTACAGCAGCTTCGTGAGGTAACGGCCCGCTACGGCGTGGTGCTTCTCTTCGACGAGACCATCACCGGGTTCCGCATCTCCAAGGGAGGAGCCCAGGTGCGGTACAACGTGGAGCCCGACCTGACGACCTTCGGCAAGATTGTTGCGGGCGGGATGCCCGGAGCGGCCGTTGGGGGCAAGGCTGAGATAATGGAGATGATGTCCTTCAGGGGTGAGCCGGACTGGGACAATCACCGCCGCATCGGGCAGGGGGGGACTTTCAACGCCAACCCGCCCACGGCCATTGGGGGTATCGTTGGCCTGAAGATGATTGCGGAGAGGCCCGTGAACGAGCGGGCCGACGCCCTGGCGGCCCGTCTGAGGGCGGGGATCAACAAAGCGTTCATTCGGTCGGAAGTGCCCGGGTTCGCCTACGGCATCGCGTCCCTGGTCAACCCCATAATGGGGCTGGAACCCACGGGGGACTACGAGGCCCCTGTAATCAGCTACGAGGACAGGCGCGCCGCCATGACGGGCAAGCGCACCGGATATCTGACCAAGGCTATGCTCAACCACGGCGTCCACGTCATGGGGGGGCAGGTGTTCATGGTATCGGCGGCCCACACTGAGGAGCAGATAGACAGGACTATACAGGCCTTTGAGGACTCTCTGCGGGAGCTGCGGGAAGACGGTATTGTGTAGCGTCCCGTCGGGCGGACGTTCCACCGAACGCCACTTCACATCCACCGGCTACGTTGCGCACCGTGGGCGGGTCCTCCTCCACTGGCACCCGAAGGTAAAGGCAATGCTGCCTCCGGGGGGGCACGTGGAGGCCGGCGAAGACCCTGTGACGACCGTGTTGCGGGAGATCCTGGAGGAGACGGGGATTTCGGCGGAGATCATCCCCAAGGATCTGCCGGTGGATGTTGCGTATCCGAGGCAGATTCCCCCGCCGGAGACGATCATGGTGGAGGATATCGACGATCCGGTGGTAGGCCCCCACGAGCACGTGGACTTGATCTATTTCTGCCGGCTACGGGACAGACAAGGGGATGGGACGGAGGGGCTGCGCGCCGGCTGGACATGGGTTTCCAAGGAGAGGCTGTCTGCCGGATCATCCATATCGATGGACAACGGAATGGTTGTGACACCGCCGGAAGACGTGCGGCAACTGGCCTTGGCCGCTCTGCGTCGGGCCTGCGAAGCGGGGGTACCCCCATCCCAACCTTCCCCCATCAAGGGGGAAGGGATTTAGGGTGAGTCACCTTCCACCGACCGTTGCAGCTCCTGCAAGAGGCTGGACGAGGCGCGGCGGAGCACAATGCGGGAGTATACCGCGCCGATGAAATGGGACGCGTTCATGTTTCCGTGTGTGACTAAAGTTGGTTGGCCAGGACCCGCTAATCGGGAATGCCATTCAAAAGGCTATGCCGACAGTAACTGCGAGAGCCATGCCGACCAGAACCGTACTCATCGTCCATTTGAGCATGCGAGCCTCCATCCCGATGATGCGAGCTTCCATCTCTTTTGTCTCCGCCCGCTGTTGCCCCAACTGCTCCATCATGTCGGTGCGCAGGGTTACCAACTGGTCGGTCATGTCCGCGCGCAGGGTTACCAACTGGTCGGTCATGTCCGCGCGCAGGGTTGCCAACTGGTCGATCATGTCAGCCCGGAGGGTTGCAACATCCTCCTTGGTCGCCAAAGAGTCCATCTTGCCCTCTAAACGGCTGACTCGTTCATCTAACGTGACCATTCTTGTTTCTGTGTGGGGCGGGAATCTGTTGCATTTAATAGCATAAATGTACTCTAACTATTGCAGCTTTGGATGTCAAGAGAAGCTCCAACGCGTTGCGGTTAAGGTTTGGTGTCTAGCCGCCGCGCTCCACGTCCCGTTGCAGTTCCTTTAGGAAGGTTGATGAGGCGTGGCGGAGAACCATGCGGGAGTAGACCGCGCCGATAAAGTGGGAGGCGTTCATGGGCAGGATCAGACGCGTTCGTTCCGTCACCCGCGTTCCGCCCTCGTGGGGTTCCAAGGTAATCACGCCAACGCTGCGGGTGGTGCGCCCCCGGAACTTGTTGACGGCGTGCTGCACCAGCTTTCGGGAAGGCTCGACGTCGTCCACAGTCAGGGCTAATTCTCCCTTGCGGGAGGAGGAAACGCTGAGAGGATCAGTGCCTACGCTGTAGATGCCCTCAAGGGTAGTGTCGGGGAAGATGGCGTTGGCGGGCCGCTCCACCGTCAAAGCAATACCCCAGAGAGCGCGTAGGAAGGCGCCGTGGCCGGCCAGGGTCAGCACCGCGTCGAAGACCTGTTCCGGCGGCGCGGCGATTATGGTGGACCGACGATGCCCCACCCTTCTAAGCAGTGCGCCAATGAGGAAGACCCCGAGGAGAACGGCAGCAGCGGCCAGGAAGGTTACGACGAGCCCAAGGGACTGGCGGCCGGCAAAGATGCCGACACCAATTGCCAGAATGGTGCCGCTGATAACCTCCAGCGACCACCATTGGAGTTCTCCGAGGGGGGTTATCTTCATTGGTGATTCTGGTTCATTCATGGCAACGATGCTTTGGCGGACTTCTATTCTATCAGGGTGTTGGAGCCAATCACCATGCTTGGCTGTTTCCGGTATTCTGAAGGGTCGCCGTTGTGATTGCTATGACAAACGCCATTTTCTTCCCGATGCATGACTTTCGCAAGGCCATAGCTGTTCTCAAAGGCGCGTAGGCTAGGGAAAAATCTTGTGGAAAGCGCCGTGGGGTGGGTAGGGATTGGATTGGGGGAAGAGGGTGCATTCGTTTTGGAGAGGCTAGGCGTGGAAATGATTCGTTAGGGAAATCGAATCGGAGTGAATTCGTGCCTGAAATTAATCGTTTCAGGCGTGGAGATTCGTTTGAAAAAAGTCGGGCAAACGAGTCCGTTTTGGGGTGAATTTGCGCGTTGTCTTGTTAAGGTGCATGGGTTTCCCACAGGAAGGGTAGCAGGGTAGGGTGATTTACGGCAATGGGGGGATGGCAGTAGGGGACGGGGGCGGTTCGCGAACCGCCCGTACGGACGGAAGGAGAATATTGTCGGGCACTGGGTTCACCCCCATCCCCCGTCTTCACGAGGGCAGGCTCTAACCTTCCCCCATCAAGGGGGAAGGGATTTGTAGGCGATGAACGGGCTATCTTCATAGTTATGACATGTGTGGGGTGCGCCGCGCTGCGTTCGGAAGGACAGTGGGGAAAGCGTCGTTGTTTGGGTAGGGCAATTATGTCATAGTGTATCGGGCCGGTAAAAGCGTTTGCGTTGGAGGGCGTCCTTGAGAGCCGTTTCAGATTGGTCCCTTGGCATCTTGCGTCTCAGCCTCTGGGAGTGGTTTAAGCTGCGGCGTCGTTGGATGCCGTGGATCCTGCTGGCCTTCCTCGTACTGTTCCCGCAAATTGGCGTGGTGAGCAGCTACTTCATATATCGGGGCGACATATCCGGTGACGCCTTTCAAGGCGAAGTCGTCTACGGGATTGAGACGTCGGACGCCGAAGGTCGTGCCGTGGAGGTGAGCTTCACCTGCGACGAACTGCAAGACGGAGGTATTCCGCAATCAGTCGCAGCCCTTCCCCCGGAGGACCGGGCGAAGGTTATGGCGGAGATCGAGGATTATCTCAGCACGGTGTGCGAAGACGATAGCGGCCTGCAGGAGAGCGAGAGCCGGAAGTTCTTCATCATGCCCGCCAGCATATCCAACGGGCTGGGTGCGGCGGCGTTTATGGGCATTGTTCTGACGATGGTCCTGGCCGCCTCGGTGATGGGTACGGAGTATTCCTGGGGCACCCTCCGGACCAGCCTGGTTAGCGGAGTGGCCCGGAGGAAATTCCTCACATCCAAGGTTGTGACGCTGCTGGCGGTGGCCGCCGGTGGCCTGCTGGTGACGGCCCTGGCGCTGGTCCTGACCAGCCTTCTGTTCACCGTGCTGGTGAGGCACGTGGGCGGGGATTGGACGGAAGGGGAGTGGGCAACGACGTTCATCGTGTTCGGCAAGACGTTCTACGGGATCGTGCCGTACCTGATGCTGGCCATATTCTTTGCCGTTCTGACCTCCTCCACGGGCGTCGGCATTGCCATAGTGATGGGATACTACATGATAGAGGCCATAGTGACGGGCATACTGAGCGAGTTGTTCGACTGGTTCGAGCCGGTGGCCAACTTCATTCTAGGGCCCAACGTGGCGGCCTGGATGGCCCACGACGACGTGATACAGGTGACCCTTGGGATCAGAGCGGACGGAGACCTGGGGGCAATGCACTACTTCCTGGTGATACTGGCGTACACGGTGGCGCTGGGCGCCGCGGCCTTCTGGCGCTTCGAGCGCAAGGACGTTACCGGAGCCAAGGGGGACTAGGGGCGGGAGGGCGGTTCCCGAACCGCCCCTACGGACGGAAGCCTCCTCGGGGACGGTTGGGGGATCCCGGTAGGACAGGCATCGCGCCCATTTCCCCGGGTAGGACGATTACGGTCATCGCCTCCAGCTTACCGGATTCGGCATCTTCCTGGCCCATCACCGTGACCGACATACCCTCCTCCAAGTCGTCTAGTACGCCTGCGGAGAAGACCTGGATGACCGTTTCCGAGCTTATGGCGGCTTCCACCGGGCCTTGGGGGGTGTTGATGACTACGACGCCTTCGCCTATGGAATCGATGGTCCCGAAGGTTGCTCCTCCACCGCCGAAGGGGCCCAGGCCGCGGCCAAAGCCTGAAAAGCCGGGCTGTCCGGCGGCACCGGCTGTTGCGCCCGCGTCATCTGAGGAGGCGGGCGCTTCAGTCGGCGAATCGGAGGCTGCCGAGAGTGAGTCTTGGCCCGCCGCAGTTCCAGCGAATCCCTCTCGCAAGACAGTTGAACCCCTGCCTTCTGCACCTGACGCGGGGAACTGACCCGCCATCTGTCGTAGAGCGGCGGCCTGGCCAGCGAAGTCTTGGGGCGGAACGAAGTTGGCCGCGGCGGGGGCTTCGCTCTCCGCCTGGTTTCGACCCAGAATCACGCCGCCGGTGAAGGCCCCGCCGATGCTGCCTCCCACCAGTATGAATATGGCTGCTACAACCACGAAAGACTTTGTCATGAGATTTTCTTCTCCTTTGGAAGGCGCTCCCCAAGGGTTTGGGGTGGTCTATCTACTATCGGTGAGATTTGCACGATACTGACGGGACCTTCCCCTCTTATTCGTACCGCAGGGCGTCGATGGGATGCTGCCGCGCTGCGCGCATGGCGGGGTAGATGCCAAAGAACAGGCCGATGGCGGCGGATACAAGTAGGGCCAGGATGACGATATCTCCGCTGAACACCGTTTCAAAGGCCTGTCCAAAGAGGGTACGGCCATCGATGAGACGGGAGAGGGTCACGCCCGCCAGAACGCCGATGCCGCCGCCGCCGATGCTGAGAACGATGGCCTCCGCCATGAACTGCACCAGGATGTCTCGGCGGGTGGCGCCCATAGCCTTGCGGATGCCGATCTCCCGGGTGCGCTCCGTGACAGAGACCAGCATTATGTTCATTATGCCGATGCCGCCCACAAGCAGGGATATGCCTGCAATGGCACCGAGAAACATTACAAAAGTGTCGGTGGTCTCCTCCAGGGTTTCCAGGGTGTCCTGCTGGTTGTTGATGGTGAAGTCATCTTCCCCCGTCACACGGTGGCGCAGACGGAGGAGAGTGGCGATTTGCGCCTCGGCTTGGTCCATGAGGGACTCGTCCTGCACCTGGACGCTGATTAGGTTGACAGTCACGTCCCCCTGGGTGGTGCGCTCGGAAGCGAGCCGGTAGTAGGCGGTGGTTATGGGCACCAAGACCTGGTCGTCAAAGAGGCCAAAGGGGCCGCCGCCCATGGAATCCAGCACTCCGATAATCGTGAAGGGGCGACCGTTTACCTTGACGGTCTGTCCTACGGGGTCGCGGAGACCGAAGAGGGTCTCGGAAACGAAGGACCCAAGTACGATTACCTCGGAGCGGTTGACCACGTGACCCTCGGAGATGAAGGCGCCGGTAGCGAGTTCCAGGTTACGCACGTCCATATATTCGGGGGTTACGCCCAGAACCTGAGTGAAGGTGTTTTGCCTGCCGTAGACTAGCTGGCCGGACGTGCTTAACTCCGGGGCCACAGCTGAAACAGAGGGAATTGCAGCAGAGTCGGCAATGGCCTCGGCGTCCTCCAGGGTCAGGGTGGAAGCCGAACCCTGGCCGAAGAAGATGCCGCCAAAGCTGGACGCGCCGGGCTGGACGAAGAGGAGGTTGGTGCCCAGGGATTGGATGGTCTCGGTTATGGAGGCTTGCGCTCCCCGGCCGATGGACATGAGGGAGATGACGGCGGCAACGCCTATGACGATGCCCAATACGGTGAGGCTGGAGCGGAGCTTACTGGCCCAGAGGGACGTCAGGGCGGATCGTGCGGTGTCCAGCGGGTTCATCTAGCGGGCCAACTCCGTGGTTTTGTCGCCCACGATTCGCCCGTCCAGCATGGAAATAACTCGGTTGGTGCGGGCAGCTATCTCGGGGGCGTGGGTGACGACGATTACAGTGATGCCCTCCTCCCGGTTAAGGCGGGTGAGAATATCGATAATCTCTTCGCTGGAACGGCTGTCGAGGTTGCCTGTTGGTTCGTCGGCGAGGAGGATGGCGGGTTCTTTGACGAGGGCTCGGGCTATGCCGACGCGCTGCTGCTGACCGCCGGAGAGCTCGGCGGGCCGGTGGCGCATCCGGTCACCGAGGCCGACGTGCTCAAGGGCTTCTCGGGCGCGTTGGCGTCGCCGCCGCCGGTCCCGCCCGTAGAGGAGGGGAAGCTCCACGTTGGCCAGGGCGCTGAGACGGGGCAGCAGGTTGTAGGTCTGGAAGACGAAGCCGACTTTCCGGTTACGAATGTAGGCCAACTGGTCGTCACCCAACGCGCCCACGTCCTCGCCGTCCAGGGAATAGGAGCCGGAGGTGGGAACGTCAAGGCAGCCGATGATGTTCATCAGCGTGGACTTGCCGGAGCCGGAGACGCCCATGACCGCGACCATTTCTCCGCGAGCGATAGAAAGGTCCACGCCATCGAGGGCGGTGACCTGTACGCTGCCCAGGTTGTACACCTTGGAGACCCCTTCGAGGATGATCATGGTGGGCGCGACAGCCGCTAGCGGCCCGGCCCGCCGCGCATTATGAATCCGGCGCCGCCGCCACGGAATCCGCCGAATTGGAAGCCCGAGGATTCGGGGGCCTGGAACACCACTTGCTCGCCTTCGACCAAGCCGGAGGTGACGATGACCCAGAAGTCGTCGCTGATTCCCAGGGTGACGGCCCGTTGCTGAATCAGGCCGGCCTCCATAACCTGGACGATGGGAGCGTCGAAGCGGCCCATGACGGCCTGCACCGGAATGAGGAGGCCTCGTTCCTCTTGGATGACCACTTCCGCAACGGCGCTCAATCCCTCGATGAGGTTGAGGGCTGCGGGAACGTTCATGCGCACACGGATGGGGTAGGTGACGACTCCCTGTTGGTTGGTGGCGCCAGCGCCGATGCTGGAGACAACGCCGGTTAGAATTTCCCCGGGGAGGGCGTCCATGAGCACCGTGGCTTGGTCGCCAACATGAACGGAAAGAACGTCAATCTCGTCGATTATGCCGTCCACCTCCACGTCGAGGGGGTCGACAATCTCCACCACGTCAGTGTTGCGGGTGACTTCGTCCCCCTTCTCCACGCCGACGCTTGCCACCAGGCCGCCCCAGGGGGCAACGACGACGGTGGATGTTAGCCGGGACTTGGCGGCGTCGAGGGCGATTCCAGCGGTGACCAGTTGACTTTCCAGCAGGGTTAGCTCCAACGGGTCCGGCGGGGCAAAGAGGGATTGCAGGTCCTCCTCCGCCTGAGTCAGGGACGCTTGAGCGGACTCAATGGCCTTGGCTTTAGCTTCCACGTCGATGGGCTCCGGCTTCTCCAGAAGCTGCTCCTTAAGGTCAGCTACCTTTTCCCTAGCCTCCGACAAGGCCAGGTGGGCCTGGAAGATGTTGAACCGGGCGGTTTCCACATCCAGTGGGTCGGGAGGCTCGAAAAGACCGCCGAGGGCCGTTTGAGCGTCTGTTAGGGACTGCTCGATGTTGCCGATGCCTTCCTCCGACTTGGAGCGGGCGGCGGCGAACTGCTTTTGAATGTTGTCCAGGGAGCCGCGGGCCTCATCGATCTCTTGCCAGAGAGGGTCAAGCTCCCGGCTGATGCAGGTCTGATAGGGAGCGAGGATTGCGTCTTCTTCACAAACGGGGGTGATGGAGCCGACAAAGAATATGGTCCAGCCTTGAATCACAGTCTCGCTCCACGGGGTGTCGGGATCCTCCTGGAACTGCTGCAGTTGTTCGGCAATGTCAGAGTAATCCAGCTGCGGGGGAGTGAACAGGGCCTCCAAGCTCGTCCCCCATTGGGCCAGCATTTCCTGTGGCGGGAGGAGGGAGTCTTCGAGGCTAACGTCCGCGCCCAGATAGCTGAGTATTTTGTCTTGATATTCGGCTAGAGCGTCGTCCCGAACATCCGCGGCGGCATCGAGCTTGGCATCCCAATCGTCGTCCAAGAGGGCGAGGTCCTGCTGGGCGTTCTCCAGGGAAACCTCAAGGGAATCTATCTTCGCCACGGCCCGTTCTACGTCGTCGGGGTCGGCGCCAGCGTTCAGTTTGACCAAAGCGTCCTCGGCCTTGGCCAGATCCAACTTGACCTTCTCCACGTCTGATTCCGCCCTGACAATTTCATTTTCAAGATCAGGGAGGGTGAAAAGATCCTCCAGCGCGTCCTCGGCGTCTCTTAGAGAAACTCTCGCTTTGACGATTTTCTCCTCGGCCAGTACCACGTCCAGGGCGGTGAAAGAGTTGTTCAGGTCGGTGATAACCTGCTCGGTGTCCTGAATCTTCACTCGAGCATCGTCGATCTCCTGACGAAGGGTAGCCAGGGTTTCCACGTCAAGGGCGGCGATGACCTGTCCTGCCTCCACGTAGTCGCCTTCTTCGACGCGGATATCCTCCACCACACCGCTGCTGCCGAACTTCAGAGTTTCGCGCGTGGGAAACAGCAGGCTGCCGCTTATGACGACCTGGTTGACCAGATTCCCTTCGGCGACGGCGACTATCTGCTGGTCTTCCTCAAGGGTGTCCGATTCTTCCTGGCCTACCCACAGATAGACGCCGTAGACGGCCCCTGCGGACGCCAGAAGCAGGAGGAGAAGCAGGCTCATTCGCCATATGCCGAGGCCCCTGAGGATGTTAATTATTGCGTCTCCCAATCCGTTTCTCCTGTTAAGATGTCCATTTAAGTGTGACCTATTAAAATTATCGACCAAGCGCTGCCTAGTGGCAACCGGAAGGGCGATCACATAGAGAAGATGCTTCGCCCTTCCAAAGTAATCCCGCTCACTATGGATGAGAAATTCTAAGAAATTGTGAAGACGGCGGAAGCTCGCTAGTCATCATCCTCGCGAATCCAGCCGTAGAATATGACGGCAATCGCGGCGCCCACCAATGGGCCGACGACGAATATCCACTGGCCGGTCCAGGTCCAGCCGACGAGGGCGGGGCTGAGGGAGCGGGCGGGATTCATGGAGGAGCCGGAGAGGGTGCCGGCAAAGATGATTTCCAGGGCAACCGTCGCTCCGATAGCCAGAGCCGCCAGCTGCCCTTGGGCTTTGGAATCGGTAGCCACGGCGACTATCACCAGCATGAGCAGGAAGGTTAGGACGACTTCCAGTCCCAGGGCCTGGGACGTGCCCACGGCGGGCAGACTTGCGCCCTGGTAGGCCACGCTGCCCAACAGGACAAGTAGGACGGCGCTGGCAAGAATTCCGCCGGCCATTTGGGCGATCAAGTAGCCGGGAACGGTACGCCAGGGCAGATGTCCACCGAGGGCAAAGCCGAAGGTTACGGCGGGGTTTATGTGGGCCCCGGAAACGTGGCCCAGGGCGAAGATGATGACGGTGACTGCAAGGCCGGTAGAGAGGCCTATTCCAAGATGGGAAATCTGTCCGCCGGCAATCTCGTTGGCCATGATGACGCCGGTGGCCACGAAGACCAGCAGGAAGGTCCCGACGAATTCGGCAGCTAGGGGCTTGAGGGAGAAAGCTTTCGGCATGCTATCTTTGGCAACCCCAGGGAGCCGGTCGGTTGGATTCAAGAGCAAACTGTGATTCGGTATGTTCGAGCATTTTGTTTCTCGGACTCAAGAAAGCAAAGGATACCCGTCAGAGATTGGGGCACGTTAAGGGAAGGTTAATGGAAAGCTGCCCGGCCTGGATTCGAACCAGGGTCAGCGGATCCAAAGTCCGCTGTGCTACCGCTGCACCACCGGGCAATGAGAAGGCAACGTGGCGAAGGCCCAAGGGTTAAATTATGCCACAGGGTGGGCAAACGTGCAGGAATTGCGCAGAAATCAGGCCCGGGGGCTACCAGCGGGGTTGCGTGTCGCTATAGTCGTTCTTGGTGAGGCGCTGCTGGTTGGACCCGTCGTCGTCCATGGTGAAGATCTCCCCATTGCCGTGAAGGTCCGAAACGAAGATTATACGCTTCCCATTGGAAGACCAGGAGGGCAGGGTGTCGGCAATCTCATTTTGGGTCAGCTGCCGCAGGTCGGAGCCGTTAGCTTTCATGGTATATATCTCCGGATCGCCGTCCCGGTCAGAGACGAAGACTATTCGGGAGCCGTCGGGAGACCAGGCAAAGGTGGAGCCGGAGACTGCCTGGTTGGTGATACTGACAGGAGGCTGGTCGGCTTTTTCGGTTGCCCAGATGCGGGTTTCCTCGTCGTCTTGGGTCATGAAGGCAAAGCCGCCGCCCCGGGGCGCATAGGCCAGCTGAGTGGCGGCCTTGTCGCTGATTCGCTTTCTGTCCACGCCGCTGGGATTGCGGAGAAATATACCCTGGTCGTCCTCGCTCAAGATGGAATAGGCCACCCAGTCGCCATCTTCAGACCAGTTGCCCAAGGTCATGGCTCCGCCATCGTAGGTGAGAGGCTCTACGGTAGAGCACTTCACGTCGGTAATGAAGACGTCCGCATCCTCCGAGGTTCCCACCAAGAAGGCTACGCGCTCTCCCTTGGGGTCCCAGCTGTAGTGCAGGACCTGGTCTTCGTCGACGGTGCAGGATTCCCAGTCGTCGCCTTCCTGGGCGAGGATGTGGAGGGTGGAGTCCTCGTCGTCAACAGAGAGTAGGGCCACGTGATTTCTAGTGGGCGACCAGCTAGGAGCGACGCTTTCATCGCCGCCGGAGGGTAGGCTGGAAACTTCCGAGCCGTCGGAAGCCATGGTGTAGGCCATCAGGTCGCCGCCCCGTTCAGAAACGAAGACGACGCGTTTGTCCTTGGGACCGCAGGCAGCCAGAAGGCAGATGCCCAAAAGCGCAAGGAATATGAAGCCCGTTCGAAGCATAGCGCACACCCCGAGGCCGCGGCGGGTAGCGAGAGGCTACGGGCCGCGGCCCTTCTCCGTGAATGTTTACAGGTGCCTTCATGATAAGCCAGAGGCGCGTCGGGGTAACATAAAACTGGGAACGACATACGGGGAAAAGTGGGGCGACGGCGGGACGGTGGACTCGCCAGGTGGGGTAGATGGTTCTTGACGATTGGCGATGCACGAATGGTAGTATAGAATCACACCGGCAGGGAAAATGCGCCGGTTGTCTGCCAGCGAGTGTTGAAGCCGCCGCTGGGGATAGGCGGGGAAATAGCGTGTTTACCCAATCGTAACCTCGAACAATCAGGATGGGCGCGTTCCGCTATGGTCTGTTTCGCGGCAGTGGCGAAGGCAATACCTGGTACTGTTTACCATCTGCGTCAGCATAATGACGGGGTTCATCATATGGCACGAGATATGGATAAACGATGCTGATGGGCCGTGGGAAACAGTCATGGCTGTAGCGGAATCCGCATCAACTAGCTTCATTGCGATCGCGGTCGGCACAGGAGTATTGCTGGACGTACTGATATTCTGCAAAACGGTTTTTCAGAATGCGAAGGGGGTGATTGCCTTGATTTCCGGACTACTGAAGGACGCCTTGAGGAGACAAGAGGAGCGGCGCAAGAAAGAAGAGCGCCGACAGGCGGAAATAGAGCGTCTCAGACAAGAGAACGAAGAATTGAAGAAGGAACTAAAGCGCAGGCCGCCTAGTTCCTAACGGGGCTATGGGGAGGTACGCCTTCGCTAGTATTCGTAGAACATCTGCTGGATGGCCTGGCGGTCTTGGGTGACGGTTAGGGCCAGCATCAGAAGAATGCGCGCCTTGTGGGGGAGCAGATTGTCGGCCACAACGAAACCGTCCCGCTCCTTGCCGTGAGTCATCACCACCCGCCCGTTGGCGGTTCGGGAAGCCAGCACAACCGTCATGCCGTCCTTCATGGCCTCCATGGCGGCTCGCGGGGCCGGGGATGCGGCGCTCCCGCCGCCCACGCCGGCCAGAATCAGGCCCGGGGAACCGTGGGTTCGCACTGCGTTCACCAACATCTCGTCTGCGCCGGCGTAGGTGGGTACGATGTCCACGCGGGGCAGCGCGGGCATCTTCTCCACGTCGAAGGGGGTGTTTACCGTGTGCTTTCGCTCCACTGAGCGGTAGAAGGCCACCTGCCCGTCGGGGTCGCAGTAGCCCAGGAGTCCGGTGTCAGAGTCCTTGAAGGTCTCCACTTGGAGGGGGTCCGTCTTGGTAACATCCCGCCCGTTGTGGATCTGGTTGTTCATCACCACGAGAACGCCCCGACCGGCGGAGTTGGGGTTGGCGGCGACGCGGATGGCGTTGAACAGGTTCAGGTCGGCGTCGGTGCCGACGGCGGAGGCGGGGCGCATGGCCCCGGTCATGACCACGGGCTTGGAGGACTTGACGGTTAGATGGAGGAAGTAGGAGGTCTCCTCCATGGTGCCGGTGCCGTGGGTGAGCACCACCCCATCAACGTCCGGCTCCTCCCGGAAAACCTGGTTGATGCGGCGGGCGATGAGGGGCCAGTTTTCGGGACCGATGTTGCTGCTGGCCTCACTCATCAGGTCTTCGCTGCGCACGTCGGCAATGAAGCCCGCCTCGGGTATTCGCGCCAGGGACTCCTCGACGGGGATGCGGTGTCCCGTCTCCGGGTAGTTGGTGAAGTCCATGCGGTCTTCGGTTACGGTGGCGATGGTCCCGCCGGTGCCGATGACACGGACTACTGGTTTGTCGGACATGGCTCGCCCTCCTTGGTGGAGTGCTCTCATTCTACCGGAGGGGCGTTTGGGTCTCAACTCGGCGCTTGGCCAGCGAACCGCAGCTGCGGAGGTATTCTACGCCTCCACTCAGAATGGCAATGACCGGTTGAGAAGACTATTATGAGATGCCGTAGCAAGAACGAGTGGGGTCTCGAGTGGGATCCAAGGGTACTCGTTTCAAACGAATTCAGGCGTGGTGGTGACTCGTTTCGGAAAACAAGCAAGGGCTGAAAATGATTGAATTAGGCGTGGATTCAGACAATTCTTGCCAAAATGACTCGTTTCAAATTTTTTGAGGAATCGAGTGGCGACTCTATGCGAGTTTGTATCATATCCATGAGCTGCCTCGATGAAGATAGAAGGGTTGGCCATGGAGTTGTCCTGATTCATGAGGGTAGGGTAGCAGGGAATTGGGATTTTGGGAAATGGGGAGAATGTCAATTGGTGAGGGGGTGGGAAGGGGATAGGGTTAATGTTGAGGGACGGTTGGGCGTGCGTTACGGCGTATGGGTCCCCGCATCCGCGAGGACAAGACGGGGAAGGTTGACTTGACGCTTAATCGCCGTCATTTCATAATCAGGCCACATCCTACGCCCAGCACCGGAAGATAATCGCATGAGTCCTTCCGCCCTCACCGGCAGCCACCTCATAGCCCACGCATTGAAGAGTGAAGGGGTTGCCAACATCTTCACCATTGCCGGCGACCACACGCTTCCTCTGATGGACGTGATGGCCGACGGGGATTTCCGGTTCATCGACACGCGCCACGAGCAGGCGGCGTCGTTCATGGCCGACGCTTGGGGCCGCATTACCGGCGGACTGGGGGTGGTGATGGCAACCACGCCAGGCGTGGCCAATGCTATACCGGGGATGGCCAACGCCCTGCACAGCGAAAGCCCCATGCTTTCCATTGGGGGATCGGCGGAGGCTTCGGAGCTTGGAATGGGGGCCAACCAGGAGATTGATCAGATTGCTCTGGCCGGCGCGGTGACGAAGGGTTCGTGGCTCATTCCGGACGCGCGTCGCATACCGGACATGATCGCCATGGCGGTGCGCACCGCCTACTCCGGTCGCCGCGGACCGGTGCATCTGACCATCCCCCTGGACGTGCAGGAGCAGCGGGTAGACGAGGGGGATTTTCGGTATTACGCGGCAGCAGCCCACAACCTCGCGGGGCAACTGCGTGCAAGCGAAGAGCAGGTTGAGGAGGCGGTGGAGATCCTTCACGCCGCCCAACGGCCGTTGATTATAGCCGCGGCATCTGCGGGATACGGGAGCGACGGCGCCTGGCTGCAGCGATTCATCGACACCACGCGGATACCTTTGATGACCGCCGACCAGGCCCGGGGGTTGGTGTCCGACGACCATCCATATTGTCTGGGGTTCTTCGACACTGCGCTAAACTGGGCCGCCAAGCTGGTGGGCCGCGCCGACGCGGTTCTGCTGCTGGGAAAGAAGTTGGACTACAGCATCCGGTACGGGGGCATATTCGACGATGCCGCCCGCATCGTGCAGGTGGACCCTTCGCCCACGGAGATAGGGCGCAACCGCTCCGTGGACGTGGGCATGGCGGGAGACGTATCGGCCATCGTAGAGCAGATGACGGCGGCGGCCCAGGGTAAGACTTGGACGGAGCTGCCGTGGGTGCAGGAGCTTCGGGAGCGGCAGAAAGCGCAGGCCGAATGGTTTGAAGGCTTGGCCATACCCGAAGCGCCCATGCACGCCACGTATGTGCACAAAGTTTTGTCGGGCTTTTTGAAGCCGGATGATATTCTGGTGTGGGACGGGGGAGACTTTGGGCATTTCGGTCGGATGCTCCACCCAGCCCGGATGCCCCTTCGCTGGTTCTACTTCTCGCAGTTTGGCATCCTCGGCAACGGGCTGCCCACGGCCATTGCGGCCCAGGTAGCGCACCCGGACGCGCGGGTGGTCCTGATGGCGGGCGATGGTGGATTCGGCTTTACGGCCATGGAATTCGACACGGCAGTGCGTCACAACCTGCCGGTTGTGGCAGTTCTGGGCAACGACGCCACATGGGGAATCGACTATCATATTCAGGTGGGCCTTTTTGGTCGCCCCACCGCAACCAAATTGCTACGGACGCGGTATGACAAGGTGGTGGAGGGGTTGGGGGCTTACGGCGAACACGTGACCCGGCCGGAGGAACTTGCGCCGGCGCTCCGACGGGCCTTCGCTTCGGGCCGGCCCAGCCTGGTCAACGTTGAGATTCAAAACGCCATCAGCCCACGCGCCGAGGCAGCCATCGATAAGTGGCTGGAGCGTCGCGGCACGGCGGATTCTAGCCAGGGAGGTGGAAGACGATGAAGATATGCCGGTTCAAGTCCCTAGACAAGGTGGCCTACGGGGTAGTGGACGGCGTGACAGTGACGGAGTTAATCGGCGACCCGTTCAGCCGCTACGACCTTACGTCGATCCGGCGGCACATTGACCGGGTACAGCTTCTGGTGCCCTGCCAACCGCCGACGTTCTACGCCGCGGGCCTGAACTATCTAGCCCACGTTACGGAGACGGCGGAGTCTCGGGGCGAGGAGCCGGACGTTCCCGACAAGGCAGACATCGGCTACAGGGCCGTTAACGCCCTCATCGCCCACGAGGAGACCATCGTCATTCCCTGGGACGCCTCGGAGGAGGTGCAGTACGAAGGGGAATTAGTGGCCGTCATCGGGCGGAAGGTCAAGAATGTCTCCCAGGAAGAAGCCCTGGACTGCGTGCTGGGCTATACAATCGGCAACGACGTCAGCGAGCGGTCTTGGCAGCGGAGCGACCGCACCATGTGGCGCTCCAAGAATACGGACACCTTCAAACCAATGGGACCCTGGATAGAGACGAAGGTCAACCTTCGTAGGATGATGACTACCGTGCGGATAAACGACGAGGTGGTCTCCGAGTTTCCAACCAACAGCATGGTCTTCGGCATTGCGGAATACATCAGCACTATGAGCCGCAACATCACCCTGTACCCGGGGGACGTGCTCTGGATGGGCACGGACGGAGCGACCCAGAACCTCAAGGACGGGGACGTGGTGGAGGTGGAGATAAGCGGCATCGGCGTCCTCAGAAATCCGGTAGTAAGGGAGGCTCCTCCAGAGGGAGCAGCCTAAGAAAGAAGGGTCAGTATGACCCATCGAAAGCAAGCAGTTTGGGAAGGAAGGGAAAAGGAATGAAGACAAAAGCGGCGGTCCTGTATGAGGCGAACAGCCCACTGGTGATGGAGGAGTTGGACCTGGACCCACCCAAAGAGGGTGAGGTGCTGGTGAAAATCGGCGCGGCGGGCATCTGCCGAAGCGACTGGCACTTCATGGCCGGCGAGTCGTTCATGCCCCTGCCGGCGGTTTTGGGCCACGAAGGCTCGGGCGTAGTCCAGGAAATAGGCCCCGGCGTCGCTTCGTTGAAGCCCGGCGATCCGGTGATTCTGTCTTTTGTATCTCGCTGCGGACGCTGCCACTTCTGCACCATAGGCCGTCCTAATCTGTGCGACGTGCACATGGCCACGTCGACCACCATGCTGGACGGGACCTACCGGCTGCACAAGGGCGATACGAACATTACGCCAATGTCAAAGCTGGCCTGCTTCTCCCAGTATTCGGTTGTGCCGGAGGTGGCGTGCGTACCCTGCCCCAAGGAGCTTCCAATGGACAAGGCGGCGGTCATCGGCTGCTGCGTAACCACGGGGGTGGGGGCCGCCGTTAACGCGGCCAAGGTGGAACCGGGCGCTACGGTTGCAGTTGTGGGCTGCGGCGGCGTGGGCCTTAACGTCATTATGGGAGCGCGGCTTGCCGGCGCCCGCCGCATCATCGCAGTGGATATAAGCGAAGGGGCCTTGGAGTTCGCCATGCAGTTCGGCGCAACCCACGCCGTCAATCCCGGCCAGCAGAACGGCCCGACGCGGGTGAAGGAAATCACCGGCGGGCTGGGCGCGGACTACACCTTCGAGGTATTCGGGTCCGCCGCAACGGTGGAGATGGCCTACGAGATGGCCCGCAAGGGCGGCACCGTCACCGTGGTGGGCATCCCGCCCGAGGGGGACGTGCCCGCCATCGACGCGGTGTCGTTGGTACGGCAGGAGAAGACGCTGAAGGGCACCTATTACGGCTCGGCCCGCCTGCAGTCGGATATGCCTAAGATGGTGGACTTGTACATGAGCGGCCAGTTGAACCTGGACGCCCTGGTCACGCGCAACTACCACCTGGAGGAGATCAACCAGGCCTACGAAGACCTCACCCGGGGCGAAGTGGGCCGGGGGGTAATTACGCGGTTTGACTAGGGGGCGGCACGGGGGCTGGAATTCAAGGGGGCCGCAATGATGAAATTGGATGCACTTCAAAGAATTCTCAATGACAGCAAGCACCAGCAAATCGGTGTCATTCTAGTTCGTTTTCTTGAGGATCAATTCAGTGGCTGAACTGACTAGTCAGAAAGAATCGGCGGCGCGAAAAAGAATTGATGCGACGCTCAACAACCTTTATTGGTCCACGGACGAAGCGTCACCTTCATGCAATGTATTTACAGAACGTGCCAAGACGCTAGCGCAATCTAGACTTCTTGAAGGGAGACCGCCTGATTACACGCTATATCGAACTGGTTCTGATGAACCTATTGGCATAATTGAGGCGAAGAAGCCGGGGAAGACGCTCAGAGAAGCACTAAACCAAGCCATTAAGAAATATGCAAAGCCGCTCGGAATTCCTATTGTATTCGCAAGTGACGGAAGCATTACTGAAACGCACGATATTAGATCGTCCACTACTCTTCGCATTGACGGGGACGTGGTTACTGATCTTGTCACAGAGCAAATACTTCTTCGTTTCATTGCAGAAGGATCTAACATTGAGACTCCGCGTGAGGTTAGCCTTTCCAAACAAAAACTCATCCGAGTATTCAAAGACGCGAACGATCTTCTTCGGAATGAAGGTCTTCGAGAAGGAATTGAGCGGTTCACCGAGTTCTCTAACCTCCTTTTCTTGAAACTCATCAGCGAGATTGAAGATGAGCGGGAGCAAAGGGGTGAAGCTAGGATTCTGGAGCGTCGATATTGCTGGGACCAATTCTGCCATAGAAACGCGGAGGACATGCTTGACTATATCAACGACACCATACTCCCGCGATTGGTTAATCGTTACAATCACAACGGCGACGTTTTCCAATCAAAGCTACTAATCAAAACGCCCTCTACTATCAAACGAATCGTTGACAAGCTATCGGAACTTACTCTGCTCAACGCTGACTCGGATATCAAGGGAGACGCTTTCGAGTATTTCCTGAAGAACTCCGTAACTGTTGGAAATGACCTTGGTGAATACTTCACACCTAGGCACATTGTACGACTTATGGTGGAGTTGATAGACCCGCGCTACGGGGAGACTGTCTATGACCCCTGTTGTGGAACCGGAGGGTTTCTGATTTACGCCTTCGAACACATAAAGAAGAAGGTGCTGCTAACTCACGACGCACTCGACCTGTTAAAGAACCATACAGTGTTCGGCAGAGAACTCACTGGTACGGCCAAGATTGCCAAAATGAACATGATTTTAACCGGAGATGGGCATACCAACATCGTTCAGACCGACAGCCTCAGCGAGCCTATAAAGAACAGATACGATGTTGTCCTAACCAACTATCCATTTTCGCAGAAAACAGATTATGCATCCTACTATGGGCTCAATTACCGAGATGCCAACCCTGTGTTCCTGAAGCATGTCATTGATGCTTTGAAACCAGGTGGGCGTGCAGGCGTTGTCGTGCCTGACGGAGTTTTATTTGGTGAGCGGACACAATACGTCCGAGTGCGAAAGATGCTATTACGAGAGTGTAATGTCAGAGCCGTGATCAAGCTTCACAATTACGTCTTCAAACCCTACGCCGGACAACCTACAAGCATTCTAATCTTCGAGAAAGGAAAACCGACAAGCGATGTCTGGTTCTTTGACGTTAAAGATGATGGATACAAGAAAACTGGAAGCAAATTGGGCAGGCCGCCGATAGCAGCCACCGACCTAATAACTCTTCGTCAGGCATGGGGAGATAGCGAGAACACATCCCATTCCTTCACAGTTAATAGCAATATAATTGCCAAGAATGGGCACAAGCTGATCCCCAACTTGTACCATACAAAGCCAGTACGTTCTGAGAATTGGGTTCCGTTAGGTGGGGATACAGGGCTTTGCGACATTATCATCGGCAAGACGCCCTCAACGCAAGATTCTTCCTATTGGGATGGCCCTTATTTATGGGCCACCATTACAGATTTCTCAAAGAAGTATATCGGTCAAACCAACCGCACAATCACAACTGCCGCCGTTCAATTGATGAATGACAAGCTGGTTCCACCTAGTACACTCTTGTTCAGCTTCAAGCTCTCCATCGGAAAGACCGCCATTTCTCAGCACGAACTCTATACGAACGAAGCAATCGCAGCGCTCGTACCAAAGGATGGTCGTGTATTGACAGAATATCTGTATTACATTCTGCCTGCGCTTGACTTTACACAATATCAACAACCTGCGGCAAAGGGATTGACGCTCAATAAGAGGTCTTTACCCAAAATCCTCGTCCCGGTTCCAAGTATCAAAGAACAAGAAGTGTTCATTCAGGCCATGCGTCGCAAAGACGACGAAGTCAACCAATACCTTGATCGCGCAGAGAAAGTACGTCTCGATGCCAAGGGCCTTCTTCAAGACCATATATCGGGATTTTCATAGGAACGAGGGGGAGAGAGCGGGAGCCGCGGGGGATTCCCAACAATTTAGGATAGAAAGGTTTCGTTTATTGACTCAACGGTTAGCCGCTTTCATTGATGGAAGCAATCTATATCACGCCCTGGAAGAGAACTGCGGACGCATGGACCTGGATTTCGGAGCCTTTGTGACCAAGCTGTGCGGAGAGAGGCAGCTCTTCCGGGCCTACTACTACAACATTCTGCAGGACCCGGAGCGGCGCGGCACGGCCTACCAGGAGCAGCAAAAGTTCCTCGCCACTCTCTATAACACCCCCTATCTGGAGGTCTGCCTGGGCATTTCCAAGTACCGGGGCGACGTGCTGGTGGAGAAGGGGGTGGACATTATGATGGCCACGGACCTGCTCCAGTTTGCCTACCGGGACCTGTACGACGTGGCGGTGCTGGTGAGCGGGGACGCAGATTTTGCCTACGCCATGCAGGCGGCGAAGAATCTGGGGAAGCACGTGGAGGTGCTGGCCTTCCCGAGCAACCTCTCCTACGAGCTCTCGCAGACGGCGGACGTGCTGCACGTCGTGGACCGGGAGTTCTTCGACGATCTGTGGTCCAACAGCCGGGATGAAAAGGGCAATGGCCAGCCGAAGCGTCGACGTCGGCGGCGCGCGCCTGCCAAGAAGAAAGAAGAGGAAGAGGGGTAGGGGGGTTGTTCCCGCGTACGCGATGGGGCGCAGTCGATCCTTTACCGGTTGAATCCCACGATCAGGCTCGTTAGCTTTAGCGATAACTCGTCCACTTTGAACCAGTTGGGGTCGCCTTCCATGAGGACAACTGGGGTGCGAGGAATCACGCCATCGTCGTCTGCAATGGAGTTTGGCAAGCATAGTCGCCAGTCGTCGTAGGATTTCCGAACTAGGGCGTCATCCGTATCCACGCCATAGAACTCTTTCAGCCATTTGACTACATCGGGTTCGGTGATGAGCGGCAAACCCGGCTGGAGGGATTTTCCTCTGAATAGGGCGTTGGAAACATTGCACAAAAGGAGATCGAATTCTCCAACCAGATAGCGGTCATTAGTAGTGCTTTGCCGCTTCAGATTGCTTCTCGACTTATGGCACTTAACCCTGAAATGAGGAGCAGGTTTCCTTCTGTACCGCAGGCGGAAACTGCCGCGCACGGCGTTCTTGGTTTCTGCCTTGAGACGTCGGCCTGTGCGCCTGAAGGTAACGCTAATGTCCTCGTCTATTCGCCCTGATTGTGGATTTAAGTTGAGCTTCTCAACCGACCATTCCCTAGGGCTCAATGACTGCTTGAGAAAGGCCGCGCCCACGTATTCAGTCGCCTTGCCGCGAATCATCGGAAGAACCTTCTGGTCTTCCAGGATGTCCAGCAAGTTTTCCCTGGGTATGTTGTAGGTGTGACAATACTCCGTTATACCGGTGTATATGCGGAGAATATCTTCCTTGCTATCGGGCATCGTAGTTTCTGATAAAGATCTCTTTACCAGTATAGCGGGAACGCCTAAAGCCATCTTCTAGTTTACGGCCATTTCGTTGGTCATCTGTACGGTTGATGGTGTAGTTCCATTCTTGGCTACTTATGTCCAATGCCCAGTCGTACATACGCCGGACATCCTCATGATCGTCATAAGTCAGAAGGAAATTTAAGCGTCCAGCGTTGCGCTCTAAGCATTTAGCCAGCCGGTAGTGGTCATTGAGGTCAAAAGCGCACGTATAGAACTTCCGTTGGTCTGCATTGAAGTAGGGAGGGTCTACGAACATGAAATGTCCGTCTGGCAGTCCGTCAATGACCTTCTCAAAATCTAAGACCGTGAGATCTACTCCCTGAAGTTTATCGGATACCGTTCGCAAATGCGGAGGCCAATTTTCGGGCCGCATGGAGTATTTTGCGCCATAGCCCCAATAGCAGTTTTCATGCCGCATTATACCACTGTAAGAGGTGCGATTGAGATAATACCACCGGAAAGCCCGTTCCAAATCCGTGCTGGGCTTATACCGGTTCTTGAAGTAGTTGTGGAGTTTTTTAGACGCCGGCTTGCCATGCAAGAGGGCAATCAGTCCCTCGACGTTGTCGCGGATTTGGATCAACGTGTTCATTACCTCTTCGTCCAGATCATTCAGGATGGATGACCGAACTTTTCCCTTGGCAAAGAATATGGACGCCCCGCCGGCGAATGGTTCGCAATAACTGTGATGTTCAGGGAGGATATCCAATATAAGCCGACGGGCATAGAATTTACCGCCAGGATACCTGAAGGGCGAGTTTATTTTCTGGGAACGCGCAAGGGGTTGTAAGGGAAACAGCGTCGAGTTTTCTACCATTTTCACCGCCATCGTGTCGCTATTTTTCCATATATCATTTCCGGTTATCAAGCTGCAAAGTTAACCCATGCCGAAAATTAGTTCCCATATTTGTTGAGTCTACACGTTATTGGTCCTATTGTCTAGTCGCAAGTCGGGATTCCGAGGGATTGGAGGCCGAGGCGTTCCAGGGCTGGAATTACCTGGGTCAGGCTTGTGATGGTGGCGTGGGGTTCGTCGTAGGTGGGGGGCTGGTAGGCGTAGGGCTCGTCGTAGGACTCCGGCGAGCGGGCAACCCACACGGCGCGGAGGCCGGCCTTGAGCGCACCGCCCACGTCGGCGGCCCGGTCGTCGCCCACGTGCACTGCCGCGTCGGGGGGAACGCCCAGGGCGCCGAGGGCCAGCCGGAAGACTTTCCCCGAAGGTTTGGCCCAACCAACTTCGTCAGAGAAGACTACGGCATCAAAGTATTGGAGCAGGCCCAACTGCTCCAGATGGACTCGGAAAGTTGCGCCGCTGGTCATGGCCGTGTTGGATATGAGGCCCAGGGAGCAGCCGCGGCGTTTCAACGCTTCCAGCATCGGCGCCGCTGCGGGGTCCGGGGGCAGGGGGGACTCCAGAAAGGCCAGGTCGTAGGCTTCCCTGACAGCCTTCTTTTCGTCGAGCGAAAGTCCGTCCGACAACCCCGGTTCCAGCTGTTCCAAGAAAATGTCAATCTGCCCGTCGAAGCTCGTCTCCCGTCCTTGGGAGCGGATGCGGCCGCATTGGACAGCGCACTCCCGGAAGGCACGCCAGAGTTCTTCCTCAGGGAAGGGGCGGCTTGCCGACTGCAGAGCCTCGGCCACCCGGTCGATGCGGAACTGCGCCCTCCGCCGGTTGATTTCGGGGTCTTCCAGCAGGAGGGTCTGCCATAGGTCAAAGGTTACGGCCCTAATGGCGCCAATCATGGGGCAATGATATCAGTGTCGGCGGGCATCCACCAAACAGGGCCGTGGACGTTTGGCTGCAGGTTGCCGCTACAACGTCGTCCAAGGTAGAGTAGTTGAATAAACACGATGGGGGTCAAACGATGATACGCAGAACCGACCTGGAGAGGGCGGTGCCCGAAACGAGCAAGCCCATAGAAGTGGCGGGGCTGAATGCTCCCGTGCGCATCTACCGTGACGCCTACGGTATACCACACGCCCAAGCGGCAACGACGGAGGACGCCTTCTTTGCCCAGGGATTCTTCACGGCCCAGGATAGGCTGTGGCACATGGACTACGACAGGCACCGGGCTTACGGGCGTTGGGCGGAGCTGGCGGGGACTATAGGGTTGGAGCAAGACCGGTTCATGCGACGGCTACGGTTGGAGGCCAGTGCGCGGGCCGACTACGCCCTGGTGAATTCAGAAGCCCGCGCTATGCTGGACGCCTACGCAGCCGGGGTAAATGCGTTCGAGGAGAAGTCGGAGCAGCTTCCCGTGGAATACCGGCTGCTGGAGACCAACCCGGAGCCGTGGCAGCCGTGGGACGGGCTGGCAGTGTTCAAGGTGCGTCACGTGCTCATGGGCACCTTCGAGGGGAAGGCGTGGCGGCACAAGCTGTTGGGGCAGCTTGGCCCGAGGCGAACGGCCCGCCTGCATCCCGGGTATCAGCCCGGACATTTACAGATTCTGCCTCCCGGCGCGGAATTCATGGGCGAGGCAACGGGCGCGCTGGAGGAGTTGGAGCGGGGCGCAGCGTTGGCGGACCGGCTCAAGGAGATGGAACAGGGGAGCAACAACTGGAGCCTCTCCGGCCAGCTCACCGAGTCGGGGAAGCCGCTGTTGGCGGGAGACCCCCACCGGGGCCTGGATACGCCGAACGTCTACTATCAGAACCACGTGGCCTGCCCGGACTTCGACGTGGTGGGCGTGTCTTTCCCCGGCGTGCCGGGATTCCCTCACTTCGGCCACAATCAGTGGGTGTCCTGGGGCGTGACTCATACAGGCGCCGACTATCAGGACCTGTTCGTGGAGCGATTCGACAGGGACAACCCTTCCTACTACGAGTTCAAAGGCCAGCAGCGACGAGCAGAGACTTTTCGAGAGACTATCAAGGTACGGGGCGGCGCTGACGAGGAGATATCGATTACGGTGACTCACCACGGGCCGGTGATTTCCGGCGGCCCGGCCGAGGGGCTAGGCATAGCCTTCCGCTACACGCAGACGGCAGAGGCCAACCGAACGGCGGAAGCGCTTTTGAATATGCTACGCGCCCGTTCCGCCGCCGAGATAGACCAATCCATGGAGGATTGGGTGGACCCGGTGAACAACTTCCTCTTTGCCGACGTTGACGGCAACATCGGCTATCTGACGCGAGGGCTAATTCCCATTCGCTCCCGCGCCAACAGCTGGCTGCCCGTGCCGGGCTGGACCGGGGAGCACGAATGGCAGGGGTACATACCCTTCGACGAGATGCCCCGGAGCCACAACCCGGAGACCAATTACATCGTCACCGCCAACCAGAGGGTCGTAGGGCACGACTATCCCTACTATATCGGCCTGGACCATGCGCCGGAGTTTCGAGCCAAGCGCATTTCCATCCGTCTGGGAGAGTTGGACGGGGCGTCGGTGAAGGACATGGAAGGCGTGCACGCCGAGAGGACGTCGATACCCGCGCGGCACTACCTGCCGCGGCTGGCTGCGCTGAAACCCACTGACGATCTCGGACGACAGGCGCTGGAGATACTGAAGGAGTGGGACGGGGCCATGGACCCGGATAGCACAGCAGCGACGATATTCAGCGCCTTTCGGCTGAAGCTGGACCGTCGGATTTTGCGGTACATCCTCGGGCCTCTGGCTGAGGAGGCGCTATCGGAGACTAGCCGAGGGGGACCAGCCCACGCCGCCCGACTACGGGCGCACTTCGTGCATCTCATGGACTTGGGGGACGTATCGATGCTGCCGCCGGGGCCCGGGGGTTGGGAGGCCATGATGGGGGAGGCGCTCACCGCCGCCGTAGAGGAACTTTCGGAGCAGCTGGGGCCGGACCTGACGAAGTGGCAATGGGGCCGGGTGCATCACACCGCACCAAAGCATCCGTTGTCGGAAGTCTATCCCGAGGCGGCGTACCTTCTGGACCCTCCCTCCGTGACTTCCGGGGGCGACGGCGACACTCCCCAGGCGGCGAGCTACTCGCCGGCCCAGCCTTACACAATCGCTTCCACTTCGGTGCTTCGGTATATCTACGACCTTTCGGACTGGAGCAACTCCCGTTGGATAGTGCCCCTGGGGTCGTCAGGGCATCCGGGAAGCGCCCACTACGCAGACCAGGCCCTGATCTGGTCGGAAGTGGGCTATGTCCCCATGTTGTACAGTTGGACGCAGATAGCGGAGTCGGCGGAGTCTTGCCAGACTCTGCGGAAGAAGCCCTAGGCTGCACCGCGATGGCATAGGTACGAATTTAGAGAGTTGAATGTCATGGTCCGCGACTCGCGGATTCCGTACGTCGCTAGCTGTCCTACGACATACTTGAATAAAGGGGAAGAAAAATGAGAATTGGCATTACGGTGCCCCTGCCCGCCTATTATGTGGACGTGGCGCCCATAGCGGAGAAGGCGGAGGCCCTGGGCTTCGAATCGCTTTGGTGCGCGGAGCACCCCATCGTGCCGGTGCACAGCGAAAGCCGGTATCCCGGCTCGGAGGACGGGGTGATACCGGAGAGCTACTCCCACTTCGTTGACCCCTTCATCGCGCTGGCCCGGGCCTCGGGAGTAACGGAACGGATCATGCTGGGAACGGGCATAACGCTGGTGCCGGAACGCAACCCGTTATTGCTGGCCAAGGAGGTCTCCACCCTGGACCTGTTCAGTGGGGGCCGGTTCCTTTTCGGCATCGGCACGGGATGGCTACGGGAGGAGACGGAGATAATGGGGGGCGACTTCGACCACCGTTGGACGCAGGCGCGGGAGGCCGTGGCAGTGATGAAGAAGCTGTGGACCCAAAAGGAGGCGTCCCACCAGGGTCGGTACTATAACTTTCCGGCGGTGAAGTCCTACCCGAAGCCGCTGCAGAAGCCCCATCCGCCGGTACTGCTAGGGGGCATGGCGCCCAACGTGCTGAAGCGGATTGTTCGCTGGGCCGACGGCTGGCTACCCAACCGGATTTCACCGGACTTGCTGCGTGAGAAACGGGCGGAACTGGACCGTCGGGCGGAGGCTGCGGGACGAGACCCGGCGTCGTTGACCATATCCGTCCACGGCCAGCCGGACGACCGGGAGCTGGTGCATACGTATCTGGACTCAGGCGCCCACCGGGTGATAATTCGTACGCAGCCGACCAAGAGCGAATCCGAGATGATGGCGCAGCTGGAGGAGATAGCCCGGAGGCTGCTCTAGAGAGCAGCGGCAATCTCCCGACCCAGGATGCCGAAGCTGGTGGCCAGCAGGACGCCCACGACCAGCTTCCGGAATAGGGCCTCGTTGACGCGACCGGCCAGCTTGGAGGCTATGAGGCTGCCCAGAAGAAGGGCCGGGACGAAGAGGACGGCGCTGAAGAACTCTTGTTGGCCCAGCCTTCCGCTGATGACGTGGGCCACGATAATGGCTAGACCGGTCGCCAGGAAGAACGTTGAGAGCATAGCCCGGGTCTGGTCGCGTAGCCATTGCTGGTTGAGGGCGAATAGGGCCGCTATGGGGCCGCCAAGGGCGAGGCCGGCGTTGATGAAGGTGAAAACGAAGCCCACCACACCGCCGGCTATTCCTTCCCTGCGGAAGTGGGGGAATCGATTGAAGACGGCCAGCAGGGCGGTGACGATGACCACGGAGGTTAGGGTCAGGCTCAGGGCCTCCTTCGGCAGGGATTGGACTATGAGCAGGCCCGGATAGATGCCCAAGGCCCCGCCCAGCAGCATGGCCGCCAAGGTGCCCGGAATGAGGTGCCGGCGCACCTGGGGCGACACGGTGGCGAAGAGGACGGCGGTCAGGACTATGTTCATCTCGATGACAAGTCGGGCGTCCAGGAAGATGAGGAAGAAGGGGGTCATGGCCATGGCGAATCCGAAGGCGACGATGCCGGCGGCGGCGCTGACGGCCACCACCAGGAGTTGAAGGAGAATCATCTCCGGCAGGCCAAGGTGGGTGAGGGGGATTTCCATGGCGGCGTGGCAAGGTTAACAGGGTTGCGTCGGCTGGGGTAGGGTAGGCGGGCGAGTGCCGAGACTCCTAAACCAACGAGATTCTTCGACTCCGCTTGGCTGCGCTCAGAATCACTATGGCCTTGCGAAGGCCGCAGAAGGAAATGAAAATGGACATGGGATTCACCCCCATCCTAACCTTCCCCCATCAAGGGGGAAGGGATTTCTAGGCGTGAAACGGGCTATTTTCATAGCAATGACATGTCGGTAGAGGGACGGTGCGCGCGGAATGACATGTAGTTAAAGAGAGGGATGGGTCCCCGCATTCGCGAGGACAACGGAGGGGGCGAGCGGTTCGCGAACCGCCCCTACGGGAGAGAATGTTGCCAGCCAGGGAATTCACCCCCATCCCCCGTCTTCACGAGGGCAGGCTCTAACCTTCCCGCATCAAAGGGGGAAGGGATTGGTAGGTGCAGAACGGGCTACTTTCATAGTGATGACACGTGGGGGACGGGGTCAAGACGGGCGCCCACGAGGGACGCCCCTACGGGAGAGGGTCAGGGATGACGGCTGTGCAGCTATGGGAAGGTTACCCTCGAATGAAATGTGACAGTGTATGCTTCATCACCCGCGCTGACCCGCTGGATGAGGAACGTTCCAAGCTCATGACACCTCCGAGTCTCGTTGACGGCATCCAATTCATTTCCGTAGGCGCCGAGAACTTCCTCGTTCTTTAACACAATCACTTTTCCGTCGTACTGCTCCACGAACGTGTCTTGATGTTTCAGGTAGAACTTGAACTGTTTTTCCAACTCATCATCCACGACCGACCTCCATAGTAGGCAGTCAAGAGCGCATAGCTCATTTGCAAGTGTTCACAAAATGTGATCGATTGTCAATGGATTTGGCACTTTATAGACAGGGAGGGTGGGTCCCGGCATTCGCGAGGACAACGGAGGGGCGGGCGCTTCTTTATGTTTATAATGCCATACACTGTCCACCAGGCTCTGTTTCGAATGTCGTATTTGGGTGTTAGCAGGGATTCTTTGGTGTTGACCGGATGCTACGAAATCCACTAAAATAATGGCCGAAAATACAAAATAACGCTGAGAAGGGGACAATGCGGTTTCCACCGCTATAGCGAGTGGGGGTAAGGTGGAAGCCCCACGCAAGGAGAACCGCCACATCACCCTGGAGCGGCCGGCCTGAAATAGTAGTAAGGTCGGACGGGATGCCCGTTATAGCACATGAGCGGCTCGGGGAGAACCCTGGGCAAGAAGGGTGGTACCGCGGATTACGTCCGCCCCTTCCACAGGGGGCGGATTATTTTTTGTTTGGAAAGTCGCAATTGGTGTTCGGCAGATTCAGGAGGACCTTGAAATGATGCTCACCGGCGGTCAGATAGTTTGCGAATCCCTCATTCGGGAGGGCGTGGAGGTTATCTTCGGCATTCCGGGCGGCGCCATTCTGCCTCTCTATCAGGACCTACCTGACTACCCTCAGCTTCGGCACATTCTCATGCGCCACGAGCAGGGAGCCGCCCACGCCGCCGACGGCTACGCCCGCGCCACCGGGCGGGTTGGAGTGGCCTTCGGCACCTCCGGCCCCGGAGCCACCAACCTGGTTACCGGCATCGCCACGGCGCAGATGGACTCGGTGCCCACGGTGTTCATCACGGGCCAAGTGGCCCGCGCCGCCATCGGCAAGGATGCTTTCCAGGAAACGGACGTAACGGGCATTACTCTGCCCATCACCAAGCACAACTACCTGGTGATGAACGCCTCGGAGATTGCGGAGACCATCAAGGAGGCCTTCTACGTGGCCAACACGGGTAGGCCGGGGCCGGTGCTGGTGGATATTCCCAAGGACGTGTTCGTGGAGCGGTGCGAATTCGAGTACCCGGATGAGGTGAATCTGCCCAACTATCATCCGCCAACAGGGGCCGACCCGGAGATGGTGCGGAAGGCTGCTCAACTGATACAAGAGGCGAAGCGACCCCTGATTCTGGCGGGCCACGGCGTCATTATCTCCCGGGCCTACGGCGAGTTGATGGAGCTGGCAGAGAAGGCGCAGATTCCCGTCATAACCACCTTGTTAGGAATAAGCTCCTTCCCGGAGACCCACCCTCTCAGCGTGGGAATGCCCGGCATGCACGGCATGGCCCACGCAAGTTTGGCCATAGAAGAATCGGACCTGCTGCTGGGCCTCGGCATGAGGTTCGACGATAGGATTACGGGAGACACCCGCTACTTTGCGCCCAAGGCCAAGGTCATTCACGTGGAGATAGACCCCTCCGAGGTTCACAAGAACGTGCGGGCAACAGCGCCCCTGATCGGGGACCTGAAGCGAGTCCTGGAACAGCTGCTCCCCCTGGTACAGCCAAAGTCCCACGAGGAGTGGGTGCAGCGCATCGCCGAGCTAAAGGCGGAACATCCGCTGATGCGACCCAAGGTGACGGGCGAACTGCGGCCCCAATACATACTGCAGGCCCTTTCGAAGGCCACCAAGGGGGAGGCGCTCATAGTTACCGGGGTGGGCCAGCATCAGATGTGGGCGGCTCAACACTATACCTTTACCAAGCAGAACAGCTGGATAACGTCCGGCGGCCTGGGGGCCATGGGCTTCGAGGTGCCGGCAGCTTTGGGCGCACAGGTGGGCCGGCCCGAGGCGGTGGTCTGGTCCGTGGCCGGTGACGGCGGATTCCAGATGACCATGTCGGAACTGGCGACGATGGTTGAGAACAACATACCGGTCAAGTTCGCCCTGTTCAACAACCGGTACCTGGGCATGGTACGCCAATGGCAGGACATCTTCTACGAAAGAAGCTACGTTGCCACCCGCTACACCGGCAACCCGGACTTCGTGAAGCTGGCCCACGCCTACGGCATTCACGGCGCAAGGGTCGAGAAACAGAACGAGGTGCTGCCCGCCATTCGTGAGGCAATGGCCTACCCCGGCCCGGCCATTGTGGACTTCATGATAGCCCAGGAGGAGAACGTGTACCCGATGATTCCCGCCGGCGGGACCATCGATCAACTTATGGAAGAGCCCATCTGATGGCCAGGAACGAATCGACGATAGTCGCGCTGGTGCGAGACCGGCCTGGGGTGCTGAATCGGATATCCAGCATGTTCCGGCGGCGGAACTTCAACATCGTGAGCTTGGCCGTGGGCCAGTCGGAGACGGAGGGGATGTCCCGCATGGCCTTCGTGGTCAACGGGGACGACGCCACCGTTGAGCAGGTCATCAAGCAGCTACGCAAGCTCATCGACGTGGCAGACGTGCAACCCATCACGGAGCGGGCGATGATATCCCGGGAGCTGGCCCTCATCCGAGTCGACAGCAACGCGTCGAACCGGGGGGAGATTCAGCAGATTGTGGACATCTACCGGGCCAACATAGTGGACGTGGCCCCGGACTCCCTCATCGTGGAGGTTACGGGAGATGAAGATACGGTGCAATCGCTGAAAGGCCTTCTGTCCACCTTCGGCATCACGGAGATGATTCGCACCGGCAGGGTGGCCATGGTCCGTGGGATGGCTCGAAACCACCAGCAGCGCTCAGAGAAGGGACCCCTGTAGTCCCCCGGCGGCAGAGGCTGTCGGCAAAGCCTATTAGCATAGAAGGAGACACGCATCCAATGGCAACGATGTATTATGACAACGACGCTGATCTCTCCCTACTGGATGGGAAGATCGTAGGTATCATTGGCTACGGCAGCCAGGGCCACGCCCATGCCTTGAATCTGAAGGACAACGGCGTTCACGTGATGGTGGGCTTGTACGAGGGCAGTTCCAGCAAGGCCAAGGCGGAAGCGGAGGGTCTGGAAGTGGCTACCGTTGCAGAGGTGGCCAAGGCCGCCGACGTGATTACGCTGCTCATTCCGGACACCACCCAGCCGTCGGTTTACAAGGAGTCCGTCCTACCCCACCTGCACCCGGGCAAGACGCTGATGTTCGCCCACGGGTTCAACATCCACTTCGAGACGGTAACGCCACCGGACAACGTAGACGTTTCAATGGTTGCGCCCAAGGCCCCCGGTCATCGGATGCGGGAGGTGTTCACCCGCGGTTCCGGCGTGCCAGGGCTGCTGGCCATTCACCAGGACGTGTCGGGACAGGCGCGGGAGATAGGCTTGGCCTACGCTAAGGGCATCGGCTGTACACGAGCCGGGGTGTTGGACACCACCTTCAAGGAAGAGACGGAGACCGACCTTTTTGGCGAGCAGGCGGTGCTGTGCGGCGGCGTGACTTCGCTGGTGAAGGCGGGCTTTGAGACCCTGGTGGAGGCGGGATACCAGCCGGAGTCGGCATACTTCGAGGTGCTGCACGAGCTCAAGCTCATCGTGGACCTGATGTACCAGGGCGGCATGGACTACATGCGCTACTCCGTGAGCGACACGGCGGAATACGGGGACTATTCCCGTGGCCCGCAGGTGGTGGACGACCACGTGAAGGAGAACATGAAGCGGGTGTTGGCGGACATCCAGAGCGGGGCTTTCGCCAAGGAGTGGATCACGGAGAACGACGAAGGGCGGCCTCGTTTTAACCGGATGCGAAAGACCGACGCGGAGCACCAGCTGGAGAAGGTGGGCGCAGAGCTTAGGGCGATGATGCCCTGGCTGAAGGACCAAGTCTAGGCGGCGAGCCGTTTTTCTTCCCCTTCCGTCAGGCAAAGCTCCCGTGTGTGTAGTTGAGGAGAATCCAACCATTGCCAAGTTTTGGGAGTGGTTGGTACAATCTAGCCATACCAGCAGGCGTTCGGACGCTTTTACAGCCCATGCGAGCCTAGCTTGGAACTCAGATTAAGGAGTGGAGCCTAATGTGGACTTGCGGTTCTTGTGGTACGGATAACGGCCCCCTGCGCGACGTGTTTTGCAAGAAATGCGGCAAGAGGCGTCCTGGCTGGTAGGCCTCTAGCCACCAACTCAGCCCCTCTCTAGGGCCCCTGACTGCTGACGGAAAGCGGGCGAAGCGCAAGCCGCCTGTGAGCAGCCGCTGCGCCTTCCGTTTAGTTGTCTATGATGATGATATCCCCGCCGGCTTCCCACTTGAAGGACTCGACATCGGAACCCTCGGGGATGTCGAAGATCAACCAGCCATCCAGTTGGGTGTCCTTCTTCAACGCCTGAGCTCCCCGTATGAAGGGAATGTAGACGTTCTTATCCGCGTGGAAGCCATCGGTGGGTACGCCGGCCTCGTAGGTGTTGACGGAATGGTACCGGCCGGTGTCCATACGCAGTTCCGGCGGCAGGGCCTCGACGTCCAACTGTACCCGGGTGGCTGCGTGGTTGCCTACCCTGGCGCGGATGACCATTAGTTGGTTCTCTTCACTGGAGGGCCGGATCACGTAGTCCCCCTCCTGTCCGGGGACTGTCAGCGTCAGAGTGTCGCCGGAAACGGTGTAGACCTGGGCAGCGCCCAACAGTTCCAGGAACCGGGATTCCTGCTCCATGATGCCTGCGGGTTCTCCGCACGCCTTTCTGGTCGAACCGACGGCGCCGGCGACAAAGACGCCGCCCGCCGCACTGTTGTTGTTGGAGAAATAGTTGTTGCATCCGGCGTTGCCCCCCAACTCCCCGCTCTCGTTAAATTCGATGGTTACGTCGGCGCCGGATATGGGCGAATCCAGGGACCCCGTATCCCCCATGGACTCAATAGTCCACGATGTTCCAGCCAAGGAGTCGCCGTCTCCTTCGCCGTTGCGCTGGAACACCAGCTCCTCGGTCGGCGACTCGGTGTAGGCCACCTCATCCAGGAGCACTATCTGATCCAGGGTGAGTTGGAGTATGGCGCCCTGGTAAGTGCGGCCCAGGAAGCCATAGGTTCCTCCAAGGCAGGAGGCCGTCAGTAAGGACGCCATAAGGAGAAATAGGGAGAATGCGGTTATCTTGACGGGGGTTTTCTTCAGATATTTCATAGCCGTAGTAGGGTATCACATACCTGCAGCGCTGAGGGAAGGCATCTGGCGCAATCTATTGACCAGATTTGCCAGGGTGTTCAGCAGGTAGTCTACCTCCTCTATTGTGTTGTGCTTGCCGAGGGTGATACGCAGGCTTCCACGGGCCAGATCTGCCGATTGTCCGAGGGCCAGCAGGACGTGGGACGGCTCCAAGGAGCCTGAGGAGCAGGCGCTGCCGCTGGAGGCGCAGATGCCTGCCATGTCCAAGCCCAGCAGGATGGGTTCGCCCTCCACTCCTTCAAAGGAGAAGTTGACGTTGTTGGGGAGCCGACGGGTGGGGTGGCCGTTGAGGCGCGCGTTGGGAATAGCCTCGCGGACGCCTTCGATAATTCTATCTCGCAGGGCGGAGCAGTGGGCGCTCACCTGCTCCCTCTCCGCGTGGGCCAGCTCAAGGGCGTTGGCCATGCCGCAGATGCCGGGCACGTTTTCCGTGCCGGAGCGCCGTTCTCTCTCTTGGCTACCGCCCAACTGCTGGGGAAGCCAGGGGGTCCCTCTGCGGATGTAAAGGAGGCCCACGCCCTTGGGCCCGTAGAACTTGTGGGCCGAGAGGCTGAGCATGTCCACGCCCAGCCTTCGCGCGTTCAGGTCGAGGGAGCCGGCGGCCTGTACGGCGTCGGTGTGCACGACGACGGACCGCTTGAGCTCACGCGCCCGCTCCTTCACCGCCCGTGCGATCTCAGCGACGGGTTGGATTGTCCCGACCTCGTTGTTGGCCAGCATGACGGACACCAGAATGGTCTCAGAGGTGACGGCTTCCGCCACCTGCTGTGGGGTGACGAGGCCGTGCTCATCAACGGGCAGGTAGGTGACGTCGAAGCCGGAGTCCTCCAGGTACTGACAGGTGTGCAGCACGGCGTGGTGTTCGACGGCGGTGGTAATGACGTGGCGGCCCGTGGGACGAAGGGCGTCGGCGACGCCGCGGAGGGCGGCGTTGTCCGACTCGGTGCCGCCGCTGGTGAACACCACCTCGCTGGTGCGGCACCCAAGAATGCGGGCCACGGACTCACGAGCGTCGGCGAGGGCCTTCTTGGCCTCCTGGCCCACGCTGTGGATGCTGGAGGGGTTGCCGAAGAGTTGGGACATGTACGGCAGCATGAACTCCAGGACACGGCGGTCCAGGGGAGTGGTGCCGGCATGGTCCATATATATGACGTGGTCGGGAGTAATCATAGCCTCAGAAGCCCAAATCTGGGGGGATATTGTAGCACAGGGCGGGGACTGATAGTTGGGAGAGGGTGATTCGTTCTGGACTTGGCAGGCGTGGGGAGGACTCGATTTAGGAATCGAGTCGGTATCAATTCGTGCCTGAGATTGATCGTTTCAGGCGTGGTGACTCGTTTCAAAAAAGTAGGGCAAACGAGTCGGGGGTAGAGAAGGTGGGGAGGCTGTATTCATGGGGCTAGGTTAGCAGGGGGCCGGGCGTTGGGGCAACGTAAAGTGTCAGTGGGGGAAGGGAGGGCACGAGGGGATGGGTCCCCGCATGCGCGAGGACAACGGGAGGGGGGCGCTGCGCTCGGAATGACTTGTTGTTAGGGGATGGGTCCCCGCATCCGCGAGGACAACGGGGGAGAGAGGTTAGTTCATGGACTCCAGCAGGTCGAGGTTGTGCAGGGCGGTTTTTTGGGTCAGGTAGCCCAAAAGCTGTCCGTCCTTCATCACGAGGACCAGGGGGAACCGCCGCGCCTCTATGGTCTCCAGGGCTTGGAGGGCCTCCACGTCGGGGGTAATAACGGGGATGCTCTCCACGGGCATCATGGTTTCTTCCACAGTGATGTGCGACCACCGATTGCGGGGCACACGCGAGGCGGCCCTGAAGGTAATCATCCCCAGGAGACGCTCATCTCGCTCGACGAAGTACACGTCCTGACGGCTCTGGAGGATGTACTCCGTGGCCAAGACCTCCAGGCTGATGCGAGGAGGCGCGGTCTCGATGCTGGTGGTCATCAGGTCCTCGGCGCTATAGCCGTCCATACGCTTTCGGAGTTTAAACTGGTTCAGGCTGGAGCTTGCGGCCATGGCCAGGAACCAGCCTATGGCGGCCATCCAGATACCCTGGAATTCTCTAAGGAAGAGCAGCATGGCAAGACCGCCGACTATCAGCAGCCCGGCCACTACCTGACCGCCCCGGGCGGCCATGAAGGTAGCTCGCCAGTAGTTCCCGGTCACTCCCCATATTATGGAGCGGAGCACGCGTCCGCCGTCCAGGGGGAAACCTGGCAGCATGTTGAACAGGCCCAATGAAATGTTGATGAAGGCCAGGGTCACGGATATTTCAGCCAGGTGGTCGCTGACATCCCTGAACAGGAGATAGCCGCCGTAGAAGGCGGCAGCCAGTATGAAGCTGGAGAGGGGGCCAACACCGGCGATGATGAACTCCACAAAGGGCGTTCGGGCCTCCCGGCCGATATGGGAGATGCCGCCGAAGATGAACAGGGTTATGCCCTTGACGGGGATGCCCCGGTTGATGGCCAAAACGCTGTGGGACAGCTCATGGATCAGGACCGAAACAAAGAAGAGGATGGTGGCGACAGCCCCTATCAGCCACTGCTCCGCCGTCGACCAGTTAGGGTATCGCTCTCCCATGCGGTTGGCCAGCAGGAAAGTTATCAGGGCCAGGATGATGAACCAGCTATAGCTGATGGTGAGGGGGATGCCGAGGATTCGGCCCAAGCTGATGTTTCCGCCCATTATTTTTACCCTTTGCCCAAAGGAATCGTAGCGCTGGAATTGATGATGGAGGACGGTTCACGAACCGCCCCTACGGTTTCGCGCATGACGGAAGCATTACGTTTGAGGGCGCTTCCGATGAGCTTGTACACCAGCTTGGCGGCGGTATAGGCGCAGGCGTGGGGGCCTTCGTTGGGGCTAAGCTCCACGACGTCAAAGCCCACGATGCGGCGATGGCGGGCCACGGCGTCAATCAGTTGGGTTATGTGACTCCAGCCCATGCCGCCGGGTTCCGGGGTGCCCACCGCCGCCATTATGGAAGGGTCCAGCGCGTCCAGGTCGATGCTGACGTACACCTCCGGCGTAAGGCGGGAGAGAATGTCCTGAAGGTTGGGCAGCCGGGGCGCTTCTGCGCTCCACAGGAAGGAATGAAGGTTTAGGGGAGGGTTTTGCGTCAGGGCGAACTCCTCCCGGCTGAGACTGCGGACACCCACCTGGACCACGGGGCAGATTTCCATGAGACGGCGCGCCACGCAGGCGTGACTATAGGGGGTGTCCATGTACGTGTCGCGAAGATCGCCGTGGGCGTCCAGGTAGAGGACGGAGAGATTGGGGCGACGCGCCTTCATGGCCTGCACGGCGCCGACGGCGATGGTGTGCTCCCCACCCAGAAGTCCCACCAGCTGCCGCCCGTCGTCATAGCTTTCGACGGCCTGGGCGACCCGCCGAACCATCGCCTCCGGGCCGGCCATGTGCGGCTCCAGGGCGGCGGTAGTGTGGATGCCTGCCAGGGAGAGGTCGAAGTCCAACTCGTGATCGTAGTCCTCCAGATTGTAGGAAGCGGCGAGGATGGCGGCGGGGCCGTACCGCGCGCCGGTGCGGTAGGAAGTGGTGCTGTCATAGGGAACGGGAATGAGGATAGCGCGGGCAGTTGCCAGGGCGCTCTGCTCCGGGGTGAGGGCCAAGAAGTTGTAGGGAACCCAGGGGGCTGTTTCGTCGGCAGTCACGACGCCGACTCAGACATTGGAAAGTCGGGCGGCGCCGGAAGCGGCCAGGCCGGGGATGCACATCTGGGGGTCGTAGTGCTCCAGCCCCCGGTCCACCAGCCACGACTTCACTCGCTGCAGGCCGAAGAGGTCTTTAACGTCCTCCAAAGCCTTCTCAGCGTCAAAGCTTTTACACGAGAAGATATCTATGTTCACGTACCTCCGGTGGGGGAAAGTATGGACACTGATATGACTTTCGGCAATGACCACGAAGCCGGTAATGCCGGAATCCTCCTCCTGGGGCGCATTGTACCGCAGCACTTTGGGCCTGGTAATCTTAGTCATGCCCAACCGGTCGGGGTACTGGTCCAAGAAATTTCGGAGGAAAGCCTGGTCCCAAAGCCGCTCCGGGTCGGCGCCATAACCGTCAATAAGCAGGTGCAACTGGCATCACCATCAAAAAACTGGTATATATGTAAGCCGCTCTTAATGTTTGTCAAACGTAGGTAATATAGAATATCATTTGCACCGGACTTCGACAACGGAAATAGTTTTGCGCCATTCTGAGGAAACGGGGTAGCGGTCCATGGCCGGCATGGTAGAGGTAAAGAACCTCACCAAATACTACGGGAACTTTCCCGCCATCGAGAACGTGAGCTTCGAGGTGAAGCGGGGCGAAATCGTCGGCTTCCTGGGGCCCAACGGGGCCGGGAAGACAACGACCATGCGAATAATCACCGGCTTTCTGCCTCCAACCTCCGGCACGGCTTCCGTTGCCGGCTACGATTTGGTGGACAAGTCGCGGGAGGCCCGCGCCCACATCGGCTACCTGCCGGAGACGGTCCCTCTATACACGGACATGACGGTGGAGGGCTATCTGGGCTTCATGGGGACCATCCGGGGGATGAACTCCAAGCGCATCAAGGTGCGCATCGGGGAAGTCATCGCCGACTGCCGTCTAGGCGACTACCGCCGCTCTCACATAGGCAAGCTCTCCAAGGGCTTCCGCCAGCGGGTGGGCATCGCCCAGGCGGTGCTCCACGAGCCGGACGTGCTGATTCTGGACGAGCCGACCATAGGCATCGACCCCATCCAGGTGGTGGAGACACGCCAGCTCATCAAGGACCTTTCCGGCAGCCACACGGTGATTTTGAGCACCCACATACTGCCGGAGGTGAGTATGTTGTGCAACAGGGTGCTCATCATCCACGAGGGGTTGATAGTGGCGGAGGACACTCCGCGGGACCTGGCCAACAAGCTTCAGGGAGTGGAGCGGCTGGAGGCGGAAGTTCAGGGACCACCGGCGGAAGTGGCGGAGGCGCTGGGAAAGATTCGGGGCGTGCGGGAAGTTGCCATAGCCACCGACAATCCAAACCGTAACATTTACAAGATTCAGGCGCGGCGGGGGCTGGACCTGCGACCCACCGTTTCCAGGATAATCGTCAACAACGGCTGGTCGCTGCTGAACCTTCAACTGGTGAGCATGAGCTTGGAGGAGATTTTCTTGAAGCTCACCACGGAGGAAAAAGTCGACGCATGAGGTACACCCTAGCCATCGCCTGGAAGGAGATTCGGGGCTATTTCACCAGCCCCGTGGCCTACGTGGTAGCCTTGATGTTCATTGCTCTGACGGGCTATTTCTTCGTTCGGAGCGTGGACTCAATTCTGACAGGAGCCAACTTCCCCGAAGCAAGCCTACGGGAGACGATGACGCAGATTTCCATATTCATCCTCCCGTGGCTTGCGCCGGTGCTGACCATGAGGCTATTGGCGGAAGAGCAGAAGATAGGCACCATCGAGTTGCTGCTAACATCGCCGGTGCGGGACTGGGAGGTGGTGCTGGGCAAGTACCTCGCCGCCATGACATTCTTTCTCGTCACGCTTGCACTTACCATCTGGTACGTGCTCATGCTGGAGTGGCGGGGCAACCCGGATATAGGACCGCTGCTGAGCGGCTATTTGGGAATTATTCTGTACGGAGGGGCCGCCATCTCCATCGGCCTTATGGCGTCCTCCTTCACAAGCAACCAGATTGTCGCGGCGGTGATTTCCCTGGGAATTCTGGTGCTGCTGACCTTCCTGGAAGTGGCCGCCAATCAGGTGACGGGGGTGACCGCGACTATCGTGGGACAGATGGGCATGACCACCCACTTTACCGACTTCGTGCGCGGGATCATAGACACGGGGAACATCGTCTACTACGTCAGCCTGATAGCGGTATTTCTCTTCCTGACCGTACGGTCTTTGGAGACCCGTCGGTGGAGATAGCTTGAACCGCCGACCGCACGAAGAGTACGAAGCGTCCGGGACCGTACTGGACGCCATTCGAGACCTAGGCCGGGACCTGGGCACCCTGAGCTTCGCCTCGGTACTGCTGGGAATTCTGAGCGTGGTCGTGAGCCTGGTGCTCCTCGTCTTGGTGCCGAACTCCCGAATCTTCAGCTACATCCTGTTGGGAATGGGATTCACGCTTCTTACAATGTCGATGGTTGTCTCCCGCCGCCGGCTGGCCGCATCGGTAACGGGCAGGCAGGGACGGTATGGCGCGAACACCATTCTGATGATACTTGCCTTCCTGGCCATCGTAGCGATTCTGAACTTCGTGGCCTTCGACAATCCGGCGCGGCTGGACGTGACTAGCACCAAGCAGTTCTCCCTGGCCCCCAGAACGGTGGAAATCCTCCAGAATCTGGAGCAGGACATAGAGGCCATAGCCTTTTTTGACGAAACCGACGAGCTTCAGGAAGAATCCGTTGAGGCCGTGGAGAACATGCTTCACGCCTTCGCGATAAACTCGGACAGGTTTTCCTACGACGTGATCAACCTGGACGTGGAGCCCGCAAGGGCGCGAGACTACGGGGTAAACCAGCACGGCCAGGTGGCCTTCGTCAATTCGGATCCGCCGGAGGGAGATGGGAGGCCGGTATTCGAGGTGGTGTTCGGGGCCATCCACATTCCCGGAGACCCAACCGTTGGGCAGCCAGACCAGTTTTTTGCCAACCCTGAACTCGAACCCCAAACAGGCGCGGTCATCGAATCCGACAGGAACAGCCTGGAGCAGCGCTTCGTGACCCCGCTACTGCAGGTAAGCGGCTCCGGGGAGAAGACGGTCTTCTTCCTAACGGGTCACGGGGAGCGCAACTCCGTGTCCGCGACCGAGGAGAACGGCTATCTTCTTGCGGCGGAATTACTGCGCAGCGAGGGTTACAGGGTAGAGACTCTCGACCTGCAGACCAAGACCCTTGTGCCTCGCCAGACCGGCGAGACCCAGGACGAGCCTTTGAGTGAGAATGAAGTTTCGCCCACCCTGATTGTTGTGGCCGGGCCGCAGAAGAACCTGCTGCCGGACGAGGAGGAGGTCCTCTCCCAGTACCTCAAAGACGGGGGCCGGATGCTGCTGCTCCTGGACCCCGAAACGCCGACCAGCTTCCGAGCGTTCCTGGAGAAGTGGGGCCTCTCTCTTGGCCAGGGCAACATCATCGACCAGGAAGAATTCATCGGGGAAGAGAGAACACCCTTCATCAGCCAATACAACCCCGATGTCCCCCTGACCCAAGCGTTAGGCAGGACCTTTTTCCCGGGGGTTACCAGCATAACAGCCGCCGAGGAAATACCTAGTGTTCAAATAGAGGGTCAGGAGATTCCTCTGGTTGAATTTACCGTGTTGGCTGCGACCTCGAGTAATAGCTGGCTGATTGAGGATGCTAACAGGACCGACCCGGATGAGGACATAGACACAAGGGGCCCCTTGTTCATAGTGGTATTGGCAAACGCCTATGGAACGAAGGGCGCCATAGGGGAAGAGATCCCCGCCAACCGAGAAGACCTGGACAAGGCTTCCCTCGTAGTTATCGGGGACTCGGACTTCGCCAGCAACGAGCATTTCGACAGCGCCGGCAACGGAGACCTGTTCCTGAACTCGGCAAACTTCCTGGTCGGGGACGTTTCGCTCATCAACATACGACCCCGGCTGCAGTCACGGCCCAAGCTGCTGGCCACTCCCAACGAGTTCAACGTAATTCGCTACACGAGCTGGTTCCTGCTGCCGATCCTCATGGCGATGGCGGGGATATTCGTGTGGTGGACACGCCGATAATGTCCAAAGGAGCGGTTATTTCCAGGAGATTTGCTGACCTATGAGCGCTAGATTTACCATCGTATTGGTGGTCCTTCTCATCCTGATTGGAGGGCTGGTGGGCGTTACCCAGCTCCTTCGAGGTCCCAATGGGCCGGGTGGCGACCGACCCGACCGGTTGTACCGGACCCAAGACGTTGCCCACGTGGTTATAAGCCGGGACGAAGACATCATTACCTTCGAAAAGATGGGGGATACCTGGTTCATTAAGGACGAGGAGGGTGGCGAAGACGTTGAGGTGGACATCGGCAGATGGGGCGGCATTCCTTCCCTTCTGAACGGCCCGGCCGCTGCCACCAACCTGATGAAGACGGCGGAGGATAGGGAGCAGCTGGGAGATAGGGCCTCCTACGGCCTGGACCCGGTCCGCACCGTCATCACCGTAACTTCCGAAAACGGGCAGGTGTTTGTGGTGAATCTCGGCGACCTAACTCCTACGGAGGACGGCTACTACGTGTCGGTGGAGGATCCCAGGGACAACCTGTACATAGTGCATAACTCCTGGGTGGACGTGCTGGAACGGCTGCTTAATGAGCCTCCCTATCCGGTCGAGGAGGGCTAGGCGGGCAACGGAAGCGGCGTCGGTTGCGTCGCTAGCCCGATAACGGACGTGCGGGAAGTTCCGCCTACTTTCGAGGAGGCATAGTATCCTACAGCAACGAGGCGAAGATCGCCAACGGGGTGCCTGCTGAGGTGATTCACGACCACGGGGCCATCAGTCCTGAGACGACGGAGGCTATGGCGAAGGACGTGTTTATTTCCAGGAGCCTAACTGACCTATGCGCGTTAGATTTACCATCGTACTGGTTGTCCTTCTCATCCTGATTGGAGGGCTTGTGGCCGTTACCCAGATTCTTCGCGTTCCTGAGGATCCGTCTAGAGGGCCCGACCCTTATTTGTACCGGATCCAAGATATCGTCCACGTGGTCATAAGCACAGGCGAAGACCAGATTGCCTTCGAAAAAGTGGAGAATACCTGGTTCATTAAAGACGAGGAGAGCGGCGAAAACGTGGAGGTGGACATCGGCAGATGGGGCGGCATTCCTTCACTTCTGAACCGTCCGGCTGCTGCCACCAATCTGATAAAGACGGGGGAGGATAGAGAGCAGCTGGGAGACAGGGCCTCCTACGGCCTGGATCCGGCACGCACTGTGATCACCACAACCACCGCCAACGGGCAAAGGGTTGTGATGAATATCGGCGACCTGACTCCCACAGAGGACAGCTACTACATTTCGGTGGAGGACCCCAATGACAACTTGTACATCGTACATTCCTCCTGGGTGGACGTGCTGGAACGGCTGCTTACGGAGCCTCCCTATCCAGTCGAGGAGGGCTAGGCAACGGAAGCAGCGGCGGTATGCCGCTAGCCCGGGCCTGTAGCATGGAAACGGTCAAGGGGGAGATACTCTCCATCGGCACCGAGCTTCTCATGGGGGAGCTTACGGACACCAACTCGGCGTACATTGCCGCCCACGCGCCGGCCCTCGGCATCACTATACAGCGAATGTCCCAAGTGGGAGACGACCTACGGCTTCTGGCGGGGGCTTTCGCTGCCGCGCTGGAACGCTCCGACGTGGTGTTTTCCACGGGCGGGTTGGGACCCACACAGGACGACCTGACCCGGGAGGCAATTTCGTCGGCCCTCGGTGAGGAGATGCAGGTTGACACCGGGCTACTGGAGGATCTGAAAGCCTGGTTTCGCTACCGGGGCGCGGACATGCCGCCGCGCAACACGAAGCAAGCGACACTGATACCTTCCGCCGTGACCATACCCAACAACCAGGGCACGGCCCCGGGCTGGTGGGTGGAACGGAAGGGAAAAATCATCGTCGCCATGCCCGGCCCTCCGGGGGAGATGTATAACATGTGGCAGAACCAGGTTGCGCCTAAGCTGGGTGGCAAGGTGCGGGGGCAGGTGATAATTACGCGCAACATCAAGACCACCGACCTGGCAGAGGCCGACGTGGCGGAGCGCGTGGCCCGCTTCGCAGAGTCGGAAAACCCGTATCTGGGCATCTACGCCAAGCACGACGGGATCCACCTGCGGATAATCGGCCGGGGAGCTTCCGAAGAGGAAGCACGGGCGCTTATGGAGCCAGTGGAGTCTGGAATCCTCGAGATCATGGGGCCTCACGTTTGGGGATTCGACGACGACACGCCAGAGGGAGCGTTGGCCGAAGCGCTTTCGGAGGCTGGGCTAACCGTGGCGACTATGGAGTCGTGCACGGGCGGGCTGATGGCCAGCACGATAACGGACGTGCCGGGGAGTTCCGCCTACTTTCGGGGCGGCATAGTGTCCTACAGCAACGAGGCGAAGATCGCCAACGGGGTGCCGTCGGAGGTGATTCGCGACCACGGAGCCATCAGCGCAGAGACGGCTGAGGCTATGGCGAAGGCGGCGCGTCGGCGACTGGGGGCGGACCTTGGCGTAGGAGTGACGGGTGTCGCGGGGCCATCGGAGCAGGAGGGCAAAGCAGTGGGAACGGTGTTCATCGCTCTGGCCGCCGAGGGAGTGGTGAAGCCGGTGGCGCTGCGTCTGCCGCCGAGACGGGCGGTGGTCAAGTACCGCTCGGTAACGACGGCGCTGGTGGAGCTGACGCGGCTGGTGCAGGAGTTGGAAAAAGTAGGCGGTTAATTTCATTGTATCGCCACACCATAGTCCGTCCAGACCAAAGGATGTCGTGATCCATATTCAATGGCGGCCGTAAAGCACCCAGCATCTTCATCTCAATGTCCAGCCTTTCCTCCTTACTTCCTTCAATTCTGGCAAACCAGAGGTGGAATGATACTCCATTCTTGGAACCTTGGAGAATAAGGTTATTGAGTCGGCAGTTGGTTTGTCTGCCAAAGTAGCAATCCGACGGTGATATGTTTCCGTATCGCTCCCAGCGACGCTGTAGGTTGCTGGTCTGTCCCACATAGAGTATAGAGTCATGCCCTGCCAGTACGTATACCCCTCCCATACGCCACTGTCGCTCTTGAGCAATCCTAAACTTGCAAAACGGTCCTAGGCCCTCCCTATGCGGCTTTAGTCTTTCACGTTTGTGATACCTGAAGAATGGCACATCCTCGACAACAGCACCGGAAGCGTCCTGTTTCGGCTTAAGAGTCCCAACGTGATGGAAGGCAAGGCGTCTTTCCATCACCGCATATCCATCTTCTTTACGTGTCAGCCAAGGAAGTAAGAATTGTATGCTCTCTTTGGATAAATTCCACAGGATTGGGCCCTCAATTCGCCAATGTTTAGAAGAAAATGAACGATTAGCTCTAGTCATGTTCCAGGGAGGCTTCAGAAAGGCAACCAGATACTCCTTGATTCTACTTCTCTCACCTTCGTCGTAGATGGAGTGGAACCAAAGCTGCAAGCTGGAAGTATTCGTTCCCCATTCCTTAACAGCATGAAGTATGGACGCATTGATGCGACAATGAGTCTGTTGGCCTCCCACACGTACCGCAAATTGGCTCAATCGCCCTATTTGATTCCAGATAGCCAATAGATTCTTGCTCTTTCCCACATAAAGGGGATATCTACCGTCGGCCAATACATAGACACCGGGACACTTCCATCTATCGTCTTTGGCGATGCTGAAACGGCAAAAGGGGCCGTCACCATGATTGTGACGATGAACATTCCGCAAACGCTGGGGCCGAAGTTCGACAAGCCAGCCGTACTCATCCTGATCCGGCCGAATTGCACCAACGTACGAGAAGGCGATTTCCTCGAATCCTCTTGCCCGGTCCCCGTCGGCCCATCTAGCGGCCATCCGACGTGGAATTGCTACCTGGATCCTTTGCGACAAGGCATCCAACGGAATTGGATCGTCAAAATTATTGTAGGCTGGAGCTGTAGACTCTGGAGGCGTTATCTTTAAGCGGCTCCAGCTAGTTGTATTCCACGGGGGTTGAAGGGCATCAATTAGCTTTTTCTTCTCCGCGCGACGTTGGAGGCGACCCTCAACTGCATGGAACCAGAGAGTGACCCGCTTCATCCGTCTATCTTCGTTCAGGATGGCCGTGTTAATTCGACAATGAGTTTGATGCCCACCACGAGCGTGGACTGAAGCTGGTCTCAATCTTCCAATTCGCTTCCATACTATCGAAAGGTTGCTGCACTCCCCCACATACAGAGTTGCGGACCCACGAGTCACTACATATACGCCTCCCGCACACCAACGATCTTCCTCAGCAATACGGAAATTACAAAACGGTCCTCTTCCATACTGATGGAACTTCGTGGATGTTATCGATTGAGGCGAGAACCCCACCAGCCAGCCACGGGGATCCCGTTCCGGGCGTATGATTCCAACTCGTACAAAGCGTATTCGGGCGAACTCTCGCGTCAAGTCAGGCAAAGTCTAGTTTGCGCCGCCGCGCGGTCTAGTTTAGGCGGCCGTTGGCCAGCATTTCCGCCCTGTTGACGATGAGTTCCGTCGCCAGCTCCGGATGGAGCGACTGGGTGTTGAGAGACAGGCTATAGAGGGCGGGGTTGTCCGGGTTGGTGTCGAAGAACTTCCGATAGAAGCGCTGGCGCGCCTCGTCTGTATCGCGGGTGAACTTGCCGGCCTCCACCGCAGTGAAGTTGTGCTTGCGCATGTTGCGAATGACGCGGGTGCCGAAGGGCGCCGCCAGGCCAATATGCAGAGCATTGGGTAAGTGCTTCAGCATAGAGCCGCCGCCACGACCCACGACGACCAGATTGTCGGACTGGGCCATCTCCTCCAGGGCATCTCCGATGGACCGGATGAACCGTTGGTCATCTACGAACTTGGGGGGGGTGCGGGCAATTTTTGCCAGTTCCTCGTCAATCTCCTTAGAGTGGCCCAGGAAGGCAAAGCCCTCCCAGGGGTTCACGTAGACGGAGTTCCTTGAGTAGGCGTCTACCCAGCGCTCCAAGAACCGCTGCATCCTCTCCATAATGCCGCGGGTGGGATGGTGCTCCCGACCGGCCCGTCCCACGAACTCGCCGATGGGGGCCTGGGCCTTCTCCGCAGCCTTCCTCAGCAGCAGCCTATCTATGTAGTTGGCGTTTAGGGCTTCTGCGACGCGGATGCCCACCTCGGTGCTGCCGCTGCCGCGATATCCGTCGATGGTTACGATGGCCATGAGGCCCTCCCTTTCGCCGGAAAGCCGACGCCTATTATGTAATATTATAGCGGGATTATAGGCTACGGGTTCTTTTCCGTCAAGCAATAGGGTTTTGAGGATGCATTGCGAGCAAGCATCGACGGATTACGTAACGGAACAGCGAATTGGCGACGTTAAGGTGACGGGGGTGGATTTGAGTGTACGAGGGCGAGATTCTTCGCTTCGACCAGAATGACAAGAGTGGGGGAGGGTGACTGAAGAGAGCGAAGACAACGAGATTCCTCGACTCCGCTTCGCTCGGAATGACGTGAGGGAGGGAGAAGGGGGCGCAGGAATGATAGGCGGGGGAAGAACGGGTGGGGGAGGCGGGCGACCACAAGGGTCGCCCCTACGGGAGGAAAGGGACGGAGAGGAGGGATGGGTCCCCGCATCCGCGAGGACAACGGGAGGGGGGAAATGCCAGGGGTAGGTTGGGAGGGGAAGGACGGTTCGCAAGCCACCCCTACTGAGGAGAATGTTGCCGGGCACGGGGTTCACCCCCATCCCCCGTCTTCACGAGGGCAGGCTCTAACCTTCCCTCATCAAGGGGGAAGGGATTTGTAGGCGATGGGTGGGCTAGATGGTGAGCTTGCGGTATAGCTGGGGGAGCCGTTGGGGGAGGGTCCAGATGTCCTCCAGCACCTCGTAGCTCATGTCGCCGCACATGGCCTTCAGATAGTCGTGGCCCGACTTGTCCACCGTGAGGCAGAAAGGCGTTATGTCCAGCCGCTTGGCCTCCACCAGCGCCATGTGGGTATCGTGGACGGCGTATTCCTTCTCCACGCCCTCCCGGCTGTAGCCCCTGTCCTGGGGCCGCCCGTCGCTGATGAGGAATAGGATCTTGGTCTTGGCATCCTGCTTGTCCAGCTTGGCGGTGGCGTGGCGAATGGCGGGCCCCATGCGGGTGGCATGGAGGGGACTAATCTTGTCGATACGCCGCTTGACCACGTCGGAGAGATTTTCTTCCACGTCCTTGATGACGTAGAACTCGACATTCTCCCGGCCATAGCCTGAGAAGCCGTAGATGCCGTAGATGTCGCCGATGGACTCGAGGGCCTGAAGGAGAAGGGCGACGCCTTCCTTTTCCAGGTCGATTATCCGCTTGTAGTGGCGCCGCACGAGCCCTTCCCGACGGGACCGCAGCCACATCATGTACTCCACCGGATCTTCAGGCGCGTTCTGGTCGCCCATGGAGGGGCGGCCTTCGTCAATCGCCTCAGCCGTGGAGGCGCTCATGTCCAGCAGGAAGACAACGGCCACGTCCCGCTCCTGCTTGTTGCGGAACCAATAGACCTTTTCGGACGGGGTAATGCCGGAGCGACGGTCGATCATGGCCTCAATGGAGGCGTCCAGGTCGAAATCGTCGCCGTCGGGCTGACGGCGCACCTTGCGGAAGCTTTCGGGGATAACAAGCTCGAACTGGCGACGAACGTCGTTGACCAGCGATGCGTAGTTGCGCATGGTGTCGCCGAAGAACTGGAGGTCGCCCTGATCGACGGTCTTTTCGCGGACGACACACCACTTGGGCTTGTAGTCGGCGGCGCGGAAGTCCCATTCGTCATAGACGAAGGTCTTCGGCTCGCGGGCTTCCAACTCCCCACCCTTCTCGTCCACGTGCACCATGGGGCCGTAGCCCTGACCGGCGGTGGGCATTGGCGAGGTTGCGCCGGCTTCTTTCATGAGGTTCTGGGCGAATTCCGCCATGGCCTCCTCGCCATCCCCCTGATCGTCGCCGAATTCTGCGCTCTCCCGCAGCATCTGCTCCAGCATCTCCTGGGTGAGATCGCCGGAGCCGTCGGCGTCCTGAGGCGCCTCGCCGGAGCGCATGCGGTTGAGGGTCTGCACAAGTTCCGGCTTGAAGTCGCCGCGGAAGTCCACGTCCTCGGGGGACTCGTAGGGGTCCTGTTCATCGGACCCCTGGGCTTCGGAGGGCGGGCCCATCTCTTTCAACACCTCGGCCAGTTCCTCGTCGGAGAACTCCTCGTCGGCGTCGAAGTCCTGGTTCTCCCACTCGTCTTCCTGCTCCTGCTGGTTCGGGATGCGGGAGAGGATGTCGTAGGCGCGAAGGGTGGCCTCGGCGGTGTCTTCAACGGTGGCGTCGACGCTGCGGAGGCGGCGCTGGATCTTGGCCAGCACGCTTACGGCCTTGGCGTAGCGCTTGGGGGTGGGCAGGCCGCGGTACTGCTCCAAGCTGAAGCGGACCAGCATTTCCGCGAGGGCCTGGCGAAGGGGCATCTCCATGATGGTGGGGCGGCCGTTGAGGGCGTCCTGCTGGACGCGATTGTAGAAGAGCTTCATGCCGGGATATTCGACTTTGACGCGGAAGTCCAAGCGTCCGTCTTCAAGGATGGTGAAGAGGTCCAGGGCCAGCTTCCTGTCGCTGAGGAGGGAGAAGCAGCGGGAAATGTCGGTAACCCAGCCAGACTCGGAGCCACGGGCGTAAGCCTTCATCTCCTCGTCTTCCGTCACCTGAGACGCTAGAGCCTCTTCCCGGGCCAGACGGGTGTCCTGGAAGAGGGCGGAGGGGCGTTCGAACTCGAAGAGGAAGCTGCCGAACTCCAGGTGAGCCACCTGGTGGGTGGATACGACCTTGTACCAGCCGAAGTTTTCGTCCTTGCTGCCGTAACGGTCGATAATTAGCGGCAGGAACACCTTGGTGCCTTCGGTGGTGGCGTGACCTTCGGAGACCCAACCGATGCCCTTGTGCACCAGCTGGCTGCTTTCGGTCACCTCGATGTCGGCGCCGGAGAGGGCGCGGCAGTAGAGCATGAGGATGCCCTTCACCCGTTCCAGTTCCAGACTGGAAGAGAGGCTGTCGATGACGCCCTCGGAGGTGGAGGACTCCACTTTGAAATAGGCCAGACCGCCATCCGGGTTCTCGTGGATGAGGCGCATGCCCTGGTCGAACCAGGCATCCAGCTGGGGCAGAGTAATGCGGGCGAGAACGGATTCCAAGCTGTTGAGCAGGGCGTGGACAGCCGGGGGCGAAACGGTCATGAGATTGTCGCACAGGTCCAGCACGTGCTGCTGAGCCTGGGGACGAATCTTGCCCAGGGCGGCGGACCCGCTTACGAGAAATACGGAGGTCTCCCGGGAGCCTTCCCGGGCCAGGTGGTCCGCCAGCCGGAGGAAGCGGCTTCGCTGGTTCTCCTCCACCTGAGGAAGGGCGCGGCCCACCACCTGGAAGCAGGCCTTTACTTCCCGCCAGCCCGTGTCGGTCAGGGTGCGGCAGAGAGCGAGGAAGGGTTCCCGCTCCCGTGACATACGGGGAAGTACGTCGCTGCCTATCACGAGGCACTCGGTGGCCACGTCGTAGGACTTGGCGGAGAGGGCTTCGATGAGATTGGCGCAGACTTCCACGTCCCAGAAAGACAGGTTCTTGACCAGGGTGGGGCTAGTCTCGAAGAACTTGGCCGCTAGGGTGCTGGACTTCCACGTGCCCTTGTACAGGCTGCGGCCGAGGGCGGCCCACCGGGCGATGTGCTGGGGCCGCAGGTCGACAACTATGGCGGGGGAGGCTCGGAAGTAGGCTACGGCCAGGGTGGGGGAGTCCTGGGAGAGGTAGGCCCCGCAGCGGGTCCACTGGGTGAATGAAGCGAAGGAGAGGTACTTGGCCACCTCTCCGCTGGCCTTCAGATACTCAATGCCTGCCTCCCAGGACCGAGGGGTGCGGGTGGAGATGGCCATGGTCTCCCGGGCCCAGGAGGCCATCTCGTCATCTTTGAATATAAAGCTGAGGGTCTCTTCCGCTCTCTGAAACTCCTCCTGGAAGGAGAGAGGAAGCTTCTCCAACTCCTCGCGATGGGCTACGAATGAACTTCCCTGCTGCACCTCAGGCCCTCCCGTTTAGACTAACCTGGTCCAGGACTTCCAGGAATTCCCGCATGACGTTGGCTGTGGCCCCGTATATGATGTGGGGACCATATGCGTAGGCGTGGGTGGTTGTCATACGCCCGTCCTGCCATCGGGCTTCTTCCCGCCAGTTGGAGGGACTCTGAAGGGCCGCAAGGGGAACGTCCACCACCTCGTCCACTTCTTGGGGATTGGGACGGTACGCATAGGGCTGGGGGATAGTTCCCACGAAAACCCTCATGGAGTAGCCGGTGCGGGTGGGCGTGTCGTTGAGCCGGCCCAGAATGGTGACGTCCTCCGGGTTGATATCCTCTTCTTCGTGGGCTTCCCGCAGGGCCGTGGCCAGCAGACTCTCGTCCTGGGGCTTGGGCTTGCCACCGGGGAAGCAGGCCTCGCCCGCGTGATTCCTCAAGTGGCGGGAGCGCTTCTGCACGTGAACGTAGTATTGCCCATTCTTGGGGAAGACGAGGAGGAGCACGGCGGCGGGCCGAACGTCGGGGCCGTCCATGGGTTTGGGCGGACGGCTGGACAGTACGGATTCCAGTTCCTTGAGAAGGGTGTCATTCACGGGGGCCTCTACTCGAAGATGGATGAGACCACCTCTTGAATACTCCTCTGCAATTCATGGTCGTCGGTGATGCCCCATACCACGGCCACGTGGCAAGCACGGCGGGCGGAGATGCCGTGGGTCATGAGCTTGCCGGCGTAGATGAGGACGCGGGTGCTGGCGCCTTCCTTTAGACCGTGGTCCTGAAGGTTGCGGATCTTCTCTCCCAGTTTGGCCAGGGCAAGGGCCTGCTCGTCGGCGCAGCCGGACTCCTTCTTAATTATCTTCGCCTCCGCCTCCGCCGGGGGCGGGGTGAATTCAATGGCGATGAACCTCTGACGGGTGCTCTCCTTCAAGTCTTTCAGCGCGCTCTGGTAGCCCGGGTTGTAGGATATGACAAGCTGGAAGCCCTTCTTGGCCTCCAGGACCAGCCCCTGCTTTTCTACGGGAAGGACGCGCCGGTGGTCCGCCAGGGGGTGAATAAGCACGGTGGTGTCCTTGCGGGCCTCGACGATTTCGTCGAGGTAGCAGATGGCGCCGGACTTGACGGCGCGTGTAAGGGGGCCGTCGATCCAGCGGGTGCCCTCGGCGTCAAGCAGGTAACGCCCCACAAGGTCGCTGGCGGTAAGGTCTTCGTGGCAGGCGATGGTTATGAGCGGAATTACCCGTGCGTTCTCGCCGTTGGCAGAGTTGGCGCTGACCTTCATCATGGGTCGGCTGAGTTTCCATGCCATGTATTCCACAAAGCGGGTCTTGCCGGTACCGGTGGGGCCCTTGAGAAGGATGGGAATGCTGGCGGCGTAGGCAGCTTCGAAGAGCTCCACCTCGTCCCTAACGGGCAGGTAGAAAGGCTCCTGCTCCACCACGTATTCCTCGATGGTGAATTGGTTGTAGAGGGAATTGGAGATTTTGGCCATTTTTATTCGGCGCTTTCTTTAATTCGGCGTCGCCACAGAGTTGTAACCCTGTCACGCAGAGCCTCCGGGGTGGAGGCGTTTTCTATGGGAATGTATCCTTCCTTGAGCCGCTCCTCGAAGGGGATCTGGGCATCTATTCTACGATCTATCTCCTCCGTCGTCAGGCCGTCTCGAAGCTTCAACCGCTGTCGCACCAGGTTCCTGGGAGCATGGGTCACCCAAACCTCATCCACCAGCGTGTCCCATCCGGCCTCCACCAGAACGGCGGCTTCGAGCACTATTGTATCAGTTTCTTCCTTGCGAAGGTTCTCAATTTGCCTACGGGCTAGGATGGCAATTTGAGGCCACGCTATGGCATCCAGTTTTGCCTTGGCGCCGGGGGCGGAGAATACTATCCTTCCCAGGCGTTTCCTGTCTATCTCTCCCTCAGGGCCAACGACCTCCGGGCCGAAGGCATCTACTATGCGCCGCCAACCGTCCGTGTTGGACCTGTATGCCAGATGCCCCAGGACGTCGGCGTTGATTACTACAGCGCCCAGTTCTTCCAGAATACGGGCCGCTTGGCTCTTGCCTGTGCCGATACCTCCGGTGAGTCCAATTACCTGCATGTTTCAAGACGAATGGAGACCCACGGTATTCTAGCAATAGGCCGGAAAAGGGTCAAGGTGAAGGGCATCGGCTGCGGTCGACGATCCGCCCCGCCTCGTCCACAATTTCCCTCGCCCTCGCCCTCAAGTCTTCCGCCTGGCTGCGAGAGAAAAGCTCGTAGGGAGCCACTTCCAACTCGTCGTCGGGATAACGGCTGCTGGTGTACACCTGGTCCAGCAACCCAGCCGACTCTTTGAAGACTGCCAGAGAAGGATGCTGATTCTCTAGCTGACCTATCAACCGTATGCAAGAGGGGCTATCAACTCGCCGCCCGCCCCCTAGAAAGGCCAGGGACGAGAGCGACCTCGCCGCAGCCTGTTGGGAATGGAAGCAAACCTGTTCAAAGAACGCTTTCTCCAGCATAACGGTACAGGATTCAAGGTGCCGCTTGCCCTGTCTGAGCCAGCCTAGTGCCAATTCCTCCCGGGTCTTCTTCATCGCGTCTTCCTTTTTCTCAACCAGTGCATTCATCGTCTACGGCGCCGGGCTTCGAAACTTAGAACCACCTGTATCACCCTCTCCCTCTCCCCAAGTAGGCGTAGGGGGACATTCCGGCGAACTCCGCATCTGCGCCCAACTCCTCCTCGATGCGAAGGAGCCGGTTGTACTTGGCCAGCCGCTCGGAGCGACAGGGCGCCCCCGACTTTATCTGGCCGGCGCCCAGGGCCACGGCCAGGTCCGCTATTGTCGTGTCCTCCGTCTCGCCGGAACGGTGGCTGACCACAGCGCCCCATCCCGCCTTGCGCGTTTCCTCAAAGGCCTCGATGGTCTCCGTTACCGTGCCCGCCTGGTTCAGCTTAAGCAGTACGGCGTTACTGGTCTTCAGCTGGATACCCCTGCGAATGCGCTCACGGTTGGTGGTGTATAGGTCGTCGCCCACTAGCTGCACCGAGTCGCCCAGGACATCGTAAAGTTCCCGCCATCCCAACCAGTCGTCCTCTCCCAACCCGTCCTCGATGCTGAGGACGTGGAACTCCCGGCTCCAACCCTGGTAGAAATCCGTCAGCTCTTCGGCGTTCAGGCTGATACCGTCCAGATGCAGATGATATCTGCCGTCTTCCATGAACTCCGTAGCGGCGGCGTCCAGGGCCAGATGGCAATCTTCGCCCAGCACGTATCCAGCCCGCTCTACCGCCAAGGCCACCAACTCCAGCGCCGACCGATTGGACTGCAACTGAGGCGCGAAGCCACCCTCGTCCCCCACCTGGGTACTCAGCCCTCTCCCGCGGAGGATATCCTTCAAGGCTTGATATATCTCGGCTCCGATCCGCAAGGCCTCCCGAAAGCTGGGAGCGCCGGCGGGAACCACCATGATTTCCTGCAAGTCTATCGAGTCCGAAGCATGGGCGCCGCCGTTCAGAATGTTGAACATGGGCACAGGCAGCGTGACCTTCTCGCTCAACGCCAGGTATCGATAGAGGGGAACACCCCTGGAGGCGGCGGCAGCGTGGGCTACGGCAAGGGAGGCGGCAAGCAGGGTGTTGGCCCCCAGATTGGCCTTGTTGGGAGTGCCGTCGAGCTCCAGAAGCAGCCCGTCAATGTTGGACTGGTTGAAGGGCGAACGACCCTGCAACGCCGGGGCTATGAGCTGCTGAACGTTGTCGACGGCCTTCAGAACGCCCCTTCCGCCGAAGCGATGAGGGTCGTGGTCTCGCAGTTCCAAGGCCTCGTGTGCGCCTACGCTGGCTCCCGACGGGACGGCGGCGACTCCCACGGAGCCGTCGGTTAAGCGCGCTTCGGCCTCCACCGTCGGACTGCCTCGGGAATCCAGGATCTCCCGCGCCCGGATGTCGGCGATAAGGGTCAAGAGCGCCTTTGGGGGCTGGCGGGCCGCGTCTTCCGCGTCTTGGAGGCGGCTATTGCCTTCGCAACCGCGTCCACCGGGTCCGTGGCGCGAATGATGGGGTCCCTGCCTTCGCCGTCGGAATCATTAGAGAAGTTCCAGGTGTCCAGACCAATTACGGGTATGTCCTCCGACAGGGCGTGGCCAATCTCCGACATGGTGCCAAAGGAACCGTCAATAGCGATTACGGCGCGGCCTGTTTTTACGACAACCATGTTGCGGGCATACATGATGCCGGTGCAGATGGGCAGGTCCACGTAGGGGTTGGCGTCCTCGGGGTCGTCGCCGGGAAGGATGCCGATGGTCAAGCCGCCCTCGGACTTTGCGCCCTTGCAGACGGCTTCCATGACTCCGATAAGGCCGCCGCATGCCACCGCAACGCCGTTACGGGCTAACTCCCGCCCCACCTCCTCGGCGTATCGGCGTGCCCGGGGGGATGGGTAACGGCCACCGATGACGGAAATGATGAGGGGCCTGTTGGCAGTATCCATGGGGTTCACCCTCGAGCTTTAGGGTAGGCCCATTATACCAAATTCCCCGCCAGCCGGACGGGGAGGGGAGTGAGGAATAGACAGACTGTAGCGAAATAGCCGAAGGAACTTTAGTCAAAGGTCGCAGCAATGCTCGTCGGGGAAGTACCTTGCTCGCGCTTGACATATTAGCTAAAATATGATAACAGTCCCCGATTCATGGATGAGATGGACTTAGGAGGGAAACGATGACGCAGCCCAAATTAGAGGAAATCGTGAGGGGTCTAATGGGAGACCCCGCGAAGGCAGAAGAAGCTATGATAGCCTTCAGCAAGACCGCGCAGTATGTTTATTCCAACTGGTCTCAACTGGTGGACTCATACAACGACAAATGGATCGCAGTATATGACGAAAAAGTGCAGGCGTCCGCGGAAACACTGGAAGGGGTCATTGAGGCTATTGACGCCATCAATGTTCCAAGGTCGGAAACAATCGTGCGGTTCGTCACAACGCGCCCGATGAATTTGATCCTTTGAAGCTTTACGGAACCTTCGATGACAACAACTGCCCCTTCTTGGAGGGCGTTGTGTATATTCCGTCTCTTGAGGCTACCGGGAAGCTAGCCTTTGTCGTCGACACTGGGGCGTATGCAACGATGTTGGGGCCTCCTGCCAGCCGGCGGATGGGTATCAATCCTCTTAAGTTACCCGCGAATGGCGATTCGTTCGGAGTGGGCGGGGCATCCCAGTCGCATAAGACAGAGGCTTTTGTCGCTTTTTCTGCTCCACGTGAGGCGTGGTATTGGTACAAGATTGACCTGGATATATTGATTCCGAACAAAGAGACCGAGAACTTTCCTTCCTTACTTGGTCGGGATATTCTCAATCGCTGGTCAATGCTTTATGACCCTTCGGGCAATCAGTTGTCCTTCATGGTCAAAGAGTTTGATGCTAAGATTCCGCCAATCCGCTAGTGGCTTTGGATTAGACCCGTCTAGTTAGGTATATAACTCCCCAATAGGGCGTCCAAAATTGGCAACCGGTCCGCTATCGTATTGATGTACGAAAGCCAGCAGTTAGCATCCCAATAAATTGCCTTGCGGCTATCAGGCATCTCTCAACTGTCGTATGATTTCTTCGGGCATTTTGTCTCCAACACTCCACGCTACAGCGCCTCTAGCCATTCGATGCGATCCTGGCGGAAAGTCTTGAAGTATCTCTACGTCGAGTATCTGTCGTATAGTCAGGGGCCTGCCTGTTGGTTGTTCTCGTGATATGCTTCCGCTAACTCGGGCACGCCGTCCCCATGCCTTACGCATGAGTTCCTCTTGGCCCTGCAGCAGATAACACCCAACAGCCCGGTCATGCACTGCATCGTACAAGTTGAATCTCAAGCCGCCCCTATTACTCAAAGTCTGCACTCTTCCAGTAATAGCCCCAACACTCTTGGATAGACTTCGCCTTGGAGCTTGACCGTTCCCATAAATCGTGTAGTCATCATCGGGCGTTTCAAACCGCACATATTCAATAGTTTGAGCCAAACTTCTAATCGCATCGGCAGCTTGGACAACACGCCTTCCATAATTCAGGATGTCCTGACGTTCCAAACGACCGCCGACATCACCGTAATCGTCTACGATGCGCTCTATTTTGGCAGGGTCGTCAGCCTCACCACGAAGAGTTGCGACGGCGCTACCTGGATGCAAATCTTCTACAACCCACGCTACATCTTCTGAACGTGTGAGAGCAGAGATTAGTCGATTCAGTGCATTGATTCCCTCAGCTAGCTTCTGAATCTCAACTCGCCCGCCAAGAGCAAATGTCACTGTATTTCTCGCCATTATCTTCTCCTGCGCGTCCTGTAAATGACTTGCAGAAATACCGTTTTGGAGCACAAGTTTAGATGTTTCGATGGCATCTATCAAGACACATCAACGACTAAGGAAGATCGGGTCGGAGACGTTTTTACCGCCTTTGACGTGAGCTATGATCCAATTCAGCATCTCGCAAAATGTGTGCATAACGGGGCGTTGAGTATAGGACAGCGAGATTCCTCGAGGGACTCGGAATAACATGAAGCGGGCGGGCCGGGCGATTGCAAGAGCGGAGGGAGGGAAGGATCTCCTACGGCCCCGGGGGAAGGAACCGCTGGGGGCTAGCCGGCGGCTAGCAGCGCGCCCGTTGCCGCCTTGACGGCCTGCAACAGCGGGAAGGGGTAGATACCCACGAAAATGACGCCAAGCGTCAGCGCTGCCAGAACGGTCACAATCAGCTTGGAGGGCGCTCCCCGCGGCGGCGGCTCGCCGTTAGCAGCGTCCTCCTCGTCTTCCGCCCCCTCCATGGCCCACGCCGGAGGCGGCTCGATGTACATCTGCCGCACCACCGTCAGATAGTAGTACAACGATATCAAGCTGCTAAACATGGCCAAACCGGCGAGCCATAGCAGCCCCTGGGTGGCCGCGGCGGTGAACAGGTAGAACTTGATGGTAAAACCCGCGAAGAAGGGAAGGCCGGAGAGGGAGAACAGTCCTATGGCAATGGCCGCAGCCAGGAACGGATGGCTGTCTGCCAGTCCGCCCAGATCTGCGATGTCATCACGGCCCGTAACGTTGAAGAAGGCAATCAGCCCGACGAAGACCGCCATGCTCGTCACGGCATAGCCCACCATATACAGAATCAACGACTCTGCGCCGATGTGCGAAAGGGCGGCAATGCCCAGAAGCATGAACCCCACGTGGCCGATGCTGGAGTATGCCAGAAGCCGCTTCATGTTTCGCTGAGCGATGGCAACCACGTTGCCCAGCACCATGGTTATCGCTGCCATGACCGCCACCAAAAGCTGCCACTGGTCGATGGTGGGCATGAAAGCCTCGCCGAAGAGCCGCAGGAGTAGGGCGAAGGCCGCGACTTTAGAACCCACGGAGAGGAAGGCCGTCACCGGCAAAGGCGCGCCTTCGTAGGTGTCCGGCGCCCACATGTGGAAGGGCACGGCGGCGACCTTGAAGCCCAAGCCCACCAGAATCAGCGCCAACCCTACCCAGAGGGTGGGTGAGACGGCGTCGGCGTTCGCCATCGCCCCCGTCAGGGCGGCGGCTATTTCGTCGTACCGGGTAACCCCCACCGCGCCGTAGAGCAAACTCACGCCGTAGAGCAGGATGGCCGAGGAGAAGGCGCCGATGAGAATGTACTTCACCCCGGCCTCGTTGGACTTGGGGTTATTCCTCCCGTAGGCGACCATGATGTAGAAGCTGAAGCTCATGAGCTCCAGGGAGATATAGGCCGTCAGCAGCTCTACAGACGCGGCCATGAGGGACATGGCCAGCACTGCAAACAGGATTATGGCGTAGAACTCGCCGGGGCTTCGGAAGTGTTTCTTCACGAAGTCGACGGAGGCCAGAATCATCACGCCGCCCAACACGTAGAAGAAAGCCTTGAAGAACAGCGAATAGGCGTCCGCCTTCATCAAGCCGCCATAGAGGGGAATGTCCTTGCCCCAGAGCATAGACAGAGCAAGGGCCAGCAGGCCCACCAAGCCCGCCACGCTGAGCCAGGCCAGCAGGTGCTTCCGCCCGTCGGGCAGGAACAGGTCCACGCCCAGCACGACCAGGGCCAGCGATGCCAGGAGAAACTCCGGCAGAAGTAGATGCAGATTTTCCGTCATACGCCTGGGAACCTGCTCAAGAGTTCAGCAACGCCGCTATTGATTACGTCCATGAGGGGCAGAGGCCATATGCCGACGAATATGAGGATGAACACGAGCATAGCCGCGGCGCTCATCTCTATCCGGCCGCCGTCGCTGAGATTCTCCCAACGCTTGTCCATGGGGCCGAAGAAGGCCCGCGCCAGCAGTCGCAGGATATACACGGCGGTAATCGCCGCGCCCACCACGCCGAGAACGGCCAGAGGCCAGTACTCCTGGAAGGCGCCCATGAAAATCAGCACCTCCGCCACGAAACCGCTCAGGCCGGGCAGTCCCAGGGAGGTCAGGCCCGCCACGGCAAAGAAGGTCACAGTCAACCCCATCCGCTTGGACAACCCGCCCAGGACCGTGATGTCCCGGGTATGGGTCTTCTCGTAGATGATGCCGACGACGGCGAAGAAGAGGGCAGTCATGATTCCGTGGGAGAACATCTGGAGCACGGCGCCGCTCAGTCCAAGGGGGTTCAGGGTGGCGATGCCCATGAGCACCAACCCCATGTGGCTGACGCTGGAATATCCGACGACGTACTTCAGGTCCTTCTGGGAGAGGGCCGAGATTGCGCCGTAGACGACGTTCACCGTCCCGAGGCCGATGAGCACCGGCATCCAAGCCTCTGCGCCCTCCGGCAAGAGGGTCATGCCGACGCGGATGATACCGTAGGCCCCCAGTTTCATCAGCACCCCGGCGTGGACCATACTCACCGCCGTCGGAGCCGCCACGTGCCCGTCGGGAGACCAGGTATGGAAGGGCCACAGGCCCGCCAGTATCCCGAAGCCTACCATGAAGAATGGGAAGAATAGCAGCTGGAAGTTCCGGCTGAAGGCCCCGTCCTCCGAAAGCGTGTCCAGAAGCTCCAGGGAGAAGCCTGCCTGTCCGAACCCCTTGTCGCCCAGGAATTCGCTAGCTGCCACGTACAGGGCGATAATGCCGATCCACACCAGCACGCTTCCCGCCACCAGGTACAGGGTCAGCTTCATGGCCCCGTATTCCTTGGTGCGAAGGAAGTTGCCGAAGTCGGTGCTGCTTCCCCAAATGCCGATGAGGGGGAACATGGGCAGGACTGCCAGCTCGTAGAAGAAGAAGAGGAAGAAGAGGTCGCGCACCACGAAGACGCCGAAAACTCCCGCGACCAGGAACATGAACAGGATGAAGAAGTCCTTGGAGCGGGGGGCCACGTTCCAGGACACCAGCACGCCGGCAAACATGACGATGCCGGTCAGCAGCACCATGGGAGCGGAGATCCCGTCTATGCCGATGCTGAAGTCGATGTTCATGGGATCGTCCAACCAACGCCAGGCGTTGACGAACTGATATCCCCCTTCGCCGTAGTCGTACATCGCGAAGATGACGATGGTCAGGGCAAGGGTCAGCGCGCCGGCCAGGGCCGCAAGGCTCTTGATGGCCATGGTCTGATTGCGCGGCATGAACACCAGCAGCGTACCCGCTCCGGCGGGCAGCAGGATGGTCAGCAGAAGGGCTATGCTCTTGAAATCGTCCATGTCGTTAGCCGCCCACCACCATTACCCACCAGCCAACGGCCAAGCCCACCGCGCCAAGGGCCATGACCAGGGCGTAGTTGTAGACCCGGCCCGTCACGTGGCGGCGCAGTCTAAAGGAGGAGAGCTTCACGGAATTGGCCGTGCCGTTCACCCCCGCATCGTTGACCACCACCCGGTCGAAGAAGCTAATGAATCCGGAGAAGACCAGCACCACCCGGTCGATGGTCCACTGGTACAGGTCGTCGAAGAAATACCCCCGTTCCGCCACCGCGGGGAGGGGCGTCGTCATTGCCTTGAGCCACGAGAGATAGGGTTTGCCTTTCAGGTAGGACGCCCAGGCGAGGTACACCGCGCCGAGGGCCAGGACCAGGGAGCCAATGGCCAGCGCCACGTTGAACTGGAACCCGTGGGCCTTGTCGAAGAACAGGAACGACCCGATGCCCTCAAATCCACCGCCCCACTCGAGGGCGATGAATCCGAAGCCCGCGGCCATTGCTGCCAGCAACATCATGGGCAGCGCCATTGACGCTGGCGCCTCGTGGGCGTTTCGATTTTCTTCCTTGAGCGGGCCCCTGAAGGCGATGAAGTATGCCCTCGCCATGTAGAGGGCGCTTAGGAAGACGGCAAGCAGCGTGAAGGCCAGGAAGAGCCAGTGCCGGTGCTCCAAAACGGCCAGCAGGATTTCGTCCTTGCTCCAGAAGCCGGCGAAGATGGGTATGCCCGCCAAAGACAATGCTCCCACGGCGAAGGTCAGCGACGTGAGTGGCATCACCTTGGCCAGCCCGCCCATCTTCCGAATGTCCGTCTGGTCCGCCCCGTGCATCACGCTGCCGGCGCCCAGGAACAGCAGCGCCTTGGAGAACCCGTGGGCCATGAGATGGAATATCGCGGCGGTATACCCAAAGGCGCCCAGCGATAGCATCATCAACCCCAGGTGGCTCACGGTGGAGTAGGCCAGAATCCGCTTCAAGTCCGTGGCGGCCAGGGCCATCGTCGCCGTCAGCAGGGTGGTCACCAACCCGATGATGGCCACCACCAGCAGAGCGTCGGGGGCCGCCTCGAAGAGGGTGAAGGTCCGGGCAACAAGGAACACCCCGGCTACAACCATGGTTGCAGCGTGGATGAGCGCGCTAACGGGCGTCGGGCCCTCCATAGCGTCGGGCAGCCAAACGTGGAAGGGAATCTGGGCCGACTTGCCCATCGCCCCCACGAACAGTAGCAGCGCCGCCACCGTTGCGGTGCCGCTGGTCAGCAGGCTCTCCTGCCCCGCCATCAGCAGTTCCGCCTGGTGGAAGGTCTCCGTCATGCTGAAAGTGCCCACGGTCTTGAAGAGGAGCAGAATGCCCACAAGCAGCGCCACGTCGGCCAAGCGGGTAGTTATGAAGGCTTTCTTTGCCGCCTCTGCGGCGGCCTGCCGCTCGTACCAGAAGCCGATGAGCAGATAGGAGCAGACGCCTACCAGCTCCCATGCCACGTACAGCAGCAGGAAGTTGTCCGCCAGCACCAGCGCAAGCATGGAGGCGGCGAACAACGAATGCAGGGCAAAGTACCAACCGTAGCGGGGGTCGCCCTTCATGTATCCAATGGAGTACACCTGGATCATCAGCGCAACAAAGGTCACCAGACCCAGCATAACTATAGTCAGGGGGTCTACGATGATTCCCCAAGTCAGGGTGGCGCTTCCCGCCTGAAACCACTTCTGGGTGAAGACGTCCAGCCCCGTCGCACCCTGGTCTATCCTGTCGATGGCTACGAACCAGAACAGAACGAAGCCGGCGGCAATGGCCAGGATGGCCAGGTAAGAACCCTTGCCGGGCAGGAATCGCCCGAAGATGGCGATTATGGGAAAGGCAATGAAGCTCAGCGCAGGGATGAGCCAGGCCCACTCCATAGTAGGCATGATCTAGCTTATCTCCTCTTTGCCCATAGTTCTACGGTAAAGCAACTAAGCTACCCTTTCATCAGGTCTATTTCATCAAGGTTAACCGTGGCCCGGTTGCGGAAGATTCGCAGCACAATGGCGAGGGCCAAGCCCACCTCCGCCGCCGCAACGGTTATGACGAAGATGGCGATAATCAGTCCCGTGAAGTGGGTCGGGTCCAGGAAGGCCGCCGTCGCTATCAGGTTCAGATTCACGGCATTGAGCATGAGTTCAATTGACATGAGCACCAGCACGGCGCTGCGGCGGGCCAGCACCCCGTACAGCCCGATGGCAAAAAGGGCGCCGCTCACAATCTGGAAGAAGGCCAGGTCTATCAACCCCGCCTCCCGTCTTCTCTGGCTATGACAATCGCCCCCACCAGGGCGATGAGCAGCACAATGGACGCCACCTCGAAGGGCAAGGCCCAGTCTGTGAACAGGGAACGGCCCAGGTCCGTGAAGGCCACCCGGCTTCGCTCGTCGACCCCCGGCCGGTTTACCAGGAAGGCGAAGGTCAGCACGCCAAAGAACATCAGCGCCGCCACCGCTGCGAGAGGCCACTGGGCATTGTCCGATATGCGGGGATATTCTCGCGAACGGGTCAGCATTATAGCAAACAGTAGCACGATGATTATCGCGCCGCCGTAGATAAATATCTGTACCAGGGCCAGGAACTCCGTCAGCAGGAGCACGTAGAGGCCAGCCACAGCGAGGAGGGACAGCAACAAAAAGAGGGCGGCATGGACCACGTTGCGGGCCACCACAACACCTAACCCACCACCCAAGACCATGGCGGAGATAAGGAAGAAGAAGAACCAGGTCATGTCAGAATTAGGCCTTGGGTTGGGCCTTCTCCTCCTGCGCTGCTTTGTTGGTTGGTCGGGGCCTGCGGGCCGCCGGTCTTCGGCGAGGCGAGGCTTTCTTCTTAAGGGTAGACGGCGGCACCCAGTCTTGCTCATCCTGGTACCGCTTGCCCATCTCCAGAAGCTCTATCAGGTCTACCCTGTCGCCGTTCCGCTCGTACACGCTCATCTCGTGCTCGTGGCTCATGACAATGGCATCGAAGTTGCACACGGTGACGCAGATGCCGCACAAGATGCACCGGTTCAGGTTGATTTCAAAGGTGTCGACAATCTTCCGACGCTTGCTTTTGCCTTCCTTCTGCAGCGGATTGTCCTTCATAGTGGCGCTCATGCACTGGGTGGGGCACTGGCGAATACAGACCATGCAGGAGGTGCAATAAGGCTCCTCAACCTCAAAGTCCCACGTCAGCGCGGGGAAGCCCATGTATCGATCTTCGAGCTTACGCGGCTTGTTGGGGTACTGGTCCGTAACGGGTTTCTTGAAAACCGAGGCGATGGTCAACACCATACCCTTCATGCTAGCTAACATTTCCAACCCTCCCGGGGCGCCTTCCGTAGATCTTTGCCAGCCGGACCACCGGCTGGGTGAACCTTCGGTACAACCAATATCCTATCACACCCAGCACGGCCAGAGACATGACGCTGAGGGTCCAGGCCGGCCAGTCGTAGAACCGGTACACCGCGCAGATGACAACTCCCACGAAGGATAGCGGAATCATCGCTTTCCAACCGAAGGCCATCAGCTGGTCTATCCGCAGGCGGGGGAAGGTCCCCCGAATCCAGAAGATGACGAGGACCACGGCATAGGTCTTCAACAGGAACCACATCCACTCCGGCAGGAAGGGCCCGTACCAGCCGCCCAGGAAGAAGAGCGCGGCCAAGGCCCCCACCAGGAAGGTGTTAATGTACTCCGCCAAGAAGAACACAGACCAGTGGGCGCCGCTGTACTCGACGAAAGGCCCGCCCACGATTTCGGATTCTGCAAAATATATGTCGAAGGGTATACGGCCCACCTCTGCCAGGCCCGCAATGAGGAATAACACCGCACCCAGAGGGAATATGACGATCAGGGGCACTCCTATGTGGTTGAAGCTGCCGCCCGCTTCCGTAACTTCGTTGAGCACCTCCTTGGCCTCGCCCCAGGGCACCTGGCTGGCGGCGATGACCCGCAAGTCCAGGGATTCCACCAGAATGGCAACCGAAACCACCACCATAACCAGCGGCACCTCGTAGCTCACGAGTTGGGCCGCCGACCGGAGTCCGCCCAGGGCGCCGTACTTGTTGGCAGAACCCCAGCCCGCCAGCAGCAGCCCCAGAATCGAGACCACCAGCAGAGCGACTATCACAAAGAGGCCCAGCTCCAGGTTTCGCAGCACCAGGCCCTTGGCGGCGGGAATCGTCACCCATATCATGAACGAGGGTATCAGCACCAGCAGCGGCGCCACCCAGAAGATGGCCTTTTCCGACCGGGAAGGTATCAGGTCTTCCTTCAACACCAGCTTCACAGCGTCGGCGATGGGCTGGATGAGGCCGAAGGGGCCGGTACGCGTCGGCCCCAGCCGGCGCTGCAAGCGGCCCAGGAACTTCCGCTCTATCCAAACCAGGGTGAGCACCACGATGGAGAGCGCGGTAAACAGCAGCAGCAGGGCGATTATCAGGAGTAGGACGTCCAGCAGACTCACCGGTCCACCTCACCAAGCACGATGTCCAAGGAACCCAGAATCACCACTGCGTCGGCAATGTACGTATCCTGTACCAGGAGCCGCAACGCGCTGAGATTACAGAAGGACGGCGGACGGACTTTCACACGGTATGGCTTGTCCGTGCCGTCGCTGACCAGGTAGACGCCGATTTCGCCCCGCGGGTTTTCGGCGCGCACGTACACGTCGCCCTTGGGCGGACGGACGAGGCGACCGCCCACGGAGTTGACCTCCCCTGCCGGCATTCCCTCCAGGGCCTGGTCGATGATGCGAAGCGACTCGTACATCTCCAGAACGCGGACGAAGTACCGGTCCCAGCAGTCGCCGTCCCGTCCCACGGGCACGTTGAACTCGAACCGGTCGTAAATCGAATAAGGCTCGGCCCGGCGGACGTCGTATTCCATGCCGCAAGCCCGCAGGCACGGCCCCGTCCAGCCGTAGTCGATGGCCGTATCAAGGTCGATCGCGCCGATGTCCTTGGTTCGCGCCACGAACACCTCGTTGAAGCTCAACAGCCGGTCGCACTCCTCCACGTCCTCCCGAATCTCGACCAAGAGCGACGCCATCATCTCTTTGAAGTTTGGTGGCACGTCTTCTTTCACTCCGCCCACGTGCACGTAGTTGTGCATCATGCGGGCGCCGCTGACCCCTTCGAACAGGGCTTGAATACGCTCGCGCCCCCGGAAGGAAAACATGACGGGCGTCATCGCCCCGGCGTCCAGCCCGAAGGTACCCAGGAACAACAGATGACTGGCGATGCGGTTTAGTTCGCCAAGGATGACGCGGATGTACTCCGCCCGCTCCGGAATTTCCACGCCCATGAGCTTTTCCACGGCGAGGCAGAAGACCCACTCGTTGTTGAAATTGCTGATGTAGTCCATCCGGTCAAAGAGGGTAACCACCTGGTGGTACTGCTCCCCCTCGGCCAGCTTCTCCGACCCTCGATGCAGGTAGCCGATGTGCGGCTCGGCGTCGACAATCACCTCTCCGTCCACCCGCAGGAGCATCCGAAAGACGCCGTGGGTGCTGGGGTGCTGCGGCCCCATGTTCAACATCATGTCGAGGTGTTCGCCGTTATTCACCATGGTCATAGCTGCTGCTCTTCGACTTCATCGTCCGAAAAAATCAGATATATCTCCGTGTACTCGTCCACGTTCTCGTAGCCGGCGTCGATGAGCTCCTTCTCCAGCAAGCCTTTTTCCTCCCTGGCTTCGGCCCAGTTACGAAAGTCCCGCACCAACCGGCTCTCTGCCTCCTCCGCCGTGTCGCCGTAGGACACGAGGGGCAGACGATCCACCGTGGCCAGGAAGGCTTCCCCCTGGCTGATGACGGCGCCGCGGAGCACCAACGGTTTTGAATTAGTATTCGTCATAATCGTGGAAGGGAAACGCTTTCAGTCCAGGATGCCCCTCGAACCCGTCGTACAGAAGCAGGGGCGAAAGGTCGGGGTGGCCTTCGAATTCGACGCCGAACAGGTCGTGAGCCTCTCGCTCGTACCAGTCGGCGGCCCGCCAAATCGACGTTAGCGACGGGAGGCGCGGGTTTTCGTAGGGCAGGTCAATCTTGATCGCCAGGGTCTGCTCCTCGGTGCTGGAGTGGAGGAGATACACCATCTGGATGTAGTCCTTGTAGTCGACGGCAGCGACGCAGAGCAGCGTCTTAAAGGCCGTCTTGGGATGGGCCTTCAGGGTGCGGCAGACATCCACTACGTCCGCCGAATCTATGGAGATGCGGGGCCTGTCCAGCACCGCGCCCGTCTCGACCTTTCGGCCCTTGAGGGCCTGGGTCACCGTATCCAGAATGCGGCGGCCTTCTGGCGAAAGGGCCGCCATCTCGTCAACGGGTTCTTCCTTGCCCCTAGCTGCGCGCCGGTTCACCCTTCGCGTCCTGCATTATCTTCTCCTGGAGCTTCAGGATACCCTGCATCAGCGCCTCCGGACGGGGCGGGCAACCGGGCACGTACACGTCCACCGGCACAATGTGGTCGACGCCCATGACCACGGAGTAGGACCGATAGTAGGGGCCGCCGTTGGTGGCGCAGCTGCCCATGGCAATCACCCACTTGGGCTCCGGCATCTGCTCGTATAGCAGCCGGATGGGGTCGGCCATTTTCTTAACGACGGTGCCCGCCACTATCATCACGTCCGACTGTCGGGGCGAAGGCCAGGGCACTACGCCGAACCGGTCGAAGTCGTGATGGGCCATGTACGTTGACATCATCTCTATGGCGCAGCAGGCCAGCCCGAAGGTCATCGCCCAGAGAGACGACTTTCGAGCCATGGCGAAGAGCTGCTCGGACTGGGCTGTAATGACGCCCGGCATGCCCTTGTTCAACAGACTGGGACCCGGCACGTTGCCGGACTTCGGTTTCATCACCTCCGCCATTCTAGAACTCCTTTCTTCCACCCGTAGAGGATGGCAAAGAACAATACTGCCAAGAATATCATCATGGCGTAGAAGGCGATATTGTTGCCAACGAACACTACCGCCCAGGGGAACAGGAACACGGCTTCCACGTCGAATATGAGGAAGAGGATGGCAAAGATATAGTACCGGATGTTTATCTGGGAGAAGGCGTAGGGAGCGGCGGGAATGCCGCATTCGTAGGGGGTCTCCTTGATGGCGGACTTCCGCTTGGAGGAGATGATGAAGGATGCGGCGAACATGAGGGCCATGGCCACAAAAGCGACAATGCCCGCAAGCAGCAGGGCCAGCCAGTTTTCCGCCAAGGCTTCAGGCATTCATTCTCCTACGACGTCACCGGGGTTAGGGCCTACCGACACCATAAACTATATCATTGCGCTTTTGGCAGCGTCAACGAGACCGCCCGCCCCATTTCTCTGGAGGGGAGCGGTTGGAGGGAATGCCGACAGGTCCTCCCAAATGCCAACGGGTCCGGTAGAATGCCCATCCAACCTGGAGGATAGAGGCACGAAAATGGGATTGGACATCGGCGTTGTGACATTAAAATATCTGGAGCGGCGCACCGGCCCGACGTACAAGTTCGCCCGCCATCTGGCGGAATACTACTGGGAGGCCGACTGGCAGTTCGGCGAAGGAGGGAATACGTTGGCCCAATACCTACCCGAAACCCTGACGCGTCTGGCCGAAGAGTTTGCCGAATCGGAGGGCCTGCGTCCCGACGAGAAGGCGGAGGTGATGGGGTGGGTCAACGCCCTCCCCGACGACACCGGCGCGGTTACGCTGCATTTCAGCGTTTGAGGGGGACCGACAGACGGCGCGGGGTCCGGTAGAATGGCCGGACCAAAATCGCGGGAGGGGTTGAATTGAAGGACGTTTACGTGGGCGTAGTTCGCTTTTACTACTTGGAAACACCCAAAGGAACGATACTAGACTTCCTCGAATTCTTGGCCGATAACAGCGATGAGGCCGACTGGTATCTAGGGGCTTACCACAACGTCATCGTGGAGTACACGTCGGAGAATCTGCTGGCGCAGGTAGACGCATTTGAGAAGGAGAAGGCTTTGAGTCCCGACGCCAAGGCTAAGGTTCTAGCCTGGGTTCACCAACTCCCCTGGAAGGACGGCGTCATAACGCTGCACCTTGACATATGATAGCATCAACGCAACAATTGTGCTAGAATTGATCAATAACCAACCGGCTTAGGAGACTCCCAATGCCCCGCAAGAAGAATAGCCTGGAGTTAAGCTATCTTAATGAGCATCCAGAGGAAATTGCAGATACTTATTACGACGGTGACGAGCTAAAATCCTTTAGACACGCTGCCTTTCAAGTCCTAGCTCCTGATCCCACGTTCTCTGACGAACAAGTCATAGAGATGACCGCCAAGACCATGGTTGTTGACTTAGCATGCGAAGATAATCTCACCTATATGAAGAAGATTGCCGATGGTAAGGTGAAGCTGATTATCACGTCACCGCCTTACAATCTGGGCAAAGACTACGAAACCAAGACCTCACTCGACGTTTATCTTGAGGCGCAAGCCCGCGTGATAGGCGAGTGCGTCCGCATCCTCCATTCTAAAGGTTCGCTCTGCTGGCAAGTTGGGAACTACGTCAACAACGGAGAGATTGTTCCCCTAGACGCTGTCCTCTATCCCCTATTCCAAAGCCATGGTTTGAAACTCCGCAACCGGATTGTCTGGCACTTTGGGCACGGACTCCATTCGAAAAATCGACTCTCCGGGCGATACGAAACTATTAATTGGTGGACGAAGAGCGACGACTACACTTGGAACCTAGACCCAATCAGAGTCCCGTCGAAGTATCCGGGTAAGCGCCATTTCAAAGGTCCTAACATTGGCAAGTTGTCTGGAAACCCGAAAGGGAAAAACCCGAGCGACGTATGGGAATTCCCGAACGTCAAGAACAACCACCCAGAGAAGACGCTTCATCCTTGCCAGTTCCCCGTTGAACTTGTGGAACGTCTAGTGCTTTCCATGACTGATCCAGAAGATGCAGTATTTGACCCTTACATGGGAGTCGGATCGTCAGCTATTGCCGCCCTGATGCATGGGCGGGACGCTTACGGATGTGACATTGTGCCGGAGTACGTGGACATTGCCCACCAACGCGTCCGGCAGTTCTACGCAGGCACACTCCGTACGCGGCCTATGGGTAAGCCCATCTATGACCCGGCAAAGCCCAACGGGGGGCACTGATGCAGATCAAGGCTCGCTATTCACACTTGAACGGCGAAGAATACTTGCTCGTCCATAAGAGTCAATTGTGGGAAGAAGTACAGGCCGTGATTGCCGATGTAGATGCCCATGCCTGCCGAACCAAAGTCTCCGCGGAAAAGACCAAGCGCGGGAAGGTGTTGTTCTCGCCCAAGGACATGAATCGGGCATTCAAGGAAGGGCTTAGCCGTCTAGGGTGGACCGAGCGTCGCAGTGAGTTCTGGGTGACCGCCGACGAGAAGATACTGCGCAGAACATATCCCCTGCCGAATGAGGAGCAGAAACGGGCAATTGAGGAAGCAGGATTGACGCCTATCAGATCCTACAATCAAACCGACTTCGTAAAGGACAGGGTTGCAGTAGAGGTCCAGTTTGGCAAATACGCATTTGTGGCTCACGACCTATTTGTGAAACATCTCAGCTTCTACGTCGCAGACATCATTGACGTGGGTATTGAGATACTACCAATGAAGGAGATGGAAAGGGAGATGTCCTCAGGCGTGCCCTACTACGAGCGCGACCTGCTGAACGTGTTGCGTCAAGGGCGTGGGGTCCCGGCGGTACCGATGGTGCTTATCGGAATATCCCCTTGAAGGCTGCCAGCGATTGGGAGGACTTTCAATGGTCTCTTCAAAAGGCTTTCCCAAGACAGAATACCCAACTGCCAATGCCAATTAGGTTGGCTGACTACAAATCCAGCCAAGGATCATAAGTTAGAGACTCTTGACCTGCCATGAACCGCTAATTCCGCGAACGGATGGCGTCTTACTCAGGTAGATTGTCGCGTAACTAAGCCTACCTAAGAACGATCAAGTGGAAATATCGCAGGGATAAGTAGTCCAAGAAAATGATTCCAAGTGAGTTCTCAGTCAACACCATTCTTCTGATCGTTACAGCGATTGGAAGCATCATAGCAGCAGTAGCTAGCATCTTGGGTCTCCAGAAACAATATGAGCTCCCGATCATACATGTGCGAGACAGCACTTTATCGTGGACTTCGGAAGGGGCAATTGGTCGCTACGTCGAATTCAGACAACCAACTGAACCACCTCAGTGGCTAGTACATCAAGTCAAGATTCGACAAGAATGGATAGCTAAAACTGGCGATCAAGTACGCGATAACTTTGGAAGCCTTTTAGGATTTCGTCAAGGTAGCGATTGGAAGAATAGGCTTGTATTCGACCCAACAGTTGCCAACGGCTATTTCGTGCTTCATGTTGATGCCCCGCAACATTTGAAATATTCCTTCGATGTCGTCTTGCGAAACCAGGTTGGCGTTCGCCGTAGAGTAACTTGCTTCTCTTCTTAACTTCTCCGTCCCTTGATGTGTCTTCTAGCCAGACCGTTACAAGTATCCGAGTTAAGGGCACCCCATAGACCAGGCGTAAGGATGGCACATCCATCTCAAGCAATCCCTCAATGGCCTTCATTTCCCCATTCCTTCCATTCCTATTCCCGTGCCTTGGTCACACATGAGTACAGTGCACCTATCTGTTGCCTCCCACTCCTACTCTTGATGACGGGAGTTTTTTCGGGGCAAGGGTAGTTTCGGTGGGACGAATTCGTCACAAATGCTTGAAGACGCCTGTATTCGAGAACTTACAAGGGCTTCTCGAAGGCCTGACTTCGTGGAGCAACTGCTCTCGCACTCTCCCACCTAACGCCCCCATCATTGCCCCCCAACCCTCCTGCTGGGTATAATCACCCCCGCACGCAACATCCATACCCGGGAGGAGTTTAGGGGTTGACTGTCCCTTCTAACCAGTACCAGTTGGCCGTTATTGGCGCCGGCCCCGGCGGCTACGTCGCCGCCATTCGAGCCGCGCAGCTGGGCCTCCGCACCGTCGTCATCGAGCGCGAGGCGCTCGGCGGCGTCTGCCTCAACTGGGGCTGCATCCCGTCCAAGGCGATTCTGCGCAACGCAGAGGTCGTGAGCCTGTTTCACCGCGCTCAGGAATTCGGCGTGTCCTTCGATAACTTCACCGTCGACTACTCCAAGGCCATCCAGCGCAGCCGCCGCGTCGTCAACCGAATGGTGCGCGGCATTGGCCATCTCCTACGGAAGAACGGCGTCCACCACGTGGTCGGAGAGGCCCGCTTCATCGACGCCCATACCCTCCACGTCTCTCCCGACGATACTGTGATATCGGCCGAGAACGTCATCATCGCCACGGGCGCCCGGCCCCGGACCCTCCCCATTCTGCCCATCGACAAGCAGCTGGTGATAACCAGCCGCCAGGCCCTGGAGCAGGCGGACCTGCCCTCCAATGCCGTGGTCTTGGGCGGTGGGGCCATCGGTGTCGAGTTCGCATCGGTCTACAACTCCTACGGCGTCAACGTCACCATCGTCGAGATGCTGCCGCGCCTGCTGCCCAACGAGGACGCGGAGATAAGCAAGCTGCTGGAGCGGTCCTTGAGGCGAAAAGGGATCACTATAATGACGGGCGCCAGGACCTCCGACTTTCAACAGAACGGCGACTCCGCCGTCCTTCGGGTGGAAACCGGTACCGGCGAGGTAGACGTGCCTTGCGGTCGCGTCCTGGTGGCCATCGGCGTCCAGGGGAACGTGGAAAGCCTGGGGCTAGAGTCCATCGGCATCACTCCCCAGAACAGCTTCATTCCCGTCGACGACGATCTCGCCACCGGAGTCCCCGGCGTCTACGCCATTGGCGACGTCACCGGCAAGCTTCCCCTGGCCCACGCCGCATCGGCTCAGGGGGTCTACGTGGCGGAACGGCTGGCCGGGCGCAATCCGCCTGCCCTCAACTACGTGGACATGCCCAAGGCGACATACTGCAACCCCCAGGTGGCCAGCATGGGCCTCACGGAGGAGCAGGCCCGCGCCGAGGGATACGACGTGAAGGTGGGCCGTTTCCCCTACCAGGCCAGCGGGAAGGCCGCCGCCATGGGCGAGTCGGAGGGGATGGTGAAGCTGGTTGCCGACGCCGCCTACGGCGAGATTCTGGGCGCGCACATGATCGGCGCCGACGCTACGGAGCTGCTGGCCGAGGTGTCCATGACCCGGATGCTGGAGGGCGGCATCACCGAGCTGGGCTGGATGGTCCACGCCCACCCAACCCTTTCGGAAGCCCTCAAGGAAGCCTCCCTAGACGCTGCAGGAGCTTCGCTGCACACCTGATTTGTTGACCCCCTCACGGAGGCCGGAATGCCTCACTCACCCCTGGAGGAGATTTTGCCCGAGGCCGTAAACGTTCAGATGCCCCAGCTGGACCATGAGATGGAGGACGGCGCCGTCGTACAGTGGCTGAAGGCTGCGGGCGACCCCGTGGCCCAAGGGGAGGTTCTCGTCGAAATCGAGACGGACAAGGCCATCGTGGAGGTGGACGTGCCGGCGAGCGGCGTATTGCGGAGCATTGACGTTCCAGCCGGCGAAGTCGTCCCCGTGGGCACGACGCTGGCCGTCATCGAAGTAGATGCGGCTGAGACCGCCCAGCCTTCCGACGCAGAGACCCCCTCCCCCACCGCAAGCGTTGCCGACGACGAATATGAAATACCCCTCAGTCCCATGCGGCGGGCTATTGCCTCCCGCACGACCCGCAGTATGCGGGAGGCCCCCCACTTCTACGTCACCACCGAAATCGACATGACTCGCGCTGCGGAGTTCCGCCGCGAATTAAACAAGGAGCTGCCCCAGGGAGTCCGCATCAGCGTCAACGACCTGATAATCAAGGCTTGCGCCCTGGCCATCGACAAATACCCCGCCTTCAACTCCTACTTCAAAGACAACCGGCTCGTCAGCAGCCCCCACGTGAACATCGGCATCGCCGTCGCCCTGGACGAGGGGCTGATAATTCCCGCCATACTCGACTGCCAGGACCGGGACCTGGTGAACATCAGCAAGGCCAGCCGGGACCTCATTCAGCGGGCCCACGGCGGCGCCCTCAAGCCCCGGGAGTACGCCGGCGGGACCTTCGCCATCAGCAACATGGGGATGTACGACGTGGACAGCTTCACCGCCATCATCTACCCACCCAACGCGGCGGTGCTGGCCATCGGGTCCGTGAAGGAGAAGCCGGTTGTAAAGAACCATGAGATAGTCGTTGGGCGGATGATGAAGGCCACCCTTTCCGTCGACCACCGGGTCGTGGACGGGGCCGGGGGCGCCCGTTTCCTTCACGAGATGAAGCGTCTGCTGGAACACCCCGACTCCCTGAAGGCCTGACCGCCCATGCTTCCCGATATCACCTGCTCCGTTCTATGAACCCGCCCGAACACCCGCGTCGCATCTACCCCCTAAGCCCTCGCGACCTGTCGGAGGAACAGTTGGCCGTGGTGTTCGCCATGACCTCGCGCCGCCCTGAACCCTTCGACGAAATAGCGCTCGAGGTGAGCAAGGAGAGAGCCGCCGGATTCCACGAACGGTGGGTGCTGGGCTACGGACACGCATCCGTCGCGGAACACGCCGTTCTCCACCTGGCCGTGGAGAACGTGTCCCGCCTGGCTTGCGACACTCTGGAAGACAACCGGCTCGCTTCGTATACGGAGAAGTCGTCGCGGTTTCAGATTATGCCGTCGGACTATTTCCACGTGCCCCAGGAACTGGACCAGGACCCCGAACTGCGGTCGGTGTACGTTGAGACGTGTCGCAGCCTGTTCAGGGCCTACGAGGATCTGATAGACGGACTTAGCACGCACCTACGCACTTCGCGGCCCCGACGGGAGAAGGAACGGGTCGGGGCCTACAACCTGCGAATCCGTCGGCTGGCTATAGATAGCTGCCGCTTCATCCTGCCCGCGTCGACCCTCACCAACGTGGGCGTCACCATGAACGCCCGCAGCATGGAGCACGCCGTCTCCAAGCTTCTTTCGGCTCCCACCCTGGAGGAGCGCGAGTTGGGTGAGGAACTGAAGCAGAAGGGGCGGCAGATAACCCCCACGCTGGTCAAGTACGCCGACTTCAACCCCTACCTGGCAGACACCCGGAACTTGCAGGAAGAGTTATCGTCCACGCACGAAACATCTTCAGAGGAAAAAATAAACGCCCGGCTGGTGTCCTTTGACCCGGAGGCCGACGTCACCCTGGCGGCGGCCCTCGCCTACCGGTTCTCCAACGCCCCGCACAAGTCGGTAATCGACGAGGTGCGCGAGCTTTCGCCGCAACGACGGCAGGAGATCATCGGGCGCAGCTTCCAGAATCTGGGCCCCCACGACCCGCTGCCGAGAGAGTTTGAACTGGTGGACTACGTGTTCGAGCTGATCATGGACTACGGGGCCTACCGGGAGTACAAGCGGCACCGGATGCAGAGCTACTTTCCCCAGCCCCTGACAGTGGCCCACGGAGTGGTGACGCCGCCGCTGATTGAGGAGTCAGGTCTGGCAGACCGGTTCGACGAGGCGGTGGAAGCGGCGGAGGCGGGTTTCTGGAAGATCCATGAAGTCCACCCTGAGGCGGCCCCTTACCTGGTGACGCACGCCCATAGGCGGAGGGCGTTGGTGAAGCTGAACGCCAGGGAGTGCTTCCACCTATTCAAGCTTCGGATCCAGCGTCAGGCCCACTTCACCATCCAGCAGGTGTCGGAAGCGGCGCTGAAACTGGCAGTGGAGGCGCACCCGTGGCTGTTCCGGCACCTGGCGCTGCGAAACTACCCCAGTTGGTGGCCGTTCCCCCACCCGCAAACAGCATGACCCAAGTCGTTCCCGTGCCTCAAAACCAGCGCCAGGACAACATAAATGTTGACAACAACACAAGTGTTGCGGATAATGTAAGAAGGTGACCGCACGGGAGCTTCGTCGCTGGCTGCGAAAACAAGGCTGCACCTTCCATACCCATCAGGGCGGCAGCGGACATCTCACCGTCCGACTCGGAAACCGCACAAGCCAGCTGCCGATGCACGGCGGCGGTAAAGAACTAGGGCGAGGACTCGTTGCAAAGATCAAGAAAGACCTGGGGTTGAACTGATGCTCGCCTATCCTATAAAGCTGGAAGACGACGACGGGACCGTTATGGCGACTTCCCCGGATTTCCCGGAGTTGACCACCTTCGGAGATGACCGTGAGGAGGCCGTCGCCCGCGCGATCCACGCCCTGGAAGAGGCCATAGCTGCCCGCATCCACGACCGTAAGGATATTCCCGCGCCATCCCAGGGCGAGACCTGCGCCATCCTGCCGACCCTTACTTCAGTGAAAGTGATGCTCTACCAGGGTATGCGAGAGCAAGGGGTCGGCAAGGCGGAGTTGGCGCGTCGGCTGGGTTGGCACATGCCACAGGTGGACCGGGTGCTCGACGTTCAACACCGTTCACGCTTGGACATGATGGACGCCGCCCTGGGGGCCATCGGACGACGGCTGCGCGTGGACGCCGTAGCAGAACCAGCCCCTGCCTACAAAACTGCCCCAACAGAAACGGAACGCGCCCCCTAAGCCGGTCCCCTACGGGTCGGAGCAGTCGCGGGTGTAGCCGCAGTTGCGGCATCGCAGCTTGCATTGAATGTCTTCCATACGCGCGCCGCAGAGGTCGCACCGGGCCGGCTTTCTTCCCTTCATTCCAACCGGCCCTTGAGTCCCCTAAACGTGAACGCTCTCATAGGCAGCCCTCCTAATTCACCCATAGACCCGCTAGGTTCTTAAACGTCTCCGTCAGGGGCCGTGTAGAGTTCTTCCTTCGCCAGGCCACGCATCAACTGCAGGTACTCGTCTTTTGTCATGGCCGGCTGGTGATTGGCCAAGACCTTTCCTGCTCCCTCGGCACCGTCGGCCAGCAGGTCCACCACCGTATCCGCCAGGGCCTTTGCCGCCGTTACTACCGCCAAGCCGTAGTCCTGCACCACGTAGTTGTTCCCGTGACCCAACCCCGTCGCGCCGCCCACGTAGGGGTGAATAGCGGGCATCAACTGGCTCACGTCCCCCATGTCCGTCGACCCCGTGCCGTGACGCCTTAAACCCATATTCGACTCGCCCACCAGGGACACGGCGTTGGCCCGGTACATCTCGTTCATGGTTTGATCCTGGCGAAGGGGGAGGTAGCCTGGGATGGTGGTAATCTCCACCTGCCCGCCCACGGCCATCGCACCCGCTCGCAGCGCCCTGTCCACCTTGCGGTTGGCGTCCATTATTGCGTCCACGGTGGCCCCACGGACGAAAGTCTCCATGCGGACGTCGGCGGGGACGGCGCTCACCGCCTCACCGCCCTTGGTGATGATGGGGTGGACGCGGATAGTGTCCCTCTCCTGAAAGGTCTCCCGGTTGGCGTGGATGGCCATGAGGGCCAGGGACGCGGCGTTGAGGGCGTTCACACCGAGATGGGGCGCACCTCCGGCGTGGGCCGCCCTGCCCAGAAAGCGGATCTTCTTGGCCAGGGTCCCGTTGTTAGTCCCGCTGATGCACAGCTGCTTCTCCGATGCCTCGCTGGTGGTGTGGCACATCAACGCCATGTCCACGTCGTCCATCTCCCCCAACCGGATTAGCTCCGGCTTCCCCCCAAGGAACTCCAACTTGCCGTCCCGGCGCAGCTCATCCCGGTACTCAATCTCTATGTACTCCTCCGCAGGCACGGCGAGAAGAGCCACCCGACCGCCCAACTGCTCCATGATTCCAGAGGAGAGCAACCCGCAGGCCACGCCCATCAGCATTCCTATCTGGGCGTGGTGACCGCAGGCATGGGCCGCCGCCGTATCAGAGTCGGCGTGGGGATGCTCGGAAACTATCAGGGAGTCGAGCTCCCCCAACACCGCCACCGTAGGCCCCGCCACGCCGCCTTCGACCACGCCCTTGACGCCGGTGAGGGCCAATCCCTTTCGATGTTGGATGCCCCACTCCCCGAAGAGATCCGTCACCAGCTTGGCGGTCTTCACCTCCCGAAATCCCGTTTCCGGGTTGTCCAGTATGGTCTTGGACACCCGCACAATCTCGTCGGCCTTATCGTCGATGGCCTGTCGCACCCGATTTTTGAGTTCCTGTCTTGAAGTCATGCCGCGCCTCCCTTCGTGCTGCGTAATTTTCTTTCCTAAGTGCTTGGATTCTAGCAAAGGGCGAGGCCTCAATAAACCACGGTGTATAATTTAACATCATGCGGATAGTTATTGCGCCACAATCCTTCAAGGGAAGCGTCTCCGGACCGGAGGCGGCACGGGCCATTCAGGAAGGGATTCTTCGCGTCTTTCCCAAGGCGGAGACAGTCCTGGTCCCCGTGGCCGACGGAGGAGACGGCACCCTGGACGCCCTGGTTGAGGCCACGGCGGGGCAGACCTTCGCCAGCCGAGTAAACGGCCCGCTGCGCCAGCGCGTGCAGGCCCGCTGGGGGGTCATGGGGGACTGCAAGACTGCCGTTATAGAGATGGCCCAGGCGTCGGGGCTGGCGCTCCTTCCCTACAAGGACCGAAACCCCCTTCACACCTCCACCTACGGCACCGGCCAGCTCATCAAGCGCGCCCTGGATAGGGGATACCGTCGCATCATCGTCGGAATGGGCGGCAGCGCCACCAACGACGGAGGCGCAGGCATGGCCTGGGCCCTGGGCGCACGATTCTACGACTCCAGGGGCCGCCCACTTACCCCCGGCGGAGCCGCACTTTCCCGCCTGGCCTCCATCGACGTTTTGGGCCTGCATCCGGCCCTTAAGCGGGCGGAAATCATAGCCGCCTCCGACGTTGACAACCCCCTTTGCGGCCCGGAAGGCGCCTCCGCCATCTACGGCCCTCAGAAGGGGGCGAACGCCAATACGGTGCGGACCCTCGACAAAGCCCTGGAGCGGTATGCGGCCGTCATTAAGGAGTCCTTGGGCATAGACGTTGCCGAGCGGCCCGGGGCAGGAGCCGCCGGCGGTCTGGGCGCCGGACTCATGGCCTTCTGCGGCGGTCAGGTGCGGTCCGGCATCGACATTGTCTGCCAGGTCTTGGACTTCGATGCCCGACTACAGGGCGCGGACCTGGTCGTTACTGGCGAGGGAAGGCTGGATGCCTCCACCGTCTACAACAAGGCCCCCGTGGGGGTGGCCCGGCGGGCATCAGCCCTGGGAATCCCCGTCATCGCCCTGGCGGGAAGCCTGGGCCGGGGCTTCGAAGCCGTCTACGAGCACGGCATAAGCGCAGCGGTCTGCATCGTCGATAGACCCTTGTCCATGCGGGTCAGCGTATCCAGGACCTCCGAATTGCTCACCGCGGCCGCGGAGCGCACCATGAGACTCCTGACCATACCGACGCCTGCAAGTTAGTAATACAACGCCGCCTCCCCTGGAGTGCCCGTCGGGGAGGCGGCGTTTTGCGTTCTTTTAGAAGCTGCGGCTAGGAGCCGGACGTCGTAAAGGTTAGGTCCTGATCCATGAAGAAGGGGTCCAACAGACTCACGTTGGCGTCGAACGGGACTGTCTCTGCAGCCTGCACGCCAACGCCGTCCATCCAAGCGTAGAAGTCGATGGTCGCGCCCTCGTACAGTATGGAAGGCGGGGCAACTTTCAGCAGGGTGTACTTGCCGTCGGCGACGAGAACGGACAGGGTTCCGTAGATCACTTCGCCACTGACTATCTCCGCATAAATCTCGATGTCATCGGCAGCGGGCTCTCCGTCCATGGTAACGGACCCTCTGAAGTTATTGGGGAATGGAGGCGGCCCAGAGGAAGCATTCGTAGGAGGCAGCTGGGTAGGCGCGGGCCTCATAGTCGACACGGGTGTGGGTTCCGGCGTCGGCTCCGGGGTCGGTTCGGGGGTAGCTTCAGGCGTCGGCTCCGGCGTTGGCTCAGGAGTGGGTTCCGGCGTCAGAGCGGGTGTCGGCGTAGGGGTGGGGGTGGGGGGGGGCGGCGGTGTAGGAGTCGGCTCAGGCAATATCTCACACACTACGCCGTCGTTGTCGCCGTCACGAGCGTCGACTAACCTTGCCGAGAATCCGAGACCCTCGCCAACACCGCCCCTAACACGAGGCTCTCCCCCGGCTTCAGCCTCCTCGCAGGAAGCGTAAGCAAATCCAGGCGTCGGGGCGGGCGTGGGAGGCGGAACGGGGGTGGGAGGCGGCGTCGGCCTCGGGGTCGGGGCCGGTGTCGGCACGGGCGTGGGAACCGGCGTGGGCTGCAAGGTGGGGGCCGGTGTCGGCGTGGGAACCGGTGTCCGCGTGGGCGTGGCCACCGCGGCGGGGGTGGGCGAGGGAGTCTCCTCCACCTTTTCTCCGCAGGCAATCACCATTAGGGCCATAACCGCGAGGGCCAGCACAGTTAGAATTCTCAATTCCTCGACTCCTTTTTGCAGCAACCGGCGTATAAGGGCCGACGCTGTAGGTTATGTAACTAAGTATACTAATGGAGATTGGGGCTTTTCTACGGATTTTCTACTGTTTGCCGCGACATTATGCCCTGTGTGTTCTCAAGAGAGACTGCAACGAAAAGGCGTTATTGATGCACTACCCGACGAAATCCTTCGCCGTGCTCTGAAATCCCGCCGCCTCAGTTCCTCAACAGCAGCCCGGGTTGACAACGGCGGCAATAGCTTGTGATGCGCTGGTTGCTTCCTATCTGCGTGATGGTAGAGCCGCACCGAGGGCACGGCTCTCCGCCCTTGTTGTGCACTTTCAGAAAGTCTCTAATCTTCCGGTGGATCTTCGCTCCCACCCTGGGACTCAGCTCATCCATAGCCCATCGCACCACCGTGGGGGCGGCCTCGAGCAGACGCCGCTTCTCTCCTTCGGACAGTGCCCGTTTCTTGCGGAAGGGGTAAATGCCGGCCTCGAACAAGATCTCGTCGGCGTAGGCGTTGCCGATGCCGGAAAGCACCCGGCCCCTGGTAAGAATGCCCTTTATCTCGCCATAGAAAGGGCGAAGCCGCTCCTCGAACTCCTCGAAGGAGATGCAGTCGAGAACGTCGGGACCCTGCTCCGCCAGGTTGGGGACCTGGGCCATGGACTCCTCGTCCACGTAGTACACCCTCCCCATCTGCCGCTGGTCCAGATAGCGCAGGTCCCAACCGTCGGACAGCGATATAATGAAGCATACCCGCTTGAAGGGTTTGTCCGACGAAGGGCAGTGCTGGAAGGCGCCGGTGAGCATGGGGTTGACCACCAGGGAAGTGCCGCCGAAGGACGCCAGAAGGAACTTTCCCCGTCGTTCGACGCCCTGAAGCCTTCGACCTTGAAGGTCTTCGGTAAAGTCGCCGTGGAGCGAGCGAAGCACCGTGGGGCGAAGCACCCGCGCCGATAGGACCTCCTGGCCGGTCACGGCGTCGTTCAGGTAGTCTTTTACAATCTCCAGGTCCGGCGCTTCCGGCATGACAACTCCACTTCCTTAAAGCCGCTTACTCTAGGCGGAAATTTCCCGGGAGCCACCCTCGAAGCCTATTCAGGTTTCTCCAATGGGACGGCGAGCCACGAAATTATCTGTCGGAGCGACTGGTAGGCCGCCAACTGCGCCTCCGGAGTGCCCTCGGACTCCTCCCTGTCCACCACCTGCTGCATCTGCCGCACTACCATGGGCCCAATCTCCAGCAGACCATCGCTCCCCGAGGCGGCCCATTTCGCCAGCACGTAGCGAGCAAGGGCGCCAACAGGTATGCCCTGACTCCGGCTCATCCGGTCCAGGGTGGTCATCGGGTCCGCCTTGCTGTAGATGGCCACCTGCTCCTTGAAGTTGGCGTTCCGATCATCGTCCGACCAGGGACCGTTGAAGGGCTGAAGCAGCACCCAGCGCCCCTCTCCCTCGTTCTCGTTCGAGGGCTGCGCTCCCCAGCCGCCGCTCATTCCCCCGCCCTCGGGGCCTATGTTACTACAGTCCACAATGTCCCTCGCATTCGTTGATGAAACCGTTCACTTCTCCGTCCATCACATCCATTTTAACTGCATCGGCAAGCGGCATCCAAGGCCGACGCTCCCGCAGGATTTACCCTACTTCAAAGCCGGAGTGGTGGCAAGGCGGGGCGATTCCCCCGTGCAAGTGTAAAGACAAGGGAGGCTTCCTTGGGTAAGATATGCCGCGACCATACGGTTATCCCTGCCGTCAATCCCGTCCGCGCACTTGTCAGACCTACGTCTACAGTGATACAAATGTCCGCGATTGTAATACTCTAATCGTAGAGGCTAGAGCCATGCCTATCATAGAAAACCAACTCAACGGGCGCATTGCCACGCTGCTGGGACGCATGGCTCCTCGCTGGACTGTCAGTGGCGAAAACAAGGGTGCGTTCCAAGGAAATCAGAGGCAGCCGGATATTCTTATTGTGCAGCAGGGCGCACAGCCGGTGGTGATTGAGAACGAGTACCTGCCCGCCAATACCGTGGAGAAGGAGGCACGGGAGCGGTTGGGAGAATCGCTCGACGCAGGTGTCGTCCAAGCATCAGGTCGGATCAATGCGGCGGTTGCGCTCAGGTCTCCCTCTGAGCTTAATCAACGCGCTGGATTGGACGAAGTGGACGAAATGCTGAGGCAGGGAATCACGCTTGAGTACGCGCTTTTGACCGGGCAGGGTGGGGTCAACTTCACTCGGTTTCCAAAGGCGGGATTCATTAGTGGCAACATCCGGGATCTGGCGGCGTTCGCCGAGTACGCGGCCGTACCGGAGGATGCGGTGCAGAGGGCGGTTGCCATTCTAGAGGAGGGGGTACAAGATGCAGCGGCTATTCTTCGACAAGCGTCAGACCTCAGCGGCGACACAGAGGCGGCGATAACCGAGCACCTGAAGCAGGCGCCTAGCGACCAGACGCTGCGAATGGCCGCCACGATCATGATTAACGCGCTGATGTTTCACCAAAACCTGGCCGGTCAACACGGTGTGAAGAACCTGGACCAGATTGCGACCGATGGCGAATTGACGCAAGGCAATGTGCTGGAGGAATGGCGGAAGATACTTAACGTCAACTATTGGTCTATATTCAGCATAGCCAGCGATCTACTCCAATCCATAAACCCGCCGGGTATGGCGGTGAACGCACTGAGAGTGATGAGGCGCACGGCGGATAGGTTAATCGCCCTGGGCGTTTCTCAGTCGCACGATCTTTCGGGAACGGTGTTCCAGAGGCTGATAGCGGACCGCAAGTTCCTGGCCACGTTCTACACCAGGCCGGAGTCCGCCGCGCTGCTGGCAAATCTCGCGATTCCCGACGATGGGAACTGGGGTGACGTGGAGCGGGTCAAAGACTTCCGCATCGCAGACTACGCCTGCGGGACAGGCACGCTGATCCATGCGGCTTATCGTCGGTTGAATCAACTCCACTGGCTTGCTGGAGGAGAGCCGGAGGGTTTGCACTCCCACATGATGGAGAACGCGCTGACGGCGTGTGACGTACTGCCCTCGTCGGTGCATCTGACTGCGTCCATGCTCTCGTCGTCACATCCGAGGCAGAGCTATGAAGGGTCGCGCACTATCGTCATGAATTATGGAAAGGCCGAGCATGGCGGAGTGTCAATCGGCTCCCTCGACCTACTTGGCGGCACAGGAACAGTCAGACCGCTTATCCCGCTACACACGGCCACCGCAGTCACCGGTACGGGTGAGGTACGTTCCGACGTCGATGTGGTTATGCCGCCGTTAAGCCAAGATCTCGTCATCATGAATCCGCCGTTTACCAAACCGGACTCCGATTGGGACGGAAACAAGGATGAATCATATCACTCCAAACATTTTCACGGACTTAGTACTGACAGAGAGACGCAGGCAAAGATGTCCGCTCTTGCCAAGAACTATGGGAATGGAACCTGTGCACATGGATACGCGGGCATTGCCTCGTGGTTCGTAGCCCTCGCCAATAACATGGTCAGGAAGACAGGAAACATTGCACTGGTATTGCCTATGACCGCATTGCAGGGTACGAGTTGGCAGAAGGTGCGCCAACTGATTACTCGTAACTATAGCGACGTGACAATTCTGACTATAGCGGCGGCTCGACAGTTCGATCAATCGTTTTCTGCAGACACCGGTATTGCGGAGACTCTTATAGTATGCCGCAATACACCTGGCGCACCCAGCGGTCGTGGCCTGTTTGTTTCTCTGAAACGCCGCCCCCACAGCGAAATGGAGGCGAATGAGATAGCCCGTGCGATAAGGAAGGCAGCCGACGACTCAACTGTCAGAAGTCTGGAGGATGGTCCCTTCGGTGGGATCCCATTGTTTATCGGAGATGAGCGCCTTGGCGAAATGATGGATGCACCCCTAAGCATGAACTCGTCTTGGTCAACCGTGGGCACAGCCGACTTCTCCCTGGTACAGACAGCCCACCATTTGGTCAATGGAACAATCTGGCTTCCACAGATGCAGAGGCACGACGCTTCGCACGTCCCGATTGCGACTATCAATCTGACTGGCCAGATCGGGATCTATGACATGAACATCGTCGGCAACGGCAACCAGGCAGCCTTCAATCGCATCAAGCCACCATCCGCTGCTCCTACGTATCCAATGCTGTGGAACCATGACGCGCAGCTTGAGAAGCGGATGGTCGTTGGCCCGGACAGCGAGGGGCGGGTCAAGTCAGATAGAGGGACACGCGCTGCTGAGATATGGGACACCCGGAGCCACGCGCACCACAATCGGGACTTTCGATTCAACTCACAGCCGCTTGCGGTGGCGTTTACTGAGATGCAGACTATCGGAGGCACGGCCTGGCCCAACGTGAAGTTTGAGGAACGTGCGCACGAAGTCGCATATACGTTGTGGGGGAATACAACGCTGGGGCTGCTGTGCTACTGGTGGCATTCCAGCCGCCAGCAAGTGGGACGGGGTAGGATGCCAATCACTGCCATCCGGTCTATGCCGACGTTGGACGTGACCAAGCTAACGCAGGCGCAACTCGACAAGGCTGAAGAGATATTTGAGGATATGCGGAAGCTTCAGTTCCTGCCGGCGAACGAGGCTTATCACGACAACACGCGCAAGGAACTGGATTATCGCGTTCTGATAGAGATGCTAGGTCTGCCAGAGAGCATAGTGGAGCCCCTCGAACTGCTCAGGCTCAAGTGGTGCTCCGAGCCGAGCGTTCACGGGGGAAAGAAGACAGCGCCAGGGAGTTGCTGAGGATAGCAGAATCGTACGCTTACGCATCTCTCGGGGCGAGGGCTTCTATGGTGGCGCGGTAGGAGTTCAGTGCGCCACCGGCGGTGAAGGGCGCGATTACTGGCATCTGTACGCCCAGGTCCCGCCGACGCTGGATTTCCTGCCGGCAGTAGTCGCCGCCGCCGAAGACCGCCAACGTTCGCTGCATCCTGTCCGTGACGGACCTCGCCGCGGCTGCCCGGTTGCCTTCCGACAGGTAACGACCGATGGCCTCCGCCTCTTCCTGAAACCCCGTTTTGGCGAAGAAATTCCTGTAGTAATCCATGCTGCAATACCGCAGAATCTGCTGCTTCAAGGGAGTGCGCACCATATTCCTGTCGGGCGTCACCGCCACCCGAATGTAGCAGGCCACTTTAATCTCCTCCAGGTCCCGACCGGCCCGCGCTGCGCCTATGTTCAGATGCTCCATGGCCCGCTCCAGATAGGCAGGCGCGGCCCAATTCAGCAGCACACCATCGGCCAACTCTCCGGCCAGCTCCAGCATCTGCGGCCCCAGGGCGGCGATGTAGATCGGCACGTTGAACTCGCCGCCGAACCCCAGGCTGCCGTCCTTAACGTTGAACACCCTTCCCTGGTAAGACACCCGCTCTCCCTTTAGGAGCTGCCGCACAACCTCTACAGTCTCCCGAATGCGGGTCATGGGCCGTCGGAAGGGGATGCCGTGGACGCCTTCGGCGGAGCCTCGATGTCCCACGCCCAAACCGAGGGTGAACCGGCTGCCGGAGACGATGTGCATGCCCAGGGCAGTCATGGCCGTCAACGCCGGGGTACGGGAGAAGGCGGGTAGAATGCCGGTGCCCAGCCGCACGGTGCTGGTGGCCCCGGCGAAGGCCGCCAGCCGTGTGATGGAGTCGGCTCCTCCGCCTTCGGGCACCCAGACCATGTCATAGCCCAGGGACTCCGCCAACTGGGCAAGCCCAATGGAATCTTCTATGCCTATTTGCGGGATGGGATCGAGCCGAACACCCAATGACGCCATTTTTCTTTCCCCCTCATCCAAGATAACCGCCCCGCAGTTGGAGGGCATTTGCCGGGATGGCTGCGAAGGGACGGATTAGCGGCCAATGCAGACACCCCCACGTAGGCTTTACCCTACTTGAAAGGCCGAAGGGTGACAAGGCGTAGGGAGCGGAGGGTGGGACGGACCTCAAACTTCCTAACACCGGACGTATTGCCGTCTTACAATGCATTCGTCAATTTTTTTTGGTGCTCCCATGAGCCGATAGGAGAGGAGGCGCACTGCCCACCCTCGCGCATCTGCCCCTCAAACGGAAGGAGGTCGACCTATCAGATGTTAGGAAGAATGTTTGGAGCCCTCCGCTTGAACGCCGCAACGTACGAGGACGTCGAGCATGACAAAGGCGCAATCTACCAGGCCTTGTTCTTCGTGGTCATAGTGTCCGCCGCCACCGTTGCAGGTGAACTGCTAGCGGGGCAAGATACAGTATTGTGGTGAGCGTTAGTTCGAGGCGTAATTCGAGGAGTGGCGAGCTGGGCCGCGTGGGCATTCTGCACTTGGCTCTTGGGTGAAATTGCTTTCGATGTCGTGGAAACGGACGCAGATTGAGGTCAGTTGGCACGGGCCACTGGGTTCGCGCAGACCCCTGGCATCCTGAACGTGCTCCTCTTCATATCCACAATCGGTGGAGTTATCTATCTCGCTGCGTATGCATGGACCTTTGCCTGCATGGTGGTTGCCATACGCCAGAGCTTGGATTACACATCGACCCAACGGGCATTCGTCGTTATCCTGATTGCTTTCATACCTGTGGCTATATTGAATTTCATTGTTCTGGGGCTGACCGGTGGTATTGACTTTTCCGGTGCTGGTGGTGCTGGTGGTGTTAGATTTCCGATTATCCGATGATGTCATAGAATTGGAAATGCTCTGAAGACTATTTCAAAGAGTTTCCGAGGGCGGGCAAACCTCGCGGGCTACTTAGGGATTAGAATGCGGATAGCCTCAATCCGTCCTAGTTCTCCGATATTCCTCACATTCCGCTTTCCGTTCATCACAGGTGCGGCGCCGATTCTTTCAATACTCACATCCCTCCGCCTTGATGCTATGGAGCGTAGGGGATATCATCAGGCTACGAGCAAACCAACCTGCTGAATGTTCGCTAATCTAAAAGCGGCGTGTTAGTGCTTTCAGTATGAATTAGTCCCATAAAGACTGCGGATCGCAAGGAGGTGAAATCCATGATGTTCGATGACCAGCGTGCGCGAATGATGGCGGAACAGAGGCAACGTGAAGCGGAGAGGGCGCAGCATGAATACCAGCGCCAGTCAGAGATTGAACGGAACGCCCAATTGCCAAACGACGAAGAGGAAGAGGGACAAACCTCAAAAGCAAAGAAGCGACGGCCCTGGTGGCGGTTCTGGTAGCGGCGTAAACCAGCCGGAGATCGTCGATGGGATAGATCCCCATTCGTTCTTTTCTTGCGCCATGGGCGACCAATGCAGATGCGCCCTCATAGGCTTTACCCTCCTTAAAAGGCGTGAGGGTGACAAGGCGTGGGGGGGCGCGGCTGCAGGTCACCAGCATCTACACAGCCCAGCGGGGGCGGTACTGCAACGGGTGCGGCAGATGCCATCGGGCGCGTTCTGACTAGATCATTCTCCGCTTGCCGGTGATGACGCCGCCCTGGAGGGCGTCCGCCCTTCAGGCGAACCAGATGCCGAGGTACTTAGTGAACCAGAACAGGCCGGCGTACGTGACAGCGCCCGACGCCGCCAGGACTATCAGCATGCGGCGGTATTGATATGCGCCGCGTACGTTGCAGACACCGCGGCCGCGCAGAAACAGGATGACAGCCAACACCGCTATGCCGAGTCCGGCTACTCGGAAGTACCAACCGTACGTGTAGTAGAGTGTGTCCCCAAGCGTCACCGCTTCGGCAGCGGTCGCCACGCCCAGCAATGCCAGAACCACCGGCGACACGCAGCAAGTGATGGCGACCAGACCCGAAGCCAGGCCCAAGAGGATTCCTCTTCTTAGAGACCTGTTCGCTGGCTCAGGCGCCGTGTTTTCAGACATCCGCTAGTCCTACGTTCAAAAAAGCCGCTAACCCTACCTTGCCTGATTCATCAAGCCCGCTTGTTGTGTGTGAGCACGTCAACAAAGGTTTGATGCCGACGGCGACCGGACGGTTGGCCGGTTCAATACAATTCTACTACCCACGAGAACCTCAACTTTTCGTTGCTATTGTCCAACCGGCATGAACGACTTGATTCCCGCGACATTTGCTTGAGGCTATCGCTTGCCTTCAGCTAAATTCTCCTTGAGGCAACGTAAGTGAGAATCGTTGTCGCCACTATCCCACGGTGTCCCATTTTCACTTCAGGTACATGACAAGGTGCTGACGGCCTTGGGGAGCAATGGCCTCATAGTAGCTTGGGCGCAAGACACGTCGTAGCCCCCTTTGTAGGTTTAGTAAAATCAGATAAGATGGTCGCTATGCATCTGAAGGATACAGAAAAGGTCGCGTTCTCACATCTACCCAATCGCCCAAAGACCTCCTCCAGGCTAAGAAGTCTGTTCCCTGCTCTCCCTACGGTGGTCTATGACACGTTCTGGCATTTCGCGGCAGAGCGCCAAAATATCTTCTTCCGCAAGCTTCAAGGGACCAAGTTCCCTTGGACTGAGGATCCAATAATCGCTCAGTATAGGTTCACCAACGTCTACCGGGCCTCGGATCGCGTTAGCCAATACCTCATCCAAAATATCATATACAAGGGTGAGTCATCGGTGCCGGAAGTCTTTTTTCGCACCATTTTGTTCAAGCTTTTCAATAAGGTCGAGACGTGGGAGCTGTTGGAGTCGCACCTAGGAAATATCGTGTACGAAGACTACACGTTTGGACGCTATGACCAAGTACTGACTGAGGCGCTCGCATCCAAGACTCGCATCTATTCCGCAGCCTATATTATGCCCTCCGGCAGTCGCATGTTTAGCCACCGCGTTAAACATCGTAACCACCTGCTTCTACTACAGCGAATGATGGATGATGAGGTGCCGAACCGAATGGCAGAGGCGGCATCGATGAGGCAAGCCTTCGAGTTGCTGCGGTCTTACCCTATGATTGGGAACTTTTTGGCATACCAGCTTATAACTGATGTTAACTACAGCGAGATTTGCAACTTCTCAGAAATGGAGTTCGTGATGCCCGGCCCTGGTGCCCTGGACGGCATACGCAAATGCTTTAGTCGCCTGGGCGACTTTACCGAGGCCGATATCATCCGCTATGTAACGGAGCGTCAAGAATACGAGTTTCAACGATTAGGATTAGAGTTCCGTTCCTTGTGGGGAAGACCTCTACAGTTGATCGATTGCCAAAACCTATTCTGCGAAGTGTCTAAGTACGCAAGGGTGAAACATCCAAGCATTAAGGGAATCAACAATCGCTTTCGCATCAAGCAGATCTACCGGCCATCGGAAAAGCCGATGTCTTACTGGTTTCCACCCAAATGGGGCCTCAACCACCTGTTGCCAAAAGCGAAACGAACTGGCACTGAACCAGCGGAGCGCCACCCAGAGCAAAGGAGACTGATACAGTAATTCTCAGCGGTCAAGCTATCCTAAGTCGGCTTAAGAACGCGGAAATTTTTAAGAAGGGATCGTAGGATCCATCCCAAATCAAAGAAGCCTCCTACGTACTCAGAATCGCGGATGATGGGCTGTTAGCGATGGCAAATTCTACGATCCCACAAACAGCTTTAGGGAGAGTTATATCACCATCGCTCCTGGCAAAATCGCAATCCTTTCCACTTTGGAGCGGTTGGACATACCTCCGGACCTGGTTGGTAAGATTGGAATCCGACTTAAGTACGCCCTACAGGGTTTGACGGGGTTAATGGGCATTCAGGTGGACCCGCTATACGGAAAGGGCAAAGAGGACGAGCGCTTGTACATACGGGTGGCCAATTTAGGAAACGAGCCAATTCGTCTTTCACCGGGTGATGGCCTGGTTACATTCGAACTCCATCAAGTCACCGGATGTGTCACAGGGCAGAAAAGAGGTGATTCTTGGAAGCGAATAAAACGCGATTTACAGAACCAAAAAGAACCAAGTTGGACCTACGTGACCCGAGTTGAAGACAATCAAAAAGACCAAGCTAATCGACTAGAAGAGAAGTTAAAGTCCGAGACAGAGAATCTTCGGGAACATCTTCAACCACTTATCATGTTTGGAATCTTCCTGGTGGCTGTGACTATCCTAGGAGCGGCCTTGTCCATAATCTTGAGCCTGCGTAACACCCCCGAAGCATCCGTTCCTAGTTGGGTGACAGGTTGGGGATGGATAGTTCTTCTATTCACGCTAAGTTTCGCTGGGGCGGCTACAGCATTTATGGGGGCTTCTGCGTCTGCATTATTCATTCTTCAGATCAAGAAAAAGGGGGGGTAGTGCAAAGCATCAAGGAAAGGGCACCACCTAGGGAACGAGGAACCGTCAATTGGGAGATCGAGGTTAAGGCAACTATGGTGTATTACTCCACCGGAGGGATTTCGCCTCAGAATCTAACTCGATTGTACCCTTCTTCAGGTCGGCGCGGATATTTCCCTTGCCGCTTGCCCTAACCTGCCGCCAGACGCCAAAGCTCGTCATTATCGCTTGCTCCCAGTCCCCTTCGGTACGGCAACTTACCTCTAGGTGCGCGGTCATCTCCTTGATGTTTCTAAGCAATTCGTAGTTGATTCCCTCGACGCCTTCAAGAAAATTTCTCCGTTCAGCGTAGCTAAACACCATGGCGGATATTCCTTCCTCTATTACCATGGCTCTTCCCCCATCCTCCACCTCATCAACCCGAGGATCACTCTTCCTCTTGCAGCGGAGTAAAGCCCGTACGGTAGGCGACCAACCAAGGATGGCGGCATACGACAGGTGGAATATGTCATGGAATCGGTAGCCATCATCTTCATACCGATTATCGCTCAGATAATCTCCAAATCGCTTGCCATTTATGTGAGTGATAGATTTAGAATCGCCGTCCGAATTGATTGACACAACCAATTGACGTGGAAGTTGTTCCGCCTCCGGGAAGTCCTCATCGAGCAGCCTCGGTGGGCTTACTGAGATATTGCTTGACTTCCATCGCCTCTGTGTCTTGGTAAGGTTATAGGTAGCGATGTCATCCAACATCAGCCCATGTTTCGTTGCTACGTTAGACAAATACCAGAGCAGATCGCCAAGTTCTTCCTTCACTCGATCAGGGAACAGTTTGTATGAATCGCCATCCCTAAGCCATTTCTTGTGCTCACCGAGCAGTTCCCCAACTTCTCCCGCAAGGCCGAGCAACGGAACGAGAATGCTACGAGGCTTATCCTCAAAAGACACTGTATGGGGCTGTTGATCCGTGTGACTGGCACAGCGCTGATACTCATTAAGCTCCACCTCTCGCACCTCCTCGCCATCAAGATTTCCCAATCGCAATGTCGGTAAGCGACTACCAATGTGGGCGATATAATACTAACTACATATTAGCTTACAAAGAAGACAATTGCATCTCCAACTGAAGTGGACCCGAAAATAGACACTATTTCGCATTTAGCTCACTTCAGCCCGATAGCCTCAGGCAAAACTCGTATCAAGTGTTGCGCAATTCCGCAGCCCACGAGAACCTCAACTCTTCATCGCAATTGTCCAGCAGGCGCAAAGGTAACGAGGCGTGTTGGGTGGCTGCAGGTCACAGAGCCTGCACCGCCTAGTGGGGGCTGTACTGGAGCGCCTCCGCCAGGTGACTTCTAGGGAGTCGGAACCCGCCAGGTCCCCTATCGTGTGGGAGGGCTTGAGCACCCGATGAAAGGGCCTGCGCGCGCGTTGCCCACCGAGACGCTCACTCTGACGATGCTGGCGCAAGCGTACCCGTCCGTGATCAAGCATCAGGCGAAGGGCCGGATATAAAGGGGGTCGCTGCGGTCCGGATGAAGAGCTGATTCCTATGACGACCTCATAGGTGCGTTGGCTGTATGGCAGCAGGGAGTCGCGGGATCACAGCCGTCATCATCTCCAGGCCCTGCTGGTGCAGTCCGGAGGCGGCGGAACGAACAGGCAAGACCTTCCGATGCGGAGCGGCGTCCGTCCTCCGCGCATCGCCAAACATACCACCTTGAACCGTCGTTGAATTCCTGGTCTAATAGGATCAACTAGACGGCGAACGAGAATTCCGGATGGCGCAGGTAAACAAAGACATTCTCTACCAACCGGATGAGCGGCCAAGCCATCCGGCATCTGCGGCTCACGGATTCCAGAATGTCATGGCCGCCATGGCAGGAATGGCTGCCGCGGCGTCGATCATCGCTGTGGCGGGCGGACAATCCCAGGGTTACCTGTCCTGGATATTCTTTGCGTCCCTCGTAGTCTGTGGAATAGGCCGTATCTTGCAGCCCTTTCGCCTCTGGAGATTTGGGTCGGGATATTCCATCAGCGTAGTTTCTGGATCCGCCTACATCGCCATCTGTATCTCAGCGCTGTTGGCCGGAGGTCCGGCGTTGCTGTCGAGCCTGATCGTCGTTTCATCGTTGATACAGTTTGTGTTCATCTCCCGGCTCTCCTGGCTGCGGCGTGTCATCAGCCCGATGGTCGCTGGAACGGTCCTCATGTTGCTGGCTTCAACGATAATAACCGTCGTACTCAGCAGCCTTTCTGATTTGCCGGAAGGCGCTCCCTCGATGGCAGCGCCCATCCTTGCAGGAACAACTTTATCCATCCTGATGGCGCTGAGGCTGTTCGCGTCGCCTAAGTTGCAGCAATGGGCCCCAGTCGTCGGGATCATTGTAGGCTGCATTATAGCGGCCCCGTTCGGCGCATATGACTGGCGGCACGTCATGGAAGCTTCCTGGATTGGTATTCCAAGTTTTACCTGGCCGGGATTCGACTTGAGCTTTGGCGCGACCTTCTGGGGGATTTTACCGGGATTCGTAATAGTAATCATGGCAACCACCATCAATTCGATCAGCGATACCGTAGTAATTCAGCAGGTGGCCTGGCGCAGACCCCGGGCCACCGACTTCCGAGTAGTGCAAGGGGCACACCACCTGCTGGCATTGACCAATCTTCTGGCCGCCACCCTGGGCACGCTTCCCACTATGATAGGACCGTCCAATTCCGCGCGGGTCGTGCTCACCGGTGTCGCAGCGCGCCGCATAGGGATCTATGGAGGCTTGATTCTGTTAGTGGTAGCGCTATCTCCGAAGCTACTAGCGCTGGTTGTAGCCACTCCACGCCCCGTCTTGGTGGCATTCATTATCTTTATGCTGTCGCTCCTCTTTGTGCAGGGGATGAGGACCGTTTTCAGGGACGGAGTAGACGGGCGAAAAGCCGCAGTAATAGGAGTGTCTCTCTGGATAGGCATAGGGTTTCAGAACCAGGCGATTCTGCCCGATCTGTTGACGGGCACTCTGGGGACTCTGCTCAGCAACGGCATGACAACCGGCTCGGTTTGCGTAATTTCGCTCACTCTGCTGATGGAGTTCACTTCCAGACGTCGCAGGCGGTTGAATGTGGCGATGAGCCTGTCGTCGTTACCCCAAATTGACTCCTTCCTCCAGGGATTCGCTACTAGCTCCGGCTGGAACGAGGCATCAATAAACCGGCTAAGGTCGGCGGGGGAGGAAACTCTGTCGAGCTTGCTGTCGCAGGATGAGAAGCCGGAAGAAGATGCGGGGAAACGCCTCATTGTTGCTGTCCGTCGCTCAGACGCCGTCATTGAGATGGAATTTGTAGTGACAACTGAAGGTGGGAATCTGGAGGACAAGCTGGCCTATTTGAACGAGCAGCCTGAAAAACTGGACGAGGGCGAAATTTCCTTCCGCCTCTTGCGCCATTACGCATCTTCGGTGCAGCACCATAAATACCACGACATAGATATTATTACAGTGCAGGTCGCCCCTTCTTCCTAGTGCCGCAAGGGTGGCCATTCGTACTGCCCGGTTTATTTCTGCGATTCACTGAGGCCGGACATACCCCATTTCCACTAGGGAAATGTTAGGGCGAATCGACAATTGCTTAACCCATACGACTGGGGCGACCAGATAGAGCGTCGAGAAACAGTGGAAGGACGTGCGGTCATATGGCCGGGCAATTATTCGTCATTGCTTCAATTTGTCAAAGGCTCATCCGGTCAAGTTCCAATGGCGGTATTCCCAAGGGTCCACCCAAGAGGGATGGATCACGATCACCCGGGCCTGTTCGCTTTCAATGGCCAACGGGCAACAAAGCGCGAGAGGAACGACTGCGGCTCCCGTCCCCTACACCGCCCACCTAGGCCGATACTGCAACGCTTCCGCCAGGTGCTGCACTTCTATGGAGTCGGAACCCGCCAGGTCCCCTATGGTCCGGGAAAGCTTGAGCACCCGATGAAAGCCACGCGCGCTGAGCGACCAGCGTCATCATCTTGTCGCCCGTGTTCGCCCGGCCCGGGGCATCGCCGAGGTCGAGGTGGATGTCGACGAGTTCGGGCAGGCCGAGATACTGGGCGAGCGTGGCCGGCAGGAGCAGGCCGGCATTGGCCACGAGGCGGTGGTTGTCGAAGGCGATTCGGATACGGTCAGGATGGTTGCGTGGTAGCATCTGTTGGGTGCTCCTTGTTGTTGGGTTGGTTCTGTGGTCCAAAACCATTATCCCAGATTCAGAGGAGCACCTTTTCACCTTTTCAGGAGGCATCTTACACCCACTCGTTCGGTGGATTCGGGCTTAGACAAGAGTTATGATGGTCTATGAAACTAGGAGTGCCATCAGAGGAACACAAAAATGGTCGATGAAACCGTTACCAACGACAATCTCATCACGAAGATCGTGAGATCCCTCCACGACAACCCTATAGCAGACCAGACCCTAGTTGAAATTCTTGCCGAGCACATCTTGAAAATCGACGCGGCCAATACTGCAGCCGATGACGCAACGGACGCTGTCGAGAAACTCGCCCTTGAACGAGGGGAGCTAAACACCTAATGACCACGCAGATAACCATTGATTCCTTTGAATTGCAGGGATTTCGGGCATACCTCCAACAGCAAACGTTTTCTCTTCGTAACGGAAACCGGCCTATGAGCCTTGCGATTTTCGCCCCGAATGCCAAAGGAAAATCAAGTTTGGTGGATGCCTTTGAGTATTTCTTCTCAGAAGATGCTACGCTACAACGCCTAGGTTTGCGAGCGAGTCAGTCTCAAACCGGACCTGCTGCTTTGGAACATGTCAAAGCGTGCGAATACGGAGTCACTCCCCAGGTCGTTTTCAATTTCAGGCAAGGTGCTAACAAGCTTGGTGATACACGCCGCATAGCTAGTGGGAAACCAGTACCGGAAGCGGCTGGGCTTGTGCTGTCCGCCACTAAAGTGCCCTTCGTAATCCACGGTTATGAATTACGCGGGTTTGTTGAGGCAACTGCTGAAACGCGGTACCGGGAAATTACTTCATGGTTCTCTCTCGAACCGCTTTGGGCCATACAAAGGAACCTGCGAAATCTACAGCGGAACGTCAAAGCGAGAGCCTCTTCGAAAACTGAAAGCAACGAACGCCTTCGCGATCTCCAGCGAGTGACTTCAAACGTAGTCTCCACTTGGAGTGAACCAGCTATATGTGATTGGTTCAACACCCACGTCTTGTCAAAGCTGGATCCATCAATGGGGTTTGTGTACATTTCTGAGTCAGACCCAGCCTACATTGTCTTAGCTAAACGAAAGGACGAAGAAGAAAAACGCATCGGCCTTTCGGCGCTCAGAACGTTGATCGGGCAAATTGATACCCTCTCAATGCCGGTGGCCGACGGTAACGAAGAACAGTCAGGCCTCGTCGCCACATTTGAACGTTCAGCTTCTGACCATACCCTCGCCGTTGAATGGGAATCAAACGAGCGTGATCGGGCGAGCCAGTCAGTCTTCAACGACCTGTGGAGCCAAGCCCACTCCCTGTTCGAGATGGAGGACCACGACCTTAATTCTTGTCCAGTGTGTGACACAGATTTCGGATCGACGCCTCACGGCTCACGTGATGCGGTTCGAATAAATATCAACGCAAAACTAGCTATGCTAACGGCCTACAGGGAGGCTGAATCCGCGCTCCGCACAGCCAAACAGCAGCTATCTCAAAATAGTCAGACACTCAGAACCACATTGGAGAGGCTGTCTACTGGGTTAGCAGATGCCAATTTTGAGGGAGACGTTGACCCCGTCTCCGTCTATCTAGCTGAGTTGAAGTCGTGGGGACCTGCCGTTCCCTTACCAAACAGTAGATTTCTACTTCAGGCGATGGCATCCATCCGAGAATCCTTGACCAATGCGAGAGAACGCTTGGTAAGCCAGCAAGGAGAGAATACCTATGCCAAAGCCAAAAATATTGCGGATCAACTGATTCAGGTCCAGAAGGACTTGACCCGAATCTACCGTACAAAAGAGGAATTACAAAAACTGCTCACAAACCTGGTCAAACAGGCCAATGGTATTGAAACTGCTATCAATGAGCACAACAAGGGACTTCTCTCCAAGCTTGAGCACGATGTAGATACATTGTACAAGAAGATTCAAGGGGTCCCCAAAGATGAGCCATCTTTAGTCCGGCTTCAACTGGCAGAGGGGAACGCTGCGAACCAACAACAGGTTAGCCTTGTAGTGGACTACTCGGATAACCGGAAGAGTGTCGCGCCGAGTGGCTACCTCAGCGACTCGCAAATCCATACCGTTGCGTTGTCGTTGCGCCTTGCAGCAATTCGTAAATTCAATTTAGGAGCTCCAATCATCGTACTTGACGACGTGGTAACGTCATACGATGCCGACCACCGCAAGACTATCGCATCAACTTTAGCTGAGGAATTCCAGGGCTTTCAGATCGTATTGGTCACTCACGACGAACAATTTTTCTATCTGCTACAAGACCATCTCCCGGCGGCCTCATGGTTGTTTCGTAGGATCACGCACATTGACTCTTCATTTGGACCGGTCTTTAGCGACCACCGAACACCTGATGAAGTCATTCAACGCAAACTCGATGACGGAGAGCCTGTCGGCGAAGAAATGCGAAAGTCCCAGGAAGAATGGTTACTCAAGATTTGTCGAGAATTTGGCGTTGAAGTTGCAATTCGGCCGATAGACAGACCGTATCAGTACGACCGAAGCGAATTAGCGACCGCATTGATTCGGTTTTTGAAATCCCACAGCCTCGTTCCACCTAAGGTTCCCGGGATATCTAATCCATTCCTTAGTAGCCTGCAAAGGGGGGTCGTCGAAAACTTTGCCAGCCACTTCTCCGACAACCCGTACAGGTCGGTTTCGAGCGGTGACGAACTGGCAAGATGGAAGGAATATCGATTCTTCCGTAATCTCTTCGTTTGTTCAGATTGCAGCAGGAATCGGTTCAAGAGGCCGCGGGAGTTCTCCAAGCCTGTTTGTGCCAAATGTGAGAAACCGTTCGAATTTAGAGTCACAGACCGGACAGAATAGTTTGTAATGACTAAACTGGGACAGCACGACCAAATTCGAAATGCACAAATTGGCCTTCCTGCCTTTCTTCGGGAATGCTAGGATACTGCCTAGCACTTCTTCAACCCAGTGCAATTGCCCAAGTCGGGCGGTTGGGCCGAGAATACATGGGGTTACAGGTTAACTTCCAATTCAAACACGGTACTGCCTACCGTCCAATTTGGCCCACCTGCAAAGGCTCGAACCTATAGATGTATCTGCCTGGCCATCCCTCGCTTCGGTCCACTTAACTCAGGGAATCTGGACGCGGGAGTAGGCTCATCTCCACCCGCGCACGCCCCAATCCCAACCGCCATCAGCATCATTGCAAGCAGCAGGCCCAATACCCGCGCCGAGGAAATCAACGTCTGGCGAGGGAGGCTCATGCAAGTTCCGACGGGCATGCTAAACCTGGCGAAGAATCTCGATTAGTAGACACGCCCATAGGTTTTATCCTACTTGGAAGGCCGAATAGTGCCAAAACGCGTGAGTAGCCGCTGCGCATCACCAGCCCTAAACCGCCCAGCGGGGGCGGTACTGCAGGGCTTCCGCCAGGTGCTGCACTTCTATGGAGTCGGAGCCCGCCAGGTCTGCGATGGTGCGGGAGAGTTTGAGCACCCTATGAAAGCCTCGCGCGCTGAGGTTTAGCTGCTTCATGGACGCCCGCAGCAGCTTCTGACAGTCCTGCCCCACCTGGCAGAAGTCCCAGACCTCCGCCGGGCCCATCTCTGAGTTCGTGCTGAAGGCCATCCCCTCGAATCGGCGGTTCTGCACCTCTCGAGCCTCCTCCACCCGGCTCTGCACCTGGTCCGAGGTCTCTCCTTGCGAGTCGTCCATCAACTTCTCGTACTCCACCGCCGGCACCTCCACGAACATGTCCATCCTGTCCATGAGCGGCCCGCTGATGCGTCGCTGGTACTTCGACACCATGCTGTGGCTGCACCGGCATTCCTTTTTGGGGTCGCCGTAGAAGCCGCAGGGGCATGGGTTCATGGCCCCTAGCAACATGAAGTTGCAGGGGAAGGTCACGTTCCACTGGGCGCGGCTGATAGTCACCACGTGGTCTTCCAGGGGCTGCCGCAAGGACTCCAGGGCGTTGTGTCCGAACTCCGGCAGTTCGTCCAGGAACAGGACGCCCCGATGGGCCAGAGTAATCTCTCCCGGCCGGGGCGTCCGCCCGCCGCCCACCAGACCCGCGTGGGACGTGGTGTAGTGGGGTGATCGGAAGGGCCGCTGCCGGATGAGGGGCTGGTCCGAAGGAAGCATCCCGGAGATGCTGTAGACCTTGGTGGCCTCCAGCGCCTCCTGGGGGTCCATGACGGGCAGCACCGAAGGCATAGTCCTGGCGAGAAGGGTCTTGCCGCTGCCCGGCGGCCCCGTCATCATCAGATTGTGCATCCCCGCGGCGGCCACCTCAAGGGCCCGCTTGGCGTTCTCCTGACCTTTGACGTGGGAGATGTCCGGCCCCCAGGAGGCGAACGATTCCTTGGCAAGCAGCGAGTGGTCCGTGGGGCACGGCTCGATGGCCGAGTCTCCCGTCAGATGGGAAAACAGCTCTGCCAGGGACGTCACCGGCATCACGGTTATGCCCTCCACCAACGCTCCCTCTTTGGCGTTTTCAATGGGAAGAAAAACCTGGGCGAACCCTTCGTCCTTGGCCATCGCCACCATGGGCAGAATCCCCTTGGTGTGACGCGTGCTTCCGTCCAGCGAAAGCTCTCCCAGGTAGAGGGCGGAGTTTGCCTGTTCTTCCAGCTGGCCGGAGCTGGTCAGGATGCCGACGGCGATGGGCAGGTCGTAAGAGGGGCCTTCCTTCTTCATGTCCGCGGGGGCCAGGTTGACGGTGATGCGACGCATGGGGAACTCGCAGCCAGAGTTTCGAATGGCGGCGCGCACCCTCTCTCGGGCCTCCTGCACCGCCGCATCCGGCAGACCGACTATGTTGAAGGCAGGCAGCCCCGGGGATATGTCTACCTCCACCTCGATGATTGCGCCCTCCAACCCCAAAATGGCGCAACTCTTGACCTTGGTCAGCATTTCAGTTATCCGTCCTTGCGATAGCAGTCATCATCCACGTCCTAATGCGAAATCCGGTTCGCCCTTATTCAACCAACGCATTATAGGCTATAATGCCAAAGAATAGAACAGATAGTTGGTATCAATGTTTTGCTTGAGCAGTCTAACTCAAAAATCAATGGCACCTAGGCCATCCTGCCGACGAAGTCCCGAATAATAGTCTTTCATAGTAGAACAGTTCGCAATGCGGAGGTTCTACGGTGTCTGTAAGAGAGCACTATCAGGGGGCTATCGGAAGAGTCCTCTGCAAGCTGGGAATAGCCCCGCCGACCTTTCGTCAACCCATCATATTTCACCGTGACACTGAACTGGCTACGGCACTGCGATATACGGCCTGGTATTGCCACAGAGTGGACAGCGTGAAACACTATAGAAATAAACTCTACTTTGATACACTGCGTCAACTTAGGCCAGCGGGGAGTAAATTGTCACACATTGACATTAGCTGCGGCACTGGCCCTTTTTCATGGGCGTTCCTTGATTGGGCCACTTCCAACAACAGCTTCAACTACAGACAGGTCGGGTTGTATGGCATAGACCGCTCCCCTGCCATGATACTGGCTGCACGGATGATTCGTGATGAACTCGCCAATACGCTCCCCGAATATCCCCTCCTGCATTACTATCACGACGCAAAATCCTTGCTATCCGACTTCCGGAAAACTCGTCACCCAAACGCAGACTCCATCATTACCCTAGGGCACATACTGGTGCAATCTCACACTTCTGACGACATCCGGGACATAACCGAAATAATCGTTCAAGTCCGAAAACTAACAGACCCTACCCGGCAATGCCTTTTGGCGACTGTGGACGCCTGGACACGAACTGACGCCCTCCGAGAAGGCTGGGACCTACTATTGCAGAGCCTGCGAGATTCAGACACCCCGTGTACGCCCTGGGCCATGCCCAAGACGTATTTCAACAACCCAAACAACGTCAAGCTCGCTACCCTTTGAACAGCCGGTAGATGGGAGGAATCTCATGACACGAAAACTATCCATTTTCGATACAGAGGCCGCCGGCCCTGGCAATGGCCTCACAACTCCCCATCACCTGAATCATAAGGTCAGCGGGAACACCGGCTTGCAGCTCTTGACCGAAGTGCCGGGCCTGGTATTCTGCGAAGGATTCTTAACCCCGGCAGAAGAGTCGCTATGCATCGAACGAATCGACGCGGCGGAAGGTCTTTGGCTCAAAGACCTGAGCCGCCGGGTACAACACTACGGTTGGCGCTACGACTACAAAGCGAGGGCCATCACCCCTGACATGCACGTCGACGCATTGCCCGATTGGCTGGATCGGTTGGCACAGAGGCTCTACCATGAAACCGATCTATTCGATAGGGTTCCCGAACAGGTCATTGTCAACGAGTACCTGCCCGGGCAGGGCATTGCGATGCACACGGACCATCGGGGCTTCGGCCCCACCGTCTGCACCATATCCCTTGGAGACCATTGGGAGATGGACTTCTCCGAGGATTGGAACGACAAGCGTCCCGCACTGCTCTCCCGCCGCTCTTGCGTGTTTCTGACCGACGAATCCCGGTCCATCTGGCAGCACGGCATCGCACCTCGAAAAACGGAACTGTCGGCTAGCGGACGACGGAATCGCCGCCGCCGTGTGTCTTTGACCTTTCGGACGGTGCTCAACAAGGACGGGTCCAACGATTGAAGGATTAGCGCCTATCTCCGGTCCATCAAAACGAGGCCGTGAGCCCAGTCCCTAAAGGGCATTCACGAACTCCCGACCGCCCTTTATCACCAGCTTGATCCGATGCTTGTCCAGCAGGCAGGTGATGTCTTCAAGCGGGTCGCCGTCCACCGCCACCAGGTCCGCCAGCTTGCCCTTGGCGACGGTTCCCAGGTCGCCCGCCTGTCCCAGGCAATCGGCCGCCGTGGCCGTGGCGGCAACCAGGGCTTGCATGGGCGACATCCCAGCCTCCTCAACCATGCACCGCAGCTCTCCTGCATTGGCCGGATGCCTCCACCCGCCCGCATCGGTGCCCGCCACAACCTTAACGCCTGCGTCCAAAGCTTTTTGGATGCTGTCCAGGTGGTGCGAGTAAAGTTCTAGCGCCCGCGCCTTCACGTGGTCCTGCACGTTCTCCCGATGGTAGACGTACACCAGCAGGGTGGGCACGTAGAAGATTCCCTTCTCGACCATCATCGGAATCAGGTCCGGGTCTTCGTTCAGGTAAGTCCCGTGCTCGATGCTGTCAACGCCCACCTCCAGGGCGAGCCTGAGGCCGGGGCCTCCCAGAGCGTGGCACATGACCCGCCGGCCCAGATCGTGGGACTCGCCCACCAGGGCCTCCATCTCCTGACGGGTGAACTCCCGGTCGAAGGGGCCGTGGCCCGGTCGGGAGCTGGCGCCGCCGGTGGTCGCGCACTTGATGACCGTCGCCCCCATGCGGCAAAGCTCCCGCACCTTGGCGCGAATGGCGTCGGGCCCGTCGACCATTCCCGAAGGCAGGTTCAGGTTAACCGGCGCTGGACAGCAGTGACCGGAAGGACTGCGAACGTCGGAGAGGCCGCCGGTGGGGGAAATCAGGGAGATGCTGAGGGTCAGACGAGGGCCGGGTATCAACCCCTCTTCCACCGCCATTTGAAAGCCGTGGTCGAGGCCGCCTGCGTCGCGGACGGAAGTGTAGCCCATCTCCAACGTATCCTGGAGCACCTGGGCCGTGCGCAGGTGGCGCAGACTGGCGGGGGCGTCCAACTCCCACCGGTCCATGAGGCCGTAGCCGGTGTGTCCCAGGTGGTCGTGGCAATCGATCAGGCCGGGGAGGAGAGTCATGCCCGAAAGGTCCACCACCGATGCCTCGGGAGGGGACGTTACGGCGTCGGACGGGCCCGCCTCGACGATGCGCTCGCCATCGACAACGACGGTTGCGTTGGGGATGGGCGCCTCGCCCGTGCCGTCGATGAGTGTTGCGCCCTTCAGAACCTTCATGCGATGCCTCCCGCCAAGACTAGGCCCAAGGTATTCTCATAGGCGCCGCGTGTCAAGGATGCGGGGATGTGGGGCAGACAGAACTTTCCTTACCCTTCTATCACTTCGGGCGCAGTTATCTTATTGGGTTCCCTCACGCCGGATATTATCGATAATGTCGTGATCTGCTCTGACTCCGAATCATCTTCTGCTTCTGGGTCCATTAGAGCCTGCCGCGTCTGAACCATAAGACTATTGGAGTCTATCCAGAAATCCCAGACTCCTACACCAATGATATCGCTTTCATCTGAATCGTCGGACGTGCCTAAATCGGAATAACGTAGCGTATAAGTTCCGCGGAAGCGCTCTACCTCAAATGACCCCAAGGTCTCTTCCTCCATGCGGGAGACCTCTTCCAGGCGGTCAGCTAAGTCTGCATCACTACATTGCCGAATTAGTATCTGAGCAGCAGGGGTCTCTGTGATATTTGTCTCGGCATCAAAAGCCGTAAAACTGTCCGACAGATGTTGCCACTCTCTTTCCGTTCCCGAAGGGCCCCAACGGCGGCCAAAATTTATACCGTCCACCCGCATGGATTCGGCTATCAATATCGTTCCTTCGCTACCACCCCAATCATAAGATACCGTTGAGTGATAATCGCTTCCTGAAATACGAGCAGAGTAAACCTGCTTCGAAATACCATGCGAGATAGTGGTCGTGACATCGTAAGAATGCAGGTTCAAAGTCTTCCTGCAGGAATCTCTAATTATCTCATGTGCCTCGACAGGCTTGCCGTTGTCGAAAAGCTGCCACAACAATACGCCAGACGTCAGTGCTACTACAGAGGCCGACGCAACTAGAATGTATATCTTCATTTCATTCGCTGAAAAGCCTTGCCTGCACTGCGCCCTTCATTGACTACCCTCGTACGTGGCTCATTAGATCCATATTGAATTATAGGTGGGGGTTGTGAAAGACACAAGTGGCGGATTCCTCTTTCATGGCTTGGGCATAACCACTCCGAACATGCAACTGGCAACTAGCAATCTCCTTGGGGTATAATCCCTCTTTAATTCACGCCAAAAGGGGAGTCCTGCCGTGCGCGTACTGTTTCTGGAAGACGTAATAAACGTGGCCAACGCCGGGGAAATCAAGGAAGTCAAGAACGGCTTCGCCCGCAACTACCTCCTGCCCAAGAACCTCGCAACCATAGCCACTCCGGAGCAGATGAAGCGCATCTCCAAGCTCCAGAGGACGGCGGACGAACGTCGCATCCGCGAAACGGGCGACAAGCAGGCCCTCGCCCGCATCCTGGAGGGGACCACCCTCGAAATCCCGGGCAAAGTCGGCCCCACCGGCCGCTTCTACGGCGCCATCTCCGTCACCCGCATCCTGGAGGAGTTGGAGGGCGCCACCGGCCAAAAGGTAGCCCGCCGCATGGTCGAGCTGAACGAACCAATCCGTGAGCCCGGCAGCTATAACATCAACCTGCGCCTTCACCAGAACGTCGCAGCCGAGATAACCGTGGTGGCCCAGGGCGAGGGCCAGGAAGACTACGAAGCCGACGACGAGGAACAACCCTCCGACGTGACCGAAGAGTCTTAGGGGCGGGTTTCAACCCCGTCATTGTTCCCCAAACCGCCCCGACGTCAGCACAGCGAACAAGGCCAGCTTAGGGGCGGGTGTGCAACCTGCCCTTCTTCCTTGAGGAGGTTCAACTTCCGGTGTACGAAGAGAGGCTTCAACCCCACGACATAGAGGCAGAGGAGGCCGTCATCGGCTCCCTCCTCATCGACGGCGAGGCCATCCTGAAGGTGGCGGGCCGCTTGAACCCGGGGGACTTCTACCGGGACAGGAACTCCTACTGCTACGAGGCCTGCGTTGCCCTCTTCGAGCGACGGGAGGCCATCGACCAGGTCACCGTCACCAACGAACTTAACCTACGGGAGCGTCTGGAAACCGTAGGCGGCGCCGCCTACCTGAGCCACCTCGTCTCCAGCGTCCCCACGTCCACCCACATAGTCCACTTCGCCAACCTTGTCAGCCGAGGCGCCACCATGCGCCGGCTCATCGGCGCCGCCTCGGAAATCGCCAGCATCGGCTACCGCGGCACGGCCGACGAAGAGGCTGCCCTCAGCCAGGCGGAGAGCCTCCTATTTGGCCTGCGCACCGGACACTCCTCCCGCGAGTTCGTCCCCATCCGGGACGTGCTGGACCAGTTCCTGGAAGACCGCACCGCCTTTGCAGAGCCTCTGTCCGGCGCCAGCGCCGTCATAATGACCGGCTTCCCCTCCCTGGACGACCTGCTCGGCGGACTCCAGCCCTCCGACCTCATCATCCTCGCCGCCCGCCCCAGCGTGGGCAAGAGCGCCCTCGCCGTCAACGTCGCAGTGAACGCCGCCCAAAACGGCTCCAGCGTCGGCATCTTCAGCCTCGAGATGAGCCGGGAACAGCTGGCCATGCGCATTCTGGCCAGCGAGGCCGGCGTGGACTCCCACCGCCTCCGGCTCTGGCTGCATCCGGGCCTGGACCTGTCAGCCCCGGAGGAGCAGCGCATCATCGACGCCGTGGGGTCCCTTTCTGAACTCTCTCTATATATCGACGACACGCCCCTCCAGGGCATCGTGGAGATGCGAAGCAAGGCCCGCCGCCTCCACTTGGAGCGCAGCCTGGACATGCTGGTTGTGGACTACATGCAGCTCATCGAAGGCAGCAGACGTCTGGGCAACCGCGTCCAGGAGATCAGCGAAATCTCCCGCTCCCTCAAGGGGCTGGCCAGGGACCTGAACATACCCGTTCTGACCGTCTCCCAGCTTAGCCGGGCCGTGGAGATGCGGCCCTCCCACCGGCCCCAGCTTTCCGACCTGCGGGAGAGCGGCAGCATCGAGCAGGACGCGGACGTGGTAATGTTCATATATCGCGAAGATATGTACACCACCGAGGAGGAGTGGCTCAACCGCTTCCCCGAAGGACCGGAGTACCCCCGCAACGTTGCGGAGATAATCATAGCCAAGCACCGCCACGGACCCATCGGCAACATCAAGCTCCTGTTCCAAAACAGGAACGTGCGATTCGAGCCGGCTCCCCTGGATAGGGAGTTCGCCCATTCATGAACCCCAAGTCCCTGCCCTCCACCACAACCTTCACGCCGGTGCCCGACCCCCTCCTGGGCGACGTGCTCCAATCCATAGACAGCCTGGCGGAGCTCAAGTGCATCCTCCGAGCACTGTGGCACATCCACCGGAAGAAGGGCGCCCTCCGATGCGTCACCCTGGGGGAGTTGAGGGCTGACCCTGTGCTTCAGAGCGAGTTGGACGGGGAAGAAATAGAAGAGGCCATGAACGGCGGGGCACGTCGGGGCATCTTCGCCAGGGCTTCGGTGACCACCGAGCGGGGGAGAGCCACCCTATTTGTCCTGAACCAAGAGGCCCAACGCGCCGCCTTACGGCGAGCCGTGGCAGGGACGCTGACTCTGCCCCAAGGCGATGAAGATTCGACGGCGGAACCGCCCAGGGCCAAAAACCGTCCCAACGTCTTCGCCGTCTACGAACAGGAAATAGGCATGATTACACCCCTCATTGCTGAGGAGTTGAAGGCGGCGGAGTCTGAATATTCTCAGGGGTGGATCGAGGACGCTATCCGAGAAGCGGCCCGCAACGGCAAGAGAAGCTGGAACTACATTCGCGCAATCCTCAGACGATGGGAGAGGGAAGGCAAGTCAGATGGAAAGTTTGGGAGACATTCTAAGGCGCGTAACCCGCGACGCTACATCGAGGAATATGTACGCAGACGGGGAAACCCGCCCGCCGGCTGACGAATCAGGAAACCGGTGCCCGGTGTGCGAAGGTTACGGCTGGGTGGAGCGCAGGGTCCCCCTCGGGCATCCCGACTTTGGCGAGATCTTCCCCTGCCGCTGCCGCGAGCAAGCGGCAGACCAGGAGCGGATGCAGCGACTTCAGCGGTACAGCGGCCTCACCAAAGAAATGCTGAACCGCATGACCTTCGACACATTCAATGTAAGGCGAAACGACGTTGACCGTGAAGGGCAAGAGTACTTGGAAAGAGCCTATACCGCGGCGACTAACTTCGCCGTGCACCCGGAAGGTTGGCTGCTAATCACCGGCGAACACGGAACCGGCAAGACTCACCTGGCCGTTGCCGTAGTGGAGCAGTGCATTAGAAATGGCTATCCCGCCCTATTTACCTTCGTGCCGGACCTTCTGGACCACCTGCGGGCCACTTTCAGCCCCAACAGCCCGGTACAGTACGACCAACTTTTCGAACAGGTGAAGTCGACGCCCCTCCTGATTCTCGACGATCTGGGGGCGGAGACCAGCACCCCCTGGGCCAAGGAAAAACTCTATCAACTTGTTGTGCACCGGCACAACGCCCGGCTGCCCACGATGATAACCACCTATCTGGAAATAGACGAGATTGAGGCATCCCATCCCCGTCTGTCCTCCCGGCTCATGGAAACCTTCATCTACTGGCTGCCCATCGGCGTCCCCGACTATCGGGACCAACGCCGAAGGCGCCAGCCAGATTCCAATCGTCGGGGATTCTAGACACGGTCGTGAACTGCATCTTCTGCCAGATCATCTCCGGCGAGTCCCCCGCAACTTTCTACCGCCGCGAGGACGAATTCGTTGTCATCAAGAATAAGCTGAGGTGGGTGCCCGTCATGGTGTTGGGAATCCCCACGACCCACCTTAGCCAGCAGGAGCTATGGCAGTCGCCCGTCCTGCCGAAGATAGGCCGCGCGCTGTCGGAGCTAGGGGCGAAAATAGCGCCGGGAGGCTTCCGCGTCCTCTCCAACTTCGGCCGTGACGGCATGCAGAGCCAGTCCCACGGCCACGTTCACCTAATCGGCGGCCTCCACCTCGGCCCCTACGCCTGAGAATTAGCTGCCAAAGGGCTAACCCGCCGCGTCGATGTCCCTAGCCGGCGGGCTTCTCTATCTGCCAGTAGCGTCGCCCCTCAGACGTCATAATCCGTCCAAAGTGGGCGCCCGTCGGAAAGTGCCCCGCCGCAACCAGCATATCTTCCCGCTGAATCCGCGCCATCATCGCCAGCCGCGTCTCCCGCGCCCGATCCGAATCCACGTCTGCCCTCGATCCCCACTCCGGCCTCATCACCTGCACCACGCTCTGAATCAGGTCCCCCACAACCACACCCCGCTGCCCCTGCGACGCAATCACCACGGTCTGATGCCCCGGCGTATGCCCGGGTGTTGGAAGCGTGCCAACCTCGTCCGTTATCGCGTGCTCGCCCTCCACCAGGTCCATGACCCCCAACGGCTCCAGGGGCGCGACACATTCAGCCACGAAGGGGGCCGTAGGCGCAACGTCGGCCTGCCTAAAATATTCCCAGTCGGCCTTTGGCGCCAGGTAACGCGCTGAAGGAAACGTCGGCCTTCCATTGGCATCCAGGTTCCAACCCACGTGGTCGCCGTGCAGATGCGTATGCACTACATAGTCCACGTCCCCCGGCGACAACCCTTCTTCCTTCATTCGCTGCGTCAATTCACCGCGCCTGTTGCCCCGCTCCGGGTGCGGCCCCGGCCCCATGCCCGTATCCACCAGAATGAGCTTCCCCTGGGAACGGACGGCGAAGCATCCGTAGTAGAGCTGCAGATTCCCGTCCTGGTCGAACACCTCCTTGCGGTAGGGTTCCCACCAGTCCAAGGGAATGCTTGGAAAGAAATCGTCGGGAGTATAGGCGGGCGGGATCATGTCCAGTAACGCCCAGACTTCCACGCCGCCGACATTAATTTTTTCGGTCATACGATTCCCCCTAGTATGTGATAACGCTGGAAATTTCGTAGTCCTTCAGCTGCTTGCGACCTTCCAAAAATGAAAGCTCTACAACCAGCGAAAGCCCGTCGACCGTGGCCCCCGCCTTCGCAACCAGCCGGCACGCCGCGGCCAGGGTGCCGCCCGTCGCCAAAACGTCGTCCACCACCACCACACGCTGACCTGCCATCACGCCGTCCGTGTGCATCTCCAGGGTGTCCTCCCCGTACTCCAGGGAGTAGGTGACGGAAATGACGTCGTAGGGCAGCTTTCCGCTCTTCCTGGCGGGGACCAGTGGTATTCCGAGTTCGTAGGCCAGGGCCGCGCCGAACAGAAAGCCCCGGGCCTCCACCCCAACAAGCGCGTCAATGCTTCGATCCCTCAGAGGCTGAGCCATTCGAAGCACCACATCCCGGAAGGCCGCGGGGTCCCGCAGCAGGGGCGTAATGTCCTTGAAGATGATGCCCGGCTTGGGAAAGTCCGGTATGTCTCTGATGAAATCCTTTAGCTCCATTCGCGCGCCTCCACGCCGCCCATTATACCCACGTTAACGAGCTGGGTTCCAACCCGCGCCCGACAACCCTCTCAGCCAACTCTGGTAGAATACGCCCAGAGCCGCCCCCGATGCGGCCAAGGGAGGAGCATCCATGCAACGCATAGCGATCTTCGGAGCCGGAGCCATCGGCAGCTACCTGGGATCCTTCATGACCCGCCAGGGCGAGGACGTTACCCTCATCGACCAGTGGCCCGCCCACGTGGAGGAGATCAAGGCCAACGGGATGAGCGTCACCGGCACCCAGGGCCCCTTCACTGTGCCCGTCAAAGCCGTCCACCTCCACGAGGCTCAGGCCCTTGGTCGGGAGTTCGACCTGGCGTTCATTGCCGTCAAGTCCTACGACACCCTCTGGGCCGCCACGTTCATGGAGCGGTACCTGAAGCCAACGGGGTACATGGTCTCCTCCCAGAACGGCATCAATGACGAGACCATAGCCTCCGTAGTCGGCATTCGTCGCGCCATCGGCTGCGTCATGTCCAACATCCAGGTTGCCCTCTGGAAGCCGGGCGAGGTCCACCGGGGCGGTGAACCCGGCCGAGACCGGGGCTACGACGTCTTTCGCGTCGGGCACATCGACGGCGCCGTCACCGCCGCCGTCCTGCGGGTCGTCGAGCTTGTCGGCAGCGTCGACGGCGCAAAGGCTACCACCAACCTGGCCGGCGAGCGGTGGGCCAAGCTGGCCGCCAACTGCATGAGCAACCCGGTGGGAGCCATGTCGGGCCTCGGCTCTCACGGCCAGGCCGATTTCGCAGAGGCCCGTCAGCTGAAGATTCACATAGTCCGGGAGGTGGTACAGGTGGCCACCGCCCTGGGACATAGCGTAGAAAGCATAAGCGGAGTGAGCGCCGCCACGTGGCTGGAAACCGACCGGGGCGACGTGCTGGAGGACCTGGACGGCCGACTACGCGCCAAGGGCCGCGTCGACTGGCACTCCTCAATGGGCCAGGACGTCATCAAGGGACGAAGGTCGGAGATAGACCATCTGAACGGGCTGGTGGCCCGCCGGGGCGCAGAGGCAGACGTTCCCACCCCCTACAACGACAGCGTCGTTGCCCTGATGAAAAAGATCGACGCCGGCCAGGTGCAACCCTCCCCCAACAACATATCCAAGGCGCTGGAAGCGGGCGGAGGATAGGCTCCCGCCAAATTACTCCTCATTCGTCAGGGCTATCAACCACGGCGCAGTGAAGCGTCGCCTTCCCAGTCCGAACCACACGATGCCGACAATTAGCCCTAAAATGGCCAAATCCGCCTTGTGGGACGATAAACCGCATCCACCCCCGCTATCCGGTGCGGGCTCGGGGTTGGGTGTAGTCGGCGTAGGCGTGGGGGTGGGGGTCGTAGGAGTGGGAGTGGATTCCTGATTCTCGCCTGTCTCTCCACCTGCCTCAATCACAGGATAAGATGTGCCGGGAATGGGCGCGTGACCTTTTCCGAGCTCAACATGGTCGGAAGAGGCCGCAGAAAGCATTCTTGTCCGGCTGCACTTATGATCCGACGTGGCGGCGTAAACAACGTATTCCTCGCCTTCGCCGAAGGTTCGTCCACACATACCTCTTGGTTCCGTTCTAATGAACCTTGTCTCGGCCAATGGCCCCTTCCAAACGGTGGTGACCGCAAATTCATTCATTGCTGTGTCGTACGGTCCTGTGCCCTCCAATATGGTGATTGAGGTAACTTTTCCCATAAAGACGGCGGCCGACTCCTCTAATTCCTCGGTAGGTGAACCCAGAGGAAGACACGAGCAGGCGTAAGTGCGCCCTGGAAGTAGGAAAAGGAATAAACCGGCCAGCAGGACTGCCGAAGCTACGCTGGGAACTATCAGACCAAAGCGTCGGGCCATGAGGGTTCTCCCAGTAACAAGTTGAGGATCAGTGTACCAAACTTGTGTGCGGAGCAACCACTGGTCTTGACTCTGGGGGCAACACTACGTCACAGGCATGGTCCAGGCGTCTCAGCACCCCCAAACCCACCATTCCCTACCCGCAAAACTCAGGCGTAAAAGGGACAGGCGTGGTATACTCACAATATGTAAATTAGGGGGCTTTGCGCCCCTCGCCAAGACCGCTTCAATTCGGATTTGGGAGACCTGCTCGATGGCCACCGACACGCAGAACAGATACACCGCCAAGGACATCGTCGTTCTGGAAGGGCTGGAGGCCGTCCGCCGCCGACCCGGGATGTACATTGGGAGCACGGACCAGCGGGGCCTCCAGCACCTCATCTACGAAATCGTTGACAACGCCGTTGACGAGGCCATGGCCGGCTACTGCACCAGCGTTGATATCATCCTCCGCGAGGACGGCTCCGTGTCCGTCACCGACGACGGGCGCGGCATCCCCATAGACATCCATCCCACCACCGGCAAGACCGCCCTTGAAACCGTCATGACCACCCTCCACGCCGGCGGCAAATTCGGCGGCGGGGCCTACAAAGTCTCCGGCGGCCTCCATGGCGTCGGAGCCTCCGTCGTCAACGCCCTCGCCAGCCACCTCGAAGTGGAGGTGCGAAGGGAAAACGCCCTCTACCGTCAGACCTTCACCCGCGGCGACGTCCTGACCGACATGACCCAGGAGATGAGCTTCGGCGAAACGGGCACCCGCATTTCCTATACCCCTGACAGCGACATCTTCCCCGAGCTTAACTACGACTTCAGCATGATCACCGAGCACCTCAAGCAGGTGGCCTACCTTAACCGGAGCCTCGCCATCAAGTTCGTCAGCCTGCGTCACGCCAAGCAGCGCAAGGGCGACGTGGAGCGCTCCTACTACTTCGATGGTGGCATCAGCGACTTCGTGCGCAACCTTAACCGGGACCGCAAGCCCCTACAGCCCGCCCCCTTCTACTTCGCGAAGACCGTTGACACAACAGCCGTGGAGGTAGCCCTCCAGTACAACGACAGTTCATACGAGAACGTCTACTCCTTCGCCAACTGCATCAACACGGAGGAGGGCGGCACTCACCTGACCGGCTTCCGCGCCGGACTCACCCGCGTTATTAACGACTACGGTCGCCGACAGAAGCTTATCAAGGACGACCAGCCAAACTTCTCCGGCGAAGATGTGCGGGAGGGCCTGACAGCCGTCGTCAGCGTGAAGATTACGGATCCCCAGTTCGAGGGTCAGACCAAGACAAAGCTCGGCAACGCCGAAGTCAAGAGCAACGTCGAGTCTTCCCTCGTCCAGGCCCTCAGTCAGTACCTGGAGGAACATCCCGCCGAGGGCAAACTCATCGTTTCCAAGTCTGCCATCAACCAGAAAGCCCGGGAGGCGGCGCGCAAGGCCCGGGAGCTCGTCCAACGCAAGAACGCCCTCGACGGCAGCTCCTTGCCCGGCAAGCTCGCCGACTGCTCCGAACGCAACCCCGCCCTATCCGAACTCTTCATCGTCGAGGGTGAGTCAGCCGGAGGCTCCGCCAAGATGGGCCGGGACCGCCGCTTCCAGGCTATCCTCCCCATCAAGGGCAAGATCCTCAACGTGGAGAAGGCTCCCCGCGACCGGGTCATCGCCCACGAGGAGATCCGCGCCCTCATCGCCGCCCTCGGCGCCAACGAGGGCGAAGAGTTCGACGCCGAAAAGCTCCGCTACCACAAGATTATCATCATGACCGACGCCGACGTGGACGGTTCCCACATCCGCACTCTTCTTCTCACCTTTTTCTTCCGCGGCATGGAAGACCTCATCACGGGCGACTACCTATACATCGCCCAACCCCCCCTCTACCGCATCCAGGTGGGCCGCAAGGTGACCTACGTCTACTCCGACGAGGAGAAGGACGAGGTGTTGGCCGCAACCAACGGCAACCGCAGAGTTCACATGCAGCGATACAAGGGCCTGGGCGAGATGAACCCAGAGCAGCTTTGGGAGACCACTATGGACCCGGAGCGTCGCACCCTGCTCAGCGTGGTTATGAAAGACGCACAGAGCCGCGAAGAGGCCATGAAGACCTTCTCCGACCTCATGGGCGTCGACGTGGCCCCCAGAAAGCGCTGGATTCAGGCCAACGCCCGCAACGTCAAAGAACTGGACGTTTAGGAGGCACCCATGCCCACGGACTCCATGCCCGACACCACCCCCGGCAACGAAGTCTTTCCCCAGTTCGGCACTCTCTATGATCTCGTTGCGCCCGAAGTAGAGGGCCTCACCGACGAGCAGCTGGACTGGGACTCGGAGCAGTGGGAGTGGGCAAGATGGAGCATCCGCCGACAGGTCAGCCACATGGCCTCCTTCCTCCCCGGCTGGCTCCTACGACAGTGGGGATCGCGCCTTTTCCCCGACGGGTTTGACGAGCTTGGGGATCTGCAGGAGCTCGTGCCGGAACCCGCCGCCGGCATCGTTCGCTGGCTGGACGAAACAGAGTACCGCGACATGCACGACATACTTGCACGCTTGGACAAGGCCCTGGCTCTGGCCCGCTACGTACTATCCAGGGAGACCCTCGGTTCCATGAAGGTCAAGGAGGTCCCCCGACCCAACACGCCGCCACACTGGCCCCAGTTCGTCAACGTCCACCCCCGCGGCGTACGCTGGCACGAAACGGAGCCGCTCTTCACCTACGTCACTCTGGAAGCCACCTTCCGCCACCTCTACTTCGAGGTCATCACCCACCTGTACAACGTCCAGCGGCTCAAGCGCGCCCAGGGACTTCCCACCCGCGTTGAAGTGCCTTACGAGGGTTATTGGACGCTGCCCGACTGGGACCGCAGCGAAGCGACGGACTAACCCCCCGTTAACCGACTCTCCCGCCTAGCTGCCCGCGTCCAAGCCCGGGGTGACCTGTATCTCCCCTTCCGGCGTAGCCTCAAGTAAGCACCGAAAGTCATAACCCCGGCGTAGCAACTCTTCCGTGCCGCCCTGCTTTCTGTCCAGAATGGCCAGCACCACAACCACCTCATGCCCCTCAACTTCCGCCGCGTCCACCGCGTGAAATAGGGACGCGCCCGTACTGCAGGCGTCGTCCACAATGGCCACGCGGCTACCCGACTCCAGAGGGCCTTCAATCATTCGTCCCATCCCGTGGGCCTTTCCTTCTTTACGCACGATGAAGGCGCTAATGGGCCTACCATCAAGGCCGCTGACCAACGCAACCGCCGTCACGATCGGGTCCGCGCCCAACGTGGGCCCTCCTATGGCGTCCACGTCAAAACCTTGCAGCATCCCAAAGAAGGCCCTGCCTGTCAGGTACGCACCTCGGGGGTCTAGGGTCAACCTCCGCCCGTCGAAGTAGTAGCCGCTCCGCCGCCCGGACGAAAGCATGTAGTCGCCAAAGGTGAGTGCGCTTCGCTCTTTGGCCAGTTGGAGAAGCTCCGCCGCAATCTCCGAAACACTCAACCTCGATATAGCCCCCTGGCGTAGATGTAGCGCTCCACCGGCTCCGGGACGAGGTAGCGGATGCTTCCGCCTTCCGCAACCCGCCGCCGAATATCCGACGCGCTTATCTCAATCCGCAACCCGCGAAGCCACTCCACCCTGTCAGCATATACCCCTAACTCGTCGAAGCTAAACAACTCCTCCGCGCCCAATTCAGGCCTATCAAATAAGGCCAACCTTGCCAGCCCAAGTATGCCCTCAGGGTTCTTCCACTCGTCGAACCGGGCGAAGGCGTCCGATCCCAGTATGAAGAAAAGTTGAGCCTTCGGGCCATAGTCGTCTTGCAGCTCCCTTAGAGTCTCTACCGTGTAGGAAGGTCCAGGACGCTCCAACTCCAAGGCGGATACTCGGAAGAACGGGTTGTCCTCCACCGCCAGCCGCGCCATACTCAGCCTGTCATGCCCCGACGTCAGCGGCTGGCCTGCCTTCATCCACGGGGCGCTTGCTGGAACGAAGCAGACCTCCTCCAAGTCCAGCCGGTCCCGCGCCTCCTCCGCGATAATCAGGTGCCCCAGGTGAATGGGGTCGAAAGTGCCGCCCAAAACGCCAATTCTCATCCTACGCCCACTCCAACTCGATCTTGCCCATTCGTACCATGTCCCCTACTTCCACGCCTGCCTTCTCCAACGCCGACGCTACGCCCATTCGCTTGAACTCCCGCCAGAGCTGAAGTATAACCCGCTTGTCCTTCATGTTGGCCATGGCCAGCAGCCGCATCGCTTGCGGCGACTCGACCACGTAGACGCCGTTCTCCTGCCATACATCCGTCTGCCTGTACTTCGGCGCCGGTCTATGGACCACGGGTGCGCTCGCCGGTGCAGCCGCGGGCTTCGGCATCTCCTTTATCAACGATAGCGTATGCTTTATCAACGCTTCCACACCCTCGCCGGTCCTCGCAGATACCAGGTAGAACGGGACCCCCAGGTCGGCCAGAGATTCCTCAACCTCCCGCCTTCTCTCACTCGTCATCATGTCCGCCTTGTTCACCACCAGCAGCTGCGGCTTCTCCAACAGCTCGTGACTGAACATACCAAGTTCTGCGTTGATCATGTTCCACTGACCGGCCACGTCCCCGGTCACGCCGTCCACCAGGTGCCACAACAACCGGGTTCTCGCCACGTGCCGCAGGAAGTCGTGGCCCAGGCCTACGCCCTTGTGCGCGCCTTCGATCAACCCCGGAATCTCCACCAGCAAGAACTCCTGGTGCCGGCGTTCCACCATGCCCAATACCGGGCTTAGTGTGGTGAATGGATAGGAGGCCACCCGCGGCTTCGCGGCGGAGCAGGTGGAGATAAGCGTGGACTTGCCGGCGTTGGGCATTCCGATGATTCCAACGTCCGCCAGCAGCTTCAATTCGCACAGCAACTCCGCCTCCTCGCCTTTATCCCCTCCTTCCGCAATCAGCGGGACCTGATTAACGGAATTGGCGAACCGCAGATTACCCCGACCGCCGCTGCCGCCGCGGGCCAGCAGCGTCGAAGTTTCGTCTAGCACGTCCGCAATCATCACCCGCTCACCGTCGGGCTCTACCCGCCAGACCAAAGTTCCCAGGGGAACGCGTACTTCCGCGACCCGTCCGCGGGCGCCTGTCTTTCCCTTGCCGCCCCCGTGTCCGCCGCGGCCTCCTCTGAATTGCTGCTGGTATCGGAGGTGCAGCAGCGTATTCAACGAACCGTCCCCCATCGCATACACGCCCCCGCCGTCTCCACCGTCACCTCCCTCCGGACCGCCCTTGGGCAGGGAACGGGTACGGTGGAAGCTGACGCACCCGTTCCCACCGTTTCCGCCAATGATTCTTATTCTTGCTATATCTATCAATTAATTATCTCTAGATAAGGTAATACTTATAATACTAAGAAGTTGATGATTGTTGATATACCTCTATTTTACTCTTGAAGTGCGGTGCAAAAGGTGTGGTGTTTCTTGGGATAAGACCGTGATAAATGCTGCGGCTATGTTGATACGGCTGTGGATAAGATCTCTTAAGAGGATGTTAACAGAATTTCCACTCCTCGGCCAAAGATATCCATAATAAACGAACGATTTATGAGGGTTTTCAACGGGATTTCCGGACATTATCCACATATATTGTGGAAAACTATGGGCCGGTCACCTGAGAGGGATTCGAGACTCAATGGAAACGACTACGCCGGCCGTTCAGCCTATTCGGAGAGCTGCTCCTTGGCGGCTTCCACCTTAGCTCGGAACCCTTCAACCGACTCCAGGTAATCGTTCACGCGCCGGATGCCGTGGATTACCGTGGCGTGGTTCTTGCCCCCCATCGCCCGCCCTATCTGGCTCACGCTCAGCTTCAGATGTTCCCGCATGATGTACATCGCGGCGTGGCGCGCAACCACAAAGTCCCGCCTTCGCCTGGGCCCTGTCAGGCTGGCCTGGTCAACTTGGAACGCCCCTTCGATGGCCTCTAATACCTTCTCGGGCGAGCTTGTAGTCATCTGCCTTCGGCCCGTCTTCTCCTCCAGTGCTCCCTTGACCAAGGAGAGGGTGATTGGCCCCTTGGCGACCCGTGCAGTGGCTGCTACCCGGTTCAAGGCCCCCTCCAGGTCCCTCACGCTGCCCCCGGTCCTCTCTGCAATATACGTCAGAACGTCATTTTCGGCGGTGACGTTCATCTCCTTCGCCTTGGTTTGGAGAATCGCTACCTTGGTTTCCAGTGAGGGCGCTTGTATGTCCGTTGTCAGACCCCATGAGTAGCGGGAGCGGATCCGGTCTTCCAGGTAAGGCATGGTCTTGGGAGACTTGTCGGACGTGAGGACTATCTGCCTGCCTGTGTTGTGAAGATCGTTGAAGGTGTGGAAGAATCCCTCCAGCGTTTGCTCCTTGCTGCTCATGAACTGGATGTCGTCCATGAGCAGCACGTCCACGCTTCGATACCGAGAGCGGAACTCCTCCGTGCTGCGCCGTCGAATAGCCGCGATGAACTCGTTGGTGAACTGCTCCGATGTAACGTAGAGGTAGTTTATGCTCTGCTGCATGCACCGGTGGGCTATGGCGTGCAACAAGTGAGTCTTGCCCAGGCCTACCCCGGAGTAGATGAACAGGGGGTTGTAGTTCTGTCCAAAAGATGACGCCACGGCCAGCGCCGCGTTGTAGGAGAGGCTGTTGGATGGGCCGACTACGAAGGAATCGAAGCTGTAGCGGCGGTTGGGAAAGCCCGTCTGAAACAGCGGCGTGGCCGCCGGTCGAGTCGGCGCTGGCCGGCTGCGGACGTCGGTCTCTCTGCTAGCCGGCGGGTTTTCGATGCGAAATACCACGTCCAACGGCTGGCCGGCGATTTTCGACGCCGTGCGCTGGACCAACTGGTAGGCCCGTTGCTCCAACCATTCGGACGTGAACGCGTTGGGCACGCTAACCACCAATTTGCCGTCGGCAAAGGCCAAGCCGGCAGTGTCCTTCAGCCAGGTTGCAAAGGCCGAACTCGGCAATTGCAACTGGAGTTCCCCTAGAACCGCCGCCCAAGTTTCCTTAGCCGTGTTGTCTTCCCTTCTACTTGTCCCCATGCCCCTCTAGAGACAACACCTGTTGCTCTCATTGATAATTTTGGATGAATATGACTTCGCTTACTTTAGCAATGACGAGGGGAAGATGCAAGCTGCAAATGTCGAAAAGCAATATCGAACCTTCATTTGTCTACGAATTAATATGTTGCTTGATAATAATATAAACTTTACACCAATGCTCTTGTTAATTGTAGACGGATTCCGTAATGAATTGTGCGCCATTCTATTGGGTTCAACTGCATACGGCGCCATTGTTTGACGCTTCAGCCGATTTTAGCCTTGTAGAGCGGCTAGTGGCGTTTTCTGGGCTGTTGTTTCCTTCCTTTACGATTTCTATAATTACTAGCCTATGAGCGTAGTCTTTATGGGCAATCCCGTCTTCTCCTTGCCAGCGATTGAGGCTATGCACTCCTGCTGGGGCGATCCCGTGGGCGTCTATACCGCCCCCGACCGGCGCAGAGGGCGCGGCCTGTCAAGGGGTTTTTCCCCATTGAAGGCGTATTCCTTGGAGCGGGGATGGCCTATTTTTCAGCCCCCGTCGTTAAAAGGAGACGCGGCGATTCAACAGTTTATCGAACTGTCCCCGGACCTGGTCGTCGTCGCCGCCTATGGGCTGCTCATTCCCCCCGAAATGCTCGGGGTCCCCAAGCACGGCTTCATCAACATACATCCGTCCCTGCTGCCCCGCTACCGCGGCCCTTCCCCCGTGCCTTCCGCCATACTCGACGGAGTAGAGGAAACGGGCGTAAGTCTGATGCTCCTGGACCAGGGGTTGGACACAGGCCCTGTGCTGGCCCAGCAAGCAACGAAAATACTGCCCGGCGAAAAGGCCGACGCCCTTACTCTCCGCCTCTTTCAGACGGGTGCCCGACTCCTGGCCGAAAGCGCCCCCCTGTGGATAGACGGACACATCATCCCCAAGCCGCAGGATCCCAGCCTGGCCACCTTTACCTCCAAGCTCACGCGGGAAGACGGGCAGGTGGACTGGCGGGAGAATGCAGCAATGCTGTGCCGTAGATTCCGTGCCTACACTCCGTGGCCTGGAATCTACACCCGCTGGCTTGGCAAGAGGCTGCGGCTCCTGGACGTGGAAGAATTCCCCCCGTCGGTAGCCGTATCCCAACCGAACGGCGGGCGTGCACAGTTCCAAGGGTCGCTACAGGGGAAAAACAGCCCCGGCGTCGTTGGCCTCAGTCGGGAAACCCCTAGTGTTCTCGTAGTCGAAGCCGGCGACGATACCCGCCTTATGGTGCGTCAACTCCAGTTGGAAGGGCGGCGTCCACAGCCGGCTGCGGACTTCCTACGCGGCCATCCCCAATTCCTTGGAGCCCGTCTGCCCAGCTGACCCTAGCGCCTGCAATCGCTGCTGGCCTAAGCCTCCGATTCCTCCGGCGGCGCCTCGCCCATCTCCAACGGTTCCTCTTCCTCCTCCTCAACCTCGATGCGCATAATCTCGATCCTGACTATCACCTCGTCCGGGTCCGTGAGGTAAGAAACCCTATCAGGCAGCGTGAGGTCGGACAGGCGAATTACGTCCCCCGGCTCCACAATCATTCCCAGATCCACCGCAAACTCCGACGGCACGTCCAACGGTAGCGCGCGCACTTCAACCTCTCGCAGCAGCTGTCCCACCGATGCATCCGGGGTAGTCTGCACTGCCGGCGCCTCCCCCGTCAGGACAATGGGCACCATAGCGGTAATCTCGTTGGCCACGTCCACGTTTAGAAAGTCTACGTGAAGCAACTCCCCCTTCACCGGGTCCCACTGGATCTCCCGGACGAAGGTGAGCCTCTGCTCCTCCTGTCCCGGAATGGTCACAGTGATGGGAGTGTTCATCCCCGCCTCCGACAGAAGCCGGTATAGGGTCTTCGCCTCGCACTGGAGAGCCTGAGAGTCGGCCCCCTGTCCGTAGAGATGTACCGGAATTATGCCGGACTTGCGAAGGTTCTTAACTTTCTTTCCAATAACAGTGCGGGGATCCAACGAAATGGTCAGCGTGTCTGCCATGACTCTCCTCTAAATGTTCAAACAGGGTTTGTGGGGCGAACTGCCGCCATCTAATCGGCGTGGCCCGTCCATAATTACACCAATAATGCTACCATCCCCGCCGCAGGAATGAAACAAGGCGGCAAGATTCTTCGCCGCACTTTGTTCTGTTCAAAATGATATGAAGCCGCGGGATAGTTTGGTGACATAGGCCAAATGGACAATAAATTGGGCGAGTGCTATAATCAACCCCGCTGGAGGGAAACGCGCGGTCATGAGAATTCCCATGCGAGTGGACTATGGCGTACGCGCCTTGGTGGAGTTGGCCCAGGGCGAACTAGGTGTGCCCAAGCAGACGGCCCAGATTGCCCGTCGCCAGGGGATACCGGAAGCCTACCTGGAACAAGTGCTCACCTCCCTCCACAAAGCCGGCCTTATCAAGAGCCGACGCGGGCCCCACGGTGGTCACGTCCTGGCCGGGCCACCCGAGGACGTCAACCTGGCCCAGATAATGGCTGTTTTGGAGGGGGGCGGTCCCCTGCTGGATTGCCTGGTTGAACCCGACGGCTGCCAGCTTTCCGAAACCTGCGCTCAGAGAGAGGTCTGGTCTTTCTTCGAAGAAGCCGTGAGAGACCTCCTTAGCATCACAACAATAGCAACCATGGCCCGGCGGCAGAGCGAACTCACTGCTGGGAAGGCCGTCCTCCAGATCCACGCCTGAGGGGCGGATAGGATTCGTTTCCACCAGCGAAAAAACCAATCAACCTCAATTTTGCAAGTTAGATCACAGAGGAACACACACCTCGCAGACAAGGTTTTCACGCCTAATCGGAAGAATACATCCCCGAGTCAGCGCATCAATTGGCAGTCACGACCCGTCCAACACCGCACTATTCGATTATTAGATCGAATGCAAACCACGCCTAAACTCATGCAGAACGAATAGAAACAAATACGCGGAGGAAATCAGATGACACAGGCAAGGGCTTTGACTCCCCAGCAGGTCAAGCGTTACAGCAGGCACATCATCATGGGTCAGGTGGGCAGTCTTGGTCAGCGCAAGCTCATTAACGCCAAGGTCCTGATAATCGGCGCCGGCGGCCTCGGCTCTCCCTCCGCCGTCTATCTGGCCCTCGCCGGCGTGGGCACCATTGGCATCGTGGACTTCGACGTGGTGGAGGTCTCTAACCTCCAGCGCCAGATTCTGCATCACAACGACGACGTGGGCCGTCCCAAGGTAGTGTCGGCCCAAGATTCCCTCCACGCCTACAACCCCGAAGTGAACGTGGTGGTGCACGAGACCCGCATCTCCTCCGAAAACGCCGTGGAGATAATCGAGCAGTACGACATCGTAATCAACGGCGCCGACAATTTCCCGTCCCGCTACCTGGTCAACGACGCCTGCTACCTGCTGGGCAAGCCCCTCGTCGACGGCAGCATCCTGATTTTCGACGGTCAGGCAACCGTGTTCATCCCTGGCAGCGGCTGCTACCGGTGCCTCTTCCCCACGCCTCCTCCTCCCGGCATGGTCCCCAACTGCGCAGAAGCCGGAGTCCTTGGCGCCCTCACCGGCCTGGTTGGAAGTATCCAGGCTACCGAAGCCCTGAAGCTTATCTTGGGCATCGGGGAGAGCCTCAAGTCCCGTCTCCTTCTCATAGACGCCCTCGCAATGGACTTCCGCGAGGTTCGGATGAAGCGCAACCCTGCCTGCCCTCTGTGCGGCGAAAACCCCACCGTCACGGGCCTCATAGACTACGAGATGTTCTGCGGCCTTCCCTCTCTTACCCCCGCGGAGGCATCAACCCCCGCCGACTAGGGGCTCAGCTTGCCAAGCTAAAGTCCCGGTGATATACTCACGGGGATTCTTCCCACGGGAACTTGTGTGGAAAGCGGGCCAACACCCGCTTTCTTAATTTAACGCTGTTGTGAGAGGTGATGGCTTTGAAGAGCGACTTTCTCATAGCGTTAACACAGCTTGCAGCGGAGCGCCACCTCCCCAAGGAGGAGGTTCTTAAGGCCATTGAGGCCGCTCTCGTTTCCGCTTTCAAGAAGGATAGCTATGGCGACGGCGTAAACATCTCCGTCAAACTCAACCCCAACACCGGCGAAATTAGGGCTCATACCCTCAAGACCGTCGTTGATGTTGTGGAAGATGACAAGACGGAAATCCGCCTCGCGGACGCCATGGCCATTCGTAGGGGCGTGGCCCTCGGCCAGGAACTGGAGATGGAGTCCCTCTCCCACCAGGCCAGCCGCATCGCTGCCCAGACCGCCAAGCAGGTGGTCCTGCAGCGACTCCGGGAAGCCGAACGGGAGATGGTCTACGAAGAGTTCGCCAAGCGGGTGGACGACATCATCTCCGGCGTAGTGGGCCAGATGGAGATTGGCCGCGGCTTGGTCGTCGAACTGGACCGGGCCGAAGCCGTCCTGCCACCGGACGAGCAGGTCCCCACGGAGCGGTACCGCCGCGGCCAGAGGCTCAAGGTCTACGCCATGGAGGTCAACCGCAGCCCCCGCGGTCCGGAAATCATCGTCTCCCGCCGCCACTCCCAACTCCTCCGCCGGCTCTTTGAGCTAGAGGTGCCGGAAGTCTACAACGGCATCGTTGAAATCCGCTCCATCGCCCGGGAGGCCGGCTCTCGCAGCAAGGTCGCCGTCGTAGCCCTGCAGGACGGGGTGGACCCCATCGGCTCCTGCATCGGAATGAGGGGCAACCGGATTCAGAACATCGTCAACGAGCTTCAGGGCGAAAAGATAGACGTGGTCCGCTGGGACCGGGACCTGAAGCGCTTTATCTCCAACGCCCTCAGCCCCGCCGAAGTCGTGCAGGTGGTGGCCGACGAGGACGATCGCGCCGCCGTGGTGGTGGTGCCGGAACGCCAGCTCTCTCTGGCCATCGGCAAAGAAGGCCAGAATGCCCGTCTCGCCGCCAAGCTCACCGGCTGGCGGCTGGACATCAAAAGCATGGCTGAATGGGAATCGGAGAAAGCCCAGATCAAACTGGAAGCCCAGGCCAAGGAAGAAGCCGACGCTCAGGCCAAGGAAGAAGCCGAAAAGCTAGCAGCAGAGCAGGCCGTTCTTGAAGCTGAACTGCGCGAGTTTGAGGAACTGGAGCGGCTGGAAACTGTAGAGACCCAGGAGAAGGAAGAGACCGTGGCAGCCCCGGTCCTCGAGGAAGTCTTGGAGGAGATACTGGCCCAGGAAGAGGCCGCCGCTGAACAGGAGGAGCAGCCCGAGGAGACTCCTGTCATTCAGGACGAATTGGAAGCCTTCACCCTTGACGACGTTATGGTCGATGAGGCCGTCGAAGAGGAAGAGGAGGAGGACGAAGATCTGCCCTTCGATATGGGCGACGAAATATGGGAGGTCCCTCAGCTCACTCCCGACGCGGGCAAGATACGCTTCGCCGAAGATATCTTGGACTTCGAGCGCGGTGGTGGAGGACGCTCGCGACGCGGTCGGAGCAAGAGGAAGGCTAAAGCCCGCAGAAGATAACCGCCAACCAGGGAGGTTCTAAGCAGAGGTGAGAACCCGGCACGTGCCCCTTCGCACCTGCTTGGCCTGCGGTGTCAAGCAGCCCCAGCGCCAGTTGGTTCGCATTGTTCGCACCTCTCCTGAACGGGTGGAGATAGACTTCAAGCGGGTTAAGCATGGCCGGGGAGGGTATCTCTGCCATAAACGGGAGTGCTGGCAGCGGGTCTGGGACAAGGGGCTTCTGGAACGGGCCTTTCGGGCCGCCGTCCCCGCTCAGGCCCGAGAGTATTTGTGGATCGAGTATATGCAGTGGCAAGGAATTGCCGCAGGAAATGAGACGCCATGACAACTAGGACTACAAAAACAAAAAGAACAGGCCCCAGGGAGGTGCAGCTTCCCCATACCCTTACCGTCAAGCACCTTGCGGACCTGATACGAGTCAGCCCCATCGACGTTATCAAGCAGCTTATGCGTAACGGCGTCATGGCTGCCATCAACCAGGTTATAGACTTCGACCTGGCCGCCACGGTTACTCCCGCCTTCGGCTATCGCGCCAAGCCTGAGGAGCGCGCCAAGACCCCCGTTATCGCCTCCCTGAAGGACGTTGGGTCCGTCGACGACGCCAACATGATATCCCGCAGTCCCGTAGTGACAATCCTGGGCCACGTGGACCACGGAAAGACCACCCTTCTAGACACATTTCGCGACAGCCGCATCACCGAGGGTGAGGTGGGCGGCATAACCCAGCACATCGGAGCCTACCAGGTTGACTACAAAGGACAGAAGATTACCTTCCTGGACACTCCCGGTCACGAGGCTTTCACCGCCATTCGCGCTAGGGGCGCCCAGGTCACGGACATCGCCATCCTCGTAGTGGCCGCCGACGACGGTGTGATGCCCCAAACCGTTGAAGCTATCGACCACGCCAGGGCCGCCGACCTACCCATCGTAGTGGCCATCAACAAAATAGACTTGCCGGACGCTCGGCCCGACCGGGTTAAGGGACAGCTGCTCGAATACTCCCTCGTGTTGGAGGATTTCGGTGGTGAAATCATCGGCGTTCCCGTTTCCGCCAAGAACAGGATTGGCATCGACGACCTGCTGGAGAGCATTCTGGTATTGGCGGAAATTTCTGAGTTGAAAGCCAACCCCAAACGCCCCGCCTCCGGCGTGGTTATAGAGTCCCAACTGGATAGAAACCGGGGCCCCCTGGCAACGCTGCTGGTGCAGAGCGGCACCCTCAAGGTGGGCAACAGCATCGTGGCGGGAACCGCATGGGGTCGTGTCCGCGCAATGGAGAACGACCTGCGCAAAAGGATAAAGCAGGCAGGCCCGGCAGTGCCCGTGGAGATTCTAGGCTTCAGTTCCGTTCCCCAGGCCGGCGATAGGTTCGTGGTGGTCCCCAACACCAAGACCGCCAAAGCCCTGGTGGTGGAGAACGTCGTCAAGGGTGAGGAAGACCAGAATCTGTCCCGCGCCCTAACCCTGGAAGGCGTTATGAGCCGAATCTCCGCCGGAGATGTTAAAGAACTGAACCTCATCATCAAGGCTGACGCCCAAGGCAGCGTAGAGGCCGTACGGGGCTCCCTGGAGCGCCTCGACAGCCCCTCCGCCCGGGTGAACATCCTCCACTCCAGCCCCGGCGGCGTCAACGAGGGCGACGTTCTGCTGGCCAGCGCCTCCAACGCCATCATACTGGCCTTCAACGTGGGCACGGAGCCCAGTGCTGAGTCCGCCTCCGATCGGGAGGCTGTGGAGATCCGCTCCTACGACATCATCTACCAGATAATCGAAGACGTGGAGAAGGCCCTCAAGGGCATTCTTGAACCCGCCTACAAGGACGTTGTGCAGGGGACAGCCACCGTCCGCGCCGTCTTCCGGGCGGGCCGCGCGGGCAATGTCGCCGGCGTCATCGTCAACGATGGCCGTTTCACCCGTGGCATAGCCGCCCGCGTCCTCCGGGACGGAACCGTCCTTTTCGAGAGCTCCGTCTCCAGTCTCCGCCGCTTCAAGGACGACGTGAACGAGGTGACCGCCGGCTTCGAGTGCGGAGTCGGCATCACCGGCTTCGAGAGCTTCCAGGAAGGCGACGTCCTCCAGGCCCATCGCAGGGAGAGGAGCCGAGCATAGCCTTCCGGCGGCCCGCCGCTGGAGACGATCCCTCCTATGAACAGGCGTATCCGAAGGGTCAACGAACTCCTTCGTCAGGAGATGAGCCGCGTCATACAGGTAGACCTGCGCGACCCACGGCTCCGCTCCGTTATAAGCATTACCCGCGTCGAAACTTCCCCCGACCTCAAGACGGCCAAGGTCCATTTCAGCGTCCTTGCCTCGTCGGAAAGAAGGGAGGAGGTCCTTCAGGGCCTCACCGCCGCCAAGGGCTACATACGCAAGGAGTTGGGCGACGTGCTCCCCCTCCGCAACATCCCCAGCCTGACCTTCGTGCACGACGACTCGCTGGAGCTTAGCGAGACCATCAGCCGGGCCATGTATCAGTTGAAGGACGTCGAGGAAGCCGGCTAATGACTCAGCACCGGTCTAGAGGCGGGCGAGGGGGAGGACAGGGGCCTGTGATCAACGGCTTTCTCGTGTTGGACAAGCCCGTGGGTTCCACTTCTATGGACGCCGTACGCAGGGTGAAACGGCTCACCGGCATGAAGAAGCGGGTGGGTCACGGCGGCACCCTGGACCCCCTCGCCACCGGCATCCTGCCCATCTGCTTCGGTCAGGCCACCCGCCTCATGGAGCACCTCATCAACGAGACCAAGGGTTACCGCATGGACGTGCGCCTCGGGGTCTCCACCGATACCTACGACGCCGAAGGCCAGGTTGTCCAGGAGCAGGACCCGTCCCACATCACTCGAGAGCAGGTGGAGGAGGCGCTGGACGCTTTCCGGGGGACGATTCTGCAGAAGCCGCCGATGCACAGCGCTCTGAAGAGGGGCGGCAAGCGGCTCTACGAGCTGGCGCGGCAGGGCGTGGAGGTGGAGCGGGAAGCCCGTCAGGTAGAGGTCTACAGCCTGGACCTGCTCGACTTCAACCTTCCTCTTATCACCCTGGAGAGTGAGTGCGGCCGGGGCGTGTACATGCGCTCTCTGGCCTACGACCTGGGGGAGATGCTGGGCTGCGGCGCCCATACCGCCAGCCTGGTGCGCCTTCGCACCGGCGGGTTCCGCATCGAAGACTCCGTTACCCTGGATCAGTTCGCTCAGGCGGTGGAGGAGAAAAGGTGGAAGGAAATGATCCTCCCCCTCGATGCGCTGCTGCTCAACATGAAAGCGGTGTCCGTGGGCGAGGGCGTGGAGCAGATGCTCAGAAACGGCCACCCCGTATCTCTAGGACACCGGGCCCTCTACGCCGGCCACCTGGAGAACTACCGGCTCTATTCGCGAGACGGGCGGTTTCTGGGTGTGGTCCGCTTCGACCGGTCCAGCAACCGGTGGAACCCGTACAAAGTCTTCCGCCTCAGCGAGCCATCACCCCACGCGCCCCCTCCCTAACTCTCTCCCTGATCCGTCATTCCCGCGTATAGCCTGTCCCCGTGAAGGCGGGGGCGGGAATCCATCCCTTCCTTCCTCCCCCATATATCACTTTGAACGCAGCGCCCCCCACATGTCATTCTGAACGTAGCCGAGCGAAGTGAAGAATCTCGCTGCTAGGGTCAACGTCCCTAAATTGGCTAGCGCCTACACCCTTGCGGCGTAGCCCAGCTCGTCTCCATGTAATTGCTATGCAAATAGACTGACCACAAGGCGTTCAAGCCCAGGTTGGTAGCAATCCGTAGGGGCGGTTCGGGAACCGCCCGCCCACCACCATTCTCGCGCCCAACCGTTTTTCCCGCGTAGAGCCTGCCCCCGTGAAGACGGGGGCAGGAATCTATCCCTCGCCCCCATGTCCATTTTCATCCCCTTGCGTGGCCACAGCAAGGCCATAGTGATTCTGAACGCAGCCCCCCCCACATGTCATTCTGAACGCAGCGAAGCGGAGTGAAGAATCTAGCCGCCTCAAGGGCAACGTCCCTAAATTGGCTAGCGCCTACACCCTTGCGGCGTAGCCCAGCTCGTCTCCATGTAATTGCTATGAAAATAGACTGACCACAGGGCGTTCAAGCCTAGGTTGGTAGCAATCCGTAGGGGCGGTTCGGGAACCGCCCGCCCACCACCATTCTCGCGCCCAACCGTTTTTCCCGCGTAGAGCCCGCCCCCGTGAAGACGGGGGATGGGAGTGAAAACCTCCCCCACTGCCAACATCTCCTTGCCATAAATCCCCCTGCCCTGCTAGCATCCCCCCCATGAAAACCCACTCCCCACTCTTGTCCTCGCGAATGCGGTGACCCATCCGATCCCTATCCTCACCCACCCTTCGTTTCCACCACAGAAAATAACGAATCCCCCCAAATCTACTCGTTTGCCCTACTTTTTGAAACGAGTCCCACGCCTGAAACGAATCATCTCAGGCACAAATTGATACCGAGTCGATTATCGAAACGAGTCAAACGAATAATCCCCCTCCCATTCCCCTCCGTCATTCCGGCGAAAGCCGGAAGGTGGATCCAGCCCTCTTCCCGCATCCATTTTCATCGCCTTATGTGGCCTTTCTTGGCCACCTGTCATTCTGAACGCAGCGCCCCCCACATGTCATTCTGAACGCAGCGCCCCCCACATATCACTCTGAACGCAGCGCCCCCCACATGTCATTCTGAACGCAGCGAAGCGGAGTGAAGAATCTCGCTGCCTCAAGGGCAACGTCTCTAAATCAACGAGCGCCTACATCCTTGCGGCGTAGCCCAACTTCTCCAACAGCAGATTGGGGTTCTGATGCAGCAGCGTTTCCGTCTGCTCCTCGGTGAGTCCGGCGCCGCGGGCAACGCTGTAACACAGGTCGGGCGTCAGCAGGTCCCCGGGCGCATGGGCGTCCGAATCCAGAATCAGCGACGCCTTCTGAGAAAGGGCCGTTTTGGCCACGTGGCCGTTGGTCAGGCTGTGTCCCCTCCGGGCCGAAATTTCCAGGAAGGTGCCGTTCCTCCGGGCCATGCGCGCCTCCTGGACCGTCAGCAGCCCCGGATGCGCCAGAATGTCCACGTAAGCGGAGTTGACGGCGGCCGAGTTCGTGCCCGGGTCCACGGGCTCCACCACGGTTTCGCCGTGGACGTTCACCAGCCGGGCGCCCATGGTCTTGGCCTCCCGGGCGACCATGTCGATATCCTCCTTGGGCACGTGGGTAATCTCCACGCCGGGGATGGCCAGAATGTCCCACCGGCCGGAGGCCTTGGCGCAGTCCGTCACCAGAGTCTTCACCACGTATTCCAGGTTCCCAAAGCCCACGTGGTCGGTGATGGCAATGACCTTGTAGCCCCGGACAAAGGCGCGGCGGATGAGCTCGATGGGAGAGAGAACGCCGTCGCTGAGAAAAGTATGTGTATGAAAGTCGTACATCTTCCTCGCTCTATAGGCGAGCAGGATACCACCGAGTCCCTTCAATAACAACGAACGCCCACCCCGCCTCTCCTTCCTCCTCCAGTCCCCCGTAGGGGAGGTTCGCGAACCTCCCGTCCCCCCATCATTCCCCCCCAACCCCATCCCCCGTAGGGGCGTCCCTCTCTACCCGTTATTCCCGCGTAGAGCCTGCCCTCGTGAAGACGGGGGCGGGAATCCATGATTCATCCTAGCTATTCCCATCCTACGTAGGGGCGGTTCGCGAACTGCCCGTCTCCCAATGGCAAGGGCGACGCTCCCAACCGCCAACGCCTCATTGAAAGCCAATGGGTGCTTCCGTACAATAGCTTATCTGCATCGAGGGCCGTTAGCTCAGCTTGGTCAGAGCACCGGACTTTTAATCCGGGTGTCCAGGGTTCGAATCCCTGACGGCCCATTCTTGCTCCTCAGTTGATAACGGACGCAAAATCCGCTCTGTAAGTAAGCCATGGAAGCGCTGGTCTTCTATGGGGCCTTACTCTAGGGGTGCTGTACCCACCTGAAATCCTCTGCAGATATGAGTCTGTGTGGAGCGATCTTACGGGTAGGCCGTGGTAGGATTCCCAAGCGGGAAGGCAACTTCAATCTGACGACTCCGTTAATGGGTGTCGTATGAGAATAGGCTGTATCAGGCTAGCTTGTCCACGATACTCCCAGGTTGCGCAACATGTCGTAAGTCGTGACGCATGAAATGGAGAAGTTGCCATACTCGCAGACGTTTGGAATTCGCACTTTTTGTGAGTTCTTAGGCACTCTGGTCTCTATTGATGTGACTGCTCCGCCTGTCGCCATTGCGTGGGCTATAACCCAAGGGTCTGCACGGCTCAAAAATCTACGCCTAGATTGATTGTCAGGGTAACGGCGCATCACGTATCCGATTACTTTTCGGTATGCGACTTGCACCACCCCATCCGGCTCAACAAACAGGCCCGACTTTCTTCGAGCTTTCGCCCATGTCGCAAGATCGTCCTGCCCTTCCAGCAATTCGTCATACACAGTTATTGGGCAGGCGATCCGGGCGTCTGCTATCATTTCATCTAAGAGTTCCCAAAATCTTGGCGCTATATCGAAGCCATACGGTCCCTTTTTGCCTTCAATGAAAACGTTACTGTCGAGCCAGTAGTCAATCAAGATTTAGGCGGCTCCCGAATAGATACTCGGCTAGGCCGGGAAGTGTCTTCACCTTAACACCAAGCATATCGGCGGCTTCGCTACTTAGCAGTGCACCTCCCGCGGCGCTTGAAACCACAGCCTCGGTGAAAGAGGTTCCGTTCCGAGCGGTCAACGTGTAATGAAAGTTGCCCCCCGGTGTAAGGGTCGACGGAACCTCACTGGCCTGCCTCGCGAGTTCTCGGTAGGCCTTACGATAGTCGGAAATAGGTAAGAGGTCATTGTCATATGCCTGCCGCAATACCACCATGTTGCTAACCTTATAGTGGCTGCTAAGGTTCGTAAGGTTGGATTCCAAGGAGGCTTGGCCATTTTCCCACCGGGCTTGGAAATCACCCCTTGGTACCAGTGTTTCTGCTGCAACGCGGTTGCAGAAACGTTCCACGGGAATGTCCGTCCACTCAGAACTTAGGCTGTAGTCGGGATTAGACAGGCCGCCTTGTCCTGACCAAATGTGAGCCATTTCATGGGCCAATGTAAAGATCTGGGCCCCCCTGAAGTCTCGTCCATTGAGGAAAATCAGCGGAGCGATGTTGTCACTTATGGAAAATCCGCGAAATTCCTTAAAGTTTAGAGGACGATGGTTGTTGTTCCCTACAACACCGCTTCGCATTACCATTATTCCGACGCTTTCGGCGTTTCTAGAAAGTTCTCGAATGAACGCGTCCCAATTGGTAACTCGTGCCCTGGCACCTTCCACGTCAACCACTTCTCGAATGTCTGCTGCGACATCCTCCTCAGAATCTGACATACGGAAGCGCCCCACGAAAGGCAATTGCTCGACCCCCTCCGACTCTCTATATTCCCTGAACCATTGCTGCTTGCCTAGGACGCTATTGAGTAGATCCAACAAGTCAGGGCTCGGGTCCATGGGTGGCTGCCCAGGGATTACGCGGAAGTCCGGGAGGGGCAGTTTCTCTATAGGCGGCTTTGACAGGTACAGATAACCAAAGGGAACGTACAACGCCTGGGCAAACCGCTGTGCTTGCCGAAATGTGGGGAGCTTCTTGCCAGCCTCCCAAGCAAGTACGGCCTCAGGCTTAACATTTAACTTGGAAGCAATTTCGGGAATTCCCAAGCCACGGCGACGGCGGGCCCAAGTAAGCAAGCTAGGAGTCACTATAGCTTTAGTAGTCAATGTTCTCTACACGCGGGACTTCATCCTTTGTCTTTTTGCTGTCCCGGCAACTCTTATGGACTGTGTGGCACAGCATATCATACTTCACAATGCACCCTCTTGGCTCGATTCCATTGCTTATCGGATCATTAACCTTTTGGAGATGAGCCTCCATAGGGGCTTGTCAACCGCTTATATGAACAGCCCGCTTTCACCCTCCCCCACGCCGCCGGTTACATAATCTAGGCCCCCAAACCCAAGCGTTTCCCCTAAAGTTACATCCACTTTTATTGACGTTCGGATGTACCAGTCAATAGGGTTTGCGGGATGGCTACAGATGTGATGCGTTAAGGAGACAGACCATGAAAGAACGCAGAATCAAGAAAGCGACGATAGATCGATCCGGGGACCACTACTATAACAAAGGCTTCAACCTGGAGATTTTGGACGAGACGGGCTATCAACACCGGCTGTATGGCAGTCCGGAGGAGATGTACGACTTGGGTCGCAAGATTCTCCAGGCGCTGCCGCAATCCTTCACTCAACAGACGGAGATCCTCCTCCGTGGAAGGGCTGGAATCGAGTCCAAATTGCATGCCATTGGCCACAATCTGAGCACTGAACATCACAACGGCAATCAATAAAGGGTCTGTTCGCGATTATTCCGCTAGTTCACTCGGGTGTGTGAATCCCTCGTCGATTTCCAATCACACCTCAAGGATGGCGCCGCCTGCCGCAAATGGCCCACCAGGCTGGGCAAAACGAGTAACATGCCGCGTTGAGGGTCGGTCTGCACCTGTAGTCAAGCTTTAGCTGTGCTCACAAGCGACGCACGTCGTCTGCGGGGCAACTCTGTTAGTAGATGCCGGGGCAAATCGGAACTTCACCCGCGCCTTGTACTCTGCCCACTTTTCGGCGCCGTACTTCTCGGCACAGTGCTTGTCGTCGTCACGTTGACGGAAGGTGAACAGCGTGACGATGACGACGAAGTAGGTCCAGGCCCAGGGATTGCCGAAGTGTCCGAACACAAGGAGACCGTTCAGCCTGTACTTCCGGGGTTTGCCGGTCTCCGTATTGATGACGTAGCCGGGGACCCGCCTCGCCGGCAGTATTAGCTACGCTCGGAGAAACACGGCGAAGATCGCAAGCGGAGTGAAAAACCCCGCAATCGCCTCCGTGCGGGAAAGCTCGAAAAGGTGGTCAATGCCAAGCCATTCAAGCATGCCTGAATACCCCCTTCTCCAGTGACAAGGTCATTATGTATAGGGACAAAAGGTGGGTCAATGACGCACTACGCAGCTGGAGACAGAGAGAAATTTGCGTTCAGCAAGCCTATGAATTTGACAAAACTTACCGACTCATGCAAAGCTGTTTCTGCAATCATACGTTCGTGGAGCTATTGGCCGATTCTATCTCAGACTTGAGGCCTGTCTGGTTTTGGGCGCCGCGCTTGGACTATGAGGATTATCGCGCAGAAGCTTCAGAAGTTCTGCATAATTGCTGTGTAGAGGAGGACGTGAAAGATGCAACAATATTTGTTTCGCCGGGTAGGCTTTGCCTTCCTTGCCCTCTTCGCGCTGTCAATCCTGACCTTCGCGCTCGTGCGTCCTGAACGTTATGACGTGCGATATGTGTGGGGGGAACCTGGTTCCCGTATGGTTGAAGAGCGACAACTGGTCGTCCAGTACGCCCGCTATATGAACGACCTATTCCAAGGCAACTGGGATAAGGCCTGGGGCTTGGAACGTGGTTCCGGGAATATAGTCTTGGAACGACTTCCCACCACCTTGCGGTTGGCCTCGCTTGCGCTGGCGGTGAGTGCCGTCCTTGGCATAAGCTTGGGGGTTCTAGCAGCCATAAACAAGGGCACTCCCTTTGACCGATGGGCCAACATGGTGGTCTCCTTTGGGCAGTCGATGCCTATCTTCTGGCTGGGTGTCGCGCTCATAGGGGTCGCCGCTTACCTTCCAGGAAAGCTACCCGTCACAAGCGGGGGTGGTTTCACCCACCTGATACTCCCCGCCATCACCCTGGCGTGGCTGCCTGCTGTGGTGCTGGCGAAGCATACCCGTTCCGCCATGCTGACAGCCCTGGAAAGCGATTACGTCAAACTGGCCCGCATCAAGGGACTGACCGAATGGAAGATTATCTGGAAGCACTGCTTGAGGAATGTTGCCGTTTCGCCCCTCATGTCCTTCGGTCTTATAGGCGGGTCCTTTATGACTGCCTTGGTGTTGACGGAAGCGATATTTCAATGGCCTGGCGCTGCACTCTTGGCAGTACAGTCTATTAGTGCCTTGGACTATCATCCCATGCTAAGTGGAGTGGTGCTCGTCCTGGCGGGCGGGTTCATCCTGTGCCACCTGATCGTCGACATACTCCGAGCATTTTTAGACCCAAGGATTCGGTACAGCGAGGGTGTGTCCCCTAAAGTTGGCGCGGGCGCGGGATACTGAGGGAGTTCAAGAAACCGACATTAATTCTGCACGGATTAGGAGTCGGCGGCTGGTAATGTGAAGTCTACTGGCTCGTGCCTCAACCCCGTTCCTCCCGCAAAATGGCGTAGATGTAATGGTCCGTCGGCACCCTTCGGCATCGCTGGCTTTCTAGGGGGGTGCTCTAAGGCTGGAATGTCCGCCACCAGCGGAGACGTCCCATCGAGTGTCGATGAGATAGCATTGGCATTTTCACTCGGCTCTTCTTTAATTCTGGAACACTAGATGGGTCCACCTCACTTTCGATGAGACCACAGATGGGGTAAATAGTTGACACCGATGGGTTGGTAGAACAAAATAGCATAAATGTACAAGCTAAGTATATTGTTGTAGAGGGATTCTCTGCACGAGGCTCCTTATTGACAGATAGAACTGGGGCACGAGGCACCCGTTGCAGGTTGATGCTACCGGCTCGACCAGCGGGCCTGCTTCTAGCAATGCTGCTAATTGTTGCCATCATTGCGGCGTGCGCAGGTGGAAGCGACCCCACCGAGCCGCAAGGCGATGAATTCACCTCCGTCAGCGCTGGAGTGAGACACACCTGTGGGGTGAAAACCGACGGTACCGTGGCTTGCTGGGGCAGCGATGAAGACGGTGAGGCCACGCCGCCGGAGGGACGATTCACTTCCGTCAGCGCCGGGGGAAGACACACCTGCGGGGTCAGAAACGATGGCTCCATCGACTGCTGGGGGAGTAATGAAGACGGCCAAGCCGCGACACCTGGAGGGCAGTTCGCCTCCGTCAGCGCTGGAGGGAACCACACCTGCGGGGTAAGGACCAACGGCTCCGTCGCCTGCTGGGGGAATGATGAAGGCGGTGAAGCCACGCCGCCAGAGGGATTATTCACTTCAGTCAGTGCAGGGTCGGGTCACACATGCGGAGTTAAGGCCGACGACTCTGTCGCCTGCTGGGGGAGTGATGAAGACGGCGAAGCCACGCCACCTGAAGGACGATTCACTTCCGTCAGCGCCGGGCAGAGTCACACCTGCGGAATAAGGAGCGACGGCGCAATAGATTGTTGGGGCTTAGACTTGTACGGCGAAGCCTCGCCGCCCGAAGGAGAGTTCGCCTCGATCAGCGCCGGGCAGAGCCATACCTGCGGAGTGAGAGCCGACGGTGCCGTGGCCTGCTGGGGCTTTGATTCATGGGGTAAAACCACGCCGCCTGGCGGAGAGTTCGCCTCCGTTAGCGCAGGTGGAGAGCGCACCTGCGGGGTTAGGGCTAACGGCTCCGTAGCCTGCTGGGGCTTCGATTCATGGGGCAAAACCACGCCGCCTGGCGGGGACTTCGCCTCCGTCAGCGCAGGTGGTTACCACATCTGTGGGTTAAGGACCGACGGCTCCCCAGCCTGCTGGGGCTATGATAATGATGATACTGGCCGTACCTTGCCCCCCGCAGGGGAGTTCACCTCCGTGAGCGCCGGGGGGAGCCACACCTGCGGAGTGAGAACCGACGGCGCCGTGGCCTGCTGGGGCTGGGATAGTTCCGGTCAGGCCTCGCCGCCCGCAGGGAAGTTCGTCTCCGTCAGCGCTGGACATATTCACACCTGCGGGTTAGAGGTGTACTGCCGTCGCGAACATTTCCGTGTGATAATTCGCACAGGTTCATATCATCGCAGACCGCGCTTTAACCAGACCATACGCAAGCCGTTGGATGGCGAATGCGAGAGAGAGTGACTAATCTACTCGATGGAGATACTGCTCTGTTACGGCCCGTGCAGATTCGCCAACGCTAGGGAATAGGGTCTCTCTCGTCACGTTTAAGAGACGAAGGTCACGAAGCATCGACTCCTTCTGACACTTGGGCAAAGTTAGGCGAGAATGAGAGTAAATAGGAATGTGCTGGTTCCATCGAAGAACCTCATCCCGCTCATACCGTTCATGAAATGCTGAAAGAAGAAATGCGCCAGACTGTGCACGCAGACGTTCAAAGCTACGCTGGGGTTCTACTACGAGAACGCGAAAGAGGTCTCGGATGTCAATCCGCTCCTCAAAATACGGTCTCTCCTGCCTAATGACCGTGTAGAGATGTGCTTTCGCTTTGGCGAATGGGTCTGTCCCAATCAAATAGTCTGCCATTCTGGTCGGGAAGACATCCTCTGGGGCATCGATCTTAGTCTTGCCCAAAAGGATATTCTGCTCCCCTCTCGGGAGCTTGGCGAAGCTTAATATGACGCTCACCATGTCGCTGTTGAACGGCTTGATCAATGATCGGGGCACCCCGAACACATGTAGGCGTCCATCTTCGTCGCAATTACTGCCGCAGGCGTTGTAGAGAGCGACGAGTGGATTCCGAGTGATGTCGAGCAGGCGAGTCCTCAGTCCGTGATGCTGAGCCAGAACCCACTCCGCCAAGGCGGAACCCAGTCCGTTGAAGGCTTCTGGCTGCCGCATCATTAGATCGTTGAGCATTTCTCCTTCAATGGAATGCAGAGACGCTTCGCCCTCTTCGGGATTTCTCATCACCGAGGGCCGCAATTTTGGAAATAGGCGGCTTTCGCCCCGGAAATACAGGACCACATTGTCCCCGTGAGCCTCCCTGAATTCGCGACATCTGTCCAGCAAATCGTTGATGCTGCCAATTTCCTCTTGATAGAATAGTCCAGAACTTACATTTGTATTTGTGGAAGGCCAATACAATAGAGCAGTCCACGGGCGAGACAGAATGAAGTCGGCACCAGCTAGTGTCTCATTATAGAGATGGGCCTGATTAAGGGTGCATTGTAAGAATCTTGTCTCATGAAGCTCGGCACTATTGAACTGGGCTGCGGTCAGGTCATGTTCAAGGAATAATGTCTTGTTGAACTTGGCGGAGTGGAAGCGAACACTTCTTGACGAACCACCGACAAACTGAGCACGGGTGAAATCCGACCCTGTTAGCTTGGCATTGTTAAGGTTCGACATGTAAAACTTGGCATCGGTGAGGTCCGTGTCCCGTAGAGTGCTGTTGCTGAGATTTGCTCCAGAAAGATTGACTTCCCGTAACCGGACACTTATTTGGCGGATGTCTTCGCGTTCGTGGCCACCCAATGCCCTCGATATGTCTTCAGAGCTGAGGTCTGGAACAAATCGTTGGCTTTGACGCCTTGTGTTCCACGACCTCGCACCTTCCTTTAGCCAAGCTACATGTTGAGGATCCGCCATCAGACACCTGCTCAGTTGTAAGTGTTATTGCCCGAAGCCATTAGGGCTGAGCGGACTCGGGTAATTCGATATGGATGTTACGGATACAGTATAGACTCCAGCGTGAAAAACCTCGGAATAGGGTCGGACAGATCAGCTCGACCTTATTCCCGCGCCCCTAACCCCACTCCTCCCGCAAAATGGCGTAGACGTAGTGGTCGATTGGTACGCCCTGCTTCAATATGGCTTTGCGGAGCAGTCCTTCGAGCGTGTAGCCGGCCTTTTCCAGCACGCGGGCTGAGGCGTCGTTTCCCTTGTGAACCCGAGCGTCTATGCGAATGAGGCCAAGCGTCTCAAATCCGTAGGCTGTCATCACCTTCACAGCGGTCGTCATGATGCCGCGCCCCCAGAACGGCTTGCCTAGCCAGTAGCCGAGTGCCGCCGAGTGCCGAAAGTCATCCGTCCGTGTTTGGAAGCCGATGCCTCCGATAGGCCCGGATGCGTCGCAGACGGCAAAGTCCACAACCGGAACTATGCCGGCATGGAGTGACACCCAAGCTTCAGCGTTGGCCCTGGTGTACGGGTGAGGGAAAGAATCGCTGAGATTCACCCATACTTCGTGGTCGTCCGCTAGAGGAATGAAACGCTCCTGGTCGCCGTTAAACCATGCCGTCTCCCAGTCTTGAAGTTCATATCCGTTGCCCAGTTCGATTCGCATGTGATGAAAGTTATAGAGGAGGAGAATCCGTTGTCAATGGTTGTAACGGCTTTCCCCTCCCTCAACCGCGATACTTCACCACCGAGGAATAGTCTGCCAAGGGTGTCGTGCAATCAGCGGGGCTTTTGACCGTCCCGTTCGTGTATCATATCCGTCAGAACTTTTAGCTTTAGCAACGGAGGTCTTCCAGCAATGCCGGCCATATCCAAGATCAGCCCCTTCCTCTGGTTCGAAAGTCGGGCGGAGGAAGCAGCCAATTTCTATGTCTCCATATTCAAGAACTCCAGAATCCTCAGCGTCTCCAAAGTGGCTGCAGGTCCCGCAAAGGACGGCGCCCTGGTGGAATTCGAGCTGGAGGGGCAAAAATTCTCCGGCATTGACGGTGGCCCCATGTTCAGCTTCACTCCCGCCATCTCCTTCGTCGTAACCTGTGACTCTCAGGAAGAGATCGACTACTTCTGGGAGAAGCTGTCGGAGGGTGGAATGGAAGCGTGGGCCGGCTGGTTGAACGACAAGTTCGGCCTGTCCTGGCAGGTGGTGCCCTCAGCGCTGGGGGAAATAATGAGCGCTGCCCCGGAGCGGGTTATGCAGCGGCTGCTTACCATGACCAAGATAGAAATAGAGCAGCTGCGAGAGGCGGCAGCGGGCTGAAGAGTACCCCTCGCGCTTCAAGAATTAAAGGAGAAAAATATGGAACTTGGAGCCTTTTCGGTCAGCCTGTCGGTGAAGGACCTGGCAGCTTCCAGGGAGTTCTACGAAAAGTTGGGATTCCAGCCGGTGGGGGGAGACCCGGACGAAAATTGGCAGATCCTCAGGAATGGCAACGTCACCATTGGCCTCTTTCATGGCATGTTTGAAGGGAACATCCTTACCTTCAACCCCGGCTGGGACGGCCAGGCCCGCCCCGTCGACGACTTCACCGACGTTCGGGAGTTGCAGCGTCGATTGAAGGCCCAGGGGCTGGAGATGACGGCAGAGGCGGACGAAGCAGGCTCCGGACCCGCCAGCTTTGTAGTGGTAGACCCCGACGGCAACGCCATACTGGTAGACCAGCACCTCTAACTGCGGTAGCCTGGCCGCATTGTCCCTAGCATATCTATGGCAGGGACGAATCTCGATCCTCAAAGTTCACTTAAGGCCTGTTTTCTCATCGTTTTGTACACCGGCTCTTTCCCTTTTCGTATATAGACACCTGGTCGCAATTTCGGTAAAGTGCGGGCAACATGAAGCTGAATTTCAACTATAGCTTGGAGTCTCTACGAGGAGACCTGTTCGGAGGCGTGACCGCCGCCGTTGTGGGTCTGCCCGTTGCGCTGGCCTTCGGGATAGCCTCCGGTCTTGGCCCCCTGGCCGGGCTCTACGGGGCCGTCGCGGTAGGCTTCTTCGCCGCGGTCTTCGGTGGCACCAAGTCTCAGATCTCCGGTCCCACCGCTCCCATGGCCGTTGCCATGGCGGTGATAGTCACCAGCCAAGCCGAAGGCTTCGCCGACGCCTTCACAATAGTAGTCATGGCCGGTCTCATTCAGGTGCTGCTGGGCGCAATGAGAATCGGCCGGTACGTGTCATACACGCCCTACTCCGTCATATCCGGCTTCATGTCGGGCATCGGCGTCATAGTAATTCTAGTGCACATCATGCCCTTCATAGGCTTATCGGTGGTGTCGGGCGGGCCGCTCAACACCCTGAAGGCTTTGCCGGATGCCTTCCAGGTCGTCAACATGGGCGCCGTGGCCATAGCCGCCGTGACCCTGGCGGTGGGAATCTTCTGGCCGGCCAAGATGCGGAAAGTGCTGCCGCCCACCCTGGCTGCTCTCATCGTTGGCACCCTCATGGGCGTTCTCTGGTTGACCAACACACCCATAATCGGCGACGTGCCGACGGGTTTCCCAGACATCAAGGTACCCAACTTCGGGACGGACATGCTGGTCAAGGCCCTCCAGCCGGCGGTAACCATCGCTCTATTGGGGTCCATAGACAGCCTGCTCACCTCCCTGGTTGCGGATTCCATGACCCGCACCCGTCATAACGCCAACCGGGAGTTGATGGGTCAGGGCATCGGCAACATGGCGGCCGGGTTCATCGGAGCACTCCCCGGCGCCGGCGCCACCCTGGGCACCGTGGTCAACATTCGCGCCGGCGGCCGGACCCAGATTTCCGGCGTCGTCCGCGCCGCTATCCTCCTGGCCCTGGTGCTGGGGCTGGGCCCGTTTGTGGAGAAGATTCCCCACGCCGTTCTTGCCGGCATACTGATAAAGGTGGGTTGGGACATAATTGACTGGCGCTTCATTACCCGCATTCACCGGGTGCAGCCGGAGCACCTGATGGTCATGGTCATCACCATGGGCCTAACCGTGTTTCTGGACCTCATCACCGCCGTCATCATCGGGTTGATTGCCGCCGGCATGGCCAAAGCCCGCCAGTTCGAGCGTCTGGAGATGGATAGGGTGGTTTCGGTGCCTCTCTTGGATACTGCCTTTTTCGACAGGGACGACGATGAAATGGACGACCAAGGGATGTTCTCCGCTCGGACCGGTCTGGTAGCCCTGAGAGGCAGCTTCTCCGTAGCGTCATCCAACAAGCTAATAGACGTCATCAGCCTGGACATCGAGCAACACGAGGTTGTGATCTTAGACTTTACGGACACCGTCTACGTGGACGACAGCGCCGCGCTTGTGGTGGAACAGCTGATAGACACTGCTATAGAGGAAGACACGGCGGTAATAATTATGGGCTTGGAAGGAAATCCCGCGGTCACCCTCAATGCGTTGAACGTGCTGAAGCGGGTCCCCGAAGACAGGTATGTGGACAACTTGGAAGAGGCCAGGGCGGTAGCCGAGAAGATACTGGCAGATTAGACCAGGTGGCGATAAACCTGGCGCCTCAGTTCGGGCACCCTTTTCCGTAGGGGCATTTGCAAAGGCTTCCGTCCCCCACGTCGGCCCTTTGGGCGTGTTAACAAACATTTACAATTCGTCCTGTATAATTGAAGTGTGAACTTTCGTTTGACACTGTTTCGGACGCCGGGTCTTTTGTCCGGCTGCCATTGCTGAACACCGACTGCTACACCCACGTGCCCGAAAGAGCACCGTTATCTTTGTGTACAGCCGAAACCCGAACCAGACGCCTTCTGCGTCTGCGGATACACACGCTCTTTTCCCTAAACAATTCCCTAGATAGAGGTATGCCATAGTGGGCTTCATAACTGCTGCTGCCATCAAACGCAGGTCTGTCACCCTGTTGGCCGTCGCCATCGTTCTGGTGGCCGGTGTTTTCACCTATAACTCCCTCAGGGTGGAACTTTTCCCGGAGATAGACTTTCCTCTGGTGATTGTTACAACCGCTTACCCCTCGGCAGACCCGGAAGGAGTCGTGCAGGATGTTACCGCCCCCATAGAAGCGGCCATCTTGGGCACTCCAGGATTGGAGACCCTTCAATCCACCAGCTTTGAGGGGAACTCCATTGTGCTGGCGACCTTCGTGTACGGCACGGACATGGCCAATACGGAGAGCAACATAGAGGTTGCCCTGAACGCCTTATCCTTCCCCAGGGGCGTTGAAGAACCGGAGGTGGGCCGCTTCAGCCCGGACCAGATTCCCGTCATACAGTTCAGCGTCCTCTCCGAGCAGGGGCCGGAGGTGGCTGCTCCGCTGGTGGAATCTGAGATTCTGCCCCGGCTGGAGGAGATAGACGGCGTACTGCAGGTGCGCGCCTCCGGAGAGATACAGCGCCAAATCCTAGTCTCGGTGGACCCCTCGGCCCTTGAATCCAGGGGCCTCGCGCTGGCCCAGGTAACCCGGACCCTGGAGGACAACAACCTCTCCCTGCCCACCGGTTTGGTGTTCGAAGCGGGCAGGGCGCTGCCAGTCCGTTCCGGACACCTTCTCACCTCTGTGGAGGATATTGAAAACCTCGCCGTGGGGCCTGGCACTCGTTTGGGAGACGTTGCCCAGGTTTCGCTGACGGAGGGCGCTCCCAGTAGCATTTCCCGCACCAACGGCCAACCCTCCATCGGAGTGTCTGTCCTCAAAGAAGCTGAGGCCAACACCATCGAGGTGACCGAGGCTGTGCGCGCGGTGTTGGACTCCATCACCAACCTTCCGCCCGGCGTTGAGTTTGTCATAGTCCAAGACGACGGCCCCCAGGTTCAGGGTCAGATAGACACCCTGCTGCAAGAGGCGATTTACGGCTTCCTATTCGCGGTGGCCGTAGTCTTTCTCTTCATGCTCACCCTCAGACCCAACGCCTGGAAGGGCTTGCTGACCACTGTGCGCCCGACCGTAGTCATTGGCCTGGCTATTCCTTTGAGCATACTAACCGGCGTATTGCTCATGGGATGGCAGGACATGACCTTGAACTTCATGACCCTGGGCGGCCTAGCCATCTCTGTGGGCCGCGTGGTGGACGACGCCATCGTGGTTCTGGAGAACGTTTATCGGCACATTCAGGCCGGCAAAGAACGCTGGCGGGCGGCCATGGACGCAACGGTGGAGGTGGGGCCTGCAATCTTCGCATCCACCCTTACGACCATCGTAGTATTCTTGCCTCTGGCCTTCATCGAAGGATTGGTGGGGGCCTTCTTCCTTCCCTTCGCCATGACGGTCAGCTTTGCTTTGGTGGCCTCCCTGGCCGTGGCTCTCACGGCGGTGCCGGTGTTGGGTGCCTACCTCCTCCGCCCCGGCGACCTGCCGGAGGGCGCTGGCGGGGACGAAGTTACCTTCGTCCATGAGACATGGATGCAGCGTCTCTACACGCCAATCTTGCACTGGGCCCTGGCCCACCGGCTGCGTACCCTTGCCGGAGCGGCTGCAATCACGCTGGCCAGCCTTGCGCTGGTGGGTTTCATTCCCATCAATCTCTTCCCCAGTGGCGATAATCGGTACGTGGGGATTGAAGTTGCTCTGCCCCCGGGCGCTCCACTGGAACAGACCCTGGTGGAAGTCATTGAGATAGAGTACCGGGTGCACGACGTGTCGGAAATCTATACCGTCTCCATTGGGGCAACGGACCTGGCATCCGGTGGCACACCAGGCGGATTCAACCAGGCCAGCATGCTGCTGGTCCTGAACGACAACGCGCCGGATAATCTGGCGCAAACCCTCCGTGACGAGCTGCCAAAGCCCGGCCGTACCGTTCGCATTCAGGAGTTGGCCGACGGGCCTCCCGTCAGCGGTGTGGAGATTGTTATCTCCGGGCCCAACTATGACGACATTCAGGCCGTTTCCCAGCAGCTGATGACGTCTCTCTCTACCGTGGAGGGAGTGGTAAACCTGGAAAGCGACGTAGCTCAGTCCAGGGATGAGGTGGCCATTAGGGTAGATCCCGACTCCGCCTCGGCCATAGGCCTGAGCGCTCGGGAGGTTAGCTCCCAGCTGAACCAGCTCCTGGTTGGCCGCTCTGCAACCTCCATCAACGTTGATGGCGATGACGTGGATGTGGTTGTGGTGGGCGACCGACAGGCGTTGAGCGGCATCGAGGCTATGAAGTCGATAGTCATTACCGGTTCCGCCGGCGCAGCTCCTTTGGGAGAGCTCGCCCAGATATCTCGCCGGCAGGGTCCCGTGAACATCAGCCGAACCGACGGTCGCCGGTCCGCCAGCATCACTGGCGAGATTGCCGACGACGATACCCAGAGGGTGGGCTTGGAAATCGACTCCATCATCGGTGACTTGGACCTGCCCCCCGGAGTGGATGTGCTCAGCGGCGGGATCTTCGCCGACATAGCAGAGGGGTTTCAGGCTATCTTCATTTCCATGGCTGTGGGAATCATCCTCATGTACCTGGTCATGGCGGCCAGCCTCGGCTCCCTCAAGAACCCCATCGTCATTATCACCAGCCTACCCCTGGCCCTTATCGGAGTGCTGGTGTCCCTCACTGTTACCGGCCGCAGCCTGGGGCTGCCTGCAATGATGGGCATCCTGCTGCTCATTGGAATCGTGGTCACCAACGCCATTGTGCTTATCGCCTTCGTGGAGCAGCTGCGGGCCCGGGGAATGCCCGTTATGGAGGCCCTGATAAACGGCGGACGGGTGCGCCTGCGGCCTATTCTGATGACGGCCATGACCACCAGCTTCGCCCTCCTTCCCCTCGCGGCCTTTGCCGGCAGCTCCAGCGGTATTATAGGTTCGGAGTTGGCCACGGTGGTCATAGGCGGACTGATAACCTCCACAGGCTTAACCCTCATCGTGGTGCCCATCGTCTACTACCTGTTCAACGTCAGCATTCCGGGGTTCTTCGGTGGACTCTTTAGACGTTCTTCCCAGACCTAGGCATCGACGCAAACAGGGACCTTCCAAATGTTGGTGTGCGACCTACAATGACGTAGGGGCTGGTTTCAAACCAGCCCCTACTCAGAAGTGAACGCGACTACTTAGAGAGATCCCTGCCCAACGGGGGGCTGCTAGGTGGTGACCCTGCGCCTGACCAGGGCGGAAAGCGTGAAAATGCCGATGGCCGTCAGACTCATGGCTGGGCCTGACGGCAGGTTGAAGTGGTAGGAGAGGTACAGGCCCGTCACCGTGGCAACCACCCCTAGCAGCGCGCCAATGACCATGATGTTTACGAATCGGCGTGCCAGCAGGTAGGCGGTGGCGGCCGGAACTACCAGCATTGCCAGGACTAGTACAATGCCCACGGCCTGTACGCTGAGAACTATGACCAGGGCCAGAAGCGCCAACAGCACGTAGTCCATGGCTTGGGTGGGGATTCCCACCACCTTTGCGCCCACCGGGTCGAAGCTGGTGAACATCAATTGCCGGTGCATGGCCGCCAGCAGAAAGACGACGAGGCCGGCCAGAGCGGCGGTAATTATCACGTCTGTCTGGGTGACTCCGAGAACCTGCCCCAGCAGGATGTCTTCGATGTTGACGGTGATGCTGTCGGATATGGATAGAATCATCAGGCCGAGGGCGAACATCCCGGCAAAGAGTATGCCTATGGACGTGTCTTCCCCAAGGCCGGTGCGCTGGCTGACAAAGCCGATGAGGACGGCAAAGCCTATGCCCGCGGGCACGGCAACTATTAGAGGGCTGAAGCCCAGAAGGAAGCCCAAGGCCAGGCCGGGCATGACACCGTGGGCCAGGGCGTCTCCCATGAAGGAGAGATTACGGGTGATGACGTAGGCGCCTATGAGGGGGCATACGATGCCTACCAGCACCGAGACCAGCAGAGCCCGAATCATGAACTCGTACTGGAATGGAGCTACTAGGGCGTCAAACATTGGGTTCGTCATGGCGACGGTGGTGGGGGCCTGAACCCGTGACGGTGACCCCGTGGGCGCCGTATAGCTCCTCCAGAACGGCGGGGGTGAACACCTCGTTCGGAGGGCCGTAGGCGCAAACGTGATGGTTCAGGCAGAGAACCTGGTCGAACCTCTCTGCCAGGTTTGTGAGGTCGTGGGTGGCCATGAGAATCACCTTGCCTTCGTCCCGCAGCCCCCGGAGAATCTCAACCAGGTATTTCTGAGCCGCCACGTCCACGCCGCTGAAGGATTCGTCCAGCAGGAAAACGTGGGCTTCCTGGGCCAGAGCCCGTGCGATGAACACCCTCTGGCGCTGCCCACCGGAGAGTTCCGGCATCAGGTCCGTGCGGTGAATCCACATGTTCACCCGCTCGAGGCAGTTGCGTACGTACTCCCGGTCTTGTGCGCTGGGGCGTTGGAACCACCGCCAGCGTCCTCCGCCCCGGCCGAGCAAGACCACGTCCTCCACGCTGGCGGGAAAGCGCCAGTTGATCTTCTCCCGCTGGGGAACGTAGGCTAGGAAGTCCGGGTGGGCATTGGTTCTGCCGATGACGCGAACATGGCCCGTGTCCATGGGCTGGAGTCCGGCCATGGCGTTGAAAAGGGTGCTTTTGCCGGCGCCGTTCGGGCCCACTACACCGATGAGGGTGCCGTCGTGGGCGGTGAAGGAAACGCTGCTCAGGGCCTTGAACCCTTCAAACTCTACGGTTACGTTTTCCACTATCAACCGGGGATCAGAGGCCCCGTTGGCGCCGTTGCGTGTACCGGGCCGTCCGTTGGAGTGTGATTCTTTCATGTCAATACCAAGTATCAGCTATTTTGACTCATCGTAGCACAAAAGAGCCGGTTGTCAATCCTAGAGGAGTGGGCGTATCTCATCGGAGGGCTTGGCTTATTAGCTGAGCGTTGGTACGCATCATTCCCACGTAGGTTTCTGCGGGCGATCCAGGAGGGCCTAGGGACCCGGAGTAGAGGCGCACCAGGGTGGCCCCCGTCTCTTCGGCGATGGTGGCTGCCAGCCGTTCACTGACGGTAACTTCTCCGAAGACTGCAGGCACGTTGTGCCGCCGCACCTTTTCGATGAGCTCGGTCAGGTGCTTGGGCGAGGACTCCGTCTCTGTGGTGGCGGCGGGTATGACGGTGCCCACCACGGTCATACCGTAGCGGCTGGCGAAGTATTGCAGGCTGTCGTGTGAGGTAACGAGGAGTCGTCGGGACGCCGGTATGGCGGCCAACTCCAACTCTATGAATCTGTGCAGCTCCCGGAGTTCGTGCTGGTAGTCGGCCGCGTTGGACCGGTACATCTCCGCTCGGCTGGGATCTCTGGCCGCCATCAGCGGGGCCATGTGACCTATAACCTGCTCCACTCGAATGGGATCGAACCAGAAGTGAGGATTGAGGGGACCTTCGTCGTGATGCTCTCCCTCTCCTTCCTCGCTATCCTCACCGGCGTGGTCTTCGCCCGCATCGCCGTCCTCTTCTGAGTGTTCCGGGTTCTCCAGGGGTTCAATGACGTCGGTCACGGAAATAACCTTGGTGGGGTCGGCGCTGGCATTGGATATCAGGGCATTGAGCCAATCATCCTCCAACCCCAGCCCCACTGTCAGAACCAGGTCGGCGTCGGCGATTCTCGCAATGTCCCGGCTTCCAGGCTGGAAGGAGTGGGGATCTGCTCCGGGGGACAGAAGGCTAAAGACGTTGACGCTTGAGCCTCCCATCCTGCGGGCCCAATCCGCCATAAAGTCGGTTGTTGTGACGATTTCCAAGAAGGGAGGAGACGCCTGGGTTGCGTCATCCGGCTCTTTGGTCTCCTCTTCTCCGGAGCAGCCCGTCAACGCTGCCAGTGCCAGGATAAGTAGGGCAAGCAGAAAGCCTATTTGCCAAAGATTTCTGGTGCTGAAACTCATGGCGGTTCTCTTATTCTAGGAGATGTCTCTTGCGCATAATGATATCGTGTGTCATTATATATTGCAAGGGACTATCTTAACGCAGACTGGGGTAGAACTGGGGCATTGGGCGGATATATCTGCATTCCGGATGTTTCACACCGCAGCGACAGGACTACTTGCCGGCCGATGTTAGGAATCGATGGGGCGCACACGCACCTGCACCTCCAACGTCGATTGGGCGTTTCCGTGAATTATTCCCTCGGTGGGCGTGACGTCCTTGTAGTCCCGTCCGACGGCCAAGCGCACGTGACGCTGTCCGGCTAGCCTCCGGTTCGTGGGGTCGAGCCCAACCCATCCCAACTCTGGCAATAGGCATTCCACCCATGCGTGGGAGGCGTAAGAGAGGCTCTCTTCCTCTTCCTCCCAGGAGCCTGCGTAGAGGTAGCCGGAGGTGTAGCGGGCGGGTACGCCCCAGGAGCGGGCAATAGCTATCATGACGTGGGCGTAGTCCTGGCAAACTCCCTGCCGTGTCTCCAGGATATGCTCAATGGGCGATACTACTGAGGTGCTGCCGGGGACGTATTGGAAAGTGCGGTGAAGGGTGTCGGAGAGCCGCAGAACGGATTCCAGAGGATCGTTCCCCGGTCGGAGGTCCATTTCTCCCATGAAGGTTCGCAGCGCGTCGGAAGACCGCGCGTAAGCGCTGGGGTGGGTGAAATTCCACAGACGGAAAGAATTTCGCCAGGAGCGAATCTCCTCCCAGGCGTCGTTGGGAAGCGTTGAGGGAAGGGTGGGCGCCTTTGCCGTTTCCACCGCGGAGGTGGACGATATCTCCATGGAATGGTGCGCACGATGCAGGGTGAGCACGTGCTTGACATTGCCGAAGGGGTCCACTTCCTGAATCAGGGGGGCAGGCGGATTCGTCTCAACGTGAAACCTGAGCAGCCGCTGCCTGGCGTCGTCCACGGGCTTCAGGCATAGGCGCATCACGCTATGGCTGACCGGGCCGTTGTACAGATACCGGGAAGTATGTTTAATCTCTAGGCGGCGGACGCCTCCCATGGTTCAACTTGCAGCCAGGGCTTCTGTGGGGTAGTCGAAGTAGGTCTCGGATACTAGAAGGTGAAATTGGCGACAGTAGTCGCTGACACGATGCAGGATCTCTTCCTGGTCGTCGCTGTCCGGCCAATCGTAGTGAATCAGCGCGCGCACCCTGCCGGAGAGGCGCTGGGCTGCACCGCTGGACTTTTCGTTGGGGCCGGGGCCCAGGGCATTCAATTCTCGCGAAGCCCGATCCAGGGAGCGGCACAGAGACCGGGGCAGATAGGGATCAGTGGCTATGAGGTCCAGCACGTGGTTGGGCTTCACCTCTATCCCGTAGCGCCGGTTGTAGGTCTCCACGGCATTGTAGTCCCGCAGCAGAGCCATCCAGTCGGCTTCGGGCACCGCCTTGGCGTTGGGCACGTGCTGCAGCTGGCCCAGCAGCAGCGACGATGCCAACTGAGCCCCTTCGATGAACCGCCCCAGCTGCATGAAGTGCCAGCCCTCGTCTCTATACATGGTGGCCGTAGCCACGCCGACGAAGGTGTCCATCTCCGCTGCCGTCTCGGAAAAGAAGGTCTCGGGAGAGGAGCGCCATATCTCGAGGATGTCCACCTTCTGAATACGAAGATAGGCCAGGTTGAGATGGGTCCACATTTCGCCACTGATGCAGTGACGCATCTGCCTCGCGTTCTCCCGCCCGTTGGCTAGACAGCTCCACACCGAGTCCGGGTTAGTGCGCTCGAAAGTCAGGTCGTCGGTCAGCGTATAGGAATCGGCCAGGGTGAAGTCATCGCTTTCAATCAACTCCAACCCGCCCAACGGGGGCTGTCGATTCATACTGTTGTAGATGCGGTCCCAGCCGGAGTGAATCTCCTGGATGGGCCGGTCCACCAGGGCGGCGGTTTGGGAGCGCAGCAGACGGCAGAAGTGCTCCGTGCGCTCCAGGTATCGCCCCATCCAATATAGGCCTTTGGCGCTGCGTGCTAGCATTAACTTACCCTCTCAATACCCACAGGTCCTTGCCGCCGCCGCCCTGGCTGGAGTTCACCACCAGGCTGCCCCGCTTGAGGGCTACGCGACAGAAGGCTCCGGGTACAATGCGTGTTTCTTGTCCGTGAAGAATAAAGGGTCGCAGGTCCACGTGCCGGGGTTCGAAGGTCTCGTCTACAAGGCAAGGCGACCGCGACAGGTCCAGTACCGGTTGGGAGATGAAGTCCGCCGGGTCGGCCCGGACCTGCTTGGCGTATTCCTCCCGCTCCTGGGGCGTCGAGTGGGGTCCAATGAGCATGCCGTAGCCGCCCGATTCGCCCACCTTCTTGACCACCAGGTTCTCCAGATTGTCCAGGGTATACTCCAGGTCTTTGGGGCGTCGGCACAGGAAGGTTTCCACGTTGGAGAGGATAGGCTCCTCGCTCAGATAGTACCGGATCATGTCCGGCACGTAGGCGTAAACGCTCTTGTCGTCGGCCACGCCGGTGCCGGGGGAGTTGGCCAGGGAAACGTTCCCTTGCTGGTAGGCGTGAAGCAGGCCGGGAACGCCCAAGAGGGAGTCGGGGCGGAAGACCAGGGGGTCGATGAAGTCGTCGTCCACCCGCCGGTAGATAACGTCGACGCGGCGGAGTCCCTTGGTGGTGCGCATATATACGAAGCCGTCGTTTACCACCAGGTCCTGACCCTCCACCAGCTCTGCGCCGATCTCCCGGGCCAGGAACATGTGCTCGTAGAAGGCGGAGTTGAATACGCCGGGAGTCAGGAGGGCCATGGTGGGTTCGGAGCGGCCGGCGGGGGCCAACTCCCGAAGGGTTTGCTGCAGGATGCGTCCGTAGTGCTCCACTTCCTGGACCTGGGAGCTGCGGTAGAGCCGGCGCATGGTGGCCTTGACTGCCTTGCGGTTGGCGACCATGTAGGACACGCCGGAGGGGACGCGTAGGTTGTCTTCCAGCACACGAAAGCCGTCGTTGGTGCGCACTAGGTCCGTGCCGCAGATGGCGACCCACGTTCCATGGGGCGCGGAGAACCCACGCATCTCCGTGCGGTACTGGGGGCACTCCATGACCACGTCCACCGGAATTACGCCGTCTTCTATTATGTTGCCGTCGTTATACACGTCCTCGAGGAAGCTGTTGAGGGCCTTCAGCCTCTGCTTAAGCCCTTTCTCAAGGAAGTTCCAGTCTTCGCTGGACACTACCCTTGGCACACAGTCGATGGGAATGATGCGCTCAGTACCCTCGTCGTCCCCGTAGACGGTGAATGAGATGCCCTCGTTGTAGAAAGAGCGGGTCACCTGCTCCTGAATGCTGACCATCTGCTCGGCGGAGAACTCCTGAAGGGTCTCGTAAAGCTGACGGTAGTACTCTCTTGGAGTCTCCTCCGAGAGGAACATTTCGTCGTAGAAGTCTGGGTGTATGTCGTAATTCTTAAAGTCCACTCGTTTGCTTCACCGTCCATGCACGTAGAGGCGTCGGCCCCATGAATTGAGTACGGTAGGACATTAAATTATAAGCTTTGGTTAGGCCCTTTGCCATAAGAAGGGCGTTAGGAACCGGAAGCCGCTTGCTCCACGTCTTCTTCAATGGCGCCTATGGGCGCTACCAGGGGCAGCTCAACGGTCATTAGGGTGTACTCGCCGGCTTTGGACTCTACCCGAATGGAACCGCCGTGGCTGCGAACAATGTCGTTAGATATGGCCAAGCCCAAGCCTGTGCCCTGGTCAGTGGGCTTGGTTGTGAAGAAGGGATTGAATATCTTCTCGATTACCTCTTGGGGCATGCCGGTGCCGTTGTCCCTAAAGGTCACCACCGCCGTCTCCTCCTTGCGGAGGCTGGTAACGAACACCGTCGGGAAATACCGCTCGGAACTCTCCGCTTCCTCTTCAAGTTTGCGGCGCTTCTCGTCTGTGGCGTAGCAGGCGTTGTTTACCAAGTTGAGGAAGACACGGCCCAGGTCCTGAGGCACAACTTCGACCTGTCCCATGTTGGCGTCCAGCTCCTGCTGCAGGTCCAGTTGGAAATTGGGGTCTGTGGCCCTGGCGCTGTGATAGGCCAAGCGGGAGTGCTCTTCCACTAAGTCGTTTAGATTGGTCATCTGACGGTCTGTTGTTCCCCGGCCCATGGAGAGCATACTCTCCACAATCCGGTTGGCCCGGTTGCCGTGGTTGCGGATGCGTCCCAAGTTGCCGTTGAGGTCTTCAGAAATCTCCTGAATCAACGACATCTGCTCCTTGTCCAGCTTGCCGTCCTCGCTCGCGTCCAGTGTTTCCTTAAGCTCCTCCAGCAGCTCTTCTGAAGCCTCCGAGAAGTTCTTGACGAAGTTCAAGGGATTGCGAATCTCGTGAGCCACGCCGGCGGTTAGCTCACCCAGGGCCGCCAGCTTCTCCCGCATAACTATCTGGTTTTGGGCCCTTTGCAGGTCGTCCAACACGATCTCCAGCTGTTCGTTCTTGCCCTGCAGTTCTTCGGCCAGCTTCTCTACCAGGTTCAGCCGCTGCACCTCCAGGGCGTGGCGTCGGAACACTTCCAGGGCTGAGGCCATCTCTGCAATTTCGTCCTTGCCGTCTATTTCCACCGTGGATTCCAGGTCCCCGTCAGCCATGTGCACCATCCTTTCGGAGAGCCGATGGAGGCGGCGCAGCAGTACGCGCCCGACGAAGAGCCAGGCGATGAGCAGGGCGCCGCCGACGCTTATGGCGCTAATGGTGAGGAGCAGGGAGCGACCGGTCAAGATGGCCTGGGAAGAGGCGCCCGTGGCGATCTGAGAGCTTTCCTGTGAGGCGGCTACCAGCCCGTCTACCTCCTGTACAAGGTCTATGGCGATGTCTCGGTTGAGGGCTGTGAGGGAGTTCTGACGTTGCAAAAGTCGGAGTTCCTGCTCCAGGACGTTGAACCCGCTCATGCCTCCCTCGCCAATCTCGAAGAGCCGGGTGAAGATGGGCTGTAGTTCGGCGTGGTATGGGGTGTTCTCCAAGGGGGCCAGATTGCGTTGAATGCGGTCGGCCACGGCTTCGAACCGTTCCCTGAGAGGCTCCAGCAGAGAGGGGTCCGAAATGGTAAAGGCGTTGGCCAAAAGCTCCGTGGCTATATTAGTATCCGAAAGAAGCTCCGAAAGGTACCGGTAGTTGGAGAACTCTGCCTCGGTGAAATGGATTTCCGTCGCGTCCGGAGGCTCCCCTAGGGCCCGGTAGCCGGTGATGGTGTAGAAGAGCTGGTCGTCGATGGCGGGGATAAGTTCGTTTTCCAAGTTGCTGCGGAGGGTGACCAGCTCTTCCCTGAGAAGCTCCCTGCTTTCCACCAGCTGGAAATAGTTGGACATCTCGTCTTTAATGGCCTCGATGTTAAAGGTCAATGTGTCTGCGTGGGTGCGTATCCGCTGGAACCGTTCGGCTTCGGTTCCCCGCTGCTGGAGAATGGCCAACTGCAACTCGAATTTTTCTTGGTCGTCATCAATGCTGGCGGATACCTGCTGGAACTCTTCCTGAGTGGTAGCGGAGATGAGCCGTGGCGCCGCAGCTACGAGGTTGCTGCTGAACTGGGCGACACCAAAGGAAGCGGTTAGCTCCGGCACGCTGCCTTCGTTGACGACCTCTTGCGCTTCCCCCACCCGGTTGAAGGAGAACCACCCCACCAGGCTGGCTGCTACGGTGAGGGCCACCGCTCCGCCGATGCCCAGGTAGATCTGGGTAGATATGCGAGAGCGCATTCTCAGTATTTGTCGTAAGCGTTCTCTCATGGCGGAACGTCCTTGAGGCTGTTCGCGGGGTGGAAAGTGCCTAACGGGCCTAATACAGTTAAGAATACCTTATCCGAGCCCTGGTTGTCGTTAGGACCGTATTGCAGTTGGAATTCGTCTATCTCAATGGTTTCCGAGTGGTTCAATATGTCCAAGAAGCAGTCCCGGCTGACCTGCCGGCCGCACCGCTCCAAGCCGGCGATGGCGAGCCGACCGGCTATGTATCCCTCCAGGGAGACGAAGCCCGGAACGGCGTTGGGATCATAGTCGGAGAGGGCCTTGAGGTAAGAATTGACGATGGGAACGGACGCGTCGGTGGGGAAGGGAACTACCTGGGTTACGAAGACGCCATGGCCGAAGGGGCCCAACTGTTCCGCCAGGGCGTTGCTTCCGACAAAGGATACGGTCATGAACACCACGTCATGTAGACCTAGGTGCTTGGCCCAGGCAATAAAAGTGCCCACAGGCTGGTACGCCCCAATGATGATAATGCCCTCTGGGTTGGCCTTCCGCAGGTCCAGGAGGGCGGTTTTTACGGCCAGTGTGTTCCGGGGGTATAGGCCCACGGCCGCGGGCTTCATGCCGCGGCGATCCAGGGCCAGCAGCGCGCCCTGATACCCCGCCTGGCCGAAGGAGTCGTCCTGGTACATGACGGCGATTCTCTCGATTCCCAAATCCGTGGTCATCCGGGCTACCATCTCCTCCGTTTCCTGGTAGTAGGAGGCGCGGAGGTTGAGAATGTTTTTCCAAATGGGGTCGCGAAGAAAAGCGGCGCCGGTGAAGGGCGCAACGTAGGGTACGTTCGCTTCGGCGGCTACCGGAGTGGCGGAGCGGGAGGTGGGGGTGCCGACGGCGCCTATGAGGGCGAAGACCTCCTCCTCCTGGATGAGACGCAAAGTGTTGGTAACGGCGAGCTCCGGCTCGTATCTGTCATCCAGCGACACGAGTTCCAGTTGACGGCCATGAACGCCATCCTGTTCGTTCTTCTCCAGGAAGGCCGCTTTGATGCCGCGGCGCATGTTTCTGCCCAACTCCTGCGCGGGGCCGTCCAGGGCGGCGGACTGGCCGAAGACTATCCGGTCGTCGTAGACGCCGGCGGTCGTATTGGGGACGGGCGTGGCCGTCTCCGCCGGCGGTTCAGTGACAACCGGCGTAGCCGTGTCGGTCTCGCTATCGTTGGAGCAGCCGCCGAGGGCCGCGGCGAGAATCAGAAGAAGTCCTATACTGAGGCTCAGGGGGCTGATGCTTCGAAAAGGGAGCTGCGATTTTTCCTTCATTCCGCTCTACGGGCTATTAAGGTCAGGTAGTTTCTGCCCTCTGCCCGCTTGTATTTCATTTCGTCCATCAGGGTATGTACCAGGTAGACGCCCAGCCCGCCAACGTTGCGGTTCTGCAAGGACTCGTCTACCAAGGGGTCTGGCGCGTCCTCCAAGGGATTGAAGGGAAGGCCGTTGTCTGTAATCTCAATGGTCAGCTGGTCTTCCTTGGAGTCGAGTATAACCTCAATGGCTTCCAGTTCGTCGTGGCGGCCGTGGGTCATGACGTTGAGGGTTACCTCCTCCAGGGCCAGATTCACGCGGAAGGTAAGGTCTGCGGCCCAATCCTCCTGTTCGGCAAAAGTTTCCACCTCTGCGAAGATGGAGTCGAGGTCGAAAGAGTCCGGTTCGACCTTTATGGTTAGCTTGGCGCTCACGGAGAGGGTCCCGCGTAATGGAGACTCAGGCAGGTGATATCGTCGGATTGGGGGGTATCCCCAACGAAGTCGCGCACGGCCTGGAAGACGGCCTCGTTGGCCTTCTGGGCGTTAATGGGCGGGTTGCCTTCGAAGATCTTCAGGAGCCGGGATGTTTCGAACTCCTCCTTGTTGCCGTTCATGGCCTCGGTCACTCCGTCGGTATAAAGCACAAGAGTGTCTCCCGGAGCGAGGGTCACGGTATTCATTTCAAATTCCAGGTCCGGCACGACCGCCAGGGCGATGCCGGCGGTTAGAGGCAGCATGGTAGTTGTGCCGTCGGCGTGGTAGATGACGGGGGAGTTATGCCCGCCGTTGGAATAGATGAACTCTCCCGTGTGAGGGTTGAAGACGCCGTAGAAGAGGGTGACGAACATGGAGGCTTCGTTGTCTTCCACGAGCAGGTTGTTCAACTCCGTCATCAGGCTCGCGACGTCGTCCATATAGCCGATGGCGGAGCCTTTGAGCAGGGTGCGGCTAGACATCATGAAAAGGGCGGCGGGGACCCCCTTGTCTGAGACGTCTGCGACGGCAAGGCCAACCTTTTGGTCATGGAGGTTGAGGACGTCGAAGAAATCCCCGCCCACGTTGCGGGCGGCCTCCATGTCCCCGTATACCTCGTAGTTGTCTCCGGAGGGGAACCTGCTGGGAAGAATGGACCGCTGCATCTGGCTGGCCACGTCCAACTCGTTTTGAAGGGCCACCAGCTTGTCCCGGGACTGCAGGGCTTCTTTCCATTCAGCCAGGTGCAGGAGAGTGCGTTCTATCGTGACCTGCAGGTCTTTGAAATCCAGGGGCTTGGTTACGAAATCAAAGGCGCCGCGGTTCATGGCGGTGCGGATGTTCTTCATGTCTCCATAAGCGGAGATGATCACGGCGCGGAGGTTGGGGTCCACCTTGGGTATCTGTTCCAGCAACGCCAGACCGTCCATCCGGGGCATGTTGATGTCTGAGAGCACCATGTCTATTTCTTTGTCTCGGGAAAGCACCTCCAGGGCCTCGATGCCATTGTGTGCAAAGACAAAGCTGTAAGTACCGGACCTAATCTTCCGGCGCATCCGCTGAAGGACTAGGGGTTCCAGGTCTACTTCATCGTCTACTACCAGGATCTTATATGATTTTTCGCTCACCAATCCTCTCCTCAGAAGCTGCTATGCGTAGATTTGGGCGTTTCGGCCCCGGGGCGGCCCCGGGGTTGGAGCGGTGGGATTGCCCTATTGCTTCAGGGCAGAGAGAGCGTCGTCCAGAGACGGGTGAATGGGGATGATCCTGTCGAATCCGCTAATCTGGAAGACTTCTTTGATGGAGGGTGATAGGGAGCAGATGGCGAACTTGGCCTGCTGCCTTTGGAGGGTCTTGGCGGTCATGAGAATTACCCGGAGACCGGCACTGCTGATGTACGACAAGTTCTCCAGGTCCAGAATGACGTTGCTATCGGTGGGGTCTATGGCAGACTCTAAGGCCACCTGAAACTCCCGGGCGTTGGCGCCATCTATACGGCCATCGGCACGAGCTATTAGAGTACCGTTCTGGCGGTCGCTGTTAACTGCCATTGAGTCTACCTCCTAAGTTGTAGCGTTCGGCGGCTTCACTACCTGCCGCCTCGGATTTTTGTACAAGGGACGCATTAGTTGTTTGCGGTTGAAAGGGCACATATGCAAAGCAAATGTTACCATCTTTGGGGGAATGTTAAAACGGCTTGCTGTCCCAGAATGAAACAGCTTACGCAGCCTCCACGTCAGTGAGTATAGGAACTCCCAACTGAGCCGGGGAGTCGCGCACCCGCGTCGGCCGGCGGGCTGAGATTGTTGCCGTTGGCAGTTTCATATCGTGCAGTCGCTTATTCTATAGATCATAGGCTTGTTCGCCTTGAGCGGACAGGTCCAAACCGAGGAGCTCGTCCTCTTCGTCTATTCTCAGGCCGCCGGTAATCTTGGAGGTGACAAACAGGATGACGGCAGTGGCCAGGCCGGACCAGCCCATGACGGCTAGTATACCCACAACCTGCACGCCCAATTGGGGACCGAAGCTGCGATTCGCATCGGTGAATCCGAAACCGCCCAGAGAGTCGAGGGCGAAGACAGCGACGAGAAGGGTGCCGATAATGCCGCCCATGCCGAAAACGGCGAAGACGTTAAGAGCATCGTCCGTATTCAGCTTTCTCTTCACAAAGCCCACGGCGGAGTAGCAGCAGATTCCGGCGACGATGCCTATGACAAGTCCCCCGACGGGGCCTACGAAGCCGGCGGCCGGGGTTGCCGCGGCCAGGCCGGCAACGGCGCCGGTAGCCGCGCTCGTCAGAGAGAACTGGCGACGCCCGAAGTACGCCAGCAAGACCCAGACGAGGGCCGCCGCCGCTGCCGAGAAGTGAGTAGCGGCTATGGCGAAGCCCGCCGAAGCGTCGGCCGCGTAGGTGCGGCCTCCGGTTAAGCCGAACCACCCTATCCAGAGTATGGCCGCGCCGGCGGCTACGAGGCCCGGACTGTGAGGTGGCCTAATCTGGCTGGGGAAGCCTCTGCGTTTGCCTAGGAACAAAGCCGCGACAAGCGCCGAAGTACCGGCGGCGGTGAGGACCACGAGGCCGCCCGCATAGTCCATGACGCTCATGTCGCTCAGCCAGCCGCCTCCCCATACCCAGTGGCAGATGGGGGAGTAAACTAGCACAACCCACAAGCCGCTGAATAGGAGCATCGCCGGGAACTTGATGCGTTCTGCGTAGGCCCCCGCAATGAGGGCAGGCGTGATGATCGCGAAGGTCATTTGGAACAGCGCGAATACTATTAGAGGTGCTCTGCCGTCTGACGATATGTCGGCGAAGAAGACGTGCTTCAGGCTGCCGATAATACCGCCCGAGGTCTCTCCGAAGGAGAGGCTAAAGCCAATGATGAGCCAGACGAGGCTGGCCAAAGCCGCAATCGAGAAACATTGCAGCATCATAGACAGGGCGGATTGGGAGCGGACTTGGCCGGAATAATACATGGCCAGGCCGGGGAGAGTCATGAACAAAACGAGCACTGTCGCCGTTAAAATCCAAGCAAGATCGCCTGAGTCCATGGCTTCCTCCTTGATGGCTCCTAATTGGCCTGGATTGTTACCATAATTTGGCAGATTCTATCAAGGCTGGGAGTTGATATCAAGTTTAGCTCCCTAGCCGCCCGGCTCCCCATGCGGCCTCCTCCTGTGCCACTGGGTTTGCCGCTGGTATTCACGGCCAACCCGGATTACAGTCGCTTCCTGGAAGTGGCCGGCCATGACCTGCAGGCCGATGGGCATGCCGTCTTCGCTGAAGCCGCAGGGCACCGACATGGCCGGCGTGCCCGCCAGGGCCGCGGGGAAGGTGGCGGACCTGCGATTCCCGAAGAGCCGCTCCGCCTTCTCCTTGGTGTCCACGTTTCCCACGTAGCTGATCTCGCCGGCCACGCTGGGAGAAGTGGGGCACACCAGGACGTCGTATTTCTCAAACAGTCCCAGCCACTCGCGGCGGAAGATGGCCCTCATGCGGGCGGCCTTATGAACCACCTGGCTGGGCAGCAGGCTGGCAGCCAGAATGCGGCGTCGAATGGTGGGGCCGTAGTCCTGGGGGCGTTGGGACAGCCACGGACGGTGGAAAGTTGCGCCATCGCTCTCTGCCAGGATGGCCCCAACGGCTCCCATGTGTTCCAGCAGGGGCAGCGAGACTTCTTCCACGTCGGCCCCCAGACTTCGCAAGACGGATGCAGCCTCCTCAGCCGCTCGCAGCACCTCAGGCTTGACGTGGTCCGGCGCAGTCAGCTCCTTCAGAATTCCGATGCGCAGGCCCTCCAGCCCGTTGCCCGTTTCCTCAAGGTAGTTGGGGACGGGCCGCCTGGAGGTCAGCGGGTCTTTCGAGTCGAAGCCCGCAATGGCCCCTAGCACCAGGGCGGCATCTTCCACCGTTCGGCACATGGGTCCGCCGGTGTCGAGAGACCAGGAGAAGGGGATGATGCCGTAACGGCTTACCAGCCCCCAGGTGGGTCGAATGCCGACGATGCCGTTGAGAGATGAGGGGCCTCGAATGGAGCCGCCTGTGTCTTCGCCCAACGAGATGGCGCAAAGGGAGGCCGCAATGGCGGCGCCGGAACCGCTGCTGGACCCTCCTGCGTCACGACTAAGGTTCCACGGGTTTCGCACTATTTCCCGGTGCTTGTACCGGTCCCCCATGCCGGCGGCGAACTCCGTCATGTTCAGCTTCCCCAGCAGGATGGCCCCGGCGCTCTTGGCCCGGGCTATTACCGTCGCGTCTTCCTCCGACACGTGGTCCTTCATGATGGTTGATCCGGCAGTGGTCAGGACGCCCTTCGTGTGGAACTGGTCTTTGACTGCCAGGGGCAGCCCGTGGAGGGGGCCGACGATCTCGCCCCGCATGGCAGAAGCCTCAAGACGGCGAGCGTCTGCCATCGCCTCCTCCTCGCAGAGGGTGATGTAGGAATAGAGCCGGGAGTCAAGACGTTGGATGCGGTCCAGGTATGCAGAGACAATCTCCACGGGGGAGACCTCTTTTGCGGCAATCAGTGCCGCCATCTCCGCCGCCGAATGCGTAACTACGAGATTGTCTTTCATCGCTAAAACCCCCTAATTCTGTTTTGCCTAGCCCCCGTTACTCCCCTAGGGGCCGTCCCTTGTGGGCGCCCTCTCCAGTCGAGCTGCCGCCCTCCCGTCGAACTGACGCCCTCTCCAGTCCTCCGTAGGGGCAGGTTTCAAACCTGCCATTGCTCTCCCTCGACGAACCTTCCCTACCCCTCGGCGGGTTCGTCCAATGGGTGAAACGGAACCGCCTCGATGGTGTGGAGCTCAGGATGCGAGAACTGCTCCACCCCCTCTATCGTGACGTTCAGGCGATGGGTAACTTCCACCAAGTCGTCCTGGTCCAACTCTACGCCGGCTGCCTTGGCGAGGGACGCCACGTCGTCGAAACTAAGGTCAGACATTTCTTTCCTCCTCTGTAAAACTTGAAAGTGTTGTCGAATGGGGCAGTCGGTTAGTGTACCGGACCGCCCAGGGGCGCCCGCGGGCTGCCGCAGTCCAGGAATTTGCCGAAGCCGGGCTTCTGCTCCAGCCTGCCCCGGTCCAGCAGAACCTGTCCGCGTACCAGGCTCATCCACGGCTTTCCGCTCAACTCCCACCCCTCGAAGAGGCTGAAACCCGTATTGCCGTGGTGGTCCTTGGCTCGGACTATCATGCTGTCCTGCGGGTCGATGATGGTCACGTCGGCGTCGGTGCCCACCTGCAGAGAGCCTTTGCGCGGGTAGAGGCCGAAGATGCGGGCCGGGTTCTCCGACATGCAGCGAGCAAGCCAGGTGATGGGAAGCCCACGCTTGGCCACGCCTTCGCTGTAGGCTAGTGGGGCCGCCGTCTCCACCCCGGGGGAGCCGAAGGGGATGGGCGTTCCGTCGGGCCCGATGAATATGTTGTTCCAGCCCGGCGGTTTGGACCCCGGTGTGCTTGGCGAATGGTCGCTTCCGATGGTCGAGATGTATCCCAACTCCAGCCCCTTCCACATGGCGGGCTGGTCGGGCCCATCCTTGGGACGGAGGGGTGGTCCTATCTTCGCCAGCGGGCCTACCTTGGCCATCTCCTCGTCGGAGAGCAGCAGGTACTGCGGACAAGTTTCCGTCCAAACCCGCTGCCCCTGCGCCTGCGCAAGCTTGATCCGCTCCAGACCCACCTGGCTGCTGAGGTGCACCACGTAGATGGGGCAGTCCGTGACGGCGCCCATCTTGACGGCGCGGTTGATGGCCTCCTCCTCCGCCCAGTCGGGACAGGCGGAGGGGAAGTCGGTGGGGTGGACACAGCCTTCGGCGATGAGCTTGTCCTCCAGGTAGTCGATGATGTTGCCGCTTTCGCAGTGCAGCTGCATCACGCCGCCGCCCTTGGACACCATAGACATGGCCTCGCAGATGTAATCGTCGTCGCACATGCTGGTGAGGCCCTTCTTGTATGTCATGAACATCTTGTAGGATGTCACGCCCATCTCCAGGGCCTGCGGCAGTCCCTTGAGGATGTAGGGCCGGTTCTTGAGGATGAAGTGGAAGCCGAAGTCCAACACCGCCGTGCTGTCTATCTCCTCCCGGTGGTTGTTGATGGCATCCGGCAGGGACTGCTCCGACGCGTCGTCGTAAGTGCCGAAGGGGATCAGGGTGGTTATGCCCGAGTGGGCGGCGGCAATGGATCCGAGCTCGTAGGTGTCTACCCGGTCCAGGTGAACGTGGGCGTCGATGAGGCCCGGAAGGACGTACTTCCCGGAGGCGTCGATATACCGGTCGGCGGGGGGAAGGAGATGTTCGGGGCCGATAGCGGCGATCTTGTCGCCGACGATTGCAATGGCGGCGTCGAAGACCTCGGACGAGGTGACCACCTGGCCGCCCCCGATGATGGTATCCACTCTGGTTTGGGACATGAAGCGCCTCCCGTGGTTCAGTGCTGTGGGGATGTTCTTGAGGCTATTATAGACGCAAGCGCAATTTCGGCAACCGCCGCCGCCCAACGCCATCCCGCCCTGTGTTGTTGAAGCCGAAGTTGTTGATAACTTGTAGGGGCGGTTCGAGGAGCCTGTTTCAGAAGTTCGCGCCCACGGTTTCCACAAACAACGCTGAAACGAGATTCGGCGAAAAAAGCGATTATGCTAATCAATACGCCGCCGATGACCGTCATTCCGGCGAAGATCGGAATCCAGAATCGAGTGAATTAAGAGGTGCCGGAGTTGTGAGACACCCTCCAAGAACCGCCCTTCCCTCTACCATTCTATGGTGTCTGTCATTCTGAGGCTCCGCGAAGAATCTCGTCGCCCTCGCACCAGGCCTGTCATCACCCCCAAATTACATGCAGGGGTTAGCAGAATGACGTGTGGGTGGTTAGGGTCCGCTCGCCGCAGGTTGCGGCAGGGCCACTTCGACTTCGACTGTTCCGAAGGTTGTCGACAAGGTGGGAGGCTCGTCGCCAAACTCTGCCAGAGAAGCCTTCTCCTCCTCTGTGAGGGGCTGGCTGTGGTAGGCCATCGCCTCCTCCAGGGACATTCGCGGCTCCGGGATCGCCTCCCCGTTTTCCACCATACCTTCGATGTGGAATGCGAGGGCCTCCCTAATCATCGCCTGCATCTCAGGCCAGGTATCGCCGACGCTAACGCAGCCTGGGACGTCGGGCGCGTAGGCACAGTAGTTATTGGGCGTTTGTTCAAAGACCACGGCGTAACTTAACTTCATTATCTCCGCTCCTTAAGTCCTGCCTGTCTCATGATATTGTGCCACAGGCCTTTCGGCAATTCGCTGCTTCCCTCACTTTCTGGCGTCCAGCCGGGCCAGGCTACCGGACCAGTTGAGTATGCGCTCGTCCGACGTGACAAGGCGGTGGCCCTGGAGGGCGGTAGCTACTATGATGCGGTCGGCCGGGTCGGCGTGGAAGTCCTGCAGGAGGTTGGCGCAGATTCCAATGTCGCCGTCAACGGGAATCTCAATGAGGCCTTGGTCCAACAGGCTCAACCGCCAGAGAGAGATATCTTCCGGAAATCCGATTCGCTCCTTTGACCTCAGCATGGCAATTTCCCAAAAGCTGAATGCCGACACAGCAACACTGTCGGACTGCCAGGTCTGTTCAATAGCGTTTCTTGCCCTCATGCCTAGCCGGGCATCGAGGTTCCTGGACCATATCAGCGCGTGGGTGTCTAGGATTAACGTAGCTTGCCGTCGACCAGGCCGAGTTCCGCCTCCCACACCACATCGGCTCCTTCTCCACGGTCAAGGGACCGACTCACTTCCCGGAGGAAGGGGAACCTTTCGCTGTCGTCGGCCAAGAAGGTGGAAGGCTTCTTCCTATACGGCGTCAGCTTGGACACTGGCCGCCCGCGCTTGGTGATGATTATCTCTTCGCCGCTTTCCGCCACCTCGTCCATTAGCTTCAGGCACTTAGCCCTGAACTCGGAGGCATTCATCGTTCTGGGCCCCTTCGCGCTGGGGTTCACTGCTTCCATGGTCGGCTCCTTGGGGGCACTGGGATAGCCTTCATTGTATCACGGGCTCGCCACCGGGCCTCAGAATGTCATTCAACACAATCGCCGCGGATATTCTGTCTCCCGTCGCAATCATTTTGATAGAATAACAGGCGATATCTGCAACACACCCATGCGCCCATTGAAGATTCTATTACTTCCCTGCTTAGTGCTCGCCGCCCTTATCTCAGTCGCTTGCGCCGGCGGAAGCGTCCCCACCCCTGCCCCAACTCCGAAGGTTTCGGGAAGCAAGGCGGTGTCTTGAAAAGCGGGATACAACTTTTGAAGGTAACTTTGGTATGCCAAGGAGACGTACGTGGAACGCCTAGATGTTGATGGTCTGTTTTGGTTGGTGGATAAGCCAGACGATAAGGTAGCGGGTCGGCTTAAGTTTAACCCCATTGAGGGTGCTAATGTGGGCTTGATCGGCAAGTTCAAAGATTTTGTGCCGAGAGGTCGCAACCCACCAGTTCGTATGAACGCAATCGCTGGGGGACGATTGCTGGCGCTAGAAGATTGTTACTTTGATGGGCTTAAAGTGGAATATACTAGCGGAGGTCAATCAGGGCTAACACGGCACAAGTATCATTCAGACCTATTCTTCGCTGGCTCGCATTGGGACGACCTCGAACTGCTGCAATTTAAGAACGTTTTTTTTACACTTGCGATACTTAGAGCAGTGGATACGTCCTTCGTCAAACAAGCCCACAGGATACGAGGATCGAGTAGAAGCCTGGCCAAGGATAGCCCATAAATTTAACGCCTTTGAGCGACTATCTGTAGTAAGTGGCGACTTCGGTGAACTAGGATTAACCTATGGGCAGGTCAAATATGGGGATCAATTTCTAGAATCGATGCTCCGAGGGAATTTGTATTTCGACCTACGCCTAGCGGAGCCGTGGCCTTATAGCCGGTTTATGAATTGGTGTCGAATGCTCCAAGACTTGGTTACCCTGGGATTGGATCATCCCTCCGCCGTGACAGGGGTAACATTCGAACACGAGCAACAAAGGGATGATAGAGGAGAAAAAAAGAGACCGCCCGTTAGACCCTATATGCGATCTATTGGTCACTCTGCAGGCGAGCAATTCGGCGAAATGAGTATCGGCAACGCAATGTTCACATTTGATGATATTGGAGGCATGGAAGGGGTGCTTAAGTGGTTGGAAGTAGCAAGCCGTTATCGGGTCGTCGTAGGTACGCTAGTTGGCAATATGTACGCACCGAGTCCATACGCAGAGAGCGAGTTCTTCAATGCTTGCACGGCTGCCGAGGCTTTTAGACGGATGCAGTTGAGAAAACAGAACCTCAATCTTTCAAAGGAACTACCCGTGCTTGCGCGGCATGCTGGTGATGTGTTTAAGGAATTGGTGGGAGATGTCGACAAGTGGGTAAAGCGTGTGGTTCAGACCCGCATCAATGTGGTAGTGCATCGTGGTCTCCGTAGTGGGGCAGATGTGAATGAGATAATCTGGCTTGCGGACTCATTGCACTTGCTTATTGTGCTTTGCCTACTGGAAGAGTGTGGGGTACAGAGAAAGGCGGAGGCAAGAATAAGGTATTGTCATCGCTCTTATCGGTTGAATCAGCCCAAGTAATGGTGTGGATGAAACTACGTGTGTGTGAAGGACAGCCAACGATTCGATGGTCGGTTATCGGAAGTGACTGTGACTTGTAGCTCTATCGCCGCCATCGCCGGCTTCTACTCAGACATCAACCAAGACGTAGACTTCCGCAACTTCACCGTCTCGGCCCCTGTCATTCCTGTAGGGGCGGTTCGGGAACCGCCCTTCCTTGAGGAATCTCCCTCCCTCTCGCCGACTCTTACACATTCCTCGCCGGTCTTCAGAATGGCATACAACGCCGCGGCCATTCTGCTTTCCCTCTCAATCATTTTGATACAATACCAACCCGTATCTGCAATACAACCATGCACACGCTGAAGATTCAATTCCTGTCCTGGCTCCTCCTCGCCGCCCTTGTCGCCGTCGCTTGCGGCGGCGGAAGCGTCCCCACGCCTGCCCCAACCCCTGTGTCGACTCCTACCCAGGCGTCGCCAATATCCACGCCCACCCCGACTCCCATCTCCACCCCCCTTCCCCCCGGCGCTAGCCTGGACAACCCCCACGATGCCGGGAATGTCCTCGTCGGCTCCAACAGCCTGCAAGTGCAGGTCGTCGGCGTCTTGCAGGACGCGCAGCCGTTTCTCCTGCAGACCTTCCCGGACAATCCCGCTCCGCCACCCGGCTATCGTTACTACATGGTAGCTCTTCGCATCTTCAACCTTACCGGCGCCGACACCGTCAACGTTAGTCATACCCACTTCCATCTGGTGGGAAGCAGCCGCAGCGACTACAACCCGGTAATACACTCCTGCGGTTCAATACCCGACCAGCTGGAAGGCGAAATCGCCAAAGGAGGCCAGATTGAAGGCAAGGTCTGCTTTCAGGTTCCTGTAGATGAAGACGACCTTATCTTGATTTATGCCTCCCCCGGCTCAACTTCCGACGAACGCAGGTATCTCAGTCTGGACTACCCTGGCGTCACCGAGCCTCCCATCATCGTTGCCGTTCTGACTCCAATGCCCACGCCCACCGCTGAACCTACCCCAATCCCAACGGCAACCCCCACTCCGACCTCCACTCCCACTGCTACCCCTACACCCATTCCCACCCCATCGCCAACGCTTGTTGCCACTCCTACGCCCACCCCTCAGCCCACGCCGACCCCCCCTCCCACTGCAACCCCTACCCCCATTCCCACCCCTGCGCCAACGCCGGTTCCCACCCCAACGCCGACGCCTCAGCCCACGCCGTCTCCCACGCCGATGCCCACGGCAACGCCCACTCCGACTCCAACCCCCACCCCTGAGCCGACCCCCACGCCCGAACCTACGCCGACCATCAGCGCCATGATAGAGGATGTGCGCCCTTCAATCGTCAGGATTCGTACCGACAAAGGCTCCGGGTCCGGCGTTATTTTCGAGGTCGACGACGATGCTGCCCTGGTTCTCACCAACTACCACGTGATCGAGGACGCAAGCGATACCCAGGTGGAGGTTAACGACTCTTTTACCTATAGCGCCGAAATTCTCGGCACGGATTCTGTGCGTGATCTGGCCGTAGTGCGTATCTGCTGCGGCGACTTCCACGCTCTTTCATTCGGAAACATTTCTGAACTCAATCCGGGCGATGATGTCTTTGCCATGGGCTATCCTCTAGGGCTTCCAGGGGAAGCAACGGTCACCAAGGGCATCGTTTCCGCCATCCGCTACGACGAAAGTCATCAAAGCCTCGTTATCCAGACGGATGCAGCCATCAATCCGGGTAACAGCGGCGGCCCGATGCTCTCCGAAACCGGCCAGATTCTAGGCATCAACACCTTCCGGCAGGAAGAAACCCAAAGCGGAAGGCCGGTGGATAATGTTGGATTCGCCGTCGCCGCCCCCACTATCCAGGAGCAGCTGCACACCCTCAAGACCGCTCCGCCTTCACCCACACCCACTCCTACGCCGACTCCAACACCAAGCTCGACTCCCACCCCAACGCCCAGCGGGGATTATGACTTTGGGCCGCTCAACGGGCAGCTGCAACACAACCCCGACGACGGGTTCATCAAGGACGAATTCGCCGACGTCTCCCTTGACGACTTGATGGTGGAAGCGACATTCACCAACCCCTACGGCGCCTCTGAACATCCCTGGAGTTATGGCTTCTTCCTCAGATACGATCTTTTTGAAGACGATCCCCCCTTCCTGCAGGTGATTATCAGCAGTCGAGGCAGATGGGCCGTGCAGTCCGGCAGCGACGCTCCGTATACTCAGGTCGCCGCGGGGAATGTCTCCAACCTGAATCTACAAGCAGGTCAGCAGAACCACCTTATGGTGGTGGCGCTTGAAGAACGGGGATGGCTCTTTGTTAACCAAACCTTCATCGCTTCCTTCGACCTGAGCGACGTTAAGGTCAGTGGAGACGTGGCTATCATAACCGGCGCTTACACAGGCGGCGAAAGGGCCGGAGCATCGACGGAATACGAGAACTTCAGGGGCTACGACCTTCGGCGGCGGTACGGCCCAACTGGTGGAACTATTGGGCACAATAACGAATTAATCGGGGGACATTACAGCGGTTTGAGCTCCCGGGACTTTGTGGCGGAGGCTGAGTTCATCAATCCCCGATCTGGGGAGTGGGATTACGGTTTCGTATTCAGGAACCCCGTCTTTGGCCATCTTGACGTAGTCGCCGTTAGCCGCGGTTATTGGACACACAAGACCCGCAGCCCTGGAGACAATGAATACACCGAATTGGGTTCGGACCGCCTTTCAAACTGGCGAGACGGCCCGCTTGACCGGAATAACCTAGTCCTCATCGCCATGGGAGACACCGGATGGCTCTTCGTCAAAAGCAATCTAGAGGCAACCTTGATTCTCGAATTCAACCTGGAATCCGGCGGAATCTCCGCCATGGCTGGCTTCTACAACAACAGCAACCGCGACGTAGACTTCCAAAACTTCACCGTCTGGGCGCCCTGACATCCGCCCATTCCCCAAACGCCCCATCCCATGCTATCATCCCCGCATGAACATACATTCGCCCCAGTGTCGCCAACCTGCCCTCCGGCCCTACCCCAGCCTTCTCCCAATCTGCGATTCGATTCCACAGGCAGAAAAAACGAAACGAGTCCCCCCCCCAAATCAACCAGATCCACGCCTGGAACACCCCCAAATCGCCCCATACTCGTTATCACAAACGAGTCCTCCCCAAAGCTAAAACCCCGGAAACGAGTACCCCGAAACCCCACTCGTTTCCCACAAACAACCCCTCGTTCCCCAAATGCCATCCTGAGAGCAGCGAATAATCTCGCCGATGTTGAATGCTGTAGGGTCGGTGGGCTCAGGATTACATGCAACTCTCAGCCTGCCCCCTTTGGGAAAGTCTGAGGGGGTTAGCTCCCTTTGGGGGATGGTTTGCGGGGTGATGGTGATGCGCTAGGACATGCCCCGTCGTTAACGGAAGCCCTTGAGCCGGACGGCTGGCCGCCGTTTCAGCGTCTGGTTGAGGGGGTCCACCTCGATACCCACGGATGCCAGCGCGGTCACGCCCAACAGGGGCTCGGCGTCGTCTTCCCCGAATAGGATGGTTGCGCCGACGAACTCTCCCATGAACTCTACTCGGGCAACCGTGATGTCAAATCGGATTTCGCTGCCGTCGGCCAGTTCGTAGGTTCGCTTTCCTTGCGGTTGCAGGCCAATGGATTTCAGGGCTGTGCGCGGCACGAGGCAGTCGATGGCGCCGGTATCGACCAGGAACAGGCCTTCCCACACCCGGTCTGGTTCGGCCGGATTGCGTATTGCTACAGTTACATGCGTTGCGCCCATTTTTCACGCCCTTGCGGTTTGCGTTTCATCTCCATTCTACCACCGGAACCGGACGCCCTCACCCACCTCCCCCTTCATTCCCGCGAATCTCCCCACTGACATCAGCCTCTTCCATAAACCTCCCATTCAGTGTTATCATCCCCGCATGAACATTCATTCGCCCTCGTGCCTTCAACCCGCTCCCAGCACTACGTCCGCCTTGCCACAATCCCCGATTCTTTTCCACCAGCAAAAATAACGAATACCCCGAATACCCACCGGTTTTATGAACTAATCCAGCCAACGCCGAGTTCTAACTACTCTTCACCCGGCCCCATCCCCGTTGTTAAACCCGTCGCCACTGTCTAAGATAGTTGGCGTCATGCTGTTGAACCGGGGAAACCTCTACTACGGCTGGATAGTCACCTTTGCCTGCGCCTTCATCGTCTTCGGCGCGTCGGGCAGCCACTTCTCCTTCGGCGTCTTCCTCAAGCCCATGACGGAGGAGTTCGGCTGGAGCCGCGCTGTGCTCGCCACCGCCTTCGGCACAACTTTCATGCTTTCCGGCCTGCTGCGTCCCGTGGGCGGGTACATGGCCGACAGATACAGCCCCAAGGCCGTGGCCCTCGTCGGCATCGCCATAGTCGGGGCCATGCTGCTTCTTCTGCCCCACATACAGACCCTGGTGCATCTCTTTGCCATCTTCTCCGTCATGAGCATCGGCCTCACTCTGGCGGCGGGGCCGACTCTGACCAAGATAGTCAGCTCCTGGTTCTTCCAGCGTCGCGGCCTGACTCTGGGACTCATCAACGGAGGCGGGGCCATCGGCGGGATGGCGCTGGTACCCGCGTCGACCATATTCCTGGAGGCCTTCAACTGGCAGCAGGCCTACCAGTTCCTGGGCATTCTGTTGCTGCTGGTGATTCTTCCGATAGGACTGCTCCTCATAAGGAATCGCCCCGAAGACGTGGGCCTGAAGCCGGAGGGCGCGCCTCCAAGCATCGTTAGCGCCGACGGACAGAGTGGTAACCCGGCCCTGGCCTTCCGGGACTCGACCCTTGCCGACGCGTTCAAGACGCCCTTCTTCTGGAAACTCACCTTTGGCTATTTCGTATGAGGCTACACCATGAGCTTCGTGAATGCTCACATCATAGCCTACATCACAGACCTCGGTTATAGCCAAATGAGCGCTGCCCTCACTTTCAGCCTCATCGGTGGGTGTGCCATCTTGGGCGCGCTGGTGCTGGGCCATCTCTCCGATAAGCATGGTCGCAGGTCCTACCTCAGCTTCTCCTACGCCCTGCGAGCCGTGGGCTTCGTGCTGGTGCTCTTCTCCATGGGCATTCCCTTCCTCGGCATACCCGCAATGGGGTTTGTGACTCTCTTGACGGGCATTGTGCTGGTGGGGTTGTCCTGGAACGCAGTGGTCGCACTCACTGCAGCCTTCGCCTCCGACAGGTTTGGCATAAAGTATTTGGGGACCATCTATGGGACTATGTTTGCGATGATGCCCCTCGGCTCCGGCATGGGCGCTGCCCTGGGCGGCTATTTATTCGACGCTCGGGGCACCTACGACCTTGCGATCTGGTCTAACCTGGTTCTGCTGGTGATTTCCACCATCCTCATTCTGACTATTCGTGAGAAGAAGGGACGGCCCGGCTTGCCGCAGGAGGCCACGCCGACGCCGCCCATAGTCGCAGTGCCTGTTATGGAAGGGGAGAGGGCCTAGCCCGCCTCAGCAGCACTCGCCTGAGAGATCGATTGCCTCTTTTAACTTCCTTCGACGTGTCCGACGACCTGAAGCGCCGCCTGATTCTGCTGGCCACCTGCCTTACCGTCTTTCTGGTGGCCCTCGACGTTACTATCATCAACCTGGCCTTGCCTTCCATCCAGCGAGACTTTGAGGTCACCCTCGTGGAGAGGGGCTGGGTGATCAAGGCCTACACCCTCACCTTCGCCGTGCTGGTCGTCGTGGGAGGCAAGCTGGGGGACATCTTCGGGCGGAAGCGGTTCCTTGTTGCCGGGGCGGTCCTCTTCGCCGTCGGCTCGCTCGTTGGGTTCTTCGCAATGGACATCGAAACGCTGCTGACGGCCCGGGTGATCCAGGCATTGGGAAGCGCAATGATGCTGCCCGCGTCCCTTTCGGTTTTGACGGCGGCCTACCAGAACAGGAACATGGGCACGGCCATCGGCCTTTGGGGAAGTATCGGAGCCTTGGGGTTCATCGCCGGTCCACTCATCGGCGGAGCCTTCACCTCGCTGCTGGAGTGGCGCGCTATCTTCCTGATGAACATCCCGGTGGTTTTGGCGGCCGTGGTCATTATCATTCTGATCGTGAAGGAGTCGCGGGACGAGTCCATAGACCGGCGCATCGACTACCTGGGCGTGGTCCTTATCGCCGCCTCGGTGCTGACGCTGGCGCTGGCCATTGTGAGCGGCAACGAAAATGGTTGGACGTCGTCAATGACGCTGCTGCTGTTTGCCGGAGCAACTGTCTCTATCGTGACGCTGGTGTTTACGGAGGCCCGCCTCGAGTATCCCATCGTAGACCCGAGATTCTTCCGTAACCGGGCCTTCACCGTGGGGATTCTGGTGCGATTCGCCACCGGATTCGCCTTCGTGCCGGTAATTTTCATGAGTACCATCTATTTGCAAGACTTCCTGCACAAGGACGCACTGGAAGCCGGCTTGCTGTTTCTGCCCGCCGGCGGGGCCATCGTGGTGGCCACCCTGTTTTGGGGGAAGATTGTAGACAACTTCGGCCTGCGATGGCCCATGATAGCGGGCATGCTCATTGCCAGCGCAGCCGCCCTGGTCTGGCTGACTTTCGACGCGTCTTCCGCCTATGGATCCCTGCTGGTTAGCCTGCTGCTGGCCAGCGTGGGCGGAGCCGCCGCCTTCGTGACTACCACCACCGTTCTGGTCAACTCGTTGGGAGTAAACAAGGCCGGCGTGGCTTCCGGCATCCTCTACATGACCCAGAACGTTTCGGCCACCCTGGGCATAGCGCTGGTGTCATCGGTGTTCCTCACTTCGCTGAGGGTAGGGTTGGCCGAGAGGGACCTGACGGCGGACTATGACGCTGTACAGACCTTTGGCCCGGCGGTGGGCAACGTCGCCCAGGCGGAGGCCTTTGCCGTCGCCCTATCCCATGCCGGACTGGTGGTGGTCGTGGTTTTGATTCTTGGAGCGGCGGCGGCGGTCTTCCTTCCTCGAGACTTCAGCGTCTCCCCGAATCGGCAGGGTTCAGAGAATCCGCCCAACAGCCCTCTTTGACGGGGCAAAATCCAGCCGACGACCGTCTAATCGCTGACGGCGATTTCGCTGATGAGGAAGTGTGGGTAGACGTTCGTGTAGTTGGGGAAGTCCCCCTTCAGCTCTTTGCCGTGCTCTTTCGAGATCCTGCGGAAGTCTTCCAGGGACGTTAGCGTGATGAAGGCCGCAACCTGATAGGGCGCCGGTTCCCCGGATTCCTCCCCCTCCAACCCCCGGTCCACTTCCCACTTGAGGGCCGCCTTACCGAAGCGCTTCTGCGCCAAAGGCGTATGCACGTTTATGTAGTAGTCCCAGTCAAAGTGGGAACCCTTGAGGTTTGGGTAGAGAACGGTTAGCCGTATCATTTCTTTTCCTCCTTATAGCCGGTAGTTTCCGACGACACCCCGCCGCGTCAGGCAAATTTCAATTGCACGCTGGACGTCGCCTTCTCCAAATGCGTTGCATCGTATCCCATGCTTCTGAGATGATGGGCCAGGTCCGGGAAGCCGTAGACGGTGTACACCTGCCGGGCGCCCACGGCCTTTACGTAAGCCAGCAGCTCCGTATAGTCGGCGTGGTCGCTGAAGGGAAACGACTCGTCCGCGCCCAGCCAGTGTTCCCTGTGGCCGTTTAGCGCCCAGCCGGACATTCCGAAGTACCGCTTGTTTCTGACGCCCGCCAGCGTCGCCCGAGTTCGACGGCCCGATGGGAAGATCAGGACTTCCCCGTCCCGGACCGTGCCGTCGAAGGCGCGGTAGTCCTTCGGAAACCGCACTCCCGCCTCCTCGTAGCTGCGGGTAACCTCGTAGGCGGCTTCCTCCAGGGCCGCCCGGAAGCCGCGGGCCAGCAGATGATGCAGCAATTCCTGCGTCTTGCCCATCCGATAGGCCAGCACCACGGGCACGCCACCCGCCTCCAGCCATTGGGATATGCTTCGAAAGAGCTGCTCCAGAACTTCTTCCTGGGCCGGGAACACGTAGTCTTCTCTGCCGTAGGTGGACTCCATTATGAGCACGTCGCAAGGCGCCGTGGCCAGGGGGTCGGCGGTAGGATTCGGCTTTGCCCGGAAATCGCCGGTGTAGAGAACACGCTCCCCCGTCGCCTTGCATTGCACCAGCGCCAAGGCCGAACCCAGGCAGTGTCCCGAAGGATAGAGCGTCAGCGAATAACGGGGTGTGTCGTACTCCTCTCCATACTCCAGCGTGCGTGGCTCGGAGCGACGCAGCAGCTTGCGGAGGAGGACCGCCGTGGCAGGCGTGAGGATGGGCCTTTGGTGAGCGGCGGTGTGGTCTGCGTGAGCGTGGGAAATGTAGCCTATGGTCTGCTTCCTCTTGGAATCGAGCCACAGGTCAACGCTTGGCAGGTATATGCCCCGGTCGAATAGAACGTCCAAAAATGCGCCTCCGGCTTCAGAGTCTATTGCAACTCGGCACCTGGCACAACGCCGACCAACGAATCGGGTCTGTCTTGTAGCCCCTGAAGCCGCCGGCTATACTGCCCTTCATGCTGTGTATGTTCGCGGGCCGCCTAAACGCTGCTGACGGCTTCGATACTCCCTCCATATCCCACTGGAGGCTTCGGTCATGAACGTGGGCGTCTGTCGTCTATCCCTGCGTCTTCACGGAGTACAGAGCCTCAAGGCCAAGCGCCGGATATCCCGCTCCCTTATTGCCTTGGTCTCCAACAAGTTCAACGTGGCCATCGCCGAGGTGGATGACAACGACTTGTGGCAGAAGTTGACCATCGGCGTCTGCTGCGTAAGTAATCGTGCTCCCCACGCCGACGAGACTCTGCAATCAGTCGTAAACTTCATCGTCCGTCAGAGGGCTGAGGCGGAGGTAATAGACTACGACGTGGAAGTCATCGTGTCCCTATAGCCGCGCTGCTTGACCGCCTGAGATAGCCGCTCCTATAATCCCAGAGGTGTTCAGTTCATAGCTGTTGGGATTGAGACCCTGGCCGCGAGTGCGAAGACCGCAGAGTTCAGACTACCGATAGCGAGGGTGAAGTGACCAAGATAGGTTTGATTGGCTGCGGGGCCATCGGCACGGAGATAGCCACCGAGGTTGCCGGTGGGCGCGTGGGGAACGCTGAGATAGCCGCCCTCTTTGACATGGACGCCACAATTGCCAATGAGCTGGCCCAGCAATTGGGCGGCTCGATTCCCGCTTTCACCGACATGGATGAATTCCTGTCGGCTCCGGGGCTGGAGATGGTGGTTGAGTGCGCTTCTCCCAGCGCCGTTAAAGCCCACGCAGAGAGGGTTCTCGCCGCTGGCAAGGACCTGATGGTCGTCAGCTCCGGCGCCCTCACGGATACGGCCCTCTTCCAGAGGCTTGCTGACCTGGCCGAGAAGCGGGGCCTTCGCTTCATCATCCCCACCGGCGCCCTGGGGGGCATCGACGCCATTCGCGCTACGCGGGGCCTTCTGGAAGAAGTAGTCCTGACCACCACGAAGCCGCCGCGAGGTCTCATGGGCGCACCCGGTTTCAAGGAGTGGGAGTCCAAAGAGATAACGGAAGCGCAGGTAATCTTCGATGGGTCAGCCCTGGAGGCCATCAAGCTCTTTCCCGCCAACGTAAACGTCGGGGCTACCCTGAGCCTGGCAGGCCTGGGGCCGGAGAAAACCCGCGTGAAGGTGGTGGCAGACCCGGATTCCCCCGGCAACGTGCACCAGATCTACGCTCGCGGCAGCTTTGGCGTCATGCGGTTCACCCTGGAGAACCGTCCCCACGACCGGAACCCCCGCACCAGCTACCTGGCCATCCTGTCGGTGTTGGAGACCCTTCGAGAGGCCTGCACCGCCGGCCCGCGCATCGGCACCTAGCCCGTTTCCCAGGGCCGTGGAAGCGGCTCTTTGGGTATCGGCTTCTTCGCAAACAGAATCAGAAACGCCCCCAGGAAGGTGAACCCTGCGAAGAATGTGAAGGGTATGAAATAAGACCCCGTTGTATCAAACATGTACCCTGCAAATAGGGGCGCCCCTATCATCATGAAGTTGGACGGCAGCTGGGACATCCCCATAATCGTCGCAAAGGACTTTCGCCCGAAGTACTCCCCCCTTATAGAGAAAAGCAGCGGCATCCGCCCGCCGAAGGCGATGCCGAACAGCACGGCGAAAAGTAACGCTCCGGCGATACTGTTTGTTTGGGCAATGACCAGCAGCGCGATGGCCTGCAGCGTGAGGAATAGGAAGATGAGTGGCGGCTTGGGCAGCTTGTCGCCCAGGTAGCCCGAGAGGAACTGGAAGGGCAGCGCCACTATTGTATATAGAGCCACCACTACGCCCGCCATGCTCAGAGACAGGCCGATGTCCGTCAGTTTGGGCACCAGGTGGATGGACAAAGTGACGATGGGCACCGCCGAAGCGATGTGGGCGATGGCGATGAACCAGAAGGCGCGGGTCTGTAGGGCCTCCTTCACGGTGAAGGCTGGCTCCGGGTCCGACGGGCTGCTGGGCTTGGACGGGTCTTCCGATTTCTGCGGCACGGCCTCGCCGTCGGGGACTAGTCCGTACTCTTCCGGATAGTTCTTGACCAGCTTCCCGGCGGGTATGGCTATGACCAGCAGGGCAAGGCCGATCCCAAGGGCCACCTTCTCGAAGCCGAAGGCCTCGATGCCCAATGCCAGGAAGGGCACCAGCAGCCCGGCCACGTGGGTGCCCGCCATGCCAATGGAAAGGGCCATCGCTCGGTGCTTGATGAACCAGTTGGTTACTGCGGCAATCATCGCCAGCCAGCCCCCAAGCCCCGCGCCTAGGCTGATGACTACGAAGGCTATGTAGAACTGCCAGGCGTTTTCCACAAAGGAGAAGAGGACGAACCCGATTCCCATGACTATGAATCCCGCCATGACCATTCGGCGCGGGCCGAACTTGTCGATGAGCACGCCTTCGATAGGCCCAAGGGCCGCTCCCTGGACGCGGGTTAGGGCGAAGGCTCCGGAAAGGACAGTGCGGCTCCAACCGAATTGCCGCTCCAACGCCACGACGAAGGTCCCCACCCCCTGGAAGGAGACCAGGGAGGAGAGGGTGAGCATGAAGAAGCTGAGGCCCACCAGCTTCCAGCCATAGAAGGAGCCGCTGAAGCGTTGGTATATGTTCAGAAAAGGACGGATGAGCATGGCCGGGCCATTATCTCATTCTAGCAGGATTAGGTCAGAACTTCCTGGCGCACGCAAGCAACCTTTCCCCCCTCTTCAACCCCCTTCCCTCTTGATGGGGGAAGGCTAGAGCCTGCCCTGAGCTTGTCGAAGGGATGGGGGTGCTCCCGATCCCCCGTTGTGACAACTCCTCCTTGCCACAGGCCGGCAACCCCTATTATCCTTCCTGGCATGAACATATGCGCTCAATTCACAAAGAAGCGGCCAAAGGGTCCTGTACGGCCTCCCTCATGCCGTCAACTCCCTCCCCAGGCTCACGTCCATCCAAAAGAGATTCGTCCGCGCATTAAAATGCCATTCGTTTCCACCACAGAAAATAACGAATCCCGCCGAAACGAATAATTCCGGCTCTTGTCCTCGCGAATGCGGGGATCCATCCCTCTCAACCCGTCATCACCAGTTCGGTAGGGGCTGGTTTCAAACCAGACCCTCTTGCGGATGTCCTACTACGCCCGCCCTACCCCTCCGTCAGAGGCGCGATAGTAAATATCACGTGGAAGGGCCTACAGTATATGATGACGCTGCCCACCGCAGCCGCTTCCTGGTCCGAGGGGATTGGGTAGTTCTGATTGCCCTGGTTCCCCTTCAGCGGCCCCAAACTGAAGTATCCGGGCGACATCACGTCGTCCCGGTCTTTAGGGTTGGAGTGAGGGGAAAGGAAAACGTGCAGGTCCGGCCCGTTGGTGACGTTCAGGTTCTCCAGCCGCAGCAGGTGGGAGCCGTCTTCTGCCCGATAGATTATCGCCTCGCCGCTGCCTTTGTGTATCCTGTCCCGGTCGCTGAACATTCCCGACTTGAGCCTTTCCGGGGCTGCGGGAGCCTCCATCATGGCTTTGGGCATGGCCTCCATGGCGGGCGTGTCCACCTTCGCCATAACCTCCATTGCCATCTCCACCTCCTCCATGGTCACTTCCTCTGGCGGCTGGGCGGAGAAGGCGAAGGGGAATTCCTCCTCGACGGTCTTGTTGATGAACAGGGGCGAACCCAGGTCCCATGCGATGAACAGCAACAGGGCCAGCACGGGCGCGCCGATGATTCCGAAGCGTACCCTCCGCTCCCAGGCGTAGGTGTGCCAGCCCCGCCTGTAGGCGTAGTGGAGTACGGCGGCGACCACCACCAGGACGATGGCCATAATGAGCCACCGCCACGGGTAGAGGTCCGAGGCGAGTCTTTCAAGATGCCCGAAGAATTCCAGCATGGCCGCTCACCTTTTTATAATCTATACGGGATGAGGTTAACTGTCGGATTCCCACGCCCTTGCCTTGGGGTGAAGGAAAGAGCCTCGGCGAGCAACGGAATTAGCCGGGCTTGATGGGGATTGGCGAAAAGCCGGTGGCCTTGACGCCCACCTCGGCAATGTCGTCGTCGCCGGGGCCGGGGGGAAGGCCGGCGACGCCTACGCCTCCCAGGACCGCGCCATCCGACGGGTCAATGACCGGTATGCCGCCGGGAACGGCGATGAGCATCGGGTCTCCCATGTCGCCTACCCGCCAACCCCGATGGTTGAGCTCCTCGAAGAAGGTCTCGCTGGTCATGCCGCGTAGGGCGGCGGTGTACGCCTTCTTGATGGCGTTGCGGGAGATGATGGGACGGGAACCGTCGGTTCGGGCGTAGGCCAGCAGAAGCCCCACGTCGTCCACCACGGCAAAGGCGGCGGGCGGGTTATCCGGGTTCTTCTGAAACTCGGCAATCATGGCGGCAATGGCGGCCTGGCTCTCCTCCATGCCCAACATTTTCTTACTGTACACCTGGCGCAACCTCCGTTAGAAAGTGGGATTATTACTGTTAATTGAACGCTACCACCGGCACAACGCCAAGTCAAACGAGAGAGTTTGCCGTTCTAACGTTGCCGGTTATTTTCTTCGTGGAAACCGATAAGCAACCCGCGCACTATCCATCCCGCACCGAAGGCAAAATACGCCACAACGCCATAGATGAGAGAAAGTAGGACCGCGAAACCTATGGGTTCAACGTCAGAAGACGGCGCTCCGAAAAGGCTGAAAGCCACCAAAAGACTAGCCAGCACAACAACAGGCAAGAGTGCCGCAATCCCCAGACCGGACGAGAACAACCCCGCAAGAAAAGAAGTCCCCATTGCTACCACCGCAACCAGAATTTGAAGCCAAGTCTCGCCATTTACAAGTAGGGTGAACCCCAGTGCGATCCCGACTCCAGTAGGTAAAAAGAGTAACGCCGGCCAGAGATGACGTGCTTTGAAAAACCCCATGTCAGCTGCCCTCTGTGCTTGCTCTGCCTCAGTCCGAGGCGTCTATTTCGTCATGTGAAAGACGGTTTGAAGCGCGGGAACCAGCCGCGTCCCCGCGCCGATGTCCCCGCCCGTGTTGGCGTCGCCGTAGAAGCAAGGTTCATCTACTCCTACGGCGAATGCCACACCCATTCCCCCGCCCCCTTTCCCTCGCCGTCCCCGTCCCACGGCTCATTCGCCACCGCATAGAGTCCACCTTCGTCGATTCTTACTAGGACACGCTTGTCTGACCCATCTCGCGCCATTGTAAGGAGGAAGGCTTCGCCCTCATCTGGATCGTTTCCGCCCGACTGCTGGACAGTAATAGCAATCATTGATCCGTCCTGGGACCAAGAGGCGTATGCTACTTCCCAATGCTCCGGCCCGGCAAATACGGCGTAATGGGATTCTTTTCCGGGGTAGTCCGTGCCATCGGCATTGACCCGAATGAAGGGATAGTCCTGCAGCAGAATCTCCGAGCCGTCCGGAGACCATGAAAATTCCTGACTTAAGGTCCACGCCCATTTTGGCATAAACGGGGAATATAGGTTGGCAATCCTCTGCAATTCGGAACCGTCCGGGTTCATGACGAATAGGGAGTTGCCATGGTCTCTCCGCATAAAGGCTATGGTGCTCCCGTCCGGGGACCAGGCGGGCTGGCTGGAAGCTTCAGTCAGCCTGGTCAAGTTCGAGCCGTCATGGTCGACGATGTATATGTATTGATCCTTCGGCCACTCAGCTAACTGGTCCAGTTCATTACCTAAGAATGCAATCGTCCTTCCATCTGGAGACCAGGCGACGCCACCGGTCGCTTGGACCGAGTCAACAAGCTTTCTCGGACCCGATCCGTTGACGCCTATGCCGTATAGGCTGCAGGTTCTCTCGATGGTGTCCTTGCCAACGCGAATACATGAGATAAAGGCAATCTTGGAACCGTCAGGTGACCACCTTTGACCAAATTGATTACCCTTGCTTCTGGTGAGATGTCGGTAATAGGACCTGTCCAGGTAGGCAAGTCGAATATCAGCGTCATCCTCATCAAACCAATCCCGTCCTGTTGAGAAGGCCATCCGGATTCCGTCCGAGGAGATATGGGGATCGACCCTTTCTCGTTTCCCTTCCACCACGATTTCCGTCAATACTACGTCATAGTATCTAGCGTCAACCAGGTAAGATCCTGACCACCAGTCTAATACTATCCTCGTGCCGTCAGGAGACCAATGGGGCGGAAGAAGGGGAGGTGCTCCAACGGGGTACCAGCCACCATCGTCGCTGATCAACCAACTGGTTGAGTAAACAAGTGCACAAGCCCCCACAAAAGCCGCAAGCCCCACCACCACGGCCGCCAGGACAACTATGAGGTATTTCTGTCTTGCAACGTTGCCAGTCATAGACCGGCAGTGTCGCACAAAAGTTGGCATGACAGCAAGTCAAACGTCGGCGGATGGGTTCGCGCAAGGATGAGATTCTTCACTACGCTACGTTGCGGTAGGAATCAGAAGCGAAGGGACTCTTCACTCCCGCGGCACCAGGGGCAGGCTCACGTGGGACGGATACTCGGCGTCGTGGAAGACCGTCTGCAGCGTGGGAACCAGCCGCGTCTCCGCGCCTATCGGCCCGCCGGTGTTGGCGTTCCTGTCGAACCGGGGGAAGTTGCTGCTGGAAATCTCCAGCCGGATGCGATGTCCCTTCTTGAACACGTTGCTGGTGGCCCAAAGGTCGATGGCGTACTCGTAGACCTCCCCGGGCTGGATGAGGCTGGCGGGCTGTCGCGGCTTCCGATACCGGGCGCGTATGATGCCGTCGGTCAGGTTGCGGGCGCAGCCGCAGGGTTCCACGTCAACCAGCTTGGCGGTGAAGTCCGTGTCCACTGCCGAGCTCGCCGCGTAGAGAGTGGCCGTCACGGGGCCGGTGACCTCCGTGTCCCGCTCCAGTTCCGGTGTGCTGTACACCAGCACGTCTGCCCGGGCCTCGATAGGCCGCTGGTCGTAGGCGCCCGACATCATGAAGGCGGGGTCGCAGCAGAGGCCGCCTCCTCGGGTGGGGGCCGGGTCTAGGGGGTTGTATGCGTAGACGTCCGGCGGCTCGTGGCCCGGCGCGTCCACGCTCAGGCATCCGTCGCCGTTCAGGGTGTTAGCCTTCCCGCCGCTATGCAGGTAGAAGTTGGTGGTCACCGCCCGCTCCAGGGGCCACGAATCCTCCATCCGCCACCTGTTTTCTCCCATGACGAAGATGCGCACCGGCTTTTCGTTGGCGATCCCGTTGTCCTCACCCTTGAGCCAGTGGTCGTAGTAGCGGAGTATGATCCCCGGCAGGTCCAGGACTGGAGAAGATGCGCGGGTGCCGAAGTGGAACTGGCCCGAAACGTCGGTTGGTGCATTGCCGTGAATCCACGGGCCGATGAGCAGACGCTGACCCTTGCGGGCGGCCTCCGTTGCCCCTCGTCGACGCATCCCCACGTAGTTGTCGATGGTACCGCCGAGAAAGACGTCGTACCACCCGCCCCAATTCAGGGCGGGCACGTCGATGTCGGAGTGGGACTCGGCGATGCAGACGCTCTTCCAGTAGTCGTCGAACTCCGGATGGGCCAGCCAGTCGTAGTAGTAGGGAGCCAGGCCGCCCTTCAGGTCAGGCACTTCCTCCAAGGGCAGGTGCAGGTAGCCGTCCGTGAGATGGTCTTTGGCGTGGATCACTTCGTTCAGCTGCTGCTGCGAGAGGCCCAGACGCTTGGAGAGGTTGCCCCAGTTGGCGGCGGTCAGGGGGCCGACGGCCCAGGAGAGGTTGAAGCCAAGCTCGAAGGCGCCGCCCTGCCAGGCCCAACCTTCGTGGTAGTCGGAGGCAGTGACGCCGGGGACGATGGCGGCCAGGGATGGGGGCTTTGCCTTGGCCGCGAGCCACTGCGTTGCGCCCACGTAGGAATTGCCGTACATGCCCACCTTGCCGTCGCACCAGGGTTGGGCCGCCACCCACTCCACGGAGTGATAGCCGTCGTCGGCTTCGTTGACGAAGGTGTAGAACTCACCCCCGGAACTATGCCGACCACGAACGTCCTGGATGACGACGACGTAGCCGTTCATGGCCCCCCGAATGGCGTCGACGGGACCGGAGCGGCTCCCGGGCCCTCCCTTGTCGTAAGGCGTGCGCTGTAGAAGAGCGGGGAAGCGACCGGGAGCGTCCGGCCGAAACACGTCCACGTAGGTGAGGGTCCCGTCGCCGAGGGCCAGGGGGATATGTGGCTCAAACTTGACGGCGTAGTCGTTAGTCATTTTCAACTCCTTGGGTTGGTGTGGCGCGAGCCTATGAAGCGACTGTCTTTCCGAGCGCAACCTCTGTCATTCCGAGCGAAGCGAAGAATCTCGTTGCGCTCCAGTCGCAATGTAGCACAGGCCGCAAGAAGCGGCAATTAGAGGGTCGCGGGACTATGGTAAATTAAGAACAGTAGCAACGTTGGAAGGTTGGGAAAGAAATGGCTCTAATCGACAAGATTCGCTCAGATTTGGTTGATGAATCTGCGAGCGTCTCAAATACCCTGAGAAAAGCCAAGATTCTTGCAAGTGGATTAGGGTTGCCGGAATTTCGGGAATGGGTTGACTCTGAGCTCAATGGCTATACCGATCGAAGCAAAGTACCCAGCTATCGGCGGTTCAGGCCTAATAATCGTGGCACTTTCTCTGGGCCATTCCAGAGTTTAGTAAGAAATATGCCTTTGCCCACTTAGGGCCTACCTGAACATATAAAGAATTTCGCTGAGAACCTAATCTTCTCTCAAGGTGTAGGTGAACTTGAAGGAATGTTGATTCTGAAAGGCAAGAGTTTGCAGAGGGTATGGCCGCAAGAATTCGTGAAGCTGGCTAGAAAAGCAACGCAAATGACTGATGGGATGATATTAGTAAGTGCATACCAACCGATACTTCCTTCAAACATCGCGGGAGTCTTGGATAAGATCAAGAACAAACTGCTGGATTTCATGCTTGGCCTCCAGGAGAACAATGTCACGTCGGAGAACCTAAAGAGCGGAGAAGTAAAGCAAGAGACGGTTAGAAACCTCTTTAACCTTAACATCTACGGCGACCACAATTTCGTCGCCAGCGGTGAGAACGTGCAACAACAAGTCAATCCCATCCGCATGGGCGATATTGCCTCACTATTGGATCACTTGAGTAAACACGAAGTTAGTAAGAAAGACCTGTGTGAACTCAATAGGGCGATTTCGGCTGAACCATATGCTTCAGAAGGCAAACTTGGTCTGAAGGTTAGAGCTTGGGTAGGGGAAATGATATCGAAGGCGTCTTCAGGAGCGTGGAAGATTACCCTAACAGAGGCTCCTAAGGTCTTGATGGATGGTCTTAGAAGCTACTACGGAGGTTGATATCAAAAGACAGCACTGCGCGGTGAGAAATCTCTTTCGTGTTTGCGTGATTAGACCACTGACCGAAGGGGTACAGAGAACAAGTTGGCTGAGCGCTGCTTGTTATCGAACATCAGTTGTGCTAGGCTCCGGTACAGAGAGTATCGGAGGATAGCAATGGCAATGGCGGAACAGCCCATTACCCGAAGTGAGCTTAGGGAAGAACTGGCGTTGTTGCGAGACGAATTTCGTCAGCACTATGCCACCAAAGCAGACTTGGCGGATGTTCGGGGGGATATCAAGGCGTTGAGGGTCTTAATGGTGGCAACAATTAGCGGCGTGGGCTTGTTCTTGGGCGGGTTGAACATCATTCTGCAATTGATAGGATAGCGACACTCCAAGCCCGAAGAGCCGCAGGCGGGTGAAAATCGCGGCCTGCAGCCCTAGTATGAATGCATCGAATCTGAGGCCTTAAGGAAAACACTTCCCTACTCTCCACTATTCATTACCCACTTGTGATTTTCACGGCACAACCCCCAACTCCCGCAGCAACCCTAGCGTCGCCTGCAAGTCAGCCAAGTCGTCCATGTCTGCCTCTGGGGTGTTGATTTCCGCCAGAGGTGTGAGGTCTGGATGGATGGGCACAGCCTCTACCATGGGATACTCGAAGGTCTTATGGGTGAAGTACGCTTGGACGTGGGATGAAAGTAAGTACCGCAGAAAGGCGTGGGCGTTGGCCTCATTCCGCGCCGTTCGCAGGACGCCCGCGCCGGATACCATGGCCAGGTTGCCCGGCCCCTTCTCCGGCAGGTGATGATTCGCGACGGCGGCGTCCTGGCCGTACTCTTCCCTGAACCGGTGGACGTAGTAGTGGTTGACCAGCCCCACGTCGACCTCGCCCCGGTGCACCGCTGCCACCACCGAAGTGTGTCCGCCGAACTTGACCGCGCCGTTCTTCTCCAGGGCTGCAAGCCAGCGGCGAGTCTCCTCCTCCCCCCAGGCGGCGCGCATGAAGGTGATCATGGTCTGGGTGGGTCCGCTGGTGGGCGACCACCCTACCCGGTCCTTCCAGCGGGCTTGCGTTAGCTCACGGAGGGAGCGGGGAAGCTCACTGGGATCTACCCGCCGGGGGTTATAGACCAGCGCCCGCACCCTAGCCGTTATGCCCACCCATTGGCCTTCGGAAGAGCGGGCCCTGTTGGGCACTAGATCCAGAATGTCCGAGGGCAGAGACTTGAGCTTGCCGGAAAGGGCGCCCAGCCCTCCGGGGTCTCGCGTCCAGAACAGGTCGGCGGGGCTGGCGTCGCCCTCTTCTAGGAGAGTAGCCGCCACCTGCGCCGTGCCGCCGTACTTCACCTTCACCCGCACTCCCGTCTCCTGCCGAAAACTTTCCACCACGGGGCCGACTAGCTGCTCCTCACGCGCGGCGTATATGACGAGACTTCCCGGATCTTCCGACGGGTCGGCCCGATGGCAGGCCAGGGGCGCCAGCACGATGAGCAGCAACACGAACACCGCTGGCCCATCGCCGAGGCGAATGCGGGAAAAAAGCGATGAAACCAGGGAAAGAAAATTCGCCCGGTTCAATATCCTAGGGACGGCCCGCCTCGGAGGCAGATGTTGTGCCCTGCCCCGGATGGTTGGAAATTCCGCCACTCTGCGCGAACTTGTGGCAATATGCTCCTCAGCGCAGTCAAAATTAACTCCGCGCGCTCAGCCACTCGCCGGCCTCCGCTCCCCGAACCTCCAGCCACCGGGCGTTGATTCGGATGCGCTCCAGGGCCTGTTGGATGGTCCTCTGTGCTCCCGGCGCCGGATGCTCGGCGAAGAACGCCTCCACGTCGGCGGCGTGCTCCAAGGTGGTGAACCGCCCAATGATGCTGACCAGGTGCATGATGGCGAATCCGCCCGCGCCGTAGCGTCGGTTGAACTCGTCCCAGTTGTTCTTGATGAACTCCCAGGCCATGTCCCCGCCAATTCGGTTAACGGCCACTCCGATAACCAGCGACACGGTGTCCTGGGTGCGAACACGCGAGCTGAGGGTTAGGTCCAGGGTCTTCTGGAGCAGGTCTCCCCGCTGGAACCGGGTGAGGGCGCGCAGCAGGCGCATCTTCTCTTCCTGCAGGTCCGCCGCATCCTCCAACTGCAGGAGTGTGTCGAAGGTGTCCCCGTCGCCGGCCTGGGCCGTCAGTGAGATGACCATTCCCCGCAGGTCGGGGGACAGCGATTCGGGCCGCTCCAGGAAACGGTCAAAGCGGGCCCGCGCTTCCTGAATCGTCGCTTCGTCGCCGTATGCGCCCAGCTGCCCCAGTATGGTGGTCCGCAGCAGCGTGTCCAGGTGTCCTTCGTCGGGATGAGGCTCCCAGCCTATCCGTTGGGCGGCCTTTCTAAAAATACTCTGGGCGAAGGGCAGGAACCGGTCGTAGTAGGGCTGGCTGCCAATGAGGTTGTCGAAGGATCCGAGGTTGGAGGCCAGGTCGCTCCACACGGAAACGTGGGTCTCGCCGCGGTAGTTCTCCGCCAGGGAGAGGAACGTGGCGGGAGAGAGGGTGCCGGCGCGCATCAGGGCGTAGGCGTCGTTCTGTAGGCCGAGACGGTCGGTGGCCGGCAGTTCCATGGAGCCGACGGCTTCTCCCAGACGTTTCCACTGGTCGGCGTCGTAGTTGACGCGGTAGAACCCCGTTTGGCCGGCGTTGACTTTGACCCAGCCCGCGTCGTCGGCTGAATCAAGGGACGCTTTCAGGATGTTGCCTTCCATGAGGGTGGTGTTCCTGGATGGCGCACCGGCCTGTTGGATGCTTATGGGCACATGCCAGCGGGAGTCGTCATCGTCCTCCGGGTTCATCAGTCGGTCATAGAGGAAGCGGCTTTGCGTGAGCGATAAGACAGGGCCTCTGAAGTTGGCGTCGGTGGATTCCTCCACAGTAAGGACGGGATAGCCGGCCTGCTTGACCCAAGTGTTCATGATGGCCGTAATGGGCTTGCCGGAAACCTGTTCCAGGCTGGCCCACAGGTCTTCAGTGCGGGCGTTGCCGTACTGGTGGCTCTTCAGGTACTGGTGAATTCCCTGGCGGAAAGTTTCTTCCCCCAGAAAATCTTCCAGCATCCGGAGCACTGCACCGCCCTTGTTGTAGCTGATGGCATCGAAAAGCTCGCCAATCTCAGCGGGATTGGTTACCTGCATCTCGATGGGATGCGAGTTTTTCAGACCGTCAAGACTTAAGCCGCCGTTAGTGTCCTGGTAGACGAACTGGGTCCACATATCCCACTCCGGACGAATGTGGTCCACGGCCTTGTTGCCCATCCAGGAGGCGAAGCTCTCGTTGAGCCAGAGGTCGTCCCACCACTCCATGGTGACCAGGTCGCCGAACCACATATGTGCCATCTCGTGAGCAATGATTTCGGCAATGCGCTGGCGGGTGTTGGCGGCGGAGTTGGCCGGGTCGAACAGGAGGGCAATTTCCCGGTAGGTGATAGCCCCCCAGTTCTCCATAGCGCCCGCGGCGAAGTCCGGCAGGGCTAGGTGGTCCAACTTCTCCAGGGGGTACGGAATTCCGAAGTAGAAGTCCAGGTAGGCCAGCAGGTCGACGGCGGTTTCGAGGGCGAAGCGGCCCTGCTCCTCCTTGCCGCGGGTGGCCCAGATGCGCACGAGAGTGCCGTTGGGGGCGCGTTCTTCCACGGCGGCCAGGTCGCCAACGATGAATGCCAGCAGGTAGGTGGACATCTTTGGCGTCGGGGCGAAGAGGACTTCTTTCGTGCCGTTCTCGGCGGGCGTCTCCGCCTCGGGCATGGTGTTCGATACTGCGATTAGCTCCGACGGGATGCGGAGGGTTAGCTCGAAGGTGGCCTTGGCGGCAGGCTCGTCCCAGCAGGGAAAGGCGCGGCGGGCATCCGTGGCTTCGAATTGCGTGGCGGCCATGTTGCGTTCGGCTCCGTCTGCGTCCGTGTAGCGGCACCGATAGAAGCCCCGCAGCTGGTCGTTGAGGATGCCGGAAAATTCCATCGACAGGGTTGCCCTGCCCGTAGCAATCTCCCTGGGAAACGTCAGGAAGACCCGCTCCCGCTTTTCGTCAAGAAGAATCCCGGACGCGGGCATGGGGCCGCCGTATGCGTCCGTGATGCTAGCGGCGGTTATCTCAAGCTCAGCGGCGTTTAACAGCACCCGACCCGTTTCTTCGGAAACCTGCAGGTCTATGGACACCTGGCCGGTGAAGGTGAAGTTCTCCAGGTCCGGCGTCAGCGTCAGCCTGTAGGCCGTAGGCCGGACGTTGGGGGGCAGTCGGTAGGGAGAGGACTGGGTCATCTTCGCTCCTTGGAGGTTGAGACTGGCGCGCCGGTGTTTAGAAGCGCCCATAAAAAACTACAGTCTTTTGGGGTTGGTGTCCAGACTAGAAAAGACCGCTCACGTAGAATCGGACGATTTTACCCCCCATCTGGTAGGGGCGGTTCGCGAACCGCCCTTTCCCCGATTATTGCATAGGCGGTTTATCCGATGTTGAGACCCCGACCTGTAGGGGCGGGTTTCAAACCCGCCATCTCCGAAAGTTCCATGCGCCCGGTGGATCGAAGCGACTGCCAAGACTACCTTACCGAACGAGCCGACCGCTGGACGTGCGCGCGAAGCGCTCCATTGATGTCTGTTTGATACCCACGACCGTTACGAGTATGGGCCTTGAACCAGGCTATGATGTCTGCATCGAGCCTTAGCGTAATCTGCTGCTTTGGGGATTATCTACTTGATACAACTAGCGATGGTTCCTTGTGGTGACACTAAGCATCGCGTGAAAGTCCGCTTCAGACAGTATCTGGATGCCAGCACCTTTTCTGACGAGACTCTCGGTCTTTCTATGCTTCGAGCTCTTGGTGTATCCATTTAACCTTTCCTTGTCCTGCAGTCCCACCACCAGGATTGTAGTGCGTTTCGTCACTGATACCCGAACCTCGCAGCCCACCTGAATAGCCAAGTCAGTGGCCTGCTGGCGGGTTACACCTAGGCTGCCGGTGAAAACTACCGTCTCTCCGAAAAGGAGCCCTTCTGAGTTCGCATCCTCAATCTGGATTGCGCTCCCACCGTTGCGCCGCTTGGGATTGATCGGCCTTGCGGTACGTTTGAGCCACCCAGAAATGTCGAGTCCGGTTTCCTCCGAAGCTCGAATTACGATCTCTGCCGCTGCGGTGGCGTCCTCAAGGGCGTCATGATGCCGAAAGGTTATCCCCAAATCCTTAGCGACCGAAGCCAGTCCATAACCTTTACGGGAGTAGCGGTCTGGCCATGCTCGACGAACGACCTTGGCGCTGTCCAGCCACGTGGTCTGAAGTTGGCTCAAGCTGTACTTCTCCATGGCGCGTTCGATAGCCACGCGGTCAAAGTTGGTGTGACTGACCACAGCTGACGCACCGAGTCGGGCGCGGAGTTCACCGTCCAACGCCGACAGGGTTGGGGCACCTTCGACCGTCTCCCCCGATATGCCGTGGATGTCTATGTTATAAGCGTCGAACCAGTCCTCTGGGTCGACTAGGGACTCCCATCTGTCGCGTATATGGCCGTCGCGGACATGTACTATCCCGATCTGGCAGATTGTCGAACGGTCCGCATTGGCCGTCTCCACATCTATCGCGTTGAAGTTTAATCCATTCATGTGCATCGCCTCTGGGCAATTACAGGTGGCACCCGGTTGGAATGCCTCGTCCAACCTGCGGTGTCCACTGCACCAATTGCGTCAAGTAGATAATCGCCGTTTCTTTATAGGCCGGTAGAAAACCCCGCGCCTGGCGTCGGACCAGTCGAGAATCTCTGGAACGTCGGTTGTGTCAATCTGGTCGTCCGGCAGAGCCTCTATGGCCTGTATCTGCGCCTGAACGTCTGACGGTAACTCAGTAAAGTCCTTCTTCATAGGCCATCCTTTCATGACTCGTTGCCTTACGTGCGGAGATGATGCGTCCGATAGCTTCGCCAGTCTCTTCGTCAAAGGCGGGACATGTGTGGACTACCGTTACGACTTGATTTCCTACCATGCCCATGGTCTCTACCTTTGCTCATCTGGATATGGGTCTTCCCGCGGCACAGACATGGGATCGACAAACACGACCATTGCAGCCTCGAAGCTGAGACCGTGCGCTCTGAGATTCGCCCGATTCTTGGCCTGGTTCCAAGTCCAACGCAAGCACAGTTGCTCTTCACCATATTACAAAATTGTAGTTACAGGACATACTAAAAGCCAATGATTGTCCCGAAGCGGGCGGCGAACTTGCGTCTCATCTGGTAGGGGTGGTTCGCGAACCTCCCTTTCCCCGTCTATTACGTAGATGGTTTATCCGATGGCAAGACCCTAACCCGTAGGGGCTGGTTTCAAACCTGCCCTCCCCTTCTCCTTCCGGCGCCCTTCGGAATGACAAACTCCACCCAGTGCGTCTAAGATAGTCTCCCCCTACGGCAGAAAGCACGAAGGGTGCGCCTCCATTAGAAATAAGTTGGATCCGAAGAAGAGCCGATATCGATTCGTCATAGCAGGGATAATCCTGCTTTTCAACCTATTCTATTCCGCCAACTTCTCCGTCGTAACCCCCGTCATGCCCCTCATCATCGATGAGTACCAGGTGAGCCGGGGGGCCGCCAGCTTCCTCATGTCCGGCGTGCTGATAACGCAAGCCCTGTTCGTGATACCCGGAGGGATTTTGGTGGGCAAGGCCCCCCTGAAGCTTGTATTCGCCGTCGGATGCGTGGTTGCTGCCGCCATGGGCCTGACTTTCCTGGCGGACCACTTCATGGTCCTGCTTTCGCTGCGACTGGTGCACGCGCTGGCCTTCGTGTTAATCATGCCGGCCACGGCGCCCATCCTTATGCGGTGGTTCAGTGCGAGGGAGCTGCCGCTGATGAACAGCCTGCACATGACCTTCTTCATCCTGGGCATCGGCATCGGCACATTTGCCTCCGGGCCTCTGTCTTCAGCCATTGGATGGCAGTCGACGCTTATGTTATTCGGGATGGCGATGCTGGTGGTCGGGGTGGTTTGGGTGGCCTTCGGCAGGGTGCCGCCGCCCGCCGCGGAAGGGAAGGTGCGAAGGGTGTCCATCCGGGAGATGGCGAGGTCCGTTCGCTCCAAGACGATACTGCTGCTGGGGCTGGCCGACGGCGCGGCATTCGCCCAGAACCTGGCGCTGACAACGTGGCTGCCCACCTACTATAACGAGGTCTTTGGGATGTCCCTCACGAAGGCGGGCTCGATAGTGGGCCTGATTTCTATAGTGGGAGTCGTGGCGTCGCTGACGGGCGGGTTTCTTAGTGCGCGATTGGGGGTGCGAAAGCCCTTCCTGGTGATTCCAGGCGCGGTGGTGGGGCTGGCGGGGATGGGTTGCTTCCTCTTCCAGAACGAAGCGGTTATATACGTCGCGATTGTTGCATTGGGCATCGCCAGCTTTATCTATCTGCCCGTGCTGATGACAATTCCTATGGAAATGAAGGGCATTTCGGAAGGACAGGTGGCTGTGGCATGGGCGACGATGTTCGCCGTGGCCAGCGGGATTGCCATCATAGGCCCCATGTCGGTGGGGTTCATGACCGACTGGCTGGGGTCTTTCGTCCCCGGCTTCATGCTGTGGGCGGTGCTTTCCTGGGGCCTGCTGGTTGTGGGGCTGATGGTGCCGGAGACAGGCCCCCGCGCTCGATTATCCCGAGGGCGAGAGCAACAGTAGGGGCAGGTTTGAAACCTGCCCCTAAAGAATTTCAAACCTGCCCCTAAAGGAATGGTTGGTTCCGCCCGTAGGGTGTAGGGCTAGACTATCTGATCTCCGGCCCGCATGACCATGGTCATGGAGCGGAGGGCGCGAATGTCCTCCAGCGGGTCCTTGTCCACCACGACCATGTCTGCGCCCAGACCAGGCGTCAAGCTGCCGAAGATGTCGCCCGCGCCGATGGACTTGGCCGCCACGCTGGTAGAAGCACGGATTACGTCCATGTTGCTCATGCCGGCTTCGGCCATAAGCTCCAGCCCCAGGCAGTAGTCGCCGAAAATCTGAATGGCGTCGGTGCCGGAGATGATGCTGATGCCGCATTCCGTCCACATCCGCCCAAGAAACTCCATCTGGCTTTCGCACTTGGCCTTGAGGCCGTCCAGCCGGCCCTGTTCCTCCGCGGTCAGCGGGCGCTCCAACTCCTTGGCCAACAGCGCCTCCCGCTGTCGGTACCCCGTCTGCACCGTCGGGCTGACGTGCACGCCCTGTTCGGCGATGCGCTCGGCGATGTGTTGGTCGTACTTGAAGGAGCCGTCTGGCTCGATAAATCCGGCGTGCTCGATCATGTCCACCCCCGCTTCCAGGGCGTTGACGAGACTCTGGGTGGCCAGGCAGTGGGCGGTGGTGAGCTTGCCGAAGTTATGGGCTTCGTCGACTATGGCCCGCAGCTCTTCGACACTGTAGGAAGTCCTGCGGTTGTCGGTGATGGCCGTGCCTCCGCCGGATGCCATGATCTTGATGTGGTCTGCGCCGTCCTTAACCAACTCCCGCACGGCGGCGCGCACCCCGTCTTCACCGTCGGCCTCCTGGTTGCACCAGTAGAAATGGCCGCCTGTGAGGGTAACGGGACGTCCGCAGAGGTAGAGGCGTGGGGTGGTGGTGTAGCCTCGACGCGCGCCCTCCCGTAGGTCGAAGGTCACGCGGTTGCGGGCGCCGTTCTCCCTCATTGTCGTAACGCCCGCGTGGAGATGGGTGAGGGCGTTCCTGGCGGCCCGCAGCAGCATTATCTGATCGGAGTCGTTCTCCATGACCTCTTCGTAGGATGAACCAAATTCGCCGAAGATCAGGTGGGTATGGGCGTCCACCATCCCCGGCAGAAGATAGCCCTCAGGATAGTCCAGGGTACGAACGTGGGGGCCGCTGGGAAGGCCGGACAGGTCTCCCTGGACCACGTCCTTGATGGTGTCGCCCTCGACAATGACGGCGGCGTGCTCGAAGGGCCTATCGCTTGTGCCGTCAATTACTGCCTTGGCTTTGATAACCGTTGTGGCGGGGATGGACATTCTGATTCTCCTAACAGATTTAGTTTTGGCGAGAATTCCCGGCCGCTAATTGGCCCAAGCGTAGTAGGCGGCGTAGTGCGACCCCGCCCCTGCGATGTTCCTGTCTGATGCTATAGGTGGGGTGGTGGCTTTCGACACTAGGCAGCCCAATTCTAGCCGATGGCCAGGGCGTTGACTTCGCTGATTCCCTGGGGCAGCGAGCGGTCTTCCCAGGTTTGGCCGCCGTCGTGGGTGCCCACCACCTGTCCGTGGCGGGTGGCCCCGTACATCTGGCTCGGGTCGGCAGCGTTGATGGCGAAGCCGAAGAGGGTGGAATCCAGCGTCAGGCCCATGTCCACCTGCTGCCAACTGTCGCCACTGTCTCTACTACGAAACAGCGCGCCCGGGTTGCCCCCAAACTCAGGCCCTGCGCCAACGTAGAGGGTGTTGGGGTCATGGGGGTCTTCCCGAATCACCCTGCAGTAGGTGCCCCGCTGGCTGAGCATCTGGATTCTCCCTGGAGACCAGTGGTCGCCGCCGTCGGCGCTTCTGGAGAGGCCGATGCGGGAGATGGCGGAGATGTGCCGCGGGCGGTGGCTGCTGACCAGCACGCTGTGCATGTCCACCGGGTCGTCGTTCTGGTAGTGGCCTTCGCTTACGCTCTCCCAGGTGGCTCCGCCGTCGGTGCTTCTCAGAAGCCCGCCCACCTCGATAGCTGCGTACATGTCCGACGGACGGTCCGGGTCTAGGGCCAAGCCTATGACCCGCTTGGGCATCAGGCGGGGTGTGGTGGTTACCGAAGGGAAAGTGGCGCTGATGGGCATTAGCTCCCAGCTTTCGCCGCCGTCTTCGGATACGTAGAGCTTGGTTTCTTCACCACCGGCGTAGACGACGCGGGGGTTGTGAGGATGGAAGGCAACAGACCAGACGGGCACGGGTTCGCCCGGCAGGGTCATCTTCTCCCAGGAGTCTCCGCGATCGCTGCTGCGGTAGAGGCCGTCCTGCGCGCCGGCGTAGATGACTGCGGGGTCGTTGGGCGCGATGGCTATGACGCGGATTTCAGGGTCGGGAGGAAGTCCGTCAACCTTAAGCTCCCAAGAGTCGCCGTCAAGGGAGCGGCGGTAGAGGCCGTGGCCTTCGGAGCCTCCTTCCGTGCCGAGTCCAACGTAGACGAAGGTGTTAATCATAGCGGCGCCTCCTAGCCCTAAATTTGTGAATGCGTACCGCCCCTATTGCATCAGAATATAGAGTGAGTGTCAATCAGGGGTAAGAATGTGTTAAGGATTGGATTGGTGTACTTGCAGTTCCGTATGACGGTCTAGGATGTCGAAATCAGCATCCTGGTGCAGAACGGCCACGCCGGCGCGTATGGCTACCGAGGCGATCAGACAGTCGACCAGCTTGCGAACGGTCTCTCCTCGCCGGCGGCAGCGACGATAGAGCGCAGCCGCGTCTTCATAGTCCGTTGGTCGAGTACGGATCATGGCGGCCCTAGCTAGCAGGCGTCGTAGGCTTGCCAAGTGCGATTCGTCACGAGCGCCGGCGAGGATCTCCATGTTTATGACGTCGCAGACGGCCACTTCCTGCGCTAGCAACCGGTCCACCGCCTCGCAGACCGTAGATCCCGTGTCTCGAAGAAACTCTATCCAGGCTGAGGAGTCGACCAGAATCACGGTGAGGATGAAGACCGCATTACGTCTAGGTCGCCCTCCCAGCCGATGCCGCGGAGGTTGCGGGCCTCAGTCGCTGCTCGTGTACGGACGTAGGGCCAGTACGGTTGGCGCTCTACAATTGTCTCAATAGCGGCTTCGTCTATATGACCATCACGCATGGGGACCTGAATGGAGAGAGCCGAAAGTTTTTCTTTATAGCACTGCCTGCCATAGCTGTATCTCCACTTTTGATTGTTAATCATTGCGGCCATAAAGCAAGCGGTCGTGATACGCTTACCATTACGAGGTATACAAACAATTACATTGTCGGTTGCTATGAATTCCGTTACTTGGACAAAGGCGTCCCCGCTGACCGTACTTACCGTTATCAATCCCGGCTGGAACTGCATGCTTCCTTCTGGGCGCTCGAAATATCCGACAACACCGTTGTCTCGCTCTGTACGGGAAACTGTTGCATAAGTGCCAGTCCTCAAGTCCTTTAGTGAGTGGAAATCACCTCGTTGCAGTAGGAAGAGTTCATCAAGCCGCCTTGTTTCCCATTTGAGTATTGGTGCTATTTTCTTCTGGTTTTCGTGCTCCTCTGATACGGGCCGCATATCCAAATTCTGAACGTGTGCGAGCTTGGCGATATGGGATTCATCAATTCGGATGTGCCCACCCTGACGTACAGCAGGAATATCAATCTCCATCTGACTCAGTTTATTTCTGAAGCACTTCCGGCCATATGAGAATCTCCAACGCATCGAATTCAATAGAGCAGCTAGGTAAACCAATGCCAAATCACTCAACGGTTTGTGCGGCAAGCACACACCAACATCATCTTTCGCTCCAAATTCGTATGGTCTGTACTTCGCTGTAAGCGGCTTGCCGTTGTAGGCGACTGTAACCGCGTTACTGTACCTGTGCTCAATAGGAATATCGAAGCGTCCGATAAACCCATGATTAACCTCTCCGCACGACACCAAAGGGATTTGACCGTAGTCTAGTTCGGACACTGCGTGGTAATCCCCCGATTTGATTTTGAAGACTTGATCCATCCTTACGCGCATCTATATTCTGCCTACGAGTCCCAAGTCGATTTAATACGGTTCCGGACCATGAAAGCAGCGCAGTCACGTAGAATGTCGTCGACACCTTGCACTACTTCTTCTGCTGAGAGTGTTTCTTGTTCGAGATAGGCTTCCGGAACTAGTTCAAAGAGGTTGTCGTCAAAGTCTATTGGCGTTGCAATCATGTGCCGCGGATGGCTTTGCACTTTGATCTGCGGGTCGTTGAGAAAAGCCCTCAACGTCGGGATACAGTCCTCCAATTGATTTGTAGTGTTTGGATTGGGAAGCCGCTTACCTTTGGATTTTAGGTGACCATCCGTTTCCGCCCGTATCCAAAGGGTGTTCTGTTCACTATGGTGGGGCGTTCCCTTCCTGACGAATATGCCCACCGGTGGGGCACTTACCGGGTAGAATGTGTCAATTGGTAATGTGACCACCGCCATGAGCGAGTGTTCTTTGAGTAGGTTTCTGCGCCATGCCCTGAATTCTCCGGGCTTTACCATCACAGAATACGGAAGGATGCTGAACAATAGCCCATAGTCCTCCATTTGCCGGAGCGCGTGCACAACAAATTCGTATTCTTTGTCCGCTTGCGCAAATGGCGGATTCATAAGGACACGGGTGACGGGCGGGGACGCGGATTGCTCACTCACGAATTTTGCAGTAGGTCCCTCTGGACTATCCGCTGGTGCAAGAAATTTTGCCAAGCAGTTCGCTTGTGCAATGTTGTTCTTGCCATCGCCGCGGAATATCATATTCACTATAGCAAGAGCCGCAATCCCATCGTCTTGCTCCAACCCGAACACCGAAGTTCTCTTGAACTTATCAACTTGCTTTGTAGTTGAGGACTTTTTGACTTCCTCAAAAGCCGAAACGAGAAATCCCCCCGTCCCACAAGTTGGGTCATACACAATGTCCCGGGCGCTGATGCTCATAGCGCGGGCTGCGAATCGCGTGATATGCCGAGGTGTTAGGACTATTCCAAGGTCTTGTGCCCATCGGGCGTACTTTAAAAAGACTTCATAGAATGTTCCCAGCCAATCCTCCCCTGACTTCATGGCTGAGTGGATATTCAATCCTCTGAGTTCCTGAAGAGATTCAACCAAGGCGCGGCGGAATTTTACATGATTGTCCGTCGCAGAAGGCAATGGAATCCTAATATGCTCATGGAAACCCAACTTGCCTTGACGATCAAGCACACTCCGAACGCGCGTGTTGATGTCTTCGATTAAGATAGTCGTATCCCGTATTTCAATGTTTGGCCCGTCCGCACTTAGCATAGATAGCAGCAATGCTGATACCACATGACCGCGCAGATGGGGATTCACTGATCCCTCGTGAAGAATAGTGTTTATTCTCTCGGCTGTCAGAACAAAACGACGTTCGTCAATCGGTGGATCTTCAATGTTGGCTTGCTTCGTTTCTAGTAGAGTCTGGCATTCAACAGGAGAAAGCAGACCTGTTGCGTCTATCGAGTTTATTTGGACAGTTTGCCAACGTTCCTGTAGCAGGAATTGCGTTCGCACGACAAAGCCGTCATCGTCGTTTCCTGCCACACCGGAGACAATGCGAACCTGATAAAAGTTCCCACTGTTGATTTGGTCCGCATACTCACGGCTTTCTTCAACAGCTTCGTCAAGTTGCCGTTGATAGCGTTTAGCCTCAATTATCCAAAGGTTCTCATCAGTCACTCTAACGATATTCTCGGGGCGGTCTAAATTAAGACAAGCCTTGATGTGCGGATCAGACAGACATTCATTCTGAGTATAGACTTGCCCCTCCGGATTACGTGTTGGATTGCTTGCATTCCATCCAAGCTCCTTGAGTTTGCGCTTGATGAAGACATACGCGTCAACTTCCGTCGCCGCCGCGGTGTTACGCCTACGCCTCATGTTCGTCCTCCGTATACCTGACCTGATACCGACAGTTGTACCATTTGTTATATTCCACCGACAAGGGTTTGCCGGCGTCGAACAGCAAAGGTCAGTTGGTCTTCAAGGCCAAGGGATCCGCGGAACCTACCGCCCCTTCCCCAACACCCGCCCCTCGGAGACGCGTGGCTCATCCTGTAGGCCGCCACATTCCTTTCCGCATCGTTTACCCCCGGCTCCGACGCCATCTCCAACAGGCGGTCGTACTCCTGTTGGGCCCGCTGAATGGCCGTCAACAGCATGTCCTGCTCCATCTCCTGCTTCACTCTCTCCCTGCGGAGGTCGTCAATCTTGAGATCTTCGAGCTTCCTTGGCTTCCCTAGTCCCAGAAATGCCACTTCAGTTCCTCCTTCCAATGACTTTGACTTTCTCTCCGTCTCGTCCCCGGTGCTCTGAAATAGTGATTAGCTTCTCCTTTCGAAGCTGGTCCACCACTTCCCTTACCACGTCGGCCCCGAACTGGTATGTAAACTGGTCAATAACAAACACGCTTCGGCTCTCGTCGCGGATGACCATTTCAATTTCCTCTCGGCAGGCCTCAACTAGTTGCCGGTGAGCTTTCTCCTTCTGCCGGCGGACCTCCCACGCCGTCAACGGGGGCTGTACTGGTGGTACCAGGGGCGCGTGGGGGGAGGAGACGTCAAGCCCTACCCGCTGAGTCTCCAGCCACGCCTCTATCTCTGACCGGCGGAACCGCCACGTGGCGCCGAGCTTGAACGCAGGGATTTTTCCTGATTGGGCCCAGTCATAGATGGTGCGCTCCTTCATGGCCAGGTATCGGGCCAATTGTGGCAGGGACATCAGCTCCGATGGTGTGTCGTTGACTTCCAAGACTGCTTCCTAGGGTGCAAGAGATTTTCAAGCCATGATGCGGTAAATGTTGAATCATGTCAATATATGATAGAATACTGTAGCCATAAAGGGTTGCGTACAGTCGTATTGACGAAAATATCCGCCAATTGAGGGGGAGGATTCCCGGCGGCGCTACCTCCCCTTCCGCAGCACCTGTCCCGCCGTCTCCCCCGTAAACCGCCCCTCCGACACGCTGATGCATCCGTTGACCAGCACGTATTCGATGCCCACGGGATACTGGTTGGGGTCCCGGAAAGTCCCCCGGTCGATGATGGTGTCCGGGTCGAATACGACGATGTCCGCGTCGGCCCCCGGACGCAGCACACCCTTGCTGTGCAGGCCCAGCCGCTGGGCGGGGAAGGACGTCATCTTTCGCACCGCCTCCTCCAGGGTGAGAATGCCCTCCTCCCGAACGTACCTGCCCAGAACTCGGGGATAGGTGCCGTAGATCCTCGGATGGGGATTGCCCAGCTGGAACAGCCCGTCGGAGCCGATCATTGTGTGTGGGCTGGCCATCACCGTCCGCACATCCTCCTCGTCCATTGAGAAGATCACCATTCCGACGCCGCAGCGGTCCTCGACGAGCAGGTTCAGGGTTGTGTCCACCGGCGAGCTATTCTTAAGGTCGCTGATTTCGCCGATGGTGAGTCCGGCGAATCGCTGGTTGGCATCCGACTTCGCGGAGGTTATGAGGATGTCCTCAAGAACGCCGCCGGTGCGGATCTCTCCCTTTTCGTTCAGTATCTGGCTTTCGATGACGCTGCGAGTCTCGGGGTCTTGCAGACGCGACACAATCCGGTCGACGCCGCCCTCCTGGGCCCACGGGGGTAGAATGGCCTGGAGGGTGGTGCTGGCGGCGGCGTAGGGGTACTGGTCCACGGTCACGTCCATGCCCTGCCGTCGGGCCTCTCCGATGAGTTCCAGAGACTGGGCAACCTTGCCGTGATTTGCGCTTCCCGTGGCCTTGTGGTGAGAGATCTGGACGGGTAGGTTGGCCTCCCGTCCGATGGTCAAGGTCTCTTCGATGGACTCCATCAGGTGGTCCCCCTCGTTACGCATGTGGGTGGCGTAGAAGCCGCCGAACCTGGAAGCGACTTGGGCCATGGCGGTAATTTCCGCAGTTGCGGCGTAGGCTCCTGGGACGTAGATGAGGCCGGTGGAAATGCCGAAAGAGCCGGCTTCCATGGCCTCTCGCACGAGTTCTTGCATCTGTTGAAGCTCGTCGGAAGTAGGTGCACGCTCCTCGAAGCCCATGACGGCTATGCGAACTGTCCCCTGGCCGACCAGGGGCGCCTGGTTGGTGGCTGGGCGAGACTCTTCCACCGCGTTGAGGTATTCGCTGAAGGTACGCCAGTCCCACGTCACGCCCTTGGGAGGCGTGATGAAGGCAGTGTAACGCTGGAGGGCGTCGGCGGTGGCGTCGCTGAGGGGCGCGGCGGTGAAGCCGCAGTTGCCGCCGACCTCCGTGGTCACGCCCTGGCGCAGTTTGTAGTCCTCCACGTCCTTGTAGAAGAGGGTGAGGTCCGGATGGGAGTGCATGTCGATGAAGCCCGGGCAGACGCAGAGGCCCTCCGCGTCGATGACCGTCGGCGCGGACTCCCTTACTTCCCCAACGGCGGATATTACGCCGCTCGAGATTGCCACGTCGCCGTGATACCAGGGGTTGCCCGCCCCGTCAATAATCCTACCGTTGCGAATGATAACGTCTGCCATGAGGGATCTCCTTTGAAGATTAGACTGAAAAAGTTGCCTAACTCTTTGCCAGCCGGACTTTTTGCGCCAATGTTCGGCATTGCTCAAGCGGATGTTTGTGACGCGTCCATTGTATACTACGCCCCAAGTAAACTCTTCTTCCGATGCTGGAGATTTGAGGTGTGCCCCTTCGGCTTCCTTGATTTTGGCCCTTTTGTGGTTGAGGCATTAGCGGAGAGCAAGCAGAAACTTGTCATAAGAAAATATCTCATATGAGTAGATTGGTGACGGTTATTGCGGCAATTGTAGTTGTGGTCTTTCTTTGCGTTGGGTGTACCCCTGAAAAAGCCTCGACCGAATCACCGGAAGCCACTCCGACAAGAGCCCTTGAGCTAGAGGCTATGCCCACAACCACGCCCACGGCTACTCCCACACCTTCCCCAACCCCAGCCTTGCCCCAACCGGTGTCCCCCAGGCTCATAATTGCCATGCCGCCTCCCCACCACCAGGTGAGGCTCCCCTACATGACATTCCAAAGTTCAACTGGGCCTCTTCATAACCTCTACGACTACCTGGTGGGCAATAATCGCAGGACGGGAGAGATGGAGAATACCCACCTTGCCGAGTCTTGGGAGGTTAGCGCTGATGCCAAGACGTGGACCTTTGAGCTCAAGGAAAACATTCCATACTACGAGCACGGTATGGCCAGCGACACTTACTACTTCTCACCGGAAGACGTTCGGCATACGTGGCTCTTGCAGGCAGGAATCAACACGGACAGGGCCAATAACAGTGGCAGATGGAGACCCCTGGTTGAGAGCGTTGACGGCATTTTGATCGAAGGCAGCACCCTCATATGGAAGCTGGATGTCATCCAACCCAACCTGCACGAATACCTGTCCGAGGACTGGACCTTCGGCATCGTCAGCCTGGAATACTGGAACGACGTCGGTGGCGAGGATGGCTACATTGACCATCCCATCGGCATGGGCGCCTGGAGCTTCGTCGAGTACATAGACAACGAACACTTCCTGCTCGAAAAGAACCACGGCCACTACCGCAAGGAGCCAGAGTTTTACGAGCTCCAGTTCCTCTGGAACAAGGAACCGGTAACCAATTTAGCTCTCATTCTCACCGACGAGGCCCACATCGGCCATCTGCCCAGCGACCTGTTTAGATATGAGGCTGTGTCTCGAGGCATGAAGATCGCCAAGAGTACACTGCCCAGCTATCATCTCTGGGGAGCAATTCCTTGGTACCTGCCCGAGGCGTTAGATGGCACACCCACCCCCAACTATGACGAGACCGTTCCCACCCGGAAAAAACTCATCCGGCAGGCCCTTAACTTGGCCATCGACCGCAACCGCATCAACAATACTATCTTCAAGGGAGATGCCATACCCAGCGCCGTGTCCCACATGGCCGAATGGTGGGACTTCTTCCAGGACGACTGGGCGCCCGTTCCCGGTCCCGGCGGCGAGACCGGACGTGAAGGCGGCTGGCCTTACCCCTACGATCCGGAACTGGCCCGGCAGCTGCTGGTCGAGGCTGACTATCCCAATGGTTTCACATTGGACTTCTTTGCCCCCACCGACCTGGGCGGTACACCGGAAATTCCGGACGTTGCCGAAGCCATTACTTGGATGTGGGAAGAGATCGGCGTAGACGTTAACCTAACGGTATCGGAGTACCCGCCGATTCAAGCCATGGTGACCGACCGTGCGATGAACGGAAAGATATACCTGGTTCGCTGGACTCCGCAGCTACCATCGGACGGCATGGGTTGGCTCTGGCGGAAGGCCACCAGGCCCTACTACGAATACCCCTTCATCACTGAATGGAAAGAGAACTATGACACCATAGCCGACCCAGTCGAGCGGGAGCGGCTTGCCATTGAGCTCGGCAGCTACTGGTACGACAATTACCTGAGCATCCCTCTACTGTGGGTATTCGCCAAAATCGTCTACAACCCCAATGTGATTGAGGGCTATTGGGTTAACCAAGCCCACTTCGGCCCGGTGCGCTACCACGAGTACACAATTCCCATCTACCGATAGCATCCCCCCGTTTGACCAGCCGCGCCCCTTAAGGGTATTCTGGCCTCGAATGCTAGAGACGACGGAGTGCTTATGACCGGCATCACCCTGGAAGACGGGATGAAAATTCTTGAAGCAGCCTTCGACAAGGCCCGCAGCTTCAACCTCACCGTAGCCGTATCCGTCGTCGACGCTCGCGGCGACTTGGTGGCCGCCGCCAGGATGGACGGCGCTATCTGGTGGTGGACGGAGAGCAGCCGCGGAAAAGCCGTGTCCACCGTCGCCTACGAAGGCGTGCCCAGCGGCGAGCTGCTCGAACGCTCGGCCCGGCCCGTGGCTCACGGGCTGCAGCAGATGCACCACGGTCGCTTCATGCCCCAACAGGGAGCCATGCCGGTCTTCAAGGGCGGCGTTCTCGTCGGGGCCGTCGGCACGGCTGGCGGGTCGGGCGAAGAGGACGAGGAGATCTCCGCCGCCGGTGCTTCCGCCGTAGGGCAGTGAGAAATTTGGACGTTTCGAAAGGGAAAGAAAAATGACCTCCGGTTTGGGTTCCCTCGTGCAGGCCCAATGGAACGATCCCGTAGAGGCCGTTGAGCAGTGCTACGCCCTCGGTTGGACCGACGGTCTGCCCGTAGTGCCTCCCACGGTGCAGCGTGTGGAGGAGTTCCTGGCGGTTGGGCAGCGACCGGCGGGCGAGGTCATAGGCGGCCTGCCGGAGCGTCGTCGAGAGGTTACGGTGGGGAAGGTGGCGGCCAACGCGGTAATGGCGGGCTGCAAGCCGGAATACTTTCCGGTGGTGCTGGCCACGGCGGAGGCGATGCTGGACCCGAAGTTCAACCTTATTGGCCCCTCGTCGAGCCTGGGCGGGGCCGCCATTCTCGTTATCCTCAACGGGCCGGTGGTCCCGGCCCTCGGCATCAACAGCCGCAACAACCTCTTCGGTCCCGGCAATCGCGCCAACTCCACCATCGGGCGGGCCGTCCGCCTCATCCTGATGAACACCTGCGCCGCGGTCCCGGGCCTTTTCGATCGCACCATATTGGGACATCCGGGCAAGTTCAGCTACTGTATCGCCGAGAACGAGGCGGGAACCTCCTGGACCCCACTTCACGTGGAACGGGGTTTCAAACGAGAGGACAGCGCCGTTACGGTTTTCGCCTGCGAGGGGCCGCGGCAGGTGAGGGCCAGCAACCGTCCGGAGACCATGCTCTACTCCGCTGCCGACGTTATCTCCAGCCTGGGCACGTCTATGTCCTCAGTTGGCTCTGTTGGCGACACAGCATCGGTGGTGCGCCAAGGGGAGGTGGTCGTGGTGTTTGCCGGCACAAGCGACGTTTGGGAGGACTGGACTAAGGACGACATTCGTCGCTACCTGCACCCAAGGCTGAAGCGTTCGCTGGCCGACCTGAAGCGCGGCGGTATGCTGCAAGGCAATATAACTGCCGAGGATGAGGAGGAGTTCCTACAGCTTATTTTGTCGCCGGAGGATATAATGGTTGTGTTCGCCGGCGGCGCGGAGTCCTCCCACATGGCGGTTATTCCAAGCTGGGGGCCCAGGGTCTCCTCAGAATCGGTCACCCGCCGGGTGCAGTGGCCCTCCGGCTGATGCCCTACAGCACAGGAGAGCCTATTCAAGAACATATTCGGCGAAGACTTCTCCCAGTGGTCTCGCCATCAATATCTAACAGCGGTAGAAGGAGCGTGTTATGATGAAGAGCGGCGGCTATGAACTGGTGGATCCCACGACTCAACCCTTGGTGGCAAGCTTCAGCTTTGCGCCAAGGCTTCTGGATATTAGGGGCAAGCGGATTGGCCTCATTGACGACAGCAAGACAAACGCCAAGGAACTTCTGGAGGACCTGGCGTCTATTCTGGAAGACCGGTTCGAGACTTCGATTGTCATGTATCATCGCAAGCCCTCCGCCTCCAAGCCGGCGGACCCGCAGGTTGTGGAGCGGATGGCGAAGGAATGCGACGGCGCAATTGTCGCGGTGGGTGATTGAGGGTCCTGCAGCGCGTGCAGTGTGCACGACGGAATTCACGTGGAGAAGGCAGGCATCCCCGCAGCGGTAATTTGCACCGACCGGTTTGAGGTTACGGCTACCGGCATGGCGGAAACGTGGGGCGCGCCCAACTTTCCGGTGGTCTACACCCATCACCCGGTGGGAACGCTGGACCGGGACGGGATAAAGGAACGGGCCGGCCAGTTGGCCGACCCGGTGGTTGCAGTCCTTACGGGAGTGGAAGTCTCGGAGCTAACGCCCCGGGCCTAAACCACTGGCCGAAACACAAACTACGTCACTCTGGTTGGGCGGATTGCTAATCGCCTCTAAGCGGAGACTAGAGTTTGCCGTTGGGGGGCGGTTCGACAAAAGTTTCGCCGCAGGTCTCGGCTCTTTCGCGCCGGGCCAACCATTGAACCCACAGCTGTCGCTCTTCCACCCGACCCTCTTTGCGGGCGGTTTCGCGGGCGGCTTCAAGTCGCCTCTTACGCCGGTCTTCGAGCCACTTTTCCAAGGACTTGGCTATAACCACTGAGTTTCTCCCGATTTCTGTTAGAGCGTAGGCAGCGCCAGCGGAGGTTGCCATTACGTCGGCGGAAGGGCCCATGACTGCGCGCCACGTTTCCTTATACCTTGGCGTTGTCCAATTTCTCCAGCGATTACGATGATCTCCCCAGAAGTCGCTAGGAGGTGAAGAATCCGAGGTACCAATGTTTGGTTTCCGCGAGGGCGGTCCAGATGGATTCATTGGGCGCGTCCTCTGGGTTTTCGATGCTTTGCGGCCTCCTCATGAATTGTTGCGTTTGCAATGCAGGGAGAGGAGACGGTTCACATGCCGCCCCAACGGATTCGTTGCGTTCAACCCCTGCCTACTGGCTGCCGTGTACCAACCCTATGGACGCTAGCCGCTTCTTCGCCTCTGCGTACACGTCGTCGGCGAGGGGGCCCTTGGCCGCCACTGCCACGTTCTCGCTCAGGTGCGCCGGGTTCTGGGTGCCCACGATGATGGTGTGGGCGTGGGGGTGCGACATGGTGAATCTGAGCAGAAAAGCGGTACGGGACTCCCCGTCCTCGCGCAGTTCGTCCAGGTTTGCCTCCTCGAAGGCGTCCCATCGCTTGCCGCCCGAGCTGTGGACTCGGCCGTCGGCGCCCGCGCCGGCCCCGGGTTCGCCCTTGGCGACTCCGCCACGTATGATGGTGCCGCTGCCGGCCTCGGCAATCTTCGTGATTATGTCGTGGTGGTCCGGCTCCAGTGCAGAATAGGGAATCTGGAACACGTCGTAGACCCCCGTGGCCAGGTGCTTCTCCAGGTGGGGAAGTACGCTGGATACGCCGATGAACTTGGTCAGGCCGCGGGCCTTTATCTCCTGTAGAGTTTCGATGCTGCCGTTCTCCTCCACGTCCTCCGCCGTCGGGTTGTGCAGCTGCACAATGTCCAAGTGGTCGGTGCCCAGGTTGCGAAGGCTCTCCTCAAGACATTCCAGCATGTCCTTCCGGTTGTAGCTGGCGAAGTTGTCGGCGCTGCAACGCCCATGGCCCGTCTTGGCGGCAAGGACGTACTCGTCGCGACGCTTGCTAATGTACTTGCCCATCATCTCTTCGCTCCGGCCGTAGCACCAGGCGGTGTCGATGAAGTTGATGCCGGAGTCCAGCACGGCGTTGAGGATCTGGTCTGCCCGATCCTCGTTGGGCATTCGGCCGCGGGCGTCGTCCTGGCTGGTGCCGCGCACCTCAAGGGCGCCGTAGCCCAACTGGGTTACCTCGTAGTTGGTCCGGCCTAGGGTCATTTTACGCATAAAAACTCCTCCGCAATCTTAATTCGGGTTTCGAACGTCCGGGCCGAAGTTTCCGGCCCGGACGTGTATGTCGTCTTGGGAACCTAGATGAGGTTAGCTGGAGATGCCGGCCTGGGCCTGGGCCTGACCGATGAGGTCCACGCCTACGCGTTCGCTCCAGGCGGCCAGGAGACGCGAGACCACCGGGCCAGGCACGTCCCCGTCGATGGGCCGGTTGTCGAGCTTGGAGACGGGAAGCAGGCAGTGGCTGGTGCCGGAAACGAAAGCTTCGTCGGCAGTGTAGGCGTCGTAAAGCTGGATGTCATCCAGTTCAACGGGTATGTCCAGCTCGTCGGCCAGACTCAGGAGGGTCTTGCGGGAGACTCCCTGAAGGAGGGTGCGGTCTCCGGCGGTGCGAAGGGTGCCGTCGGTGACAACCCAGAAGTTGAAGCCGGTGCCCTCGGAGATGTTGCCGTCCAGGTCCAGGAGGACGGGCCACGAATCCGGGTCCACGTCGGACGCTTCCAACTCCGCCAGCACGAAGTTCATGCGGCTGACGTGCTTGACTTTGGGGTCAAGGGAGTCGGGATGGTAGGAGCGGGTGCGGGCGAACACCACGTGAGCGCCTTTGTCGTAGAGATGGGCGTAGCGGTCGAAGCCCATGGGGTAAGCGGCAATGAACACCGTAGCGGGGGAGCCGTCATTGACGCTGGATCCCTCGCCGCGGGTAATGACCTGCCGCACGTTCATGTCACTGCCCTCAGGCACCAGGTGCCAGTTGCGCTCCACGGCCTCGCTGGTAATCTGCTTCATCTCATCCCGGGAGATGCCGGGGTCGATGCGGGTGTACTTGAGGGAGCGGAAGAGGCGGTCCATGTGGTCGTCCATGTTGAAGAACTTGCCCCCGTAGGTGCGGTCCACCTCAAAGACGGCGTCACCGAGGCGGAAGCCCCTGTTGTCCATGCTTATCTTGCATTCGCTTTTGGGAATCCACTCACCGTTAAAATAGGAAATAATTTCTTCGGCCATTATGCATCCTCCAGAATCCGTAGAATATCGGCATTATAAGGGTGAAACCATTGGGGTTGTCAACCTGCGGCATTGGTTGTGGTTCCGGCAGCGTGTTGTTTTGACGTGAGCAACGTTTTATCAAGAATGATCCAATATGGATGTTAAATGCAGTACCGACTCACTCATACAACTCGGGCATGAGGTGGATACACACAGATTTTGGGAACGAATTCACTTAGTTCATTTCTTTGGTTGCCGGAATTTATTTTTTGCAGACTTTGCCGTTTTGATGGTCGAGTAGATAATCTTCTCTATTTCAAGCAGATCGGTAAGCCCAGGGGTGTCTTTTACTTTCGCGGGATTTCCCGGACAACTCGGTTACGCGTAAGTTGTAGATATGGGTAATTTATGGCAGCATATCGTAATGACTTACCGAAAGTGGCGAAGCATTTCATTCTATATTGGATTCCAGATATCACGTAAGTGTAATCGGTTGTTTTTTCTGATCTAGGATGTTAACTTATGACATCCAAATCGGTCTCACAACAACTAAATAGGGGCAAAGGGATGAATTATGACATTAGGTGGAAGGATGAACCTGAGCTAGTATGGGTTCAATGTGATAAGGTAAAGCCGGATATTCAGCCGTTTCAAGCACTCAACGAAGTAGTAGTGAGTTTCAAGATTAACGGAGGGAAGTACACAGCGTTTGTTCCGAAGGAATTTGTAGATTTGGAAAAACGACGTATCGCGGCGACAATTGTTGCCGATTATGGTAATGACTACCTCGTTGATCTTCCCGTAGAAACTTTGACATCGGGCCCTAGGATTCTTGTTCCAGAATCAGAGAAAGGTAATCTTGTAATCGTTTAGGTCACGATGATTCTCAGTGACGAAGAAATCTGGGAAGCTATTCGTGCCGAACAGCTTGTCTTTGATCCCCCGCTTAGTCCGGTACAAGTAGGTCCTTCATCCATTGACCTGAGACTAGGCAACACCTTTACGTCTTTCCCAGAGCCAAAACAAGGATTTACTACAATTGTTGACCTGAAATCCGATATTGATATAGAGGCAGGCTTACAGAGTTATGGGAACACTGTTCACGTAAATGATGGCGAAGCATTTACACTTCAGCCAGGCAAGTTTGTACTTGCGTATACACTTGAGAGAATAAGGCTTCCCAATACTCTCGCAGCGCGGGTAGAAGGGCGTAGTTCTATGGGAAGACTGGGAGTCTCGATTCATCAGACAGCTCCGACAGTTCATGCGACATTCACGGGACATTTGAGGCTTGAGATATCCCATGTTGGGCCTTTTCTCTGTAAGCTATATCCAGGTCAGAAAATTTGCCAGCTAATCGTAGAGCGTCTTGGGAAACCCTCAAAGTCTAGGCTCACCAGTAGGTTCCAAGGGCAAAGGCCATAAAGAGGAGAGACGCATCTCAGATGACGGCAGATTTGCCAGTCGCTGTATCGAAAGCTACGAGTAAGAGGACACTTGGTGAGATATTTCTCTTCAATTCTAGACTCACCTTTTTCGAAAGATTCATAGCCTTGGTTTTGCTGAGGGGATAAGCGCCACTTATTCCGGAAGTTGTTCTAAAATCTCCCTATTGGACCATAAAGTGGAAGGGCACGTTGAAACGTGCCCTTCATCATTTCCTCCGTTAGCTGAGCGTCCCTGCCTACAGCGTGAACTGGGCTTCAAAATAGGCCGGGTCCTTCTGATAGATCTGCACCCTCATGTGCTGGGCCTCGGCGATGAGGATGTTGTAGTCGTCGTCCACCAGAATGGCGGCGGGGTGCCACAGGCGCCATTCTGGCTCGAGGTCGGCCCGCGCTCTGGCCTTGGCCAGGTCCGGGTTGGCGGCGACCTTCGACTTGGCCCACTCGGAAAGGTTGGTGGCGTCCCCTATCAGCGTTACCAGGAACGTGCCGTCGGGCTGGTAGACAATCGCCCGGTTGTTGGCCCAATCGGCGATGTACACGTCTCCGTCCTTGTCCACTGTCACGTCGCTGGGGTGGTCCAGCTGTCCCCGTCCGTTGCCGGGTTCGCCAAAGGTCTGAAGGTGCTCCCCTGACGCCGAGAGCTTCTGGACACGGTTGTTGCCCCAATCGGCAACGTAGACGTTGTCGTCGGCGTCCACGTCCAGACCCCAGGGCAGGTCGAACTCGCCCTCGCTGGAGCCGTAAGAGCCAAAGGACCCCAGGAACTGTCCGTCCTTGGTGAACTTCTGGATGCGGTGGTTGCGAGTATCGGAGATGAGCAGGTTTCCCTGGGAGTCGAAGGCTATGCCGCTGGGCCTTAGCATCTGGCCCGCCCCGCAGCCTTCCTCCCCCCACTTGGCGATAAAGCCGCCCTCCTTGTCGAAGATGACAACCTTGCTGTCCGCCTGGTCCGTTAGATAAAGGTTCTCGTCGGAGTCTACGACGAGACCGCCTGGCCAGATGAACTCCCCGTCCCCGGAGCCGTGCTGTCCGATGTCCGCCAGCCACTCCTGGGTTGACATGACGCACTTGGTGATTCTGGCGCCGCCCTGGGACTCCGTGCCCCAGTTGGCCACGTAGAGGACGTCGTTGGCGCCGCGAGCCAGCCCAACGGGATGGCGGAGGCTGGGGCCGGAGGCGCCGATTTGGCCGATGTTGTCCATGTAGCTGAAGGCCCGGCCGGTAGCTATTTGCGTTATTGGCATGTGTGCTCCCTCAAGTGGATTTCATGAAAAATGGCGACGGGCCACCCCATGGCGGGGCGGCCCGTCGTTTGTTACCGGATACCTAAGGGGTCCCTTGGCAAAGAGAGCTTACTTCGCGATGAAGTCGAGCTGCTCGAAGGTGCCGCCGACGATTTCCGTCGGGTCAAGACCCATGTACTGCTCCAGCAGGCTGGAGTAGAAGCCACGGAAGTCGTAGTTGGGGGCCAGGTCGCCCTCCTGCAGGTCCACCTCGTCCATCGAGGGGTACTCGGAGTAGTGACCGCCCACGACGGGATCGCCGATTGCGAAGGCGACTCCGCCGGCGCCGTGGTCGGTGCCGGAGCCGTTGTCGCGGACGCGGCGACCGAACTCGCTGAACATGATGAGAACAACATTGTCAGCGGCGTCGTGCTCGCGCAGGTCGGCGAAAAAGTCCGAGATTGCCGCGGAGCAGTCCTTCCAGAGCTGATGGTGACCGGGCATCTGGCTGGCGTGGGTGTCGAAGCTGGCGTGCTGGGTGTAGAAGAAGCGGGTCCCCAGATTTGCCTGGTGCACCATGGAGATGCCACGGAGCTTCTGAGCGATGGGGGTCGCAGCGTATTCCACGGAGGAACTGTACTGCTCCGGCGCGGTCTTCAGGATGTCGGCGCCCTTGAGGGCGTCCAGACCTGTCTGTCCCAGATAGTCCATGACGGGGCCGCGGCCGATGGCGGGCGAGTAGATCCGCTGGAAGCGGTCCAGGGCGCGCATGCGCTGGTCATGGTCCGTGATGCCGGTGAGCACGCCGTAGTTCTCGATGTCGGAAACGGACGCTACGGGTACGCCGGGAAGGGCCATGGCCCGCGGAAGACCCTGGCCAAAGTTTACGCCGGTGAGGACGTTCTCCTTGTTGGGGTCTACCACTTGGATGGAGCGACCCACCCAACCCTCAGTGCCTACCTTGTCCGGCTCGCAGGTGTGCCAGATGTCCATTGAGCGGAAGTGGGACCTGGGGGAGTTGTCGTATCCTATTCCGTGAATGAGAGCCATCTTGCCCTCGTCCCAGAACTGCTTTATCGGGGCCATCTCCGGGTGGAAGCCATAGTTGTCGTCGATGGGTATCTCTTCACCCTCCGGGATGACCACCATCTTACGGTAGTCCCTGTAGAGGGGGTTCTGTCGGGGGATTATGGTGTTGAGGTAGTCGTTACCTCCGGTTAGCTGAAAAACTACCAAGACTGGATCTTTAGCCATGACGTTTGCTCCTTTCATTGGGGTTAAGGTTCATCTTCGCTTTCCAATCTTCTAGCCGAACTGGTACTCCCTGGTTGCGGCTATTAGTTGCAGTACTTCCGTTACCCTCTTGCCGAAAGTCCTAGTCTCTTCCTCCGTGGAGCCGCGGCTTATGTCGCCGTCCTCCCGGATGTGGGTGAGGAGCTGTTCGCGGGTCTCGTCGTTTATCTGAACGGCGCCCAAAAGCTCCAGGCAGCCGTCCACGAGCTCCTTGGGGGTGAGGGTATCGCTGGCGCCCAGACGGTTGATGATGGACTTGATGCCGGGCATGTCAGCGTTGCTGAAACTGTCGGCGACGAAGTTGACGCGGCGGACCAGGGAGCCGGTGTCTATCCACTCCTGACCCGTATGCCAGCCCTCGACGCTGGGGGGATTGATCAGGTCCTGCCCCTGGTAGGTGCCTTCCAGTCCAATAGGAAGCACTCCGGGACGGGGCTCCTGAAAGTCTCCGACTAGCCGAATGGTGCCGGCTACCACCTCGGCGGGGTTCTTCACTTTGGCGAACCATACGCTCTCGTCCTTGAAGAAGTCGGACTTGAAGATAAAGCGCAAGGTAGTCCTAATGTCGAAGTCGGAATTTACAAAAGTGTCGGCGATGGCTTGAACGGCCTCGGGGTCCTTGGGGGGCACGTCGAGCCAGCTGGGTACCTGGACTTCGTCGGCGACGAAGAAGTTGTACAGATGGCGGGCCATGAAATTGGCCGTGGCCGGCTGCTGCACGATGATGTCTATGATGTCCTCCCCGTTGAAGCGGCCGGTGCGGCCCAGGAAGGCCTTCTCACTATGGTCGTGGTCCTCTGCCTTGTAGATGAACTTCCAGTGGTGGCGCTGATAGGGAGTGCGCGGAATCTTGGGAAGAATGGTCCAGCCGGTGAAGGCCCGGGCAGCCATCTTGACGTCGTCTTCGGAATAGTTGCCCTGGCCCATGGAGAAGAGCTCCAAGAGCTCGCGGCCCCAGTTCTCGTTGGGCGCACGCTTGTGGTTCTCGTTGTTGTCCAGCCAGAATATCATGGATGGGTCTTTGGAAAGGCGGACCAGCAGTTCTTTGTAGTCCCCCATTCCGTGCCGGCGGAACATCTCAATCTGCTGGAGCATCTCCGGTGGGTTGTCCACCTTGGAGTTGCCGGTGGCGAAGAGCATGTGCCAGAAGAGGGTCATCTTTTCCACCAGGGGACGAGGCGTGGTGTACAGGTGGTACATGAAGTTGGCCGTGCCCATGGCGGGTGCGGAAGGCACTTCCATGTCTGGGAAGTAGCGAGCCAAAGTCAACTCGTCGTACTCCGACACACCGTGGGCGTCGGGGTCCACCAACTCTTCCACGGTGGCTTCGTAGCCCTTGGCGGCTCTTGCTTCAAGCTCGTCGTAGGTGGCTCCGAAACCGGCGCGGCGCATCAGGTGGGCCATCAATGCGATGTCCTTTTTTGCCATTAAGCCACTCCTTTCTACAAACTACATGCTCCCCTAACAGCCCACGGCTTTAGCCGAGGTCAAATAGAGGTGACGTAATTATAGGAAGCTATCAATCCAGTGTCAAGAACGGTATTTGGTGAAAAGGCCCCAATGCCGCAGGGCGGCGTTCAGCAGTCACCACCCACTGGGCTTAGTAATCGGGCCTCGAGTGTTCGAGAGAGTATCGGGGAACAGGCTCGCGCTCACGGGTCCCGATCGCAGTGGCCTGTACCAAGAAGCCGCGTTGTACAGTTCAAAGCTCCGTTTTCGGCTTGGGTCGAGAATGCCGACCCGCTTGCCCAGCCTGGTTCTTACCATCTCGATTGGCGTCACGAGATCCGAGTCATTCGAAATGACTACCGCCAAATCGCATTGATTTGCGAAGCCGTCCAACAGTAGATAAGAGGCCAGGTTGACGTCGGAACCCTTCTCCTCGGTGTCGAGTATCTCAACGATGTGAGGGCCGGACACCGGACGTTGCGCCAAGGGACGCCGTTTTGTCTTCGAAAGGAAGTGTCCATAATGTATGGTTAGGTAGGGGATAGTTCCCAGGGCGCGAAGATAGGTCTGTTGCCGCTGGGCTTGCGTGGGATCGCTAGTCCGGTTGGCAATGAGCGCCGTGAATTCGCGAATTCTTCCCATATTGTGCCGGGGCAGCAACAACTGCGTCAGCTTCCGCATGTCCAGCCAACGATACGGTGTCTGCCGCAGGGCGCGATAGTAGAGATTGAAGCCGTCAATGTAGACGTTGGTGCGGATGTGAGGCAGTCCCAAAAAAGCTGAGGCTGCCATTAGGCAGCCTCGCGCCCTGAGGCCGAAGCCAACAGGGGGTGTAGATCTATATATTACAGAGAACCGCTGACGTGTGTCAACTTGCTTTTTCTGCAAATGTTCAATGATTGGGTCAGGGGACAATCCGTTGCTGGCAGAGAGCGGCGATCTATCCGTGAGAGGTCATTACGAGGATAAACGAGGCGTTGTTCCGTCTACCCCGCAATGAGCGAACGACCGGAGCCGCGTTGAAGGCTTACCGACGCGGTGGTATCATTGGCCCGCCATCCACCCGTTCCGGGGGGTGAGCCTTCCGTCGAGTTCAGGAGGCCGCTGGGATCCCATGAGGACCGAGACGGCAACGCTGGAAATACTTTCCCCTTCTATAACTTTCGCTCCGTTTGCTTCGCTTGCGGATGTCGAACTTGGCGTTTGCCCTGATGCCAAGGGGAAAGCCCACACGAATCCCACGCCTTTCCGCGCAACCGCAAGCAAAGCTGCGCCCGAAGAAGCTACCGCGACCCCGTTGATCCGTCACTCGGATAAGCGTCCCGCCGTCGGCTTCATTGGCGCGGGCGCCCTGGCCACAACCCTGGCTGTAGCCCTATCCGCGGCTGGCTGGAATGTCAAGGCCGTGGCCAGCCGCTCCTACGCTTCGGCCCTTCGTCTGGCCCGCCTGATTCCCGGATGCAGCGCGGAGAGTGAACCCCAAACGGTGGTGGACAAGTGCCGCATCGTCTTCCTAACCGTCCCTGACGACGTAATCACTCAGATGGCATCGTCCCTCGACTGGCTTGCAAACTGGGGAGTGGTCCACTGCAGCGGCGCGGGCACAACGGAGCTTCTCAGCCCCGCCGCAACTGCGGGCGCCCTCTGCGGTTCCTTCCACCCCCTTCAGACCTTCACGTCTTTGCCGATGAATGAAAACGCCTCTGTCGTCGCTGCGGTGGCACAAGCCCGATTGGAGGGCGTGACCTTCGCCGTGGAGGGCAAGGGCTGGCTTAGGAACACTCTGGACGCTATGGCGTCGGACCTGGGTGGCGGGACCATCGAGGTGGAGCCGGCGGACCGCCCCCTGTATCACGCCTCGGCAGTCATGAGCTGTGGCGCCCTTGTCGCCCTGCTCCGCTCCGCCGCCGCTCTCTGGCAGAAGATGGGCGTAGACGAGGAGACGGCATTTCGATCCATTATTCCCCTTGCCCGGGCCACCCTGGAGAACGCGGCGGTCCTCGGCCCTGAAGCGGCCGCCACCGGCCCCGTGGTGAGAGGCGACGTGGCCACACTGCGCCGACATCTGGAGGCCCTGGAAGCCCGCGCGCCGGAATTTCTTTCCCTATACATAGCCTTAACGAGGGCATCAATCCCCCTGACGCCCGCCCTCGCCCGGCAGAAACTGCGTGAATTAGACTGCCTGCTGACTGAATTCGAAGAAGCTGCCCGCCCGCGGACACCTGTCGGCTCCCATGCACTTCAGAAGATGCAAGAGCTTTCCGCGTCCAGTCGCAAGCACAACGACGGAGGGCGGTCCCATGGCTAGAATGACGGCCCGGCGCATACGGTCCATGAAGGCCAAGGGCCAGCGAATACCCGTCGTCACCGCTTACGACTACACCTTTGCCCGGCTGGCGGACCGCGCGGGCTTTCCTATCGTCCTGGTGGGCGACAGTCTGGGAATGGTCTGCCTGGGTTATGACTCCACCATACCGGTGACCATGGACGACATGGTGCGGCACACCAGGGCCGTGGTCAGGGGAGCGCAGCGTCCGCTGGTGGTGACGGATATGCCTTTCATGAGCTTCCAGACAAGCGCGGAGGAGGCACTCAGGAACGCCGGAAGGCTGGTGCAGGAAGGAGGCGCGCAGTCCGTGAAGCTGGAGGGCGCCGGCCCCACGGTGGAGAAGGTGCGCCGGATAGTCGAAGCGGGAATCCCCGTTATGGGTCATCTGGGCCTCACGCCCCAATCGGTTCACCAATTCGGTGGGTACAGAGTTCAGGGTAAGGGGAGGCGAGAGGCTGTCCGGTTGCTCGAAGATGCACGGGCATTGGAAGAGGCCGGGGCCTACTCCCTGGTGCTGGAGCTTGTACCCGCGCCCCTGGCACGCATCATCACCCATAAACTCTCCATCCCGACTATCGGCATCGGCGCCGGGCCTCACTGCGACGGCCAGGTGCAGGTCATCCACGACATTCTGGGCCTCTACGACGATTTCGTCCCCAAGCATACCCGGCAGTATCTCAACCTTTCCGAGACCATCGCCGCCGCCCTTGAGCGGTATGCCCAGGAGGTCCGGGATGGAGTCTTCCCCACCTCCAAGGAGAGCTTCGACATGGACGAGGCGCTGCTTAAAGACCTTCTGGAAGACTGAAATCGTTGCGAGTCATCGGATCCGTTTCGGACATGGTCCAGGCCTGCAGGAGCCTACCCCGCCCAGTGGGTCTTGTGCCCACCATGGGCTTTCTCCATCCCGGCCACCTTTCTTTGGTGCGCAGCGCCCGGCGAGAGAACGCCTCGGTTGTTGTAAGCATCTTCGTCAATCCCACCCAATTCGGCCCAAAGGAAGACCTCAGCGCCTATCCTAGAGATCTGGCCCGAGACCTGGCCATCCTGGAGGACGAGAAGGTGGAAATTGTCTTTGCCCCGAAGGCGTCGGAGCTGTACCCGCCGGGCATGGACACCTGGGTGGAGGTTGGCGCGGTTTCCCGTCGATTGGAGGGCGCTCATCGCCCGGGCCACTTTCGGGGGGTCGCGACGGTTGTAGCCAAGCTGTTCAACGTCACGTCGCCCACCCGCGCCTATTTTGGACAGAAGGACGGACAGCAGGCCGCTGTGGTCAAGGCAATGGTGAGAGACCTGAACGTGCCCGTGGAGATAGTGGTGTCGCCAACGGTGCGGGAAGACGACGGGTTGGCCTACAGCAGCCGCAACAGCCGCCTCGACCCGTCGGAGCGCCGCGCCGCCGTAGTGCTATACCGCGCCTTGCGACAGGCTGAGAAGCTATGGCTGGTCGGCGAAGTCCGCGCCGACGCGCTGCGGCGTCGGGTCGGCAGCGTGCTGGCGAGTGAGCCGATGGTGCGAAGGGTGGATTACGTCAGCGTGGCCCACCCAGAGACGATGGAGGAGTTGGACGTAGCGACGGCCGGCGCCATGGTCTCCACCGCGGCCTGGCTAGGCGACACACGCCTCATAGACAACGTGATTCTGGGCGTCGTTTGCTAGGGTGCACCCAGCCCGCTGACAGATTGCATTATGTGCCGCTACACGGCACAATAGAGGTATGGAGTTCAGACATTCGGGGTTGCGGCGGTTTTGGGAACGAGGAGACCCACGTCGCCTCAATCCTGCCCATGTGCGAAGAATTGGCCGAATCCTTGACCAGTTATTCTTCGCCGTTCGCCCTAGCCAGATGGATCAGCCCGCCAACCGCCTTCATCAATTAAAGGGCAATCGCAAGGGTGTTTGAAGTGTTCGAGTGAGTGGAAATTGGCGGATTACCTTCCGGTTCGTGCATGGTGAAGCCGTGGGCATTAACCTGGAAGATTATCACTAGGAGGCGAAACTATGAGCCGAGATAATCCGAGTCATCCAGGGGAAAGCCTTCGGGATAGTGTGGAGGAGATCGGTTGGAGCGTCAATGAATTTGCCGTTCATCTCGGCGTTAGCCGCAACACGGCGTCTCGCCTGCTAAATGGACGTTGCGGCATCTCGCCGTCAGTAGCACTTGCGCTGGAGCGCATTGGATGGAGTGACGCCGACTTCTGGATGCGCTTCCAAGCCCATTATGACCTGGCCCAAGCACGTCGCAAGCTGGCCGCGGTAGCAGAGCAAGGAGGATAGGCTAATCCCATCCTCTCTTTGGGGTCAAGCGCAACCCCGCACCGAACTTTTCCGCCACCGCCACCCGGAGGACGGTAGGGCGCCTGGCTAACCCAGAAGCTCCCGCAGCGTCTCCGTGAAGCTCGGCAGCACCTTCTCCCAGTCGCCCACCACTCCGTAGCGGGCCTCCTTGAAGATGTTGGCCTCTGCGTCCTTGTTCACCGCCACTATCACCTTCGAGCCGGAGCAGCCCGCCATGTGCTGGCTGGCCCCGCTGATGGCCACCGTTATGTACAGGTCCGGCGTAATGGTCTTGCCCGTCAACCCTATCTGCCACGAGGGTGGAACCCAACCCGCATCCACCGCGGCCCGCGACGCGCCTATGCCCGCCCCCAGTAGTCCGGCGATGATCTCCAGGTCTTTGAAGGGCGCCGGCGATCCCAGCCCCCGCCCTCCGGCCACGACTATCTTGGCCGTTTCCAGCTGCACTCCCTCCGACTCTTCCGCAACCCGCTCCACCAGCTTCACCCTCGCCATGGAGTCGTCCAGGGAAAGGCTGAGAGGAATAACCTCCGCCCTTTGGGAGTCGTCCCGCTCCGAAGGTTCGTACGCCTTAGGACGGATACACGCCATCTGTGGCGTTCCGTTGCACACCACGGCGGCCATGGCGTTGCCGCCGTAGACGGGACGGTGAGCTATCATTCGCCCAGACGCTTCGTCGACGGTCAGTTCCAGGCAGTCTTGGGCCAACCCCACGCCCAGCCGAACTGCCAAGCGCGGCGCAAGATCCCGGCCTGCCGTAGTCCTGGAAATCAAGACTACTGCAGGACTGGTCTGCCGGCATATCTGTGACCACGCCTCCAGGACAAGTTCCGGCTGGTCGTCGGCCAGATGCTCGTCCTCCGCAGCGTAAACACGTTGTGCGCCGAGAGTTGCGCCTTCCTGCGCAACCGGCCCGACGTCGCTTCCCGACACGGCGAGGGAAAGGGACAAGCCCAGCCCTTCCGACACCTCGCGTCCCGCGGCAAGAAGTTCCGCCGCCGTGGACGAAAGGGCGCCGCCATCCATTTCGGCGAGAACCAGAACGCCTGCTGAATCAGCCATGACTATTCAACTCTCGACAGTCCATTAGACCAGCTTGGCCTCCCTGAGCTTGAGGGCCAGCAGCCGTCCGGCGTCGGCGGCGTCATCCCCTTCTATGAACTCGCAGTCCGCTTCCGTTACCGGCACGTAAAGGTCCACCGTTTCGACTTGGGGCGAAAGCTGACCCGCGTCCAATCCCAGATCTTCGAGAGACCAGACCACGGGCTTCTTGCGGGTGGCAGCCATAATGCCCCTCAGGGTGGGGTAGCGGGGCTGGCCCAACTCGTTGCTCACCGTTACCAAGGCGGGCAAGGGGGCCTCCACTGTCTCCGTACCCTCCGGCATCTGGCGTTCCACAGTCACCCGACCGTCGCCCACCTCCACCTTCTTGCCGATGGTGACGCTGGGAAGGTTCAGGAACTCCGCCACCGCCAGGGGGACCTGGGCGTTGTCCCAGTCAGATGCTTGTCGTCCTGCGATGATAAGGTCGAAGGGGCCGAGCTTCTTTATCGCCGCCGTTAGGATACTCGCTACGGCGAAGCTGTCCACGGTGTTGGCGAAAGCGTCGTCTTGGAGAAGTACGAGGCTGTCGGCGCCCATGGAGAGGGGTTTCTTCATCACGTCCAGAGCGAAGTTCTGGCCCATTGAGATGACGGTTATTACGGCGTCTTGGGTGTCTTTAATGCGAAGGGAGGCTTCCACGGCGTTTTCGTCGAAGCCGTTGACCACTGGCGGCAGGGTGGAAGGGCTGACGACGCGGCGGTTCTCCCGGTCCACCTGGAAGGCGGAACGGGGCATCTCCGGGTCGATGACCTGCTTGGCCAGGACGAAAATGTTCAGGGGCAATGCCAACTCCTGTGGGCCGCGGTTCCAAGGACGGAGGGAAATATACCACCGGCCCCAGAGGGTGTCAAAACTGGTAAATGAGAAGCGGCCCATTAGCCTGCACGATCAACCTGATCCCCTTATTAAGCATTGAGGCCTAAAACTTAATAAGCCTCCGCTCTATTAAGAGTTGCGTAATAGGCGCTGGTTTGGGGCGCTCTGCTGCAATGACCGCGTTTGTTGGTTCCTTGCCAGGCCTAACCGTATGCAAACGGCAGGCCGCGACGGCATAACGTCGATTCCCTCACAATATACTGCCTTGTCCTGTTGCCACCCGTCCGCTTTCCGAGACACCATGTATCATAGACCCTGCGCCCCAAACAAATTGAAGTGCGCCGCGCTTTCTGCTATATTTTTAGCGTGTTTCCGATGGGTTGCAGAGGCCACTCCTCCCTTCAACGAGGGTTGGGGTACCGTGCCCGGAAGCGGCATACCCACACACGGATTCGTACCTACGCCGCCGCGGAAGTCGCAGATAAACGCGGAAGTCGTAGATAAACAATGAAAGGAGTTGGAAGGGAGATATGCTGATAAGAAGGGAAGACTATCGAAGAGAAGAGTATATATGGATAGATGGGTCTAAGCCCACCGCCAAGATCCGTTCCAAGACCAGGGTTGGCATGAGAGTTGAGCAACCAGGCCTCTGGGGCTTCGACGGCTCCAGCACCAACCAGGCCGTCGGCTCGAACTCCGATTGCGTCATACGGCCCGTTCTCTCCATAAAGGACCCGGTTCGCAAGAAGATGGACAAGTTGCTGGAGAGGGACCGTGGAGACATCCTGGTTATGACCGAGGTACTGAACACGGATTTGACTCCCCACGCGAGCAACACCCGCGCAGCCTGCGCAGCTGTTGCCGAAATGACTAGACAACACGAAATGATCTTCGGCATCGAGCAGGAGTATACCTTCTTCAAGGGCATTCGACCCCTGGGCTTCCCGGAATCCGGCTATCCCCCGCCCCAGGGTGGTTACTACTGCGGCGTGGGCGACGACGAAGTCCATGGCCGGGAGGTAGTGGAGGCTCACCTGGAGGCCTGCCTGGAGGCCGGGCTGAAGATTGAAGGCATCAACGCCGAGGTCATGCCCGGCCAGTGGGAGTTTCAGATTGGCCCACTGCCCGCCGTCGAGGTCTCCGACCAGCTCTGGCTCGCCCGTTGGCTCCTCTACCGGGTTGCGGAGGACTTTGGCATCAACGCCACTCTCTACCCCAAGCCCGCCCGCGGCGACTGGAACGGCGCCGGCGCTCATACAAACTTCTCCACCAGGGAGATGCGCCACAGCTACCAGCCCTGCATCGACGCGGCGGAGGCCCTGAGCACCCGTCACGATCTGCACATTGCCAACTACGGCTACGGCATCGAAGAGCGGCTCACCGGCCTGCACGAGACCTGCTCCTACAAGGAATTCCGATACGGCGTGTCGGACAGGGGCGCGTCGGTGCGCATTCCCTGGCAGGTGGAGCATGACCAGAAGGGCTACATCGAAGACCGGCGGCCCAACGCCAACATGGATCCTTACGTCGTCACCCGTTTGGTCATGGAGACCATCTGCGGCGTGAGGTACAACGGAGACGAATAGGCTCGCTCAGACATTCAGTGCCATTTGATAGGGGCCGGTTTCAAACCGCCCCCTATTTTTTGGGGACGGACGCGTGGGCGGAGCGGAGGATTAGGCAGGTTCCGGTTCCCAAATGTCAGATGAATTCGTAGATTGCCTCCAGTGGATTGACCGGAGGAATTGGCGAGCGGGCGTAGTCTCTGACGTTCCTTGTGACTATGCACCGAGCTCCGCAGGCGCGGGCGGCGGCAACCTGCATCGCGTCCTCAAAGTCGGACATCGGCAGCCCGGCGGCATAGCGGATGTCATCCGTAGCCGTTGACGCCACCTCTACAAAGCGGGTTAGTTCGACAATGAAGTCGCGTGCGCCTACTCCTCCAATGGCAGGAGTCACGATGTAATAGAGGTTCGACAGGGAATGCCACGCCACCCATGCAGTACCCATCCCCTGCTCAAGTCGGTCGAAAAGTTCCGAAGCCGATTCCGAATGCGGACGCCTGTCGAGCGCGACATCTATGAGCACGTCTGTATCTATAAGTATCATTCGAGGTATTTTTTGGCCAACGCGTCGTATCGTGGGTCGTTTTCGCGCTGGGCCGCCTGAAACTTGCCGCGCCAACGGGAGGAGAAGGATGGGGTTTCCCCTCTAGTCATTTCCCTAAGCGACTGTTCCACTAGAGACGAAAGAGATACGCCTCGCGCACGGGCGTACCGCTTGGCCGTCGGAATTAACTCCGCGTCCACGGTGATGGTAAGCTTCTGCTTCATCGCTACATCTAATCCTTTATACATATACAAGGTACTTATGTCAGTATACGTATTTCCTCTCTTGCCCGCAAGTGCCTAATGAATTGAGAGCATCAGCGGGTGAGGGTAGTGGGCGCAGCCAAGCGCGGAGCGGAACCACCGTCGCCCAATGCCCAAGCCATAGTATCTCCCAAGGTTGCCTATGGCTACGGGTAACGCTATACTTCCTTATTGAAACTGGGTATACTGCGTCACTGAGGTGGGCCAATCTGGCCCGCCCCTGTTATTTGTGCCGCAATAAGAGTCGACTTTACAGTCGAATCAGGGCCCTTCCAGGGGGTAGCGACGAGCTTGCGCCATCCCGTATTAGGGCCTATGTAGTAAAAGGAGCAGCCTAATGAGTTCAGGGAAGTTCGATTTTGCCATGGCTATTGGCGGCGAGGCCGGTCAGGGCATTGCCACCCCGGGCGACATTCTGGCCCGGGTCTTCGTGCGCCGCGGCCTTCACCTCTACACCTACAACGCCTATCAGTCCATCATCCGTGGCGGCCACATCTTCCTCACCATGCGAGTGGGGGAGGAGGAAGTGCTGACTCATGGAGATAAGCTGGACCTTCTACTGTGCCTGAACCAGGACACCGCCGACCGGCACGTGGGTCTCATGGGGCCGGGCTCCAGCATCGTCTTCAACGGCGATCGCATTAAGGTGAACGATGCCCAGGAGGGCGTGCAGATTTGCGCGCTGCCCATCTCCCACCTGACGGGCGGCAGCAGGAACCGGCTTATCCAGAACACCGTGGCCGTGGGCTCCATCATGTACATGCTGGGGCTTGACTTCCAGACCCTCGAAGACAGCCTCAACCTGCGGTTCGCGCGTCATGGTCAGGCGGTGGTGGACGAAAACGTGAAGTTTGCCCGGGCCGGCTATGAGTACGCAACGGAAAACTTCGCACCCTACGACCCGCCCGCTCCCGTGGGCGAGAAACCCTTGGCCGTCTGGGCGGGCAACGACGCCGTCGCAATGGGTGGCGCGGCCGCCGGCGTCAAATTCTACGCAGCGTACCCAATGAGCCCCTCAACAGGGGTTCTTCACTGGATGGCGGCCTACGCCCGCATGTTAGGCATAATGGTGCGGCAGGTCGAGGACGAAATCGGCGTGGCCAACATGACCATCGGAGCGGCCCACACCGGCTGCCGCGCCATGTGCGCCACCTCCGGCGGCGGCTTCGCACTTATGACGGAGGCGATAGGCAGCGCCGGCATGATGGAGATTCCCGTAGTCTTTATCGACGTCATGCGCGCAGGACCTTCCACCGGCGTCCCCACTAAGTCGGAACAAGGTGACCTATGGCAGGTTCTGGGCGCCAGCCAGGGCGACTTCGAGCGGTTTATAGTTGCTCCCAAAGACGCTCTTGACGCCTTTAACACCATGCCGGAGCTCTTCAACCTGGTGGACAAGGCCCAGTGCCCAGGCATCGTCATTTCCGACCTGGTCATTGGCGAGGGCCGGTTCAGCTTCGACCCCGACGCCCTTAACATGCAGCCCGTCATCGACCGAGGGGAGATCATCACGGAGCACGCCGCTTCCAACGGCTACAAGCGCTATCTCAACACGGAGTCGGGCATTTCCCCCAGGGCCCTACCCGGCTTGGAAGGCTACACCCACGTGGTGGCCACCGACGAGCATGACGAGGATTCCATCCTCATCAGCGACGAGTTTACCCATCCCCACAAACGCCGCAAGATGGTGGAGAAGCGGGCGCGTAAGTTCCAGCTGTTGACCAAGCTGGTTTCCGCCCCGGAACTGGAAGGCCCCGAGGACGCCGACGTGACCATCATAGGCTGGGGTTCCACCTACGGCGTCATTAAAGAGGCCATCCCGCAGCTGGCGGAGAGAGGTGTCACCGCCAACCACCTGCCAATCAAGTGGATAGTCCCATTGATGGGCGACGAAATTGTCGAAATCTTCTCCAAGTCAAAGAAGACCATCATGGTCGAGAACAACTACTCCGGCCAGTTCCACCGGTACTTGCGCAGTGAGACTGGCCTCTCCGTGGACGGTCACGTCCGCAAGTACGACGGCGAGCCTTTCATGCCCCACCACGTTACCGAGGGCATCATGGAGATTCTCAACGGCGCCACCGATATTTATGTGCCGTATCAGGAAGTAATAGTCTAAAGAGGTGATAGGATGACAACCGTAGTAGATATCGCGACAGGCAAGCCTGCCCGCAAGCTGACAGCCAGAGACTTTCGGGGCCCAGTCACTCCCGACTGGTGTCCGGGCTGTGGCGACTTTGGAGTGCTCAACAGCCTCCAGCGGGCCTTTGCCGAAATGGGCTTACGTCCCCACGAGCTGCTCGTCATTAGCGGCATAGGCTGCTCTTCCAACCTACCCGGCTATGTTAATGCCTATGGTATGCACACCCTCCACGGCCGTTCCCTGGCCGTGGCCACGGGGGCAAAGATGGGCAACCACGAAATGCACGTCGTCGTCACCACCGGCGATGGGGACGGCTACGGCATCGGCGGCAACCACTTTGTTCACACCGCCCGCCGCAACGTGGACCTCACCATGGTGGTGATGAACAACCAGATCTATGGCCTTACCACCGGCCAAATTTCCCCCACCAGCACCGAGGGTATGAAGACCAAGAGCACCCCCTTCGGCAGTGTCGAGCCCCCCATCAATCCCATCACCGGGGCTATCATGAACGGTGCTACTTTTGTGGCCCGCGCCTACAGTGGAGACATCCGCCACCAAACCGAGATGATCATCCAGGGCATGCAGCACAAGGGATTCGCCCTCATCGACGTGTTCAGTCCCTGCGTCACTTTTAATAAGGACAACACCCACCCCTTCTTCAAGACCCGCGTCAAGAAGCTGGAGGACGAAGGGCACGACACCAGCGATTGGAAGGCCGCCTGCGAGAAGGCAATGTTGTGGGGCGACACGATCTATACCGGCGTGTTTCTCCAGAGGCAGGCCCCAACCCTCCACGGCCAGGAGCCGGTGCTGAAAGAAGGCGGGCCGTTGGGCTTCCGCCCCCTGGGCATCACCAAGGAGCAGTCCCAGAAGATTATCGAGCGGATGATGTAAGGGCGACCTCCAACCCCCCAGAATCAGTCGCTCGGCAGGCCTCAATGTACAACCTGGAAGGTAAGGTTGCCCTTGTCACCGGCGCAGGAGGGCAGCACGGCATCGGGCGGGCCATAGCTGTTCGTCTGGCCCAGGAAGGGGCCGACGTGGTGGTCAATGACGTCAAGTCCAACCCTCACGTTGGCGCCGTCGCATGGCGCGGCGTGGACAGCGTCGTAGAAGAGATTCAAAGCCTGGGCCGCCGGTCAATGAGCATCATCGCCGACGTCTCCAACGCCCGTCAGGTGGACGCCATGGTACGCGAAGTTTCCGAGCGTTTAGGCCCCATAGACATCTTGGTCAACAACGCCGGTTCGGCGGCGGGTCCCGACCGTGTACCTGTGGTGGAGCTGGAGGAAGATGCCTGGGACATGGTGCAGCGCGTCAACGTCAAAGGCACGTTCCTATGCTCTCGAGCAGTGGCCCGGCAAATGCTCCGCGCTGGCCAACGGGGGAAAATAATCGTCATCTCGTCAGGCGCGGGCAGGCAGGGCATCGCCCGGTATGCCGCCTACTGCACCTCCAAGTTTGCACTCATCGGCTTCACCCAATCCCTGGCCCTGGAGCTTGCGCCCCACGGCATTAACGTCAATGCCATCTGCCCCGGGCTGGTGGATACGGAGAGAATCTCGGGGATTGCGGCGGCCCTGGCCTCAGAAGGCGAGACGGCGGAGGAGTACCGCGCCCGCATGTTTGCGGAACGGGCCAAGGCCATACCCCTGGGCCGTGTCGCCCAAGGCGCCGACGTGGCCGACGTGGCAGCTTTCCTAGCTTCCGACCAGTCTGACTATCTCACCGGCGTCTCGCTACCCGTGGCCGGCGGCGCCCTCATGTACTGACGGCGGCCTTCCGCACCGCCATAGTGAATGCTATCAAATCATCGCTCCCACTCGCACAATCCCTATCCCCCCACTCGTTTTCCCGCGAAGGGAGACCTTTGCATAACCGGCATTCCGGCGAAAGCCGAAATCCAGAATCGTATCATTTAGCTATGGCAAGAGTCGTCCCACACGGCTATATGAACGCGTTTCGGTAGTTGTTCGAAGATCTCCGAAGGCGGGAATCCACAAACCCATGAATTCAAGGATAATTGACTTGAGAGACGCCCCCTTGTGGGTGCCCTATTCCCCAAAAAGATTCTGAAAGGAGTCTCCTAATGGCTGGTTTCACGGACGTTACAGGCGAAACCATTCAGGAAGCCGAATTCGACCCCATGGTGAAGAAGTACACCACCGGGGTGGTTATCTTTTTCATGATCATCAGCGTCGTTGGCATCCCCTTAATCCCCTTTGGGCTGCTGTTCTGTCGCTGGTACGCCCCCGAAAGTCTGAGGCGAATGTCCGCCCGGCTGACCACCAACGCAGTCCAGGTAAACAAAGGTGTCTTCTTCCGAAAAGAAGCCACCATTCCTCTGAACCGGGTGACGGACGTGCGGCTGCACGATGACCCGTGGATGCGTTTTTGTGGAGTGAGGGGCTTGAGGGTCGAGACGGCGGGCCAGTCGGGGCAGAACGCCGGCAGCGAGGGAGACCTCATCGGCGTGGTTGACGCCGTCGCCTTCAGGGACGCCATCCTTCGCCAGCGCCAGCTAGTGCTGGAGGGCGGTGCCGAATCGACACCCGCCGCCGCCGCTCTCGCCGCAACGCCGACCGTTGCCAACGAGCTGTTGGCGGAAATCCGGGACATTCTGGCCAGGATGGAGGCCAGAAGCCGCGGCGGCAACCGCTAACCCCCCTTCCCATCCCTCTCCCCTCCCTTGTCCTCGCGTCGAGAGCCTGCCCCCGTGAAGACGGGGGGCGGGAACCCATCCCTTCCCCAGCCAGTCATCCCCGCGTAGATCCAGCCCCTGTTAAGACGGAGGCGGTAACCCCCATCTCCCTTGTCCTCGCAGATGCGGGAACCCATCCCTTCCCCAGCCAGTCATCCCCGCGAGCCCCTGTTAAGACGGAGGCGTAACCCCCATCTCCCTTGTCCTCGCCGATGCGGGGACCCATCCCTCCTCCGTTGTTCCCGCACAGAGCCTGCCCCCGTGCAGATGGTCGGGAATCCAGCGTTCCCAGCGCCCGTCCCCCACATGTCATCGCAGCCCTCGACCCGCCATTCCCGCGCCCCCTCTCCGTTGTTCCCGCGGATGCGGGAACCCATCCGTTCCCCCGCTCCGCATCGGGTATAATCTGGGCTAGCTCGTAACTAAGAACTCACCGGAGGTTCATCCCTTGCGCTACGACGTTATAGTTGTGGGCGCCGGTTCTGCCGGCGCACCCCTGGCCGCGCGGCTATCGGAGGACCCCTCCCGTTCCGTCCTCCTGCTGGAGGACGGCCCTGACTATCCTAACTCGGAGCGGCTGCCGGATCTCTTGGCCCGCGGCTATCACGTCATGGCTGGCTACAAAGACCCCCACGTCCGCAACTATCCTGCCCGTGCCAACCCTCAGAAGACGGAACCCATGCTCATGCCCTCCGGCAGGGCCATGGGCGGCACCAGCACAATCAACAGCTCCATATTCCTCCGGGGAGCGCCCCAAGACTTCGATTCCTGGTCTGAGTGGGGGAACCCGGAGTGGTCCTATCAGAACGTGCTGCCCTGCTATCTTCGCATTGAGCGAGACCTGGACTTCGGCGGCGACTTTCACAATAGAGAAGGCCCGCTGCCCGTACGTAGGGTTCCCCGAAGCCAGTGGGAGCCCAACCTGCGAGCCTTCTATCAGGCCTGTGTGGACCACGGCTTCCCGGAAAGCCCCGACATGAACCTTCCCGATGCCGCGGGCGTTGGAACGTACCCCGTCAGCAATGTGCACGGCCTCCGCGTCAACACCGCAATGGCCTACCTGGATCCGGTCAGGCATCGCCTTAACCTAACCATTAGAGGAAACACCCTCGTGCGACGAGTGCTCCTGGAAGGCAATCGCGCCGTGGGTGTGGAGGTGGTCAGCGAAGGGCAGACCTTTCGCGTCTACGGGCGGGAAGTGGTCTGCAGCGCGGGCGCTTTCGGCTCCCCCATGATACTCATGCGCTCCGGTATTGGCCCGGAAGACCACCTGACTGAGATGGGTATCGAAACGAAGCATCATCTGCCAGGTGTGGGACGAAATCTGCGAAATCACCCCGTGTCTGGCGTCATGTACCGGGACGCTTCCCTGGAACCGAAGGACTCTGTGCTGAGCCTGGTCTTCCTTAGATACACGGCTTCAGGCTCGGATACTCCCCACGACATGTCCATCAGCGTGGACAACCGCTGGGTCTTTGGCGGCGTGCCACATACTCGTTTGAGCGCCTGCCTTGAGTACGCCCGAGGAGCAGGCCGGCTCACCCTAACGTCGGCGGACGTCCCTTCGCCGCCCCACCTGGAGTACAACTATCTGCAGGACCCGTGGGACTTGGCCCGCGTCCGCGAGGGTGTGCATCTTGCCATTGAACTGGCGGAGAGCCCCGCTTTGCAGGGGCTGCTGGAGCAGCGGGTTGCTCCCACGGATGAAGAAATGGCGTCGGAAGAATCCCTAGACCGGTGGATACTTGAGAACGTGACTACAGGGCATCATTCCTCGGGCACGTGCAAGATGGGCCCCGCCAGCGACTCAATGGCAGTGGTGGACCAGTACGGCCGTGTGCACGGTTTGGAGGGCCTGCGGGTGGCCGACGCGTCCATAATGCCGGACGTGGTTAGGGTAAACCCCAACGCCACCTGTATCATGATAGGGGAGAAGGTCTCAGACTTCATCCGCCAGCGGGCGTCGTAACCATTCCGCACTATCTGGACCGCGCCAACCCACCATCAACGTTCCCGCACCTTTACCCACACAATTCCTTCAATGTGCTCAAAGTGTTTGTCGGCCGAAACTAGATCGGCGCCTGTCTCCATTGCGTGAGCGGCTATCCAGATATCATTCGTTGGAATGGGACGGCCTTTCGCTCGAAGGGCCGTGGCTATTCTGGAGTAGCGGTCTGCCGTTACATGTCCTACGGGCACCAGGGACACGAATGGGCTATCGAGAAAAGATTGAAGTTCTTCGGAGTTTCTTTCAAAGTACGATCCATTGCGAAATCCATACATCAACTCTCCCAACGCCACTGTCGATAACAGAACCTCTTCGGACATTCTTACAAGCTCCGCAACCTGCTCTTGCCCTCGCATGAGAAGAGAGTAGGCGTTGGAGTCCAATAGAAGCCTCACTTCCAGGCCGACTCGTCGATAGTCTCGAACTCCTCTAACGCGGAGTCCATCTCATCAGCTTGTTTCGCTGTCCAGGTTCCAATGAGATGGTCCAGCGAAGTTCCTACGGTGTCCGATCGTACTTCAAGGTCAGTGAGTATTGCCCCCTTTCTGAGTAGCTTCAGAGCGGCTCTGTTCATGGAGATTCCTTCTCGGCTTGCTAGGCGCCTAATGCTGGCGCTCAACTCGCCGTCGGATACTCTAACTGTGAGTTGTTTCATAAAGAAGCTCCGCTGGGCGTGGCTATTTTCCTCATTTGTTGGCGGCGATTTAGCGGGATTGCCCCTCATAACGGAGATCCCAAGGATGCGTCTGGACGGGCTAGACTGAGAATGGTCTCGAAGGGCGCACGCATTCTACTTCTACGCCCGTGAAAGCAAACTGTCTCGGCCTCACCCGGCTTGGGTCGTTATAAAGGGTGGCGCATGTGCGTGGGGTTGCGCTCCCGCCCCACAACCCCTACGGGTTTATCTGGTACTCCACCTTGACTTCCTGCAGGTTGCGAACCACCGGGTTCAAGAAAGTCAACTGGTAGATGCCGTTCAACTCCGCGGTGAACTCGGTGCCGCCGTCCGCAACCTGCTCTCCTCGGTATATGGAGTTGCCGATGGGGTCGTTCACGTTGAAGAGAACCCCTGGCCTGCCCGCGCTGCCCGATTCGCCGAACCCGCCGACGGCCTTAGGCGCGGAGGTGTAGGTGACCACAACCCGGTCTCCCAGCACCAACGGAACATCAACGTTCCACCAGCCTTGCGGTAGGACCAGGTCTTCCTCTGTGAAAGTGCCGGAGGGAGTCAGAGCGCCTCCGGCGGGGGCCGGCGTAGCCGTAGCCTGTGTAGTTGGGGCCTGCGTGCCGCTCTGGCCGGAAGGAGTTGCCGGCTGCTGGGTAGAAGGCTCTCGCGAGTCATCGCCACTATCGCCTCCGCAGGCCGCCAGCCATAGAGTGCCGGCTAGGAGCGACGTTAGCAGCAGGAAGGCAAGACTGCCCCTGAGGAGCCGCCTTGCGAGTCCCCGGGAGGGCCGTCCACCGTATGAAACTATGCGGTTTACATCTTTCAAGATGGTACGCTCTACGGTTGGCTGTTTGATGTCATTGCCTCCTTGCCGCCGCCCCCTGGCTAGTTTAGACACGGCCCCCACGCCTGTGGGGGCCGTGTCTATTTGTAAACTGTGTGCTTTGTGCCTTAGCTCGATGTTACTTGTATACGGGCACCGTGTACTCGTGGTAGCGAACCGGGCCGAAGTGGACGTGGCTAACCTCGTAGCCTTCCAGCACCGCGGGGTTGAAGATGGCCTTGCCGAACACCCACAGCAACGGAATGCTCAGGTAGTTGTCGTACCAGAAGTCCCCAAGCTTGATGAACTCCTGTACCCGAATTTCGGGATCGGCGATGGTATCGACGTTTCTCTTCCAGTCGGTGATGAACTGGTACTCGTAATAGGGCCTGGTGGCCTCGTACCACAGCCAGCCCATGCCGGCCGACGGCGGGTTCAGCGACCAGCGAATCATGGCGACCTTTCCGTTCAGGGCGCGGTCGGTATACATGGACTGGACGGGGGCGTACTCCGAAACCGTCAGGTTGACTTTGATCCCGATCTCTTCCCACATGGCCGTTATGGCTTCCCCAACGTCCGGGATTTCCGGCAAGCCGCCCAGGTTGTCGGGGGCGAAGAAATCAAGCTCGAAGCCCTCGGGATAGCCGGCTTCGGCCAGCAGCTCCTTGGCTCTTTCCGGGTCATAGGGATACGGCCAGCCGCCGGCGGCGCCGGTGTTGCCATCGGGGCCGGGAATGGGAGCCCACCGGTCCTGGAAGAAGTCCCACCACTCGGCCATGTGGGACACGGCGCTGGGTATGGCGTCGCCCTTGAAGAACGAGGTGTTGATCCGCTCCCGGTCGATGGCTATGTTGAGAGCTTCCCTTACCTTAACATTTCGGGTCGGGACTGTCTCGTCATAGTTGGGGGTGGGCTCGTCCCTGAAGGAAACGGGCTGATAATAGGGTATGGTAGCCCACATGTGGAAGCTGGGCAGTGTGCTCTTGGCAATCTTCATCCCGCGAGCCACAACCTCTTCATGCTGGTCGCTGGGCAGCACCCCGATGTGGACCTCTTCAGTCAGGAGCTGGGCCAAGATCGTTGCGGTCTCCTTGTTCCAGAGGAACTGAAGCTGGTCAAACTCCGGCTCCTTGCGGTAGTGACCAACGTTCTTTTCCAGCAGGAAATGCTCGTTGTCCACGTACTCCACAAAGCTGTAGGCGCCCATGCCGATGGGATGGTCGATGTAGCCGTCCTCGCCTCCCACGGCGTTCCAGTAGGACTCGCTGATGATGCCGAAGGTCCAGTCCTCGGACACGTAGACGTTCAAGTCCGGGTGCACCAGGTCCAGGTTCCAGGTCAAGGTGTTGCCGTCGATCACGATGTCGTCGGCGCTCTTGAGCCAGGGGGCGTAGGTGCCGGAATTGTTGGACCGGTCGGACCTTTCGCCGGCCTGCAGCAACCAGGTGTGCCGCACGTCTTCGGGGGAGAAGAAGTGGGTGTCGCTGGCCTCGCCGTTCATGTAGTAGGGGATGTTCTCCTTCAGTTCGAAGATCCAGGTTGTGGCGCCGGGATCGACGGACCAGGACTCGGCGATGTGGGTGTTCTCCACCTCCGCGGTCTTCCGATGCTTGCCCACCAAGTAGTCATAGAGGTTATGGAGGGGCCCGCTAGAACTCTGGAAGGTCATGTACGGCAGCCTCACCTGGTGGGTGGGCGGAGCCATGGAGACGATGAGCTTGGGGCTTACCAGTTCCGGCTCCATCGGGGTGGGCGCCGGGGTGGGAGCCGCAGTGGGAGCCGGCGCCGCTGTGGCAGGTGCCGCAGTGGGTGCCGGCGCTGCAGTGGCGGGGGCCGCAGTGGGAGCGGCCGTGGCCGCGGGGGCCGCCGGCTCTTCCTCGTCGGTGCCGCAGGCTACTATGATCAGCGCCAGCGACGCAGCGGCCAGCAAGGCTAATAGAGCGCTCTTTCTTAGAAGTCTTCTGGGTAAAGTCACCATCTTGCCTCCTAGTGTAGAAGTTTTAGCTTAACCCTCGGTATGAAGCCAGCATAAACGGGTAGCGCCTCCGTTAATCACAGAGACACATTGCGCGGTAAAGGTAGCATTGAGCAATTGCACTGTCAACCCTGCCGACCTTGCCAAATTGGCAGGAGAAAGCAGGGAAAAGGAAGGATTCACGCCTACGATGGACTGTCCGAGGGCGGGCGTGGAATGAAGTGTCTGGAAAGTGAGTGGAAGGGGTGAATTTTGCGCCCTTGCCGTATGCGTCCCGTGGCGTCTACAATTGTTCCGTCCTTTAGACTTGCGGGGAGTGGCGCAGTTTGGCAGCGCGCTACGTTCGGGACGTAGAGGCCCCGGGTTCAAATCCCGGCTCCCCGACTTTCACCACCACTGGCTCCAACCTTCTCTAATGCAGAACGCCCAAGCCAACGATAGCAGCTTTTCGGAGATTGATACTCTCCAACGGTCCGTGAGCGAGTTGACGGCCATGATAGAGGGCAACCCCGCCGACTCCGAGTCCTACTATCAGCGGGGCGTCCTCTATGGCCAGCTCGTGGAACCCGTGGCCGCCATACGCGACTTCGATCAGGTGGTGCGGCTGGACCCCGCCAACGCCGAAGCCTACTACAACCGAGGGCTGGCCTATGTCCATCTCAAGGAGCAGATGCCGGCCGTCGAGGATTTTACCCAGGCCATTCGGCTGAATCCCAACCACGCCGACGCCTACAACAACCGCGCAGCTGCGTTTTGGGAACTAGGACAGCCCAAACGGGCCTTGGAGGATGTGGCGAAAACCTTAGAATTAAACGACCAGTCTCCTTCGGCCCACGCCATCGGCGCGCTGGCCAACGCCTACCTGGGAGACGAAGACTCCGCTGAGGAATCAGCGAAGAGGGCCGCAGCCCTGGGCTTCGACGGCTCCCTGTTGCGACACTTCATGCGCCAGGCCAGAAGGCAGCGACGCTCCTTCGGCGGTTGACCCATTGTATCCCAGGGGCTACAATGGCGTGACTGTTGAGATCCAGCAGACGGAGGTTTTCTCCAGATGGTTCCGACGGCTTAGGGATAGGGAGGCTAGGGTGCGAATTGACAAACGCATTCGTAGGCTGGCCCAGGGCAATCTAGGAGACGCTGCGCCGGTAGGCGAGGGCGTTTCCGAAATCCGGATCCCATATGGCCCGGGCTACCGGGTGTACTTCGTCCAGAGAGGAAAGTCCCTGATAATCCTGCTCGCGGGAGGCGATAAGGACAGCCAGCGACGGGATATTCCGAGAGCCTTGGATCTCGCCAGAAGACTATAGGAGAAGCGAATATGGCAAGAATAAAAACCTTTCCATGGGACCCGGCGGAACATCTGCGGGACGAGGAAGACATGGCGATGTATCTGACCGTTGTATTGGAGGATGGCGACCTGCCTCTGATAATGGCCGCATTGGGGGATGTCGCCCGCGCCAAAAAAATGGCGGCGGTGGCCCAGGAGAGCGGGTTAGGCAGGGAGAGCCTATACAAGTCGCTGTCCCCCAACGGCAACCCGGAGTTTGCTACCGTGCTCAAGGTGATTCGCGCCCTCGGCTTCCGCCTTCAAGTCGCCGCCGCTCCGCGGTCCGCCAACAAGTAAACAACGCGCATTTCCCCTCCGCATCGAGTAGCGCCTTCGAAATTCAGGCGGGAACCTCTGGTGGGAAAGCCCAGGTTGTCTCGCCGCATCCCTTCCTACTGGCTGGTTTCAAACCAACCACTACCCCTTAGGCTCCCACAGGCAGACTTTGGAAAGGCCCCGTGGTTGCCTCCAGCTGTCCTTGACAAGCCGTGCCTAGATGATAACATAGGCAGTCGCAAACATTTGCAGAAGAGGCGCGTTGCAAAATGACACAACGGGATATCCTGGAGCAGTTGCGAGGCAGGGGCGTCCGCCTTACGCCCCAACGCCTTCTTATCCTCAACGCCGTCGCCCAAGGTGGCGGACACATGGGCGTGGACGAGGTCTTTCGCAAGGCTAAGGAAACCTACCCGTACATGGACATTGCCACCGTCTATCGCACTCTCCATCTCTTTAAGCGGATGGGCGTGGTTACCGAGGTGGCCATTGGCGACCGGCTCCACTTTGAAATTACCGACCCGGAGGGCCGACACCATCACATGGTGTGCCGGGCCTGCGGCGGAGCCTACGACCTTGCTCCCGATTACCTGGACGAGTTTCGCAATACCCTTACCGAAGAGTTCAACTTTGAGCCGGATCTGGATAACTTCACCGTTACCGGCATCTGCTCCAGCTGCAATACCCCTGGCAGCCATGTCTCCCAGAGGTGACCTTGCAAACCCCATGGCTTTAAGAATAACCCCCCTGGTCTTCGGCGCCCTCCTCTTCCTCTTTGGCCAGGCCTGCGGCGGCGGAGAAGACGAAACCGACGGTCGCCTGCGTGTGGTCAGCTCCGTAGCTCCCATCACCAGCCTGGTGGAGAACGTGGGTGGCAATCGCATCGCCCTTGAGGGCGTCATACCGGAGGGCGCAAACTCTCACACCTTCGAGCCTCCGCCTTCCGTGGCTCGAAGCCTGGCCAAGGCGGACCTCATCATCCTCAATGGCCTCTTCCTTGAGGAGCCTTACCTGGAAGCGGCCCAAGCCAGCAAGCGGGACGACGCCCAGGTGCTCACCCTGGGCGACAAGGCCATCGCCAGGGATCAGTGGGTCTTCGACTTCTCCTTCCCCGAGACCGGCGGTCACCCCAACCCCCATCTGTGGACCAGCCCTCTGCTGGCCCTCCGGTACGCCAAGGTTGTAGAGGAGCAGCTTTCCGCCATGGACCCGGCTAACGCCGCCTACTACAGGGAGAACTACGGGAAGTTGGAAGCTCGAATCCTCGACCTGGACGTCAGGATAGAAGCGGCCGTCCAGACGATTCCACCGCAGAATCGGAAGCTCCTGACCTACCACGACTCCTTCCCTTTCTTCGCCCCTCGCTACGGCATGGAGATAATCGGCGCCATCCAGCCTTCCGACTTCAGCCAGCCTTCCGCCCGCGAGGTGGCCGGGTTGATTAATCAGGTGCGGGAGAGTGGTGTGCCCGCCATCTTTGGCTCCGCGGTGTTTTCCAGCGACGTCATGGAGCAGATAGCTAAGGAGAGCGGGGCGGAGTTCGTCGACCAGCTCCGTGACGACGACCTGCCCGGCGCGCCCGGCGACCCCCTGCACAGCTACCTGGGCATGATGTTGACCAATAGCCGTGTAATCGTGTCGTCTCTCGGCGGCGATCCGTCGGCCCTCGATGGCTTCGACCCTGGGCCAGTATTCCAAGGAGAGAGCGGGGCCGTCTACCCGCAGTAGAGCAGCTAAATATGCTTCATCCCATCCCACATCAGCCACCCGCCGGTGATCCCGCCGTGGAGCTTCAGGGTGTCACCTGCGGCTACGACGGCCATCCCGTCCTTCACGACGTGGACTTGAAGCTGATGCCCGGCGACTTTATCGGCCTGCTGGGCCCCAGCGGTTCCGGCAAGACCACCCTTCTCAGGGCCATCCTTGGCGCGGTGGACCTCTATGGAGGCCGCGTGCTGGTGCAGGGTCTCTCAACCGCCAACGGCAGGCCCCGCATTGGATACGTGCCCCAGTTGAAGGCCATCGACTGGAACTTCCCCGTCACCGTGGAGGAAACGGTGATGATGGGACTAACCATGTCTAACCCGTTGTTCCCCTGGAATCGGGCCAAGGACCGGAAACTGGTCCACCGCATGCTGGAACGTCTGAGCATCGAGCATCTGCGGAAGCGGCACATACGGCAGCTCTCCGGCGGCCAGCAGCAGCGCGTCTTCCTCGCAAGGGCGATGGTCAGCAACCCCAAGCTGCTGCTACTGGACGAACCGACGGCGGGCATAGACATCAAGACCAGGGACGAGTTCCTGCACCTGCTTCACGAGCTTAACCACCAGGGCGTGACCATTGTTATGACCACCCACGAAATCAACGCGGTGGCGGCCCATCTGCCCTGGGTCGTCTGCCTCAACGGCCGCATCCTGGCCAGCGGCCCCCCATCCGAGGTTTTCACCCCCGAGACCTTCAAGCTAACCTACAACGCCGAAATGCCCGTCATCCAGTACATGAACATGACCCTGGTGGCCGAAAGTCCCCACCGGTTCAACGGCGCACAGCAGGCAGGATCCACGGATACGGCCCACTCGGAGAAGAAAATCTAGTGCCGCTAACAGTCATAACCACCGCAACCCCCCGTAGGGGCGGTTCGCGAACCGCCCTTCCTTTGCTGCCCACCATGTCATGCGGAATGCAGTCCCCTTTGCGTAACCGTCACCCCCTCCCTTGTCCTCGCGTATGCGGGGACCCATCTTCGCCCTCCTCCCACATGTCATTACTATGAAAATAGCCCGTTTCACGCCTAGAAATCCCTTCCCCCTTGATGGGGGAAGGTTAGAGCCTGCCCTCGTGAAGACGGGGGATGGGGGTGAATCCCATGTCCATTTTCATCCCCTTGCGTGGCCACAGCAAGGCCCTAGTGATTCCGAGCGATGCGCAGCGGAGTTGCGGAATCTTGCTGCCCACCATGTCATACGGAACGCAGTCCCCTTTGCGTAACCGTCACCCCCTCCCTTGTCCTCGCGTGTGCGGGGACCCATCTTCGCCCTCCTCCCACATGTCATTACTATGAAAATAGCCCGTTTCACGCCTAGAAATCCCTTCCCCCTTGATGGGGGAAGGTTAGAGCCTGCCCTCGTGAAGACGGGGGATGGGGGTGAATCCCATGTCCATTTTCATCCCCTTGCGTGGCCACAGCAAGGCCCTAGTGATTCCGAGCGATGCGCAGCGGAGTTGCGGAATCTTGCTGCCCACCATGTCATACGGAACGCAGTCCCCTTTGCGTAACCGTCACCCCCTCCCTTGTCCTCGCGTATGCGGGGACCCAGTCAAGAGGCGGTTTGAGAAGCACTCCACCAACCCTTTGTCCTCGCGTATGCGGGGACCCATCCCCTTCTCCCCCTTCGTCTCGTCATTCCCGCGCAGGACCTGCCCCCGTGAAGATCCCCTCTACGTGTTCCCGCGAAGGCGGGAACCCATCCCTCATCCATCCGTCATTCCGGCGAAAGCCGGTATCCAGGAGCGGGGCATTGCGCCGCCAATCATGAAAACCTTAGCCCCCGCTCCCCAGCCAGCCTTCGCTGCCCATTGGACAAAAGAATGCTAGAACCCTTTCAGTACGAATTCTTCGTCAAGGGGCTGATAGCGACAACCCTTGTGGGTGCGCTCTGCGGCCTCATCGGCGTCTACATCGTGCTGCGCCGCATGGCCTACGTGGGTCACGGCCTCTCCCACGCCATCTTCGGCGGCGCCGTGGTCAGCTACGTCCTGTCCATTAACTTCTTCATCGGCGCGACGGTCTGGGGGTTCGTCGCATCCATTCTCATTATCCTCACCACACGCAAGCGTCAGATAGAGACCGACTCCGCTATTGGCATCGTAACCACCGCCTCTTTTGCCCTGGGAGTGGCAATCATCAGCCGCTACAACACCTTTACGCGCGACTTCGAGGCCGCCCTCATCGGCAATATGCTGGGCGTGTCGATGGGAGACCTGGTTGCCATAGCGATAGTAACTGCGGCCGCAGTTGTTTTCTTCTTCGCCGGCTATAAGCTCCTTCTGTTCACTACCTTCGACCCGGAGGCGGCCCGTTTCTACAACGTGCCCACGGGATGGGTCGACGCCTTCTTTTCGCTGGTCTTAGCCGCGACCATAGTGGTGTCCATGCAGGTGGTGGGCGTGACGTTAATCGCTGCCGCCATCGTCATCCCGCCTGTCATCGCCCGGCTGCTCACCCACTCTTTCAAGACGATGCTGATTCTCTCCACGGCCCTTGGGGCCTTCTGTGGACTGGCGGGTATCTACGTCAGCTGGTACGTAGACGTATCCTCCGGGGCCAGCGTGGTGCTCTTTGCCGCCCTGATATTCCTGGTAGTAATGGCATATACCGGCTTCCGCGAGAGGAGAAGGGCAAAGGTTGCCACGAAGGGGTTTTCCCAGGGATCGGAACCCCTCCACCTCTAACCCATCCCTCCCGCCGTTGTCCTCGCGTCGAGATCCTGCCCCCGTGAAGACGGGGGGGCGGGGACCCATCCCCTCTCCTACAAATCCCTTCCCCCATGATGGGGGAAGGTTAGGATGGGGGTGAGAACTTCCCACACCCACCCCCGTCATCCCACGCCCAACACCCCACGCTTCCCCGGTAGGGGCGTCCCTAGTGGGCGCCCTCTCCCAAGGAATCCATCCCCCTCTCACGTCAGTATCCACGCCCCCGTTCCCTTCCCCTCGATGGGTGAAGGTAAGGTTAGGATGGGGGTGAATCCCGTCCGCGACAACATTCTCCCCTGTGGGGGCGGTTCGCTTCCGCCCATTCATCGCCTACAAGACCCCAATCCTAACCGTCATTCCGGCGAAAGCCGGAATCCAGCCCTCTTCCCGCATCCATTTTCATCGCCTTATGTGGCCTTTATTGGCCAGAGTGATTCCGAGCGCAACGCAGCGGAGCCGAGGAATCTTGTCGTCGTAGCAACCCAGCCCTCTTCCCCCCCGTAGGGGCGGTTCGAGAACCGCCCTTCCCTTCAAACCGCATCCATTATCATAGTAATGTCATGCGACACGTCCGGGCACTCCATGGGTCCGCCGGCTAAAGGAAAAACTCCGGGTCGTCAGCCCCGCCGGGGCCTAAACCTGTCGGCGCTGTCCAGCATGATGGTCACCGGCCCGTGATTCTGGATGCTGACCGTCATCAGCGCACCGAAACTGCCGGTTGCTACCCGCAAACCCGTCTCCCGAAAAAGCTCAACCGTCCGTTCATATAGCGGTTCCGCCTGCTTGGGCGGCGCGGCGGCGGTGAAGTCTGGCCGCCGTCCCTTGCGAGTGGCGGCGTAGAGCGTGAACTGGCTTACTACCAGAAGCTCGGCCCCCGCGTCCAGCGCGGAGCGGTTGAAGTGGCCGGATTCGTCGGAGAAAATGCGAAGGTTGACGGTCTTGCCTACCAGGTACTCGGCGTCAGCCTCCTCGTCGTCCCGGGCGATGCCAAGAAGCACGACTAGGCCATTGCCTATGCTGGCGCCGGGTTCGCCGTCAATGGAAACAGAGGCTGCCGCTGCCCGCTGGAGCAGGGCCCTCAAGGGTGCTAGTCCCTGGAGCGGGAGCTGCTGGAAACCTTGCTGTCGGAGTCTTGCTTGCCCTCGGAGGCGCTTGACTTGGACGCGTCCTTCTTCTCCGCCTTGGCGTCCGGCTTTTCCTTCTCGCTCTCGGAGTCTTCCGAGGGGCTGGAACCCGTTCCGTTGGCGCGGAGGTTGGACCGGGCGTAGTCAGTGGTGTAGAAGCCGGAACCTTTGTAGATGACGGGAACGGCGTGGAACTTGCGCCGGGAGCGGCTGCTGCATTCCGGGCAATCGGCCACGGGCTCGGCGCTAAAGCTCTGCTTTAACTCGAACACGTGGCTGCAACTGAGGCATTCGTAGTCGTAGCGGGGCACCGTTATTCTCTCCGCTTGTTACGTTTTAGCAGTCTCTAGGGCAGATTGCCAACTCGATTCGCAGTCTAGCACCGCACCGCGTAAGTGTCAATCCCGCCGCCATTCATGCTATTGGTGGACTTGCAAACAACTCGTCCATATCGTCATTCCGGCGGTAGCCGGAATCTAGGTCTTTCGCCACTCAGCCTAGATACGGAAACTTTATGCCATGACTTCCTGCGGAACCATCAAGTCTCGCTGTCTGCCCGTGTTTCTGCCACCGTCGCCCCACCTTAGCTAGACTTGCAAACAACCCAGTGGTACCGTTGAATTATGCAGCAGCCTCAACCCCGATACATCGACGTGGACGTGGAGGAGAACGACAACTGCTGGCCCCTGCAGAGTGTCTTCCAAACGATGGGGCCCGTCGAACCTGTGACCACGTTGGCAGCCCCTGACCCCATGGGCGTTGATGCAGTATGCAGCGTCACGGGCTGGTCCTCCGATGGGCAGTGTTCCGCCTACGCCGTTCTTGTAGCCGACTCCGGCGAGGGGGCCGTCACCCTCATATTCGGCGGCGACGAGGGCATTCGGCTCAAACCCGTCGACAATCCGGAGCCTTGGGACATGGACAGCCTTAACCAGTGGGGGGAGCCTTGTCTGCTGTTGGACCTGGACGTAGAGAGGGGCTGACGAGAATACATTCTCATTAGAAAATCAAGAGCCGCCTCTGGTATTACAGGACAACATCGTGAAGCAAAAGCCTGAATAAGGGGGAAAAAGATGTACGTTAGAATCTTCTGGGGGAAAATTAAGCCCGGCAGGTGGGACGAGTACGAGGTACACTACAACGCAAACATTCAGGCCCTGGGCGAAAAGATGCCCGGGTTCAGCGGCCGGCAGCTTCTCCGCAGCACCGAAAACCCGGACGAAGGAATCTCCATCACCTACTGGGACACCAAGGAGGAGGTGGACGCCTACGACAAGAGTTCCCAGAGGCAGGCCAACGCAAGGGCCGCCGACCACCTGTACGCAGGGGAATACTGGGTGAAGCACTTCGAGATCCGGTCTTCAGACATCGCCACCTATCGATGGAACCCCTAAAGCGCGCGCTAGAAGTTCTTAATAGCCTGCGGTAGAGCGCTAATAGGGGGCGATTTCAAACCGCCCCTTCACTCGACGGCTACCCCCTCCTCCCGCCTCCTACACCATGAAAACCGGGTTCTCGTCCGTTACCACCCGCGTCTCCTCTGCTATGCCCTCCCGCAGGTACGTGGGCAGCGAAACCATGTGCCGGTGGGTCTCCCCGTCGTAGAAGCTTAACCGCCCTCCCAGTCGTTCCCGAATCAAACTATCCACCGCCGCCGGCTCTTCGGGAAGCGTCATGGAGCCGTCGACCAGGGCCATGGTGAAGGTCCAGGGAGTCACGAAAGACGGCACATAGATTGTGTATGGACACACCCTGGCCGCAAGCCCCGCAAGAGTATGTACAATGGCCGTAAAGCATTCTTTGTGGTTCAGGGGGCTGCCAGGGCCGGACTGGGTCACAAGCACTCCGTTGGGGTTCAGCCGCCCCAGGGCAATCTGGTAAAACTCCCGGGTGTATAGGGTATAGGCCGCTCCCTCCTCTAGGGGGTCCACTAGGTCTAAAATCATCACGTCGTAGCTATCCTCGGTACGCTCCAGATAACCACGGGCGTCCTCGTGGAGCAGCCGCGTCTTCGGATCGTCGAAAGCCCCCCGACTATGCGTGGGCAGATGCAGACGGGCAAGCTCAACTACCTGCTTGTCCAGATCAACCATGGTCACCCGCTCCACGGTAGGGTAAGTCAGGGTTTCGCGCAGGGTCGCCCCTTCGCCGCCGCCGCCGATGAACACGGAGCGCGGGTTGGGGTGAAGCAGCATGGCGGGGTGTACCAGCGCCTCGTGGTAGATGTGCTCGTCGAAAGTGGTTGACTGGGTCTTCCCGTCCAGCACCAGCGATCGGCCCAGGCTGTCAGTCTCCAGTATTTCCACCGATTGGAATGGCGTCCGGCCGGAGTAGAGGTAGTTCTTCACCCGGTACATAATCACCAGGTCGGAGGTGATGAGCTCGAAGAACCACTTCCCTTCCACGCTCACGGTTGGGCCGTATTCAGGAACGGGCGACGCCGACCGGGGTCTTCACGCCCCGCTTGATTATCTGTATGGACGGGTCCTTGGACTCCATTCGCTCGATGATGAGCCGGGCCGCCGCCTGGGGTTGAAAGGACGTACCGCAGGTGAAGATATCTGCCGCTGCATAGCCCAACTCCGGCCACGTGTGAATGCTTAGGTGAGATTCGGCAATGGCCAACACGCCGGTTATGCCCTGAGGGTTGAACCGGTGGAAAGACTCGCCGATTATCTGGGCGTCCATGAACTTCGCGGCGGCAATCATCGTCTCCTTGATGAACTCCAGGTCGTCCAAAGAAGCCGGATTGCACTCCCGCAGTTCAAGCAGCAAATGAGTTCCTAGCGCATTCAAACACCTGCCCCCTCATAGAACTTAGCGCAAGCAAAAATTCTAAACCCTACGCCATTTTGAGACAAGACCTTTGGGGGAAACCAACGGCTGTCTTCACCCAATTTCATTGGACGAGCAGCTTAGAGCGCCTTCTCTAATACTGCGTCGATGTTGCAGTGTTGGGCAAGAAGCTCGAGGAATCGGGAAACCTTCTGAGGATGATAGGGGTTCGCCTCGTCCAGGACGCCGCTAAGGGCCTTAACGGCGGCGACGGTTCGATGGGGCGTCACCATCAACGGCACGCCCAGCTGCTCTACCTCGTGAAGCAGGTATTCCACGGGCGAGTGGCCGCCGGTGTTGATGAGTCCCACCACCGGGCCCGTGAGGGCCGAAAGCTGAATGTCCGGCCGGTCTCCCCGCACGATGACCGCCTTGTTGTCAATCCGGTTGAAATAAGTATCTCCCGAATCCATCAGGTTGGCGCCTATCAGATACCGCTCCACCAAGTTGTCTCCCTGCTCCTCGCCCCAGACCCACCTGCCTCGCAGCGCTTTGGCCACTTCGTTGAGGCTGACTGAGAGCATCAGCCGGTCTTCCGGCACGACGCCAAGAACCTTGGCCTCAACAGCCTCCGGCGTCGTCAGCATCTTCCGCGCCTCGTGCATACGGTGCCTGATGGCCCGGTTGACGAATACGCCCAGAAGGTCTCCTCCGAAGGTTTCGGATATGCGGCGCAGCCCGTCGGCCGAAGGCCCCGCCTGGTAGCCTACCGCCACCAGCACTTTAGCATCGAGGCCTCGAGTTAGATGGTGAGAGATGTCCGTAAGGTCGTGATCGCCCACGGTGAGGCTGGCCCCTTCCACCACCAGAACGTCGCAGTCCTTGGCAGGAGCCAAGGCGGCCTGTGCCCGTTCCACCACCGCTGCCGGCGTGGCGTTGCCGATCGCGTTGACACGAAGGGGGACTGGTTCCAGCACCCTTCCGCCGTCCGAACCGGCGCTCATTTCCTTGGCGAAAGCCACGTCCGCGTCGTCGTGGGGGTCCGTGCAGAAGGGTTTGAAATAGGCCGTCGTGAGACCCCGCCGCCGCAGGGCCAGGGCAAGGGCCATTGCGGTCACTGTCTTGCCCGCGCCGGGCCTGTCGGAAGTTACGTATAGTACGTTCATGGCGTTGCGTAGTCGGTTTCGGGGCGCTTGCCGATATTCTATCATAGCGGGGTGGCGTATGCCGCCGCCCAGGTTCCTTCCCCCTTGATGGGGGAAGGTTAGAGCCTGCCCTCGTGAAGACGGGGGATGGGGGTGAAGAACCCAAACTCGAACGACCGAATGCCCGCCTCACGTGTCCATTACTATGAAAATTGCCTATCCCATGCCTACAAGTCCCTTCCCCCTCGATGGGGGAAGGTTAGGATGGGGGTGAACCCCGTGCCCGACAACATTCTCCCCCGTAAGGGCGGTTCGCGAACCGCCCGTCGCTTCCCCAACCCCAGACCCCTCACCCATTGTTCCCACAACGGGAATCCCTTGAATAACCGTCATTCCTGCGAAAGCCGGAATCCATCCTCCTAAGATGCCGCCCGACGCCGCCCTCCTTTGATGGCCCGCCCCATCTAAATCACCACCCGTTGTCCTCGCGGATGCGGGGACCCATCCCCCTAAGACGCCGCCCGACGCCGCCCGCCTTTGACTGGCTGTCCCGTCTCCTTTAGACTTGGCTCGTCGTCAAAAAGCAAATTGGGGGTGGCATTGTGGCCGTCGTAAACTCAGTTCTGGGACCCTTGGACACGTCGAATTTAGGGTTCACCCTGACCCACGAGCACATAATCACCGGCTCCGCGGGCTTCCGCCATACCTACCCGGAAATGGTTAATCGCCAGCGAGTGGAAGAGGTGGCCGTGGACCTTCTCATCCAGGCCCGTAAGGAAGGCGTAACCACCCTCGTGGACTGTACTCCTATGGACTTGGACAGGGACGTAACGCTGATTCAAGCCGTGTCCAAGGCCAGCGGTGTAAATATCATCTGCGCCACGGGCAGCCACCTGTTCATACCCCACGACTTCTTCCAGACCATGTTCGAGTGGATGGACCCCATTCCCGCCGACCGTGTGGCCGACCTGTGGGTCCGCGAGATTGAAGAAGGCATCGAAGGTACCGGCATCCGGGCGGGCATCATCAAGGTTGCCACCAACGACCCCATACGTCCGCCGGAGGAGCTGATGCTCCGGGCCGCCGCCCGCACCCACCTTCGCACCGGCGTCCTCATCACCACACATACGCCCCACACCTCGCACGTGGGCCTGGAGCAGATCCGCATCCTTCAGGAAGAGGGCGTGGACATGAGCAAGGTGTACGTCGGCCACGTCAACAGCACCCTCGACCACGACTACCATAAGCGGATGATGGAGAAGGGCGTTTGGCTGGGCATGGACCACTTCAGCCCGAGTGGCCCGCCTACAACCCCCGATTGGCGGGCGCGAACGGCCTTCATTCGTGACCTGATTGACGATGGCTACGAAGACCGGATTATGCTCTCCCACGACTGGAACGTGAAGGGCATGACTAGCGACGACCCCCTCTCGTCCATGGGAGAGGGCAACCCGGACGGGTATCTGTGGATAAGCCGGGGTGTCCTCCCGTATATGCGGGAGTTGGGCGTCTCCGGCCGGGCCGTGGACAAGCTGATGATAGACAACCCCCGCCGCTTCTTCGAAGGAACGGGCCGGTAATCGCTATAAACATATACCGGTTGGCGCCTGAAATTCCCTTCCCCCTTTCCCCCATATGTCATTCTGAGCGAAGCGTAGCGGAGTCGAAGAATCTCGTTGCCGAAGAACTCACCCCCTCCTATGTCCTCGCGGATGCGGGAACCCATCCCCATCCCTTCCCCCGTAGGGGCGGTTCGCGAACCGCCCTCCACCGAATGACACGACCATAACCATCCGCAGCCATCCTTCCTGGCGCCTTGAAAAATGACTGCATTAATGCTATCATCCGCGAGTGGACAAGGTTCTAGAAAAGGCTAGGCGTAACCCCCGAAACGTCCGCTTCAATGACCTTCGCAGGATCTGTGACCGCTACTTTGGAAAGCCGAGACAACGTGGGAGTCACCTGTTCTATAAAGTGCCGTGGCAGGGACCGCCCCTGGTAAACATACAGCCCATAAGAGGCATTGCCAAGAATTACCAGGTGAGGCAAGTACTTCAAGCAATCGCGAAACTGGAGGAGATGAATGGCTGATTTTGTCGACCGGTATACCTATCGTGTCATTTGGTGGGAGGAGGATGGTGAGTTTGTGGGGCTGTGCGCCGAATTCCCGCTGCTTAGTCACCTGGATGATACCCCCGAGAAGGCATTTGCAGGCATTAGAGAGGTAGTAGCCTTTGGCGTGGATATCCTTCGTGAGGACGGTGATCCGATTCCGGAGCCCTTGTCTACCAAGCGTTACAGCGGCACCATCACGGTACGGGTGCCGCCGGATACCCATCGCGCCCTGGCAATAGACGCAGCCGAGGCGGGCGTCAGCATGAACCGATTAGCCAGCGAACGGCTGGCCAATAGGCAAAGATAGTCAACTGCAACCCCCTCTTCCCTTCCCAAACGCCATAACCACTCTCAAAATAGGTGAACAACATGGAACGTCGACCGCCAACCAGGGAAGAAGTCCTTTCCTACCTGCGAGACCGCAATAACTGGGGACGGTGGCCGGACAACGGCAGCGCCGGCGCCCTTAATCTGATTACCGATGAGAAGCGCCTCGCCGCAGCAAAACTGGTTCAGAAGGGCCGCGCCGTTTCCCTTAGCCGCCCCTTTCCCGTGGAACCCTCCATCGAGAACCCCCGGCCCGCCCTCCAGTACCTCTTCACCGTAGACCGCGATGAGGGATGGGGTTCCGCCCAGGACTTCTACGGCATCACCTACCACGGCACCGCCACCACCCACATCGACGCCCTGTGTCACGTCTGGACGGGCGACGGAATGTGGGACGGTCGCAACCCCAAGGAAGAACTGACCTTCACCGGCGCCAAATACGGCTCCGTCGACGCCTGGAGCGAAGGCATTCTGACCCGTGGCGTGCTCCTGGACGTGCCCAGGCACCGGGGCAAGCCCTATGTCACCCTGGATGAGCCCGTCCACGGCTGGGAGTTGGAAGATATCCTGGAAGCGGAGGGTATTAGATTGGAGCCGGGTGACGCCGTGGCGGTCTACAGTGGCCGGGAGGCTTACACCGAGGCTTTCGGTAGTTGGGGCGGCGGCGATTCCCGCGCCGGCTTGCACGCCTCCTGCCTCCCCTTCATCCGCGACAACGACATCGCGATCCTGATTTGGGACATGATGGACGCGTCGCCCAACGAGTACGGATTCCCCCACACGGTCCACGCCGTCATCCCCGCCTACGGAGTGGCCCTGCTCGACAACGCCCTGCTGGAACCGCTGGCCAAAGTCTGCGCTGAGGAAGGCCGCTACGAGTTCATGATGAGCATCAACCCGCTGGTCGTAATCGGAGGCACCGGCTCCCCCGTAAACCCCATAGCCGTCTTCTAACCCCCCCGCTTCCCCCAACAAATCCCTTCCCCCTTGAGGGGGGAAGGTTAGGATGGGGGTGATCCCCTCCAACGTTCCCCACGAATAACCTCCCCCACCCGTTGTCCTCGCACATACGGTGACGCATTCCCCTTCCTCCACCCAAATGTCATTCCGAGCGCAGCCCAGCGCCCCCCACATGTCATTCCGAGCGGAGCGCAGCGCCCCCCACATGTCATTCTGAACGCAGCGAAGCGGAGTGAAGAATCTCGTCGACGTAGCAAGCCTCCCCTTTCCCCTCCGTCATTCCGATCCCCCTCGTGGGCGCCCTCCCCCAACTCCAAAAACTTGACTGCCAAATACTGACAATATAGGATCGCCTCCGATTTGGCATAAGGTACTGACGCCCCGGTCAAATACCTTACGAAATAGATATCCCATAGGTGAATAATATTCCGCGATACGCAACTGCGTGCAAACTCTCGACCCTAGCGACCCTAGCGGCGCTGCTGGCCATAACTTTCCTAATCTTCGCTTGCGGCGGCGGCGAGACCCAGGAGCAGACGCCCGCCCCAGCCCCCATAGACATGTCCGCAATAACCACACAAATCCAGCAAACCATCCGCGACGAATTGGCCATGATGCCGCCACCCCTATCAGAAGCGGAAATCCGTTCCCTTATCGAAGACGCCGTAAGCAATAGCGTGCCAAAGGCCATCTCCTACGCCGAGATTCAGGCAATGGTCGATAGTGCCGTGGCCGCCGCGTATTCCGGCGAGGAAGAGGGCTACGGAGGGGAAGCGGCGGCGGAGACCAGCACGGGGAGGCTGGAAGCGATTCAGCAGAGAGGCAGAGTAGTCTGCGCCAACAACGACAGCCTGGCAGGATTCGGTTTCCTGGACGACGCCGGGAACACGATAGGCTTTGACGTAGACCTGTGCCGCGCCGTTGCGGCGGCGGTTCTGGGAGATGCCAACGCCGTGGAGTTCCGCCCAACTACGGCTGCCGAGCGCGGCCCGTCCATGCAATCGGGAGAAATAGACATGATGTCGCGGAACACCACGTGGTACACGTCGCGCGACGCCACGTGGGGCAACTTCGCTCAGACCATGTTCTACGACGGACAGGGCTTCATCGTGCCCAAGAGCTTGGGGGTCAGCAGCGTGTACGAGCTGGAGGGCGCCAGCATCTGCGTGCTTCGGGGCACCGTCATGGAATTGAACCTGCTGGACTTCAACGCCCAGAACAACATGGGATTCAGCGTAGCGCCCTTCGAGGACAGCACCGGCGCAACCGAGGCGTATCTGCAAGGGCAGTGCGATTCCCTCACGACGGACCAGTCCGACCTCGTGGCCAACGCCGCCGGATTCCCAGACCCTCACGCCCACGTTATTCTGCCCGAAACGCTTTCCGAGGAGCCTCTGGGGACGGTTGTACCCCACGGGGACGAGCAGTGGTTTGACATCGTGAAGTCCGTCATGGCTATGCTGATCTACGCCGAAGCTTTCGGCATCCATTCCGACAACGCACCCACCACCGCCACAGGGGATCCCACAGTAGACCGGCTTTTTGGACTTGCGGGGAGCTACGGCCAGGAGGAGATGAGTCTGAAGGCCACGGCGGCCCAGGACGTCATCGAACAGGTGGGTAACTACGGCCAGATCTTCGACCGGCATCTTACGCCCCTGGGACTGGTACGAGAAGGCAGCAGGAACGCCCTGTGGAACGACGCTCCGTGCTCAGACTGCCCGAAGGGTGGACAGTTATACGCTGCGCCCCTCCGGTAGTCGCCGAATACGAAGCCAATATGGGCAACTTCGGATCTGTCCGACACCTGGAGTTTGCCGTACAAGTGGACAAGTAGATAATTTATGACGGAGACAAGATGAAGTGGAATGCCCCAGCTGCGGAAGCCCTAATGACGCCCAAGACAAGCATTGCTTTCAATGTAGCGCCTTCCTGGGAAAAGGCGCGAATCTTCAGACAAACCTGGAAATCCCAACCCTTGGAGATCGACTATTTGCGGAATTTGATCAACGCCTGGCTGCAGGCCTTATAGATTTGTTAGCCATTGTTCTCTTGTACTTGATCATGGGCTTCTTTTTAACCATTATAACTCGCCTTGCGGGGCTCGATGTTCCACTGCCCGTATGGGGGGAACTACTAGTTGAATTCTACCTGCCCGCCCTGGCCTATGGCGTCCTCCTGGTGCGGTTCTACAGCGCCTCGGCTGGAAAGCGATTCCTGGGAATCCAGGTGGTGCGGTCAGACGGGTCACGGGTTGGCTGGGGCCGCGCCTTCGTGCGAGAGCTCGTAAAGTTTTCACCGTTGCTTCCGGTTGTCGTATGCATGGTGGGCCTGAGAATCGATAAACGCGGCCTGCACGACATGCTTGCCGATACCGTCGTAGTGCACACCACTCCCGGTATCCCCGCCGGCCGTATCGAATAAATCCCTGAAGCTTCTCCAAAAAATCACCCATCAGACCCGTCCCCCAAACCAACCCCCTCCCCTTGTCCTCGCGCATGCGGGGACCCATCCCCCTTCCTCCACCCAAATGTCATTCCGAACGCAGCGCAGCGGAGCCGAGGAATCTCGTTGCAGTAGCGCGCCCACAAATCCCTTCCCCCTTGAGGGGGGAAGGTTAGGATGGGGGTGAACCCCGTTCCCCACAACATTCTCCCCAGTATGGGCGGTTCGCGCCCCCCCCCGTGTCCTCGCGCATGCGGGGACCCATCCCTCCCTTCCCACATGTCATCCTGAGCGCAGCGCAGCTAAGTCGAGGGATCTCGTCGCCATCACGCCCTCCCCCCTCGCACCCAACGCCCCCCACCTGTCATTCTGAGGAGTGGAGCGACGAAGAATCTAACCCGTGCCATCACGCCCTCCCCTCCCCTCGTAGGCGCGGTTCGCGAACCGCCCGTTTCCCAACCCCTCATCACGCCCAGACCATCAACACTTGATAGTTAGACGTTCGTAACCACATCCCAATCCTCCGGCACGTCGCCCAGCCAAGACACGCCGGAAGGCTTGTACGCAGGGTAGGGGGAGAGGGTGGGCAGAGTCATGGCAATCGACGCCGGTTCATTCCCCCCTCGGTAGGGTCAGGTTTCAAACCTGCCCCCACGATCGCACGCACTGCAGGATTCTCCGGGTCTTCATGCCAGCGGGCGGGGTTGTCCAAAATGTACTGACGGATGCGATTCAAGGATTCCTCGTTCCGGATGACGTGTTCATAGTAGTTGCGTTGCCAGAACGGAGCGCCAACGGCGCCGCGAAAGACGTTGATTTGCCTTGCAGCGAAAGTCTTGAAGGCCCTGACGACCTCAGGCAGACCGTGGCGGACCCCGTTGGCATTGGTAGGGTCAGGTTTCAAACCTGACCCTACGTTCGCACGCACTGCAGGATTCTCCGGGTCTTCATGCCGGCGCTCCGGCACATCGCCGAGCCACTCGACGCCGGAGGGCTTCAGGGTTAAGTATTGCTTGACGAGTTCTTCTATATCCATCTATGTAGACGACTCTGTTCCAGGGTTAGCTTTGTAAGCAAATCTCGCTGCATTGTGCACAATAAACGGAGTCAAATATTGAATTATGTCCCCCACCAATTGGTGAAGCTGGACATCAGTCAGGCGTTCATCTTGTTCTAGGCCATACTTGGCGAATGCATTTTCTACGGCTTGTTTGATGGTTCTATTTAATGCTCTATTGAAATCTGTAGCAACAATGCATTCGAATAGGCTGCTGGCGGCAGATAGCCTGACTGTTTCGTCATAGATTTCATAGTTATATGCTGATCGAATATCCGAGATGGACAAATCCAAGTCTATCTTGAGTTCTATTTCCTCTCCTTTGACGGGATCAATCGCGTAGATATTTGTAAAGGCCTTGCCAAAATATGAATCGGACAGACACAGAACCACTCTTAAAAAACTATAGAGCTCGATGTATCCAAGAATTGTCCCAGTGTCCGAATTGCCTTTCACATAAACGCAATGAAACGGCTTCCCCACTGGGCGATTGATTACGATGTCGTGTTCTCTGTCATAGTAATACCCAAAACACGGCTCTGCCCCTTCATTCAACAAATAGTCTAGTGCAAGGTCGCACGAATTAGGGTCGATTCCTGCATCGAACGCTAACGCTAGCGCAGATTTCACCAGTGACCTTCCAGCCTGTTTTCCATCAAATTCGAAATTGAAAGCTGTCCGGTCAGAACTGTAATGTGAAGATGACTTTGCGGTCGACATCAAATCGTCAAGGCTCTCGTTCCTCAGAGCAGGATATTTCCTACGCATCCCATTCATCAGTCTCCGCAATTCTCCAGTTGTCCTAGCATGAATTCTGATGTGCGTTTTGTCACCGTCAGTATTTATTTCATGTGAGGGTTTCGCAATTGTTCTTCTACCATCAGAGAGCAGACTAACTTCCCCGCCACTGCTTGTTGAGAACGTCTGCGAAGGCACTTTACCCCGTTGGCGACTTATTCCCAAAAGTAGACCCAGAGGGTTCAGCTGCCTAGCCAACTCAGCATCCCATACCGCTCCGGTCCTATTGTTACACCTGCTGCAGATGAATCTCGTCACCTTCCTACGCCCACCGATTGCATTCAAGATGATGTGTTCCTTGGTTGACGTGTCTTCCCTTAGACGATTACCTCATTGTAAAACACACATTGGACGTCCCATTGCTAATTCACCCATTTGTGGTGCCCCCCCCCACAAAATCCCCCAACAACCCCTCCATCTCCCGCTCCAGCGCCAGAATGCCCGCCCGCTCCTCCACCTTAAGGGCGATGGCGTTCTGCGCATCCTGTATTCCGTCGGTTTGCTTAATCACTGTGCTTCATCCCCCCAAATCTTCCCCAACTCACCCCCTAATGCCGATTGTATCACGCACCCCTCCCTCCCCCGAGTGTGCCATCTTCCCATTGCCATAAATCCCCACCCCCTCCCGTTGTCCTCGCGAATGCGGGGACCCATCCCTGACCCTCCCCCGTCATACAAGTCCTTAACCCGTAGGGGCTGGTTTGAAACCAGCCCCTGTTCTTCCCTCCCAACAACTGACTCTCCAAATTCCGAGCGCAGCAAAGCGGAGTCGAAGGACCTCGCTGCCGACGCACTCCCTCTCTCCCACTATGCCAACTCTCCCTTGCCCAAAATCCCCACCCCCTGCTACCCTCCCCCCATGAAAGACATGAAAGAAATACGCAAAGAAATGCGAGAATTCCTCGACAGACTCCCAGGCCCCAAAGAACCCCCCAAGGGCTCCTTCTATGACCTCAGCAGCGATGACGAAGAAAAGCCCAAGCCCAAGCGCGGCGCCCAGCCCGGCAACCAGAACGCCCGCAAGCACGGCTTCTACTCCAAACACTTCACCCCCGAACAGATTGAACAACTCGAAAACGCCGACGACCTCAAAGACCTTGGCCCGGAAATAAACCTCCTCCGCGTCAAGCTCAACACCCTCCTAAACGACCCAACCCTTTCTCCCGACCTCATCCTCCGAACCGTCCACGCCCTCGCCAGGCTCATGGCCGTCCAACGACGTTACATTTACGGCTAAATATGCCATTCGTTTCCACTGTCAGAAAAAAACGAATAACCTCCTCAAAACCCCTGGATCCACGCCTGAAATACCCCAAATACCACCATTTCCACTTTTGATAACGAATCGGTCCCACGCCTGGAGAGCAAAAAATCCAATCCCTCAAACCCCTTCGTTTCCTCTAAACGAATCCACTTCGACATCTGCCCCCAATCCCCCTCCCCTCATTCCTGCAATACCCTGTCCCCGTGAAGACGAGCGCAGGAATCCAGAAGCCCACCCACTGCCGCACCTGGACAACCGAAAGATCCTCTCCTAACGTCTTCCTGCCCCTTGACATCCGTTCTAATCATGATAGAATAACTGTTCTATCTCTACTGCCAGGGGGCACAATGCTAATCAAACGGAAACCGGACACCTACGAGAAGCTGCACATCCTTGGGGGAATGGCCACCGACGACATTCTCTCGGACTCTGCGGCCCGCCGTCCAGGGACCTATCGAGGCCCCTACTCCTCCCGCAAGAAGAACCCCATCCCAGGCGTCTACCGGGCCTCGATGCCCAACGGCAAGTTCATCAATCTCTTCCGTGTGATGTTCACCGACTTCTGCAAGATGGATTGCGCCTTCTGTCCCAACAGCCACTGGGTGCCCAGAAAACGCCACGCCTTCAAGGTAGACGAGCTGGCCAAGGCCTTCATGGAGCTTCACCAGCGTCACACCGTCGACGGCCTTTTCCTCAGTTCCGGCGTGGCGGGCACCGGCTCCAAGACCACGGAGCGGCTGGTGCGGGTGGTGGAGATAATTCGCAAGAAATACGACTTCAAGGGCTACGTCCACCTCAAGGTCATGCCCGGCACGGAATACCAGTACGTGGAAGCTGCCCACGCCCTCGGCGCCCGTCTGTCCGTGAACATCGAAACGCCCACGCTCCAGCACATGAAGAAGCTCAGCGCAATGAAGGATCTGGAGCGCGACATCCTATCTCCTATGAAGTGGATTCACGGTCTGACCCAGAGCAGCAGCGACGGCGCCGTGGGTCAGGCCACCCAGCTGGTCGTAGGAGCCGCCGACGAGTCGGACGTGGATATCCTCGACAGGGTGGACCAACTCTACGACCAGTGGAACCTGAAGCGAGTCTACTACGCCCCCTTCCACCCCGTGCGCCACACGCCCCTGGAGGAGCACCCGGCCACTCCCCCTATGAGGAGCCATCGCCTCTATCAGATGGACTGGCTGCGTCGAATGTACGGCTTCCCCAAGGATGAGCTGATGCCGGCCTTCGATACCGGCGGCTTTCTCCCGCTGGAGTTTGACCCGAAGACGACCATCGCCCTGGAGAACGTGGAAGCCTTCCCCGTGGACGTCAACGCCGCGGGTAGGGATAGGCTTCTGCGAGTGCCGGGCATTGGCCCAACGTCTGCTAAGCGGATCCTTCAGAACAGGTCCCGGCACAGCATAGACACGTGGCGGGACCTGCAGGCCATGGGCGTGGTTAAGTCCTGGGCTTGGCCCTTCCTGGTCTTCCCCGGCCACCGTCCCCCGCGGTCCAAGCAGCTTCGGCTTGGCTTCTCAGAGAAACGTGAAAAAATCAAAGCGTCCCCAATCCCAACACCTCCGCTCTCGCTCGCCCCTACGCTGCTGCCGACAGTCGCCCCCTGTGGCCTCCCCCGCTCCTGCGCCACCTGCCCCTCCCACGCCGGTTAGGTTTAGATTTGGATGGTGGCGCACGAGTACAGAATTCCTGTTCCGATAGGAGTATGCTTATAAGTAATTCGCCGGCGTATCATCTTCCATGTTGGCGCATTGAGACGACGCTAGCTGTTAAGGAGCAATATCGTCACCATAGAGGAAAGAGTCGCCAGCATAGAGGCTAGGCTTCCCCACCTTGCAACAAAAGCAGACGTAGAGTCATTGAGTGCTGACATTGCGCTGCTGGAAGGCCGAATCCGGGGCGACCTCCTCAAAGTAGTTATCGGCCTGGCCGGCCTTCAGCTAATTGGATTAGGCGCCGTCGCCGCCATCATGAGGTTCTTGGCCTAGAATACGACCTAGCATACCGCTCCAGCGCTGCCCGCCCCTCCAACGGAGATCCCCAGGCCCTCTTAACTAGTAGATGTGTTCAGCAGCTTGTTTTCATGCAGTCTTCATGCTATCTTCATCACATGGCCAATCTACAAGTACGCAACATGCCGGAAGACCTACACCGCCGTCTGCGCCTTCACGCGCGGGAGAACAACTGCACCATGAGCGCGGCGGTGTTAATGGCTGTGCAGCGAGAGCTGGATCGGTGGGAGTGGCGGAAGCGGCTGGGCCAGCGACCCAAGACCGACCTGGGTATACCAGCTGCGGAACTTCTTGCGGAGGAGCGATCTTCCGTTACCAGGGGTTTGGGTGAGCCACTACGTGGTTGACGCGTCTATCGCCGTGGAGTACCTACTCAGGACTCCCCTTGGCTTGACCGTTGCCGACATCATTGAGGACGCATCGCTGGCGGCCCCGGAGTTGATGGACGTAGAGGTGCTCTCGGTACTACGACGCGCGGTGTTGCAGCGCCGTCTGCAAGAAGCGCGGGCCCGGACGGCGGTCAATGATCTGTCCCACTGGCCAGTGGAGCGCATTTCCCACCGAGAACTAGCCCCCTTAGCGTGGCGATACTATCAGAACGTAAGCGCCTACGATGCCTTCTACGTCGCCACCGCCCACGTACATGGGATCCCACTTTTGACGGCGGACGGTCGGCTGGCAAGGGCAACAGGGTTAGGCGTAGTGGTACAGCACGTCATCATGCGCTGATTCATCCCCGGTGTGGCCTCAGGCCCCCTTCGCCTCATATTCCTCCCACGGAGCCAATTACTGAGGAAAATATCTACGCCTAAGCGTCTTCCTGGTTGGCCGCTTCTTCCATGAAGGCGTCTACCTCGGGTGTGACTTTCTGGATGAACTGTCGAAATGTCCACGAGATGGCCTTGGCGAAATCGTCGTCCAATGTGTTGCTGTTGTGCCTAACCCAAAGGGCGGCGCCTCTCCCTTCAGTTACAAACTCCTGGTTTTCGTGAACCTGTAGAGCCTCTACTCTACTTTTTAGCTTGGAATCGGCACTATAGTAGTCGAGTCCCACCCGTACCCTTATGTCCGGATGCTCAGCATCAGGTTGGTCTAGGAAAGCGGCATAGGAAAAGCCCCAATTCTTCCATGGGGGCTGCTTATACCAGAACTTATAGTAACGATCGCTAGTGCCGCCCGCCCATCTGCTATGCTTATCAGGCTTGACGCCCGGTGACAATTCGGACAACACAAGGTCACGAACCCGCCTGAAGAAGCGTGTCACCTCATCGCTGCTATTGCGGGCGAAGGTACGGCTCAGCTTTTCTCCCAAGCTGCTGCCGCTGCTCCCCACCGCTATATTTTTCGACCCCACCTGCACTATGTATTCTTCCTCTCCAGGCAATGGGATGATGGTGTTGGCTTGGAGATACAGCGAACCGGCATCCTCGTCATGGTAAGGGGTCAACTGGACGCAGGTAATCAGGCTTTCGTCAGCGAACTTGTCGTTTAGCCACAGCACGGCGGAGGTCACCTCCGGGGCAAATCTATGGCTTGCTAGTATGATGCGCTGCTCCCTGTTCAGGGACTCAAGGTCGTCCGCGTCAAGGTGTTTCAGCAGGCGGTCTCCCGCGTACTCTTTGGATATCCCTGCGTAGTCGGCTAGCATTTCAGCGATAGTATCTACGTTTGCGTGACGTAAGTAACTAGCGTATTTTACGGCCTGCCAGTAAGCGTCCGCCCCGCTGTCGTCCCGCTTGAGTTCGATGACCACAAGCGCGCCTTGGGAATCGACGGCTAGAAGGTCTAGCCTCTCGCTGGTACTGTCGAAGCCACTGAACTCCTTGGCTACTATTAGCAGGTCGCCGCCTAGGATGTCGGGATGCGCCGCCACCCACTCCTGAATGTCGCTGCGCTCCCTGAGACCCAACTGGGCGAAATCCACTTCCCGCAGAGACGTAGCGTCGCGGGTCGATGGGTCTATCCTGAACAGCTTGGAGCCGTCTGTCATTGGCGTATTTCCTCTATGGCGTCATCCCCCGTTCCTTCCGTAGTCCCTACCCGCCGTTGGTGGCCTCAAAAATCGCGTTGGGGTTCATCGGCAGCGTCTCCATTCGCGCGCCCATGGCTTGGTAAATGGCGTTGGCTAGGGCCGCGGGCGGTGGGATGATGGACGCTTCGCCCACTCCCCGCACTCCGTAGGGGTGGCCGGGGTTGGGCACCTCCACTATCACCGTGTCTATCATCGGCAGGTCCAGCGACGTGGGCATACGGTAGTCCAGGAAGGTGCCGTTGGTCATCTGCCCGTCGTCGCTATAGAAATACTCCTCGTTTAGGCCCCAGCCGATTCCCTGCACGGTGCCGCCCTGCATCTGCCCCTCCACGTAGCTGGGGTGGACGGCCTTGCCGGCGTCCTGGAAAGACGTTACCCGCAGAATGTCCACCTTGCCCGTTTCCGGGTCCACCTCCACGTCAACGATGCAGCCGGAGGCGGAGCCGCCCACGCCCTTGGGGTCGATGGTTGCGGAACCCATGATAGGCCCGCCGGTGCTGTTCAGCCGACCGGCCAAATCCTTGAAGCTCATCTGCAGTTCCGGGTCTACTATGGAGGAGAAGACACCGTCTTTGAGCTCAATGCTGTCGGCATCCACGTCCCAGATGGCGGCGGCGCGCTCTATCATCTGTCGTTTGACCTCGTTGGCGGCCTGGTAGGCTGCCCAGCCGGTGGCAAAAGTTGTGCGGCTGCCGGCGGTGAGGGCCGTGTATCCGATGAGGTCCGTGTCAACCACGGTGGGGTTCACGTCCTCTGCCCGCAAGCCCAGAACCTCGGCGGCCTGCATGGCGATGGAAGCCCTGGTTCCTCCGATGTCCGGGTTGCCTTCCACCAGGTTCACCTTGCCGTCGGCGGAGACGCTGATGGCGCAGCTGGACGGCATGCCGATGTTGAACCAGAAGCCGACGGCGGCGCCCCTACCCTGGTTCGGTCCTTCCAGAGGCGCCTTCCAGTGGGGATGGTCCCGCATGGCTTCCATAAGCTCCGGCATTCCCATACTGCGATGCACAGGGCCGTCGGCCCGCCTGGTGCCAATCCGGGAGGTGTTCTTCATGCGGAACTCCATCGCGTCCATGCCTAGAGCCTCCGCCAATTCGTCCACGATTGTCTCGGCGGCAAACGCGGCGTTAGTGGCGCCCGGCGCTCGGTAGGCTGCCGTCTTTGGCTTGTTCACCACAACGTCAACACCCTCAATCTCCACGTTGGGAATATCGTAGCAAGCAAAGAGACACGCGGCGCCCGCGTCGACGGGAGAGCCGGGATAGGCGCCCGCTTCGTAGGCCATGTAAGCCTTCCCAGCGACAATACGCCCTTCTTTGGTGGCGCCCATCTTCAGCTGCATATATGAACCAGGCGTTGGCCCCGTCCCTTCAAACACCTCTTGCCTGGACATGACCAGCTTCACTGCCGTGCCCGTCTTGCGGGAGAGCATTGCGGCCAGGGGGTCCAGATAGACGGGAATCTTTCCTCCGAATCCGCCCCCTATCTCCATAGGCACAACCCTGATCTGTGATACGGGAACTTCCAGCATCTGAGAAACGGTGGCCCTTACCTCAAAGGGTGCCTGGGTGCTGCACCAGATGCTGAGCCGTCCGTCCCGGTTCCAGAAAGCAACTGCGGCGTGGGGCTCGATGTAGCCCTGGTGAACGGTCTTCGTGTTAAACTCCCGCTCGATTACTATGTCGGCCTGGGTGAAACCTTCCTCCACGTCCCCCAGGGTATGACGGAACCGCTTGGCCACGTTGCTGGCATTACCATGCGCGACGCCCATCTCTTGGGTTTTGAGGCCTTTGTGGAGAAGGGAGGCGTCCTCTTCTGCGCCTTCGGGCGCTGTAAGCACTGCGGGCAGAGGCTCGTAGTCGACCTTGATTAGAGATACGGCCTCTTCTGCAACGTTCGGGCTGTCGGCTGCAACGGCAGCGACGGCGTGGCCCTTGTACAGGACCTTGTCGCTGGCGAGAACGTTGTCCCGAAGAAACTTGAGGCTGGCTACGCTTTCACCCAAGTCTATCTTAGAATCCGGCGCACTGGGCTTGGAGTCGAAGTCCCGGTTAGTGACGACGGCTTTCACGCCCGGCAGTGACTCTGCGGCTGAGGTGTCGATGGATCGGATAATTGCGTGGGCGTGGGGACTTCGGAGCACCTTGCCGTGCAGGAGGACGGCCGGATTGAAGTCTGCGCCGTATTTGGCGGCGCCCGTCACCTTGTCCGTACCGTCATGCCGTATGGGGCGTGTGCCCACAACGTTGAAGGTCTTGGTAGCCAGAACCATGTTGGGCTGATAATCCGTCACTGCATCACCTTCCTGGGGTTATATTGTGGTAGCGCTCAAGCAAGTATCCGTGAAGGCACGGGCGCTTGCAGAGTTGTCGGCTAGTCTTCGCCGGGCGGGGGTTCGTCGAAAGGATTGCCTTCTGCATCCGCCTTCAGGCGACGCTTATTCCACTCCACCCACCGTATGCGTTCCTCTTCCCGACCTTCCTTCTTGCCCTCTGCATGACGCCTTTTGAGATATCTTTCTGCTAGCATCTCTCCCCCTTCTAAGACCAAGGAGAATTCACTCTCTCCGGACGCGTCTGTATTTTTCTACTGGAAACCATCCATTGCTACTCTTCATCGGGAGGCAACTCATTGAAAGGCTTGCCGGCGGCCTCAGCCTTCAGGCGACGGTTGTTCCACTCCACCCACCGTATGCGTTCCTCTTCCCGACCTTCCGCCTTACCCTCTGCATGACGCCTTTTGAGATATCTTTCTGCCAGCATTTCTCCCCCTTCTTGTATCAACACCGTCGAAGCCGTGACGAATACGATAACCGGCGCCAAGCCGTCTAAGACGTCCATGAACGTGGTCAGTGCATCCGTCGGATTAGAGATTAGTTCGTGGTAGACGCGAAAACCGGCAAGCAACAGAAATTGAACAAGGAATATGACGATATATCGAACTTCTCGGTTCATTCCTACTACGTGTATCGCCTAGTTCGACGCTTCCAGATATTCAGTTGTGTCTGAGGACTCCATCAAGATTGAATTGGTGGGTATAACCGCAGACTTACTCTATCAACGGATGCTGAACCCGTCAATGAGAAAGCCCGCATATATGTATGTTCAATGGAAACGGCGGCGCATTCAAGAACTGATGTTGACTACGAGAGCCGGTATGTGGGTCTTCCGTCGGCCCCGCGAGGAATGGCGAGATCAGGGGGACTAGATCCCTAGCGGAGCCTGGGAGTGACGGATGAGGGGTGCGTATTGGCGTGACAGACAGGGTGTGTGTTGTGGAATGACAGGAAAGGCGTACTCGGCGGGGCTGTCAGGCGGGTTCCGTGCCCACCAGCACAGCAGCCATGACACACGGCTCTGTCCCCCGATTGAGCCACGTGTGGACCGTGCCCCGCTGAATCAGCGTGTCTCCTGGCTTGAGAAGGGTCTCGTCGCCGTTCCCCATCCTCGCCCATACCTCCCCGGAGAGGATTATTATCATATCCACGGTGTCGCTTCGGTGCATGCCGAAGTCTTCCGAGTCCAGGTCTACCGCGCCTCCCATGTAGTCGCGGGCCTCCTCCGGGTTCTCCCTTAGGGCGGACTCCGGTGGCAGCTTGACCATGCGAAAGACCAGGCTCCCGGCCTTGGGGAAGCCCCCGCCGGTGGTGAGATCCCCGTCGTCTGATAGCCCCGGAGGGATCGACGCCATCTCCCAGATATCGACAGCCCAGCCACCCAGAATTTCACTGGCCTTGGTGAATGGAGCGGGGTCATCGCTGCTGAAGATGTCCTGGCCGTCCTGGTCAACTCCCGTAATGACGCGTCGGATACCCTTCATGGTCTTCGCTCCTTGGGTGACATTGAGAAATCTCTTCGCATCTTAGCGGAATGGACAAAAAAGAAGAAGGCCCCTCACTATGAGGGGCCTTCCAAAAAGGTTTAAGTCTTTAACTAGGCGGCGGCCACCTCAACGGAGTCCAGCTTGGCCTGAATAACGTCGCGAAGCTGCTTGACCCTGGTGAGGTCGGGGTACTTGCCGTCTTCTTCCGAGCGGTCGAAGATCTTTTCGCCGTCCAGGTAGACCTCCAAGCGCCCGTTGGCTCCGGGGGTCAGAGAGATGCCGGCGTCGGCGCCAAAGTATCGGTAGAACTCATTCGCCATCCACGTGGCGGTGGCGTGGTACTGTCAAGGTACGCAGTAAACGATATCGATATTAAGTTTCCACATAGCAAGTCCCCTCTAAGCTAGGTTTCCGTGCCCTTGGCTGGGGCTACGGTTACCTACAGTTTAGCGTGTCCTGCGGCGGTGTCAAGGGAGGGGGGGAGCCGAATTTGCGCAACTGCGCTTGACACCCCCTTGGGTTGGGGGTAGCATCGGCCACGCCCATAGCAGAGCAGGCCCACCACCTATTAGGATTGAACAGGAAGAATGACTTCGACTGGCAAGGAGAGGACTGACTGGCCGGAACGGCTGCGAGAGATTATCAGGTACGTTAACCTGACGGAAGAGGACCGGAGCTTTATACGCGCCACGGGCCCAATAGTCCGACGCTTTTCGGACCAGCTGACAACAGAGGTCTACGACCTCATATTTGAGTTTCCTAACGCAGGCCGGTTTTTCTCCTACGAGGACGGTACGCCGGACCCCAGGCGGGTCAAGGACAACAAGGATTCCATGATGCAGTGGCTGAACTACCTGTCCCAGGCCCCTTCCAACGATGCCTTTGCCCGGTATCTTATTTCGATCAGCGCCATGCATCGGGACATCCCGATACACCGGCCGGGTCTGCCGCGGGTGCCCTCCCAGTTCGTAATTGGCACCATATCCTTCTACCAGTCGCGGCTCATCGAGATCTTCGAGGACGAGTTGGGGGACTTGCGGAAGGCGGCGAAGGCCAGCGTGGCCTGGAACAAGATGCTGATGGTGTCGCTGGACATCCTGCTGGGAGCGTACCTGCTGGACTCCTAGAAGTGGCGGGGAGAGGTTTCTGGAGGTGTGGCGACGATTAATTCCTGCGTTTACGCTTGCCCAACTCTTGGAGGTTCCAAGATTGGGTAAGTGACGGCTTCCTGCCGGACAGATATAGCAGAAAATATAGCGGTCGTCTGGACTGTCTGATCGCTTTCCCGATACCGTCGATCTTGGCCACGAGCATGTGAAGCAGATCCTTCTTGCTTATCATATTCTCAAGCGCGCGTCTTCTACCGCGCTGCATTCCCTTTACCCAAACCACGCTAATTCTGGACTGTTCAATGGCTTGTGCATGATGAGTCCTTGCCGCGCTGTCCTTGGTGATCCACACCATCTCCCTCTCGCCCATCCACTTTATGAGGTCCCCATCCAAAGTGCCCCCAAGTTTCTCCCATTCAACGCTGGTAACGTGGCATCCGACTTCCTTCAGCATGTCGGCTATTTGGTACGGCAGGCATTCATCAAGAAGGAACGTTGGAAAGCTGTCCGGTCTCTGCAACGAGGGACACCCTCTTTTCCCAGCCAATGGCGGACTTGACGGCGCGCATGCTTATGCCGTACCCGTGAGCAAGGGATTCCAGGCTTTCTCCGGCCTGATGAAAAGCCCATAGGCTTTCAGTGGGGATTCGTGTACCTTTAATACACGGCTCTCCATATTGGATGCTTGGGTCCAAAAGCACACGGACATGGGGTTCCCAGGCCGTGGCCTCGTTACTTTCGTTGAATGTGATCCCATGGCCATCATGGCCGATGGGTTCCAGATATTCCCAGGTGAAAGTAAAATCTGCCTGAAACTCTTGAGTCACTGATACCGGTAGCTCTTTAAGTTCAATGAAGACATTGGGGCTTCCGACCCAGAGGGGGGCCATGGCAAAAGGATACTTCCAGTCGAACCGGCGTCGAAGGTGGTTGTGAGCAAGTTTGATGGACTTCCTCGAGATTCCATGGGCGCGCAACATGGCGATTCTGCGAAAGCTTATTAGCTCCAGGAAGTTAAGGAAATTCGAGGATGACTCTTCACCCTCTTCCCCATTCGGCGAACTCTGTTTCTTCCACCAGCGGAGGTGCAAAGTTCTCAACCTGGGTAACTCCACGGTTTGCTTCATGGTGGCCCCGATGTAGAGGGCAGCAAGTTGAAGGGGATAAGCTCCAAGGAAGGATCGGTGCAGTTTCGATGTGGTCAAGGTGCACCTCCTAAGGGGCGTTCCGGTCATCTACCACGCGGTGCGCGAATGGTGTGGGATGGGTCTAGCGTGGTCTCAGTGCTCGTGACGGGATTGGAGCGGGCGATGGGATTCGAACCCACGACCTTTTGCTTGGGAAGCAAACACTCTGCCACTGAGTTACGCCCGCAACGTTCAGGCAAGGCCGAACCTAGATAAGGATGGTAATACGGCCCTCTGAACGTTGTCAATTGGAAGCGCCCGCTCCCGTCAATCGCGCCCTCCGTCCGTCCGTATTCCCCTTCGCCTCTTGTTCCGCGCTGAGGGGTCCGTTGCTTCCACCCTCCATCCGTCTTGACACCTGGCCTCCGCTCCCCTTTAATCTATCCAACCCCTCCTGAAAGGCCACCGATGTCACAACCACCGCCGCCCCTCTTCCCGTCACTGCCTCCTTCGAGGCAAGTGCTCCTCGATCAACTCACGCAGGCCGCGATAAGCCTCTGGGGGGAGGACCGTGCCGACGCCCTTTCGGAAATTCTGGAGGAGCACGCCCAGCGGCTGATGGACCTCTCCTCAGTAATGCCGCCCAGCCGGGAAGCGCCCACTATGGCTTGGCAAAACCACCCGTAGAGGCCCCCCCAATCGTTGCGAGACGCTGATTCAGCCGCGCAATCCATGAATCGCAGTATTACCACCCGTGGAGGACTCACATTGACCGAATCCCACCAACTAACCATCGCCCAGGCTGCCACCGAGATAGCCGTCCGTAGGCTCACGTCCCAGAGGCTGGTTGAAGACCTGCTGTGTCGCATCGACAAGCTGGATCCGCGCCTCAAGGCCTGGGTAACGGTGGACGCCGAAGGGGCCCTGGAGTCGGCGCAGGCCCTCGACCGCGAGCTTGAGGAACGTGGCCCGCGCTCTCCCCTCCACGGCATCCCCCTTGGCATCAAGGACATCTACTATACGGCGGGTCTGAAGACCACCGCCTGCTCCAAGATTCTCGCCGACTTTACCCCCAGCTACGACGCCGCATCGGTGGCGCGGCTGCGGGAGGCCGGGGCAATAATCTTGGGCAAGACGGTTACGACGGAGTTCGCCTCCGGTGACCCGCCGCCGACGCTAAACCCCTGGCGGGCAGCCCACACTCCCGGAGGTTCCAGCAGCGGTTCCGCAGTGGCAGTGGCCGCCCGGATGTGCCCTGGGGCTATGGGTTCCCAAACGGGCGGGTCCATCCTCCGCCCCGCCGCCTACAACGGCATCGTCGGCTTCAAGCCCACCTTCGGACGCATCAGCTGTTTTGGCGTCATCCCCCTGGCCTGGTCCCTGGACACCATCGGGCCCATGGTGAATTGCGTGGAGGATGCCGCCATCATGCTTCAGCATCTGGCGGGCTACGACCCGCGGGACTCCGGCTGCGCAGACGTTCCGACGGCTGACTATCTTCAGGCGATGGACCGGCTGGACAGCCCACCGCGCATCGGTTTTATCGGCGGCTTCTTTAAGGAGCGGACCGAGCCGGAGGTTTGGAGTCATGCCGAGGCTGTGGCCCAGAAGTTTGCCGACGCTGGAGCCGTGGTCGAGATTGTGAAGCCTCCTCCCAGCTTCGCCAACGCTCACACCGTGCAGTGGGTTGTGAACAACGCGGAAACAGCGGCCTACCACGAGGAGAATTTCCGGAAGCGGGCCGATGATTACAGCGAAGTTCTTCGGCGGCGCATTGAGGTGGGCATCCTGACTCCTGCCGTGAGCTACATCCAGGCCCAACGACTACGCCGCGTTTTCCGTCGGGAGATGGAGGAGCTTGCCCGTGGGTGGGACCTTCTACTCACCCCTACCACGCCTACCCCGGCGCCTCGCGACCTGAGCACGACGGGTGATCCCGTGTTCCAGAGTCCGTGGACTTCCTGTGGACTGCCTACCATTACCATCCCCTCCGGCATTAGCCCATCCGCCGAGTTGCCTCTGGGGACACAGCTGGCCGCCCCGCCCTTTGCAGAGGCCCCTCTGCTGGCGGCGGCCAAGTGGTGCGAAGGCGTGTTAGACCTGCACTTCGCCCCGCCGGACGTCTAGCAGTCTAAGCCAGGAAGTCCAGCAATGCCCGGTTAAACACCTGGCTGACCTCCAAGTGTGGCCAGTGCCCGCACTTCTCGAAGATCCGCAGGTGTCCTTCGGGCATCAGCCGCGCCGCCCGTTTACCGTGAGCCAGTGGGAAGATGCGGTCTTCCCTACCCCAAAACACCATTGTGGGAGTCCTAAGCTCACCGAGTCTGGGAGTTAGGTTTATCGAGGGCTTGATGCCCAACAGCGAGACCCCGGCTCGCAGCATCTTAAGCATTGCGGCGCTGTTTCCGGGACGGCTCCGCTCCTCATGAATCAGGGTTATCAGCCTTTCAGTGACGTGAGCTCGATTGTGGAACACCTTGCGAAGCACCCATTGGGTGGCGTCCCGCCGGTGGCTGACCAGGAATTCCCCCAGAATTGGCACAGACATGAAGCGGAGGAATCCGGCAACCTCGCGTCCTAGCCCGGCCGCGTCTTCGAGGACCAGCCGGCGAACCCGTTCGGGGTGTTCCAAGGCTAAAGCTAGGGCTAGGAGCCCGCCCAGGGAGTTTCCGACAAGGGAGGCGCGCTGGAGGCCCAACGCGTTCATGAACTCTTCCAAGAAGTGTATCGAGCCTTCCAGGGAGTATTGCCACGGGGGTTCGGCCGATGCTCCGTGGCCGGGCAGGTCTGGGACGTACAGGGTATGCTCCCGGGCCAGCGTTTCCACGTTGGCATACCAGATGACGGCGGCTTCTCCCAGTCCGTGCAGCAGAATGAGGGGCGGCCCCGACCCGGCCTGAAAGTATCGAACCCGGGTGTCTGCCGCAGTGACCCACTTCTCGACACCGGACATCTTCAGGGGTGGCCCGTATTCTACAGCAGTCATGATACGTAGAGTGTACCCGCCATCATCCTGTGCTACAAGAAGGCCTCCTTGCCGCAACGGCGGCGGCCAAGGAAATCGGATTTTGGTTGACGGTCAATCCTTTCGGGCCTAAGCTGACGGAAGTTCCATGGACGCCACCGCCAGAACCCTATGGATGTCCCAACGAAGGCTGGAGACCTTGCTCTCCGTGCTGGACGAGGCCTTGCCCATGGACGCCCTGACCCTGTTGCTTGCGCCCGGCGACTCCCTGGACGACGTTCGCCCTGCCGGCGAGCAGCAGGCCCACTGGCTGGAGGAGATACGTGCAGTGGCTCCGGCACAGATTTGGGAATCAGAGACGGGCGCCGTACTCTTCTTGAGCGAACAGCTAAAACTGTCCGTGATGCCGCCCTTTCCGCTGGAGGCGACGGCTCGACGAATCGGCATCCGAACTGCCGCCCTTCGAAGTCTGTTGAATCGAGAACCGGTCATTGCCGTGATGCTGCTGCGGCTGGGCAGCTACTCGGTGGGCGTCTTCCGAGGGCGGCGACTTCTGGACGCAAAGACGGGAACCCGGTACGTGAAAGGACGCCACAGCGCGGGCGGAACGTCGCAGCGTCGGTTCGCTCGTGTGAGGGAGAATCAAATTCATCACCTGTATGTGAAGGTCTGCGGAGTTGCGCGGCAGAAGTTGGAGCCCTACGAGGGGGAGCTAGAGCATGTTTTTCTGGGCGGCGAACGGCACACGCTAACGGGCTTTGTCAAGGAGTGCCCGTTCCTTCAACGACTTGAGCCTCTGATTTCCGGGCGTCTTCTGCCAGTGGGGGAACCTCGAAGGCGGGAGTTAGAGCGAATGCCAAATGAGATTTGGAAAAGCAGGGTGACGGTCTTCCGTCTGCCGGAAAGGTTCCCCTTCGACGGGCTGTAATCCGCGTCCCTCATCCGCGTAAGATAGTACAAAGTGACTCCATGGCATTGATACGCCGGCGTTGGGGCTGATAACATCTTTCTGTCACGTCTTGCGAATCGAACCACCCACCCCGTTAACATTAACCAGAATGTCCACACCTTCCTCAATATACAGCCAGCCCACGATCGTTGAGTCGCAGCTCGACGCAGTGAGGGAAACCAGCCAGGATACGCTGGAACTGCTGGAGTTTCATCTCATCCGGCAACAGCTGGCCCGCTATACGACGTTGGCCCCGGCGCGGGAATCCGTCCTTTCGTTGGCGCCCTCCTCCAGCATGGAGCAGATCCGACATCGTCAGCAGGGAACCTTGGAGGCGCGGAACTTCATCGAGGAACAGGGGTCCCTCGATCTGACGGGGGTGGAGGACATTCGTGGCCTGGTGCAGCGGGCCGTTCTTACGGGCGTCCTTCGCGCCGAGCATCTGAGAGAGATTCACGACACACTTAGGGCCTGCCGTCGCGCTCGATCCGTTCTAGCCCATCGGAGGGACCTGCCCCTCATCTCCGACTGGGCCCGCGCGATGCCGTCATTGCGGGAGTTGGAAGACCGCATAGCGGGGGCCATCGACGCCAACGGGCTGGTCATGGACAAAGCCTCGCCCGCGCTGCGACAGCTACGAATACAAGCGGAAGAGACCCGCGCCCGTCTATCGGTGTCTATGGAGCGGGCCATGCGCCGCCTTCGCCGGAGCAACGTGCTCCAGGAGCAGCTGATTACGGAGCGGAACGGCCGGCTGGTGCTTCTGGTCAAGAGTTCGCTGCGACAACGGGTGCCGGGTATAGTCCACGACGTTTCGGACAGCGGGGCGACCGCCTTCATCGAGCCTCTGGGCGCGGTGCCCTTGGGCAACCAGTGGCGGGAGGCAGCGCTTTCGGCGCGTCGGGAGGAGGAGCGCATCCTTCGCTCCCTGTCGTCCCAGGTGGGGCTGCAGGGACCTCAGGTCCTGGCCTCGCTGGACCTGCTGGCCCAGATAGACTTCACCCTGGCCAAGGGGCGGCTATCCATGGCCCACGACGGATCGCCGCCCACCTTCATCGAGACACAGGAGTCCCACCTGAGGCTGGAGGGCGCGCGTCATCCCCTGCTGGGGGAATCGGCGGTGCCCATAAACCTGTCTTTGGGCGTCGAAGGGCGGATACTCCTCATCACCGGCCCCAACGCCGGCGGTAAGACCGTCGCCCTCAAGACGTCGGGCCTGCTGGCGGCAATGGCGCAGGCCGGCTTGCACGTGCCGGCGGGCCGTTGCGACATGACGGTTTTCGACGCTATCTACGCCGACATCGGCGACCAGCAGAGCATCGAGCAGTCTTTATCGTCCTTCAGTTCCCACCTTCAGAACCTGGGTCGCATCATGGAGGGATCCACCGCTCGTTCCCTTGTCCTGCTGGACGAGTTGGGGGCCAGCACCGACCCGGAGGAGGGGGCGGCCCTGGCCAAGGCGACGCTCAGTTATTTCGCCCGGGGCGGCGTGTCTTGCATAGTCACCACCCACCATCGAGACGTGGCCGCCTTTGCCCAAGACCAACCGAGTATGGAAAACGCCAGCGTGGAGCTAGACCCGTCCACTTTTGCGCCCACCTACCGCCTGGCAATAGGGCTGCCGGGAAGGAGCTACGCTCTCACCATTGCGGAGAGAATGGGCATCGACGAAGCAACGGTGAAACACGCTCGTTCCCTGCTTTCGGAAGACCACCGGCGAGCCGAAGAGCTGCTGCGCGAGCTGGAGGAGGAGCGCTCCCTTGCGGAACGTCATCGAAAAGCGGCCCAGCAAGAGGCGAGACAGGCGCACGTTCAGCGGCGTGAGTTGGAGAAGCGATTGGACGCGCTGGAGACCGAGAAAGCGGTGATTCTGGAGGAGGCTCGGCAGGAAATTCAGTCCAAAGCCGACGATTTATGGAAGCGGCTCCGCCGCGCCGAGCGATCCCTGGCCCGGCCCGACTGGAAGCGGGGGCTGAAGGACGAGCGGGTCGATGTGGCGCAGGTGCGGAGCCAGATCCGGTCCTCACTTGCGCCGTCGTCGGAAGTCGAGGCGAAGGCCAACCCGAGGCGTTGGATCGAAGGGTTGAAGCGGGGTGACTTCGTTTATGTGCGGGGCCTGCCCAATGCGGCGGAGGTGCTGGAGCCTCCGAAGAACAGTGGCAATCTGGAGATTCTTATGGGGTCGGTGCGGGCCAGCATCCCGTCGCACCAGATTGAGGGGATGGCCCAGACGCCGCAGCCGCTGCGAATGCCGGATGGGGTGTCCCTCTCCCGTGCACCGACTGGCCCCGCGAGAACGGAGTTGGACCTTCGGGGCATGCGGGTGGAAGAGGCGGATGCTCAGATCGAAACGTTTCTGGACCAGGCGTTGATGAAAGGACTTTCGTCGGTGCGAATCGTGCACGGCGGAGGGACCGGCGCGCTCCGTTCTCTTGTGCGAGAGCGGCTTAAAGGGCATCCGGTGGTAAAAACGGTGCGCCCCGAATCCGTTGGCCTCACCGACGGAGCGACGTTGGTGGAGTTGGTGTGACCGGTGGAGAGACTAGAGTGATGTCAGGCGTTCGTCATTTGCTAGCAGGCGTGGCTGCCGCGGTCCTATTGGGCGTGATCCTTGGGTGCGCCAGACCGGACACACCGACGTCGACGCCCCAGCCCTCTCCGGGGACAATGCAGCCCGCCGCGCCGCCATCGCCGGTCGCCCCACGGCCTACGTCGCCTTCCGACGAGCAGGGCGTGCAGGCGGTGGCGGAGCTGGTGGCCAAGGAACTAAAGGCGCCCTGGGCTTTTGCATTCGTCCCCGACGGCCGGATCTTCATCACGGAGAAGGAGGGCAACATCCGCGTCGTCGTCGAGGGCGAACTACAGGATTCGCCTTATCTCACCATCGAGGAGGTGGCCCCGGAGGGAGAGGGAGGGCTGTTGGGGGTGGCCGTTGACCCGAACTTTTCCGTCAACGGCTACTTCTACGTCTACTATACCTATAAGGAAAGCAACGGCAGTCTTGCGAACCGGGTGGTGCGATGGCAAGATGCTGGACAGACGGCAGGGAATCCTGCGGTTATCCTGGACGGGATTCCCGGCAATCGTATCCACAACGGAGGCCGCCTTAAGTTCGGACCCGACGGGAAGCTATACGTCACGACCGGAGACGCGGCCTCCAGCCCGCTGGCCCAGGACATGAGGTCTTTGGCTGGGAAGATTCTAAGAATAAACGGCGACGGGACGATTCCCACAGACAATCCCTTCCCCGGGTCCCTTGTCTATTCCTACGGACACCGCAACCCCCAAGGGCTGGCGTGGCATCCGGAAACGGGAGCGCTCTTCGCGACGGAGCACGGGCCCGTGGGCAACGACGAGGTGAATCTCATCGTTGCAGGCGGCAATTACGGCTGGCCGGAGGTTGGGGGCGATGAGACCGGCGAAGGGTTCATACCGCCGGTCCTTCATAGTGGTATCGAGACGTGGGCGCCGTCGGGCGCCGTCTTCTACGACGGGGACGTGATGCCGCCCTACTGGAAGGGACGTCTGCTCTTCGCCGCCCTTCGGGGACAGCGCATTGTTTGGGTAGAATTCCGCCCGGAGGAGTTCGTGCAAGTACAGGAGCAGGACTCTCTGTTCGTCCGACAGCAAGGGCGAATTCGCGACGTGGTCCTGGGGCCGGACGGGTATCTCTATTTCCTTACCAATAACCTGGACGGTCGTGGGAGGCCCCGCGAGGGGGACGACCTGCTGCTAAGAATCGCGCCGGTAGCGGGAATACTGAGCATGCGTGTGCCTTAGGGTACAATAGCGGCAGCATAGGCCGCTGGGCTGAGACGAACAGAAGGACGCGTAATGAAGATAGCCGTTTGCATCAAGCAGGTGCCCACCCTCTCCCGCATCGAGTTTGACTACGAGAAGAAGACCATCCTTCGTGACGGAGTTCCCCTGGAGATGAACGTCTTTGACCTCATCGCACTAGGGCGGGCCATTGAGTTGAAGGAAGAGTTCGGTGGGGAGGTGACGGCTATCACCATGGGGCCGCCCCAAGCCAAAGAGGCGCTGGCCCACGCCCTCGCAGTGGGCGCAGACCACGCCGTCATAATCTCAGACCCGGTCATGGCAGGCTCCGATACCCTGGCCACCTCACGCACCCTGGCCCTGGCGCTGAAAGACCGGGGCTTCGATCTCATCATGTGCGGCAGAAACAGCACCGACGCCGAGACCGGACAGGTCGGGCCGGAGCTGGCGGAAATCCTGGGCATCCCTCACGTCAGCCGTGCTCGACGTTTGGAATACCAGGCCGAGTCGAACAGCGTGGTAGTCGAGCGGGAGACGGAAGAAGGACATGAGATTCTGGAGATGTCCCTGCCCGCCCTGGTGACAGCCACGGAGGGTCTGAGCGAGGAGCGGTACGCTCGCCGCCGTCTGCTGATGGAAGCAAGAAAGCGGCCGGTTGAGGAGATAGGTGCCGGCCAGCTTTCGAAGGATATGTCCATCTTTGGTGCGGAGGGTTCTCCCACTTGGGTGGCGGACATACGTCTCCTCGAACCCCAGCGCTTGGGCGTGGTCATTGAAGATGCCAACCCAGAGGCAGCGGCCCAGGCGGTCGTGGAAGGTCTCCGAAACCGTCCCGACGTTGTCGAAGAAGACGCGCCGTCGCAATCCCAGTGGCAGAGATACCCCGGAGGACAGGGGAACACCCTCTGGGTGGTGGCGGAGAGGTCGTCGGACGGACTTCGCCGGGCGACTCTGGAGAATCTGGGCAAGGCTCGGGGGCTTGCTGAAGAGATGCGTGGTGAAGTTGTCGCCGTACTGGTGGAGGACTTCGACACGGATGATATTGTGAAGCTGGCCCGTTACGGCGCCGACTATGTTCTAGACTTAGCTGCCCCCGACTATCGTCACCCAACTAGCCCGCTGACTGCTTCGACCCTCGATCGGGTCATAAGGGAAAGAAAACCTTACGCTGTGCTGTTCTCCTCCACTGCTAATGGCCGAGACCTGGCCTCTCGGGTTGCCGCCCGCCTCTCCCTCGGCCTAACGGGAGATTGCATAGACCTGGAGTTGGACGAGGAAGGACGGCTGGTGCAGTTGAAGCCGGCCTTGGGCGGCAACGTGGTTGCGCCCATCCTCTCCAAGGTCAAGCCCTACCTCGTGACCCTGCGTCCGGGCCTTCTCACTCCCGTCGCGCCTGAGGACGACCCCGTAGTTACATTGGAATCCCCTCCTTACTGCGATGAAGGGCCTGATCCGCTGCGCCTGCTGGAAAGCCGGGTGGAGGAGGACGCCAGCGGGTTGGAGTTGGAGCGGGCGCAGGTTGTCATCGGTGTGGGCATGGGCATCGGCGGCCCGGAGGCGCTGCCCAAGATTCGAGAGTTGGCGGGACGTTTGGGCGCGTCGCTAGCGGCCAGTCGCAGCGTCACTGACGCTGGCTGGCTGCCGAAACAGCTGCAGGTGGGTCTCACGGGTCGGGCCATAGCGCCCAGGCTCTACATAGCCGTTGGCCTTCGGGGCGACTTCAATCATATTGTTGGAATCCAGAAGGCGGGTACGGTAGTGGGCATAAACACCAACCGGCGGCATCCAATCTTTCAGGCCGCCGACTTCGGCATCGTCGGTTCGTGGGAGGAATACCTGCCGGCCCTTGTTGAGGCGCTGGCCCGGGAGGACTAACGGGCGAGGCGACGCAGGAACATGGTGGTCAGGTCTACGAAGATCACCAGCAGCAGATACCATATCAGCAGCAGCCCAACGTCGGTGTAGCGGAACAGGCTCATATCAAGCAGAAACTCCCGTCCTAGCCCTCCGGCGCTGACGAGCCCGACAACCACGGTGGTTCGGATGACCACTTCCCATCGGTACAGGAGGTAGGTGAGGAACTGGGGCAGCGCTTGGGGCAGAATGCCGTAAGCAAGCATCTGGAAGACGCTGGAGCCGGATGTCCGCAGGGCGCGGGCCGACCGGGGATCCAGGTCTTCCACCACCTCGGCGGAGAGCTTGCCGAGGATGCCGTAGTTGTGGATGCCGAGGGCTAGAGCGCCGGCCAGGATGCCAGGGCTGAAGGCGAAGACGACTATCATGGCGATTATGAGCTCCGGTATGCCCCGGCTGAAGATGAAGAGCGCCCGCAGCATATAGTAGAGCGCCCTTGGCGGCAGCGAGGCGGAGGAAGCTAGTTCGCCCGTTGCCACGTTGCGAGCGGCGGGCAGGAAGGTCAGCAGCGCGCCAACGCCCGCTATGGCCATGGCCAACACGCTCATGGCCAGGGTGTCGTAGGCCTGCCCACCCGCTTCCTTCCACTTGTCCCACTGGAGGAAGGCTGGCGTTCCTTCGCTTCCCAGACCCGCCAACCGCCCCAGAAAAGCCCCGGCCTGCCGCCACGTTTCGGCCTGAAACATCTCCCGGAAGCCGCCGTAGGCGTCGAGAAGCAGATAGGCCCAGGAGGCGCAGGCCAGGACGGAGAAAGCAGCCAGAGACGCCCACAGCGGGTTGAGTCGGATCCCTCGGCCGGCTGTCGTGTCCCTCTGCAAGTTCACGACGTAAGATACCTCCTGACCCAGGAACTCCAGAGGTCAACCACCAGCACCAGCCCCACCATCGTGAAAAGCAGCGTCCAGACCTCGTTAAAGTAGAGGTCCAACAGGGATAACTGAATCTGCATACCCAGCCCCCCAACGCCAACGAAGCCCATAATGGCGGCGGATCGGATGGCGCATTCGAAGCGATAGAAGGTGTAGCTGAGCATATCCGGCAGGGCCATGGGCAGACGTCCATAGAGAAGGACCTTGGATTCGGATGCGCCGGAGGCACGGAGGGCACGGAGGGGGGTGGATGGAACGTCGTTGAGGATGTCGGCGTAGATTCGACCGAGGATTCCGGCGTAGGGGATGGCTAGGGCCAGAACGGCCGCTGCCGGGGAGAGGCCTATGGCGGCAACGAAGAACCAGGCCCATATCAGTTCGTGAACGGCGCGCATGGCGCCGAGGAGAAACCGGAACCCGGCAACGCCGGGAATTTTCGCGCGTGAGCGGCGGGCCAGAACGCCGGATGCAAGGATGCCCAGTGGCAGACCCAGGGCCACGGCCAGACAGATTCCCGCTACGGCGTAGGCGATGGTTTTCCAAGCGGAACTGAGGGCGAGGGCGAGGAATTCGCCGGACAGATCCGGGCGTATGGCGGCTTGGAAGAAATGGCCGATGGATGCCAGCCCGCCCGGGTGCACCGGAGAGCTTCCCCACTCAAGAGAGGTAAGGCTCCACAGGAAGGCAACCCCCAGGAGCAGGGTTAGGAAGCCCCGCCCCCGGAAGAATTCGCCGCCCCGGTTACGGACGGATTGAGGCGAGGTTGTAGAGGCGGTTGAGGGCCGCATCCGTCAGATGCTCCACGGGCAGGTCGAACTCCAGGGTCCCCTTTCGGAGACCGATGGCGCGGGAGAAGTATTTTCGTGTCAGATGGGTGGAATGAACGCTGGCAATGAGGGTCTTGTTGGTCTCAGTAACGATGGACACTAGTAGATTCATCAGGTCCTCGGCGCGGGCCGGGTCCAGGGAAGCCACAGGCTCGTCCGCCAGCACGACTCTAGATTGCTGGGCCAGCAGCCGGGCCATGGCCACTCGCTGCTGCTCACCGCCGGAGAGGTGGGATGTCCTTTCGTGCAGCTTCTCGGGAATTCCCACCCGCTCCAGTGCCTTCAGCACCATCTCCCGCTCGCGAAGGGAGACCAGGGATACGAGGGACTTCCACAGGCTCCATCGACCGAGCCGTCCGGCCTGCACATTGTGCACCACGGAGAGATGGGGCACCAGGTCCAGCTGCTGGTGCATCATTCCCACCAGTTTGGCCAGCTTGGGGCCGGCGCTCATGGTTGAAAGGGGCTGCCCGGCCAGCAACACCCGACCTTCGTTGGGCTGATCCATGCCGGCGATGAGATGAAGCAGGGTGGTCTTCCCGCTGCCGCTGGGCCCCAGCACCGCCACCCGTTCGCCCTCTTGAATCTCCAAGGAAAGGGACGAGAGGGCGGCTTCACCGTTGTACCGCTTGGACACACCTTCCAGTTGGACTATGGGAAAAGGACTCTGGCCGTTGCGCGTCATGCTACTCCACCATTCCCAGGGACTTGGCCACCGACTCGATGGCGGCGTAGTTTTGGTTCTTGGAAGCAATGAAGGAGTCCGTTCGGAAGGCTTCGAGGAGGTCGGACTGGCTCGAATCTAGGTGTATGTTCAAGAAGGCGTCCTGAAGTTTTTGGGTGAACCCCTCGCCGAAAGACTCATCCAAGTCTCCCCGCACCGACCAGTTGTAGTTGAAATAGGGCGGCGTGACGGCTAGTTGCCGCACCTTCGAGGCGTCGACTCGGTTATCGGAAACGGACTTATCCCAAACGGTCTGGCTGAGGGAGCCGGCCTGGAAGGAGCCGGACTCTACCAGCTTCCAGGTGGTGTAGTGGGAACCTGAGAAGTTGGGCAGACCGTTGAAGTCGGAGTCCGGGTCGATGCCCGCTTGGACCAGGTAGTGTCGCGGCATGAGGTGGCCGGAGGTGGAATTGATGCTGCCGAAGGTGAACGTCAGGCCGGCCAAGTCCTGCAGTTCCTGGGCTGGAAGGTCGGATTGGACGATATAAGCGGAGACGAACTCGGTATCCCTGGGACGTTGGGCGATGGCCTTGGCGCCAGGAGACTGTTTGCGGGCCTGTACGCCGGTGAGTGCGCCAAACCAGGCGAGATGGAGGTCTCCGTTAGCGAAGGCGGTGACCACGGCAGCGTAGTCGATGCTGGGCTTGTATTTAACGGGCACGCCCAGCTTGTCGCTAAGATAGTCGGCCAAGCCGTCGAAGCGGCGCACTAGCAGGGAAGTCTCCTGGTCGGGAATGCCGCCGATGTATAGAGTTTCCGGCGAATCCGCGTCGCCGCCTGCGCAGGCAGATAAGAACGCCATCGCCAGGAGCAGAATCGGCGCGATGAGCGTGAGTTTCCAGTTGTGGGTAGGGACCTTCATCTCTTCCTTCTCGTCCGGGTTGACCTCGATTGTGGGAGTGGTCAAGGGGCAATGCTGGATTGTGGCGCGAGCCTAAGCGTGGGACGAGGGAAGAACTGCTGAAGGGGAGAACTAGGGAATACGGAGCTTTGCAGGACGCACCTCGCCCATCCAGGCGCGACCTCAGGTGAAGCCCTCTATTAAGCTGGGTATGAAGATGAGAGCAGGCATAGGGCAAAGAAATACTATTATGGATGGGGGTTTTCGTCAATGGGGTTGCCGGTCAGCGTGGCGACGGCCAAGAAATCTGTCCGAGGAAACATTGGGATCAGGGAGTTTCGCCCAGGATCCCTTCCGCTTTGCAGACGAACCGCTCTACCTGATGGAGATAGTCTTCTATTGTATCGCCGGTATACCCGTTCTCGTAGAAGTTCACGTGCAGGTATCCGGCGGATCCAAATAGGAGTGCTAATTCTGAATCGCCGGTCTCCCGACGCAGCGCGTCGACTGCACGCATGATATCCCGGTGGCTGAAGTGGCGCCAGCCCCTTTGCTGGGCGATGGCCTTGACCATCTGGGCTGCTGCGCCCCATCCTTTTTCCGAGGCTTGTGGAAGGGCGCTCTTGGCGAGTTCTTCGTACGCCTGGGTAAGAAACACCCGGCTCTGCTCTTTGTATGTTGTCGTTCTTTGCATGTTAAACGCCTTCCGTGCGGTACGCGGGGACAGCAAGCTCGCATCAACGGTACACGCACACAAGTACTGGCGTCAACAAGGCTGGATTATTTCCTTCGTTGGCTCTAGAATACCGATGAGCGCTCCCCTGAGCCGCCGGCTTCCTAGGTTTGGCCCGGCCTCCACGGGGAGCCACTAACGGGAGGATGATTTATGACGGTCTTTGCAAGATACCTGGCTCACGGGGACATCAACTACGGCGTTGTCGAAGGGGATACCATCAAGCAGATAACTACCAGTCCCTTTGAGGAGTACGAAGTCACGGACCATACCCATACCCTAGATGAGGTGAAACTCCTGGCCCCCTGTGTGCCGGGAAAGATCCTGGCAGTAGGTCTGAACTACCGAAGCCACCTGGGGGATAGGCCGCCTCTCCAGGAACCTCTTATTTTCTACAAGACGACCACGTCGCTGGCAGGTCCGGGAGACACCATCGTCATCCCCAAGGCCTTCGGCGGGCGGGTGGATGAAGAAGGGGAGGTGGTGGCAATCATAAAAGACCGGTGTAAGAACGTGCCAAAGGAGGAGGCCCTGGACCACGTGTTGGGGTACACCTGCGGCAACGACGTCAGCGCCCGACAGTGGCAGCGGGAGGACGGCCAGTGGTGGCGGGCCAAGTCTTCCGATACTTTCAGCCCCGCCGGACCCTTCATAGTAACGGGTCTGGACCCCAGCGACATGATGCTTCGCGCCCGAGTCAATGGCGAGGAGGTGCAGGCGGAAACTACGGCCATGTTCCTCTTCGATCTGCCCACTGTCATAAGCCACGTCAGCAAGTCCATTACTCTGGAGCCCGGCGACATGATATTCACGGGTACTCCCGGCAAGCCCGCCGAATTGAAGGACGGGGACGTTTGCGAGGTGGAAGTGGAAGGCGTTGGGGTGCTGAGCAATCCGGTGCGGATGGAGGCCTAATCCTCCGGTCCAGACGACATCAACAAGAGGGGGCGCCAATGGACAATGAACGTCAATGGGGAGAGGTGGGCACCAAGGTCATCTTCGAGAACCACCGGGTTAGGATTTGGGAGCTTGCCCTGGAACCCGGCGAGTCCAGCCACTGGCACACCCATAAGCTGGACTACGTGACGGTGGGTCTCACCGAAAGCCGGATGCGGCGCCAGTTCGAAGACGGCACGTCGGACGAAACAATCGGATACGCGGGGCGGCATACCTACGCCGACAAACACCAGCCCCATGAAGTTACAAACATTGGGGACACTGCCCATCGAAACATCCTCATCGAAATAAAGGAGTAGTCATGGTGGAAGCAGGGGAACTCTCCATGGATACCTTTCTCAAGATGGCTGCTCTGCAGGGGGTGGACACCAGCGACCCGGACCATACTGCGGAGCTCTACGCCAGCGTGAAGGACATTATGGCCACGGTGGCGGCACTGCGGAGGCTGGACCTGGGTGACATCGAACCGGCCAACGTCTTCTCCCCGGGGGAGGGCTAGGCCATGGACGCAACGGAACTCTGCTTTCTAAGCGCGGTAGAACTCGGGAGCCTTATCGGTGCAAAGAAGATCTCGCCGGTTGAAGTGGTCCAGGCCCACCTGGAGCGCATCGAGGCTACGGAGCCGGTTCTCAACTCCTTCATCACCCGTCCGGGGGAAGACGCCCTGGAAGCGGCGAGGAAAGCGGAGTCGGAGATTGAGGCCGGAGGATATCGGGGCGTCCTACACGGCGTACCGGTGGGACTGAAGGACCTCTACTATGTGGAGGGGATGCCCAATACATCCGGCTCTCGCATCTTCGGTGATTTCGTGCCCGACTATGACGGCGCGTCGGCGGCCAGCCTGAAGGAAGCAGGCGCCATTCTGATGGGCAAGTTGAACCTGCACCAGTTCGCCTTTGGGCCTACGGGCCTCAACGCCGACTACGGTCACATGCATAACCCGTGGGACCCGGACAGGATGGCCGGAGGTTCCAGCGGCGGGTCCGGCTCCGCTGCAGCGGCGGGTCAGTGCGCCATTACATTCGGCACCGATACGGGCGGGTCCATTCGGATTCCCAGCGCTCTCTGCGGACTGGCGGGCCTCAAGCCCACCTACGGGAGGGTGAGCCGTTACGGGCTGGTATCGCTTTCCTGGTCTTTGGACCACCCTGGGCCCATGGCCCGCACGGTGGAAGACTGCGCCGCCGCCCTACAGGCGCTGGCGGGTTACGATCCCCGCGATCCGGCGTCTGCACAGGAGCCAGTGCCCGACTATATGGAATCCCTTTCGGAAGACCTGACCGGTCTGAAGGTTGGGGTGCCGCGGGAATACTTTGAAGTGCCCGTGGACGCAGAAGTGGAAAGGTTGGTCCGGGCTGCGCTGAAGACACTGGAGGACTTGGGCGCGCAGGTGGTGGAAGTGGCTTGGCCGATGTATCACCGCTCCGCCGACATATCCAAGATAATCCTCTATGCAGAGGCGGCGGCGTATCATAGAGAACTGCTGCTGCGTCGAGGAGAAGAGTACGACCCTTCGGTGCGGTGGCGGTTCGAGTCCGGGCTCTTCATCAGCGGGCCGGACTACCTGAGAGCGTTGCGGCATCGGCGGGAATACACCGAATCGACGCGGGAACTGTTTCGACAGGTGGACTTGCTGGCGGGCCCGATGGAGCCAGTGGTGGCGCCGCTCATTGAAGAGGAATCTATATCGGTCAATGGGAAGCAGGTGGGAGTCATCCCCGCTCTGACCCAGTACACTCGCCCCTTCAATCTGACGGGCTATCCGGCGCTGACGGTCCCTTGCGGCTTTTCCGACGGCTTGCCCGTGGGCTTGCAGCTTGCAGCGCGTCCCTTCGACGAGGCGACGGCGCTACGGGCGGGCTACGCCTATCAGCAGGCGACGGAGTGGCACAAGCGCAGACCGCCACTCTAAGAATCTAGTAGTCCTTCCACCAGATCCATTGTGGCTTTGAGGATAGTGGATGATCGTGTTGTGCTTGCTTCCCGCGTCTCAATTGCCATTGGCGCCGTGGGTTGGATAGAATAGGTGCTTAAGAGGGTCGCGCGTGAGCCGTGTCCCGCATCGGTTATATGAATGCCATGAATACATTCGTCGAAAGATTAGAGGATATTGACGCCCGGTATCGGGAGTTGGGCCGCTTGTTGGCTCAGCCAGAGGTAGCGGTGGACTATGAGCAGGTGCAGAAGCTGGCCAAGGAGAGGGCGGGCTTGGAAGACACCGTGAAGGGGTATCGGGAGCTGAGAGACTTGCAGGTCCAGCGGGACGAGGCCCAGTCAATCATAGACGAGGGGGACGATCCGGAGATGGAGGCCCTGGCCGCCGAGGAGTTGGAGGAGGCGTCCGGCCGGATAGAAGGGTTGGTGGAGGAGCTACGGTTGGCGCTGCTGCCCCGGGACCCCAACGACGAACGTAGCGTCATCGTGGAGATTCGCAAGGGCGCCGGCGGCCAGGAGGCCGGTCTGTTCGCCGCAGACCTCTACCGTATGTACACCAGGTACGCCCATAACCGGGCCTGGAAGGTGGAGGTTCTTAACTCCAACCCGTCGGACCTGGGAGGCTTCAGCGAAATTGTCTTCAACGTGGACGGCAAGAATGCCTTCGGTCGTCTGAAGTACGAACGGGGCGTGCATCGGGTGCAGCGAATTCCCACCACGGAGTCTTCGGGGCGGCTCCACACCTCTACAGTCACTGTGGCGGTGCTGCCGGAGGCGGAAGAGGTGGACATCAAGATAAACATGGACGACCTGCGCATCGACGTCTTCCACGCCGGGGGACATGGGGGCCAGAACGTGAACAAGGTGGCCACGGCCATCCGGATTGTCCATAACCCCACTGGCACGGTGGTTACATGCCAGGACGAGCGATCCCAGTACAAGAATAAACAGAGGGCCTTGAACATTCTCCGTGCCCGGCTGTACGAGCAAGAGCAGCTTAGACAGGAGAGGGAGATAGTCCAGTCCCGCCGCACTCAGGTGGGCACGGGGGACAGGGCGGAAAAGATTCGCACCTATAACTTACCCCAAGACAGGATTACGGACCACCGCATAGGCCGAAGTTTCTTTGGCTACCAGAAGTATATGGACGGGTTCATGGACGACATCATAGAGGCGCTTGCGGCTCACGAGCAGGCCGGAGCTCTGGAAGCAGCCCTGGCCCGTTGATTTCTTCTTCCCCTGGGGAGGCCCGGCAACCCCTGCGAATGCTGCGATTCTCCACTGCTTACACGGCAACTGAATGCCGACACTGAGGGAGTTCCTGCGAGACGCTCGGAACCGTTTGGCGGAAGTGGGGGCGCCGGAGCCCAGACTGGAATCGGAAGTCATCCTGACGGACGTGCTGGCCGTGCCTCGGCATCGTCTCTACGCCTACCAGGACGACGCCATACCTGACGAGGCGGCGGAGACTCTAGAGAAGGCGGTGCAGCGTCGGCTACGACGTGAACCTCTGGCGTACATCCTGGGGCACCGGGAGTTCTACGGCGTGGACCTGACAGTTGACCCAGGAGTTATGGTTCCCCGCCCGGAAACAGAGATGTTGATAGAGCGGGCCATGCTGGTATGCATGGAGCGGATGGAGCGGGCGGGGCTTGTGGTGGCGGACGTGGGAACGGGCAGCGGAGGCATTGCCGTCAACCTGGCCATGCACCTGCCAGGCGTTCGGCTGTACGCCACGGATATTTCGGCGGATGCGCTGGAAGTGGCGAGGGTCAACGTTGACAAGTTTGGCCTTGGGCAGCGAATCACCCTCCTGAAGGGGGACTTGCTGGAGCCGCTGCCCGGTAGGGTGGACGTCATTGTGGCCAACCTTCCGTATATCCCGTCGGCGCGTCTGAAGGACCTCCAGCCGGAATTGGACTGGGAGCCGAGGACGGCGCTGGACGGAGGAGCCGACGGCATGGTAATGCTGCGTCGATTGATGGGTCAGGCAGCGGGCAAGCTGGCTTTGGACGGCGTGATGTTGCTGGAGATAGACCCGGGCCAGGGTGAGCCTCTGCGGCGAATGGCGACGAGGCTATTTCCGGGGGCGGCGACGTCAGTGGAGAAGGACCTCGCTGGGCTTGACCGGATCTTGCTGTTGGAGTCCCGGCCCGGAGCTGCTGTGGATTAGTCTATCTCTGATAGGACCGGTCGCGCCGGTCGCGAAACAGCAACCGGTTGGCGTATCCGGCGTATCTACCGAAGTGATCCGGGGCCCACATAACTAACTCGTCGCCGACGGGCTGATTTCCGGATGGGAAGTATCGCTTCATGGCCCGTTCAACCCACCTATCCACTGGAAAGGCTTCCATCTTGTCCAGAGCAAAGAGGGCGATGCAATCTGCTATCTTGTTCCCAATGCCGCGGCAGGCCATGAGTCAACGCTTGGCTTCTGCGTAGCAGGCCTCGGGTTGGGACAGGCGACGCATGTCCAGCCTGCTGGCGCATATGCGTTGGGCGGCGGCGAATATCTTGGTGTGGCGGTCCATACCCAACCTCAGCCGCTCCAAAGTTTCCACACCGGCCACCACCACCCGTTGAGGGGATGGGAAGGCGTAGCGCACTTCGCCATCGAGTTCGACAGGGCGGCCTAGCGCTTTGGCGACTTTCTCCACCATTTTGCCTATGCTATCGACGCTGTTGGTGGCGGAGCAGACGTAGGCGGCGGTACACTCCCAGTGGTCCGGCTGGCGGAGGACTCGTAGGTAGGGGTATCTCTTCACTAGCTTGGCGACGTGAGCATCGCGGGCCGATAATTCAGCGCGAAGGATCTCCACGTCTTCATCCAAGCGAAAGTAGGAGATGAGGAGATGGTCCAGGTTGGCCTTTGCCCGGTACTTGAGTGCTCCATCGAGCTGTCGGAGGCGGATCAGGTTTCCATTGAGGACACCGGAACGCCACCCGCCTGACATCTGGCGCCACCGGAAATCTTGGGTGCCGTCGAGAACGGCGTGCAAATCGAAGGGTTGGCCGATTATTAGCCGACGTGGCACTGCGTTTGCTGCCCGCATGATCGCCGTGACGGCAGGGCTAGTCGGAGGAGGGGAGCTGCCGAGGTGCTTGGAGGGCCATTTCCACGTCGCAGCAGACGACAAGGCCGTCTCCACGTCGCACGCAGAGAATAAGGGTGCCGCACTGTTGGCAAGCGTAACGTTTTCCGAGTTGGTTGGTCATTTTCTTACATCCTGGTGTTTGGAAGTCGGTTGGGGGAGGCTCAGGCGCTCATCTTGGGGGTTGAGGCTATCCTGGCGGCCTCTAGTTCTTGAGCTTGGTCGGTTGACTGCAACACTTCAACTCACCATCCCCGCCCCGAGTGACGAGGAACTCGGAGCCGCACTGGGAGCAGGTGTAGCGCTTTCCCGTCTCGTTCGGCATGGGAGCGGTTCCTTTCTCGTCGAGGTACCGAAGGGTAGAGATGTCACGTACCGAGGCATATTCTAGCGGCAGGTGGCAATTTGGGTCAATGGGCTGTTACCGAGATTCTTCGTTGTGCCCAAAATGATGCGTAGGGGGTGACGGATGGAGTGAGCGGTTTGGCGATGGGGTTAGAAGACTACGGTTGGTTCTATTTCTATGAGCAGGCTTGGGCGGGCGAGACCGGGGCTGGCTACCAGGGTGCTGGTGGGGTACTGGCCCTGAAAGTAGCGTTCCATAAGGACTTCGAATTCCGGCTGCCGCGGACGGAAGGCGTCCATGTCCGTAACGTAGATTACCAGCTTGACGACGTCGCCCATGGACGCGCCTTCGGAGTGGACGATGGCCTGTATACGTTCGAGGGTGGCGTTTGCCTGGGCGATAACGTCCTCGTTCTCTGAAGGGGTGCCGACGGCGGTACAACCGGATACGTAGAGAGTTGACCCTGCGCGAAGGGACCGCACGTAGTTGCCGAGGGTGGGGGCTATGTCCGAATGGGCGTGGCGAATCTTCTCCATGGGGATGAGGCTCCTTCAGAAAAAATTATGAACCCCTCGGCATTTGCCGAGGGGTTCATAGGATTCATAAGGTTTGAGGGCTGTTTAGGCCCGTGCCCGGCTGCGCCGGAGGATGGTCCCTCCGCCGACTATCATGACTGCGCCGACGCCAAGGGCAATGAGGGCGAGGGTCATGAAGTTTATGTCGCCGGTGTCGGGCGGACCGGCGCCGACCATGGCATTGTAGCCGGCCATGTCTTGCGCGGACATGTGTGCCTGCATTGCGCCGCCTTCGCCTTCTCTGGCACTGATGGAGCCGTCCAAGTCTTTATCCCGGCCATTTAAGGCCCGGCTCGCCAGAGTGTGAGCGTTGGTGGCGTAGGCCCTGGCGGTAACCATGTCGCTGGCAGCCTTGGCGGTCATGGCTGCGTCCCGGGCCATGCCGGCCCAAGAGGTTACGTTGTTGGTGGAACTGACGACCTGGCCTGAGTAGGTATGGAAGTTGGGATGGGTGGGCACGGCTGCGACGGCGCCCTGAGCCTGCCCGGCGGCGGCGGTGGCGTGGGCCGCAATGCCCATTCCGTCACCCGGGTTTGCATGAGCGTCATCGAAGTTGTCGCCGTCGGCGCCCTCAATGATGTTGATCACGTGGGAAGCGTGCGATTGCACTTCTTCGATGGTCTTACCTTCCGTGGCTAGCTTGGCGTGGGTAACGGCAAGTTGGGTCTGACCGACGAGAGATACCGTTGCGCCGGATTCGCTATCCAGCAGCCCGTGGACGTACATGATGCCGTCTTCAGGAATGACGTCGTAGTAGACAATTACGCCTGAGGGTGCAGGATCCGAATCTGGGGAGGGTTCGACGGTGACGAGGAACTGGCTGTAGCCGGTTGCCAGGTTCATACCGTCGGGGTGGGTGTAGCTCTGGTCGACGTTGCCGCTGTCGTCCAATTCTAAGACGCCAACGCTGAGCTTACCCGAGCCATCGGCGGTTACCAACCATCCTTCATAAGCGTTGCCTTCCCCTGGGCTGGGGAGGGTGTTCAGCTTAGTTGTCAGCATGTCGGAGGCGCCCGTAGAGGATTCCTCGATCATAGCTGTACCCACGGTCACCTGCCCGCGGGCGATGCTGAGGGGGATGATAAGTGCCACCAGCGATAGCAACAGGACTACTTTGAAGACTTTGGACAAGTACATCTAACCTCCTTTAACGGCTAGCGTAATCAGATGTTCTTAGGCAATTGACAAGCAACAGTGGGGAACTGCGGGCGTATTATATAGGGTTGTCATTGGCCAATGCAATAGCTTTACTATCGCCATAGGGATCAATTGCCCAGATTGAGTTGGGGCTTCGGGAAAGGCCTCTCTATTGCCGGTGAGATTTCGATTCACTTCCTTATTATATAGCAAGGGTTGCGGCGCTCTAGGCATTCGAGGATCGCTATTGCGGGTTTGTCTACGGTTCCTCCGCCTCTAATCAGTTGCGTATATTATTGCAGCGTGCGCCCCATTGTAGTGGATGACGGGGCGTTAGACCAGCCCCTTGACTTCACTTTTGCAGGGGTCTGCCCCTACGCTGAATGAATTCCTGAAATCCTTCCTCGACGGCAAGGCCGCGGTGGGTGGTTCTGCGGGCCATGTGCTCCCGCTGCCGCATCTCCTCCCAGGAGTGGCCCAGATTATTCTGAATGAGACTCTTCACTCCCTGGACGGACCTGGGATGGTTGGCGGCGATTGTCTGGGCCAGCTCCATAGTTTTATCCATGAGCTTGTCTGAGGGGACCAGGTGGTTCAGGAGGCCCAGCCGGTAAGCTTCTTCCGCCTCCACGACCCGACCCGTGTAGAGGAGTTCCTTGGCGCGGGGCCAGCCGATGATGACGGGGAGGGTCCAGGTGGAGTTCATCTGGCCGTAGGCGACGGCCAGAAAGCGAAACTGGCTCCGCTCGCACCCTACAAGGAAGTCGAGGGAGCTGGCGAGCACGGCGCCGCCGCCGTGGGCCAGTCCGTTGAGGGCGCCGATGATGGGCTTGGCGCAGCTGACCACCCTCTGCTGGCCTTGGCCTCTCATGTCGGCGGCTTGGGCCGACTGCTCCGGGGTGAAGGAGCGCATCTCGTGGATGTCCGCGCCGGCGGAGAAGGAGCGTTCGCCTGCGCCTGTTAGGATGATGGCGCGAACGTCGTCGTCGGCCTCCAACTCGGCGATGGCTTGGCCTAGCTCTTGGGATAGGGCGAGGTTCATGGCGTTGAGGACCCGGGGCCGGTTGAGGGTGACGGTTGCAACGCCGCCTTCTCGATTCACAAGTATGGTCTGGTAGCTCATTGATTGTTTCCTTGTCCTAGTGGTTGGGGAGACTCCCCGCGATTGGAGGATGATGCGTTGACATAATAGCCCCTTCCCCTAAAAGGCGCAACGGGCGACTTCGTTTCAGGAACGAGTGGGGAAACGAGAGACTCGTTCCAGGGTTGCCAGTCGTGGGGCTGACTCGTTTTGAAAATCGAGTTCGTGCCTAGGGTTGCTAGTTTCAGGCGTGGGACTCGTTTCAAAAAAAGTAGGGCAAACGAATGGAGTTTGGGACATGGTTATCCGTAAATGAAGCGGCGTTGGATGTTCATGAGCCTGCCCAAGACACTTAGGGTCCTATTGATGAGGTCCGGGGAGGCTTCTGGATCGTTGAGGAGTCCGTTGAGCCTGACGCGGACGATGGCTATCTCCGGGGCGAGGTCTCTGACCGCAAGGGCGTTGTTGTATTCTTCGAGTCGTTGAGCGGGCAGGTGTTTTGAGTGGAGGCCGTGCTTGCGGGCGTTCTGGTTGCCGAGCTGGCCGCCGGACTTTCGTTTAGGCTCTTCGTCATTGCTGATCTCTTCATCACTACTGAGGTCGTAGAAGGAGCCCTTAGGGGGTTCTTTGGGGCCTGGAAGTCTGTCGAGGAAGTCTCGCATTTCTTTGCGTATTTCTTTCATGTCTTTCATGGGGGGAGGGTAGCAGGAGGTAGGGAATTTCGGCAACGTAAAGTTGGCACAATGGGACGGAGTGGGAGAAGATGGGTCCCCGCCTCCCGCCTCCGCGGGGGCAGGCTCTCGACGCGAGGACAAGGGAGGGTGTGGGTGATAGGCGTGGCCCTTCGCATTGACACGTTTGGGGTTGGGGCATAGCATCTTATGTTGTAAGGAGGCGCTATGACCAAGGACTACGACGTTCTGGTGGTGGGGGCGGGAAACGCTGCCCTCTGCGCCGCCCTTTCCGCCGTGGAGGCGGGCGCTTCCGTGCTGGTCTTGGAGAAAGCACCGGAGTACTTCCGTGGGGGGAATACCTACTTCACCGGCGGCGCCATTCGCTGCGCTTACCGGGGCTTGGATGACGTTAAGGCGCTGATACCGGACATGTCGGCCCAAGAAGAGGCGTCATTGGACGTGGGCAGTTATACGGAAGCCCAATACTACGACGACTTGATGAGGGTTACCGAAGGGATGAGCGATCCCGGCTTGGCGCAAACGCTGGTGAGTCGTTCTCATCCCACTCTCAGTTGGTTGCAGGGCATGGGACTTCGATTTGTGCCCCTCTATGGTCGTCAGTCCTTCATGCAGGACGGCAAGCACCGTTTCTGGGGGGGCTTGGTGGTGGAGGCAGTGGGCGGGGGCAAGGGCCTATCCGACCAGCTCTTCGCCATAGCGAAGGAGCGCGGCGTGGAGGTGTGGTATGAAGCCAAAGGGGTGCGGCTGCTGACGGATGACCGCGGCGGGGTGTGCGGCGTTAGGGTGCAAACCCCCGCGGGAATGCGGGACGTAGCCGCCCGGTCGGTGGTGCTCGCTTGCGGCGGCTTCGAGGCCAACGCTGAGATGCGTACCCGCTATCTGGGTCCAGGCTGGGAGCTGGTGAAGGTTCGCGGTGTACCCTACAACACCGGGGACGGCATTCGCATGGCGTTGGAAGTGGGCGCACAGTCCCACGGGCACTGGAGCGGCTGCCACGCCGTCGCCTGGGACCTTAACGCTCCCCCCACGGGAGACCGCAACGTTACGGACCTGTTTCAGAAGCATTCCTACCCCTTCGGCATCGTGGTGAACGTGGAGGGAAGGAGGTTTGTGGACGAAGGAGCGGACCTTCGCAACTACACTTATGCCAAGTACGGCAGGGAGATAATGAACCAGCCGCGCCGCGCCGCCTTCCAGATTTTCGACGGTAAGGTGAAGCATCTGCTGAGGGACGAGTACCGCATCGCCCAATGCACGATGGCGGAAGCGAACACTATGGAGGAGTTGGGCCACGCCCTGGACATCGACCCTCAGGGTCTGGTCGAAACGGTGGAGGGCTTTAACGAGGCGGTTCAGGCGGGGGATTTCGACCCCACCCGCTTGGATGGCAAAAGAACGGCCGGGATAAGTCCTCCCAAGTCCAACTGGGCGTTGCCCATAGACACGCCGCCCTATCAGGGCTACGCCGTCACCTGCGGCATCACATTCACCTTTGGGGGCCTTCGCATCAACGAGCAGACGCATGTTATCAGCACGGAGGGGACGCCCATGCAAGGCCTATTCGCCGCCGGGGAATTAGTGGGCGGCCTCTTCTACCACAACTATCCAGGTGGAGCCGGACTGATGTCAGGGTCCGTGTTTGGCCGGATTGCGGGCGCCAGCGCCGCCTCCTCCAGCTCACGTAGTGGCTTCTGAGATTCCTTCCCGGGGTTTTGTATGCAGCAGGTAGTGAAGCGAACGGTCTTGGTGGTGGAGGACGACGATTCGCTGCAAGACGTTCTCACGTATAACCTGACAAAGAAGGGATACCGGGTACTTCAGGCCTTCGATGGAAACGAGGCGCTGGAACTGGCCCGCGAGCGGGAGCCCGACGTCATTGTTCTAGACATTATGCTGCCGGGGCTGGACGGGCTGGAGGTATGCCGCATCGTGCGGAGGGAGATGGCGACGCCCATCCTGATACTGACGGCGCGAGACCAGGAGATTGACAAGGTGGGGGGTCTGGAGCTTGGGGCGGACGATTATATGACCAAACCCTTCAGCATTCGAGAACTGATGGCCCGAGTGGGGGCCCTCATCAGGCGTCGAGAGATGGACGTGGGCCCGCCGGAGGATGCGAAGAGCATCAACGTTGGTGGTCTGACCCTGAACCTTGAGGCGCGCACGGCCCGGATCTTCGGCAACCCCCTGGACCTGAGGCCAAAGGAGTACGACTTGCTGGCGTTTCTGGCGGGGCATCCCGGACGGGCGTATACGCGAAACGAGTTGCTGGACGAGGTGTGGGGTATGGAATTTTTCGGTGACTCCCGAACGGTGGACGTTCATATCCGGTGGCTGCGGGAGAAGATAGAGAAGGAGCCGGGAGCGCCGAGGCACATCATTACCGTTCGGGGAACGGGATACCGGTTTGAGGAATAGTTTTCCCCTTGGTGCGCCTAGCTCGCAACGCACCCACGACATGTATATTCTACCGGGGGTTTGAACGATGATGGGCATATCGAGGGCTGAAGCACGCTTCCTGCTGGTCTGCGGCGTCCTATCGGCGGCGGTGGCGGTGGGTGGCGCCGTCTTCCTTGCGGCGCGGTTGGAGGAGGCGGCGGGCGCGGCGGTCCTCACCGTGCTGCTCACAGGAGGCGCGGTGTTTGCCCTTTGCGTCGTCATGGCCCTCATCCGGGTGCGGCGAAGGACAGGGCCGCTGCGTCTCCTGACCGCCGCGACCAGCCGGCTTGCCGAGGGAGACTTGGACCATCGGATGCCTACCGGTCGGGTCCAGGAGACCCGGGAACTGGCCCAAGCGCTGAACGCCATGGCCGCCAGCGTGAAGGGCATAGTGACGGAACTTTCCGAGGAGCGGGACAAGCTTTCGACGATACTCGCAACGATGAACGACGGGGTGGCGCTGCTGGACCACGAAGGGCGTACCACGTTGGCCAATCCCGCCGCCCGAGAGTTTCTGAGGCTGCCGCCTGGGTTTGAAGTGGGCCAGCGGCTCATTGAGGTGGTGCGGGACCACGAGCTTAGCGAGCTGGTGTCTAGAAGCCGTCAGACTAAGGCCCCGCAGACTTTGGAACTCCGGCTGGCTCGGCAGTGGCGTTTCTTCAACGTGATAGCCACGCCGCTGACCCTGCAGGGAAGGGAGTCGGTGCTGCTGGTGCTGCACGACTTGACGCAGCTGCGTCGGGTGGAGACCACCAGGCGGGAGTTCGTGGCGAACGTGTCCCACGAATTGCGAACGCCGCTAGCTTCCATAAGGGCGTCAGCGGAAACTCTGCAGGACGGGGCTATGGAAGACCCGGAGGCGGCGCGCCAATTCCTGGGCCGCATCTCGCACAATGCCGGGAGGATGTCCGCGTTGGTGCAGGACTTATTAGACCTCTCCCGTTTGGAGAGCGGCGAGGTTAAGCTTAACCTCGCCCCGGTTGATGTGCGTGGGGCCATTGCGGAGGTGGTGGAAACTTATGGGGAGCAGGCGCGGGCCAAGGGGGTGTCGCTAACCATGGACGACGCGAGCGCAGTGGTTGAAGCCACGGCTGATGAGGGCCGGTTGCAGCAGGTACTCTCCAATTTGGTGGAGAACGCGGTGAAGTTCACGCCCTCCGGCGGGGAGGTCCACGTTGACGTGGAGCATAAGGGGCGTTGGCTGGAAGTTCGGGTGGCGGATCGGGGAATCGGGGTCGCGCCGGAAGATATGCCTCACGTGTTTGAGCGCTTCTACAAGGCAGGCAGGTTCCAGAACCAGGGTGGGACGGGGTTGGGGCTTGCTATCGCCAAGCACATCGTCCAATCCCACGGCGGCCGAATCTGGGTGAGCAGCCGAGAGGAAGGGGGAAGCACCTTCGCCTTCACCATTCCCGCCGCACAGTCGTCGTAACGTCTACCTAGAATCGTTGACTCTTGGGGTGGCTGGTTGGGCCCTTATTATTCGTGTTCCGCTTCCTTGCGAGTAAGCGGAATTCTTCTTTGCGCTCAGGATGGCAAACGCAAAGATTTGCCTGCTTTGAATCCTTTGTTTAACTTTGTTTAGTCGGTGTTCGCCGGACGTTAACCTTGCGTTAACACAGGGTCTTTCCGCTGCCTTCAGTATTTAATTTCGGAGATTCCTAAAGCTAATGAAGGAGCGTCTATCAACATGAATGTCTTGCCCTTGAGAAGCGTGTTCTACATTGTCTTGGCGATGGCTGTAGTGGCAGGGGTTGTTGCCGTTGCGGCCTGCGGCGGGAGTGACGACGACGGGGAGATCCCCGGCTCTTCCACTTCGGCCCTCAGCGGGACGATAGCGGTAGTGGGATCGAGCACGGTATTCCCGATAAGCGAGGCGGTGGCGGAGGAGTTCAGCAAGGCGAACCCTGACGTACGAGTGAACGTAGCGTCCACGGGCACGGGAGCCGGGGGACGGGCGATGTGCCAAGAGGGGAGGATAGAGGTGTGGGACGCGTCCCGGCCGGCGAAGCAAGAGAAAGAGGTTGACGTATGCGCCGAGAACGGGATCGAGTTGATTGAGCTTCCGGTGGCCTTTGACGCGCTGTCGGTGGTGGTGAGTCCGGACAACGACTGGACGCCGTGTCTGACGGTAGACCAGTTGAAGACCATCTTCGGGCCTGACTCGGAAGGTCAGGTGACGAACTGGAACCAGGTAGACCCGAGCTTCCCGGACCAGCGGTTGAGGATCTACGGGCCGACGACGTCGTCCGGTACGTTTGACTACTTCACGGAAGCGATAATGGGAGAGTCCGGAGCGCAGCGGGGAGACCTGGACCTGGCGACGGAAGAGGACCCGTTGATAGCCAACGGAGTAAAGGGTAGTTCTGGAGGAATAGGATACTTTGGGCTGGCGTACCTGGAGCAGTACCGGTCACTGGTGCAGGCGGTGTCGGTGGAGAACCCGGACACGGGCGAGTGCGTGGCTCCTGGAGCTGAGACGGTGGAGAACGGACAGTACGCGCCGTTGGCGCGGCCCATCTTTATCTACGTGAACAAGGGGGCGATGGAGAGCCGGCCTGAGGTGCGGGCCTTCGTGGACTTCTACCTGAACGAGGCGCCGAGCCTGGTGACGGAGGTGGGATACGTGCCGCTGCCGGCGTCGGTGTACCAGTGGGGCAAGGACCGGGTAGCCAACGGAGTGACGGGGTCGATATTCAACACCATAGAAGCGGGCACCCCCATCTCCGAAGCACTCGAGCGAGTCAACTAGGAGGTCTCCAGCTGGGGCGACATACGACGTCATGGCAAGAAAAGTGGGGCGGGTAAACTTGAGAGAGAACCAGAAGGGATAAGAAGCCATCTCGACGAAATTGGCGGGCATGGGCTTTTCGCCACGGAGTTGGCGGACGGGACGGCGCCCGCGACGCAGGTTGCGGGAGGCTCCCATCATGGCGTTCTTGTTCTTATGCGCCGTGCTTTCGGTGGTTACCACCGTTGGCATCGTCGTCATTTTGCTGGTGGAGGCGGTTCCCTTCTTTATAGACGTGTCCATCGTTGAGTTTCTGACGGGCACCGAGTGGAGGCCGCTCTTCGCCAACAAGAGCTTCGGCGCCCTGCCGTTGCTTTCTGCAACGGTGCTGATTGCGGGGATGGCAATGGCCGTGGCCTTCCCGCTGGGAATATTGACGGCCATATACCTGAGCGAGTATGCACCGGAAGCCCTCCGCGCCACGGTAAAGCCGGCTCTGGAAGTGCTAGCGGGCATCCCTACTGTTGTGTACGGCTTCTTTGCTATCAGCTTCATTGCCCCTACCATCGTGAAGCCTATCTTTCACTCGGAGACCATCTTTACGGCCCTTGCAGCGTCCCTAGCTATGGGGATAATGCTCATTCCCATGGTGGTATCCCTGAGCGAGGACGCCATGCGGGCGGTGCCCAATGGCTTGCGGGAGGGGGCCTACGCCCTGGGAGCGAACCGGTTCCAGGTATCGACGAGGGTGGTGGTCCCGGCGGCCCTCTCCGGCATAGTGGCGGCGGGACTTCTGGCTTTGGCCCGGGCCGTTGGCGAAACGATGATTGTTACCATAGCCGCGGGGGGAATTCCCAACCTTTCGGCGAATCCTCTGGAAGCCATGCAGGCCATGACCGCCTACATAATGGAGGTGGCCATGGGCGACACGCCGCGGGGCACCGTGGAATACCAGAGCATCTTTGCGATTGGGATGCTGCTGTTTGTATTCACACTGGGGTTGAACCTTATTGCGCGATGGTTCATTTCTAGGTTTAGAGAGGAGTACGATTGAACACCGCGCCTCCCGCTTTCAAAGCAACGGCCCTTTCAAAGTTGGGCAGGAAGTGGACTGCCTGGGCCTTCGCGTTACTGGCCGTCATGGCCACGGCCTTTGGAGTGCTGGCCCTCGTAGTTCTGCTCTTTATAGTGTTCAAGGACGGGATAGGAGGGCTGGATTGGAACTTCCTGACCAGCTTCCCCTCTAGAAATCCGGAGGACGCCGGAGTCAAGGCTGCCTTGTTGGGCACCCTTTGGGTGATGAGCTTCACCGCCCTATTCTCCATTCCCGTGGGAGTGGGGACGGCCATATTCCTGGAAGAGTTCGCGCCCAAGAGCTGGTTCACCCGGCTCATTGAGACCAACATCAGCACCCTGGCGGGGGTGCCCTCGGTGGTCTACGGTCTGTTGGGACTGGCGGTGTTCGTTGTCGGCATCAACCTTGGGCCGAGCATAGTGGCCGCCGCCGCCACGCTAACCCTTCTGATTCTCCCTATAATCATAGTCGCCTCAAGGGAGGGACTGAGGTCGGTGCCGCCCTCTCTGAGAGAGGCGGCCATGGCCCTGGGGGCCACCAAGTGGCAGGCCGTATGGCACCAGGTGTTGCCGGCGGGAATGCCGGCGGTACTGACGGGGATAATTCTGGCATTGGGCCGGGCCATTGGAGAAACGGCGCCCCTCATTGCCATCGGCGCCTTCACCTCCGTGTTCTTCGTGCCCTCCAGCCCGATGGACTCCTTTACGGTGCTGCCCATACAGATATTCAGCTGGGTGTCCCGCCCGCTGCCTGGATTCCAGGAGAACGCGTCTTCCGGTATCGTTGTACTTTTGATTGTGCTATTGTTGCTCAACAGCGTCGCTGTGGCTCTCCGCTACACGTACGCTAGAAGGAGAAGATGGTGACCACAATTGCCATGAGACGCATAGAGGCAAACTTCGCCCAGAAGCCTGAGGGTGCGACCCCGGACGGGAAGGCAGACCACGTTCTGGAAGTGAAGAACCTCAACGCCTACTACGGCAACGTTAAAGCCATCAAAGATATAAACATGCCGATGCGCCGCAACGCGGTGACGGCCATCATCGGGCCTTCCGGCTGCGGCAAGAGCACCCTGGTGCGGTGCCTTAACCGGATGCACGAACTCTCTGCGGGGGGGCGTGTCGAAGGTCAGATCCTGTTTGACGGCGATAACATCAACGCCGCCGACGTGGACCCGGTGGAGCTACGGAGCAGGATTGGAATGGTGTTCCAGAAGCCGAACCCCTTCCCCAAGTCCATCTACGCTAACGTTGCCTTCGGGCTGCAGATCAACGGGTTCCGCGGGAACATGGCGGAGGCGGTGGAGCGCTCCTTGCGTCAGGCGGCCCTCTGGGACGAGGTGAAGGACCGGCTGAAGGAGAGCGGCCTATCGCTTTCGGGCGGCCAACAGCAGCGGCTATGCATCGCCCGGGCCATCGCCATCGAGCCGGAGGTCATCCTCATGGACGAGCCTTGCTCGGCGTTAGACCCCATTGCGACTCTGGCCATCGAAGACCTGATTAGAGAGTTGAAGGAGCATTACAGCATTGTCATCGTCACCCACAACATGCAGCAGGCGGCGCGGGTGTCAGACGAGACAGCCTTCCTGATGTTGGGCGAAGATAGGTCGGGCTACCTGGTGGAGTTAGACAGCACGGAGCGGATGTTCACCAACCCCAGCCAGGAGCAGACGGAGGCGTATATCACGGGCCGGTTCAGCTAACGGCAAAGCTGTTTGCCGGTATGGCCGAGTAGGAGGGGACTATGCCAAGAACGATATTCGAGCAGGAACTCACGACCTTACAGGACGACCTGCTCGTCATGGGCAGCATGGTGGAGAAGGCCCTGGCCAAGGCTATGGACGCCCTCAGAAACCGCGATATGCAGGCCGCTCGTGAGGTGGTGCGGGACGACGACATCATTGACGAGAAGCAGGTGGAGATAGAAGACCGCTGCATCCACGTCATCGCCACGCAAACGCCGGTGGCGCGGGACCTTCGGTATCTCTTGGCTGTTTTGAACATCGGTACTGAGTTGGAGCGGATGGCCGACTACGCCGAGGGGATCGGCAAGATAAGCTTAATGATGGGAGACGAGCCGCCCCTCAAACCTCTCATCGACATTCCCCGCATGGCGGACAAGACTATGGATATGATGCGACGGAGCCTGGACGCGCTGGTGGAGAGGGACATAGTGATAGCGCATCAGGTCAAAGATGACGACGACGAGGTGGACGCTCTCTACGACCAGGTTTTCCGGGAGCTGTTAACTTACATGATAGAGGACCCGAAGACCATCCGGAGGGCGACGTACCTGATATGGGTTGCCCACGACCTGGAACGGGTGGCGGACCGGGCAACGAACATAGCGGAGCAGGTGTTGTTCCTGGTAACGGGCAGCAAGAAGAAGACGCCTGCGCCGCAGCGCTAGGGCGGGGGTTATTTCCCGGAGTTCCTAGTCGGGTGTTGAAGTGTGGTCGTTTTCGAGTTCGTCCAGGGCGGCTTCGTATTCAATCTGCCGGATAAGGTCTAACAGTTCCGTTACCAGTTCTTCGCTGAAGTCGGTCATGGTGAAGCCGTGGGCGATGGCGTTACGATAATTCCGGAAACGTTTTAGTTCGGCCTGATGGTCATGGGAGATGACCGCGTTATGAACCGCCTGGCTGAGTATGAAAGCAGTTGAAGTTATACCGTCGGGGGGTATACCTTCCTGGGCAAGCAAGTCTCTGATGAGGGCTTCCGCGGCTGACCAGGCGAGCAAGAAAGCGGCTTCCGGCAGGTCCGCGTCCAAGGACTTCTGAACTTCTTCCAGCCGTTTGTTGATGCGTTCTCTATTGAAAATGCGTGTGCCCTTGGGAGAGGGCAGCTTTTCAGGTTCCGGCACCAGGATTAAGTCGAAGCTCCACCCGGGCATGCCATCGAGCATTTCAGCCAGTTCGGTAATTTGCCCATCAGCCGCCAGGGCCGTTCGCGTTCTTACTAGAACCACTCTCTTCTCACCGTTCTTTGTGGCGAGCAAATCGGCCTGGCAGTCAGGGAAGAAGTCCAGGCTCACGTCTCTCTCTACCTGATAGCCCCTCAAGCGATAATCTTCAGCGGATCTGAGGTTGGAGAGATAATGAATGTCGGGCGCTGTTCTCTTCATGCTGGGACCTCCGATTTAGGAGCGTTCTCCACGCTGACGTGGACGAATTCTACGGTGCGCTCATGAGTTGAGCGGAGCAAGGAAGGAGGATTCGGTATTCTCAATTCTAAGTCATTGCGCCTTTTGCGGCAAAGGAGGTCTGTGACCTGAGAATCGTCGAAATAGATCAAGCCTTTCAGCCCATCCAGAATTGGTTTTGGGACATTGTCCACGTCCATTGGCGAATCCGCGTAAACGTAGGTAATCGTCACCATGATTTCTTCGGCTAGCTGAGAATTATTTCCCCATTTTCTTCCCGCGGCAATCCGCACTTTCTGCGTCCAATTTCTGATGAGTCTTCTCCTTCGAGTCTGTTGCGACACCGGAGGACCTTCCAAAACAAATTCAAAGGGCAGTGGCACGTCTTGCCTAACCCGGCTGTCTCAGCAATTCCTCCCGCAGTCGCTGAATCAGAATGGGGAGTTCTTCTTCCGACAGGTTGAAGGGATCTACGGCCGTCTCCTCTTCAGGCAGGAAGGTTCCTTGCAGGAAAACGGGCGGGTCTCCCTGCTCCAGCGCAGACATTAACTCGTCCTTGGGAGGCCCTGTCCAGTCGGGGCCTAGCTTCAGGACTGCGGTGGGCATTAGGTAGTCGTATTGGTCGTGCTCAACGGACACGCGAAGGCCCGGAATCTCGATAAGGGCGTCCACGACCCGCTGGGCCATTCGACGCAGCCTAGACATCTCCACTTCTTCGTCCTCTTCCACGAATAGTTCCAAGGAGGTGAGGAAGCCGATTATCTCCTCCTTAGAGACCTTCATGCCACGTCCGAGGAACTGGTTGGGACTGGCGTTGGCGGCGGCGGCTTCCACGAGGTCTTTGCGTCCGAAGAGGAGGCCGGAACCCTGGGGTCCGCGGATGCCCTTGCCGCCGCTGATGGTTACCAGGTCCGCTCCCATCTCCACGTAGCGGCGCAAATTGGCCTTGGGGGGCACCATGGAAGCGCCGTCGACGATCACGGGAACGCCGCGGGCGTGGGCGATTTCGGCCACTTGGGGAAGGGTCAGGCCGGTTCGGGAGATGAAGGACGAAAAGAGGTAGGCTACGGCGGCGGTGCGGTCGTTGATGGCGGCCTCCAGCTCCCAGGGGGCGGTGCGCCTTCCGGTACCGATGGTGACCAGTTTGGCTCCGGCGGCCCGGTAGGCCTGGTCGTAGGGGAAGCGGTGGATGGTCTGGATGATAATTTCGTTGGGTACGCCCACGGGATGGGGCAGCTGCTGGGCGATGGCCGGGTTCGTTCCGGCAATGACGGCGGCGGCTTGGAGGAGAAGACCGCTGGCGGCGCCGTTGCAGACGAAGCCGGCCTCCGCGCCCGTGACCCGAGCGATAACCTCGCCGGCCCGCTGGTTCAACTCATGCATGTCCACCATGTAGTTGGTGGCTTCGGCCATGGCTGCAAGGGCCTCGGGCCGAGTGCGAGAGCCGCCCAGACGGGTAACGGTGCCGGCGGCGTTGATGATGGGGCGGGCGCCGAAGCGCCGGTAGACGTGGCCTCCCAATGAACCCTGGGCCATGAGTTTCCTCCTAGTAGCGAGTTAGTGTTATTGATTGGGGAAGTTTCGCCGAACGGACGGCGGCGGGACGTGATCGACGCCGGCCATGACTGTCGTCAGAGAAGCGTAATCCGTCCATGACGGGAGCTTTCGGTGTTGGAGAATTCACCGTCTATGGCCGGACGAATCGGAGCGGAACAGCGTCTCCGCTACTGCCTGCTAGTACTGGTAGTCTTCCCTGACGGGGCTGAAGATATCCAGCACTTTGGCGCTGTCTGAGACGGTCTTGGCGTAGTGTTCCACCCCGCCGGGGATGATATACATGTCGCCGGGTTTCAGGAGGCGAACGTTTCCTTCCACGCCCATTTCCAGCTGACCCTCAAGGACGATGCCGGATTGCTCGTGGGGGTGGGTGTGAAGGGGGACTTCCACGCCGGGGTCTATGTCTACGACGGAGAGGAGGGTGTTTTCTCCCCAGAAGGTGCGGATTGTGCCACCAGGGACAATCTCCTTGGGCGCTCTATCCTGTGCATTGTAGAAATACAAGGGATGCTCCTTTTGGATTAAGGATGTACGATGCCCTAATTGTCTTTCAGATGGCGTGGAGAAACAAGGGGTTGGGGGAGGGGCGAGGTTAGAAGCCGAGCCCCTTCTCCTTCAGGCTTACGTACCGCTCGTCGCTGCCGATGACTATGTGGTCCAGCATTTCTATTTCCAGGACTTTGCCCGCTTCCACCAGCCGGCGGGTAACGACTACGTCGTCGGCGCTGGGGGTGGGATCACCGGAGGGGTGGTTGTGGACGACGATAATGGAGGGGCAGTTTTCCCTAATGGCGGGCCTAAAGATCTCCGAAGGCCGGGCCATGGAGGAATTCACGTTGCCTACGTAGATCTCCCGGACGCCCATAATTTCGTTCTTGGTGTTGAGCAGGACCGTCTTCAGGTGTTCCTTGTCGAGGAAGCTCATCTCGCCGAAGAGGAGACTTGCGACGTCTCTGGGCGAGTTAACGGCGTATCTTTCGGTAGTCTTCAGATTGGAGAGTCGACGGCCCAGAGCCATGGCGGCCAGTAGCTGGCTGGCCTTGGCCTCGCTTATGCCGTGCTCCGCACAGAGTTCGACAAAGTTGGCCCTTGCCAGGCCCGCCAGTCCGCCGAAGTGCTGGAGAAGGCGCTGGGCCATTATGACGACGCCTTCTCCCTTGACGCCGGTTCTGAGCAGAATGGCTACCAACTCGGCGTTGCTGAGGTGGTCTGGGCCGAAGTTCTTAAGTTTTTCTCGCGGGCGCTCCGTGGCGGGAGTGTCCCGGATCATAGCGCTGTAGGCGATTCTTGGAGGTTGCTCCATGGGCTTACATTCAGGGGTCACCGCATGGGGCGCTAAGCGCCCCGCCGTGGAGCTAGCCCGTCGATTCTCCCGCTTCTACCGACTCGTCGTCGGCTTCCGCCTCTTCCTCCAATTCTTCCTGGCAGGTAGCGCACACGTAGTCGTCCGGATGCTCTGCCGCCACGCCAACGGGCACGTTCCGGACCCGGCCGCACCGGGAGCACGTAACCTTCTCCAGGGGCGGCCCGGAAGACTCTGCAGGGCTGTCGTGGCCCCGAAAGCCCACGTAGTCCGGGTTAAGGCGCTGCATGGCCAGGAAGCGCTCTCTATCTTTTCGCCTGCTCAAGTTCCAACTCTCATGGTAAGTATGATGTAGGAGCGGCCTACTTCAACTCCGCCTTAGCTCCGGCGGCCTCCAGCTTCTTCTGCACGTCTTCGGCCTCATCCTTGCTCACGCCTTCCTTGATGGCCTTGGGAGCAGCCTCGACCACGGACTTGGCCTCGCGGAGGCCGAGGGTGGTGACTTCGCGGACGGCCTTGATGACGTTGATCTTGTTCGGGCCAATCTCTTGTAGGATGACGGAGAATTCCGTCTGCTCTTCTTCTTCGATGGCGGGGGCGCCGCCGTTGGCAGCGATAGCTGCGGGAGCCGCAACGGCCATGGGAGCGGCGGCGGAGACGCCGAACTGGTCCTCCAGGGCCTTAACAAGCTCAGAAAGCTCCATTACGGTCATTTCCTTGATTGCTTCCAAAATTTCCTGGTTGCTCATAACTCCTCCTGGTTATTTTCAGTTTGATAGTCGATGTTCTATTTCGTCTGCTTGCTATGGTGGCATCGTATTACTTAGCGAGAGGTCAAGGCCGTCAGTCCGACTCGGTCTCCAATTGCTGGATGCGCTGCTGAAGAACGGAACCCAACCCGCGAATGGTGCCGTTTAGGGTGTTGACCAGACCCGCTATCGGGGCTTGAAGCTGGCCCACCAGTCTCGTGATGGGGAACTGCATCTGTCCCAAAACCCGGCTCATGAGCTCTTCCTGAGAGGGCAGGGTGGCCAGGGTGTGCACCTCCTGGGGCGTCAGCGTGCGGGTGTTCAGCAGGGCGCCCTGGATGGTCAGGGACGAGCGGGTGGCGCGTATGAACTCCTCCAGGGCTTGGGCCACCAGCCGGGGGTCGTCGTAGCCGAAGGCGAGTCCCGTCGGTCCCTGCACCACCTCTCGCAATTGGGGCTTGGAGGCTTCCTCGGCGGCAATGTAGGTGAGGGTATTCTTGACTATCCTATACTCTACGTTCCGCTCTCTGAGTCGGCGACGAAGGTCGTTCATATCGTTGGCGTCTAGGCCGGTGTGAGTGGTTGCAACGGCGATGTTGCATCGCTCGATTCGATCCTTGATTTCCGCCACCTGCTGGATCTTTCTGTCTGTTGGCATGAGTTCCTTTAGGACTCCTTATCTTTCTTTGTGGGGCCGCTCTTGGGAGTTACGGCGTTTTAGGCTTGGCCTAGACGCCAAAATTCCCCGCGCTCATGCGCCGGGAATGAAGGACTCCGTTGGGAGTCGGTCTTTCCGGGGCGCCTCGGCAGGCGGTTTAATCCCTGGCAGGGAACCTGCTGTCTTGAGCGGCCGGTTGGTTTGCTATTCTACTTTAACAGATATGAGGGCGTTTACGTCAAGCTTCAGGCTTGGCCCCATGGTGCTCGAAAGGAATGCCGTCCTGATGAATGCGCCCTTGACGGTGGCGGGCCGGGCCTTCACCACGGCGTCCATGATGGTGGCAATGTTCTCCACGAGATTCTCTTGGGCGAAGCTGATCTTGCCCACGGGTACGTGTATTATGGCCGTGCGGTCAATGCGGTATTCCACGCGCCCTTTCTTGGCTTCGTCGATGGCTCGCGGCAGGTCCCGCATCTGGACCATCGTGCCCGTTCTGGGGTTGGGCATTAGACCACGGGGACCAAGGACACGGCCCAGCCTGCCGATTTTGCTCATCATATCCGGGATGGCCAAGCCGACGTCGAAGTCTACCCATCCCCCTTGGATGTTGCGAATGACCTCGTCGTCGCCGATGTAGTCGGCGCCGGCTTGCTTGGCAATTTCAGCGGCTTCGCCGTTGGCGAAGACCAGCACTCGAATGGTCTTCCCCAAGCCGTGGGGGAGCATGGCCACGCCGCGCACAAGCTGGTCGGCGTGGCGGGGATCGGCGCTCGTGCGCAGGTGTAGCTCCACCGTTTCGTCGAAATTGGCGCTGGAGACCATCTGAAGGGATTCCACGGCCTCATCCAGTAGATAGTACTTCTCTGCGTCCAGGGAGCTTATGGCGTCCCGTAGTCTCTTACCTTGCTTCTTCACCGGCTAATCCTCGCTAATCTCAATGCCCATGCTTCTGGCTGTACCTTCAATTATCTTGGTGGCCCCCGCCAGGTCTTTGGCGTTCAGGTCCGCCATCTTCTGCTTGGCTATCTCCTCCAGGGCGCTACGGTTTACGGAACCGGCGTGCTCCTGCCTTGCCAACGACGCGCCCTTTTCTATGCCGGCTGCCCGACGGAGCATGTCCGAGGCGGGAGGCGTCTTGGTGACGAAGTTAAAGGAGCGGTCTTCGAACACCGTGAGGTGCACGGGAACGATGTTGCCGCCCTGGTTGGCGGTGCGGGAGTTGTACTCCTTGACGAAGGCCATGATGTTGACGCCGTGCTGCCCTAGGGCGGGCCCCACCGGCGGCGCCGGACTGGCCTGGCCGGCGGCGAGCTGCAGTTTAATGATGGCTCTAACTTTCTTTGCCACGTTTTTTTACCCTTTTTCGTTAACTCTTTTGTCAAAGGTCTGTTTCTTTCCTATTCGCCATTATCTCTCTTGCCGCGGGTGTTCTGAAGCCTTTCTACGCTATCTCTTTCGCGTTCCAGGAGCGGGCGCTGGGGCGTTCCTCAGAGCTTCTCGACCTGTAGGAAGTCCAGTTCCACCGGCGTCTCACGGCCGAAGAAAGATACGAGGACTCTGATGCGTGAGCGGTCCGGGTCAACTTCTCCAACAGTACCCATGAAGTCGGCGAATGGGCCTGCGATGATGCGGACCGTCTGGCCTATCTGCAAGCCCACGGTGACGCGGGGCCTCCCTGTCTCCAGCTGGGACATTATCGAGGCCACCTCTTCAGGTTCCATGGGAATGGGCTTGGCGCGCTTGTCCCGTTCGTCTTCGGTGGAAACGAAGCCCGTAACGCCGGGGGTGTTTCGCACGGCGTACCAGCTTTCGTCGTCCATCTTCATCTGAATGAGGATGTATCCGGGGAAGACCTTTCGACGCTCTTTGCGCCGCTTTCCATCCCGGATGACGATTTCCTCCTCCGTGGGCACCACGACCTGGTATATCCGGTCCTGCATGTCCAGGCTCTGGATGCGGATGTCCAGGTTCTTTTTGACCCGGTCTTCCTGTCCGGAGTAGGTGTGGACAATGTACCACTGGGAATCTTGGTGGATTTCTGGCGTTGCTTTCATTTCCTTAGTAGGGGGAGGTCGAGTTGATGGGATGGTTAGGCAAGAATTACGTACTGGGTGAGGGTCCTGGAAAGGGTGAAGTCGTACAGGCCGAGTATGGACCCCACCAGGGCGCCGATGACGATGACCACCCAAGTGAGGCGTATGGTCTCTTCCCTGGTGGGCCAGACGGCCTTTCGTAGTTCTGCGATGACCTCTTTGATGAACTCCACCGGGCGGAACCGACGCAGCTGATCTTGGCTGGGACGGCGGAAGGCTGCGGTGCCGGGCCCGCGGGTGCTCACCTAACGCACCTCTCTATGGGACCGATGGGTCCGACAGCGGGAGCAGTACTTGCGCTGTTCCAGCCGCTGAGGGTCATTTCGGCGGTTCTTGCTAGTGAGGTAGTTCCTCTCCCGGCAGTCGGAGCACTGCAAGGTAACCAGGATACGGGCTTCGCCGCGTTTTCTAGCCATTTTCTATTCTCCCACGCTGGTGACGACCCCTGCGCCCACGGTGCGGCCTCCCTCTCTGATGGCGAAGTGAAGGCCCTCTTCCATGGCGATGGGGTAGATGAGGCTGATTTCCATGGTGGTGTTGTCACCGGGCATCACCATTTCCACACCCTCATCCAGCCTGATCTCACCGGTAATGTCGCTGGTGCGGATGAAGAACTGGGGCTTGTAGCCGGTGAAGAATGGGGTGTGCCGGCCGCCCTCCTCCTTGCTGAGGACGTAGACTTCGGCCTTGGCCTTGGAGTGGGGCTGAATGGAGCCGGGGTGGGCGAGGACTTCGCCCCGCTCGACGTCCTCGCGATCAACGCCTCTGAGGAGAACGCCTACGGCGTCGCCGGCCTCGGACTCGTCCAGGGTTTTGTGGAACATTTCCAGGCCGGTGGCGACGGACTTGGAGACCTTGCCGAAGCCGACAATCTCCACCGGGTCGCCGGTGCGGATGGTCCCACGCTCGACTCGACCGGTGACGACGGTGCCGCGTCCCTTGATGCCGAAGACATCTTCAACAGGCATGAGGAAGGGCCGGTCTTTGGGCCGGTCTGGCACGGGGATATACTCTTCCATAGCCTCGATGAGCTCTAAGATGTTCTTGCTCCAGGGCCCGTCGGAGTTGCCCGATTCCTGCTCTTCCAGGGCCTTGAGGGCGCTCACCCTCACCACGGGGGCGTCGTCGCCGGGGAAGTTGTACTCGCTGAGAAGCTCCCGAACCTCGAGTTCCACCAGTTCCAGCAGTTCCTCGTCGTCCATGGCGTCGACCTTGTTGAGGGCGACGACGATGCGGGGGACTTCAACCTGGCGGGCCAGGAGGATGTGCTCCCTGGTCTGGGGCATGGGGCCGTCGGGTGCGCTGACGACCAACACGGCGCCGTCCATCTGAGCCGCGCCGGTGATCATGTTCTTAATGTAGTCGGCGTGGCCGGGGCAGTCCACGTGGGCGTAGTGGCGTTTGGCGGTTTCGTATTCGATGTGGGAGATGTTGATGGTAACGCCGCGGGCCTTCTCCTCCGGGGCGTTGTCGATGGTGTCGAAGGCCCTGAAGTTGGTACCGGTCTTCTGGTTTGCCAGAACCATGGTCATGGCCGAAGTGAGGGTGGTCTTCCCATGGTCAACGTGGCCGATGGTGCCGACGTTCACGTGAGGCTTACCTCGCTCAAATTTCTGCTTTGCCATCTAGGTTCCTCCTGCTATTTTGAGAATTATATTGGGTCTGGGTCTACTGGAGCCCACAGACGGACTTGAACCGTCGACCTCGCCCTTACCAAGGGCGTGCTCTACCGTCTGAGCTATGTGGGCAGTGAGTTTGGCTTGGTTTCTTGCTATAGGCTATCTAAATGGTGGAGGGGGCAGGATTCGAACCTGCGAAGCCCTTTCGAGCGCCAGATTTACAGTCTGGTGGTTTAAACCACTCACCCACCCCTCCTGAATCAAGGGTGGGTATAGTTTATCACAGGTTAAAATGAAGGCCAACGGGTTAAGCCGATGTTCTTTCCCTTCTTATTGTTCTAAGTGTTTGGAGGTATAGCCCCAGAGGGGATTCGAACCCGCTAGCCTGCCGATTACAAGTCGGCTGCGCTACCATTGCGCCACTGGGGCCCGTATCCTCGTACAAACACATAAACGCAGCGGTCCAGCCGCCACGATTATTTATATTTTAGCTAAAAGTTACGGCATTCGTCAAGCGGAAGTTCCGTGCGGCTAGGTGCGACTCTTGTGTTTCCTAGAAGCCGGGATAGTTCCTAATTCGTCGCGGCTTCTCAGCAGTTGAGTTTGGTACGCCTACCCTAGCCCGATGGGTGCCGATCGGTGCTAGTCTATAACGCGGCTTGTCACTTGGTCTCAGTTTATTCACATATTTGTGAAGGGCCTCGAAAGAATCGCGGTCCAGACGGGGGTTTTTCCGGAAGATTTCATCAATATCTAATTTGTCCATATCAAAGCTCCCAATTGACAAACGTAGAAGTTAAGCATAGGGGTGTTGTCAAACCAATTCTCAAAGTCCTAGTGATGATGAAGGTGCATCGCCATAAACCTTCCAAAGACATGTAGGGACATATCGATGCCCCGCTTAGTTGAATAATCCTCGAATAGTTGATGGTATCCTCTAATCTCGTTGCTTAACGCCTTGTCGGCCCCAAAATCGTCTATCTTTAGTTGCATGTCTCTGGTCAATACATCCATCGATATTCCGTAACCATGACTATGCCATCGGTCAGTATCGTTGAGCCTTTTCGCGATGCTAGTTGCTCTGGCAGACCTCATCTTCTTGGTGACTGTTGCTCCTCGCCTTTCGGTCCTCTGCCATTCACGGAATTTATAGTTGGCGAGCCACTCCTTGAGCAGCGCTATGGACAATTCACGTGCCTGTTCAAACTTATACAACTCAGCTTGATCGAACTTGAGTAGTACGGCAACTTCGGCCTGAGAAATCGTTCCTTGGTTGGCCTTTTCAATTAGGCCTTCGTATCTGGAAAGATATCCCAAGGCAGGCAGTAGGTCTCCTGTCTCGGATTCAACTTGTGGATCGATTGGTCCGAGCCTAGAGTAATAATCCATGTGAATCGCATTACCCGATAACGCCAACACCGTTCCAGCTGAGAATGCTCGGTTTGGGATGACAAATGCGACGTACTCATAGTGATGTCTGAGAGTCTCCACGATGCGTGCAACGGTTTCGATATATCCGCCGTTGGTGGTCAGCAGGAAAATAAGCCTTTCCTTAAGTGGTTGCTGATTAGCCTTGTACTCCATCATGTCTCGGATTACGTCGTCAACACCACCAATTAATGGGCCGCTGTAGGCAATTGCATCCCCCTTGAGACGTTCTTTTATTGCCCGGATGCGGTCATCCAGTTGCCCTTCAATAAAGTCGTTGGCGTCGGAAAAACTAACCACGTTCGCTCCGTCCAGCTTGATCCGATTTGCTCTTGAAGATGAAGTATATTGGCGCGTTCAATTCCATATTATTTGTACTGATTGTGTTGGCACATATATTATAGCACATCTGTATCATTGGGGGCTGTAGTGTACAAGTGAATGATCAATCACTCTATTGTTGGCGGTTGACATGGGACTGACTAGTGACCGACCGATATCCATTCGGGACATCCTTCCTGACTCTTTACGTGTGTTAGAAGTGTATAAATTTCTTAAATCGTAGTCAAATTGCGTATCGGGTTGCCACGTGGATTAAGGCCAAAACTGGGAATTGTATTGGGCGGCGGCGGAGGGAGTGGGATTCGAACCCACGTCTCGCGCGAAACGAGAAGCGGTTTTCAAGACCGCCGCCTTAGTCCACTCGGCCATCCCTCCGTTTCCCTATTATAACCCACGGAATTTGGGACAGGCTGTTATCGACCTCCTCCACGAGATTCTTCACTCCGCTGCGCTCCGTTCAGAATGACATGGTGGGGAGGGCGGTTCGCGAACCGCCCCTACGGTGGTGGTGGGCAAGGAGGGATGGGTCCCCGCCTCCGCGAGGACAAGAGGAGGGGGTGCGGGAATGACGGAGGGGGATGGGTCCCCGCCTCCGCGAGGACAAGAGGGGATGCCGGCTTCTTGTGGAACGTGTCCCGTTTGGGTATGGTTGTTGCATAACTTCCAGGCAGAGTATTCAATCCATGACCACGCAGAAGACCAGGGTCGAGAGCGCTCCCTCCACCGACTTTATTCGGACTATCATCCAGTCGCACGTGGAGAGCAACCGGTTTCAGGGGCGGGTGGCCACCCGCTTTCCGCCGGAGCCCAACGGCTACCTGCACGTCGGTCACACCAAGGCCGCCTTCATCAACTTTGGCATCGCTGAAGAATATGGCGGCTCATGCCACTTGCGGTTCGACGACACGAATCCCGCCAAGGAAGAGGAAGAGTACGTCCGCGCCATCCAGGAAGACCTGCGCTGGCTGGGCTTCGACTGGGGCGACCACCTCTACTTCGCCTCCGACTACTTCAAGCAGCTTTACGAGTTCGCCATACATCTGATCAAGGCCGGTCTGGCCTACGTATGCGATCTCTCCCAGGACGAGATCCGCCAGCACCGAGGGACATTCACTCAGCCCGGCGTTGACAGCCCTTATAGAGATAGGAGCGTTGAGGAGAACCTGGACCTATTCCGTCGCATGAGAGCCGGCGAGTTCGAAGACGGCGCGCGGGTCCTGCGGGCCAAGATAGACATGGTTTCCGGCAACCTGAATCTCCGCGATCCCGTGCTTTACCGCATCCTCCATGTTTCCCACCAGCGCACCGGCGACAGGTGGTGCATCTACCCCACCTACGACTTCGCCCACGGTCAGTCGGACTCCATAGAGGGAATAACCCACTCCTTATGCAGCCTGGAGTTTGAAGACCACAGGCCTCTCTACGACTGGCTGATAGAAAAGCTGGGCATCCACCATCCTCAGCAGATAGAGTTCGCCCGTTTGAACCTGACCCACACGGTGATGAGCAAGCGGAAGCTTCGAGAGTTGGTGGAAGGCGGGTACGTGTCGGGCTGGGACGACCCCCGAATGCCTACCCTTTCCGCCATGCGTCGTCGGGGCTACACCCCGGAGGCCCTGCGGGCTTTCACCAAGTTGCAAGGAGTGGCCAAGCGGCCCAACACCGTGGAGATCCAGATGCTGGAACACTGCGTGCGAGAGGACTTGAACCGCAAGGCCCGTCGCGTCATGGGCGTCCTTCATCCCCTGCGGCTGGTCATCGAGAACTACCCGGAGGGGCAGGTGGAGGAGATGGAGGCCGTCAACAACCCGGAGGACGCGTCAATGGGTACGCGGAAGGTCCCATTCTCCAAAACGCTCTACGTGGAGCAGGACGACTTCATGGAAGATCCGCCGCGTAAGTTCTACCGGTTGGCCCCCGGCAAAGAGGTGCGGCTTCGCTACGCCTACCTGGTGCGATGCGTAGGCTTCACGAAAGACCCGCAGACGGGGCGGGTGGCGGAGGTGCGTTGCACATACGACCCCGAAAGCCGGGGCGGCCAGGCCCCCGACGGTCGTCGTGTACGCGGGACCATCCATTGGGTTTCGGCGGCCCACGCCATAAGCGCCAAGGCGCGGCTCTATGACCACCTGTTCAGCGTGGAGAAGCCGGAAGAAGGCGATTTCATGGACTACTTGAATCCCAATTCGATAGTCACCCTGGAAGATTGCCGGCTGGAGCCGGGGATGGCTGATGCTGAGACAGGGACGCCCTACCAGTTCGAGCGCATCGGCTACTTCTGCCTGGACGGACTGGACTCCGGCACCGGCGCGCCCGTTTTCAACCGGACCGTGGCCCTTCGGGACTCGTGGGGGCGGCGAAGGAAGGGACGCCGGTAGCGCGCCAAGGCCGTTTGAGGTTGACAACGGAGCCGATTCCCGTAAATTTATGTAGAGCACACTTCTAGAAAGGACTGCAAGAATCTACACATATGTAGAGCGCATCCATAGAAAGGACAAGAAGAATGTACACAACGGAAATGTACGAAGGCATGATTGCCGAAACCATCACGCTTGAAGGGCACAACGGCGACAGCATAAACGCCTATTTCGCTCGCCCGATGGGGTCCGGCCCCTTCCCCACCGTGGTGCTGGTGCACCACATCCCCGGCTGGGACGAACTCTACAAGGAGTTCACTCGTAAGTTCGCCCATCACGGCTACGTAGCCATCTGCCCCAACCTCTTCTATGACTTCGGACATGGCACTGCGGAGGACGTTGCCGCGCATACGCGAAGCAAGGGAGGCGCTTACGACGAACACGTCATCGCCGACGCGGTGGCGGCGCGGGACTACGTGACGAATCTTCCCTACTCCAACGGGAAGGTGGGTGTCATAGGCAGCTGCTCCGGCGGACGCCAAACCTTCCTCATCGCCTGCAGCAGCACCGGTTGGGACGCCGCGGTGGAGTTATGGGGCGGCAACGTCATGCAGTCCGCAGACTCCCTCACGCCGCAACAACCCGTGGCTCCCTTTGATCTCACGCAGGACCTTTGCTGCCCTCTGTTGGGACTGTTTGGCGAGGAAGACGTGTCGCCGCCTCCCGACCAGGTTGCCCGACACGAGGAGGAGTTGAAGAAGCACGGCAAGGACATCGAGTTCCACATGTACCCCAACGCCGGCCACGGCTTCTTCTACTACGACAAGCCCATGTACCGCCAAGAGCAGGCCGTGGACGGCTGGCAGAAGGTGTTCGCATTCTTCGCCAAGCACCTACAGGGCGCAGGCTAGGAGGGAAAACATGTGTACCATGATTGTAGAGACGGCCCCGATCTCCGGCTGCGGCAAGGGGACACCGGGCTGGATAAAGGTGGACCAGGTGAACGTGTCCTTCGATCACCCCTTCCACGCGCCCTTCGACCACGCCCTGAACATTGACTTCGTAGATTCGTCCAAGGGGCCCGGAGCGCGAGTGGCGGTGGAATTGGACGCCGAATCGGCCAAGCGGCTGGTGCGGTCCATCGAGGCGGCGTTGGAGCAGGGCAAGGAGTACCACTAGGGCGGCGTATCACCCCTATGGGCGGTACTAGCGAACGTAGTGAAAGGTTGCGGTAGGATGAAGGTCACCGTGCGATTCTTTGCCCTCTACCGCGAGAGGGCTGGCGCGTCGGAATGCAGTTGGCAGCTGCCGGAGGAGTCTACCCTCGCAGACCTGCTGCGAGAGATTCGCCAGGCACATCCTGGTCTGGCTCCGCCTGCGGTGGAGATCGTCGCTGCGGTAAACGAGGAGTACGCCGAGGGGGGCTTGGTCCTTCGAGAGGGTGACGAGGTTGCCCTCATTCCGCCCGTGAGCGGAGGTTCAAGGTGTTTTACGGACGAGATTCTTCACTCCGCTTCGCTCCGTTCAGAATGACATGGCGTTGCGAAGGCCACGTAAGGGGATGAAGCTGGACATGGGCTTCACCCCCATCCCCCGTCTTCACGGGGGCAGGCTCTCCGCGAGATTAACGGAGAAAAAATGGGTCCCCGCATACGCGAGGACAACGGAGGAGGGGACGGGGATGGCAGGAGAGGGAGAGGGCGGGTTTCAAACCCGCCGCTACAAGATGACAAAGAGGTTGCAGGTCTATTTTCAGGGGAATGACAGGGCGTGGCAGAGTACGCTGTCAACTGCACCGCCAATAGGAGAAACCGCATGATAGAGATAACCCGTGATCCCCTAGATCCTCAGCCCGCAACCGCGTCGGTGCGGCGAGACAGTAACGGAGCGGTGGTCACCTTCCTGGGGACCACTCGGCGCACGTCCATGGACAAGACTGTCCTCTATCTGGAATACGAAGGCTACGTGCCCATGGCCCTGAAGAAGCTGCGGGAGATAGCTGATGAGGTTGCCCAGAAGTGGCCGATTCAGGACATTTCCATAGTCCACCGTATTGGGCGGCTGGAGATTGAGGACATCAGCCTGGTGGTTGCCATTGCGTCGCCGCATCGGAAGGAGGCCTTTCGGGCCTGCGGCTACGTGGTGGACCGGATCAAAGAGACGGTGCCCATATGGAAGAAGGAAGTCTTCGAGGACGGGCAGATCTGGGTGGGCTGCCAGTCCCACGCGGTGACTGCCGCTCCGGATTAGGCGTTGGCCAGGGATTGAGGGAGCGCTTACGCCGTCATTGCTACGGCAATGGACTGTTGCGTGGTGGAGAGCGCCCAGCCCAAGCGTCACTCTGAGAGCAGCGAAGAATCCCGGCTCACTTGCGCCTTCTATCACCGAGATTCTTCGCCGCTATGCTCTACAGAATGATCGATTAGGGTGCTCCCCTTCGTCAGATCACCAGTCTGGGACTACCTGCTATACCCTGAAGAACCACGCGCTACATCCAGTGAGTTCCTTGTAATGTGCTCCAGCAGGAAGGCCAGGTCCTGGTAGGCTCCCAAGTCACCGAGGCCGGCTTGCAGCAACTGGAGTTCTTTCATCTGCAGGTGTAGCAGGTCGTCCACGACAGTCCGGCTGGAGGAGTCGGCGTGGGGCAGGCTGCTGTACCGGTCCGCAAACAGGGCAACCACTGCTCCGAGCCGCAGTAGGGGATCGGCGCCGTTGAAGTCGAAGTTGTGGCTAGTGATGCCCGCGTGCTGCCGGTTGGATTCTTCCGTCGAGGGGGTCACCCATCGGATTTCCACGTCTCCCAGGGTCAGGGGGCCGGAGAACCATTGGTCCTTCAGTTCCAACTCGTAGAAGACCGTTGTCGCCGCTCCGGCGGGTATCTCGGCGAACTCCTTCCGTGCCTGGGTGAAGGACTCGTCCGAGGTGACGCGGTTCTCGTAGCCGACAATGCGCCACCAGTTCACCACGTTGGGGTCCCAGGTAACCTGGGCGCGGGTCTGGTCAGCGAAGGGTATGGACAGTGCAAACCAGTTCTCCCGGCTGAAGGTGGCCCTGGCCTGGTCGACGTCGGAGAGGTATCTGTACCAGCCGTTGCCGTGCTGGGCCAACTGCTCCAGGAGAAAGTCGTTGAAGTTCTCTATGCCCACGCCGATGGTGATTAGGCGCAGGGGATTGCTGCTGTCGTAGTCTCCGGCGCTCTCAAGGATGGCGAAGGGGTCGGTGGCGTCCACGTTGGCCACGCCGTCGGACATGAGGATGATGTAGTTGTAGGCGTCTGGGTTCTGCCTGCGCGCCTGGTCGGCGAGCCATACCGCCTCGTCCAGTCCCGCCTGCACGTTGGTGGAGTTGCTGGGCTGAAGGCTCATGATGGAGTTCCATACATCCCGGTCATCCGGGCGACGGTGCTCAACGGTGTACTGGTGGAGGACTTCCTGGCTGAAGTGGACGACGGCGATACGGTCATGGTCTCTCAGACTGAGCCTGATGCTTTCCGCCGCCTCCCGAGCTATGTCCACCCGGTTTCCGTCGGCCATAGAGCCCGAGGCATCCAGCACCAGGGTGACGTTAACAGGGGTGGCGTCGTAGTCCACATCCGGGGCCTGGAAGGCTATGCGCGCCAGGTGCGTCCGGCTGTCCAGGGGATGGGTGACGATATCAGTGGTGATGGCGAAACTGTCGTCGCGTCTGGGCTGTTCGTAGCCGTAGTTGAAGGCGTTGATCCATTCCTCTGCCCTAACGGAGTCGGGGTCTATCTCGTAACCGTTTCTGGCCCAGTTGAGGGCGAGGAAGTAGGAGGTGCGGTCCGTGTCCAGGCTAAAGGTGGACACGTTGTCCACGGCTGCGGAGACGAATCGCTCCCTGGCGTAATCGCGGAAGGTTGTGGCGGAAGGCGTGCCGGCCGCGGCCTGCGGAGCTGCTGAGGGGGTCGCCGCGGGTCTAGGCCGCTGGCGCGTGGGTGTGGGCGCTGCAGTGGGCATCGCTCTGGGGGCCATGGTAGGCGCTGCAGTGGCTGCCGCTGCCGTAGCTCTGGGGGCCGCAGGGGCCGCCGTGGCCGGGGCAGCAGTCGGCGCCATCGTGGGAGCGGCGGTTGGGGCCATGGTGGGAGCCGGTGCGGGGGCCATAGTGGCCGGGGCGGCGGTGGGCGCGGGCCTGTGGGCTGCGGGTGTGGGCGCCGGGGCTTCTTCATCATCGCCGCCACATGCAGCAATGACCAGCAAACCAACGATTGCTAAAAGGGCTATTGTTAGAAACTTCGTCATCTTTCTACCTCCATGGTGTTTATGCAAAGTGGGCCCTTCTTTGGGATACATCCGGGTTTCGAGACATGCTGCGCCCGGGTGTGTGCTTTGGGTCAGCAATGTGCGCGAATGTTATCGAACTCGACTCTGTCTCCCACATGAATGTCGTACCTGTCGACTTCTCCGGCGTTTACCTCAAGGGCATAGGCGGCCCTGGTGTAAGAGCGGTACTTGGGTATCCGTTCGTCCGGCGTATTGGGAAGCGGAACGCTGGCGTAGGGGTGGATGTCCACCACGCGGCAATTTCTTCCAATCCAGATGAAATCCAGGGGAAACCGCATTCCCTTCATCCAAAGAGCGCCCGCATCCGGTCCGTCGGGAATGTAGAGCATGCCCTTGCCCGCCTCCAGGTAGGGACGGCCGGTCAGTCCCTGTTCCCAGAGGTATTGAGTACGGGGAACTTCAACGTCAAACCAGACGTCCTCTATTATGACCCTCGATGTGCCGTCGTTGGGCGGAGCGGGATCGCAGTTGACGCATGCGGTGGTGAAAAGCAAAACCAAGGGGACTAACAAGTATTTCACGTTGAACATCGTTGCATACCTCCAGTCCCTGACTTTCTCCAGCCTTACCTTTGCTAATCTACACCGATTGAGACCGGTTTAGAAAGTTTACTTAGTCGAATAAGTTGTGGCTTCTGACAGATAATATGCATCCGAAGGCCAAACCGTTCCCTGTTTGGGATGGGAATCCGGAGTTTGCCGCAAATTGGCCAAGAGGCCGTGCGGAGGTGGTCCAACAACTGCCCCTACGAGGGTTCATCTGGGCAATCGCGGCTGAGCAAATTGGAAAGGGGGGTCAACCCCCTTGCCAGTTTGTGAAATTTATAGCATAATATCTGTAGTATATTCCTTGGTGGTTAGAGCGGGGTGGACCCACCCGTTCCCATCCCGAACACGGAAGTGACACGCCCCAGCGCTGACGATACTGCCTTGGTAACGAGGTGGGAAAATAAGCCACTGCCAGGGATTTACAAGTGATGCGTGGGGTTCCTCGAGAACCCCATCAGCTTCACGCCAGACGAAGCCTTCAGGCGCGATCCCCGCCTCTAGATTCCTCTGACAAACTAACTGCAAGCTCCGGTTTCATGCCTTTACAGCCTTCGCCCGCCAAACCTATACTATAATGGTTGAGGCAGCAGTTCCTTGGGGCACCCCCAGACTGCCACGACGCCGTACCAGTTATGAACCGACACAGCATCTCTTAACCCATCCAGTCCTGAGGGGTTAGCCAATGTCCAGTAGATTTGAAAAGTTCTCTGAGAGAGCAAGACGGGTACTAACGCTGGCCCAGAACGAGGCCCAGAGGTTCAACCACAACTACATCGGTACGGAGCACATCCTGCTTGGGCTTGTGGGAGAGACCGAGGGGGTGGTGGCGAGGGTGCTCAAGAATCTGGGCATCGACTTGGAGAAGGTGCGCGCCGCAGTTGAATTCATCATTGGCCGCGGCGAGAAGCCCGTCACGGGCGAAATTGGTCTCACACCCAGGGCCAAGAAGGTTATTGAGTTGGCCGTGGACGAAGCGCGAAGGGCCAACCACTCCTACATAGGCACGGAGCACCTGCTGGCCGGCCTGCTGCGGGAGGGCGAAGGCGTCGCTTCCGGCGTGCTGGAGAGCCTTGGCGTCACCCTGGAGAAAGTACGGACCGAAACCCAGCGGGTACTCAGCCAGAACGTGCCCACCACCACTGCCCAGGGCAGGGGCGCCGCGCGTACGCCCACCCTGGACCAGATGGGCATTGACTTGACGAAGGCCGCGAGAGAAGGCACGCTTGACCCGGTGGTGGGGCGGGAGACGGAGCGGGATCGGATAATCCAGATCCTGAGCCGCCGCACCAAGAACAACCCCGTGCTCATCGGCGAGCCGGGCGTGGGCAAGACGGCCATCGTCGAATCGTTGGCCAACCACATTGTTGCCGGCGCAGTGCCGGACACCCTCCGGGGCAAGAGGCTTTTGACGCTCGACATGGGATCCCTGGTGGCAGGCACGAAGTACCGGGGCGAGTTCGAAGAGCGACTGAAGAAGATAATCGACGAGATTCGCAGCTCCAAGAACTGCGTTCTGTTCATCGACGAGATACACACCATTGTGGGGGCCGGCGCCGCCGAGGGGGCAGTGGACGCCGCCAACATTCTGAAGCCCTCCCTGCAGCGTGGGGAGATACAGGTCATCGGCTCGACCACTCCCAACGACTACCGAAAGTACGTGGAAAGGGACTCGGCTCTTGAGCGGAGGTTCCAGCCCGTGCGTGTCGAGGAGCCTACGGTGGAGGAGACCACAGAAATCCTGAAGGTCCTCCGCGGCAGCTACGAGAAACATCACAATTTGAAGATAGGCGACGACGCCTTGGAAAGCGCCGCCAACCTGGCGGCCCGCTTCATTCCCGATAGGTTCCTTCCCGACAAGGCGGTGGATGTCATTGACGAGGCGGCTTCACGGGTCCGCATCCGCTCCACCTCCACGCCCCTCTCGATGGCTGAAACCCAGCGGATTTTGCAGAGCGTCCGACGCGAGAAGGACGACGCCATCGGCGGGCAGAATTTCCAGTACGCCGCAGAGCTTCGAGACCGGGAGCTCCGGCTGTCCGAACAGTTGCAAGAGCAGGAGTTGGACTGGAAGGACGATCGGCAAGAGGCGGAGACCACAGTCACGTCGGAAGACGTGGCGGAAGTTATCAGCATGTGGACGGGGATCCCCGTTACCAAGCTGGCGTTGGAGGAGACAGAGAGGCTGCTGCACATGGAGGACGAGCTGCACAAGCGGATCATAGGCCAGGACGAGGCCATCGTGAACATCTCGAAGGCCGTCCGCCGCGCCAGGGCCGGCGTCAAGGACCCCCGCCGTCCCATGGGCGTCTTCCTCTTCCTGGGCCCCACTGGAGTGGGCAAGACGGAACTGGTCCGTACCCTGTCCGACTTCATGTTCGGCAGCGATGACGCCATGATCCGGCTGGACATGTCCGAGTTCATGGAGCGGCACACCGTCGCGCGGCTCATCGGCTCGCCTCCCGGGTACATCGGGTTCGAGGACGGCGGGCAGCTGACGGAGGCCGTTCACCGCAAGCCCTACTGCACCATCCTGTTAGACGAAATTGAGAAGGCCCACCCGGAGGTGTTCAACATACTCCTCCAGATCTTTGACGACGGGCATCTGGCCGATGCCAAGGGTCGGAGGGTGGACTTCCGCAACGCGATTATTGTCATGACCAGCAACCTGGGGTCGGACCTGATCCGGCGCGAAAGCTCCATGGGCTTCAACCTGAAGTCGGACGACGCGAAGACGGAAGAGCAGGCGTACCAGCGCATGAAGGATAAGGTTTTGGGGGAGGTGAAGCGCTTCTTCCGGCCCGAATTCTTGAATCGCATCGACTCCACCGTCGTCTTCCACTCCCTCAGCCGGGAGCACATCCTGAGCATCGTCAGCCTGCAGCTCAAGGAAGTGGAACAGCAGCTTAAGGAGAAGCACATCTCTCTGGAGGTGACGGACGAGGCGAAGGTGCACTTGGCAGAGAAGGGATACGACCCCGACTTCGGAGCTCGACCGTTGCGCCGCCTGATTCAGGACGTGGTGGAAGACCAGCTCTCGGAAGAGATCCTCGGAGGGCGTCTGAAAGAGGGCGACGTGGCCCACGTGGACATAGAGGATGGCGAAATCGTGGTGGGGGCGAAGGCGCTGGCCGCAGCGTCCACCTAGAGACAGTCAACGACGTCGCTGGTAGCAACGCAAGTCGTCCAGTCCTTTTGCCTGTTGAAGGCAGGAGGGACGGTAGCGCCCGATGAGGCACGGCTAATAGTATACGAAAGAAAGGCCTATCCCGGTGGATAGGCCTTTCTTGCTTGTCTGGGCCGGATGGGTGCGTCAGCGGCTTCGCGGCCCCTCCCAATGGCCCTTCTTCTACGGATGGGTGATTGTCGCCACGTTATTTCTAGTGAACTTTGGCACCATGGCCACCGGCTCCCTGAACTTCGGCCTCTTCGTAATCCCCATGGGAGAGGACCTGGAGATGTCGCGGGGGTTTATCGGCTGGTCCCAGACAACCCGAATGCTGGCGGGCGGCATCTCCGGCTTCTTCCTTGGGCGGCTGTTGGACCGTCACGGCGGCCGGTTGTTGATTGTCGTTGCATCCATCACGACGGGCGCCTGCATGGTGGGACTGTTCTTTGTTCAGAATTCATGGCAGTTTCTAGGCCTCTTCACGGTGATGGGACTCATCGGACTCTCCGCCCCAGGCGGCCTGCTGACCTCTGTGCCGGTGGCAAAGTGGTTCGTCCGACAGCGGGGCCGTGCCCTGGCTATAGCCACCATGGGCCTGGGCATGGGCGGAATAGCCTTCATGCCCATCACCCAGATTCTCATTGACGGCGTGGGTTGGCGAAGCGCCTGGCTGGTGCTGGCTCTGGTTAGTATGACTCTAACCGCGCCGCTGGCGCTAATCTTCCTGCGAAAGCAGCCTGAGGACATGGGACTCTTGCCGGATGGACGGGCCCATGTCAACCCCAACCTCCAGAGGGAACAGCCGAAGGAAGAGATACAGTGGACCGCAGCTCAGGCCATGAAGACGCGAACCTTCTGGCGGCTGATTCTCTTCTTCGGACTACTGGGGCTTGCGGCGGGCGGAGGAAGCATCCACCGGCTGCCCTACTGGGTGGAGCAGGGGTTCGACGCCAGTTTGGTATCCTACGCCTTTGCTGCCGACGCTGCCGGCGCGGCTCTGATGGCCCTGGCCGCCGGTTTCATGGTGGACCGCTTCCCCGTTAGATACGTAGGCGCGGTATCCAGCGTGGGATTTGCTGTGGCCATCGGCCTCATGTTTTTCACGTCCCACCCCTTTTTCCTATTCGCCTCTGTCATCCTATTCGGGATCTCCGTTGGGGCCAACATGATAGTCACCACGTTCGTTTGGGCCGACTACTACGGGCGCGCCTTTCTGGGGACGATTCGGGGCATAGTGCTGCCCGCTACTCTGGTGACATCGGGGGCAGGCGCGCCCATAGCCGGATACATATACGATTTCAGTCACAGTTACCTACCGGTATGGTGGATATTGATGGGCCTCTACGTCTTGGCCGCGCTGGTGATATTGGGTACTCCAGCTCCGAAGTCCCTCGCACCGCCCGCGCCCCACTCCAGTGGTTAGCGGAGGAGGAGATGTGGGGATGGGAATATAGAGTATGGGGATGATAGAATGCAGAAGATAAGCGATCGATTATTCGGAAGGAGGGAGGGAGCGATGGGAGCGACGCACGTTACTGTGACTATTCGGAACCCGGCGCAGCCTGATAAGACGTGGGAGGCGCTGTTTCTGGTCGACACGGGGGCAACGGACTGCCTGGCGCCGAGAAAGCATCTGGAAGCCATAGGGCTTGCGGCGAAAGGTCGCAGGGTATACGAATTGGCCGATGGCAGTGAGTTGATACTGGACGTTACCACGGCCGATATTGAGTTCATGGGGGAGATTGTGGGAGGGACGATAATCATGGGGGATGAGGATGCGGAGCCGCTCCTAGGCGTGACGGCGCTGGAGTCTGTCGGGATAGAGGTAGACCCGGTGAATCAGCGGTTGAAGCGATTACCGGCGGTGCGGTTGAAGGGTCTGCTGTAGGGGTCTGAATGGCGGCAAGGAAAGCAGCCAAGCGAAGCCTATTCTTCTGCCAGCACTGTGGGCAGGAGAGTGCGCGATGGATGGGGTTCTGTTCCGGCTGTGGCGAGCGCACGCCCCTGGTGGAAGCGCCGGCCCAGAAGCCGTCGAATCGTCGGGGACGGTTGAATTCTCAGGCGAGCGGCGAGCCGGTGGAGCTGGCGCAGGTGAAGCCGGAGGCCCAGCCGCGGATCACCACGGGCTGCGGGGAGATGGACCGGGTGTTGGGTGGCGGCCTGGTGCCCGGCTCGCTGACCCTCTTCGCCGGAGAGCCGGGGGTGGGCAAGTCCACGTTGCTGCTGCAAATTGCCGAGGCCGTAGCCGCCGGTGGAGCGAAGGTGCTCTACGTGTCCGGCGAAGAGTCGGAGCAGCAGATAAAGCTCCGCGCCCAACGGCTCGGACTGAAAGGACGCGGCGTCTTTCTGCTGCCGGAAACGGCGGTAGAGCAGGTAATTCAGAATCTGGAAGAGACACGCCCCGGTCTGGTCGTCGTCGACTCCATCCAGACCCTCTCCAGCGCAGACGCTTCCTCCAGTCCGGGCAGCCCGACACAGGTGCGGGACTGCGCGCTGCAGTTGATGCAGTGGGCCAAGAGGCAGGAGGCGCCGGTCCTGCTGGCGGGCCACGTGACCAAGGACGGCAACGTGGCAGGCCCGCGGGTGCTGGAGCACATGGTCGACGCCGTTCTTTACCTGGAAGGGGAGAATCAGGGCGCTCTTCGACTGCTGCGCAGCGTGAAGAACCGCTTTGGGTCCACCCACGAGGTGGCAATGTTCCAGATGAGTGGCGGGGGCCTGGAAGAGGTCCTGGACCCTTCCCAGGCTCTATTGGGGGAGCGGCTGGAGGGGACAGTGGGTTCTGCCATTGCGCCTATTCTGGAGGGGACGCGGCCTCTGCTGGTGGAGATTCAGGCCCTTACGTCGCTGTCCATGCAGCCCGTGCCGCGGCGAACGGCCAATGGAATTGATTTTCACCGCATGATAATGGTATCGGCAGTCCTGAGCCGGAGGGCGCGACTGGCGTTGGCCAACCAGGACGTGATAGTGAGCGTGGCCGGAGGGCTTCGGGTATCGGAGCCGGCGGCGGACCTGGCCCTGGCGTTGGCGCTGGCCTCCAGCTGCCGCAATCAGCCAGTGAAGCCAGGGCTGGTGGCCGTGGGAGAGGTGGGGCTGAGCGGCGAACTCCGGTCGGCTCCGCAGACGGACCGTAGACTGGCGGAAGCGGCAAGGCTGGGCTTTACCACCGGTCTCGTACCCGCCTCCGTTGAGGGCAAGCTGCCGAGCATTCCAGGCTTGAAGTGCGTGTACGCCCCCACCGTGGGCCAGGCCCTGCGGTTGGCGTTGGACCGAAGCGCCGATCCGGACCCCCTGAATCTCGGCGTGGCTGCCGTGGACGCCCCGGCGCGGTAGCTTTACCGGCTAGCCGGTTAGGAAGTCGAAGACGTTTCCAAGGGTGGAGGAGTCGCCCCGGTAGATTTCCGTAAAGCCGCACTGGCCGCATGAAACGGTGGTGAACTTCTTATTCTGAATGTCCATGAAGCGGCTCCACTTGCCAGTGGTCCTGATCTCTCCGACTTCAAACTGGCTGTTGCCGCACTTGGTGCAGGAAAAGGTTTGCCTGGTAGTCATGGCGCCGATGCCTCCTTCTGGGTCAATGGGAAACCGTGAGCTTATGCTGGGTTAAAGCCTAGGTTAAGCTAAGCCCGCATTTCAAGGCCGCGCCGTGCCTAAACAAGTGAAATGGGTGTTGGGTCTTTCATGGTGAAGGTGCGGAATGATCGGCCGCAAAGAGGATTCAATTTTCCGCTGCGCTCATCATGACCGAAAGGGAGTGGGACGAGTTAGTTGGGGCGGGCATTGAGATGCATATTCGTTTGTGAGAAATGAAGGGGTATTCGATGATTCGTTTCAGGCGTGGGATTGATTCGAATCAAGAAACAAAATGGAGGCATTTGGGGGCGGCTCAGGCGTGGACCTAATTGTATTGGGCATTCGTATTCGTTTTCTAGATTTTTGTGGAAACAGGCTGGACGGGGTGAGAGGGCGCGGCTGTTCTGGTCATGGGGATAGGTTAGCAGGGGAGAGGACGGTGAGGCAATTGGGAGATGGCAGTGTCGGGTTGAGTGCAGGCGATTAGATTCTTCTTTGCCGTATAGAATGACGGGCAACGCCAGGAGTGGGACTTTCAAAGGGCGCTGGCGTAACGGGCACTGGCAAAGAAAGCCTTCTTCACTCTATACTATTGGGCGGAAATGCCCCTATCGTCTAGTCTGGCCCAGGACGCCAGCCTTTCAAGCTGGAAATCAAGGGTTCGAATCCCTTTGGGGGCACTTTTCTTTCCCTTATAGGTTTCGCAAGGCCCCTTTGTAGGGGGTCGGCTAGCCGTTCAATGAGGCCAGGAAGGGTTTCAGGACCTCCAGGAACCCCGGAGGATTATCCCCCGGAACCAGATGTCCGGCCTTCTCCACGGTCGCGCCTTCGCAGCCGTGGATCACCTTCAGCATCCGCTGAAAAACCTCCGGTGCAAGCACGTCGCTGTTGGCCCCACGCACGACGAGGGTGGGACACTGGATGGCCTCAAGGCATCGCCACAGGTTCTCGGAGGGCCAACTCTGGGGTCGAAAGTCGGGACTCCTGATAGCCCGGTCATACTTCCACGTCCAACGACCGTCGGGCATCTCTCGAATGGTGTGCTGCAAGCTGCCGTGGACCAGCCAGGAGGGACGTCCCGTGTATTCCATGACCCGTGCGACGAATTCTTCGTAGCTGTTCAATTGGTCGGGGAGAGATATGAAGTTGCGGATGCGTCGACTGCCGGCGGCGACCTGTCCCGGACCGGTGTCTACGATGACCAGGCCGCGCACGAGGTCAGGCCGGCGGGAGGCGAAGACGTAGCCGTTGCGTCCGCCCATTGAGTGGCCGACGACGACGAAGTTACGCAGTCCAAGGGCATCGGCCACGCCGTCCAAGTCTCGCTGGTGGGCATCCAGCGAATAATCGGCGTCGGGCGGCCACTGACTGTCGCCGTGTCCCCTGGCGTCCAGGGCTATGACGTGATATTGATTGGCGAGGGCCAGGGAGATGAAGTCCCAGCTATGGCACTGCTGGCAGATTCCGTGAAGCAACAGCAGCGTCGGATGGTTGGGGCTGCCCCACTCCAAAAAATGAAATAGCAACCCGCCCGCTCTCACTTCTCCGTCTTTTGGTTGAGCCTCCGACGCGAAGGGCACTTTAAAGCGTCGGGCCGCCTCGTAGAGGGTAAGGCCTCTGGATTCCTCAGGGGGGGCTGCGTTGGAGGAGGAAGGGTCTATCAACGTGGGGCCTCCGTAATGGGCTGGGTTCGTGCATCTAATATACACTATGGGCCAGACGTTCGGTGGTGCGCTTAAGTGAGATGCGTTGGGTTCTTGACGTTCCTCAACAGGTGGTACAATTAGCAAGTCAGTTTCATGCCTCCAGTCACATTCATGCTTAACTCGAACTAATACCATCCCGTGAAAGGCTAGCTAATGACACTCTCAAATACATTGCAAGATCTTGAAGATGCACCGTACGAGTCAGATGTTGGAGACGAGGAATCAGGTGATGATTTCTATCCGATCGACAAGTTTGACTTGGTATCTTCACCGAATGATTTTAATACGAAGACACTGGTGGACTTTATTGATTCGGGCGTCGTCAATATTCCTGGTTTTCAACGAAACTTCATCTGGGATATAAAACGAGCCTCCAGGCTCATTGAGTCCATTCTAGTTGGGTTACCTATACCACAGATTTTCCTTTACGAACAAAAAGGCAACAAGTATCTTGTTATCGATGGCCAGCAGCGCCTGATGTCAATATATTACTTTGTGAAAGGTCGATTCCCCCGTAAAGACCAATTGTCCAATCTTCGATTGAATTTGAAGGAAAAAAGTGCCATTCCGTTCGAGATTCTCAATGAAGACAAATACTTCACAGACTTTCGATTAAATCTTCCAGAAAATGTTCCGGGTCAACCCAACAGATTTCATCGTTTGGATTACTCGAGTTTGGATGATCAGAATCGAACGACATTTGACCTTCGTACGATTAGGCACATCATCGTAAGGCAAGTTGGTCCATCTGGCGACAATGCAATGTATGAGATTTTCAATCGACTGAACTCGGGGGGTGTCAACCTGACCCCGCAAGAAATTCGACGGTGCACCTTTGATTCCCGGTTCTATGACATGCTCTATTTGACCAATACTGAGAATGCATGGCGTCAATTGGTTGGTAATAAGATACCCGACATTCATATGAAAGACGTAGAGATATTGCTTAGAGGTTTCGCCATTCTTATCAACGAGAAGTCGTACCGGCCCTCTATGGTTAAGTTCCTTAACAAGTTCTCTCAAGAAGCGATGTCTTTCGATGAGACCAAGCTCAAGCAACTAGATTACTTGCTGGAATCCTTCCTCAATAGTTGTCAGGATCTTCCATCAGACGCCTTTCACAGTATCCAAGGGCGATTCAGTCCGATGATATTCGAATCGGTATTTGTCGCCATCTGTGAGAAACCATACGCTACGAACTTAGCTGTGAAGGGCAAGATTAATTGTGAATCACTGAGATCTCTTAAGGATGATCCAGATTTTCGGGCTGCTACTCAGAGCCAAACCACAAGTCTTGCCAACGTGAAGAAGCGTCTAGCCCGAGCCCGGCAACTGTTGTTCTTGCACTAACGCATGACTGGACTCAGCCAAGCCACCAACAACAGAATCGAAGAGTTGTGGAGAGATCACATCGCTTTAGTGGAATTCCTACAAGTTAATAGACAAATTCAGCTGCTTTCCAGGGTGCACGACTCTTTTAGAAAGACGCTAATTATTGCCGCCGCAAGTTACTTTGAGGTTGCAATGACAGAAACTATTGTTCATCTCTACGTGGACGCGGACAAAGGAACGGGGGTCTTGTCGGAATTTGTACGGAGGAAAGCAATTGGTAGAAGCTTCTCTAGTTTGTTCTCTTGGGATAGCCCTAACGCGAACTCGTTCTATAATCTTTTTGGGCCAGAGTTCGCGGCTAGCATGAAACAAAAAGTGAGAAATGATACAAAATTAGACGAATCTGTCAAAGCATTCTTAGAAATCGGCCACCTCAGAAATCAGTTAGTACACAAGAACTACGCAGATTTCCAACTAGATAAGACATTGGAAGAAATCTACCGTCGCTACCAGCAAGCCAATAGATTTCTAATAACCCTTCCGATAGTCATAAGAGATTGCATAACCGCCAAGAAATCGGGATTGTTGGCGACTAGCTAAAGCGGGACAGAACGGAAGTAGAGCGATTAGAAACTTTCTCGAGTCCAGTAAGGTTGCTAAATGGACTTGTTGCAACTTATTGGTCTTCTAAAAGTGTGCCTTAGTCTCCCGATTGCACCTCGTGGTTCTCTTTCGCAGGATCGCTGGGGATAACACAATGGGTCGTGCTTGACTGGTTTTGCGGCCAGATTTAGAATGCCTATCATCCCGAATCGCAAACCCAACGCCCGATTTCTGAAATCCTGCTTGAATTGGGGAGCGCACAAGAGAGTTGGGGGACTTGATACGACCGGCAGCGCTGATTTGAACACTAAGAAATACAGAGGCAGAGTCGAGAGGCCCGTTTCGGCGGGAGGGGTGGTGTATCGACAGCGAGCGGGGAGGGTCGAAGTGGCCCTGTGCGGTCGGCGGAAGCCGCCCCGATGGAGCCTTCCAAAGGGTACTCCCGACCGAGGCGAGACCATTGAGCAGACGGCCCTGCGAGAGGTCAGGGAGGAAACGGGGCTGAGGGTAGCGTTGGAAGAGCCCATCGGCAGCATCCAATACTGGTTCATGCAGCCTCCGGGCCCTACCCGCTTCAACAAGACGGTACATTTCTATCTGATGTCGTGTCACGGCGGTTCCGTCGACGACCACGACTACGAGTTCGACGAAGTGGAGTGGGTCCCCATCGAGGAGGCCCGGCGGAAGCTCACCTACGCCAACGAGGTAGGAATTCTCGGTTCCGCCCTGGACCTGATTCAGAAGAGATACATTGAAGGATAGAGTGCACATTCAGGGCGCTCGGGTGGTGCTGCGCGAGAAGGCTATCAAGGACGCCTGGAACGAGTATCTGTGGCGCACGGACCCGGAGCTTTCGCAGCTGGACGCGGCATTGCCGCTGACCATGGGCTACGAGGAATTCCTGACCCTTTACAAGGATCAGCTTCGGTACCCGTTGGCCTGGGCAAAGCCTCTCTCCGTAGACACGCTGGACGGCGCATACATCGGCAACTGTATGTATTACGACGTGGACGTGGTCGGCAAGGCGGCGGAGATTGGCATTATGATAGGCATCCGGAGCTACTGGAACGGCGGCTACGGCTTCGACGTGATGGTCACCCTGCTGGAACACATCTTCACAACAACGGGGCTGAACCGGCTGTATCTGCACACGCTGAAGTGGAACAAGAGGGCGCGCCGATGCTTCGAGAAGTGCGGCTTTCAGCCGGTGAAGCTGGTTCGGCGCAGCCAGCGGGAATTTGTGTACATGGAGTTGCTGCGGGAGGAGTGGGAAACGCTGCGGGACGGTAAGTTGGCGGAGCGCGACGCCCTGGCAACGACTCCTTCAGGGCGGAGCTAGGAACGCAGGGAGTCCTCGGCAGACGCTAGGCGCTGGGCGGGGGCGCCGGGGCGGGGTTGTACAGGTCCACGCCGAGGGTTATTGGGAACACCTTTATCAGTTCATCCACCGTCCACCGTCCCTCCTTGCTGATGGTGCGGACGGCCTCCGGCTGGTTCAGCAAGCTCACCAAGCCGTTGGTAACATAGAAGACTTGGCCGTTGACGTGGGCGGACTGGTCTGAGGACAGCCATGTAACAAAAGGTGCAACATCGTCGGCATCGCCCACGAGGGCGCCGCCGCCCGCTCCGGCGATGCCCTGGGCGGCGCGAAGCTGCCGGGCCGAGGTCGGCACCGCTCCGATCATTCGAGTCCTGGCGCTTGGCGCGATGGAGTTTGCCGTAACGCCGTACCTTCCCAAGTCGCGGGCCGCCACTCGCGTTAGGCCGGCGATACCGTCCTTGGCGGCGCCGTAGTTGGCCTGGCCGGAGTTGCCGATAAGGCCGGAGGTGGAACTGAAGGTGATGATGCGTCCCGACCGCTGCTGGCGGAATAGGATGCTGGCGTGCTTGACCACCGTGAAGGTGCCCTTCAGGTGTACCTGAATCACCGCGTCCCACTCTTCTTCCGTCATGTTGAATATCATGCGGTCTCGGAGGATACCCGCGCAGGTGACGACGATGTCGAGCTTGCCGAAGCTGTCCAGGGCTGTTTGCACGATAGCCTCGCCGCCCTCCATTGTGGCGACAGACTCGTAGCAGGCGGTGGCCTCGCCGCCGTTGGCGCGTATCTCATCGACAACGCCGTCGGCGAAGGCGATGGACCCGCCGGAGCCGTCGATCTCTGAGCCGGGGTCGACGACGACGACCTTAGCGCCTTCCTGGGCCATGAGCATGGCGATGCCTCGGCCGATGCCCCGGCCGGACCCGGTTACTATTGCCACCTTATCTTTAAGCAGCGCTGTCATTTTGTACCCTTTTCTTAGTCTTTTGCTAGTTTCCTTATGGGTTGCCTGTTTTTCAAGTCTTGTGATCGAGGGGTCAATACCTGCTTTCTTGACTCCCGGCTACCGGCGGCAGGCTAAGCATATTTGCCGGAGATCTGGGGTGTGGTCCCCTCTATACCCTGCTCCGCCATTTCCAGTCGGGTGGTGCGGGCCCAGGTGCGCTTTAGATCGTCCCTAACGCTGAAGGTGAGAGTTCCCAGACCTTTTATTTTCATGTCGATCCTGTCGCCGTCCTGGAAGGCGCTTAGGCCGCGGTGGTTGGTGCCGGTGGCGATGACGTCGCCGGGCTCCAGGTCGTGGACCGAGCTCACCCACTCGATAATCCTGGGAATCTTGTGGGCCATGTCGTTGGTATTGAAATTCTGCTTCAGTTCCCCGTTGACCCACAGCTTTACGGGCAACTCCTGGGGGTCATCGATCTCATCAGCGGTAACTATCCATGGGCCCAGGGGAGCGAAGGTGGTCCGGGACTTCATCTGGTAGAAGGTGTTGCCGCTGGGGGGCAAGCCACGGGCGGAACCGTCGATGAAGTTCGTGTAGCCGAACACATAGTCAAAGGCGTCTTCCTGTCGGACGTGGCTGGCCCGTTTGCCGATGACCAGGGCCATTTCTGCCTCGCCTTCAAAGATGGTGGCGGGAACATCGGGCAGAATCATGGTGTCGCCGGAGCCGATGACGGCGTTGGGCGACTTGTGGAAAGCGTTTATTGGGGCCGGTTCGTCTCTGGTGCCGTCCTCCATATAGTTGACAGCCATGGCCACGACGTTGCCGGGCTTGGGCAGCGGGGGCCGCAGCCGCACATGTTCCAGGGGCACGCCGGAGCCCGAGTCGGCCGCCTGCTGCAACGCCCCTCTGAGGTCGTCGAAGTTTTCGATGACCCGGTTGATCAGGTCTTGGGGGGAGGTGTGACTTATGCCGGACACCGCGTCGCTCACGTCTACCACGGTTCCGTCTCCAATAACTCCCAGTTTGAAGTCGTCAAAGAATGCTAGTTTCATTCTCTTTTACTCCTCTTTTTTATCTCTACATCGGTGGTCTGTGCTGAACCCCTTGTGAAATATCAGACCTTTGAATTATTCGGTTCCTCTTTTTCGCCCAACAATTGGATCTGGATATGGACTGATATTAGTGTAGCTGTAGGCTCGTATCATTAGATTATCGGGATGGTTGCGGTGGCGCGGGGTTGTCGATGCCCTTGGTCAGGTTGTTTCTGGCGAGGGGGGCGAGCCGGTCCAAAGACCATCGCTCCTCGCCGTTGAAGATGGACCGTTCCGGGCGTGGCTGGGACATCAGCGATACAATGCCGCCGTAGACCAGGAAGGTCTGCCCGTTGACGTGGGCGGCGTAGTCGCTGGCGAGAAATACGGTGAAGGGCGCGACGTCGTCGGGGCTGGCCGACTCCAAGTCATCCTCGCCCTCGATGGCTGCCACGCCCTGGGCCGCCCGGATCTGGCTGGCGGCGCTGGGGATGTCCGACGTCATGCGGGTGTTGGCCCGGGGCGCGATGGAGTTAGCCGTCACGCCGTATCGTCCCATATCGCGGGCCACAACCTTGGTGAAGCCGGCGATGCCCGACTTGGCGGCGCCGTAGTTGGCCTGGCCTGAGTTGCCGATGAGGCCGGACTCCGAACTGAAGGTGATGATGCGGCCGGACCGCTGCTGGCGGAACAGGATGCTGGCGTGTTTGACCACGGTGAATGTGCCCTTGAGGTGCACCTGAATCACCGAGTCCCACTCTTCTTCCGTCATGTTGAATATCATGCGGTCTCTGAGGATCCCGGCGCAGGTGACCACGATATCCAGCTTGCCGAAGCTGTCGAGTGCCGTTTGCACTATGGCCTCGCCGCCCTCCATTGTGGCGACGGACTCGTAGCAGGCAGCTGCCTCTCCGCCGTTGGCGCGTATCTCATTCACAACGCTGTCGGCGATGGCGATGGAACCGCCGGAGCCGTCGAGTTCGGCGCCGGGGTCGACGACGACGACCTTAGCGCCTTCCTGGGCCATGAGCATGGCGATGCCTCGACCGATGCCCCGGCCGGAACCGGTTACTATTGCCACCTTGCCTTCTAGAACTCCCGGCATATCCTCTCCTACTTGTTCAGACGTGATATGAAACGACCGCTAACTACCATACAAAGGACGAGGGAAAAGTGCAATTATTTTTTGCCTTTTGGACGGGAACGGGCGGTTCCCGAACCGCCCCTACGGGGAATAGTGGCGGCGATTGGAGTGGCCGTAGGGTCAACTAGAGTGGCGCTTTAGGGTTCTCTGCTGGGAAGCTCGACGGTGGCCCAGCCGGGAGTGAAGCGCCGGCCCTGCTCGTCCTCCACCCAGACGTCGCAGTCCAGCAAGCGCCGCCCCTCCGAGTCGTACTTCTTGGTGACTACGCCGCCGCAAGTGAGGGCGATGCCCGGTTCGTCCATGCCCCGATACTGGCAGCCCAGCTTGCGGAGGGTCCCGTTTGGGCCGATCCAGTCCGTCAGCATCTGCCCGAGGAAGGCGCTCTTCAACGCGCCGTGAAGGATGACGCCGGACAAGCCTGTGCTCTTGGCGAAGTCCTTGTCGTAGTGAATCTCGTAGAAGTCGCCGGAAACCCCGGCGTAGCGCACCAGTTGGCGGGTAGTCGGGCGCTTGACAAGGGGAGTAATCTGCGCTCCCTCGTCAACGTCTTCCCAGTAGGGATGGTCGGCCATTTCTTTTTCCCTTTTGCTACGGCTTTGGATAATTGAGTCTGATTCCTGTGGGCAAGCTACTCTTCGTCTAGTAGCGGATGGAAGTGTTCTTCTGGGTTGCGGCCACCTGGTCCAGCTGGTTGGTATAGGTGGTTTCGGTGACGACAAAGATCATAGGGCCGACGCTGCCGGTGCGGGAGAAGATGTCCACTATGCGGTTGACGGCGGTGATGCGGTCGCCGACTCGGACGGGCTCGAAATACTCCCACTCGCTGCCGCCGTCCAGCAGTCGCTTGTAGGGAAAGTCCGGGGGCAGGTCTTCCAGCCGCTGGGTGCGGGCTGCTCTCAAGAAGGTGGGTGGGGCAACGATGCCGCCGAAGCGGGTAAGGCGCGCGGCTATTTCGTCGCTCCAGAGAGGGTTCGGGTCGCCGATGGCTTCAGCAAAGGCGCGAACGTGTCCCTTCTCAACGTCCAGGTATTCAGGCGGGCTCTCCTGCCCTATGTAGTCGCGCCGGAGGGCTTCGACGTCCGGGGCCGCTTCTGCCATTAATCTTCTCCTTTGGTCATCTGCCTTGACGACGACGGGCCTTCTTTTGAGCTTGGGGGAGGGGCCTTGCTTATGCGCAAACTAGGGCGGCGCCTGGCCGCGCTCGATGCGCCCCGAGTGTACTCAGGGCCTGAAATGCTGTCAAGCTGGGATAGCTGGGAGGCGCTTGCACGGCGGCATTCTTCGCCGTGCTCAGAAGGATGGGGGAAGGGGTTGAAGGGGTTTAGAGAATCTGGGAGAGGAAGGCTTTGGCCCGCTCGTTCTTGGTGTGCTCGAGGAACTCCGTGGGTGTGCCCTCCTCGACTATGACACCCTCGTCGAACATCACCATACGGTCGGCCACCTCTCGGGCGAACCCAATCTCGTGGGTAACCACCAACATGGTCATGCCGGAGTGGGCCAAGTCTATCATGATGTCCAGAACTTCCTTGATCACCTCCGGATCGAGGGCCGACGTGGGCTCGTCGAAGAGCATTATACGGGGGCGCATGGCCAGGGCGCGGGCTATGGCGACCCGCTGCTGCTGACCGCCGGAAAGCTCCGACGGGTACTTGTACGCCTGCTCCGGTATGCCGACCCGCTCCAGCAGCTGGTTGGCTACGCCCTCCGCCTCGCTCTGGGGCATCTTTCGAACCTTGATGGGGGCGAGGGTTATGTTCTGCATCACGGAAAGATGGGGAAAGAGGTTGAAGGACTGAAACACCATGCCCACTTCGCTGCGGATAGCGTCGATGTTGCTCAGGTCGTTGGTCATCTCGATGCCATCGACTATGATGTCGCCCCGCTGGTGCTCTTCCAGCCGGTTGATGCAGCGTATGAAGGTGGATTTGCCGGAGCCTGAAGGTCCGAGGATGACGACTTTTTCGCCCCGCGTCACCGTTATGGTGACGCCGCGGAGGACGTGGAAGTTGCCGAACCACTTGTGAACGTCCCGGCAGACGATGATGTCATTGACGGCTGAGCCGTTCTTCACCTGGGTACTAGTCGCTTCCATCACCATGATTCAGCCTCCCAAAAGCGAGGGTGTTTCGGCGGGCAGGGTGTTTAGGTAGTTTGAGAATTGAATTCGGGCCGGTTGTTGAAGGGCGGATATTCCTCCGTCATAAAGGAGAGATAGGCGTCCAGCCGCAGGTTCCAACGTTCGAGCCCCACGGCGAATCTGAATAGTTCAATGGGATATTGGCCCTTGAAGACGATGGCTAAGAAGGCGATAAGGGCAGTAGCGGATACGGCCAGGGCATAGAACAATAGGACTACGGCGTGGGGGATGAAAGCGTAGAAAAAGCCGAAGAAGAATTTCACAAGGGCGTGGGATTTGGAGTAGCTCTCCAGTCGTTGGACGCGCAGGTCCACGGGGCTGTCGGCCACCGGCTCCGCGGTGAAGGGAGGGTATTGGTCCGTCATGAAGTTCAGGTACGCGCTCACCCGGTGGCTCCAGCGGTAGAAACCCATGTTGAAGTTGAACAGGTTTTCCGGATACTGCCCGGTGATGAGGATGGCAACGAAGGCGGCCAAGCTGGCTATCCCGCTTGCAATGCCGTAAAACATCAGGATGATTCCGTGGGGAATGCCTACGTAGATCCATCCCAAGAATAGCTTGGCGATCACGAGTCCCGGATGGAGGGTTTCAGGGTACCGAACTTCGTGGATCACCGGAGGGCTTCCACTCTCCATAGTCACACCTCCTAGATTGCATGGCTTCCGTTGATGGTGGAACGTTGCCGCATTCTACCACAGGCTACGCAGGGTATTATATACATTGTGGCGTGACAAAGGGCAAGTTGGGGAAGACGGAGTGGTGCCGAAGGTCGGATTCGAACCGACACGGGGTTGCCCCCACCGGTTTTTGAGACCGGCGCGTCTACCATTCCGCCACTTCGGCCCGCTAGCATTGTAACGCCGATGGGGCTGGCGTGACTAGGGTTTTTCCGGGGCAGATTAGGTGTAGACGGCCAGCACCACGGCGTCGTTCTTGTTCTCCTCGCTGAAGAAGAGGATGGCGCAGCGTCGGCCTGTTCGGACCTGGGAGGAGGAGATGTTGCGGGCTACGGGTATGGAACTTACCCACACGGAAAGGCTGCCCTCCATCTGGACCGTGGCCTTGTAGCTGGAGGAGCTGAACGCCTTGATTACGCCCTTCTTGATTATCATTTCATACACCAGCCAGAGTTAGGGTTTGGGAGTAGACGGGCGGCCCGTCCGGTCCGCGGCGGTAGTTGAGATTCAGGCCGGTAACGCGTCGCCTGGCGCCGTTCAGCCCCGACGGCGGGTCCGTGACGTTAACCACGTCGAAGAGTTCCAGGCCGCAGTTTACCGGCGCCTCCAGGAAGCCCGCCGGAGTGGAGGCCCGCTCCTTGGCAAGCAGGCTGTCGCTCCTACTCATTGCGGAGGCGGACGTTTCCTGGTTGATGTCGTAGACCTGCAAAAGCCTGTCCGTCACCATTGCTACGGCGTTCCAGTCGATGGCCTCCCGCACCGTATTCAGGCCGTAGGTCTGGATACGGTTGTACCGTTGCGCCTCGAACAGATATTGACCGCGGATGATGGGGTGGTCGGCGCCATAGAAGTAGCTGGCGGCATCGGCAGGATTAAGCCGTTTCACCGCGGGGCTGCCGCTCCGAAAGAAGAGGACGTCCGGCACCGTGGACATCAACCGCTTCAGGGCGGCGGCGGCGGTGGAGTTGGGGTGGATGGTGAAGGCTGGACGCTGCTGCCGGAACACGTCGCTGGAACTCAAAACCTCGAGGTTCAGGCCAGCCCGGGCCAGGATGAACTCCACGATGTCCTTGACGAAGGTGTAGCCCTTGATCCAGTTGTGCTGATAGCGGGCTCGCCACCGCTCCAGGAGGGTCCAACCGTCTTCCAGGTAGAGGGCCAGATGGGCCTTTCCACCACCAGAGCGGTGTTCCAGCGCCCTAATCCAGTAGGCGGGGCCCGGGGAATGCTCCACGCCCCTGGACGTAACGTAGCCTGGATTGAAACGCACCCGCGCACCAGGCACCAGGGGGGATGTCCCTTCGAAACTCGCGCCTTTGTACCGGCCATGGTCGTTTCGGAGTACCAGGGTGGCTTTTCCGCCGTTGGCGCTTTCAACCAGATTGGCCTCCAAGACATCGCCGCTCACTGTGCGACGGGAGGGGCCGGTCGCCAGCCAGACCTGGGAGGAGGTGGAGAGCCAGAGGGACCCTGAGTTGCCCGCAATGGCCACGCCGGCGTAGGGGTCGGCGTCGAAGGGCACCGGCTCCCGCCATCGAGCTGTCAGGAAAGAGCTGCTCTGGGGCGTAAAGGTCCAGAATGCGCGGCCGTAGGCATCGGAGCCGGCGTAGGACTCCTTGAAGACGAGACGGAAGGTGTCGGCCTTTGCCAAATAAGGATGAGAGAAGGACACATTGGAGCCGGAATCCGCCCTGGTGATGCTTGTGATGCTGGACCAGTAGCCCCTGGCGTTTTCCGTTCCGTCGCCGTAGACCATGGTCCACACCCTTGAGGATCCGGTGGAAGTTGCGCCGCTCACCACCACGTTCCAGTCCGTTCCGTAGGCGCAGGCGATGCCGGTTATCTGCCTAACGTAGGAGGACTGGGGCCAGGAGGCAGGGGTGTTCCAGCTGTCGCCCGTCCTCTGCATCACGTACAGGTTGTTGTTGGAGCCGGCGTAGAAGAGGCCGACTTTTCCCGCAGGGCTCATGGCCGCGCACAGGTGGGAGACGCCGCTCACGGAGGGGTAGACGAGCCGCCTGTCGCTTGTCCAAGTTGCCCCGGCGTCCGTGCTTTCCCGATAGCGAAGCTCCCGTCCGTTGCTGTAGTGGATGTAGACCATGAGCACGTAGGAGCCGTAGCCGCAGAGAGCGACTCCGGCGGAAGGGTAGGCCCTGTTCAGGTAGGTCCACTGGCTGAAGTCGCTGTGCCGGCCGGCGTTGCTGACGCGCTGGACGTAAAGCCTGGAGCCGGACCTCGCAACCCGCGCCCGGATGAGGGCGCCGCCGGAAGTCAGGTGAAGGTCGTGCCGGGCGGGGGTCTCGCCTGTGCTCGATAGTCGCGTGAACACGGGATGGAAGACGTGAGGGAGACGCCTGTCGACAGTTACTCCCAGATAGGGTTGGCGGCGGGGATTCATCTGCGCTTCCAGCAAGGTGGGAGATAGGGAGCGCACTAGTAGCCTCCGCCGATGACCCGGTTCGTGGGCTGGTAGAGCGGGCGGTAGAGCCGTCGCACCCGCAGGGACGTCCGGCGGCTCAGGTTCGCCAGCCCCTGCCGGAAGTAGGCCAGCTTCTCTTGCCCCCACACCAGGAAGTGCCGCCACGTCTGCGGCCCGCCCAGATTGATGCTGTTGATGGCGTGGCCGGACCAGTCCATGGCGGCGTAACCCGCGGCCCCGGCCAGGACCAGCTCTTCCAGATGGGCCGGAATGGTGGAAGTGGCGGCGTCCAGGGTATGAAGTCGACCGTAGAACACCTTCGCCGATTCCCCGGCCCCGGGCCCCTCCTCCACCAACAGGGTGAGGTCGGGGCCTCTGAGGCCGAAGTCGACGTAGGAGGGCGGGCTTTCGTCCACGGGATACTCCACCGCTTCCACCCGGACCAGGTCCGGCAGGGATGCCAGCGACACCGTGCGTCCGTCAGAGCCGGTCTGAATGGTCGCCACGTCGGGCCTGGGCTGGGCCGCGCTCAGTTCGCGGCCGGCCCGTCCCAGGTGACGGTCCAGCTGATTGTCGGTCCACCGGTAGTTGGCTGAGTCTTCGTCGTGAAGGTCTATCCGCAGCCGGCTTCGCATCTCCGATAGGTTCATTTCGCGCCTCCAAAATCAGAATCAGGGTTGTTGTCTTCCATACTTGACCGGCTATCTAGGATCGGACGCCGGAGAGCTTGGCCAGCTTGAGGGAGTTGAAGACGGCTATGGCCACGTACCACTTGACCCGAACGCGGGTGGCGTCCTTGGTCTCCAGGCTGCCGACGCGCTCCATCTGGAGGCCGCCGGGCGCGGTGAGGCCGGCCACGGCTCCTTCGCCCCACTGAACGGCGTAGATGGTGGAACAGTCGCTGCTGTTGCCGACGGTCTTGGCGTCGCTTACGAAGTCGCTGACGCCGACTGCGATGCCGTCGTAGTAGTCCGTCATCATGCCGTACTGGTTCTTGTCGGCGACAACGACGCCGCTGCCTGCGGCCCGACCAAGGGAGGAGAGCTTGCGACGGGAACGACGGCTCATGATGAGCATGTCCGGCTTGCCGCCCCGCACCTTGTCGATGGTCTCGTCCAGTTTGTCCAGGGTAAGAGAGCCGCCGTTGGCGCCCATGGAGATCGTCTGGGTAGCGACGGCCAGCTTGTCGATGCCGTCGAAGGCCTTGGAGTCCGTAGTGCTGTCGCCGTCGATGAAGGTAGTGTCGAATTTCTGCTGGGTGGCCTTGGCCTTGAGGGCTACGACAGTAGCCTCCAGGTCCTGCAGATTGGAGCGGGTGGCTTTGACGAAGTTGTCCACGTCGGCGTCGCCGCCGAGGATCTTCAGGTTGGCGGTGACCTGAGTGAAAGTGGGAGTGGACTCGGCCCACGTGTCCCCCGGCTCGTAGAAGGCCACCGAGGGTAGGGCTTTCTCCTGGTTGTAGGTGAGGCCGTTGCCCACCACCTCGATAAAGGGGATGGCCTGGAGAACGGGGCTGTCCTTGACGATGGTCTCGATGACGCCCGTAAGGAGCATGTCCTGGGAAAGCTTGGCGGATTCGGTAAGGGTTAGAGCCATTGAAGCACCTCTGTTTAAGATAAGATGCAGAGATGCTAGAATATACGTACGCTTTATTGCAAGAGGAAGGTGTCACTTTTGGGGGTTGGGGAAGGGGTGACGTTAACCCATAGATGGCAGAATTGACTATAATGCGTCCATGGCTGTGAAGAAGCAGGAAGATTTCAAGAACCGCGCCCTTTGTCTCCTTCTCAGGGAACAGGGTGTCGACTGCGACTACGAAGAACGACGGGGCCGCTACCGCTTGGATATTGCGGCATACGTGGAAAAACTGTTGGTGGTCTTGGAGGCGGAAACGGGCTTCCATCGCACCTCCCAGGCAATCAAAGATGCGGATGCGCGTCTTCGTCAAGGTTTGACCATCATCGCCTTTGCCATCTGCTATCAGGAAAACGTCACTGAAGAGAACATGGCCAAAATGCCTCTTAAGTGGACCATTCGCACAAGAGCGGGCGATCCCAATGCCCAATGGTCGACGGGCGGCGTTGGCGATCTGGCCCAGGCGGTTCTACAGGCGCCTGCTGCCGTAGACGATGCCGACGCGGCCGCCCGTATCCTCTCAGATGGGCTAGACGAGATTGTTCAGGGCCTACGGACCCGCACCCGCCGTGCATTGTCGCAGGCTCTGGATCTGCCCGCCGCGAAACCCGTCGTAGACCACAATGCCAACGGTTGGTTCGTTCCTGCAAAGCGCGGGATGCTGGTAGTCGCAACGGCCATGCTTTTTCACCACCGGGTGCAGGACCATCTGCCCGCGCTACGCCCGGCCGGATACGACGGCTCCTGGCCTCCGGACTCCCCCGAAGTCTGTGTCAACAACCCGTCGACCCACTGGGCTTTCCGCCAAGCCTGGGAGGGAATCCTTGCTGTGGACTACCGACCGGTCTTCGAGACCGGCCGGAAGGCCCTGGATGCGCTTCCATCGCACCCGGAAATGGCCCTGCTGATGCGGCGTCTGGCCGATATCGTGGCCATTGTATCCAACCGGGTCGCAGGCCTGCGTCACGACTTGCTGGGTCGAATCTTTCATCGCGTCTTGGACACCGCTCGTTACGACGGTTCCTTCTACACCTCCACCGCCGCGGCCGTTCTGCTGGCTTCCCTGGCAATTCGGGAGGAAGACGGGGATTGGGCAGACCCCAACACTGTAGCCGACCTTCGAATCTGCGATCCGGCCTGTGGCACCGGCACACTGCTGATGGCTGCCTCCGAACGCATCCGCGCTTTGCGCATGGCAGCAGGGCCCGTGGACCGTGAGGACGAGGAGGCTCTGGGGCTGTATTTGGTGGAAGATATTCTTTGGGGTTATGACGTGAATCTTACCGCTACGCACATGGCCGCCAGCACGATAGGCATGCTCTCCCCCAAGACGACCTTCAGCCGTATGAACATCCATCGGGCCATCCTGGGGAACCACGAAGGCGAGGCCCGGCTGGGTTCTTTGGACTTCCTAGCTGGAAAGCCCCAACTGGCTTTGTGGCCATCCTCATTCACGCAACAGGTGGAGAACGGAGAGGGGAACGGCCGCACTCCCCCGCCCATGGACCTGGTGATAATGAATCCGCCCTTCACCAGGGACAGCCTGCGCCACGACCAGTTCACCAAAGATGAGGAGAAAGCCATCAAGGAGCGGGAGAAGGAGATGCTGGACGAGCGGGCTCGGAGGTTTGAGGAGGCTGCCGATGGGCAACTCTTTCGGGCGGCGGCGCGGCTTCATTCATCCGGCGGCATGTTCACGCTTCTAGGCGACAAGTTGATAAAAGACGAGGGTGGTGTACTGGCGCTAGTGCTCCCTTCGGTCGTGCCCACCGCTCCCGGCAACTTGGCCTTGCGTCAGTACCTAGCTGGACGGTTTCACGTGGAGACCATTGTAAGCTCCCACGACCCCAAGCGGATCTTCTTCTCCGAGAACACCAGCATAGGAGAGGTGCTTCTCGTCTGTCGACGGTGGAATAGTGCAGAGCCAAAGCCGCCGACTAACGTGGTGAATTTGGCGGAGAACCCCAAGAACGCCTTTGAGTCCCTGGACGTCTCCCGCAGAATTGAGCAGGCCATCCGTCGGAAATCCACGGAGGCCGGCGACCTCTTCACACTTCAGAGGGAGGACGAGGAGCGAATTAGGACGGGCGATTGGTCCGCCGTCAATTTCCTTTCTCCCTTCCTGGTGAAGGCCCATCGCACTCTCAAGGAAGAGAACCCCGCATCGGTTCGAATGGTTCCTTTCAGTAGGTTGGCTGCTATTGGTCCCGCCGGACAGCGCATTCGAGACGCTTACACCCGCTCGCAGATGCCCACCCTTTCAGGACGGCGCGCACTTTGGTTCCACAAGACAGACAGGATCCAGTCCCTGGAGGTTGAAACAGATGTTTACATTGAACCTAAGAAGGCCAAGGGTCGCCTTGCCGACAGATATTGGGAGCAGAAGGGATGGGTTCTCCTCCCCCATCGCCTGTGGCTGCCTCTTGCCAGAGCGGCTGCTGTAACCGTTCCCCAGGCTGCCCTGGGATCCATCTGGACGCCCTGTCGTCCGTACAAACCGGAGATTATGCAAGCCATCTGCTTCTACTTCAACTCCACGGTCGGCATCCTATCCCTTCTGGGAGACAGGGATAACCGCAAGCCCTCGTATCCGTCCTTCTCGCTGGACACCCTGCGTTCTTTACGCGTGCCCGACTTTACCGCCCTTGAGGTATCCCAGCTCAACGAGATGTGGTACCGCTTCCAAGATATTAAGAAGGAGACTTTGCTGCCCTTCTCCCGAATGACAGAGGATCCAGTGCGCCTGGAGATAGACCGCATTATTGGTGAAGCACTCGAGCTGGATGAAGGTTGGATGGATAGCGTCCGGGCCGCCCTCTGCCGAGAACCCGCCATAACCGCATCTTCGGTGGCAGAGTAGCCCTCTTATCTTTACGCTCAAGGCTGCAGTGGCTATACTCGAATGGTGGAGAAACGCGGCCCGTAAGCCTACGCCAACGGGCGGCATTCCATCCCGAATTGTCGGACGAGGTTGACCTTTTGCCCCTATCCAAGGAGTTCCTGGCGTTCCTGGACTGCAATCCGCCCCTCTTGGCCATCGGAAACACACCGTTGGCCCGCATTCCCAACCCTCGCGGCGGCGCGCCCGTGTTCGCCAAGTACGAGCACCTGAACCCTGGCGGGTCTATCAAGGACCGGCCCGTTCTCCGCATGCTGGGAGAAGCTATCCTGGACGGTCGGTTGACCAGGGATAAGACTATCTTGGACGCCACGTCCGGCAACGCCGGCATCGCCTACGCCATGATTGGCGCGGTGTTGGGCTACCGGGTGGCCCTGGTCATGCCGGAGAACGCCAGCCAGGAGCGGAAGAAGCGGCTGGTGGCCCACGGCGCGGAGATAATCTTCACCGACCCGATGTTGGGGTACGACGAGACCCTTCGTGAGGTGAAGCGTCGGTACGAAGGGGACCCGGACCGCTATTTCTGGTGCGATCAGTACTCCAATGAGTTCAATCCCCAGGCCCACTACGACACCACCGGCGAGGAGATTCTGCGGCAGGCGCCGGACATCACCCACTTCGTGGCAGGTGTGGGGACGGGTGGGACCATCAGTGGCGTGGGCCGTCGACTAAAGGAGCACAACCCAGACATCCGGGTCATTGGCGTCAACCCCCCCGAATGGCCCGGCGTGGAGGGTCTGAAGCCCCTGGGGCCGGGGCACATCACGCCTCAGACGCTGGACGAAAGCGTGGTGGACGAGATGCTGGCCATCGACATAGACGAGGCGCGGGCCGTGTCGCAGGAACTGGCGGCCCAGGGTCTATTCGCCGGTCAGAGCTCAGGGGCCTATGTGCTGGGGGCCTTCATCGTGGCACAGCGGGTGGGACAGGGCAAGGTGGTGACCATCTTCAACGATATTGGGGAGCGTTATTTCAGCACGGGGCTATGGAGCTGAAGCGAACGGGCGAGAAGGGGGCGATGGCCGCTTCGTCGGCGCGGCCCAGGGCCATGTCCGCCGTGAGCTTGGCCATGGACGGGCTTAGGATGATGCCCTTGCGTCCGGCGCCGGTCGAGAGGTAGACGCCCTCCCAGCCGGGCACGGGACCGATGACGGGCAGTCCGTCGGGGGCCACCGGCCGTAGGCAGGCCGTCTGGCGAACGACACGCCCCGTTAGCGCGGGCGGGAAGAATTCTCCCACCTCCTGAATTATCCGTTGCCGTGCTTCCATGGTGGGCTCGTTGTCGAAGCCCACGCGCTCTTCGGTAGTGCCGATCCAGGTCAGACCGTCGGCCTTGGGGCCGGCGTAGTTGCTGGCGTAGTGGATGGAGCAGGTCATGGCCGGCTCGCCAACGTCCATGCGGAGGATCTGGCCCTTGAGCGGGCCCACGGGCACGGGAACGCCGAGCCACTTCTCCGCCTCGCCCGTCCAGGGCCCCATGGCGAGGACCACGGCGTCAGCCTCGATATCGCCCTGGTCTGTCTGCACAACGGCGCCCTTCGAACGACGCTCCAGTCCCGTTGCGGACTGGTCCAGCAACGTTGCGCCGTGGAGTTTCGCGCCTGCGACAAGGGCTTCCGTGTACTTGTCGGCCTCCAGCACCCAGGTGCCGCTCACCAGCATTCCCCGCTCGGCGGCGGGCGTTATCCGCGGCTCCACATTTCGAAGCTCCGCCCCAGCCAGCCACTGGCAGGAAACGCCGTCGACGTTGCCTGAGTAGGACGCGATGTTCTTCAGGTTCTCCTCATCCTCGTCGGACAAGGAGAGGTAGATGGAGTCTCTCGTGTGGGCGTGGTAGTCGACGCCAGTTGAGTCTACAAGCTCCTCGACAAGCTGCCGGTGCATCAGGAAGCCGTTCAGGGAGAGGCTTTCCAGCGGGCCGGGGATGCCCTGGCCGTAGAGGGGGCTGAGCAGGCCCATGGCGTAGCCGGACGCGCCGAAGGCGATCCGGTTCTTCTCGATGACCGTGACCTTAGCCCCGGCCTTGGAGAGGAAATAGGCGGTGGCGCAGCCGACGGCGCCGCCACCCACGATTATGACGTCGGTGCTTTTCATGCAAAAACCTCCGGTAATGGCAGATAGCGGTCAGGGCAACCCCTGGGTGGTTGAACGCATCCCATCTTAACATCTTGGCGGCTGGTTTTCTTTCTCCGCTCGGACACGATGGGGGAGGGATTGAACCGCGGATCGGCGGGATGTTCGTTGCGCTTTTCGGCTAGCTCTGATAAAAAGGGTTGACGCCATTTGGGAGGAACTTTTTGCTAGCAGCAGATAGGATGAACAACCTGGGGACCGAATCCGCCTTCGAGGTATTAGCGAAGGCGAAGGCCCTGGAGGCCAAGGGCCACGATATGGTGCACTTGGAGATAGGCGAGCCGGACTTCGACACGCCTTCGCACATAGTGGACGCGGCCATTCAGGCCCTCCGGCAGGGCTACACTCACTACGGCCCATCTGCGGGGCTGCCGGAGCTTCAGGAGGCTATCGCGGATAACGTGAACGCCACGCGTAGCCTGGAGGTTGAGCCCAATCAGGTGGTGGTGACGCCCGGTGGGAAGCCCATCATGTTCTTCGCCATAATGGCGCTGGTGCAGCCCGGCGACGAGGTTGTCTACCCCAACCCCAGCTTTCCCATCTACGAGTCAATGATCAACTTCTGCGGGGCGGAGCGGGCTCCCGTTCGCCTGCTGCCCGACGAGGGCAACCGCCTGGACCTGGACGACCTAGAAAGCAAGCTTTCTGACCGCACGAAGCTGGTGATATTGAATTCGCCGCAGAATCCCACCGGATCAGTCATGGGCCGGGAGGACGTGGAGCGGTTGGCCGATCTGCTTGGCCCGCGGGAGGACGTGGTGATTCTTTCCGACGAGATATACAAGGACATTATCTACAGCGGCGCGCACCACAGCATCGCGTCGCTGCCGGGGATGGCGGAGCGTACGATAATCCTAGACGGGTTCTCCAAGTCCTTCGCCATGACGGGCTGGCGGCTGGGCTACGGGGTTTTCCCTCACTGGCTCACGCCCCACATAGTGAAGCTGGCGACCAACAGCGTGTCCTGCGCAGCGAGCTTCACGCAACGGGCGGCTATTCGCGCCCTGGAAGGACCGCAGGAGCCTGTGATGAACATGGTGGACGAATTTCGGAAGCGGCGCGACCTGATTGTGGCGGGACTGAATAGCATCCCAGGCGTCGAGTGCGCGGAGCCGGATGGGGCCTTCTACGTATTCCCCAGCATCGAGGGGACGGGGTTTGGCAGCGACGAATTTCAGGAGCGGGTCTTGAACGAGGCGGGAGTGGCGCTGCTTTCGGGGGCGGCCTTCGGCGAGTACGGCGAGGGGTTCGTGCGACTTTCCTACGCCAACTCAGCGGAGAACATAGCTAAGGCGTTGGAACGGCTGGCGGCGTTCGTGCGCAAGAACGGGCGCGGGGGTTAAGGCTGCTGCCCTTGAACCTCTTCTAGCAGTTGCTGTAGTTGGGGCAGCAGGGTTGGAATGTCGGTTTGGATGATATCCCAGATAATGTCGTCGTCAATGCCGGAATAGAAGTGGGTGACTCGGTTGCGCGTTCCGATGATGTCGCTCCAAGCGATATGAGGATGAGATAGCCTGATGGAGGCTGGCATCTTGGCCGCCGCCTCCCCTATCATTTCGATGGTCTTCAACGTGGCTCGATAGGTACGCAGATCATCGACGAATGCTCTCTGATCCAGACCGCGGGTGAAGCACAAGACCTCTTTAGTGAACTTGATCATGTCTTGAACATAGATCGTCCAGAGGTAAGTTGTATCGCGAGAATCACACATTTATTGTGTCTCTTTCCACGAAGGGAAGGATTTCGGAACGCAGCGACTTATCGGTTGCCAAGTCTACGGTACGACCCAACAAGTCTTCTATGTAGAATAGTGTGCCAAAGTAGCCTTTGGACGTAGCCGGGCCGTTGAATTTTACGATTATGTCCACGTCGCTTTCTTCGGTGGCCTGGTCGCGGGCGAAAGAGCCGAAGAGGGTGAGTTCCGTCACTCCGAAACGCTCTTCCAGGATGGGTTTGTGCTTTCTTAGAGCGTTGAGGACTTGCTGACGGCCTATTGATGCCTTCCCGCCGGACGGACCACGTGGGGGGATCAAACGTTGAAGCTCCTCCGCTTTCGCTAGCAGCTTTCGCAGATGAGGGGCCAGGGTCGGCAAGTCGGTCTGAATGATTTCCCAGATTCCGTTGTCGTTTGACCTGGAAAGGGGGTAGACGTTCCGGTCTTGGGTTTCCATGAACTTGCCCCACCGGACGTGCGGAAAGGCTTCCCTAACGGGAGCAGGAACCTGGGCAGCGGCGCCGCCGATGCGTTCGATGTTCCACAACGTGGCGTGATAAGTCCTATCGTCGCTCAGGAACGCTTCCCGGCCCATGCCGCGAGTGTATGTCAAGGCCGTTTCCGCGTACTGGATCATATCCTGCACGTAGATGATCCAGAGGCGGGGCTGCGTTGGGGCGTCTGGCATTTATGGCCTCACAGTCTGCGAAGGGGCGGAGCGTTATCGGAGGCTCGCCGCCGCACCATCTATTCTACGACGCGACGGGTAATTCGTCATGGGTAGGGTGACGGTAAGAGGATAGCGGTAGGGTTACAGACGGCTGATGACTTCGTCCATCATCCGGCGCAGACGCTGGGGCCGGTTGGCGTCCGGCACGTTGATGCTGTACTGGCGTACGCCCAAGGCCGCGTTTCGACGCAGCTTGTCGATGCACTGCTCCGCCGAGCCGCTAATGCCGCCGAATCGCTCCAGCAGATACTCCCGTACACCGTACTCTTCGGCCAGACTGTCGTAGGTCTGCAGCTGCTCTGACGAGGGGCGCCCGTGGGTGCTCAGGTCGTAGGCTTGGGCCAGGGCGCGGATGCCCTCCCAGTATTCCTTGGGGACGAACTTGCCCTTCAGGGTGAAGCGGTTGAGATAGTTGGCCTCCCGCGCCGGCCCTCCCTGGGGATCCAGCCCCTCGTCGTCGCTGTCGCGAAGGTTGAAGGGCACGGACCACCAGACGTCGATCTTCTTGGGGTCTCGACCGGCGATGCGGGCGCCCTCCGCCAGGGCCTGAAGCGACGCCTCAACAACCTCCGGCGTTGTGCCCGTGCCGATGACCACGCCGTCGGCGAGCTCTCCGGCGAGACGCAGGGAGCCGCGGGCGTGGGCCGCCATATAGATGGGAATTTTTGCACCCTTGTCGGACCACCGCAGCCGGGCTGTCCCGCCCCGGTATTCGGTCTCTCCGGTCGTCATCAGCGCGCGAAGGGTGGTGACGTACTCGCGGAGGGACGCAAGCGAGGCGGCGCGACGTCCGGCGTTGTAGACGCCGCTGTTGCCGGAGCCGACGCCGATGCATATTCGGCCGGGGGTTATTTCCTCCAGGGCGGAGGCGGCGCTGGCGGTGACGACGGGGTGGCGGGTAACGGGGTTGGTAACCCACGGGCCGAAGGGGAGACGGCGGGTGTTGAGGGCGACGTGGGTCAGGGACACCCAGATCTCCCGGTAGAGGGCAGGGGAGTCGGCGATGCCTATTCGATGATAGCCCAGGGACTCGGCGGCCTGCACCCACTCCACCAGCTCGTCGCGTGGGCCCGGTCTGGAGGTGGCGGCAAATTTTAGGCTCAAGCTGTTTTCTTCCAACCCTTCTTGGCGTAGTACTTCCGGTGGGTTCTGGCTGCCAGGAATTTGCCATATTGACCGACCAAATCCCTAACTGTCTCGAATACGTGCCTATACTCATCCGTACCATACTCCAAGATTTGGAAACATCCCAACTTCTTGAAGTTCCCCTCTGTGACCCCACCGTTAAGGCCCTTCTTTTTTCCTTTGCCAGTATGGTCGTCGTAGTATTCGCACGTCATTCCTTTGTAGCCTATGAACTTGCTCGGTCCTACTGAGTCGATCTCTGGGATGTAGTACCAGTCTACGGCAAGAAGGAGACGTTCTTGCAATACCTTGCATTTTGGCAACTCTGAATTATAGTTCCCGACGCTCTCCCTCACGTCATGGTAGCTTTCTACCAACTCTGGAAATTTGTTCATTGTTCAGTCCTCCGTAGATCTGTTATGGAGCCAAGTATAAAGGGACTTTAGGTATCCGTTAAGGAAATCGTCAACTACCCGGAGAGGGCTGCCCTGATCTTCTCCATGGACGATAGGGTAGAAAAATTGGCGGGGCCGCGGGTGGGGGAACCGGTGGGCAGCCGCTCCTTTGCCAGCTTATCCTCCACGTCGCGCCGCACCCTCTCCACCAGTGACTTCGCCTCGGCGAACGAGCGGTCCACCTCGTCGACGGTATCTCCGACGACCATGGACTCCGGGGCCTCCGGCGTCGACTCCAGCAGCAGCGCGCGATAGCGCGACACAGCCTCCGCCAGCGACTTCTGGGTTGTGGAAAGCTGCTCCTCACCCTCGCGCCGCTGGGTCTCGGCCTGCTCCAGCTGCTGCTCAAGACCTGCCACGCGGCTCTCCAACGGTGAGGGTTCTTCCCTATTCTCGCCCCTCTCTTCAGAGGGAGGCGATTCACCATCCACGCCATTCGTCTCTGGGGGATTCGATTTTTTCTGTGGTGGAAACGAATCCGATTTTTCGGCGATTTCGTGCCTGATTTCGGGTGACTCGGTGGATTCGTTTTTCAAATCGAATGCCTCGGCGTTAGTCTCGTTGAGTTCCTTTTCCATGATGCCTCCTTTATTCTTTCGACCTTGTTTCTTACGACGTCTCGTTCATCGGCGACTGCTCCGACTCCCGCCGGATGGTCTGCTGCTCCGACTCCGGGTCCGCAATGCCCAAGCGCTCCATGGCGCGGCGTCTGCTGTGGATGCCCGCTTCGACCAGACTGCGCTCCTGCTGCACCAGCCGAGTCCGGTCCTGGGGCAGCAGCGGCCCCCAATCGACACGGATCCAGAGATCGCTGAAATCTTGGCCCGCGTACCGTTCCAGCATGCTCAGGGCCATCTCCGCACGCCGCCGGTAGACCCATGAACGGATAAGCCGCTTGCGCTCTACGCGCTGTAGCAGGGGGTGCATCTCCATCTCCAGAGCCACGCCGGAAAGACTCTGCGGGTTATGGCCGAAGCTGATTCGCGGGGCTTCTGAGAGGTCGTGTAGGGCGTCGTACACCAGCTGGATATAGTCGGCGTGGAGCTTGGCTCCGCCGCCCTGCAGCAGGTCCAGCAGGTAGGCGCGGGCCTGGTCGGGAAGCTCCCAGACGGCTCCCGGCTCGACGGCGATGTCGCGGGCCTCCTCCACGCCCTCCAGCACGGCGATGGGATTGCCGGAGAGTTCCAGTATGGTGGAAAGCTGGGACAGGGCACGGTTCAGCTCCCGGGCAGGCTCCATGAGTATGGGAACGTCGGAAACGCCCCAGAACCGTTTGGGGTCCCGCAGGTTGGGGAAGATGATGAAGGGGATGAAGGCGTAGGGATTGGGGCGTTCATCCACCAGGTTATCGCCTATCCATAGCTGGAACTGGGACTTGGTCCAGCCCTCGACGACCGTGGCCATGCCGTCCTGGTCGGCGGTCTTGACGTTGTACAGAATGTCGGCGTCTTCGGAGGAGATGAGGTAGCGGCTGGCGACGCGCCACACCTTGGAAGGATCGTCGCCGACCCACCATGCGAAGATGCCCTGTACGTCCGGCGCGGTCACCCGCACCCGATGGTCCTCCGCGTCCCAGATGACCTTGAAGCAGCCGTCGCCCAGGACGGCGGCGTCGAGCTCCGTTGCCAGGTCAAGCTCCTCCAACCGGTTGTCCTGGTAAACGCGACGCATGGCGATCTCGGCTTGGCGGGCGCGGGCGATGGCCTCTTGGGAAGGCTCCACCGGCTCCATCGCCAGTAAGCCGCCGGAGGCCATGTATGAGGTAACCTTTTCCAGCAGGGCCCTAACGTAGTTGAAGGTGAGCCTTCGTTCGCCTCGACGCTGTCTGCCCTGCCACTGGCGTCCGGCGAAAAAGCTCATGGTTTCAGCGTATGCTTGCAGCCGCTGTGCGTCCCTGCGATTTACGAGCTGGGGCAGATTTAGTCCTTCCATAGCCGTTCCTCCTAAGAATTCGAAATACGGTTCTGTGGCTTAGACCGAGCCGACGGGCCACTTCCGCCACCGTTAGACCCTCCCGAATACGGGCGTTCACTACCAGACTGTCCTGCTGCCGACGGCGTTGGGCTTGGGCGAATTGGGGCTCGTCGTATTTGCACCGGGGCAGGGGACATCGGAGGCAGGACGGGGAAATATCGCATCCTTCGTCCCTGTATTCCTGGCCGTCGATGGTTGCGCCCTGGGGCCTCTCTTTAATTTTCGTACTACCCATCTCGTCCTGTATCCTCCTAGCAAGTTCGATGAACTTCCGTGTAACTGGGATAATATAGAACGCACGTTTGTTTGATTGCAAGGGCCTGATGGCAGAATGGAGGCGGAGCTAGGAGTCCGGGGTAGGCGCGTCGTTGCATACAACCGGCTACTGGCAAGTCTCATTCGCCTGGGGCATAATAGGTTTTGGAGGTGGCAAGGCCATGACTTGTAAGACCGTTACTTATCGACGGGAAGGGCGTATCGCCTACGTGACCCTCAACCGGTCTCGTGTGCTAAACGCCGTCAACAAGGCCCTGGAGCAGGACTTGGCCGAATGCCTGCATACGTTCGACTTGGACGACGAAGCGTGGGTTGCCGTCTTGCACGGCGCGGGGCGGGCTTTCTGCTCCGGCGCCGACGTGAAGGAGCGGTTTCACGCCCCCGACTCGCGGCAGCGGGACGCCGATTGGGGCATGGGGATGAACCCGGAGGGGTTTCTGGGGCGGTGCATCAACTGGAAGCCCGTCATAGCCGCCGTTCACGGATACTGCCTGGGCTATGGGCTGGTCATCGCTGTGGAGTGCGACCTCATCGTTGCCGAAGAAGGCGCCGCCTTTGGTCTGACCGAAACCCTACGAGGCTTCCCCGGCGGCCCGGCGTGGGCCAAGGTGCAGAACTTCATGCCTTCCAAGATGACTACGGAAATGCTGCTGACGGGCCAGCCCCAGACCGCCGAGACTCTGCTTAGTCACGGGCTGATTAATCGCGTCATGCCTAAGGGGAAGCATCTGGAAGGGGCCTTGGCGTTGGCCGAGCAGATACTTCAGGCGCCGCCCCTGGCAGTTCGGGCCGGGGTGCGGGTGACGCGCTGGCCCTGGGTCCGAGCCGCAGCCGAGGCCGACTACTACCAGGCCGCGCTTCGGCTTCACAACACCAAGGACTTCGAGGAGTCAGCCAAAGCCTTCGTCGAGAAGCGGGACCCCACCTACACCGGTCGCTAGCGGCCTCAGAGCCGCCGGAGACCGCGGTAGAGCCATCAACGGAAGCATATGCCAGCGAATCTAACGCCCCAGTACAAAGAAGCAGAACAGCGATACCGGCAGGCCAGGACGCTGCCAGCCAAGGTTGCGGCCCTTCAGGAGATGATGGCCGTCATCCCCAAGCACAAGGGCACGGACCACATGCGGGCGGACCTGCGCGCCCGTATGTCGCGGCACATGGAGGAGTTGGAGAAGCCCAAGAGCACCAGCGGCGGCCCCCAGCCCTTCAGCATTCGCAAAGAAGGGGCGGGGCAGGTGCTGATTATCGGGCTGCCGAACGCCGGAAAGTCGGAGATTCTGAACGCCCTCACCCGCGCCCCGGCGAAGGTGGGCGACTACCCGTTCACAACCCAGATTCCGATGGTGGGGATGCTTCCTTTCGAGAACGTGTTGTTCCAGCTGGTGGACACCCCCGCACTCAACGCCCTGGACGTTCAGACCCGCCTGTTCGGGCTTCTTCGCAACACGGACTTGCTGTTGGTGACCGTGAACCTGGAAGGAGACCCCCTGCAGGAGATGGACCAAATTAACGGCCTTCTCCACCAGTGGGGTTATTCTCTACTGGAGGAAGGGGAGGCCATCGACTCCGAGGGTTCCAGGATTCAGAAGCTGTCAATCATCCTCGGCAACAAGGCCGACGTGGACGGCGCAGAGGAGAAGTTTCAGAAGCTGGAGCGGGTCTACGGAGGGAAGTTCACCGTTATCAAGCTATCGTGCCTGGACGGCACGGGGCTGGACGACGTTGGCTGTCAGGCGTTCATGTATCTGAACAAGGTGAGGGTGTACACCAAGAGCCCCAGCGGACAGCCGGACTTCAACACCCCCATCGTGATTGCCAAGGGCAGCACTACTTCCGACGTGGCCCAGAGGCTGCACAAGGAGTGGCGGGAGAAGCTGAAGTACGCGCTGCTGTGGGGGTCGGCCAAGTTCGACGGTCAACGGGTGGGTCGCGACTACGTTCTCGCGGACGGAGACGTGATAGAGCTTCACGGGTGAGGGGTTAGGGGGCCTGGTTCCCCCCTAGAGTCACTTGCATTAGTACGCCAGTACGCAATATATTGCGTACTGTACCCACTTGTGCAAACCATGGCCTATGAAGTCCAATTCGAACCCGACGCGCTCAGGATGCTTCGCGCCATTTCGGATAGGCGTATTAGGGCGATAATCACCAGACGCGCGAATAGGCTGGTTGAAGAACCTGAAAAGCAAGGAAAACCGTTATCCCGGTCAATGTCAGGCTATCGCGCAGTTAGGGCCGTCGGTCAGAGGTATCGCATAATCTACAGAGTTGACAGGAACAGGGAACTAGTTAAAGTTATAGCCTTAGGCTTGCGACGAGGATCGGGCTAAAAAGACGTATACTCCATGGCGGAAAGAGTAGCTGAACGAGTCCGTCGATTCCCGTCAAATTAGGAGAGTTTTACTATGTATGTAGAAGACGAATACGACGTGGAACTGATCCCGTTGGCAAAGGCCTGCGAGATGCTAGACGAGTTGCCGGAAATTCTGGGGAAGGATAACCGCACGGCGGCCCTGACCGTGGATGGGAAGCCTGTGTTGGCTGTGCTGCCGTGGCACGTGTATGAGTCTGTTGTAGAATCTTTGGACATTATGGAAGACCCGGAGATGGTGGACGCCCTTCGGAAGAGCATGGATGGCATTCCGGAGGAAGACCTGATATCCATTGAGGAGGTCTCGGCCCGGCTGGACGGCTAGCCTCAAACCAATGCAGGCGCTCGCGCCCGTGTCCGGCCCTTGGCCACCCGCGGCAGGTACTTGCCCGCTTCCACGAGAAGCGCCAGGCTGTTCAGATAATCGTCGTGGCCCTGGGACTCATCCACGTAGAAATTCATCGTCTTGTCCATCCGATACTGGACCCGGGCCGACGTCGTCTGCCGCCAGAACTCCGCCCACTCCTCTGACCCGTCACGCGCGTACATCTTCAGCCGTCCGGAATTGACCGCCGAGAGCAGGTCGTAACCCAGCCGGGACTTGCTTTGGGCGCTGAATCTCAGCGATGTTACTGAGCTGGACCCCAGGGCCTTGGAGAGCACGCTGGACACTCCTTCGCCCATGCCTGTGGCGTCCACGGCCACCCGGCGGCAGCGCCACACGTTCTTGAGCAGGTCCACCAGCCGGGGATAGAGGGCATGATGGGGAATCCCCTGCCACTCGTGGTGCTCCACCACGCGGATGGCCGGATCCCGCTGTAGGGTGTCGAGGGAGGAGAAATCCAGTTCGCCGATGGTTAGGACGGTGGAGTCGGGCCTGCGCCCCGACGCCGATACGCCATCGGGGCTTCCAGCGGATCCGCCGCCCACGTCCAACCCGGCCACGTAGACGGCGCTCCGGGCCGGCCCGCGAAGGCGCCGATGACTTCCCTGAAGCTGGCTCGCGTCGCCGGCGGTGAAGAGACCACCCTGGCCCGACACAGGCACAAGCAGGTATTGGGTGCGAAACAGGGGATGGTTCTCGCCCATGCGCTCCCGCTCCATCTCCACGTAACGTCTATAGGGCGGGCTGTGTCGCGCCACCTCCTCCCAGGGCACGGAAAAGTGACGCTTCACGCCGTCCTTCCGCTCCAGCTCAAGATTGGCCTCAGCCTCCCCTTCCAGGAGGGAATGGCCATCCCAGGGCGTACCGTAAAGGACGGTTGTGACGTTGGTGGAAGCGCCCATGGGACGGAATTCCTTATGGTACTTGTCCGAGTCGATGGACTGGGCTTCGTCCATCTCCAGCAGGATGTGGGCCGTGTTGCCCACCACGTTGGAGTGGGGCTCGGCGCTGAGAAACATCTGGCGCGCCCTGCCCAGGACCACGTTATGCCCCGATTCCGTGCGCCAGACACCGCCGTAGCCGGCGTCGTCCAGACGTTCCTTGAGCCGGTTCATGCTGATGAGGGCCTGGGGCATGAAGGTGGGCGCGGCCTTAATCATGTTGCCGCCGCGAGCCATAGACATGGTGAGCAGCAGCGTCGCCATCTGGGCGGAAAGCTCGTTCTTCCCGCCCTGGCGGGCGATCTCCACGGTGAAGGTCAAGCCTTTTCCGCGGGTCACGCTGTCCATGACAGCGCGGCCTATCTCCAACTGGTACTCTCGTAAGGGGTGTCTAATTCCCATAGCGCCCTCCTTTCAGATTTCTCGCAGAACCACGTGTTGACAGCAGACGCCCTGAAGCTGATAAATTCCCATGGCGGCCTCCTAAGTCAGCGCCCGCATTACAACGTCGGTAATCACGGCGGCCAGAATAATCAGCATCAGGGCGTTTACCCGGCCCTTCACCTCATCCAACTGCTTCTCCAGAAGTTCCATGCGAAGGTTCAGCAGGGCGTCCGGCGGCAGATTCCGCGGTTCCGGCCATTGGCGGCGGCCCATCCTGGCCGAAAGCCTGCGAAGGGCCTTACCCAAACTCTTGGGACTCACGGCCCGCCCTCCGGCCACAGTTCCCGCCCGATGCCGTTGATGACGCCAACGATACTGTCGTTAAGGTCGTTCTTGGACTTTGGCGAAAGCTTGTATTGGGTTGTGACGGCCTTCATCAGCATGTCCATGCCCTTGAAGATAAGCTGAGTCTTATCGGGATTCTGGGCCATCATCTCTCTTAGCTTGATGCGGAGGAGGGCTATCTCTTCGTCGATGCCCTCCAACTCCCTTGCCTTCTCCAACCGGGCGCGGCTGGCCTCCGAAAGCACGTCGGCATAGAAATCCCGGACGCTAATCTCGGCAGCCTTGCTACTCATCCAGTTCGCCTTCCAGGACTTCCAGCAGCTCCGTCAAGGCGTCCTCCGGTATGGCCAGGGAGGACCTGAACATGCCCAATAGCAGGCATAGGGACATCAGCTCCCATTCTTCTTGCTCAACAATCCGATCCAGGGTCATTGTTCTATCTCCTCCTTCTCCAGCGGCGCAGCATGAAGCTCAGCACAAGGACGGACGCTATCATGGGCAGCGCTCCGACTATGAACCGGAGCCTGGGGCCGGACAGAATTTCGCCCTCCAAGTCCGTCAGCCAGGGCAGCAAGCCCAGGTAGAGGCTCTGCACCAGGAAGGCCAGGCTGACGACCAGAAGGGTGTACGCGCCTAACCGACGATGGCGCCGTCCGCTGTGGACGGGATATGCGATAAATCGCAGGGCGTTGACGCCGCTGGCTAGAGCGGTAACGCAGCTCTGAAAGACCAGGGCCGTCTCCCATCCGAAGTTCAAGAATTGCCTCCATTGGCCGCCACCTGTCATTTGAGATGCACCTAGAATAGAACGCACGTATGTATTTGTCAAGGATGACGAGGCATAAATGTTGCGTTGGGAGGCCGCCATCCAGTTTTGAACAGGGCAATCACGGTGAGACGTAACGCAATGCGGGAATTCTGTTTCTGCTCCAAATACTTTGATACAATAGCAATCCGTACCTAACGAACACCCATGCGACCACCAAAGATATTTCTTCTCCATTGTTTCCTCTTCACCGCCTTTATCGCAGTTTCTTGCGGTGGCGTGAGTGCCCCCACCTCAGCGCCGACAGCTTCAACTCCAATACCGCCAATCCCCACACCCCTTCCTCAGCCTACGGATGTCCGGACCCCAGTCCCGTCTGCACCGATGCCGACTCCATCGCCCACCTCGACACTGACCCCTCTTCCGACATCCTCACCAACGCCAACACCTGCACCTATGCCAATTCTCACACCGACTGTCACACGTAAACCCAGTCCCGTTCCTTCTCCAACGTCGATGCCTATATCCAGGCCAACTGCTCCGCCGACTCCGACCGCCATTCCCACACCCACGCTTCAGCCAACACCTACAGCCATCCCCGTTCCGCATCCAACCCCAACCCCCACGCCAACATCTGTGACAACAGACATGCCGTCTATTGTAGCGAACCAAGGGCCTGTTTATGACGAACTAGACGCATGGAGGACAGGCGTTACTATTCAACCTGATATTTTTTGGGAAGGAAGCTATGCATGTGGTCCGGTGGGGATTTTTTTCGACTATCCACTACAGGCCCATTACCAGGATTTCTTCTTGGAGTGGAGTCCTGACGGTTCCCAAATTATCTTCAGCTTTGGAACCGCCGTAAGTGCCGTTGACTCAGAGGGATCCCGCGCGTGGACAGTTGTAGACGCAAATCCAGGTGATTATATAGATGAGCATGGATTCCACTATGGATTCCACGCGGATGTGTCGTCTGTTGACTCACGGATCGTCTACAACTCCTGCCGCTTTCTTACAGACCCCCCGGAGTCTTTGGAGTGGTGGGAGAAGCAAAATGAGAATGAGATGACCAGTGGGCTACATATCCGATATAGGAGACACTACGAGATAGCCGTAACGAATATCGATGGGTCGGGAACCAGACGGCTGACCAACAACATCACCCTGGACGGAACCCCATCTTGGTCACCCGATGGCAAGCGTATTGCCTACGTGGCAAGCCCGTGGGACTACTTTGCTTGGACCGGTGGGCACCTCTATACCATTGGGGCCGATGGATCAGACAAGCGGCTCATTACCCCTGAGATAAAAACCGTTGCTTACTTTGCCCCAATGTGGGCACCGGATGCTGACCGGATCGCCTTCATTGCGTATGAATTTGATGGTGACACGCGTGCAGCCAAGTATACGCCGGACTGGATTCTCTATACAGTCAAGGCGGACGGCACGGAGTTGGTGAGGATAGGAGAGGTCCTGGGGCTGCCGTTCTGGTCTCCCGACGGCTCGGAGATAGCTGTGGCGGCTAGTTTCGGAGAAGAGGCCGGTATCTACGCAGTGGGACATGACGGGACGGAACGGCGGATGATCACGCCAAATGTGAGCTATAGAGTGTCCTGGTCTCCCACTGGCAGAGAACTGCTGCTCGTGGGCAGAGAGCTGGAGGTTGTCTACACGGTTAGATGGGACGGGTCTGGTCTGCGAAGAATTCTGGATAACCAGGGTCTTATGACTTCGGAGAAGGCTGTGGACGCTGCATGGTCCCCCGACGGTTCGAGAATAGCGGTGTTACTCTTTGACAGTCGTACAAATGTGTTTACATATGAGTGGGGCGTTCGGTACTCACCGCAACCGTATGGAGATGGCAGCATAGTGTCCATTGCGCGAGATGGAAGTAATCCACGCACCCTGGTGCGTTGGGAGACAGAACGCGATTATGCGCCGTCGAGGAAACTGATAGCTGTCAATCCGGACACGAGGACGGTGGAGGAACAGTGCCGAGAAGGAGTCGCCGTCCCGGAACCCGACATCAACTCGGGCTTGGTCCGGGACTGTGAAGTCTTACTGGATTTCAAGGACGCTATGGATGGCGGAGACCTACTGAATTGGGGATCACATCTGTCCATAGAACATTGGGAGGGGGTTCGAATTGGCGGCTCCCCGGTCCGGGTAAGGGAATTGCGTCTCCTATTCTACCGCCTGAGAGGGACCATTCCCAACACCTTGAGTGAGCAAGAAGGTTTGCATCACCTTGATCTTCGTGGGAATATCTTACAGGGTATCAGATCAACCGATTTTGGAAACTTGGTGGAGTTGAAGACGTTGCGTTTGTCACAAAACGATTTAGATGATGAGACACTTGCCGGGTTGGGGGAACTGCTCAACTTGGAGGAATTGAGCATATCTTACACCCGGATTAGCAGGATACCGCCGGAATTGGGTAACCTCATAAATCTGCGGGACTTAGACCTGAGCAGCAATAATTTGAGTGGCAGCATACCTGAAGAGCTGGGCAATCTCGTGAATCTGCAGGAGTTAGATCTGAGCAGCAATGATCTAAGCGGCAGCGTGCCTGACGAGCTGGGCAACTTGATGAGCTTGACATTGTTGGACGTAAGTTTCAATGCTCTGACTGGAATCATGCCTGAATCCTTGTGGGAACTGCCTAACTTGCAAGAGATCAACGCCAGTTTCAATGAAGGTCTAGTCAGTTGTCTTACTGAGAGGCCTGGACTCTCCGTGGACGTTGCAAGGGCTGAGAACTGCCCCGAGTGAGTTTAAGGAGCTATGTGCATCACGTCGTTAAAGGTAGGAGATTATCAACACTGGTTATCGCCGGCTTCTACAACAATAGCGCCCATAATGTGGATTTTGGTAACTTCCAGGTCTGGGCACCCTAACGCCCACAGGCCCGCAAGAACGAGCTACCCGCCCCCTAGAGGGTGAACTTGAGGCCTTGGGCCAGAAGCTCATTGCGGGCCTCCAGGGCCGAGGGATGGACCATCTGCCCCCGCGCCAAGGACGCGCCGATCTCGCGGCTTAGAAACTCCAGCAGCGCTTCGTCGAGGCTCCGCAAGGCGCGGGCCTTCAACGCTTCGGACGAATAGGCGTACCGTCCCGCCTTGTTGGGTTCCAGTTTGTCGGCCAGAAACACCGCCTTGGCTACCGGATGCAGCCCGGGATATGCGGTGCTGTGGTGGTACACTCCGTCGTACACCACCTGGTCGTCCAAGCCCTTCAACCGCAGAAGTTCGGCCGCCACCTGTCCGTGGAGAAGGATGGGGTTCTTCTCCTCCACCACGTGCACCGGAATGCCAAGCTCTTTGGCCTTGGCGAGGAGATCTTCTCCGCGCATCCACCGGCAGAGGTCGTGGGCCTGGGCGCACAGCCGCACCCGCTCCGGCTCCAGCCTATGGGCCTGTGCGAACTCCCCAGCAAGGGTTTCCACCCGTCCGATATGACTCGCCAAGCCCCGGGGGAGGGTTCCCACCCAGTCCTGCACAACCTGATGAATGGAGCTGCTCATCACGGGCCTCCTCTAGCCCATGGCGGACATGGACTTGCCGCCCAGCAGGTGCATGTGGACGTGCTCCAACTCCTGGCCGGAATGCGGACCCTGGTTGACTACCAGCCGGTACCCGCTGACGGTCACGCCCTCCCGACGGGCCATTTCCTCGGCAATGACAAACATCTGCCCCAGGGTGGCGGAGGTGCGCCCTGCGGCGTAGGTCAGCCCCTTCACGTGCCGCCGCGGGATTATCAGAAGGTGGGTTGGCGCCTTGGGCCGGATGTCTCGAATCACCATTATCTGCTGGTCCAGATAGAGAAAGTCCGTCTCCACCGCGCCGCTCGACATCCCGCAGAATATGCAATCGTTGCCGCTCATGGCATCCTCCTTATTTTTCCCTATGATACGCCTATGGGTGCCCTCGTCGAAACGGTTTTGTTGAGCAAGGCGAGTCCGCCCCGACTAGACCGCCATTACGTGATAACCGGCGTCGACGGGGATGACGGCGCCGGTGACGCCGCTGGAGAGGTTGCTGCATAGGTAGAGGGCCGTGTCCCCCACCTCCCGGTGGGTGATGTTCCGCTGAAGGGGCGCTTTCTGGGCGTGAATGCGGCGCATATCCGGGAACCCCTGAATTCCCCGGGCGGCCAGGGTCTCCAGCGGGCCGGCGGAAATGGCGTTGACGCGGATGTTTCGCGGGCCGTATTCCGCCGCCAACTGCCGCACCTCGTTTTCCAGGGCCGCCTTGGCGACGCCCATGACGTTGTAGCCGGGATATACCCGCTCCGAGCCGTTGAAGGTCATGGCAACCACGCTGCCGCCCTCCGGCATCAGCCCGGCGGCGTGGCGCACCAACGGAATCAGCGAATAGGCGCTTATCTCCAGGGCGTCCTGAAACCCTTTGCGGCTCAGACTGGAAAAGTCGCCGCCCAGGTCTTCGCGGTGGGCAAAGGCGATGCTATGGACGAGATAGTCGATGCTCCCGAACTCTTCTCCCGCCCTTCGAAACACATCCTCGATTTCCTCTTCCGACGTGACGTCGCACTGGAGCAGCAGGGTTCCTTCCATGTCCTTGGTCAGCCTCTCCGCCCGGCTGCGAAGTCGTTCATTCTGGTAGACGACGCCCAGCCGGACGCCCGCCTGGTGGAGCGACTGGCAGATGGCCCAGGCAATGCTCTTCTGGTTGGCGACGCCAAAAACCAGCGCCTTCTTGTCCGATAGGTCAATGGAATACAACGTCTTCTCCTAACGGAGGGATGAACGAATTGCGGTTGCCAGTATACCACCTGGGGAAGCGGCGACGGAGGCGACAGTAGCCGGTTAATGCTTTCTGATACAATCGCCGGAACGAATGGCGACCGATAGATCTTGGTCTGCACACGTGGCGATATTGGAGGGATTATCGTGGAGTTAGGAACCATTCAACAAGTCGATCTGAAAGCGATGTGGCCCCATGAGGCGTCTGACTTTACCCCGTGGCTAGCTAGCAACATTTCCAGCCTTGGCGAAGCCCTTGGATTGGAGTTAGAGGTGCGGGGACAGGAAGCGCCCGTTGGAAAATTTTCCCTGGATATCCTAGCTCACGACCTGGGAAGCAACCGGACGGTAATTGTTGAGAGCCAGTTGGGAACTACTGACCATGACCACTTGGGCAAGCTTCTCACGTATGCATCCGGCTACGATGCTGGTGTAGTAGTCTGGTTGGCAAGGGAATTCAGAGAGGAACATCGGCAGGCCCTTGATTGGCTCAATCAACGCAAAGGTGAAGATAGGCACTTCTTTGGAGTGATTATAGAACTGCTAAGAATCGACAACTCCCGTCCTGCAGTCAATTTCAAACTCGCTGCCTCTCCCAATGAGTGGCGTGATCGATCGAGAGGCATTTCCGAAAGGATGGAACGATACCGCAGTTTCTTCCAGGTTTTGATTGATCGCCTTAGGGAAGACGAGAAATTCACCACGGCTCGCAAAGGACAGCCTCAGAGTTGGTGTAATTTCGCTTCAGGCCGTGGAAGTATAGCATACAGTGCAAATTTCAAAAGGCAAGGTAGGGCCGGAGTTACACTTTCTATGGAAAATGCCGATAGAGACATCAATAAGAGCGTCTTTGATCGACTTGTGACAGAAAAGGAGGCCATCGAATCGGAGTTGAACGAGGACCTTGAATGGAACCGTCTAGACAATAGTAAAGCAAGCAGGATAGACGCTGTGCGGCCTGGCAGCATTGATGACGACGAGACCCTTGAAGAAATTCGAGAGTGGATGGTCGAAAGACTTCTGGCATTCAAGAAGGTATTCGGCCCTCGCTTGATTGCCCTCGACTTTTAGAACCAGATGGCTTTGGTATAATCCGCCCATTCGCCAAGGCCCCCTATGGTGCCCACAGGCCCCGCTGGTCTCGCTCCGCTTCCTGCATCAGAGCGTCGAAGCATTCGGCAAACTTGACGTCCGGCTGGTACCTCTTGGCCTCGGCCATCCCCTCCCGCACCAGTTCCCCGTTGACCAGTATATCACCTGCGAAGACGTACCGGAGCAGCCGCCCGAACCGGTCTGCTTCCGACTCATCTTTTATCAGTTGAATACGCCTGCCCACCACCAGCCCGCGGTTGTACTCGGTGGCCTCGTCGAAGAACGGCTCCCCACGCTCCGGCGTATCCATGCCGATATATCTCACCCTCGCGCCGTCGGCCAGGACCACGGTATCACCGTCGATGACTCGCTGCACCAAAGTGCCCCGGCCCGCCGTCGACGATTCCGCGCCTCCCCGGGTGGTGGCCTGGGCCACGTCGTCGCACGATTCCAGGGTGGGGGCGCTTTCGCAGCCGGCCAGGATGGCGACCGTGATGAGGGCGACGGCGAGGCCAAGGAATTGGCTAGCAGGGGAAAGGCGAATCCGGGCGGTCTTACCAGTCATGGGCAGAACGCACCTCTATGGAGGAAGCAATCGGAAGAGAGCGCGAATTTGTTGGCCAGGGATGGGGAGAATACTCAGATCAATGAATGGATGCTATTTGCGCTGAGTCGCTATAGCAAGTGGATAGTTGCTTGACTTTCTCCTAACCTATGAATCGGGTTGCCAGGATAACGATGGAGATTCCAACACCCACGACAGCCAAGGTCCACCTCATTGCCCGCACTTCTCCGCGCATCTCGGCCAACTGTTCACGCAACTCCCCCAAGTCTGCCTTGGTAGCCAGGGAATCTAACTTGCCCTCAATGTGTCCGATACGCTGCCCAGGCGCGACCGTCATGGGCTGTTCTCCTCATCGCTTGGAAATTTTGAGTATACATGTTCGATAGGACGTAGGCAACAGTTTGAATCCCAGATTGCTCGTTACGACTCGCCTACTTAAGTTGAGGTAAGACTGTATCTACGAAGGTCTGGAATTGCTCCAACGGGCTAAAGGAGGCGAACCGTACTATCACCGTGGTTGCGCCCGCCGCTTCGTAGGCCCGGATGGACTCCGCCAGTCGGTCAGGCGGCCCCCAGGGGCCCCACAGGTCACGCCAGATGTTGACTCCGTAGTAGAGGCGGATGAACTCGTCCGCCTCCCTTTCGGCTTCGGCCGGGTTGGTGTTCAGGTTGGTCGTCATATAGAAGACCCGCTCCATTTCGGCGGGGTCCCGGCCGAATGCCTCGGCTTGTTTGGCAACGCGTCGTCCCACTTCGGCGAACTCCGACGGCGGCTCGGAGATTGAGATGAACCCGTCGCCCAGCCGGGCGGCCCTTCGGAACTGGGCCTCTCGCTTGGCGCGAAGGTGGCACGCGAAGAGGACGGGCACGCCGCCTTTCTGCACGGGCAGGGGACGCATTGACACGTTTTCCAGCTGAAAATGACGGCCCTGGTGTGATTCCAGATGCCCCGTGCCCAGGGCCTTGAGCACCTGCACGACTTCTTCCAGCCGACGTCCCCGCTGACGGGGATCGACGCCGGCGATACGGAACTCTTGCTTCTGAGCCTCGTTGAAGGCGCCGCCTACGCCCACGGCCAGGACGGCGCGCCCTTGCGAGAGCAGGTCGAGGGTGCCCACCATCTGGGCCAGCAGCACGGGATGACGGAGGGCGCCGAGCAGGACGGCGGTCCCCAATCGCACCCTTTGGGTGTGGGTCGCCAGAGCGGCCAGGGTGGTGAGAGGCTCCATCCGCGGCTTTGCGGACAGGCTGTCGCCGACCCACACGGAATCCAGGCCCGCCGCTTCCGCGCGCAGGGCCATCTCCAGCACCGGATTGGCGTCCTTCGGCGTCTCGTCCGTCATTACAAGCGCTCTTGTGGGTAGAAGGACGCCAAGTTTCAGCGGTGCGGCAGTCATGTTGGAAATCTCCGTTTCTGAATGATCAGACCCGTCACGTTAACGCTCCTCGCTGGTCAGACGGGCCAGGAACCCCGGCTCGTGAGCCTCATATTCCTGCAAATCTTCCCAGGTGTCCAGGTCTCTGGCAAGGCCGGGGCTGGCATAGACCGACGGCTCCAGTCCCAGTCGCCGCGCTTCCGAAACGTGGCGCGAGAGGCTGTCGGGCCCCAGTTGCAGCCGAAAGGGGAGTGGTTGGGGTATCAGGATAGCGTTGGTGCCGCCCCCCTTATTCGCCGGCGAAAGGACGATGCTCGGGACGGAGTCTTCGCCTATGCTTGAGTCCGCCCGCGCCCGGGCTATCAACGCCTTCAACTCGTCGCTGTGGAGGAATGGCAGGTCTCCAGGCAGGAATAGGGGGGACTTGCCGGCGGCCCACGCCTCCTCGAACACCAGGCGGAGGCTTTCATTGATGTCGGACCCCGCCTCTTCACGCCAGCCAGCCCCTTCTTCCAGGGCCACGTTTCGGGCGGAAATGTCGGCGCCCAACACCCAGACTTCGGCGGACGCTTCCCGAGCGGCGCGAATTACACGCCGCAGCATGGCCGTGACCAGCCGGCGGCGTTGGGCGTCCTTCAGGTAAGGGGCAATGCGAGACTTGGCCTGCGGCAGGGGCTTCACGGGTATGATCGACACGACCTCCAATAGAGTCGCTACCCGCCTTCCGCGTCGACGAGCCGGAGAATATGCCGGGCCAAAGTTATTTTTTCCTCAGTGGAGTTCATGACGGTGTTTGTGACGTGGGGCTGCATACGGAGGGCGCTTATTTTTCCCTGATCATCGGCGTCCGCGTCATCGAGGATGAAATGGTCGCAGAGGCCGAGGTACTTCCGGGCGACGCCAACGCTGGACATGGGATGCCCCAACTCGCGCATCATCTTGGCTGCCGGGCCGCGGAGGGCCGCCCCGCCGACGATGGGACTCACCACCACTCGAGGGCCGTCGAAGCGGCGAACCCGCTCTCGAACGCCCGCCACGGCGAGGATGGGATCGATGCTCAGGAATGGATTGGAGGGGCAGAATATCAGGGCGCGGGCGTTATTCAGGGCCTCGTCAAAGGTGGGAGAGGGTCGCGCCACGTCGGCGCCCTGAAATCGGACCGCCGTCGCCTCTGGCTCGCATCTACGCCGGACGAAATAGTCTTGGAAGGCCAAAACTCCTTCCGAAGTTTCAACTTCTGTGCGAACCCGGTCGTCCGTCATAGGCGCTACCGTGTGAAGAATGCCCAGTCGGGAGCACAACTCCCGCGTCACGTCGGAGAGAGACCGTCCCTCTCGAAGAAGCTGGGTTCGCCGTAAGTGGGTGGCCAGGTCCCTGTCGCCCAGGTTGAACCAGGTGGATGCGCCGTAGGCCGAAAGCATCTTCAGGGCTTGGAAAGTCTCACCGGAAAGCCCCCAGCCCCGCTCCGGGTCTGCCAGTCCGGCCAGGGTGTACATCACGGTGTCCAGGTCGGGCGATACGTGGAGGCCGTGGAATTCCTCGTCGTCACCCGTGTTAACCACAATGACAAGGTCTTCCGACGGCAGGACGTGGGAAAGGCCGAGGGCCAGCTTTGCGCCGCCCACGCCGCCGGCCAAGGCCAGGACCGGCCCCGGTGTTGCCGACATGGGCCGCTAGAGGACGGTGGGGGACTTGGGTCTGTCCCGTCGCTTGGGATGTACGAAGCGGAAGCCCTTCATGCGGACCATGCTTTCGTAGGAACCGAACCGTTCCTCCAGGTTGCCCTCCAGCAGGTCCAACGGGTCTTGAGGGTCGTCGTGTTCGTCGAAGACCCGCTTGATCTTATAGGTCGTGTACCGCTCGGCGGGCACCCGGCCCACGTCGCGGATGGTGCGCCGAAACTCGGAGGGCCGCACCAGCTGACCGTGCTGAGCGCCCGCCGCCGTGGAGATGCTCTCGTTGATGAGGCTGCCGCCCAGGTCGTTGACCCCCGCTAGGAGGAGGAGTTGAGAAACGCGCAGGCCCTCTTTGACCCAGGAGGCCTGGATGTTGGGAATCCAGTTGTTCAACATGATGCGGGCGATGGCGTGGACCTTCAGGACCTCCGAACCGGTGGCGCCGCTGCGAAGCCCGTCCACCGTCTGCTGGAAGTGCATGGGCGCTTCCGCATGAACGAAGCTCAGGGGGACGAACTCCGTGATTCCGCCGCTGGCCTTCTGAACGTCCCGGATGAGCGCGATGTGCCGCGCCTTGTGCTCGTTAGTTTCCACGTGGCCAAACATGATGGTGGAGGTGGTGGGAATGCCCAGGGAGTGGGCGGTGGTTATGACCTCAATCCAACGTTCCGTGGTGATTCTACCCGGGGCAATCCGGTCGCGAAGCTCCTGGTCCAGGATCTCCGCCGAGGTTCCCGGCAGGCTTCCAACTCCAGCATCCTTCAATCCCTGGAGGTATTCTCTGATGCTCCACCGGGAGCGGGTGGCGCCGTACAGCACCTCCTCCGGCGAGAAGCCGTGGATGTGGATGTCGGGCAGCTCTTCCTTGATGGCCTCGCAGATGCGTATATATAGGTCGCCTTCCATCTGGGGAGGGAGGCCCGCCTGGACGCAGACCTCCGTCGCTCCCAAGTCCCACGCCTCGCGGGCCCGACGAAGAACCTCGGATATGGGCAGGAAGTAGCCCTCCTCCATTCGATGGTCCCGGCTGAAGGCGCAGAAGCCGCAGCGCTTGATGCAGACGTTGGTGAAGTTTATGTTGCGGTTGACCACGTAGGTGACCAGGTCCCCCACGGTGCGGCGGCGAAGCTCGTCGGCCACCATCGCCGTTGCGTTCAACTCCAGGCCCGACGCTTCGAACAGGGTGATAGCCTGTTCCACCGTAATGTCCTTGCCCTCCAGGGCGTCGGCTAGCGCCCGTCCCGCCGTGGGTTCCACGGCGCTAACAAGTGCTTCCAGGGAGCGGGGGGATGGAGACTCAGCTTGTAGCATTGACATATCTTTCGACACCCCCCTTAACGTATCCGTCATTGTCGGCCACGGCCAGTAGGCGCTCTCTTATGGGCGCAGAGGCGAAGTCGGCGCGTTCCATGAAGAATTCCGGGTATATGGGAAGACGGGGCTTCAGTTGGAAGCCCATCGCCTCGGTGCGGCGGCGAAGCTGGGAAATCTGCGGCCACGGCGCTTCCGGGTTCACGTAGTCGATGGTTAGGGGCGAAACGCCGCCCCAATCGTTGATGCCCGCCGTCAGGAACAGCGGGTAGTGGGCCTGGTTCAGGTTGGGCGGGACCTGCAGGTTGACCGACGGTCCCAGGATCAGCCGGGCCGCGGCCACTGTCCAGAGCAGGTCTTCCACCGTGGCGTCCGGGTGGCCTTCCATGGCCGTGTCCGCCTTGGCTCGGAAATTCTGGACTATAACTTCCTGCACGTGGCCGTATCGACGGTGGGAGCGCGCTATGGCCAGAAGGGAAGCGATGCGCTCGCGGCGGGTCTCGCCAATGCCAATCAGGATGCCGGTGGTGAAAGGAACTTTCAGTTGGCCCGCCAAGTCCAGGGTCTTCAACCGCACACGAGGACGCTTGCTGGGCGCCAGGTGGTGCGGCCCGCCTTCGAAAGATAGACGCTCACTCAGAATCTCCAGCATCACACCCATGGAGGCGTTGACGGGCCGCAGGGCCGCCATCTCGCGCCGGCTCATGACGCCCGGGTTGGCGTGGGGCAGCATGGACGTGCCCTCCAGCACCAGGGCGGAAACGTGGGCGAGATACTCCAGTGTCGTCCGAAAACCCGCTTCACCGAGCCACCGCTGGGCCTCGGGGTAACGCTGCTCCGGCCGCTCCCCCAGGGTGAAGAGCGCTTCGGCGCAGCCCAGCCGTTGACCGGCTCGAGCCACTTCCAACGCCTCCTCCGTCGTCATGTACATCAAGGCAGCTTCAGAGGGAGATTGTCGGAAGGTGCAGTAGCCGCAGAAGTCCCGGCAGAGCCTGGTCAGGGGTATGAAGACCTTGGGAGAGAAGGTGACCACCCGCCCCTTGCCCCTATCGCGAAGAATGGAAGCGGCGCGACATAGGCCCTTCAGGTCTTGGGGCGTCGCGTGGGCTAGGGCCATGGCCTCGTCCTCCGAAAGCTCCCGCTCTTCCTCCACAACGCGATGGAGTATGGGCTTGAGCCACGAATCTACATCGTCGTAGAAGTCGTCGGAAGGTTCTCCGACCAATGGATGCGAAAGCGCCGCGGGTTCGGTAGGCTTCAGAGCGTTCGGAAATGGCCCTGAAGGCAATTCGCGCTCCACCGCCGGAGAAACTGGGGAAGAAATCTCAGTCTGGACCATGGGGCTATTGTAGACGCTGGCGGATATAGAGGCAACGACGACAAGGGCGCGTATCGACCCTTTGTTGCAGACGGAGATGTTGCAGGGTTAGGCGGGTGCTGCTAGCAATCCCTCTAGCCTATCCAATAACTTCTCGACATTTTCGAGAAGGAGTTCAATAAAGCAATAATCAAACCAGTTCTCGGCGGAGTTAGTCCGTAGGTTGCCTGCAGAGGAAAGCATCGTCGTCCACTCAGAGTCCGCTGTCTCGTTCCGCAAAGCACTGATAAAGCCGATAAACTCTCTTTGGGTTGAGATGGGGCAGCCCTTTTGTTGTCCTAGAACCTTAGCCATCTCAAGGGCAGCAAGCCATCCCTTCTCAGATGCTTCCACCAGATATCCCTTGGACAATTCCTCATGCGCTTGGGCCAGGAACAACCTACTCTGTTCTTTTCTGGGAGGCCGCTGATGCTTTATTGATATCTTTTTGGGAGGGGCGGGCAATAACTTCTCCAACCTGCTCAGAAATCGGTCTACCCGTCGGAGATGGTCTTCAACGTCCTGAGCTGTGTGCCAGTTTTCGCTGATATTGACGCGAAGGGCAGTGGCGGCACTGAATAGGCTTGTGAGTTTTGGGTTGACGATCTCGAGGCGTAACTTGCCAACTATTTGGTACAGGTCTCTATGACGCCGATGTTGCCAGCCGCGTTCTTGGGCGATGGCCTTGACCATCTGAGACGCTGCGCCCCACCCCTTCTCCGATGCTTGAGGAAGGTCACCTTTGGCAAGCTCCTCGCGCGCCTGGCCAAGGTAGACTTGACTCTGTTCTCTATATGTGGTTGTTCTCTGCATTCTCAGCGTCCTTCTTGTGGGGATAAGATGCGCAATCCCCCAAGGTCTAGGCGGGCACTTCCAGCAGTGCCTCCGCCTTGTCTATCAGGCGTGCTACGTCTCTGAGGAGGTCTTTTGAGACCTCGGGTTCCATCCAATTTTCGTAGAAGTTACGATGGAGGTCGCCAGCAGAGGCGAACAGGGATGACAACTCCGAGTCGCCGGTCTGTCGACGCAGGGTGTTAATGACCCAGCGCAGATCTCGATGGCTTTGATGACGCCACCTTCGCTGTTGGGCGATGGCTTTGAGCATCTGGGCTGCAGCGCCCCACCCCTTCTCTGAGGCTTGAGGGATGTCGCCTTTGTCGAGTTCCTCACGCGCCTGCGCAAGGAAGATCCTGCTCTGCTCTCTATAAGTAGTCGTTTTCTGCACGTTCAGTGTCCTTTCAAGGGAGACGAGGCGATGGTTCGCGCTTAGCAACAGTAGGACCTTCACTTCGACGCCGCCAACGAATTATAACATTCTTTTGTTCTTATTCAATATGGCGGGCGTTCCTCTTCGTTGACGGCCCATGCTTCCCTGCCTAGAATGGTGACAAATGCAGAAGCAGCCTACGAACCGTCGCCCCCCATCCCCCCGGCTTGTTTCCGGCAAGCCCCGGCAGGAAGATGCCGGGATGGATACCTCCCTGCGGCCCCGCCTGCTCAACGAGTTCGTCGGCCAGGAGCGGGTCAAAGACAACCTGCTTATTGCCATGCGCGCCGCCCTAATGCGGGAGGAACCGCTAGACCACGTGCTCCTCTACGGACCGCCGGGGCTGGGCAAGACCACCCTGGGCCACATCATTGCCCAGGAAATGAACGTGAACATCCGCGTCACCTCCGGCCCCGCCATCGAGCGCGCCGGCGACATGGCCGCCGTCCTTACCAGCCTGGGCAAGGGCGACGTATTGTTCATCGACGAGATTCACCGTCTCAGCCGCGTTGTGGAAGAGGTGCTCTACCCCGCCATGGAGGATTTTTTCCTGTCGTGGATGATGGGCAAGGGGCTGGCGGCCCGGAGCATGAACCTGCGGGTCAATCCCTTCACCCTCATCGGCGCAACCACTCGCTACGCCATGATCAGCCCGCCCCTACGGGACCGGTTTGGGTCAATATATCGGCTGGACTTCTACGACAACAAGGCGATGGAACTGATAGTCAAGCGCTCCGCCACGATTCTGGACGTGTCGGTGGACGACCAGGGGATTGCGGAGATAGCCAGCCGTTCTCGCGGTACGCCCAGGGTAGCCAACCGGCTGCTCAAGCGCACCCGTGACTACGCCCAGGTTATGGCCGACGGGCGGATTACGGGGAAGGTGTGTCTAGAAGCCTTGGACATGCTGGAGATTGATAGCTTGGGGCTGGACGAAGTGGACCATCGGCTGTTGCGAGGGCTTGTGGAGAAGTTCTCCGGCGGGCCCGTGGGCCTGCACACCCTGGCCGCTTTCATCAGCGAGGAGACCGACACCATCATGGACATCTACGAGCCCTACCTGTTGCAGCTGGGCTTCCTGGAACGCACGCCTCGGGGTCGAACTGCCACCCCCCTCGCTTACGCTCACCTGGGTGTCGAGTACGCCCCCGGCGGCCTCAACTCTCAACAGCGATTGCTCTAGTCCGTCGCCTCGCTGGCGCCGTTCTCGCCGAAATTCATCAAGTATAGCTTGGCATATAGACCGCCCGTTTGCAGTAGCTGCCGGTGGTTCCCCTCCTCCACAATCTCCCCCTGGTCCATGACGATTACCCGGTCGGCGTTACGCACCGTCGAAAGCCGGTGGGCAATCACCAGGGCCGTCCGTCCTTCCAGCACCTGGCCCAGCGCCTCCTGAATCATCGTCTCCGTCTGGCTGTCAACTGACGCCGTGGCCTCGTCCAGGATGATAATGCGCGGGTCGAAGACCAGTGCCCTCGCAAGGGCGATGAGCTGGCGTTGGCCGGCGCTGAAGTTGCTGCCCCGTTCCTCCACGCCGGCGTCGTACCCGTCCTGCGTTCGCATAATGAAGTCGTGGGCGCCGACGGTTTTGGCCGCCCGCACAATCTGCTGGTCGGTGACCCGGGGATGGTTGAAGCGGATGTTGTCCTTGATGCTTCCCGAAAACAGGAACGGCTCCTGCACCACCGTGCCAATCTGGGTAACGAGGGAGGCGCGGTCTACGTCCCGCACGTCGTAGCCGTCCACCTTAATGCTGCCATCGTTAACGTCATACAACCGGAGTATGAGGGCCGAAAGGGTGGTCTTTCCCGCGCCCGTGGCGCCCACCACCGCGATAGTTTCGCCGGGGTTCATCGCCAAGTTGATGCCCTTCAGAATCTCCACGTCCGGCGTGTAGCGGAAGTGCACGTTGTCGAAAACCACCTCGCCCCGTATCTGGGGCAGGCGCACCGCGTTGGGCTTATCCATAATCTCCGGCTTTTCGTCGATGAGCTCGAAGATATGGGACGCCGAGGTCATGGCCCGCTGCATCTGGGTATACTGCATGGTCAGGTTGCGGACGGGCTCGAAGAAGCGCTGGATGTAGAGGGCGAAGGCCACGACGACCCCGACCTCCAGCGCGCCGTCAAGGGTCATGAGGCCCCCGAAGATTACTACCAGGGCCATGGCCATTCCGCTCAGAATCTCCACCGAAGGCATCAGCGAGGCGGCGAACCTCTGGGAACTCAACTGGGCCTCCCGGTGGTTCTGATTCAGGCTCTTGAAGCGCTGGAAATTCTTCTCCTCCCGGTTCAGGCTCTGTATGACTCTCATGCCGGAGATGTTCTCTTGCAGATTGCCGTTGACGATGGCGAGGGCCGTCCGAACCCGCATGAAGCGGGCCCAGGAAAATCGCTGCCAGATTAGGCCGATTATGAGCAGCGGGGGCACCACCGTTAGGGTTATAAGCGCCAGGGCCCAGTCGATGAAGCACATGGCGATGACAATGGATCCCAGAGTGAGCATGTCCCCAATGGTCACCGAAAATTGCGTCAGGAACTCCTGTATCTGGAAGACATCGTTCTGCAGGCGGGACATTATGCGGCCCATCTGAGACCGGTCGTAGAAGGACATGGAGAGGCTCTGCAGGTGGTTGAACATGTCGTCGCGCACGTCCAGAAGCAGGTTCTGGGACACGCGAGACATGGAGACCTGGTGAATGTAGTGGGTGAGATATTGCAGCGCGGCGTTGACGAAGAAGAGGATTACCAGGACAGTCAGCCGCGACGCACTCTGGTCAGGCGGAACTATGGCGTCGATGGCCAGGAGGACGATGACGGGTGTGGCTACCACCGTGGCGGTGTACATGACCATTGTGACCAAACCCAGCACCACCAGGCCTCGGTAGGGCGTGGCGTATTGCAGCAGCCGCACGAGTATCTTGAAGTCCTTCAGACCGCCGCGCCGGTGATCGAAGGCGTCAACACTGGTAGCGCCCTTCCAACCGCCGTGCATCTAACGCACCCGACCCTCTATCGAGTTTCTTGTGCCAGTCGCGAGATGCATTGGCGTAAACGCAGCCGTCTTTTGCCTCAACCTGATCCCGCTTGTCAAACTCGGAGCGTTAGTCACGAGTCACCGCCGATTCCAGGAACACTTCTTCTCCGGGCAGCAGCTGCAACTCGTATATCTGCTTGTAGAAACCGTCCCTGGCAATAAGCTCCTTGTGAGTACCCTGGGCGGCGATCTCCCCGTCCTTCAGCACGAGAATCAGGTCTGCACCCTTCACGCTGCTAACACGGTGGGCAATGATGAAGGTGGTCCGGTTCTCCATGACCTGGTGCAGGGCTTTACTGATGAGGTGCTCTGTCTCCACGTCCACGCTGGAGGTGGAGTCGTCCAGGATTAGCACGGGCGGGTTCACTAACAGGGTGCGGGCGATGGCCAGCCGCTGGCGCTGACCGCCGGAGAGGGTCACGCCCCGCTCACCGACCTGGGTGTCGTAGCCTTCCGGCATGCTTATGATGAAGTCATGAAGTTGGGCTGCCTTGGCCGCTTCCTCCACCTCCTCGGCCGTGACGCCGTTGGCTCCGTAGCTGATGTTCTCTCGTATGGTGGTCTGGAAGAGAAAGACGTCCTGGAACACCATGCCGATGTTGTGGCGGAGGGAGGTAAGAGTAACGTCCTTAACGTTCACTCCGTCGATGGTCACCGACCCGTCCGTAGCGTCGTAGAATCGGGGAATCAGGTTGCAAATGGTGGTCTTGCCGCTGCCGGCGGCGCCCAGCACCGCCACCTTCTGGCCGGGCTCTATCTGGAAGCTAACGTTGGCAAGGGCGGGGGTGAGGGCGTTGTATGAGAAAGAAACGTTGTCGAAGACCACTTGGCCTTCCGCGTGGTCCATCTCCCGCGCGCCCGACTTGTCCTCCACCGGCGATGGGGAGTCGAGGATCTGGAATATCCTCTCGCCGGAAGACATGGCGCGAGAGAAGGTGTTCACTGCCATTCCCAGCATGCGGACGGGCATGACGAGGAGGCCGAGGAAGAGCAGGATGGTGGAAAGCTCGCCCGCCGTCAGACTGCCGCCCAAGACCCATCGACCGCCGAAGAGGATGACTAAGCCGGTGGCGCAGATGTACATGAAGGTCAGGAAGGCGGTGTTGGCCACCCGCAGGCGGTTGGCGGCGAAGGTTTCCTCGGAAACCTGGAAGGAGTGGCCGTGGAACAGCTTCTTCTGGGCCTCCTCCGCGCCGAGGGCCTTGACGACCCTCATGCCAACGAGGTTTTCCTGGAGCACCGTTGTGAGAACGCCCATCTTTCGCTGCACCGACCGCCAGATTATCCTCATGCGGCTCCCAATCTTGATGGTGGTGTAGACGGTGACGGGAACCCCGGCGAGGCTGATCAACGCTAGCGGCCAGTGAATAATGAGCAGGAGGGGCGTTATGCCGCCGATGAGGATGGTCAGCTGGAGGGAGCGCACCATTCCGAAGTTGATAAACATCCGGGTGCTCTCCACGTCATAGGTAACCACGGACATGAGGTCGCCGGTGCTGCGCTTGTCGTGAAAGGCGAAGCTCAGACCCTGCATCCTCTCTAGCAGGGCGTTCTTGAGGGTATAGGTAACCCTCGAGGAGACATTCTCCGCAAAGTAGGTCTGGCCGTAGCTGAAGAGGCCTCGAACGATGCTGATGAGCAGAAGCGAAACGCCCAGGAGGATCAGGCCGCGCCGGTTTCCGTCGACGAGTACCTGGTCTACGGCGTCGCCAATGAGCCAGGGGACGGCTAGGGCAAGGGCGTTAGCTCCAAGCATCGATATCCAGGCAAGAACCAGATATCGCTTGTATCTAAAGCCATATCGCGCAAGGCGAAGGAGAATCTGCATTTAACGTATTATAGAACTTTCGCCGCGTGATTTCCAACTGGAATACGACCCTCTACCGCTGAATGCATGTCACATAAAGACGTGGGTCGGGACTTCCCCGTACGGTACGGGTTGGCGAGCCGCTTTCGTGGGGTTGAAACCACGTTACGTAAAGACCGCGGACGAAACACCTCCCATCCAATGCCTAACGCCCTTCGTAGACCCTCTGGAAGCGTGATAAAATATGTACACCTGAGAAGCAAAGGACCGTCGATTCATGCGGCGGCTCCTCCCGCTGCAGAATTGACCCACAGCCCCAACGAACGCGCCATGACCTATCTCTTGCGAAAGCTACAAAACTCAGACATAACGTCCGTCAGCGAAATTGAGAGGGAGGCCTTCCCCTCCCTCTGGCCGCGCAGCGCCTTCAAGAGCGAGATGGACAACCCCAAGATCAAGCACCTGGTAGCGGCGCTCCTTCCTCCTGCAAATGCTGTGGAGGAGGACGCGCAGGTTCCCGTTCCTGGCCCGATGCCCCAGCGGCTCATCCGCAACCTTCGGGAGATCCTTTGGCGCTCCTCGGGGGAAACGTCCACGCGAGATTACCCTGTGGGGTACGTCTCCACCTGGTTGGTCTGGGAAGAAGCCCACGTTACGGCTATAGCCGTGCGGGAAGCCTACCGGGGTCTGGGAATAGGGGAGCTCCTGCTGGCGGGCGCCATCGAAACGGCGATGCACCAAAAGAGCCGGGTGGTGACCCTGGAAGTTCGGGTGTCCAACCACAGCGCCATATCGCTATACAATAAGTATGGGTTCAAGAAGGTGGGGCTGCGGAAGGCGTACTACTCGGACAACCGGGAAGACGCGGACATAATGGCGACGGCCCCGATAATGAGCCTCGCCTACCAACGCCGGTTCATGGAGCTGCGCCACGCCTACCTGAAGCGGCACGGGCCGATGGGCCTGCCCCTTACCTTTGCCCCGGTGTAAGCGCCTCGCCCGCCGCGTCATACTTCCCGCCGCACAGAATGAGGTAGATTGGCATTACAGTTGAGTGGAATGCCTAAGGCGGCCATTTTCATAGTTTTCGGCTTGGCCCTGCCGGTCGCGCTTGTCCTATTCATCGCATATTACTTAATGCTGTGGCCATTCCAACCCAGTCTGGAAGTTGACGACCCTGTTATTTCCAAATGGCTACAGCAAGACAAGGTTGTCATTTACCGCCGGGGAGAAAAATTGACTGACAGCCGGCTGTACATAGTCCAGGGTGAACGAATCGAAGGCGGCTGTAGCTGGCACGTCAGATCCGAGGGATCCGATGACCGAATCATCGTTAGCCGAGAAGTGGCCACTAACCACGTTACGTGCGAGACCTTGATCGAAGAAGGAACCCTTGTTGAATAGCTTCCCAGTATTCTATGTCGTCGCTTGTCCGCTCTATGGCAGACCGCGATAGCCTACAAGAAAGGGCCTATGCACATGGACTGTCAGGGAAGCCGCTGCACCATCACATCCACTCTCCTGCTTCTACATGCCTTAGCGCGACGCCCCTACTAAATAAAGCGGTATGTCGCATGGGGGGAAGGGCGCTCACTAGGGACTCCCCTACGGGGGTGGTAGCGCTTCTATCAGGCTTGCCCTTCCCCGGTTACCGACGCGTGGAGGCTGTGGGAAGCTCCTTCACGGCCTCTCCAACCCGTTGGTCTGCTATGGCAAGATCGAATTGCGTTTGAAGGTTGAGCCAAAATTGGGGATCAACGCCGAACCAGTGGCCGAACCGCAGGGCAGTGTCGCCGGTTACGGAGCGTTTCCCGGCGATAATCTGACTGATGCGATTGGGCGGCACGTTTATCTGGCGAGCGAAAGCCGTCGGCGTTATGCCAAACTCGGCTAATTCGTCGCTCAGAATCTCGCCGGGGTGAACTACGCGCTTAAGCATGCCGTCCTGCCTCCCATATTCTAGTGATAGTCAACAATTTCTACGCTAGAGTGGCCCGAACCGTCGTTAAGATACAACATAGAGGCGGTTCGCGAACCATCCTTCCCGCCCCCATGCGTTGACAATACTTTGCGCCTAAACTAAAATTTCCTTCCGAATATCAACGAACTTTCTAGGAACAGTGCCGCATGCTGAGGATAAGACTCCGGAGGGTGGGCAAGAAGAAACAGCCCTCTTACAGAATTGTAGTAGCCGATTCCCGATCGCCCCGGGATGGAGCCTTTGTGGAACGCATCGGCCACTACGACCCGCTCATTGACCCTCCCGCCGTTACGCTGAACAAGGAGCGTGCCCTCGAGTGGCTCAGCCGGGGCGCCCAGCCCTCCGACGCCGTACAGCGCATCTTCAAGTGGCAGAGGCTGTTCGAGGATGAGGCTCCTGAGAGCGAAGAGGCGTCGGTGATGGAGGCCTCTGAGCCGGAAGACGAAGACGCCGCTGAAGAAGAGACTGCCGAGTAATGCAGGAACTCATCGAGTACATTGCCAAGAACCTGGCCAGCAAGCCCGATGAGGTGAAAGTTACCTCTGAGATCGAGGACGACCGTATCATCCTCCGGCTGGAAGTCGCCCAGGAAGACAAGGGCAAGATAATCGGGCGGCAGGGCCGGGTGGCCCAGGCCATGCGCACAATTCTGCGAGTGGCCGCCATCAAGGAAGGCTCCCGAGTAGTCCTGGAAATAGTCTAGCCCCCGGCGCTCCAACCTACCGCATAGTCCTTCCGCCCCTTTTCTGATGCCGTCTGTCGCGTTGCCCCCTAGAGCGTACCTCTCCATAGACCGGTGTCCTTCATCCCCGTTTTGACCGCCCTTTGGGGTGGTGATACAATGCCCTTGAACATCCCGCGGCGGCTTCGCATCCAAGCGCACGCTTCGTCGCAAGCCCGCCGTGCTTACTTTACCGAAAGCTTCACCGAGGCGGTGCTTCCGGCAACGGGACGATAGCAGACAAATTTCTCAGCCGTCTTTGACGGAACAACAACCTAATTTCCACGGCCTCAATGGGCTACAGTGAGGTGGCATAATGTCCGGTCATTCCAAATGGAAAACCATCAAGCACCAGAAGGGCGCCGCCGACGCCAAGCGGGGGCAGCTCTTCACCCGGCTCACCCGAGAGATAACTCTCGCCGCGCGGCAGGGCGCGGGCGGCGACCCCGAGATGAACTTCCAGCTTCGCCTGGCCATCGACCGGGCCAGGGCCAACAACATGCCCTCCGACACCATCGAGAGAGCCGTCAAGCGCGGCACTGGCGAAGGCGGCGACCAGGTACAGCTGGAGGAGATAACCTACGAGGGATACGGCCCGGGCGGCGTTGCCATCATGCTTCAGGCCGTCACCGACAATCGAAACCGCACGGCCTCTGAGGTGCGGGCGACCTTTTCCAAGAGCGGCGCCAGCCTGGGAGCTTCCGGCTGCGTCGCATGGAATTTTGAGACCATGGGCCTCATCACCATGGAGATGACGCCGGAGGACGCGGAGGACATGGCTCTTTTGGCCATCGACGCGGGCGCCGAAGACGTGCGGGTGGATGACAGCTACGTGGAGGTGTTTACCCTGCCGGAGAAACTCGAAGCAGTGAAGCGTCAGCTGGAGGAGGAGAACGCCTCCATCGCCACGGCGGAGGTGTCAATGGTGCCCAAGGCCACCGTTGCCCTGGGGCCCAAGGAGGCGGAGCAGACCCTGCGGCTGCTGGACCTGCTGGAGGATCTTCAGGACGCCCAGAAGGTTTACACCAACGCCGATTTCCCCGAAGAGACCCTGGAAAAGTACCGCAGCGAGGCGTAGGCCCGGTGGTGAAGGTTCTCGGCATAGACCCCGGCACTATCCATCTGGGCTATGGCCTTTTGGAGGAGTCGGACGGCGAGCTTCACGTCCATGACTACGGCTCACTGGACTTCAAGTCTTCCCTCCCCGTGGAGGAGCGGCTGTACCAGGTGCACTCCCACCTCATGAATATGATAGGAATGTTCCGACCCGACGAGATTGCCATAGAGGAGCCATTCATGGGCCAGGGGGCAAATCGTTTCGTCGGCCCTGCCTTCGCGGTGGGTCAGGCCCAAGCGGCGGTGCTCATAGCCGCCGTGTCGCAGGGCGTGCCCGTGTTTCGCTACCCGCCTGCCCAGGTCAAGGCTGCCGTCGCCGACCACGGCGCCGCCTCCAAGGACCAGGTGATGACCATGGTGAGCATCACCTTGGCCTTAGATGAAGAATCTCTCAGCTACGACGCCTCCGACGCGCTGGCCATAGCCCTCTGTCATCTGCGGCAGCGGCAGCTGGCAGATCTGGCGACGCTGGCAGACCGGTAGCGTCTATGCTCAACCTTGGCGGCCTGACTTGATAGCCTTCATCACCGGCGTCCTGCGCGCCCGGGGGACCGACTGGGTACAGATTGAAGTGGGAGGCGTCGGCTTCCATATATCGGTGCCCGCGTCCTTGGCCCTCTCGGTGGGCGAGGAGGGCGATAAGGTGACGCTCCACACCCGCTTGATGATTCGGGACGACGAGCCGCAGCTGTACGGGTTCCCCAGCCCGCAGGCGCTGAGATTCTTCTATATGCTGACGGGCGTTTCCGGCATCGGCCCGCGCTCCGCCCTCAACCTGCTTTCGGCCCGCCCGCCGGATATCCTCGCCTCCGCCATATTGGCGGGAGACCTGGACGCGTTCACTGCGGTTCCCGGCATAGGCAAACGCACGGCTACGCGAATTGTGTTGGAACTGAAGGACCGGCTGGAGAAGGAAGGCCTGCCGTTGCCGACGACCGCCATGTCGGACGACGCCGACGCGGTGGCGGCGCTGACGGCCCTGGGCTACACGGCCGGGGAGGCGCGCCAGGCCCTCCGAAGCCTGGGGCCTGAATCGGCGACGCTGGACCTGGAAGAACTAGTCCGCCGCGCCCTAACCCACCTAGCCCAGGGGGGTTGAAAGACAACAGCGAGTCTGACAACATAGAACATTCATGCCTAGGGAAAGGATGTTCTTCCTATGAAATTGACAGCTAGACTCGGATTGCACAAAAAGTTGCAGTGGGCCATTGCCATAGTTGCGCTGTGCAGCGTTGTCGTGGCTTTGACTTTCGCTTGCGGCGGTCAGTCTCCTCCCGCGCTAACGCCGGCAGCCACTCCGACCCTGACGTCCGTTCCGACTCCTCTACCCACTCCAACGGCCGCGGCCACGCCTACTCAACTCCCGACGGCCACTCCTGGGTCAACCCCGACGGCTGTCCCGGCCCCTCAACCTACGTCTGCCCCAACACCTACATCGACCCCCACCCCGACGCCGGCACCCGAACCCACACCGGAGCCAACGCCTGAACCTACGCCGGAGCCAACGCCCGAACCGACGCCGGAGACCACGCCAACCCCAACTCCCACGCCGCCACCGGAACCAACGCCCGAACCTACCCCGGAACCAACGCCGGAGCCAACGCCCGAACCTACCCCGGAGCCAACGCCTGAACCTACACCCGAGCCTACGCCGGAGCCAACGCCTGAACCCACACCCGAGCCTACGCCGGAGCCAACGCCTGAACCCACGCCCGAACCGACGCCAAGGCCGAACCTGCCGCCGGTTCAACTGAACATTGGCCCCACCGCGGCCTTTTATGAACGAGAACGTGAAGGAATGGTTCAGAATGCTCTAGACGAGCTGCGGGACAACATGCCGGAGCTGGCTATGAAGATAGAAGATCTCCCTTGGGTCAAAGATGGCATTGCCAGGCGTGCCGAATTCGATGCTGTCAGAGGGCTAATTCGCTTAGCGCACGCGGGGTACGCACAAAAACTGCTTGAGGAACCGTGGGTAGTTGATGGCAGGAACTACCCAGCCCTGGAGTCCCTTTGGTATCTGGTAGTCAACAACCCGGACACACTCACTAATATCATGTCCCATCCCACCATTAGCGACGGCATCACCGACCAGGAAGCGAATATTGTCGCCATTTTACACTCTGCCTTTGAGTACTCTGACCTCTTGGACAAGCTTCTCGACCCGGAGCAAGTTACTGTGGAAGAGCGGACCATCACTCTGCCTCTGGCAGGTCAGATGGGTCTCTCCATAATCCGCACACGGCCGGAGGTGAATGACGCTATGGACCTGCTGGAGCTTGCCATACGCAGCATTGAAGAGTTCATGGGATTCCCCTTCCCAAACCGACACGTGATTTACTTGTTTCACGCGGAGCCGAAAAAAAGTGATGGGTTAATCTTCGGTAATCATGTATCACTCGGCCCTAATCAGGCTAATGTAGGCGATTGGTTTCTCAATCTACTCACTCACGAGGCAGGCCATTACTACTGGGGTGGTGGTCTTCCTCGCTGGATAGAGGAAGGTGGAGCAGTCTTAATGGAGTCCATGGTCACCAATATGCTGCAGGGCCCCCTGGAAATATCACCCTGCAGTGCTCGAAACATCGCCGAGTTGGAAGAACTCTACAGCAGCCGATTGCATCACCGGCACATCTGCCATTACTCCCTAGGAGAGCGTCTCTTTCGAGACCTGTACCGCAACGTGGATGACACCACTTTCCGTCTGGCTTTTCGCCGTCTCTACTTGCACACTCTATTCAATATTCCTGGCGACGAATGCGACGACTACAGAAAGACCATCTGCCACGTTAAAGAGGCCTTCACCTATTACGTCCCCGAAGAAAAGAAGGCCACTATCGAGAAAGTAATCGCCCGGTGGCACGACGGTACCGAACTCTTCGATCTTTCGTATTTGGACGACACCCCGGTTGAACCTGACATTGCCGCCATCGATGGGCGAATCGAGGAGGCATATCTCAGCTATTCTTTTGACGGACCTCCTGTCTCTGTAATCACCGCAGAACCCAATCGATCGCCTGCCCTCTACATTCAGTTGGAATTTTCCTACCGGCATTCTAGCGGTTTCGAATCCCTGCCGATTGAGGTTGTGCTCTCCTTTGAGGACGGTTTTGAAATTTTTCGCACGCAGACGGACATGCAGCTGCCTGCCCGGGACACGCGTCGCACTCATTTCGTCGGAATACCTAGCCCGGGCAGTTTGGGTCGCTACTGGGTGCATGTATATTCGGGGGAACAGAAAATAGCTGAAGTTGTCTTTGAAGCTGTGGCGGCACCCGATGCCTACAATATTCGAGGAGTTGTCGTCTGGTCAGACGGCCAGCCGCGACAAAGGGTTGCGTTGCATGCAATACGAGGTGAAGAGGGATTTTGGGTCGAAGCTGGGCCCGATGGCACTTTCGATGTCGTAGTCTCATCTGGTTCATTCGTCCTGGAAGTATTCTTACTCTCCGGCACGGAATGGCATTCTGTGGGATGGTACGACGGCGCCGGCGGCATTACCACTGATCCCAGCCAGGCGTTCGAGGTGATAGTAGATGACGCAGATGTCGAAGGCATTAAATTCATGCTTCGGTAGGATCCCGAAGATTTGACATGTCCTTCTGGCGCATCGCGTTCAACCGCCACTGGAAACTGCGCCTCGTAGCAGCGGTGGCATAGGCTCCGGCAATTGTGGAATGGAGGCACCTATTCCATACGTCATCCTCATGGATTCAACTATCGGCGGCGGCTTAAGGTACAAGGCGATTAGGGGTGGGACGGAGCGCACCCCCCCACCCGTGGTATCATCAACCCGCCATGATTAGTACCAAAGAACGGCCCTTTTAGATAATTGCCGTCGTCAAGTGCGCGGGGAATCAGCCCAAGGCCGTCGCCCGCTGGAGAGCCGAGTTTGGCCACGAGTTGATGCTCTTGCCCTCAAAGCGCAGGCAGAACTGCCATCATAGAATATCTTTGCCGCAGGCAAGGGTGTAGATTCAATAAAAGTGACGGTTAGACTCGTATTGCGTAGAAAGCTGCTGTGGACCGTTGGCACACTCGCGCTGTATAGTGTCGTCGTGGCTTTTACCTTCGGCTGCGGCGGTCAGTCTTCTCCCGAGCCGACACCCACGCCTACGCCGCCGCCCACAACCACACCTACGTCTACTCCCACTCTGACCCCGACGCCCACTCTCACGCCAACGGGTACACCGACTCCCCAACCCACCTCAACATCTACTCCCACACCTGCTCCACCCTCGCCACCAACTCCTGAGCCAACACCCCCGCCCCCGCCACCGCCCACCCCCGTGCCTACACCGATCCCAACCCCGACGCCCACCCCCATGCCTACACCGATCCTGACCCCGACACCCACCCCGCCGCCAACTCCCACCCCGCCCCCCGCGCCCACCCCCACGCCGGCCCAATATCGCATAGAGGACTTTAACGTAGAACTCACGGGGGCAACGAATGGGCTGGTGCAGGCCGAGTTTTCCATTGTCATAGCCAACACGGGGGGAACCGCGGCCCAAGAGTCCCACAAGGTATATGTGTCCATAGACGATGAAGCACCGTTAGAGGTGGAAGTTATCGAGCCGTTGGAAGGCGGGGAAACAATTTCCATCCATTTCTCACAGGAGTTGGAACCGGGCTTGCACAATGCATTAGTGAGCGTCATGGATGCAGAGTCTGAGCTGGACGTGGACGCCCGGACTGCGGAAATTTCCCTGGGAGTGTTGGGGCACAGCTTCATTGAAGATGGACTGACGCATGTCCGGGTAAAGGCTTCCAATGGTGGAGAATTGACCGCCGAATCCGTGGTCCTATCCGTCCAATGGCAGATAAGGCTGAGCGAGGATGCAGAGGTTGGCAACGGTATGACGAGCGGCAGCAATGAAACGGCGGCCATCATCGACAAGTTGGAACCTGGAGAGGATGCGGAAGTGGCCGTTCCACTCCAGATTCCCTCCGGCTCCTACGACATCGAGATAGCCGCTTACACGGAAACGCTTGAGGCAACGTCGGACGACAATGCCGCACAGACAACCGTTGACGTGGAGTACGTGCATCTGGCCATGTCCGTGGAGGCCGTGTGCGGCACTTGGGCTACGCCAACACCGGTGAAGGGTTGGTGGAGATTGACCTGCGGGTGACCAATGACGGAGTGAGTCCCGGGACTGATGTCACCATCGGCCTACGCTGTATGGGAGAGGCGCACGTCGACTGCTCTAAGATGGTAACTACCGACCTGATTCCGGCCGGCGGCAGCGCGGACTTCACCTTGTCGTTGACCGTCCCACAGGGATCCACTGAAGCGGTCGCCTATGCCGGGGCACTGGAAGACAGTTATCGTTGGGGGCATGAGAACGTAAAGGAATTCGCCATAGAGGTACCTGAGCTTCCTGCGACCAGGCTAAGTTTGGAAGTCGAAACTTCCGTTAGGGGCGGGGAATACTGGAGCGATGGGACCGCCAACGTGGACGTAGCTTTCTCCCTTCGCAATGAAGGCTATGCGGAGTTTGAGGACCCCCAACCCATTTCCTTCGTTTGCCTTCGTGAAGAACAGATTGTGGAGGGCTGCGGCGGCGAAGTGACAATTTCCCTGGCGGACGGCTATGGGCCGGAGACCACGGAATCTCTAATGATTCGAATGCGCATGGGAATCACGTTGCTGGAGGCGGAATACGGAGCGGAGGTGGCTGCCCGGTTCGAGGTGGAGGTCCCCGAGCGTATCCTGGGTGTCACGAGAGAAGTGTGGGAGTGCTTCAGCGACAGACCGGGCATCTACGCTGATGAGGAAGGATGCGGAGGATGGTATCCAGATACCGTTGTCAAATGGGATACTAATGGGCCGATCAAGGTTTGGGCCACCGGTGACGAAGAGTATATCGAAGTCTTAGAAGAGGTGCTTGATGAACTGTCGCCTCTTCTAAGTCTTCAATTTGCAAGTGTTGAGACCGAGGACGAGGCGGATCTAAAGGCATACGTAGGAGTGACTATTGCCCAAGCCGAGAGCCTCGGCATATATTGCGAGGATTCCTTGGGCTGCGCTTGGTCGGAAGACTATTTGGGTGCTGTAACCAGCGCGCGTCTAGGGGTGTGGCACAGCACGGATTGGGAATATGCCGAGGACTGGAACGATCTTGGATTGCTGAACCAATTGGTGAAGCGCACAACTATTCACGAGGCTCTTCATGCCCTAGTTCCGATAGATCACCGAACAGAGCACCTTAGCATAATGAATATCAGGACTCTAAGATTGCCGACCCTCAGCACTCTGGACATTGAACTGATTCGTCTTAACTCTCACCCCCTAGTGAAGCCGAACATGACCATGGATCAGGTGAAAGAGCTAATTGTGTTCAAAGACGAACTGCTCGATCCCCCTAAGCTTGGCAAACCGAACGGCATAGAAGTTGTAAGGAGGGCTTATAGGGTGTTACAAGATGCCGGGTCAGTTGAATATAGGATTAAAGGAGCTTGGCTGGGATCGGGCTGCAACGAGCAATTTGGTTGGGCGGACATGTGGTTAGGAGACCTCGATCCCACTTCCACCCACATCAACTATTTGTCAGACGGCTCGGACGAATACTTTGTGGTATACGGAGAAGACTGGGAGTATTGGGAGACGTCCAAGGGTCGCGTGCGGCAGATAGATATCCAAGATTTTTCAGAATTGACAAGTTGGAGGCTTGGGTTTACCAACCCTCTTCGCTTCCTTCTAAGCATTCTCTACTTTGCAGATCCTGGGAAGATTGAGATAACGGAATATTCAAAGGGTACTTTGGCATTGTCCGTTCAGCTTGACGACTGGTACGGCACCCTTAGTTGGTCTAGGAGTGAGACCGTTGACATTTTAATGGTCATTAGTGAGGAGACCTACCAGATAGAGGAATATTCCGCTTACTGGCGCTTCGTACCCCATTCAAGCCGGGCTTGTTCCAGATATGAGGTGGAATCCAAAGAGGGCAGATACGGCATCGAGATTCAGATTCCGGATGCAATTCGTGAGGGCTGAATAGAATCTTCCGTCTTCTTGCGGCACCTTTAAATGATAAGACGATTAAGCGCAGGACGGAGCGCCCTCCCCCACTGACGCTATCGCCCTACGGTTTACCCCGCCACAGCTCTCTCAACGGCCCCCGTCAACCACCAGTTTAGGCCCTTGCCTCGGCGCTGGACCTGGAAGAACGCGTCCGCCGCGCCCTAACCCACCTCGCCCAGGGGGGTTGAACTAAGAGAGCGAGCCTGTCAAGATAGAACATCTTTACCATGGCAATAATGTTCTATGTGAAGGACGGTTAGAGCGGGTTTGCGCGAAAAGCTGAAGTGGGCCATTGGTGTCGTAGCGCTGTATAGTTTCGTCATAGCTTTGACCTTCGGCTGCGGAGGTCAGTCCCCGCCCGCATCAACGCCAGTGGACACGCCGACGCCGACGGCCGCTCCGACTCCTCTGCCCACTCCCACGACTACGGCGACTCCTGCTCTACCCCCGCCGACGCCCAGGCCGACGCCCACGCCGACACCACCGCCGACGCCCACGCCGACACCACCGCCGACGCCTACGCCAACCGCTGAGCCAACGCCTACGGCCACACCCGGTCCAGCGCCCACACCGACACGGTTGCCGACTCCAGTCATCACGTCTACGCCAATGCCGACGGTCGTGCCGGCTCCTCGGCCCACGCCCATGACTACGTCTACACCTACGCCCGAACAGACGCCGACACCTGCGCCGACACCAACGCCAACCCCCACGCCTGCACCCACACCCACACCTGAGCCAACCCCCGAACCCACGCCCGAACCGACGCCTGAACCCACGCCCGAACCCACACCTGAGCCGACCCCCGAGCCAACCCCCGTACCGACACCAACACCTACCCCTGAACCGACTCCCAGGCCCGCCTTGCCGCCGGTTCAGTTGAAGATTGAGCCTGTTGCGGCTCGCTACGCCAAAGAGCGCGAAGAGCAGGTTCAGGATGCTATCGACGAACTTTGGGACGACGTGCCGGAAATGGCAGCAAAGATCGAGGACCTCTCTTGGGTCAAGGATGGCATTGGCAGGGGCGAATTCGATGCCTTTAGGGGACTGATAAGCCTCGCAGATGCAGGGCACTTGAAAGAACTAATCGAAGAGACGTGGGTCGTCGAAGGCGGGAACTACCCAGCCTTGGAGTCACTCTGGATACTCGGAGGTAGCAATCCAGAGGCCCTCGATAAGATCATGTCCCATCCCACCATCAGCGACGGCATCAGCGAGCAGGAAGCCAAGGTTGTCGCCTCGTTGCACCCTTTTCTGGAACTTGACTTGTTGGACAAGCTCCTCGACCCCGAGCAGGTTACCTTGGAGGAGCGGACCATCACTCTGTCTCTCTCAGGGGAGACGCACCTCTCCATTGTCCGCACTCGTCAGGGAGCCGATCATACGATGGACTTGTTGGAGCGTGCCGTACGTACTATAGAGGAATTCATGGGTCTTCCCTTCCCACGACGACAGGCGGTGTACCTATTCGAGGAGGACGCTTCGGGAGCGGGTGCCGCCAGAAACCTCGGAACTCGAGTAGTCATTCTGATAGACGAACAGGTTCTGAGCGGAGACTCGATGCTGGCCTTACTCACCCATGAAACGAGCCACTACTACTGGACAGGCGGTACGCGCTGGATACATGAGGGAGCAGCCACATTCATGGAGTCCGTTGTCAAGGACACGCTGCAAGGCCCCCTGGACCAGCCACCCTGCGCCCCCGCTAGAAACATCGTCGAGCTTGAAGACCTGGAGAGTGACCCATCAACTCCGCGGGGTTTCAGTATCTGCCACTACTCCTTGGGGGAGCGTCTCTTTCGAGACCTGTATCGTAACATGGATGAGACCACTTTCCGCCTTGCTTTCCGGCGTCTGTACCTGCATACGGTGTTCAACATTCCGAACGATGGCTGCGATGACTACAGGAAGACCATCTGTCATGTTAGGGAATCCTTCTCTACATACGCCAACGAAGAAACGGCAGCCACCCTCAATAGGGTAATCGACCGTTGGCACGACGGCGCAGAACCCTTCGACATATCGTCGATAGGCGACACCCCGGTCGTAGCTGATATTGCAGCCATCAATGGGCGAATCGAAGAGGCATCCCTGAGCTATTCCACTGACGGACTTCCTCTCACTACCATTACCTTAGAACCGGGTCGGTCTTCTTTATTGTATCTAAACCTGGACTACACTTACGGAAACACAGGCGGTCTAGAATCCATTCCAATTGACATAGCCATATCCTATGAGGACGGTTTTGTATTTGAACGAAGGCGGACGGCTTTGCCGCTGCTATCTTCTCGTACACGATGGACCCATCCTGCCGGAATAAATCACGCGATGGCGTTGGGGCGTTACTGGGTTCATGCATATTGGGGGGAGCAGAAGATTGCCGAAGCGACCTTGGAGATTATCCCGGTGCCCGATACCCGCAGCATACGGGGAGTGATCACCGTCCCGGCCGGGCGGCCGTTTGAAGGGATAGCCTTGGAGGCTCAACGAGGTGAAGAGGGATTCTGGGTTGAAGTTGGGCCAGACGGCGCTTTCGATGTCGTGGTATCGTCTGGGTCATTTGTACTTGAAGTGCTAGTTCTGGCCGGTTCCGAATACATTAGCTTGGGATGGTACGACGGCAACGGTGGCATCACCTCCGATCCCACCCAGGCGTTCAAGATAATCGTTGATGACGAATATGTTGAGAGCATAGAAATCATGCTCCCCCCTGTATGGTATACTCACTTCCGAGGAGTGGTTACCTGCCCGGACAGGGAGCCGGTAGAAGGGATTGGGTTGGATATCCAAGGAGAGGAAGATAGATTCTGGGCCAAAACCGGACTTGACGGTGCTTTTGATGTAGTAGTGTCGTCCGGGTCATACATACTGGAAGTGCTATTTCTGATCGGCAACCGTTATTATTTCTTGGGTTGGTACGACGGCGCCGGTGGTATTACCACCGACCCCACCAAGGCCTCCGAGGTGATAGTAGAAGACGCAGACATCGACCGTATAGAGATCAGACTTCCGGCGTCCGCCGAGAGTCTGATATGTCCATCAGGCTTATACCGCTCGTCCGAAACCGGACAGTGCGCCTCGTAGCGATGTGGCAGATTCTCCTGTAATTCTGGAATCAAGATTCCGGAAACCGTTCAAAGGGACGACATCATCCTGCACAGTCTTAAGCTGCAGGGCGGTTAAGAGTTGGCCAACCCCCACTGCCGCAACCGTCTTGTGCAGCCGTTGATGCTATCGCCCTACGGTTGTCCCCGCCGCTGCTCTCTCAACAGCCTCCGCCAGCCACGAGTTCAGGCTCTTGCCCTCGGTGCGTGCAGCCGAGCTCGCCGTGCGGTGGAGGGCCGACGGAATCCTGAGCGCAATCTTGCCGGAAAACGGCCTTTCCGGTTCTTCCCCTAGTTCTTCGCAGAACTTCAGGTATTCGTCCACTGAATCCCTAAAAGCGGTGCGGATCTCATCCACGGACTTTCCCTGAAAGGTAATCACATCCCTGGTATTGATTACGTGCCCATGAAAAATGTCCGCTTCTTCGTCAAAAGCAACAGTTCCGATATAACCTTGGTAATTCATTAAACTCTCCAAAAGTGCAAATCGAATTTTTTGAAAACAAGTAACCCTATTTAATCTTGAAGCTCATTGGGGGAAACGCCAACTTCCGTTAAGAATTTTCTAACGTCCTCCACCATGCCCTTGTCGACAGTGTTGCGAGGATGGGGACGATGAAATATGGCTTTGCGACTCTTTAACTTCACTGCTATTCTCGCTCCCTTTCTCTCCGATAAGTTTGCTCCGCAAGCCTTCAATAACGACACGATGTCTTCCCACCTTATTCCGGAAGCCGTCGGTCTCCTAAATATATCCTCTAAAGTCCTGAGATGCTTACGCCTCACCAGGATGACTTTGCTCCACTTTGCCGATTTCGGTCATGGCAACGCCTCCTCTTTTCTTACCCACATATGATATCATATTATGATACTATATACAATGGAAACTTCCCGCCTTATCGTCTCCTCCCGGCCCCACGCCCACGCTTGTAGGCGTCCCCTCGGGTGTTGGCGTCGTAGAAATGAATCTCGCCGTCGTCCAGAACCTCGTACTTCAAACGGTAAGCCCCTTCTCTCCAACGGTAGTTGCAGAACCATTGGCCCTTCAAATGGTCGATGCGTGGGCCTCTATGGGGGCTTCGCATTACCGCAGTCATGATTTCGGGCCACTGTCGATTAAGGTCGCGATGGTTTCTAAGGAACCTTTCGACAAAGCGGTGGAGAGTGATCCGGTAATTTGGCGCAGAGCCTGATACCACGTACCCTTACGTCCTCGGCGTCGTTCCCTTGCGCCGGGCTAGAATTTCATCAATGTCCTCGCCTGAGGCGACCGTCTCTTCGGCCGTGGCTATCCAACTGTTGAGGGTTCGCAGATACGCCAGCTTTTCGGACCTGCCCTGCGCGTAATCTATGCTGGCCGTCAGTATCGCTGAGGACAACTCGCGAAGAGTGGGCGCGTCCAGCGCGTAGATTAGTTCCTCGAGTTCCTCCGAAGTCGGAAGCTCGTCCAATCGCTCGGATAACTCATCTGAGGCGCTGATTTTCAATTTCGTTAGATTTTTCATAATCACTGTATCTAAGTCGGCGTTTGATGAAGGAGACTGCAAAAGATTATACACTAAGCGTTCATAAGCCAATGGGAGAAATTTGCAAGCGAAGCACTGAAATACCGCGGCAGGAATCCTCCCCCCACCCGTGGTATCATTAGCACGCCATGGTCAGCACCAAAGAGCGGCCCTTCCAGATAACCGCCGACTTCCGGCCTACGGGAGACCAGCCCAAGGCCGTCGACCAGTTGGTGGAAGGCGCAAGCCAGGGGCTCCGCTACCAAACGCTCATGGGGGTCACCGGCAGCGGCAAGACCTTCACAATGGCCAACATCGTCCAGCACCTCCAGCGACCGACCCTCGTCATCGCCCACAACAAGACCCTCGCCGCCCAGCTTGCCACGGAGTTCAGGGACTTCTTCCCCCACAACGCCGTGGAGTATTTCGTCTCCTATTACGACTACTACCAGCCCGAGGCCTACGTGCCTCAGACGGACACCTACATAGAGAAAGATTCCGACGTCAACGAGGAGATAGACAAGCTCCGTCACTCCGCCACCCGCTCCCTCCTCACCCGCCGCGACGTGCTCATAGTCGCTTCCGTTTCCTGCATCTACGGCCTGGGAGACCCGGAGGAATACTACTCCTTCGTCGCGCCCCTTCGCGTCGGCGAAACTCGCACCCGCACCAGCCTTGTGCGTGATCTGGTGGCGATGCAGTACGAACGCAACGACGTTAGCCTCGTTCGGGGCCGATTCCGTGTCCGTGGCGACACCCTGGAGATGCTGCCCGCCTATGAAGAGGTGGCCGTTCGCATCCAGTTTTGGGGCGACGAAATAGAGCGCATCGTCCAGATAGACCCCCTCACCGGCGAAATCCTCGCCGAACGTCAGGAGATGGAGATCTACCCCGCCAAGCACTTCGTCACCTCCGAAGAGAAGATGCGCTTGGCCATTGAAGATATCCAGGAAGAGTTGACCGAATGGCTGGCCCACCTACGCGGTCAGGGCAAGATACTGGAGGCCGCCCGGCTGGAGTCCCGCACCCGCTACGACGTGGAAATGATGTCCCAGGTAGGCTACTGCTCCGGCATCGAAAACTACTCCCGTCACATCGGCCGTCGCACTGCGGGCAGCACCCCGTGGACCCTCATGGACTACTTCCCCAAAGACTTCCTCCTGTTCGTCGACGAGTCCCACATGACCCTTCCCCAGGTTCGGGGTATGTATCACGGCGACATCTCCCGCAAGAATACGCTGGTGGAGTTCGGCTTTCGCCTGCCCTCGGCCTTGGACAACCGCCCCCTCAACTTCCGGGAGTTTGAGGACCACGTGAACCAGGTTGTCTTCGTCTCCGCCACCCCCGGCCCCTACGAAATGGAGGTGAGCAACAAGGTGGTGGAGCAGGTAATCCGACCCACGGGCCTGCTGGACCCCGTCATCACCGTCAAGCCCACCCGCGGGCAGATAGACGACCTTATGGAGCAGATACAAGCTCGGGTCGAGCGCGGCGAACGGTGCCTCGTCACCACCCTCACTAAGCGCATGTCCGAAGAGCTTGCGGACTACCTGCTGGAGATGGGCATACGCGTCCACTACCTGCATTCGGAGATTCAGACCCTTGAACGCAGCGAAATCCTGCGGGACCTGCGCTTGGGCGTGTACGACGTGGTGGTGGGCATCAACCTGCTTCGGGAGGGACTGGACCTGCCGGAGGTCAGCTTAGTGGCCATTCTGGACGCCGACAAAGAAGGCTTTTTACGCTCGTCATCGTCGTTGATACAAACGGTGGGCCGCGCCGCCCGACACGTGGACGGGCAGGTCATCATGTATGCCGACAACGTCACAAAGTCTATGCACTTTGCCATCAGTGAAACCAACCGCCGCCGCCAGATTCAGGGCGACCACAACCGGAAGCACGGCATCGCTCCCCAAGGAATCCAGAAGGCGGTGCGCGACATTACCGAGCGGGTCAAGGGTGTGGCGGAGGAGCGCGCGCCCTACAAGGCGGAACGCAAGCTTATGTCGGAAGACGAGCTCTTCCGGGTGGTGAAAGACCTGGAGATCCAGATGAAGAAATCCGCCAAGAACCTAGAGTTCGAGAAGGCGGCCATGTTCCGGGACGAAGTGTTAGAAATCCGCCGCCTGCTAGCCATGGCCAAGAAGGACGCGTAGACGTATTCCAAGGTTCTCCGAAACCCGGCCCGGTGACATTCTACGCCCGGCATGTAATTCCAAGGCTCCGCGAGGAATCTCAAGCGCCATTTTACGCCTATCTAATCGCGTGCTTCCCTTTTGACTCAAAGGCCCTTCAGGTGCTAGCATTCTAGTAGCAACAGACAAAATGTCTGGAGGTATGAGATGGCCGAAGAGACGATTACTCGACAAGCAGTTATCGACACTATGAAGAATGTCTACGATCCGGAGATTCCGGTAAACGTGGTGGACTTGGGTTTGGTCTACGGTGTGGAGGTCGACGAAGGGGACGTGCACGTGCTGATGACCCTCACCGCCGCCGGCTGCGGCATGGGCCCCATGATTGCCCAGCAGGCGGAATGGGCCATCTCCGAACTGGAGGGAGTGGAAGACGTGGAGGTTGAGATGACCTTCGACCCGCCTTGGTCTCCCGAACTGATTACGGAAGACGGCAAGAAGCTCCTGGGCATCGACTAAGACAAGGCTTCCCAACAATACAAAAGGACCGGTGCTCGACTTAAATTGACCACGCCTCAGAGGCTCCCTACGCCCCAGGAAAAGGCCAGGCTGGACGCCATCCGGAAGACCTGGCAGCAGCGCCGCGCCATCACCCAAAATCTTTCGGAAATCAAGACCAAGGTGGCCGTTTACAGCGGCAAGGGGGGCGTGGGCAAGACCACCGTGGCCGTCAACCTGGCCGTTACCCTTGCCAAGCAGGGCAACTCCGTGGGCCTGCTGGACGTGGACATCGACTGCCCCAACGTGACCAAGGTCTTGGGAATCACGGAGCCGCCCTCCCAGGTTAACGGCAAGCTGGTTCCCTCCGAGCGTTTCGGCGTCAAGGTCGTATCAATGGGCTTCTTCCAGCAGAAGGAGGATGAGGCCATCATCTGGCGCGGCCCCATGGTGCACAACGCCATCAACCAGTTTCTCCAGCTCACCCAGTGGGGGCAGCTCGACTACCTGGTTGTGGACCTGCCGCCCGGCACCTCCGACTCTCCACTGACGGTGATGCAGACCCTCCCCCTGGATGGCTTCGTCATGATCACCACTCCCCAGGCCCTGGCCCAGCTGGACGCCAAGCGCTCCATCAACATGGTGCGCAAGCTGAACGTGAAGGTGCTGGGGGTGGTGGAGAACTACACCGGCGAGATATTCGGCGAGGGCGCGGGCCTTGCCCTCGCACAAGATTTGGACGTGCCGTTCCTGGGTTCCATGGCCCTGAGAGCCGACTACCGGGACGAAAGCAAGCCAACGTCCCTCACCAGCAAGGCGGTGCGTCGGGAGTACGAAGCGCTGGTAAAAAAGCTCCAGGCCAGCCTGAAAGCCAACGCCTCAGGGGAGTAACCCACACCGGCTCCGAGCGTATCATTACGCTCGACCAACCAAATCCAACATCCGCTGAAGCTGGTCTAATCGTCGGCAGCATACATCCATTGATCCATTGCTCTTACCTTGAATGGTTTCCCATTTAGCCGTACAATTGGGCTATATGGAGAAAGCGGTTCCCTGCCGGAAGTGACGGCAGGAATCTTGGAAACGAAGGAAGAAGCTAAGTGGCTACAACTGGAGAGCTTAAGGACAGGGTCGACCGGATGGGCGATACAATGGACATGCTCGCCAAGAATTACACAATGTTGTCGGAACTCGTGGTCGAGCAGCGGAGGGAGATGGCGGCGTGGCGCAGTTTGTCGGCTACGGCACAGAAACAGTTGGGCAACCATGAAGAGGAGTTGGCCGAGTTGCGCGAGTTGTCGGCTGCTGCACATAAACGTTTGGATAATCACGACGTGCAGATGGCCGAGTTGCGGGTTTTGTCGGCTGCTGCACGTAAAAGTTTGGATAATCACGACGTGCAGATGACCGAGATGCGACAGCAGACGGCCGAACTGAAGGAACAAACAGCCGAGATTAGAAGAGACAGTCAGAAGACCCGGCGGCTATGGATTGCGATTGCTCAAAAGTTGGACTGGCTGGACCTAGACGAAGACTTCGATTAGCCCTGGAAGCCCTTAGCCCTTTTCGCCTCACCCCCACTTCGACCCTAGCTTGGCGTCTTCACCACCTGGGGCGACTTGCCCGGGTCTCCGGCGGCCACCACGCCCTCTTCCTCCAGCACTTCCAGCAGCTGCATAGCTCGCGTGTAGCCAATCTGCAGCCGCCTCTGGAGCATGGCGGGCGACACGTGTTGGTACTTGTCGCACAGCTCCCGCGCCTTCTCTAACAGGTCGTCCTCCAACGGCTCCCGCATGTCTTCAACTTCTTCCTCGTCCGGCTCCTGCAAGGGCATGTCCGGCAGCGGCGGTCCCTTCTGTTCCTTCCAGAAATCGATCACCGAGTCGAACTCCGAGTCCGCCACGAAGGCGCCCTGAATTCGCTGGGACGTTGGGGATTGGGCCGAAAGGTAAAGCATGTCCCCCTTGCCCAGAAGCTTGTCCGCGCCGGAGCCGTCCAAGATAACTCTGGAGTCCACCTGAGAGGCGACGGCGAAGGCGATTCGGCCGGGAATGTTGGCCTTCAGCAGGCCTGTGACCACCTTCACCGACGGTCGTTGGGTACACAGAATCAGATGTATGCCCGTCGCTCGTCCCAGCTGGGCCAGCCGCACCAGGGACTGTTCAACCTCGTATCCGGACGTCATCATCAAGTCGGCCAGCTCGTCGATTATCAGCAGGGCGTAGGGCATCTGCTCCTTGCTTCTCTGGTTGTAACCGACAATGTTGCGAACGCCGATATCCTCCATGAGCTTGTATCTACGGAACATCTCCCGCAGCAGGGCGGCCAAAACGTCCAGCACCTCGTCGGGGTCAACAATGACCGGCGAATAGAGATGGGGAATTCCGTTGAAGGGCGTCAACTCCACCCGCTTGGGGTCTACCATCAACATCCTTAGCCGGTCCGGGCGATTGGACAACAGAAGTGACATAACCACCGAGTTGATGCAGACGCTCTTGCCGCTGCCCGTGGAGCCGGCAATGAGCAGATGGGGAAGGCTCAACAGGTTCGCAACCACTGGCTCTCCGCCCGTATCCTGACCAAGGGCTATGGGCAGCCCTCCGTGTTTAACAATCTTCTGAAATTCAGGATCTGTGACCACGGATTTCAAGGGGACGATGCTTGGATTCGGGTTGGGGACCTCCAGCCCCACGAAGCCTTCTCCCGGCACCTGGCGTTGAATTCTAAGAGAGGACGTCTTGAGCGCCAGGGCCAAGTCCGCCTCTCGCGCCACGATGCTCTGCACCTTCACCCGCCCCAGGTCCACGGAAGACTTCTCGTCCGCGGCTTTGGCGTCCCGGTTCTTCTTGATGCGACCGGGCACCAGGCCGAACCGGATAATCCGCGGTCCCGTCTTGACGTCCGCGACGGAAACCTCCACCGCATGGTCGGCCATGGTGGACTCTATGCAGGTAGCCATCTCGGAGAGAGTCTCCTGGGGCACCGACGTTACAGTGCCGTTTTCCAGCAAGTCCAGGCTGGGTAATTTCCATTCTGAGGCCGTTTTGCCATCGTCGAAGGAAACGCCAGCGCCGTTGGAGGACGCAATCTTGACCGGGTCGGGCACCTGCAACTCCTCGGACTCCAGCATCTTGCTGACGCGTCCCGTAGCTTCCTGCGCCGATTCTTCGCCCTTGCCGCTCATGCCTTTGAACTTCTCCCAGAGCAGGCCGGGCACAGCAGCGATCCCTCGCCCCACGGCCAGCAGTCCCACGCCTATGTAGCGCGCTATCGAAGCGGCGCCCGCTTCGGAACCGGTCACGTGCCAACGGTAGAGGAAGACGAGCGCCAACAACAGCAGCAGGCCCAGGACCTTGGGCGCGCCGAGCAGCAGGGGATACCCTCCGAAATAGCTGCCCCAGCTTCCCGACATCCCAACCTCGTCCAGGGCGCCGAATTCCTGATAGAAGAAGGAGAGTCCCCCCAGTACAGCCATCACGAACAGGGCGGAGCCGACCCAGTAGTGGGGATGGTCCCTGAAGCTCTGCCGGGCGAAGATGAGGGAGGCCACGAAGGCGGCCAGCCACATGCCGACGGGGAGGTATCCGTAGCCCAAGTAGGTCCAGACGCGCTCTCGCAGGTCTACCATGAAGTAGAGGGTCGCGGCGGGGGCGATCACCAGGGCCAGAAAGGCCAAGACCCAGATTCCGTAGCGAGTAGTCAGGAATAAGAGGAGCTTCTTCACCGGGTTTGTACCGAGCCTTTCCGAGGTTTCCGCTATGAGCGCAGTCAGACCTCCAGGGTCACCGGTACAATCATAGGTCGTCGGCCCATGTCCTTGTAAAGAAGCCTGCGGGCGATTTTCTTCATATTTTGGGTTATGTAACTTACGTCTACGGGATATGTGGCTTGGCGGTCGAGGGAATCAAGGATATCCGACGCCATCCGGCTGAAGACTTGCTCCCGCCTCGCATCCTCCGTGAAGCCGCTGGAAACCACCGCCGGCTTCTCCACCGGTACGCCCGTTTCCCGGTCGAGGCTAACTACGATGATGACTACGCCGTCTCTGGCCAGCGTTCGTCGGTCTTCTAACACGGCGCTGTCGGGGTCCATAGGATTCAGTCCGTCCAAATAGACGTTGCCCGCCTTCGTCTTTTCCAACCGACGCCCGCCCGACTCCGAGAGCTCCAGCACGTCCCCGTCCTGCAGCAAGAACACGTTGCTTTCCTTAACGCCCATCTGCTCTGCCAGGGCGGCGTGAGCCGCCAAACCCCGGAACTCGCCGTGAACGGGAACGAAGAAGCGGGGCTTGGTGAGGGTTAGCACCGTCTTCAGCTCCTCCCGAGCGGCGTGGCCGTGGACGTGCACAGTGGCGATGCGGTCGTAGAGGACGCGTGCGCCCCGCCGCACCAGGTTGTTGATGGTGTGGTTCACTACCTTCTCGTTGCCCGGAATGGCGGAGGCGGAGATTATCACCGTGTCTTTGGGCAAGATGCGAATCTGTCGATGATCGTCTCTGGCGATGCGTACCAGGGCGGAGGAAGGCTCTCCCTGGCTGCCCGTGGTGATGAGAACAACCTGCTCCGGCGGCAGCTGCGCGGCCCGCTGGAGGGACACCAGCACCCCCGGCGACGATTTGATGTATCCCATCTCCGAGGCCATAGCCACGTTGTCCACCATGCGCCGCCCCGCCACGGCCACCTTGCGCCCGTGGGCTTCTGCTGCGTCTAGTACAAGCTGGATGCGCGATATGAGGGAAGCGAAGGTGGCCACCAGCACCCGCGCCGGCGCCTCGCCGATGGCCTTCATCAACGTATCCCCCACTATTTGCTCAGAAGGTGTGTAGCCTTCCGTCTCTGCGTAGGTCGAATCCGAAAGGAGTGCAAGCACCCCCTCTTCGCCGAAACGGCCCAATGCCCTAAGATCCGTGATGCTTCCGTCCACGGGCGTGTAGTCAATCTTGAAGTCCCCGGTGTGCACCACGAGTCCCGCCGGCGTCCGAATGGCCAGCCCGAATGCGTCGGGGATGCTGTGGCTTACCCTGAACGCCTCCACCTCGAAAGGCCCAACTTGGAAGGGCTTGCCCTCCTCTATCAACCGGAGGTCTGCGTCCCGGAGGAGGCCGTAGTCCCGCAGCTTGACCTGAATCAGTCCCTGGGCCAGCCGTGGCGCGTATACCGGTACATTCAGTTGGGGCAGTACGAATGGCAGGGCGCCGGTGTGGTCTTCGTGGCCGTGAGTAATCAGGATGGCCCGGACCTTGTGGCGACGTTCCAGTAGGTAGGAGATGTTGGGTATGGCCAGATCCACCCCCGGCGCGTCCTCTCCGGGAAAGAGGATGCCGCAATCCACTACGACTATGTCGTCCCCCCACTCCAACACCATCATGTTTTTGCCGATTTCCCCAAGGCCGCCCAGGGGAATCAGCTTCAACGGGGTTGTGGCCACTTACCGGCCCTGGGAGAACATGTCAAGCTGCTGGGCTGGTGGCTTTGGCTCCTCGACCGTAGGCGCCGCCTTGTCTACCAGGCTGGGAATTGCCTTGAAGTCATCCTCGATGACGCTCCGCAGATTCCCGTTGTGGAGGGCGGCGGCCGGATGGTACATGGGGTAGATTGTTCGCTCTTCCACCTGCCGGGCCTTTGCCCTCACTCGGCCGATGGTCTGGTTGGGGATGAAGCGGGCCATGGAGAACCGACCCAGGGTGACGATGACCTTGGGGTTGATGAGTTCAATCTGTTCGTCCAAGTGCTTGCGGCAAGCCTCAATCTCCCCCGGCAACGGGTCTCGATTGTTCGGCGGCCGGCACTTCACCACGTTGGTAATAAAAACGTCCTTCCTCTTGAGACCGGAAGAGGTGATTAGCTGGTCCAGGAATCTGCCAGCGGGGCCCACGAAGGGAAGTCCCTGGCGGTCCTCGTGGAACCCGGGCCCTTCGCCAATCATCATGATGTCAGCGGTGGAGGGGCCGTCCCCGGGCACCGCTTTAGTTCGGGTCTTGCTCAACGGACAGTCGGTACACTGTTCTATCCGCTTGGCCAGTTCTTCAAATCGGGTCATGGCCGGCAACCTCGCGGCAAGCTATACCAACCAAGTGTATCACAGAAAGCACCGGCTTTTGCGGGAATCCCTATCAGGAGAGTCCCACTGTACGGCCCGGCTGCTATTCGTCCCCGACGCCTTGGCCTCTGAGATAATCTATGGCGTCCTGCACTGTGATTATCTTCTCTGATTCCTCGTCGGAAATGGAAATCTCGTTGTCGTCGGTGGTGAATTCTTCCTCAAAGGCCATTATTAGTTCAACCTGGTCCAGAGAGTCGGCGTTGAAGGTCTCCGTAAATGAGGCCTCAGGGACCACCTGGTCCTCTTCTACGCCGAGCTTGTCCACGACGATGGCCATGACTCTTTCCTCAATTGTTGCCATGCTTTTCACCCTTTTGACGTGTGCTTGCTTTGGATTCCGGTCGGTCCAGTTCCATTAGAGACCCCAACACGCCATTCACGAATCTGGGAGAGCTTCCGCTTCCGAAGGTCTTGGCCAGTTCCACAGCCTCGTTGATTGCTACCTTGGGAGGCGTGGAACCTGAGTATCTTATTTCGTATATGGCTATCCTCAGAACGTTGCGGTCGACTATTGAAATGTGGGCTACCGGCCAGGCAGGGGCCAATTCCCCTATAGCACTGTCTATCTCTTTCAGATTATCGGCTATTCCCTGCACCAGACCCAGGGTAAAGCCCCTTCCCGCGGCCCCCAGAAACTCTTCCTTCAGGAGCCTTTCGGCTGACGCTTTCGGCGAATGGTCGGAAGCGTCCCCTTCGTATAGAGCCTTCAGCGCCACTCCCCTGGCTTTACTGCGAAGAGGTGCGGCCTGTTTGGAAACCATGGGATCGGGTCTTCTGGCAGGGACTACAGCAGCGGATACTGCTCGGCTACTCTCTGAGCCGAGCTTGAGTCGCCCACGTTCGCCGTCTTGGCCTGGCGGTCAATGCGCTTGACCAGGCCAGATAGGACGCGTCCGGGGCCGAACTCTACGAAGGTGGTTACCCCCATGCCTAACATGCATTCCACGGACTGCTTCCACCGGACGCAGTGGCAGATCTGGCCCTCCAACTCCTGCTTGATCTCCTCCCCGGTGGTTAACTGCTGTCCGGAGAGGTTGGCTACTATGGGTGCAGTGGGTGGGTTGAAGGTGCTCTCCTCCAGGGCCTTGCTCAGGCCGTCCTGAGCCGGGGCCATTAGTTGGGAATGGAATGCTCCGGCCACCGCTAGAGGTATTACCCTCCGGGCACCTGCGGCTTTGGCCGACTGCATGGCCACCTCTAGGGCGGCCTTGTCTCCGCTGATGACTATTTGGTCGTGGGAGTTGACGTTGGCAATTTCAACGCCCGCCTCCCGGCAAATTTCTGCCAGGGTATCCTCGTCCAACCCCAATATAGCCGCCATGCCGCCGGAACGGTGCTCCGCGGCCATCTGCATCAAGCTGCCCCGACGCTGCACCAATTGAATGCCATCCACCAGGTCCAGCACTCCGGCGGCTACCAGGGAGGTATACTCCCCCAGGCTGTGGCCGGCGAAGGCCACGGGCGCTACGGGTTCGCACATTTCTAGCTCCTCCAGGGCGGCAAGTGACGCCAGGGAGGTGGCCATAATGGCCGGCTGGGAGTTCACGGTCTTCTGCAAGTCACACGAGGGTCCGTTGAACATCAGCTTGGTAAGGGAAAAGGATAAGGACTCGTCTACGGTATTAAGAACTTCTCTGGCTCGTCGGGAGGTCTGGTAGAGTTCCTGGCCCATCCCTACGAATTGAGAACCCTGGCCTGGGAATATGAAGGCAATTCCAGGCTTGTTTTTTGTTTTCGTAACGTCCCCCTTAACGAATTTAATCTAGTAGTACAAAAAATGGTTCGACAAGTTAAAAAGGGTTACTGGAAAACCGTTAAATTTCTGCTTCGTCACCTCCTGGTCTGAAGATTTGCCGACCTTTGTAGAACCCACACTTGAGGCAAGCCCGGTGGGGAAGTTTGGCCGCGCGGCACTGCGGACAAAGGGAAAGATGTAAAGGCTTGAGTCGGTAGGCCTGATGTTTATGACCGCTTCTGGACCGGGTCAGTTTTTTAGTTGGTAGGGCTCCCATTAGCGGCCTCTCTCTCCGTATGAACCCAGGGCCGCCAACTCCACCCAGCGGGGGTCCGCGGGGAGTTCCTGGTCCTGGGGCCGGTGATTATGATTATGTTTTTTGCCATAGTCGCCGCAGCTTGGGCAGATGCCCACACACTGGGGATGGCGTAGAGTTTTTGCGGGTAGATTAAGTATGATGTGCTGTCGGAAGATCTCTTCCAGGTCGAGAACGCCGCCGCTGTCTACGAACGACCCTCCGTCCGCCAAGTCGATGGGCTGTGGCTCGCTCGTCCGGAACAACTCGGCGAGATCGGCGCGGACGGGCTGTCGGAACCTTCGCAGGCGCCGGTCGCAGACCAGGACCGCCTGCACCCCCAAGTGGGCCTCCGCACAGACGCCTTGCCCAGAGTCCAAATGAATGCGGGTTAACCTAAGCTGCCCGGGGATCCGCTCGCCCGTCACCGGCTCTGCGGTTCCTACCTCATCCACCTCCAAGCCCCACTGGCAGCCCACGGGTTCCCGTAAGAGATCAGAAACATTATGTTGCATATAGTTGTTAAACGCTTTGCGAAGGACGGCAAATTATAGGTTTAGAAATTGAGCCATGTCAAGGATTTGCGGATGGCGCGAGCGGAGTTAGAGAGATCAGGCGTGGAAATAGACCTGGATTTCGGCTAAGAGTAGGGCTTTTCTTGAACGGTGTCCCGGATGAAAGTTATGATGTCACCCGTGGATGCGCCAGGGCCGAATATGCCCCGTAGACCCATTTGCTGAAGCTCCGGTTGGTCCTCCAGGGGTATGATGCCGCCCGCCACCAGAAGCACGTCTTCCATGCCGTTTTCCCTGAGCCCTGAGATGATTTCCGGAAAAAGCGCCATGTGGGCGCCGGATAGAATGCTGAGGCCGATGACGTCCACGTCCTCCTGTAGCGCCGTCTCCACAATCATTTGGGGCGTCTGCCGTATGCCGGTGTAAACGACCTCCATGCCCGCGTCCCGGAGTGCACGGGCGATGACCTTTGCGCCCCGGTCGTGGCCGTCCAGCCCGGGTTTTGCCACCAGCACCCTGATTATGCGTTCCGGTTCAGCCATCCCGCTTTATTTCCCCTGGCAAGACTTCGATCCGTTTAGACGATGTTGTTGGCTCTCCTATGCGTCGCCTCATCCCGTCTTTTCCCCATCGGAACTGTCCGGCTCCACGCTCTGCACCAGCTCCGTCAGCACGCCGTGGACGGACCGGGGATGGATGAAGGCGATGATGCCTGATAGCCCCTCCCGCGGCGTCTCGTCGATCACCTGGAGGCCCTGGGATTTGACGGCCTCCAAGCCTGCTGCCACGTCTTTTACGTTGAAGGCAAGATGGTGCAGCCCTTCGCCCCGACGCTCTATGAAGCGGCCAACGGGAGTTTCGGGCCCTGTCGGCTGCAGCAACTCCAGCCGAGTCTGTCCCACCTCAATCAGCGCCGCCCGCACGCCCTGGTCCTCCAGTTCCTTCACTTCCGGCATGGGCACGCCAAAGGTCTGCCGGAAGAAGGCCAACGCCTTCTCCACGTCAGCGACCGCCACTCCCACGTGGTCCACGTACTCCACGACGCACGTCTTACTCAAGATTTTCGTTCCTTATACAACTCGGATTGGTGAATGGGATACAGTCCGGCGCATCAATATCTTAAAGGGTAAGAAAAACTCATAGCTGAAACTTCTGAAGCATCTGGCGGGCTATGACCAAGCGCTGCACCTCGGAAGTGCCCTCGTAGATGCTGGTGACCCGGGAGTCCCGGAAGTAGCGCTCCACGTCGGACTCCTTGAAATAGCCGTAGCCCCCATGAATCTGCAGGGCGTTGGAGCACACTCGGAAGCAGGCCTCGGACGCGTAGAGCTTGGCCATGGACGCAGCCTCCAAATAAGGCTCGTCCCGGTCTTTCAGGGTAGCGGCGTGCATCGTCATGGTCTGGCTGGCGTAGATGTCCGTTGCCATGTCCGCGATCATGAACTGAATGGCCTGATGCTCCGCGATGGCTTTGCCGAAGGTGCGACGCTGCTGGGCGTACTGCACCGCCGACTCGAAAGCTGCCATGGCTATGCCGATGCACTGGGCCGCTATGACGATGCGGCTGGAGTCCAGAATTGCCATGGCGTACCGGAAGCCCTGCCCCACCTCGCCGATGAGGTTCTCTCGTGGCACCTCCACGTCCTCGAAGGTCATCTCCACGGTGCTGGAACCCCTCATGCCCATCTTCCCCTGCTGCTTGTTCACCTGAAACCCGTCGGAGTCTCCGTCCACTATAAAGGCGGTTACGCCCCGATGCCGCAAGCTCCGGTCCACGGTGGCAAAGAGCACCGTGGCATGGGCAACGTCGCCGTTGGTTATGAAGATCTTGCTGCCGTTCAATACGTAAGAACCGTTGCGCTCCGTCGCCGTTGTTTGGAGAGCGGCGGCGTCGGAGCCGGAACCTGGTTCCGTCAATGCCCAGGCCAGGATCTTCGAGCCGTCCACCGCGCCGGGGATGTACCTGGACTTCTGCTCCTCGCTCCCAAACTGGCTGACGGTCTCCAGTCCAAGAGAGCGGTGCGCCAGCAGGTTCACCGCAGAGGCGGCGTCGCCCCTGGATACCTCCTGGATGGCTATGACCATCTGCCTGTGGGTGCCACCGCTGCCTCCAAAGGCCGGATCCACGCCGATTCCCGCCAGCCCCAGTCCCACCATGCTGCGCCAGACTTCCCAGGAGAACTCCTCCTTCTCGTCCATCTCCCGGGCGCGGGGCTTTAGTTCCCTGTCGGCGAACTCCCGCACCACCGCCTGCAGCATGCGCTCTTCTTCAGTCAATAGCAGGTCTACCATGTTGGACCCCTTGATTCTCGTATTGGGTACGCCGAGGCTCGGCACCCTTCACATATTATTTATAACAGAAGTAGCCCCGTTCGTGTCGCCCCGTTGTTCCCGCGAAGAGCCTGCCCTCGTGAAGACGGGGGCGGGAATCCATCTCTTTCTCTACCCTTCCCTCGTAGGGGCGGTTCGCGAACCGCCCGTTCACCACCGACAACCATGCCCCCACACATCCTATAGCCCGACCATCTCCCGCTGCTCCCCGAAGACCCCACGGAAAACGTCGCATATCTCCCCTAGTGTGCAGTAGCTCTCTACGCACTCCAGGATCGCCTCCACCGTGTTGTCGTCGGTACGCGCCACTTCCGCCAGACGAGCCAGCGCCGCAGCCGCAACCGCCCCGTCCCGCTCCCCCCGCACGCGCTCCAGCCGCGCCGTCTGTCGCCGTCCCGCCTCTTCGTCCACCTTCAGCGAACTGCCGTCCGGCGGGTCCTCCGATCGATACTTATTCACCCCAACGATGGTCCGCCGTCCCGCCTCTACGTCCATCTGATGCTGATACGCGGCCTGATGAATCTCCCCCATCTGAAAACCCTGCTCCAAGGCGTCCGCCGCGCCGCCCATCTCGTCTATTCGGCGAATGTACTCCCACGCCCCCTCCTCCAGCCGACGGGTCAGGTCTTCCACGAAGTAAGAGCCTCCCAGTGGGTCAACCACGTCGCCGATGCCCGTCTCGTGGGCCAGAATCTGCTGCGTGCGAAGGGATATCTGCACCGACTCCTCGGAGGGCAGCGAAAGGGCTTCGTCCCTCGAGTTCACGTGCAGCGACTGGGTGCCTCCCAGCACCGCCGCCAGGGCCTGCAAAGTGGTGCGCACCACGTTGTTGTTGGGCTGCTGTGCCGTGAGAGTGACCCCAGCCGTCTGGGTGTGGAATCGAAGCCGCATGGAGCGGGGATTGCGGGCGTGAAAGCGTTTTTTCATAATCTTTGCCCACATCTTCCGGGCCGCCCGGAACTTGGCTGCCTCCTCGAAGATATTGTTGTGGGACACGAAGAAGAAAGACACCCGCCCGGCGAATTCGTCCACGTCCAAGCCCGCGTCCACTGCCGCCTGAACGTACTCGATGGCGTTCGCGAAGGTGAAGGCCAGCTCCTGTACCGCCGTCGAGCCGGCCTCCCGCATGTGGTAGCCGCTCACGCTGATGGTGTTCCAGCGGGGGATGTTGTTGGAGCAGTACTTGAACACGTCCACCACCAGCCGCATGGAAGGTTGGGGCGGATAGATGTAGGTGCCTCTGGCAATGTACTCCTTGAGAATGTCGTTCTGAAGGGTGCCGCTGATGCTGGAAAGGGGAACGCCCCGCTTTTTCGCAACGGCGGCGTAGAGGCATAGGAGCACCGACGCCGTGGCGTTAATGGTCATGGACGTGCTGACCTTGTCCAGGGGGATGCCCTCCAGCAGCGTCTCCATGTCTTCCAAGTGGCAGATGGGCACGCCTACCTTGCCCACCTCGCCCCGGGCCAGCGGATGGTCTGAGTCGTAGCCTATCTGGGTGGGCAGGTCGAAGGCCACGGAGAGACCCGTTTGTCCCTGCTCCAGCAGGTACCGGTAGCGTCGGTTGGACTCCTCCGCCGTGGCGTAGCCGGAATACTGCCGCATGGTCCAGAGCCGGCCTCGGTACATTGTGGGCTGGACTCCCCGGGTGAAGGGGTATTCGCCGGGGTTGCCCAGGTCTTGACGATGTTCGAAGCCGTTGTCGCGAAGATCGGCGGCGGCGTAGACCGCGTCAACGTCCAAGCCCGACTCGGTGGCGAAGGCGTCGCCTCGCTGCGCCCTGGCCTGCAAAGCCGGGTTCAGGGTCCGCCTACGCCACTGTTCCTTCCCGCTGCTGCCCAAACCGCCACGCCTCCAATTGGGATGCCCCAATTCTAACCCCCATCATGGCCCCACTCAACCTGGGATGGTGGGGGCGGTCAGTGCTCCGGCGGAGGCTGATGTTTGCCAAATAGTGTGGAGTCTTGGCAGGTAGCAAGGAGGGTAAAAGCCAAATGCCCTAGGTGGTGACAACTAGATTGGAGCCTACTAAACTGTCTCGAATGCTTGAGAGAGCACAATTCCTAGATAGGCTTGGTTCCATTGCGGTACAATATGATGGCTCCATAAGTACATTTGGTCATCACAACCTGAACAAGCACACAACTTCAACGTCACCAAGTATTTCGAGGAGGTAGGAGCCGCTGCCAGAAGAGACAGAACGGGAGTCGATTTGGAGTGTGCCTAGAGCAGCCAAGGCTTGGTATTTTGGGCTCTTCACTCTGCAATTCTTTGTCGGTGTAATAGTCTTGCTTGTAAGGGCCGCTGTTGAGTCAAGCAATTTACCAGAGTATATTGTTAAAACGTGGGATTACTCAGCCTCACTCGCGATCACATCCGCTGCCGTATCTTTGTTTCTTGTTGAAGGATGGGGGTTAGCAGGTCCTACAATTAGGTATATTAGGAGGTCATTTATGGTATTGGGAGACTACTTGCGAAGGAGATTCAACCTAACAGACAAAGAAAAGGAACGACGGAAAGCGAAGCCAGTCCCCCCGGATGCCCACAGTGTTGACCGACCACCCAAAGCCTTTCATACTCCGCCACCGGGCAAAGTAAGAATTGAGGATAAGGAAGATTAGTATGATTGTCTCCTGGGTTAAGTGTCAGGGCGGTCAGTTCTGTCCGCTTGAGACCGTTGATCTTTCGGATGTGAACACCGACGGAGTCTACATAATATGGCATAACTTGTCGGCCAAAGTAATCTACGTTGGTCAAGGCAACATCGCAGATAGATTGACCACTCACCAGTCATCACCAGAGATCCTCGCACATAGGGGAGCTGGTCTCTTGTTAGTTACCTGGGCCGAAGTTAACAGCCATTCTCAGCGTCTCTGTATTGAGCGATACCTGCATCGTGTCTACACACCGCTGATTTCTATTTGTAATCCCGGACAAGAGATAGAAGTTAATCTGCCCGATTGAATAGACGAAGCTATGCTCCGAATAGCTGCACCATTCTGCATGACCCCGAAATCGTCCAATACATAGCATACATGATGGAGGAATAAGGCCAACAGTCGCCCCCCCTAAACCCCTACCCCACCCCTTAACCCCGCCGACAGCAGGCGCCGGTGATACCCTCCGTCCCCGTACAACTGCTCCTGGACCCGCGCCCGGCGGGTGAATAGCTGCAAGTTGTGCTCCTCCGTGAACCCCACCGCCCCGTGGCACTGGAGCGCCGTCGCGCACACCCTCATATAAGCGTCGCTCACCCACGCCTTGGCCACCGAAACCTCCCGACGGGCCGGCAGCCCCTCCGAAATCCGGTAGGCCGCCTGGTACACCGCGTACCGGCTCCCCTCTAAGTCGATGGCCATGTTGGCGCAGTGGTGCTGTAACGCCTGGAAAGTCCCGACGGGCCGGCCGAACTGCACCCGGTCTTTCAGATAGTCCAACGTCATCTCCAACACCGCTTCCCCGCCGCCCACCATCTCCAACCCCTTGGCCGTCGCCGCCCGCTGCAAGGCCCGCTCCAGCGCCGGCCAGCCCTCATCCACCGTCCCCAGCACCGAATCGGCGGACACCCGCACGTCGTTGAAATCCACCTGCGCCTGCTTCTCCAGCGCCATTGTCGCGTGAGGCGTCACAGTGACCCTTTCCGTCTTCAAAGGCGTCAGGAACAGGGTTATCCCTTCCCTGGCGTCTGCCCCCTCGGCGGTTCGCGCAGCCACGATGGCGTAATCGGCGACGTGAGCGTCGGGCACGAAGAGCTTCCGGCCGGAGAGAACGTATTCATCCCCCCGACGCTTGGCCTCCAGCTGCACCCCCTCCGGGCCGTATCCGCCGCTCTCCTCGGTGACGGCAAGGGTCATCAGCGTCTCCCCGCTGGAGATTCCGGGCAGCAGCTTCGACCGCATAGCCTCGTCCCCCGCGTCCATAACCGTTAGCCCGCCGAGGACCACCGTGGAGAAGAACGGGCCAGGGGTTAGCGCGCGTCCCATCTCCTCCAACAGCATGGCCAGGTCTAGAAATGAGCCCCCTGCGCCGCCGTACTCCTCCGGCGCAGCCAGCCCCAGCCACCCCAACTCCGCCATCCCGCGCCACAGTGGAAGCGGATACCCCTGCGGATGCCCTTCCATGGCCCGAACTACCTCGAAGGGACACTCCTGGGCCAGCACCTCCCGGGCGCTGGTCTTCAACATCTGCTGAATTTCGCTTAACGCTAAGTCCACGCTTCTACCGTCCTAATTGGTTGGGCAGGTATATTGTGTGTCATTACTATGAAAATAGCCCGTTCCGTGCCTACAAATCCCTTCCCCCTTGATGGGGGAAGGTTAGAGCCTGCCCTCGTGAAGACGCGGGATGGGGGTGATCCCCGTGCCCGACAACATTCTCCTCCGTAGGGGCGGTTCGGGAACCGCCCGCTCGCCTAAACCGCATTCATTTTCTGCTCCATCAGCAGTCACTCCAAGGTCAATGTCATTCTGAGCGGAGCGAAGAATCTCGTCCTCTTAACGGGCAACCTCGGGCCCTCAGCCCCGGGGCAGACCCAGCCCTCGACTGGCAATGATGTTTCGTTGTATCTCCGACGTTCCCGCGGCGATGGTGTTGGAGAAGCTGTGTCGCCATGCGTCCTGTATCCTTCCGGCAAGCGGTGCCCAACGGTCGTCTTCAGTCAGCTGGCCGTACAGCCCCAGCACCTTCATGCCCGTGTCTGCGACCCTCTGAAAGGTCTCGCTGCCGAACACCTTGCTCATGGACGCCTCCCGGTTGGGCACCATCCCCTGGCTCTGCATCCACGCCACCCGGTAGGCCATGAGGCGCGCGACTTCCGCCTCCACGTACCGCTCCGTCAGCGCGTCCGACACCCACCCCTCGAAGCCTCCACGAGACTCCCTTATGAATGCCGAAAGGTCGTCCAGCAACCGGCGGCTTGTGGCGGCGTATTCAATGCCGGACCTCTCGAAGTCCAGCAGTGTTACCGCCACGTACCAGCCCCGGTCCTTTTCCCCCACCAGGTTGCCCTTGGGCGCCTGCACGTCGTCGAAGAACACCTCGTTGAACTCGTGGGTGCCCGCCATGTTCATGATGGGCCGGACCTCGACGCCCGGCGACTTCATGTCTACCAGTAGAAAGCTGATTCCCCGGTGTTTGGGCGCTTCCGGGTCCGTGCGGACCAGAACCATCATCCAATCGGCGCGATGGGCTAGGGAAGTCCAGACCTTGCTGCCGTTGACGCGGAAATAGTCCCCTTCGTCCTCTGCGCGAGTGCTCAACGACGCCAGGTCGGAGCCGGCCTGTGGCTCGCTGTACCCCTGGCACCACTGAACTTCGCCGCGGGCCACAGGAGGAAGAAACCGGCGCTTCTGCTCCTCCGTGCCGTAGATCATGAGGGTTGGCCCCAGCATCCGAGCGCCGAAGGCGTCCCGGCCGGGCGCGCCCCGATAGGACATCTCTTCGTTAAAGATAAGGCTCAGTATGGGCGAGGCCCCCTGACCGCCGTACTCCGGAGGCCAGTGCATGGTGAGCCAGCCCCGTTCCGCCAGCTTGCGCCGCATCCGCAGGGTTGCCGCCCACTCGTCGTCAGGGGAAGGCGCCGGGCCTTCATCCCATCCCGCGGGAAGCTCCCGGTCTAGGAATTCCAGAAGCTCTTGGCGAAATTTCTCTTCCGTTTCAGAGAAGCGAAAGTCCATGGCCTACGCCTCTGGAAACGTGAAGATTCTCCCGAAGCCGAAGCTCCGAATCGCAGCCGACACTCCGGCCTAGCCGATGCCTACGGAGATGCAGGTGACAGTTCTTACCACGCCGGTGAAATGCACCTGGTCGGTCACCAGGTCGCCCACTGCGGCTATGTCCCGCGCCTCCAGCAGGGCGATGATATCGTAGGGACCCGTCACCACGTCCACCGATATCATACCCTCCACCTTGCGCAGGGCCTGGGCCACCCCCCTGGTACGTCCCACGGCCGTTTCTATGAGGATATATGCTTTTGTGCCCATGACAGACCCCCAAAGATATTCTAGAAAGCCCCAAACCCATTCCCGCCACCCCTGAACTAGAGGTCAATTCTATGTTTAGCCGAATAGGAGTGTCAAATGACGCCCCCTCCCCGTGTCCTCGCGAATGCGGGGACCCATCCCCATACCTCTATCCCCCTGACATCCGCCCATTGCCTCTATTCCTCCTCCCCTGCTACCCTCCCTCCATGAAAAACTCCCTTCCCCCTTCCTGCCATTCTCCCACCCCCCCCGTTGTTCCCGCGGAGGCGGGAACCCATCACGCCCACTCGGCATTCGTACGCCCGACTTTTTTTCAAACGAATCCCACGCCTAAAACGATTAGTCTCAGGCACGGATTCGATATTCAAATCGAATCCTGTTCACGCCTAATCGCCACGCAATGAATATGACCTCCTCAAACGATCCGCAGACCGTCGAAGAACTATGGCTGACCCCAACCTTTCGGCAAGGCCTCGACCAACTAGGCCTCGTTCTGTCCGACGAACAGGTCCGCCAATTCGGGATTTACCAGCGGGAGTTGGAGTCCTGGAACCGCCGATTCAACCTCACCCGAATTGTGGGCCACGAGCCGGTTCAAGTCCTGCACTTTCTGGACTCTCTGACCGCCGCACTGGTCCTTTCTCCTGAAACCAGGGCCGGGGGTAAAGTGATAGACGTTGCCACGGGCGCAGGATTCCCGGGCATCCCCCTGAAGATCGCCCTGCCGGGGCTGCGTTTGACCCTGGTAGACTCCGTCGGCAAAAAAGCAACCTTCCTCGAACATCTTCTGGACGCCCTAAACCTCCCCGACGTTGAACTACTGTTGGAACGCGCGGAGTCTCTGGCCCACGAACCCGATAACCGGGACGCCTTCGACGTGGTCCTTGCCCGCGGCCTCGCGCCCCTGCGGGTCCTTGCCGAGTTGACCCTTCCCTTCTGTAAGCCGGGCGGCATTCTGGCGGCCCACAAGAAGGGAGACATCGCCCAGGAGTTGGAGGATGCCCGCAACGCCATAGAGTTGTTGGGCGGACGACTTGCGTGCGTGAAGCCCGTGCAGGTGGCTGGTCTGGAAGACGACCGCGCGCTGGTGATACTGGAGAAGATTGCCCCCACCCCCGCTCGCTACCCCCGCCGTCCCGGCATCCCCAAAAAACGCCCCCTGAAATGAACTGATGCCGTCAATGGCTTAGAGTGACTGAAGGGAACGCATGTAGTATAATGTGTCAACGAGGAGCGTGTCATGGCCACTGTTGAGCAGCCCATTACCAGATCGGAACTTAGAGAAGAATTGAGGCACTACGCATCCAAGGCGGACCTTTCTCAGCTAGAGGTTCGATTGGCTCAAATGGAAACTCGGTTGACTAGGTGGATGGTAGGAATGATGCTAGGCTCCATTGTCGCGGCGTCCTCCGCATCTTTGCTTATCCAGAGGATACTAGGCTAATTTAGTAGTTCCCTCTAAGGGTATGCCCTTGGTGCAATGTCCTCATAGCCAGCGGCCGCTAACACTTCGCCTCTATGCCCCAAGCTAAGCCCATACCCGCGAAGCCCTCTTTTTACTCGCCTAACTCGCCGCAGTTTGCCTACCTGCGGCCAAGATACGCTCCGAAAACCAAAGGATTAGGGCATGGCCAAACCCTATCAGGTTCGCCAAGTCATCAAGGCTCTGGAAAAGCTATGAGAAAATGACACCTAACTACAACAACTATTACACCTATAGAGTCACCTGGTCCCCAGAGGACGAAGAATTCGTCGGTCTGTGCGCCGAGTTTCCTTCCTTGAGCTGGCTGACGTCCACCCAAGACGATGCCTTCTCCGGCATCCGGTCGCTGGTGGCGGACGTCGTTGAGGATATGCTGGGCAACGATGAACAGCCGCCTAAACCAATTGCCGACCGCGCCTACAGCGGCAAATTTATCGTGCGAGTTCCTCCCGAAATGCACCGTGCCCTCGTTATGAGGGCCGCCGAGGAGGGCGTTAGCCTGAATCGACTGGTCAACGCAAGGCTCGCCAACTACGCCGGGCTGTAGGCTGGACTCTCCCCTCCGCATTTCCAGCACGAGGAGGTTGGGCCGCCAATGAGTGCCCTCCAACCTTAAAAACCCTACAAAGCAGCCTCTTCAATTTGACATAGATTTATGCCCAATGATAGAATCGCCAAACGTCGCCGCTGGTACATCTTAGAGCTTAAGTACGCTTTCCGATGCCAATGGCGTCCCTTCACCCCTGCTCTTAGAAGGAGTCCTCTCTATGACAGACCAATCCCCGCAGATTTTCCGTGGCCTTCGCGGCGTCTACGCGGACACCACAACGTCCAGCTTCATCGACGGTGAGGTCGGCAAGCTTCTTTACCGCGGCTATAACATCCACGACCTGGCGGAGAAGTCTACCTTCGAGGAGATAGTCTATCTTCTTCTCTACGGCGCCCTCCCCACCAAGTCTCAGCTTGATGAAGTTGACGCCACACTCAGGGCCAGCCGAGGCCTCCCTTCCGAGGTTCTGCAGGTGCTGGAGGTGGTGAAGGACAGCCACCCCATGGACGCCCTGCGTACGGGTGTTTCCGTTCTGGGCTGCTTCGACCCGGAGCGCGACGATAATTCCGTTGAGGCTACCCGCCGCAAGGGCATTAGGATTACCGCCCAGGTCCCGACCATTGTCACGGCGCATCATAGGATCAGGCAGGGGCTGGATCCCGTTGAGCCCGACCCGGAGTTGAACCACGCCGGAAACTTCCTCTATATGATCGAAGGCGAGCGGCCCCAGGAGGAGGAGATGAAGCTCATGGACGTGGACTTCATCGTCCACGCCGAGCATGGCTCCAACGCCTCGTCCTTCGCCGCTCGTATGGCTGCTTCTACGGTTTCAGACCTCCATTCTGCCATCGTGGGCGGCATCGGGGTCCTGAAGGGGCCGTGGCACGGCGGAGCCGCCGAGGCTGTAATGAAGATGGCCCTCGACATCGGTCAGCCCGAAAACGCCGAGGCTTACGCCCGAAACATCATCGACAACGGCGGTCGCATAATGGGCTTCGGTCACCGGGTCTACAGGGCGGAAGACCCGAGGGCGGGGCACATGAGAGACCGTTCCGAGGTCCTGAGCAAGAAGAAGGGCCAGCCCCAGTGGTTCCAGATTCTCGCCCACCTGGAGCGGGAGGTCATGCGACCCTATCGGGCCAAGGGCATCTATGTGAACGTGGACTTCTACGCCGGCTCCATCTACTACCTGCTGGGCATCCCGGACGACCTGTTCGTGCCGATATTCGCCATGGGCCGCATCCCTGGCTGGACGCTTCAGTGCATGGAGCAATACGCCGACAACATCCTGATCCGCCCCCTGACGGAGTACGTAGGCCCCATGGACTTGGAGTACGTCCCCCTGGAAGACCGCGGCTAGCCCGTCCCTCCTAAACCCGCCGGGCCACTATCCACATGCGGAAGGAGTCCGGCTTCACCGGCGATGTGCCGCTGCCGTCCCCTTCTCTGGTAAAGCTGCTTACAGGTTCCCAGCCGGCCCTCTCAAGAAGCCCCCTCAACTCGTGGAGACTGTACATCCGCAGCTCAAATTGAAGCCGCAAACGCAGCCTTAGCCCATCCCTGCTCTTTTCATAGAACGTCCAGACGTTCTCAAGGCATCAGGTCTCAAGGTTGAGTCGCCGTTGGTCGTGCTGCTCTATCCCTCCCGCCTCAACAATGCCCACCGGTTGAAAGTTCCGCAGGATGTAGTCCCGGTTCAAGGTCTCTATAACCAGCGCGGCTCCCGGCGCGGCGAGACCGTGTAAATCGCGGAAGAATCCGAGGTCGGCGTCCTCCCGGTAATAGCCGTGAGACGTGAACATATTGACCACAGCTTGAAAGGGAGCTTCATCCCGCAACACGTGGCCCAGTTCTCGAGTGTCCCCCCGAATAAGCCTAAGATTCACACCAGCGGCCTCTGCCTCTCGGCGCGCCTCCTCCAGATACAAGGGCGACAGATCAAACCCCGTCACCTCGTATCCTCTCGATGCCAGAAGAACGCTGTGGCGGCCAGTGCCGCAGCCCACGTCCAGAACACGGGCGTCGGGAGGAATTCCAAGCTCGTTGAACTGGTCGACCATCAACCCCACCTCCGCGTCAGCGTGGGGTATGGCCGCCTCCAGAAAGGGCAGATAGAGGTGGGCGTTGTCTACAAAGAGCTGGTGGGTCCAGTGAGAAGCTTGACTCTCTTCATCGTTGGACATCATGCTGCAAATGGCAGGCACTCCTCCCGCCCCCTCGTCGCAGGACGGCTACGCCAGCATCAGACGCTCGCCCTTGGGTTCAGGAATCGGGTGCCCGAACTCCTTCGCTGTATCGATCCACAAGTCCATAGCCTCGTTGACGTGTTCCAACGCCGCCAACTGCGTGTCTCCGTGGGCGGCGCAGCCGGTCAACTGGGGAACTTCCGCGACAAATGCCTTGTCCTCGTTGCTCCAGTAGAGGATGATCTCGTACTTGTGCATCGTTGCCTCCCGCCCCCCTACTCCTCCTCTTCGTACTGCTGCTTCAGCATCTCCACAACCGCCGGGTCTGCCAGCGTCGTCGTGTCGCCCAGCACCCGGCCCTCCGCAATGTCCCGCAGCAGCCGGCGCATAATCTTCCCGCTGCGAGTCTTGGGCAGGTCCGCAGCGAAGTAGATCTCGTCGGGGCGGGCAATAGCGCCTATCTTTGTCCTTACGTGGTTCTTCAGCTCCTGCACCATGTCGGCGGACTCGTCGATGCCCTCCTTGAGCGTCACGAAGGCCACCACCCCCTGGCCCTTGATCTCGTGGCTTTTTCCGATGGACGCGGCCTCCGCGACGGCGTTGTGGTCCACCAGCGCGCTCTCCACCTCCATGGTGCTGATGCGATGGCCCGCTACGTTGATTACGTCGTCCACCCGGCCCAGAATCCAGAAGAACCCATTCTCGTCCACCTTGGCCCCATCTCCGGTGAAGTAGATGTTGGGGTAACGGCTCCAGTACTGTTCCACGTACCGCTGGGGGTCGCCGTAGATAGTCCGCAGCATGGCGGGCCAGGGGCGTTTCAGCACCAGATAACCGCCCTGACCGGGACCGACGGGATCGCCCTTTTCGTCGACGATTTCGGCCTGAATGCCGGGGAAGGGCTTGGTGGCGGAACCGGGAGTTGTCGTCGTGATGCCGGGCAGGGGCGTAATAAGTATGCTGCCCGTCTCTGTCTGCCACCAGGTATCCACGATGGGAACGCGGTCGCCGCCGATGTTCTTCCGATACCACATCCACGCTTCGGGATTGATCGGCTCTCCTACGGTGCCCAGCAGACGGATCGACGATAGGTCGTGCTTCTTGGGGTGCTCCTCGCCCCACCTCATGCAGGCGCGTATGGCGGTGGGCGCAGTGTAGACGATGGTCGCGCGGTACTTCTCGACGATGTCCCAGAAGCGGTCCCGGTCGGGGAAGTCCGGCGCACCCTCGTACATGACGGAGGTCGCGCCATTGGCCAGGGGGCCGTAAACGATATAGCTGTGTCCCGTCACCCAGCCGATGTCTGCGGTGCACCAGTAGACGTCGTCCTCCTTGATGTCGAAGACCCACTTCACCGTCGCGTATGTCCCCACCATGTAGCCGCCGGTGGTGTGCACCACGCCCTTGGGCTTGCCCGTGGTGCCGCTCGTATAGAGGATGAACAGCATGTCCTCGCTGTCCATGGGCTCGGCGGGGCATACCCGCGACTGGCCCTCCACCAGGTCGTGCCACCAGATGTCCCGACCCTCCTGCATCGACCCTTCGAACTTATCTCCCACCCTTTGGACCACAACAACCTTCTCCACCGTGGGCGTCCCCTCCACCGCCTCGTCCGTATTCTGCTTCAGGGGGATAATGCCGCCCCTCCGATATCCTCCGTCGGCGGTGATGACCACCGTTGCCTCGCAGTCGTTGATGCGGTCGCGGAGGGATTCGGGGCTGAAGCCGCCAAAGACGATGCTGTGGGGCGCGCCGATGCGGGCGCAGGCGAGCATGGCAATGGCAAGCTCCGGTATCATGGGCATGTAAATCGTCACCCTGTCGCCCTTCTTCACCCCCAGGCTCTTGAGTCCGTTGGCGAAGCGGCACACTTCCCGGTGCAAGTCGCCGTAGGTGTATACCTGCCAGTCGCCCGGCTCGCCCTCCCACACGATGGCGGCCTTGTTTCGGCGTGGGCCTTCCAGGTGGCGGTCCAGACAGTTGTAGGAAATGTTGGTCTTCCCGCCTAGGAACCACTGAGCGAACGGCGGGTCCCATTGCAGAACCTTGTCCCACTTCTCGAACCAGTGAAGCTCCTCGGCCCAACTCTCCCAGAACCCTTCGTAATCTGCGTCGGCCCGTTGGTACACCTCCGGATCGTTGACGTTTGCCTGGTCGATGAACTCTTGGGATGGGGGGAAGCGTCGTTCTTCGCTGAGAAGGGCCTCAATGCTGGGGCTTACGTCGGCCATGGGAAACCTCCGGTGCTAGATGGGGATGCAGAATTTTTAACACAAAGCCCCCCCGTAGTAAACACGAAGCTGTGGCCTCTGGCGATTGGGTAGAGGCTGGTTTCAAACCAGCCCTGCACGCTGTCCCACATCCGCCGCCAACTGACTACCGGCTCCGTCGGTGGTATGATGCGACGCAGGATTTCAAGTCTCTCTAATAGAGGAGCGTTAAATGATCATCGTAAACCCTTCGCCGCCGCCCGTAGACTCGGAACTGGTGAGCGCTTATGAGAAGCTCGCCCCCGCCACCCTCGGCCATATCGTGGAAACTGCCATGGAAACGGCCATCCAGCCCGTTTGGAGGCCAATCAAGCTGGTGGGTACGGCGTTGACGGTTCAGACCTACCCCCAGATAACGTCGGCGGTGGCGGCGGCTTTGGCGATTGCCCGCCCGGGAGACGTACTGGTAATCGCTCGTGGCGACGAGTATCGACACGCCACCACCGGAGAAATCGGCTGCCTGGGCTACATGGAAGTGGGCATCGCCGGCATGGTTACCGACGGCCCAATTGCAGACCGCGTGGCCATCGAGCGGATGCAGTTCCCCGTCTTCTCCCGTGGCTCCGTCGCCATGACGGGCAAGACCGGCGGTTGGGGTATCGAGTGGGGCGCTGTAAACGTCCCCGTGAGCGTTGGCGGCGTGGTGGTCAACCCCGGCGACATGGTGTTCGGCGACGACGACGGCGTCCTGGTGGCCTCGCCCGAAGAGGCCCGTCAGCACCTGGCCTTTGTGCAGGAGAAAGAAGCCTGGGAGGAGTGGGTGCGGGGTGAGATAGCCAAGGGCCGGACCATCTCCCAATGCCGCGCAGAGCGCCCCGACCCCATGACGAAGGTGACCATAGGAACCATCCGCCGCTAACCCCCACCCCTCCCTCTCCCTTCCCCCTTGAGGGGGGAAGGTTAGGATGGGGGTGCATCCTCTTCCCCGTTCCTCCCCATCCCGTGTCCTCGCGCATGCGGGGACCCATCTTATACTTGCCACACATCACCCCAACCACCATGTAGGGGCTGGTTTCAAACCAGCCCTTCCACCCTCCCATCCGCCGCTAACCCGACCCTCTGCCAGTCGTCGGATGACGGCCTCGGCCAAAGGCTGGTTACTATTACACCGCCTCGAACTGGAGCGCGGAGAGGTTTAGGCTTGATGAGCGCTTGGAGAGATGGAGCATCTCTACGCCTACTACTTCGTTGGATTCGTTGTAGTCGAGGATGACTCCGGGCGAAACTTCTTTGGAGTCGATTATGGGGGAATCATCGAGGCGTAGGTACAGGGCGTCAGCCTGCTTATCCACGTTTAGTTTCATGATTGTCAGGCTTCCGTGAGGTCGCCAAGAGCCACGCTGTGGCCAGCCTGTCTTGATTCCAGCCAGCGCTTGAATGACCGCTGACTCTCTCCCGACGGACGGCCCGCAATCAGCCCTTCAACGCTGATGTCCTCGTCCAGGTCGGACCAGTGTATACCCTGACCGTCCCCGATCAACTGCCAGTTGTTCCACTCTTGAGGAGTTGCGTGGACGAGCCTGGGGTACCAGGCCAAGGGAACAGAGATGGCGCGTCCATCTGAGAGTTTGACTCGCAACGCATCCTGACTGACGGACGCGTCTTTGGCCTTCGGAATCTGTATTTCAATCGTTGAAGTAATAATTCCACGCCTCCATCAGCGGTTCGCGGTTGTCTGCAATTCTACGTTGGATCCGGCGTATTTCGGGCGGTCTAAGCCTGCCACCAGACTGCATCCTAACCGGATCCAACCAGAATTTTGCCACTAAGTTGTCGCGCACAACGTGAACGTGCGGGGGTTCGTTTCGGTCGCTCGAATAAAAGAAGAATCGATAAGGTCCTTCTCTGAATATGGTTGGCATTCTTTCCTAGCTTTTCCATTCTGTCTGCGCCGTCCAATTATTCCAGCCTGGCTAAAACGTCATCATTGATATTTTGGCTCTGTATTTGTCACCAGATAGTTAAGCTGCTGATGTAGCTACTATACCTGATTCATTGTCAAGATTCAGCGCCTTTCGACATTACGTTCCACCCTGTAAGGAGTTGGTCGTTGGAATCAATAGTGGAGCATTCGACGTCGTAGCTTAAGGGGAGCCGTTTGGTGGCGATCGGTTGGTTAAGTCGATAGAGACGGTGGCGAGTTGTTGCTGGGAGACGCCCCCATCCCATAACATTCTCCATTGTAGGGTCGGTTCGCGAACCAACCTTCTTGCTCCCACGAAAACGCCCAGTTGACACCCCGCGGATGACGGCCTTGCCCAAAGGCTGTTAAAATTGACGTGAACACCGCCTTTGGAATCCCTCGCAGGCGAACAGAAAATGGATATTTCAAATCAAGCCCTGACGGTCATCGTCGCCACTCTGGTTCTGGCGGTGGTCATGCTTGCCGTCTCCCACTTCTTCGTCCCTCGCTACCTGCTGGGCTTCCTCCGGTGGATGGACGACATCATCCCGGCGGACCAGTCCAGCCTTGTAAAACCCATAGCCCGGTTTATCGAGTTAGTCCTCGGCCTTATGATCGTCTCAGCGGCGGCTTTCACCGTTGCCAGCCAGCTGGGGACGGACATGAGCGGCGTTCTCGACACCGCAGAGACTGGAGGCCTTGCAGTGGGCGGGTGGCTGCTGGGCAAGACCTTCACCATTAGTATTATCATCATCGTCGCTTTCCTGGCCATCCGGTTCGTCAGCCGTCTTACGTCACCCATCATTGAGCAGTACCTTGCTCATCGGGTCCACGAGGACAAGAAGTCGGAGGAGGTGCAGCGTCGCACCCAGACCCTGCAGAGTGTGATTTCCAACACCCTTTCGGCCATTATCTTCGCCATGGCCTTCTTCATGGTACTTTCGGAGCTAGGCGTCAACATCGCCCCCATCTTGGCCGGCGCCGGCGTGGCCGGCATCGCCATCGGTTTCGGTGCCCAGAACCTGATCAAAGATATCCTGGCCGGCGTCTTCATCATGCTGGAAGACCAGTTTCGCGTGGGAGACGTGGCCGAGCTGGCCGGCGTTATCGGCATTGTGGAAGACATCAACCTTCGACGGACTACACTTCGTGACTTCCACATGAACCAGCACATCATCCCCAACGGTGAGATTGGCATTGCAAGCAACTTCACGAAGGAGAAGTCGCGGGTGAACTTGGACGTGGAGGTTGCATACAAGGAGGACCTCGACCGGGTGATGGAGGTGATTGATCGAGTGGGGGCTGAGATATCCGACGATCCCGAATGGGCGCCAAGGATTACCGACCCGCTGAAGGCGATTCGGGTGCAGGAGTTTGGCGCTTCCGGTATTGCCATCAAGGTAATGGGCGAAACTGTGCCGATGGAGCAGTGGGCCGTTGCCGGGGAATTCCGACGTCGCATCAAGCGGGTATTCGACGAGGAAGAAATCGAGATTCCCTTCCCTCACATGACCGTTTACTGGGGGCCGGGAGAAAATCCCGCCTACAGCACACCCGTTGCCCAGAAGTCGACGAGCAAGCAGGGGAATTCCGAGGCTCCAAATATTGAATCCTCTGAGGATGGCTAGGGTCATGGAGACTGATCCCGGTTCCAAGAATGACTTCATCCGGGCACTCCTTTCGCCGGAGCGCCCTGACCCCTATCAGCTGCTGACCCGACTGCCCATCGATCCTTACCATCACGTCGCGGACGTGGGCTGCGGCCCAGGCTATTTTTCCGTGCCACTGGCCAAGTACCTGTCCCACGGTCGCCTCTACGCCCTGGACGTCGACGACGAGATGTTGGAGGCCCTCAAGCGCCGCGTCGACGCTGTGCCTCTGGGCAACGTGAAGCCTGTTAAGACCGACGGAATAGACTTGCGCCTATCGCCCCGTTCGCTAGATGGAATGCTGCTTGCCTACGTCGTCCACTACGCCGATGATCGGCCTGCCTTCATGGAAGCTGTGGCGGAGTTGCTCAAGCCCTCCGGCTGGTGTTGCGTCCTGGAATGGTATCGGGTTGAAACGGAGCACGGCCCGCCCCTGGAGAAGCGCATAGATCCCGAAGAGATGGCGTCCCTCGCCAAGAACGCCGGATTCACGCTGCAGCGTCGCTGGGAGTTGCCCGGCTCCCAATATATGCTGCTGTTCAAGGCGCGGCCCAGATTGCGCGCCATAGACGGGCGCGATGGGTTCGCATGCTGACCAAGCGCATCATTCCCTGCCTGGACGTCAAAGCAGGCCGCGTGGTCAAGGGGGTGAAATTCCTCGACCATCGGGACGCTGGAGACCCCGTGGCCCTGGCCGCCTTCTACGACGCCGAAGGCGCTGACGAGCTGGTCTTCTACGACATTACCGCCTCTGCAGAGGGCCGCGGCATCATGCTGAACGTGGTCTCCCGCACGGCGGACCAGGTCTTCATTCCCCTCACCGTCGGCGGAGGCCTGCGCACCGTCGAAGACATGAGGCTTATGCTCAAAGCCGGGGCGGACAAGGTGTCCATCAACACTGCTGCAGTTGAGAACACCCGCCTCATCTCCGATGGCGCCTGGGCCTTCGGCAGCCAGTGCATCGTCCTTGGCCTGGACGCCCAATGGGTTCCCGGCAGCTCTCCTCCTCGCTGGCGGGTCCGCGTCCGCACGGGCCATGACGGCGGCGACGACGCGGGCCTTGACGCCGTGGAGTGGGCAGTCCGCGCAACGGAGCTGGGCGCGGGCGAAATTGTCGTCAACAGCATGGACAGCGACGGCACCCGGGGCGGCTACGACTTGGAACTTAACAGGGCCATCTCGGAGGCGGCGTCCGTCCCCGTAGTGGCCAGTGGCGGCGCTGGAACCCCCCAGCATCTCTACGACGCCATCCGGCTCGGCAAGGCCGACGCGGTGCTGGCCGCCAGCATCTTCCATTTCGGCGTATACTCCATCGGACACGTCAAGGAGTACCTCGCCGAAAGAGGCATCCCCGTAAGACCCCTAACCACATGATACCTCTGGTATAAGGAGAAAGAATTTGGCCAAAATCAAGGCCGTCGTTTTCGATATGTACGAGACCCTGGTTTCCAACCCCATCGGGGGCTGGATGCAGGTGTTCGAGGGCGTTTGCCGTTCCCAAGACTTGCCCATTGACCCCCAGACCCTCTATGACGAGTGGAAGGCTCTGGAGGTGCAATTCCGCAAGGACCGGCTGAACTTGGAGGAGCCGGAGAAAAGCCCGCCCTTCAAGAGCTACGAGGAGGCGTGGCGAGACTGCTTCGCTGATGTCTTCGCCCATCGGGGTCTCGACGGCGACGCCGACGTTGCGGCCAAAGAGTCCATCCGCTCCATGGGCCGCCGGGACGCCTACCCGGAGGTGGCCGAAACCATCGCTGCCCTCCAACGACGTTGGACCACGGCGGTGCTCTCCAACGCCGACGACGATTATCTCCTGCCCCAACTCAAGCGGCTGGGCCTTAGCTTCCCCGTGGTCCTCTCATCGGAGATGGTCGGCGCATACAAGCCCCTCCCGCTGCCCTTCCGCCGCGTGTTGGAGGAACTGGGCCTGGAACCCCAGGAGGCGGTGTACGTGGGCGACAACCCTTTCGACGACGTTTTGGGGGCCAAAGGAGTGGGCATGAACGCCGTATGGATCAACCGAAACGGGAAGACCCTTGAAGAAGGACTTCCCCAGCCCGATTACCAGGTGCACAGCCTGGCGGAATTGGTGCAGATTTTGGAGACATGGGACTAAGATGAGCATAGACCGCTCACGTACCGTTGCCATCTCCCTCCCCCTCTTGTCCTCGCGAAGGCGGGAACCCATCTTCCCTCCCCCCATTGACATCCCGAGCGCAGCGGAGAATCTCATCGTCTCCGCTCGGATCGTGAAGTTCAGAGAAGAGATCGGACAACAGTAATTCTTGTGAGGTACTAGAAATGAATTTGAAGCTGGACAAGCAGGGGCTAATCCCCGCCGTAGCCCAGGACATGAACACCGGCAAGGTGCTGATGCTCGGCTACATGAACCCCGGGTCTCTTAAGCGCACCGTGGAGGGCATTCAGGTCTGGTTCTACAGCCGCAGCCGCGAGGACCTGTGGCACAAGGGGGAGGTCTCCGGCAACTATCTGAACCTCAAGGAGGCGTGGCTGGACTGCGACGGCGATACCCTTCTGCTGAAGGTGGTCCCCGACGGCCCCGCCTGCCATACCGGCAATGAGTCCTGCTTCTTCACGCCCCTTGAGGGCGTGCCGGAGCCCGCCGACTTCCGTCGCAGCGATCCCGGTTCAGGCGTTCTCGACGAGCTTTTCGCCGTCATTCAGGATAGAAAGCAGAAAATGCCCGAAGGCAGCTACACGGCGGAACTTCTTGCCGCCGGCATCGGGAGGGTGGCCCAGAAGGTGACGGAGGAGGCGGGTGAGACGGCTATATCCGCCGCTCAGGGCAACGTAGAGAACCTGCCCGAAGAGGTGGCCGACCTGCTCTACCATACCCTGGTGCTAATGGCGGCCTCCGACGTGAAGCCCCAGCAGGTTTGGGACGTCCTCCGAAAGCGTCGCGGCTAGGGTTTTTCTTCCCCCTCTTCCATAGAGGGCTGGTCCAGACCTTCTTCTGTGGGGATGGCCTGCCGCCCTTCGTCTGCCTCGAGCGCGGCGTTCATGGCTTCGATGGCAACCTCTATCTGGTCGTCGTCAGGCCGCCTCGTCGTGAGCCTTTGCAGCGCCATGCCCGGCGCGGCCACGATGTTGGAAATAAAGTTGCCCTGGTGCAGGCCGCTGAACCGTATGACTTCGTAGCTCATTCCCGCAATGATGGGTATGAGCAGTATCCGGGAGAGGATGGCCCACTGGATATCGGGCCTTCCCAGCAGGGAAAAGATGAAGATAGCCACCACCGCCACCGTGAGCAGAAATGCGGTTCCGCAACGGGGATGGGCGGTGGAGAAGGGGCGTATGTTGGCGACCTCCAGCGGAAGCCCCCGTTCGTAGGCGTGGATAGTCATGTGCTCCGCCCCGTGGTAGGCGAAGACCCGCCGGATGTCCTTCATCAACCCAATCAGCGAGATATATCCCACCAGCAGGCCCAGCCGCAGCAGGCCTTCCAGGAAGTTACTGATGAAGTCGCCCAGCGGCCCGGGGGCGATCCAGAAGTCCAGCGAGCGGGCGGCGAAGAGCGGCATGAGGAAGAATATCCCCACCCCAATCATCATGGACACGCCCAACGACAGGAAAAGCACCCAGCCCCCCAGCTCCTTCTGCTCCCCCTGGGTCTGATCTTCCACGGCGATGTTGGCGGAGCGACTCAGAACCTTCATTCCCAGAATCAGGGTTTCGACGAGTATCATCACGCCCCGCAGCAGGGGAATGCGGCGTAGGCGCCCGGTGTACATTGAGCTCAGGGGCTCGGCGGTGCGGAAGATGGTCCCGTCCAACCGGCGGACGGCCAGGCTGAAGAACCGCTGGCCGCGAATCATCACGCCTTCGATGACGGCCTGACCGCCGTAAATTGGGCGTGGGTCCGGCAATTCTCTACCCGCGGGCGCTCTGTGAGATTTGGCCGATGCCCCGAAGGGATTGGCCAATTAAGAAAATGGTCAGCGGCTTCGCGCTAGGTCTTGAGGCCAAAACGACGTCGGAGTCGCTCGACCCGTCCCTCCGTGTCCACGATGCGCTGCTCGCCCGTGTAGAAGGGGTGGCACTTGTTGCACAACTCCACCCGCAGGGTCTGCTTGGTGGCGCCGGTGGTGAACACGTTGCCGCAGGAGCAGGTAACCACAGTATTGCGATAGAAGGTGGGGTGAATCTCTTTTTTCATGGAACGCTCTCTATGCGACCTCGAGGGGGTAGACGCTGGCGCGCCGCTTCCCCTTCGCGGCCCATTCGAACTTCACTGCGCCGTCGATGAGGGAAAATAGGGTGTGATCTTTGCCCATGCCCACGTTGCGACCCGGCCTTATCTTGGTGCCCCGCTGGCGCATGATGATGTTGCCGGCGATGACCCTCTCCCCGCCGAACTTCTTGACGCCCAAGCGCCGGCCTGGGCTGTTCCGGCCGTTGCGGGAACTGCCGCCCGCCTTCTTATGAGCCATTGGGTTCCTCCTGGTCCTGGGCTATTTCGGCAATCTGCAACCGGGTGTAGGCCTGACGATGCCCGCGCATCTTGCGATATCGGGTCTTGGGCTTGTACTTGAACACCTTAATCTTCTTGTCCCGGTACTGCTGCTGCACGTGGGCGATGACCTTCACACCGTCGAGGAGCGGCCTGCCGAAGGTTACCTGGTCGTCCTTGCAGAATGCCAGCACCTGGTCCAACTCGATTTCCGCGCCGGGTTCCACGGGGAGCTTCTCTACGTCGATTACGTCGCCGGGAGAGACCCGGTACTGTTTGCCGCCAGTTTTGAATATAGCGTATTCCATAACCAGTAAAGTCTACGTTGGGCGAGCGGCGGGTGTCAATGGCAGCAACGGACGTTTATAGATGTTCAAAGATTATGTCAGGGCTTAAGTGTTCAATGAAAATGTCAGTCAATAAAATTACAGACTTTGACGACGCTTTTGCGTATTCTAGCCTTAGGAGCAGGAAAGGTATTCACATGCACCATCCACTACGTCTTCGTTTCGCCACCGTCATCGCAGTTCTAACCGCGCTGGTTGTCATTTCGTTTGCGTCTTGCGGTGGAGACACGTCCCCCAATGATGATTCCCGGGCGCAGTTGGACTGTGATTCGTTACAGGCAGTGGAGCCGGATACCAATGGCGGGTCCCCTTCCCAGACAGGGGAGGCTGAGGGTGAAGATTCATCTGTGGAGCGGCGTGTCCACGGCATCGAAATTGATAGAAATGCCCTCGTGGCCTTGTATCACGCAACTGGCGGCGAGTCCTGGCATGACAGCACCAACTGGCTGACGGATAAGCCTTTGAGTGAATGGGACGGTGTCAAGACGGATTCGACAGGCCGCGTAGTTGAACTGTTCCTCTTCCGGAATCGGCTGAGCGGTGAGTTGCCTGCTGAGTTAGGCAATCTTGCCTATCTGGAATTACTTGCCATTTGGGGTACCACGCTCGACGGGGTAAGGGGCGGGGTAATTGGGAAGATACCAGCGGAACTGGGCTGTCTGACCAACCTACGTATTCTGTCTCTCCGCGAAAGCCGATTGACTGGGGAAATACCTCCCGCATTAGGAAATCTTGTCAACCTCCAAGGACTGACTCTCTTTGATAACCGGCTTACTGGGGAGATCCCCGTGGAGTTGGGCAATCTTGTCAACCTGGAATTATTGAAGCTCAATAGGAACCAACTGAGCGGGGAAATCCCGGCGGAGTTGGGCCGCCTCAGCAGTTTGAATTCGCTGTCCCTCTTTGGGAACCAGCTAAGCGGAGAGATCCCGTCGGAGTTGGGTAATCTTGTCAACCTGGAAGTATTCGACCTCAATACGAACCAACTTACTGGGGAAATCCCGGCTGAGTTGGGCCGCCTAGTTAACCTGGAATCATTGGTGCTTGCAAGTAACCAGCTAAACGGAGAGATCCCGGCTGAGTTGGGCCGTCTCGTCAACCTTGAATGGCTATCCCTATACGAGAACAAGCTAAGCGGGGAGATACCCGCAGAACTGGGAAACATTGTCAACCTTACATTGATATACCTATACAAGAACAAGCTAAGCGGGGAGATACCCGCAGAACTGGGAAGCCTCCCCCTACTAGGTTTGTTGGACCTTCGCAGTAACCAACTTAGTGGTGAGATACCGGCGGAACTGGGAAACATCCCCGATCTAGCGGAGTTGCACCTCGGATTCAATAGATTGACCGGGGAGATCCCTGGGGAATTGGGAAATCTCTTTTATCTAGATACACTGACCCTCGACGGAAACCAACTGAGCGGCTGCATACCGCGCCAACTGGATACGCAATTGCGAAGCCACGACGACTTAGGCGGGTTGCCCTTCTGCGAACCGTAATCTCTCGGCAGTCCCAACTTCTTTGCGACGGTTAAGCGTCGTCCGTCTGCGAGTCTCATCCGCATCCACGTGGCATTAGCGGATGTTGTAACCGTTCAATGATTAGGGGGCATACATCTGGCCGCGCAAAGGGACTACTAGTTGGTTCTGTCTCTAAGAAATCCCAGCGTCTCGCTTTGAAGATCGTTTTCTAGCTCCGATGACGATTCTATCGTAACTTTTACAACGTAGCTGGATTTGTACCACGACGCCGGATTTGGGAGGACCAAAGCTGTCAACCTTCCTGCCATTACTCCCTGTATCATATTGAAGATTTTGGACATGATGGCTTGTGACTGTTCTGTAGAGAACGGCAAGGAAATCCTATGTTCATTTACTTGGCTGTTCGAAGTCACAACGGTGATTTTGAGTGATAGTTCCCTTGGCACTATCTCTTTCCCTGTGCCCATCTGCTAACCTCCTGCTTCTTGGCGATGATGGGGTTGATTTTGGATATCTTATGCTACTATCAACCATATTGTAGCTTGTGCGACCCTTGACTTGCCTTCAATAGTTGTATCACCTATTGTGTTATACCTTATGTTAGAATGTTAGGCGCTTTCACACAATTCTGCACAAGACCAGCGGGAATCTGAGATGATTTTTTGCTGGTTCATGTGGATCCACTTCTCTTGCGGCTTTGTAGCTGCATCTGATTCCGTCCAGACCTTGGAAAGGTTCCGTACTGGGAGTGAATAAGCGAAGCGAAAAAAGTCACCGGTCATCGTCCAAAGGGTTGGTCTGGCGCATTGCGGCGACTTTCCGTCCCTATTGGCCGGTGGTCACTATGGTGGGCCTGCTCATCCTTGTCACCGCCGGAATAGGAGTGGTAAACCCGCTGCTTATCCGGGTGGTGTTCGACTCAGCTCTCTTTCCCAACAGCGGCAGTCCTGACCTGACCTTGCTATGGGTTTTGGCAGGGGTGATGGCGGGGATCACCGTGGTAGGCGGCCTTCTAGGGATTATTCAGACCTACCTGACCAACCATATTGGGCAGAACGTGATGAGGGACCTCAGAGACCGGCTATACCGGCATCTGCAAAGACAGCCGCTGAGCTTCTTCACCGACACACGTACAGGGGAGATCCAGTCCCGCGTGTCCAACGACGTGGGTGGGGTCCAGACAGTGGTGACCAACACCGTGTCCAACACCATTGCAAATAGCGTCATCTTTCTCAGCACCCTGGCGGCTATGTTCGTCCTGTCTTGGCAGCTAACCCTGGTTGCAGTGGGCACCGTGCCGGTGTTCGCCCTCCTGACAGGATACGTGGGGCGGCGGCGGCGCAAAGTGACGGCGCAGGCCCAAGAGTCCATGGCCGAGATGTCGGCCATTACTCAGGAAACCCTTTCGGTGTCGGGAATTATCCTGTCCAAGCTCTTTGGACGGCAGGACCAGGAGATACAGAGATTCAACCAAGAGAATAGGAGGCTCTCAGACCTGACAGTGCGTCAGCAGATGACTGGCCAGTCTTTCTGGGCGGTGATGCAGATATTCTTCTCGGTTTCCCCCGTGGTTATCTATCTGTTGGCGGGCTACCTGATTTCGGGAAGGGGTCCGGAAGGGATTACCGCCGGGACCATCGTGGCCTTTACAACGCTGCAGAGCCGCCTCTATTTCCCCATTGGCACCCTGCTGCAAGTGTCCGTAGAGCTCCAATCTTCCCTGGCCTTTTTTGAGAGAATTTTCGGGTATCTGGACATAGTGCCGAAGATTTCCGACTCGCCAAGGGCCGTTGACATCAGGGCTGAAGAGGCGTCAGGCAGGGTGACCTTTGATTCTGTGCGTCTGAGGTACGATTCTGAGGTAGAGGATGGCTCCAACGGTAGTAAGCCTGATGAAGCGCACCAATGGGCGCTGGATGGGGTGAGCTTCAATGTGGAGCCGGGCCGGTTGGTGGCCTTTGTGGGACCCAGCGGCGCGGGTAAGACGTCCATTACATACCTGATATCGAGGCTGTACGACGTTACCGAAGGTTCCGTTCGCATCGACGGCGTAGACGTTCGTGACATCCATCTTTCCTCCCTGGCAAACCTGATTGGGTATGTTACCCAGGAGAGCTACCTGTTTCATACCAGTGTTCGAAACAATCTGCTGTACGGTGCGCCCGAGGCTACCCAGGGGGAGATGGAAGCGGCGGCCAAGGCGGCTTTCATTCACGACAGGATAATGAATTTGTCGGAGGACTATGACACGGTGGTGGGAGAGCGGGGATACCGCTTCTCCGGGGGAGAGAGACAGCGGCTGTCCATTGCCAGGGTAATCCTCCACCAACCCAAGATACTGATACTGGACGAGGCGACATCGGCGCTTGACATCTCTAGTGAGCGATATATCCAGGCGGCCCTGGAGCCACTAATGAAGGGTAGGACGACGATAGCCATTGCCCACCGGCTGTCCACCATTGTGGCGGCGGACGTGATTTACGTTATAGACCGAGGTCGGATAGTGGAGCAGGGGACCCATCAGGAGTTGCTGGCGCAATGTGGGCTGTATGCCCAGCAGTACCAGGACCAGTTTGGCGGGGGTCTGGTGGAGTGCCGGTGCGAGGACGGGATAGTTATGACCGATGGGACCCTGGTTTCCGCCGTGCACTGAGGGCATAGAAGGATTAGGGATACGAGGGCCGAATCCCACGGAGAGCCTTTATAATCGGCAAATCAAGATGTAATTCTCCTTCTTCTCCTGGAGGGAAGCATTCCCGCCGAGTATCTTGTCCGGTGCCATCCTGACCTGGTCTCGTCCAAACTGTCTCATATGTACTGAACGAGTACAGTTTCTTGACCCTTTGCATGGCCAATTCTATAATGGGTTGCCTATGCCTCACCCACTGAAGACGCTGCCTCTGTCCGACGAGTCTCTACGCCTCGCCCAACTCAGCCCAGCCCACGCTTACTCAGCACCGCCGTCCCGCCGTCCTTGGCGACGCCTATGAACTCGCAACAGCTAATCCAAGACCTCGGCGGGGTACAGGCTGATGGCTTGGAGGAGCTCAAGGGCCTGACGTCGGAGGAGGGGCTGGAGGAGTGGCGAGTCCGATACCTGGGCCGCCGAGGACGGCTCACCACCGTGCTTCGGAGTCTCGGCTCCCTTCCGGCAGAGGAACGACGCGCCGCCGGTGTCGAGGCCAACCGCGCCAAGGTTCTCTTGGAGGAGGAGCTGGACGGAGCGCGCCGGCGGGTTCGAGAGGGCCGCTTCGCCGTCTTGTCCCAGCAGGAGCAGATCGACGTCACCCGGCCCGGCCGCACGGCCCCCGTCGGCCGCTTCCACCCCCTCACCCAGATACTCCGTGAGATCTGCGATGCCTTCGTGTCCATGGGATTCCAGGTGATAGAAGGGCCGGAGGTGGAGTGGGACCACTACAACTTCGAGATGCTGAACATCCCTCGGGACCATCCGGCCCGGGATATGTGGAACACTCTCTGGATAGACCATAAGGACGCGGAGGGCCGTCAGTCTATGCTCCTTCGCACCCACACCTCGCCCATGCAGGCCCGCACCATGGAGAAAACCGAGCCGCCCGTGCGCGTGGTGGTGCCCGGCAAGTGCTACCGATATGAGGCCACCGACGCCACCCACGAATGGCATTTCCACCAGGTGGAGGGCCTGGCCGTGGACAAGGGGATTACCATGGCCCATCTCAAGGGCACCCTCTATGAGTTCGCCCGCCGGGTCTTTGGTCCGGAACGCAAAGTCCGCTTCCGCTGCGACTACTTCCCCTTCGTCGAGCCCGGCGTGGACATGTCCATCGACTGCTTTGCCTGCCAGGGGAAGGGACGCGCCAACGGTTCGGCTTGCCGCGTGTGCCGGGAGGCGGGGTGGATAGAGATTCTGGGCGCAGGCATGGTGCATCCCAAGGTTTTGGCAGGGGTTGGCTATGACCCGTCGGTCTACACCGGTTTCGCCTTCGGCATTGGCCCGGACCGGGTGGCCATGCTCAAGTACGGTATCGAGGACATCCGGCTCTTCTACTCCAACGACCTCCGGTTCCTGAGCCAGTTCTAGGGTGTCCTCGAAGTTAGACGCATGAAGTCCTTGACCTCCCGTCATACCCATTCCGCCCAACCCGATTCTTGCGCGTTCCCGGGAGTTTCCGCCCTATGAAGATTCCCCTGTCCTGGCTGAAAGAGTTGGTAGCCTTCGACGTGCCCGTGGAAGAACTTGCTCACCGATTGACCATGGCGGGCCTCGAAGTTGGCGACGTGATTACCGTGGGCGGGTGGGTGAACTGCTCCGTGGGCTTTGTGGAGAGGGTGGAGCGGCACCCCAACGCCGACCGGCTGGTTCTCTGCACGGTGGACATCGGAAAAGAAACTCCCCACCGGGTTGTCTGCGGCGCGCCCAACGTGGCCCAGGGACAGAAGATTGCCTTCGCCCAGGTGGGCGCCCGCCTGGTCGATGCTCGGAGCGGCAAGCTGTCGGCGCTGAAAGCGGCCAAGATTCGTGGCGTGGACTCCCGCGGCATGGTGTGTTCGGAGAGGGAGTTGGGCTTGGGAGACGACCATGAAGGCATCCTGGTGCTCCCTATGGACGCCCCCATCGGCATGGCCTTGGACGATTACCTTGGCGACGTGATTCTCGACCTCGAGCCGACGCCCAACCGGTCTGACTGGCTTTCCGTGCTGGGGGTGGCCTACGAGGTTGCCGCCCTCACCGGCTCTGAAGTACGCCAGCCGGAGGCTATCTATCCGGAAGAAGGTCAGGAGATTAGGACCCTGCTTTCCGTGGGTATCCGCGACGCGGACCTGTGCCCTCGGTACACGGCCAGCCTCATCCGGGGCATAGCCGTCGGCCCGTCCCCCAGGTGGCTGCAAAAGCGGCTGGAGCAGTGCGACGTTCGTCCGATCAACAACGTGGTGGACGTTACCAACTACGTGATGCTGGAGTGCGGTCAGCCCCTCCACGCCTTTGACTACGAAACGTTGCTCCGTCAGCGAATTCACGTGCGTCGGGCCTATACCGGCGAGACGATGACCACCCTGGACGAGGTCCAGATACCCCTGAGTTCCGACCATCTCGTGATTGCCGACGACCGGGACGCGCGGGCCTTGGGCGGCGTCATAGGCGGGCTGGACAGCGGAATCACGGAGGCCACGACCGACGTGGTGTTGGAGTCGGCCAGCTTCGACCCGTCCAACAACCGCAGGACCGCTCAGGACTTTAGTCTCCGCACAGAGGCGACGATCCGCTTCGAAAAGGGCCTCCGTCCAGATCTGCCTCCCCTGGCCCTGCGGCGGGCCACCCAGCTGATACAGCAGGTGGCGGGCGGCACGGTGGCCAGGGGCATCATCGACGTCTACCCGGAGCGAGAGAAGCCGCGGGCCATGCTCCTGACCTCCCAGCGGATGAAGCAGGTTCTGGGCATGGAACACTCCATGGAGCAGGCCAAGTCCGTTCTCGTATCGCTGGGATTCCAGGCAGTGTCGGAGAGCGACGAAGCCTTGCGGGTTTCGGCCCCCCCGTGGCGCAGCGACATCACTATCGAAGACGACCTCGTGGAGGAAGTAGCCCGCATCGTCGGCTACGACGCCATCCCCACCGAGATGCTTTCCACGACCATCCCCCACCATGAAGGACAGGATCTGCGGGCATTCCGCGAGAAGGTGCGGGATCTGCTGGTGCGGCAGGGTCTGCAGGAGACCATCAGCTATTCCGCAGTTGGATTGGACCTTCTGCGGAAAGCCAGGATTGCGGAAGACGACGCAGGATTGCTGGCGGTAGCCAACCCCATGAGCCGGGACTTCAAGTACATGAGGCCCACCCTGCGGGCCAGCCTGATGAACGCGCTGGCGTACAACGTCGCCCGTGACGCGCGGTCGGCCGCAATCTTCGAAATCGGACGGGTATATCTGAAACAGGGGAAGAAACTTCCCCAGGAGCCGGAAATAGCGGCGGGGCTTCTCTACGGCCGGCGAACAGGCGAGGGATGGCTTTCCCCCCAGGGCAGCTATGATTTCTACGACGCCAAGGGAATCGTCGAATCGCTCTTGGGGCGATTGGGCGCTGAAGGCGAGTTTAGCCCCCACGGAGACGACTTCCTGCACCCCGGAAAGTCGGCGTCCGTGTCGGTCAACGGCGCCGTCGTAGGCGGGTTGGGTGAGGTTCATCCCCTGGTTGTGGAAGCGTTTGAGTTAGATGGCGAAGTCGTGGTCTTTTTTGAGCTAGACCTCAACCGCTTATTCGACGCGCTGCCCCAAGCGCGACAGTCGGTGAAGTCCCTAGCCCGCTTCCCCGCTTCCCTGCGCGACATATCTATACTGGTAGACCGGGACATTCCGGCGGCGCGGGTGCAGCGAATCATAGAGGGTCAGCCTCTGGTGGAGCAGACCGTCCTCTTCGACGTGTACGAGGATGAGGAAGCGCCGCCCGGTAAGGTGTCCCTGGCATACCGCATCCAGCTTCGCGCTTCCAACCGAACCCTGTCGTCGCGGGACGTGAATAGAAGCCTAGCCCGGATCGTTTCTCTGCTGGAAAGAGAAGTGGGAGCGGTTTTGCGCGGCGGCGGAGAAGGAGCCGGCACATGAAGCATCAGGACCACAGTCACGGACACAAGGGGCCCCGCCATCACGGCGGCGGGCGCGGGCATTATCACGCCGACATGCTCAGCGTAGAGGCGGCGTTCGAGCGCATAATCTCCGCTTTCCGTCCCCTGGAGCCGGAGGCCAAGCCCATCCTGGAGGCCTTGGGGCAGACCCTGGCCGAAGACGTGTACTCGCCGCTGAATATTCCTCCGTCCGACAACTCGGCCATGGACGGCTACGCCCTCCGTCACGAGGACGTGCGGGGTGCGTCGGCTGAGAACCCTGTCGTTCTGCGGGTAATCGGGCTGGTGGCCGCTGGGCAGATTCCCGACCGGCGCGTGGAATCGGGCACGGCACTCCGCATAATGACAGGCGCGCCCACACCCGAAGGCTGCGACACCGTCGTGCCCTTCGAGGAGACCGACGAGGTGGAGCGGAAGGCCGGCGGCGGCCCTTCGGATGAGATAGGCATACTTGTAGACCAACCCCTGGGCATGCACGTGAGGCCCGCGGGGGAAGACGTAAAGGCCGGCGAAAAGGTGCTGGAGCGGGGCGCCGTCCTCAGACCGTCGGAGATAGGCGTTCTGGCTTCCCTGGGCATCGAACGGGTGTCGGTTGTGCGTCGGCCGCAGGTGGCCATTTTGGCAACGGGCGACGAGCTGCAGAATCCAGGAGAGGCGGCGCGGCCCGGCCGGATATATGACAGCAACAGCTACAGCCTGGCCGCTTCCGTTTTGCGCTACGGCGGCATTCCCCAGATGCTGGGCATTGCCAGGGACAACTTGGAGGACATGCACCGTAAGTTGAACGAAGGGCTGACGGCAGACCTGCTCTTGACCTCCGCCGGAGTGTCCAAGGGCGACTATGACATCGTAAAGGACGTTTTGGCGGAGCGGGGCGAGGTGAATTTCTGGTCGGTGCGGATGCGCCCTGCCAAGCCCCTGGCCTGGGGTATGCTCCGGGGGGAAGAAGGCCGGATGGTGCCTCACCTGGGTCTGCCCGGTAATCCCGTCAGCGCTATGGTCGCCTTTGAGGAATTCGGCCGTCCCGCCATCCTTCGGATGCTGGGAAGGACGGACCTGGCCAAGCCCACGGTCCGCGCTGAACTGAAGGGGCCTATCGTCAACTTCGACGGTCGGCGGGTCTTCGCCCGGGTGCGGGTGACCAGGCGCAACGGTGGGTACTACGCCACGCCCACAGGTCCCCAGGGTTCCAATATCCTCACCTCCATGGCGCGGGCCAACGGCCTCGCCATCTGTCCCGAGGACTTGCCCCGGATGGAGGAAGGCCAAACAGTGGATGTGAAGATGCTAGACTGGAATGAAGAGGTAGGAGGGTGAGATGATTCAGAGGATAGCGGATAACGAACGATCCGCCCACGATATTTCCAAGGCCTATTACGTAATAGATCCGACGCAGGCGGAGAGGCAGCAGCGGGATATGTCCGCGCTCCTGTTGAGCCGCCGGTGCCCAGCCTGCTTGGAAAGGGTGTTGAATGAGAAAAAGCCGCCCACGGTGAGGAAGCAGATTCGCGACATGTCCCGCTGCTGCGCCCAGGCGGATGATTTTATCGCGCCCACGATGCCCGTAAAGGAGATAGTCTTCCGGCTGCTTCTCAAGAACTCCAACAAGGCAACCAGCCTCCAGAGCCTCCACTGGGACGTTACGGAGGAATGGGCCGCCCCCACGCACCCGATGAACATTACCGTGGAGGTTATGAAGCGAATTCTGGATTCGGACAACTTCTACTGCTTCAAGGAGTCGACGAGCAAGGCAAGGGAGCGGTCGAGGAAGAAGGCCGGTCGCAAGTCCGATTGAGGGATGTCCCGCCTCCGATGGCGGAATTGGGTAGAACTATCCGTCAGGACGGCAAGACACGCCGTCAGACGCGCTGACTGCGCGTCTAAGCTCAACGGGCGGCGGCCAAGATGATATTCCTTCATACGGGCCACGAGCATCTGCCCACGGCGGAGTCCTTCGTCGACTTCCTGGGCTATTGGGACTTAGCCCCCTACATAGTAATTCCCATCGTTTTGGCGGCGGCGTTGTACCTGGTGGGCCGTTGGCGCTTGGGCCGGCGCGCCAAATACACGCCGCCCGGGATGCTGCGCGACCTCCTCTATCTGGCGGGAATTCTGGCCTTGGCGCTGGCGCTTCTCTCCCCCATCGACGTCTACGCCGGCGACCTGTTCTTCATGCACATGGTGCAGCATCTCCTGTTGATGATGGCCGCGCCGCCCCTTCTTCAACTGGCGAATCCCATGTCCCGCATCCTGTGGGCCTTCCCCCGGGGCATCCGCCTACGCATCGGCGGAACGTTGAGCAGCGCCGGCGTCCTGCGGCTCGCCCTTCAGGGCGTCACGGTCCCGGTGATAGCCTGGCTGATCTTCGTCGTGACCATCTGGGTGTGGCACACCCCGGCGCCCTACAACGCCGCGCTGGCCTCCGAGGGGATGCACGTGCTGGAGCACCTGACCATGTTCGCCGCCGCCGTCATTTTCTGGTGGCCCGTCATCGGCCCTGCGCCGGTGCGCTCCCGGATGCCCCATCCCCTGCGGTTCCTCTATCTTTTTCTGGCCTTGTTCCAGAACATCATCTTGGGGGCCATCCTGACCTTCGCCCAGGGGCCGGTCTACGCCTACTACGAGGGAACTCCGGGCCATTGGGGCTTCAACAGCGCACAGGACCAGCAGCTTGGCGGCGTTCTCATGTGGATTCCGGGCACCATGATGTACTTCACAGCCCTTGCTCTTCTCTTCTTCGCTTGGCTGGAGCAGGAGGAGCGACGAGCGGCGCAGCTTCAGGAGATGGAGGAGGCGCGCCGCAATTACCTGGCGAAAATGGGGAGGAGAAGTGCCTAGCTCTCGTGAGAAGGATTAGCGTTCTGGCTATGCCAACCAAACAATCAAATCTAAAGGCCGGCAACCATCCGCTATCCACCATTTGCCTTATTGACTAAGGCAAGGGCTGTTGGTAGAGTAGTTAGTGAAATTTTTCGCACACGAACCCCAGCCATAACTCCCCTTTTAATGATAGATAGCAGATAATGTTGCCGCAAAGGCTATTATCCAGCCGCTGGCTCCTGGTCTTTGCCTTGTTGTCCTCGGTTATTCTGCTCATAGGTTGTACACCTTCTCACCCCCAATCCACCTTCGAAGCTGCCGGCACGGTAGCAAAGTACCAGTTGAACCTGTTCTGGATCATCTTCTGGGCATCCCTTGCCATCTTCATTGTCGTGGTGGGCGCTCTCCTCTTCACCCTTGTCCGGTTTCGAGAGAGGCCTGGGACGAGTCTTCCTGCGCAGACTCACGGCAACCGGAAGCTGGAGATCGCCTGGACCGTGGCTCCAGCCCTGTTGCTTATAGCTCTGGCCGTGATGACGGTGCAGACTATCTTCGAGTTCCAGTCGCCCAAGGACGATGACCCGCTGCAAGTGCATGTCATCGCCCACCAGTGGTGGTTTGAGTTCGTCTACCCGCAGTACAACATCACCACGGCCAACGAATTCAACGTGCCGGTGGGGCGGGACGTGAGCTTCAAGGTGGACTCCACGGACGTAATCCACAGCTTCTGGGTGCCCAAGCTTGCGGGCAAGATCGACGTAATCCCCAACGTGACCAACAAAACCTGGTTCCAAGCTTCGGAGCCGGGGGTCTATTACGGTCAGTGCGCCGAGTTCTGCGGAATTGCCCACGCCTTCATGAAGCTTCGCGTCGTAGCCCAGCCGCAGGAGGAGTGGGAACAGTGGGTGGCCGAACAGCAGACCCCGCCCAGGAGAGCCACGGAGGGCTTGGCCGCCGATGGGTCTCTGGTGTTCAATGTCAAGGGCTGCATTGTGTGTCACACGGTAGTCGGGCCGGACTCTCTGGTCATGCGAGATTCCAGGACCAAGTCCTTCTTAGATGGGCAGGCATTGACCCACGCTCCCAATCTGACCCACTTTGCCAGCCGTAGCTCCTTCGCCGGTTCCCTGTTCGAGAATACTGACGAGAATCTGGCGGCTTGGCTGAAAGATCCGGAGACAGCGAAGCCCGGCAACCGGATGGCCCGGCTTGCCGACGCCTTCAATAACCCTGACCTCGCCCTTTCGGACAGCGACATTACGGCCCTCGTGGCCTACTTGCAGAGCTTGGAATGAAGGACGTCCCTCTCGGAATGTATAATGTTAAGCACCTGGGGCCGGAACGAATGCCGGTTCCCCTGAATGATGCGCGGATGAATTTTGCAGGTGGCGTTCTATGGTAGCTGCTAACGAACTTATTGGTGGAGTTCTAGCTAAACGCCCCGTGGCTCCCACGGGAGTGATGGGCTGGATAACCACCATCGACCACAAGCGCATCGGCATCCTCTACGGCGTAACCGCCTTCATATTCTTCATCCTGGGAGGCATCGAAGCCTTCCTCATGCGTCTGCAGCTCGCCTCGGCGGATTCCACCATGGTATCGCCGGAAGTCTACAACCAGATGTTCACCATGCACGGCACCACCATGATATTCCTGGTGGTGATGCCCATGGGGGCCGCCTTCTTCAACTTCATCATACCCCTGATGATAGGGGCCAGAGACGTGGCCTTCCCCCGCCTAAACGCCTTCAGCTACTGGATGTTCCTCTTTGGCGCCATCCTGCTGAACGTGAGCTTCCTGACAGGTGGCGCCCCCAGCGTGGGCTGGTTCGGCTATTCGCCATTGACCGACAGCATCTACTCCGGTGGGTCCGGCGTCGACTACTGGATTCTAGGTTTGCAGGTGCTGGGCATTTCCTCGCTGGCGGCAGCCTTCAACTTCATAGTGACCATCGTAAACATGAGGGCGCCGGGCATGAGCATGATGAAGCTGCCCGTGTTCGCTTGGATGACGCTAATCATATCTTTCCTGCTGATACTGGCCTTCCCTGTCCTGACCGTAGCCTTGACGCTTCTGCTGTTCGACCGGCTCTTCGGCACCACGTTCTTCGACGTTTCCGCTGGGGCCAACCCGCTGGTGTGGCAGCATTTCTTCTGGGCCTTCGGGCATCCGGAAGTGTACATACTCATACTGCCTGCTATGGGCATCGTTTCGGAAGTGTTGCCCGTGTTCTCCAGGAAACCGCTATTCGGATACACCGTGGTTGTGTTTTCCGGTGTGCTCATCGGATTCATGGGCTGGGGGGTCTGGAGCCACCACATGTTCACCGTGGGCCTGGGCCCCGTCGCCAACTCCGCCTTCGCCCTGATAACCATGTTCATTGCCGTGCCGACGGGAATTAAGATATTCAACTGGATTGCCACCATGTGGGGCGGCTCCATTAGGTTCACTACTTCCATGCTCTTTGCCATTGGGTTCATAGTCATGTTCATCATTGGCGGGCTGAGCGGGGTCATGCATGCAGTGGCTCCTTCGGACACCCAGCAGAGCGACACCTACTTCGTTGTGGCGCACCTCCACTACGTGTTGTTCGGTGGAAGCATCCTGGGCCTATTTGCCGGAATCTACTACTGGTGGCCGAAATTTACCGGTCGGATAATGAATGAGCTTCTGGGTAAGGTGCAATTCTGGCTCTTCTTCATCGGAATGAACGTCACCTTCTTCCCCATGCACTTCCTGGGCTTGGACGGAATGCCCCGCCGCGTCGCCACCTATGGTGGCGAGACCGGCTGGGAGTTCTGGAACGCCTTCTCGACGGCCGGGGTCTTCCTCATCGGCTTGAGCATCGTGGTGTTCGTGCACAACGTTATCTGGACCGCCCGCAATGGCAAGAAGGCAGGCAACGATCCTTGGGATGCGCGAACGCTGGAATGGTCCATACCCTCGCCGCCGCCGGAGTATAACTTCGCGGAAATCCCGACGGTGAAAGTGAGAGATGCATTCTGGGCCGAGAAGTACAGCGAAGGCCCGGACGGACGTCCCATTCCCAAGGTGCAGGGAGCGGCGGTGGCCATGGAGGAGAAGGAGCATAACATCCACATGCCCACCCCCTCCTACTATCCCGTCCTACTGGCCATGGGGCTGACCCTCATCGCCGGCGGGTTGGTTTCCCACATATCCGTCAGCGTCATAGGCGGGATTCTGGCCCTGTTCGCGATATACAGCTGGGCCTTCGAGCCGGCCACGGCTCCCAACGCTTCAGAGTCGACCAGGAAAGAGGGGGCCTACTAACCTCTATGGCCGTCAACGTACACCCGCCGGAACATCACACCTCCACGGGGTTGAGCCACCGGAAGCTCCTCATGTGGATCTTCCTGGGGTCGGAGTGCCTTTTCTTCGGCTCCCTGATAGCCACCCACATGATCAACCGCAACAAGGCGGACTTCATCCACGGGCTCCCGCCCTCCTGCGTCCTGGACATACCCATAACGTCGGTGAGCACTTTCGTCCTGCTCATGAGCAGCGTGGCAATGGTGTTGGCCGTGGCCGCCGCTGAGCGGGCCGACATGAAGCAGACGCGGATATGGATTCTCGCGACGGCCGTCCTTGGGACGATTTTCCTCCTCTTCCAGGTGTACGAGTTCCAGGCCTTTGTGAACGAAGGATTGACCATTGGCACCAACCTGTTCGGTTCTACCTTCTTCACGCTGACCGGATTCCACGGCGTCCACGTGACCATCGGCGTGATATGGTTGCTCTCCCTGTTAGTCACCAGCTACAAGCGTGGAGACCTGCTGGTGGGCGATCCTCTGAACGTGGACATTGCCGGCCTGTACTGGCACTTCGTGGATATCGTTTGGATAGTAATCTTCACCGTGGTCTACCTGGTGGGGGCCATTGGTCTGAGCTGTGCTGAGGTGGCTTAGGGAGATGGATGCTATGCAGGGGCACCGCCATCCCGACGAAAAGCCGCTGCCGCGCGTTTCGGTTTATCTCTTCGTTGGCTTCGTTCTCGCCGTCATTACCGGGGTGGAGGTGGGGGCCTTCTACCTGAACGTCGTCAGTTGGCTGCTGGTGACCGTCTTTGTCGTACTATCGTTGCTGAAGTTCGTGCTGGTGGTCATGTTCTTCATGCACCTGCGGTACGACCACAAGTTATTCTCAACGTTCTTTACCCTCGGTCTGGCATTGGCCATTGGCGTGGTGCTGGGGCTAATAACCCTCTTCAATAACTTCGACATCGGCAACCCACCGCCGGTTATGGCTGCGCCTGCGCCCACACCCGAAGTGACATTTATGGGTACTGCCACTCCGCCTCCTGTGAGGGACGGGTCGACCATATTCGTGGAGAAGGGCTGCGGCGGCTGCCACACCATCGAAGGAGTTACGGGCGCCGTGGGCATCATCGGCCCCGGTCTCGACGGGGTGGCGACCAGGGCGGAAACTCGGGTTGCGGGCTTGAGCGCCGAGGAGTATATTCGCCAATCCGTAAAAGAACCTGGAGCGTTCATAGTGCCGGAGTATAACGACGTGATGCTGCCCATCTTCGAATCTATGACGGACGAGGAGATTGAAATCGTCGTGGAGTATCTCCTCACTCTCCGCTAGACCCTTCAACGGCAAGATAACCACCGGCGCGTGGATTAGGGGGCTGTGTGGAAACTGGCCCGCACTTTCGGTACCTGACCCTTGCAACCCTGATAGGCGTCTTTGCCCTGATTGTACTGGGCGGTGTGGTCCGAATTACCGAGTCCGGCCTGGGCTGCCCCGACTGGCCCCTGTGCCACGGACGTATTATCCCCCCGGCGGACGCGGCAACTCTTATCGAGTATTCCCACCGTCTGTTGGCATCCGTCGTTGGTCTGCTGGTGCTGGCGACGTTGGTGGTGGCCTGGCGACGCTATCGCTCCCGGCAGTGGATCTTCCGTCCTGCCCTCTTTGGTTTTGTGATGGTCATCGGACAGAGCGCGCTGGGCGGCGCCGCGGTGCTGACGGAGCTGGAGTCTCACATCGTGATGATCCACATGGCCATGGCCCAGGCCCTTCTCGCCTGCTTTGCGCTGGTGTGCCTCGATGCCTGGCGCGGCCTTTCTCTGGCAAACCGTCGACTTGATGGACGAGTCCTGCTTTCGGCTGTTGCGGCTGTGGGCGTGCTCCTGCTGATTCTAACGGGGTCCTACGTGGCGTTGAGCGGGGCGGCGGGAGCCTGCAACCAGTGGCCGCTATGCCAGGGCGGGAAGTTCTTTGTGGTCTCCGAACTGCCCCTCATCCACGTAGCCCACCGGCTGGCGTCTGTGGTGGCCGTGCTCCTCCTGGGGGCGGCAGCATGGTCGGCGTGGCGTTCGCTGCCGCGACGGGACGTAAGGTTCATGACGCTGCTTGCCCTCGGAATCTTCGCCCTGCAAGTCCTAGTGGGCGCGCTGACGGTCTGGTGGGGCCTCCCAACAGCCCTACGTGCCCTCCACGTAGCCCTCGCCACCCTCGTCTGGGCCGCCCTCGTAACCGCAACCCTTTTGCCTTTTACGCGGGAGAGGGGGTGGGGCATGGAGAAGGACATCGAGTCTGCGGCTGCAAACAACGCTCGACTGTAGGGCCGCCTATCGGCAGGGGGCAGGCGGCGACACTTCTTACGGCGATGTCGGTAGGGTAAAGCGCTGGTCGAGGGTGGTGAAGGCCATTAGGGAGAGTGAGTAGAAAGCGATATTTGGTCGTCCCTACGACAGGCATTCTTTTCCAGCTATTTCGTAACCGTATGAAGTAGTGGACAGGACCAACTTCTGTGGGGCTTTCGCCGTGTATCGATTGTTCTTGTCTGCCAAGCGTTCTCTGATCGACTCGACCGATTCGCGGGGAGTTCTCTCAGTGTAGTAAACGCTTACGACTGCCTCGTTTGGTATCTGAACCAGATTTATGGGTTGACTGTGCCGGTCCCTTTTGCCGGTGCCAATGGTCCTGTTGAGCTCTACTATCAAACGCCATTCGCATTCATAAGACCAGTGGTTACTCTTGCTGGAAAGAATTTTTAGAAGATTGGATTCTGGACAATGCAAGACAACATAGTCAAGGATCGGGGGTAGCTTGTCGCCGTAGGTCACTTCTCTTAGGTATCCTTCTTTGCCAGCAAGTTTGCTGAGTTCCTTAACGTTGTAACCTATGACGAAGCCGGAGCCATCAACGGTGTAATGAGACCACATCAGCGGATGAAAAGGACGTGTAGTAAAAGAAACAATGCCGAACCTTGTTGAAACCTGCTCTGCAAACAATTGCCGGGCAAATAGGCTGCCGTACTTTCCTCTCGCGCAATGCACAGACGCCTTAGTGACGGGTGTGCTTTTGTTGATTTCGGTGAGAACCTTCGCTAGCTCGCGATTCTCTCTTTCTTCGTCCCGAATGACGAAGAAAGCTCTAACAGCACATTCGAACGGGTCGTTAAGGGCCGCTGGTTGAGTCGCACGTAGTGTCCCGTCACCAACCTCTGGAATATTGGTGAGCGCTCTCTTAGCATCGACGTATTTGTACAGGACATCGACAGACTCCACCGATGCTGACGAGTGTTTACGTTGGCTCACCAAATTGACCAGTCCGAATGCGGCGCAGATTCCCCCCCAAAAACCCCTAAGCCGCCGCCTAACCCTCCCTGGCGATGTTCACTCAAGGAATTCGGCGGCCTATTCCGTTTCGCCTTCTCTCCCTTCTTGGCCGTCATTCAGTTGCTCAGGATGATCCAATTCTGATAGATCGTCATATGGAAAGTGCCGATGAGGTCCATGCCCAAAAGCACATCATAGTCTTCAGGCTGATACGGAAGCCTGGCAACAGAGAGTTGTTTGCCCATGAGGAAGCGGCCAGACTCCGAGGGATAAGACTGGTTGTAATCTATCGGAATATCTACCCTGGCGCGATACTGGTGGGTTGTGATTGATGCACCGGAAGCTACGGTTAGGGTGGTAGCCCTTATAGGCACAAGACTTAAATTCTGTACGACTTTCGGAGATACAGCCGTTAGCTGTGCGCCTGTATCCAAGAGTCCGCGAAATTGAATTGCCGGCTCTTCCGACCCCCGCGACACATCAACAAAAATGATAATCTGGTTGTCAACAACCCGTTGAGAAAACGATGGCACTCCTAGTCACCGGCCCTCAGAAATATAGAATGGAATCCGAGGTCTACGGGACGTTCTCCAACTCGATGGAGACTGAAGTGCCCTGGGCCAAACTTCTCACAGGCAATATCGTAGGCGTCTCCCTCGTCGTTGTATATGGCCACTACGTTGCCGTCATGGAGTAAGACCGTCCTGTCCCAATGCTCAACTTCCATCTGGCCCTTGACAGCGTCATAGGCCTCCTGATTCTTCTTCAGTTCGGCAATCACCTCTGGTGGATGCATGACACGCCCAACTTCTTCATCTGGTGCGTTCATAGTATCACCTCTCAATCCTTTAGCTTAGGTCGATGCCTTTGAACGTAATGCAAGCCTCACCTACTGGACAAAGCCGATTGACGACTCAGCCCAATAGGTCAAGTATTGGTAGAGGGTGATTGATTGTCAATAGGTCTCAAACGACCAAAGAGCCACCCCCCAACCCCCCTAAGCCGCAGCTAGCCCCTCTTTAGCTATTGTCACCAACTGGGCGAATGCGGCGGGATCCCTGACCGCCGTGTCGGCCAGTACCTTCCTATCCAAGTCCACGTTGGCTATCTTCAGACCGTGGATGAACTGGCCGTAGGTTAGGCCCAGGCTGCGGGAGGCGGCGTTGATCCGTAGAATCCACAGGCGGCGAAATTCTCGCTTCCTCTCCCGCCGGTGCCGGTAAGCGTGGCTCCAAGCGTGGAGGAGGGCTTCTTTGGCTCTGCGAAACTGACGCCCTTGCGACGCCTGGTATCCGCGCGTAAGGGCGAGAATCTTCTTGTGCCTTCGGTGTTTGGTGACCCCTCGTTTTACCCTAGTCAATGTTACGTCCTAATGCGTTATGTTGGGATTGCAAAATATCGGAGCAACGGTGCCCCTGCGGGGAAGAAAACGTTTCCTGATAAGGTGGGATCAGAGGCTGTTGGGCATTAGCCTCTTCAGGTTCTTTACCATGCCCTTGCTCACGGGCAGTTTCTTGTCGAAGGTCCGCCTCACCCTCTTGGGCTTCTTGCGCCGTAGATGGCTGCTCATGCCCTTGCGTCGCAGAAGCTTCCCGGTACCGGTGACGTGAAATCGGGCTCTCGCGCCCTTGTGAGTTTTCAGCTTAGGCATTCTTTACCTCTGCGGGCTTCCTGCCGGGCTTGACCGTGGCGTTGGGTGTTAGGATGATGGCCAAGGCTCTACCTTCCATGGTGGGCGGGCGCTCCAGCTTGGCCTCTTCCTTGAGCTGATCGGCCACCCGCCTGAGAAGGGCCATGCCAAGCTCCGGGTGGGTCATTTCTCGACCACGGAAGAACACCGCTACCCGGACCTTGATGCCTTCCCCCAGGAGCTTTTTGACCTTTCGGGTCTTGGCTTCCAGATCGTGTTCGCCGATGTTGGGGCGGAAGCGGACCTCTCGCATAGTGTTGGATTTCTGGGACTTCTTGGACTCTTTAACCTTCTTGGCGTGCAGGTATCGAAGCTTCCCATAGTCCAGGATGCGGCAAACGGGCGGCTTGGCCGTGGACGAAACCTCCACCAGGTCCAGGTTTTTCAGCCGTGCCATGTTGAGGGCGTCCTGAATGGACATGATGCCCTTCTGCGCACCATCGCTGTCGATGACTCGCACACTGGATGACCTGATGGCCTGGTTGACTCTATATTCGCGGACTATAGCGGGGATGCCTCCTAAGGTTGGGTGCAATTTGAATTTAAACTCTATCACGGGCGATTTTGCAAGTCAATTATGTCGGTTAATCGAGCGGTGTTGACTTAAGGATAGGCCTTTGCTACAGTCTGCCAAAGCCTTTTCAGGCTCTTCCCCCCCGAGGTATGAAGGATGGGCGCACCCTTTTTTAAGGATCTCCGTAGGGCTTATGGATTTGACGAAGTGGCCATCGTGCCTGGACAGGTCACCGTGAATCCCGACATGACCTCCACTCAAATGGCCATAGGTCAGCACGTGTTGGACATTCCCGTCCTGGCCTCCTCCATGGATGCCGTGGTGTCTCCCTCCTTCGCTTCTCTCATGCACCGGAAGGGAGGCCTCGGCGTTCTGAACCTGGAGGGCGTCTACACCCGCTATCCAGACCCCTACGTGGTACTGGAGGAGATAGCCTCGGCCCCGCTGAGGGAAGTCACGTCCCTGCTGCAGCGGGTGTATTCGGAGCCGATCCGAGAAGAAATGGTTGGCGCCTGCGTGGAGAGCGTTAAGAAGTCCGGGGCCACCTGCGCCGTTGCAGTAACGCCTCAGAACACCAAATGGCTCTCGTCGGTGGCGGTCGAAGCCGGAGCCGACGTGCTGGTAGTTCAGTCCACGGTGACCACGGCCCGGCACATCTCTAGGAGCTACCGGGGCCTCATCTTCTCGGAGCTTGTCGAGCATATAGATGTTCCCGTAGTGGTTGGTAACTGCGTTGGCTACTCCGCGGCGCTGGAACTGATGGAAACAGGCATCAACGGTCTGTTAGTGGGGGTGGGGCCTGGCGCCGCCTGCACCACTCGCGAGGTGGTTGGCGTCGGCGTACCCCAGGTGACGGCCACGATGGATTGCGCTGCGGCTCGGGAGGAATACTTCAACAGGACGGGTAGGCGAGTTACCGTCATAACTGACGGGGGCATCCGCACCGGCGGCGATCTATGCAAGGCGCTGGCCGCCGGCGCCGACGGCGTCATGCTGGGCACTCCCTTTGCGCAGGCCCAGGAAGCCCCCGGCGGCGGATACAACTGGGGCATGGCCAATCCCCATCCGGAACTGCCTCGCGGCACCCGCATCAGTGTGGGCACCAAGGGAACGCTGAAGGAGATCCTCTACGGGCCGACCTCAGTCACCGACGGCACACAGAACCTGATGGGGGCTTTGAAGGTTGCCCTGGGCATGTGCGGAGCCATGAATATTGCGGAGTTTCAGAAGACGGAGATGATCATCGCCCCGGCCATCAAGACGGAAGGCAAGATATTCCAGCTGACCCGCGACTAACGACGCCTGCGCCGCTGGAGTCTGGAGGACCCAATCACCTCATCCGGGCGTTCTGCGGCCCATCAGGTCTGCATAGCATTGGGAATTGGACTTGCTCTACTTCTCTTCTATGCTTCGGCTGCGTGCGGGCCTAGGCCCGCGGGGACTCCCGCCGAGGAAACCGCCGCTCAGGAGGTTACGGTGAATCGGATAGTCTACGTGGGAGCCGACGCAAATATATTCACAATCAACCCTGACGGGTCCGACTCGAAGAGGCTGACCGGGTCCGTAACTGCCCGTTCTATGGGAAGCATCCTGGCCCAACCCTCCGGGCAGAGTTCTGTGCTGCACACGTGGCCTACCTGGTCGCCGGACGGCGGCAAAATAGCCGTTTCAAGGGTAGTGTTCGAAGGCGAGGAGCCGCAGGTGTCCCTATTCGTCATAGACGCTGACACGGGGGCGCTGAACACAATCTATGAAAACGAAGCCGGCGCAAGCCCCATCATCGCCGATTCCGTGCCTCATTATATGTACTGGTCGCCCGACGGGGCGAAGTTGGCCTTCATTGCTTCGACGGCCCTTGCTCTCGTGCTCTTCGTCAACGACGGCGACGAAACCGTTCTGGTTAGCAGCGAGGGTCCGCTTTATTTCAAGTGGGCCGAAGATGGCGGATCCATGGTCATCCACTCTCGGGACGAGTTGTCCTGGGCCGTTGCCCCCTTCGATGCTCCCGCAACGGGGATCGCGACCATGGACCCCATCTTCAGGTCTCCGGACTTGTCCTCGGACGGAGAGACGGCGGCGTACATAACCAGCGTTGGTCAGGGGTATGGCCTTCTGGCGGGACGGACGGACGGCTCCGAGGCCTTCCGAGAGCTTATGCCCGTGGAGGCTCCGGCGGCCCTCCTCTGGTCGCCCGTCGAGGACGTTGTTGCCGTGGTCGACGGCGCCCGTCCCGGCTCGCCCGGCTATCGTCGGCTGCGGCTGGTTTACCCCGACGGCCGAGAGCCGATTACACTGGTTGAAGAACCCATGGCCGCCTTCTACTGGTCGCCCGACGGGAAGCAGATTGCTTACGTAGCCATCGACGTCGCGACCCGCAGGTTAGTCTGGAAGGTGGTCCCCACTAGCGGCGGTGAGCCTTGGGAGCTGACCAGCTTTATCCCCTCTCAAGGGATGTTGACGGCCATTTCCTTCTTTGACCAGTACGCCCACTCCCACTCCTTCTGGTCGCCGGACGGCGAAAGCCTGGTGTTCTCCGGGCAGACGAGCCGAGGAAGCCAGGAGAGCAACGGGGCCTCCCCCGACGAAGGGTCCGTATACGTCGTCAACACAGAGCCGGGGTCCTTGCCCAGGCGAATTGCCAGCGGCGCCCTGGCCTTCTGGACGTGGAACTGATATAGAGCGCATAGGAAGGGAAGAGAAGAGAGTGAGAGATCTAGGAAGGTTAGCCCCAATGAAGGTGGCCGTGTTCCTGTTGGCGTCCCTGCTAAGCCTAGCGGCTGCGTGCGGCCCGTCGGACGAAACCGCAACGCCCCCGCCGGCTCCGACGCCCCCGCCCTCGGATGTCCTGCAACAGGCTGCGGAGGCTTTGCTGGGATTGGAAACTTTGGCTTTCACCCTTGGCCACGAGTCCGGAAACATCCCATTGATGACGGGCGTCATCGCCAACGAACTATCCGGCATAGTAGCAATGCCGGATGAGTTAAGGGTTCAGATAAAGGGGGAGGTAGAGGTCTTCCGCGCCTACCTGGAACTTTCCGTCATTCGCACAGAAGGGATATATTACCTGACAGACCCGCTGACCGGAGATTGGCGTATAGTCGATGAGAGCGCGGTTCCCTTCAACCTGACCAGCGTCGGCATTACCATCGGCAACATCATGAAAGTCATGACGAATACGGCTTACGCCGGTGACGGCTACGAGGGAGACACGGTACGAATCACCGGCAAGGTGCTTTCCCAGCAGCTTGACGGTCTCATTCCCTTCGCTGGCGAAGGCTACGAGGTGGACTTGGAGGTGTGGATTCGCAAGGCGGATTCTCTTCCTGAAAAGGCTCGCATTCAAGGCCGGGTGGTCGATACTGACGCCGACTCTTATGTGCGAATACTAACCCTGTACGGCTTCAACGAGCCTGTCACCATCGAGAAGCCGCCCATCTAGAGGGTACGTGGCCTCTCAAACGGACAAAATGACGCGCTCTGGATGGGTAATGGTGGGGTTGGTGTCCTTGAGCGTTATCTTCACTGCCCTGGACCAGACGGTGGTCGTGACTGTACTGCCGGAGATGATGGTAGACTTGGAGATTAGCGTCACGGAGCTGGACCACGCCTCCTGGATAGTGACGGGCTATCTGCTGGGCTATACAGTCGCCATCCCTCTTGTTGCTCGCATGGCCGACGTTTACGGCCATAGCTTGGTACTCCGGGTCTCGCTGCTGGTCTTTGCCGTTGGGTCGGCAATGGTGGCCCTTTCGCCCAACCTGCCCTTGCTGGTGGGCAGCCGGGTGATACAAGCCTTAGGCGGCGGCGCCATAATTCCCATCGGCATGGCCCTCGCCGCCCACTACCTGCCGGACCGTCGCAAGGCCATTGCGGTTGGAATCGTCGGCGCGGCGGCGGAGATTGGCATTGTGTTGGGCCCCCTCTACGGCGGTGGAATCACCGCGGCCCTGGGTTGGCGCTGGCTCTTCTGGCTGGACATCCCCCAGGCCGTGATAATACTGGTGGCCATTGGTCTGATACCCAATCGGGGCACTCCCGGGGCGAAGGTGGACTACATGGGTGGCTTATTGCTGTCGGGGGCGCTGGTCCTGTTGGTGATAGCCCTTTCTCAGCGTGGTCTCTTCACGGGGACTGCTCCGTTGGCTTATCTCTTGGGCGCGTCGGGAATGCTGCTGGTTGTAGTGTTCGTAATGAGCCAGATGAAGATAAAGCAGCCCCTTATGGACCCCAGGTTCTTCGCTTCTGTGGAGGCTCTCTCCGCAGTGGGAGCCAAGCTGCTGGTGGGCGCCGCCCTGGTGATTGCGCTGGTGACTGTGCCACTGATGGCCGATACAATCCACGGCCAGTCGGCCTTTGGCGGAGGGCTGCGTTTGATGCGGCTAACCGGGGCCATACCCATAGCCGCCTTGCTGGGCGGTTATCTCACCTATCGCATCGGACCGAGGCCGGTGGCGGTGTCGGGAATGGCGTTGGCGGCAGTGGGTTTGTTGTTCATGAGCGGTTGGGGTGTGGAAGTAACGGAAGCCCAATTGTCGATGCACCTGGCCTTGGTGGGGGTGGGCTTCGGACTAGTCATAGCGCCGTTATTCGTCACCGCCATGGAAACGGGCGGTCAAGAGTATCAGGCCACGGCGGCTTCCATGGTCACCGTTGCACGCATGATAGGCATGGCCTTTGGACTCGCGGCCCTGGCGGCCTGGGGAATGGAGCAATTCCAGACTCTCACCGCGGGGCTGGAAGTCCCCCTTCGGATGGCGGGCGAGACCAGCCAGGCGCTGCAACTACGAATTGATGAATACAGTAACAACCTCAACAACGCGGGAATTTCGCTGTTCCAGAACTTCTACCGGGTGGCGGCGGTGCTGATGTTTGTTGGCATCATACCCAGCCTGTGGCTTGCCAGGGAGGAGCCGACCAGTGAAGGCAGGGAGGACCCTCAAGAAACTCCCCTGCCATATCAATCCAAACGCAGCGAAGCTTAGCGAAGAGTCTAGAATCCGGACTTGGTGCACAGCTCCACCCGGTTGCCATCCGGGTCGTGGGTGAACAGGAAGCGCTGACCGTCGTTGCGCACTCCGCTGCGGCTGATGCTCAGTCCCTTGGCCTTCACTGCCTCCATGGCGCCGTCGAAGTCCTCCACTTCAAAGGCGATGTGGCTCTCTTCGGGGCAGGGAGCGTCTTCGGTCTCGATAAGGTGAAGCATTACGCCGCTGGGAAGCTGCAGCCACGTAATGTTGGGGTTGTCCACCTGGCTGGGAATTTGCTTGATGCCTAGAAAGTCGTGGTAGAATTCCATGCTTCGTTCGGTGTCCTTGACCAGGTAGACTACGTGGTTGACATGGTTCAGCTTGATGACCGGTGTGCTGGTAGTCATGGGGCGTTTCCCTCCTGCTTTGCGCGGTAGGACAAGTCTAAGGATGGGGCAATACGCTGTCAACGTGGGTCCGCCGTCCTCCCTTCGTTGTGGCTGTCTTGTCCGATGGCTTATACTTTTAGCTTGAAAAAACGTTAGCAAGGAAGACCATGCAAAAGATAGAACAAAGTTCGGCGGGTTCAGGCCAGAGCATTCAGGAACTGCGGGAGCGCATTCGCCACTCCGCCGCACATCTGATGGCCGACGCCGTGACTCGACTGTTCCCCGAGGCCAAGCTCGGCATCGGCCCTCCCACCCAGGACGGGTTCTATTACGACCTGGAGGTCTCGCGTCCCTTCACGCCCGAAGACCTGGAGAGGATTACGGGCATCATGGAGGAGACCATTGCCCGAGACCTGCCCTTCGTCCTCCACGAACACGGACGGGATGAGATAAAGCAGCTCTGTCACGACCAGCCCTACAAGCTTGAACTCATTGACGAGATTCCCGACGACGAGACGCTTACTACCTACACCCACGACGGCTTCACCGACCTGTGCCAGGGGCCTCATGTGGCTTCCACGGGAAAGATTCCCGCCTTCAAGCTGCTTTCTGTGGCGGGCGCCTACTGGCGGGGTAGCGAAAGCCGCCCCATGCTGCAACGAATCTATGGCACCGCATTCGAGAACCGCAAGGTCTTGAGGCAGCATCTGAACCGGCTGGCGGAGGCGGAGAAACGGGACCATCGACGGCTGGGCAAGGAGTTGGAGCTTTTCCTCTTCGACCCCCTCGCGCCCGCCAGCCCCTTCTTCCTGCCCAAGGGCGCCGAGATCTACATCCTGCTGGTCGACTACGTTCGAGGATTGTATAAGAGGTACGGCTACCAGGAAGTCATCACGCCGGAGATCTTCTCCACAGACCTCTGGAAGCGCTCCGGTCACTACGAGAACTACCTGGAGAATATGTACATCATCGACGTGGGGGAGCGGGAGTATGGGGTGAAGCCGATGAACTGCCCCGCCCATGCCCTGATCTACTCCTCACAATTGCATTCCTACCGGGATCTCCCCCTGCGACTAGCCGACTTCGGACGGCTGCATCGCTTCGAACGTTCAGGCGTTACCCACGGCCTGACGCGGGTGCGCTCCTTCTCCCAGGACGACGCCCACATCTTCTGCACCCACGAGCAGATTGCCCAGGAGGTGCAGGGGTTCATTGGTATGCTGATGGAGTCCTACCGGGCCTTCGGCTTCGACGATCCTTCGGTTGAGCTCTCGCTGCGCCCTGAGAAACGTATGGGCTCCGACGAAACGTGGGATAGGGCCGAGGCGGCGTTGACGGACGTGTTGGCGGAGAGCGGCTTAGACTACGAGCCCCAGCCGGGCGAAGGGGCCTTCTACGGGCCCAAGATCGACTTCTTCGTGCCCGATGCGCTGGGCCGGAAGTGGCAGCTGGGAACCATCCAACTGGACTTCTCCTTGCCTGAGCGGTTCGACCTTGCATACGTGGCGGAAGACGGCTCTCACCGTCGCCCCGTAGTGCTGCATAGGGCCATGCTGGGGGCTATCGAGCGGTTCATGGGAGTGCTCATCGAGCATTACGGCGGTGCATTCCCCCTGTGGCTGGCGCCGGTTCAGGCGATTGTCATCCCCATTGCGGACCGCCACGTCGGGTACGCCGACGATGTGGCGTCTCAACTTAGAGGTCGGGGCCTGCGGGTCGAAGTGGACTCCAGAAACGAGCGGATGAACCTGAAGATTCGCGAGGCCCAGCTACAGAAGATACCCTATATGCTAGTGGTGGGCGACAGGGAGGCGGAGGGCGGAACGGCGTCGGTGCGCAGCCGGGACGCTGGGAATTTGGGCGCTACGCCCATGTCTAAGCTGTTAGAAGATCTATCAGACGAGGCAAAGGCTCCGTAATTGGATTACGGGAGCAAGGTGTCCGCGCGGGGCCGCCGTCCGTCGCCTACTTGAAGGCATGATACACCGCATGCACTTCGTCCAGCACCTCCGCCAGGGTGGGGAACTGGTGGCGTTCCAGGGCCTCGTATAGTACCTCCTCCCCTGTGCGCCAGTTGAAGACCCGATGGTGATAATTGTCGTCGTTCAAGTGTGTGTTATGGTAGCGGAGCAGGGCATGATGCCCCTGAACCCATGCCACATAACGGTAGGTCTTACCCCGAATTTGGAAGAGTGATCCTTTCATTTGATCGTCGAACCGTTTCTGCACCTCTATGATCACGTCTCCAAAGCAGTATATGGATCCCGCAAGCCAGATTGACCCATCCCGTTCGGTAAAGTCCAAGGGCTGTTCCTTAGACCAGTCTACGAAGGGATGGTCTTCTAATCGCTTGTCGTGGATGGTGCGGTAGCGGTCGTAGGTTTGCCACTTATGGGGATCTCCTCTTCTAGGACTCGGAGATCGCGCAAATCGAACTTCCATTCAATAATCTCAATAGTCTCTGGAATCCGGCCTTTGTCCAGAAGGTCCAGCATCTCCTCCGATGTCATCTTGTAGCGAGTTTCGTAATTTCTGATATTGCGCTTCAATTCGGCGCGATACTCCTCTACTTCGGCATCAGTCATCTCTGGAATGATTCTCTTTCCCTCGCTGTCGCGGGGCGCTTCCTCTAGGTACCGAAGATACTTATAATCTTGGATCCATTCGAGAATCTCATTCGTCTCTCGTACTTTGAAGTCGCTCAGCAGGTGGAGCATCTCTTCCGACTTCATCTCGTAGATGGATTCAAACTTCTCGATGCTGCGCCTTAGATTGGCATCGAATTCTTCTGGATCAACCTTTTTCACGGGTGTGGTGAACGGCCTATTAGGCTGGGCAGCTGGACGCTTCTTGTATTGGGGGGGGTCAATTTCCGGCGCAGGGGCCTCATGGGCGGGGAACTCCACGTCTAGCCGCTTAAGAGCGCGATAGTCTGACATCCACTTGAGTACGTTCTTGGTTTTGCGTTCCTTACCGGCAATCAGAAGCTCCTGCATCTTCTCCGAACTCACTTCGTAGCGAAATTCGTACATATTGATGTCGAGCTCCAGTTGGGACCTTCGCGCCTCCACGTCCATCTCCCGCATCGTAATCTTGACTCGATTCTTTACATGGCCCATAGCGTCCTCCTTGAGTTCAAACGCTGCTGCCGAATTCTACCAGTCCCCGCTCGCCAATTCATCCCCATCACTAGGATGGCGTAAGGAACTCGTTGAATTTCCCCGCCGTTGGGTTTAGAATTTGCGAAACCCCTTTTACCAGCGGGCCCTATGGCGCATTGCCCGCAACTCAACACCTGTTGGAGAAGATAACGTGGACAAGAAATTCGTTGTATCGTCAGATTCCCACATCGTGGAGCCTCCGGAGGTATTCGTCGACAGAATGAACGTCGAGAAGTACGGGGACCGCATTCCCCACCTGGTTAGCGAAGACGGCAACGACTACTGGTACTCCGATCATAAGCGGATGGGCGTACTGGGCAGCTTCGGCGCCTCCGCCGGCATGCGCTTCGAGAGGCCGGAGGACATTAAGCGTGAGGGAAGAATGGCGGACATCCTCCCCGGCGGCTACAACCCCCACGCCCACGTGCAGGACATGGAACTGGACGGCGTTCACGCCAACGTCCTCTATCCATCCATCGGCCTGGAGATGTTCGGCGTTCCCGACACGGTCATCCTGCGCGACATCTTCGCTGCCTACAACCAATGGATGTCTGAGTTCTGCTCCTACTACCCGGACAAGCTCAAAGGTATCGCCATGGTGCTGCTGGACGACGAAATTGGAGCGGGCATCTCAGACCTCCGCAAGGCCGCTGATGCAGGCTTTGCCGGTGTGATGATCAGCGTTTTCCCCAAGCCGGAACACGCCTACGACCATCCCATGTACGACCCCTTCTGGGCAGAGGCTCAGGAACTGGACGTGCCCCTGAGCCTACACACCAGCACTGAGCGCCCCTCCGTTGCCAAAAACGCTGCCGTCAGCGGCGTCGCACAATCGGGCGCAAACCGCGTCAACGCTGAATATTGGGTGAGAATGTCCCTTGCTCAGATGGTGCTTTCCGGCATCTTTGAGCGTTATCCAAAGCTGAACGTCGTTGAGGTGGAGCACGACCTGGCGTGGATCCCCTTCTTCTACAACCGGCTGGACGTGACCTACATTGAGCGCGTCACCCAGGCGCCTTACCGGTACAAGGGGGAAGCGCTGCCCAGCGATTTCATGCGCAGCAACGTTTACCACAGCTTCCAGGAGGACGGTCTGGGCATCCGCGACCGGGACATCATCGGGGTGGAGAACCTACTCTGGGGCTCCGACTACCCCCACGCCGAGTCCACGTTCCCGGAGTCTCAGAGGATTCTGGACGAGATTCTGGTGGGCGTGCCGGAGGATGAGAAGGCGTTGATAGTGGGCGGCAATGCGGCGAGGCTGTACAACCTGGGCTAGCGGGCAGGCTGTGGTTAACGGGCGGCGATTCTAAGCTCAACCTTCCCCAGACTGCCGAAGTCGGCTATAGCGGTGTCGCCGGGGCTTACGGGCGTTATGCCGGTGCAGGTCCCGGTGGTGACTACCTCTCCCGCTTCTATGGTATCGCCAAGACGCGACAGGTGGTTGGCTGTCCAAAGCAGGACGGAGAGTGGGCCGTCGAGGACGCTGGCTCCGGTACCTTCTGAAATCTTCGCTCCGTTTCGGTACATCGTCGCTCGGTGGGAATTCAAGTTCATGCTCCGCCACTCGGCCGACGGACCCCCCGAAACAAACGCGGTATGGGCGGTGGCGTCGGCCACCAGGCGAAGGGCGCCCAAGCCGTCGAATCCGTCCTCAAAGCGACAGCCCACAACCTCGATGGCTGGCAGGACCGACTCGACAGCTTCCAGCACCTCCTCCAGGACGTAGCAGTCCGGTCGCGGAGGGAGCGAGCGAGAAAACCGAAAGGCGAATTCTCCTTCGACGCAGGGCGATTGATTTGGGAAGACGGCCACCGTTGCGGGGCTTGCGAGACAGTTGGGCTGAAACATCGGGGCAGTGGCCGGCTCGGTGGCGCCGAGCAGTCGCTGCGGTTCGATGCTGGTGGCCCCAACCTTCCACCCGCCTCTGGATAGTCCTGCTATCCGTCCTGCTATCCCCTGGACGTCGTAGGCCGTCTCGACGGAGTCAAGACAGTCCCCCGCCGAACGCGGCACCAGGCCACCGTTCATAGAGGCATGGTGTAGGAGTTCCGCCAGCCGATTCTTTCCGCTCATCACCCTATCCTTCCTTGGGAAATCCCAACTCCTGCTGAAAGACCTGGGCCAGCAGTTCAATGCCTTCCCAAATCTCCTCCTCCGTGGGGAGAGCGTAGCAGAACCGGATGCAGTTATTGCCGTTGCGCTCGTCGTCGCCGGGATAAACGGCCCAGTCGGAGCCGGGGTTGTAGCCGATGCCGCGGTCCCGCGCGGCGGCGAGGACCTTCCGGGTGTCCACGTCTTCGGGGAACTTCACCCACAGATAGATGCCGCCGCGGGGCCTGTTGGGCTGGACGGAGGGGCCGAAATGCTCGCTGATAGCGGCAGTCATCGTATCCCGCTTCTTCCGCAGGCCGGCGCGAAGGGTCTCCACGTGCTCCTCGAAATGGTTGTTGAAGAACTCCGCCGTCACCATCTGCCCAAAGTTGGACGTCCCTATGTCGCCCTTGAGGGGCAGAAGCTGTCCCAGAAGCTGCCAGGAGGCCACCACGTATCCCAGCCTCATGCCCGGGGCCAGGTTCTTGGAGAAGGATCCCATGTGGATGACCCGGTCGGACTCGTCCAACGAGCGGATGGCGTCGACGGATTCCCCTTCGAAGACCAGATCGGCGTAGCAATCGTCCTCCAGAATCGGAACGCCGTACTGTTCGCTGAGGCGCAACATCTCCCGGCGCCGCTCGAGGGGCATGATAGCGCCGGTGGGGTTCTGCACCGTCGGGATTGTGTACAGGTACTTGGGCCGGACGCCCTGACTCTGGAGTTCTTCCAGGGTGTCCGCCAGGGCATCCATCCGCATCCCGTCCTCGTCCACCGGCACGCCGACAATGTTTACGCCGCGAGCCCGAAGGTCTCCCAGCATTCCCACGTAGGAGAAATTCTCCGAGACTACGGTGTCCCCGGGTTCCAGGAGGGCCGTGTTGATAAGCACGGCGGCAGTCTGAGAGCCGGAGGTTATCAGAATGTCGTCCACCGTCACGTCTACGCCCCTATGACGGGAGAGTTTGCGGACCAGAAACTCCCGCAGTGGCAGGTAGCCGAGCAGTCCGCCGTTGTGCAGGTTGATCGCCAGCCCGGGGCCGTCCTTCCTCATGGCCGCGGCGGTCGCTTCAATCAACCCTTCCACGGGAATCGTTTCCGCGTTGGTGTGGCCCAGAATAAAGTTGTACTTCGGCTGCGTAATGACGCCGGATGCCAACGGCGGCGGTAGCCCCTTCGCAAAGATGTCGCTGTAGTTGAAAACCGCGTCTGAGGTCATAGCCCCTCCAATACGTAAACCTGCTCGTGCTTTGGTGGATTCATGCTAGCATCGGCGCTAGGGTCGGTCAACTTGAGCAACCAATGGAATGGCGCTTTGGTGAACTCGGTTTGCGTGAAGTCAACGAAGCTCCTAAGATTCAACGTAGCAGCTAGCGAATGAAAGGATGGTAGTAGTGAATGCCTAACGTCGATGATGAGCGGAATCCGGTGCAGTGGGTCTATGCCGCCCGGAACAACCTGGAATTAGAGGAGCGTTACGACCAGTGGGCTGACCGATACGACGAGGATATTGACAAGGACTTCGGCTGGCTAGGGCCTGCGCTCGCCCTAGATGCTTGCAGGCAGTACCTGTCCAAGGACGCGCGGATTCTGGACGCTGGGGCCGGAACCGGGTTGGTGGGCAAGATGCTGGCCGAGGCCGGATTCCACCGATTAACAGCCATCGACATGTCGCCCGGCATGTTGGAAGAAGCCCGCTCCAAGGCCGTGTATCGCGACCTGCACCGCATGGTGCTGGGGGGGAAATTAGATTTCCCGGACGATTCCTTCGACGCCGTGGTCAGCATCGGAGTGTTGACCCTGGGGCACGCCCCGGCCCGGTCGTTGGACGAGATGGTCAGGGTCACGAAGCCCGGTGGGTCTGTCATATTCACCCTGCGGCCCGACCTCTACGAGAACGCCGGGTTCCGGGAAGTGCGGGAGGAGTTGGAAGCGGCGGGCCGGTGGGAGTTGGCAAAGATGGGCAAGCCGGTACAGGCGCTGCCCAAAGGCGAGCCGGAGGTCCTGCACCAGCTCTGGGTGTTCAGGGCCACTGCGCCGGGGGAAGGCTAAAGCGGTTTTAGCACGCTGTTGAATTTTGTAGGCATAGCACGTTGGTGTTATAATTGAGTCACCCTTCGGATGGAGGCGTTGTGATGGTTAAAGTTGCAGTATTGAGGTTGGATGATGATCTGTACAGGCGCCTGTGCGCCCGCTCGAAAAGGAATGAAGGCTCCGTGGCAGAGGAGGCCTGCCACATTCTGAAAGAGGTCCTCAACGAAGACCCGCCGCCCCCGCCGGAGAAGCCCATGACGGGAAAGGAATTTGTGGAGGGAATTCGCAAACTGGTTGAGCCCTTTGGCGGCATTGAGTTAGAAATCCCGCCGCGGACGCCTACAGAATGTCCCCATTGCCATGACCGGCGTCCAAAATGATCATCTTGGACACCAACGTTGTCTCGGAGCTGATGCGTCCGAATCCCAATCCGAAAGTTACGGTTTGGGTTGCCCGCCAGGAACTCTCAAGCATATTCACTACTACCGTCTCGGAGGCTGAATTGCACTTTGGCGCTGAGATACTACCGGCGGGCGTCGGCAGCACTTGCTTGACAGGATGGAGTTGATGCTTGGCAGATACTTTCCCGATAGCATTCTGTCCTTCGACAGTGACGCTGCGTACGCCTACGCCATCATTTTTGCCGCGCGCCGTGAGGCAAGGCGTTCGGTTGCTATGGCCGACTGCATGATTGCAGCTATTGCGCACGTATACGGCGCGGCTGTCGCGACCAGAGACCTGGATGGGTTTGATGAGGCCGGAATAGAAGTTATCAATCCCTGGGCCGATTAGCGTTCCCTAGCTGACCCGCCCTTGATCTTTACCCCCGAAACCCGCAGCCTCGTTGCCGAAGGGCGGGTCGCCCGCCTTGCCACCGCCGACGAAACAGGCGCACCCCACGTGATGCCCGTCTGCTTTGCCCTGGACGGCGAAACCGTTTATTCAGTCGTAGACCGGAAGCCTAAGCAGGCCGGAGCCATGAGGCTGCGTCGAATCCGCAACATTATGGCCAACCCGCAGGTGGCCCTGCTCCTCGACGGGTACGAAGAAGACTGGGGCCGGTTGTGGTACGTGCTTCTCCGGGGCGTCGCGTCCGTGGTACGCAGGGGGCCGGAGCACCGCTGGGCCTTGACCCTCCTTCGCAACAAATATCCCCAGTACGCCGCCATGAATCTGGAGGGTCGGCCCGTCATACGAGCCCGGATATGGCGGGTCGTGGCGTGGGGTAATTGGGGGCGTTAGTTTGTCATCAGACTTGCGTAAACCGGGTTCCTCTGGCAAGATTACAACATGAAAGAAGGCGCTTTCACACTCGTTGAACCCCTTCCTGAGTTGAAGGATCCCCACGTGATAGCCATGCTGCGCCCGTGGATAGACGTGGGCAGCGTGGGAACTATTGCGCTGAGAAAGCTGGAACGCTACTTTGGCGCAAAGGAACTGGGACGGCTGTCCCGGCCCGGAAACTTCTACGACTTCACCCGCTACCGGCCCATTATGCGCACCGTTGAAGGTAACCGGGTCCTGAACATCCCTAATACAGTCATCAACTATGCCATCCGGGAGGAGCCGCCGGACCTTCTTTTCTTCCACCTTCTGGAACCCCAGTCCTTTGGCGAAGACTACACGGACGCAATCTTGGACATCGTGGACCAGTTGGGCGTCAAACAGTACGTGCGTATCGGCGGCATGTACGACGCCGTGCCCCACACTCGGCCCCTGCTGGTGACGGGTTCCAGCAGCGACGACGCAGCCAAGAAGTACGGCGATTCCCTGCAACTGCGGGCGAGCAGCTACCAGGGGCCCACGTCCATCGTGAATCTTGTGGCCGACGGCGTCAGCGACCGCGACATCGAGGCCATCAGTGTCATGGTCCACCTGCCCCAGTACGTTCAGCTGGAGGAGGACTACTCCGGCGCGGCTCGCCTGCTGGAGGTGCTCTGTTCCGTCTACGACCTGTCCAAGGACTTGGCAGACCCGGAGCGAGGACGGCGGCAGTACCTGGAGGTAAACAACGAGGTTCTCCGCAACAAGGGGTTGAAGGCTCTCATCGAGCGGCTGGAGGTCCACTACGACTCCCGGGCCGCCAAGCGCTCTTCCGAGTCCGACGAGGGATCCAAGCTTTCCCCCGAGGTGGAGAAGTTCCTCAAGGAGATGGGTGAGCGCTTCGAAAGCTAGCGCCCAGCCCCGGACGTCATTCCTGTAGGGGCGGTTCGGGAACCGCCCTCCCTCGAGGAATCTCGTTGACCTAGGCTCAACGCCCCCCTCTTGCGCCGAGGGCTAGCCCTCCACCTTTTTCAGGTTGGCGTAGGCAAGCAGCAGCCTCTTCACCCCTGCTTCCCTGAAGACCACGGTAACCTCGCTGTCTGACGCCCGGCCCGCAGTCTTTAGGACTAATCCCTCGCCAAAAGCGCCGTGAAGGACTCGATCGCCCTCCTTGAACCCTGGAGGCTCGCTTTCCCCGTTCTGTCCGGCCGCCGCCCCGTTGACGGCGGCATTCCCCGCTGCCACGACTGAACTCACGCGGCGACGAGAGACAGCTTCCGCTTCTCCCGACGAAAAGTCGGGGAAGCTCTGCCCACCGTACCTCCCGCCCACGACTTGAGGTACCTCCGCTATCAACTCGCTGGGCACGTCCTTCAGGAAACGGGAGGGCAGCGAAGGTCCGTCGCCTCTCCAACCTCGCTGCCGGAAGGCCCGCGTCAGGAACAGCCGGTCCATGCAGCGGGTAATTCCCACGTAAAAGAGCCTCCGCTCCTCCTCCAACTGGTTGGGGTCGTCCAGGGAGCGTATATGGGGCAGAAGGCCCTCCTGCAGGCCTATGATGAACACCACGGGGAATTCCAACCCCTTGGCCTGGTGAAGCGTAATAAGGGTTATGGCGTCCGCCGTTTCGTCCAGGGAATCAACTTCCGCCACCAGTGCTAAATGTTCCAGGAAGGAGGTAAGACCCTCGCCGGGATCCAAGGCGTCGTACTGCCCGGCTGCCTGACGAAGCTCCTTCACGTTCTCCCACTTGTCCTCCCAATCTTCACCACCCGCCTTCAAGAAGTTCTGGTAGTTGATGCGTTGCAGCAGCTTGTCCAGGAGTTTTACAGTGCCCAACTCCGCCGCGCCTTCCTTCAGGTCTTCGATGAGGGTAACGAAATCGGTGAGTGGCTTAACCAGGCGGGATGGCAGACCGTGGGGGAGCGCCTCGCCCTTGGTTCGCTCCCGCAGCGGCCTAAGGATGGCGTAGATGGGCGATTGCAGCTCCCGCCCCAAATCTTGCAGCTGGTCCAGAGACTTGCGGCCGATCCCCCGCCGGGGCTTGTTGATAATGCGCATGAGGCTAACGTCATCGTCCGGGTTGTTGATCAGGCGAAGGTAGGCAATGATGTCTCGAACCTCGGCGCGGTGGTAGAACTTGATGCCGCCCACCACGTGATAGGGCATGCCGCGGTGAAGGCAGGCTTCCTCCAGGGCGCGGGACTGGGCATTCGTGCGGTACATGACAGCACAATTGGAGAGGGTGGCGTCCTTCCTGCGCTGAAGGTTGGATATCTGCGTTACCGCGAAGTACGCCTCTTCCTCCGCGTCATAGGTCTCGTAGACCACAAGGGGTTTACCCTGATGTCGCGATGCCCGAATATCTTTCTCCGGGCGGCGTCTGTTGGAGGCGATGACGCTCTTGGCCGCCTGGATGATTGTCCCGGTGGACCGGTAGTTGATCTCCAGGTTTACCACCTTGGCGTCGGGGTAGTCCTTCTTGAAGTCCAGGATGTTGCGCACGTCGGCGCTGCGCCACGAGTAGATGGACTGGTCCGGGTCGCCCACCACGCAGATATTCCGGTGGACGTCCGATAGATGCTTGGATAGCACGTACTGGGCCACGTTGGTGTCCTGAAACTCGTCCACCAGTAGGTAGAGAAAGCGTTCCTGGTAGTATTCCAGCACTGACGGGGCGCGGCGAAGGAGTTCGACGGACCGCATGAGCAGGTCGTCGAAGTCCACCGCGCTGTTCAAGTCTAGAAGTTCCTGGTAGCGGACGTACACGCGTCCCGCCGCCTCGTCGAAGGCGCTTTCGGCCGTGAGTGCCAGGGCTTGCGCGTCCCTCAGATTGCTCTTTGCCCTGGAGATAACTCCGAGGATGGCCTTGGGTGGATAGCGTTTAGGATCAAGCCCTTCCTCTTCCATGGCCGCCTTGACAAGGGTAAGCTGGTCGGCGGTATCGAAAATGCTGAAACCCCGGTCGAGGCCTATGTGGTGGCCAAAGCGCCGCAGCGCCCGGGCGCAGAAGGCATGAAAAGTGCTTACCGCGAGATCCCTAGCACGGTCCCTCCATTGAAATAACGGGGCCGAAGGGTCTTCATCACTCGTGCCAAATAAGCGGTTCCTCATCTCCTTGGCCGCCTTGTTGGTGAAGGTCACGGCCAGAATCTCCCAGGGCCTCACGCCAATTTCCTCGACGAGATAAGCTATGCGGTGGGTTATGACACGGGTCTTGCCGGAGCCGGGCCCGGCGATGACTAGGAGCGGGCCGTCCGTTGTCTGGACGGCTCTCCGCTGGGCCTCGTTAAGGCCTTCCAGTATATCGTCACTCATAGCAAACCGATTCTAACACAGCCCCCTTTTCTATCATTCCCCCCTCCCCGTTGTGACAACTTTTCCTTGTCTTAATTCCCCCTCCCCTGCTACCCTTCCTCAGCGATCCCATGCACCTTAACACCACGCAAAACCGCCGACCAATCCGTAATTCTCGTGCAGGCGGGAATCTAGTCCCAATGCCCATTCGTTTGCCCGACTTTTTTCAAACGAATCTCCACGCCTGAAACGAATAAACTCAGGCACGAATTGATACCGAGTCGATTATCAAATCCAATCGCTTTCACGCCTGAGCATCGTGAAACGAATAGACCCATAGCCCCATTCCCCTACGACTCTTGCGTAGGGGCGGTTCGTGAACCGCCCTTCCCGCCCCCCACATTTGATGCTGAGCGAAGCGGAGCCGAAGAATCTTGTTGCCCTACCTATTCGTCCCCCAAAGGTGAAAAAAACCTTAACCCGCGGCAGCTTCGATGGCCTCCGCCAGGTCCAAAGAACCCTCGTAGAGGGCGCGTCCCACGATAGCGGCTTCTGCTCCTGTTTGTGCCAGTCTGCGCAGATCGTCGAGGCTGGTGACGCCCCCGGAGGCTATGATGGCGAGTCCGGTGTTCTGGACCATAGCAGCCACCGCGTCAAAGTTGGGCGAGGTCATGGTGCCGTCCCGGCTGATGTCAGTATAGAGGTACCGGCGAGGGCCGAGGGAGGCCGTCTCCTTCACCAATTCCGTAGCGTCCACCGATGTGTCCTCCGTCCAGCCGTGGATGGCCACCCGTCCATTGCGGGCATCCACGGCCACCACCACCCGCTCCGCCCCCCAGCGGCGGCATAGCTGCTGCACCAGCGCTGGGTCCTCCACGGCGGCGGTGCCCAGCACCACCCGCTCCACCCCTGCCGCTAGCAGTGCCTGTGCCGTTTCGGCGGTCCTCACGCCGCCGCCCACTTGGAGGGGCACGGACACGGCGTCAGCTATGGCCTGGATGGACTCCAGATTCGCCGGAATCCCGGAGCGCGATCCGTCCAGGTCCACCACGTGAATGCGGGGTGCGCCGGCGTCCTGCCACCGGAGGGCCGTTTCCGCGGGGTTCGTTGAGAAGACAGTCGTTTGCTCAAAGTCGCCCTGGTAGAGCCGCACGCAGGCGCCGTCCTTGAGATCTATGGCGGGTATGACCTCCACGACGTTCTAGCCTTCTGCCGCCAGCCGAACGAAGTTGTCGTACATTCGAAGGCCCACGGGGCCGCTCTTTTCCGGGTGGAACTGGGTAGCCGCCACGCTGCCTTTCGCCAACATGCTGCAAAACCTGACGCCGTACTCGGTCATCCCGACCGCCGCCGACTCTGCATCGGGCTCAGTGTAGTAGCTATGGACGAAATAGAAGTAAGAAGGATTGGGTATGCCGTCCAGCAGGGGATGGGGGGCGACGAAATCCACGCTGTTCCAACCCATGTGAGGCACCTTCTGACCCGCTGGTAGGCGCTTCGTACGCCCCGGTACGACGCCCAGGCAGGGAACGTCCCCCTCCTCCGTCCAGTCCATGAGCAGCTGCTGACCCATGCAGATACCCAGCAGGGGCCGCCCGCTCTCGATGAACCGTCGGAGGGCAGTTACGAGCCCCAGCCTTTCCAGGGCCTTCATCGCGGAATCGGCGGCGCCCACGCCGGGGACCACGGCGGCGTCGGCGTTGGCAAGCTCCCGGGGATCTCCCGAAATCACCGGCGAGACTCCCGCATTCGTCAATGCCCTTGCCACGCTGCGGATGTTCCCGTAGCCGTAGTCCACCAGCGTCACCTTCAGGCCGGCGAGAGCCGATCCGTTCCGCCTATTCATCCCCCGTCAGCTTCTCCAGGGGCAGGTCCCGGTCTTCATAGCGGGCCAGGATGAACAGCAGGTCGCTGACCCGATTCAGATACTTGAGGATCTCCGGGTTGGCCAGCCCGCCCACATCCTTCAGGTGCACCACCTCCCGCTCCGCCCGGCGGACACTCGTGCGGGCCATGTCCATGGCTGCCGATGCGGGAGACGCGCCTGGTAGTATGAACGAGCGGGGCAGGGTCACCTCCGCTTGCAGGTCGTCTATGAGTCGCTCCAATCGAGCCGTCATCGCTTCCGATAGAGGCGTGAAGTGGCGTTTGAACGTCTCGTATAGCTGGGGGGCCGTGGCCAACTCCGCGCCGACGGTGAAAAGCTCCCTCTCGAGCTCCAGCAGAGTGCTTCGCACCCGCTCGTCTTGGGAGAGGGCGCGGGCCAGACCCAGGACTGAGACGGTCTCGTCGGTGGCGCCGTAGGCCTCGCAGTGACGGTCGGCTTTGGACACCCGCCCGCCATAAAGCAGGCTGGTTTCGCCTTCGTCGCCGTACTTGGTGTAGAGACGTTTGCCTTCAACCACAGACTTCGCCGCTCCGTTCTTGGGTGGTTCTTCCCGCGGCTCGCCGTGACGCCGCAGGCCGACAGCCATTATACTACCAAAAGCGCTATGGTTCCTGAAATTCGCATCATTGGTATCGGAGGCCTGCCGGAGGTGAAGCCCGGCGACGACCTGGGCGGGTTGTTAATTGAGGCCGCCACCGCTCAGAGGGTGCGGGTGGAGGATGGCGACGTGCTGGTGGTTGCACAGAAAGTCGTGTCCAAAGCCGAGGGTCGTCTGGTGAATCTGGAGGATGTTACGCCTTCCGCCCTGGCGGTCGAAATAGCGTCGCTGCACGAGCGGGACCCCCGGCATACGGAAGTCGTTCTCCGGGAGTGCCGGCGCATTGTTCGCATGGACCACGGGGTCATCATCGCCGAAACGAGGCACGGCTTCCGGTGCGCCAACGCGGGGGTGGACGCTTCCAACGCCCCCGGCGGAGAAACGGTGGTGCTGCTCCCCTTGGATCCGGATGCATCGGCCCGCCGACTGGCGGCACGGCTGAAGGAGGGCTTGGAGGTGGAGACGGCGGTCATAATCTCCGACACCTTTGGACGGCCTTGGAGAGAGGGGGCCGTCAACGTGGCCATCGGCGTGTCCGGAATTCACCCCATGCTGGACTATCGGGGCCTGGAGGACCCGGAGGGGCGTTCGCTGCGCACGACGACCATCGCCGTGGCCGACGAATTGGCCGCCGCCGCTGGGCTGGTCATGGGCAAGCTGGATAGAGTACCTGTGGTACTGCTGAAGGGATGCCGCTATAGCCGCGGCGGTGAGGGAATAGGAGAACTCATCCGTCCCGCCGAACGGGACATGTTCCGCTAATTGCCGTCCGTCACCCATGTCATTACACTCGTCCTCAGCGTGGTGAAGTGGTCGAATGTGCGGTTGACACGATGGGTAGCGGGCCATAGAATTCCGTTGAATTTCTGCTTGATTATGGTAAATGACGCCTTTTCGCACGTTCAGATTTGGCGTCCAAGAGGTCTAACTCAAAAGGGGTGATTTGGCAACCAACGGTCCAGGCTGGTCCAACCATCGGATAGTTCGACGTCCTCGGCTGCGAGACATGCAGCCCCGGGTGTTCCGCTTCCGAATACGGCGGCCCTCCCCGCGTATCTTCGCCTCGCCCCTCATTCTCCTCTATGGGTTTGTCATTCTAATTGGCTCGGGGGGCTTTCTCCTCGCACTGCCGATCGCCTCCGTAGACAACACCCATACCCGGTGGGAAGACGCCTTCTTCACGTCCACCTCCGCGGTGACGGTCACTGGACTGACGGTTCTGGACACGGCGCAGCATTGGAGCTCCTTCGGTCAGGGGGTAATCTTCGTGTTGATGTTGCTGGGCGGTCTCGGCTTCATGGCCTTCGCCACCTTCCTGCTCTCCATCATAGGGCAGCGCCTCAGCATTTCGGATCGGATGCTAATCCGGGACACCCTGGGGGGCGATAGGATTGGCGGAGTAATTCGGCTGCTGCGCCGCATCGTAATGGTCGTTATGGTCATCTACGCGGTGGGAACGCTCCTCATCTTCTGGCAAATGTTGTCATTCTTTCCCGTGGGAGAAGCGCTATGGCAATCGGCCTTCCTTGCCGTTTCCAGCTTCAATAACGCAGGGTTGACCATAGTTCCGGGGTCGTCCAGCTTGGAGGGCTTGGACGCCAAGATTCCCATTCTTATTTTCTTGGGCGGTCTGATAATCCTGGGAGGCATCGGTTGGTCGGTTACTGTCGACATCTTTCGACGTCGTAACTTCAAGCGCTTCAACCTGGACACCAAGATGATAGTGGTCACCAGCCTGTTACTATGGGTTGCGGCAACCTCCGTCTTTCTCTTTAGCGAATACTCCAACGAGGCGACTATCGGCTCCCGCTCGGTGGCGGATAAGGTCGGCGTTAGCATCTTCGAAGCAATCAGCGCCCGAACGGCTGGATTCACTGCCCTCAACATAACCGGAATCACTGACCTGACCAAGCTCTTCTTCATCACTATGATGTTCATTGGCGGGGCTGCGGGTTCTGTGGCGGGCGGTATCAAGGTCGGTACCTTCGCCGTTATAGCGGCCACCGTGCTATCCTCCATCCGGGGCAGGCAACAGACGGAGGCCTTTGGTCGGGAGGTGCCCCGCTACGTTGTTTACCGGGCCATTACGGTGGTCGTATTGGGCGGAGGAATTATCTTTGCCACCTCTTTGGCCCTGGAGTTCACTGAGTCCGCGAACCAATTTCCCTTCCTGGATCTGCTATTCGATACCGTGTCCGCCTTTGGCACCACGGGGCTATCCATGGGCATAGTGCCTCTGTTGACCGTATGGGGTAAAATAATGCTCATGGTGGTAATGGTGCTGGGTCGGCTCGGCCCTCTCGCCTTGGCGCTGGCTCTGACCCCCCAGAAGGAGGGCGCCGTATACCGGTATGCCCAGGAAGGTATCAGGATTGGGTAGATGAAGAAGCAGGCCGTTGTAGTTGGGTTGGGCCGATTTGGCTCCAGTATGGCCCAGGAGTTGTACCAGGCCGGGCACGACGTCTTGGCCATCGACTTGGACGAGCAAGCCGTTCAGGATAGCATGGGCCGGGTAACCTACGCCGTGCGGGGAGACGCCACCAACCGGGCCCTCTTGGAGGAACTGGGCGTTCAGAACTCCGACGTGGCCGTGGTGTCCATAGGTTCGGACGTGCAAGCCAGCATTCTCGTCACCGTGCTTTTGAAAAGCCTGCAGATTCCCTTCATTATTGCCCGCTCGGCCAATCAGATTCACGGCGACACCCTGGAGCGCATCGGGGCCGATAGAGTGGTGCACCCGGAGGAAGAGACGGGCCGGAGGATGGCTCACGTGGAGTTCCACGCTGGCGTCATCGACTTCATGTATCTGGCCTCCGACTATGGGATTACCCAGATGAGGCCGCCGGACAACATTGTAAAGCAGACCCTTGGGGAGGCGGGCCTCAGCGGGCCGAGGGATAAGTATGGGCTGGCGGTGCTGGCCATCAGAAGAGGCCGGGAGTGTGTTTTGGTGCCCTCGAAGGACGAAGCCATCATGCCGGGAGACATTCTAGTGGTGGCGGGCAATGCCGAGCAGGTGGGCAAATTCCACCTCTCCACCCGGTAACAGCAGGGGAGTTATAATGGCAGCTAGAGTCGATGCGTACGCCACGCTCGAGATTCGGCGAGCCTAGTCTTGGATGACGAACATCGCATCCTACTCCCCGTTAACCGGTCTCACGGTTATGAGGACGTGTTGGAATTGGCACGCTCCATCGTGCGGGGGGGGCGGGGGATAATCCACGCTATCTATGTGATTGAGATGCAGTTGAAGTATCCGCTGGACGCGGAGGTGGGGGAGGAGATCTTGAGGGGCGAGGAGGCCTTGGCCGAAATCGAGCACCTGTCCTTGTCGGGAAGGTTGTCCCTGCAGGGGGAGATAGTGCAGGCTCGGCAGGCGGGGCCGGCAATTGTCCAGGAGGCGGCCAACATACCGGCAACTATGATAATTATGGGCGTCGAACATGGTACCGACGCTGCGGGCTTTCGGATGAGCACAACCGCCGACTACGTGCTCCGCAACGCCCGCTGTCCGGTCATTCTGTGGCGCAGCGGCGCGCCGTCTGAGCCGTTCGAGGGAGGGTAGAGACGTGCATGTACTGATACTGGGCTGCGGAAATCTGGTTCGCCACGTGGCAACCACCCTGTCGGGCCAAGGGCACCAGGTGGTTGTGGTGGACGAGCATGAGATATGCGCCGCTCAGCAGAATCCGTTCGTTGCCGGAAACGTTCTTCCCGGCGACGATAATCTGTTGGAGAGTATGCGCAAGGGTGGAGTAGATGGGGCGGATATGGTGATTGGACTATCGAGAGACGATAATCGCAACGCCATGGCGGCGCAAATAGCCTCCAATATCTTCAACGTATCCCGCACCCTCTGCCATGTGGGGGACGTATCCAAAGCCCAGGTTTACGAGAAATTGGGCTTGAACGTCCTGAGCACCACCCAACTACTGGCAAACACCGTGCTCGACGGCGCGAAAGACGCCCGCTGATGTATATAATCGTAGTCGGATGTGGCCGCATCGGCTTCAACCTTACCCGCGCCCTTCTGACGGTGGGTCACGAGATTACCGTCATAGACCAGGACCCTCTGGCTTTGGAGAGCGCTTCCCGAGAGATGTCCGCCGTGTTCCTACCTGGGGACGGCTCCTCTCCAGACGTTCTAACGGAGGCCGGCGCGGAAAGGGCCGATCTTGTCATCGGCGTTACCGGGGATGATGCGGCCAATCTGGCAGTGTGTCAGATGGCCAAGCACCTCTTCAAAACTCCCACCGCCATAGGCCTCATCAAGCACCCTTCTCACGCCGGCCTGTTCCGGCTTCTGGGAGTGGATAGGGTTATCAACAGCACCCACCTCATCCTCTCAAACATTGAGGAGGCGGTTCCAAGCCGGGCCCTCATGCACCTTCTGAACCTCCAGACCTACGGCATGGACATCGTGGCCTTGTCTATTCCCCAAGACGCCTCAGTGGTTGGAAGAACCCTCGCCGATGTGGAGATGCCGCCCAACAGCTTCATCACGTTGGTGGTAAAGCAAGCCGGCCCCAGGCTTCCCGAAGAAGATCTGGTTCTTCAGGCAGGAGACGAGGTTATAGCCGTAACTGTTCTGGACGAGGAGCAGGCCCTGTACGAAACTCTGACGGGTGCGGCGTAGTGGCCGGCTCCGTGGCTTACCTGGGCCCGGCCGGGACCTTTACGGAGCAGGCGGTGCACCTGTACAAGCCCGACGCGGTACTACACTCCTTCTCCAGCATTCGCGGGGTGGCCCTTGCCGTGGTTTCCGGCATCGCCGACGAGGGCGTGGTCCCCATCGAAAATAGCCTTCAGGGGTCCGTCAACGAGACACTGGACGTTCTCATCAGCCAAAGAGGACTCTTCATCCGGCAGGAACTGGTTTTGCCCATCGTGCACTGCCTTCTCGTGATCCCGGACACAGAAGTTTCAGAGATCGAGGTTGTCTATTCCCATCCCCAAGCCCTGGGACAGTGCCGTGAGTTCCTGGAGCGTTGTTTCCCCAAAGCCCAGCTGGTCGCATCCCTGAGCACGGCGGCGGCGGTCGCCGACATGAAGGAGAGCAAGCTCACGTCCGCCGCCATCGCCCCATACGGAGCGGCTGAGCTGAACCAGGTGAGGGTGTTGGCCAAGAATATCCAGGACAACGACTCTAACGCTACCCGCTTCGTGGTGCTTGCAGACCAAGACAGCCGTCCCACGGGGTGGGACAAGACCTCAATTTGCTTCTCCTTTGCCGAAGACAAGCCGGGGCTGCTCTACGAGGCCTTCGGGGAGTTTGTGAGGCGGGACATCAATCTGGCCAAGGTGGAATCTAGGCCGTCGAAGAATAATCTGGGAGAGTACATCTTCCTTGTGGACGTGGACGGGCACCGGGACGACCCGAAGGTGGACGAAGCTATTGGAGTGTTGGAGAAGCGATGCTCCATGTTCCGGGTCTTCGGCTCCTACCCACGTTGGAACGACCCGGAGGATTCTTCCGGCCCGCAGCCCTAAATCCCACTCCGCGCTTCCCAGGCCCCATCGTCGTTTGCCTCGACCTATACCTTTGCTGGAAGCAGCGTAGAGGCAATGGGATATAATCTACCTACATTTCTCCAGGAGGGATGGTAATGACTAGGCCCGTTCGCATTGGAGTCCTCGTACCTTCCACAAATCAGGTGGTGGAGCCGGACTTCGCCTCGCTTATGCCGCCCGGCGTTACTTTCCACACCGAGCGGTTGTGGAATGGAGAAGCGACTCCCGAAGGCGGGGGCGACGGCTCCTATCTGCTGAAGATGAACGACGACCTGGAGCGGGGCGTCCGGTATCTAGCCAGCGCCAACCTGGACATCATCGCATATTGCTGCACCAGCGGCACCTATCACGCCGGCTCCTTGGAATATGACGGCCATCTCTCCCGTCGTATCGGCGAGGCGGGGGGCCTCCCTTCCGTTACGGCGGTTTCGGCCTCCCTGGAGGCCCTGCGTCACGTCGGTGCGCGACGTCTCAGCATCGTCGGGCCCTACGGCAATTTCCTCCTCAGAGAGCGCCTAACTCCGCTGCTGGAGAGTCAGGGGTTCAAGGTGGTATCGGCCTTGGGCGAGACCGACATGCAGCGGCGCACCATGGACGCGACCATCGGAGATCAGGAGCCGGAGAGCATTGCGGAGTTCGTTTGTGATTCCGTGGACGCAACCGCGGATGCGGTGTTCATTCCCGGTACGGCATGGCGGGCCTTGGAGGTGGTTCAACAGATGGAGGAGCGGTTAGGTCGGGCGGTTATAACAGTGAATCAAGCGACCATCTGGGCCGTCCTGCGAAGGCTGGGCCTTTCGCCCAAGGTGCAGGGGTACGGTCGCCTAATGGAGAGTGTGGATTAGGAGTGTGAGGGCTAGATGGGCGGCTTCTTCCCCGTCTTCTCTTCGTAGAGCTTCCACGTAGCGTCATTGAAGGGGTAATACTTGCCCGGGGAGCACTGCTCCACCATCAGCTGGGCCTTTATCACCTCTTCCACTTCCTCCCGCTGATGGGCAATGGCGATAACCTCTTCCACCACGCCTTGAGGGACCACCACGACACCGTCGTCATCTCCCACTATGGCGTCCCCGGGGCGGACCAGAACGCGGCCGCACTGTATGGCGTCGTTGACCTGCCAGGGCCAGAACTCGGCCGGGCCCTGCTTGGCCGTGCTGTTGGCGGAATAGACGGGGAAGCCGTACTCCTTGAGCGCTACGGTGTCGCGGACGGCGCCGTCGGTAACCAGGCCGCCGATGTCCCGCTGCTTGAGTCGCAGGAACTTGATGTCCCCGCCGACGGAGCTGAACTCCCAGCCCATGGCGTCTATGACCAGCACCTCGCCGGGCCCGCAGAGCTCAAAGGCCACGTACTCCGCCGATTGGGGTCCTTTGGGCTTGTCGGCGACCAGGTCGGGGCGATGGGGCACGAAGCGGAGGGTGACGGCGCGACCGGCCATCCGCTGCCCCAGCTGCAGGGGCTTCGCCCCGTGGATGAAGGACATCGGCCATCCCTTCACCCAGAGACCGTCGATTAGGGTTTGGGTGGGAATCTGGCGCAGGACCTCCAGGGTTTCGTCGGAAATGGGCTCAAGGCTGGTCACAGAGTCACCTCAGGAGTCAGAAAATTTCAGGGTAAGCAAGAGTGCGGCTGTGGTTGGTAAGAAGGGGACTCATGCTCAGGAAATGCCCAACTCCCTCAAGAGCTTGCTCCCCGCCGAGCTTACCCGCAGGCCCCGTTCCAAGCCGTCCCGGTACTTTTCCCCTAGGGAGCGAATTATGTTGTCATTGGGGCGAGCGCCCTCCGAGCGATGGTCCATAAGCTCCTCCAGGCTCCCGTAGACGCGGTCCACGTGCCAGCAGTAGGAAAGCAGCCAGGCCAGCTCCCGTTCGTTGGTGGGGGGCGGAATCTCCCGCAGGTCTATGAGGGCGTTTATTACCTTGGTATAGCGGAGAATGCCCGCCTTGTCGTTTTCGTCCCGGCCGTAAAATCGGCGGAGGCGAAGCTCTACGATGCGGCGTCCATAATCCGCCTCGCCATATATCGAACGAGGCAGCCACTCCTGTCGCAGGTCGAGAACCTCCTGCCCCTGGGCGTTTACGATGGCCACGGCGGTGTCGGAGCCGATAATCGGGTCGTACTCGAACTTTACGGCGTCCCGGAGGAGGGCTTCCTGGAGAGTAAGGGTGAGAGACCGGGGAATCTTCTTGTAGTTCTCGCCGCTGGCCTCCTCGTTGGAGTCGGCGCCCACGCCGCCCGTATTGAACACGTAGTAGTACTGGGGCAGGCCGCCTTGGGCCATCTCCTTGAGCACCTTGTACATCATGTTGGCGTTGTCGTCTTCCAGGCCGATGATGAATGGGTCTGAGAAGTATTCCACGTATGGCCGGCCAATGGCGCCAGTGGCGGCGCCCATCTGCACCGCCTCGCCGTACATGAGCACCCGGATGTACTGCTCCAGCTTGAGCTTGCGTAGGGGCGCGATGACGGTGTTCTGGCGCATGACGGCTTGCCAGAAGACCCGGTCCGTGTGCTCCATGGGGACGTGAACTGAATCGGTGGTCTCGCCGCCGGTAATGCTCTTTAGCACGTGGCGTGAGCCCTTCCTGTCCAGCAGCCGCTGGCGGGATAGGATCATGCGCATGTTCCGAACGGGATTCTCGTCGTACTTGGGAACGGCGCTCTCGTGGTCTACGGGCACGTTCTCCAGCAGTTCCAGGGGGTTGGGAAAGTCTGGTGCCCCCCGCAGAACGTCGTAGGTAATAGGATCGTCCTCCCGCGTGAGGCCGAAGGGCACTGCGTAGAGGTTGTTCTCGGTGCCGTCGATGCCGTAGGGGATCTCGGTCGTCTGACCGTCCCGGTTGGATACGATGGGCTCAGGTAGCTGTTGGAGAAGGACGATGTCGTCGTTCATGGGATAGACGCCCTCCTCCGAGTCGACGGGGAGGCCGAGTAGGGAGGCGGTTTCGCTATTGGCTAGCTCAATCATAATAGTAAGAGTGCTCTTGCCGTGTAGAGACGGGCCCAGGGTAATCATGGCTGAATTCGTAAGGGCGCCGCTCAGGGTGCGAATGCGCACCATGCTAAGAGCCGCCTGTATGGCCAGGCCCTGGGCTTCCTTGACCTTGAACATGGCTATGGAAAGGGGGCCCATCTTGTGCTCGCCCACATAGTCGAATCCCAGGTGAAGGGAGAGTCCCTTGGTCGGGGCCTTGAAGACTAGCTGTGTCAGTCCCGCCTCTTGGACGCGCTCTTTAAGTTCTTGGGGCAGGTTCAGGTCTTCCAGCCAGTTGGGAATTGAAACCTCTAGGATGTCCGGCTCCTGGGACATCTCCTCCTGGGGGAGGTCGAAGGTCAACTGTCGCCACATGAGGGGCAGCTGCAGGTAGCGGGTCCCGAAAAGGACCTGGCGAGCGTGGAAGGACCGGCCCGGCGCGTCGCAGATGCGCCTGTCCGTCTGGAGGATGCCATCGCCCGCTTCAAAGCGGCGGGTCATTTCCTCGACAATAATTTCCAGCACCTCGGTAAAGAGGGCTTGGCTCTCCTCGGTGAAGGCGAGGGCGTCTCGATTTCGAGAGAAGCCGTCGATGAAATACTGGGTGAGGTCCGGTCGGCGGGCGACTCCCAGCTGGCTGAAGAAAGCCAACCCGCCGTTGTCCAGCCTGACTACTGTCTCAGGCCAAACCTTAGCGGCGGCTTTGCCCTGGGCGTTGGCCTCCGCTCCTTCTTGGACAACCTCTCCCACCTCCCGCATCAGACCGTCCCGCTCGTCGGCGGGCAGGTCCTGGAAGACTCGGATGTTGTCGATGAGCCACTGTTCGGAAGGATTGAAAAGAGGGCTATTCGCGCTCTGCCCCTGCTTGCCAAGGGCCACGAGCCGGTCTAAGTGTTGGGCAAAGGCGGGGTTGATGACGGGGCCGGGAAGGGCAACGGAAGGCCCTTCGTCCTGTTTGGACGGGTCATTGTTCACAAATCTTCTCCAAATTAACTATGTAGTAATGCAGAATATAGGGTTCGATGCCAGTGTTCACACTATATGTTCTTCATGCCGTGAGGTAGGGGCCATTAGGCTGCCTACGAGTTTAGGGGAAGCTCTGTGCCCAGACCCTCCTCCTTGGCTCGCCTGTAGACGAAAGCAGCGGCGGCAACGTCGCTGACGCCTATGCCGTGGGACTTGAACATAGTTACGCTGTCTTCTGAAGGCCGTCCGGCAGTCTGGCCGGCGACGACCGATTCCAGCTCGTGTACCTGCTCCCACCGGACGATCCCTTGGTCAATGCTGAAGAGGAGGTCGCCGCTGTACCGCTTCGCCTCCTCCAGATTGTCTACGACGATAGAATCGGCTCGGCTTATTACGTCGTTGTCCACCTCGCGGCGGGTCCAGTGGTTGGAACCCATGATGCTGAGGTGCATTCCCGGTTCCAGCCACTCCCCGAAGAGTACCGGGTTGGGGGAGGTGGTCATGGTGATTACTATGTCGGCGCCCTCCACGCAGGCCTGGGCGCTCTCCGCCGCCGAGACTTCCACGTTCAAGTGCTCGGACATCTGGGCGGCAAACTCTTCGGCCTTCTCCGGAACGATGTCGAAAGCCCTGATGGACGTGATGTTTCTAACCGCGCAGTTGCCTTCCAGCTGCGCGCGGGCCTGGGCGCCGGTGCCGATTATTCCGATGACTGATGCATCTTCGCGGGCCATGTACTTGCTGGCCACGCCGCTTAGGGCGCCGGTACGGAGCTGGGAACACCGCCCGCCCTGTAGCAGAGCCAGCAGGTCCCCCGTCTCGCTGTCGTGCAGCACCGTCAGAAAGCGAGAGCCGCCGGGAAAGCGGGCCGTGTATACCTTCAGGCCCACCACGCCGGTGTCGAGCACGGCGCCCGGCATGATGTGGTGGTATCCCTGGGGTGTGCGGATGTGGGAACGGGGTTGCAGCCACGCCATGCCTCGGTGGGCCTGGTCGAGCATATCTTCCATGACACCCACGCAGTCCTGCATGGTCATTAGCTGGTTAACTTCCCGGTCAGTGAGAAGTAGCGGCATCAATTGCCTCCTTCGTAATACATCCGTTGATTGAGCCAGTATAACACTTGGGCAAAAAGACTAACCATGAAGGGTTGGAATGTCAACAATTGGGGCTGAACGGAAAGCGTAAAGAAAGGTGGAGCGGAAGATGGGATTCGAACCCACGACCCTCTCCTTGGCAAGGAGATGCTCTACCACTGAGCCACTTCCGCCTACATAACGGGTTTCGTCCCGTGGTGCCGAGGGTCGGGATCGAACCAACGACACGCGGATTTTCAGTCCGCTGCTCTACCGCTGAGCTACCTCGGCCTAAGCTCCATAATACTAAAGAGGGCAGAGGGCAGGTGTCAAGATATTCTAGCGTCCTGGGGATGCAAGGCAGTGCTAAAGCCCTAACCGTTGACGGGCGGGATGCACCTATTGTACCTTGTCATCAGCCCCCCCTATCGCTTCGCCGGTAGGGTCGAGACCGCCCGAAACGGCGGTCTCTGTCTTTGTAAGGGAGTGTCGGTTGCTTACAAACGTTTACGTAGACGGTTTCAATCTCTATTATCGCGCTCTCAAGGGCACACCGTAATGGAATTCCTTGACCCAATGATCCGATTGAAGTTAGCTTGAACCGCAAGACCAACGCAAAACAGGATTACAGGATTGGGACAGAATCGAGGAAACTACCACTGAGAAAACTACCATTGTTTAGTAGATCAACCTGATGAGGTCACCAAATGAAGGATCGTCTTCACCACTTTGTGCCGCAATTTTACCTAAAACGATTTGTTGGGCCCGACGGTTTACTTTGGGTGTATGACAAAGACTCCAACCGAGTCTTTCAGGTGAACCCCAGGAATGTGGCCGCTGAACGCGGCTTTTATCAACTTCCTGACATTTCCCCCGACTCGTCCTTGATGGAACATCAGCTTAGCGAACTGGAGCAGCAGGCCCAGTTGATTACGGAAGACTGGATAACACGTTTCAAACCAGGAGAATTCATCCAGATACCGGAGGTGAACCGGGAGATTATGTCCCTTTACATTTCTCTTCAACTACTGAGGACTTCTGAGGCTCGAATTATGCTACTTCAGGGTCTTGCTGGCTCACAAAGTATTTCCAGCGAAGAACGCTCTATAAGAGATCTTCACTTGGCGATTTTGTGGGATGATGAATTCGTAAATCAACTCGCCAGTTGGGTTAATGGATGTGCTTGGGTGTTCAGACTCAATCCAATGCCAGAATCACTCTATACTTCAGACGATCCAATTAAGGTCCGCTCAAAGACACGACATATGTATTGGGCCCAGGCGTCCATGCCAGGAACATACCTCTTGATCCCACTGTCCCCACGTTGCCTAATGTATTGCTTCGATCTAGAGAAGTGGGGTGCGCTAAAGCCTTTGGACGGCCAAGTAATTCCTAAGCCATTGGAGCCTGAACTGGTAAGGGACGCCAATCTTCATCAAGTGGGTCATGCCCAAAGGTTCGTATTCTCCGACCAAAACAACTTTGAGGTAGCCAGGGAATTCTGCCTTCAGAATCCTGGTAGTGTGGGACGGCACCGACAACGGTTTCAAATCGGAAGTGTATGCTAGATGGGAGAATAACCTTGTCGGGTGTTTGCGAACCGCTGACTGTCCATGACCGGGCCTAGCCTCTCTGTTAATCAGCAGGCCTGTTATAATGAGGGCAACCTAGCAAGGGGGTGGCGAAATGCTCGACGCAATCATCAAAGGCGGTACGGTTGTTACGACCCAGGGGGCCGCCATTATGGACGTGGCCGTACAGGACGGCAAAATCGCTGCCCTCTCCCATCCTGGTCTTCTGGGAGCCGAGGCCGTTCGCGTCATCGACGCTTCGGGCAAGATCGTCCTCCCCGGCGGCATCGAACCTCACACCCACATAGGCATTCCAGTGCCGGAGCAATGGGCCGGCCGGCCGGAAGTCTTCACCCAACCGCCGGAAGCGGCCACCCGCGCCGCGGCCTTCGGCGGCGTCACCACCCTTCTCGACTTCGCGGGCACACTTCCTATCACCCCTGGCGAACCCGTGCCCCAGGACTCCATCATGAATCAACTGGAATCTCGAAAGCAGGCCTTCGACGGCCACAGCTACACGGACTTTGCCTACCACTATATATTGGCGGGGGAGGTCAGCCCCAAGAACATCGGCGAGATTGGCGAAGCGGTGCAGGCGGGCCAGGCCAGCTTCAAGATATTCACCACCTTTGGCGGGCGTGTTCCCTACGGTCACCTTCAGGCCATCTTCCAAGAGGTCTCGAAGCACGGCGGCATCATGGCTGTCCACGCCGAAGATGACGACATGGTTACTTATATGGAAGAGAAGTTGAAGCGGGAAGGCAGGGATCAGGGGCATAACCTTCACCTGGTTCACAGCAACATCTCTGAAGACGTGTCCTTCCGCAAGGTCATCCGCATGGCGGAACACGCTGAGGTGGGCATCTACTTTGTCCACGTCACCGCCAGAGAAGGCGTGATTGCAGTGGGTGAAGCGAGAAGCCGTGGCCTGCCCGTCTATGGCGAGGCCCTCCACAACTACCTGGAGTTCACCTGCGACGACTACAAGAAGCCCAACGGCACCAAGATTCACACCTATCCGGCCATCAAGTACGCTTCCGATAGAGACGCCCTCCAGCTAGGGCTGGAAGACGGGCGAATCTCCACTACTGCTACGGACGAATACACTACCTACAAGGACGTCAAGTTCTGGGGTCAGACCATCAAGTCCGTCTGCGGTGGGCACAACGGCATCGAGACGAGGGTGCCGGTGGCCTTCACCAAGTTCGTCTCTCAGGGCGGCATGTCATTGACAAGATTTGCCGACGTAATTGCCACCAATGCGGCGAAGATTCTTGGCCTCTATCCCCAAAAGGGCGTCATTGCCCCCGGGAGCGACGCCGACTTGGTGCTTATAGACCCTAGCGTGCGTAAGACTCTTACCCTGGACGACCTGCATGCCGATTCCGACTATAGCATCTGGGAAGGATTCGAATGCCAGGGCTATCCGGTGATGACTATGCTGCGAGGCAAGGTCATGGTGGAGAACGGCGTCCTGCAGGGAAGCTCGTCGGATGGACGCTGGCTGCGACGGAAGGTCGCCCCGGGGGTGCTTGCCAGGCCGGTTTGCTAGGCGCGAATCCGGCGTGCGGTGGAGGCTTATGCTTCTCTCCTGAAGCGGTCGCGCGGGCGCCGATTGGCCATGCGGCCCGATATGGAGAAATCGGCAAAGGCGTTTTGCGACCCTTTTTGTGCGCAAATGTATGCGGCTGACTTTGCTTTTTGTGCGGTTATAACGTAGTATGAATATACGGGTTGAACGCCCTGGGTTTCCAAGGATTCCCCAGTAAACTTCCCCTAATCGGCGGGTGGATTGGCGTAAATATGAGCAATAAAAAGTGGCTGAGAAGCGGCCTTATCTATCTTCTGATAATCGTCGCTGTTGCCTCAATCTTCTTCATCGTCGTACCAGGTCTGGGAGGCTCGGATGAGGTCTCCTTCACAGAGGTCGTCCGCATGGCCAAGGAGGGAGAAGTCTCCACCATCGAGGTGAAAGGAGAATCTCTCAAAGTAGTCACGGTCACTGGGAGCGAGCTTAGGAGCCGCATTGGTGAAGGAACGGACATTAACGAGGTCTTCCAGAACGAAGGCATCCGCAACGTTGAGATTTTCTTCAAAGGCGCAGGCGGGTTCAACATGGGCCTGCTGCTGAGCTTCCTGCCCCTAATCTTCTTTGGCGCTCTGATTATCCTACTGATGCGTCAGGCCCAGGGAAGCAGCAATCAGACCATGAACTTCGGGCGCAGCAAGGCAAAGATGATACTTACCAGTCGGCCTTCGGTGAGCTTTTCCGACGTGGCCGGCACCGACGAAGCTAAGGCGGAACTCGAGGAGGTTGTGGAGTTCCTCCAAAACCCGGATAGGTTCCTCTCCCTGGGAGCACGAATCCCGCGGGGCGTCCTGCTGGTAGGTCCGCCGGGCACTGGTAAGACCCTGCTGGCCAGGGCCGTCGCCGGCGAAGCCGCGGTGCCTTTCTTTCCCATCAGCGGCAGCGAATTCGTCGAGATGTTCGTTGGTGTCGGCGCGGCGCGAGTGCGGGACCTCTTCGACCAGGCAAAGCGCAACTCGCCCTGCATCGTGTTCGTGGATGAGATAGACGCTGTGGGCCGCCATCGGGGCGCCGGTCTAGGTGGTGGCCACGACGAGCGGGAGCAGACCCTCAACCAGATTCTTGTGGAGATGGACGGCTTTGAAACGAGCACAAATATCATCGTCATAGCCGCTACCAACCGGCCGGACATCCTGGACCCGGCTCTCCTGCGCCCCGGCCGCTTCGACAGAAGGGTTGTCCTGGACTTGCCGGAGGTCCGAGGCCGTGAGGCCATACTGAAGGTCCATTCCAAGGGCAAGCCCCTCGCTCCCAACCTAAAGCTGGACGTTATCGCCAAGGAGACTCCCGGTTTCAGTGGGGCAGACCTGGCCAACCTCGTCAACGAGGGAGCATTGATGGCAGCCCGCCGCAACAAGAAGCTCATCGGCATCTCCGAGTTCGAGGAGGCCATAGACCGGGTTATTGCAGGGCCGGAGCGTAAGAGCCGCGTCATCAACGACAAAGAGAAGGCAATGACGGCCTACCACGAGGCCGGCCATGCTCTGGTGGCTTACAAGCTGCCCAAGGCCGACAACGTGCACAAGATTTCCATCGTGGCCCGCGGGTCCATGGGCGGCTACACCCGCCTAATTCCGGACGGAGACCGGTACTTGTGGACCAAGGGCCAGTTCGAGGACATGATGGCCACCGCCTTGGGTGGCAGGGCCGCAGAAGAGATTGTCTTTGGAGAGAGCACCACGGGCGCCAGCAACGACTTGCAGCGCACGACGCAGATTGCCCAGAAAATGGTCAAGCAGTACGGTATGAGCGAGAAGCTCGGACCCAGAACCCTGGGCCGTCGTCAGGAACTGGTTTTCCTCGGCAGGGAGATTCACGAAGAGCAAGACTACAGCGTGAAGCTGGCCGTAGAGATTGACGAGGAAGTGAAGGACCTAATAACTACGGCGAAGGATAGGGCCGTGGCCATTCTCGAGGAGAATAGGGAGAGGCTTTCCGACATCGCCGAGTTCCTCATAGAGTACGAGTCGGTGGAGGGTGAGAACCTAAAGGCCCTATTCGAAGGTCGGAAGCCCGTGATTGAAGAGGAGGCGGAGGAAGTTCCCCAGGAAGCGGAGGCTCCGGCTCAACCCACTCCTGCCATGGACCCGCTCCCCACGCCGCATCTGGCGAGCCAGCAGGACGATCAGCCCATCCCCGAAGGCGGGTAAGACCTCCGCAGACAGCGTGTAGGGCTCTGCTAGCCTTGGGACTCGTCCAACGGCATCTGTCTGAAGTAGATGCCCCACCGTTGCATCATCTCTTCCACCTGTGCATCTCCTCGGGCCGTGAGCTCCCCTAAGAACCCCGCAAGCGCGTGGCCCGGAAGCATCTCCTCCGAGCACACCCAGCTCTTCTCCGCCGGCACAAGGTAGACGAGTCCCCGCTGGTGTGTACATCCCAGCAGCACTCTGGTGTTGCCTTCCCCGGTTATCACGTTCAGCCCGTGATTCGTCTCCATCGTCATTTCGTTAATGTCTCCAAAGCCTTGCGCACCGGCTCTCTACTTCTCCTTGCCCAGGCGCGCAAGGAATTCGACATTGTTCTTGGTATTGGAGAGCCGCTCTAGGATCCGCTCGATGCCGTCGGTGAAGTTGCCTGATTCCTGGACCAGCAACCCCACGATGCGCCGCAGCAGCCAGATGTTCTTGACCATGGTTGGGTCGAAGAGCAGCTCTTCCCTACGGGTGCTGCTCCGCCCTATGTCTATGGCTGGGAAGATGCGCTTCTCCGCCAGCTTCCGGTCCAGGTGAAGCTCCATGTTGCCCGTTCCCTTGAACTCCTCGTAGATCACCTCGTCCATGCGGCTCCCTGTGTCCACCAGGCAGTTTGCGATGATGGTGAGGCTGCCGCCGTGTTCCACGTTGCGGGCCGCGCCAAAGAACTTCTTGGGCGGGTAAAGAGCCACGGGGTCGATGCCGCCCGAAAGCGTGCGTCCACTGCTGGGCAGCGACAGGTTGTAGGCCCGCGTCGCCCGCGTGATGCTGTCCATCAGAATGAGCACGTCCTTGCCCGACTCCACTAGCCTCTTCGCCCTGTCCAACGAAAGGTCCGCCAGACGCACCTGATCCTCCACCGACTCGTCGAAGGTGGAGGCGAAGACCTCTCCCTTCACGGAGCGGCGCATGTCCGTAACTTCCTCGGGCCGTTCGCCGATGAGCACCACCATTATGTGGATGTCGGGGTAGTTTGCGCTCACACCGCTGGCCACGTGCTTTAGTATGGTCGTCTTCCCCGCCTTGGGCGGCGACACGATCAGCCCCCGCTGACCGCGACCAATGGGCGAGAAGAGGTCTATCATTCGCGTCGTAAGGTTATCCGGCGTCGTCTCCAACATTATCTGCTGTTCGGGGAAGATGGGCGTTAACTCCTCGAACCCCGGCCTCGTCCGCGCATTCGGCGGCGTAAGATCGTTAACCGTGTCCACCCGCGTCATCCCAAAGTAGCGCTCCCCGCCCTTGGGCGAGCGAACGCCCCCGGCCACCGTGTCGCCACTCCGGAGGCCGAACCGCCGGACTTGCGACTGCGAAACGTAGATGTCCCCCGGCCCCGGCTTCAACCCCGTGTGGCGTAGGAAGCCGTAACCGTCGCTCATCAATTCGAGGACCCCGGACCCCCTCAGCCGGTGCTGGTCTGGGAACGTGTGGGCAATTCGCACCACCATGTCCTCTTTGCGTAGAGACGTGAGCGAGGTGCCGTTTTCCATGCCCATCTTCTGGGCAAACACCAGCAGCTCCTCCTTGCTCATCCTCTCGAGTTCTGAAACGTCTAACGTCGGTTTGGCAGCCACTTGGATCACGTTCTTTCCAAAGATTTTTGCTCCGCTGAGACGAGGGTCCGGGGCGTCTCAGCCCCCGCTGGCCTTCTGCCAGTCTTGGCGAAACCGCTCCACCCCCATCGTTGTCAGGGGGTGGTCCACCATCTGCTCCAGCACCGCGCATGGCGCCGTTACTATATGCGCCCCGGCCCGGGCCGCTTCCACGCAGTGCATCGGGTGGCGAATGCTCGCCGCCAGTACCTGCGTCCTGATACCGTAATTTCGAAATATCGACACTATCTCCGCCACCAGGTCCATTCCCCGCTGGCCCGTGTCGTCGATCCGTCCCACGAAGGGGCTCACCGCCGCCGCCCCGGCCTGCGCTCCCAGCAGCGCCTGGTTCACCGAAAAGCAAAGCGTCTGGTTGATCTCAATCCCCTCGTCCGACAGCGCCTTCATCGCCTGGAATCCCGCCGCCGTGCTTGGCAGCTTCACCCACGGCCTCGGCGCCCACGTCGCGTACTCCTTCCCCTCCGTTATCATCCCCTCCACGTCCTCGCTAACGACCTCTATAGATATCGGCCCGTCCACAATCGACGCTATCTCCGCAATCGCCGCCCGGTATCCCCCCATCCCCCTCACCCCTGCCCGCGCCGCCAGCGAAGGATTCGTCGTCACGCCGGAAACCACCCCTAACCGGGCGGCCCGCCGCACCTCGTCCACGTCTGCCGTATCAACGAAAAGCTTCATATCATATAACCGCTTCTACCGTTCACATCAGTCCCCATTCATATACGGAGGCGTCCGGCGAACCGCCAGCACACCTTCCCCCAGCGGCAGCGAAGGCTGACTTCCCTCCCGCAGCGTCTTCATCGCCGTACCCACAAACTCGCTCACCAGCGGGTGCGGCCGGTGCGGCCTCGACCGGAACTCCGGGTGAAACTGCACCCCTAGCATAAACGGGTGCCCCTCCATCTCCGTTATCTCCACCAGCCGGCGGTCCGGCGAAAGCCCGCTCGCCCGCATCCCTGCCTCCTCCAACCGCTCGCGATAGTCGTTGTTCAACTCGAACCGGTGCCTGTGCCGCTCCGACACCTGCTCCTGCCCGTACGCCCGACGCGCCAGGCTATTCTCCAGCAGCATGCACGGATAGTCCCCCAGCCGCATCGTCCCCCCCAAATCCGTCACCGTCCGCTGCTCCGGCATAATATGCACCACCGGGTCCTCGCACGCCGGGTCCACCTCATAAGAGTGCGCCCCCTTCATATTCAACACATTCCGGGCGAACTCCACCACCATCACCTGCAGCCCCAGGCACAGCCCCAGGTACGGAATCTTATGCTCCCGTGCGTACTGCGCCGTCCGAATCATCCCCTCCACTCCCCGCGCCCCGAACCCTCCCGGCACCACAATCCCGCACGCCGTCGCCAGCAGCCCATCCGGGCCCTTCGCCTCCACCTCCTCAGCGTGCACCCACTGCACCTCCACCTCCTGCCCGTGATGCCATGCCGCGTGCTGCAGCGCCTCCTTCACCGATATATAAGAGTCCTTCAGCTCTACATACTTCCCCACAAGCGCAATTGGCACCCTGCCGGAATGCGCCCCCATCCGCTCCACCATCGCCGCCCACGCCTTCATATCCCGTTCTGCGGCCCGAAGGTTCAACGACCGCGTCAGCAAATCTCCCATCCCCCAGTCCTCCAGAATCAGCGGCACCCGGTAGATAGTATCCACCGTCAGCAGCGGAATCACCGCATCCTTCTGCACGTCGCAAAACAGCGATATCTTCTCCCGTATCCCGTCCGACACCTCAAAGTCGCTGCGGCAGATAATCGCGTCCGGCTGAATCCCGACGCTCCTCAACTCCTTCACGCTATGCTGCGTCGGCTTCGTCTTCAACTCCCCCGTCGCATATATATAAGGTAAGAGCGTCACGTGAATATAGAAAACATTCTCCCGCCCCACGTCCTTCCGCATCTGCCGGATCGCCTCCAGGAACGGCTGCCCCTCGATGTCCCCCACCGTCCCCCCAACCTCCACCACCACCACCTCCGCGCCCGACTCCTCCGCCAGTGACAGAATCCGCCCCTTTATCTCATTCGTCACGTGCGACACCGTCTGAATCGTCCCCCCCAGGAAGTCCCCCCGGCGTTCCTTCGTTATCAACGACTGGTACACCTGCCCCGCCGTCAGATTCGACGACCGCGTAACCTCAATGTCGATAAACCGCTCGTAATGCCCCAGGTCCATATCCGTCTCGCCCCCGTCCTTCGTCACGAATACCTCCCCGTGCTGGTACGGCGACATCGTCCCCGGGTCCACATTCAGGTACGGGTCCAGCTTGATGACCGAAACAGTGATCCCCCGGCTCTTCAGGATACGCCCAATAGACGCGACGCTGACCCCCTTGCCCACGGCGCTAACAACGCCGCCCGTTACAAAAATGAACTTAGTGCTCACGCCCATCCCTCAGTTCTCTTCTCCCTTGATGGGGGAAGGTTAGGATGGGGGTGAAAACTTCCCCCGCCATTCGGCAAAGGCACGCGCACGGGTGAAAGGTAACAGCTATGGGAGAACAGCAAAACCTTCATATATAAGGAAGGGTGGGGGACTCCGGGGTATGGAATCGTCGGCTGCTTCCCGCCGACCCTCGGCCCTATGCCAGGGCGACGCGAAGGGGAAAGCTGACAAAAAGAGTATATCCCCGCCTCCAACGGAGTGTCAACCGCTCCCACCCCCGTGTTCCCGCGAATAGCCTCCCCTCGCGTCGAAACCCTGCCCCCGCGAAGGCGGGGGACGCATGCGCCCCTCCCTCTTGTCCTCGCGCAGGCGGGGACCCATCCCTCTTCCCTCCGCCACCCCCACGAATAGCCTCCCCTCGCGTCGAAACCCTCCCCCCGTTGTCCTCGCGCAGGCGGCAACCCATCCCATCCCCCTCCCCGCTCCCCAACCGCCCCCGCCCCAAAGCCCGCCCAGCCCCACTCCCCCACATGCCCTCCTGAACGTAGCGCAGCGCCTCCCCCACGTGTCATTCTGAGCGTAGCGCAGCGAAGTCGAAGAATCCAACTCCCCCCACGCCTCAACATCCCTCTGGAGAGTCGTCAAACCAGCCTAACGACAAGTCCTCCCAACCGGCGTTAACCCCCTCAATCAACGCTACCTTCCTGCTCCTTAGCCAACCCTTGATTTGCTTTTCCCTGGCTATAGCCGACGCGGCATCGGAAGTTTCCTCATAGTAAGCCAGGGAAATTATCCTGTATCTCTTGGTGAATCCCTCTAATAGACCACGCTTGTGTTCGTACATCCTTCGATGCAGATTGTTTGTGAAGCCCGTGTATAGGGTTCTTCGCTTATTCGTTGTGAGATAGACGTAGTATTGATGACTTCGATTCGAGGGCATCGGGTTCCTCCGAAGTGGGATGAAGGAGAAGTAGAGGGGTCGAGCGGATCACAATGCCATCCCCAACGAGCGCCTCCCGCCCGCTCCCCCAACCCCTCCCGCCGCCCTTCCTCCCATCCCTCCTTCCCCCTCGATGGGGGAAGGTTTGGATGGGGGTGATCCCCGCCCCCTCGCCTCCCTTCCCCCTCCCCGCCCCAAACCCTCCCCCATCCCCAACCCTCCCCCCTCCTCCCCCCGAAAACCCCCTCCTCCCCACGCCCCACCCTTCCCCCAGCCTCCCCCTGGAAGAACCCCTCCCCCACGCCCAACCCCAAGCTTGCCGTCACGCAGTGACCCCTTCCTATTCCCATCGACACAATGTATAATCCCCCCCGTATTCCCACAGCCAAATAGCTAGGAAATCCACCGTCATTCGCACCCAACTATCCACCAAATTCCCCCGCCAATCCCACTTGACAATCTCAAGCGGGGTTGTGTAGAGTACCGCATGACTATCACAGGCTTGCCAAACCCAAAACTTACCCAGAGGCAAATTCACATACCTACGGCATCCGCAAGGGCCAACACCCCCCTCGCCGCCACCGCAGATTTACCTGTGGAGCGGCCTACGTTTGGGAAAGCCCCCGAACTTAAACCACTGCCACAAACCATGAAACATACCGCATATATCAGAATTAACGCCCCAGGAGAGGGAAACAATGCACTATTCCAGACCAATTTATCTCGGAAACACCGGCCCTCCCTGGCGCCCTACGGGCATCAGACTCAAGGAGGTTGGTCTATGACATCTAACCACCGGACGGCCCCTCAAACTACGACGCATTGGGAGGAAAAGTGATACAAAAAGCTACTTGGTTTATCCCCGGTATACTGGTAACACTGCTGCTGGGGCTCTTGTGGGCCATGCCCGCCTTCGCAGCCGACGCAGGAACGATTTCGTTCCTTGATAATAAGGGCGGGGACGGAATCAGCTACGTCAGCCTCAACGGTCCGGCAGGCACTGCCGGCTTCTATCTAGAAGTCGCAGACCAGGACCTGAACAAGCCCGCCACCAAGGTCTTCACGGGCGGCACCGCTCCTGAAGGTGAACAATGGGTTAACTTGGCAGACGCTAATGGCGACGGCGCTGTGAACTACTTGGACTTTCGTGGGTTCAGCGACGCCAATTCCAACGACAAACGCGATTCCAATGAACCGTATATTGAAGTTGCAAGTGGTGACGTTTCTGGGCTAAACATCCAGTCTGGCCAGTTGACAAGCGTCGCTTTGCCGACTGGCGCCACCCATATCGAGTACATGATATTCTCGCTCGATAACATCAGCGGTCGTTCGGCAACCACGGTGCCCTCCAACGACGTTCGGGACAGCTTTACAAGCGGCAACAACGACCTCGACTTGCCCACAGGCCGCACAGGCCCCCTCATGCCTGATTCCGATCCGGCTGCTGCGGACCTCTGGGACTGGATGGACGTTCTCGACACCAACGGCGACGGTCGCCTGACATCGAGGGACGGCACCATCACCGTTCCGGCGGACGACCCCGATACTGGCGACGACGAGTCCCTGACGGGTACGGTCAAGACCTCTGCCATCATGGCTACGAGGGAAGATGACCCCGCCACCGTTGACGATCCCGAAACAGAGGATACGGACGAAAGTAGAGACGAGTCCGGCACCTTTGAGTTGGGCATCGTAATCACCCGCGGTGCAGATGACGACACCGACACGGATGATACCAACGAGTTCGTTGCGGACACTGTGGCGATTACCATCAATGAGGTGGACCGCTCCGACCCTGCTGACGGCGACACGATAGACGATGAAGACCTGCAAATTGGTACCGACGTAGACATTACGTTGACCTATCAGGTGCCTGTCTTCGCAATCGGTAGCTCCAAGAACAGGGTGACCATCACCAGCCAGGCCCCCAACAGCACCGTTAGCGTCATCCTCACGGAGAGCAGCGCTATAAGCGGTAAGTTTGGTGTGCAGGTAATCCTCTGCGAAAGCGATGGTACGGATCCCTGCGCAGTCGGCCAGGCCGACGACACCGACACCGACCCCGACGTCATCCTCGACGGCATGGGCACCGTTATGGTTCCCGTCGTTGCCGCCGGTGACACCGTTTCCGTCACCTACTCGGACGGCGACCCCAGCCGCACCCGCAGGGCCAGCATACCCCTGGACGTAGACGGGCCTTCCTTCAATGGCTTCTCCCCCGCCAGTGGCACCTCCGGTCGCGAGGATGAGCCTACAGTTGCCTTCACCGTTGCCGACACCGACTCCGGTATCAGCGACGACAAGGACGCCGCGGAAAGCGTCTACGTGATGGCTGCCCTCTACGCCATCGGAGAGAAGACCAACAACGGTCAGATTATCACCTACTACCGTGACGACCTGAAGCTTGAGGAAGCCACCAACGGCTATGTCGCTTCAGTGAGCATTGAAGAAGGCCCCAGCGACTTGGACGCCGACGAATCCGGCGCCGGATCCGAATACGAGATCCGCTGGTGGGCCTTTGCCACCGACCTCGCTGGCAACGTAAGTGTCAGCGACTCCAACGGCGACACCAAGTGTAGCCTCCCGGTTTCCCTCGACATCTCGTCGCTTGAAACCGGCATTGTTGCGGCGGTCAAGGACTCCGCAGGCAAGGTAACTACACCCGGCACCGGCTGCGACCCCCACGTCGTACGTGTGGACTCCGCCGGACCCGAGCTCGATGGCACCAACACCTTCACCGGTACTTGGTACGATGGCAGCGAGGAGAAGTCTGGCGCCGACGCCAAGCGCACCAGCATAGCTGTTGCCTTCAACGAGAAACTGGACTGCTCCAGCGTCTCCGCCGATGACTTTACCGTCGATGGCGATGCTCCCAATGACACAACCTGCGTAGGCAGCACGGTCTACCTGGATGTGGACGAGATTGATCCCAATGACAAGCCTGAAATCGAAGTCGCCGCTGAGTCCCTTGCCGACAAGGCCGGCAACCTCATAGGTGACTTGGACGAGATAGTCGCCAATGACGGTATCCCCGCCAAGCTGACCGTCACCGTTACAGGCACCGCCGAGGGCGACCGGCCCATCACCGACGAGGACATCACTGTGATGATCACGTCGGATGAGCGGCTACAGGGTAACCCCTCAGTGACCATAAGCAAGGTCGGGTCGGACTACGTCTTGGCTTCCGAGGACTCCGTCCAGGCTTCTCCCACTGGCACAGCTAACGAGTGGATCTACAAGCCCGCGTTCGGCGACGCTAACGACGACGGTCTATGGAACGTCTACGTCAGCGGTTTGGACTTGGGTGGGACCTTGGCGGCTACCGCCGGTACCATGGGCGTGGCTCAGAAGGATAACGAAGAGGACAAAGACGAAGTCACTGGCTACAAGCACGACCCGGACAACGACAGCGTCATCCTCTTTGAGGTGGACAACGAAGTCCAGGCCCCCGAATGGTCGCCTGACATTGTGGACAATGACTTCAAGACAGACAACGCAGGCGTGTTCATCAGGGCAGAATTCTCCGACGAGGGCAAGGAATACGGCCTCGGTACGGACGACAACGACACACCCGATGTCAAGACCGACGACACCAAGCCGGCCACGGATGACCCGGCCAAGGTGACAACGGACTTCGACACCAGCAGCACCGTGACCCTGATCAGCGCCTCCTTCAACGGCGATGACGTCACCGAATCGGTATCCACCAGGGACGACGTCCTGTACGTGTACAGACCCGGCAACCTCACCAACGGTGACCATGTGTTCAAGATCGAGGTCATGGACAACGCTGGCAACGAGAAGGAATTCACCCTCGAGTTCGCCAAGACCGATCGGGCCCCCTACGAGTTGGAACTCAACCCCGGTCCCAACCTCATATCCTTCCCCGGCAATCCCGAGGACGGCGACATCAACGCGGTGTTCGGCGGAGAGGGTAACGAGGACATCACCAACGTGTTGAGCTTCGACAACGACTCCGGCCTCTGGTTGAACGCCATGAAGGGCGCGGACGGCATGTTCGTAGGCGACCTGACGACCATCAACGGCATGAACGGCTACTGGGTGTTGAGCGGTGGTGTCTTGGACGTATCAGTCGTCCTGGAAAGCACCGGCAGCATCGAAAGGCCCCCGCCGCACATAGCGGTACAGAAGGGCTGGAACCTGATAGGTGTGGTAGACGCCCAACAGCGTAAAGCCGGAACCGGCATCGCCACCAGCGACTACTTCGCCAACATCGATGCCCAAGTGGTCTACGGATTCGACTCCCTGGCCGGTAGGCTGGTGAGGCTATCCATAGCCAAGGCTACTGGAACCGATGTGCAGGACAACGTAGAAACTGGTTCAGCCTACTGGGTCTACGCCAACGAGTCGGGGATCATCATCCCCTAACCTGGTAACCTGAAACCTAACGGAAACTCCGAAGGGGGCGGGCCAATTGGCCCGCCCCCTTCCCTTTTCAAAAAAACTTGGAAAGGATCACGTCAAATGAAAGGGATTCAGAAAAAATCATGTCGAACGGATCTGACGTAATGGAAAAGCAACCAAGGAAAAATAATTGAGTAATTTACCAAGCCGTCAAGATAATTTATGGTCCGTAATTTTTGAAATGAGATATTGGTACCTGGGATCCTTCATTATCATCGCAATCCCAAGCGAGATGGTCGTAATTATGGGAGAAATTACCGTAAATCAAGGTATAATAAATACGTGGAGGGCCATCGTCGGTCCTTCCTCCGACGTGATGACAATGTCCGCCGGAGGAGCATTTATGATTACGGAAACAGGGAGAGCAATTATGGTACTAGCCCACGGCATAAAGAAATGGTTCGACCGAAAAGAAGAAGAACGCGACAACAAATTCCGTGAAGAAGGCATGGCCAAGGCCAACGAAGCCTGGACCGCATGGAACGCCCGTCGGGAAGAAACCCAAGCCCGCGGCGAACCCTTCTCCGAACCTCCTCCCACCGCCAAACCCTAACCCATCTCCCTCCCCTTCCTTCCCCCACCCCTCTTATCCCTTCCCCTTACCCACAACCGTTGTCGTAGGGGCGGTTCGCGAACCGCCCGTCCCATCCCCCCCTCCCCCCCGTTGTGCCAACTCCCCCTTGCCCAAAATCCCCCTCCGCTGCTACCATCCCCCCATGAATAACCCCCACCCCCCCTCCTTCCTCCGACGTGATGACAATGTCCGCCGGAGGAGCATTTATGATTACCGAAACAGGGAGAGCAATTATGGTGCTAGCCCACGGCGCAAAAAAACTCATCGACAACTGGTTCGAAAAGCGCGAACGCAAACTGCGTGAAGAAGGCATGGCCAAGGCTAACGAAGCCTGGTCCGCATGGAACGCCCGTCGGGAAGAAACCGAAGCCCGCGGCGAACCCTTCTCCGAACCTCCTCCCACCCCTCTTATCCCTTCCCCCTTGAGGGGGGAAGGCTAGGATGGGGGTGCGTCCCCCCCCGTTGTGCCAACTCCCCCTTGCCCTGAATCCCCCTCCCCTGCTACCATCCCCCCATGAAAACCCCCCGACCCCCACGCCTTCCCCAAATCCACCCTTCGTTTCCACCACAGAAAAAAACGAATCCCCCCCGACCACTCGTTTGCCCACCTTTTTTGAAACGAGTCCCACGCCTGAAACGAATCATCTCAGGCACAAATTGATACCTAGTCGATTATCAAAACGAGTCAAACGAGTACCTCCCCTCCCCCTCCGTCCCCCCAACCCATCCCCGTCCCCTCCCTCCCCCCAACCGGTGTCGTAGGGGGGCTGGTTTCAAACCAGCCCTCTTTCGCCCCCCCTCCCTGTCCTTGCGCATGCGGGGACCCATCCCCTCCTCCCTCCCCTGCTACCATCCCCCCATGAAAAACTCATCCCCCCTCCGTGTCCTCGCGCACACGGCAACCCCTCCCTCCCCCCTCGCCCCCCACCCCTGCTACCATCCCTCCATGAAAAACCCCACGCCCCCCTCCGTGTCCTCGCGCACACGGCAACCCATCCCTCCCCTCGCAAACACGCATGCGGCAACCCATCCCTCCATCCCCGCGTTCCCCTCCCGCATGCAGAAACCCATCCCTCCCCCCCTCGCCCCCCCCTCCCCCTTGCCCAAAATCCCCCTCCCCCGATCCCATCCCCCCATGAAAACCCCTCCCCCTCCTGTTTCCTCGCGCATGCGGGGACCCATCCCCTCCCCCGACTCACTGCCAACTTTTCCTTGCCCTAAATCCCCCTCCCCTGCTACCATCCCCCCATGAAAAGCCCCCGACCCCCACGCCTTCCCCAAATCCACCCTTCGTTTCCACCACAGAAAAAAACGAATCCCCCCCGACCACTCGTTTGCCCACCTTTTTTGAAACGAGTCCCACGCCTGAAACGAATCATCTCAGGCACAAATTGATACCTAGTCGATTATCAAATCGAGTCAAACGAGTCCCCCCCCCAGTTTGACAACCAGCCCCCAACCCCCGCAGGCGCGTCCCGCGAACCGCCCGTCCCATCCCTTCCCCCAACCGTTTGACAACCCGCCCCCAACTCCCGTAGGGGCGGTTCGCGAACCGCCCGTCCCCTCCCTCCGTTTGACAACCCGCCCCCAATTCCCTAGCATTCACCCCATCACCCCCATCTTTCCAAACCCTCCACGTCTTTCCCAACGTGATAAGGAGATGAACCCCCCATGCGACACCCCAAAGCTGTTTCCCATCTGCCCATCTATGCCCTTTTAGGAGCGTTGCTGATGACGCTCCTCCTAATCCTCGCCTGCGGCGGCGACGACGAGGCCACCCCAGTGCCGACAGCGGCCCCAACCCCGGCCCCCGCCCCCGCAACCGCGCCCCCTGCGCCCGCGCCCACCGCCATGCCCTCAACCCCAACGGCCATGCCCGCAACCCCCGCGGCCACGGCCACCCCGCGGGCCACCCCAAGACCCACCCCCACCGCGGCCCCAACCCCAGCCCCAACCCCCGCGGTTATGGCCAAGGTCCCCGTCTCCCCCCGCCTCGAAGTCTCCATAGTCCCGCCGGGCCACCAGGTCAGCATGGTCCACCAGACCTTCCACTCCTCCTCCGGCCCCATCAAAACCATGTATGAGGAAATGGTCTACATCGATCCCTTCACCGGCGACTACACCAACGACCACGTCGTCGAAGCGTGGGAAATGTCCGACGACGCTACCAGCTGGAAGTTCACCCTCAGACAGGGTATCCCCTTCCACAGCACCGACGATTGGGAGGGCGCCGAGCTCACCGTCGACGACGTCATCTTCAGCATCCGCACCTCCGCCGGCGAGTCCTCCTACAACCCCGGCCGCTGGAACATCTACGGCGTCGACGACGCCAACTTCGACATCCACGACGACTACTCCTTCACCTACAACATGAACCAGGCCGAACCCCTCCTCCTGGGCCACATCTCCGAGGGCGGCCTCGCCGCTATGATCAGCAAGGACTACTGGGAATCCGTCGGCGGCGAAGACGCCTACGCCGAGCACCCCGTCGGCACCGGCCCCTTCAAGTACATCGACCTGAAAATCGGCGTCGGCCTCCTCGTCGAGCGCGTCGAAGACCACTGGCGCAAGACCCCCGAGTTCCACGAGCTCCAGATCTTCTACACCCCTGAAGACGCCACCCGGCTCGCCATGCTCCTCGCCGAGGAAGTCCACCTCTCGGACATCCCACGGACCCTCCTGCCCCAGGCCGAGCAGCGGGGCTTCCAGACCGTCGTCGCCACCCTCCCCGGCATCTTCATGTTCGCCTACTTCGGCGGCCTCTACTACGACCAGGAGAAAGAAATCCTGGCCGGTTCCCGCAAGGGCGAAAAGGAACCCATCGCGGAAGGCTACATCGCCGACAACCCCCTGCGAAACGCAACCGTCCGCAAGGCAATGAACCTCGCCATCGACCGGGAACTCATCATCGAAACCTTCTGGGGCGCTGCCGCCGTCCCCGCCAGCACCTACGGCATCCCGCCCTACCGCTACGACTTCAAAGAAGACTGGACCCCCTACCCCTACGACCCCGAAGAAGCCAAGCGTCTCCTCGCCGAAGCCGGCTACCCCAACGGCTTTGAATTCGACGTGACCACAGCCAAGATGGGTGGCGTTCCCGAAGCGCCGGATGTCGCCGAAGTCCTCGCAAACATGTGGACCGAAGTCGGCCTCACCTCCAAGATAGAACCCGTCGAGTTCGGCGAAATTCTCCAGCGCGCCCGCGAGCGCACCTGGGGCCAACAGGTCTACACCATCCGCTACGGCGCCGGCAACCCCTTCCCCAGCGACCCCTGCTACCCCATGAGCTCCGTCGCCGGCGGCTGTGGCAACCCCACCTGGGAGTACGACGAGCTGGACCAGCTCTACCTCAACTTCAAGGCCTCCGTCAACCCGGACGACATCCTCAAGTGGGAACAGGCCATAGGCGACTACCTCTACGACAACTACCTCCTCATACCCCTCGCCTTCCTCTTCCCCGTCTCCTCCTACGACCCGGGCGTCATCGAAAAATACACGGCCAACTGGCAGCACTGGGGCCCCGTCCGTCACCACGAATACACCATCCCCGTCTACCAGCAGTAACCCCGTAACAACAGGAAACCCAAAGGGGGCGGCTCCGCCAAGGAGCCGCCCCCTTTTCTTTGTGCCGCCCGACCCCCGTCCCGACACCCCCTCCAGACAAAATGTGCCGAAACAACATTGACATACACAAACACATATTCTATTATCCCCGAATGAAGAGCGCGAGAAGCTCCCAGACCCGCCAACTAAAGGAGGTGACACCCATGAAAACCCACAACTGGCAAACAAAGGCCCTCACCCTCTTCATCGCAGCAGCAGCCCTGTGGCTAGCAACCGCCTGCGCCGAAGATTCCGGTATAAGGATCATAACCCCATCCGCCCCCTGCGGCGATTACTATGGCGAGCGTCGTCTCATGCCTTCTGTGGAATTCCAACACTTTCCGGGCAGATATGGCACTGGCGATCACAGAATTGATTCTCAAGACTGGAATCGGGCAGCCATGGCGCGGAATGAAAGGCTCAGGTCGGAGGACGAACGTGGCCGGGCTATTCTGGAAAAGTACGACTATCTGTACCACGAAAACAGTGGCTGGGTCTACTCAGATGGGCATGTCTTCGGGTGGAGTTTGCGCTCCCCGGATACTGAGACAGGCCTGCCTACAGATCAGTTTGTCATCAACGTAAATGTTAACGTTCATCCGAGCATGCTCAAACCCAGGATTCCGGAGTGTCTGGATGGGGTTCCGGTCATCTTCCAGTACCATCCAGATTTCGGCGAACCCCTAGAGTTTTATCCATGATGAATATCCAAGATCCCAAATCGTCAACAAAACAAGAAAAGAGGAAAAATAAATGGGACTAGTAACAAATAACCACAGACCCCTCATGGCTGGAATAGCCATAAAACGCCACGGCGTTCCCCCTGGGCTTAGCGCCAACGACAGAGAATACTATGGCACCCTAACCGTCCCCGCATCCCTAGGCTAGACCCCCACCGCAAACCTCTCCCTCAATCGCCCCCAGCCGACCCCCACCAACGCTTCCTGCTTCTCCAACCCAATTTCTCTGCCCCACCGGCCCAAAGTGACACACCTGTTTGACAACAACGAACATATATACTATCATCCCCCAATGAAGAGCGCGAGAAGCTCAACAAAACCCGCCAACCAAAGGAGGTGACACAAATGAAAACCCACAACTGGCAAACAAAGGCCCTCACCCTCTTCATAGCAGCAGCCATTGCCCTGTGGCTAATAACCGCCTGCGTGAAGGAGTACCCCATCGAATACCCCTTCGAAGGGCTACGAATCACATCTTCGGATTCCTGCGACAATGAAGAGTCTCTGAAGCCATCGCGAGAGTTCATTCAACTAGCAGAGCAGCAAGATCCACTCCAAATGAGTTATCCCACCGACGCACACTTGAGAAGTCTTCCGGGATATGACGAAGCAAGGGATTCACGGTGGAAGAGAATCGGCCCGGAACTGGAACGTATCAATAGCGTCCTGGATATGCACAGGAAACAGCTCGAAAGGAACCCTTACTATGGTGGCAGCTTTCCCGTCTCTCAGTACCTTTGGGATAACATACCGACCGACAGGTGGATTATCGAGGTGCATCTTGACCATCTGGTAGACCCTCGAACTGTCCCGCCTGAAGATCGTATACCTGGCTGTATTGCAGGAATTCCAGTGCACATCATAGTGGGGAATACGGTTCACTTTACGCAAGACTAACGGGCACAGAACACAACATAAGAAATAGAGAGGTTGAAAAATGGGTAGACCAAGAAGTAATCACAGACCCCTTCGGGCGGGCATTGCAATCACGCCATCCGGAGGCATGCCCGGCATGGGCACCCTGAGCGCCGTAGCAAGGCGCAATTCGGACGGCGCTAAGGTCCTGCACTAACCGTCCCCGCATCCCTAGGCTTAGACCCCCACCGCAAACCTCTCCCTCAATCGCCCCCAGCCGACCCCCACCAACGCTTCCTGCTTCTCCAACCCAATTTCCCAACCCCCCCGGCCCAAAGTGACACACTTGTTTGACAACAACGAACGCATATACTATTATCCCCCAATGAAGAGCGCGAGACGCTCCCAGACCCGCCAACCAAAGGAGGTGACACCCATGAAAACCCACAACTGGCAAACAAAGGCCCTCACCCTCTTCATCGCAGCCGCAGGGGTTGCTTTGCGCCTGACCGTGGGATGCGCCAAGGAGACTGTTCATCCTGATAGCTTGTCACATAGGCTGGGAGGATAAAGATAATGACTGGGACGTCTAGCCAACGATTTCTCTTGTTCTTTGGTATATCTGTTGCATCGGCAGCTGTCGTTTTCGGCCTGGTGGCGGTCATAGGAATCGATTCCTATGACAGTTCGTTCAAGACGAAGGCCTGTTTTCTACCAGATTTAGAGAATCGCACTCCATCAGTAGAATACACTTGGCAGGAAGACCCCGAGACCAGGAGGCCGAATTACCAAGTGTCAGCGTCCCGGTCGGCACGGATGAAGTCGGTGGGCGACCATATCAAGGAAGTCGTCAAAAGGAATAAACATCGTATCCAGGAGATTCCCCACTACTATGAGCACAAGACTCTTCTAGCAAGAACCAAAGATGGTCTGCCCACTGACCATATCTATATTGCAGTTAGAGTCAACTTCCAGTCACTGATTGAGAAACGTCTTGCCCCAGACTGCATAGAGGGTGTTCCGGTTATGATTGAGATTTTCTTCGATGACCGGAGCGAATTCATTAAGATTTGGAAAGAGCGATGGGGGTCCGATGATTAGAGGGTCTGGAAAGCTGTTTCTCTCCGTCTTCGGTGGATGTCTTTTCGTCGCTGTCCTTGCCGTTGGGCTTGTGTTATCTATTCGCACTCCTACCTACGAGAGCATTTTGGGTTTGGAGCCGTGTGGAGAGGACATTAACCTCGACGTGTTGCATATTGGCATGTCGATTCAAGCCCCGTTTACAACCGATTTCTCGAGTTCGTGGCCTATAAAGCTGGAAGACTTGGATGATAATCCCGATGATAGTCCCAGTGAAGTAATCGATGCAGCTATAACGATCATGGAACATAAGGATCGGTTTAGGTCAATTCCCGACTTCAAGGTAGCTGCCGTTGAACAGTTGTGGCTCCCGACTTCGGAGGGTTCTGCGAAGCCTTGGCCTGGAAAATACGGCATTCTTGCTAAGATCGATTTTTTCTGGGAGTGGAGATTCTCAGAGGTAGAAGGTAGGGAGTATTGGCTATCTGGCTGCCTGGATGGCTATCCCGTCCTTGCTGCAAAGGCTTGGACATACCCTATGGATGAGGTAGTACGGTAATCATTTCTTGGCTGGTCCGGCCGGGGATTGCACGACGGTCAACTCTCTGCTTGCATCCCCAAGGTTCATTCTAGATAGAATTCACATTTTGGACATAAGGAGGATTTATGGGAAGCCCAAACGAACAACACGATACGATCATGAGCGGTCTCAGGATAGAGGCGGCAAGGCCAGACGATTCTGGTGTCCTTTCTGAACTCCGCCCAGCAGGGGGCGGAACAATTACGGCGATAGCCAGGGATCAAAATGGGAACCCTGTGGTGGTGACCAACGCTCACGTCATGACTGGCCTCGATCACAACAATCCTCGTGGTGGCGAAACGGTCCACCACCCCGAGTTCAACAGTGATAATTCCAAAAAGATTGGAGAGATTCCCTTACAAGACACAGATAGCCCTATGCCGACTTGGGTTACTCGTGAACTCTCACCAATAAGGAACAAACTGGATGCTGCGTATGCAGGTCTTGACTATGGTGTGGAGGCCCACATGGTGCTACATGGGCATGGGCCTACAGATTCAGACGGGAATGAAACCCATACTGCAAGGCGGATTGTTCCAGGCACTTATGATCCTGTTGTCGGAGACACTCTCCTTTTCCTTGGGCGCAACAGTGGTGAACACGAGGTTACCGTCGAAGACGTTGACACGCCAGGGGCTGATGAGGATCCAAAAGTCTCCGGTGGGTTCGACTTCCACCAAATGATTCTGATCAGGGCCGCCGTCGACCTAATAGGTGGTGATTCCGGTGCAGGATTGTTCAAGGAAATTAGTCCGAACGAGTACCAGTTATCTTGCATTTACTTTACGGAATACTTAATTGCTCGATACCAACCAGATCCGCTTAGGGGATACGCATGCAAGGCATCGGAGGTGGCGACCGCGCTCAATATCACTTTCGGCAACCCCAAGCCGACCGCCGTTCCTGGGAATGAGCAGACAGTCCGTCCCAGAGCCACCGTTCGGCTAAACGGTGGGGCCAGCATGGACCCCGAGGCTCAAGAGCTAGAGTACAAATGGGAGCAAGTTATCCTCCCTGGATTGCCTACAGTGAACGTCCGGGACAGTGACCAGGAAGAGGCAGTATTTGAGGCTCCCAGTTTTGCCTGTGGTCTATTGTTCAAGCTGACTGTCACAGATCCCTACGGGGGCTTCGATGCGAATACTGTCACGGTGACTGTGCGGAACCGGCCTCCTGTAGCCATCGCCGGATACAACCAGGTGGTCGCTTTAGGCTCCAGGGTGGAACTAACAGGCGCCTCCATCAGCGACGAAGATCCGGAGGACCGCGATAGGGTCACTCCCCTCTGGTCACAGAAGTCAGGAACCGAGGTCACATTGGAGGGCATAGGACTGAATGGGAAATACTTCATGGCACCTGCTACGGCTGGAGATCTGATATTCGAACTGAAAGCCACTGATCCCTACGGTCTTATGGCCACTGATGAAGTCAGGGTCAGAGTGTCGACACACGCTGTACTCCCCACCAACGTCTCAGCCATCCCCGCCGCCAGAAGCGTGGCTCTCAGCTGGACCGAGCCGTCCATAGCCAGCAGCATAGCCACCAGCTATGAAGTAGAAATAGGCATACCCCCCTCTGAAGGCGGCCTGAACCACACCTTCCATAGTTCAACGGGCACGTCCATCACTATCGAAAGCCTGATACCCCAGACGACCTACGAATACAGAGTGCGAATAACCAACTCCGACGGCGTCGGCCCTTGGACGGCTTGGGCAACAGTGGTAACCCCCGGAGAAATTCCCCCCCCTCCCACCGGAGACCAGTGGGCCGTGCGGTACAGGAACAACAAAATCCAGGTCAGGGTAACGGAGCTGCCGGCAGTCACCCCCGCCATATCCGAAGTTAAGGCCAAGCTGGGGATAAGCCCCCTAGGGACCGGGTTGGGATCGGACACGATCACCGTCACCAAGGATATCAGGACCACCCTCAACCGGTGGGTCGACGTACTCACCAGCGCCGACTCCAACTGGCAGGTAGGCACGTGGACTGCCCAAGTCCGTTTTGAGAACACAGTGGGCAACTCGGCATATTCGCTACCCGGCAAGTTGGTGACAGTCCCCAACAATCCCCCCACCGCCGACCCCGGCTACACCCAGGCCGTCCCCGCAGGCTCCACCGTCACCCTGGACGGCACGGGCAGCAGCGACCCAGACGGACACAACCTCACCTACCGATGGGAGCAGCTGGGCTTGGGCGAACTGGGCATCGCCCCCGTAACGCCAGTAACCATCACCAACGGAGATCAGGCAACCGCCACCTTCACGGCCCCCAATCAGACAGGGCCGCTATTGTTCAAGCTCACAGTCACGGACCCCGGCCGCCTCACCCACTCGGCCAACGTCACCATCCAAGTTTGTTCTGCCACCGGAGAATCGTCCTGGTACGATACCGGGCAGACGAGGTGTCACGACAACGCCCGTCAAAAGAGGCAGACACAGGTCAAGGACGGCGTCACCAAGTTCCAGTGGGTAGCCGACCCGGAGAACGAAGAATGGGGCGCGTGGCAAGACACCACCGAACCCCATCGCAACGAAGAACCGGGCGACTGGCAGAACGTTGGCAGGCCCACCTCTGCCGTGAGCACTACGTTCCAGAACCAGAGGCGGACCACAACCTTTGAGAAACAGCAGAGGCGCACCAGCCAGTGCAATAACACGGAAACGCAGTGGATTGGAGCTTCCACGACAGAGAGCCGGCTGGCAATTGGCGACCAGCGGACAGTCCCGCGTCCACCCACGCCAACCGACAGTCAGTGGGCCGTGCAGCGCGTGAACAACGAAATCCAGGTGAAGGTGATATCGCTGCCCGCGGTCACCCCTGCGATAACAGAAGTCCGTGCGCGGCTGGAGGGCGGGAGTTCGACTGACCGTGCAACCGTCATCAAACCCATAGGGACCACCCTGAACACCTGGGTAACGGTGCTTACCAACACCGACGACCGGTGGCGTGAAGAATCATGGACTGCAAAGATCCGGTTTGAGAACGGGCACAAAAACTCCCCCTACTCAACCACCAAGACCGTCACCGTCCCCACCACCCCCGTCACGCCCCCCATCCCGCCGCCTGCGCCCCCGCCACCCGCAACGCCGGTGGTTCCCCCCAAGCCTACCGATGACCAGTGGAATGCCAGACGTTCAACTGATGGCATCTATGCCAATGTAGTGTCTTTGCCCACCGTCAGCCCCGCCATATCAGAGGTGCAGGTGCGGCTCCAGCTAGGTACTACAACGGTTACGGCGACGCTGGGTACCACCCTGGATAACAGCTACGACAAGGTTCTTGCCGATGACTCAAGCAACTGGCAGACCGGTGTATGGAGCGTTTCCATCCGATTCAGGAACAACAACGGATACGGGCCTTACTCAGATGCCAAGACGGTGTTGGTAGCCATCTGGGTGCCCACGGAAGAAACACGCAATAGGACGGAAACCGACTGGGTGGACACCGGCGAGACACAGACTGACCCCGTTGAAGACTTCGATGAGAAGGAACAGCGGAGACTGGTCACCTATGAGCAAGAGGAGGAACTTCGACCCAATCCTTACAACGAGCCGAACAGGTGGGTTCTCATCAGGGAATTCGAGTACCAATGGGTTCCCATAGACCCCCCTCCACCTCCCCCGCCTCCGATTGTTGACCCTGACCCTTGGCTCGATTGGGTAGACGCTCTTCCGCCCGACAATACCCGCAATAGAGTTGTCGGCTCGTGGGTAGACGCCCTTCCGCCCGACAATACCCGCAATAGAGTTGTCGGCAGTTGGAGGCGCACAGGCCGCGTCAGGGAGAACCCCGTTACATTAACCGTGGAAGAAGAACAGAATCGCACCATAACCTGGGAAGTGAAACGGACCCGCACGACAACTTGGGAGAAAAAGCAGGAACGCACGTCCCAGTCTGGTAACCGTAACGAAGTTCAGTGGGTTCCGGATTCTGAAACCGAGACTCGATGGTTTAGCCAGTCAAGCACCGAGACTCAGTGGGCGACTTGCAGCTTGCCTGACACGGATTGGTCGGATACCGGCGATACCAGGGTGGATCGGCGCGGAACTTGGCGCAACACTAATGAATATCGCGGCTCCGGTGCTAACCGAGAGCGAAAGCAAGAACGCACCGTTTACAGGGAGAAAAAGCAAACTCGTACTAGGAATTGCGGGCCTGAGACTCAGTGGGTAGACACCACCTCCACCACGGAGACCAGGTGGGTTGCTGCCCCTCCACCCCCAGTCACCCATAGCTACCGTGACATAACCCCGGCCGTCTATTCCGGCTGTGGCCCAAACAGGAGAAGAAAACAAGAGTGCATCCGTCTCGGGCACGAGGATACCAGGTGGCGTGATGCCCCTGAACCCTACATGTGGGGAAATGTGGAGAACGACGGCGGGCCTACCGTGGTCACCACGGCCTGGACGAACCAGGGCAGTCCTTCCCTATTCAGTGGGGTGTGCAAGCAACTCCAGCGCCGGACTGTCATTACGACTCAAAAGAAGCGCCAAAGGAACCAATGCGGTGGCTCTAGGCGCGCTGAGCCGGTTGTCATCACGAGGACCGAATACAAGCGTGTCACAGTCTCCGAAACCTGGGGCAGCTGGACTGATACCGGCAACACTCGTGAGAACGAGTTTGACTACAGCATCGAGAAGGAACAGGAAAGGTACTCGTCTCCCTGCAGTCGCAGAGAAACTCGCTGGGTGGCTGCCTAGACTTCAACAACACCTGTCGGCATCAACAAAGGGGGCGGCTCCGTCAAGGAGCCGCCCCCTTTTCTGCTATTCTAGTCCCCTACGGAAACCCCACCCCCGCCTTGAACGCCCGCGCCAGCCTCTCTATCCCCTCCCAAGTCTCCGCCTCCGTTAGCAGCGCGTAGCACAGCCTCACGTAGTTCTTGCCGTTCCGCTCGTTGTCATCCGCGTATACCGCCCAGTCCGGTCCCGGATTGTAGGCCACCCCCTCCGCCTTCGCTGCGGCCAACGCCTTCCGAGTGTCCACACCTTCCGGAAACTTCACCCACACGAACATCCCGCCCCGGGGCTCGCTGGGTTGGATCTCCGGCCCAAAGTGCTCCTTCAGTGCCGCAATCAGCGTGTCCCGCTTCCGCTCCAACCCCGACTTCAGGTGCTCCATGTGGCTGTCGAAGTTCTGCTCCAGAAACTCCGCCACAATCATCTGCCCCATCGTGCTCGTGCCAATATCCATCTTGAAGGGCAGAATCTGGCTCATCACCTCCCACGGCGCCACCACGTACCCCAGCCGTACCCCGGGCGCCAGCGACTTCGAGAAGGACCCCACGTGCAGCACGTAGTTTGAGTCGTCCAGCGACCGGATAGCGTGCTCGTACTCCTTCTCGAACACCAAATCGGCGTAACACTCGTCCTCGAAGATGGGCACCCCGAACCGGCGGCTCAGTTCCAGCATCTCCCGCCGCCGGGCCATGCCCATCACCCTCCCCGTGGGGTTGTGCAGCGTCGGTATCGTATAGATGAACTTTGGCTTGATGCCCCGCGACTGCAAATCCGAAAGGGTCTCCTCCAGCAGGTCCATCCGCATCCCTTCGTCATCGAGGGGCACCCCCACCACCTCCGCCCCGTGACGCCGCAGGTTGCCCAGAGTGCCGGCGTAGGAGAACATCTCCGTGATTACCGTGTCTCCCGGCTCCAGGAAGGCGTCCAGCACCGCGATAATCCCCTGCTGGGACCCCGACGTAATCAGAATCTCGTCTGCTGTCACCTGGATGCCGCGATGCTTCGCCAGCTTCTCAACCAGAAACGCCCGCAACGGCAAATAGCCGAGGCCCCCACCGTTTGCGTGGTACACCGCCAGGCTCCGCCCGTCCTTCCGAAACACGTCCGCCGCCGCGTCAACAAAACCCTCGATTGGCAGCAGGTCCGGGCTGCCGTGGCCGTAGGTAAAGTTGTAGGGCGGGTCCGGCTCCGACCGCGACGACGGGCCCGGCAAATCCTTGGCAAATAACTTCGAATAGTCTAAACTGCTGCTGCTCATCTCACCTCCTGATTTGGGGAAAGACGGCCATCAAGCCGTCAGGAGCGAAGGGGCCGAAAGGGGTGCCGCAATCTGGCCCTCCTCCAGCCGCTCCACGTCTTTCTGATAGATCTGTACCCGGAAGGAGCCGTAGTCCGGCACGAACATCTGCCCCTTGTCGTCGACGCGTACCGACCGGGGGCGGCGGAAGTATTTCTGGACGTCAATGGACGCCATGTCCCTCAGCCGCAGAAACATCGGGTTCGACAGCATATACGCCCGTGCCGACTTGGACAGAGTGGCGTCCCCGACGAACTTCTGGACGAAGCGCCCCTCCTGGTTGAACAGCTGCACCCGGTTGTTCCCCGCGTCTGACACGTAGATGTCCCCGTCGCTGTCCACCGCCACCCCTGCCGGTCGGTTGAACTCCCCGTCGCCGCTGCCGCTGCTTCCCAACTTGAAGACAAACTCCCCGTCGGCGGTAAACTTCTGGATTCTGTCGTTTCGCCAGTCCGCCACGTACACGTCGTCGAACTCGTCCACCGTCACGCCCCACGGCATGTTGAACTCACCATCCCTGGATCCGAAGCGGCCCCACGTCGCCAGAAATTCCCCTTCCTTGGTGAACTTCTGGACTCGGTGATTCAATCCGTCGGCCACGTACATATTCTCGCTGCTGTCGAAGGCAATCCCCGATGGCGCGTTCAACTTTCCTGCGTCCGCGCCGAATTCCCCCCACTTCCCCAGGAACTCCCCCTCGGCGCTGAACTTCGAGATTCTATGGCATGCCTCGTCTGAGACGAAGAGATTTCCGTCGCCGTCGCAGATGATGGCCACCGGCCAGCGCAACTGCCCGTCCCCCGTACCCAGGGAGCCGAAGGACCCCAGATCGTCGTCATCCTGTGTCAGCATCCGGACCATGACGCCCTCTTCGTTGCGGCAGAGGATATACAGGGCATCGTCCCGCCCGACGGCCACGTCCACGGGAAAGTTCACCGACAGCCGCCGCATTCCCACCGTCTTCACGTATGGAAACCCGGCCCGCAACATCGCATAAGGTCTAGTCATCGCTCACCTCTAGTCTTATTCGCCCTTCGCGTCTCTAGGCGAAGGGGTGTACCTGCTCGAAAGCGCCCCCGACGATGGGCGCCGCCTCTATTCCCATCCACTGCTCAAGCATTGTCCCGTAGACGCCCCGGAAATCCACCGTGTGGCGCAGATCCTCGCCGTTCAACCAATTGGCCGGGTCAACCGGCGGATACTCCGCGTACAGGCCGCCCTTGACGCGAGGTCCGATGATGAACGCCCCGCCTCCCGAGCCGTGGTCCGTGCCGCTGCCGTTGTCCCTGATCCGTCGGCCGAACTCCGTGAACACGAGCATGGCCACGTTGTCGCCGGCTCCGTGCTCCTCCAGGTCCTGGTAGAAGTCCATGATGGCGCCGGAAAGCTCCGTCAACAGCTGCTCGTGGAGCATCAGCTCCCTGGAGTGGGTGTCGTATCCCCCGTGCTGAGTATAGAAGATGCGAGTGCCCAATCCCGCAAGATGAACGCGCGCCACGTCCCGAAGGCTCTTGGCAATGCCGTTACTTGCGTATTCAACGTCGGACTCGTATTCCGCCGGGGCTTTCTTGAGCATGTCCGTGCCCTTCAGCACGTCCAACCCGGTGTTCCCCAGATAGTCCATAGCCGCCTGGGCGCCAACAGCTGGTGTATACATGTGCTTGAATATCTCCAGCGCCTCCAAGCGTTCCGCCTCCGCGATGCCTGTCATCACACCGTAGGCCTCCAGGTTGTCAACCGAGGTCACCGGCACGCCGGATGCCACCACCGCCCGCGGCATGCCCTTGCCTAGGCTCACGCAGGTGAGCACGTTCTCCGACCGTGGGTCCAATTCTCGAATTGCTTTGGCAACCCAACCCTCCGTGCCCACCTCGTGGGGCTCGCAGGTGTGCCAGATGTCCATAGCTCGAAAGTGCGACCGGATGGAGTTTGGGTAGCCGATGCCCTGAACAATGGCCATCTTACCCCTGTCGTAGAGTTCCTTGAGCGGCCCGGCGCTGGGATGAAACCCCAGCGTATCGTTAATGGGCAGAACGTCCTTCTGCGGAATGGCCACTGTAGGCCGTGCGTCGTAATAGTCGCCGCTGGAATACGGAATCAGCGTGTTCATGAAGTCATTGCCGCCGCTCAGCTGCAGCACCACCAACACCGGTTCCTGGCTTCTCTCTTTCATCATATCCTCCTTGACCCTATGCAAACTGATACTCGCGCGAAGCCACTATTAGTTGCAGCATCCGCACGATGCGCTCCCGGGCGGACTCCCCGTCTCCCGCCGACGTCATATCCAGGTCTCCGCCAGATTCGGCGTACCGGAGAAGCGCCTCCCGGGTCTCCTCGCTGGCCTCAAGTGGCCCTACCAGGTCCAGACACCGGTCGACAAACTCCGACGGGGCGAGTGCGCCTCCGTCCTTCTCTAGCTGGTCAATGATTGCCTGGACTCCAGGCTTCGTAGTGTCTGCCACCAGGTTCACCGCAAAATTCACCCGTTCGTTGAGAGTGCCCCCGTCTATCCACTCCTTGCCCGTGTGCCACCCCTCAACCGTCGGTGGGTTCAGTAGCTGCTGGCCCATCACCGACGTTGCCGTGGGGTAGGACATCATTTGCGTGTCCGGGAACCGGTTCGTGTCCACCAGCTTCAGCACCCCCACAACCAACTCCACCGGACTCTTCACCCGCTTGAACCGCGACTCCTTGAAAAACTCGGAATTCAGCAGCGTCCGCATCACCGAGCGCATGTCTCCGCCCGAATCGAAGTACGCCTTCACCAACGTGTCTACGGCCTCCGGGTCTCGCGGCGGCAACGTGTCCCACGCCGGCACCTGCGCCTCGTCCGCAACGAAGAAGTTGTACAGGTGCCTTGCTACGAAGCGGGCCGTCGCCGGCTGCCTGACGATGATGTCGATTATCTCCTCGCCGTCGAACCGCCCCGTCTCGCCCAGGAACGTCTTCTCGCTTCCGTCATGGTCATCTTCCCTGTATAAAAATCTGGAGGGGTAGAACCCGCAGGGGTACAGGCCCAGGGGCTGGTCGAAGGTCCAACCCGTAAAGGCCCGCGCCGCCATCTTGATGTCCGTCTCCGAGTAGTTGCCGACCCCCATAGAGAACAGCTCCAACAGCTCCCGGCCGTAGTTCTCGTTGGGATCGCCCGCGTGATTCTCGTTGTTGTCCAACCAGAAAATCATCGCCGGGTCTTTGGAAATCTCCAGCAATATCGTCCGCAAATCCTGGAGACCCAACCGGCGGAAGTTCTTTATCTGTTGGATGGAAGAAGGCGGATGGTCGCTCTTCGACACGCCCGTGGCGAAGACGTGGTGCCAGAACAGCGCCATCTTCTCCTCCAGCGGACGCCGGGAATTCACCATGCGGTAAATCCACACGCCGGCCCACACCTTCCCCTGCACCCCTTCCAGCCAGCCGTAATACCGCTCCAGCACGTCCTCGTCCACCGGCGGGAATCGCTGAGGGTTGACCAGGTCTTCCACCAACCCCTCGTAGTCCCGCTCCGCCAGCGTCTCCAACTCCTTCCGCGTTGCGCCAAAACCCGCCCTGCGCATCAGGTGGGCCGTCAGGGCCAGTCTATTCTCTCCCATAATCCAGACTCCCTTGCCTCAAACGTGATATCCGTGTCGCGTTTCCCCTCCACCCTACCGCACCCGCTACGAATCTTATTCACATTATATGAATCGAAACGCCAATGGGCAACACGGAAACCCTTGCGAGAAGCGGACTCCTCTAAACTGCGTTGCTCCCCAAGGACACGATTGGCAAGGAGCTGCTGTCCGGGATAGTCAAGTTACGGACGCCAAGCCGGGGTAGATCGGCCGCCGCTGTCAATTTGGCGCACCGGATACGGATAGGATGTACGAAAAAGGGTTGACCTCTAAAAAGATATGTTCTAGTCTTCCTCTACGAAAATCTTGAGACGCTCACAAACCCAGCCAACCAAAGGAGGTGACACCCATGAAAACCCATAACTGGCAAACAAAGGCCCTCATCCTCTTCATAGCAGCAGCGGCTGCTTTGCGCCTGACTGTGGGACGCGGAAAAGAGGCTCTTCATCCTGATAGCTCGGCTCATGGGCCGGGAGGGCAAGGGAACACTGGGAAGCGTAGGACGCTGTTTCTCGCTATCTTCGGTGGCGGTCTCTTCGTCGTCGTTCTTGCAATTGGAGCGGTGTTGTATCTGCGCACCCCTCCCTATGAGGACATATTGGGCCTGGAACCATGTGTTGACGATATGGATTTTGACGCGTTGGCCATTGTCGAGTCGCCTTATCCACCGTTCCACGCTACCGTCCACGATGATTGGTCGCTGGACGTGCGAGAGTATAGTTACAGAGGTTCGGTTAAAGCCATTAGAGATGCTGGCAGAGTGGCCCTGGAGCATGAGGAGCGATTCAAGGCGATTCCCGCATTCGCTTCGGTTGCCGTCAATAGGCTTTCTCTTCGTGATCAAGACACAGACAACATGAAAGGGTGGTCCGTTAGGCATGGAATCATTGCCTACATCGATTATCCCTGGAGCGGCAGAAGGGAAGATTTGTATCGTTGGCTGCCGGGCTGCCTGGATGGGTATCCCGTTCTCGCTGCAAAGGAATTTAGCGCTATGTTCGCCAGAGACTCTTTGGTACCTCCTCGCTGGGGCGCTCCCCCAACCCGATCATCGTCCTGACTCCATATCCCCCTACCAACCCTCCCCCAGCAGACCCCAACCCCCTATCCCCCGCCCCCACCGGCTCGAATGTGCCACAACTATATTGACAACTACGAACATACATACTACCATCCACCCCTGAAGAGGACGAGAAGCTCAACAAAACCCGCCAACCAAAGGAGGTGACACCCATGAAAACAACCAACTGGCAAACAAAAGCCCTCACGCTCTTCATAGCAGCAGTTGCCCTCTGGCTAACCGTGGCATGTGGCAACGTCGACACCGGTAACGAGGTCCCAACGACTGAGGAAGCAACCGAGGCCCCGAGCGTGGAGCCAACCAAGGAGCCGACTGCAGAAACCCCTGAACCCTCGGTTGGATGCACCCACGGGACACCGGGTTTGAGAAGCGTACTGAACACACCGGAGGACGAGTACTGGGTGGGTCTACACGGTCACGCCTGGTCGTCGCGTGATGTCCGCGACAAGTACGAGGACTTATTCTGGCGTCAGCCCAACGTCTACGACGTCAGCATAAGTCAGCTGGGAGACGGTAAGGGAGGGTGGACTGATACATGGGGTATCACAGTGTGGGTCACCGAGAAGGTGGACCAGACTACCCTGCCCCTCGAGGACCGTATACCTGCCACCCTAAAGGGCGACCACTTTGAGGAAGACGTCCCCATCCAGATAGTAGAGGCGGAACAGACGCCGGAAGTCCCTGAGAGCAACTGCGACTACTCCACGTGCGGAGTGAATTTAGGAAAAGAAGAAGAAGGCGTGACAAATCCAAATGCAAACCAACAGGAAGAACGAACGGGAACAAAGACAAGCACGGCAGAAATGTTAAAGGTGCGGGACAAGTACGAGCCTTTGTTCAATCGCCAGCCTAACGTCTACACAACCGGCGTGGGCTACTTTACGGACGCGAATGGAGAGCGGACCGATACATGGGGCATCACGGTGTGGGTCACCGAGAAGGTGGACCAGAGCACGTTGCCCCTGGAGGACCGGATCCCGGACTGTCTGGAGGGCATACCGGTGCAGCTTAAGGAAGAACAACCCCCGGTAACCATTCTAGGTTCAACAGAGAAAGGAGATAGCTAATGGGAGAAGCAAACACATATCACCACAACAAAATAAGGAGCGGAATAATCCTGGCCACCGGAAGTACGAACGAACAAGGTTCGGATGTGGTGGTTACGGACATAGGGACGCTGTCCGGCCTGGCAAGACGCAACTCGGACGGCGCTAAGGTCCTGGTAACCAACGCCCTCCCCGTCAGCAACTAGACCCCCACATACCCCTTATCCCTCCGACACTCAAATCATCCACCGACGGCCCCTGGCGGGTCCAACAAGGATCTCCAACCCCACAGCCCCAAAGTGACACACCTGTTTGACAACAACGAACATATATACTATCATCCCCCAATGAAGAGCGCGAGACGCTCCCAGACCCGCCAACCAAAGGAGGTGACAACAATGAAAACACACAACTGGCAAACAAAGGCCCTCACACTCTTCATCGCTGCTGCCGCCCTCTGGCTAACAGTGGCATGTGGCAACGCCGACCCCAACAACGAGACCCCATCGACCCAAGAAGCCACCGCCGCCCCCCTCTCCGAGGAAGTAACCGAGGCCCCGACCGTGGAGCCAACCGAGACACCGACCGCAGAAACCCCTGAACCCACGGTTGGATGCACCCACGAGACACCGGGGTTGAGAAGCTGGCTGAACACAACGGAAGAAGAGTACGTGGAGAGTCTGCCCGGCGCCTGGTGGTATCCGGTTTTTGTATTCGACAAGTACAAGGACCTATTCTGGCGTCAGCCCAACGTCTACGATGTCAGCACGGGTCAGCTGCGAGACAATCAGGGAGAGTTGACTGAGACCTGGGGCGTCATGGTATGGGTCACCGAGAGGGTGGACCAGAACACGTTGCCACCCGAGGACCGGATACCGGACACTCTGGATGATATCCCGATACGGATAGTAGAGGCGGAACCGCAGCAGATAGCTGTGAGCAACTGCGACTACTCCAAGTGCGGAGTGAATCTAAGAGAAGGAGAAGAAAGCATGACAAATCCAAATGCAAACACACGGGAAGAACAAACGGGAACAAGGATAAGCACAGCAGAAATGATAAAAGTGAAGAACAAGTACAAGCCTCTGTTCATGCGACAGCCGAACGTCTACACAACTGGCGTAGGGAAATTTACAGACGAGAACGATGAGTATACTGGGGAGTGGGGTATCGTAGTCTTGGTCTCCAAGAAGGTAGACCAGAGCACGTTGCCTCCTGAGGACCGGGTCCCGGACTGCCTGGAAGGCATTCCGGTGCAGCTAAAGGAAGAACAACCCCGGAATACCACTACAGGATCAACACAGAAAGGAGATAACTAATGGGAGAAGCAAACACATATCACAACAAACTCAGAAGCGGGATAATCCTGGCAACAGGAAGTACCGACGAACAAGGTTCGGCCGTGGTAGTTACGGAGATAGGAACGCTGTCCGGCATAGCAAGACGCAATTCGGACGGCACCCAATCCCTCTCCTAACCAACCCTCCCACCCCCGCACCGCCTCTCCCCCAACCCGATCATCCCCCTGACTCCAACCCCCTCCCCCAACCCCACCGGCTCGAATGTGCCACAACTATATTGACAACTACGAACATACATACTAGCATCCCCCATGAAGAGCACGAGAAGCTCAACAAAACCCGCCAACAGAAAGGGGTGACACACATGAAAACACATAACTGGCAAACAAAGGCCCTCACGCTCTTCATCGCAGCAGCGGCCCTCTTGCTAGCAACCGCCTGCGAGGAGCCTGCTTCCATTGAAGAGGAGATATCCGTCTATATGCGGGTCATGCCAAAAGAGAAATGTCCCGACGACGTTAATGACCTGAATGAATCAGTCGAATGGAAGATGGAGCGTGCAGACGAGATCATACGCAGAAACGATGGCTGGTTACACGCGCAAAAAGAGGTCAGTCATGTAGATTTCGGTGTAATGGCAGTTGAGCCGGATAAGACTCTCAGGACGTTTGGATTATTGGACCAGTATTTTTGGTCTCGAATCTCACACGTGGTAGTCATCGAGGTCTGGTTTGCAGAAGACTATGTTGACCAGAGAACTCTTCCACCGGAAGAGCGGATACCCCATTGCCTTGAGGGGTTCCCTGTTCATTTCCTGACAAATCAAGGTCGTGGATCGCTCGAAACGTTCTCCGATGGAAGCTAGCGACAAGGAAACTTTAAGAAGCAACTGAAGCAAAAATTAGTAAGAAGGAGAAATTCATGACAGAAGCAGATAACTTTAACAGCCAGCATAGACCTCTTGTGGGAGGTGTTGCAATAATGCCTTCCGCTGGAGAACGCCAACGCGGAACACTCACAGCCGTTGCAAGACGCGCCAACGGCACTAAGGTCCTGGTCACTTGCCTACACAACGTGAGCTCGGAAAGTGGGGACAGGTGGCGTGTGAGTGGAGACGAGGTCATCTACCAGGGCGGCACTTCAGATGATGATAAGGTGGGTCAGCTGTATACAGAAGAGCGAGATGGAGAGATGAAGAAGAGTTGGGTGCCGGTCATCACAAGATTGCCGGGCGAGGATTTCGACTACGACAACCGTTTTGACATCGCTGCCCTGGAACTCACGGGAAACATGAATGAAGCCGACGCATCATTCCATCTGCATGAACCCGAACACAAACCGAGACCGATAGTATCTGGATGTGTGCCTCCTACAAGCAGTCTCGATTTGATATTGCTGGGCATTGCCAGTGGAGAGACCACGCCAACCCTTACTGATACCAGAGGCGTAGGGAGACTACCAGGGGAGGATGGAGTAGAGCGCAAATTTGTTGACGTTATTGTCTTGAGCCGTGATGCCGTTCCCGACAGGGGAGGCGATTCAGGTGGCCCCCTTGTCGTTAAGGATGAGCTCGGTAATTACCGAATGGTTGGGATCCTCTTCGGTAGCTTTAGGCCTCTCTGGTATGCAATGTGGGCATCGGATGTCGAACGCGAGCTCGGCATCACCTTTGGTCTCCCCGCCCCCACCGCTGTCGCCGGCGCATTTCAGGTGGAGCAGGACGGAGGCACCGTAAACTTTACTCCCGTCCATGAGGTTCGTCCCAGAGAGACCGTATATCTTCGTGCCGCTGGCAGCATGAGCAACATAGATGGCGACACCACGCTGACGTATCAATGGGATCAGGTAGTACCGGAACCTGCCGTCGGAGCTCCTAACGTAGTTATCACAAATAGGACACAGAGTACAGCCACCTTCACCGCTCCTGCTGAAGCCGCCAATCTCGAGTTCCGACTCATCGTTACCGATGGCAACGGTGCCAAGGCCGCCGACTCCGTAACTGTGAATGTCGTCAACATCCCCCCTACTGCCAACGCCGGCGACGACAAGACCGCATTTCCTGGGGAGACCGTTGAGCTGAACGGCTCAGGAAATGACGCCAATGAGGATACGTTGACCTACCAGTGGAATCAGCTAGGCTTGGATGAACTAGGCATCTCCGCAGTAACTCCCGTAACCATCAACAATGCCGACCAGGCTACTGCAAACTTCGTGGCCCCCGATGAAATAGGCGCGCTATCCTTCCAGCTCACCGTCACCGACAGCCACGAAGCCAGCCACAGTGACACCGTAACCGTCACAGTCCAGAACCGCGATCCCATTGCCCTTGCCGGCCCGGACAAACTGATCAGCTCCCACAACAGAGTCACCCTGGAAGGTTCCGTCAGCGACTTGGACCCTGATGACCGGGCTAGCGTTACCCACACGTGGACCCAGCACGGCAACAATCCGACAAGAGTCATCTTTAGCCCCGTTTCGGGCCGGCCCGCCCAGCGCACCTTCATCCCGACAATGACCGGCTCCTACACCTTCACCCTCACCGCCACCGATCAACATCAGTTGTCGGTCTCCGATGACGTTACAGTCAGAGTGTTGCCCGCATCTGACAACGTGATCCCCGCCAACGTGACAGCCACCGCCGCCTCTGGAAGGGTGGACATCAACTGGCACAGGGTCTCGATGGCCACCGGCTATGAAGTTCAGCTGGGGGTGCCTGAGGACGGAGGCGAGATAGGCTACGCATCCTACTCAACAGATGCATTGACCCATAGGGTAGAAAACCTGGCGCCCAACACCCGCTACTACTACCGGGTGCGGGCGGTGAAGGATAGTTTCGTTGGGCCGTGGAGTGCAACCGCGTCGGTAGTAACCCCCGGCCAAACACCCCCCACCCCAACGGCAGACCAATGGGACGTGCAGTACCTGAACAACAAAATCCAGGTCAAGTTAACCGAGCTGCCTGCAGTCATCCCTGCCATATCCGAAGTTAAAGCGATTCTGTCAATTGGCGAAGAGCTGGACCTGACTACAGTTGAGAAAGACATAGGGACTACCCTCAACGAATGGGTAGACGTTCTCACGAGCAGCGAGACCGACTGGCAGACCGGCAGATGGGTGGCCCAAATCCGCTTTGTGAACACAAGCAGCTCACTCTACTCAATCGGCAAGTCGGTGACCGTCCCCAACAACCCCCCCACCGCCAAACCCGGCATCAATCGGGTCGTCCCCGTACACACGCTGCCAAGTCTCACCCCTGCGGTGACCCTCACCGGCGCAGCGGAGGACCCCGACGCCGGCCACGTTGAAGACATGAGATACTCTTGGAGAGTAGACTCAGCCCCAGGCAGCAGCACACGATCAGCTAGCAGGTCTCCAAGCAGTAGGGTTATTCTGACCACCCCCATGGAGAACGGCGTAGAAGTGCCAAACAAGCGCACCTTCACCCCAGACGCCATTGGAGACTACGTCTTCACCCTCACCGTCAAGGATCCCGGCGACCTCACCCACTCGGCCAGTGTCACCATCCACGCCTGTCCCGCCAACGAGACCTCCGATTGGTTCGACACCGGCGAAACCCGGTGTCACAACAACGCCCTGCAGAAGCGGCAGACCCGGCGACTAAGCAATGGCGTCATCGAGTTCCAGTGGATCGACGATCCGGACAACGAAGTCTGGGGAGCGTGGCAAGATACTTCAGCATCCCACCGCAACGAAGAGCCGGGAGACTGGATAAACAGAGGAGGGCCATCCGGCTTCTATAACGTCTCCTTCCAATCGCAGCAGCGGACCGTAGCCTACGAGAAACAGCAGCGGCGCACCAGCGCGTGCGGCAACACGGAGGAGAGATGGATAGCCGCGAGCCGTAGGGAATCACGAACCAAGCTGGCGGGAAGAACCCTACCCCGGCCGCGCACACCGATAGACAGTCAGTGGGAAGTGCGGCGCATGAACAACCAGATCCAGGTGAAAGTGACCTCCCTGCCCCCCGTCTACGATGCCATCATAGAAATTCGTACGCGGCTGGAGAGTGGCAGCGGGTCGGATAGCGTCACCGTCATCAAGGCCATAGGGACAACCCTGAACAGCTGGGTGACGGTGCTTTCCAGCAGTGACGACAGGTGGAGCGAAGGGGAATGGACAGCGAAGATCCGGTTTGAGAACTCGGAGAAGAACTCCAACTACTCAACCACCAAACCCGTCACCGTCCCCACCCCTCCCCCCATCATTGACCCGTGGCTTCCTTGGCAAGACGCAGTTCCATCCCAGACTCGCAATCAGGCAACCGGCCCATATGGCACGACTGGCACGACTCGCAATAGAGTTTCTGGAGATTGGAGCAGAACGGGTAGTGTCAGGGAAAACCCCGTCACGCTTGAGGTGGAAGAAGAACAAACTCGCATCATAACTTGGGAAGTGGAAGAATCTCGCACCACCACTTGGGAGAAGCTGCAAGAACGCACTTCTCAATCTGGCAACCGGAATGAAACCCGATGGGTAGGAGATTCGTTAACTGAGACTCGATGGCTTGCGCAGTCGAGAACAGAAACCCGATGGACTGCTTGTACTCTGCCTGATACCGATTGGGCGGATGCTGGCCAAACCAGAGTGTCTAGCCGTGGTACTTGGGCAAACACCAGCCAATATAGAGGCAGTGGCGATGATCGTGAGCAAAAGCAAACCCGCACTGTCTACAGGGAGAAAAATCAAACTCGTACCAGAAATTGTGGAACTGAGACCCAATGGGTCCCTACCAGTTCCACCACAGAGACCCAGTGGGTACTTGACCCTGACCCCTGCGGCCCGTGGACTGACATGGGAGACGAGAGGGTCAGTTCCTACGGCACATATGCCAGAACCGGTAGGACTCGCGGCTCAGGCGCGAATAGAAGATGTGAGGAATCCCGGACCAACCAACGGGAGAAACAGCAGAGACGCATGTGCGACAATCTCGAGGAGAACCAGTGGGTCCCCATCACCTCCGTCACGCAAACCCGGTGGGTGTCCTGCCCAGTACCCTGCGGCCCGTGGACAGACACGGGAGAAATTAGAATCAGTTCCTACGGCACATACTCCAGAACCGGTAGGACTCGCGGCTCCGGCGCAAACCGTGAATGTGAGGAATCCCGGACCAACCAACGGGAGAAACAACAGAGACGCATGTGCGACAATCTCGAGGAGAACCGCTGGGTCTCGACCACCTCCACCACGCAAACCCGGTGGGTGTCCTGCCCCGAGGAAATCTGGCCCGACACGTGGACAGACACGGGCAGTATCGAAGATTACGACGCGGGCACTTGGCAGGACCTCTCCGCGACTCAGGGTTGCGGTCCGGCCCGAGAGAGGAAGCAGAGCCGAATAGCAACTTGGAGAAAGGAACAGTTCCAGAGGTCAAACCTTGGCAACAGGCGGACCCGGTGGATTGCTGCTTCTAGGATTAGTTTCCAGTGGAGAGATTACCCCGAACCCCTTCGCTGGGGAGAGTGGACGGACACGGGTCAGCGGAGAGAGAATCAGGTACTGCTAATCATCGAGAAGGAACAGGAACGCACCTCCCACTGCAACACCACCGAAACCCGCTGGGTAGCTGCGTAGATTCAGAAACACTCTGTTGCACTAACCAGAAAAAGGGGGGCGGCTCCTCGGCGGAGCCGCCCTCTTTTCGTTTGGCCTATGTCCAAGGCTATTACGCGGTCTTCCGATACCAGTCCACAATCTCCGACCCCGTGGCCGCCCATACCCCCTCCTGCGCCGTTAAGTGCCCCAGGGCATCCTCCAAGTACCCGATTCGGAATGGTTGCCCCACCAGCCAAGGATGCAGGTTCAGCGCCAGCAGCCGCCCCGTCGTCTTTCCGTCCTCCAACAGCCTGTCGAAGCTCTCCTTCACCAGTCCGGCGTACCGCTCCACGTCCATCCGACGCTCCCACAAGGCGTTCACGTCGTCCAGGTCAAGGCATATGGGCAACGAAACCAGGGACCCCGTGGGCGTCGTCATCGCGTAGGGCTGCTCGTCGTTCGTCCAGTCGCACACGTACTCCACCCCCGCCTCCGCCAGCAGCTGCGGCGTCCTCGCCGACTCGCCGAACTCCGGCCCCAACCACCCCCGAGGCGTCGTTCCCGTCGCCTCCCGCATCCCCTCCAGGCACTTGGCGATATACTCCCGCTCCTCCGATTCCCCCATCTTCTCCGTAATCATCTGCGTCACGGAAACCCCGTGGGCCACGATCTCCGCGCCCCGCTCCAGGCAGTGTTCCACCAGAAACGGATAGTTCTGCGCCGTCATCAAGTCCATGGCGATGGTTGGCCGAATCCCCGCACCTTCCAGCGCGTCCAGCACCCGAAAGATCCCCACCCTGTGTCCGTACTCTCGATGCGACTTCCGAGTGTAGTCCGGAAAAGCTCGGTTGCCGAAGCCCCCGGACAATTCCCTGCGCCAGTAGCTCCCTTCCGATGGCATCCATTCCATGTGCTCCAGGTTGACCACGACGCACAACGCCGCCCGAGCGCTCTGGGGCCACCTCAGCGGGGGACGCTTGGGCAACGGACGCCAGGGGTAGTGGGGATGGTCCATCCCGAACCTGCGCTGTGCTGGCATTTCTAACCCCGCCTCCCGCGCCCCGCCATCATCGCCGTCCGCCTTCCAGGTGCGCCATCATGCCGTCGTAGTAGTTGGCCATGTAATACTCCGCTATCTCGTCCGCCGTTGCCTGCCAGACCCCTTCGTGGGACATCACGTAGCCCAACATCTCGTCCAGGTAGCGAATCCTGTGGGGTTGCCCTATCTGGTGAGGATGCAATGCAATGCACATGCTCCGTCCGCTCTCCTCCCCCTCCCGGTACAGCCGGTCGAACTGGGCCTTGCCAATCTTGGCGAAATACTCCCCCTCGTAGTGGTTCCCAAATAGGGCCGAATCGTTGACTTCTATAGAGTATGGCACGGAAATCATCCGTCCCGTTTTCACCCGAATCGGAACGGGCTGGTCGTCGTGCATCCAGTCCGCATGATATATCAGGCCCGCCTCCGCCATCAGGTCCGGCGTTCTGGCCGTGTTCGACATGGCCGGACCCAGCATCCCCTTCAGCTGCTTCCCCGTGTGGCGACGCAGGGTCGCGATGCTGTCCCGGTAGAATTCCCGCTCCTGCTCCTCCGTGTAGGTCTCGATGTAGCGGGTGTTGTAGATGCCGTGACTCATGAAGTCCCAGTCTCGCTCCACCATGGCCTCGGCAATCTCCGGGTAGTGCTCCAACACCGCCATGTTCAGCGACACGCCACACTTGATGCCGTGCTTGTCGAGGACCTCCAGCATCCTCCAGAACCCCACCCGGTTGCCGTAGTCCCGGTGGGAATACTGCTGAACGTCGGGATAAGGGACCCGTGGCCACGGGTTTCGAAGCCCGTCGTAGTCCGGCAGATACTCGTAATGCTCGATGTTCGGAGCGACCCAGACGGCGATCCTCGCGTTGCCTGGCCACTTCAGCATGGGCCGGTCAATAATCGGGCTGTAGTCCACTCTATTGGGCGGCAACGACACCGGTGCGCCTCCTCGAATTTGCAAATTTCATCCGAGCCCTACTGGGCCGTCCATCCCCCGTCTACCACCTGCTCGCTTCCCGTTACGAAGGCCGATTCGTCCGACGCTAGGTAGAGCACACAGTAGGCCACGTCCAGCGGACGCCCCAGCCTCCCCAGCGGCACCCGGTCCACGTAATAGCCTTCCTGTCGCCGGTTCTCTGCCAGCGCAAGCTCCATCTGCCGCGTCAGTATCGGCCCAGGATGCACGGAATTCACCCGTATACCGTCCTTGGCGTGGTGGACCGCCGCCGCCTTGGTGAACATCCGCACCGCTCCCTTGGAAGTCTGGTAGGCTACGTTGCTCATCTCGGACCCGACCATCCCCATCTGCGACGAAATGTTGATTATGGAACCGCCGCCTCGACGCCGCATCTCCGGTATGGCGGTCTTCGTGCCAAGGAACACACCCGTGACGTTAACCGCCATCACCCGATTCCAACCCTCTACAGTCGTCTCCTCTATAGGGCCCGCTCCTCCGACGGCGGCGTTGTTTACCATTACGTCCAGGCCGCCAAACTCTGCAACGGTGGCGGCCACAGTCCGAAGCCACTGGGCCTCGTCCGTTACGTCCAGTGGTACGAACATTACTCGCCGGCCCTGTTCCCGCAGCTCCGACTCCAGCCTTCGCCCTTCATCTTCCAGCACGTCCCCAAAGGCCACCGACGCTCCTTCCTGGGACAGCAAGCGCACGTCGGCTGCGCCCAGCCCGCGAGCTCCGCCGCTTACGAAAGCCACCTTCCCCTCTACTCGCATACGTTACCTTCTGAAGAACTCAACCACGCCGCATTAGAGATCAATCTCAAACACCAGGCCGTACTTGTCGCCCAGGTCCACCCTCTTGGGTCTTTTGTCCGAACCCAGGTCCGTGTAGGTAAGGCTGTAATTCTTCTCGTAGTCCACAATCTGCGTGGGGTTGGGGTTCGAGTTGAGTATGGCGAACACTGCCCCTGGCGGCGTCAGGATGTACCGGTTCAGGGAATGCCACGTCCCCCTCTTCAAGGCGTACCCTTTGTTGGCGTCTATGAGAAAAGCGTGGACGTCCTCCGGGTTGGGCGAAGCCATGGGGTCGTCCAAGTCCGTCGGCTCCGCCACCGCCACCACCGCTGGCGAACCGGACATCTGTATGAAACTCTGGGTAACCGCGAAATGACGCTCCAGTAGGCTGAATTGCACCCCTTCGTAGGGCTGCCAGACAACCCCCAGAGTTCCCCTCCCGTCAGCCTCAAAGTCCACCGGTGCAATGATGCGGTGGTCCGTAGGCCGCTCCCGGGCGTCCAACAGGAACCCAAAGGGGCTGAACGCCTCCTCCGTCATTGGCTCTATCTTTAACGTGTGCACTCTCGTCATGGCAACCTCCTCTGATAGCCGCATCCATCCCGGCGGAACACTCCGACGCTTAGGCCGGCTCCCTACCGGCGTCACGGCAGTTGATTGGAGTATAGGCATAGCGTCAACACAGGTCAACGCCTCGCACACCACCCTTCCGGCCTCAATATGGCATTGCTATGAAAATAGGGCGACCACGTGCACCAACCTGTAGGGGCGGTTCGCGAACCGCCCTTCTTCCGTCACCCACCCATTGTCATTCCCATTGGAGCTCTTCTTCCTTGTATCCCCTATTAGCTCAAGCTAAAGGGTGGGTACCGGTCCGTCGTCAGTAACCACATGTAAGCCCCAACGCGAAGGCCGTAACGGTTCACCCCAACCACGAAGTCGAACATCCCTTGCGGATACCGGCCTAGAATCAAAATCAATATCCACGCCAGGATGGTGACCAGAATCGCCACAACTCCGAGAACGATTAGGACAATGTAATGAGGGATAGCCAGGATCCACTTGATGATGGGCAGGAACCGGTTCAAGTCCGTCTCAACGTCCGGATACTCAATGTTCAGATGCACCGCCTGCTCTTCATCGGTAGAGGGATACTCGTCCCGCAGCAGTAGCAAGAAAGCCGCAACCCTCGTTTCGAACCGAGCCAGCGCAAGGTTCCAATCAAACCACCACTTGGGGTACTTCTTGCGAAACAGAATCATCAGCAGAGGCCCGAAGAACAACCAGCCTCCGCCAAATAAGGGCGCCAGAGTCTGGTCCAGATCCCGGTCTCCTGTTAGGATTGTGCCGCTAACGGCTGCGAGCACCAGCATTATGGGTATGACTAGAATAATCCGCAGTAGGACGGACAGCCGGTTGCTTGTTTCCTGATAATCGATGGACAACTGCACCGGATAATCAGCGTTGCCGCCGGAATTATCTCCGCTTTGTCCATGATAATGCCCGCCCTGTCCAGTATTATGTTGGCTTGCCATCTGCTCGGCTCTCCTTAAGTCCGCCTCGTGTCCAATCATTGCAACCTCCTTATCAGTAATGCGGCAGCAACTCCCCCCATCTCCCCATTGCGCAGTATAGGCGAAATATGCAGGACAAAGAACCCTCCAAGAGGGAAGCCCATCACCTCCGCGCCCCTTCTGCTATCCCACCCGTATCCCTCCCATCATTCCTGCCCCTCCCTCCATCATTCCGAACCTATCGAAGAGTCGTCGTGGGGGGATGCAGGAGTTGTTAGAGGCTTTCTAATGCTTAGTGGAAGCAGCACCAGCAGACTGGCCAGGGTGAGGGCGGCCTGGTAGTAAAAGATGTTTACTAGACCGAATTGGTCTATCACTGCTACCGCAATGAGGTTGGAGAAGGCGCCCACTATGCTGCTGGCGCCGAAGAGGAATCCGATCGCCGTGGCCTCGGCTCCGCGGCTGACCTGGTCCAGCACCGAGGCCTGGATTATCTGGTGCAGCGCAAAAGTAAACAGCCCCAAGCCGGCTAGGGTAAGGGTTAGGCCCAAGCCCCCTCCTATGTTGACTATTGTCACCAGGAAAGCCACGCATATGGCAAGCCCTGGCGCCAGCACAAGCTTGCGATTGAACTTGTCCGATAGGATGCCCAGCACTGGGGTGGATAAGACGCCCGCGCCGGTGACTAGGCCCATGTGCACCCCCATGTTCCAGTCGCTCATCCCTATCTCCTCCTTGAGGTAGAAGGGGGTCCATAGGAACAGGGTGGTGAGGGCCATGTCCCGCAGTAGGGCCACCGAGGCCAGTCCCAGAACTGCCCGGTTCTTCAGCAGCGCCAGGGCAGACAGCATCTGCACGTGGAAGTCCCGACGCTCCTCTCCTTCGACGTCTCGACCAATGTTTCGGAGAGTGATCCAGACCACGGCGGCCATGACCAGAGCGGGCACAACATAGACGTACAGGATACCCCGCCAGTGCAATATCCCCAGAAGCACCCCGGCCGCTATGGGTCCAAGTATGTTGCCCAGGTTGGCACCAAAGCCGTGAATGGAGATGGCAAAGCCGCGCGAATTGGGGAAGCGTTGGGAGAGAGCGGCCGTGGACGGCAGATGCCAGAGGGCGCCGGGCAGCGAGATCATGATCACGGCCACGACGAGGACCGGGAAGGTGAACGAGGCGCCCAGCAGCGCGTAGGCGATGGCTGACCAGACCAGGCACCCGGTAAGGATAAGCCCCCACTGCCCCTTCAGCATGTCTACAATAACGCCGCCGGGCAGGTTTACCGCGCCAAAGCCAACCTGCCGTATGGTGCCCAAGACGCCAATTTGCAGGGTGCTGAGGCCGAGGGCCGCGGTGATGCTGGGGAAAAGCACCAGAAAGCCCTGGTCGAACCAGTGGCTAATGCCGTGGCCCGTGGTCAGCACCCCAAGGATGAATCGCCTGTCTTCCCTTAGCTTGATGGCCGGCTCCACTTCCGCGGCGGTTTGGCGTTTGTGCCTGTCATTGCCGCCATTAGGGCCGTCATTGCGCCGTCTTGCCTCCGTCGATGACTAGTTCCGCGCCGGTTACGAAGGATGATTCATCGGAGGCCAGGTAAAGAACGGCGTAAGCCACGTCGAGAGCAGTGCCGACGCGTCCCAGTGGAACGGATGCGATGCGCTGTCGTCGCTCCTCCGGGTCCTTCAACAACACCGTTATCATATCCGTATCGATCATGCCGGGGTGGACGGAGTTGGCGCGGATCCCGCTGCCCACGTGCTCAATGGCGGTGGATTTGGTGAAAATGCGCACCGCGCCCTTGGAAGCCTGGTATGCGGAGCTGTTTGCGCTTCCGGCCAGACCGGCTGTTGAGGAGATGTTGATGATGGAGCCGCCGCCCCGCTTCCGCATTTCCGGGAGCACTGCGCGGGTGCCCAGAAAGACTCCGGCCACGTTTACTTCCATTATCTGCCGAAAGACGTCTATCGACGTCTGCTCAATTGTCGCAATGCGGTAAATGCCGGCGTTGTTAACGAGGACGTCAACGCCGCCAAAGCGGTCAACGGTTTCGGCGACAATGCTGGCCCACTGGGCTTCATCGGTCACGTCGAGAGGCTGGAAATGGGCCTGACCTCCCTGGTCGACTATCCGCTGGGCGGTTAGGCGGCCTTCCTCAATTAAAACGTCGCCTATGACGACTTTCGCGCCGTGGGAGGCAAAGAGTTCGGCTTCCACCGCTCCCATCCCGCGGGCCCCGCCGCTGATGAGGGTTACCTTGCCGTTCAATCGCATGGCTTCTGCTCCTAGCTCTAATATGAACTTGGGGATTGTACCAAGGTAGACAACCTACGGGTAGTGGCATTGACCTTTCCGTAGGGCCTTATTCAAGAGAGGAACAAGAAAATCTGGTAGGATGGGCCACGTTGAGATTCCCTTACTACACTTGCTATAGAGGAGGTGGCGGAGATGCAGTTGAAAGGTTTGAACGCTGTGGTTACCGGTGGCGGCAGAGGTATCGGTCGGGAGATTGCCCTCGAGCTGGCGGAGGCAGGGGCGTCGGTGGCGGTGGCGGACATAAATCTCGCCTCGGCCAAAGAGACGACGAAAACCATAGAGAAAATGGGTGGCTCGGCTGCGGCCATTGCCGTCGATATCTCCGATAGCAGCCAGGTGAAGGATATGATTGCCTCTGCGATAGAGGCCCTTGGGTCGCTGGACATCTTGGTGAACAACGCAGGCATAGGCATCAGCGCTTCGGTCATGGATACGACGGACGAGGAGCTGGACCGGGTGTTGGGAGTGAACTTGAAAGGGACCTTCCTCTGTTGTCGGGAGGTATCAAGGGCGATGGTGGAGCGAGGGAAGGGAGGCCGCATCGTGAATATCGCCTCCAGCGCCGGAGACAATGCCCGCGTCGAGGGTGGAGCCTACTGCGCTTCCAAGGCAGGGATTCTCCAACTGACCCGGGTGCTGGCTATGGAGTTGGGGCCTTTCGGCATCAACGTCAACGCCGTTTCGCCGGGCCTCACGGATACCGTAACCGGGACCAACGTCAGCGCGAACGATGCCTACCGCAATTCATTCCTGGCCCAGGTGAGCTTGGGCCGGGCTGCTCATCCCCGCGACGTGGCGCGGGCCGTGCGGTTCCTCGTTTCACCGGAGTCCGCCTACATTACCGGCGAAACCATCCACGTAGACGGCGGCTATTCCGCCGGCAAGCCCACCGTCCGCCGCTAACCCCCCATCACCCACCCAGCCATTCGACCACCCGTTCGCCAATCATTATGCTGGTGGCGTTGGTGTTCGCGCGGACAACGTCGGGCATGACGGAGGCGTCGACGACACGCAGCCCCTCCAGTCCATGGACGGCGCAGAATTGGTCGACGACGGCCAAGGAATCTGAGGCAGGCCCCATCTTGCAGGTGCCGGAGGAGTGGTGGGGTGTCTCCACGTTGGTCAGTATCCACCGGTCGAGGGCCTCGTCCGTGGCCACGTCGGCGTCGGTGGGTGTGGTGCGGCTTTCGAAGAAGCGGCTCAGGGGCGGCGTTGACCCAAGCTTGAGGCCCAGCTTGACCCCCTCCCGCAGACGCTCCAGGTCCCAGGGGTCGTCCAGGTACCGGTAGTCTAGATTGGGGTATACGTTGGGGTCGGCAGCAGCGAGGCTGAGCTTGCCAGCGCCTAGTGCTAGCTCCAGAATCACGCGGAATCCCACGTGGGGTTCGCCTTCGTACACCTCGCCCGGATAGGGACTGATGAACATGTCGTTGCGCAGGTTGGAGCCGGCGGCGGTCCAGCGAAGGCCCACCTGGCTGGCGAAGGGGGTTTCGCGGGCCTCCTCGGCCATCTTGAACCACATCTGTACGGAGGGGTGGTCGCGCAGGTTTTCTCCTACGCCTGGAAGGTCGTGGACCACGGGAATGCCAAGGGAGTGCAGTTCGCCGGCGGGCCCGACTCCCGAATGTAGCAGTACGAAGGGTGAGCCAATGGCCCCGCCGGAGAGGATGATTTCCCTTCCTTCCACCTGGAAGACTTCGCCGCCGCTCTCCACCTCAACGCCAACGGCCCGTTTCCCCTCGAAGAGTACCCGCCGAACATTTGCGTTGCCTTTAACGGTCAGGTTCAACCGGTGCATGCTAGGCTTGAGATACCCGATGAACGTACTGATCCTTAGACTGTCCACGTTGTTGAGGGGCCGGGGGCCGACGCCGGAAGTGTCGGGGCTATTCATGTCCGACTCGTGGGGGAAGCCTGCGCTGCGGCAAACCTGGTAGAAGGCTTCAAGGCTGGGACGCCAGTCCTCCCGCTGGAAGCGGCGGACGGGTATGGGGCCTTCTTTACCGTGGAAGTCGCCGCCAAAGTCCAGGTCTCGCTCCAACTTGGTCAAGAAGGGCAGTACCTTCTGAAAGGACCACTGGTCGTTGCCCATGGCGGCCCAGGCGTCATAGTCTTCCGGCACGCCGCGAATGAAGATGGTGCCGTTAACGGAACTGGAGCCGCCGATGATCTTCCCTCTCGGGACGCGCATGGCCTGTTCTTGGTGCCGGTTAGCGCGGGCGGAAAACTCCCACAAGCTCCCGCCTTTGGAAGCTGCAATTACGTCGTCCCCGTTCCGCACGTCATCGGGAAGTTGGTCGATTTCTGTATAGTCGGGGCCGGCTTCGAGGAGCAGAATAGAGTGGTCCGGGTCTTCGCTGAGTCGCGCGGCGAGGGCGCCACCGGCGGAACCGGCTCCGACGATGATGAAGTCGTAGGCCATTTCGTCCTCCTTAAACTAGCACTGGGCCGGGGCCTTGGCATTAGAGTCTACCATGATATTATAGTGGCTCAGTTGAGTTGATATAGAGAGAAAGGTAGGAGCAGATGAGCAGTTCCATTCCACAGTTGAAAGACGGCGAGCAGACGGTCTACTTCCAAGCAGGCGGCGAGTGGTGTTTCTTGAAGACGCCGGCGAGCTACAAGGCTGAAGGGGCCGGTACGCCCTGCGTCATCCAGTGCCACGGACATCATGGGTATGTGAAGGACGGAGAGGCGGACTGGCTGACGGAAGATTTCAAGCTGGCTTTCGTAAATAGCCTGATAGACAGCGGCATCGCCGTGGCCAGCACCCACGCCACCGGCAACCACTGGGGCAGGCCTGGCGCTGTGGCGGCCAACGGGGCATTGTTCGACTCTTTAGTAGAAGGGTCGAACGTGGATGCGTCGCGTATGGGGTTGTGGGGCGGCGGCCTGGGTGGCGCGCTGCTTTGGAACTCGGTGACGGGACCGCTTCTCGGCCGCCTGCGAGCGGTGTGTCTACAACAGGCGACCATCTCCTACGACAGCGTCATTCGCAACCACAAGTTCAAGTCCTTCCTTTTGGAGGCCTACGGGCTTCCGGCGAATACGCCGGACGACTTGGCCGTGGCGGCCTTGTCCTTCAACGACCCCGTCACTCGGACGCGGCTTTTAATTGGGGAGAAAGGGCGAGCCCTGGCCAGCGAACTCCCGGAGGTGCTCTTCATCCACGGCGACGTGGACGAGAACATGTTGTACCAGGAGAATCCGGTGCGGCTGTCAGGCGTTCTGGGACCGTTGGGCGCGAAGTACTCCTTCCACACCTTCGAGGGCGTAGGCCACGCCACCTACCAGCTCGGAGAAACCGCCGCGACCGTCCTAAAAGGCTACTTCCGCCGCGTCTTCGACTTATAACGGGGCATTAGAATTCCTTAGCCGGCATTCTGGGTTAACTACCGACCGGATACACTTTTGACCGCGGCTTTCCCCAGGCGGGGCTGCCTGTTCTGCCTCGTTAGCGTCGTCTGACTAGCTGAAGATTTCGCGCGCCTCCCCGCCCTGCGGGATTAGCCGCCTAGGCCATAAAGCCTACTGGTGTTCTCCCGCGTAATCTTCCGCCGCGTTTCGGTGGAAACTCCCGCCAGGTCTTCCTCTATCCACTTCTGAGATTCAGGCCAGATTCCGTCGGGATGGGGATAGTCGGAACCCCAGATCACGTTGTCCTCGCCAACCATGGGGAGAAATTGCGGCAGACCAATCTCGTGCTGATAAGTGGTGTACCCCTGGCGGCTCCAATACTCACTGGGCTTGCTGGGGAGCTTGCCGCTCATCTGGTCGTAACGGTCTTCGTACTCTTCATCCATCCGGTTGAGAACGTGGGGCACCCAGGTGACCCCACACTCGCCCAGGACAAACTTCAGGCCGGGGTATCGCTGGCAGGCTCCGGAAAAGATGATGCTGGCCAGGTATTCAGAGCCGCAGACTTGGAACAGGCTGATTTTTGTCATGCGATACTCAAGGTCGTATTCCCGCTCCATCTCCGGATCGTTGGGCTCGCGCACGTTGGGTCCGGTGGTGTGGAATGAGATGGGGATGCCGCATTCGGAAGCGGCCTGCCAGAGGGAGTCCCAGTCCCGGTGCCAGATCGGCTTCACGGCAGTGGCAACGGCGAAGTCCGCGCCCTTGAGGCCCAGATCGGCGGCGCGGCGTAGCTCTGCTGCTGCTGCGTTGGGGTCGTGGTTCGGAATGCAGGCCAGGGCTGCCCACTTGCCGGGCCGGGCGTTGCAGAAATCGGCGGCCCAGCTGTTGTAGATCTCGTAGACGACGCTCGTCATGCGCGGGTCTTCAAAGCGGAGACCGACGCCCAGAATGCCGTAGATGACTTCCGCCTCTATGCCGTCTATCTCCATGTCCTTTAGGCGAAGCTCCGGCGTGCTGGGATGGGGGCCGCCTTCGTAGAAGCCAGCGTCGTACATCATGTCGATGTGCTTGGACTGTCCCCGGTTGGGCTTCGTGAATCCGAATCCAAGACCGCCGTAGACGCCCAGGTCTTTGCCTTCGGCGATCCAGTGAGGCCCTGTGTCCGTCTCGACAACGCGGGGCACGGAGTCCCGATACTGTGCCGGCGCGTTTTCCAGGAATACGTTCCCCGGCATCCAGGTCATGTCTATGTGAGAATCCCCTGAGATGAGTTTGTAGTCCATGGCTACCCCCTTTCGAACTTAACGGCGGTTGAACGTTGACGGGTGATAGTTTTTTCTAACACTATTGTGAGGCCTTAGTCAATAAAGGCGAGCGTGTACTTGTGACGTAAGTTGGCTTGTTCTATAGTATGGGCGGATTTGGATTAGAGGTGTGGCCTTTGGCTTACGAGTATCTCATAGTCGAGCGGGAGGAGGGCGTGCTCACCCTGACGCTGCACGATCCTCCCACCCGCAACGCCCTCGGCCCGGAGATGGTGGTGGCCCTTGAGGAGGAGTTGGACAGGTTCGACCGCAATCCCAGGGACAGGGTGCTTCTGCTGACCGGCACGGAACCGTCCTTCTGCTCCGGCGCCAACGTGCGGAGGTTCAACCAGTCAATTGAGGAGAGTCCCGTCGAAGGTGGGCAATCGTCTGACCCGCAGACAGCGTCGCCTTGGGACAGCCTCGAGGCTGAGATGGAGAGAGACCGGGAGATGGATCCGGGGTCCGGCGCGCTGATGCCCCTTCGTCTCCACCGTCTCCAGAAGCCCAGCATTGCCGCCGTGAATGGATACGCCATCGGCGTGGGCATGGGTCTGGCCCTGGCCTGCGACGTCCGGCTGGCTTCTGAGCGGGCCGTCTTTTCGGAGGCCTTCGTTCGGATGGGCCTTGTGCCGGGGGACGGAAGCTGCTGGCAGCTTCCCCGCCTCATTGGCTTGAGCCACACATTCCTGCTCCAGTATACAGGAGACCGACTGGACGGGGCCGAGGCCCATCGCATCGGGTTGGCGAGCCGCGTTTATCCTCACGACGAGTTGATGAAGTCGGCAAGAGAACTGGCCCTGCGAATGGCCCAGGGAGCCACCTTTGCCATGTCCCTGACAAAGTACATGGTGCAGAAATCTTTGGACATGGGGCTGGAAGAGAGCCTGGATATGGCCCATGCTGCCCAGGAGTTGGCCCGGCATACGTCCGACCACCGGGAGGCCGTCCGGGCGTTCATAGAGAAGCGAAAGCCCAGGTTTACAGGGGCGTAACGGCACTGAATGGACTTTCAACTGACATTCACGGCGGAGCAGAAGTCCTTCCGCGCCGAGGTGCGGTCGTGGCTCGAGGAGCACGCCCCGAAGGAGATGGAGCATCCGGCTGATCCTGGGCAGCTGACGTTGGAGGGGTACCGAAAGCAGCGGCGGTTGGGGAGGGCGTTGGGAGCGAAAGGCTGGCTGTATCCAACGTATCCGTCGGAATACGGCGGTGGAGGTCTTTCGGGGGAAGAGGCGTTGATTGTCGAGCACGAGTTGGACCGGCACGGCTTCACCCTGCCGCCCTACTACGACTCCGGCGGCAAGCTGGGGGCCGCTTCCATAATGGTCTGGGGCACGGAGGAGCAGAAAGCGAGCTTCCTGCCTCCCATATTCCGCGGCGAAGTACGTACGTGGCAGCTGTTGACGGAACCGGAGGCGGGTTCAGACCTGGCCAACGTGAGGACGACAGCCCGTCGTGAGGGAGACGAATACGTCATCGACGGCCAAAAAATCTACGTCGGCAGCACTCACGGCGCGGAAATGTCTTGGATGCTGGTCAACACGGATCCCGGCGGCCCGCGGCACCAGAACTTAAGCTGGTTCATGGTCCCCATGGCCTCGCCGGGAGTGAGTTGGGCCCCCATGGGCCTGCTGTTTGCAGGCAACGAGCGTGGTGCGGCCAGCGGGCATAAACAGACAGTTTATTTCGAGAACGTGAGGCTTCCCGCCTTCAACCTCATTGGTGGTGAGAACAATGGCTGGCGGGTAGCAGGAACGCACCTGGAACTCGAGCACGGGTTGATGCAGACGTCCCTTCGCGGAGACAGCCTCTGGGAGCGAGTGGCGCACCTGTACAAACAGGCCAAGTCTAATGGCGAGCCGCTGATGGACTGCCCCGACGCCTCCAACCTGCTGGTGGACATGTACATCGACTCGCAGATTGGTCGTCTGCTGCATATGCGGAACTATTGGCTTCAGCGGACGGGTCGACCGGTGACGTATCACGGGCCGCAGGCGTATCTGCACGTCAAGCGGTCCGCCCTGAGAACGGCCAAGGCCATCCACAAGCTCTTTGGACCCTATGCACTCTCCACAGACGACGACGTGGGCTTGGATGATGGGCACGTGGAGGTACAGCAGCGGGGCAGCATCGTCGCCCAGCATCCGGGCGGCACAGTGGAGATTCAAAAGGTGATAATGGCGCGGCGTATTGGAATTGGGCGCGGGGAACCGCAAAAGCCCGGTAGGCTGAAGTAGTCCGTGGACCTCTCGCTGACCCATAGCCAGGAGATGCTGCGGGCCGCCGCCCGGGAAATGGTCGAGCGGGAGTTTTCCAAAGATACGGTCCTACGCTTGGAGTCGGATGATAAGCAATTAGGGAAGGCTCTATGGGAAAAAACAACGTCGGCGGGTTGGCCGGGAATTCTGGTCCCGCCGAAGTATGGCGGAGAAGGCGGTTCGCTGACCGACGCTGCGGTCCTGCTGGAGGAGTTGGGTCGGGCGCCGGCGCCCGGCGCCTTTTTCTCTACGGCGGTCCTTGGCGTGTTATCGCTCCTGCAGGCGGGATCGGAGGAGCAGCGGCGAGCCGTGCTCCCTGGCGTGGCGTCGGGCGCTACGAGGATTGCCCTAGCAGTCACCGAGGCCCGCTACGGTTGGAAGAAGGCGTTGACTCGCACGAAGGCGGAGCGGCGAGCCGGCGGCTTTGCGCTGGACGGCGTTAAGCTCTTCGTTCAGGATGCAGGAGACGCCGACCTTCTCGTGTGCACCGCGATTCTGGAAGACGGCAATGTGGAGCTATTCTTGGTGGATGTCTCGCTGCCCGGCGTGTCTATTCGGCCCCTTGGGGGATTCCTCACGGATTCTTTCGAGGTGAGGCTGGAAGACGTGAAAGTTGCGGATTCGACGCTCATGCCGGGCGGCTGGGAATCGCTGGATTCGGCTGCCATCAAGGCTCTGCCGTTGCTTGCAGCCTATCAGGTGGGTGCCTGCGAGCGCGTATTTGAGATGACGTTGGAGTATGCCAACAGCCGAGTCCAGTTCGGTCTGCCCATCGGTCGCTTCCAGCGGGTGCAGGACCACGTCATCCAGATAGTGAACCTGAAGGACGCCGCCCGGTGGACCACCTACGAGGCGTTGTGGAAGCTGGATGAGAAAAAGCCCGACGCCCGATCGTCGGTCCACGTCTGCAAAGCCGTGGCCAGCGAGGCCTACTACCAGGCGTGCAACGCCGCCCACGAAGTCCACGCCGGCGTGGGCATAATGCGAGAGTACGGGTTAACGCTGCACACCCGAATGTCGAGGACCTTGTACCACTATTTGGGAGACCCGCAGCATCACAAGGCTCGACTGGCCGCGGAGTTGGGGTTCTAACCCCCCCGGACTCTACAGTTTAGCGAGGCGATTCTGAATGCTTGCTCCCTATCGAGTGCTGGATCTATCAGACGGTCGTGGTGCCCTTTGCGGGCGCGCACTGGGAGATTTGGGCGCCGATGTGGTGAAGGTGGAGCCGCCGTGGGGTGACGGGGCGCGCCGCATCGGGCCTTTCTACAAGGATGACCCGGACCCCGAAAACAGCCTGTTTTGGGCCTTCAACGGCGCCAACAAGCGGAGCGTGACGCTGGACTTGGAGGTCGAGGAGTCGCGGTCTCTGATGATTAAGCTCATTGAATCTTCTCACTTTCTTGTGGAGTCCTTTCGGCCTGGCTATCTTGAGGACTTGGGCCTGGGCTACAAGGCCATTAGCCAGATAAACCCCTCAATGATTTACGTGTCCATCACCCCCTTCGGCCAGGACGGCCCCTACGCAAACTACAAGGCCTCGGACCTCATCGGCATGGCGTTGAGCGGCATGATGTATCTGACGGGAGACCGGGACCGCCCGCCCGTTAGAATATCGACTCCCCAGTTCTGGGCCATCGGTTCGGCTTCCGCGGCAGCGGGCGCAATGATAGCCAATCACTATCGCCTGCTGACAGGCAGGGGCCAGCAAGTTGACGTTTCCTGTCAGCAGGCAGTGGCCCGTTCCCTGTCTCACGCTCCCATGATTTGGGACATGAGCCGCATGAATATGCAGCGCCAGGGCCCCTTCCGTCCGGTGGGCAAGATAAACCTCCGCATCAACTGGGAGTGCGCCGATGGTTACGTCAATTTCATCCAGCCCGGAGGCCACACGGGTGGCCGGAGCATGACGAATCTCTCCAATTGGATGGACCACGAGGGCATGGGCCATAGTGTGCTCCGCGAAACGGATTGGGGCGAAATCGGCTTCGGCCAGCTTAGCCCGGAGCTGGTGGAGGAAATGACGCCGCCATTGGAGCGGTTCTTCATGTCCAAGACCAAGGCGCATCTGGGCGAACAGGCCCTCGAACGTCGGATACTCCTGTTCCCGGTGCACGACCCAAAGGACGTGTTCGCCTATCCACAGCTCCTTGCGCGGAATTACTTCAGAGATGCGGAGTTGCCTCCGTTCAAAGGTGAGTCCAGGACCATGAAGGCGCTGGGGCCGTTCATCAGCACGGGCAGTTTCCGGCGGGCGCCCCACATCGGCGAGCACAATCGCGAGATCTACCAGGGCGAGATGGGATTGTCGGACGAGGAAATAGCGTGCCTCAAAAGGATTAAAGTGATATGACGACGGCTCTAGAGGGCGTGAAGGTGCTGGATTTCTGCTGGGTCGCAATCGGCCCCATGACGACGCGCTATCTATCAGATTTTGGGGCCACCGTCGTGAGGGTAGAGTCGATACACCGGGTGGACACCCTGAGGACCGCGACGCCTCACAAGGACGGCGTGCCGGGAATCAACCGCAGCGGGTACTTTGCCAACTACAACGGTGGAAAGCGCAGCATAGCCCTGAACATGTCCCAGCCCCGGGCGCGTGAGTTGGCGAAGGAACTGGCGCGGTGGGCGGACGTGGTGACAGAAAATTTCACTCCTGGAATCATGGAACGGTGGGGACTGGGGTACGAGGCGCTGCGAGAGATTAACCCCGGCGTCATCATGTTTAGCGCCTCCATGCAGGGCAGGGGCGGGCCCTACTCCAACCACCCTGGCTTCGGCCCGGTGCTAACGGCTCTTTCCAGCCATACGCATCTGACGGGCTGGCCCGACAGGACCCCCACCAGTCCCTACGGCGCTTACACGGACTTTCTGCTGCCGCACCTGACGGTGGCAGCCATCACGGCGGCCCTGGATAACCGCCGCCGCACCGGAGAGGGCTGCCACCTCGACTTCTCCCAGCTGGAAGGGTCACTGTATTTCGTTGCGCCGCCCCTTATGGACTACGCTGCCAACGGTCGTGTGCAGACGCGTCGGGGCAACGAGCATCCTACCTTCGCTCCCCACAACGCCTTTCGCTGTGCCGGTGATGACAGGTGGTGCGCCATTGCGTGCACCAACGACGATGAGTGGCGGGACCTATGCCGCTTAATGGGCCAGCCTTCCCTGGCGTCCGACGCTAGGTTCGGAACCGCCGAGGCGCGAAAACGGAACGAGGAAACGCTGGACGGAATTATCGGACGGTGGACGGACGGACAGGCCGCCTTCGAGTTAATGGCCCGGTGTCAGAAGGCGGGAGTGCCCGCGGGAGTGGTGCAGACGTGTGAGGACCTGTTCAACGACCCGCAGTTAGGGCACAGGGGACACTACGTTTTCCTGGAGCATAAGGAGATTGGCCGCCACGCCTACGACGCCAACTGCTTTAGCCTTTCGGAAAGCCCCCCAACCTACCAGCCTGCGCCCCTGCTGGGCGAACACACCGATTGGGTCTTGCGTGAAATCCTCGGCATCCCCAAGGACGAGATCGAAGACCTGCGCGAGTCGGGAGTCTTGAGCTAGCCGCCCAGCGCCCGAATGGCCCCGGCGATGCGGTTGGTGCAGCGGCTCCGCCCAAGCACCTCCATCGTCTCAAAAAGAGGCGGCGAAACTCTACTAGCCGTGGTCGCAACCCGCAGCAGGCTGAAGAACTGCCGCCGGGAAAGCTCAAGCCGCAGCCGTAACTCCTCGAAAGCCGGTTCCAGTGCCTCAGCGCTGAACGTGTCGCAACCGCCCATCAGGACCAGTGACTGTTGCAGCGCGTCGCGGGAGCTTTCAGTATTCATCCCCTTCTGGATAAGGTCTTTGGGCCTGTGGTCCAGTCCCACCTTGAAGAAAAACGCAGTACGCTCTGCCGCGTCATCGAGAGTCTTCAGCCGGGGCTGAATGAGTGGTGCAATACGGCGTAGGTACCCCAAGTCGACATCTTGCGGAACCTCCGCCGGTGGGTAAAGTCGCCAGTAATCGCGGATGCGCGCAGCCAGGTCGTCGGACGCTAGGCTCCTGATGTAAATGCCGTTCATCCATTCCAGCTTGTCGATGTTGAAAATGGCCCCTGACTTGACCACCCGATCGAGAGAAAAGACTTCGACCAGTGCCGGGCGGTCCAGAATCTCGGTCCGATCGTCCAGGGACCACCCCAGCAGGGCCATGAAGTTTGTGAGCGTCTCCGGCAGATAGCCCATATCCCGGTATTCCAGCAATGCAGTGGCCCCGTGACGCTTGGATAGCTTCGAGCGGTCGGGCCCTAGAATCATGGGCAGGTGCCCGAAAAGGGGTGGCTCAAGGCCCAGGGCCCGGTACAGCGCCAGGTGTCTCGGCGTGCTGGAGAGCCACTCCTCGGCCCGTAGCACGTGGCTGATCTTCATGTGGTGGTCGTCGAGCACGTTCGCCAGGTGGTAGGTGGGAAAGCCGTCGGACTTGAGGATGACGAAGTCGTCCACCAGGTTGCTGTTCCAGCCCACCCGCCCTCGCACGATGTCGTCAACTGTAATGGTCTCGTCCCGCACCATCTTGAATCTGACCACGGGAACGTTCCCCTCGTCCCGGTAGGCCACGAGTTTGCGGGCGGACAGGCTGAGGCATTCGCCGTCGTAGCCGGGGTTTTTCCGTTCTTTGGTCTGCTGGAGGCGCAGCTCCTTTAGCCTTACGGGGGAGCAGATGCAGTAGTAAGCGTGACCCCGCCGAATAAGGTCTTCCGCCGCCTCCTGGTATATCGGGAGCCTCTCGGATTGCATATAGGGGCCGTAGGGCCCGCCCACCTCTGGCCCTTCGTCCCAGTCTAGGTCGAGCCACCGGAGGCTCTCTAGTATGCCATCCACAGCGTCGCGTACCAGGCGATTCTGGTCCGTGTCTTCAACTCGAACTATGAAGGCGCCGTTAGAGCGGCGGGCGAATAGCCAGTTAAAAAGAGCGGTGCGAACGTTGCCCACGTGGGGCAGCCCTGTTGGACTGGGTGCATATCGGACGCGTACGGGGTTGTTGGTGGCGGTGTTCAAGGGCGCCTGCCTCCTGTGATGGATTGATTGGCAAGGGGAAAGGCCGGGTCCTCAGGGGAGGCCTGTTCCATAATGTCGAGTGTTCGCTGTAGATCAGGCGGCAGCGGCGAGCGGAATTCCACGTACTCGCCGGAGTGAGGGTGTTCGAACCCCAGCCGATGAGCGTGGAGGAACTGACGGGCAAGGATATCGCTCCTTCCGCCATAGAGAGCATCGCCGACGAGTGGGTGGCCCAGGGAAGCAAAATGCACCCGTATCTGGTGGGTGCGGCCTGTGGTGGGGAAAACCTCCACCAGCGTAAAGTTTCGATGCCTGCGGACGACTACGTAGCGGGTAAGGGAGGCTCGTCCGCCTTCCACGATGGCCATACGCTTGCGGTGGCGGGGATCCCTGCCTATAGGAGCGTCAATGACCGCCTCATCGTCTGCCACAAGGCCCGCAACCAGGGCCATGTATCCCTTGCGAATGCGACGCTCCTCAATCTGCTGAGCGAGACCATGGTGGGCCTCGTCCGTCTTGGCCACCATCATCAGGCCGGAGGTGTCCTTGTCCAGCCGATGCACGATGCCGGGCCTCTGCCACCCGCCGATGCCGGGCAGGTTTGGATAGATGAAAAGCAGGGCATTCACCAGGGTTCCGCTGGAATGCCCCGGTGCGGGATGAACGGTGAGACCCGCTGGCTTGTCCACCACCAGAAGGTGAGCGTCCTCGTGAACGATGGTCAGAGGGATGCTTTCGGGCTTGAGCGTGAGGGGTCGAGGCGGAGGAATGCGCAGGTTAACCTTGTCGCCGCGCTTGACGGTGGCGCTGGCCTTCGCCGGCCCTCCGTTGAGCGTAACGCATCCCTCCCGAATGAGCCCCTGTATGCGGGCGCGGCTGAGGCCCAGGTCCTGAGCGACCAAGAACCGGTCAAGGCGGCCGGGACATGCGGTCGACACCATCTCCTTGGGATTCACGGCCTCTCCTCCCGTTGGAAAGAAGTGGGCCGGCCGCCGGGAGATTCCTCCGGCGGGTAGTACAGATACTGGCCGGAAGGCTGTGCCAATGGGGGTTCCTTCCCGCTGGAAAGGAAGAACAGGACTATGAGGATGACAATGCCCACTACTATGCAGGCGTCCGCCAGGTTAAAGATAGGCCATGGGCCGAGCTTGACGAAGTCTGTCACCTGTCCGAAGCGGACACGATCGGTGAGATTGCCAATGGCCCCGCCCAATTGAAGGCCGAGGCTTATCCGAAGCAGCAGGCCGTGAGCGGGGTGAAGCCGGTAGATGTACAACAGCACGACCACTCCGATGAAAGATGCAATGATCAGAAGAAAAGTGTGGTCGACAAAGAGCCCGAAGGCTGCGCCGGTGTTGAAGGAGCATTTGAGTTGGAATGTACCCTCGGCGGGGAAAGCCTGGCGGTAGCATAGTTCCTGTTCGACCAGGTGCTTGGTGAACTGGTCCAGCAGGTATACTAGGCCGATTATGGGTATGAGGAGCCAGTCTTTGTAGAAGGGTATGGGGGTTCTCGTCGCCATGGCCTCTATCCATATTAGGGGTCTGCCTTGGCCTTGACAAGGTGGACTGCTAGAATAGCGACACTCTGGAGGGAGGCTCCCATGACCATGATGACGGTTGATTTGCGAAGCGACATTGTAACTTTGCCTACCGAGGAGATGCGGCGGGCTATCTACGAAGCCGAGTTGGGTGACGACGTTTCCGGCGAGGACCCCACAGTCAACCGGCTGGAGGAGATGGCAGCGGAACGGTTGGGAAAGGCGGCGGCCGTGCTGGTGGCCAGCGGCACCCAGGGGAACCTGCTCGCGATTCTGGCCCACTGTCGCAGCGGAGACGAGATAATCGCCGGGGCGAATTCCCACATCTTCTGGAACGAAAGCGCAGGAGCGGCAGCTCTGGGAGGAATTCAGACTCACCTGGTTCCCAACGAGACACAGGGTGCCCTTTCGGCGGACCTGGTGGAGGCCGCCATTCGTCCCGGTGGAGACTCCCACTATCCCCCGACTACCCTGATATGCTTGGAGAACACGCAGAATCAGTGCAACGGCGGCGTGGTGACAACAGAAGAGATCGAAGCGGTTTGTCGCGTGGCCCGCGACCACGGCATTCCGGTCCACGTGGACGGGGCGCGTATCTTCAATGCCGCAGTGCATCTGGAGACGCCGGTGCACGAGCTGGTTCGAGAAGCGGACGACGTAACCTTTTGCCTTTCAAAGGGCTTGAGTGCACCGATCGGCTCCGTGCTGTGCGGCTCTCAGGAGTTCATTGCGGAAGCACGCCGTTGGCGCAAGATGGTCGGCGGCGGCATGCGGCAGGCGGGAATAATCGCCGCGGCGGGAATAGTGTCTCTGGAAAGCATGATTGAGCGGCTGGCGGAAGACCACTCCAGCGCCCGTCGGTTGTCCCAGGGCCTGGCCCAGACCACGGGCATCGTGCACCACCCGGAAACGGTGCAAACGAATATAGTGTTCTTCGAGTTGAGGGAAGGCCTTGGCACGGATGCGGAGTTCACCCGTCGCTTGGGGGAGAAGGGGGTTAAGGTGGGGTCTTCCTACGGACGCATCAGGATGGTTACTCACCGGCACATCACGCCGGCCCACGTGGATGCGGCGTTGACGGCGGTGTCCCAGGTGACGAGGGAGATGGGGCGTTAGGCCCCGGAGCATGGCTCGGCTCGGCTGGATTATTGTGGTATTTCTGATGGCGGCGTTGGTTATTTCTGCGTGCAGCGGGGACGAGTCGACGGAGATGCCGGCGGCAACCCCTGTCGATACGCCCACGCCAACACTCGCGCCCGCGCCGACACCCACGCCCGTGCCTACGACAGACGTGGAATCCGTGGTAAGGCGGGTTTTGGCCGGGCAGCGCGGCTCCGAGCCGCCTACGCCAACGTCCCAACCCATTCCCACCGTGGACATGGAGGCCATAACTTTTGAGGTGACGGAGCGAGTGTTGGCGACTCTGGAGGCCCGAGAGACCCCTACGCCAGAGCCTACGCCCGAACCAACTCCCACGGTCACCCCGACACCCACCCCGTCCCTACCCTCAATCATTCGAGGAGTTCAAAAGTCACTCGTTCGCATAACTGGCTTGGGGAATGAGGGAGAGGTGGCGGCAACTGGAATCGTGCTGGCCGTGGATAGTTCTAGTGGCGTAATCTATGTGCTGGCCAGGTATGAGTCGGTCACTGCCCTGAACGGGTTGGAAGCAACCACCATCGGTGGAGCGAGGTACGAGGCAACTATTCACGGTGCGGACGAGACGCGAGACGTAGCGCTGCTGCGTTTGTGCTGCGACACGGCGGCGACACCGGTGTCTTTCGGTGACGCCTTGACGCTGGTACCGGGATCTGAGGTGGCGGCCTTGGAGTTTAGGCCGCAATCGGTAGTGGGAGCGGTCGCTTCGCGAGGAATCGTCTCGTCGGTGCTTTATGACGGGGAGAGGGAGCGGTGGATCATTCAGACGGACGCCGCATTCTCTGGTGAGGGTGGAGGCGCGCTGATATCGCCGGATGGCGGGTTGGTCGGCATGTTAATAGACGGTGTCGGCGGAGCTCTGGGCTCCGCCGTTTCGGAGTTGACTCTGTCGGAACTGCTGCCCGACCTCCGCTAGAGGACCAACGGCGCGTCGGTTCCAATTAGGACTCGAAACACTCAGAATATGGTCAAGGAGTAGGAAGCAATGGGGAATAGATTTGACTTGATGCTCAAGGGTGGTGAGGTCATCGACCCGGCCCAGGGAATTCGGGGCGTGCGCGACGTGGCGTTCAAGGATGGCAAAGTGGCGGCGGTGTCGGAGCGGGTAGACCCGGCCATGTGTGACGAGGTTGTCGATGTGCGAGGCAAGCTGGTGGCGCCCGGGCTGATTGACCTCCACGGCCACTTTGCCTATCGAATTTCACCCGGCCGCGCGGACCCGGACCCAACGAATCTAGCCATCGGCGTCACCACCGCGATCGATGCGGGAAGTACCGGTTGGATGAACTTTCCCGGCTTCCGCAGCTACGTCATCGAGAAGGTGGACACCCGCCTGCTCGCCTTCATTCACCTTTCCTCCATTGGGACCATGCCGGGAAACATTCAGATTCCCGACCTGGAGGACTTCCGCTACGCCCGGTCTGAAGAGGCCATGCGGTGCATCGAGGAGAACCGGGACCTGGTCTTGGGCATGAAAGTGCGCTTGACCCCCAACGGGACCACCCTGAAGAATTCCGTTCCCGCCCTGGAGATGGCACGCGGCATCTGCGACGAAACTTCCTCCCAGTTGATGGTCCACGTCATGGAGTCGCCCATCCCCTTGGCGAAGGTCTTTGAGCACATGAAACCCGGAGACGTAGCCACCCACATCTTCCACGGCGACACGCACAATGTTCTAGACCATCGTGGCAAAGTTGCGCCGGAGGTATGGGAGGCCTACGAAAACGGCGTCGTCTTCGACACGGCCTGCTTCGCCAAGCACTTTGCCATCCCCATATGCCGCCAGGCCATCGAGGAGGGTCTACTGCCCCACACACTGAGCACCGACAGGGTTGGCGACTGTCCTCCAGCCCCGGCCCTGCTTCGGTACTGCGCCCCCTATGCTCCCAAGAACTACAACCTGCTGGAGGTAATGTCCATTTTCCTGGGAATGGGAATGTCTTTAGAGCAGGTAATAGAGCGGGTCACGAGCAAGCCGGCGTCCGTCATAGGTTGGGAGGAGTTGGGGAGCCTCCGTGTGGACAGCACCGGAGACGCGGCGGTCCTGGAACTGGAAGAGGGACAATTTAGCTACCCAGACATGTTAGGCGACTATGTAGAGGCAGAGCGTCGCTTTGCCCCATCGCTCACCATCAAGGACGGTCGACGGTGGGTTCCGGGTGCAGACGACTCTAACGCCGACGAGGGGGTTGGTCATGACGCCTAGAGAGCGGTTTCGACAGTATCTCGAGGGGGATTCCATAGGCTATCCGGTCTCGGTGTTCGACCCGGTGTCGGCGCGGTTGGCCCGGCATCTCGGCGCAGAACTGGGAATCTTGGGAGGATCGATAGCCTCGGCTGTGGTGCTTGGTGCGCCGGACGTGATCATATTGACCCTTTCGGAGTTGGCAGACCAGGTTCGGAGGATTATGCGGGCGGCGGGCGTGAGCCTCTTGGTGGACGCAGACCACGGATACGGCAACGCCTTGAGCGCCATGCGAACGGTACAGGAATTGGAGGCGGCTGGGGCTTCGGCGCTGACGTTGGAGGATACGTCCCTGCCCGCGGCCTACGGAGAGAGCTCGCTGGGACTGGTGAGCCTGGACGAGATGGTCGGCAAGCTGCGGGCGGGCGTCTCCGCGCGGCGAGACCCCAGCCTTGTAGTCCTCGCCCGAACGTCGGCCCCCGCCACCCGGTCCACCGAAGAGGTCCTTCAAAGGGTGGCGGCCTACGCCAATACTGGCGTAGATGGGCTGATGCTTATTGGCATCACCAGGCGTGAGCAGCTGGAGGCAGTGCGAGAGGTGACAACCCTGCCTCTAATCATGGGCAGTTACGAGCCGGATGTGGCCGACGAGGGCTTCCTGCGGGCCAACGGCGTCCGCGTAGTAGTCCGGGGCCATCAGCCCTTCTTTGTAGCCATGAAAGCGCTCCACGACGCCATGAAGCACTTCGTAGATGGCGGAGCACCTGAAGGGTTGCAGGACTCCATCGCCTCGTCAGAGATCCAGAACGCTGCCCTGGATGCCGAACGCTACTCCGAATGGGAGCGTCAGTTCCTGGGGTGGGAGTAGATTGCCCATCGAAAAGATTGACAGTCTGACGCTGTGATTCTATCGTTGAGAGGAGGATGGTGATAATTTCATTAGACGAAATATGTGAATACTTGTGGGGAGTAGACGTTGACTGAACAGCAACATTATAACGACATCGTGAATGAAGCGGGCGGGCTAGTGGCGATGATGGATAAAATGAAAGAACGTAATGCTCTAGTTCGCAAAATGGACGCAGAATATGATGATTTGCTTGAGCGTTATCCCAACCAGTGGGTGGCGGTGAGCAAGGATGGAGTGCGAGCTAACGCGGACACGTTGAAGGGGCTTTTTGCCAAGTTAAGGGAAAAGCGCATTTCCATTGAGGACGTCTATCACGATTACATAAGCGCGGAGACCGTGCATTACCTGCTGTGATTACCGGCTGGTTTAATAAGAGAGGACAGCCCTTCATTCACGCAGTGGTTTTTTTACCCAGATTACGATGGTCACGCCAAATATCAATCTTGGCTGATACGGGATGCTCTACCACTACTTTGCACCCCAGAGACTGCGAAGGCTTGCGGTATGAGGAATTTGCTAACGAGGTGTCAACTCGTGGTGTAGGCGGCGCGGCGCGGTGTTACGTTGAGCAAGCTATTGTTGCGTTTCCTACCGAACGGGGCAGCTACTTTTATCGTAGTGAGATTCTCTTTGCGAAACCCCACCGCAATAATGAGAGATTGCCCTCATTGCTCGGACAAGACATTATGCGGCATTGGCGTATCACCTTTGATAGTAAAGAGGATTTGGTATTGGGCGAGGTTCATTGGTCAGACTATGAACTTCAATGATGAATAATTTCTATGTACGGCGGTAAGAAGGGCGGATAAGCCCTTCGCCACCTAAACTTAACGTAATCTTATAAGAAAAGAGCCAGTCACAACTCCCGAGGGGAGCTACGCCCGGCTCTTGCTTGATAAGTGTAGAAGGAATTGACCGAGACGTCAAGCCAAGTCGTTTCCCCCTACCCCGGTTCCACCAGCGTCAGCACCCGGCGGGGGTTTGCAACCATCATCTTGTGCACCTGCTCCTCAGTCACGCCCAGGTGTCTCAGGTAGGGCAGGAACTTCTCCAGGACAAAGGTGTAGCCGGTCCCGCCGTAGGCATGCATGTGCATCTTCATGCACACGTCTTGGGAGAGTAGAAGCCGGTCCTCGTATCCCGCCTCCAGCAGCTGGGGAATGCACTCGGCGACGAGAGCGTCGGCGGCCACCTGTGGGTCCGCGGGCTTGGGCGGCGCCAGCGTAATTGGCTTCCGTGCCACCGGGGCCATCACCCGCCCCAGCGTGTCGAACTGCACGTATACGCCAAGCTCAAGCAACTCCAGAAGCAAGTCCACCTCGCCGGCGTAGGAGTTGCTGTGGCCGTAGATAGTACGCGTCAGGTCAGTGCCCTCTTCCTGTAGCCATTTGGCAACCTGGAACTTTTCTCGGCCGGTGCCTCCGCTGTGGAAGGTGATTGCGGCGCCCGTGGCTTGGCTGGCCCGGCCCGAGGCGCGGATGCTCTTCTCCTCATTGGGTGTCAGCGGGTTGCCGTTGACGCCAACCTCTCCGATGATGCCGGAGCGCACTCCGGTGTTCCCCACGCCGACGGTCAAGTCCCGGATAATCTCCTCGGTCAGGTCTTCCACCGTGCGCTCGTCCATGTCTTTGGGGTGGTAGAACTTCTGGTACCAGCCGGAACCCATCACAATGTTCAGGCCGGTGGCGTTGGAGACCCGCTGCAGGGCCAGGGGGTCCCTCCCAAGCCCGATGTTGCTAACCTCGACGACCGTTGTGCCGCCCAGGTTGCGGTAGGCCATCAGGTCTTTCGCGGCCACTCCCTCGTCGGTGAGCATATAGTTGTCCTTGATTGGCTTGTGGTTTCGGGCCAGGTAGAGGTTATCCAGCGTAAGCTTCTCGTTCCAGTGGGCCACGTCCGTGGCCGGAGCGTTGAAGCCCGGCTCCTTGTCGCGCCAGAAGTCGATGAAGATGTGTTCGTGCATTATGCAAACGCCCGCGTCTGCGGGGTCAATAGGACCGTTAACGGTCATAACTTTTCCAGTCGCGGAGCCGTTGAGTGCGTTCATGTTGGGCCGTCCTTGCTATGGGATGCGGCCATGGTAGCCCCACTACGGCGTGTGGTCAATGGGGAGTGGTGGTGTGGGGATGGGCGTCAAGAGGTTTTGCCGGCTAATAGCGATGTTCACTCCCCGGGTGGACACGTAGCTGTGGCTTCCCTTAACATATCCAGCGTTTGCAGAGACGCTAGAATGAACAATTCATCCATCGCCATACAGGTTCGAGGCCTCCGAAAATCCTACGGGAACGTGGAGGCCGTTCGCGGTATCGACCTAGAAATACCTACCGGTGAAGTCTTCGCTTTGTTAGGGCCTAACGGCGCCGGCAAGACAACCACCATCGAGATTCTCGAGGGCTATCTCGATAAGAGCGCGGGGGACGTACAAGTCCTGGGATATGACCCGGCGCGTAAGCAGCGGGAATTCCGGGAAAAGATCGGCATCGTCCTTCAATCCACGAGCGTTCAGCCCTATCTGAACGTGGAGGAGACCATAGACCTCTTTCGCGGCTACTATCCCCACCCCATGGCCTTGGAGGACGTACTGCACGCCACGGGTCTGGGCCCCCAGCGCAAGACCCGCGTCAAGAAACTCTCCGGGGGGCAGCAGCGTCGGCTCGACGTAGCCATTGGCCTCTCCGGAGACCCTGACCTGCTCTTCCTGGACGAGCCTACAACCGGCTTTGATCCCTCGGCCCGCCGGGACGCGTGGGAGATGATTCGTAACCTGCAGCACCTTGGCAAGACCGTTGTGCTGACCACCCATTACATGGACGAAGCCCAGAACCTGGCCGACCGGGTGGCCATCATGGTCCAGGGCAAGATCGTGGTGGAAGGAACGCCTGACGAGCTGTTGAGCCACGCCGGCGGCACCACGATACGCTATAAGCTGTCCCAGGACGCACCCCCAATGCCCGAGGGTCTCGAAGGGGGAACCTTGCAGCCGGACGGGCACTTTGTCCTTGTGACGAACGTTCCTACCCAGGCTCTGCACGGGTTGACGTCCTGGGCCACGTCGGAGGGCGTTGATCTGGAAGAGCTTTCCGTCACCCGCCCCTCTTTGGATGACCTGTTCGTTCAGCTGGCGGCGTCAGATGGGGCGGACGAAGCATGAAGACGATTCTGCTGACCCTCCGACAGGTCAAGTACGAAAACAGGGTCTTTTGGCGTAACCCGGTGGCAGCCTTCTTCACCTTCGTGTTCCCGCTAATGTTCTTGGTGATTTTCAACCTTCTCTTCGGTACGCGCGACTTGGAAAGTCCCCATGGGGTGATCAGCATTTCCACCTTCTACGTGCCGGCCATCCTCGTCCTTTCGGTAGTCACGGCCTGCTACACCAACATAGCTATGGGCATTACCTTCGCCCGCGACGAGGGGTCTCTGAAGCGCGTTCGGGGTACGCCGCTGCCGGCGTCGGCCCTGCTCATGGGCAAGGTAATTCATTCGGTGCTGGTTGCCCTTCTGCTGGTGGCCATTGTGACGGCAGCGGGGGTGGTGTTCTACAACGTGGACCCGCCAACCAACACCAGCCCCGCCTTCCTTGTATCCCTCGTCTTGGCGGCTGCGACTTTCTGCGCCCTAGGTCTGGCTGTGACTTCCATAATACCCAACGCGGACGCAGCGCCGGCGGTGGTCCAGGCTTCTATCCTGCCCCTGATGTTCATTTCAGACGTTTTCATTCCACTAAGGGACGCCCCTGCGTGGCTGACCACCTTTGCCGATATCTTCCCCATCCGCCACTTTTCAACAACCATGCACACTGCCTTCAGCCCCTTTGAATCTGGACTTGGATTTGAGCCCTTGCATCTGGGAGTTATGGCCTTATGGCTGGTGGCGGGGATGGCCGTCGCGGTGCGCTATTTCAGATGGGAGCCCCGAAGGTAAATCCGCCGCTGCCCCAACTCGGCACTCCCTATCTCCCTCCCATGTCCTCGCGAATGCGGGGATCCATCCCCTCTTGAGGGGGGAAGGTTAGGATGGGGGTGATCCTCCCCCTCCACCCAAATCTCATTCCGAGCGCAGCACTCCTTCCATGTCATTCTGAACATAGCGCAGCGGAGTGAAGAATATATCGTCCCCCACGACCAATCCTCCCCCACCCCTCTTGTCCTCGCGAATGCGGGGACCCATCTTCTCTTGCCCGACCGACACTGCCATCTCCCCATTGCCGCAAATTCCCCGTCCCTGCTACTATCATCCTCCGAAAACCTATGCACCTTAACAAATCCGCCAACTTCTCCACCCCGGAAGCCGATCCGCTTGGCAGACTTTTTTCGAAACGAATATCCACGCCTAGACCGGTCAATCTCAGGCACGAATTGATACCGAATCGATAATCATATCGAATCATTCCCACGCCTGATCTCCCCAGAACGAATCGGTCCTTTCCCCACAACGAATCCGCACTGCCAACAACTGCAAATTGCGTCCTTTAACGCAAGCAAATGTATCTGAGCAGACTTCGATAGCCTACTGATTCTACCCCGTCGGCTCCCTAACCCCCCGTGTCCTCGCGAATGCGGGGACCCATTCCCCTTCCTCATAATTAGCTCAGTCGCTTCCCTGGCTAAGTAGATAGCTGTAGAGGTTCATGGCCAGGTCGCGGTCCTCCGATTCCAGGGCCTCCCGAACTTCGCTCGTCAACAGCAGAACGCGACACGCTTCTTCGGCCTGAATCTCCTCCTTGGACTCATACTCGCCATATGCGGCCCGCACGGTGAGCACGGAGCCGGGACCGTATTCCCTGAGCCGGTGATGGTCCTGTCCGTCGTGGGCTGTGGCTAGGCCGGAAACCAGCAGCTGAAGCCCCCTCGGGTATGAGCCTATCTCCACCATCATCTGCCCCTCTTTGAAGTCAACGACTTCGGCATGGTGGGCCAGTCGCACGGTAAGCTCGTCAAACTTGGCCTGCAGGTCCGACAGCCGCTTGGTCTCTTCCTTGGAGAGGTCTGCTATGGCGTCTCGGGCCTCCTTCTGCTCTTGTGCCCGCCGGTCCCAGGACTCTATCACAATCTCTTCGCACCACTCCAAACCGTAATCGAAGTCATCCTCGAAGTGGATGTTGTGGCGGTCCACCATGGGGAGTCCCCGTAGAAGCATGGCGCGGAAGGAGCGGGACATGGACGTGGCCACCACCCGCGTTCCCTTGTTTCTGGCGTTGCGAATGAACCGGTGCAGGGCACTTCCCGCAGAAACGTCGAATCCGGTAACGTTGGAGAAGTCTACAATAACGCACTGAGGAGCGGGGTCAGATTGAAGGGCTAGGTTGAGCCGGTCCACCATAGGATATGCGCTCCCGAAGAAAATGTACCCCTTCAGGTGGTAGCCCTGGATAAGAGAGCTCTGCTCGGCCAGAATGGCCCGGTGGAAAATGGGACGCCGCTTGTTGCTCCGGACATCCTTCCCCGATACGGGAGTGTCTACCACCTCAACCCGGCTGAAGCGGAAGGCGAAGATGATTACGGTGGCAACCAGTCCGGCAGCTATCCCCTGGAGAAATCCTGCCACGGCGATGACGCCTACAATTATGAGGATGATGCCGTAGTCGGTGTAAGGAAGCATCCGCCGCACAACGAACAGCCAAGTATATATTTGTCGTATACCGATGAAGAAAACAAGACTCCCGATCATCGGCAACGGGATGATTTCCAAGGCCGCTCCGCTCAGGAAGATGGCGAAGGCAACCACGAGGGCGGCAACGATGGGAGTCAGACGAGTGTAGGCGCCGCCCACCAGACTCATGGTCGAAAGGGGGGGCACGTGGTGCCCAGGCGCGCTCCCTCCCAGTCCCGCAGCCACGGAGGCCAGCCCCATTGAGCGAAACTCCCGGTTCATGTCCAGTTCCACTCCACTGGATAACTCCAGGGCGTTGGTGTAGACCAGGGCCGCGATCAGTGTGACGAAGGCGGCAGCAAGCATGATGGGTACCTGGGAGAGGACCACGCTCCAATCAATGAGGGCCAAGTCGCCCAGCTCGAAGGGAGGCCATAGAGCGCCGCTCTGTGCGCCTCCCAGGGAGAAGAGAAAGCCCTCCTCGCGGGCTTCGGATATGGATATGCCGAAGCCGAGAAGGGCTAGGTGGTAGAGGGCAATGCCAAGGGCCAGGGCAAGGGGCAGCACGAGAAAGTGCCCCCATTTTCGGCTGGCGAAGAATATCAGTACGCCGTAAGCAACCCCCGGCCCCCATTTGACCAGTGTGGAGGGTTCTACGTTTTGGACAATGGTGTCCCAACCGAAAACGTTTCCCGTCATTACGGCAAGACTGCCCCGTAAGAGCACCCAGCCGGTGGCTGCAAGGATTCCGGCGGCCACCGGGAAGGGGATGAAGCGGAGATAGTTGGTGAGGTGGAATCTGCCTATCAGCAGGTAGGCGGCGGCAGTGAGGAGGCTGGTCGCCCCCATGATGACCGCCATTGTTACCAGGTGACGTTGGTCAACGGGCCCTTCTATGCTGACCGCGACCGCCGCGCCGATTATCGCCAGCACGGAGATGGTCACTTCCATGGGGAAGGAGATGATTCCTTTGTATTTGCTGGTAAGGGCGGTAATTACCACCGTGACCAGCGCCCCAAATAGAAGGAGGCCGACGCCGTGGATGGCAAGAGGCGCGAGTGGACCGGAAAAAACGATGGCGGAGAAGGAGATCTGGAAGATGATGACCAGTACGCCGAGAACGGCGCCGATGCTGAGGGCTGGCCACAGCTTCGACATCCTCCCGGCGTCGTCCAGTAGTTCGCCTAAAGGCTCCAGTAGTTTCGAGGGCAGCATGGGCGGGATTCGTCTTAGGTGTGCGGGCCCTTCATTGAAATTGGTCGCAATCGGGACTTAACCGGCCATGCGATTATATTTGGAGGGCTGGTCTACGGCAAATTTCGCTATATCACGAAGCTGGGTGAGAGCCGTGGAGACCCATTGGTGGCTGCCCCAGAATCGGGGTAGCCACCAAAGTTTCGGCGCCCGTTTAGTCCGAAGCTAGTGGGTCCGGCTTGTTGAGTAGTCCGAAGCCAAGGTAGATGAACCAGAGCACCCAAAGCACGTAGAGTCCGCGGGCAATCGTGATAAAGGTGTCTAGGTTGCTGTTGCTGAGAATGCCTATCAGGAAGCAAACGAGTATGACCAGGCTCACGAGGGCGGCCAAATGAGCGATGATCTGGTTGAAGTCTGCCCTGGTGGATAATCCCAAGGCGAAGAAAATCGAGCCAAGCCCAAGGGTAAGTCCCCCTACGTACAGCAGAGCGGACCCCACAAGGTACACCGGTACCCTGCCGGTGATCTGTTCAGTCGACTGAGCGTCGGCCAGCATCAGGTCTACGCCGCCGGCAAGAATCCAGCTGATGATCCCGACGAGCATCATAAAGAACCCCATCTGGGTAAGCGCCTTGCCGTTCCCCCGTGAACTCACGTTGCTTAGTATCGCGTAGAGACCGAAGATGGTTAGCGCCAGACCGGCGATGGACAATATATTGGTTATACTGGTCAGCGCGGAGTTCGCTCCCTTGGCGGTGATGGCGCCGATTGAGTCTGAGGGGTCGGCGCTGTCGATGAGGAGACCGCCCGGCTCGATAAGGAAGAAGACGAAGGCAATCAGGGGGCCGAAGACTAGGGCCAGACCAGCCAACTTGTTTAGGGATAACGTGCCCATGTTTGAACCTCCTTTATGCAATATGATGGGAAGGATGGACTATATGGATGAAGTTGGCAAGCCTTTCCCCATTTGTAGCAAGAAACTGACATAAAAAGTATTGACAAAGCATCATTCCTTGTGAAAGCCCTTTCCACTTCTGTAGCTCTCGCTGTCCGTCACGTTCTCCCACGTAAGGGCTGGTTTCAAACCAGCCCTCCCCCTCCCACGATATCCCCCTATCATCGATCCCGCGCTCCCCGTCCGTTGTTCCCGCGTAGGGAGACCTTTGCACAATCGTCATTCCGGCGAAAGCCGGAATCCAGAATCAAATGATTTAGCTATGGCAAGAGTCGTCCCACACCACCATCTGAATGCGTTTCGGTAGTTATACAAAGGTCTCCCTACGCGGGAACCGATTCTCCCCTTCGCCATTCCTCCCATCCCGTGTCCGACGCTACCCAATACCAATCCTCACGGGGGACATCCGCCATAAGCGTGCTCCGTGGTAAGGCAAGAAGGCATAAGCACCGACCCCTTCACGGGCGGAACGACAAAGCCTGAGACAGGACTACAGGAACGGGTCAGGCCGTCGGAAAGCGGGCGGCCTCTTCAGAGCCGCCGGTGGCGTCCCCCTCGCTGTAGGAGTGGGCCCCGGCCCCGGCCAGTGCGCCCCCTTGCGTAATCAGGTACTCGTTGCGGATGGGCCGCCCCTCGAACCAGCACTCCAAAATTTCTCGCACGCCGGCGGCGTATCGGTGCTGTCCGGCCAGGGAGGAGCCGGAAGTGTGAGGCGTCATCGCGTGGTTCGGCATGCTGCGCCACGGGTGGTCTAGGGGCGCGGGCTGCGGGAACCAAACGTCACCGGCGTATCCCGCCAAATGGCCGCTCTCCAGCGCGCGGGCTATCGCCTCCCGGTCGCAGATCTTCCCCCGGGCCGTGTTAACTATGTAGGAACCACGCTTCATCTTTCCGATGAGTTCTTCGTTGAACATGTGCTCCGTCTCGGGATGAAGCGGACAGTGGATGCTCACTACGTCGCAGGCCGACACCAATGAGTCGACATTTTCATGGAAGGTGATCCCTAATTCTTCTTCAGCCTCTGCCGGGAGACGGTGCCGGTCCGTGTAGTGGAGATTGACGTCGAAGGGCTTCAGTCGCTTGAGTACGCCGAAGCCGATGCGTCCAGCGCCCACCACCCCCACGTCCATGCCTTCAAGATCGTAGGAACGGGAGACGGCGTCGGCGATGTTCCAGCCGCCCCGGACTACCCATCCATATTGGGGAACGAAGTCGCGGACCAGGGCCAGGATCTGCATGATGGCGTGTTCCACAACGCTGATGCTGTTTGAGAAAGTGACTTCACAGACGGTGACGTTGCGCTGGATAGCCGCTTGCAGGTCCACGTGGTCGGATCCGATTCCGGCTGTGATGGCCATCTTGAGTTTGGGGGCTTTGGCGATGCGCTCGGCGGTGAGATAGCCGGGCCAGAATGGCTGTGAAATTACAATGTCTGCGTCGTGCAACTCCTTTTCGAAAACCGAGTCGGGTCCGTCTTTGTCGGATGTGACGACAAAGCGGTGGCCCAGACCTTCCAGGAACTCTCGAAGCCCTAGGCCGCCCGAGACGGATCCCACAAGCTCGCCGGGGTCGAAGCCTAGACCCTTGGGAGTAGGAAGGGACTGACCGTCGGGGTATTGGCTTAGGGTGGGTATACTGTCCCGCGCGTACTTGGGAGGGTACCCTCCGACGGGGTCAGGATAGAGGACACAGAGAATTTTCTGAGTGGAAGATGCGTTCATCGCTCGCCTCCTGCACTAGTAGGAAATCTCGCCCAGTGTAGCAGTGTCACATGGCTATGTCCAAAAAGGACTCTTTAACTCGCCCCTGCACCTCCTGTTCATTCTTCTGTAGGGGCGTCCCTCGTGGGCGCCCGTCTCCCCTCCTGTTGGCAAGAGGCCAAGAGTTGGGTAGTCTTGGGTTGGCGTTGTAGTTGGGACTCATTCCTGGTTGAGATCTGGAGGACTATGGCTCAAGTCACCTTTGTCGTTGGAGGGCCGGGCAGCGGGAAAACCGAAGAAGTTGTTTCCCGTCTGGCTCGCGGATATAAGGACGGCAGGTTCTGGGACGTGCTGCTTCTCGCCCCCACCGTGCGGCACGGCGACCAGCTGCGCAGGCGGCTCGTCGCCAAGTGCGGCGTGGCGATGGGCCTTGGTGTAGAGAGTCTGTCACAGTTCAGCCGGAGGCTTGCCGCGAGTCGGGCAGGTCAGCCCAGGGTGGCGGCGCAGTCCGTTGGGGATGAGCTGCTTATCCGGGTAATCCGTCGAGAGGTGCAGAGCGGAGGCGCTTCCTATTTCAGACCCATTATGCGCACAAGAGGACTGGGGCGGCTTGTCAGGGCCGCCGTCCTCAACCTGGTGTCGGAGGGTGTGGACGCAGCAGGTTTCCAGGTGGCGGCGCGGAGTTCAGGGCTGCAGGCCCTCGAAGCCCTGGCGGCCATCTATTCCACCTATGTTGAGGAGTTGAAGCGTCGCGGTTGGATTCACCCGGCGGCCGAGCCTCTTGAGGCAGCCCAGGCAGTAATGGAAGGCGCCCGTCTCCCCCGGCTCGTAGTGGTGGACGGCTTCCAGCTGTTTCGCGGCGCTGAGTTGGCGCTCCTCAAAGCAGTGGGAAAGAATACGCCTCTCCTGGTAAGCATGGACCCGGAGGCGGGAGACCGGTCGGGATACGACCTCCAGAGGCTCCGGCATGTGTTTCCGCATGCGGAGGTTCTGAGGGTTGGAAATTCCAAAGGCGCGCCGATGCCGCGGGTTCTGGGTGGCGAAAGCGGTGACCAGGAAGCCCAACTCAGAGACATCGCCCGACTGATTAAACAGAGGTTAAAGAAAGAGCCGGAACTGCGTCCGTCGGACTTCGCCATCGCCTTCCGACAAGTTGTGCCCCACCTGGCCTTGGCGCGGCAGGTGTTCGCAGAATATGAGCTGCCGCTGGACCCGGTGGCGGGTGAGCCTTTACGGGACCAGCCCCTGGGGGCGTGGCTGCGCAGGCTGCTTCATCTGGGACGCGATGGCTGGCGGCTGGCGGACGCGACAGCGGTTCTGGACAGCGGATTCATGAACCTAGGGCGGTGGAAGCTGACTAAGGAAGACGTGCGTACCTTTGCTCGCAAGGCTGGGGCTATGAATTCGTGGCGAGGATATCCGGCTTTGCTCAGGTCGGTGGAAGCCTTGGAAGACGAGCGTGTGCAAGAGGGGATGAGGCGTGCGCTGGATGAATTGCGGACCCTACTGGAGGATCCCGCCGGTTCCCTGGGGGATTGGGAGCTTCGGTGGAATGTCGCTCTATTGGGTGACGAGCCGCTGATTGATCCTGAGTGCGTCAAACGGCGCGATGTGGCGGTTGGCGTAGACAATATCCGAGGGCATCTGGATGAGTTGGTGCGCCTACAGCATGCGTTGGGCGGGGGAGAAGCAACCTTCGAGTCCTTTGCAAACTGGGTGGAGGCTCGGATGGAAGGGCCGACTCTGTTGATGCGGGAAGTGGGCGGCGTCGTCCTGGCGCCCATCCGCTCCCTCAGCGGGCTGCGGTTCGATTCGGTCTTTGTCGGTGGACTGGTGGAGGGAGAGTTCCCTGCGCCAAGGGTCACCACGGCGTTGTTGAATGACAAGGCGTTGGAAGCATTGGCGAATAGCGGTCTGGAGCTTCCGCCGGAACCAGGCCTTTCTGAAGACGAGCTCTGGACCTCGGCCGGCAGCCGCGCCGACAGTACGCTCTATCTGTGGAAGACTCGCATTGACGGTCGCGGTCGTCCTGCGTCGGGTTCCTTCTATTACGACCTGTTGAAGCCGAGGTTACTTCAGCCTGCGCAAGCCTCGCCCCAAACGGCAGCCTCCCATCGGGAACTGGCAATTGCCTGCAGCGCGGAATGGCGTTCTGGAGGCCGGTTGCGTCCTGAAGCTGATGAGGCCTGGCCCGCAGTGAGAGAGTCCGTCCGGGTGGAGCAGCTGCGTCGTTCCTTCCTGCATGCCGGCAAATATGAAGGGCTGGTAGCCTCCGGGCTTGTCCCGCAGCTTACGGGCCCCGATGCGGTATGGAGCGCCAGCCGTATGGAGAGCTACCGCACCTGCGCCTTCCAGTTCTTTGGCCATTACAGCTTGGGCCTGCAGGAACTGGGGGAGGAGTTGGGAACGGCCGACGCGGCCATCCGCGGCAGCGTGATTCACGAAGTGCTGGAGCGGGTCTTGGATCCACTTAGGAAACAGGAGCTCGCCCTCAATCCAGACACCCTGAACGGGGTGTTGGAGATGCTGCGGCAGGAGGGTCCGAAAATTTGGAACAACGCTCCTTTTGAGTGGGGATTCAGCAGCGTGCAGACGTGGGCGTTCGAATGGGAGGATACCCTCAAAAAGCTGGAGCGGATGCTGACCAAGGAGTCGGACCTAAACAGGAAGTTGGGAGTGGATCGGGTTTTGGGAGTCGAAGAGTATATGGAGGGTGAGCTTCCTCTCGACCCGCCAATGAAGGTTAGGGCCGCCATCGACAGGCTGGACGCGGGTCCGGATCGGCTGGTGGTCGTCGACTACAAGACGGGCCGAGAAATCAAAAAAAAGCGTGTACTAGAGGCAGATAAGCTTCAGCTTCAACTCTACGCACATCTTGCCACCGGCGATACCGGCATCAAACAGGTCGTAACGCGCTACGCATGGTTGAATCCGCGAATCAAGGACTGGTGGCTGGATTCTTCCAACGAAGCAGACGACGCCGTAATACAAAAGGTGGTGTCTGTGGCGGAGAAAGTTCGTCAATCAGTGGAAGGAGGGGACTTCCGCGTCAATCCCCATCAGCAGCCCTGTCCCACCTACTGCGCCTTTCGGCATGCTTGTAGAGTCAACGAGTTCAGCCGGTGGAAGTGGGGACAATGAGCCTAACGGCAGAGCAGGACGCCATCGTCAAGGATGTAGACCGGGACGTGGTCGTCACCGCGGGAGCCGGGACCGGTAAGACACGGGTCCTTGTGGAGCGGTATCTGGCGCTCCTTGAGTCCCACAGAATCGGGGAGATTGCAGCGGTGACCTTCACCGACGCAGCCGCGGCGGAAATGCGCGAGCGAGTGCGTAGAGAGGTGATGACCAGGGATGACCTAAAGCACCATCGAAAGGAGTTGGACAGGGCGGTCATAGGCACCATTCATTCGCTGTGCCTCCAGATTCTCCGGGAGTACCCGGTAGAGGCCGGCATGGACCCGGCAGCCGTGGTGCTCTCTGAGGACGAAGCGGACTTGGATCTTCTGAGGGCGTGCGCCGAATCGTTAGAGGCTTTGCCTCAGGAGGGGCGCGGCCTGGTGGCCTTGCAGGAAATGGGCGTCTTTGAGGTGAGAAAGATGCTGCCCGAGATGGTGCGGCGAAGGGACGATGTGGAACAGGCCTATCGGTCCATGCCGGGCGAGTCCCCCAAGCAGTGGGCCGAGGGCCTTCGCTCCCTGATGGACAAAGGGGCGCGGTCGGTGGTGGAAGAAGCGCGTCCGATGTTGCAGGAGTGGGTTGCTTACCTGCGGCAGGCCTATGCGGAGGCAGGCGAGGACGTTCAGAAGGAGCGGGTGAGGCGGGTTCTCGATGCCTTCTTGGGTGATCTCTCGACTGTCCATTGGAAGGAGCTTCTGAAGCGGGTGTTGGAGGCCAGGGGTGAGATCAACCTTAGGGGTGGGAGTGCCAAAAACTGGGGTGGGAATCTTGCCGAAGTGAAGAAGATGTTGGGTTGCCTACGGGACTTGGGCAGGGACTTTGAACATCTCCCCCAATGGAATGACCACGATGGCGTGGCCCTTGAGGTCTTGGTTGCTTTGCGGCAGTTGTTCGCGGACGCCTGTGCCAGGTATCAGGATTACAAGGACCGCCTCGGTGGGTTGGACTACCTCGACTTGGAAATCAGGGCGCGAGAACTCCTCCGCGAGCATAGCGACATTGCAAAGAGATATCGTCGCCGGTTCAAGCATCTGATGGTGGACGAGCTCCAGGATACCAACCCCGCCCAGATAGAGCTGCTCCAGCTCCTTAGGGGAGCCGGAGGCCCCAAGGCCTTCTTCGTCGGCGACGCCAAGCAGTCCATCTACCGGTTCCGAGGAGGGGACGTTCGTAGTTTTAGGCGGCTCCAGCGCGATGTGGAACAGAACGGCGGGCTGCGCCGGCTGACCCGTTCTTTCCGCTCCCACGATCCTCTGGTGAACGGACTGAACGGCCTTTTCGGCCACGTATTGGGTGGGGCGAATGAAGACTACGAGGCTCCCATGGAAGACATGCAGGGCACCGGCAGAGATGCGCCTTCCCAGCCCTGCATGGTTGTAATTAGCATTTCCGATAAGACGCCGGACGGCGAGAGAGCGTCAGAATATCAGAAACGGAGGGTGGAGGCGGACGCGGTGGCTGGAGAAGTGGCCCGGCTGCTCCAAGAAGCCGCGCTGGTCTGGGATGCCAAGCTGGGCAAAACGCGAAGGATCGCCCCGGCAGACATTGCCATCCTGCTGCGTCGCTTGTCCAACGTGCACCTGTTTGAGCAGGCGTTGGAGAACCATGGCGTGTCCTATCGCACCATGTCCGGCCCGGGCTTCTTCCGCCGTCAGGAAGTGCTGGACCTCATAAATATCGTGCGTTGGCTGGCGGCCCCCGACGATGCCATCGCCCTCATGGGCCTGCTGCGCTCTCCCATGTTCATGCTTGACGACCAGACGCTGCTCCTCCTTCGGTCCCAGTCCCCCAAGGGAGACATGTTGGAGTCCCTGAAGCATCCGCCTTCGCATGTTGACGACACCGCGCGGCGGTTCTGCCGAAGGGCGTGGGACGTGCTCACGGACCTGAGGAAGGAAGCTCCCTACGCCTCGGTTCACGTCGTCGTGGAACAGGCCTTGGCGCGGACGGGATTCGAGGCCTCCTGGGGCCCGCTGGCGGGAGGAGAGCAAGCCTTGGCGAACATCCGGAAGCTCGTGGGTATGCTGCGCGGCCTGCGAGGTCAGTCCCTGGATGAGGCCGCATCCTATCTGCGCCGCCGCTTCGAGGACTCGGGCGCCCGGGAGGGTCAGGCCCCGCTTGATGATCTGGACGCCGTGCGTCTGATGACCATCCATGGGGCCAAGGGGTTAGAGTTTCCCGTAGTCTTCGTCCCAGAGTGCGACGCGAACCGGCGCAATTCCTATAACTACGTCCAATGGCGTCGGGAAGAGGGTATATCTGCAACCCTGAGCGCCGACGTCGACCAAGACAATCGCCGGCGAAGACCCGGCTTCTACTCCTATCTGGTGGAGCGGGACAAAGTCGAAGAAGCGGCGGAGTACAAGAGGCTGTTCTACGTAGCTGCAACCAGGGCTGCGGATATGCTGTACCTGAGCGGCGCCGCGTCCAAGAAGGGCGAAAGCTGGATGGCTATGGCACAGCAAGCGGCAGAATCGAGGGCTTGGCCGGGAGTGGAAGTTCGCCCACCCATGCCCGTCGACTTGAAATCCATGGCAAAGAGGCGGAGACCACCGTTTGTCACGCCGCCCGAAGAAGCCGACGAGAAGGAAGTCACGTCGCCGTTGGTAGGCCGTCCGGCAGTCGTCCCCATGCGCTCAAGCACTCCGGTGACGGCGTTGGAGAGACATGAGGGCTTCTTCGGATTCGCGCGCAACGGAGCGGGTCTGGGCCTGGCACGGGGGCAGTTGGCCCACGAGGCCATCGAGCGGTGGTTTGCCTCTGGGCGTCGTCCCTGCCTGAAGGAGATGGCGCGTCAGCTGGACGATGGATTGTCGGAGGAGGACGTGGCCCGGCTGTCCGGCGAGGTGGACGCAATGCTGGACTGGCTGGACGGCAGCCCCTTGGCGGAAACCCTGCGCCGGGAAGACACCGAGTCATATTTCGAAATGCCATTCTCTTGGGACTGGGACGGCATGCCCGTGCACGGAACCATTGACCTGGTCTATCGCAACGGCCAGGCGTGGCGAGTCGTCGATTTCAAGACGGACGATATTCGCGGCAGGCCCGTGGAACAGTCAGCAAGCCGCTATCTGTCGCAGTTGGCCCTGTATAGGGAGGCGGTGAAGCGGGCGACGGGCGAAACACCGGAAGCCAGCCTCGTGTTTCTGCGGGTCGGAAAAATCTATACCCCGCCGGAGGGTGATTTGGCGTCGGCGCTGGCAGACGTGCGCTGGGGGGTGGAATCGGGATGGCGTATAACAGAGCCGTCGGAAGAGGTCGTAGAGGAATAGCGGCAGGCGCTCCGCCTAACGCCCTACGAACCATCTTGGGGCGAACCTAAGGCTGGCGGTCCTACTTGCCAGAACTCTGGCGTTGAGACTCAATGGCCGAAATAGCCATGTGCCTGCCCCCATGTCCAGGGGCGGGTATTTTCTCGGCTGCGGGCGCTTCCAACTGCATCACTCACTGGACGGACGTGCTCAGGCACTTCATCTTCAACGTTGCCACCCAACCTTGGTCCCTACTCCTCTGTCTCATATCTACTGAATGAGCACAAATGATGGACGGAGGTGTTCGGTTTATGATAGGCTCTCTCTACTTGGCGACATTACGTCGTCCATTTTATTGTCAAGGAGGTCAGCAGAACTGTGAAAGATCCATTTGCACGGCGGGATATGGCCAGCACAGGTGAGGCGGAAACTGCATGGTAATGGCTCCGTCGGGTAAGAATTGAAATTCTCGTTCACTGGTCACCTGCGTAGCGCGTCGGCGATTCTGCTCGCCCTGGTTGTGGTGCTCGCGCTGTTGCTGTTCGGTGACGGTAGCGTGGCCGACGCCCAGGTTACTGTTCCCGATGCGCCCTATTTGACCCCCGAACCGGGAGACCAGAAGGTCTCGCTGCACATCAAGGAGCCAGACACCGACGGCGGCTCGCTCATCATCCGCTACGAGTACAGGACCAAGGCCCCTACGGACACCGACTTTCCTACCACCTGGACCGAGATTCCGCAATTCACGGGCTATTCGGGCGGGACTATTGAAATATTCGACGTTGTGACCGAACTGGCGAACAGCGACCCCCTTGTCAACGGCACCGAATACGCCTTCGAGGTTCGGGCAGTGAACGGCGAGGGCGATGGAATAGCCCAAATGGAGATGGCCACACCGCAAGCCAACTTTCCCGCCATGGTTGTGAAAGATTCGGAGAGCGGCATCATCACCCGTCGGCCATATGTTACGGCTCCACGTGTGCCCGCAGCGAACGAGAGTGGCTACGTGGAGACTGGATGGTGGTTAAACGTGGGGGGACGACAGACGATTGTCGACGATGACTTCACCGACATAGCCAACGAAGGCGACGACCGCTTCACCTTCCAGTGGGAGTGGATCCGGGTAAAGAACGGCATGGAGACGGTCATCGCGGGCACGGACGATAAGGGCAAACAGGATAGCCATTACATCCTGACTGCTGCCGACGTGGGATCGCAGCTCAAGGTCAGGGTGCACTGGCGGGACGACCGCTACAATGAGGAGGAGTTCGTCAGCGCGTTGTTCCCCGAGACAGGGACGATCCTGCCGGCTGCGACCTGCACCGCCCCGAACTACGTGGGAGGCGCCGAGCAGATCTGGTCCGAACAGATGGAGTTGCAGGATATCGACCACGCTGAGCCGACACCAAACCGGTACGGCATTCAAGGCAGCGATATTAGCACCAGGAATTTCACCGCTGGTTCCAACCCGTACGTGATCGACTCCATCTACCGGGCGACCACGGGAACCGACGCCGACAAGCTGATCTTTGGCCTGAACACGAAACTGACCGATCCGGACAAGAATCAGCTGACGCTGCACGTCTGCGACGAGGCCTATCCGTTGCGTGACGGGACGTTCCGGATGATGGGCAACAACTATGTGTGGGCCTCCACCGAGGACTGGACAACCTATATCACGCGCCACGTCTACCTGAGCCACGACCCCGCGCCGACGGTCAGGTCGGGGAGGATTTCCGGCGCCTCTCTGGTCATCACCTTCAGCGAGTCTCTGGACGACGGCTCGGTACCGGATATCAGCGCCTTCATGGTCAGCGGGGCAGCCAACCTGGCAACCGGCAGCACGGTTGTAATAAGTAACGACACGGTGACCTTAACGCTTAACCAGGTCGTGGCCGCCGGTTCCAGCGTTACGGTTGAATATACCCAGCCGGCTACGGACAGGCTGCGCGACCCGGCGCAGAGCGAGGTGGCCGACTTCACCACGACCATCTCGAGGCCACGACCGCCCCAACCGACCCCACGGCCCAGCACAGGCGGAGGCGGAGGCGGAGGCGGAGGAAGTTCCAACCGTGCGCCTGTAATCAAAGGGCCCAAGAACATACAATACCCGGAGCACAGCACTGAACCTGTAGCCACCTACGAGGCCGAAGACCCCGAGGAAACCGAGATTAGGTGGGAGATTGAAGACTCGGACGCAGAGCACTTCCGCATCTCAGAGGATGGAGTCCTCAGTTTCAAGACTCCACCGGACTACGAAAATCCAGTGGACTTCCGCTTGAACAACACCTACGAGATTCGCCTCCTTGCCTTTGATAGCGGCTCATCTCCACGGTCCGATCGTCACAACATTCAGATTGAGATCAAGCCGGTTAACGAATTGGGTCCGGTCATGGGTGAGGCAGAGATCTCGATAGAAGAGAACCATACTGGAACCCTCGGCCAGTACACCGCAGTAGACCCGGAGGAGGACACCGTGCAGTGGTCCCTTTCCGGTGCGGACGGGGCATTGTTCCTGATAGACGAAGCCGGAACTCTTTCTTTGAACGAACCTTTGGACTTCGAGGCTATGGGGAGCGCCGCTGGATCCAACATCTACTCCCTTACCGTCGTCGCAACCGATGACGCCAAGAAGCCAGTGTCCCAAGAACTCCAGGTTGTTGCAACCGTGACTGGCGTCAACGAAGGGCCTGTAAGCATACCAATCGCCCTCGGCCAGCTGACTGTCGGTGATCCACCCACCACCCTGGACCTGACCGAATTCTTCACTGACCCTGACGGAGATACCCTAACTTTCACGGTGGATAGCGCCGAAGACGTCGTATCAGCGTCGGCCGCGGTGGAGGAAAGTACACTGTCCATCACTCCATTGGAAGTAGGAACAGCATCGTTCGTCGCAACCGCCGCCGATCCCTCGGGGTTGAGCGCAACCGCCGCCGTCGAAGTTTCCGTCGTTAGCCCCCCGCCGCCGGAACCTACGCCCACACCCACACCCACACCCACGCCTGAGCCAACGCCGGACCCTACGCCCATGCCTACGCGTGAGCTTATCGCCACAACTTCGCCTAGATCTATCCCCACGTCTACTCCTATACCCGGGTTTACTACACCTACACCTGCACCTGCACCTACGCCTGGACCTCCCCCCACGCCCGCACCTATCGCTCAGCCAACAGTTGTGCCAACACCTATACCCACCCCCGTACCTACACCGGTACCGACCCCCGTATCCACCCCCGTACCCACCCCGGAGCCGACACCCGCCCCCACGCCCTCCGAAACTCCAACTGTGGAACCAACGGCTGCCGTTACATCGGCATCTACCCCCACGCCAGACGTCACGCGAGTCGTCGAACCCGAAATGCCCCCAACGGAAGATCGAGGAGGTATGCCGCTTTGGCTGATCATCCTTATTGTGGTGCTCGTCGTAGGCGTAGTGGCTGCGGGCGTATATGCCTATCGACGCAGTAGGAAGCAGCGTGCAACCACCTGAAACGACCCCGCTAAGAACCGGAGCACACCGGGTTAATTCACAATGAAGGGTTAGGATCCTGGATGGTCATAGGCGTAAAAGTGGAGCTGAGGGGATTCGAACCCCTGACTTCCTGCTTGCAAAGCAGGCGCTCTCCCGACTGAGCTACAGCCCCTCGATATTCAGGCTTAGCGACCCTGTTGGTCTCCGGCAAGCCACCGTTTCCCAGCCCCTCGATGCTCAGGCTCGCCGCCCTGTTCGTCCTGCGACAAGCCGTAATTCCCCGACCGCTAGATACGCTGGTTCGCCGCCGTTATTCCTGGGCGACTACCTGTTTCTGTTCCGCGCCTTGGATTGCAGGTCTCGGTTGTGGAAAGTCACGCTGTTATGGGAGTCTGGGTTCCAAAGCTCGGCAAACTTCAGGGCGCGCGGACAGTGGGTATACGCTTCGTCCACCTCTACCAGAATGCCCTGAAGCTTCTTCGAATTGTCGTCCGGGTTGTTGAGCGACAGCTCCACCTTCATACGGTCCAACTCCTCCTTGGCGAGAATCGTCACGCGTCCGTTGACCCTCACCGTGTCGTTGGAGCCGGGAATCAGGAACAGCAGCCCCACCTGCGGGTTTTCCGACATATTCAGGTAGCTTTGGAAGAGCCTGTTGCCCGCCACGTCCGGGATGATGATGTGCCTGTCGTCGAGAATGTGGACGAAGCCCGGCTTGCCGCCCTTGGGGGAGGCGTCGCAGGCCCCGTCCCCGCTGCTGGTGGCCATCATAATGAAGGGCGAGTTGGCTATGAACTCCTTCACCACCTCAGTCATCACGTTTACGACCTTTCCCGTCGCCCTGTGGCTGGGGGTTCCAAAGGCCTTGCTAAACCTGTTATCCGTTGCAACGCTGCCGTTCGCCATCTCGTCCTCCTATCTGTTGCCGTCTTGAAATTCGGAGCCGCCTGTCCGAGTGTGCGGGTAAATTCTACGTCCGACACTGGTTTCTTGGCAACCGCATCTGCCGCCAATCGGACGCTGGCTCCCTTTTACCAGGGCCGACGCTCCTCGACCCCCGTGGGTTGCTCCAGTCCGTCGACGGGTATGTTCCGACCGTTGATCCAGTTGGCCCTCGGCGATGACATGAAGACGATTACGTCTGCCAACTCCTCGGGGTTGCCCAGCCGTCCCATCGGGAACCCTTCCCGCACGTACTGTTCGAAGCCCGCCGGGTTCGTCTCTTTGAAAGTATCCCATCCCCGCGTGCGCTGGATGGACCCTGGGGAAACCGTGTTGACGCGAACGTTGAACTTTAGCATCTCCAGCGCCAGCCGCTCAGTAAGGAATATGATGGCGGCCTTGGCCGCCCCGTATTGGGCCGTGCCCATCAGCTGCGGCGACCAGCCGGAGATCGACGAGACGTTGACGATAGATCCGCCCCCGCGACTCTTCATGTGGGGCGCGACCAGCTGAGTGAGCCGGACGCCATGAAGAAGAGTGAGGTCGAAGGTCCGATGCCAGTCCTCATCTGTAGTGTCGAAAATCGTCGCGCCGCCGGCGGCGCCGCCAACGTTGTTCACCAGCACGTCAATGCCGCCGAGCTCGTCAGCGCACTTCTCCACGAACCGCGCCGCGTCTTCAGGTTTCGTAACGTCGGCCGTGACCGCCGCCACCCTCACGCCCATGGCGCGCAGTTCTTGTTGGACTGCGGTTAGCTGCTCCTCGTCACGCCCGCAGATTCCAAGGTGGCATCCCTCCTGAGCAAACAGGCGGGCCGTGGCCAGGCCTATCCCGCGCGTGCCTCCGGTTACCAGGGCAGTCTTGTCCGTAAGCTGAAGGTCCATCAGCCGCCTCCACGTAGAAATTCTTCCCTGGCTTGGGCCAGGTTCGATGGCTCCGAAAGCAGGTCTATAACCGTCCACGCCATCGCCGTCGCGCCGTCTGCCATAGCGCTATGGCCGGCCTCGGAGCCGGCGTGGGTCTCGAACTCCTCCGTGTGAATGGGCACTCCTCGAGGTGCGACGGCAATGATGGGGTGAATTCCCGGCATCATGTAGCTCACGTTGCCCATGTCCGTGCTGCCGAAGTTCCTGCCCAGATACGGCTCCACCCTCCGACCGAGTCCCTCCAGGTTCTGTGCGTACAGACCCGACATGACTTCGTTGTTCTTCATCGTACTGTACTGCGGTTCGCTCCAGCGATGCTCCAGCCGGGCCCCGGTGGCCACCGCGCCCGATTCAAAGCACCCCACCACCCGTTCCTTCAGGGTCTCCACGTAATCATCGTCCTTGGCCCTGATGTAGAAGAGGCCGGCGCTGTGGGCCGGCACAACGTTCGCCGCCTGCCCGCCGTCGGTGATGATGCCGTGGACCCGGCTACCGTCCATCACGTGCTGACGAAGGGAGTTGATTGCGTTGTAGGAGAGGATCATGGCTTCCAGGGCGTTTATGCCCCGGTGGGGAGCGCCGGCGGCGTGGGAGGCCTTGCCGTGAAACTCTACTTCCAAGATGGCCACTGCCATAGCCTCGCACCCGGACGTGTTGTAGTCGCCGGGGTGGACCATCATCGCGGCGTCCACGTTGGCGAAGGCCCCGTTGCGGGCCATCCGTATCTTCCCCCCGCGCCCCTCTTCTCCCGGTGTGCCGATGACGCGGATGGTCGCTCCATAGGCGTCGGCGGCGCTCTTGGCGGCGAGCCCGGCGCCCACCGCGGCGGTGGCTATGACGTTATGACCGCAGGCGTGACCGATCCCCGGCAGCGCGTCGTACTCGGCTATGATGCCGATGGACGGGCTGCCTTCCCCGTAGACGGCCTCGAAGGCTGTGGGCAGGCCGTAGGCGGGCTTGGTCACTTCAAATCCCTTGCCTTCCAGGTACTCCGCCAGCCAGCGGGACGAATTCTCCTCCTCCAGGGATAGCTCCGGGTTGCTGTGGATGCGCAGTGAAAGCTCCGCCAGCTCCCCGCGATGGGCCGCTATCTCCCGCTGCGCCTCCTGCTTCAGCTGCTGCGCTCTGTCCATGGGTTCGTCCACTCCTTTGCCCGGCTCTTGTTGCCTGAACGTAGCCCGATGATACCACTTTGCAGACCGCCCCGTGTTTCCCCCTCCCTTCCCCCTCGACGGGGGAAGGTTAGGATGGGGGTGAAGACCTCTCCCCAACTGCCAACCTTCCCTTGCCCAAAATCCCCCATCCCACTCCGTTGTCCCCGCGCAGGGCCTGCCCCAGTGAATACGCGTGCGGGAATCCACCACGCACGCGCAATCATTCCTTCCCCCGCATGTCATTCTGAACGCAGCGTAGCGGAGTGAAGAATCTCGGCGTGCACACAAATTCCCTCATCCTCCCACACCCGTTTTTCCCGTAAAGGCGGGAATCCACTACTAACCCCCCAACGCGCTACGCCCCTCTTTCTTCAGTCCACATAGTGTAACGCCTTGATTGCACCGTCTATAATCGTCGGATGCATTCGCAGCTATTCGGTCGGACCCTGTCATTCAAAAAATCACTGTTCCTTCTTCTGCTGGTCGCGTCCCTGCTGTTACCCGCCGCTGTGGCCTGCGCCAGGAGCGGAGAGCCTCGAATCTTGGCCTACGCTGCCGCTAGCCTCAGGGACGTGCTGACGGACTTGGCCCACGAATACGAGAGTTCCAACGACGTTAGAATTTCCTTCAATTGGGGCGGCTCCATTGCCCTTGCTAACCAGCTGAAGCGGCATGCCCCCGGGGACGTGTTCATCTCAGCCGGCTACGGCCCCATGGACGACTTGGAAGAGGCCGGCCTCTTGACCCCCGCCTCACGGACTGCGCTTGCTTCCAACAGCCTGGTCCTCGTCGTCTCAAGCGAGACGGAAGCCCCATCCCCTTCCACGGAGCAAACCCTGCGTGAGGCTAGCTTAATTGCAATCGCGGACCCCGCGTTGTCACCGGCAGGCGGCTATGCCCAGGAATTCCTGGAGAGCATGGGTCTTTGGCATGAACTTCAGGCACGAATTGTCTTGGGCGCAAACGTGAGGACGGCCCTCGCCTACGTGGAGTCTGGGGCAGCCAATGTTGGGCTGGTGTACCGCACCGACGCTCTCAATAGCGAAGGCGTCCGCATCGCCCACGAGACCCCGCCGGAATCCCATTCGCCCATCCTCTATCCGGCGGCGGTCCTGAAGGAGTCCAGCAATAAAAGGGAAGGTTCCTTGTTTTTGGCATTCCTGGCAGAAGAATCCTCCCAGTCCCGCTTTCGAACCTACGGCTTCGTCGTCGGTGAGCACCCATGACTCTACAACGCGTGGCAAGAAGATGATGGGCGGCAGAATGAAAATGGGCAAGATGCACCGATCCCCACTCCCCTTGTCCTCGCGCATGCGGGGACCCATCTTCTCCCCCCTCTTGCCCCCGCGTCGAAAGCTTGCCCCCGCGCATGCGGGGGGTGGGGGACGGGGACCCATCCCCCTACCCCCCACTGCCAACATCCCCTTGCCGTAAATCCCCCTCCCCTGCTACCATCCCCCCATGAAAACCCCGACCCCTCCCGTCCTCGCGCATGCGGGGATCCATCCCCCTCCCAACCCACCCTTCGTTTCCACCACAGAAAAAAACGAATCCCCCCAAACCGACTCGTTTGCCCACCTTTTTTGAAACGACTCCCACGCCTGAAACGAATCATCTCAGGCACAAATTGATACCCAGTCGATTATCAAAACGAGTCAAACGAATACTCCCCCTCTTGCCCCCGCGTCAAAAGCTTGCCCCCGCACATGCGGGGGGCGGGGGGCGGAGACCCACCCCCCACCCTCTGAGGGCCGCTGATGCTCTCGTCCGCTGAACTCCAAGCCCTAAGGCTCTCCCTTCAGGCGGCGTCCTTGGGCGTTCTGCTCGGCTTTCCCGTGGCCCTCGGAATTGCGTGGGCCTTGGTCAAGACCGAAATGCGAGGCAAGCTGGCCCTGGAGATCCTGGTCTCCTTCCCCCTCGCGTTGCCCCCCGTCATCACTGGCTACGCCCTGCTTCTGCTCCTGTCTAGGGAAGGAGTCCTTGGGCGCTTTCTCCACTGGTCCTTAGGCGTTGACGTGCTATTTACCTGGGTGGCGGCGGCCTTGGCCGCTGGACTCGTATCTCTTCCGTTGATGGTGCGCGCCATGGAGGTCGCACTAGCGGCCGTTGACCCTCGGCTGGAGAAGGCGGCTCGCAGCTTGGGCGCCGGGCCAATTCGCACCGTGTTCTCTGTAACCCTCCCCCTGGCATATCGAGGCATGGCGGCGGCGGTGCTGCTGGCCTTCGCCCGGGGTCTGGGAGAGTTCGGCGCAACTATCGTTGTGGCTGGCAACATCCCGGGCGTCACCCAGACTCTCCCCCTCGCTATCTTCACTGACTTGCAGGCAGGAGATGACCGCGCTGCCCTGCGGCTGGTGGCTATCTCGGTGGTTCTAGCCGCGGGCACCCTGACCATTCACCACGTCCTCATCCGCAAGCTGGGCTTGTTGAGGCGGCGCTTGACATGACATCGAATCCCGTCCTGAGCCTGAATCTCCGCAAAAGCTTCCCCGGCTTCGAACTGTCGGTGAATGCGGATCTGCCGTTGGGAATCGCGGCAGTATTCGGCCCTTCGGGTAGCGGCAAGACGACATTGCTCAACTGCATAGCCGGCCTGGAGCGCCCCGATGACGGGGAGATCCGACTTCAGGACCGGATACTGTATTCCAAAGTCGCAGGAGTGAACCTCGCGCCTGAGCGTCGACGGGTGGGGTACATGTTCCAGGAGAGTCTCCTTTTCCCCCATCTGAACGTGGAAGAGAACATCCACTACGGCTACAATCTGACGCCGGAGTCCCGGCGCATGGTCGACCCGGCGCAGCTGGTGGAACTGCTGGAGTTGAGGCGGCTCATGAAGCGCCGGACGGACGGCCTTTCCACCGGCGAACAACAGAGGGTTGCGCTGGCGCGCGCACTGGCCGCCTCCCCTAATCTACTGCTTCTCGACGAACCCCTGGCCGCCCTCCACCTCAGCATCCGCGGCCGCATCCTCCGCTACCTGAAAGCCATCCGCCGGGAACTTTCCATCCCCATGGTCTACGTGTCCCACTCCATTTCGGAAGTCATGGCCCTCGCCGATTCGGCGTTGGTCTTGGATAAAGGCCGTCAGGTCGCGATGGACGAACCGCGCAGTCTCTTGGGTCGGTCTGCCGCAGCGCCTCTCATTGCTAGAGAGTCGGTGGAAAACATCTTCGACGTGAACGTCACGGAACATCTCCCGGAAAGCGGAATTACCCTGGCCGTCCTGGGCGAGACCGTCTTGGCCCTCCCCCAGATAGACGCGCCGGTGGACCAGCCCGTGTCTGTCTCCATCAAGGCTTCGGATGTGATTCTCGCTTCGGAGCCTCCCAGAAGGATTAGTGCCCGGAACATCCTGGAAGCGCGGGTTGAGCGCGTCGACGCGGCCGGACGCAGCATCTTGGTCCACGCCCTTATGGAACAGCCGTGGGTCGCCGAAATCACCCCCGACGCTCTGACTAATCTGGACCTCCAAGAAGGCGAAAGGGTCTATCTAGTAATAAAGTCCAGTTCCATATCCCTCCTGGACTAATCTGTTGTTGTAAACAACTTGTTGCGGCGGTACGCGTACCGCCACTCCACTCGTAGGGACTGGTTTCAAACCAGTCCTCCCGTCCAAACCGCATCCATTCTCATCCCTTTCCAATCTGCCCGCGCCCTTCAGTTGTCAACCGCACCTGAATTCAGTAGACTTGCCCAAACTTATTGAACGAGGTGAAACGCACCATGAAGATGCCTTTTGGAGTGATAGACTCCGACGGTCATATCAACGAACCCGAAGACGAGCTTAGGTCCTATATGGAAGGCCCTTATGGAGAGATCAAGAACAGAATTCACCGCTATATCCCCAACGCCAGCGGCTCCATCGGCGGCGGCATTCTGGTAACTCACAGCTCCTTCGACACCACCCTGGGCGGAAGGCTTGGCGCCAACGGGCCCGAAGGCTTCCCCACTCCCGACGAGTGGCTCGCCAAGGCGGACGAGGGCAGCATGTCCACCATCTGCCTCTTTCCCACCACCCTCCTGGCCTATTCCACCGTCACCGACAACGACTACCTTGTCGCCCTCACCAAGGCCTACAACAACTATCTGTCGGAGAAGTGGCTGAAGCACAGCCCTCGCTTCAAGGCCGTTGCCCTCATGCCCTTCCCGGAGGTCGAGGAGTCCATTAAGGAGATGCGCCGTTGCGTAACGGAGCTAGGCTTCTCTGGCGTGTTCATCGCCGCCGTGGGCTTCGGTCTTCTGGGCGAGAAGAAGTACGACGCCTTTTGGGCCGAGGCCGAAAAGCTCGGCACCGCCGTTGCGGTTCATGGTGGCCACGCCACCGCCGAGTACCAGCGCTACACCAAGTTCATTCAGAGGCACACCATCGGCTTCCCCGTCTCCAACATGATGCAGATGATGCACATGACCTACGAGGGCGTCTACGAGAAGTTCCCCGACCTGAAAGTCGGTTATCTGGAAGCGGGGTGCACCTGGGTGCCCTATATGCTCGACCGCATGGACGAAGAGTGGGAGAAGCGCGGCTGGTTCGAGACCCCCAACTGCAAGAAGAAGCCCAGCGACTACATCAAGAGCGGCAAAGTCTACATTCACGTCGAGCCTGGCGAGAAGCTAATCCCTGAAGTTATCCGGGAGATGGGATCCAACCGGCTGATGTACGCCTCCGACTGGCCCCACTGGGACCACGAATACCCGGAGAGCGTCTTCGGCATCTGGGAGCGGGAAGACCTGACCGAGGAGCAGAAGAAGGGCATCCTTCGCGACAACGCCCTTGAGTTCTACGGCCTGCCCGCCAGCGCCTAGTTCTCGTCTTCACTTGTAATCAAAGGGGCCGCGTCATCACGCGGCCCCTTGGCTTGAGTGGGAGGAAGGGACCCCCCACAACGCCATTTCTATAATAATAGACTGCCTCTACGCCGTTGAAACCCACGTCATTCCAGCCCCCCTTGTCCTCGCGGATGCGGGGACCCATCTTCACCCCCCATAGGAGCGATTCGCAAACCGGAGTTACCCCCTTCCACGTCCCATCCCACCTCCCACATGTCATTCTGAACGCAGCGAAGCGAAGTGAAGAATCTCGTCGTGGTAGGGATCCCCCACAGCCCTCTTGTCCTCGCGGATGCGGAGACCCATCTTCACCCCCCATAGGAGCGATTCGCAAACCGGAGTTACCCCTTTCCACGTCCCATCCCACCTCCCTCATGTCATTCTGAACGCAGCGAAGCGGAGTGAAGAATCTGTTGATTCAGGAGTGTCTGCAATGACGCGAGTTTCTCTTTCGCTATGAAGAACCCGAATCATCCGTTTCCCTCCGACCCGGGGACCTACGCCCTCCTCATTGAACTAGAGAACCCAGTCACCGTTGAAGTGGGCCGGCTGGGCTCTATAGAGTTCCGCCGAGGCTGGTACACATACGTGGGTTCGGCCCTCAGCGGCGTGGCAGCCAGGGTGGGCCGGCACCTCCCTCAGCGTAAAAAACTGCACTGGCACGTGGACTACCTGCTGAATAAGGGTCGGCTGTCGGAGGTTACGTGGGGGCTTTCCGACAAGCGGCTGGAGTGCCGTATCGTCGGCGGTCTGCTACAACATGGGTTTTGTTCCGTGCCAGGATTCGGGGCCAGCGATTGCAGATGCGCCTCCCACCTCTTCTTTTCCCCAAGCCGTAAAACGCTGCGACACGAGATAGCACGCGCATTCTTGTCGTTAGGTCTTACGCCTAATCAATACCAGCCGCCCATGTCATTACTATAAGAATAGACTGAGAGAATGTTGTCGAAGCTCACAGTGTTGACAACCCGTGGGGGCGGTTCGGGAACCGCCCTTTCCCTTCCCCTGCCCCCACCCGTTGTCCTCGCGGATGCGGGGACCTATCCCCCCGCGATAAGCCTGCTCTCGCGATGACGGTAGGCGGGAGCCCACCCCCCCTCCCCTCGCGGCATCCCCTCTCTCCAACGTTATTCCGACCAGCGCTCCCCCACATGTCATTCTGAACGGAGCGGAGCGAAGTGAAGAATCCCGTCGGCAGAACCCTACCCTCCCACGCCATTCACGTGGGGCTTCAACACCATGTACAGCATGTGATTGACGGGCGTCGCCACCCCCGTCTCCCGTCCCATCCTGACTACCGCTGCGTTGAAAATCTCCAGCTCCAATCTCCGACCCCGCTCCAGGTCTAGGTGCATAGAGGCCGTAATGTCCTTCACTGCGCCTTCCACGTACTCCATGGTCTGGTCAACTACCGCGTCGTCAAGGTTTATCCCCTTGGCTCGCCCCACGGCTTCAATCTCCCTCATGGTCTTCACAAGTAGTTCCCGATATCCCGGCTCCCCCAAAAGATCGCCGATGCGTTTGCGGCAGGCGCTGGTGAGTCCGGCGACGGCGGCAATGAACAGGAACTTGGTCCACAGCGTCGCCAGAACGTCCGGCGAAACCTCGGCGTTTACGCCCGACGAAAGCAGGGCATCCCGCACCCTCCTCACCCGCGACGTCTCCGCTCCCGACGCCTCGCCGAATACCAGCCTTGCTACGCCGCCTGTCTGCACCACCACGCCGGGGGAGTCGATGCGGCTTTCCACGTAGGCCGCCCCCGGCAGCGCGTGTTTCTCACCGAACGCCTTTGCCACGGCAGTGTGGCTTTCCACGCCGTTCTGGAGGGTCAAAACCGTCGTGTCCGGGCCTATCAGCGGCGACATTACGCCAAGAGCCGAATCAGTGTCGTAGGCCTTCACCGAAAACAAGACTAACTCAACGGGGCCGACCCCTTCTGCATTGTCAGTAGCGGAGGCATCTACTGTGAACTCGCCGGCGTTGTGCACCACACGCAGCCCTTCATTGCGGATGGCTCGAAGGTGTTCGCCCCTGGCGATGAATGTCACAGCATGGCCTGCCTTGGCAAGCAACCCGCCGAAGTATCCACCCACCCCGCCGGATCCCATTACCGCGATCTTCATTGTCCGCCTCCGACAACTTTGCCGTGAGGGTAACTTAGCGGAAAGCACAGACGCAACCTTGCCCCGCCGCCCATTGGCAACCGGCGTCGTCCCACATGTCGTTACTACAAAAAAGGATGACCGACATCCTGTCCCACTTCCGTAGGGGCGGTTCGGGAACCGCCCTTTCCCCTTACCACCTCACCCACTACCATCCCTTCCCGTAAGGGTGTACTCTTGCCACAGGGTAAAATTACGAATCCCATCGCCCTTCCGACTCGCCGTCTTTGTCTTATGTCGGTCGAAGCTTCGTTGAATCCCAATTCTAGATGTGGTAGATTTCTAATCTAACGGATTGTTCATTAGCAATGCGAGATTCAAGCATCAGGGGGGTTGGCAGAATGTCGGAAAAAGATATTGCCCTCATGGCACACCTCATGCGCCGCGCGGGTTTCGGCGCCAGTAGGCAGGAGTTGGAGCGCCGCGTGGCCAAGGGATACGAGGCTACCGTGGAAGAACTCCTTAACCCGGACCAGCAGCCGCCGTGGGAGGAAGACCTTGCCCGCCGGCACCACATAGGATCCCGGTATGGCAACGGCTTGCCTGAGACCCAGGGCTGGTGGCTCCAGCGCATGATTTCCACCCACCGGCCCCTGGAAGAGAAGATGACCATTTTCTGGCATTCTATCCTTTGCAGCGGCAACGCCAAGGTGGACCACCCCCAGACCATGCAGGTGCAGATTGAGATGCTGCGCCGTCACTGCCTGGGCAACTACCGGGACCTGCTTGGTGACCTGTCGAGGGACCCCGCTATGATTATTTACCTGGATAACCGGGATAATCACAAGGGAGCCATCAACGAAAACTGGGGCCGGGAGCTTCTCGAGCTCTTCTCCATGGGCGTCGGCAACTATACGGAGGACGACGTTAAGGAGGCTTCCAGGGCCTTCACCGGCTGGACCCATAAGCCCTTCCCGCCCCTCTATCCCTTCCAGAGATACTTCTTGGAGTTCGAGTTCAAGGAAGACGATCACGACGACGGCGAGAAAACGTTCCTGGGTCAGCGCGGTCGTTTCAACGGCGACGACATAATGGACATTGTCGTGACACAGCCCGCTACGGCTCGGTTCATCGCGCGGCACCTCTACAACTTCTTCGTGGCCGACGAGCCGCAGGTGCCCGCCTGGCCTCACACCCCCCCCAGGGACAGCGCCGCTGTCAACATCCTGGCCGATGCCTATCTTCAGTCCGGCTACGACATGCGCTCCGTCATGCGTACCCTGTTAAACTCCGATTTCTTCAAGGATGAGAGCGTGTGGTACGCCAAGGTTAAAAGCCCCGTCGAAGTGGTGGTGGGCACCCTCCGGCTGGTGGAGGACTACATCACGCCCAAGCCTGGCATAGACGACCTCGTAATCCAGGCCGGCTATATGGGCCAGCTCATCTTGAACCCGCCCAGCGTGGAGGGTTGGCACGCCGGTAAAGAATGGATCAACAGCGGTTCCCTCTCCAACCGTGTGAACTTCGTCGCCGAGAGGGTGGGCGACACCAGCCTGCCGGGGGTGCAGACCATCATCAACCGGCTTGCCACGGAAAGCATGATGTCCGCCCCCGACTTCGTGGACGGATGTCTCGAGCTCATGGGACCTCTCACCATCGGTGACGCCGCCCGCGCGGCCCTCATCGCCCACGTCGAGCAGGACGGGAAGCTTTCACGAGACACAGAGGAGCAGCGGAGCGACTTCGCCCGCCGCACCGGCAGGGTGCTCCAGCTCATCGCAGCTACAAGAGAGTACCAGTTCGCTTAACACCATTAGGAGGAAGACAATGGCCGATACAAAGACGAAAGACCCCGTTCTGGTGGTTGTGCAGCTTTCCGGCGGCAACGATTACCTTAACACCATCATCCCCTACAACAATGGGCTGTACCAGGACTACCGGCCCAACATCGGCATCCCCCAGGAGGATGTAATCCCCATAGACGATGACTTGGGGTTCAACCCCAACCTGGCGCCACTGAAGGAAAAATTCTGGGACACGGGCAAGATGGCCCTCGTCCACGGCGTCGGTTTCGAGAGTTGCAACCGCTCCCACTTCCGCTCAATGGACGTCTGGCACACCGCCGAGCCCGACAAGATGGGCACGGAGGGTTGGCTGGGCCGGGCCATCCGCGAGATAGACCCCCAGGGCGAGAACGTCCTTACGGGCGTCAATTTCGGCCCCGGCCTCCCGCGAGCCATGGCCCTTCCCGGCGTGCCCGTCGCCTCCGTCATGGAGCTGGAGCGCTACGGCGTGTTAACGGGCATTACGCCCCAGCGCGAGCGGGACCAGGCCTTGGAAATCTTCGCCCGCATGTACGGCCCCACCGTTGGCACAGGCTACGTCATGGACTATCTCAGCCAGACCGGTTCGGACATCCTCAAGGGGGCCGACATCCTGAAGACCGCGCCTGCCAAGTATTCCTCCTCCGTCGAGTACGCCAACACGCCCATAGGCCAAAGCCTCCGGGGCGCGGCGCAGGTGCACCTGGCCAACATGGGAACCAGGGTCATCTACACGGAGGTCGGCAACTTCGACACCCACGCCAACGAGCTGGCCATGCACGAACCCCTCTGGCAGAATCTCTCCGCGGCCCTCGTGGACTTCTACGACGACCTCCAGGAGCACAGCGCCAGCGACAACGTGGTGATGGTGCTGTTCACGGAGTTCGGACGCCGCTGCAGAGACAACGGCACCGGCACGGACCACGGCACCGGCGGCGGGGCCATTGTCATAGGAGATCCCGTGAAGGGCGGCTTCTATAGTGAGTACCCCTCCATCGAAGAGGACAAGCTCCTGGACGGCGACTTGCAATTCAACTACGACTTCCGGGGCCTCTACTCCACCGTTCTTGAACAGTGGATGGGCTTGGACGCAAAGCCTTGTGTGGGCGGAACCTTCGAGCAGTTGGACTTAATTTAGAAGGCAGGGCGAGACGGGGCGAAGGAGGAGTCCCTTCGCCCCGAACTTGGAACTCTTAGATCCACAGGACTCGAAAATGTTATTTGTTGGGGGTTGAATGACGACGCAGGCTAAGACAGGGCGCACCTACAACTACGAAATAACCATCGGACGCAGTTCCGTTACGGGAGAATCATTCCGCACGCCCATTGCCCTCTCTCTGGGCATGGACAACGAAATCTACGTGCTCAACCGCACCACCGAGCGCCAGGTTCTGGGCCATCGTGTCTGCCGGCTGAACCTGTCGGAGGAATTCCTGGGGGATTTCGGCCAGCGTGGTGAGGAAGACGGCCAGTTCATCTGGGCCCTCTCCGTAGCGTGCCACCCCGACGGACGGGTCTTCGTCTCCGACGAGTGGCTCAACCGCATCTCCATCTTCAACAGGGAGGGGCAGTTTCTCGGCAAGTGGGGCAGCAAGGGCAGCGGCCCCGGCGAGCTTCACGGCCCCGCCGGCATTGTCTTCGAGTCGGACGGGCATCTGCTGGTGGCCGACGGCGAGAATCACCGCATCCAGCGGTTCACCGCCGATGGTGAATTCGTCTCGGCCTGGGGCAACTTCGGCAGCGGCGATGGTCAGCTAAACTACCCCTGGGGCATTAACGTTGACCAAGCCGGCGCCGTCTACGTGGCCGACTGGCGCAACGACCGAATTCAGAAGTTCTCCCCGCAAGGCGAGTTTCTTATGAAGTTCGGCTCCTCCGGCGCTGGTGAGGGAGAATTCAACCGCCCCACGTCTGTGGCCGTCGACAGCGATGGCGACATCTACGTGACTGACTGGGGCAACGACCGGGTGCAGGTGTTTGACAGCGAAGGCGCCTTCGTGGACTTATGGACTGGAGACGCCGGCCTCTCTACCTGGGGCAAGCTCCAGCTAGGCGGTAACACCGCCTTCTGGGATCAGCGAGCCAGCGTACCGGACATGGCGGAAAAAGAGAAGAAATTCCGGGAGCCAGTTTCCGTCCAGGTAGACGCCGAAAACCGAATCATGGTCCTGGACGGACGCCGCGACCGCATCCAGATCTACAAGAAGACCTCCTAGCAATCAGACCACCCCGCCTACGTCGTCATCAACCCGTAGGGGCGGTTCGCGAACCGCCCGCCCACCTCCGTTGTGCTCGCGGATGCGGGGTTCCATCCCTCCCCCCGTAGGGCCGTCCCTCGTGGGCGCCCGCCCACCTCCGTTGTGCTCGCGGATGCGGGGACCCATCCCTCCCCCCGTAGGGCCGTCCCTCGTGGGCGGCCCGCCCACCTCCGTTGTGCTCGCGTATGCGGGGACCCATCCCTCTCCCCGTAGGGCCGTCCCTCGTGGGCGCCCGCCCACCTCCGTTGTCCTTCGCGGATGCGGGGACCCATCCCTCTCCCCGTAGGGCCGCCCCTCGTGGGCGCCCGCCCACCTCCGTTGTCCTCGCGTCGAGATCCTGCCCCCGTGAAGACGGGGGGCGGGGACCCATCCCTCCCCCCGTCCCCCTCTTCCCGTAGAGGCGGGTTTCAAACCCGCCCTTCTTCCCAGGAACCGCCGACACCCCTCCGGCATTCCCACCAATATGTCATTCCGAGCGTAGTGAAGCGGAGTCGGGGAATCTCGCTGCCAATCACGGCCCCCTTTTCCCGTCATTCCTGCCCCCCCCCGTGAAGACCGGGGCGGGAATCCATCCCCTGTCCTTCGCCCCATCCATTCTCATTCCCATCCCCCACTACGATTCGTCCCACATGTGGGGAAGACCCATCAGCCGAGGTGCGCCCAGCGCGTCGCACAAACGCTGAAACTCCCTTCGCTTCACACCTCGCCATTCCAAGTCTGCCAGACCCTCCCGCAGCGGCACGTCCGTCCGCAGCGTCGCCAACCTCTTATATAAGAGGGCGTCCTCGTAACCCGTGGCAAGATTCGTGACCATGGTTGCTAGGCCGCGAATCCGAACGTCCCACTGTGAGGCATCCAGGGGCATATCTTCGATTCTCTTATAGCGTTGTAGAGCTTGGGCCGTGGACTTCGCGCCCCAACGGGCAATCCCCGGAATGCCGTCGGCAGCGTCCCCCACCAGCGCCAGGTAGTCCGGTATGGATTGGGGAGACACCCCGAACTTCGCCTCCACGGCCGCTTCATCAATTATCGCGTCCTTGCGGCGATCGAGGCAGACAGCCCTCTCCCCCTGCACCATTTGGGCCAAGTCCTTGTCCGGCGTACAGATTACAACCTGCTCAACCTCTGGATGATCAAGGACCTTGGCTGCGGCGGTTGCGATGGCGTCGTCCGCCTCGAACTCGATCATGGGCCACACCACCAGTCCGAGAGCGGCAGCGGCCTCCTCCGCCAGCGGAAACTGGGCCAGAAGCTCCTCCGCAACCTCCTCGCCCGTCTTGTAGCCTTCGAACATCTCGTTCCGAAAGGAGGTGATTTCGTGGTCGAAGGCGCAGCCTACGTGGGTGACGTTCCGGGTGCGAAGAAGAGCAAGGGTTGTTTGTATGAAACCCCTAACGGCGCCAACCTCTCGACCGTCGGGAGCGGCGAGGGAAGGCATGGCGAAGTAGCTCCGAAAAAGCTCGTACGTACCGTCGATGAGATGTACCTTCATCGCTGTCCTCCTTTAGAGGTAGTTGGGGCCTACCTTAGCGGAGAGGCTTTGCCCGGTAAAGGGGGCGTGGGACCCAATAGCAAGGTACTTCGACGCGCTCAAAATGGCACTGCTGGGAACGATGGAGAGAGGTGTAGCATTGCCTCCCTTGGCCGCTCTCCTTATCCACGGGGCCGGCGGAATCCTAGAAGCGCCCCGCCGCCGGCCCTCAAATGCAACCGTTCCGAATGTCCACCGCCTTCCCTGCACGCCCGCGCCAACCACAAGCCCAAAAACGCGGGAAAACCAATGCCAAGCCGTCTCTTTGCCTTGCGACGTTAGGTATTGACAATCCCCAAGATATTCCTTTAGAATCCCTTCACTCACGCCGGGATGCGCAGAGTAGCGTCTTGGCGCAAATTATGCTTGGGGGTAAGTTATGAAAGGTTTCAAGAAAAATCTTAGAGGAGGAGGGCTGTTTGGGCTGCTTGCTTTGGCATTGGCTTTGACGCTGGTCATCGTGGCCTGCGGCGGCGAAGACGAAACCGAAGCGCCTGCTACCGCGGCGGCCACGGCAGCGCCTGCTCCTACGATGGCGCCCACGGCCGCGCCTGCGGCTACCATGGCGCCCACTGCCGCGCCTGCGGCTACCATGGCGCCCACGGCTGCGCCTAGGGCGACGGCTGCGGCTACCCCTAGGCCCACCGCTGCGCCCACCATGGCGCCAACCGCTATGATGGCGCCGGAGCCGGTTCAGCCCAGGCTGAGAGTTTCCCTCCCTCCGGGCAACGAGCAGTTCACCATCCCCTATCCCATGAGCCAGGTTTCTGAAAAGCTCATGCCCATCTACAGCCACATGATTGGCCGTAACATCAAGAGCAATGTGGAAGAGCCACAGCTTGCCACTTTCTGGGAAGTTGAGTCCGACGGCAAGACTTGGCACTTCACCCTCGCAGAGGGCGTGCCTTTCTATAAGTTCGCAAAGCCGCTTAACGACTATACGTTCAGCGCCAAAGACGTGTTCATGATGCTCGACCTTCAAATCGGAGAGGCCGGCGATCCGGATTTGAGCACGAAGTTGGCCCGCAGCCCAGGCCGCTACAACTCCTACTTCGGTAACCCTGTGGACTGGGTAGCTAACACCGATTACGACATCACGTTGAACCTTCCCAAGGTCAATCTCGACGCTGCCTTCCTGCTCTCGGACGAGTGGTCCACCGGCATCATGAGCCGCGACCACTGGGACGACGTTGGCGGTGAGCCTGGCTATCAGGTCGACCCCGTAGGCAACGGCCCTTGGAGCTACATCTTATCCGAGACCAACGGCGCCTACCTCCACGAGCGTGTGGAAAACCACTGGCGCGTCACGCCTGAGTTCCACGAACTCGAGATCAAACAGGTGCAAGAGGCCGGCACCCGACAGGCCCAGTTGTTTGCTTATGAGGCGGACATCATCCCCCTCGTTCGCACCCAGCGTGGGACCATCGAAGGCGCAGGCTTCAAGACCTACCGGAGCACCCTTCCCAGCATCCACCAGGGCTTTGGAATCGTCCACTTCAGAGATCAGTCTTTCTGCTCCGATGACGGTTCTACCTACAGCCCCTTCAGCGCCTCCTCCAGCGCCTCGCCTCCTCCGGGGCAGGGCAACCACGAGTGTGGCCCCAGGGAAAACGTGACCCAGGAAGCCCCCATTAGGGACGCCAGGGTTCGCCACGCCATGAACCTGGCCATCAACCGTAACGAGATTAACAACGTCTTCTACCAGGGCCTCGGCTTCCCCCTCGTCGACTACTTCCCGCCGTGGCGTGATGACTTCAAAGAAGAGTGGACTCCCTTCCCTGGTCCTAACGGCGAGACCGGCGCTGACGGCGGCTGGCCGTACCCCGGCGATGGAGACCCGGCACAGGCGCGGGCCCTCCTGGCTGAGGCTGGCTATCCCGACGGCTTCGAGACTACCCTCGACTGCCTCTTGACCCACAAGGTCGTTCCCGAATGGCCGGACATCTGTGAGCAGGTCATAGTTTACTTGAGCCAGGTCGGAATCACTGCCAAGCTTGATACCTCCGACAGCTTCGGCTCCTTCCGCGCCAAGACCCGTGACCCGTCCCACAACGGCGGCAACTGGATTTGGTCCGCTTCCCCGTCCTTGGACCCGCCCTGTAACGCCATTACATACTCCATGGTCTGGGAGCTTGGTCAGGCATACCGCGAATGGCCGGCAGCCTCTGAGTTGTACTTCCGCTGCGCCAACATTACCAATCTCGTTGAACGGCGTGAGGCAGCTCAAGACTTCGCAGAAGCTTGGCTGGAAGGCCACTACAGCATACCCCTCGTTTGGGTCTACGCTGAAGCCGCGGTCAACCCCGGAGTGGTGCAAGAGTATGAGGTCAACATGCTTCACATGGGACCTGTCCGCTACCACGAGCACACCCAGCCCGTCTACAAGTAGGCTAATCCCTACTTCCGGAAAAAGGCGAAACTGTCCGAGGCCCCCGAATTCGGGGGCCTCGGATTTTCTAACCTGTAGTCATCCCTAACCCGTTGCTTGACAGAAAAAGGCGAAACGCATAACATTTAATCTTGCTATTTTATCCCTTGCTCTGAGGAGAACCTGAGAGAGATGCGATCCAAACTCCAAGTCCCCAGCCACTCCAACTTCAGAACTACCGCAGCAACCCTTCAAAGATTCCTGCCGCTGGTCGCGATTACTATTGTCCTTATAGCCCTTTCTGCCCTGACCGCGTGTGGCGGCGGCAGCGATGATGACGGCGGTGCCGCTCAGACCCCGGTGACCACAGCCCAAGCCCCCACCGCCTCCGGCAACGGCGCATCCACTCCCACCCAGGCTCCTGCAGTCTCCGGGCCCGCCCCAACCACCGGCTCCGACGCTGTAGAGCTTTTTATTACTTCCTTGGATTTCGAATCTGTTGAACTAAATCTCACAGCCGGGGACACCGTTAGCGCCACCTACTCCGCTATTGGGGCCAGCACAGGAGGCATCACCACCGGAGGCGAGGGAGCACGAGGAGGGGCAGGTACGGCGACCGGAGAAGTGGCCCTTACTGTTATCGACCCCATTGGGGAACATATACTAGATGTGGAAAAGATGTCGAGCAACACCGTTGAGTTTCAGGCGGAACTCACAGGAACATATCAGATGGTGTTCTCCAACCCCTTCCGACTTCAGGCCGTTAGGGTTCCCTTGGAGTACACCATCAGCCCCTAACCCCCTCTAACCCTCCCCAAGCACAGATCCAGGCCCCGGCGACACACTGGGGCCTCTTCCTTTCTACCCGCCGCCTTCCTAATGAAGGGCGGCGCTCACCGCCAGCTCTTCGATCCCAGTAGGCGTTTCCCGCTAGCGCGGTAATTTGCCTTCTCCATTCCTTCATCTTCCATGCCCACACTACACCCCTACTTACAGGTCATTACTACTGACGATAGACTCTACAAGTACATTTGACGCCGGTCCCCAATCCATTCCGTAGGGAAGGTTACCGAACCGCCCTCCCCTCCGTTATTCCCGCGGATGGAGACCTTTGCATAACTGCTAGTGAGAGACCATATTGGACAGAATAGGCATGGGGTTCAATCCTAAATCCCCTCCTCTGGATTCTGGCTCGGGGCCGGAATGATGGTTATGCAAAGGTCTCCGGATGCGGGAATCCATCCGCACCTCCCACATCCCCCGCGAAGAGCCTGCCCACGATGAAGACGGCGGTGGGAATCCATCCCACGCAACCCCAATCTCCCGTAGAGGCGGGTTTCAAACCCGCCCTCGTCCCCAAGTCCACTTTCATCCCTTTACGCGGCCTTCGCAAACCATGGTAAGTCTGAGGCCCCGTGAAGAACCTCGTGGTTCCTGCGGCATGGCCTCTCTCTTGCACACTCAAGGATTACGCTACCACACAGGTCGATCTGGTTGACAATCAGAAATGGAAAACATATCTTCCCCAATAGGTCCAAAACCCCTGACGTAGAAGTTGAATAAGAATATGCGTCTATTTGCCGAATATCGCCGCAGCCCGGCAACACGGGCTAGTCCCCTCATGAGGTCTCCCTTCTTAACGCTACTCGTCATTACGCTATTGTGCGTCTCGGCGCTCACAGCCTGCGATAGCAACAAGTATGCCAATACCCCGACTGCAGCGCCAACGGCCATGGCAACCCCCGCTTCCACCGTCACTCAAGGCGGCAGTACGGATTCCGGGTCTGCGACGCTTCCTAACGAAGGCGAGGGCCTCTCCGCTCCCAGCTCCGGTTCCGAGGAGCTGTTCATGATAGCCCAAGAGTCGGAACTGATTGAGTTGGACTTGAACGCTGGTGATACCTTGACGGTCTCCTACGTTGGGTCGGGGGGCGTGACCAGCAACAGGGATATTCCCCTTCTCCTGCCCGTAGAGTTTGTAATCCTGGATCCCCTTAAAGAGCGGCTCCTAGAAGTGAAGGCACAGGAAGAGAACTCCGTTGAAGTGCAGGTGGAGATTTCAGGGATCTACCGACTCGTGTTCACCAATCCCGCCCGCCTTCAGGGCCTTGCTGTCCTCGTAGACTACTACATCTTTCCCTCGGCAGCAGCCCCTACAGCCATGGCGACCCCCGCTTCCACCGTCAGCCTAGACGGCAGCACGGACCCTGCCTACACGACGCCCCCCACTCAGGCTGTCGGCCTATCCGCCTCCATCTCCGGCGACGAGATACTATTCATCACATACCAAAAGACAGAACTGTTTGAGTTGGATCTGAACGCTGGCGATAACTTGACAGTGTCCTACACTGGACATGGGGCCGTGACCGGCAACAAGACTTCGAATCCCCTGCCCGTAGAGCTTGTGATCCTGGATCCCCTTAAAGAGCGGCTCCTAGAAGTGAAGGCACAGGAAGAGAACTCCGTTGAAGTGCAGGTGGCGATTGCCGGGACCCACCAACTCGTGTTCACCAATCCCGCTCGCCTTCAGGGCCTTGCTGTCCTCGTCGACTACTACATCTTTCCCTCGGCAGCAGCCCCTACAGCCATGGCAACCCCCGCTTCCACCGTCAGCCTAGACGGCAGCACGGACTCCGGCTCCACGACGGCCCCGATTGAGACTGTCGGCCTCTCCACCCCCATCTCCGGCTCCGAAGAACTGTTCATCATAGCCCAAGTTTCGGAACTGATTCAGTTGGACCTGAACGCTGGCGATACGCTGAAAGTTTCCTATTCTGCGGTTGGGGCTACGACTGGCGGTTATGCTCCGGGCAATGTAGAGTTCGTGATCCTGGGTCCCCTAGACGAACTACTTCTCGAGGTAGAGGCATTGGAAGACAACTATGTTGCGGTTCAAGTAAAAGCTACCGGAACTCACCAGCTGGTGTTCACCAATCCCTATACCCTTCAGGCCCAAATCGTCGCCGTCGAATATACCATCAACCCCTAACTACCCTCTAACGGCCAACAATCACAAGAAGCCAGGCCCCGGCAAATCGCCGGGGCCCCTCACTTATTCAATCTAATCGGCCTTGCTCCTCCGCCCAACTCAGCGCCCTTACACTACACTCCTTTGCCTTTCCTTGGACGCGGCAGGCCTCCAAACAGGAATGTAGATGCCTTGTTGGTGTCGGATTTGGTTACGGGTATATCCCCCGCATCCGCAACGCCTCCGCAACCCGGTCCACCGCCACCAGCAGCGCCGCCGTCCGTAGGCTCGTATCGTGCTCCTCCGACGCCTCGATCACGCTGTCGAAGCTGCGAGTCATAATCGACTCCAGCCGGTCGTCCACGTCATCTTTGTCCCAGAAGAGATGCTGAATATCCTGCACCCATTCGAAATATGAGACCACCACGCCTCCGGCGTTGGCCAGAATATCCGGGATCACCAGAATGTCCTTGTCCTCCAGAATCGAGTCCGCCTCCGGTGTCGTCGGCCCGTTCGCCCCTTCTACCACAATCCGGGCGTCGACCTTGTCGGCGTTATCCCTCGTGATGGCGCGTTCCAGCGCCGCCGGGACCAGAATCTCGCACGGCAGCCCCAGCAGCTCCGCATCGCTGATGTTCTCCGACCCTGCGTACCCCACCACCGAGCCGCTCTCCGCCTTGTGCGCCAACAGGCTGTGCGTGTCAATGCCCTGCTCGGCGTAGATGGCCCCTCGGCTATCGCTTGCGCCGATAACCTTGCATCCCATCTGTTGCAGCAGATACGCGCCCCAGTAACCCACGTTCCCGTAGCCCTGCACGACCACCCGGGCGCCCTCCATCATAACCCCCAACCGCTTCGCCGCCTCCCTGGCAGTAATCATCACTCCCCGGCCCGTGGCCTCCGTTCGACCCAGCGTGCCGCCGATGCTAATGGGCTTGCCGGTGACGATGCCGTGGTCCGTATATCCGGCGTGCATGCTGATTGTGTCCATGATCCAGGCCATGATCTGGCCGTCCGTGTTCACGTCAGGCGCGGGTATGTCCGAAGCCGTTCCTATCAACGGCGAAATCTCCGTTGCGAAGCGGCGCGTTAGCCTCTCCAACTCGTTCCGGGACAGCGACTTCGGGTCGCAAGTCACGCCTCCCTTGCCGCCGCCGTAGGGAATGTTCGTAATGGCGCACTTCCATGTCATCCACATGGCAAGCGCCTTTACCTCGTCCAGCGTAACGTCGGGGTGAAACCGGAGTCCCCCTTTGGCCGGGCCGCGAACAACGTTGTGGTGCACCCGGTAGCCGGAGTACACTCGTATGTCCCCGGAGTCCATTCGAACCGGAAAATTGACGGTAAACTCCCGCTTGCAGCTTCCCAGTACTGCCCGCATTCCATCGTCCAGCCCCAGCTTATCCGCCGCGACGTTGAACTGTTGCCGGGCCATCTGAAATACTCCGTCGTCTTCTCCAGGACCCTGACCATTCTGCTGACTCATCTATCTCCTCCACAAATTGGATGGTTCCCTATTTGTACCAAATTGCGCACCAAATTTTACCATACGCCCACTCGGTATTCATATCAAATTCACCATGCTCTGACGAAAGTCGTAAAAAGGTTGTAATGACAAGGTTCTGCGTTGCGAAGGCTCTTGCCGTCCGTCGCCTAACGTCCCCAACTCCGGCGACTATCCCTTGAACTCCGGCAGTATGTGGTTGGCGAAAAGCTCTATCTGCCGCTGCGCCTGATCGAGGGGCATGAACCCCTGCCCCATGCTCCAGCCGAACCATTCCAAGTCTCCCCCTCCGTGACATGTGGCCAGCGACTCAATCTTGGCCTTCACCTGGTCCACCGTCCCGCACAGTACGTAATCGTGGTCCACCATCCGCTGGTACGTCTCCAACTCCGTGGCAAAGGTCAACGGCGACGGCCCTTCCTCCCCGGGATTTCTGAAGGGCTCAACGAACCCGAAAGCTCCGAAATAGTGGTGGAAGCCTATGCCCGTGCTCTTGTACCCCAACTCGAACGCCTCTTCGTAGCTGTCACCAAAATATACGGCGCGAATGGCGCCCACGCTCTCCCCCACACCTAACTGCCTCCCCCATTTCGACGCCTCTTCCTTGTACGCCGAGCACAACTGGCTGAAACTCTCCGGCAGGGAAGTCAAAATCCACGGCACAATGCCCTTCTGGGCTGTTCGGCGTATCGTCGTCTCGCTTACGGCGAAGGGCTGCCACAAAGGCGGATGCGGGTCCTGGTAGGGCTTAGGTATCACGCACACTCGGCGGATTATCCCCTCGTCGTCCAACTCCCCGGGCGCGCCGTAGGTGTTCGTCCACTCCGTCGGCGGCCAGCGGCTTATCCCTTCCTTGTACGGCACGGGGATCTGATAATACTTCCCGTTATACTCTATGGCGTCCTCGGTCCACGCCAGCTTGATGATGTCGAAGACTTCCTCGAACACCTCCCGGTTCATCAGGTCCACCGCGGAACCGTCCATCGTTGCCGCCGACACGCGATATTGCTGCCCCAATACGTTCGTCCATCGGTCTTGGTAACCCCGAGCGAACCCCGCAATTACCCTGCCCTTGGTCAGATGGTCCAGAATCGCTATCTCTTCGGCGCACCGGATGGGGTCCCACGATGGAAGCACCAGCCCCAACGGCGCAAACTTGATCCGCTTAGTCCTGGCTGCCAGGTCGGCGTACAGCAGAAGCGGGGCCACCGATGCCTCGAACCCTTCCGAGTGCAGGTGGTGCTCCGTCGTCGAGAATGCGTCAAACCCCACCTCGTCCGCCATCACTGCTATGGTTCGCAGCTCCTCCAGCATCTGCTGATACCGCTCGTTATTCCGGCCGATGGGTCGCAAGGCCGCCCTGTCTTCCAGCGTGCCCGGCACCGTCGGCAGGCAAAATATATCGAACTTCATCTACTTCTCCTCCGTCCCTTTCCGTCTAAGCCAGCAAATCACGGCACGAGCACCGCCCGCGTGACCTCCGTCTGCCTCGCATTCCATTCCGCCTGGGGAAAGGCCTTGTTCACATCTGCGAGCTTGAACTTGTGCGAGACTATCTTGTGGAAGGGCCGCTTGTCCAAATTTCGTTCCAGAAAATCCAGTATCCTCGGCAGCAGGTGCGCGGGATACATCAAGGACCCGATGATCCGCTTCCCCTTTAGCAACGTTGATGGGTCCAACGCCACCGTGCGCCCCGGCACGATGTCCCCAATCTCTACGAACGTCCCGCCGTTGCCCAACATCTCCACCCCTTCTACCAGCAGTTCCGCCCGTCCGACCAGTTCCATCACAACGTCCGCCCCTCGGCCGCGAGTCAGCTCCCACACCCGCGCAACCCGAGCCTCCGCCGTGTCGTACTCCTCGATGTTGATAACGTGGTCCGCACCGAACTCCCGGGCCAGATCCAGCCGATTCTGAAGCCGGTCCAGCACGATCACCCCGTGAGCTCCCATGTCCTTCGCAACCGCTGTGGCCGTCAGCCCCAACCCCCCTGCGCCCTGAATCACCACCCAATCCCCCGCTGCCGCCCCCGCCGAAATCAACCCCTGGGTCACCGTGCCCAGGGCGCAGTTCACCGGAGCCAGAACTTCGTCCGGTATCCCGTCCGGCGCCAGGAAAATCGGATGCCCCGGCGGCAGATACAGATAGTCGGCGTAGGTCCCGGTGAAGTACGGATAGTCCCCCGCCGCCGGGAAAGGACGGTTCACGCACAGGTTCCCTAGACCCTTCAGGCACATGTGACAGCGATTGCACGGAAATATAGCCGTGTACACCACCCGGTCGCCTTCTCGCAGCCTGCGCCCCAGCGAGTCCCTCTCCGCGCCCTTCCCCAAACTGTGCACCACGCCGTATCCCTCATGCCCCATCACCCGCCCCGTTGGTGGCAGCGGCGCTTTTGCCTGGTCGCCCCGCCAATAATGCAGGTCCGACCCGCAAATGCCCGACTGTACCATGCGCAGCAGAATCGCCCCCGGCTCAATCTCCGGAACCGTATATTCCTCAATCACAAAGGGCCGATTATGCTCCTTGCAAACAACCACTCGTCCGCGCACTAGCCGCCTCCCCTTCGTAATTCCGGCTATGATAACTTAAACCAAACGATTCCCCCTGTCAAAGAATTTTTTACCCGACGAGGCGTTATCAATGGGCTATAATGTCCCCATTGATGGAATGGCCCCAACCCCCGACAATCACGAATATGGAGGCCCCATGAGCATCGAAAGCATCCAGGTAGGTTCCGTACGTATTCTCTCCATCTCCGACTGCCTCATGGCCGTCGATGCCTGCGATTTCTTCCCCCACAAGACCTCCGACGCCTTCCGGGAATTCGAAGGCCAGGTGGACGAGGACTGCCAGGTTAACGGAGGAATAAACGTCGCCTGCTTCCTCCTGGAATCCCAGGGCAAGCGAATCCTCGTCGACGCCGGCTTAGGCCCTTCCCCCGTTGCCGACGCAGGCGGGGCCGCCGGAAACCTGCTCAGCGAAATGCGGCAGGGCGGCATAGACCCCAAAACCATCGACACCGTGGTCATTACCCATCTACATTTCGACCATATCGGCTGGTTGCCTACCGCCATGCCAGACGACTCCGTTCGCCCCACCTTCCCCAACGCCGAATACATCATTCCCAAGGCCGACTGGAATCTCCTCTTCCCGCCCCCCGACGCACCGAGAACCGAAACCATGGAAGACTTCTACCCACCCGCCGTGGAAGTCTTCCACCAGTCCCAAACCGTAGGCAGACTCCTCCAAAAGCTGGACAACCTCCGGCTGGTGGAGGGTGACCTCAATCTCACCGACGAAATCACCATCGTCCCCACACCGGGCCATACCCCCGGCCATCAGAGCCTCGCCGTTGCTTCTCAGGGCAAGAGCGGCTTCATCCTCGGCGACGTCGCCCACCTGCCCCTGCAAATCCAGGTCCCCCAATGGAACACCAAGGCGGACGTGCTACCCCAGCTTGGCATCGAAACGCGTAGGGAAACTCTGAAAAAACTTCAAGAACAGGGCATCATAGTCGCTGCGGGGCATTTCCCCGCCCCGGGCTTCGGACGCATCATCGCCGGAGAAACCCGCCGCTACTGGCAGCCCCTCCCCCTTTAACATACCGCACCCCCTCCCTAGTCCTCGCGGATGCGGGGACCCATCCCCTCGCCAACGCCGGCGAAGAGCCTGCCCCCATGCGTCATTCCAGCGCCCCACCCCCCGTAGGGGCGGTTCGCGAACCGCCCTTCCCACTCCCACGTCATCCCGTCCCTGCCCCACATGTCATTCCGAGCGCAGCGCGAAGTGGAGTCTCGGAATCTCGTTGTCGTAGCAATCCCCCTCTCCCGCCGAGCGCCCCCTTATTCCAGCGCCCCACTCCCCCGTAGGGGCGGTTTGCGAACCGCCCTTCTTCCACCCACGTCATCCCCTCCCTGCCCCCGCCTGTCATTCCGAGCACAGCGCGGCGGAGTCGAGGAATCCCGGTGTCGTAGCAAGCCCCCTCTCCCGCCGAGCGCCCCCCTTATTCCAGCGCCCCACTCCCCCGTAGGGGCGGGTTCGCGAACCGCCCTCTCCCTCTCCTGCCATCCCCGTCCCCTCCTCCCTTGTCCTCGCGTATGCGGGGACCCATCCTCTCGTCATGCCCGCGGAGAGCCTGCCCCCGTGAAGACGGATGCGGGAACCCATCCCCATCCCTTCCCTTGTCCTCGCGTATGCGGGGACCCATCCCCTCGTCATGCCCGCGAAGAGCCTGCCCCCGTGAAGACAGGGACGGGAACCCATCGCCCACCCCCAGCCTAACCCACCCCTCGCCGCATCAACCGTACCAACGCCCCCAAGTCCGCCACCTCTACGTCCGGCCTCACGTCCCTGAGTGGCGTCGACCTAGCCCCCGACCGGTTCACCCACACCGTCGCCAACCCCAACGCCCGCGCCGGCTCCACGTCGTGATACAGGCTCTGCGCCACGTGCAAGACCTCCCCCTTGTCAACCCCCATCTGACCCAACGCCACCCTGAAATTCCGCAGTGATGGCTTGTATTCCCCCACATCCTCCGACGTAACCACCCAATCAAAGTCCACTCCAAGCATGGACGACGACGCCTCGAACAGGTCTCTGTCCACGTTGGAAATAATCGCCAGCTTTGCTTGCTTCTTCAACGACCTCAGGGCTGAAACGGTATCACTGAAAGGGCGCCACCGCTTCATCGAGTCAGACAAGATGCCCAACTCTCCCGAGTTCGGACGGAACCCCAACCGCTCTCCAAGTCCCGCAACAATCCGTGACAGCACCTGACGATAGGTCAGAAATGGCTGATGTCCCTGCCCCTCCCTCTCCAACTCTCCATACAGCCTCAGAAGCTCCCCATCCGACGCTGAAACCCCATGACGCGCTAGTAGGGGTTTTAACGACGAAAGAATCCCACCTTCCCAATCAATGAGGGTTCCGTAGCAGTCAAAGCTAAGAACCCCATAGGAACTGAGGTCTAACATTGGTCTGCGAAAATATCGGCGGCGCCCTCAGACCAAAGAAGGCACGCCGCTTGTGACTATCTCTAGAATCGGCGACGACGCCGGGCACGCCGCGCCGCTCGCTGTGCTGCCTCTCGCGCCTTCTGGCTCTTAGACCGGAAATACCGACGCCGTTTGATCTCCCTCAATATGCCGGAACGCTGCACCCCGGATCGGAACCGGTTTATCAGGCTCTCCGTCGATTCCCCCTCGTGGAGGATGACAAATGTCATACGCTGCTCCTTATCCCAACTGCTCCACCCAATATAGCAAATCCCTCCCTCAAGTTACAACAACTCAGCATCCGTTGTTCCCGCGGAGGCGAGAACCCATCCCTCCCCCTACCGTGTTCCCGCGAAGGGAGACCTTTGCATAACCGTCATTCCGGCAAAAGCCGGAATCCAGAATCCCATGATTTAGCTATGTCAAGAGTCGTTCTACACCGCCATTTGAATGCGATTCGATAGTTATGCAAAGGTCTCCGGAGGCGGGAATCCATCCCCATCCCCGTCCCCATCCTCCCGCGCAGAGCCTGCCCCCGTCTTCACGGGGGCAGGAATCCACATCTCGCCGCACTGCCAGATCTGGATACTCGGAAGGGTCTCCCATTTGCGCTATACCCAACCCCCTCATATAATTGTCCCATCCCCAACCTAGGAGGCCCCGTGGCAGACACCCAAATCATCACCAACGCCACCTCCCACTTCGCTACCATACTAAGAGAGCAGCTAGAGCGCGTAGAGCGCCTCAAGCAAGACCAGGAATGGACCGACTTCTCCCAGGTCAACCCCATCCTCATCGGCATCCTGGGCGGTGACGGCATCGGCCCTGCCATCTCCGTCGAAGCCCGCAGGGTCCTCGAATACCTCCTGCGTGACCAGGTCGAAAGCGGCAAAATAGTCTTCCAGTATATCGACGGCCTCACCATCGAAAATCGTGCCCAGCACATGCAGTCCATCCCCAACGACGTTCTCGCTGAAATCCAAAAGTGTCACGTCACCCTAAAAGGCCCCACCCACACCCCTGAGAAGGGCGACGGCTGGCCGAACCTTGAAAGCGCCAACGTCTCCATGCGCAAGGCCCTGGATCTATTCGCCAACGTTCGCCCCGTTAGAATCCCCCAGGAAAACATCGACTGGACTTTCTTCCGGGAGAATACCGAAGACCTCTACGCCGTCGGCAGCCAGGGCATCAACGTTACCGATGACCTCGCCATCGACTTCCGCGTTATCACTACTCAGGGCTCCGAGCGAATCATCGAAGCCGCCTTCGCCCACGCCCTGCGTAACGGCAAGGACCGGGTCACCATCGTAACCAAGGCCAACATCATCAAGACCACCGACGGCAAATTCCTGGACGTCGCCCGAAAGGTCTCCCAGCGCTACCCGTCTTTATCCTGGGATGCTTGGTACATCGACATCATGACCGCAAAGCTCCTTGACTTGTCCCGCCGCAGCGAATTCCAGGTATTTGCCCTTCCGAACCTCTACGGGGACATCATCACCGACGAAGCCGCCCAGATTCAGGGTGGTGTAGGCACGGCGGGCAGCGCCAACATCGGCAAGAATTATGCCATGTTCGAAGCTATCCACGGCAGCGCTCCCCGCATGGTGCAGGAAGGCCGCGCGCATTTCGCCGACCCCAGCTCCATAATTCGTGCCGGCAGCATGATGCTGGATCACCTCGGCTTCTCACAGCTATCAAACCGCCTCAACAAGGCCCTGGACGTTTGCACCCAGTACGAAAAGAAGCTCGTCATCACGGGCCGCGACACCGGCGCAACCGGCAAAGAATTCGGCGACTACATTATGAGCACCGTCGAATCCTCCGACTTGGACTCCCGCTGGGAAGCCTACGTCAACGCCTAACCCCATGCCCACCCCTCTTTTCCCCCTCTCTTGTCCTCGCGGATGCGGGGACCCATCCTGCCCCGTTTGTTCCCGCGCAGGCGTGAACCCATCCCCTCCCGCAACCCCTATCCATCCCGCCTCCGTAGGGGCGACCCTTGTGGTCGCCCGTTGTGTGCTCACGTCCAACATTACCAACTCCCAAAAAACCAATTTCCCTTCCCTTGTCCTCGCGAATGCGGGGACCCATCTTTGTCCCGTCTCGCAAGGGCGGTTCGCGAACCGCCCGTTCCATCAACCTAAAAACAGGAGAAACGCCTAACATGCGAAAGAAAGTCACCATCGTAGGCGCCGGCAACGTCGGCGCCACCGCCGCCCAGCGCATCCACGAGCTCGGCTATGCCGACGTCGTCCTCGTCGACATCGTTGAAGACCTCCCTCAGGGCAAGGCCCTTGATATGCTCGAATCCGGCCCCGTCATAGGATCCGATGCTCTGATAACCGGCAGCAACGGCTACGAGGAAACCGCCGATTCCGACCTTGTAATCATCACCGCCGGCATCGCCCGCCGCCCCGGCATGAGCCGCGACGACCTCCTCCTCACCAACATGAGAATCATCGGTAGCGTTACCGCCCAGGTCGTCAAGCACTCCCCCAACACCCTCATCATGGTCGTCAGCAACCCCCTCGACGCCATGTGCCACCACGCCTACGAAGTTAGCGGCTTTCCCAAGCATCGCGTCTTCGGCATGGCTGGCGTCCTCGACACCGCCCGATTCCGCACCTTCATCGCCCAGGAACTCGGCGTCTCCGTCGAAGACGTCCAGGCCTACGTTCTGGGCGGCCACGGCGACGACATGGTCCCCCTCGTTCGTTACACCACCGCCGGCGGCATCCCCATCTCCGACCTCCTCCCCAAGGAGACCGTGGACGCCCTCGTCCAACGCGCCCGGCAGGGCGGCGGCGAAATCGTTGCCCTCCTCAAGGCTGGCAGCGCCTACTACGCCCCCTCCGCCGCCATCGCCCAGATGACCGAGGCCATCCTTCTCGACAAGAAGCGCATCCTCCCCGCCTGCACCCTTCTGGAGGGTGAATATGGCATCAACGGCCTCTCCATGGGCGTGCCCGTCAAGCTCGGAGCCAACGGCGTCGAGCAGGTCATCCAAATCCAACTCACCGACGAAGAACAGGCGATGTTGGACCGCTCCGCCGCCAGCGTTCAGGATCTGGTGGATGTGATGCACAAGAACCAGGCCTAAGACGCCAGCTAGCTCCCAATCACCCGTCCGGAGGCCCGCCATGCGCCACCCTAGCCACGAAGAAGCCCTTCTCCTCCAGAAGGCCACGAAGTTCTTCCCAGGAGGCTCTCTGGGCAACGTCGCCCTCGACCCCGACCACTCCTTCATCGTCAAAAGGGGCAGCGGCTCCCGCATCTGGGACGTCAGCGGCAACGAATACATAGACTACCTCATGGGTTCTGGCCCCATGGTTCTCGGCCACGCCCACCCCAGCGTCGTCCAGGCCGTCATCGAAGCCGTCCAGGATGGCAGCACCTTCTTCGCCACCAACCAATACGCCGTCCTCCTTGCCGAAGAGCTTGTCCGCGCCGTGCCCTGCGCCGACAAAGTCCGCTTCACCACCAGCGGCACCGACGCCTGTTTCCAGGCTCTCCGCATCGCCCGCGCCTTCCGGCGACGCGACAAGATCCTCAAGTTCGAGGGTGGCTTCCACGGCACAAGCGACTACTCTCTCATGAGCAACCCACCCCGTACCCTTCACCCCTTCCCCCAGCCTGACCCCAGCAGCGGCGGCATCCCCGAGGCAGTCCTTGACACTGTGCTCATCGCCCCTTTCAACGACGCCGAAACTACCACAGCCATCATCGAGCAAAACCATGACGACCTCGCCGCCGTCATCATCGAACCCATGCAGCGCATCCTATCCCCCAAGCCCGGCTTCCTCCAGGCCCTCCGGGAAGTCACCGCCCACTACCAGATACCCTTGATATTCGACGAAGTGGTCACCGGCTTCCGGCTGGCCTACGGCGGCGCCCAGGAATACTACGGCGTCACCCCCGACCTAACCGCCGTGGGCAAGATAATGGGCGGAGGCTATGCTCTGGCAGCCGTCTGCGGCCGCGAGGAAATTATGGCGGCCTACGACTCGTCCCGGGTTGACGCTGGCGACCACGTGGGGCAGATCGGCACCCTGAACGGTAACCCCGTCGCCTGCGCCGCCGGCTTAGCCACTCTGGCCGAGCTCCGCACAGAAGGCGCTTACGAACGCATCTGGGCCACCGGACGAAGGCTCCGCGATGCTTTGGACAATCTCTGCGCCCAGGCCGAAATCCCCGCCCAGACCACCGGCGAAGACCCCGTCTTTGACATCATCTTCACCAACGACCCCCTCTCCGACTACCGCTCCACCCTGTCCGCCGACAACGCAATCAAGGCCCGCTTCCGCAACCTCATCCAGGAACAGGGAATCTTCCAGGGCCCACAGAAATTCTACCCCTCTCTAGCCCACACCGACGCTGACGTAGACCAGACCATACAAGCCTTCGAAACCGTCATCCCCAACCTCCAACCCTAACCCTCCTCCCCCCGTTGTCCTCGCGGATGCGGGGACCCATCCCCTCCTCCCCATCTCTTCTCTAACTGCATGTCATTCCGAGCGGAGCCGAGGAATCTCGCCCCCACCCCAACCGTTGTCCTCGCGAATGCGGGGACCCATCCCATCCCAACCCCCACATGTCATTCCGAGTCCTTCGAGGAATCTTGCATCCGGGCACCCCTGACCACCCCCTTCCGTCATTCGTTCGCCCTACTTTTTTTGAAACGAAAAACCAACCCAATTCAATCAAACCCAGGTACAAAAGCAATTAAACTCGCCCCCTGGTCGATTACCCAATCGAATCAACTCCAGGCACGGACCCGCCGGAAACGAATACCCCAAAACAAATAGATGGAGTCCCCAATCCTACCCTCATATCGTAGGGCCGGTTCGGGAACTGCCCTTCCCTCCCTACAACTCACCCACCCACCCCACTCCCCATAAAACCAAACCCCTCTCTCCCTCGTAGCCAAAGAACAGCCCCCACGCTAAAATCCTCCTGCCCGAACCCCGCAAGAACGGGAAAAACACCGAAAATGCCATACCCCTGGGCAAACGTCATCCTGCTTCTCCTTCTCGCCGCAGAACTGGGCACCGGACTCTTCGGGCTCGTCTCCGGCTCCTCGGATCGCGCCATCTTCCTCCACCTCCACCGAATCTTCGGCTTCGCCATCCTTGCCGTCTTCCTCTGGAAAGGACGCAACATATTCCGCTCTCTCGCCAGCCTCAAGCGACGCCGCGCCACAAGGCCCGCTCCCATCCCCTACGGCTCCCTGGCCACAATGCTGCTCCTTGCCCTATCCATAGCCCTTGCCCTGACTTGGAGTCACACCGGCCCCTTCCAAATCCAAGGCTTCAGCGGCGTCAGCTGGCACATCTACGTATCAGTGCCTCTGGCACCCCTCCTGCTGTGGCACGCCTTCTCTCACCGTTGGACCCTCCGCCCCATCTTCTGGGCCCAGCGACGCAACTTCCTCCGTACCGGCGGTCTCGCTCTTGCTGGCTTAGCCCTATGGCAGATCGCCGAATTCAGCGCCTTCGGTCTCAAACTCCCCGGCAGCCAGCGACGATTCACCGGCTCCTACGCCGCCGCCAGCTTCTCCGGCAACAACTTCCCCTCGACATCCTGGATAAACGACGACCCACAACCCATCGACCCTGCCAACTGGCGCCTCCAAGTAACGGGACACGTCGAACGAGAACTCACCCTCGACTACCCCGAAATCGCCGCCCACAAGGCGCAACTGACCGCCACCCTCGACTGCACCGGCGGCTGGCACTCCACCCAGCACTGGACGGGCATACCTCTAAGACAGGTCCTCGACCGGGCAGGACTCAAGCCCGACGCCGCCAGCGTCACCGTTCGCTCCGTCACCGGCTACACCCGACGATTCTCCATCGATGAGACCGACGAACTCCTTCTCGCCACCACCGTCGGCGACGAAACACTGTCCCATCGACACGGCTTCCCCCTCCGGCTCGTGGCCCCTAGCCGACGCGGCTACCAGTGGGTCAAGTGGGTGACCACCCTCGAAGTCAACGACACCAGCAAGTGGCTCCAATCCCCCCTCCCCCTCCAATAACCCCCCCCAATAACCCCCCGCCACATCCCCTACTCAGCCACCTCCTCCAGATGTCATTCCGAACGCAGCAAAGCGGAGCCGGGGAATCTCGTTGCCCTCATGGATCCCCTCCGCCCTCCGTCCTCCTTCCGTTGTTCCCGCGGAGGCGGGAACCCATTCCCCCTGCACCCGTAGCAACTGTCTTGGGGGTCAAGCGTTGAGAGCATGGTCGGCCTCCCATTTTGTGCCATGTTTGAGCATGGCATTGAGAATAGTCAGCAGCTTACGCATACACGCCGTGAGGGCTACCTTCCGAGGCTTACCCGCTCTGAGCAGACGCTCATAGAACTCTCTCAGCACCGGATTCCATTGGATGGCTACCAAGGTGGACATGTACAGCCCGGCACGCACTTTGGCACGGCCTCCCCAGCAACTGCGGGTGCCTCGGAACTTCCCGCTGTCACGGCTCAGAGGCGCCACACCCACCAGGGCCGCAACGGCTCTGCGGTCGAGGGATCCCAGCTCAGGTAGATCCGCCAGCAGGCTGAAGCTGGTCACCGGTCCAACGCCAGGCACGCTCCTAAGAAGCGTCTCCCGCTCGTGCCACAGCGGACTCTCCCGCAGACGCCGTTCCAGGTCATCGTCGATACCCTTCAACTGCTGATCAAGGAAGGTGACTACCTGGTCGATACTCTGTTGAACAGGGGGCAAGGCGTTGCGCCGCCGCAATTGCTCGGCGGTTCGCATCTGTATGAGTTGGCGGCGACGTGCGACGAACCCTTCAAACTCTCGTGCCTCCGCAGATACGAGTGGCTGGGGGACCACACCACTGACCTCCCCGAAGTGGGCGATAACGGCGGCGTCGAGCCGGTCGGTCTTGGCGAGTATGCCCTGGGAACGGGCAAAGTCCCGAACCTGGCGTGGATTGACTACGGCAACGGGTACGCCCGCCACGCCGAGGGCGGCTACAAGAGATCTCTCATACCCTCCGGTGGCCTCCATGACGACAAGTTGTGGCGCCAGGGCCTTCAATTGGACGACGAGAGCGTCTATCGCTTCCCGGTCTTGGCCGACTTGCCACGACTCGCCCGTGGGGCGCACCGCAACATCCACCCATTCCTTCGATACATCTATCCCTACAATCATCAGCTACTCCTTCGGCCCATCCTTGCAGATACGGGCTCACTGGCCCAGGCAACTGTTCGGGCTCTAAGATTAGACAGGCGGGGCGACCATGCTACGGGACGGTCTCCGAGACCAAGGGGCGGTCGGTCTGCCCCGCCTCCTCCAATATACAAGGGGCGTCCCTTGTGGGAGCCCGTTCCCCTCCACGTGCCTGCCCATCACCAGTTATTCCCGCGTAGACCCCACACTCGTTGTCCTCGCGAATGCGGGGACCCATCTTCGCCCATCCGTCATTCCGGCCCCCGAGCCGGAATCCAGGGGTGGGGATTTAGTATTGAACCCCATGTCTATTCTGCCCAATATGGTCTTGCACTAGCAGTTACGAAAGGTCTCCGCAGGCGGGAACCCATCCCCTCTCTTATCCGTTATTCCCACCCCCTTATTCGCAGGGGCCAGGGGCTGGGAATACACCGTCTCCAGCCCTCAACCCCTCCCCTCTTGATAACCGTATTACCTGTCCCCATTCGGCCCACATGTTATTCTGAACAAAGCGAATCGTAATTAAGAATCTGATTGGACAAGTGCTTGGTACAGCGTTGAACGAAGGCCGATTCAAATAGGCCAAAACCACCTCACCCCAGACAAAAGGCGCGGTGGGTGGGGTAATAGTGACCATACGCGGCCAGAGGTCAACTTCTAAAGAAACACGCCGCAAAACGAAGCGGCACACTCTAATCGAAATCAAAGACGGTAGGCGTAGATACCCTCACCGATGGAAATCACGCCCAGCGCTTGGAACAGCAAAAACCGACGGCCAGGGAAAAAAGACCTAAGCCGGCACCTGAATCTTGCTCAACACCCGCTTCGCCGAAATGATATGCCGCGATAGCCCCATCTCTTTGGCATCGAAGCCCATCGCTAACCCCAACAGTTGAGGCAGGTGGATTATCGGTATGTTGATGTCCCGCTGGGCCTGCTGCATGGCTTTCGGTTGGTACCCGTCCAGGTTCAGATGACATAACGGACAAGGCGTCACCATCGCGTCCGCGCCCAGGTCCTTGGCGTCCGACGTATGACGGGCCACCATCTTGACTGAATTCCGCTCGTTGATGGTCAGAATCGGGAACCCGCAACACCGGGTCTTCCCCGGGAAGTCCACCACGTCCGCGCCCAGCGCCTCCATCACCCGCTCCAGCGAGTCCTCCCGCTCCGGGTAAAGCTTAAACTCCAACGCGTCCGTCGGCCTTACGATGTAGCATCCGTAGAAGGGCGCCACCCGCAAATTCGTCAGAGGGCGAATCACAAAACTCTTCAACTCCTCCACCCCCACGTCCTCGATGAGTGTCCACAGCAGATGCCGCGGCTGCGCCGTCCCCTTATACTGCAACCCCTCCAGCGCCAGATGGAGGTTCACCCGCGCCAGATAATCCGCATCGTCCTTCAGCCTCTTGTTGGCCTGGCTCATAACGCCCTGGCATGTGCTGCAAATCGTCAACAGCGGCAGGTCTAGCTGCTCCGCTAGCGCAAAAGTCCGTGCGTTGAACACGTCTGCCAAAAACTGGTTCTTCTCCTGCAGCACTCCCGCGCCCGTGCACGTCGCCCCCCGCTTGTCCAGCCCGTCCAACTCCAGACCTAGCCGCTCGCAAACCTTGATGGTGGCCGGATACAACTCCGGGCACCCCCCTCGTGATACGCACCCCGGGAAGAAGGCGTACTTCACACCGGCCCTCCTAGAAATAAGTTAGCCACCGCAGGCTACTCGCCCTGCTGCTCTTCTTTGACGCTCTGAACCAGCCGCCGCACCTTGTCCACCCCAGGTATCGACTTGTGGATGATGGGCGGTATCTTCCGCCGCATCAGCGCCCGAATTGCCACCGGCGCCATGCTTATCTGCGCCGGCAGATTCAGTATTCCAAACGACTTGATTGGCAGCGTCAGTTCGTTCAACCGACCGCTATGCGACACCGACTGCTCGAAGGCGTCCGTGTGTCGCGCTCCATTGTTATTCGTGTAACCCGCCTCCATGGCCTTGTCTCTCAGCGCCATTATTCTATCCATCGGCGCAACCCCCTTGGGGCACACCTCCACACACTCGTAGCACCTGGTGCAGTCCCAAACGCCGCCGTACTCGCTCAGCGCCGCCAAACGGGAAGCGTCCTGATCGTCCCGTGGGTCTGCCGCAAACCGGTACGCCTTGGCCAACGCCGCCGGGCCGATGAAATTCGGGTCCATTTCCAGCACCGTGCAGTCGGAAACGCAGGCGCCGCACATTATGCACGCCATCACTCCCGCCAGGTGGGTCATGTCCGAATTCGGCGCAAGATACTCCGCCTCCGGCTCCTCGCCCTCCGGCTGCAGCCACGGCGAGACCTGCCGTACCTTGTCCCAGAACAAAGTCTGGTCCACCACCAGGTCCTTGATGACCGGCATCACTCCCATTGGCTCCACCGTCACAGTGCCCCCGTCCTCCGCCACGTCCGAGACCTTCGTGTTACAGGCCAGCTTGGCGTGACCGTTGATCCGCATTGCGCAGGAACCGCAAATGGCGCTCCGGCAGCTGCACCTCAGCGCCAGGCTGCCGTCCACCTCCTCGCGAATCTTGATCAGCGAATCAAGCACGCTGGACGTTTCCTCAACTTCCAGCGGATACTCCTGCCAGTACGGAGAATTCTCCTTGTCCTGCGGGTTGTATCTACGTACCGAAACTACTATCTGCATCAGTACTTTCTCTCCTCGGGCTGCCATTTTGTGATGGTCACCGGCAGATGCGAAACCTCGGGCCCGTCTTCCGTCCGCGTGACCAGTACGTGCTTCAACCAATTCTCGTCGTCCCGGTTCGGGTAGTCCGTCCGGGAGTGCGCTCCCCGGCTTTCCTTTCTCTCTATCCCGCCCAGGACGATAGACTCGGCGCAGTCCAGCATGAACCCCAACTCCAACGTGAATATCAGGTCCGTGTTGAACACCCGCCCCTTGTCCTGAAGTGACACATGCTTGTATCGTTCCTTGAAACCGTCCAGACTCTTTAAAAGCGTCTGCATCCCCTCTTCATCCCTATAGACCCCCATGTGCTGGTCCATGGCGCGTCCCATGTCCAGCCGGACCTGCGACCAACGTTCGTCGGTGCTCCGGGAGAACAGCTCCGCGAATCCCTGCTCGGTCTTCGACGCGTAAGCCTCAACGTCCAAGTCCCGGTAGGGCTTCCCACGGGCCCAGTCGGCGGCGTGGTTGCCGGAACGATGCCCAAACACCACCGTGTCCAGCAGCGAGTTCGCCCCCAGCCGGTTCCCACCATGAACGCTCACGTTGGCGCACTCGCCGGCGGCGTAAAGCCCCGGCATAACCGTCCGGCCGTCCATGTCCGTCTTTATGCCGCCCATTAGGTAATGCATCCCGGGCTGAATGGGGATGGGCTCCTTGGTGATGTCCACCCCCGCAAAGTCCATGCCTATCTCTAATATCTGCGAAAGCCGCTCCCGAATCAGCGCCTCCCCAAGATGTCGACAGTCCAGCAGTACGCAGCCGTCCATGCCCCGCCCTTCGTCAATCTCCGTCTGCTCCGACCTCGACACTACGTCTCTGGAGGCCAGCTCCATCATGTTGGGAGCGTACCTCTCCATAAACCGTTCGCCGTCTTTGTTCAGCAGATGCGCCCCTTCTCCCCGCGCCCCCTCCGTAATCAGCACCCCGCTGCCCTTCAACGTCGTCGGGTGGTACTGCACCATCTCCATGTCCATCACCGGTGCGCCCACCTGGTACGCCAGCGCGATGCCGTCCCCCGTCACAATCAGCGCGTTGGTGCTCGGCTCGAAAAGCCGCCCCAGCCCGCCCGTGCACAGGATTACCGACTTCGCCCGGATGACGTACACCCTGCCCGTGGCGATGTCCAGGGCTATGACCCCGCAGCACTCGCCCTCCTCCATGATCAGCTCAAGGACGAACCACTCTTCGTAGACCCGCACGTCGGCCTTCATTAGCTGCTCGTACAGCACGTGCAGCATAGCCTGCCCGGTAAAGTCCGCCACGAAAAACGTCCGCGCCCGCTGCTGGCCGCCAAAGGCCCTCGTGCCCAGACGCCCTTCCTCGTCCCGGTTGAAGATAACCCCCATGTGCTCCAGGTCGATAAGCTCCGGCCCCGCCTCCGTGCACATATACTCGATGGCGTCCTGGTCTCCCAGGTAATCGCTTCCCTTGATGGTGTCGAAGGCGTGGTCCTCCCAGCTGTCCCCCCTATCCGTCAGGGCGGCGTTGATCCCCCCCTGGGCGGCGTTGGAGTGACTCCGTACGGGATGAACCTTGCTCACAATGGCCACGTCGGCCCCGCTCTGGTGCGCCGCCAAGGCTGCTCGCATTCCAGCCAGTCCGGCCCCAACTACCAAAACATCGTGCTCTAGCAACTGCTATCCCTTTCCATGTGGGTTATTAGTGAAAAGTTATACTATCAGATGACGGGATTACTGACAACGCATTCACCCCCTACCGCCAAGTCTCAAACTGCAGCTATCATTTAACTTTCCGACTTTATGTAGTCTTCATACCACTGACAGATTTTCTTTACTTCCTTATTTGAAGGGATAAAATGCTCACCTCCTAAGATTATTGCCATAACAACTATCTGAGCGCAGTCCTCCCTTGGAGTTGTTTGTAGCATTTCTACATAACCAGCGTCGCTCATGAAGGCGGTAGCCAGTTGTTCAATATCTTCTTCCGACCACTCTAAATAGCTCTTGTAATCAGAGTTAGACAACAGACTTGATACAAAGGCATCCATAAATTGTTGGCTCGCTCGTGCAGTCTCTATTTCTGCAATAACCCTATCGTTCTCTAATTTGACCTCTGCAAGGACTCTATCATTTTCCTTCTTAACATCAGCGATTGAAGCCCCGCAAGCAGTCAACAAGAGTACAAAAACTAGCCCCAAACCCAGCAAAAGTCTTTTCATTTAACTCTACTTTCCTTCTTGGAATAGAATCTCTACCTGGCTTCCGGGAGGAGAGGAACCCAGTAATTGATTTCCCACTCTTCGTAGGTGATCGGGCAACTGTACCCTGTCCGAGTTTGATACTCATAAACGCAAGTCATCTCACACATTATCGGAAGTTCTGGAGGCCGAGTTGTCCAAGCTTCCTAGCTATTAGTTCCTGGAATCTCAACTACCGCTTGGGACATCCACTGCCTCGCCAACGCAAGCATCAACGACACTATGCTTCAGAGAGATACTTTCTTATCTCATACATGCTGTGGAACTTTGGGGAAAGTCGACCCTTCCGAATCTCTTTCGAAGCCTCCCGTTCGCCCTCTTGCCATCCGCACCCCCCAAACCACGCCTGTTCGTCTTCTACCGCAACGACGCGAGAGTTGGGCGCAGTTCCTTCCGTTTGCTGTTGTACCATTTCACTCCTGCTGACAGTGCAACGTGCAACTATCATGGAACGCCTAAGGCGTTTTTTCCAACTCCAACGCATTCACCCCCTACGCCTTCCCCAACGCCAGCATCAAAGCCGCTATGCTTCGGAGAGATACTCTCTTATCTCATCCATGCTATGAAACTTTGGAGAAAGTTGACCGTCCCGAATCTGTTCCGAAACTTCCCGTTCGCCCTCTTGCCATCCGCACCCCCCAAACCACGCCTGTTCGTCTTCTACCGCAACGACGCGAGAGATGGGCGCAGTTCCTTCCGGTTGCTGTTGTGCCATTTCACTCCTGCTGTCAGTGCAATGTGCAACTATCATGGAACACCTAAGGCGTTTGTCTCAACTCCAACGCATTCCACCTACCGCCTCCCCAACGCCAGCATCAAAGCCGCTATGCTTCGGAGAGATACTCTCTTATCTCATCCATGCTATGAAACTTTGGAGAAAGTTGACCGTCCCGAATCTGTTCCGAAACTTCCCGTTCGCCCTCTTGCCATGCGGGCGTCCAAAACCACGCCTGTTCATCTTCTGCCGCAATGGCGCGAGAGTTGGGCGCAGTTCCTTCCGGTTGCTGTTGTGCCATTTCACTCCTGCTGACAGTGCAACGTGCAACTATCATGGAACGCCTAAGGCGTTTTTTCCAACTCCAACGCATTCACCCCCTACGCCTTCCCCAACGCCAGCATCAAAGCCGCTATGCTCTTGCAGTCCTGAAGTTCCCCCGACGCGATGATCCCCGGCACTTCCTCCAGCTTCACCCGCACAACCTCGATGCTTTCGTCCTCCTCCGGCGCGCTATCTCCCAAACTCAAACCCGTCGCCAAGTACGCGTGCATCCCCTCCGTGCAGAACCCCGGCGACATCCAGAAGAAGCTCAAAAGCTCCATCTTCTCCGCCCGCAGGCCCGCCTCCTCCCGAAGCTCCCGACGCGCTGCCTCTTCCGCCGACTCCCCCTTGTCCACGCCGCCCGCCACCACCTCCAGCAGCAGCAGCTCCGGCGGCTTCCGATACTGCCGGACCAGGTACACGTTGCCGTCCTCGTCCACCGGCACGATGCAGACACTGTCCGGGGCCAAAACTATCTCCCGCGTGGTTCGACGTCCGCTCGCCAGCCTTACCGTATCTACCCGAACGTCGAAGAGCCTCCCCTCGAAAGCCAGCCGGCTCTCCTCCGTAGGCTCCCCTGGATGCGTTTGTCTATACATCTTGTAGGGGCGTCCCTTGTGGGCGCCCACCTCGCTCCCCGGCGTACATGCACCTAACCATCCTCTAGTAGAAGACCGCCCGTCCTGCGCCCATTCCCCCCTCAAACCCCAACCGCCGCGTCAAGCTGGCATAGAACTCCCGGCCGCTCCTCTCCCTCAGAAACTTCGCCTTCCGCTCGCTCACCTGAATCCGCACCCCCCAAACCACGCCTGATCATCTTCTACCGCAACGACGCGAGAGGTGTGTGCAGTTCCTTCCGGTTGCTGTTGCGCCATTTCACTCCTGCTGACAGTGCGATGAGCAACTGTCATGGAACACCTAAGGCGTTTGTTCCAACTCCAACGCATCACTCTGGCGGTTGTAACTTCCCCAACACCAGCATCAAAGCCGCTATACTCTTGCAGTCCTGAAGTTCCCCCGACGCGATGAGCCCCGGCACATCCTCCAGCTTCATCCGCACAACCTCGATGCTTTCGTCCTCCTCCGGCGCGCTATCTCCCAAACTCAAACCCGTCGCCAAGTACGCGTGCATCCCCTCCGTGCAGAACCCCGGCGACATCCAGAAGAAGCTCAAAAGCTCCATCTTCTCCGCCCGCAGGCCCGCCTCCTCCCGAAGCTCCCGACGCGCTGCCTCTTCCGCCGACTCCCCCTTGTCCACGCCGCCCGCCACCACCTCCAGCAGCAGCAGCTCCGGCGGCTTCCGATACTGCCGGACCAGGTACACGTTGCCGTCCTCGTCCACCGGCACGATGCAGACACTGTCCGGGGCCAAAACTATCTCCCGCGTGGTTCGACGTCCGCTCGCCAGTCTCACTGTATCCACCCGAACGTTGAAGAGCTTCCCTTCGAAAGCCAGCCGGCTCTCCTCCGTAGGCTCCCCTGCATGCGTTTGTCTATACATCTTGTAGGGGCGTCCCTTGTGGGCGCCCGGCTCGCTCCCCGGCGTACATGCACCTAACCATCCTCTAGTAGAAGACCGCCCGTCCTGCGCCCATTCCCCCCTCAAACCCCAACCGCCGCGTCAGGCTGGCGAAGAACTCCCGGCTGGTTCTCTCCCTCAAAAACTTCGCCTTCCTCTCGCTGCTCTGAATCCGAACCCCCGAACCCACTCCGACGGGTCTATTCAGATAGCCGTCAACGCTCAGCACGGCCCCGTCGGAAGACGTAACCCGCAGCTCCACCGAAACGCTCGGCGGCAGGACAACCGCTGTTGCCAAGCCCACGTGTGGAGCCACCGGCTTCAGCACCATCTCCTCCGCCCGCGGGTCCAGGATCGGCCCGCCCGCCGAAAGGTTATACCCCGTGCTTCCCGTCGCGCTGCTTACCACAACCGCGTCCGCCCGGTAGGACGTCAACTCCGCGCCGTCCACCAGCGCCCGTACCCAGATGAGCCGCGGCGTCTCTCCACGAGTCACCACCACGTCGTTCAAGGCATGATGCCATTCGGATTGCAAGGAATCCGACGCTCCCCCATCCGCCGATGCCGTCCCGTCGAAGACCCGCGCCTTTACCATGGATCTCTCCTCCACCCATCCCCCACCTTCTAGAAAGCCCGGAATCCGTTCCAGCGCGTCGGCAGGACGCAGTTCCGTCATGAATCCCAGCCGCCCCATGTTCACCCCAAGCAGTGGGATGTCATGCGCCACTGCCGCCCTTGCCGCCCGCAGAATCGTCCCGTCGCCCCCCACCGTCACGATGAGGTCTGTCTCCTTCAGAAATGCGTCTCCCTCTCCAAGGTCCCCCGCCGCTTTCGACCAGGACTCCCGGCCGGGCCCCACCAGGCCGGCAATCTCCACGGCCATATCCTTGGCGGACGAAGACCGCGCATTATAGACGATGCCCACTACCGAGATCATGACGTAAACCTAGACGTTGCCCGACGACCCCCCCAAAGGACGCCGTCCGAGTACGTGACCGCAGAAATCATGCCGCTAATATAGGCTCTGCAACTTCCCCTATCAAGGCCCGGCTTCCTGTCATCCTTAGCGCCCCACCTGTCATTCTGAGCGCAGCGAAGAATCTCGTCGTCCCTCCCCTGTCATCTTTGCGCCCCTCCTGTCATTCCAAATCCCGGCCCATGTCATTCCGAGTCCCTCGGGGAATCTCGTTGCCTCACGCTCAACGCCACACTCGCCTGACATCCTCCCATTGCGAAGAATCCCAATCCCCTGCTACCATCCCCCCATGAAAGACCCCTTCTCAGCGCCCCCCCGTTTTTCCCGCGAAGAGCCTGCCCTCGTGAAGACGGGGGCGGGAACCCATCCCCCCCCCACCTGTCATTCCGAGCGGAGCCGAGGAATCTCGTATCCGGGCACCCCTCACCACCCCCAACGGTCCTTCGTTAGCCCTACTTTTTTTGAAACGAAAAAACACCCAAATTCAATCAATCTCAGGCACAAAAACGAATAAATTCGCCCCTATTAGATTACCTAATCGAATCAACTCCAGGCACGAACCCCCGGAAACGAATAACACAAACAGATGAGGCTCCCTGTCGTGTCATTCCCCCCGCTCCCTTTGTCATTACTATCAAAATAGACTGCCCCCTTGCTGTTGAAGCCCACCTTGCTTACAACCCCATAGGGGCGGTTCGGGAACCGCCCTTCCCGCTCCCACGTCATCCCCCTACCGTTCATTCTCGTAGGGGCGGGTTTCAAACCCGCCCTCTCCCACCCCCCGTTGTTCCCGCGAAGAGCCTGCCCTCGTGAAGACGGGGGCGGGAACCCACCCGATCCCCCCTCCCCCCACCTGTCATTCCGAGCGGAGCCGAGGAATCTCGTATCCGGGCGCCCCTCACCACCCCCAACCGTCCTTCGTTAGCCCTACTTTTTTTGAAACGAAAAAACACCCAAATTCAATCAATCTCAGGCACAAAAACGAATAAATTCGCCCCTATTAGATTACCTAATCGAATCAACTCCAGGCACGAACCCCCGGAAACGAATAACACAAATAGATGAGGCTCCCTGTTGTGTCATTCCCCCCGCTCCCTTTGTCATTACTATGAAAATAGACTGCTACTATGCTGTTGAAGCCCACCTTGCTTACAACCCCATAGGGGCGGTTCCCGAACCACCCTTCCCGCTCCCACGTCATCCCCCTACCGTTCATTCTCGTAGGGGCGGGTTTCAAACCCGCCCTCTCCCACCCCCCGTTGTTCCCGCGAAGGGCCTGCCCTCGTGAAGACGGGGGCGGGAACCCATCCCCCTTCCCCATCCCACTTGACCCCTTTCCCCCAACCTCCCATCCATTTTCTTCTACCTACGTCGCCTCTCTAGGCCATGGTGATTCCGGGTCCCTCGAGGAATCTCGTCGTCCCTCCCTCAACCCTCCCCCTACCCATCCGCCACTCTCTCCCATAAAACAGACTCCGCGCCAACTGCCCATCCTAATACACGCGGGTCAGAAAAATGCCTCTAGTAGCCCTCGCCATGACCTTCGCCACCCTTATCGTCGTCGCCAACGTCATCGCCGTCAAACTCCTCGACGTCAACGGCTGGGCCGTCCCCGCCGGCGTTCTTGCCTACCCCTTCACCTTCCTTGTCACCGACACCATCTCGGAACTCTATGGGCGCAAGACCGCCACCAAGCTCGTCTGGATGGGCTTCTTCCTCAGCGGAGTCATGGTCCTCCTGGTTTACGTGGCCAAGATCCTCCCCGCCGCCGGCTTCTGGGATCACCAGGAAGCATTCGAAACCATCCTGGGATCCGTGCCTCGCGTCGTCCTCGCCTCCCTAACCGCCTACCTCATTAGCCAGCACGGCGACATTTTCCTCTTCCACTTCTTCCGACGTCTAACTAACAAACGCCATCTATGGCTGCGCAACATCGCCTCCACCACCGTCTCTCAAGCCGTCGACACCGCCATTTTCATATCCATCGCCTTCGTCGGAACTTTCCCCGCCGGAGAAGTCTGGAAACTCATGTACACCCAGTACCTGATTAAGGTCGGCGTCGCCGCCATCGACACCCCAATTGTCTACGCCCTCGTCTCCTACCTCCGCCCCCGCATAGCCCCCACCCCCGAAGACACCCCTGTAAATTCCCAAGCGTGAGAGCAGCCCCCATCGCCCCACCCAACTGGACAAGATCAAGAACCTCAAAGTTGAAGTTCGTCTGGACGTGTAGCCAGCAACACATCTACTATGGATAGGGGCTAACAATTGTGGACAAGCGACTAGCGGTTAATCGCGACAGCTGGGACGAGCGCACACCCGCCCACGTGGTCTCAGACCTCTACGATGTGGAGGGCTTCAAGAAAGGCCGCATAACGCTAACTGACATCTAGCGGCAGGAGGTTGGCGATGTATCCGGTAAGACGCTCCTCCACCTACAGTGTCACCTCGGGTTGGACACCATGTCGTGGTCGCGGCTGGGCGCGAGGGCGACATGGGTGGATTTTTCAGATGCCGCAATCGGCTTGGCCCGCGCGCTCAATGTGGAGATGGGGCTGGGCGTTCGATTTATCCGCTCCAACATCTACGACCTACCGGACGCGCTGGAAGAGAAGTTCGACATCGTGTTCACCTCATACGGTGTCCTGAACTGGCTGCCCGACATCCATAGCTGGGCTAAGGTCGTGAGCAACCACCTTAAGCCGGCGGGCGTGTTCTATATCGTGGAGTTCCACCCCTTTGCGGCTGTGTTCGAGGCGTCGGAGGCGGGAGACATGGTGCCGACGTACAAGTACTTCCATAACGAACTGTTCTTCGAGGGTGGCCAGCCGAGCTACGCGGGCAAGGAGATAATCGAGACCCCTACCTACGAGTGGCAGCACAGCCTGAGCGATATCGTCTGCGCGCTGATCGACGCGGGGCTGAGGATCGAGTTTTTGCACGAGTTTCCCTTCACGTGCTACCAGGCCCACCCTTTGATGGAGCGGGGCAAAGACGGCTGGTGGAGGCTTCCGAAGCAAAACGAGAGCTTTCCCCAGATGTTCTCAATAAGGGCCACCAGATGAGTGGCCCCAGATTCAACAGCCTAAATCGGCCCAGCAGGTCAGGCCCTGATTCTGCTCCGCCTACCGCAGTCCCTCGACCGAATCTCGAAAGTCAACGCGGAGTTGCTTTTGATCCCCACCCTTCATCCCCCCATCCCAACATTCCCACGGAATCTCGTCCCCCTCACGTATCCCCTCCCCCCATCCGTTTTTCCCACGGAGGCGGGAATCCATCTCTTCATCCCCCACCTTTCATTCGTGGTGCAGCGTTGCGGAGTCGAAGAATCTCGTTGGATGCACTGGTGCCCTTCCTAACCCAACCCGTAGTGGCGGGTTTCAAACCCACCCTTAGCCCTGAACCGTTCCTAGCCTCCGCCGCTCTCCTACCCCAGACGTGACGCCTTCTCGTCATCCGGCTCTCCAGTGTCGTAACATTCGGTAGCGTCTATGGATGTAGTGTGCCTATGGTGCCGTCCGTGTGATGAGAGGCCGCCATGCTGCGAAGTACCCGCTAATGGGGCGAGCAGGCGTTGGCAGCGACGATGTATTCGGCGTCTATTGAGTTGCTCATGTAGTCAATCTCGACGTCCGTTGGGCACCCCACCTCACCGTCATAACTCACAGAAAGCTGGTCCGCCTCATTATTGATGGCGTCGTGGATCACGTGTAACAAGCTGTCGATGGTGCGGTAGCGAGGTGTGTCGGCGACGACTGGAGGTTCGCATTCCTTGCCGGATTCACCGGACTGGGCGGCCACGGTCGGCATGTGTATTTTTCCCGTGGAGGCGACGGGAATCCATCTCTACATCCTTGTCTCCCCGTAGGGGCGGTTCGCGAACCGCCCTCCCCCGCCCTTCAACCCCTCCTGCATTCCCGCGGAATATCGTCCCCCTCACGGATCCCCTCCCCCCATCCGACATTCCCGCGAATAGCCTGCCCCCGTGAAGACGGATGCGGTAATCCACCCCCACACTCCCCGTCTCCCCGTAGGGGCGTCCCTCGTGGGTGCTCTTCCTACTCCTTATTGGCCCAAAAATGATTCAACGGCCCGTGGCCCCCTCCCACCCCGTAAGAATGACGCAGCCCCTGCGTCACGTACTCCTTCGCCGACTCCACCGCCGCCGCCAATCCCATCCCCTTGGCCAGCCCCGCCGCAATTGCGGAAGCAAACGTGCACCCCGTTCCGTGAGTATTCTCCGTCTCGACCCGCTCCGACGAAAACTCCCGGAATCCCTCGCCGTCGTACAGACGGTCCACCGCCGCGCCCGGCAGATGTCCCCCCTTCACCACCACCGCCCGCGGGCCCTGCTCCCAGATACGCACCGCCGCCCGTCGCGCGTCCCCCGCCGACTCAATCCGCATCTCCGCCAGCGTCTCCGCCTCCGGCACGTTGGGCGTCACCACCGCCGCCAGCGGCAGCAGCTTCTCCCGCAGCGACTTCACCGCGTCCCCTCGCAGCAGCCTGTCTCCGCTCTTGGCGACCATCACCGGGTCGACCACCAGCGGCGCCGACGAAAACCGCCGTAAACCCTCCGCCACCGCCTCGATTATCTCCGAACTCGATAGCATTCCCGTCTTTACCGCATCCGCGCCGATGTCCGTGAACACCGCCTCCATCTGCGCCAACACCATCTCCGGCGGTACCTCGTGCACCGCCGTCACCCGCCGCGTGTTCTGGGCCGTAATCGCCGTCAACACCGAAGTGCCGTAGACGCCGTTGGCGGCGAACGTCTTCAGGTCCGCCTGAATTCCGGCCCCTCCCCCGGAGTCCGACCCCGCAATCGTCATCGCCTTGAACACCCTCATTCCCCCGGCCACCCTTCCCCGCCGTAGGCCATCTCCCAAAACATGTACTCATACCTCAGGATGTCCAGAAATATCCCTCGCAGCCTCTCCGCATCCTCCGGCGGATCCGAGTCCAAAACTTCCCGCATCCACCGCACCAACCCCTCCAACTCCGCCCCCGCGTGAACGTCGATCCACCCCTGATAATACTCGTTGCCCGGACGTGCTCCCGCTGCCTCCAGCCGTTGCGCCCAGTCCAGGTAGGTCCACTCCAGGCACAGAAACGCAGTGATTATCTCCTTGAACCCTCCCTGGTACGCCACGTTGGTCAGATAGCTGGCGAAGGCGTACGTCGTCGGCAGCGCCTCCAGCCCCTTAACGTCTTCCTCCGAAAGCCCCATCTCCCGGAAGGCCCTCTGAAACAACCCCTCCTCGCCGTCCAGCACCGAGTTCAAAAACCCCGTCAACGTCCGCGCGCTGTCGAAGTCCGGCGACTTGGCAATCCCCAGCGATATCATATGGATCCACCCCTGCCTCAGGAAAACATAGTCCTGCTCGAAGTAACGCTGAAACTTCTCCCAGGGCAGCGTCCCGTCCCCCAGTTCCTTCACGAATCTATGCGTGACCATCTTCTCCCAGAGAGGCGCAACACCCCTCTGCAACTCCGACGTAAAGCTCATTTCCCCCCCGGTACTTCAGATTTTTCGTGCGTCTCCCGGTCCAAAACCTCCCTGAGCCGGCTGACTTCCTTCTTGGAAAGCTCCCCCACCTGTCCTTCCGGCAGTCGCCCCAACCGTAGATTGTGTATCCTGACTCTCTGTATCGACCGGACGCCCCGGCCCACCGCAACCAGCATCATCCGGATTTGTCGCTTTCGTCCCTCCTTGAGCACGATGCTATACCATGCCCCCTCCCGCTCCCATTGATGGCTGACCTCCGCCGGGGACGTTCTCTCTCCGTTGATCACCACCCCCTCCTCCAACGCCCTCTGCTCCGCCTCCGACAACTCCCCATCCAGCTCCACGTGGTATTCCTTCTCCACCCCGTACCGCGGATGCATCAGCGCGTTAGCCAACTCCCCGTCGTTGGTCAACAGTAGCAGTCCCGTCGTCTCAGCGTCCAGCCGGCCCACCGGAAACAGCCGTAGCCCACGCAGCGTCCGGGGAGCCATCGACATCACCGTTCGCCTCCCTCTATCGTCCCTCGTCGTTGATATGACTCCCCGCGGCTTGTTTACCTTCAGATATACTTTGCGGACCTCTCCCGCCACTGGCTGGTCGTCCACCAATACCGTATCGGCGTCCGGGTCGACCGGCATCGACAAAGCCTCCGCCCCTCGGCCGTTCACGGTCACCCGGCCCTCCTTGATGAGCCGGAAGCAGTGCCGGCGCGAACCGATCCCGGCCCCCGTCAGATATCCGATTAGAGTGCCCGAAGCCATTGTTCTATCTCCTTTGGGGAATCGAATCTCAACGTCTGCACGCCTTCGGACTCCCTTCGGCTGATCGCTTCCCCATATTCGCTCTTCCTCCGCTTGTAGGTCTGCAACGCCCACAGAATGAGCGATTCTTTCTTGAACAGGTGCGTCCGCAGACTCTCCTGGTTGCCCTTCCACAGTCGCTCCCGTGTCACGGACCGACGCAGTATACGAAGTCCCAGCCGCCACAGAATGAGGTGAAGCGGGTAGTCCAGCCAGACAATGGTCGTCGCTCGAGGCCGCGTGATGTCGTGGGTCTTAGAGTAGTTTCCGTCGATCACCCATCCGTCCCCCGCCGTCGCCTCCGCCACCCAGTTCGCCTCCCAGTTGAGGGCGTCTAACTCCACGTGACGCACGCCGTACCGCTCCGCCAACTGCCTGGCCAGGGTGCTCTTGCCGGAACCCGTCACTCCCACCACGACTATCCGAAGTCCATCCATTCCAAAACCCTAACTCCGACGTTTCCCGTCATCCCCGCGTCTCCTTCCGTTTTTCCCGCGAAGGCGGGAATCCATCTTTTATCCAGGCCCACCCTGCTAACAACCCGTAGGGGCGGTTCGGGAACCGCCCTCCCCACTCCAACGTCGTCCCCCAGACCTTTAACTGTCATTCCGAGGCTCCACGAAGAATCTCGTCGCCCACGCCTCCGTTTTTCCCGCGCAGGTGGGAATCCAGACCTCGCCCCCATGCCCATTTTCATCCAAGCGCCTACCACCCGTCATTCTGCCCCTCCAACCTTGTTATTCTGCGCTCCCACCCTGTCATTCTGAGCGAAGCGAAGAATCTCGTTGGCTGTACCCTACGCTCCCCCAACCTCTACAACCCCACTAGCTTGATGCTGCTCTGCGCCTTATATATCCGGTTGACGTTCAAAAGCAGAGCCGTCAGCTGCTCAACGTAGCGGGCGTTCTCCAACGCTCCCCCATCCACTCCGCGAAGGTTTTCGATTAGCTCCACCAGCGCCATCACCCGTTCTTTAGCCTCTCCGCAGTCCGAACAGACCACCACGTCGCCTTCCATTGGGCCGCCCGCCGCCAGCAGCTTCCGTGCACTCAAATTCTGGAAGGCCGCAACAACTTGAGAGCGCGGAAGGAGCATCGCCGACTCTTCCGCCGCCGATCCCTCCGGCACGGGCAGCGCAACGGCTCTACCTTCCCTGAAAGTCAGCGGTGCCACTACGTTCACCACCACCTTACCCGCCAGCGAGTCCGCCAGCTCTGTAAGCAGTGACTCCTGCGCTCCGTAAGGTACGCAGATGAATACCACCTCCCCCAATCGGGCCGCCTCATCGTTACCCCCACCCTTGACAGCTATCCCTGGCCACTTCTCCTCTAACTTCTCAGCCGCCGCGCTGCCCCGCTCCGGGTCCCGCGATCCGATAAACACCGCCTCACCCGCCAAGGCGTACCGAAGCGCTAACCCGCGACCCTCCGGTCCCGTGCCCCCCAAGAACGCCAGCATATCCACCTCCACCTAGACCTATCCCGCCACCCCACGACCTTGAAAGTGTATACACCCCAGCCCCGTCTATCAACGCTCCCGCCCTTCCATTGCTTCTACGAAAACAACCGCTTACAAGCGGTCTCCTATGAAATCATCCAAGGAAGGAGGTAACGGTGTAGGTGTGGCGATGGAATAGTCGTGGGTCTGGGTGTGTCGCAAGACCCGTGCCTCCGCTCGTGTCGAATATCCGCCCTTGAGGTACTGAGTTGGTGAAGGGTATTCTTAAGCTTCCCGACCGGGCAATTAACGAAGCATGAGAGTCTAGACCATTGGGCATCCTATACCCAGTTTGGCAGGAGAAGAAGATGCATGCAAAAGCCACGTTCAGGATTGTAAGCTGGGACGAAAAGCCGTTTGACGAGCCGGAGGTCGGACCAAAGCTGACCCAAGCGCACGTGAAGAAGTCGTTTGAGGGCGATCTGATCGGTACGGGCAACCTCATGTATGTGATGGTTCACCTTGACGACGGGAGAGCCTCGTTCTCAGGTTTCGAGATGGTTGTGGGCAGCTTAGGCGGGCGAACAGGCAGCTTCGTCCTGCGGCACGTGGGGTCTTACGACGGAGAGAAGGCCAATGCCGAGTGGGAGGTGGTCCCAGGCTCGGGTACAGCCGAACTGACAGGGCTTTCAGGTACCGGAGGGCACTCTGCGGGACACGCCGACGCGCACGAAATGACGCTGGAATACGAGGTGTAACTTTCGGTTAGGTCGCCGGTCGCCTATTCTGGCTAGCGTGGACTATTCTGACTAGTATTGAAATCGCCTTTCCATGTGAATACCCTACCCTGCCCACGCCTCCGTTATTCCCCCGAAGAGCCTGCCTCCGTCAAGACGGGGGCGGGATTCCATCACTCCTCCTAGTGCCCACTTCCGTCATTCTCGCGCCCCTTTCCGTTGTTCCCGCGAAGGCGGGAACCCATCCCCGATCCCCCTCCCATTTGAACCCCATCCCCCTGACCCTCTATCCATTTCCATCCCCTTATGTGGCCTTCTCTCTATGGCAATAGTGATTCTGAGCGCTGCGAAGAATTCCGTAGCCCTGCGCCCACCCTCTTACTCACCATCCGCCACCTCTTGACTACTACATCTTGTTGTTGTAGAATGCCGACTATGGTACGACAGAAAAACCAATGCGCCCACTGCGGCTACCAGTTCATTCCCCGCGTGCTCTTTCCCAAGAAGTGCGGGAAGTGCCAAAAACCCTGGCCCTTGGGCCAACCCAACTCCGACCCCCAACCTACCGAGGAGGTTACCACTATGCCCGGCGGCATTACCCTTATTGAAAACGGCACCGTCACCTCTCCCCAGGGCTACGTGGCCGGCGCCACCTTTGCCGGCCTCAAGACCTACGCCGAGGATAAGCTTGACTTGGCCATCCTCTACTCCCAAGGTCCCACCACTGCCGCTGGCGTCTTCACCAAGAACAAGCTCAGGTCCCCGTCCGTCATCCTCACCGAAGAACGCGTGGGCGACGGTATGGCTCACGCCGTCGTCGTAAACAGTGGCATCGCCAACGCCTGCGTCGGCGAACCCGGATACGGGGACGCCCAGCGTATGACCGCCAAGACTGCCGAGCATCTTGGCATCAACCCACAAGACGTTCTAATTTGCTCCACAGGCATCGTCGGCGTCGAACTCCCCATGTCCCTCATCGAAAGCGGCATCGACCGCATCCAACTCGACACGGACGGCGGTAATCGCATGGCCCGCGCCATCCTCACCACGGACCCCGGCCCCAAGGAGATTGGCGCATCCTTTCCCCTGAACGGCAAGACGATCACCATCGGCGGCATTGCCAAGGGCGCCGGCATGATTCATCCCGACATGGCCACCATGCTTTCCTTCATCACCACCGATGCTGAAATCGCCCCCGACTTCCTCAGGCAGATGCTCAAGGAAGCCGCCGACGATTCCTTCAACATGATGACTATCGACGGCGATACCAGCACCAACGACACCGTTCTCCTCATGGCTAACGGCGCCGCCGGTGCCGGCCCCATCCTTCCCGACACCGAGGGGGCCGATCTCTTCTTCCAAGCCCTCTCCGAAGTCTGCGTCGACTTGGCAAAACGCATCGCTAGGGAGGGGGAAGGCGCCACCAAGCTCATAGAAGTTACAGTGGAAGGCGCCAAGACCCTCCGACAGGCCCGCAGCGCCGCGCGCATCATCTCCGGCTCCAGCCTGGTCAAGACCGCCGTTCACGGCAACGACCCCAACTGGGGCCGCATAACCGTGGCCCTCGGTCGCAGCGAAGCCGACATAGAGGAAAGCAAGCTGGCCCTGCACATCAATGGAGCCCTCATCATGGAAAACGGCCTCCCCGCCCCCTTCCACCGGGACTCCGTCATAGCCCTCATGTCCCAGGGACAGGTGGAAATCAGGGTCAACCTGAACTTGGGCGAGCACAGTGCCACCGCCTGGGGTTGCAACCTCAGCGAAGAGTACGTCACCTTCAACAGCGCCTACACCACCTAGAATCTCGAAATGAACGTACCCTCGCCCAACCCCAACGGCGCGGCGCAAGCCCCCATCGTGGTCAAGATCGGCGGCAGCACCCTCGGCAGCCACGACACCACCCTCCAGGACTTGGCGCGTCTTCAGAAGGAGGGACGCCAGGTAGTCGTCGTCCACGGCGGCGGCAAAGTCATCTCCGAGTGGATGAAGCGTCACGGCGCCATGCCGCGATTCGTCCGCGGCCTCAGAGTTACCGACGCTCCCAGCCTCGACATCGTCACCGCCGTACTTACCGGCCTCATCAACAAGCAGCTTGTCGCCTCCCTCACCGCCCTCGGTGCACGCGTCATCGGCCTCAGCGGCGTCGACGGAGCACTCCTCCGGTGCCGCATTGCGAATCCGGAACTCGGCTTTGTCGGCGAGATAACCCAGGTCAACCCCGAACCCATCGCCTACGCCCTCGACGCCGGCTTCATGCCCCTCATCGCCCCCGTTGGCCTCCACGAGGATAACGGCCAGCTTCTCAACATTAACGGCGACACCGTTGCCGGCAGCCTGGCCCAGGAGTTCGCAGCATCCAATCTTATCTTTCTCACCGACGTGGAAGGCGTCCTCGACTCTTCCGGCCGGTGCTTGCCCCTCATGAACCCCCGCGGGGCCCGTATGTTGATCCAGTCCAACGTCGCCCGGGGCGGCATGATTCCTAAGCTGGAAGCCTGCCTCATCGCCATGCCCCCCGTGCCGTCTGCCCACGTAATCGACGGACGCAAGCCCGGCGCCCTTCTGCAATGCATTTTGGGCCAGTCCTCCGGTACTCGCATCCTGGCCGCCTAAGTCCGACGCACTCTTTCCTGTGGACAAAGCAACTATCAACAACTATAGTCAACCCCGCCATCAAACTACTAAATGATATGGAGGAACCGACCGGTGACTACCCAGTGGATATCCATGGAAGAGAAGTACTACGCCCAAACCGTCCGCCGCCAGCCCATCGTCCTCGTACGAGGCCAGGGCACCCGCGTCTGGGACGCCGACGGCAAGGAATACCTCGACTTCACCGCCGGCTGGGCCGTCACCAATATTGGCCATTGCCACCCCGTCATGGTCCAGGCCATCCAGGAACAGGCCGCAACCCTCATCCAGACCTCCAACCAGTTCTTCACCATCCCCCAGCTCAAGCTGGCCCAAGCCCTCATCGACAACAGCTGTCTGGATAGAGTCTTCTTTGGCAACAGCGGCGCAGAGGCCGTCGAGGGCGCCCTCAAGCTCGCCCGCAAGTACGGCAAGAAGAATCGCGACGGCGCTTACGAGGTTATCACTGCCTTCAACTCCTTCCACGGGCGCACCCTCACGACCATTGCTGCCACCGGTCAACCCCACTACCAGGAAGCCTTCCAGCCCCTCACGCCGGGCTACGTCCATGTGGACTACGACGACGTGGAAGCCATCATGGCCGCCACAACGGACCGCACCGCCGCCGTCATGCTGGAACCCATTCAGGGCGAAGGCGGCGTCAACATCCCCGCCGATGACTATCTACAACGGGTGCGCCAGTGGTGCGACGAACAAGGCCTCCTCCTCATCCTCGATGAAGTGCAGACTGGCCTCGGACGCCTCGGCAGCCTCTTTGGCTACCAGGAATACGACGTCGAGCCGGACGTTATCACCCTCGCCAAGGGACTCGGCGGCGGCGTCCCCATCGGCGCTTTCCTCTCCAAGGAACACTGCATGGCCTTGGAACCCGGCGACCACGGCTCCACCTACGGCGGCAACGCGCTGACTACCGCCGCCGCCTACGCATCCACCCAGTTCATCATCGACAACGATATCTCCGGGAACGCCAGGACCATGGGCGCGCATCTCACCGCTCGCCTCGAAGACCTCAAGTCCCGCTTCGACAGCATCAGCGAAGTCCGCGGCAGGGGACTCCTCATCGCCCTCGAGTTTCATGATGACGTCGCCGCTGACGTTCTCTCAAACGCCAACGCATCCGGAGTCCTCCTCAACATGGTCAAGCCCAACACCCTCCGCTTCATGCCTCCCCTTAACATAACCACCGACGAAATTGACGAGGGCGTGGCCCGTCTCGAAAAGGCCATCGCCAGCGTCTAGGGGAAAGAAAAAGGGGAAGAAAAAATGCCCAAAGACACCATCCTGCTCGCCTACAGTGGCGGCCTCGACACCTCCGTCTGCGTCAAGTGGCTCCAGGAAAAGCACGACGCTAACGTCGTCACCTTGACCGTCGACCTGGGGATGGTCGAAATGGAACCCATCCGCCAGCGTGCCCTCCAGACCGGCGCCGTCGACGCCCTCACCGTTGACGGGCGAGAGGAATTCGTCAAGAACTACGTATTTCCCGCCCTCCAGGCCGGCGCCGTCTACGAGGAGCAGTACCCCCTGGCCACCGCCCTGGGTCGTCCCCTCATCGCCAAGTACATGGTGGAAGCCGCTCACCGCGTAGGCGCCATTGCCATCGCCCACGGCTGCACCGGCAAGGGCAACGACCAGGTGCGAATGGACGTTAGCGCCGGTGCCCTTGACCCCAACGTCAAAGTCATCGCGCCCGTCCGCGAGTGGGGCTGGAACCGGGAGGAGGAGCTCGAATACGCCGCGGCCCACGGCATCTCCGTCCCCACCTCCAACAGCAGCTATTCTACCGACGAAAATCTATGGGGCCGCAGCGTTGAAGCCGGCGAACTCGAAGACCCCTGGGCCGAACCCCCCGAGGACGCCTACCTCTGGACCAAACCCGTCGGCGAAACCCCGGACTCCCCCACCTACGTGGAAATAGCATTCCAGGGCGGCATTCCTACGCTCATCGACGGAGAGGAAATGGGCTCCGTCCAGATGGTCGAACACCTCAACGACCTCGCCGGTCGGAACGGCGTCGGGCGCATCGACCACGTTGAAAACCGGCTTGTGGGCATCAAGTCCCGCGAAATCTACGAGTCCCCCGCCGGTGTCGTTCTCCACGCCGCCCACAAAGCCCTGGAGTCCCTGACCCTCAGCAAGGACCAAGCCCGTATGAAGAATACCGTGGCCCAGGAGTACTCCGACGTTGTCTACAACGGCCTCTGGTTCACCGCTCACCGTCGCGACCTCACCGCCTACGTTGCGAGCACCCAGAGACACGTCACGGGCGCCGTCCGTGTGCGTCTTCACAAGGGCAACTGTACCGTCGTGGGCCGCAAGGCTCCTAGAGGACTCTACAGCCACAAACTCGCCACATACGACCGGGGAGACGTCTTCGACCACCGCGCCTCCGAAGGCTTCATAGCCATCTACGGCCTGCCCGTCCGCACCCAAGCCGCCGAACAACCCGAAGACGCATAACCCCCAACGGTCACGCCCTCAACAACCTATCGTAGGGGCGGTTCGGGAACCGCCCTTCCCAGCGGCCCCTTGTGAGTCTGGTATACTGCATAGGCCGAGGCTGTTTAACCGCGTTTATAACTCGCGTAAGCTCCCTTTGGCCATGCCTGGTCATTTCCCTGCCTCGGAGCAAAATTCACCGGACTCCCCGTATCGGTGGAAAGGGGCGGGTTAGATAGCTAGTATGGTTGACAAGTCTGCAAACGAAAACTTCAACGCTCCCAGCGATGAATTCATTGCCGGCCCCGATATCATCACAGATTTGGTAGCTGATGTAGCTATCCCAGGTATATCCGGTCCGGTTAGGCGGAGCTTTCTAAAGGCCTTCGGGCAATTGTGTTCCGCGGCAATCGATATTCCCGTTGCATACCTTACGGGTAAGGCGGATGAACTACATGCAGAAACAGCGGCACGAATCAAGCTGATTTACACATCAGCTGAGCAAATTGCTAAACAGATGCAGACTGATCCTGAGTATGCACGAGTAGCGGTTCAAAAGTTCGGTCAGCGAGTACTTCGTGAGCAGGTTAACTTAGATCTGATTACTCAGAAAGCTGCGATTGAATTACGGTCTGCAAACGATTCCGGCGATCAACTAGGAGCGGACGAGTCAGGCGATACAATCAACGATGATTGGCTTAACACTTTTGAGACCGAAGCCAGGCAGATAAGTACTGAAGAAATGCAGGCCTACTTCGGCAAGGTATTGGCTGGCGAAATCACAAAACCAGGCTCCTATTCGAGAAGGACAGTTAAAATCCTTGGTAGTCTTGATCAGAATACCGCTAGCCATTTTTTGAGATTGTGCTCCTTATCCATCTCGTTGCAGTTACAATATATTGAAGTGCCCTCCCTTGGTGGTAATGCTGGTCAGAATGCGCTGCAGGAATATGGACTGAACTTTGCTACGCTTAATCTATTGAATGAACACGGACTTGTAATCTCAGATTACAATTCTCAGTGGGGGTATATGCCTTGTGTAGCTTTACCTGCTGTTTCTGGCTTAGGGCAGCAGGCAATATGTATAGCTTGGAGTTACCAAGGTAAGCATTGGATTTTGATGCCGATGTCCAATGACAGGGTTGGCAAGAAACTCGAAGTAAATGGCGTCGCACTAACTCAATCTGGCAGAGAGCTGTTCAGCATTGTGAAGGTCGAACTGATAGACAATTACTCGAATGCATTAGCTCAGTTCTTCGAAGGGAAGGGGTTTCGTATGCTAGAGGTTGCCGGCGACAAACCACATGTCGTAGACGTAAATGCTGGCACGGTATTTGGCGAGTAGTAAGCATCAACCGCTCCTCCGAAGGCTTCATCGCCATCTACGGCCTGCCCGTACGCACCCAAGCCGCCGAACAACCCGAAGACGCCTAACCCCCAAGGCGACATCATCAACCTATCGTAGGGGCGGTTCGGGAACCGCCCTTTCCCCTTAGCAGCAGTCCCTTTTAGCGAGTTGCATGCCATTCTGAGCGCAGCGAGGAATCTCGCCGCCCTTCACGTCCTCCTCTTCAACATCGGCGGCGGTTCCTCGAACTCCCGACCCTCCCGCTCGGCCTCCACGCGCCGCCGATTCCACTCATCCCAAACCCGCCACGCTTCCGCCTTGCCCTCTTCAAACCGTCTCTTCAAATACCTTTCAGATAGCATCTCTAATCACTATTGGCAGACAGCTAATCACCTGTTGCACCGAAGCCCTTTCGCAGCGAAACCTCTGGGGACTGGCCTTTTGATGCTCCGGCTGGCCCCTACTCCCCGTTCCGTCTCGAAGGAGGCGGCTCCGTGAACTTCCTCCCAGCCCCCTCCGCCTCCACGCGCCGCAGATTCCACTCCTCCCACGCCCTCAATGCTTCCGCCCTGCCCTCCTTCAACCCCTCTTCAAACCCTCTTGCCTTACCTAACTTAAACTCCTCGGCCTTCCCCTCTTCAGATCCTTTTCTCGAACGCCACTCAGATAGCACACCTAATGCGCCTGTAGCATCCCCCAGCAACCCTGCAGAATACCAGTATCTGTTCTCTCTCGATCGTCTCACTCTAAACCCAGCCCTTGCCCCAAAATTCCCCTACTTCCCGTTCCGACCCGAAGGTGGAGGCTCATTGAACTCCACCCCGGCGTTCTCCGCCTCAATCCGACGTCGATTCCACTCCTCCCATAACCTCAACCCTTCCGCCTTGCCCTCTTCATACCGTCTCTTCAGATATCTTTCAGATAGCATCTCTAATCCCTCCAGAAATACAATCGTACTGGCAGTTGACAGCGCAATTATCCCGGGCATTCCCCCAAGCACTGCTACAAAGGTAGAAAGCCCATCCTTTCCATTGACCACATGCTCGTAGTAAGTGAGAATGCCTGTGTACAGGATAAACTGCAGCACAAATAGGGCAAGAAACCAGCCCTCCCGTGACTTGCCTACTACCGGCACAGGCTGCTTATCCGCCGAATCAAACCTGACAATCGAACATCGCTACTTCCAAATGGTCCTACCAGTGATTACTTGCTGATAGCATACCATCACCGCAGCAATCGCGGCATAACATTGCTCTCATGACCCATCCGCTTCTTCCTCTAAAACAAATCATCCCCTTCCCGCCCCATCTGGTGTATAGTATCTGCGAGCAGAAATCCGCGCCAAAGCCAAGCCTCCTCTGATATGCAGCCGTTCGACCAATACACCGTCTCCATCCACTACGACCGCCGCCTTTACCGCGAAGACATAAGCGGCTCCATTGCCCACGCCCTCATGCTAGCCAAGCAGGGCATCATCGCGGAGGAAGAGGCCGAAGCCATCCGCCGCGGCCTCCTCAGCATCCAGCAGGAAATCGAGGAAGACACCTTCCCCTGGCGTCCGGAACTCGAAGACATCCACATGAACGTTGAGGCTCGCCTCAAAGAGAAGATCGACGACGTTGCCGGGAAGCTTCACACCGCCCGCTCCCGCAACGACCAGGTCGCCACCGACGTGCGCCTTTACGCCATGAAAATCTGCCGGAAGGCCGTCGAAGCCACCGTCCACCTCCAAAAGGCCCTCCTGCAACAGGCTCAACAGCACACCGCCGTTATCATGCCGGGCTACACCCACCTCCAGCGCGCCCAACCCGTCCTGCTCGCCCACCACCTACTCGCCTATTTCCACATGCTCCAGAGAGACAAGCGGCGCTTCCAACAATGCCGGAACTCCGCCGCCATCCTCCCTCTCGGCAGCGGCGCCCTCGCCGGCGTCCCCTACCCCCTCGACCGCCAGTTCGTTGCAGATAAGCTCGGCTTCGACTCCATCAGCGCCAATAGCATGGACGCCGTCGCCGACCGGGACTTCCTCCTAGAATTCCACGCCGCCGCCGCCATCTCCATGATGCACCTCTCAAGGCTCGGCGAAGAGCTCGTCCTCTGGTCCTCCCAGGAATTCGGCTTCATCACCCTTGCCGAGCAGTACGCCACCGGCAGCAGCATCATGCCCCAGAAGCGAAACCCCGACTTTGCCGAAATCGGCCGCGGCAAGACTGGCCGCGTCTACGGGCACCTTATGGCCATCCTGACCACCCTCAAGGGCCTCCCCCTCACCTACAACCGCGACCTTCAGGAGGACAAAGAAGGCTTCTTCGACACCGTCGACACCCTCCTGTCCACCCTCCAAGTCTTCGCCGGCATGATTGAAACCATGACCGTTCATCCCACCCGCATGGAAGACGCCTCACAGACCGGCAACATGCTGGCCACCGACTTCGCCGACTATCTCGTGGCTCGCGGAATGCCCTTCCGCGAAGCCCACGGAATCCTCCGTATAGCTTCGATCTACGCCCGCGACCATTCCAAGGAAATCCATCAGCTATCCCTGGAAGAATACCGCCGCTTCTCCCCCCTCTTCGACGAAGACGTGCTGAAAATCACTCTCGAAGGCTCCGTTGCGAGCCGGGACGTCCCAGGCGGAACCGCACCCCGTCAGGTCAACGCCGCCCTTCAAGACGCCAGAAAACTGTTGGAGACTGCCGATGAATCCTAGCCCGAAGGTCAAACTGGCCCCGTCCATCCTCTCCGCCGACTTCGCTAGGCTGGGCCAGCAAGTCTCCGAAGCTACCGAAGCAGGCGCCGACTATATCCATCTGGACGTCATGGATGGCCGGTTCGTCCCCAACATAACCTTCGGCCCCGTGGTCATCGAGGGCCTCAAGCCCTACACTAACCTGCCTCTGGACGCCCACCTCATGATCGTCGAACCGGAGCGCCGCATCCCCGACTTCATCCAAGCCGGCGTGCACCACGTCACCGTCCACGCCGAGGCCTGCACTCACCTCCACCGGGTAATCCAGCAAATCAAAGACGGCGGCTGCCGTGCCGGTGTGGCCCTCAACCCCGCTACACCCATAGCCTCCATCGAGGAAGTCCTGCCCTTCCTCGACATCGTACTCATCCTCACCGTCAACCCCGGCTTCGGCGGCCAGACCCTAATACCCGAAGTTTTAAACAAGGTCAGCCGTCTTAGGGCGATCATCGACGAAAGGGGCTACGACGTGGAACTGGAAGTCGATGGCGGCGTCAATGCCCGAACAGCCTCCACCGTCGTCGACGCTGGGGCGCACACGCTAATCGCCGGCTCCGCCGTCTTCAACCGTCAGGAATCCGTCGCCGACGCTATGGCCAAGCTGCGAGGCAGCCTCCCCTAAACCCTCAGGCAATCCCTCACCCCTCTTGTCCTCGCAAATGCGGGGACCCATCCCCCTCAATGGGGCTGAACCCGCGCCCAACCGTCATTCCGGCGAAAGCCGGAATCCATCCCAGCCACTAAGAGGCCTCACCTAAACCACAGCAATTTCATGCGCACGTTACCCACGGTAGGCAATACCCAGTGGAAAAAGAAACGCCGGAACCGGGCGTTAGAAGGTCACCAAACGCCCAGCCTCTACGCCCGAGACTTCACCCGCACCTTCGGCGTCTTGTGCATGGTCCGAAGGCACCGAGTGCAGATCTTCACCCGCTTCCGCACCCCGTTGATGGGCAGCGTAAGCCGCTGTATGTTCGGCAAAAAACGCGTCTTGGTATGCCGCTTTGAGTGGCTTACGTTGTTCCCGGCTACCCCTATCTTGTTGCAAAGCTCACATTTCACGGCATTCACCTAAATTGACTTTCACTTTAGCAAATGGCTAGAATCTTTCTAAAACCTTAGCATACATAAAACTCCCTTTTCAAGGAGCGATGCCACGAGCACGCCCAGCAATAATATGGACAACCTTAATGGCCACCGGCTGAAAGCCGCCCTGAACGCAGCGACCCGTTGCCTGCAGCGGTACAGCAACGCCATTAACGCCCTCAACGTTTTCCCCGTTCCCGATGGCGACACCGGCACCAACATGCTCCTCACCATGCAGTCCGTGGATACCCGCTTGCAGTCCGTAGACACCCCCTCCCTCTCCGCCGTCGCCCGGGAAGCCGCCCGCGGCGCCCTCTTCGGGGCCCGCGGCAACAGCGGCGTCATCTTCTCCCAATTCCTTGCCGGTTTCGCTCAGGGCCTCCAGGACGTCGACTCCGCTGATCCGGCAACCCTCGCTAATGCCCTCGCCACCGGCTCCGAGGCCAGCTACGCCGCTGTCTCCCAACCCGTCGAAGGTACCATGCTCACCGTCCTTCGCGGCTTCGCTAAGGGTGCTTCCGACCGGCCCACCACTGGCGAAGGCGTCCTTAACCTTTGGCACAGCGCCCTCTATGAAGCTAAAGATGCCCTCGCGAAGACCCCAACGATGCTCCCTGTGCTCAGAGACGCCGGCGTCATAGACTCCGGCGGTCAAGGCGTTGTCGTCATCATGGAGGGCTTTCTCTGCTCCTTCTTGGACGAGGATCCAAACACCTTTGAAATAGAACTCTCCTCTCCATCCAACGCCGACCTGCCCGCCATCAGCCAGGAGTTCCTTGAAGCCACCCAGTCCGAGGAATACGGTTTCTGCACCGAGTTCATGATTGAAGGCGTAGACATAGAGATGGCCGCCCTTCGAAGTTACCTCTCCGAAAAAGGCGGCTCCCTCATAGTCATCGGCGACTCCTCCCTCGCTAAGGTTCACATCCACACCTTCGAACCCGACGAGGTCATAGCCCACGGAGCCACCCTTGGCAGCACTATAGGCATTAAGGTGGACGACATTAGCCAGCAGCACCAGGGGTTCCTTTCCCTCCACGCCCGGCAACAGGACGTCCCGGCCCTCGCCGTCGTCGCCGTAGCCTGGGGAGAAGGGTTCGTTGACCTCTTCGACGACCTCGGCTGTCACTCCATAGTTCCCTGCCAGCGCACCATGAACCCCAGCGCCCAAGAACTGCTGGAGGCGGCCAGGGCCACCGGCGCGGAAAACGTCGTAATCCTCCCCAACAACTCCAACGTCATCCTCACCGCCCGCCAGGCCGCCGCCATAGCCGATGTCACCCTCCACGTCATCCCCACCACCAGCCAGACCCAGGGCATCGCGTCGCTGCTCTCCTACGTCCCCGAGATCCCCCAGACCCAGGTCCTGCAGGCCATGGAAGACTCCATTCATGACCTCCACACCGTGGAAGTCACCACCGCCCATCGCGATACTATAATGGACGGTAAGCCCGTTGCGCTGGGACACGTCATCGGCCTTCTCGACGGCGTCCTAACCACCATCGGCGACCACGTCCACGATGTGGCCCACAGCGCAATCCTTGCCGCCAACCCCGCCTCCGGCGCCGTCGTCACCCTCTATTGGGGCGGCGACGTTCAAGAACCCCAAGCCCAGACCGCCGCCCGGCGGCTTCAAGACGCCCTCCCCGGCGTCGAAGTCGAGACCGTCTTCGGCGGTCAACCCTTCTATCACTATATCGCCTCCGTAGAATAGGAAGTATCATGACCATACGCATCGTTACCGACAGCACCTCGGACATCTCCCCGGAAGTCGCCCGCGATTTGGGCATCACTGTAGTCCCCGCCTACGTCAACTTCACCAGCAACGACGGCAGGGTCGAGACCCTCAAGGACGGCTTGGACGTCAGCACCGACGACTTCTACGAACGCCTCGCGAACAGTGAGACCCTTCCCACCACTTCCCAGCCCACCATCGGGGACTTCACCGAAGTCTACGAGACCCTTATTGAGGATCCCCGTGACATGATCGTCTCCATCCACGTATCCGCCAAGCTTAGCGGCACGTACAACTCCGCCGTCCAGGCCAAGAGAAGCCTCAAAAACCCCGCTCAGGTCGAGGTGATCGACTCCCAGTCCGCCTCCATGGGTCTCGGCCTTGTCGTCCTTGGCGCCGCCAGGGCCCTCAGCGACGGTGGCGATTTCCAACACGTCACCGCGGAGATAGAAACTGCCATCCCCCGAATCAGAGGCTACTTCCTCTTGGATACCCTGGAATACCTCGTCAAGGGCGGGCGCATCAGCAAGGCCCAGGGCTTTCTCGGCAACATGCTAAGCGTTAAGCCCATTCTTGCCATTCAGAACGGCGAGGTGCGACGCTACGACCGCGTCCGCAGCCGCCGCAAGGGTCTCCAACGCCTCGTCAAAATTGCCGACGGCCTGGGAGGCATCGCTGAGGGCTGCATCATCTACAACGACGCTCTCCAGGACGCCGAGACTCTCTACAACGACATCCGACGCCTCATTCCCACCAATGAAATTCCCATTGTCCGCCCTGGCCCCAGCATCGGTGTTCATACCGGTCCCGGCATGGTTGGAATCGTCGTCCGCACCTCCAAATAACCCCCAAACCCCTCTGCCGTAACAAAGACAGGCGCCGCCTATAACGGTACCCGTCTTAATTCACCCCCTGAACCTTCCAACCCCCTCCGTTTTCCCCGCGCAGAGCCTGCCCTCGTGTAGACGAGGGCGGGAATCCAGTGTGCCCCCCACGCCCAACCCGCTCCATTTCCCTCCGTCCCGCAGGGGCAGTTTTGAACCACTCCTTAATCGGACGCACTCCTCGCCCATTCCGCGATCCCTCCCCCACCCGTCCCCCCTTCCAGCCCCTCCTTCCGGCACATGTCATTGCCTCACAAACAAACCACCGGCATATTAGCCATCTCTGGTAGGGGCGGTTCGCGAACCGCCCTTCCCCTCATTCATCCTCATTCCAGCCCCATCCGTTATTCCCGCGCACCCACCTCCGTTGTTCCCGCGAAGAGCCTTGCCCCGCGAAGACAGGGGCGAGAATCCAGCATTCATCCTCGCACCCCATCCTCCCAACGCCTCCCTTCCCCTTCCCCTGTACGGGCGACCCTTGTGGGTGCCCGTCTTTCTGAGCGCAGCGCCCTCCCCCACATGCCATTCTGACCGCAGGGCAGTCGAAGAATCTCGCCGCTCCACGCCTAATTCCCCCCGTCACCCTAACGCCCCAACCCTTCGTGGTAAACTTCCCCTGTCATGTCGGCCCGCCAGGAAGACCGCCTCCTCAACTCCTTCCGCAACATCCTTTGTATGGAACAGGCCAAAGGATTCACAAACGAGGTCGTTATCAACGGCCTGGACGCCTTCATCGCTCAGTGCCGCCCCCAACTCAGCGTCCACTTCCCCAAGACTGCCGACGCCAGCAAGCTCTTGGACCGTCCCTACTCCCGAATGACTCCCGCCCAGCGCGCCCAGTGGGTCTCGACCTGTCTCGACCTGTTGGATTCCCCCGGCGACCGCCCACAACCAACAAAGCCCAAATCAGCCACTGCATCCGCCCTCCGCAGGCGTTCTCCTTCGCCAAAACCCTCCCCGCCCAAGCAACCGCCGCCGCCCGACCCGGAAGCCCTCCACAAAACCGTCACCAACCTAAAGGGCGTCGATGCCAAAACCACCGAAAAGCTGGCCCGGCTCGACGTTCACACTATCCGGGACCTCCTCTACCACTTCCCCCGCTACCATAAAGACTACTCCCGCCGCGCCAAGATTGCCGACCTGAAAATCGGGCAGGACGCAACTGTATTCGCCGTCGTCTGGGAATCCTCCCAAGTTAGACTGGGCAAAAAGGGCCAGCCCGCCACCCGGACTATAGTCGGCGACGAAACTGGCAACCTCTCCGTCATCTGGTTCGGCAATACTTTCCTGGCTCGCCAACTCAAGCCGGGCCGCAAAGTCGCCCTTAGCGGCAAAATCGAAACCTTCGGCGGTTCCCCCGTCATGGAGTCCCCCGAATACGACATAATCATCAACGGTCTCCCCCTCATTCACACCGCTCGCCTGCTGCCCGTCCACCGCCTCACCCGGGCCCTACACGCCCGCACCCTCCGACGCATCATCTGGAACGCCCTCCAACGATGGTCCCCTAGCATCCAGGAATTCCTCCCCCAAGACACCCTCACCCGCCTCCCCCTGATGCCCCTTCCCAAAGCCGTCTTCTACGCCCACTTCCCTAAATCCCCCGACTCCTACGAAGAAGCCCGCAGCCGCCTCGCCTTTGACGAACTCCTCCTCCTTCAAATCTCCGTCCTCCAACGCCGTCGACAGTGGAAGGACGCAGCCCAGGGCAAGCCCATCGACGCCTCTGGCCCCGCCGTCCAGGCATTCCTTGATGGATTGCCTTTCACCCTCACCGGAGCCCAGCAGCGTTGCCTCCAGGAGACCCTCGCAGACATGGCCAAGGGTTCCCCCTCCATGAACCGCCTCCTCCAGGGCGAAGTCGGCAGCGGCAAGACCGTCGTCGCCGTCGCCGCCCTCCTCGCCGTCGCTGCCATGGACCTTCAGGGCACCATCATGGTGCCCACCGAAGTCCTCGCCGAGCAGCACTTCAAGACCGTCTGCCAGCTCATGAGCCGCCTCCACAACCCCATCCAGGAAGAGAACCTAGTCACGGCTTCTCTTGATCCCGACAGCAAGCCCATCTCTGTCGGCCTCGTCACCGGCAGCACCCGCAAGTCCCTCCGTGCCAACCTTCAGCAGAAGGCCGCCGACGGCCACCTCGGCGTCATCATCGGCACCCACACCCTCATCCAGCAGACCATGCAGATTCCCAACCTGGCCCTCTCCGTCGTCGATGAACAGCACCGCTTCGGCGTCATGCAGCGCGCCGCCCTCCGCGGCAAGGGTCAGACCACTCCCCACGTGCTCATTATGTCCGCCACTCCCATCCCCCGCACCCTCGCCCTCACCCTCTACGGCGACCTCGACATCTCCACCATCGACGAGATGCCCCCCGGCCGTACCCCCATCGTCACCCGCCGCGTAGACCCGGACAAGCGCAGCCTGGCCTACGATTTCCTGAGAGAGCAGATTCTAAAGGGCCGCCAGGCATTCATCATCTTTCCCCTAATCGAGGAGTCCGAGCTCACCGAAGCAAAGGCCGCCGCCCAGGAATACGAGCGTATCAGCCGCCACGTCTTCCCCGACCTACGAGTCGGCATCCTCCACGGACGCATGCCCTCCCGCGAAAAGGACGCCGTCATGACCGCCTTCCACAACCACGACCTCGACATCCTCGTCTCCACCCCCGTCGTCGAGGTGGGCATAGACGTCCCCAACGCATCCGTCATGATGGTCGAGTCCGCCGACAGATTCGGCCTCGCCCAGCTTCACCAGTTTCGCGGACGCGTCGGACGCGGCCCTCACAAGAGCTTCTGCCTGCTCTTGGCCGAAGACCCCTCCGACAACGCTCGAGAGCGCCTCGAGGCCATCGAAAAGTACAACGACGGATTCAAGCTCGCCGAAGTCGACCTCCAACTCCGCGGCCCCGGCGACCTCTTCGGCACCCGACAGAGCGGCCTCCCCAGCCTCAAAATGGCCCGCCTCTCCGACCGGGACGTCCTCATCAACGCCCGAAACGAGGCCGCCCGCATCCTCCACCGCGACCCCCACCTCACCGACCCAAATCACCAGCTTCTAGTTCAAGAACTCAACCGCTTCCAAACCCCCGCCACCGCAGAAGTCGCCTAACCCCCCTCCGGTTGTCCCCGCGGGAGCGGGAATCCATCCCCTCCTCCTTCCATTATTCCCGCGTAGAGCCTGCCCCGTGAAGACGGGGGCGGGAACCCATCCTCCCCCTCCCGGCATTCCCGTAGGGGCGGTTCGGGAACCGCCCTTTCCCCTCCCTCTCTCCCTCTCTCCCTTTCCCCACTGCCCACATGTCATTCCGAGGCTCCGCGCGGACTCTTGTCGCGTCCTCACAGACCCCCTCTTCTTCCTCCTCCCTCCACTGCCATCCTCCCATTGCGAAGAATTCCCCTCCCCTGCTACCATCCCCCCATGAAAACCCCCTTCTCACCGCCCGATGACGCCCCCACCCCTTCCGGCATTCCCCCCCACCCGTTATTCCCGCGAAGAGCCTGCCCTCGTGAAGACGGGGCGGGAATCCATCCCTTCCTTCCTCCCCCCACATGTCATTCCGAGGCTCCGCGAAGAATCTCGCTACCTTGATGCCAACGTCCTCTCAACACCCCATCCTTCCCCCGTACGGGCGACCCTTGTGGTCGCCCGTTACATCAGACTGGCCGACTAACTCCCCCCTCCCGTTTTTCCCGCGGATGCGGGAATCCATCCCCTCCTCCTTCCTTTATTCCCGCGAAGAGCCTGCCCTCGTGAAGACGGGGGCGGGAATCCATCCTTAATCCTAATCGCTCCCTCACGTCATCCCCAACGCCCCCCCCCGTCATTCCCGTAGGGGCGGTTCGGGAACCGCCCTTCCCCTTCCTGCCCAGCCCGAGCGCCCGCCTCCTCATGCATCCGAGGCTCCACGCCGACTCTCACTGTCTTGATGCCAGCGTCCCATCAGCACCCCAACCTTCCCCCGTACGGGCGACCCTTGTGGTCGCCCTTTACATTAGACTGGTCGACCAACTCCCCCACCCGCTGTCCTCGCGGATGCGGGGACCCATCCCTACCCTTCCCCCCTTCCTGCTCCACCCGTTATTCCCGCGAAGAGCCTGCCCCCGTGAAGACGGGGGCGGGAATCCATCCCTTCCTTCCTCCCCCCACATGTCATTCCGAGCGGAGCGCAGCGGAGCCGAGGAACCTCGCATCCGGGCACCCCTGACCATCCCCACCCGTCATTCCCGCGTAGGCGGGAATCCAGCCTTTCGTCAGCCCTACTTTTTTTCAAACGAAAAAACACCCCAATTCATTCAATCTCAGGCACAAAAACAAATGAATCCGCCCGTATTCGATTACCAAATCGAATCAACTCCAGGCACAAACTCCCGGAAACGAATAAGACCAATAAATGAAGCCCCCCATCCTGTCATTCCACCGCTCCTCCCCATGTCATCCGTAGCGCCCACCCCCACCTGTCATTCCGAGTCTCTCGAAGAATCTCGTCGTCTTGACGCTAGTACCCTCCCAGCGCCCCCCACATGTCATTCTGAGCGCAGCCGAAGAATCTCGACCCACCCACGATAAACGCTCCCTCCTACACACAGGGACATCGAACCCAGAATAGGAACAAGCAACATGAACTTTGCCAACCGCACCATCTGGACCGCCGACAACGTCGACTCTTCCAGACATTCACCGTGACAAGAGCCGCATTCTGATGCACGCAATAAGGACAGCCATCATGCAAACCCTCACTTTCATACTGCTGGTCACTTACAATCAGTCACGTTGGTGACAGCTATGACATTAATTCGCCCCATAATAGTTTCCGCGCTGCACATCACGCTGCTGCTCCTTGCCGCATGCAACGCGTCCCAGGCCACTCCAACAGAGGACGTGTCCCCAGAAGTCCTCCCATCTAATGCCGCGAGCCCCACCGCCTCTCCAACCTCGACCCCTGTCCAGGGTGTTACCACAACGCCGTCCCCAGCTTCAACACCCACCCCTACTTCTACAGAGACCCCAGCCTCCATCCCGGTCCCAACGCCTGAGTCAATCCCGAGGTCCACGCCAGTAACCTCCAATCTAACGGAGGAGATTCCTCCCTGCACTCCGCTGGAAGGCATCTCCGTGGACCCATGCCAACGGGATGCAGAAAGGTACAAGTTAGGTTCGGGGGGTGGTGGAAGCAGGCCGAACCTGGGTGATGAACCTACGAGCATGCGTAGGATGCTCGAATCTTTTCCAGGTCTTGATTCCCATATCGTGGTGCGGGGAACGTATCTTCCCGACACGGTGCGCTGCACCACAGGCAACCCTTACTGGCCCCCTTCGTTTCTGAGCTATGAGCAATACAACGATATAATTGATGCCCTGTTAATCAATTGCTACGTGGACTTAAGGGCGGCTGACTATATCCTCGGCAATGGGCCGTCCACCTTGACTGTCCTGAGGCATTTTATCAGCTATAGGGTGGGTGCGGCTCAGGCTGCCGATATCGAAGAGGTGTTAGGTATGAGCGAGCGGGCATTCTTTGAGGACTACAGTCAGCGACTGGAAGGCGAAGAGTATATGGGCGGGATTGCCGGCAGGGAGGAGATGCTGTTCATCGGACCGGCTTCCAGTCTCTCAGTCGAAGTGTGGGAAGCATTCAGAATCTGGGACGTGCAGCAGCGGGAGGATGATACGGTGATAGCCGTCCATCCCCACAGTGACCTGTGGAGGCGTAGCAGGCCCGATGACTACCAGACCCACCTATCCGTCCTGGAGATGGAGCTGCCTGCCTTCCAGCAGGCTGTGACGGCGGCCCATCAAGCTCGCGTCACCGAAAACGATGGGCGTATATGGCCTAGCGACGCTGAAGGCATTATAGAAGGGGCGCAGCTGCCCATGCTGATCAGCAACGTGAACCAGATAGATGACTACTACACCGCCGTGGGCTCCTACAACCATCCCGACGGCCCGCCGGCGCAGCCGCCTGCCGTGCCCACCTGCGCCAACGGTACGGTCATCACGGACCCCGGAAGCAACCGGGGCCTGGTGAACGACTGTGAGGTGCTGCTGGCGGTCAAAGATACCCTCCGGGGAACGGCCACCCTCAACTGGAGTGTGGACACTGCCATAGCCGGTTGGGACGGGGTCAGCGTCAGCGGCACGCCTGGTAGGGTGAGAGAGTTGGACCTGTCAGACGAGGGACTGGACGGCGCCATCCCGGAAGAAATCGGTGACCTCTATGAACTGACAGTGTTGGACCTGAGCGACAACTCCCTGACGGGGGACATACCCGAGGAGCTGGGTTGGCTGTACAACCTGGAGGAGGTGCGTCTGTCGGGTAATACCCTGGCAGCCTGCCTACCGGTAGAGTTGGAGGAAGCAGCCACCAACGACCTGTCGTCTCTTAACCTCCTATACTGCCAGCCACCTCCGCCGGAGAACGTCATGGTGGGAACCCCCGGCGAGACCAGCGTAGTGGTGAGCTGGAATGCCGTGACCAACACCAGCAAGTATCAGGTGGAGTACTGGAACCTCTGGCTAAGTGATTGGATAGTGGACGATGACACCATAACGGGGACCACCCACACCGTGGACGGTCTGCACTGCGAGAGGGAGCACTGGTTCCAGGTAAGGGCCTACGGTAGTGGTATCACCTATGCCGCCTCTTGGAGCGAGCCGTCCACCTTTTTGCCGGAGACCACATCTTTGCCGGAGTCCACCGGGAAGTGCATGTCCCCCGTGTTTGAAGAGACCGAATACACATTTGAGTTGGCGGAAGATGCGTCGGTGGGCGACGCCGTGGTGACGGTATCTGCCACCCACCCCGACGACGACACTATCAGCTACAGCATCACCGTTGGCAACACAGGGAATGCCTTTGCCATCGGCGCCAGCAGTGGAGCCATCACGGTGAATGGGGCACTGGACTTCGAGATGAACCCCACCTACACATTGACCATACAGGCGGAGGATGACGACAGAGATACGGACACGGTTGCGGTAATCATCACCGTGACCGACGTGGCGGAGGACCCGCCGCCGTAGAACACCCCCATTCTCCCCCCTCCCTAGCCCGCCCGCTCCCAACTCTGTTATCATTAACCTCTATCCTATGACCGCGAAAGCGTAAATGCCCCCCCTCGCCAGAGACCTAATTATCACCAAAATCGAACGGGCCTTGGAGGCCGCTCGTAGCCAGAGCCTCCTTCCCCTCGACTCCATGCCCGTCGTCGAGGTCGAGCGCCCTGGTAACCCCAAGCACGGCGACTTCGCCACCAGCTTGCCCCTCCGCCTCGCCCGCGCCATCCGCTTGGCCCCAATTCACATCGCCGAAACCCTCGCCAACCTCATCCCCACCGACGGCTTGATCCAGCAAATCTGGGTCGCCCCGCCCGGCTTCCTCAACTTTGGCCTCCGTACCGAGTGGCTCCAACAACAGGTGGCCGAAATCCTCAACGCCGGCGACGACTTCGGCGCACTCCAACCCTCCAACCCCCGTAAGATCATGGTTGAATTCGTCAGCGTCAACCCCACCGGCCCCATCCACGTCGGCCACACCCGCGGCGCCGTCCTTGGCAGCGTCCTCGCCTCCGTCCTCCAGGCTGCCGGCCACCAGGTCACCCGCGAATACTACATTAACGATGCTGGCACCCAGATGGACCTCTTCTACGCTTCCGTATACGCTCGTTACCTGGAAGCCCTTGGCCACGACGCCCAGCTGTCCGCCGACGGCTATCAGGGCGACTACGTCATAGACCTCGCCAAAGAGATTCTCGCCGACGAAGGCAACCGCTTCGCCGACCTGGAACGTGACGATGCCGTCAAAGCCATCGGAAGCCTCGCCCGCGACAAGATGGTCACCCACATCGAGCAAGACCTGGCCTCCCTTGGCGTCACCTTCCACGTCTGGTATCGCGAACACACCCTCTTTGAGAGCGGCGAATACCAGGAAACCCTGGATCAGCTTCAACAGGAAGGCCACCTCGCCCGGCGCGACGGTGCCCTATGGTTTACCTCCGCCGCCCTCGGCGACCACCGCGACAACGTGGTCATCCGCTCCAGCGGTGCCCCCACCTACTTCGCCTCCGACATGGCCTACCACCACAACAAGTTCCTACGACGCTCCTTCGACACCGTCATCAACGTCTGGGGTGCCGACCATCAGGGTCACGTTACCCGCCTCAAGACCGCCGTCGGAGCCATGGGGGTAGACCCGGACCGTCTTCAGATCATCATCACCCAAATGGTAACCCTCAAGCGGGGCGCGGAACTCGTAAAGGCATCCAAGCGCAGCGGCGAATTCGTCACCCTTCAGGAGCTTGTCGAAGAAGTGGGAGCCGACGCTTGCCGTTACTTCTTCCTGGCCCGCGCCCCCGGTACCCAGATGGACTTCGACCTGGAACTAGCCACCAAAGAGTCCTCGGAAAACCCCGTCTACTACGTCCAATACGCCTTCGCCCGGATCTGCGGCATCCTCCAGCGGGCCGAAGCCCAAAACCTGGAGTGGGACGAAGCCCAACTCTCCCTTCTGAAAGACCCCCACGAGCTTACCCTCATCCGCAAGATGCTCCTCCTCCCCGAGCTCGTCGAAAAAGTCGCCCATACCCTCGAACCCCACCACCTGCCTCACTACACCCTCGAGCTAGCCACCGCCTTCCACTGGTTCTACGAAAATTGCCGCGTCCTCTCCAACGACCCTGCAGACAAGGAACTAACCGCCGCGCGCCTCAAACTAACCGCCGCCGCCCGCGTCGCCCTCCACCGCTGCCTAACCCTCATGGGCATGACCGCCCCCACCCACATGTAACCCCCCTCCGTTGTTCCCGCGAAGGCGGGAACCCATCCCCGACCCTCCCCCCACATCAGCTCCCCCCACATGTCATTCTGAACGCAGCGAAGCGGAGTGAAGAATCTCGCCGTCGTAGCAATCCCTCTCCCCGCCGGGCGCTCCCCTCATTCCGAGCGCCTCCCCCTCCCTTCATTCCCGCGAAGAGCCTGCCCCCGTGAAGACGGGGGCGGAAACCCATTCCCGACCCTCCCTCCTTGGTTTTGGCGGCAAGCTTCCTATGCCGCCCCCAGGACTTCAACGCGCTGCGCAAGGCAATCGAAGTCCTCTGGGCACTTCAGGCGGATGGCATCAATCCGTCGCGACGCTTCTTCCCCTAAGATCTGTCGGCCGCCACCGGGCGAGTCGGAGACACCGCGCTCATTCGCGAGAGGCTGAAAGTATGTCTCTTTGACGTGTACTTCCGCCCGGACGTCCTGCCATCTCCAATCCGACGGCAGATCCAAGCCAGCGAGCAGCCAAGTCTCTAACTCTTCCCAAGCGTTCTCAGCGAGAAAAACCTGACTGTTTCCGAATTCGGCTTCGAGTTGGTCAAGCCTTTGACGCCTGCTCTTCACACCGTCCCTGTCGACGCACAGAATAAAGATGTCTGCGGTTCCTTCATACTGTTGAACAATCTCTTGCAATCTTTCCGACTTCAAAGCTTCCCCGATGCCTCCGAGAAGGGTTTGGCATACCTGTTCCCTCGTCCTGGGGCCTACTATGCTCCGCAAAAGCCGGGAGAAGAGGGGTTTGAGGAAATACTGGTCGTTTCGGAAGTCTTCAGGAATTACAAGGACCTTCACTCAACGGCCTCTGCATCGGCCGACTCGAAGGCCAGAATATCCTCCATCCAACCGCCCGCGTGCAACCGCCCCAAGCGCTGGGATTTCCGCAATTCTCTCACCCTTGGCATTCCTGCTAACGGTCGGATGATGGCATCCGCAGAGTCTTCATCGCGGTATACAATGGACGCGTTCTCGAAGGTGTTGTCGTTGATGAGATTCAACACTTCGGGAGAGTGGGTAGTGGCAACCACCTGGATGCCTTTTTTCGCGGTTTGCTTTTCTATTAGGTCAATCAAGAGATGCAATCTTGAAGGATGAATGCCGTTATCTATCTCTTCAATGAAGTAAAGGGCTGAAGGTTCAGGGCTGAGGAGGGCAGCTAGGATGCCTAGGAACCGCAAGGTTCCGTCAGAGGCGCTGGAAGCGGAAATCCGTCTGCCATTCTTTTCTAAGAGCCGGACGTGGATACGCCCACTGGGATCACGTGGGAACTCAAAATCCATTACGTCCATTGGTGTGAGCTCTCGCAACCAAGATGTCAGAACTTCCCTTCGTTGGTTGTCGGAACAGATAGCCTTGAGCACTGTTGGCAAGTTGTCGCCTGATTCTCCTAACTTGGTTGCCCCCGGCGCCGAGGGCAATCGCATTATTCCAGGGGATAGTTCTAAGAATGCCATTAAGATGAAGTGCATGAGGGAGTCTAAAACAACAAGACTCGATGGCAGCCTCTTTTCAAATAGCTGTGCTATTTTGGCTAGGCTATCCTCTGCTTTCGGCTCGTCCTTAAACCAGAATTCCTTCTTTTGAAAAATTTGAAGAAGGGCGGGTTGAGATCCACTCACTGCAACGCCCTCTTCTTCCTCGTTCCCTAATGTCAGCATTGAATTAGAACCAAAGGTGCCAGTCGATCTATAGACTGGCCCTGTAGAATGACAAACTTCTTCTTCCAAAACGCAAAATTCGTCGGATCCATCTGGACTGCATCCAACCTTCATCGAAAAAAGGGCGTTTCTATCCTCGTGATTTATCTCGACGATTACGGAAAATGTAGATGGAACGTCGACCGAACCTCCGCCAAGACGGATAATTTCGTTCATTGCGCCCCGAATCGGTGCCCACTCCAACTGTCCTCCAGCTACGTATTTTCCGCCCAGGATTTCCGCCAAAGTGAATCCGCGACCTATGCCATGCAGAAAACGGAAGGCATCCCGTATGTTGCTCTTGCCGCTGGCGTTAGCACCGACAATGACCGTAAATGGCCCTAGTTTGAGCGTCTCGTTGGCAAAGTTTTTGAAGTCAATGAGCTGGAGAGAGGTAATCAAGTTTTTACTCCTTGCCGCAGGGTCACTAGGTCGTAGTGCGGATTCTCTCGCCAAAGCTTAGCACAGCATTGCGCGTCACCCTACCCCCCAACCCTCACCGTGTCCCCCAACCGCACTTCCCATCTCTCAACCACCCGCGTCAACTCATCCTTCAGCCCCCGCCGCATGCTTGCGCCAGAGATAGCTGGAGAAGGACGCGCAGGCCCCCAACATAAACACCGCCTCGTCCATTCCCACGTTTGCGCTGTCTTGTTTTAAAAGCGGATGCCGAATGCCCTGTTCGTTCGATGTGTACCCATAAAGTTTGGTGAATGCCGACTTGAGAGCTGGATGAAGGGATACCCTTTTCTCTAGGGCCGCCAACGCAGGGCCCAACGCGGTGGACGCCTTGGGGTCCAGCTGTCGCGCCACAGACTCTACGGCATGAATGCTTTCCCTGATGCTTCCCGCCCAATCCTGCCCGTTAATGCACTCGGCTGCATTTTTCAGGTGCGCTGCGCTGCCGCCCAAACCCGCCTCACGGAGCGTTTGCAAGGTTTCTAGAAGCGTTTTCCCTTCTGTAGGCGTAACCGATGGAATGATGGTTGGAGGTGGCCCGTCATCAATGGTATAGGCGAGCCTTTCCTGCGCAAACACTTCCTTCATTCCGTCTACGAATCTCTGTGGACATTCAGGGCGTCGAATGACGAACTGGATCATGTCGAACACTCTGTTGAATGGCAACGTCTCTATCGATGAACGAAGTTGGCGTTGATTGTAATTCAAGCGCCTCGTCCATTTATCTAGGAACACTCTGAACAAGCCCCACTGGTCCATGGCATAGTAGAATGCTAAACAGAGAACAGGAGACGCTTGGGGTGAAGCCACGATGCACCAGCCGACCTTTGGAGACCTGGAGTACGAGAGCAAGAAGCGTAAGACCCGTCGGGAGATATTCCTGGAGCGGATGGATGGTCTGATCCCATGGGGTCTTTTGGAAGAGCGGATTCGGCCGTACTATCCCAAAGCGGGCCGGGGCCGTCGGCCCTACGAGCTGTCGGCGATGCTGCGGATACACTGTGTGCAACTGTTCTACAACCTTAGCGACCCGGGTATGGAGGACCTGCTCTACGAGGCGGAGTCTGTGAGGCGGTTCGTGGGACTGAGGCTCTCAGGCCCGTTGCCGGACGAGACAACAATACTGAACTTCCGACATCTGCTGGAAGAGCGCCGGTTGGGAGAGGGCCTGATGAAGGAGATCAATCGCCACCTGTCATCCCAAGGGCTGAGGCTGCGGGAGGGTACGATAGTGGACGCCAGCATCATAGAGGCGCCGTCGTCGACGAAGAATGGCGCTGGCGAGCGAGACCCACAGATGCGTCAGACGAAGAAGGGGAACGAGTGGCACTTCGGTATGAAAGTGCACATCGGGGTGGACGCCGAGACGGGAGTGGTGCATAGCATGAGTACGACATCCGCCAACGTGCATGACGTGACAGAGGCGCACCGGCTGTTGCACGGAGGAGAGAAGCGGGTGTGGGGAGATGCGGGGTATCAGGGAGTGGCCAAGAGGGATGAGAATGGGGGGTTGGAGGTGGAGTGGCGGGTGGCCATGAGGCCAGGTCGGCGAAGGCAATTGGAGCCTGGGAGTGAGGAAGCAATAGAATAGAGGCGGAAGGCGTCCATACGGGCCAAGGTGGAGCATCCGTTCCTTTGGGTGAAGCGACGCTTCGGCTACGCCAAGGTTCGATACCGGGGATTGGCCAAGAACACGCAACGGCTGGCGTTGCTGTTGGGGCTTACCAATCTGATAACGGCGGAGCGTCACCTGGCGGCTTAACAGGGCCTAGGTGCGCCCCAAACAGAGGTGTGGTCAATACCACGCCCCGGCTGAAGTGACTTGGGGCCTCGATCGCTTCCCTGTGTACACCAGAACAACCCCATGTGAGGCTCCTGCGTCTCTTACAACTCCCACTGACTATTATATGCAACCTGTATCACGTTGTTCAGAGGTTCCCTAGTGGACGCTTGTCGTGAAATGCGTGCTTTGCCTTCAAGATCACTGCCCAAACGTCGCCAACCAATGTGCGCCCAACAAAGTCAGCCTTTGTATTTTCAGTGATGGACACGTAGAAGGCATTCCATATCCGCGTCCTAGCTGCCCTGGGCAACTCTTCTAGTTGTAAGGGGCCGGGTAACGCCTCATACCCCTGCGCCTGCGAAAACGTCAACATCCGCGGATTGAAGTTTGGGGTCACTCCCTCAGCGGCCATCATGCTTCCTCCCCATCATTAACCCAAATCCCCCCCCGCTCTCCTCCGGTTAGGCGATGACCACCCCATCCCCTAACCCCACTTCCCCTCCCGAAACCACCCTCGTCAACACACCCCGGCGTCCGTCCAGCGTCTCCCGAAGCCCTCCTCGAATCTCATCCATCCTGCTGCACGGCTCGCAAAGCCCCGTCACCTCCAGCACAACGTCCTCCCCCAGCCGGACCCGCTCTCCCGCCGCCAGCCCGTGAATCGCCAACCCCGTAATCGTCACGTTCTCCCGAATCGTCCCCGGCGTCAACGACAGCCCGTCCAGAATCTCCTTCTCCATCAGAAGTATCTGACGCAGACCGTTCACGTTCGCGTGCCGGTCTCCCTCCAACCCAGCCCTCGTCACCACCACCCGCTCCCGCGACGCCATCGGCTCCCGGTGCCCCACGCATACCTGCAAAGAAACCACCTTACCCTGCTCCATGTCTGCCTCCTCTACGTCTTTCTCTCTGAGATCGAAATTCTCCAGTGACAATGCTCCCCTACGCCCGGGCCTCCTCCCGCTGATTCTCCTGAATCACCCGCTGCCCAATCACCGGCGGCACCCCTTCGTAGTGGCTGAACTCCATCGTGTAGCTTCCTCGTCCCTGCGTCAACGACCGTAGGTCCGTCGAGTACCTCAAGACTTCCGCCCTTGGAGCCTCCGCCTCAATCACAGTTGCACCGGTCTCCGGAATCATCCCCACAATCCGACCGCGACGGCCGTTCAGGTCCCCAATCACGTCCCCCGTAAACCCGTCCGGCACCCTTATCGCCAGCTTCATTACCGGCTCCAACAGCATCGGATTCCCATCGGCCAATCCCTGTCGGAAAGCGAAAGACCCCGCAATCTCGAAGCTAATCCCGGAGGAGTCCACGTCATGATAGCTCCCGTCGTACAGCACAGCCTTTACGTCCACCACCGGATATCCCGCGAGCGCCCCCTCGCTCATCGACTTCATCACCCCCTTCTCCACCGATGAAATGTATTCCCTTGGCACTGCTCCACCGGAGATTTCGCTGCCAAACTCGAACCCGGAATCCCTATCCCGCGGCTCCAGACGCAGCCGTACGTGGCCGTACTGCCCATGCCCGCCCGTCTGCTTCTTGTGCTTGTATTCCGCCCGGGACACCACCGTTATAGTCTCCCGATACGGCACCTTGGGAAGCTGCAGCACCAACTCCGTCCCAAACTTCCGCTTTATCCGGTCCACCGTTGTATCTAGGTGCACGTCCCCGATGCCGGAAAGCAGCGTCTCGTTTGTCGATGCTTCCCGCGAGAGGTTCAAGCTCTGGTCCTCTTCTACAATTCGCGTCAGCGATGACGACATCTTGTCCAGGTCTGCTTGCGACTTAGGCGAAACGGACATTGTATAGTGCCCTTCCGGGTAGACGATGGGGTCAAGCAGTACCACGCTGTCCCGATGACACAACGTGTCGTTCGTTGTCGTCGCCGCCAGCTTCGCCACCGCCCCGATGTCCCCGGGCCCCACCTCAGCCGTCGCCTCCTGGTTCTTCCCGCACATGGTGTAGACCTGCCCTATCCGTTCCGACTGCTCCTGCTTGGGGTTCCACACCTCCGTGCCTCCCTTCATCACTCCGCCATACACCCGAAACAGCGAAAGCTTTCCGACGAAGAGGTCCGCCGTCGTTTTGAATACCAACGCTACCAGCGGCCCGTCCGCAGACTGCTCCACCCCTTGAGACTCCTCTGTTTCCAGCTCCACCGCGACGACCTCCGCCGAGTCTGGCGAAGGTATGTAGTTAATGACCGCCTGCTGCAGCTCGTCGATCCCCATGTTCTCCGTCGCAGAACCGCACAGCACCAGCACAATCTCGCCGGAAAGCACCGCCTTCTTCAGACCTTCCGTTATCTCCGCGGGTGTCAAGTCCTCCCCTTCCAGGTACTTCGTCGCAAGGTCGTCGTCGCTCTCCGCCACCGACTCCACCAGCCGCTCCCTCGCTGTCTCTATGAAGTCCTCCAACCCCTCCGGCGCCGGAGCGCTGGCGTCTAGGAGGTCAATCACCCCTTTGAATCCCTGCGCCTCACCGATGGGCACGTGCAACGGAACGCACTGCCGCCCAAAGGCCGACTGTATGCTGTCGAGGGACCGCTGAAACTCTGCGTTGTCCCGGTCCATCTTGTTGATGAAGATGATCCTTGGCAGACCGCGCTCCTCGCACATCCTCCAAGATTGCTCCGTCCCCACTTCCACTCCGGCAATGGCGCTCACCACGATAACCGCCCCTTCCACAACCCTCAGGCTGGAGACCACCTCTCCTCTAAAATCGTCATACCCCGGCGTGTCCAGGAAATTGACCTTGTGTCCTTGCGTCATGCACGGGATGATGGAAGCTTGGATGCTGGAGGTCCGCTTGACCTCCTCCGCCTCGTAGTCGGACACTGTGTTGCCGCTCTCCACGCTGCCCATCCTATTGATAGCCTTGGTGTTGAACAGCAATGCCTCCGCTAGGCTCGTCTTTCCCGCTCCGCTATGCGAAAGTAGGGCCGCGTTCCTTATCTTGCCAATCTCTACAGAAGCCATCTACGTATTACCTCAAACGACCGGAATTTGGGGATATTTAAGGCCATTGTATTCAAAAGCCGTCCCTCCCGCAACGCCACCCACCCGCCCACCCCTTCCCCTCTTTCCCTTCCCCCTTCAGGGGGGAAGGTTAGGATGGGGGTGCACCCTCCCGTGTCCTCGCGGATGCGGGGACCCATCCCCATGCCCCCGCCTCCGTTGTTCCCGCGGAGAGCCTAGCCCCCGTGTAGACCGCCTCCCCACTGCCAACCTTCCCTTGCCCAAGATCCCCCCGTCCCCTTCCTTCTCCTCGCGAATGCGGGGACCCATCCCCCTTTCCCCTCCCCACATGTCATTCTGAGCGAGGCGTAGCGGAGTCGAAGAATCTCGTCGCCTCATCCCCCAAACCCCCGCCCGCTACAAACCCCGTCTCCTTACTGCTATCCTTGATTCACACTCCCCAAATGCAGCCCGCCAACGCTTAAACCCTGTTAGACACATGAAGAGAACCTTCGCCCTCATAGCCCTCGGATTCCTCATTCTTGTCGTCTCCCAGGGCGGACACAGCCACACCGCTACCTACCTCGCCGCTGCCCCCTACCGCTGGAGCCTCCTCCAGTGGGAAGCGTCCAACTTCCTCGACAAATGGTGGCACCGGACCGTCCAGGCCATCCCCTGGTACAGCCCTCCCGTCCCTACCGAAGAAGCCGCAGCCCGGTTCTTCCAACTCACCCAGCAGATAGGCCGCCTCCAAGTCCATCCCGATCACCTCGATAATGACCTCCAGGCAACCTTCCAAGACCTCCAGTCTCAGCGCGACGACGTCAAGCCCCTCGCGGAAGAACAGCTCGAAAAAGAAATAAGCCGCGTCCTCGTCGAGGAGGGCTTCCAGTCCCGAATTGGCCTGATATGGCCCCCCGTCGACCTCGCTCTCCTCAATCCTCCGTCCGTCCTTATCACTTCCCCCAGGCACGTCATCGAAAGACTGCAAGACCACGTTCTCCAACCCAACCTGGCTATTCCCACGCGAGAGATGCTGGAAGAGAAACTCCTGCAGGAGGAGGACCTTTCCGCCCTCGTCGTCAACATAGGCGGCATCGCCACCTACCCCTCCATTGTCGTCATCAATGGAGGACTCCGTCGCGCCGTGGACATCGCCGCCCATGAGTGGTTGCATCACTACTGGTTCTTCCACCCCCTGGGCCAGAACTACTTCAAAGACGCGGAAACCACCACCCTCCACGAGTCCGCCGCCAATCTGGCGGGACGAGAAATCAGCCGAAGGGCCTTAGACGTCCTCGATCCACAAACTCCGGCCCGCGCCTCTCCACCACCGCCGGCCGCCGATGCGGTTCCAGTCTTCGACTTCCGCCAGACCATGCACGAGACCCGTCTTCGCGTCGACGAACTCCTGGCCGAAGGACGCATCGACGAGGCCGAAGCCTACATGGAAAGCCAGCGCCAGCTATTCCTGGAAAACGGGTACTACATTAGAAAGCTAAACCAGGCCTACTTCGCCTTTCACGGCACCTACGCCGACAGCCCATCCTCCGTCAGCCCCATCTATGACGAACTCGTCCAATTCCGCGAAACCCTCCCCACCATCGGCGACTTCATTCGGGAAATAGCCAAATTCTCCAGCTACACCCAATTCAAATCCCACCTCCAAACCCTCCCACCCCCACCCACCCCTTCCCTCAGTGGCTTCCGCCCACCCGTCATAACTATGATAATAGACCGCCTCTACGCCGTTGAAACCCACGTTGTTAACAACCCGTAGGGGCTGGTTTCAAACCAGCCCTCTGACCTTTTCTCCCAACAACCCTCTCCTCTTTCCGTTGTCCTCGCGGATGCGGGGACCCATCCCCGACCCTCCCCCGTCATTCAACGTCGCCTCCACATGTCGTTCCAACCGCAGGGAGGAATCTAAGGTCTAGTGCCGACTTCATGGGTTCGATCTAGCTATAGGTAAGTTCTGGATGATGAGCACTTTAGATTCCTCACTCCGCTCTACTGCGTTCGGAATGACAGTTGGCGGCGTCATGTAAGGACCTCCGTAGCAGCTTTCAATGGGGACATATGTAAATCACTTAATCGTGTGATGCGACCGATAGTGGTCGTGTGTGTACAATGGAGTTGACGGGCGAGTAGGGTGCCCCAGATAGCGAGAAAGGACTGGGTATGGATAGCGTCATCCATACGGAAAAGATCACAAAGCTCTTCGGCGAGGTCGAGGCGGTCGTGGACGTCGACCTTGACGTTCGGCCCGGCGAGATTTTCGGCTACCTCGGTCCGAACGGCTCGGGGAAGTCCACGACGATCCGAATGCTGCTCGACCACATCCGGCCCACGCGGGGAACCGGGACGGTCTTAGGACTCGATATCCGCCGTGACAGCGTGGAGATCAGGCGCAACATCGGGTACCTGCCCGGCGAGTTCGCGCTCTACGACCACATGACCGGGCGGTCGATATTGCAATTCTTCGCTAACCTGCGAGGCGGCGTCGACTGGCAATACGTGAGAGAACTCGCGACCCGTCTGGACGTGGACCTTGACCGCAGATACTCCCAGCTTTCGCGCGGCAACAAGCAGAAGGTAGGACTGCTTCAGGCGATGATGCACAAGCCCAAGCTGATCATCCTGGATGAGCCGACGAGCGGCCTCGATCCCCTAATCCAACACGAATTCTACGAGATACTCGACGAGGTGAAGGCCGAGGGCCGCACAGTGTTCTTCTCATCTCACGTGCTGCCGGAGGTGCAGCGGGTGTCGGACCGCGTAGGCATCATACGGAAGGGGCGGCTGGTTGCCGTTGAGGACGTGGACACTCTCATCGACCGCGCGGCGCTTCATCGTTTCGAGATCGAGTTCGCATCCGAGGTCTCAAGATCGCAGTTCGAGCGTCTCGAAGGGACGTCTGACCTTTCGGTGGATGGGCGAACCGTCACGGTTTCCATCGCCGGAAATCCCGACGCCCTGATCAAGGCGGCGGCGCGGCACGAGATCGTGCGGTTGGTGACCCATGAGACATCCCTCGACGACATATTCCTGACGTTCTACAGCGATGACGGGGAGGGCGCCGGTGCTGCGTAACGCATATTTCAAGTCGATTCGCGACCTGCGCCGTCCCATCTTCTGGTGGTCGCTCGGGTTGTTCTTGTATGCCTTCGTAATAGTTCTGTTCTACCCGAGCTTCCAGGACATTCCCGACCTCAACGAGATACTGGGCGATGAGGACTCGATAGTTCGTGCCTTCATCGGCAATGTGGAGGACTTAGCCTCGCCGGAAGGATTCTTGACGGCGGAGATGCTTTCGTTCACCTTACCGCTGCTCTTCATCGTATTCACTCTCTGGCTTGGAACGACCTTGCTGGCGGGCGAGGAGCGGCGGGGTTCGCTCGAAGTGCTGCTGTCCCACCCGGTGCGTCGGACGACAATGCTGCTGCAGAAGTTCGCTGCCATCGTGACGGGCACGGCGGCGCTCGCCGTCGTAGTGTTCGTCGGGACACTGCTGGGGATCGTGATAGTAGACATGGACATCAGCCTGTTCAACGTGATTCAGGCATACATTAGCCTCGCCCTGCTTGGGGTTGCCTTTGGGGCGCTGGCGCTATTCGTCGGAGCATGGACGGGGAAACCGAGCGCCACTGTCGGCGTCGGCGGGGCGGTCGGCATTGTCGGGTACGTTGCCAACACGTTCGGACCGATTGTGGACGGGCTGGAGTGGTCGCAGTACCTGTCCCCGATGTACTACTTCATCGGTGGGAACCCTATGGCGAACGGGCTCAATATCGCTCATGCGGGTGTGCTGGTAGGGGCGTCGACGGTGCTTGTTGGGGCGGCAGCCTACCTCTTCGAGAGGAGAGACCTTGCGGTGTGAGGGGTGCTGGCCGTTCGACCTACCTCCTGTTCGTCTTCCCCTACAAACTCGTCCACCCCCTCCCCTCGTCCTCGCGAATGCGGGGACCCATCCCCCTCTAACCAAATGTCATTCTGAGCGCAGCGAAGCGGAGTCGAAGAATCTCGTTGACTAACACCAATCCCTCCCACCCAACGCCGTCCCCCCTCTGCCATCTCCCCGTTGCCCAAAATCCCCACCCCCTGCTACCCTCTCCCCATGAAGGAATTAAACAAAGAAATCCGCGACTTCCTCGACAGCCTCCCAGGACCCAAAGAACCCCCCCAAGGCTCCTTCTACGACCTCGAGATCCATAGCGACGATGCGACCAAGCGCAAGTCCTGTAGCCAGTCCGACAGCCAGAACGTACGAAATCACAGCATCTACTCCAAATCCCTATCCCCCCAACAACTCGAAGAATTCGACCACGCCCTGGCAATCAAAGACCTCTCCCGGGAAATCGCCCTCCTCCGCGTCAAGCTCAACTCCCTCCTCAACGACCCAACCGCCTCCCCGGACCTCACCTTCAAAACCCTTAACCCCCTCGCTAAGCTCATCAACATCCAAAAGCGCTACCTATGGCTGACATGAAACTCTATGTCAAGAAATCTCCACTCGTTGCCACCAAAAAGGAAAAAACGAGTAACGACCCTCAATCAGCCAGATCCACGCCTGAACCGTTCCAATTCTCCCAATTCTCGTTTTCCAAAACGAGTCAATCCCACGCCTGAAACGAGTCCTTCATTCCCCACAAACGAGTCCCTCGTTTCCCCACTCGTTCCCAATACATAGTCTTAATCATCCCATTCCCCCCTCCCACCAACACTGAAAACTCCCCCCCTCGTAGGTGCGTCCCCCGTGGGTGCCCTTCCCACGTGTCATTCCGAGCGGAGCGGAGTCGAGGAATCTTGTCGCCTTCGCGCCGAACCACCTTCATCCCCTTTCACGACCTCTCCAAGGTCATGATGATTCGTAACTGTCTACTTTAATGCAACTAGGAGGATGGTTTAGTATGGGTGGATGCGGAAATGGCTCCAACGCGTTTCAATTGTTGGCTGGCTTGGTGGCTGGCTGGGGATTTTCCTTCATTTTGTTGGGATTCCTGGGTATATTGATGATGTGGCTACATGGCTCAGATGGGCTAAAGTGATTACTCCGCCCATTTGGTTCGTCCTTTCAATCGGCCTTGTAGTGTCCGGGCCGTTGTTATGGACTTCTGGTTGGTGGTGGCCTCGTGTATTGTCGAAAGTTAAAGGGCGACCACCGCAAAAACCCGATGGTGTAATAAATGAGACGGATGAAGACTTGGAAAACTTTCGGGCATGTCTGCCTCACATTGAACGATGCCGAGAGTTAGTTAGACCTTTTGCTGATCCCTTTGGCAGCATAAATATGGGGTTGCAACAGGTGAGCACCGAAGGCGACAAAATCATCGAGTTGATATATGAGCTCAATTATTTGACTGAGCGATTAAAAGTCTTGGGCGTACGATGCCCTGACACATACGGCTCCAGCGACGAGGCAGATAGCGCTTTACGCATCAGACTTCGAATCTGGAGTATGCACTTGACGGAACTGGTAGTCATGGTTCGACACAATGACCTGACAGGTGCACGGCGTCGTGAACCTCTTAAGCAATCAACGCTTGATAAGCAAGATGCTCAGTTTTGACGATGCGCTGGGGCGTGTCACGAAAGATATGGTCGTTGTTCCGGTTGGAAAACCGCCATTCCAGTTCCTCTAGGTAGCGACCCAGGTGCTTTCTGTTAACCTTGCGGAAGGCTCCGACGATGGAATGTCTGAAGAGGGATCACGCGCCCTCTATGGAGTTGGCATGAACGTCACTAACAACTTGCCGCTCATGTTTATCCCCCTACGTGCCCTTCACTAGGCCATAGTAATTCCGGCACTCCTTGTCTGTGTCATCCTAAGCACCACCCGCCCCCTCCCCCCAAACTGCCACTTTCCCATTGCCCAATATCCCCACCCCCTGCTACCCTCTCCCCATGAAGGAATTACACAAAGAAATCCGCGACTTCCTCGACAGCCTCCCAGGACCCAAAGAACCCCCCAAGGGCTCCTCCTACGACCTCAGTAGTGATGAAGAGATCAGTAGTGACGAAGAGCCTAAACGCAAGTCCGGCGGCCAGCCCGGCAACCAGAACGCCCACAAGCACGGCCTCTACTCCAAGCATTTCACTCCCGAACAGTTTGAGATTCTCGAAAACGCCGATGACCTCAAAGACCTCTCCCGGGAAATCGCCCTCCTCCGGGTCAAGCTCAACTCCCTCCTCAACGACCCAACCGCCTCCCCGGACCTCACCTTCAAAACCCTTAACCCCCTCGCTAAGCTCATCAACATCCAAAAGCGCTACCTATGGCTGACATGAAACTCTATGTCAAGAAATCTCCACTCGTTGCCACCAAAAAGGAAAAAACGAGTAACGACCCTAAATCAGCCAGATCCACGCCCGATCCGTTCCAATTCCCCCAATTCTCGTTTTTGTAAACGAGTCAATCCCACGCCTGACAACCCTGAAACGAGTCCCTCGTTTTCCCACTCGTTCCTAAAACTTAGTCGCAATGTCTTCTTTCGCCCTACAATACCCTCATCGGCGCCCCCAAGCCTCTGTCTATGACAATCATTATCCGAGTGTTCAACCAAAACCCACCCACCCCCAAGTTGAGACCCACGCCCCCAAGTGCTAACATAAATGACATGCAAAACAACGCTGATCCCCTGCCCAAAACCTACCAGATAGCCCTCAAAGAATGGGCCGCCTTCGTATCCGCCCTCCAGCAGGGCGGTCAACTCCTCATTCTCCGCAAGGGCGGCATCCGCGAAGAGGGAAAGAAATTTATCCCTGCCCATCCCTACTTTCTCCTCTTCCCTACCTACGAGCACCAGAAGAAGGAGCTCCTCAAGCCGCCTTTCCAGGCGAACGTCACGCTTCCCCCCAACGGCGCAAAGGCCCAGACCGTAACCCTCACCCACTGGGCCAAACTCCATGAAGCCATCGAGATATCCGAAGAGAGCGACCTCGAAAGCATCTCTCCCTTCCATATCTGGTCCGACGACTACGCTCAGAAGCGCCTCCGCTGGAAGCCCCGCCAACCCCTCTGGCTACTTATCCTGCGGGTCTACCGCCTTGGCCAAACCCAGACCATTCCCAACCTTCCTGCCTACGGCGGATGTAAGTCCTGGATAACTCTGCAAGACCCCGTTCCCCTCGGCGATCTCGCTCCCGTCATGCCTCAAGACAAGTTTGACAACTCCGTGGCCCAAATCAAGGGCGCTTTGGGTGCTTCAACCATAGCCCAGACGCAGGCCGCCCCGATCTCGTGAAGTACCGAAACCTGCCAAGAACGGACCTAACCCTCTCCGAAGTCGGCTTCGGTCTCTGGACTGTCGCCACCGGCTGGTGGGGCAAGATCGACGAACCCGATGGCGTCCGTCTGCTCCAGGAAGCAGCCGAGCTCGGCGTCACCTTCTTCGATACCGCCGACACCTACGGCAAGGGCTACGGCGAAGAAATCCTTGCCAAGGCCCTACCCAAACAGCGTCAAGAAATTGTCATCGGCACCAAGTTCGGCTACGACTTCTACAACAACGTTCCCCGCGTCGGACACCAGGAACGTCCCCAACGCTTCGAACCGGACTTCATCCGCTACGCCTGCGAACAGAGCCTGCGTCGTCTGCACACCGACTACATAGACCTCTACCAGATGCACAATCCCCGCATGGAAGCCCTGGAGAGAGACGAAGTCTTCGAGACCCTCGAACAGCTGGTCAATGAGGGCAAAATCCGCTACTACGCCGCCGCCATAGGCCCGGATATCGGCTGGTTCGAAGAAGGCGAAACCGCCATGCGTCGCAGCGTCAACGCCATGCAGATCATCTACAGTATCCTGGAGCAGGAACCCGCCCGCAGCTTCTTTCCCATCGCCGAAGAATTCAACGTGGGCCTCATCTCCCGGGTCCCTCACGCCTCAGAGGTTCTGACCAACCGGTACGACGACGGCCCGCCCGAATTCGACCCGTCCGACCACCGCTCCCACCGCAAGCAGGAATGGCTTCAGCAGGCCCTCGCCAAGGCTAACACGGTCCGTTTCCTCGCCGAAGATACCGGCCGCACCCTCGCCCAGAGCGCCATAGCCTTCTGTCTTGCCCAGCCTTCCATAGCCTCCGTTCTCCCCAATCTCACCACTCTCGAGGAGCTTCGGGAATACGCCGCCGCAACCGAGACGCCGCCCCTTACTGAAGAGGAGCTGCAAAGGCTGGACGAGCTTTGGCGCGAGGGGTTCTATTTGGAGCAGCCCGCGACCGCCGCAGTAGAGGGAGAATGACACTGTCAGTGACCTCCCGCAACCCAGCAACAAAGCCGTCAATGATTCCTATTATCACCCCTTTAACGCGCCCTATTTCCCTTGACAATGACTTTTTTCACGTGTTACGATGCACCCGCTTACAGGCATAGACCGCTAGTTTCGGAGATGAGCCTACCATTCGCAACCATAAGATGCGGCGACGTTTCAAACCCGCTTGTTGCGTGGGCGTTTCAGCCCTTACGCAACTGCCGCGCCTTTAGCCAAGACGAATACTAAACAGTAAATTGGAGGAGGTTAGATGAGTCGCTTCCTGGGGTCTAGATTAACCATAGTAGGACTGCTAGTTTCAATCCTGGTCGTAGCTATAGGCGTGTCTGCCGTCATGGGCGCTGGATCCGGCGCAAACAGCGGCACATCTCACTCAGCCAGCCCAGCCATTCAGGTTAGCCCCCTGTATACCATTGTGGAAGAGTGCACAGGCTCCGCCACTTTCGACGTCTACGGCGCCGGTTGGGACGCGAACGACGTTGTTCTCATTACCCTTTTAACTGACTACGGTCGCCTCTTCGTTGGCGCAGGCTTCCCCGGTGCGTCCGGTGCCTTCCAGGACTCCGTGACCGCCCCCGTTTCCGCTTGCGGCGTTTCCACAGTTCATGCCAAAGGCTCAAGCGGTGAAGGCGTTGCCCCCGCTGCGGTTATTGCTGAAAAACCTGAATAGCACCCTCCCATTTTCAGCATAAGGCCTTTGGCCGCCCGAACCGCCCCACGCGGGCGGGGAACATGAGAGAAGACCCAAAGCAATCACCTCTTCAGAGGTGATTGCTTTATCATTGCCCTAAAAGTGCCCCGTCAAAATCAGCCTCCGGCCCATGAGACAATGATTAGAAGCTTCAACGGCGTCACTCCCACCATCCACCCCACCGCCTTTGTCAGCGAGGCGGCCTACGTTGTGGGAGACGTTCACGTCGGCGAGAACTCCAGCGTCTGGCCCGGCGCCGTCTTGCGCGGCGACTACGGCCGCATCCGGGTGGGCCGCAACACCAACATCCAGGACAACTGCGTCCTGCACGCCGACGACTTCCTGGAAGTCGGCGACAACGTAGTAGTCACCCACGGCGCCGTTCTCCACTGCCATCGCGTTGGGAACAACGTGATGGTGGGCATCAACGCCGTTCTCTTGGAGAATGTCGAGATCGAGGACAACTGCGTTATCGGCGCTGGTTCCGTCGTGCTGGCAGACACCCGGGTGCCCAGCAACTCCGTGGTCGTCGGCGTCCCCGGCAAGATTCGACCCATGAAGGACGAGTACCGGAAACTCATTGAGAATGGCGTCGCCCAATACAGGGAGAACGCTCAGCGCTTCATACAGGCCGGCTTGGGAGAAACCCAGAACGCGGCTTAACCCACCGTCCTTGCCTTCTCGTTACGCCAACCTCAACGTCTACAAGCCAAACTCCTTGGCGCACTCCGCAAACCCTTCCAACGCCCCCTCCAGCACCCTATCCTCCACGCAGTAGGACAGCCTGAAATGCCCGGGTGATCCGAACCCAACCCCGGGCACCGTCAGCACCCGCCTCTGCTGCAGCGCATCAACGAAGGCTACGTCGTCTTCGATGGGCGACTTTGGGAACATATAGAAGGCTCCCTGGGGCTTCACAACCCGGTATCCCATGCCCGACAGCTCCCTAAACAGGTAGTCTCGCTTCCGCTGGTACTCCGCCGCATCCACCGACACCCCCTGAAGTCCCCGGATGGCGTGCTGCATCACCGCCGGTCCATTGACGAACCCTAGGCTCCGGTTCCAGAAGATTATGCCGTTGAGAAGCTGTCCCTTCCCCTCATATTCAGGATTGACCGCAATATACCCGATGCGCTCGCCAGGCACCGCCAAATCTTTCGAGTGCGAATGGACCGCCACGCTGGTGTGATGATGGGCAAATATATGGGGATAGGTTAGCCCGTCGAACAGGATGCGGCGGTACGGCTCGTCGCTCAACAGAAATATCTCCGAGCCAAACTCGCGCTCCTTCCGCCCCAGCAGCTCCCCCAACTGGCGCACCACGCCCTCCGGGTACAGCGCGCCCGAAGGGTTGTTGGGCGAGTTTATGAGAACCGCGCGTGTCTTGGGCGTGATCAACCCCTCCAACGTCGCCAGGTCTGGAATAAAAGACTCGTCCGTCGGCGCAACCACCGGACGCCCCTGGTGATTCTCGATGTAAAAGGTAAACTCCCCGAAATAAGGTGCAAAAATCACTACCTCGTCGCCCGGGTCGAGAATAGACTCGAAGATCACGTTTAACGCCCCCGCCGCGCCGCAAGTCATCACTATCTCGTTGGCAGTGAAGGGAAAGCCCGTCTCCTCCGACAGCGACAGGGCCACCGCCGCCCGGGTCTCTACGTATCCCGCGTTGGGCATGTACCGGTGCAGTCCCGGCGTGTCGGAGCCGGCTATTCGCCGCATCTCCGCCACCAACTCCTTGGGCGGTTCCATCACCGGGTTGCCCAGAGAGAGGTCGAACACGTTCTCTGCGCCGTGCTTCTGCATCAGCTCCGTCCCAACCTCGAACATCCGCCTAATCCACCCGCCCTCCTGCATTGACCGCAGGGTTCTCTTTGATACTGCCATTCTTGCTCCTGTCGTCTCTAAAAATTAACCCCGAATATACTTTGGCTGGGTTGACCTGTCCACTGCTGCCGTTGACGATGCCCTAGGCCCATGCTAACCTATGTCCTACCCAAATCCACCCGACGGGAGCCTGATCGGACAGGCTGAGAGGCCCTCTTGAAGGGCGACCGTTTGAACCTGAACCGGATAACGCCGGCGTAGGGATGAAGGTTCACCGGAGCTCAGCCTGTTAGCGTCGGCCCTGGCGGGTTTCTGAGGTACATCATGGAAGACCAGCTAACAATCGCAGGTAAGACATTTCGCTCCAGGCTCATCCTCGGCACTGGCAAGTACCGGACCATGGACGACATGGTTCATGCCGTTGAAGCCTCCGGTACCCAGATGATAACCGTGGCCATTCGCCGTTTGGACCTGGACAACCCCAACGAAAAGACGATTCTGGACTATCTGGACTGGACTACCTACGATGTTCTGCCCAACACCGCCGGATGCCGCACCATGGAGGAAGCCCTGTTCATCGCCAAGCTGGGACGGTCCGTCACCGGCTCTAACTGGGTGAAGCTGGAGGTGATTCCGGACCCGAAGTATCTTTTCCCGGATCCCGCCCAAACCCTAAGAGCGGCGGAGCAGCTGGTCAAAGAGGGCTTCATAGTCCTGCCCTACATCCATGCCGATCCTGTGCTCGCCCACCAGCTTCAGGAAGTTGGCTGCTCAACGGTCATGCCCCTCGGCTCCGCCATTGGCTCCGGCCAGGGTATCCACACCGCCGAGGAGATCCGGATAATCATAGAGCAAGCCCGTGTGCCCGTGGTCGTCGATGCCGGTCTTGGTGTGCCGTCCGAAGCTTCCCAGGCCCTGGAGATGGGTGCGGATGCCGTCCTGGTCAACACCGCTATCGCCCAGGCCCACGACCCCGTGTTAATGGCAGCGGCTTTCCGCCATGGCGTTCAGGCGGGAAGGAGCGCCTACCTCGCCGGTCGTATGTCCAGGAGGCTTTACGCATCCGCCAGCAGCCCTACCAAGGACGTTCCACAACCCGTTCGCGCGTCCTAACTGGATGCTCAGACCGTCCATTCCCAGACCGGCTCTCTGCCTGGTTACGGACCGCAGACTATGTCATGACGCGACCTTGGCCCAAAAAGTAGCCCTTGCCGTCGAAGGCGGCGTCGACATGGTCCAGCTTCGTGAGAAGGACCTGCCCGGTCGCTCTCTGTTAAACCTTGCAATGAAGATTAGATATGCCATAGACGGCAACGCCCTGCTCGTAGTCAACGAGTGGGTGGATGTGGCCCTTCTTAGCGGCGCCGATGGCGTTCATCTGGGCGAAGAGGCCCTGCATCCGTCGGACGCTCGCTCCCTTGTCGGCGACGGAATGATCATAGGCCGCTCCGTACACGATTACGAGGGTGCACTGGAAGCCCAACGGGAAGACGCCGACTACTTGATTGCCGGCTCCATCTTCGCCTCACGCTCCCATCCCGGGCAAACGCCCCAAGGCCTGCCCCTTGTCCAAAGGCTGACGCCCAGGCTTCGCATTCCCTTTCTTGGCATCGGAGGGATAAACGCCGAAAACGCTGCTGACGTCATACGAGCTGGGGCGTCGGGAGTGGCCGTCATCAGCGCTATCCTTGCATCGCCACATCCGAAAGAAGCGGCCCGGCGGCTGAAGTGCGCGGTCCTCAGTGCGTGGCAAATTCGAAAAGGAGCGGCGGCATGATACGCCTTACAGTCAATGGAAAGCCTCAAGAGCTATCCGCCCCCACCGGCTTGGTTGAATTCCTAGAGAGCCTTGACATCGCCACCCAGTTCATAGCCGTAGGCTACAACGGTGAGGTAATCGAAAAGGAGAACTTCCACGAGGTTAATCTCGCCGACGGGGACGTTCTGGAGATAGTACGACCCGTGGGTGGTGGCTAGGGTGCTACTTCAATAGGATGGCCTTCGGCCTGCCGGACCTCCCCGATAACCACCGATCCCTCAACGCCCTGTGCCTCCAACTCCTGTAGCAGGTCGTCCTCCCGTGCTTCTGGCACGGATATCAGCAGCCCGCCCGAGGTCTGTGCGTCGCACAACAACAGCCTCTGATTGGGAGTGATCTCTGAATGCCACGCAACCTGGCTTCCGACGCCTTCCAGGTTTCGATGAGTTCCTCCCGGCGCAACCCCCGCCTCCAAGAGTTCCCATACGCCTCCAATGACCGGCACTCGCGAGAATTCAACCCTTGCCGTAGTCCCGCTGGCAGCCATCATCCCGCGCAGGTGCCCCACCAGCCCGAAGCCGGTGACGTCTGTGGCAGAATTGACCCCCACCTTCATCATGGCCCGGGACGCCGCTGCGTTTAGAGTGGACATCAATCTCACTGCCTCTTCCAGCACTTGTTGACCCACCACCCCCTGCTTGCCCGCTGTGGTTATGATACCCGTGCCCAAAGGCTTCGTTAACACCAGCACGTCGCCCGCCTTGGCGCCTGCGTTGGTGACCTGCCGATCAGGCTCCACCAGACCAACCACCGCCAGACCGTATTTCGGCTCCTTGTCGTCCACCGTGTGTCCGCCCGCGATGAGGCATCCCGCCTCCTGTGCCTTGGTGTAACCCCCGCGCATGATCTCCGACAGAATCTCTTTGGGCAGGTCCACGGGAAACCCTACAATGTTCAGCGCACAGATGGGCGTCCCGCCCATCGCGTACACGTCGCTGAAGGAGTTCGCCGCCGCCACCGCGCCGAAGGAGAAGGGGTCGTCCACCACCGGTGGGAAGAAGTCCACCGTGAAAATCAGAGCCTGCTGCTCGTTCAGCTTGTAAACGGCTGCGTCATCCCCCGTTTCAAACCCTACAAGGAGATTGGCGTCCGAGAACGTGGGTAGCTTCTCCAAGACCTGGACCAGGTCTTCATGGCTGAACTTGGAAGCTCAACCGGCGCAGTTGGCTAGTGACGTAAGACGAACAGTTTCTGCCTGCATCATCCACTCCTAAAGCTAAGGGTGGACCCATTATACCATTGCCCCATTCCGTATTGAGGAGAAGTCGCCGGAGGTGGTACAATCTTTAAGGCTTTAACTGAGCTTTGGTTGGCACCGTTCCCGAGTAGCTCAGTTGGTAGAGCAAGCGGCTGTTAACCGCTTGGCCGCAGGTTCGAGTCCTGCCTCGGGAGCCATCCGCAACAGTGCTTGCACCCCTGACGGGTTAACTCAGTGGCAATTCCTCTGTCCCCCGTTACCGCCCGAATCACCAGCCCGTACACCCCTCGCCGTCAACTCCCTACCGCTGTCCCACCCCCAGGTTGCGCTCTATCCGACGGCTGACGTAGGACATGGTAAAGGTGAATATCCAGAACGCAAGGGCAACGAATACGAAGATTTCAGGGGCGGAACCCTGGAATTCAATCCTCCCCTCCACCGCCTTGCGAGATATATTCACGATGTCCAGCATACCAATGATATATACCAGGCTGGTGTCCTTGAACAGGCTAATGAACTGTCCCACGATGGCCGGAATCACGTTCCGAATGGCCTGGGGCAGCGAAATGAACAACGTAGTCTGCCAGCTCGCTAACCCTAAGGCTCGTGCCGCCTCTGCCTGACCCGGGTGCAGCGCCTGCAGCCCCCCTCGGATATTCTCCGCCATGTACGCGGAACTGAACATCGTAATCACGACACCGGCGTTGAACAGCGAGTTCCTGGGAAACGCTTCCGGAAATGCCAGAGGCACCAGGTGCTGCGACATGAACAATAGCGTAATCAGCGGCACCCCCCGGAACACCTCGATGAAGACCACGCACAGCGTCCTCACTACCGGCAGGTGGCTCCGACGCCCCAACGCCAGCAGAATTCCGATGGGAAGGCTCAGCACAATTCCTGCCAACGCCAACAGCAGATTCAACTGCAACCCCGACCACTCCCTGCTGTCCACCGTTTGCATGCCAAGGGAAGACACCCCGTTGAGTAGCACCAGCGTGAGGACGAAGACTGCAACGCTGAAGATTACCACCCACTTCACGGTCCCAAACCTCGTATATCGGGCAACGGCCCAGCCCGCCGCCAGGCTGGCAACGTTGGCCACCAGTAGCAGCCTAACGTCCATCCCCATCCTTTCGAAACTGTAGGGCAGAAGCGCTAGAAGGACGCACGCTCCCACCGTCGCCAACGCCAGGGTTCGCATCATCTTCGACCCGGCTACCCCCCATCCCATGCCCATTAGGAACGTCACCATCATTAGGCTCGCCTGCGGCCTCCAGAAGCAGTCATTGCCCGGGCACGCCTGATCACTGTTGTAGTTCCCAATGAGGAACCGACCTCCAACCTTGGACACCACGGTCCAGTCCGCTTCAGCAAAAACCCATTGAATCGCGTACCAGAGGGTAAAGACGAGCGCCAGCCCAACAATTGCGGTCAGTGTGGCATTGAACCGGCTGTTAAATAAGTTGGCCCGAACCCAGCCCAATGCTCCCCGCTCCAATATCGGCGGCGGCAGCGAAGGCGCTGGGCTAGCTGTGGTTCTCTGGGTAGTAGTCACCGTCTTCTCTCAAGGCTTATATGGCGATTGTACAGATTCCCAATCAGGGACCACGTCAAACTCATTGCTAAGTACGCTAACATAATAAGTATAAATATGGATATTGCTGGCTCTCTCTGCGTCATCGTAATCCCCACGCCGGCCAACTCCGGGTACCCTATGGCGCCGCCCAAGCTGCTGTTCTTGGTCAGGTTCAGGTACTGGCTGATCAGCGGCGGAATGATTACCCGGAGGGCCTGGGGAAATATCACGGATCGAAGGGATCCCATGGGCGTCAGGCCCAACCCCTTAGCCGCCTCCACTTGCCCCTTCCCAACGGACTGGATCCCCGCTCTGACTATCTCCGCAATGAACGCCGCCGTGTATATCACCAATCCTAGCAGTAGGACCAGCAATCCCGCCTTTATGGTGAACCCGCCGGCTATTCTCCCGAATCGTCCTTCCGGCGCAGGCATGGACCATTCTATCGGCGACGTTCCTGAAACTAAGCTCAGGATAAACCAGGAGCCAATTATCACCGCCAGCGCCACGACCCATCCGGCCAGCACCGGATGGGCAACACCACCCAACGCCAATTCCCGCTCGGCCAGCCTGCGATTGACGAATACTCCCGCGGCTATGGCCAATATCACAAACCCCACCCATATCAGGAAGATGGCTATGCCGCCGATGCCCGACGGCCCGGGTATAGAGATGCCGCTGTTGTTGACGTAAAGCGCGTCGAAGAAAACTAACCCTTCCCGCACCTGCGGCAGTGTCAACACGATGAAGAACCAGAACAGCAGTTGCACCAGCAGCGGCACGTTTCGGAAGAACTCCACGTAAACCAGGGCCAGCTTCGAAACTAACCAGTTGCTCGACAACCGGGACACGCCGATGATTATGCCTAGAATCGTGGCTATGATCACGCCCAGGACGGCCACTACCAACGTATTCACCGCCGCCACCACTAGGGCGTACAAGTACGTGTCCGACGGTGCATAGGGGATGAAGTGTTCCCCTATTGGCGTCTGATATTCTATATCGAGAAAGCCGAAACCGAATGGAATGTTCCGGGAGTCGATGGCAACGCCGATGTTGGCGATAAACCAGACAACAAGGGCCACCACCGCAACCCCGGAAACTATCTGCAGCGTCCACTGAACAATGTGGGTGTGCCTCCAGACTGGCACCCCTTCGTATGTTAAGTTTCGCAGAAAAGCTGGCATTGTCAGATGGCCTCTGGCGGGAAATATAAGTCCTTATGCCAAGCTAGTCAAATGCAGAGGAGCCGCCAATTGGCGGCTCCTCTGTTCTCTCTCGGTTTCCCTTCGCGAGCGGCTCAGCCGCTCGTAATCGCTAGCCTATCGTAGAGGCGCTGCGTATATCTGACCGCCCTTCGCGCAGTCGGAGCATGGCGCGTCGGTCCAGAGGGCATTCCTGCTGCCGGCTCGCACCAGTCCTAGAGGCGCCAGATGTCGGTCGAAAATCTGGCCGTAGTTGCCCACCTGCCCGATGACGTCCTGGGCTGCCGTTTCCTTCAGGCCCATCGCTTCCTGGCCGTAGCTTCCCGAAAGTCCAAAGAGCCGGTCTATCGTGGTGTCCCCAGTAGCCTCGGTGGGTACGTTGCCGGAATGAATGCCGAAAGCCTCGGCGTATATCAGCATGGCCATGACGGACTTCACGATGTCATACCATTGATCGTCACCGTGAGGTACAACCGTTCCCAGCGGTTCCTCGGAAATCGTTTCGGGCAGAATTACGTGGGCGCTCGGGTCCGGGAATCCTGAGGCGTTGGCCACCAGGCCGGACTGGTCAGTAGTGAGGGAATCGCACTGCCCTTGTAGATACGCCGCGTTTGCGCTGGTGTTGTCCTCGAAAGGCACTATGGCGAATCTCATGTTGTTCTGGGTGTCGAAGTCCTGAAGATTCAACTCCGTCGTCGTTCCCTTAAGCACACAAATGCTGGCGCCTTCCAGCTCGTACGCGCTGCTGACCCCCAAGTCCTTGGGCACTATGAACCCCTGCCCGTCGTAGAACATGGTCTGTGCGAAGTTGCCCCATGTGGCGTCGCGCGACGTGGTCCAGGTGGTGTTCCGCGACATCATGTCTATTTCGCCCGATTGCATGGACGGGCCGCGCTCTGCAGCCGTAGTCGCTCGGAACTCCACGGCGTCGGCATTCCCTAGCACCGCCGCTGCCACGGCGCGGCACAGGTCTGCGTCGAAGCCTGTTGTGTTCCCTGCGTCATCTAGGAACCCGAATCCCGCAAGGCTGTCATTGTTCGCGCACACAACCCTTCCCCTCTCCATGACGCGGGCGAGTCTGTCGTCGCTCACATCGGCCTCGCTGGCCATCACCATGCCCATCTCCTCGGCCGCATTCTTGATCTCTTCGTCGCTCATCTCGGTCTCGCCGGCCATCACCATGCCCATCTCCTCGGCCGCATTCCTGATCTCTTCGTCGCTCATCTCATCCGTACACGCCGCCAACGACATGGTTGCAACTACTGCCACCAGGGTCACCGTCACGGCGAGAATTTTGAATCCTCCGTTGAATAGCATCCTCAACCTTACCTCCTCAAGGTTACTCGTATCTCCCCCTCCGACTGCCGGGCCGAATTGAGATATACTGTCACGCAATCGGGATTATACAACAACCAATGCCGTATAAAAAGACATAGTAAACCCCTTCGGCTACAGTTTCAGAAACGTCTCTACAACCTCACTCGACGCTAACAACCACCTCTAAGTCTGCATTGAGGGGATAGGAAGAATACAGAGGGCTTGGGAGATGGGGGGCATCAAAGACGCCTACGCACTAGAGCATGCTGGGCGAACGGACGCCGAATAAGTGAAAAACGTGGGAAGTGGCGACCCGGAGCGGATTCGAACCGCCGATCTCCGCCTTGACAGGGCGGTATGTTAGGCCAACTACACCACCGGGCCGTAATGGTTTCCAACCAAAATACTAGGGGCGTTCCTGCTTGCTGTCAACACTCCATGAACCAGCCAACCGCCAATTTCTCTCTAGGAGCGCCGTCTGCCGTGTCGAGCCTCCGGCTCGAAGACTAGAAGCTTCAACCAATCCCGTTGAAGCCAATTGTCACCTCGTCTCCACGCACAATTACCGGCGTGGTCCGTTCCCCGCCCGTCAACCTCTCCAACTCTGGTATCTCTTCCGGGCGCACCGAAATGTCGATCTCCCTGAAAGCAATTCCCCGGTTGTTGTAATCAATCTTCACAGCCGTGGAAAATCCGCAATCTGGATGGGTGTAGACTACAATTTCGGGCGCTTCAACCTCGGGCATGGAAACTGCCTCCCTAGGCTAAGAATCTCTGCCTATTCTAGCCAAAGAAGCGACAACATTCAATCATGGCGAGATTCCCGACAATCAGCTTCCTTCTTCAGTCCAGATGCCTCTCCGGGTCTTGCTGGAAGGACTTTCGGCAACCGGGCGCACAGAAATAGTAGGTGATTTCCTGGTATTCAGCCGTCCCTCCGCCGGGATCTGCCTTGTCCACTACCATCTTGCACACCGGATCGGTGGCCGTCCCTTCATCTTTGTTGCCACTCCCAAAAAACGACTTCAACTTCCCAATCATCCTAAGGTAACCTCAACCTTCTCAGTCTCAAAGAATTGCTCACCACGCTAACGGAACTAAAGGCCATTGCCAAGGCCGCCAACACCGGGTTGAGAAGTCCCACCTCTCCAAAGAAGAACTCCAACCCCTGCGGAACGCCGCCCGTTTGTTGAAATACAGGATACATCACGCCCATGGCCACCGGCACCAGAGCCGCATTATAGAAGAAGGCCCAAAACAGATTCTGCCTGATTACCCGCAGCGTCCGTCGGCTCAGCTCGAACACGCTCGCCAGGCTGCCCAAGCCGCTGCCCATCAGCACCACGCCGGAGGTCTCCATAGCCGCGTCGGTGCCGCTTCCCATGGCGATGCTCACGTCCGCCTGCGCCAGCGCCGGAGCGTCGTTGATCCCGTCCCCCACCATGGCCACGCACCGCCCTTCCTCCTGGAGGGCCTTGACTCGAAGGGCCTTCTGCTCCGGTAGCACGCCCGCCGTTACCCCTTCAATGCCCAGCGAACCCGCAACCGCCTGCGCCGTCTCCTGTCTATCTCCAGTCAGAATGATGACTTCCAACCCCCGCTGCTTCAAGAGTGTCACCACCGATGCTGCCTCCGGCTTCACGGTGTCCGACGCCGCCAGCAGACCCAATACCCTGTCTCCATGAGCCACGTACATAACCGTCTTCCCCTGTGCCGCCAGCTCCGATGCCTTTGCGTTTAGCCCATGTACGTCCAGGCCATACATGGCAATGAACTCCTCTTTGCCAAGCAACGCCCGTTCGCCCCCCATCTCACCCTCAACTCCTAGTCCGGGATGCGCCTGGAATCCCGTCACCTCGGCGAACTCTACCCCATCCTCCCGGCCTCGGCGGACCACCGCCTCCGCCAGCGGGTGCTCCGATCCCACTTCCACCGAAGCCGCCACCGACAGTAGCTCCTTTTCGCTCCCTTCCAGCGTCACCAGGTCCGTAACTGAGGGACGCCCCTCCGTGAGCGTACCCGTCTTGTCCATTACCACCGTGTCCACCCTATGGGCGCGTTCCAACACTTCCGCGCTGCGAATGAGGATGCCCCCCTCCGCGCCCTTGCCTACTCCTACCATAATGGCCGTGGGCGTCGCCAAGCCCAGCGCGCAAGGGCAGGCGATTATTACCACCGCCACAAAAGCTAGTAATCCGTAGACAAGCGAGGGTGAAGGCCCAAATATGAGCCAAGCCAGGAAGGATGCTCCGGCTAGAATCAGTATCGTCGGTACGAAATACGAGGCAACCACGTCCGCCAGCCGCTGTATGGGCGCTTTCGAACCCTGTGCTTCCTCTACCATGGCGATGATCCTTGAAAGCACCGTGTCCGACCCCACCCCGGTGGCCTTCACCTTCAAGAACCCCGTCTGATTCATCGTCGCTCCGAAAACCCGCGCTCCCTCCCCCTTCTCCGCCGGTACGCTCTCACCCGTAATCATCGACTCGTCCACTGATGAATATCCCTCCACTACCACCCCGTCCACCGGCATTCGCTCGCCCGGACGAACCAGCGTCAGGTCTCCCAACTCCACGTCCTCCACCGGCACCCCGATTTCCCTACCATTTCTTACAACCCTGGCCCTTGCGGGACGCAGGCTCATCAGCCCCCTGACGGCTGCGGAGGTTTGGCGGCGCGAGCGGGCCTCCAGATAGCGGCCCAGCAGCACCAGCGCAATGATGATGGCTGCCGTGTCGAAGTACACGGCCCGGTCCGACCCTGGGACCGCCAGCGCGTCGGAACCAACCATTCGGAGCAGTACCAGAAGCCCACTGAACAGGTACGCCGTGGTGGTTCCCAGGGCTATCAGTGTGTGCATGTTGGCTCGGCCGTGCCGCACCGCTCCAAAACCGGAGCGGTAGAACTCAAGGCCGGCCCAGAACTGCACCGGTGTTGCCGCTGCCCACAGAAACAAGAGATAGTGTGTGCTTTCCATAAGCCCCGGTACCCAGGGAAATCCCTCGAAACAACCCAGGAATAGCAGTGCCCCCGCCGTCCCGGCGAAAATCAGCTTCCGTCGCATCTGACGTAGCTCTCTGTCCCGTGCCTTCTCTGCTGACCCTGACAGCTGTTCGCCTCCGTGGAGACGGGCCCCGTAGCCCGCTTCTTCCACAGACCGCACCAGGTTTTCCGGCGTGGCCAACCCCGGCGTCACCGACACCAGCGCCTTCTCCGTGGCCAGGTTCACCGAGGCCTCCGCCACACCCGGGACCGCCTTCAGAGCCGACTCCACGTGGCCCACACAGGCGGCGCAGGTCATCCCCTCTATGTTAAGTGATACATCCTCCGTGCCCAGCCCGTAGCCGGCCTCCTCCAGGCCCTTGGCCAACGCGGCGGCCCACCCGTCCCCCGGAGACACCTGCATCGATGCTTCCTCAGTAGCCAGATTCACCGATGCGTGTGCCACCCCTGGAACGCCTTGTAGCGCCTTCTCCACCGTGGACACGCAAGCGGCGCATGTCATTCCCCTAACGGGCACCACTACCCGACGCGTCGTCGTTTCGCTTATATCGGTCTGTTGCTTCAAAAGAATCCTAAACTTGGAAATTCCCCTCCTCCCAATATAACAACCCCATGTTTCACAGTCCACGTCCACGTATTTTTGGCGCGTTAGCCTCTAGACCTAAGCTCGCTCGTGCGTTATAATGCGACTCCTTGCAATTTACCGGCAAAATCCTTGACAAAGCGACACCTTATGCTATGATATAGGGTGCTTGCTTTGTCTTATTTGAGTATAAGCCCCTTTCCTTCTGAGCTCCCTAGCGCTTCCCCAGCCCTCGTCGCGCCTCTTTTCCTGTCACCATCTCAATTCTAGGAGGAACGTATATGCCTTTGTCCTCAAGCATGAGCGCCCAAAGCTCCCCCCCTGAGGTCAAGCAATACTCTCGAATACCCCAAGTCTTGGACATCCCCCACCTCATCCTCATGCAGCTTCAGTCCTTCGAAAGGTTCAAGGGCGAAGGCATCGCCGAAGTCTTTCGCGATGTCAGTCCCATAAGGGACTTCACCGAGAGCAAGTTCGAGTTGGAATTCCTCGAGCATTCTTTCAGGAAGCCTAAGTATACTCCGGAAGAGTGTAAGCAGAAAGAGATAACCTACTGCGCCTCTCTCTGGATCAAGACCCGTCTCGTTACCAAGGAAACCGGGGTTATCAAAGAGCAGGAGATCTTTATGGGGGACATCCCCATAATGACGGACAATGGAACGTTCATCGTAAACGGCGCTGAACGAGTCGTCGTAAGCCAGCTGGTCCGCTCCCCCGGCGCCTACTTTGTCCTCAACCGGGACATCCCCAGCGATCGGCAGCTTTGCTCCGCCAAGCTCATCCCCTACCGGGGCGCGTGGCTGGAGTTCGAAACCAGCGCCAAGAACATCGTCTCCGTGAAGGTCGATAGGAAGCGAAAGGTCTCAGTCACCATCTTCCTCCGCGCCCTTGGCATCTCTAAGGAAGAGGAGCTTCAAGCCCTCTTCGCTGATGCAGACATTGGTGAAACCCACAAGTTCGTTCAATCTACCTTGGCCAAGGATGTCTACTCCGACGAACGGGAGGGACAGTTCCGCAAAGACGAACTAACTATGAAGGCCATGTGGGAGTGGCTCAAGCCCGGCCAGAGGTACGATCCCCACGAGGCCCGGCTCATCGCCCTCGCCCAACTGGAATTCTATCGCCGTCTGCGGCCCGGCGAGCCTCCCAGCCTGGAAAACGCGTTTAACCTCTTGCGCAGCCTGCTGTTTGACCGCCGCCGCTACGACCTTGGCCGCGTCGGCCGGTTCAAGCTCAACGGTCGTCTCAACCTCTCCAACCCCCCGGACGATAGGGTGCTCCACCTCGCTGACCTCACCGCCATGATCCGCACTATCATCGAGCTCAACAACGGCGTAGGCCGCCCCGACGACATCGACCACCTGGGCAATCGCCGGGTCCGTGGCGTCGGCGAGCTCGTGCAGAATCAGATGCGAATAGGTCTCCTCCGCATGGAGCGCATGGTCAAAGAGCGCATGACCCAGACGGACCCGGAACAGGCCACTCCTCAAGCCCTGGTCAACATCCGCCCCGTCGTTGCCGCCGTCAGGGAATTCTTTGGCGGCTCCCAGCTTTCCCAGTTCATGGACCAGACCAATCCCCTGGCGGAACTTACCCACAAGCGACGTCTCTCCGCCCTTGGCCCCGGCGGCCTCTCCCGGGAGCGCGCCGGCTTCGATGTGCGGGACGTTCACTTCTCCCACTACGGCCGCATCTGCCCTATTGAGACCCCGGAAGGCCCCAACATCGGCCTGCTCAGCTCTCTGGCCAGCTATGCCCGCATCAACTCATTTGGATTCATAGAATCACCCTACCGTCGCGTGCTCAACACGCTCCGCAGCTCCGACCCGGACCTCTTTGGTCGCACCGTCACTGAGGACATCAAGGACGAAGCCGGCAACCACCTGGTCACCTGGAAGTCGGAAACGGGCAAGGCCTTTCATCTCGGCGTGGAAAATGTCACAAACGAAGCCGGCAGGGTCACTTCCCAGGCGCGAAAGATAATCGGCGCCATCCCATTGGAACTCCTCGCTCAGCTGCCCGAATGTGACATCCCTGTTAAACACTACGTTTCCACCAAGGACGAAGACGTGATATATCTTTCCGCCGACCGGGAAGAGACTTACGTCATTGCCCAGGCAAACGCGCCCCTCGATAAGAAGAACCAGATTCTTGGAGACCGCGTGGAAGTGCGTATCGGTGACGCCTACGCAGAAGAACCTCCGAACCGCGTCGATTTTATGGACGTTTCTCCCATGCAGATAATGAGCGTCTCCGCATCCCTCATTCCGTTCTTGGAACACGACGACGCCAACCGCGCCCTCATGGGTTCCAACATGCAGCGCCAGGCCGTCCCCCTTCTCCGGCCCCAGGCCCCCCTTATCGGCACCGGCATAGAAGGTCGAGTGGCCCAGGATAGCGGTCAGGTGATCCTCTCCAAGGCTGCAGGAGTCGTCACTTCCGTCAACGGCGGCTCCGTCATAATTAAGGACAAGTCGGGCCAGGAATACCAACATCAAATAACAAAGTTCGCCCGTACCAACCAGGGCACTTGCTTCAACCAGAGGCCCATAGTGCAGAAGGGCCAGCGCATTAAGGGGGGGCAGGTTCTGGCCGACAGCTCCTCTACGGAGAACGGCAATCTGGCCCTGGGCCAAAACGTCCTCGTCGCCTTCATGAGTTGGGAAGGCTACAACTACGAAGACGCCATCATACTCAGCGAAAACTTAGTCAAAAACGATTTCTTCACCTCCATACGCATCGAAAAGCACGAAATGGAGGCCCGAGAGACCAAGCTCGGCCCCGAAGAGATAACCCAGGACATCCCAAACGTGGGTGAGGAGAACCTGCGAGACTTGGACGAACGGGGCATCATATCCATCGGCGCGGAAGTCGGTCCCGGCGACATTCTCGTCGGCAAAGTCACTCCCAAAGGCGAAACGGAGCTCACCGCGGAGGAGAAACTCCTTAGGGCGATTTTCGGCGAAAAGTCTAGGGACGTTAAGGACACCTCCCTGCGGGTCCCCCACGGCGAACGAGGCAAGGTTATCGACGTGAAGATACTCACCCGGGAGAACAAGGACGAACTCCCCGCCGCTGTTAACGAAGCCGTTCGCGTCTGGGTCGCTCAAACCCGCAAAATCTCCGTGGGTGACAAGATGGCTGGACGCCACGGCAACAAGGGCGTTGTCGCCCGTATCCTCCCCGCCGAGGACATGCCCTACCTGCCCGACGGCACCCCCGTGGACATCATCCTTAACCCCATCGGCGTACCCTCCCGCATGAATCTAGGCCAGGTGTTGGAAACTCATCTCGGCTGGGCAGCAAAGCACCTGAACTTCCGCGCCATCACTCCCATCTTCGACGGGGCGACCGACCTTTCCATAGAGGATGGATTAGCCCGTACTTGGTTCGTCCAGCAGGCTCAATCGAGCAATGGCGCCTCCGCTAACGGTGCTCATCAAACGAACGTGGAACTCGTCGAACCTTGGCTTAAGAAACGTGGTTACGACGCCCAACAGCTTTGGGACGACTCCATAGTGGGTGAGGCATGGCAGGCCGCCCTCCGTATTTGGCTCCAGGAAGACTTGGGAATTTCCGTCGACGAACTCACTCCGGAGGAGTTGCGCGAAAAGACTCGGGAGATTCACCGCACCATGAAAGTGGCTCCCCCGACTTTCGGCAAAGTTCATCTGCGAGACGGCCTCACTGGTCAGCCTTTCAGCCAGCCGGTAACCGTCGGCTACATCTATATGATGAAGCTTGTGCACCTGGTGGAGGACAAGATTCACGCCCGCTCCACTGGCCCCTACTCCCTCATAACCCAGCAGCCCCTGGGCGGCAAGGCCCAATTCGGTGGGCAGCGCTTCGGTGAAATGGAAGTCTGGGCTTTGGAAGCCTACAGCGCTGCCCACAACCTTCAAGAAGTACTCACCGTCAAGTCAGATGACGTCACCGGTCGGGTCAAGACCTACGAGGCCATCGTCAAGGGCGAAGATATCGTGGAGCCTGGCATACCGGAATCCTTCAACGTTCTGGTAAAAGAGCTCCAGAGCCTGGGTCTGGCGGTGGAACTCCTCCACGAGGACAACAACGCCAGCCTCATCGAAGAAGCCAAGGAATCCCTGGAACTCCCCTTGGACTGAACCCTGATTGGTTGAGCAAGGCGCCCCATACTGGCCCAGCTACCAACCCTCAGATCCCCAAGGAACCCAATTGGAAGGCGGAATAATAGATGGTTAGTCTAATGGATAGAACCGAGGTGCACTCTCCCAGCTTTAACGCTATACGCATCTCCATCGCCTCACCGGAACAGATCCGCAGCTGGTCCCACGGCCAGGTTTCCAAGCCGGAGACCATCAACTACCGCACCCTCCGCCCTGAGAAGGACGGTCTATTCTGCGAGAGGATATTCGGTCCCACTAAGGACTGGGAGTGCTTCTGCGGCAAGTACAAGCGCATCCGCTATCGTGGCGTCATCTGCGACCGTTGCGGTGTGGAAGTTACACGCTCTCGGGTTCGCCGGGAGCGCATGGGCCACATAGAGTTGGCCGCCCCCGTAGCCCATATATGGTTCAGTAAAGGCACCCCTAGCCGGCTAGGATTACTCCTCGACCTCTCTCCCCGAAATCTGGAGCGCGTCCTCTACTTCGCCCAACATGTCATCATCTCCGTAGACAAGGAGATGCGGGAGGAAGCTCGCCGTCTGGAGAAGGAGACCTTTGACCAGAACCAACAGATCCTTCGTCAATCAGCCGACGACAGGATAGCCGCCCTAATCGGCCTTGAATCCACGTCTGTAGACGACGACCAGCTCCTCCAAGCTCCCGAAGATACCGCCGTGGGCGTGAGGGCGCAGGTCGCTGGAATAGAAGAGAGCCTGGAAAAGGAACTCTCTCAGCTGGAGGAGGATTACGAAACCGCCATTGATGACCTGGACAGTATCAGACCTATGATGCTCGTTACGGAAACCCGTTTCCGGGAACTCAACGGCCGCTTCGGCCACGTCTTCGTCGCCCGAATGGGCGCGGAAGCAGTCCTGGATATCCTTAGAGAGATGGACTTGGAAGAATTGCGGGAGACACTGCTGGAAGAGATGCAGTCAACCTCCGGCCAGCGCCGCAAGAAGGCCATCAAGCGCCTCCGCGTCGTTGAGGCCTTCCGCAAGAGCGGCAACAAGATCGAATGGCTCGTCCTCAAGGTCCTCCCTGTCCTGCCGCCCGAGCTGCGCCCCATGGTGCAGTTGGACGGTGGCCGCTTCGCCACCAGCGACCTCAACGATCTTTACCGTCGTGTTATCAACCGCAACAACCGGCTCAAGCGCCTCATGGAACTTGGCGCGCCGGAAATCATCATCCGTAACGAAAAGCGAATGCTGCAGGAGGCCGTGGACGCCCTCATAGACAACGGCCGCCGCGGCCGGCCCATCTCGGGCAGCCACAACCACAAGCTTAAGTCCCTTTCGGACCTCCTCCGGGGCAAGCAGGGCCGCTTCCGCCAGAACCTCCTCGGCAAGCGGGTCGATTACTCTGGCCGCTCAGTCATCGTCTCAGGGCCGGACCTCGAACTCCACCAATGCGGCCTCCCCAAGCGGATGGCTCTGGAACTCTTTAAACCCTTCGTTATGCACCGCCTGGTGCTCCTGGGCATCTCCCCCAACATCAAGAGCGCCAAGCGGATGGTGGAGAGCGCCCGCGGCGAGGTTTGGGACATCCTGGAAGAGGTCATCAAGGAGCGCCCGGTCCTCATCAACCGCGCTCCCACCCTCCACCGTCTGGGCATTCAAGCCTTTATGCCCGTCCTCATTGAGGGCAGCGCCATCCAGATCCACCCCCTCGTCTGTCCCGCCTTCAACGCCGACTTCGATGGAGACCAGATGGCCGTCCACGTTCCTCTCTCCCGCATGGCCGTCCTGGAGGCCAAGGAGACCATGCTCAGCGTCAACAACATGCTCTCCCCCGCCTCCGGTGAGCCCCTGGTAGCCCCCACCCTCGACATGGTGTTGGGCTGCTTCTACCTTACCGACATCCGGGAGAACGTAACCGGTTCCGGTCGCCGCTTCCTCAGCTCCGAGGAGGCCCTCATCGCCCACGACGCCGGATACGTGGACATCCAGGCGGAAATCGAAATCTGGCGCCTCGAAAAAACCGAAGGCCCTCTCAAGACCTCCGTGGGCCGCATCATCTTCAACGAAGTCCTTCCCGACGAAATAGAATTCAAGAACGAGATCATGGATAAAGGCACCCTCAAAGACCTCACCGGCGAGTGCTACCGGCTGCTGGGTAACCGTGAGACGGCCCAGGTGCTGGACCGGATAAAGACCCTCGGCTTCCACTACGCCACTGTCTCTGGCATTACCATCGCCATAAACGATATTCAGGTGTCCTCCCGCAAGCAAGAAGTCATAGAGCAGGCCAACGAGCTCGTGAAGTCCTTCGAAGACGATTACATGCTGGGCCTAATGACTGAGGAGGAACGCTATACCCACACCGTCAACGCTTGGACGGAGGCCAGCGATGCCATGGAGGTCATCGTCAAGGATGAGTTGGACAGCTACGGTGGAATCGCCGTCATGGCCGTTTCCGGCGCCAAGGGAAACATCGCTCAGATCAAGCAGATGGCTGGCATGCGTGGCCTCATGAGCAACCCCAAGGGCCGCATCATCGACCTGCCCATCAAGTCCAGTTTCCGCGAGGGTCTTACCGCCCTGGAATACTTCATCTCCACCCACGGTGCCCGCAAGGGCCTGGCCGATACCGCCCTCCGTACCGCCGACTCCGGCTACCTGACCCGCCGTCTGACGGACGTTTGCCAGGACGTGATAATCCTGGAAGAGGACTGCGGCTCCACCGAAGGCATCTGGCTTGCCCCCGGCACCGGAGACCCTCTAGTCGCAACCCAGGCCGAGCGAGCCATGGGGCAGCTAACCGCCGCCTCCGTGGCCGACCCCAAGACCGGTGAGATCCTCATTGACCGCAATCAGGAAATCGGCGAGGAGGCCTTCAACACCATCGCATCCGCCGGTGTGACCAACCTCTTCATCCGATCGCCCCTCACCTGCCAAGCCCACCGGGGCCTCTGCCGCATGTGCTACGGACGCAGCCCCGCCACCGGTCGCATGGTCAAAATGGGCGAAGCCGTGGGCATCATCGCCGCCCAGAGCATCGGCGAACCCGGTACCCAGCTTACCATGAGGACCTTCCACACTGGAGGCGTCGCTGGTCAAGACATTACCAGCGGTTTGCCCAGAGTCGAAGAGCTCTTCGAAGCACGCGTACCCAAGGGTTCATCCATCCTCTCCGATATCGACGGCGCCATTATCGTGGAAGAGGATGTCCAGGGCCGCCGGGTCAAGATCACCAGCCGGGAGGAATATCGGGAAGATTACTATCTCCCCCTCGACGCCGAACTCCATGTCAAAGACGGCGAAGAAGTTGAGGCCGGCAAGATACTCGCCCTGCCCCAAGGCACCGAACTGCCAAAGAAACGAGGCAAGAAGAAGGCTGTAACCCCTGAAGACGCCGTAGTCGCCAACGTGGGCGGTACCGTTGAAATTCAGCCGACCGGCGGCCTCTCAATCACCTGGGCAGATACCGAAGAGCGCGAACACCACGTCGCCGTCTCGGCCCTGCTCCTAGTCAGAGACGGGGATGAAGTCAAGGCTGGCGCCGCCCTCACCGCAGGCCCTCTGAACCCCCATGACATCCTCCGAATCAAGGGCAAGGAAGACGTGCAATCCTACTTGGTGGACGAGGTGCAGAGGGTCTATCGCTCCCAGGGGGTGTCCATTCACAACAAGCATATAGAAGTCGTGGCGCGCCAGATGCTGCGTAGAGTTCAGGTGGACTCCGCCGGTGACGCCGAATACATACCTGGCCAGTCCATAGATCTCTTCGACTTCCAGGCCAAGAATGCCCAGGTTCTCGCGGAGGGTGGCGAACCGGCTACCGCCAAACCCGTTCTCCTCGGAGTCACCCGCTCCTCCCTCCTCACCGATAGCTTCCTTGCCGCTGCTTCCTTCCAGGAGACTACCCGTGTTCTTACCGAAGCCGCCGCTAGCGGCGGCGTGGATCATCTCCTCGGCCTCAAGGAGAACGTCATCATCGGGCGCCTCATCCCCGCCCGCGTTGACGCCGAACTCCCCACTGTGGAGGAACAGTACATGCTGGGCGACGATCTTATCCTTGAAGGGACCAGCGACGAAATCCTGGACAGTGAGCTCATCAAGGAATTCACGAACCCGTTGCCCGACAGCCTGGAGGACCTCGGTAACGTCCATGCCGATGTGGAAGTAGACAACCCGGTCATAGACTAACCTTGACACCGTTGGCAGCAACGCAAGAAAGGCAAAGGGGCCGCAACACCGCGGCCCCTTTGCCTTCTCCACGCCTCTCCCCTTGACGCTACTTAAACCTACTGGCTAAACTAACCGGCAATGGGACGTCGGTGTGTCTTTAAATCCCCAACGATTCCCTCCGGATCCTACCGTGGGCGGTTAGCTCAGTTGGTTAGAGTACTGCGTTGACATCGCAGAGGTCAGTGGTTCAAGTCCACTACCGCCCACCATCTCCTAATGAGGTTTCAGACAGTGCCCCGTGATTCGGGGTTTGCATGTCATCGAGGAGCAACCGCGGTGGCGTCTGCTGGCCACATGAAGGAGCGTGCCCTCTCTAGGCTTCGCGCCGCAATGTCGTACTGGCTTGCGACTATCCGCCCCGACGGTCGGCCCCACTCGATGCCCGTATACGGCGTCGTGATAGGAAATGAGTTTTGGTTCGGTACTATGGGACAGAAGTCTCGTAACCTGCGTCATCAGCCCTATGCCATTGTTCACCACGAAAGCGCCGATGACGTGGCCATCGTCGAGAGTATCGTCGAGCGATTGGCCATAGCAGATGCCCCCAAAGGCGTCGTGGACGCCTTTCGAGAGAAATACATCGACCCACAAACCGGCCAGCCTTTCGATTTGCTGGGCGTTCAGCCCCTTGACGTCAAAGCCTGGTTGTACGTGTTGCGTATCAAGCTAGGACATGCATGGCTGGAAGGAGCATTCCTGCAGACTCAGACACGCTGGGAGACTTGACCGCAGCGGTGCAGGGGAAATAGGGGCGGGTGTATAATATCGCCATGATAACTCCCTCCGCATCTGAATTGGAGACTACCGTATGGGCTTCGAACTTGAGCAGGGACGCGCGTTGCTGGTGAGGCTTCTCCACAGACTGGAAATCTACTGCTCCCTGCCGTAGATTTGGCCGTTTGAACTGCCACACGATGAACATCACCAACGGTTTCTTCGACATTCCCCGCGGCAGGATTGCCGCTGTCGTAACGTACTTGCAGATGTGCCAACGTCCGACGGCCCGTACGGAACCCTCGGAAGTTTCATGGGGTCTGGAAAAAACCGAGTTCCCCAACCTGCAAGACTACCGTGCCCTGTTCCGACGAATTGGCCAGGAATGGCTCTGGTTTTCGCGGCTGCAGTTAAACGATGTCGAGCTTGGCGAAATTCTCAACCATCCTCTCTACGAGACCTACGTGTTCAACGCCTGTGGTGACATGCGAGGTCTGGCGGAACTCGACTTTCGATTTGAGGGAGAATGTGAGATTAGATTCTTCGGGTTGACCTCAGAGATGATCGGCCAAGGGGCTGGCCGGTGGATGATGAACCAGACGTTGCAAATCGCCTGGTCGCGTCCCATCCGGAGGCTATGGCTGCATACCTGTACCTTTGACCACCCAAGTGCAGTGGACTTCTACATCCGGTCCGGGTTTGCGGCCTATCGTCGTCAGATAGAGGTTTCCGACAACCCCAGAACCACTGGTTTGATGCCAGAGAGCGCGGCGCCGCACGTGCCGTTGATATGAACAGGGCAAATCGCTAGCCCTAGTTGAATGCCATCCGCCCATTGAGATATCATTTCTGCCTAGGAGGGCAGATGAACCCGCCAAGATTTCTATCCGTCACAGACCTTAACTCGTCGGAGATACTCGCCGTCGTCGAAAGGGCTACTGCCATGAAGAAGGGCGAAGCGTCGAAGGCCCTGGCAGACCGTACCGTAGCCTTGCTGTTTGAGAAGCCTTCCCTGCGTACGCGAGGAAGCTTTGAGGTAGGCATTCACCAGCTGGGCGGTCACTGCTTCTACACCGGCGGCCAGGAAGTGGGACTGGGCGTTCGGGAGCCGGTGTCCGACGTTGCGAAGGTGCTTTCGCGCTACGTGGATGGCATAGTCGCCCGGGTGAACTCCCATACTGCATTGGAAGAGTTTGCCTCCAACGCCTCGGTAATGGTCGTGAACGCCTTGTCGGATTGGGAGCACCCGTGCCAGACCTTGGCGGATTTGCAGACCATGAGAGAGGTGAAAGGACGGCTCGAAGGACTTCGGGTGGCCTTTGTCGGCGACGGGAACAACGTGGCGAGGAGCCTGGCCTTGGGCGTTGCCTCAGTCGGCGGCAGCTTCGTCATAGCATCGCCGCCGGGGTATCATTTGGACCGGGCAAGCTTGGAGGAAGCGGCTGTACGGGCGGCTGAGGCCGGCGCGCCGCCGCCGCTCATGCTCACGGAGCCGGGAGAGGCCGTGGTGGACGCCGACGTGGTCTATACGGACGTTTGGATCAGCATGGGGGACGAACAGGATCGAGCCGCCCGGCTGTCGGATTTTCGAGGATACACCGTAACCCCGGAACTCCTGTCGCTGGCTCGCCCCGATGCCATCTTCATGCACGACATGCCCGCCCACTACGGCGAGGAAGTGCCGCCAGGCATGCTGGATCACCCGCAGTCGGTAGTATTTGACCAGGCGGAAAATCGTCTCCACGCGCAAAAGTCGCTCCTAGAATATCTCAACCGCCATGGAGACTAACTCAAATGCTGAAAGTCCGCCGGGCCCCCTTGGAACTAATATGATGACTAAACCGCTTGTAGCCATAATCGGCAGGCCGAACGTCGGCAAGTCTACGCTGTTCAACCGTCTGGTGGGCCGCCGGGCGGCGGTGGTGACCGACGTTCCCGGCACCACCCGCGATAGAATTATCGGGCAGGTGGAGTGGGACGACCTGTCTTTCACGTTGGTGGACACGGGTGGGCTCGAACCTCCGGGCGAAGACCCCCTCAAGGGTAAGGTGCGGGCCCAGGTCGAAACGGCCATCGAGGATGCGGACCTGCTGTTCTTCCTGGTAGACGGTGCGGCGGGAATTAACCCGGTTGACCAGGAGATAGCCTTGCAGATTCGCCGCCGCGAGAAGCCTGCCATAACAATCGTTAACAAGGTAGACAATCAGAAGCGTGAGCTTTCGGCGGCGGAGTTCTACGGCTTGGGATTGGACGAGCCCTTATACGTCAGCGCCTACCATAATCTGGGCATCCACGACCTTATGGACAGGACGGCCGCGCTTCTTCCCCCGCAAGAGCCGGAAGAGGAGGAAGTTGGCGTCCCACGCGTCGCCATCTTGGGGCGGACCAACGTGGGCAAGTCCATGCTGTTGAACGCCATTCTGGGAGAGGAGCGGGCCATTGTAAGCGAGATTGCGGGAACAACTCGGGACAGCTTGGACACCCGCTTCGAGTTTGAGGGTCGTCCCATGGTTCTGATAGATACGGCGGGTATCCGGCGTCGGGGGCAGGTTCGGCAGGGAATCGAGCGGTATAGTGTGCTGCGGGCCTTTCGTGCCATTCAGCGCTGCGACGTTGCTTTTCTTGTCATGGACGCTTCGGAGTTAGCCACGGCCCAGGACGCCCACGTCTTCGGCTATGCGTCGGAGAGCTTCAAGGGGGTTGTGGCCGTCGTAAACAAGTGGGACCTGGTGGATGATCCCACCGGCACGGCCCAGGAGGAGGCCCTCTGGACGGTTCGGCGCCGGCTGCACTTCATGCCCTACGTACCTATCGTATTCACGTCGGCTCTGAATGAGGAGGGAATCGACGATCTGCTGCGGCTTGCCCTGGACGTCCACCAGGAGCGACAGCGAGTGGTACCCCACGGAAAGCTTCAGCGGGTGCTTCTGGACGCTATGGCCAACCAGCCGCCGGCTTCAATGGGCAGGCGTCGAGTGGCCATTCGAAACGTTCGGCAGGTCGGAGTGAACCCTCCGACTTTTGTATTGAACGTCAACGACACTAAGATCCATTTCTCGTATCGTCGGTACCTTGAGAACCGGATAAGGGCTGCCTTCGACTTTCGACAAACCCATCTGAGGCTGGTATTCAAGCGTAGCAAGAGGTCTAGATGAAGTACGCGCTGCCCTTGGCGGTTCCGCCGCTTCTGGCGGCGTGGGTGCTGGCCATAGCGTTGGGCATGGACACTTCGCAACCGCTGGCCCAGTACCTGATCCTGGCGCCTTTGGCCTACGTGCTGGGTTCGGTGCCCTGGGGATTTCTGGTGGTCAGGCTTTTCCATGGGGTGGACGTGCGAGAGCACGGGAGCGGTCGGACCGGCGCCAGCAACGTCCTGCGTACGGGCGGGCTGAAAAGCGCCGCGCTGGTGCTCCTTCTCGATTTGACCAAAGGTGCGCTTGCGGTCTTGCTGGCGAAGGTTGTTTCCGGGGACGCCGCAGCGAACGTGACAGCGGGCCTGCTTGTGTTGGTTGGGCACAACTGGTCGCTATTTCTTGGCTTAAAAGGTGGTCGCGGCATCGTGCCGGCCGCCGGTGCCGTCCTGGTGATTTCTCCCATAGCTTTGGCTTTGTGCGTTCTGGCCTGGGGCGTTACGGTATTCCTTAGCAGATACGTATCGCTGGCGTCTCTGTCGGGCGTGACCACAGCCGTAGCCGCTGCAGTTGTACAGATAATCTTTTTCGATTTCTCCGTTGTGTATGTCGTCTATTTTGGAGTTGGCGGGTTCATCATCTTTTGGCAGCACTCCGACAATATCCGGAGGCTAAGGGATGGGACGGAGCCTCGATTGGGTGAACGGGCGAAGCCCAGCGAGTCTAGCTAGCAGATGTCGACCAAGGCTGCCGTAGTCGGGACTACCACCTGGGGTACCACGCTCGCCCTTCAACTATGCAGCAACGGCGTTCGGACCGCGCTGTTGGCACGGACGGAGGATGAAGCGCGCCAATTGCGGAAGGAAGGGGAGAACCGCCGCTTTCTTCCCGGAACGCCTCTGCCGTCCGCTCTGGAAATTACGGCCTCGACGTCTGAGGCCCTCGCCGATGCCGATGTGGTCATCCTGGCCGTCCCTTCCCAGAGGTTCCGCCAAAATCTGCTATGGATTCGAGACAGCTTGGGTGCCAACGCCATTGCTGTGAGTGCAGCGAAAGGGTTGGAGATGCAGACCGGAAAGCCCATGAGCGCCGTCTTTGCAAGAGAGATGCCAATAAGCTTGGCCCGTCGGTATTGTGTTCTTTCTGGCCCCAACCTGGCGAAGGAAATAATCGCCGGCAAACCCGCCTCGACGGTTGTTGCCAGCGGCGACTTGGAGGCAGCCAAGAGAGTGCAGCGGCTGCTAATGTCCCCCAGTTTCAGGGTGTATACCAACGACGACGTTATTGGCGTGGAGCTGGCGGGCGCGCTGAAGAACATCATCGCTCTGGGCAGCGGCATCTGCGACGGTCTGGGCTACGGCGACAACGCGAAGGCGGCGTTCATTACCCGCGGCTTGGCCGAAATTACGCGTTTGGGGGTAGACGCGGGTGCTAATCCTCTAACCTTTGCTGGACTGGCAGGGTTGGGAGACGTAGCAGCCACCTGCTTCAGCCGCCTCAGTCGGAACAGGTACGTAGGGGAGGAGTTGGCGAAGGGCCGGACACTTAGCGAGATTCTGGAGGCAATGGAAAACGTGGCGGAGGGGGTGCACACAACGGCGGCGGCCCTGACGCTGGCGCGGAGGCTGGACGTGGAAATGCCCATCGTAGAGGCCATCCACCAGATTCTCTTTGAGGGGTTGGAGTTGAACGAAGCTGTCGCCCGGTTGATGGGACGCCCTCCCCGTTCCGAGTAGACGGGCATCGTATCAGCGGAGGGCCGTCAGCCCGCCGCTGGCTTCATCGCTTCCAGCGTCACCCAGTCCTCCATGGCGCGGCGGTTTCCAATGCAAAATCCCACGTCCCTGAGCTGCTGCGCCACCTGTTCCTCCTGCTTGTCGAGGAATCCGCCCGTCACTAGAATGCCTCCTGGTCCAAGGCAGCGAAGTATTTCCGGCGCCAAGTTGGATATCACCTTCGCGCTGATGTTGGCTAGGGCAAGATGGAATGCGTCGGCGGGTGCCAGGCTGTGAGGGAGGGAACCGCGGCCCAAACTCACCCTATCGGCCACCTTGTTGGCCCTGATAGCGCGGCGGGCCATCCTGACGGCGGTTGGGTCAACGTCCAACGCCGTCACCTTCATAGCGCCCAACCTGACCGCGGCTACGCTGAGCACCCCGGAACCCGTACCCACGTCCAGGACCCTCATTCCCGCGGGTGACAGCCTCTCGAGATCTTCCAGGACCATTTGCGTCGTAGGGTGATGACCGGTGCCGAAGGCCAACCCCGGGTCGATCTCCAATACGAGTTCGCTGTCGCGAGCCTCGTAAGGAATCCAGGGAGGCTTGATAACCAGTCGGCGGCCCACCCGCAGCAGGGTGAACTGGTCTTTCCAAGCCTCCTGCCAGTTGGTTTCCTCAATCTTTCTGACGCACAGTCCTACCATTGGTCGCAGGGAGCCGATGAGCTTCACGCCTATCTCTATTCTGGCGCGCTTCTGGGTGGCGGTCGAGGTTACGTAGGTCCTGAGCAGCACCTCGCCGTTTTCCACCTTCTCTATGGAAAGCCCATTGCCGTAACGCCCGAAGAGGTAGGAAACCGGCTCTACGAACTCGGGCGGTACCTGAACGCTAAGCTCCAGCCACTCCACCGTATCAATAACAGCGGAGACGGTGGGGAGAAATGTGAAAGTTGGCGTCGGTCATACAGAGGGGGATTTCGGCTTAAGAGCCGGTGAAGGCATCCTTCATCCGGTCGAAGATCCCCTTGCCCCTGAGGAAATTGCCGTTATTCCAAGCCATGGTCTCGGCTAGAGCCTCCAGGGCCAGTGTCTGTTCCGCGTCCAGCTTGGTGGGAATATCCAACGAAATCGTCACTAGCAAGTCTCCGCGGCCGCGAGAGCCGATTTTGGGCATACCCTTGGCCCTCAGTGCAAAAACGACCCCGGGCTGAGTTCCCGCGGGCACCTTAAACGTCTCACTCCCGTTTATCAGCGGGATGGTTATTTCCGTTCCCATCACGGCTTGAGCGAAGTTTATTGGGACTTCCAGATGCAGATTTGCCCCGTTCCTCTGGAATAGGCTATGGGGGAGCACCGAAATATCTACGTAGAGGTTGCCGGCGGGTCCGCCGTTGTAGCCCACGTCGCCCTCTCCGGTGAGGCGCACCTGCATACCGTCCTCCACGCCCGGGGGCACCTTCACTACCCGTGAAACTTCGGCTTGTTCTCTGCCCATGCCCCTGCACTCCGTGCACGGAGTTTCGATTGTGGAACCTTCCCCTCGGCAGGTCGGGCACGGTACTACCTGAACGAACTGGCCGAAGAGGCCCCGTTGGGCACGGCGAACGCTCCCACTTCCGCGGCAAGGGTCGCACTTGTTGACGGCGGTTCCCGGCTCGCTGCGGAGTCCCTTGCAGCGACCGCACACCTCCGTGCGATGAACCGTCACTTCCTTGTCCGCGCCAAAGTAGGCTTCCTCGAAGGTGAGCACCACTCGGTCCCGAAGGTCAGCGCCCTGGCGGGGGGCGTTCCTTGCCTGCGAACTGAAGCCGCCAAAGAAGGAATCGAAGACATCCCCTAGGCCCCCGAAGATGTCGAATCCCTCGAAGTCCCGGGCGAATCCGGCCTCTGGGCCCAGACCGGCATGGCCATACCGATCGTAGCGCGCCCGCTTCTCCGAGTCCATGAGGATCTGGTAGGCTTCGTTGACCTCTTTGAACTTCTGCTCCGCGCCGGGATCCTTGTTCCGGTCGGGGTGAAATTCCAAGGCCTTCTTTCGGAAGCTCTTCCGGACATCCTCTTCCGAAGCTTCCTTGGATATGCCCAATATTTCGTAGTAGTCTTGCTTTGTCAAAACCCGCCCCAATAAGATGTATGCAACTTCCCCTAGTATACGAAGAATAGGGCGGTTGTCTCAAGCGGCCGGGTTTAGCGGTTTCGGAAGTTGGTAGCGGGTTGCTAGCGGGCGTGGGCGATCAAGTCCCCCATGTAGTTGGAGAGAAAGCGCATTCCACCGATCACGTTGGCGTATGCCATCCGTGGCGGGCCTACCACGGCCACGGCGCCCGAACTCTCTTCAGGCGCGCCATACTGGCATAGGACTATGCTGAATGGCTTAAGGCTTTCTTCGTCATTTTCGTCCCCCACGACAAGTGTCACATCGCCGTGGCCAGGCGCTCCGGCAAGGATGCGATTAACTAGAGTCCGCTCCTCCAGCACCTCCAGTACTTCCTGCGCCTTCCCCCGGCCGTCGAACTCCGGTTGACTCAGGAGAAGTCGCAGGCCGTTGAGGATGTACTCGGCGGCGGACCTTTTGGCGTCCTCTTTAAGCGCGGAGAGGGCCCCCTGGGTAACTACGGACTCTAAGGGGGTAAGCTCTACGGTCTTCGCCATAATCTCCTTGTAGGTGAGGCCCGTATACACGTCGGTAAGCTTGTTCGCCACGGTGGTCAGGTTCTCCTGGTCTCCCGGGCTTTCCAATGGGATCAGGTGCTTCTTGAGGCGAGCCTCTTCCAACACCAAAATCAGCAGAGCAAGAAACTCCTCGATGAGCACTAGATGAACGTAGCGCACGCGAGGCGCTGGGGTTTTGGGATAGGTGACTATGGCCACGTTGCGCGAGAGTTCTGAAAGTACCGTAGACGCCATGCCAATCCAGGCCTCCGCCTCCCGCTCTACCCGCTGGAATCGGTTGACTATCCAACGCTTGGTTTCCTGGGGTGGCTCCAAACCCTCGTCTAGGGTGTCTACATAGAAGCGGTACCCCTTGCTTGAGGGAATGCCGCCGGAGGAGATGTGGGGTCGGAGTATGTAGCCCTTCTCCTCCAACTCCGCCATCTTGTTTCTGACCGTGGCGGGACTCACCTTGACTGGAGAGCGGCGTGCGATAAGCTCCGAAGGTACTGGAGAAGCAGTACCGATGTACTCTTCAACCAGAGTTCTGAGGATGGCATAGGTCCGGCGTCTCGATGCCGGCATGTCTTGCTGTGGAGCCATTGGGCACTCCAGCCGAACGTTTTGAGGGGATTTTTCGACTCTAGCACCCACGACGGAATGGTGTCAAGACGTTGGCCACTCCTCGTCCGCAACTCCTCTTTACCCTAAAAGTGTTGCGTCACCCATCAACTTTCCCCTGCCATTTCCCCATTGTCGGACCGCTCGCTCCTCTGCTAACCTACCTCCATGAATAAATCCGCCGCACCATCACGCTCCCTGTCGACCCCATCGCACCCTTCAGGCATGCGACAGCCTTGCAAAATTCTACGATTCGTTTCCACCAGGGAATATAACGAATAGTCCCCCAAAATTAATTTGATAGACGCCTGACCTACCTTAATTAGCCCCAATTATTGTGATTAGGTAAAAATCTTCCCCAAAGCTTAAGTCAATAAAACGAATATCCCGAAACCCCATTCGTTTCCGGGGCTGAATCTAAGCGACCCTACCCTTCACCGGATCCCCTTTCCCCACCATCACCTCACCCCAATACAATCCTTAAAAGAATCGAAAGCCCCTCAGCCGTTGACTGCCAAAGGAGGCGGTCATTATACTTCAGCCAAAATCTCGTCCTAGTCAGGAGGACCGTTTGATAACGGAGGAAAGAACAGCAACCCTCTCCAAGGCTCTTCTGCCCGAGCCAAGTATAACCACTTATGCGGGCCTCGCCTTGCTGTTGGGGCTATTGGCGGCGTCCTTTGAAGCACTCTTCCCCACGTCCTTCACCCTCGTAAGTCCCTTCTCCTGGTCGAGCGTCCTGAAAGACGGTGCCAAAAATCTGGGCATAGTTCTGGGCATTGGTCTTGGCTTGGCGTACGTAGGGCACGTGGCGAGGGGACTCTTTGGCTCTACTTCTGGCCGAGTTGCGACGTTCACCGCGGCGCCCACAGAGTACGCAGCATGGACGGAACTCCTGGGAGACGCCGTTCGCGTCATCGCCTTCAGTTTCCTCATCACCCTCTTCGCCCGAATTTCCATAAACTTCGGGGATAACCCGGTGCCGATTACGGGACAGACCCTGGCCGTTCTGCTCACCGGGGCCGTGCTGGGCGCCCGTCTGGGAATGCTCGCCACCCTAATGTACCTCGTCCAGGGCATGGCCGGGATGCACGTCTACGCCGGCGGAGCCTTCGGGCTCGTGTGGCAGCTCAGCAGCGGAGGCTACATCATAGGCTTCGTAGCGGCGGCGCTCCTGGCAGGATTCATGGTCGAACGGGGCTGGAACAGGGGCGCGCCCCTTCTCGTAGCCATGCTCTTGGGCAACGTCCTTCTCTATGTGCCAGGTCTGCTCCAGTTGGGCTTCTTCGTAGAATGGAAAAATGTACTCCCGTGGGGACTCTATCCCTTCATCCCCGGTGACCTCGCCAAGCTCTACGTGGCTTCCCTCCTGGTGCCTGCCGGGTCCTGGGCGTTGTTGCGCTACCGCCTGGGGGGCCGGCTCGCATGGACGTAACATGGCTGGGGCACTCATGCTTCCGACTTCGGGGCAGTAGCGCCACTATTCTGACGGACCCTTTCCCGGACTCCCTGGGCGGCTCCGTTGCAAAGGTCGAGTCCGGCCCTAACATCGTGACTGTCAGCAACAGCCACCCAAACCATAACCACCTGACAGCCTTGGATCCCGGCTTTCGGTTGATGGAGGGGCCCGGCGAGTACGGGGCCTCCGGCGTGTACATCCGGGGTTTCATGACTCCTCCAACGTCGATCCCAACCGACGAGCCCCCGCCACGCAACACCGCCTACCTCTTCGAGTTCGACAATCTACGCGTGTGCCATCTGGGAGACCTGGCCGCCCTTCTGCCCAACAAAATGGTTGACGAACTTAGCCCTATGGACGTTCTGTTCATGCCAGTGGGTGGTGGGTGCACCCTGGACTTGGACCAGGCCGCCGCCGTGATTCGGCAGCTGGAGGCCCGCATAGTTGTGCCCATGCACTACAAGGTTCCGGGTGCCCCGGTGGAACTGGAGGGATTGGACCCCTTCCTGCGCGAGATGGGTTTGAGGGACGTGGAGGCCCTGCCCCGATTTTCGGTGACTGCTACCAGCCTTCCGGCAGAGACTAGGGTTGTGGTGTTGCGGCCCATGGCCATCCCTGAAGGCTGAACTAACTTTCCAACGCGTCTACGGGGATGTTGAGCGGTCTCGCCATCGCGCCAGCCGGCGTTCAATCTCCTGTTCTGCACCCTGACCGCTGGGTCGGTAGTACCTTCTTCCCTTGAGTGATGGAGGCAGAAACTCCTGCTCCACGTAGTTGTCGGTGTAGTCGTGGGCGTACTTGTACCCCTTCCCGTAGCCTTCCGTTCGCATCAACCCCGTTACGGCGTTACGCAGGTGCAGGGGGACAGGAGCGTTCGACGTGTTGCGTACGTCCGCAATGGCCTGGTCGAGGGCGGCGTAGGCGGAGTTGCTCTTGGGGCAGGTTGCTAGGTAGACGGTGGCTTCCGCCAGGGGAATCCTTCCCTCTGGCATGCCGATGAAATGGACAGCCTGCTGGGCGGCCACGGCGATGGATAGGGCGGCTGGGTCGGCCAGGCCAATATCCTCTGCCGCCAGAATCACCAGCCTCCTAGCGATGAACAGGGGGTCTTCCCCCGCCTCTATCATCCTGGCCAACCAGTAGAGGGCGCCGTCGGGGTGAGAGCCGCGAACTGACTTGATGAATGCGGAAATAACGTCGTAGTGCTGGTCTCCCGCCTTGTCGTAGAGCATTGCCCGTCGCTGCATGGTGTCTTCGACAATTCGCAAGGTGATCCGGAGCACGCCTTCGCTGTCCGGCCTGGTGGCGTGGACGGCGAACTCCAGGGTGTTGAGGGCTGTGCGCGCGTCGCCGTTGGACATGTCCACCAGAAACTCGAGGGCGTCGGAATCCAGACGCAGCTTCAGGTGTCCCAGACCCCGTTCGGGAATTGCGATGGCCCTTTCCACCAAGGTTCGCACCTGCTCCTCGGTAAGCTGTCGGAGGGTGAATACGCGGGAACGGGACAGAAGGGGCGCGATGACTTCAAAGGACGGGTTTTCCGTTGTGGCCCCGATTAGCGTGACCGCGCCGTTCTCCACGTGTGGCAGGATGACGTCCTGTTGCGCCTTGTTGAAGCGGTGGATTTCGTCGATGAACAGGATAGTGCGCTGATTGTGGAGGCCCAACCGATCTTTGGCGTCCGCGACGGCTTTGCGGAGTTGGGCCACGCCGGAGCCGACGGCGCTGATCGGTTCGAAGTGGGCGCTGGTGAGACCGGCGATTACGTAGGCCAGGGTTGTTTTCCCGCTGCCGGGTGGACCCCAAAGAATGAGAGAAGGAATGCGGTCCGACTCTATGGCGCGCCTCAAGGCGCTCTCGGACCCCACAAGATGCTCTTGGCCGATGAATTCTTCCAAAGTTCGGGGGCGGATGCGGGCGGCTAGTGGAGCGTTGGCTTCCTGGCGCCTCCGGCCTCGTTGTTCAAAAAGGTCCATGCCGCTCATCTGGATAGTCCTGCCTTTCCCAGTGTTCCTGGGAGAATTGTAGCACCTGATTCTATTGTGAGGGACGTAGTGGCGTGATAGCTTTATCTCATGACAATGCCGAAAGATCAGGGGAATACCCCGACGGAATCCGCAGGTCCCGCACCCATGTCCCAGAACGAGTCCCACGTCCCAACACCAGAAGAGTACAAAGGTAGGATAGAGGATACCCCAAGCGACACTCGCCTTGAGGAGATGCTGATTCCCCCAGCGTCATGGGGTCTGACGGCTGTCGTGGCAGCCATCCTTGTGGCCCTCGCTGGTTTGGGATTGGGCCTGATATTTCTTCGCTTGGTAGTGGGCAATGGAGGCGTGGAATCCGCCCTCGCCTTTAACGTCAGCCTGATGGTGATCGTCGTCATGATGTTTTCGACGGCGTGGTTCTTTGGCCCGGCAATGCACGGCGGAGGTGCCCGCTCCCTCGGATTGATTCCCTCCCAGACCTCCCGCAGCATGTCGTGGCTGCTTCCTCCGGCTGTCCTGGTAGCCGTACTGCTGTTCAACGCCGCCTACGTGGCCGTCGTCAGCCAGCTTGGAATAGACCTTCTCAAGCCGCAGGAACTCCCCTTCGACGATTACAGCCTTCCGGCATTAGCCATCACTGGGGTCATGGTAATCCTGGCCGGACCATTTGCAGAGGAGGTCTTCTTCCGGGGGTTTGTCCTTTCGGGGCTAACTCGCCGGTGGGGGATCGTGGGGGGCTTGCTGGTAAGCGCAGCGATATTCAGTCTGGCTCATGCCAGTGTAGCGATTATCATTCCGATCTTTGTCGCCGGTGCGCTGCTGGGCTGGCTCTACTTCCGCACCGGCTCCCTTTGGAGCTGCGTTTGGGTCCACGGAGCGCAGAACGCCGTAGCCTTCGCTGCCGCCCTAGCTCTTTAGCGCAAGGACGAGCGTCGACTCTTGGAGCTTGTGTTATACTTTCCCCCGTTAGAATTTGCGAGCCGAAGTGATCAAAAGCCGAATTAAAGCTAAGTTTGCCCAGCTAAGGGCCGAAGGAAGAACGGGCCTGATCCTCTATATCATGGCGGGTTATCCCAGCCTGGAGGTGACGGAACGGCTGATCCCCGCCCTGGTGGAGGCCGGCGCCGATGCCATTGAAGTCGGTGTGCCCTTCAGCGACCCATTGGCCGATGGCGCGACGATTCAGGCGGCGGGCTTTCATGCGCTCCAGCAGGGTGTCACTTTGTCGGACTGCGTAGATCTGGTGGGACGTCTTCGTCCCAAGCTGCCGGAAACGCCCATACTCCTCATGGGTTACTACAACCCCATCCTGAACATTGGCGTGGAGCGTTTCTGCCGAGAAGCGGGAGAAGCAACTGTGGATGGCCTGATTGTCGTAGACCTGCCATCTGAGGAAGCAGGGCCTTTGGCCGATGCTGCGAGGCGGTTTGGCATTGACCTCATACCCCTATTGGCTCCAACCAGCACCGAGGAGCGCATCGACAAGGTGTGCGCTGCCGCCTCAGGCTTCATATATTGTGTCAGTGTCACCGGGGTCACCGGCGCGCGAAGCACGGTAAGCTCCCAGGTGCCCGCGCTGGTGGAGCGGGTTCGTCGCCATACACATCTGCCTGTGGCGGTGGGCTTCGGCGTGTCCACAAGGGAGCATTTTCAGGAAGTAGGCAAGGTGGCTGACGCAGCTGCTGTAGGGAGTGCGCTAGTTCGAATGGTCCAGCAATCTACGCCGGAAGAGGCAATAGAAAGAGCGTCCGCCTTTGTGGCGCAGATGGTCGGCGCATCTCCTGCGTTGATGGAAGGAGTGGCCTGATGTCGGGATGTTGGGGAGTTAGGGGCGCAACAACCGTCGAAGAGAACATCCGGGAAGCAGTTCTTGACGCCACCAAGGAACTGCTGCAGCGCATCATCGTCGAAAATGAACTGGACAAGTCACAAGTGGCTGCGATTTGGTTCACCACCACCCAAGACCTAAATGCGGAGTACCCCGCGCTGGCGGCCCGGCGGTTGGGGTGGATGAACGTGGCCCTGCTTTGCGCCCACGAGATGCTGGTGCCCAACAGTTTGCCCATGTGCATCAGGGTACTTATGCTCGTGAACACGGAGAAGGGGCCGGAAGATCTGAAATACGTGTATTTGAAGAGGGCCGTGGGCCTGAGAACCCAGGGCCTCGACTGTTAGCCTCGCCGAAGGGCGGCAGTGGGCATAGAACATGACGTTTGGAGCGGCACTCACATGATTGTGGTAATGAAAGCAGACAGCACCGATACAGAAATTGACGGCGTTAAGAATCGCATCGAGAGCCACGGCCTCCAGGGGCATCTGTCCCAGGGCGCGGAACGAACGGTCATCGGTGTAGTAGGGCAGATACATTCGGACCTCCAGGCGGAGATGGAGCTGCTCCCCGGCGTAGCGGAAGTCGTAAGAATCTCCAAGCCCTTTAAGCTGGCTACCCGGGAGTTCAAGGAGGGCAATACCATCGTCCGGCTAGGAGACGTGACCATTGGCGGCGAGGAGCCGGTGATGATTGCCGGCCCTTGCGCGGTGGAGAGTGAAGAGCAGGTGATGGCGACGGCCGAAGTGGTGAAAGAGCAGGGCGGAAAGATTCTGCGTGGAGGCGCTTTCAAGCCTCGAACCTCGCCCTACAGCTTCCGCGGCATGGGCGTGCAGGGGCTGAAGATTCTGGCCGCCGCCGGTCGAGAGTTCGACATGCCCGTGGTGACGGAAGTGATGTCTCCGGAAGACGTGGGGATGGTTGCCTCCTACGCCGACGTGCTGCAAATAGGGACGCGGAACGCCCAGAACTTCAATCTGCTGGACGCGGTAGGCAAGCTGGACAAGCCGGTGCTGTTGAAGCGGGGCTTCTCATCCTCCTACGAAGAGTGGTTGCTGGCCGCCGAGTACGTGCTTTCCGGCGGGAATAGCCAGGTAATCCTGTGCGAGCGGGGCATACGCACCTTCGAGCCGTACACCCGATTCACCGTGGATCTAGCGGCGGTGCCTGTGATAAAGAAGCTGAGCCACCTGCCCATCATCGTTGACCCCAGCCACAGCACCGGCTCCTCGGACCTCGTGACGCCTATATCCTTGGCAGCCATTGCCGCCGGCGCCCACGGCATCATCGTCGACGTGCATCCGAACCCGCCCACGGCCAAGTGCGACGGAGCGCAGGCCCTCAGTTTCGACAAGTTCCGTACGCTATCTACGCAGATGAAGGCCATCGCGGAGGCCATCACCCGCGTAATGGCCGCCACGAGCTAGGGAACTGTGGCACCGATTCCTCATTAGGCTCGCAACGAAAAGGGTGTTGGCGGGCAATCGAATCAATGCTCTGGCCAGGCTCACCTGTCAGCCGATGGTAGTTAGCCAACAAAAGGTCGCCTGCTCAAGACCGGTATCGTAGACGGTTGTTATAACAATCGTCCTTGAACATCGTAAGGAATTGGAAACACACCTACAATAACCCATGGATTGGGGGCTACAAAATGCCATTGCTGAGTTGTGCCTACAAAAAAGTGAAGGTCCTTTTCACGAAATTCGTCAAAATACTTTCTCTTAACCTTTTCGAGCGCTTCCGGTTCCGAATTGTGGCTCTGTCGGAGACAGTTCCAATATAGCGCGCCAATTTCCCAATCGAGGATCTGGAGTTTGCTGTTTCTGCCTGTGCTGTCCTCGAATCGGTACGAAAAACTGTAAGGAAGTTTAGGGATAATATTGAATGTACGCCTCCACTCATTGTCCGAGAACATTTCAAGTTGATCATAGTGCTGGCGCATTTGTTGGAGTCTTTTGATGTCCCATTCTCGCTCCTCATGCGCATGGACGAAATCTAAGAGGGTGTCTAAAAAGGCGACGGTGGAGCGAAGCATAAACATCTGTTTGGCAGCGAAGTCCGCCCCTCCAACTCCAGATCCTTCGGCTTCACTCAAGGTGACATGGAGCGCTCGAGGTAACAAAAGGATTTATTAGACACGCTCTAAGAGACGCGCAGGTTTGAATATTGCCAAGGAAATTTGGTTATTCTTGGCTCCGCGGATCAGGTCATCTAATCTATCATACACGGGGGCATTCTCGAGAATTACTCTACGACGTTCACTCCAATTGTTAGATGTACCGATATGGTTTACAGATTGCAGGTCGACTTCGTTGATTGGCCGGAATGACTCAGGGCGTGGATCGCGTGAGTGTCGTGTAAGCCCGCATTCAATCCAATCAAACTTGCTATATTGTTCTTGCTGACCGAGTCTGCGAAAAGGCACGGGGTAGAGGCGCACCCATGTGCCATCTTCTCGAATTCCGGCGGTACAAACTGTCTCGCCGTACTTCCTAGATAGAGTCGGATAAGTCTTTACAGTAATAAGGATGCGTTGTTTCTCCGATGTGTTCATAGATGCTTAGCTTCAATGGGAATTGCTAGCCTACAGTGAATTGCCGTAGCTACATACTGCCTATGACATTGACTGTTGAGCCTCTCGAAGCAGGTAAGAGCCACACGGTTGCCTTCGGACAACCATGTTAGTATTTGCTGTAGTGCTTCATCCTGCTTAGGCAGGATATTAAGTTGGTAATTTATGAACATTGCCTTGTAATCGGCGACGGTGCTTTTGCGCATGCTTGAGGGGATCCCTAATTCTGGCAGGTTCTGATATGTGATTCCAATTTTTTCGCATATTCCCCTCAACGTATTTTGTGCAAATCCATACTTACGACTGATTGGGTTGTGCCGTACATCGCAGAGTAAGGTCACTCCCTCACGAATCAGGATGTTCAAGTATCCATCCAAGGTCCTCCCTTGGTATCCAATTGTAAAGAGCGCGACTCCGGGAGAATTCGGTTGAGCAGCTTTAACCTGTAGCATTGCCAATTTGTCTCTACTGAGCACACGATCAGCGATCTCGCTTCGCGTGGCGTAGAATGGATATCTACGGTAAGTCTTTGCTACTAGCGAGTCGCCTCGAAGCCCTTTGTGACGACGGGCAAAGGCAGTGATGAACTCGTCCCTATCTAGGGCAACAAGATTGCGACCTTCTTCAGTAATACGCCAGTCGCTCTCCTCGGCTAACAAGCCGGCTTCAACGAGCTTCCGGCGATCGGCGTAGGAAGTGAAGGAGAAGGCTCCAAATTGGTACGGTATGAATTCGTAAGGTGCACGATCTCTCAGCTCCTTACAATATAGGAATAATAGCTTTTGAAAGTCGAGTGGTTTTACATGACCTCCCAACGAACTGAGCAACTCCAGCAAGTGTACCTGTCGTCGGTTGGCGGTAAGTTTAGCGTTTGGGGTTGCTCGGTTTGGCTTCTTCACTCTTTATTCCCTGACATACTCGATATTCCCATCTTTCCCATTTCTCTGCTCAGTAACTTTGGCATAAACACGAGTCGCTGGCAATTGGGGGTGGAGGCGCTACGCGCCAGGCACTTCCGCAAGCCGCCCAGTCTTGACGTCGTAGACGAAACCGCGGACTCTGTCCTTCGACGGAATAAACGGGCTGGCTTTGATGCGGGCCATCGACTGTCGAACGTCCTGCTCCAAGTCCCGGAAGGCCTCCATCGCAAAGGAAGGCCTCAGATCCGTCTCCTCCTCTATGGCGTCCTTCAACTCATCGTCCTGGAAGGTTGCCATGCCGCAGCCCGTATGGTGAATCACCATAACCTCGCGGGTTCCCAGGAGGCGTTGGGAAATCAGCAAGGAGCGGATAACGTCGTCGCTGATCACGCCTCCCGCGTTGCGTATCACGTGGGCGTCCCCCTCAGCGATGCCCAGAAGACGGTGCGTGTCCAGGCGGGCGTCCATGCACGTGACAACGGCTAGCTTGAGGGCTGGAGGCGTAGCTAGATGTCCCTTGTTGAAACTCTCGGCATAGCTGGCGTTGTTCGCCAACAGGTCATCAATGGCCGACACGCTGTCCTCCTTGGGGCGCCAAATTGCTGGCGCAACTAGGATGGTTTAGGGGTTCGGGTTCAGGGCCGAAACCTCCAACTCGTCGACTAGGGCATTGAACTTGGCCACGTCCTCGTCAAGGACCGTTTTGAGGGCGTCCAGTTGCACGTTGACCTGGTCGGATAGAAGCCCGAAGACCTCCCGCGACTGCTGGGTCGGCTTCTCGTCGGAACTGGTGACCCAGGAGATAAGGCCGTTTATCTTGCCGTTGAGCTTAGCGGGGTACTTGAGCCGATCAATCTGGGCGCTGGCCTTGGTTTGTGCCAGCTCACCCTCAATTGCGGCCAGCTTCTCCTTGAGATCTTGAGCTGCATCGGCGACGGTCTGGGCGTTGGTCCGTCCGGCCCACTCGTCCACCTGTTTGCGTACGCTGCGTATCTGCTCTACGGCGGCGTGGGTTTGAGTGAGCTTGTCACGCAAGCGAATTAGAAAGCTGAACTGCTCTTGCATCTCCTCCTGGGTAGCCTGGAGTCTGGGGTCTTTGATGATTTTGAAGGGTTGAGTAAGGGTACGGTCGCCCACCTGTATACGGACGGCGTAGCTGCCCGGAGGGGCGGTAGGACCAGTGATTGCGGGGGGATGCAGTGATTCGGTGAGGGGGTCTCCGGGAAGGTTTTGCGCCTTCGGGTAGCGCATGTTCCAGACGAAGCGGTTCAGGCCGGGCCGGGGCTTCGAGCCGCGTTCTTCGCCGAGGGCTAGGGAAGGAGCGTCGGCGTCGTCCTGACTCCGGTAGCGGATGATAGGCTGCCCGGCAGCGTCCAGGAAGGTGATGGAGACAGGCTCTTCGGTGGCGTCATCCAGGTAGTAGTGGACGTAGACGCCATTGGGCGGGTTCGCGCCGCCATCCATGTAGCTGCGAATGACGCCGCCATCATCGTCGGGGCGCTGCGCGTAGGCGACGACGAGGGTGCCCGTTCGTTCGTAGCCCCACGGGGCCTTCGAAGCAACGCCGAAAGTTTCGGGTGGTGTGTGCCTGTGGGTGGTGCGTGGCTTGAATAGGCGAACGGACGCTTCGGCGGGGTCCGCAGCGGCCTGACGGAGGGGCGAAAGGTCGTCCATTATCCAGAAGGCGCGTCCGTGAGTGGCCGCGACGAGGTCGTCGTCCTTCACGGCCAGGTCGTGGATTGGGACGACGGGCAGGTTCTGCTGGAGAGGCTGCCACCGGTCGCCGCCGTTGAAGGATACCAACATGCCGTATTCGGTGCCCGCGTAGAGGAGGCCGGGCTGTTGGGTGTCTTCCCGAATCACTCGGGTGAAGTGGTTGGCGGGTATGCCTTCGACGATGCGCTCCCATGTCTTGCCGTAGTCCGTGGTGCGGTAGAGGTAGGGGGCTTCGTCGTCCAGCTTGTAGCGGGTGGCCGCCAGGTAGGCGCGGGCCGGGTCGTGGGGTGAGGCTTCGATGATGCTTATGAGGGCCCAGGGGGGCAGGTCAGGCGGGGTGACGTTCTGCCAGGACTCGCCATTGTCCATTGACAGATGCACGAGGCCGTCGTCCGTTCCGGCCCACAGGACTCCGGCCTGGACGGGGGACTCGGCAAGGGCAAAGACAGTACAGTAATATTCTGCGTTGGTGCCGTCCAGGGAGACGGGTCCGCCGGATACTTCCATCTTGGAATGATCATTTCGGGTGAGGTCTGGGCTTATGGGTTTCCAGGAGTTGCCCTGGTCGGTGGAGCGGAAGACGTGGTTGCCCGCCGTGTAGAGGACGTTGGAGTCGTGGGGGGAGAAGTGGATGGGGAAAGTCCATTGGAAGCGGTACTTCATGTCTCTGGCGGGGATGGCGGAGGAGGATTCCGGCCACACCATCACGTTGTGAACTTGGCGGGTGCGGTGGTTGTAGCGGCTGAGGTATCCGTTGGAGTGGTTGCCGGCGTAGACTATGTCCGGGTCGTCGGGGTTGACGGCGATGTAGCCGCTTTCCCCGCCTCCTACGGTGTGCCAGTCGGCCATGGAGATAGCGCCGCCATAAGTGCGGCTAGGCAGGCTCATTGTTGTGTTGTCCTGCTGAGCGCCGTAGACGCGGTAGGGGAAGCGGGTGTCTGTGGTCACGTGGTAGAACTGGGAGGTGGGCTGGTTATAGATAGTGGACCAGGTTTCGCCTCCGTTGAAGGAGACGCAGGCGCCCCCGTCGTTGCCTTCAATCATGCGCCGGGGGTTGGTCGGGTCAATCCAAAGGTCGTGGTTGTCGCCGTGAGGCATAGGCACCGGGGAGAAGTTACGCCCGCCATCGACGGACTTGTAGGCCGATCCCTCCAGTATGTAGACCGTATCAGGGTCCTGGGTGTCGGCGAAGACGTGGCTGTAGTACCAGGGGCGGCCGCGGATATCGGCGTCGTCTGAGAGGCGCTCCCATGTGTCCCCGCCGTCGTCGGAGCGGAAGAGGCCACCCTCTTCGGCCTCGATCATGGCCCAAATGCGACCCGACTTGGCCGGAGAGACGGCGACGCCCATGCGTCCCTTCAGTCCCTTGGGCATGCCTGGGTTGTTGGTAATGTCCTCCCAGGTGTCGCCGCCGTCGGTGGAGCGGTACAGTCCGCTGTCAGGACCCCCGCTGACGTTGATCCAGGCGTGGCGCCGGGCTTGGTAGATGGCAGCGAAAAGAATTCTGGGGTTGTTCGGATCCATGGACAGGTCGGCACCGCCGGCGTTGGGGCTCTTGAAAAGGATCTTTTCCCAGGATCTGCCGCCGTTCTTTGAGCGGAAAACGCCGCGCTGTTCGTTGGGACCGTAGGCGTGGCCCATGGCCGCAACGTAGACCAGGTCCGGGTCTTGTGGATTGATGCGGACGCGGGAGATATGGTGGGTGTCTTCGAGGCCCAGGTGGGCCCAGGTCTGGCCGCCGTCGGTAGAGCGGTATACTCCGTCCCCGTGGCAGACGTTGGCGCGGAGGCAAGCTTCGCCGGTGCCCACGTATATGACGTTGGAATCGGAGCTGGCGACGGCCACGGCGCCGACGGCGGAGACGTTAAGGAAGCCGTCGGTGACGTTTCGCCAGTAGGTCCCGCCATCGGTGCTCTTCCAGACGCCGCCGGCGCAGGCGCCGAAGTAGAAGGTCATTGGGTCATGGGGGTCTCCGGCGACGGCCACGACGCGACCACCACGGTGCGGCCCTATTAAGCGCCACTCCATTGAGCTAAAGAGGGCGGGGTTGACGGTTTCCATGCTTGAAGCCTCCGTTAGAAGTTATGTGTACGATATGGCACTGATTCTATTCAGGGAGGCCCTTCCTGTCCAGAGGCCGGGGAGAGTGTGGCATAAGCACTGGGTTGGCTTGAAATAGCACATTGAATTGCAATAGAGTAACTGCAAGCCAGGAGAAAAGCAGCGCCTTGGAGGAACCATGCCAAGAGTGATACTTACAGGAGTTGCGGAGAAAGACGGCAACCAGTTTACCGCCCTATGCCCGGAGTTGGATGTTGCCAGTTGCGGCGGTACGGTGGAAGAAGCCCTGGATATGCTCGAAGAAGCCCTCGAAGTGTATCTGGAGGCCGTGCAAGAAGTAGGCGAACTCGCCCGGGAATTCCAGGAAATGGGCATCAAGGTTCATCCAGATAATACCAAGTCAGATCAAACGGCAGTGTCGTCGACGCAAGGGGACAATGTTCGCACTTATACAATGCAAGTCCCGGATTTGGTGGTAGCCTAGCTACTTATAGTGGCAAGAATACCTCTCTGCTCCAGCAGGCAACTGGCCAAAGCCCTTGAAAGATTGGGTTGTTACAAGGCCAGAATTGGTCGGGGCAGCCACCAAGCCTATCAGCGCAGATTATCCAGCGGTCGGGTTGTGACTGGCATGGTAATCTTGGGCAAGAGAGAGGTAGCTAGAGGATCGCTACAGAGCACTCTTAGAAAGTTGCGGATAACGGATGACGAGTTCATAGCCGCCCTTCGCTAGCCTGCCACGGGCGCGAACGCATCCCCTGTCCTGAATCCTCCGCCTTGGGGTTGTGTTAGAATTCCGGCAGTTTCCAGGGTTGGGAAGGTGGCTCTGTGAGAATTCCGGGGAGTCGGCGGAGTAACGCCCCCGACGCGTGCGGCTTGGCAGCCGGTTGTTTCGCTGAGGCAGTCCGCGACGGAACTATGGCCACGGCGTGGGAGATGCTTTCCAAGGAATCGCGGGGTGTGCGGCAGGGAGTGTGGGCCACGGAGCGGGGCATCGATTTACAGCAGGTCTATCAGGCGGCCAACGATTCCTCCCATCCTCTGTTTCAGCCTATGCTGGAGGACTTTCGGAAAGCTGTGCTCAAGTATTGGCCGTTGGAGGACTTGTTCGACCTCGGCGTTGCACCTACGAGCTATGTGGACGACCTTCATGCCTTTGCCTTCCTGCCCATGGGAATTGACGATGACCAGGAGGAGACGCAGAAGCCAGTCCTGAAGTCGGGCCTGATTATTCCGATGTTGTGGGAGGACGGTTCATGGAAGGTCAATCTCCCCGGATGGAGGCTGGCATGGCCTCAGAAATGAGCAAGAACACCGGATACAGGTTGGTGTCTTCCGATTCCCACGTAGTTGAACCTCCGGATCTCTGGACGCGCTTCATAGACCCCGAATACCGGCACAGGGCCCCGAGGGTGGTCCGCGAGGGCGGCTTCGATAAGTGGTACGCCGACGGCAACGTTAGCTTTGGAATCGTCGGGTCGGACACCCAGGCGGGACGGCGGTTCGAAGCGCCGGAGACCATCCGAATTGAAGGGGTGTACGAGGAGGTGCGGCGGGGCGGCTACGACCCTCATGCCCATATAGCCGACATGGACTTGGACGGCGTATCCGGGGACGTGGTCTACCCCTCGGTTGGCTTGGAGACTTGGCTCATTCCTTCGACGGATCTGCTCTCGGCGGTATTCCGGGCATATAACAGCTGGCTGGCGGAGTTTTGCGCCCCCTACCCGGACAGAATCAAGGGAATGGCGATGGTTAACGTGGACTTGGTAGCCGACGGGGTGAGGGAGCTTCAGCGGGCGGCATCGCTTGGACTGGCGGGCGCGACGATTCCCCAGCGACCCCTCTTTGGCCGGTACGATGGAGCTATGTACGGGCCGTTGTGGGAGGTGGCTGAGGAATTGGGTATGCCGCTGGCTATGCACAGCGGCACGTCGCGTTGGAGTCCCAACGAGAAGGTCACCTTCGGCAACAGCCGGGGGATGGTGGAGTTCATCAACCAGGAATATGACATGCGCGACAACGTCGTGGCCATGATTTTCTCCGGCGTGTTCGAGCGTCACCCCGGCCTGAAGGTGGGGCTGGTGGAATACGAGGTTTCGTGGGCGCCCTTTCTGCTCTACCGGATGGACGTGGCGTACCAGGAGATCCGCCGTCCTGAGCGGTTTGGGGGCCGCAGGTTTGGCGGGGATATGCTGCCCAGCGACATGTTTCGCCGAAATATGTTCATCTGCTTCCAGGAAGACGAGTTGGGGATGCAGATGCGGGAGTACCTGGGGGTGGAGACGCTGATGTGGGGGAACGATTATCCCCACGCGGAGTCCACGTTTCCCCGGTCCAGAGAAATTGTTGAGCGGATTCTCGAAGGTGTGCCGCTGGAGGAAAAGCGTCTTATAGCGGGCGAGAATTGCGCCCGCCTGTTTAAGATGGGCTGACGGGCACCCCGTGCCAGCGTTGATGTAATTCCGCCAGGCTCTCGACTATCAGGCTTACGTTGGCGCCGGCGAATATGTTTGCCTTGCCGGGGGCAATTCTTCCGACGAAGGGGACTCCGGTGGCGTGCGCTCCCTTGTAGTCGTCTATTGAGTCTCCGACGAAGACCATCTCGCTGGGCCGCCACCCTTTCGCAGCCATCAAATCCCGTAGGATTGCGGCCTTGTCCCTGGGTGAGCCGTAGACTCCGGCGAAGAGTTCCGCCAGCCCTCTACGCTCAATGAGCTGCTGCATCTCGTCCTCGGGCGTGCCGGTGGCTATGAACAGAGTACAGAGGGCAGAGTAGGTTTGCAGGAACTCCAGTGCCCCGGGGGTGAAGGGGCACGTCATCATCGCGTCGTCTGCCAGCCTTCCAAATTCCTTGCTCAAACGTCGAATGCCGTCCGCATCGATGGGCACACCAAGGATATCTTCGCAGATGATTCGCAGCTTTTCCTGACGGGGCATGCCGCCGTGGTCCCGGTGTAGCTTGACGATTGCTTCGGCGTGTTGGGGGTACTGGCTGAATAGTCGACGGAAAGTCTCCGCCTTGACGTGGTTGGACTCCAGAATAACGCCGTCGAAGTCTAGGACTATCGCTTCAATGCGGGGCCCCTCGTCTGTGGAGGCGTCGGTCATCTGGAAGTTAGGCTGCTTTGACAATGCGCCGGACCACGGCGTCGCCCATGGCACAGGTCGAGAGAGGTGTTTCGCCAGAGCGGGCGATGTCGGCGGTGCGGCAGCCGTCTTCCAGTGCGTTGGACACGGCGTTTTCCAGCGCTTGAGCCTCCCGCTCAAGGCCGAGGGACAAGCGTAGCAGCAGGGCGGCGCTCAGGATCGCGGCCAAGGGGTTTGCGATGCCTCTGCCCGCGATGTCCGGCGCGCTCCCGTGTATGGGTTCGTATAGGCCCAGCGGGGTAGCGCCGCCCTTGTCGCCCAGGCTGGCCGAGGGCAGCATTCCCATGGAGCCTGATAGGACGGCGGCTTCGTCGGTGAGAATGTCTCCAAAGGTGTTTTCGGTGACTATGACGTCGAACTGGGAGGGGCTGCGGATTAGCTGCATGGCGGCGTTGTCCACCAGCATGTGCTCCAGGGACACGTCCGGGTAGTCCTTGACGACGCTATCCGCCAATTCTCTCCACAGACGGGAGGTTTCCAGCACGTTGGCCTTGTCGACTGAAGTGACGCGCAGGCGGCGGGTCTGGGCTAGACGGAAGGCGGCGTGCAGTATTCGGAGGATCTCCGTTTCGGTGTAGGCTAGGGTGTCCACGGCGGCCCGACCGTCGGGCCCAGTCCAGCGCTTCTTTGGCTGGGCGAAGTAGAGACCGCCGGTTAGCTCCCGAACCACCACCAGATCAACTCCCTGAAGCACTTCCGGCTTCAATGGGCTGGAGTCTATTAGCGCAGGATGGAGCTTCACGGGCCGGAGGTTGGCGAAGAGTTCAAGGGACTTGCGAAGGGCCAGCAGGCCGTCTTCCGGTCGCACGGCAGCTTGCGGGTCGTCCCACTTGGGGCCGCCGACGGCCCCAAGAAGGACGGCGGCGCTCCCGCGGCAGAGTTCCAGGCTCTCCGGCGGGAAGGGGTCACCAAACTCGTCTATGGCCCCGCCGCCGATGGCCCCGTACCGGATTTCGAAGGTGTGACCGAAACAGCCGCCTATTGCGTGTAGGGCTTTGACGGCCTGGGCCGTTACCTCAGGGCCGACGCCGTCCCCAGGCAGCGCGGCGATGCGATAGTTCATTGGCTGGTCTCCAGGGTAGCTGTCACGCTGCCATGCCCATCTGTCGCTCGTAGGCGGATATTTTCCCCTCGTGCAGCAACGTCAAGCCTATATCGTCCAGTCCCTCGAGGAGGCAGCGCTTTCGGAAGGGGTCAATTTCGAATGAGAAGGCTATTTCGCCGTTGTCGAACCGAAGACGCTGGGCTTCCAAGTCAACGGAGAGGGTAGAGCCGAGGTTATGCTTGAGGGAGGTCATTAGGGCGGCGACGTGGACTTCGGGGAGGACGATGGGCAGCAGGCCGTTCTGGAAGCAGTTGTTGAAGAAGATGTCGGCGAAGCTGGGCGCGATAATGCATCGAAACCCGTAGTCCTCCAGCGCCCAGGGCGCGTGCTCCCGGGAGGAGCCGCAGCCGAAGTTCCGCCCCGCGACGAGGAACCTGGGGTTATGGATGCGGGGATCGTTAAGAATGAATTCGGGGTTGGGTTCGCCGTTGGCGTCGAATCGCCACGGCCCAAAGAGAAACTGCCCGTAGCCGGTGCGTTCGATGCGTTTCAGATGAACGGCGGGGATTATCTGGTCGGTGTCCACGTTGACCCTGTCCAGGGGCATGGCTACGCCGGTGAGCTTCGTAAAGGGTTCCATCTTACGCTGGCACACTCCTCAGAAGTGGTTTGCTCAAGTTGTCCTCCACTCGCGGATGTCTACAAAGTGGCCTGCTATTGCGGCGGCGGCGGCCATGGGCGGACTGACCAGGTGTGTCCGTCCCCCCTTGCCCTGGCGGTTCTCGAAGTTGCGGTTGGAGGTGGAGGCGCACCGCTGGCCCGGTTGCAGAACGTCCGGGTTCATGCCGAGGCACATGGAGCATCCCGCAATGCGCCAATCGAAGCCAGCGTCGGCGAAGATACGGTCCAAGCCTTCCTCCTCGGCTTGGGCTTTCACCCTGGCCGAGCCGGGGACTACCATGGCGTAGACTCCGGCGTTGACCCTTTTGCCCTTGACCACGTCTGCTGCGGCCCGGAGGTCTTCGATACGGCTGTTGGTGCAGGCGCCAATGAATACCCGGTCGATGGGAATGTCCTGGATGGGAGTGTCCGGCTCCAGGGCCATGTAGCTTAGGGCACGCTCCGCGGCCTCTCGCTCAGCAGCCTCCCGGAAGGAGGCTGGGTCCGGAACGCGGTCCGTTATCTTCGCAACCATGCCGGGGTTGGTGCCCCACGTGACGAAGGGTTCCAGTGCGGCGGCATCAATAACCACCTGCTTGTCGTAGGCGGCGCCGTCATCGGACGGCAGCTTGCGCCACCGGTCCACGGCAGCTTCGAAATCGTCGCCCTTGGGAGCGAAGGTGCGGCCTTGGACGTAATCGAACGTGGTGTCGTCTGGGGCAATCATGCCGGCGCGGGCGCCCCCCTCGATGCTCATGTTGCAAACGGTCATGCGTCCGTCCATAGAGAGGGAGCGGACGGCCTCGCCGGTGTACTCGATGACGTGGCCGATGCCGCCGTTGATGCCTATCTGCCCGATGATGCCGAGGATTAGGTCCTTGGCCTCCACTCCTGTGGGGAGAGGCCCCTCCACCCTCACCTCCATGGTCTTGGGTTTGAACTGGCGCAGGGTTTGGGTGGCCAGCACGTGCTCCACTTCCGACGTGCCGATTCCGAGGGCGAAGCACCCCAACGCCCCGTGGGTGGACGTGTGGCTGTCGCCGCAGACCACCGTCATGCCCGGTTGGGTGTAGCCCAGATCCGGGCCGATGACGTGGACTATGCCCTGGTTGCGGCTATACCGGTCGTAGAAGGCTATGCCGGTGCCCTCGACGTTGGCGGACAGGGCGTCCAACTGGCGCTTGGAAATTGTGTCAACCACGGGACGGGAAAGCTCCCAGGTGGGGGTGTTGTGATCAACGGTGGCGACGGTTAGGTCCGGCCGTCGCACTTTCCGGCCCGCCAGCCGTAGGCCCTCGAAGGCCTGAGGGGAGGTGACTTCGTGCAACAGGTGCAAGTCTATGTAGATGAGGGCGGGCGCACCGGGTTCCTGGTGCACCACGTGGGCGTCCCAGATTTTCTGAAACATCGTTTTAGGAGGCATAACACACCTTGCAAGCCTTTGAATGGAGTATCCGATGTCCTGCTTGGAGTTGTCGGAGTTTCGAAAGACTCCGGGCCGGGGCCTTAGGGATTAGGAACTCCTGCGCCGGACTCCTTCTTGGCCTCTTCCATGGCCAGCAGTCGGTTGAGGGCATTCAGGTAGGCCTTGGCGCTGGCTACAAGGATGTCCGTATCCGATCCCCTGCCCACGTACACCCCGTCGTCCTTCTGGATACGAATCGTCACCTCTCCGATGGCGTCAATACCTCCGGTGACGGAATTGACGGTGAATTCCGCGAGGGTATTGGGCACCTGAACGATGCGGTTGATGGCCTTGTAGATTGCGTCCACGGGGCCGGTGCCAGTGGCGGCGTCGGTCGTCGTGAACCCGTCCGGGCCGGTGAGCTTGACCGTAGCGGTGGGTATTTCGTGGTCGCCGCAGGATACCTGTATGTGCTCCATGGTGAAGCTTACGTTCTCGTTGACGGTCCTCCGCTGGTCGGACATGAGGGCCTCAAGGTCGCGATCGGTAATCTCCCGCTTCTTGTCGGCCAGAAGCTTGAAGCCCTCGAAAGCCTGGGCCAGTTGGTCGGAGTCGAGGTGGTATCCAAGCTCGTCGAGCCGGGACCGTAGGCCGGCGCGGCCGCTGAGTTTGCCGAGGACAAGCGAACTGCCGGGCCAGCCGATGGACGCGGGGTCCATCACCTCGTAGGTGGAACGTTCCTTCAGGATGCCGTCCTGGTGGATGCCGGAGGCGTGGCGGAAGGCGTTTAGGCCCACCACTGCCTTGTTAGGCTGGATGGGGAAGCCTGTAACGTCGCTGACCAGCCGGCTGGTGCGGTAAATCTGGGTGGTGTCCACGTTGGTGCGGACGCCGAGGAAGTCCCTGCGGGTCTCGATGCTCATGATTATCTCTTCGAGGGCGGCGTTGCCTGCCCGCTCGCCGAGACCGTTGATGCAGCCCTCCACCTGGCGGGCGCCCACCTGGATGGCGGCCATGCTGTTGGCCACGCCGAGGCCCAGGTCGTTGTGACAATGGACGCTGAGGACGGCCTTGTGGATATTCGGCACGTTCTCCTGAATGTCCTTCAGCAGTTGGGCGAATTCTTCCGGAATCGAGTAGCCGACGGTGTCGGGGATGTTGATGGTCGTTGCTCCTGCGTCTATGACGGCTCTGAGCATGGTGTAGAGATATTCAGGCTCCGTGCGGGAGGCGTCCATCGCCGAGAATTCCACGTCTTCGCAGTAGCCTTTGGCCCTGGAGACCATGGTTACCGCCATGTCCATGACCTCTTCCCGGTTCTTCCGCAGCTGGTGCATCAGGTGGATGTCGGAACTGGAGAGGAAAACGTGGATGCGGGGATGTGCCGCTCCCTGTAGAGCGCCCCAAGCCTGGTCTACGTCGTTGGGATGAGCGCGGGCCAGAGATGCAATGATGGGCCGGCGGATTTCCTTGGCGATGGTGGCGACGGCTTCGAAGTCGCCGGGTGAGCTGGCGGCGAAGCCGGCTTCGATAACGTCAACGCCTAGGCGGTCAAGCTGCCGGGCGATTTCCAGCTTTTCCGGGGTGGTCATTCCCGCGCCGGCGGCCTGCTCGCCGTCGCGGAGGGTGGTGTCGAAGATTATTACCTGTTCATGAGCCACTTTGGTTCCTCCTCTTACTGCCTTTGAAGTATTAACTAGCGGTTGGGGGTCGGACTGCTCAAAGGCTGCGTAAGGGGAACGCAGGCCGCCCGCTGGAGCCGTGCCAACACCCCAACGTTCCGGCGGTCTACGCGCTTTGCCTCCATTACCTGTCTCCGAACCAAGTTTTTGTGCGGCTGCTCCCGGGTAAGGGTAGCCGCCTTTTTTGCTTTAGCGAGTCGTGGCTATATACCTGCGTGAATTTAACATAAATGCAGGCAAGTTTGTCAATATGGTGGCGGGATTGGAAGGGACTCGTTTTCGCGAGCTCAGGCGTGAGAATGACTCGTTTGTAAAATCGAGTTGGAGTGGATTCGTGCCTGAGATTATTCGTTTCAGGCGTGGGGACTCGTTTCAAAAAAGTCGGGCAAACGAGTCCGGTTCTTGGTCGACGTTTTCTGCTGGGTTGTTAATGTACATCGGTCTGTTGAGGTAGGGTAGCAGAGGCGTGGAAGTTTCGGCAATGGATAGATGTCATGGTGGGTTTATGAGCGTTGTGAGAAAGGACACCAGTGTGGCACGGGATGGTATGCGATACGTGCAGGCGGGACTGGAATAGCAGGCCCAACAGGGATGCCCCTAATGAGGAATGGGGAGAGAAAATTTTTGGTAGAATGACAGGCCGAGAGAAAAAAGATTTGAATCCCTTGGCGGTGCTTATGCGTAATCTACATATGAAATACGCACTTTTATTGACGATGGCAGCCTGCGTCGCCGTAGGCCTTTTGGCAGCCTGCGGTGCCGGCGAGTCGACGCCCGCCTCGACGGCCACGCAGGCCCCAACGCCTGAAATGACAGCATCCACCCCCGCGGCGACAATGGCGACACCAGAGGTCGAGACGGACTGGGACGGCATTCTCGGCACCACGGTCTTGCGTCCGGGGAGCCAGCGGGTAGCCTTCCTGCTAGTGGGGGCAAGGGCTCTGGTTACTGTGCCGGAGGTGGAAGTATCTACCTTCTTTGTCGGTGAGGACGGCTCTGCAGATGGGCCCCACGAAGTGATTAAGGCGGGTTTTAACCTCTGGCCCTACGGCACCCGCGGCAGCTACACCACGGACCTGTCTTTCGATAGGACGGGCTTGTGGAAGCTGGAGATAGTCGGCCAGGAAGAAGGAGCCGACCGGCGGGCGGTAATGGAGGTGGAGGTGACTGACGGTTTCGAGGTGGTGGACGTGGGGCAGAAGGCCCCCGCCAGCATGAATAGGACGGTAGGCGATGGAGCGCCTCTGGAGGAGTTGTCCTCCGCTCATGAGGCAGACCCGGAACTGTACTCCACCAGAATCGCCGACGCCTTGGAGCAGGGTCAGCCTACGATGGTTGTCTTCTCCACGCCGTCCTTCTGCACCTCGGCCACTTGCGGGCCCCAGGTGGAGACAGTTAGCCAGGTTCGCCGCAAATACGATGGTCAGGCCAGCTTCATTCACGTTGAGGTCTACGAGAATCCCCACGAGGTACAGGGAGATCTGAGCCGCGCGCGTACTTCGCCCATTATGGATGAGTGGGGCCTAACCAGCGTACCGGAGTGGACCAACGAATCGTGGGTGTTCCTGGTGGACGAGGCCGGCGTGGTACGTTCAAGGTTCGAGGCGTACACCAGTGCCGATGAGTTGGAGGCTGCTCTGGAGGACGTTCTGGGTTAAAGTCCAAGGGCCCGGATCAATTCGCGCTCTTGAGGTTCGCTCCCTTCGGTAGTACCCTCGCCACAATACGGTCAAGTGAGAGGGTTCAATGCAGAAGGTTCGTCTTTGGGAAGTTATCAACGAGAAAGTCTTGCGGGAAGTCCAGAGTAGCCAGATTGCCTTTGAACAGCGATTGGAAGACTGGCTCGCCAGGGATATCTCTGTATTGGACTCAAGTCTGTTGGTGATTGGTAGGCAGGTCCGCACCGACTTTGGAGGCTACATAGACATTTTGTGTTTGGACAATCTGGGAAATTCAGTCGTTGTGGAGTTAAAGAAGGGACAAACTCCAAGGGAAACGGCCGCGCAAGCATTGGAATATGCATCCTGGGTTAAAGGTCTCTCCCACGACGACATTACGGCAATCGCAGACAAATATCTTAAGGAGGTAGGCTCAGGTTCCCTTAAGGAAGCTTTTCTTCAAAGGCTTGGTGTAGAATTGCCGGACGAGCTCAACCAGGAACATCGCAGCCTGATTTTGGCAGAAGCCATCGACGACAGAACCGAGCGGATAGTACGATATTTGGCTGATATTGATGTTCCAATAAACGTAGCCACGGTGCAACATTTTGAGGACGACGGCAGGCGTTTTCTAGCGCGGGTGTTTCTGGTAGAACCCGAAAAGGATGAAGCTAAATCGCGTAGAAGTTCTCGCAGGGGTCCCCACCAGACTGTCACCGGTCTTCAAGCCATGGCTAATGAAAATGATATTGGCGAATTGTATTTGTGCGTGAGGGAAGGAGTCCGAGGTGTCCTGCGAGCTTATCCATATACGGACAGGATGTTTTATCAGTTGCTGCGGGAAGACGGCAGCGTTCGTACGGTTTTGATTGTGTGGGCGACTCCACACGAAGAGCATGGCGGCTTGGGGTTCACTGTTCACGTGACTCGCATGGAAAAGCAATTTGGCGTCGGCTTGGAAACGGTGCGAAGTTGGCTTCCTTCAAATTCGAGAGAACTAAGTCTCACGGGTTGGTCGGGAAGCTCTGAGGAGGAAAGAAGGAACGCTGTGGGATTTAATGGGGCATTCCAAAATGAAGGCGAGGTGGACAAGTTCCTAGACGGTCTCAAAGCCGCCTTCGAGGCCAGTACCCGAACCTAACTCAGCATATCTTAGACAAAAGAACAGGGGCTGGACGAACCCATTCGTCCAGCCCCTGTTTTATTCACGCAAGCAGGCTTTAGCCGCCGTTGAAGCCTTTCAGGAGGCGGGGGCCGTAGAGACGGATGGAGTTGTCCCACATGATCTTCCGCTTCGACTCGTCGGAGATGGGCTGGCTCATCATGTTGGGCACCGGCTCCCACGGGTCGGGAGCGTCGGCGTGGGGGTAGTCGGTGTTGAAGACGATGTTCTCATCCCCCACGTGCTCGATGCAGAACTTGATGCCCGGCTCGTCGGCGTCGCAGGCGATGAAGCACTGTCGGTCGAAATACTCGTAGGGCGTGGCCTTCAACGGTTCGGCGTCGAAGGTCACGGCCTGCCGTCCGTCGCTGCAGTTCTCCAGGCGGCTCAGCCAGAAGGGGAGCCAGCCGCAGTTGGCCTCCAGAATGGATAGCTTCATCTTGGGGAAGCGGTCCAGGATTCCGGAGAGCATGAAGTGGGCGACGCCAATCATGTTTTCCATGGGGAAGTTAATGGCGTGGTGGATGGCCTCGAAGGGGCCGCCCATGCCGTTGTACCGGTCGTAGGTGGCGGGCTCCCCCGTCTTGGTCTCGTTGCCGTGCAGGGAGAGGGGCGCGTCAAGCTCGGTTGCGACCTGCCAGACCGGGTCGAATTCCGGGGTGTGCCACCAGTGCCCCACGGCCGGGGTGGACATGATGAAGGATACGGCCCCCAATTCTTCCACGGAGCGGCGCGCTTCCACGGCCACCTCAGCGGCGTCGCCGCCGGGCACGACTGAGACGAACTTGACCCTGTCGGGCGCCTCACCACAGTAGTCCCGGGCCCAGTTGTTGTAGGCGCGTACCACCGCAGACCCCAGCTTGACGTCGGTGCGGGACATCTGCGCCCCCACGTGGCCGGCGGTGGGCAGACATACCTGAATATCCCAACCGTATTTGTCCATATCGTTGATGCGGCTCTCGCAGCTCCACCAGGCGCGGTAGGCGTCCCCGTACTTGGCTTCCTGGCTGGCGTAACGCTTGGTGGTGGCGGCGGTTATCTTCGACTTGTGGAAGAAGACGCCGTCCACCTCGAAGTCCATGCGGGATCGTCCGAAAATCTCGCGGACCCTGGGGCGGCGGTCGTAGAATTCCGGCTCCACGTACCTGTCCCAGATATCTCTCGGCTCGTAGAAATGCCCATCGGCGTCGATAACTCTGTAACCTTCGTACATGGGGGCCTCCTTGCGGGAAATAGTAGATGATGCATTTGTACCAACGGGTTGGGAAACAGTCAAGGGGTTTCGGAAGCGACATCGGCTTCTTGCGGCGAATCGAACGCTTTGCATAGCCGACGAGGGCTGAATGAAGAAAAGGGAAAGAAAAATAATTCTGTTGTTACCGAATTGGGCTAGTGCTATGCTTGCGGCGCAGACAGATGGTAAAGTCCTACCGAAAGGGAAAGAAAAATGGCTGAAAAGCGGATTCTGTGCGCCTACGGGGTGCACGTCGACGCGGTGGCGGGGTGGTTGGGTTCCTACGGGGGCGAGGATTCGCCGGGCGACATCTCCAGGGGCATCTTTGCCGGCGAGGTGGGCACCCCTCGTCTCTTGAAACTCTTCGACCGGCTGGGCATCAAGACCTCCTGGTTCATTCCCGGTCATTCCATCGAGTCCTTCCCCACGGAAACGCGCATGGTTGCCGAGGCGGGACACGAAATCGGCATCCACGGCTATTCCCACGAGAACCCCATCGCCTTGACCCGGGAGCAGGAAGAAGAGGTGCTTGTTCGGTGCATCGATCTCGTCGAAGAATTTTGGGGGAGAAAACCGTGCGGGTACGTCGCGCCCTGGTGGGAGTTCAGCCACGCTACGGCGGAGCTTCTACTGAAGCACGGCATCCTGTACGACAACAGCTTGATGCACCGGGACTTTGAGTGCTACTACGTGCGGGTTGGGGATAGGTGGACGAAGATTGACTTTTCCAAGCCTGCCCATACCTGGATGTCACGCCTGGAGCGCGGTCAGGAGACGGACTTGATAGAAATCCCCGCCAGCTGGTATCTGGACGATCTGCCTCCAATGATGTTCATCAAGGCGTCGCCCAACAGCCACGGCTTCGTCAACCCGAGGGACATCGAGGAGCTTTGGCGGGACCAGTTCGACTACGTTTACCGGGAGTACGACGAGGCGGTGTTTCCCATCACCATCCATCCGGACGTGGCGGGCCGCCCACAGGTGATTCTGATGCTGGAGCGGCTGACTTCCTACATCATGAGCCACCCCGGAGTGAGATTCTGCACCTTTGAAGAGATGGCAAAGGACTTCGCCGCCCGACATCCAAGGCAGCAGGCGGCTGGGTAGCTAACGGTTGGCTCCAATCAGAGACAATTGACGAACAAGGGGAAGAAAAAATGACGCAGACGGCAAGCATCGAGACGCTATCGGATACCGCCAGGGCGCTGGTGGCGCCGGGCAAGGGAATCCTGGCAGCCGACGAGAGCACCGGGACCATCAAACGGAGGTTTGACAGCATCGGCGCTGAGAGCACCGAGACGAACCGGCGCGACTACAGGGAGATGCTATTCCGCACAGCGGGCGCTTCGGAGTACATCAGCGGAGTCATACTGTACGACGAGACCATCCGCCAGCATAGCGACGACGGTACGTCCCTGGTGAAGGTCCTCTCGGATGCGGGCATGATGTCTGGCATCAAGGTGGACACGGGGGCCAAGGATCTGGCGGGCGCACCCGGAGAGAGCGTCACTGAGGGGCTGGACGGCCTGCGGGAACGGCTTGTGGAGTACGCGGATTTGGGCGCGCGGTTCACCAAGTGGCGGGCGGTTATTGCCATCGGGCCGGGCATCCCCAGCGCCTACTGCCTGGACGTTAACGCCCACGCCTTGGCCCGCTTTGCCGCGTTGACTCAAGAGGCGGGGCTGGTTCCCATGGTGGAGCCGGAGGTTCTTATGGACGGCGACCATAGCATCGACCGGTGCTACGACGCTACGGAAGCGGCGTTAGCGGAGGTGTTCCGCCAGCTGCGAAGCCAGGGTGTTGCGATGGACGGCATCCTGCTAAAGGTCAACATGGTTCTTTCAGGGGCTTCGACGGAGGCCCGCGCTGGTAGGGAGGAGGTGGCGGAGAAGACGGTGCGATGCTTGAAGAGTACGGTGCCGGCGTCGGTTCCGGGCATAGTCTTCCTTTCCGGTGGCCAGGGAGACGAGGAGGCGACAACGAACCTGGACGCGATAAACCGGTATGCCCAGCGCGTCGGCGCGCCGTGGGAGTTGAGCTTCTCCTACGGCCGTGGCCTCCAGGGAGCGCCCCTACGGACATGGGCCGGCAACAACGGGAACCGGGCGGAGGTGCAGCGGGTCTTCCACCACCGGGCGAGGGTGACGGCGGCGGCCCGCCAGGGGCGGTATGACGTGGGGATGGATGCTGGGTAGGGGGTACACTATCCGCTTGGGATATACTTTTAAATATCGTCTTTCAATAGGCGTGGCAAGTCAAGGGATTGTGTTGCTCATGCGCCAACGCAGGGTGTATGGTGGGACGTGCTACGGAGACCGAAGCTCATCAAAAACAGTTGGCGGGCCATCGTGACCCCTTATCGGTGAGCGTTTTGGGTCTCCGTAGCAAGAGCCTAACCAGCCTGTAAGGGAGTTCCCCATGTATACCATATCCGCCCGAATAACTGTAGGGGCGCTTCTCCTCATCGCACTTCTTTTGACTGGTTGCGCTATTGCTAAGGCGCAAGACAACTTCGACCCCAACCCTCCCACTAACGTCCGTCTCAGCGCCGGATTAGAGTATCCCGAAAGACCCAAGACCGATGATAGGGGGCCTTGGGTAGAGATGACCTTTGACATGTCCCCGCCTCCATCAAGTGAGAACATCGAGAAGGTTAGGTCCAGAATTGTTATTGACATTGAACGCCAAGATGGCGCCCGAAGGCCAGGAGGGATTAATGACTTTTCAGCCATCTACATTGCAAGTGTGGACTACTTTAGGGGTGCAGGATGCACCTATGAGGACTCCGACATCCCAGGGGAAGGGTGGATCATCCGCATAACCAGTGACTGCTTCGACCGGTGGAAGTCCTACATCTGGGGGTGGGGCAATCCTTTCAACCGAGGCTACCTGAAACCTGGAATGCGCTATGAGATTCGTATTGGGGTGGAGTATTCCTACTGGAAAATAAGAGACGACGGCACAAAATACTACCGCAACGAGTATCCGGTTTTCACACCTGTTCAGTCAATAACGATACCCGATTCACCAATCCCTACCTTGCCAACGCCAACTCCGCTTCCCACGCCTGCCCCCGCTCCAACCTCAATTCCAGAGCCTGAGCCAACCCTGACCGATATTCAGGCACAGTTGAGTGCGATTATGGAGGAAATTCAACTGATTAGGCGAGTTCTGCAAAATCAGGACACGGAGTAAGCGATGGATCCGATTACGCTGGCTGTCTGGATTGCGGCGATCCTGATTTTCTTGCCATTTGCTTTGGGCTTAATTCTGGGAATTCTTGCTTGGGTTTCTCAAGTGGCATACATCGTAATGATGCTATTATTATTGACATGGACCAAACTAAATGTCCACAAACCCTAGGGCTTCCTGAAATGCGGTGAACATGAGTTTGGCTCCTAAGCTGTTGGTGACATAATATCACCAACCGGTGGTAGGGAGTAGGCAGGGGCTATTCCTGGTACAGAACCTTGTCCAGGCGGGTGAAGTCGTGGAGGGAGTCTATCCACCTGAGGGTGCCGGAGCGGGAGCGCATTACCAGCGACTGGGTGTGAGCGCTGTTGGCAAAGAACCGGACGCCACGCAGCAACTCTCCGGAGCTTGCGCCGGTGGCCGCAAAGAATACGTCCTCGCCCCCCACCAGGTCCGTAGTCGTATGGATCTTATCCAGGTCGACGTCGGCTTCCAGGGCCGCTTGGCGTTCATCCTCGTTTCTGGGCCAGGCTTTGCACTGGATCGCTCCGTCGATGCACCGGATGGCCGCGGCGGTGAGGACGCCTTCCGTGGTCCCGCCGATGCCCATGAGCACGTCGACGCCGGAATCCGGGAGGGCGGCGTGGATGCCGGCGGCGACGTCCCCGTCGGATATGAGCTTCACTCGTGCGCCGGCGCTGCGAATTTCGGTAAGCAGCCGGTCGTGTCTAGGACGGTCCAGCACCTCCACCGTTAGCTCTTCCACCTTCCGGCCCATGGCCTTGGCTATATTTGACAGGTTGGTCTCCACCGGGGCGTTGATGTCTATCACGTTTTTGGCAGCCTTCCCTACCGCTATCTTGTTCATGTAGGCGAACTGGAAGGGCACCTGCATGGTTCCACGGGCGGATAAGGCGATTGCGGCTATTGCGCCTGGTAGTCCCTTGGAGAGCAGGGTCGTGCCGTCGATGGGGTCTACGGCGATGTCCACCATTGGCGGGTGACCGTCTCCGATGACCTCGCCGACGTAGAGCATGGGCGCCTCGTCCTTTTCCCCTTCGCCAATGACGACCACGCCGTCCATGGATATCGAGCCGAGGGTGAATCGCATGGCGTCCACGGCGGCCTGGTCCACCAGCTCCTTGTCCCCCTTGCCCATGTGACGGGCGGCGGCGATGGCGGCGGCCTCGGTGACTCGGACCAGCTCCATGGCCATGTTGCGTTCGATGGGAGAGCGGGTTCTACCTGTCGTCATGTTTCACCTTTCTGGGGCGGTGTATTCGATTCCGTTGGGCTAGCGGATGGTAGAGATGTCCATACTGATGTCCAGGGCCTTGACGGAGTGGGTCAGCGCGCCTACGGATATAAGGTCGACGCCAGTGGCAGCGACGGCAGCAACATTGTCGAGGGTGATGCCGCCGGAAGCCTCCAGTAGGGCGCGTCCTCCGGTAATCCGGACGGCTTCCGCCATCCTTTCAATGGACATGTTGTCTAGAAGGATGATGTCCGCCCGACCGTCAAGGGCCTCTTCCAGCTGGTGGAGATTGGTTACTTCAACCTCTATCTTGAGGGTGTGGGGCGCTTTCTCCCGCGCGCGCCGGATGAGTTGCGGGAGAGAGGTAGACTCGCGGTCGAGGAGATACAGGTGGTTGTCCTTGATGAGGATGCCGTCTCCCAGGTGCATGCGGTGGTTGTGGCCACCGCCTACGCGCACGGCGTACTTGTCCAGGGTGCGGAGTCCGGGAGCGGTCTTGCGGGTATCGATAATGCGGGCGCCCGTGCCATCCACGGCCTTGACGTATTCGGCGGTTTGGGTGGCGATGCCGCTCATCCGCTGCAGGATGTTAAGCGCCAGCCGCTCCCCTCGCAGGATGACGTCGGCAGACGAGGTGACTGTGGCGATGATTTGGCCGGGAGCGAGGGTAGCGCCGTCTTCGACGAGGACATGAGTCTCGGCTGAGGAACGGAGGCGTTGGAACACTGCAAGGGCAGCAGAGATGCCGGCCAGGATGCCGGGTTCTTCGGCCCGGAGTTCGCCGATGGCCCGGATGGAGGGGTCTATGAGCGCCTGGGTGGTAGCGTCGGCAAAGGCCTGGTCTTCTTCCAGGGCGCGGTCGATGAGACGCCGGATTTCACGTGTGATTTCAAGCAAGCCGTGTTACTCCGGCGGCACGGAATTCGGGGCCCGCAGGTTGATCCCTCAACGGAGGCCGGCCTATTCTAGGAGACCTCCAGCATCCGCTCCAGGGCGGTGTGGGCGTAGCGCGTGGTCTCCGGGTCTACGCGAATCTCGTTGACTATCTCTCCATCCAGAAGGGAATCCAGCACCCAAGAGAGGTAGGCGGGGTGGATGCGGTACATGGTGGAGCAGGGGCAAACGATCGGATCCAGGCAGAAAATGACCTTGTCCGGGTTGTTCTTGGCGAGGCGGTTGACCAGGCTTATCTCCGTCCCCACTGCCCACTGGCTGCCGGAAGGGGCCTCGTTGATCGTCTTGCGAATGACCTCGGTGGAGCCGTTCATGTCCGCGGCCTGTACCGTTTCGAGGGTGCACTCCGGGTGTACGATCACGGTGATGTCCGGGTACCTCTGGCGGGCAGTGTCTATCTGCCGGGGGGAAAAGCGGGTATGCACCGAACAATGCCCCTGCCATAGGATGACCTTCGATTCCCGGATACGCTCCGCAGTGTGTCCGCCGAGGGGCTTGAAGGGGTTCCACACAATCATCTTGTCCAGATCTATGCCCATTTTGAAGGCGGTGTTGCGTCCCAAGTGCTGGTCGGGGAGAAAGAGTACCCGGTCGCCTCGCTGGAAGGCCCATTCGAAAGTTGCTGCGGCGTTGGAGGAGGTGCAAACGATGCCCCCGTTCCGTCCGCACAGGGCCTTAATCTCAGCCGTGGAGTTCATATATGTGATGGGTACTACCGAATTGGGCCCCAGTAAGTCCTCCAGATCGTCCCAGGCGTCCAGAACGTCGTCGGTGGGTGCCATGTCGGCCATGGAGCAGCCTGCGGTGATGTTGGGGAGAATGACTCTCTGGTGGGGCGCGCAGAGAATGCGGGCAGTTTCCGCCATGAAGTGAACGCCGCAGAAGATGATGTACTGCGCCTCAACCTGGTTGGCGGCCTGCTGAGAGAGGAGGTAGGAGTCTCCCTGGAAGTCGGCGTATTCGATGACCTCCTCCCGCTGGTAATGGTGGCCGAGTATAACGACTTTCGTCCCTAGCTCTTGGCGCGCCCGATGGATGCGCTGGTCCAGCTCTTCGGCGGTCAGGCGCAGGTACTTCAGGGGTATCTTCTGCCAGCGGACGTTGACCTTTATTTCGTCGAGAAGGGGCTTGGCGGGCAGCTCGTCCTCGCTCTTGCAGAAGGCGGCGTGTTCGATTTCCGTGATGGGCAGGAAAGGTTTCTTCCCTGCGCTTGGGTTTCTAAGGTTTAGAGTCATGGCGATACCCCCGCCTGGGTGGGTTGGCGGCTCTTGGTTGGAGCGCCCCTCAACGACCAGGGCGTGGCGGCCTCAATCTTCACCGCGACCGTTTGGCCCAAAAGGTCTGTGGGGTGCTCAAAGAATACCAGCTTATCCTGTCTTGTGCGACCCTTCCACCGCTCTTTCTTCTGCCCTTCCACCAGCACTTCCACGGTGGTTCCGACTAGCCGGCGGTTCTTCTTCTCCTGAATCTCCTTCTGGAGGGACTCCAGGGACTTGAGGCGATTCCGTTTTTCCTCATGGCTTACGGAATCGGGAAGCTTGAGGTGGGCGAAGGTCCCTGGGCGTGGAGAATAGGCGGCCATGTGCACCTTATCGAACTGGATATCCTCCACGAGCTTGTAAGTTTCCATGAACTGCTGGCGAGTTTCGCCAGGGAAACCGACGATTACGTCAGTGCTGATGGCCACGTCGGGAACGGTGGCGCGGATGTCGTCTACAAGTTGGCGGTACTGGCGCTGCGTATAGCGGCGGCGCATGGCCTGCAGCACGTCGTCGTCGCCTGCCTGGAAGGGCAGGTTTATGTGCTCGCAGACCTTGGGCAGGTCTGCGACCGCCTGGATGATGGCCTGGCTCATGAAGATTGGGTGCGAGGTGAGGAAGCGCAGACGCTCCAGACCCTCCACCGAGTGTACGGCGTGGAGCAGGCGCGAGAGGTCGCAAGGGTCTTCAAAGTCGTGGCCGTAGGCGTCTACCGTCTGGCCCAGCAGGGTAACTTCCTTCATGCCGCGCCGGGTCATCAGGTCCACCTGGTGGGTAATGTCTTCCACGGAACGGCTGACCTGCCGACCGCGACGGAAGGGGATGATGCAGAAAGTGCACATCAGGTCGCAGCCGTGGATGACAGGTACGTAGCTGCTGACTGAGGGACTGGCCGGAGCGACGGCGCTGAGGCAGCCTTCGGTATCTATGCCCAGCCGCTCCTGGAGCAGGTCGAGGACCGGGGCGAACTGCTGAGGGCGCATGAAAACGTCCACGTGGGGAAAGCGGCGCTCCAGGTCCGCGGTTCTTGGGCCGACCATGCAGCCCATAAGGGCGAGAATCTGGCCGGGCTTCTTGGCCTTCACGGATTTCATCATCCCCAGGGTTCCGGTGACTTTGTTTTCGGCGCTCTGGCGCACAACGCAGGAGTTGAGCACCACTAAGTCGGCGTGGGAGGCGTTAGTCGTGGGGATAAGGCCGGCCTGGTTAAGGGCGGTTGAGAGGCTTTCGGAATCGGCCTTGTTCATCTGACAGCCGATAGTCCAAATGTAGTAGCTGCTCATAATGGATGTAAACTCTGCTTACGGTTAGATGTAATCGTTGCTCGAAGTAGGAGAAAAAACTCCTGGCGGAGGGAGTGGGATTCGAACCCACGAGGCCGGTTTATCGGCCAAAGCGCTTAGCAGGCGCCCGCACTAGACCACTATGCGATCCCTCCTGGTTGACTTAAAACTATATCAGAATCACGCCGGTTTTACCAAGCAGAGAACATGATTTCCCTTGAGCGTGTAGTGGTTGCCGTGAAAAAGGACAATCGTCTTAGAAGCTCCAATATTATGTATTTCAAAGGGTAATGGCCAATTATCTAACGCTATCGTCTTGATACATGGGCCCATTGACAGGATTCGTCTTGAAGTATACTATACCACGGCTTAATTATCGTTGTGAGCGAGAGGACAGGATGGAAGAGTTGGTTACCAAGCAGGATTTTACCGATAATCAGATAATCGACATTCTGGAGATGGACGGACGAGCGTCCAACGCGAAAATCGCGCGGGAGGTTGGAGTCAGTGAAGGCACCATTCGTCGGCGCCTGCGCCGGTTGGTGGAGGAGGACGTAATCAAGATCAAGGCGGTGCCGGATCTGAGCAAGATGGGCTACCCCACCACGGCCCTCATTGGGCTTCAAACTGCCCCGGGCAAGCTCGACGCCGTGGCCGACGCTATCACCATGATGGAAGACGTGCACTACGTGGCCATTACCACCGGAGCCTTCGATGTCTTTGCTTGCGTGGCCAAGCCCTCCACCGAGGAGTTAGGTGTATTCCTTCGCACCAAGATTGGCACCATTCCGGGAGTAACCCGCACGGAGACCTTCGTTAATCTCAGTATCAAGAAGCGCACCTATGGACTGGTCCTCTAAGTTGGCGCCGGAAGAGCGGTTCCGACTTGGAAGGCGAAATGGCAATCACAGGGGCACAAGTACTTGGAAGTGGGATTTCGTTAGCAATTATGATATAATTCCTTCCTGTGGCGGCCCTGTCTCGACGGACGAGAAAGCCGTAATTTGCGACAAGGAGCGGTAGTTCATGACATACATCATCGCGGAGCCGTGTGTGGACGTTAAAGATGCTGCATGTGTGGACGTTTGTCCCGTCGATTGCATCTATACCACGGATGACGACAACATGTTCTTCATTAATCCGGACGAGTGCATTGACTGCGCGGCCTGTGAGCCCGTTTGCCCTGTAGTAGCCATCTTCCCGGAAGACACGGTGCCGGAGGAGTGGGGCAACTTCATTGACATGAACTACGACTACTTTAAGGACAGGGATCTTTCCACCCTAAAGCGCAGCCTCTAGGGTGACAAAGCCAGCCATGGGCTGGTCCTCGCCGTGCCCGGCCTAGACCTTTCGGCGTAGGTAAATCCCTCTTCAAGGCTATGAACACGGATACTCCCACTAAAACGGCGCAGTCCAAGCCATCGGAACGTCTCTCTTCCGTGGTGGAAAATTATCTCCTCTCCCTCCACATCCTAAAGGAGGAGAAGGAAGCGACGGTTCTAGGGCAGTTGGCGGGCTATATCCGCCGTCTCCCTGCATCGGAGGGTTTGGGAACTACTCTCCCTTCCATTCTTGGAATGATGCGTCGTATGTCCCGAGACGGGCTGATTCGGGTGTCTTCCAAGAAGGAGATCGAGTTCACCGAAAAGGGTGCCCAGTTGGCCGCGGGTATCGCCCGTCGACACCGATTGGCGGAGCGTCTCGTGGTGGACGTGTTGGGCGTGGAACTGCCCCGGGCCGACGAAGAGGCCCACCAGTTGGAGCACGGCATCTCCCCCTACCTGGAGGAGCGGATAAATGTCGCCGTGAACGGCCCAACAACCTGCCCCTTCGGGAAGCCCATCCCTGGCAGCGGCTACAAAAAGCCGATTGGGAAGGTGATTCCCATGAGCGAGGCGAAGCCGGGGGTGAGTTATAGAGTCGTTAGCCTGCCGGACGAGGACTCGAAGCTGCTGGCGTTTCTGTGTCGGTATCATATTCTCCCCGGTGAGGAAATCAAGATCTTGGAGTTGGGTGACTATCGAGACGTCATCACCTTTGAGACACCGAAGGGCGAAACGGCTATTGGCTTCCTCACCGCGTCGCGGATATATCTGAACCGGATTAGCCGCTAGATTCCCCCTGCTAGCCGAGGCTGGCGAGGCACTCCTCCAGGGGCATCTTGACGCAGGTGAAAATGGGAGTGTCCCTCAGCGTGTAAGGTCTGGCCTTGGAATGGCGCAGGTCCATGACCAGCCGGACGAACTCCTCCGGATCATTGCCTTCAAACCCTAAAACGAAGTCGTGGTCGTCTATTCCAAAAGAGTAGGTAGTGTGCACCTTGACGCCGGGATATCGGTGTCCCACAGTGAAGTGCTCGTTCATCAGGTCCTGGCGCGTTTCCTGGGGCAGCTGGTACCACTCGTGGGTCTTGGTGAAGGGGTAGACGAAGAGATAGTCGTCACCTCTGGGTGAAATTGCCCCATCCCTCGGCCCGTGCCCGGCTGGACGGTGGCTGCCGGTATACGGCGAGGGCCTGGTCACGGCTAGATAGGAGTAGGCGGTGGTAAGGAATCGCCCCATTCCGGTGGCGAGGATGCGGCGGGCTAGCCCCTGAAGCGCATCCAGGTTGGGAGAAATCTGCCATAGCATGAAGTCAACGTCGGCGCGGGTGCCGATAAGGGAGTAGCTGCGGATGTCCATGGCGGATCCGAGTTCGGCAACAGCTTCAACCAGCTGGGCACGTCCCTCCCGGCGCTGGCCTTCGGGCAGTCTGCGCCACTCGCCATCTACCCGAAAGAAAGAATACCGGACGAAGGGCTTCCGAGTCTCCGACTCCATTCACTAGCCTCCTAAAGCGGCTGACCCCATGGTAGCAGTCTTAACAAAGGTTGCAACCATCGTTGAGAGAAACGCATGCCCTTCCGTTCACTGATTATACCCAGGCCCCATTTTACGGTCTGAGCGTACCGTATTCATAGCTCCATGACCGATGTGGCCGCTGTTCTCGTAGGCCCGAGGATGACGTCACTTATTCAGGGGAAGGCGAATAGTGACGGTGGCGCCCTGTCCAAGCCCGCCGCTTGATACGGCAATTGTCCCGCCGTGTGCTTCGACTATAGTCCGGGTGATGGCCAATCCCAGACCTGTGCCGCCTATTCCACGACTGCGAGACTGGTCCGTGCGGTAGAAGCGCTCGAAGAGATGGGGAAGGTCTGAGGATTGGATGCCGATGCCGTTATCGATGATCGAGACGACCAGCGTCTCGTTGCTTTCCAACCTCACCTTGAGCACGATACTCCCGCCGGCCTCGGCGCTATGAATGGCGTTGCTTAGGACGTTTCCCAATGCCTGGCTCATTCGCATCCGGTCCAGGTCCATGTCCGGCAAGTCGGAGGGCGCCTGCAGCGAAAATTTTACCTGTTGAGCCTGGGATTGCGGCAGCCACCGATCCACCTCCGCGGTTAGGATATCGTAGATTGAGGTTGCTTTGAGGGAGAGCCTCAACTCACCGTGGTCGGTCTCCGCCAGCCAGTCCAGATCAGTTACGAGACCGCGCAGCCTATCTACCTCTTGGATGATTTTGTCGGACGCGCTCTCAGGCGTCTGAAAGCCATCTCGCAGCCCTCTTGCCTCCAGCTGTATGACGGTCAGCGGCGTATTCAGCTCATGGGAGACGTCGTTTATCAGCCTCCTACGGAGGTCGCGCTGAGTTTCGAGGGTGGAGGTCATCCGGTTGAAGGCCGCACTCATCCGTCCCAACTCATCCGAGGATGTGACTGGGAGCCGGGCAGTATTCCCCTGAGCGATTGCCTGGGTCGCCTCCGTCAAAGCCGTGACAGGCGCTGTGATACGTTTGGATAACCAGGCGGCCAGCAGTATGGCAACGCCGGCTGTCAGCACTCCGCCAATGATTGTCATATAGAGGAGTGTGCTGAGAAATCCATGCGACTCAGCGGATAGGAACTCACGGGCCACGTCCACATAGAGGTGGCCTACGGGCCGGTCGGTGGTTAGATCGAACACCGTCTCGCGATGCCCTTCCAAGTCGGGGGCGATGGTTCCGGGCGAAAGCTCGGATAGGTTGTCCATCACCACACGTCCGTCGACGCCGGTGATGACGATTCGTATCGGGTCTTTGTGGAAGAGATCTGAGGATTCCTCCCCAATATCTTCGTGCCGCTCCCTCTGCACAACTCCGTCGTAGATATATCCCGCCTCGGAAAGCGGTTCATCCACCGTTTCCCATCCACTGCCAGAGGTATACTCTCGACTCAGGTTCTTCGCCAACAGGCCCGCTTCCTCTGCACCTATCGCGTCGACAAACACACCCAGGCGAGACTGCGTCGCGTAGTAGCCCACGCCGACGCTGATTAAGACGGTGAGAACGATGACAAGGACGGTCGCCCCCATGATTCGCCAGCGCAGCGACATCAGCCGTCCTCCCCCACGAACCTGTAGCCGGCGCCGTAGACAGTCTGAATAGGCTGCCTGCCATCCCGGCTGATCTGCTTGCGTAGGCGAGCGACCTGGCTATCAACCGCGCGGTCGACCCCATCGAATTCATCGTTGAAGGTCAATGAGATCAGCTGGTCGCGGGTGAGCAACTGATTGGGGTGACGCATGAACGTCGATAGCAGGGCGATTTGCGCTTGGCTCAAATCTACGGGTTCTCCATTGACCGTCACACTTTGGGAAGTCTCGTTCAGCGTGATGTTGCCCCGTGTCAAAACCTGCTGAACTTTGCCGTTGACACGCCGGAGCACGGCTTCTGCGCGCGCGATAACCTCCTCCGGATCGAAGGGCTTGACGATGTAATCATCGGCCCCGCTGTCCAGTCCGGTGATTCGCTCGGCGTGCGCTTCTCTGGCGGTCAACATGATTATTGGAACGTCCGACTCTCGACGCAGGATTCTGCACAGCTCCACGCCATCGAGACGGGGAAGCATCAGATCGAGGATTATAAGGTCCGGAGTCAGACTGCGGGCCAGAGCCAGACCGGATTCACCGTCATGAGTGACTTTGGCGGAGAATCCGGCGCGCTCGAAGTATACCTTGATCCAGTTCGCGATCCTCGTATCGTCTTCTACTATCAATACTGTGCGGCTCATTGCCGGTCCTCCGAGGAACCGTCATAGATGCGGCACCGCATCTATGACGGGATACGTCCCCGGTGAGATTATCTCACTTAAATGTTTCGTTGGTCTAATCCGATTGGCTCTAGCGACGACCTGGACGCTCGCCGCGATTGTCGTGTTCGCCGCCGGCCTCGTTGCGGCCGTCATGCTCACTGCCGGACTCGCCGCTTCCGCCTTCACCGCCTTCGCCGCTGGCTTCAGCGCCCTCTCCACTTCCTCCTCCTGTGTGTGGTACAGGACCAGGGCCGGCGCAGTCGAACACTTCCATGTGAACGACGTATCCGTCGTAGGCGACTCCCGCGAGATTCGGTTCACTGGCGACTGCCAGAATGGACGTTGCCTGCTGTCCGGGGTTCAGATCTCCCAGCATGTCGGGACCAAGCTCTCCCACCGTCGTCGTTCCCGACTTCAGGTGAGGTTCGGCCTGTACGTAGCAGAGCGTCTGCGAGAGGGTGTTTTGCACCGTTGTATGGACCGATTGGGTTGCCGCATCGTACTGGGCGGAAACAGCCAGTCCGCCGAGTACGCCGTTCCAGGATTGTCCGAGGGAAATGGTCGGGCTGGACATAGCGGCTTCTCCACTCTCAGCGCCGCCCGACTCGCCGCGGCCGCCTTCGCTGCCCGACTCACCGCCACCCGACTCGCCTCCGCCAACCTCGGCATGCGCTATCCATCCGGCGAATGGCGCCGCCGTGGCAGGCAGTTTGACATCTACGACTTCGCCAGGAGCCAAGTCTATGGGAGTGGTGGGACCAAGCTCCGTTCCGTTGGAGAGGTGGACTTCGATCCTGACCTGGTTCAGGACGTTGTTGGTCGTGTTCTCCACGGCGCCAATGAAGGAGTTGCTTGCAGCGTCGTAGTTCATTATCAGCCGGGCGCCGCTGCGAACCATGTCGAAGGTCTCATCCAGGGCCAGGGCATTGGCGCCGCTGCCCTCTCCGCCGGGGGCAGGGCGGGTTTCGCCGCCGCCGGAGCCGCTGTGTTCACCACCGCCCTCGGTACCGGCGGTTGCGCTGCCATGCTCGCCGCCGGACTCGCTGCCGCCCCGCTCGGGCATGACTTGAGTCACCTCGGCGGGGTCAATACCACGGCCACCTTCCGGTTTCGTGTCTCCGGTGCAGCCGACGAGTATCGCCGCGGAGAGTATAGCCCCACATACCGCTCCAACCAGGAACTTTTTGGTAAACATCTTCTTGCAAAACATCTTATGCTTCCTTCCTGAATAATCCGTGATGGCGCCTACCGTAACGAAGAAATGTTGCAGAAATATGTCGCCGATGGCGGCAGTTGGCCCATGAAGGAAGCCAACAGGCTCATAGGGGGACCGGACGGCTCGACCTCGCCTATCGGGTCTGAAGGATTGCGACCCGGTTCAGGGTTGGTTGACAGTTGTCTAGTGTGGGAATAGACTATTTGGGATGAGATACCCAGACGACCTTTTCCATCTCTGTATCTGTCCTCCATAGGGGAGGACGAAAGTTGAAGCCAAAGGGCTGCGCCTCTCTACACTGGAGTGAAGAGGCGCATTTTGTTTTTAGGAGCGGCAGTTGATTCAGAAGACGCGTAGGACTCAATCGGAAAAGCATAAGGACAGTCAGCAACTCGCCAAGCTGTCCAACGGAATCATCCCCTATCTTTACGAAGAAGTGGAGGAATACCGTGACGAGGTGAAGCTGTTCCGGGCAGGACAGTTGGAGGAAGCTCCCTTCATGGCTTTCCGGCTGCACCAGGGAGTTTACGGCCAGCGTCAGCCCGACGCGCAGATGTTTCGCATCAAAGTGCCGGGCGGCGTGCTTACGCCGGAGGCCCTTGAGAGCCTTGGGGAGATCGTAGAGAAGTACACGCCTCTGAAGAAGGGTCACATCACCACCAGGGAGAACATCCAGCTGCACCACATGACCCTGGAGGACTGCGCTGAGGCAATGGAGATTCTGGGCAAGGTGGGCTTGAGCACGCGGGAGGCTTGCGCCAACACCGTGCGAAACGTGGTTGCACCGCCTCAATCCGGCGTCTGCCCCGATGAACTCTTTGACGTTACCCCCTATCTGGCCGCTTACGTGCGCTATGCGGTGCGGCATCCGCTGACGCAGAATTTCCCGCGCAAGTTCAAGACTTCCTTCACGGGCTGCGCCGATCATGACGACATAATCTCTCCCCTTCACGACCTGGCCTACATCGCCCAGGTGCGCGGGGAGGGCGCCGACGCCCAACGGGGCTTCAAGGTCCTGGTAGGCGGCGGCACTTCCATCATGCCGAAGCTGGGCCAGACGCTCTACGATTTCGTTTCCATGGAAGATTATTTGCGGGTGGCCACGGCCATCTGGCGGGTCTTCGAGCGGGCCGACATGCTGCGGAAGAACCGGATGATGGCGCGAATCAAAGTGCTCATTCACAGGATTGGCTTCGACGCCTTCAAAGCAATGGTGGAAGAGGAGTTAGAGAAGGTGGATCCTGTCGACCCGAAGCCGCTCATGGCGTTGGACCAGGTCTACAGTGAATCGCCGCCGGCGTTGGTTGCGGCCCCGTCCAACGGGCACGAGCTCCCCAAGGAGTTCCTGTATTGGAAGGAGACCAACGTCACGCCTCAGAAGCAAGCGGGATATCTGCTTGTTCACGTGACCGTGCCCCAGGGTGACATAGAGGTGGACCAGTTCCCTGCGCTGGCCGAGATAGTCCGGGAGTTCACGGGAGGGTCCGCCAGGACTACCTTGGAGCAGAACTTGGCCCTCCGGTGGGTGCCGGAAGGCCTACTGTTCGACCTTTGGAAGGCGTTGGACGCCATTGGACTTTCGGAGCCGGACGCCCACGGCATCACCAACGTGGTGTCGTGTCCCGGCACGGACAGCTGCAAACTGGGCATCACGTCTTCAATGGGCCTTGGAAGAGCCGTCAGGGAAGAGCTTCTGGGCAATCCCGCGGCCTACCAGGACCCCGCGGTCAAAGAAATGCACGTGAAGATCAGCGGCTGCCCCAACGGATGCGGGCAGCACCACGTTGCCAACATCGGGTTCCACGGCGCCGCTATGAAGGACCCGTCCGGTATGCAGATTCCGGCTTATGAACTATTCCTGGGCGGGCAATACGGAGACGGCGCCTCGGAAGAAACCGCCTATGGTGTACGCATCCCAAGGGCGAAAGTCCCGGCCAAGAAGGTCCCCCAGCTGGTGCGTATGATTGCGGAGCACTTCCAGGAAAATCGAGAGCAGGGTGAGAAGTTCAACGACTTCTTGGCCAGGGTCGGCGCCGCGCCCATCAAGGAGTTGGCGGAGAAATGCGCCGACATTCCGTCCCTGAACGGAGACTCCCAGGGGCTGTACATGGATTGGGAGAAGACGGTGACGTACAAGGTGGAGCGCGGCGAGGGGGAATGCGCCGTCTAGAGTTTTCTTCGGCTAGTCGGGGATGATCTGCCAGTCGTCGCTAGCGGGCGCAAACATTTGAGTGGCCTCCTAAAGAACCCTGTAATGCCTATCGTCGTTCAGAAATACGGCGGCAGTTCTCTTGCTGACGCTCAGATGATTCGCGCTGTGGCCCGACGTATCGCCGACGCCGCGTCCGGCGGCGTCCAGGTGGTTGCGGTGGTTTCGGCCATGGGGGATACCACCGACGAGCTTATCGACCTTGCCCATCGGGTTTCCGACAAGCCGGCCCCCAGGGAGTTGGACCTCCTCCTCTCTTCCGGGGAAATCGTCTCATGCACCCTCATGGCCATGGCCCTGCGGTCAATCGGCTGCGACGCCATCGCCCTTACCGGGCTCCAGGCGGGCATTCACACCGACACGCTTCACGGGCGCGCCCGCATCCACAGCGTGGACGCCCAACGCATTCGTAGCGAGCTGAGCGTGGGCAAGGTGGTGGTTGTGGCGGGTTTCCAGGGGTTCACCGACGAGTTGGACGTTACGACTCTGGGCAGGGGAGGCTCCGACACGTCGGCGGTTGCCCTGGCTGCCGCCCTCGACGCCCAGCGTTGCGAGGTCTATACCGACGTCAAGGGCATATACACCGCCGACCCTCGAATAGTCCCCGGCGCTCGCAAGCTGGAAAAAATAACCTACCATGAGATGCTGGAACTGGCCGCCTACGGCGCAAAGATGCATCCCCGCTCTATAGAGTTGGCCTCCGTATACGACATTCCCGTATACGTCGCCTCCACCTTTGGCAATGAACCGGGCACCCTCATTCACGGAGACCCTGATAGTCTATCCTACCGAGTCCCAATGTTAAGTCGCGGAGACGCCCCTATTTCTGGAGAAACCGAGATGAACGAAAAAACAATGGAACACCGGATGAAGGTAACCGGCGTTGCCCACGACCGTAACGTGTCGAAGATAACACTGCGGGGCGTGCCGGACCGTCCGGGCATTGCCGCGGCCCTCTTCGAGCCCTTGTCCGACGTGGGCATAAGCGTCGATACTATCGTACAGAACACTGGAGTCAACAAGGTAACGGACCTCAGCTTCACCGTCGCCCAGGGAGACTTACAGGAGGCCCTGGAGCGGGTGCGGGCCGTGGCGGATACCGTCGCCGCGGCGGATGTTTTGTCGGATAACTCCCTCAGCAAGGTCAGTATCGTTGGCGTGGGAATGCTGGACGCGCCGGGTTATGCTTCACGGATGTTCCGAGCCCTCGCCGAAGCCCGTATCAACATAGAGATGATAACCACGTCGGAGATTCGGATTACCTGCCTAGTTGCCGAGGCGCAGGTGGAAGAAGCCGTCAGGGCCCTGCACGCCGCGTTCCGTCTGGACGCAGGCTAGCCGTTGTCGTCCCTGGCCCGTCAATTGGTTCTCTCTTTGCCCAAAGTCGAAAGGCAAAATTGGTCTCAACCAGGCCAACCGTCACAAGTCCAACGTCCTGTCTGCTACGTATATTGTAGAAAAGCACACCATTTTGGGGGAAAAAGCAAAATGTGCGCCAAATTTTGCCAAAAATGTCTTGACCCCAGCCCCATCTTAGTGTAAGTCTATACCCTGTTTCAAAAGCACCAACGGTAGAACGGCCTGAACTTCGCAGATAAATGTCATCCCATCCCTTGCCAGGGCCGTATAGGACTGCCTTAGCATTGCCGTACAATAATTAACCCCCTTGAAAAGAGAAAGAAAATGGAACTAACCCACTCAATAGACGCAACAAGACTGAAGGATTTGAAGTCCAAAACGGCCGTACAACACGCCCTGGACGGGCGATGGGAGGAAGCGGCGGCCATCAACGAGGAAATTCTTTACTACTTCCCTAACAACACCGAGGCCCTGAATCGCCTGGGCAAGGCCTGCTTGGAAGCGGGCTACTACGACAGGGCCAGAACCTCCTTCGAGAAGGTCTTGACCCTGGCGCCCCACAACAACATAGCCAAAAAGAACTTGACTCGCCTGGAGCGCCTCCCTCGTGGAGCAGCATCTTCTCACACCGCCCGTCGAGTGGTTCCCCGCCTCTTCCTGGAGGAGAGCGGAAAGTCCGGCATAACCGCCCTTCGCATCGCAGCATCCGAAGAGGCGGCGGCCAAAGTGTCGGGAGGCGATGGCGTGATGCTGGAAGTGCATAACCACACCCTCGTAGTCAAGAGCTTAGACGAAGACGTTCTCGGGTACGTGGAGCCGCGCCTGGGTAGCCGCCTGGTACGCCTCATCAATCAGGGAAACCGTTACGAGGGCGCTATCCTTAGCGCCGGCTCCGACCGGATCACTGTCATCATCCGTGAGACCTACCGCGACCCCAGACTCGGCGGTGTCCCTTCCTTCCCCGCAACCGGCATAGACGCCTACCGCGGCCAAATTAGGGATAGTCTGCTGACCTTTGACTTCGATGGAGAAATCGAAGAGGGCCCCCGGGACGACCCTACGGCTATGTGGACGCAAGACGGCGAAGAGGTTCCCATGCCTTCCGGCAGGGAGTTAGTGCGCGCCATGGTCAGCATGGACGATAGCGGCGACGAGTAGCGCCCAACCTTTCATCTCCAGGCTGGATCTCGTCCTGTGCAGGCCTTTCTTCGTTGTCATAGGCGACAGCCTATTGTAGAATCATATGCATAGATATACATGTCCCACACAGGGGCAAATTACCAGTACGCTGGTTTGCACTCACCAGACCATGTCCGATAAATACATTAGACAGATTGAGGAGATCCTCAAGGAGTCAGAGCGCTCTGGAGGGAAGAGCGTTGCCGACGGTGTAGAAGAACCCCCCAAGGCAAGCGGGTTGCTTTCCCGTCTTGGTCGGCTTCGAATCATCTTACGCGTCTCTCCCAACAAAGTTGTTCTTGCGGGAATCATCCTTATAGTCGTTTCCTTCGTTCTCTATAACGCCTTCAACTATCTCTTCGTGGAGAACTTCAAGTTCCTCTTGCCCATCTGGGCCGGCCTGATCCTGTTTGTCATCGTCTACGGACTTCTCTTCGTCAAACCTGGTTCGGAGGAGAAGCAGTGGCGCGGCAGGATGCTGGATGACGGTATCCAGCCTTCCAAGTGGGAACGTCTCAGGCGCTGGATAGAACGCTAAGACCGGGTGCCAGCGTAGGAGTCTTTAGCGCAACCCCTTAGACACTTTCGGCTCGTACCGTTCTTGACCCTCCCGTAGGCTTTCGTCCCACCACTGCCTTGCCCTTCAGCTAGCTATAGGGAGCTTTCGTCCACCACGTAGGCGCCCTTCTCTGAGGGGAAGGTGATGATGGCGCGGCCGGGCACTTTTGTCTTACGCGCCATCTCCGCCATCTCGTAGGCGACGCTCATCTCGTGGCCCTGAGCCAGGGCCAGAACCGTCGAGCCGCTGCCGGATACGAACGCCCCAAGGGCGCCGCCTTTGAGGGCCTCCTGAATTATCAATCGCATGGCCGGAAGCAGGTGACTTCTATGGGGTTGGTGGAGCCTATCTTCCGTCGCTGCCTTCAGATCTTCTAGCCGGCCCGTCGCAAAGGCGTTCACAAGCAGAGCGGCCCTTCCCACGTTGAAGAGAGCGTCATTAAGGCTCACAACGGCGGGCATAACGGCCCTGGCATCAGCCGTTGAAATAGAAACCTCCGGGATGAATAGGACAGCCCTAAGGTCAGCCGGAAGAGGCACTGGCGCGGCGATGAGGGACTCTGGGCCGGGCACTATGATGCGTATCCCGCCCAGCAGGGCCGGGGCAACGTTGTCCGGATGCCCTTCCAACTCCACGGCCAGGGGCAGAATCTCCTGCGGGGAGAGGGGACTGCCGGCCAGATGGTTGGCGGCTACCAGTCCGCCGACGATGGCGGCGGCGCTGCTGCCCAAGCCCCGCTCCAGCGGAATTTCGTTCTGGCACGTGATGACGGGGACGGGAAGAGAGCGTCCCGTCTCTTGAAGAAGGCGGGAATAGGCGCGATAGACCAGATTGGAGGCATCATGTGGAAGTGAATCTTCGCCTTGGCCGGTGATCCGGACCGTGGGTCGGATTGTCTCGCCCAGCCTAACGTCAATTTCGTTCCAAATGCAGAGAGCCATGCCCATGCAGTCGAAGGCAGGGCCAAGGTTGGCGGTAGTAGCTGGGACGCGTACGGTGACTTGGCGAGGTATCATCTAACTGGTGATGGAGTATATCAATCAGCGGCGTGAGTGACAATTGCGCCCATCTCCCACTTCAGTCCGCCTTAATTCCGTCATTCAGCTCTATCTCCAGCCCTGTGACATCCTTCGATTGTATCAAATCCCCCTCCCGTGCTAACTTACCCCTATGAACAAAACCGTGCCATCCCTGCGCTGCGCTTCCGTTTAGACGCCGTCGTCGATCTCTGCCTTGCCCTGCCCAAATATGTGCTTTGTTTCCCCAAAAATCAGAAAAACAAAAACGAATCCTGAAGACAATGGAATCTATGCCTGAAACACCCCTAATTGCCCTATATTTGTTTCAGATTCCGATCGACCCCACGCTTGAAACGAATCTTTAGTTTCCCAACAACGAATCCCCAAACCCATTTGTCTTCAAAACGAATCGCTTCACAACCCATCATCTTCTTACGGCCCGCCTCAATTTGTGTACTCCTACTACTAACTCTATCCACTTTCCGTTGCGGGCCGCTATATAGGTGGCTTTTTGGGCGGACGGGGTATTGACGCCCTTGGGCGCTGGGCCTATAATACTTGGCAATGAGACAGTCCTGAACCGAATCAACGGTTGAGACAGCTTTTGGACGGAGTTGGACTGACTCGGGCGGCGGCTTGGTGAACCAGCCCGCCGCTTTTGCACCTTAAAAAGAGAATAGGCTAAGTTTGAAATTCTTAGCGTGGGTCAAGTTATTAAGGGCTTACGGTGGATGCCTAGGAGCTAAGGGCCGAAGAAGGGCGTGGCAAGGCTGCGATAAGCCTCGGTGAGCCGTCTAGCGGGCATAGCCGGGGATTCCCGAATGGGGCAACCCGTACCGGTGTTGAGCCGGTACACCCCGAGTAATCGGGGGGGTAAGCAGGAGAACTGAAACATCTAAGTACCCTGAGGAAAATAAATCAACCGAGATTCCCCAAGTAGTGGCGAACGAACGGGGAACAGCCCAAACCTCCGTGACTTAGTGGTCCGAGGACCTATGTCGCGGGGGGGTTGTAGGAGACGTTTGAGGAAACCTCGGTATCCTCAAGGAGTTACAAAACCCATTTCTAGCCAAAGGTACCCTGGAAAGGGCCGCCGTAGAGGGTGAAAGCCCCGTAGGCGAAAGAGATGGAACTCCTGACGTTAACCTGAGTACCATGGGACACGAGGAATCCTGTGGGAAGCTGGGGGGACCACCCTCCAAGGCTAAATACCCTTAGCTACCGATAGTGAACTAGTACCGTGAGGGAAAGGTGAAAAGTACCCCGGGAGGGGAGTGAAATAGACCTGAAACCGTAAGCTTACAGCAGGTCGGAGTCTGCATTATGTGGATGACGGCGTGCCTATTGAAGAATGATCCAGGGAGTTACTTGGTGGTGCAAGGTTAAGGAACTGGAGTTCCGGAGCCGAAGCGAAAGCGAGTCTGAATAGGGCGAATTAGTACCATTAAGTAGACCCGAAACCGGGTGATCTACCCATGGCCAGGATGAAGGTCCGTTAACGCGTACTGGAGGTCCGAACCGGTTACTGTTGCAAAAGTATCGGATGAGCTGTGGGTAGCGGTGAAATGCCAATCGAACCCGGAAATAGCTGGTTCTCCCCGAAATGTATTTAGGTACAGCCTCAGGTAATAGGTGGACGGAGGTAGGGCTCTGGATGGGCTAGGGGGCGTGAGCTTACCAAACCCAACCAAACCTCCAATGCCGTTCAGCCGTTTCTTGAGAGTGAGACTGTCGGAGATAAGTTCGATGGTCGAGAGGGAAACAGCCCAGACCACCAGCTAAGGCCCCCAAGAACAGACTAAGTGGGAAACGAGGTAGGGTTCCCCAGACAGCCAGGAGGTTGGCTTAGAAGCAGCCATCCTTTAAAGAGTGCGTAATTGCTCACTGGTCGAGGGGTTCTGCGCGGAAAATGTAACGGGGCTAAAGTCTGTCGCCGAAGCTGTGGTTCTAATTCCCCTTTCGAGGGGATTGGGAGGTAGGGGAGCGTTCCTCTTGCGGTGAAGCTCTGGCGTGAGCCGGGGTGGAGCGGGAGGAAGTGAGAATCCTGGAATGAGTAGCGTTAATCAGGGTGAGAATCCCTGACGCCGAAAGCCTAAGGGTTCCTACGCAACGTTCATCGGCGTAGGGTTAGTCGGTCCTAAGTCGTAAGCGAAAGCTGAAGATGATGGACAGTAGGTTAATATTCCTACACCACCGTTTTTTCGTTTTAAAGTCGAGGGGGGGTGCGGCAGGGTAGATGGAGCGTGCCACTGGATACGGCGCGTCCCTGCCTGTAGGCCATGCCGGGATAGGCAAATCCGTTCCGGCGCTACGAGCTGAGAGGAGGGGGGATTCGTCCACTTCGGTGGATGGAAACTCCGTTAATCCCACACCGACGAGAAAAGCCTCGCGACTATGGAAAAGGGGTGACCGTACCGCAAACCGACACTGGTAGGCAGGGATAAGCGTCCCAAGGCGTTCGGGCGAACCTCCGCTAAGGAACTAGGCAAAAGGGCCCCGTAACTTCGGGAGAAGGGGCGCCCTGGAAGGTGAAGCCGCTTGCCGGCTGAGCGCTTCCGGGGTCGCAGATAAGAAGGCCAGGCGACTGTTTATCAAAAACACAGGTTTCTGCTAAGGGGAAACCCTAAGTATAGGAGCTGACACCTGCCCAGTGCCGGAAGGTTAAGGGGAGGGGTGAGAGCCCTGAACTGAAGCCCCGGTGAACGGCGGCCGTAACTCTAACGGTCCTAAGGTAGCGAAACCCCTTGTCGGGTAAGTTCCGACCCGCATGAAAGGTGTAACGATCTGGCTACTGTCTCGGCGGAGGGCCCGGTGAAATTGCAGTGCCCGTGAAGATGCGGGCGACCTGCGGCAGGACAAAAAGACCCCGTGGAGCTTTACTGCATCCTGACATTGGTCTGGGAGCATGGACGTACAGGATAGGTGGGAGGCTGGGAAGCTGAAACGCCAGTTTTAGTGGAGCCGTCGTTGGAATACCACCCTTCCCTGGTCTTGGTTCTAACCCGCTATGAGCGGGGACAGTGTTTGGTGGGCAGTTTAGCTGGGGCGGCTGCCTCCTAAAAAGTAACGGAGGCGCCCAAAGGTCCCCTCAGGGCGGATGGAAATCGCCCATAGAGTGTATTGGCATAAGGGGGCTTGACTGCGAGACCTACAAGTCGAGCAGGGACGAAAGTCGGGCAAAGTGATCCTACGGCTCCTTGTGGAAGGGCCGTGGCTTAACGGATAAAAGCTACCCCGGGGATAACAGGCTTATCTCGCCCAAGAGTTCACATCGACGGCGAGGTTTGGCACCTCGATGTCGCCTCATCCCATCCTGGGGCTGAAGGAGGTCCCAAGGGTCCGGCTGTTCGCCGGTTAAAGGGGTACGTGAGTTGGGTTCAGAACGTCGTGAGACAGTTCGGTCTCTATCCGCCGTGGGCGAAGGAAGCTTGAGGAGTTCTCTTCCTAGTACGAGAGGACCGGAAGGGACGGACCTATGGTGTACCGGCTGTTCCGCCAGGGGCATCGTCGGGTAGCCATGTCCGGTGTGGATAAGCGCTGAAGGCATCTAAGCGCGAAGCCCTCTCCAAGATTAGGCTTCCCACTCCAACTTCGGTTGGAGGTAAGGCAGCAGGAAGACTACCTGCTTGATAGGCCGGAGGTGTAAGGACAGTAATGTCTTCAGCTTACCGGTACTAATCAGCCGAGGACTTGACCCGCGCTAAGAGTTTCAAACTTTAAACCTCAATTCTCTTTCCACCGTCGCGGGGTGGAGCAGTGGCAGCTCGTCGGGCTCATAACCCGAAGGTCACAGGTTCGAGTCCTGTCCCCGCTACCAATGAATTTTAAGGAAGTCCCCGCAAGGGGACTTCCCCTTTTTTGCGAACGGCCGATGTCCGACGTCTTTCTTCGTACGGTGTCGCTCGTCGGTTGACAGTATGTAGCCTCTCGAGATAGGGTAATCAAGTGATCCTATTCTTTAGGCATCGAGGACTGAGGGAGATATATAACGGTCAAGGCCATCGCCGGGTAGATCCGCAGCATGTAAGGAAGCTGTTACGAATTCTTGGCGTCCTAGATGCTAGCCAAAATTCTTTAGACATGAATATACCTGACTTTAGGCTCCATCCGCTGGGCGGTTAACTCAGAGGGTACTACTCCGTTCGCGTCTCAGGAAACTGGTGTGTCACCTTTAAGCTTGAGGATGGCCACGCTGTGGATGCGGATTGCTTGGACTACCATTGAGGAGGTTTATAATGCCCATGCGAAACCCTCCCCATCCGGGCGAGATTGTGAAGTGGGACTGCCTAGAACCCCTTGGTTTGACAGTAACCCGGGCGGCTAAGGGGCTCGGTGTAACCAGACTGACCTTGTCAGACCTGGTAAACCTCAAGTCCGGCGTATCCGTGGATATGGCCTTTCGCCTCTCCCAGGCCTTTGGTTCTTCTCCGGAGACGTGGTTGCGCTTGCAAATGGCCTATGATTTGTGGCAAGCCCGTGTCCGTGCCAAGAACCTGAAGGTTGAGAACTTCTCAACTGTCCCTAGTACATAAGTCGGGACGACATTGTTGACAATGGACATTAAGAAGTTCGCTAAGTGGGACCCAATAGACTCCCTCCATCCCGAAGAAGACGCCCCCCGCTACCTCCAGGCCTGCATTGACGAGGACGACGGCGACGGCAAGCTAATACTGGTCGCCCTGAGCGATGTCGCCCGCGCCAAGAACCTCAGCGTGGTTCCAAGGCTTGTAAATCTCGTCTTGCAGAAACAAGAACCATGATCGTCAGAGTCCTCTGCGCGATAGTCATCGCCACCGGCCTGCCGGGCGTGTTCGTCTTCCTTATGGCGCTGCCTAACCCCGAACCCCGCGATACTGCCTGGCTCTTCACTTCCCTCATCCTGATTGGTGGCGGTATCTACGTATTTGTCAGTGCGGTGAGGAAGGAAAAGCAGTGAGGGTAGGCGAAGCTACTGATGATGTCTTCTGTTTCGAGATGGCCCTATGAACATCTTGCAGACTTGGATACTCATGAAGGTTCTCGTGATTCTTCTCTTCTTCAGCGGCCTCTTCGGAATGGTTCGGTTCTTTGTGCATCCCGATATGTCGTACATAGCCATGATTATTGCCCTGTCCGCTTTTTCCGGAGGAATCTTCCTGCTCTACTTTATCTTTCGGGCCGAGCGCAGGATTAGGAAGAAAAACAAGAATGTAGGCTTAAATTTCTGGGATCCATGGCAGGACATCGATATCTAGAGTCATGCATCCGTCAAATGCGTCGAGAGGAGACGACAGATGAAATTGGACGCCCTTGAGCGAGAGATAGAACGGTATCAACTTCGGACTCCCCGGGCCCGTAAGCTCAACCAGGAGGCGAAGGAGTCGCTGCCGGGCGGTAGTTCCCGCGGCACGGCCTACTTCGATCCGTACCCCATCTTCGCCGACCACGGCCGGGGGCACTATCTCTACGACGTGGACGGCAACGGGTATCTGGACTTCATGATCAACGCCACCAGCCTCATCCTGGGCCATGCCCATCCTGGGATCGTCAAGGCCCTTCAGGAGCAGGCAGCCCGTGGCACGGCCTTCAGCGCACCCACCGAGTTGCAGACTCGGCTTGCTTCGATTCTGTGTGACCGCATCCCGTCGGTAGACCGAGTGCGGTTCACGAATTCCGGCACCGAAGGCACCCTCATGGCCATCCGGGCCGCTAGGGCTTACACCGGGCGGCACAAAATTGCCAAGTTTGAGGGCGGCTACCATGGTTCCCACGAATACGCCGCCGTCAGCGTTCGACCTCCGGCTTCAGCCCTGGACCCAGAAGGTCCGACGGCGATTCCGGAGCATCCTGGACAGCCCCCCAGCGTCGCCGATGGAGTCGTGACGCTGCCCTACAACAACCTGGAGGAGAGCGAACGCATTCTGGAGGCCCACGCTCACGAACTCGCCTGCGTTATCATGGAACCCGTAGCGTCTGCCCTTGGCTACGCGGCCGCAGAACCGGAGTTCCTGCGGGGCATTCGCGAAGTTACCCAGGAACTGGACATGCTGCTGATCTTCGACGAGGTGCAGAGCTTCCGGGCGGCCCCCGGCGGGGCGCAGGAGGCTTTCCACGTTGAGCCGGACATGACCTGCCTGGGTAAGATCATCGGCGGCGGGATGCCCGTGGGAGCCTTCGGCGGTCGTGAAGATATCATGGCGCTGTTCGACCCTTCGGAAGGGGCCGCGGCGGTGGCTCACGCGGGAACCTTCAACGCCAATCCCATGACGCTGTCAGCGGGAACGGTGGTGATGGAGGCGATGACGCCTGAGGTTTACCAACGGTTGAACAGCTTGGGCAAGTCGCTGCGGGCCAAACTGCGGGCGGTGTTCGACGAGTTGGAAGTGCCGTGCCAAATTACGGGCACGGCATCCTTCTTCGGGATGCACATCACGTCGGAGCCGGTGACGGACTACCGGTCGTCTCTCAGAAGCGACAAATCGATGCGTCACGCCTTGTTCATGGGGCTGGTGAATGAAGGGGTGCTGCTTCAGGAAAGTTGCGCCGGAGCGTTGAACTTGCTAACCACGGAGGCGGAGGTGGACGCCCTGGTGGACGCGGTGCGAGAGGTTCTCCACCGTGTCTCTTAGTTTATCAGCGGTTCCTTAGCCGGCGCCGACGGGTGCGGCACGGCCTACCTTGACCCGCACCCCATTTTTGCCAGCTACGGCAAGGGCCACTACGTGTAGGGCGTGGAGAGCAGCAGGTAGCAGGACTTTACGATTAACGCTACCAGCCTGGTTGTGGGTTGCACTAGCACTTAGGTCGTGGACACGCTGCAGCTATATTCCTCATTCCTCGCATACATAGCTGTAAATCGTCTCAGAGAGCAAAAACAACTTCAATGATTTGACATAAAAGTTTGCAACACCTAGGATACTAGCCACTGTAACTAACCCCGGTCTACAGTATCGGAACCGGATTCATCCGTAAGTAAAGGAGCAACGCAACATGAACAAGATGCAATGGTCTAGGTATTGGCGGGCATATTCCCTTGTGGGCGCGCTGATGGTTTTGGCCCTACTTATCATGGCCTGTGGCGGGGACGACGCCACGGAAGCGCCCACACAACCGCCCGCCCCGGCAACCATGGCTCCGTCAACGCCGGCGGCAACAATGGCCCCCACGGCAACAATGGCTCCATCAACGCCGGCGCCCACTGCGGTGGCGACCAGGGCACCGACGCGAGCAGCCGCCACACCGGCCGCAACGGCCACCGCCGCACCGCCGCCAACGGCCACTCCCACACCGCAGGCTACCGCAAGGCCCACGCCTGCCGCTACTCCTACGGTAGCCGTAGCCCGAGTGCCGGTTTCGCCCAGGCTCAAAGTGGTCACGCTGCCCCCAGCGCACCAGACCACTATGATGTGGCAGACTTTCCAAAGTGGTACCGGCCCCATAAAGGCCGTCTATGAGCATCTTATCTATCAAGATAGGTTCAGTGGAGAGTATACCAACGATCAATTGGCTACTGAGTGGAGTATGTCCCCTGATGCGAAGACCTGGAGCTTCAAGCTGAGGAAGGACGTACCCTTCCATTCCACTGATACCTATGAGGGGACCGATTTTACTGCCAAGGATGTCGTTCTAACCATAAGGACCCTGAGTAGAGATGACGCACTAGCCACCACCGGCGTCTGGACCAGATTGGGAATTGAAGACGATAATTTCGAAATTCCCAATGACAACGAGTTTATCTACCACATGGACGTCCCACAGCCACAGTTCAATTTCTGGGCGAGTGAAGAGTGGGTAGCGGGCATTATCAGCCAAGACTACTTGGATGCCGTAGGCATGGATCGTTATCTAGAGCAGCCCGTCGGCACAGGACCATTTAAGTTCGTAGAGTTGGATTTGGGGGCTTCCATACTGCATGAACGGGTTGAGAATCACTGGAGAAAGACCCCGGAGTTCCATGAATTGCATTTCATATATTCTACGGAAGATGCTACCCGATTGGCGATGCTGATTACTAAAGAGGTCCACATTTCAAATGTTCCACGTAATCTGCTGCCCCAAGTGGAAGAGAGGGGATTTAAAGTTGCCAGTAGCACACTCCCCGGACTCTACTTCTTCTACATCTTTTCGGGCCAATACCACGATGGTCCCAGGGAGATAAGAGTCGGTGAGAAAAAGGGTGAAACCTTCCCTGTCGCGCCAGGTTATGACCCTAACGACCCTTTCCGCGACGTTCGAGTACGCAAAGCCATGAACTTGGCTATTAACCGAGATGCGATTAGAGAAGCCTTCTTCCCTGAAGGGTCCACGTTGCCCATGAGCCTTCACAACATTCCTCCCTACCGCTCCGATTTCAAGAGCGAATGGACCCCCTACCCCTATGATCCCGAGGAAGCCAAGCGACTCCTGGCTGAGGCCGGTTATCCAGACGGGTTCGATTTCACCTTCCGGTTCTACATTGCGTCTGCAATTCCGGAGTATGGCGACGTTACTGAGGCCGTTGCCGCTCAATGGCAGGAGATAGGTCTCAGGCCCAAGCTGGAGATATTGGAACAAAGTGCGGTAAACTCTGGGGCCCGAACTGGAGAATGGAACCACAACATCTATGCGTGGTTTCAAGCTACGGGGCCCTTCCCAATTGGCATCTGCTTCCGAATGAGCCCCGTGGCGGGAGGTTGTGGTGGAGGCTACTTTTTTGATTACGACGCGATGGACGACGTCTACGTCAAGCTAACCCAGGCTGTATTGCCGGAAGACATACTCCAATATACCCAGGAGATGGGAGACTGGATGTACGAGAATTTCAACGTCATACCCATGTTCTTCCTTAACCCTCAAGTGGCCTTTGATCCTGGCATAGTACAGGACTATCAGGCCAACCACCTACACTTCGGCCCTGTTCGCCACCACGAGTACACCATCCCCGTGTACCAGTAGAAATCCGACGAGAGAATTAAAGAGGGGCAGCCCCCGAAAGGGGCTGCCCCTCTTCGCTGAACGTGCTTACCACGGAGGATGAGGTGGAGAACTTCGTTTGACGCGGTTGCCCGGGTGGTGCACCGAATACGGGACTAGGGGCGGCGGGTTTGGCGCCAAGCCTGGATTTGCTGGGTGTGCTCGCGGTAGTGACCGTAGGTGTCCTGGCGCAGGCGCCGCAGGAACCGGCTTTCCCGTGCGAAGGCTACGTCCGGCACTCCCTCTAGGTAGGATAAGAGCCGGTCGTGAGTGTCCTCAAGCGCCTGAAAGACCTGCTCCAGCGTGAGAGTTGCCTTCCACTCTTGGGCCTGCGCGTTGAAGGCGTCGATGCCCCCGTAGAAAGTGGAGTAACGCGGCAGAGGGCCATTGTCAAGGATGACAGGCAGCGCCTTCATCGCTTCTTCCTCCCAGGTGGCGACGTGGGCTAGCACGTCCCGAATGGACCAGGGTCCCACTACGCCGGGCTCTAGCAGCGCATCATGAGACAACCCCTGGAACGCGGCGTGGAGTTCCCGCCATCGGGCCTCCAGTCGCATGGCTAGCTGGTCTCGCTTCATCCTTTTTTCGGGGCGGCGTAGGGCAGCAATGGCGGGAATAGAGCGTCGCTGGGGCGCTTGGCTGAATCCCAGGCCGCTACGCCGCTCTTGTACTTGAGCCAAGCCTGTCGCGCCTTGTGGGTCAACTCCTCCTCGTCCAGCCCCACTACGCGGCCTTCATCCACGACTACTTCGCCTCCCACCAGGACTGTGTTGCAGTCGCGGCCGTTGGCAGCGTGGACTAGCATCCTCATAGGATCGTCCAGGGGTGCGGTGTTAAGGCGAGACAGGTCGAAGATGCTGATGTCGGCGGTGGAGCCTGGGGCCAGACGACCCAGGTCGTCACGTCCCAGGGCCTTCGCCCCGCCGATGGTGGCGGCGTTGTAGAAGTCGAGGACCGTTCCGGCGCTTCGGGAACCTTCAACTACCTTGTTGAGAATAGCGCCGATGCGCATCTCCTCCAGCATGTCCGGCGGGAAGGTATCGGTGCCTATCCCCATGTTCACGCCGGCGCGAACGTAGCGTCCGAAGGATTCCATGGCCTTTCCCCCACGGGCAGAAACCACGGGGCAGTGGCAGACGCTTGTGCCGCTCTTGGCAAGGATCTGCAAATCGTTACCCGGGTCGGCTCCGGTGAAGCTGTGGCCGGCGATGAAAATGGAGTGGGTGAGGCAGATGTTGGGACCCAGGAAGTCGATGTCCCGGAGCCACTCCACCATGCTACGGTTTGGGTTGCGAGCCTTGAAGCCACGGTACTCCTCCGGGTACTCGGAGAAGTGGGAACGGATGTGGACGCCGCCCAGGAGTTGGGCCTGGCGGATCGTCTCTTTGAGCATGTCGTCGGAGCAGCCGTCGGTGCGTACGGGAAAGAGATAGCCGGTGAGAAGGGGGTGGTCCTTCTTCTGCAGATACTTGACCACCTCAATGCCGTGGTCCATGGCCTGCTGGCCCTTCTTTGAGTCCCAAACCGTATGGGACTGGCCGTTGGCATCGGTGTAATTGCAGCTCTCCTGATAGAAGTGGCCAATCCAGGCGCGTGCGCCCATCGCCTCCGATGCTTCGGCAAGGGCGTAAGTCTCGCTGGTATCCTCCCATCGCTTGGAGGCGCTGGTTGTGACGTTTGCGAAGGTGGTGCTGCCGGCCTTGAGAAGAGTGGCCACGCTGAAATCGGCGCTGGTGCGGTACTCTTCATCGGTAAGCAGGTAAGGCTGGCTGGGGTCCATGAGAAAGGACTTGGGCTTGGGGAAGGTGGAATCGTTGGTGGCGTCCATACGCAGCACCTGGAGGTCCAGGTTGGCGATGGCGTGGAGGTTGATGAGGCCGGGGGAGACCAGCATGCCGGTAGCGTCGATGACCCGGTCGGCGGGTGGGCAGTCGGGATCGCCTTGGGAGCCAACAAAGGCTATCTTGTCGTCCTTGGTGACGACGACACCGTCTTCAATGACGTGGTGACCGTTATCGGCCCAGCCGACCACCCAGCTTCCCCTGATGGCGATGCTTGACATGGAAACAGCCTCCTTAAAGGTCCTTGTCTATAGATTGACGATATTCTCTGAAGATTCTTGCCAACTCAAGACGGGCAGGGCGTTAGTGAGATGCAGTGGGCAGCAAAGGGGGGAAAATGACGTCGCTGGGGCGCTTGGCGGCGTCCCAGGCCACCACGCCGCTCTTGTACTTGAGCCATGCGTCGCGGGCCTTCTTCTCCAACTCTTCCTCGTCGAGTCCCACCACCCTGCCCGCATCAACGACGACCTCGCCGCCGACCAGAACGGTGTGGCAGTTCTTGCCCGTGGCCACGTGCACCAGGGTACGCATGGGGTCGTCAATAGGCGCGTGGTAGAGACCGGAGAAGTCAAAGATGCTGATGTCGGCGGTGGAGCCTGGCGCCAGCCGTCCCAAGTCGTCACGGCGCAGGGCTTTTGCTCCGCCGATGGTGGCGGCGTTGTAGAAGTCGAGGACCGTTCCGGCGCCACGGGAGCCTTCAACAACCTTGTTGACAAGAGCGCCGAAGCGCATCTCCTCCAACAGGTCCGGCGGGTAGGTGTCGGTACCGATGCCCATGTTGACGCCCGCCGCCACGTAGCGGCTGAAGGATTCCAGGGCTTTGCCGCCCCGGGCGGATACCACGGGACAGCAGCAGGCGTTGGTTCCGCTTTCGGCCAGGATCTGCAAGTCGTTGCCCGGCGGGTCTCCGGTCTCGCTGTGGCCTGCTATGTATATAGCGTGGGTAAGGCAGATCTGCGGGCCAAGGAAGCCGATGTCTTGCAGCCACTCCACCATGGAGCGGTGAGGGTTCTTGGACTTGAAGAGGCGGAATTCCGCTATGCGCTGGGCGAAGTGGGCGCGGATATGCACGTCACCCAAGAGCTTGGCCTGTCGCACCGTCTCCTTAAGCATGTCTTCGGAGCAGCTGTCGGTGCGGACGGGAAATAGGAAGCCTGTGACGAGGGGGTGCCCGCGCTTCTGAAGATACTTGACTAGTTCAATGCCGTTGTCCATCGCCTGCTGGCCCTTCTTGGAGTCCCAGACCCACTTAGTCTGACCGCTTGCGTCGGTGAAGGTGCACCCCTCCATGTAGAAGTGGCCAATCCAACCGCGGGCGCCCATCCGCTCGGAGGCTTCGGCCAAGGCGTAGGGTTCCACGCGCGTATCCTCCCACCGCTTGGAGGCGCTGGTGGTCACGTTGGCGAAGGTGGTGCAGCCGGATTTCAGCAGGGTCGCGACGCTGAAGTCGGCGCCGACTCGGTATTCCTCGTCGGTGAGAATAAAAGGAGCGTCGGGGTCCATCACGAAGGACTCGGCCTTTGGAAAGCCTGCGTCTTCCGGCCCGTCGATGTGCAGGACCTGCAGGTCCAGGTTGGCGATGGCGTGGAGGTTGATAAGGCCGGGAGAGACAAGCATGCCAGTGGCGTCGATGACCCGGTCGGTGGGCGGGCAGTCGGGATCGCCCTGGGAGCCGACGAAAGCGATACGGTCGTCCTTAGTGACGACTACGCCGTCTTCGATGACGTGGTGACCGTTTTCGCCCCAACCGACCACCCAGCTTCCCTTTATGGCGATGCTTGTCATGAATTTAGCCTCCGTAATGATGATTCTCTATAGATTCGCGATACCAATTAATAATCTCGGAACCGGAAGCGGCCCAAACGTCCGGCTTGCTCATGACGTGCCCGAGGGCCTGGTCCAGGTAGCCGATCCGGAAGGGCTGGCCCATTATCCAAGGGTGGACGTTCAGGGCAAAGAGACGGCCCGTTTCGGCAGCGTCGGCGTGAATGGTATCGCAGGCGTCTTTAATCATGCCGGCGTATTCGTGGACGGGAAAGCCGCGCTCACTCAGCGCAAAGGAGTCATTCAGGTCCAGCAGTAGAGGCAAGGAGAAGAGGCTGCCCTTTGGCGTCGTCATGGGGTAGGGTTGCTCGTCGTTTGCCCAATCGCAAACGTATTCAATACCCGCTTCAGCGAGAATCTCCGGCGTGCGGGCAGACTCGCCGTATTCGGGGCTAAGCCAGCCCTTGGGCGCAGAGCCGCTGGCTGCCGTCAGGGCCTCTATACTCTTCCGAACGTAGTCCCGTTCCTCTGCCTCGGACATCCGGCTGCTGACGACCTGGCTTACGGCCATACCGTGGCCGATAATTTCGCATCCCCTCTGCAGGCAGTGGTTAACCAGGTAGGGATAGTGCTGCGCGGTGAGGGCGTCCATGGCGATGGTTGGTGTGATGCCGTGCTTTTGGAGCACGTCCAAGACTCGGAAGATGCCCACACGGTGGCCGTATTCCCGGTGGGAGTACCCACGATAGTCGGGGAGGGGACGGTTGTAGAGAGCCGGCGTCTGGAAGCTGCCTCCCCGGGGGCTCCATTCCAAATGCTCCAGGCTTACGATGACGCATACAGCCATCCGTGCGCTGTTGGGCCAGTGGAGTCGCTTCCTGTCGACCAGGGGAGACCAGGCATAGTGGGGATGGTCCATGCCGAAGCTGCGCTGTCCGGGCAAGTCTATTCTCCCCCTTTCAGCGCCGCTGCGTGGGCCTCCGCCTTGTCGTAGTAGTTCTGGATGTAGAAGTCGGCAATGTCGTCGGCGGTGGTCTGCCAGACGCCATCGTGGGACAAGATGTAATCCAGGGTCTTGTCCAGGTAACGGATTCGGTGGGGCTGGCCTGTGAGGAAGGGGTGGATGGCGATGCACATGACGCGACCGCTCTGTTGCCCCTCACTGTATAACTGATCAAACTGGTCTTTGCAGATGCGGTAGAAGTTTTCGCCATCGGCGTAGCTTCTGAAGATAATTCCGTCGTTGGTCTCCACGGAGTAGGGCACAGAGATAAGCTTGCCCGACTTCACATGGATGGGCACGGGCTGGTCGTCGTGCATCCAATCGGTATGGTAGATGAGGCCGGCTTCGGCCATCAGGTCCGGGGTGGCCTCGGAGCCGGAAATGGCAGGCCCAAGCATTCCCTTGAGATCCTTGCCTGTATGATGCTTCAGGGTCTGTATGCAGTCCTGGTAGAAAGCCCTCTCCTCCTCTTCGGAGAGGGTGTTCAGGTACTGGGTGTTGTAGATGCCGTGACTCATGAAATCCCAATTCCTTTCCACCATGGCCGCCTTCACCTCCGGGTAGTGCTCCAGCACGGCTAGGTTGAGGGACACGGTGCAGCGGACGTTGTATTTGTCCAGGACCTTGAGCATTCGCCAAAAGCCCACCCGGTTGCCGTAGTCGCAATAGGAATACTCGCGAACGTCGGGGTAGGGCATGCGGGGCCACGGGTCCCGCTGGCCGTCGAAGTCGGGCAGATACTCGTAGTGCTCTATATTGGGGGATACCCAGAGGGCGACCCTTGCGCCGCCCGGCCATCGAATTGCAGGACGGTCAATGATGGGGCTGTATTGGATACGGTGGGGCGGCAGGCTCATGGACGGACGCTTCCTCTACTTCCCCTTCTTGCGCTTGCCAAAGGGCCATAGGCCACGAAACCAGCCCTTGATATTCTGGCCAGTGCTCTTGCGGTTGATGCGTTGTGCGCTGCACTGGGCGCAGGTGCAGGCGGGAGGATGATTGTAGTACCAGTTGGGTCTTCCGGATCCCATGACATTAGCCTCTGGTAAGATTTGAAGCCCGGAATGTATTCGGTTGTGGTCGGGGCGGTGAGGTTCGAACTCACGACCTCATGGTCCCAAACCATGCGCGCTACCGCTGCGCTACGCCCCGAAAGTGTGGCTGCTATGAGCCGGGGGTGATTCATGGCGCCCCTGGGGCGACTCGAACGCCCGCACCTGGCTCCGGAGGCCAGTGCTCTATCCGCTGAGCTACAGGGGCACCAAGAAAGCATAGCACGGGCGCCAATGGGCCACAAGACGATATACTGGTTGAGTTCCGGAGGGTAGGAAGTTTCTTCAATGGGAGGCGCTGGTATGTCGGAATGGGTTGGTGTGGTCCTGGCGGCGGGAGAAGGTCGTCGCATGAACTCGAATATCCCGAAAGTTCTACACCATGTGTGTGGCAAGCCAATGATTTCTCACGTGGTGAATGGATTGAAGCGGGCAGGCGTTGAACGTGTGCTGGTGGTGGTTTCATGCGCCAACGGCGGGAGCATTCGACAGGTGCTGGGAGATTCCGTTGGGTATGTGGTGCAGTCGCAGTTGTTAGGCACGGGCCGCGCAGTCATGCAGTGCTCCAACGTCGTAGAGAACCCCCACGCTAACGTGCTTGTAGCAATGGGGGACGCACCCCTCATACACCCCCGGACCTTCATGGGGTTGATGGGACGGCACTCTGAATCCAACGCTGCCTTAACCCTCCTGACTGGACGAGATTCCAAGCAACGAGACTTGGGTAGGGTGCGTCGAGATGATGGCGGTAGGGTCTGCGCCGTTGTGGAGGCTTCCGACGACGGTGGAATGGACCTGGGCGATGAAGTAAATGCAGGGGTCTATTGCTTTAACGGGTCGTGGCTTTGGGACAACGTGAGCCGGATCTCGCCCAGCACAAACGGCGAATACTATCTGACCTGGCTCGTGGAGGCGGCCGCGTCGCAAGGGGATGTGGTAGATGTTTTGACTCTGTCGGATGGGGAGGAGGCCATGGGAGTCAACGACCGGCTCAGTTTGGCGGCGGCGGAAGCGGCGATGCGACGTCGCATCGTCGAGCGGTGGATGCGCGCGGGCGTTACCGTCATTGACCCCCCCTCGACATTCATTGACGCCGATGCCGAAATCGGACGGGATTCTGTGATACACCCAAACTCCCATCTGCAGGGCAGTACGGCAATTGGCGAAGCTTGTGTAATCGGCCCTGGCGCGGTGATTCGCGACTCTAGGATTGGCGAGGGATGTCGCGTGCTGCTTTCGGTTGTGGAGGAGTCCCTTTTGGAGAACGGTGTAGACGTAGGGCCCTACAGCCACCTCCGGCCCGGTTGCCACGTAGAGGCAGATGTACACATTGGCAACTTCGTCGAGGTCAAGGAGAGCCGCTTGGGTAGAGGCGTAAAATTAGGGCATTTCGGCTATGTGGGCGATGCCGACGTGGGGGCAAACGCCAATCTCGGTGCGGGTCTCGTTACATGTAATTTCGATGGGACGAGGAAGCACCTGACGCAAATCGGTGAAGGAGCTTTCATCGGTTCCGACACCATGCTGGTGGCGCCCGTTTCGGTAGGCAAAGGTGCGGCTACGGGGGCTGGCGCTGTGGTGAATAGAGACGTTCCACCGTATAGACTGGCTGTAGGCGTTCCTGCTAGAATCATAGAGAGGTCTCCCGACAGGTCCGCTGGCGATTCCGTCGCAGATTCCATTGATGGGGACGCCTGCTAGGATGTAAAGACCCTTTTCTTCACGGGGGGCATCAAGGGAAAACAAGCTTGGACGATAGCGGTTTATCATCGGGCCTAGTTCTGGTCGCCGCCCTGCTCGCTTACGCAGGCGTCGGCCTCAGGCGAGGCATGCTACGGGACGCTGGTACGCCCCGGTGGCTGGAAAGGCTACGCGTTGGGACCATCACGGCGGTTGCCGTCTCGGCCACTGCGTTCCTCTTCTCCATTTCATGGATGACATGGCTTTGGGCCGCCCTCCTTGGACTGGCTCTTTGGGCTCTCTTGGCGGCACTGGACGTGCTCTCGGCACACCTAACTTTCAACGGTAGACTGAGATTTCCTGCCTCTCAAAGGGGAAGAAAACTCGCCGGTTCTATGGAGTCGGCGGCTTCAAACCAGGTGGATGGCGGGGAAGCCCTTCGGAGTCACGAATTGGAGTTGGTGGTGGGCGCTGAGGCCGACAGCGAGCTCGACGAGCGGGAACGCTCCATGATTCGCGCAGTTCTCCGGCTGGATGACTACAACGCCAGGGATGTGATGGTTCCAAGGATGGACATCGTGTCAGTGGACGTGAAAGACGATGTCTCCAGCGTCGTGAACCGAATGTTAGAGTCGGGGCACAGCCGGCTGCCGGTCTACCGGGAGACCATAGACGACGTGATGGGGGTCATCTACTCCCGTCGGCTGATGCCCCTGTTGAACACCGAACCACCCTGGCCCTCTTTGGAGGAGCTGATGCTTGAACCCTTCTTCGTGCCGGAGACCAAGCGGCTGGGGGAGCTGCTCACCGAGTTCCAGGGCAGGCACGTGCAGATGGCGTTGGTGGTAGACGAGCACGGCGGGACGGAGGGGTTGGTCACTCTGGAGGACCTGCTCGAAGAAATCGTCGGGGAGATTGAGGATGAGTTCTCCAAAGAGAAAGGTCCCATCGTGACGACCACGGCAGACGGAGGGCTCATCGTAGACGCCGGGTTGTCGCTCAACGACCTGGAGGAGTTGGTGGACGCTAGGTTCGACGAGGCGGAGGTGGACACAATTGGAGGGATCGTCTACAGCATCTTGGATAAGATGCCCAAGCCAGGAGACGAAGTGGTGTACGAGGGTCTGCGCATAAAGGTGCTTACTACCATGGGCCGGCGGCTCCGAAAGCTCTTGCTGGCAGTGGACCCCCAAACCCAATCGTAGGCTTGGGAAGCTCCTTCAGAGTTCGCCGATTCTCCCGCCGAATAAGGCTGGCCTTATTCTTCCGCGGGCGGGTGTGGGTTCAGACGGCTTGGACGCCGGCCTTGAAGACTGCGCTTATCTTGGAAAGGGCGCCGATGTTCACCAACGGGTTGCCATCCACAACCAGCACGTCGGCCTCCTTGTTGGGTTCCAGGGTTCCGACAAGGTGGTCCATGCCGATGGACTTGGCGGCTTCGCTGGTGCCGGAGAGGACGGCCTTCATGTTGTTAAGGCCTATGTCCGTCATTTCCGCCACCTCGCGCTGGAACAGCCCCATGGCGTAGTTGCTCCAGCCGGAGTCGGAGCCGGAGACCAACTTGGCCCCTATGTCCACCAGTTTCCGGCAGCTGTCCAACCGCCATTCGAGCCTGCGCTTAGTGGTCTCCAGCAAGGCGGCTTCTTCGTGGTTTAGGACGCTCTCCCGCTGCTTTGCCTCAAGAATCCAGAGGGTTGCCGTGCCCACGTGCAGGGTTGGGTTGACCCATGCGCCCGCCTCCGCGATTCGCTCGCCAACTCGCGGGTTGTAAGTGTAGGAGCCGTCCGGGTTGAAGAACGTGCAGTGGATGAGCATGTCCGCCCCAGCGTCGAGGGAGTTTATGATGCCCTGGGTGGAGGAGCAGTGGGCGCCCACCAGCTTGCCGAATAGGTGGCTTTCGTAGGTGATGGCCTTGAGTTCGTCCAGTCCGTAGGAAGGAAGACTGGGGAAGGAGGTTCTAGTGCCGCCCCCCGTAGTCATTACCTTTATGAAGTCCACCCCGTCCTTCAGGAGTTGGCGTACGGACTTACGGACGCCTTCCACGCCGTCGGCCTCTTCCCCCATTACCCAGCAATGCCCGCCGGTAACGGTGATGGGCCGGCCGCTGATGACCATGCGGGGACCAGGAATGAAACCGCGTTCGATGCCCTGCTTGAGGTATATGGTGGTCAGGTTCTTTCCGCCGTTATCCCGGGCGGTGGTGACGCCGGTTTCCAGGTGCTTGCGGGCATTCCAGGCGGAGCGGAGGACGAGCATTTCGTCGGGTTCGTCGCAGCCCTCCTCTACGGCGGTGCCGTCGCCAGGCAGGTTGGTGTGGGTGTGAACGTCGACAAGGCCGGGCAGAATCGTCCCGTTGGGAAAGTCGAGGGTCTCAGGCTGAGGGCCGTCCCTTCTAGGCAAGTCTTTCTGGGGACCTACCCACGAAATCCGGGAACCCTCCAGCACTATAGCCCCTTTGTCGATTGGCGCGTCTCCCTGTCCGTCTATGAGCAGGTTGGCGGTGATGACTTTGGTGTTATTCATGCCTTGTCACTTTCCCTTCAGGATGATTGTTGGATGCTGTAATTTTGGTTGCTAACTTTTGCAAGCGCTTTTGGAATAATACGTCAACCCCGCCGCTCCCGTCTATACAGGAACGGCGGGGTTGTGTTGTTTCTACCTGAAACTAACGGCGGTTTCAACGTCCTTCTTGTATCGGCAAGATGGCTTGGACCGGTACTCAGTGCAGCCCCAGAAGGGACCGTACTTGCCGTTTATGACTTGAAGTATGCCCCTTCGGCAACGTGGACACTTCTCAGCTAGTGTACCGATCTGTCTCAAGTTGCCAAACTGCTCGAGTAATTCGGTAACGAATGTAGAGGGACTGACCGGATCGGTGACAAGGTAGGCGCCGATGCGAGCGCGGGTCATCGCCACGTAGAAGAGGCGGCGCTCCTCTGCAAACGGGTACGATCTTCCTGAGACCGGAGGCAGCACGAGTTCAAGCAGCGAGTTGTCCTCGATTCGCGAAGGGAAACCCCATCGGCCATCCTTGAGGTCTAGCACTACTACGTAATCCTCTTCGCGTCCCTTCGCACTGTGAACAGTGCTGAACTCCACCGACGGCGCCTTTCCTTGAAGTGCCTTCTTGCTGGAATTGTAGCGCCCGAGCACCAAGACGGAGTGACCATTGTCTCCCGTAGATGTCTGAATGTCCTCTCGGGCGCGCTGGATGCCGGCGGTGGGACCGTCGGCGTAAATCACTGTGATACCCCTGTCGATGCTCACGCTCGCGGATGTCAACTCCCGTTGACTTTGTTCCCGGCGATTGCGTCGCACGAACTCGGTCGAGGGACCAAGAATGCCGTCGCCGAATCGGAATGTCTTGCTCAGCGTCTGGGTTTGTACGTGGCCCAGGAATTCGCCGCAGTTCCGTAGGAGTCCTACGTCGCTCCCCGCAAAGCGGTTGATTGACTGCCAGTCGTCGCCCACTAGGAAGTACGCCGTATCGTCTCGTTTAAGTGCTTGGAGTAGCTGAATCCGCCCCGCAGATATGTCCTGAAACTCGTCGACCAGCACGTACCGGTAGCGCGTTTCCCACCTGCCTTCGCGAATATAGTGAGCGGCTCTGTTTATCAGATCATGAAAGTCCAGTTTTCCTTCGGCCCTGAGCCGTTGTTCGTATCGGGTACGCACTCGCTCGAAAACCTCCAGAAATCCCCCGTCGCGCCACAGCGTGCCTCGCCTGCTGGCGCGGTCTCGCAGCTCTTCAGGCGACAAGCCGGTCGTCTTGACGTGGTTCAGGAACTTTGCCATCAGCCGCGCCAGCCACACAAGCAGTTGCCGGGCCAGTCCCAGGATTAACTTTCGTATTGAGATGCGCTTGGATCGAACCCCCTCTTCTCCAAGTCGCTTCCCAAGTTCGTCGAAGAGGATGCCATCCCGGTACTGCCAGCTGTAGGTCACTATGAGCTTCGTGCCATTCTTTGCGTGGGTACCTCGCTGCCACTCTGCCCTTTCCTTGTACCCCTTCCAACCACGCGGCGCGTTGCCGTGCTCGTCCAGCGCGTGATGCTCGATATAGATGCGGTAGTCAGGGAGATAGAAGTCCGGCCGATACCGCCGGTATTCTTCCGTCTCGGTCCGCACCTCGTAATCACGTTCGTAGCAGAACTTTATTCCATTCCTTGTGAGGTAGTTCGCTATCTCCAATTCCTCAAAGCTCTTGACTTTATCGCCGCTCAGCGTCCGAAGCTCCACGCTGCGGACGTACGCCTCATACTCGTCCTGGGTGCGGAAGTCGAAAGCCGATTCGTAGGCTCCGTGGTACGAGGCGATGAAGTTGGCTGTGGCGTCCGATTCTCGGGGGTCATCCAGGAGTTTGTTGAGGATATCCTTAAGGGTATCGTGCAGTTTGTGCTCTTCAAAAATGGCAATCCTGGTTCTTTCGATGTCGGCTATGACGCTGTAGCCGAACGCGTGAAAGGTTTGGACGTTCGCTTTGGATAGTTCGCCCATAAGCCGCTCTTTTATCTCGCCAACCGCCTTCTTGTTGAACGCCAAAACCAGGATTTCCCGTGGAGGAACACCCTGGTTTCGCACGAGGTGGGCGACTTTTCCAACGACGACCGAAGTCTTTCCCGTTCCCGCGCCCGCAAGCACGAGGGTCACATCCTCGTCTGTGGCTACAGCCTTGGCCTGTTCGTTCGTTAGAGGGTCCGGAAGCGCCGCGCGGGCAGCGGCATGCACACTAGGGGCGTGGTTGGACACGAGGTTGCAGTTCGCGCGCCGTCTCGCCGCCTCGAAACTCTCAACTGATTCAAGGGACTCAAGCCGGCCTAGCGCCTCCCGCGCTTCAGGTTCAAGGCGCTCTCGGATGAGACCTTCGCACTCCCGAAGAATCGGAACGGCAGCTTCGTGGAGTTTGAGTGAGTCGTGGTATCTGGCATATCGGTCGCCCGCTAAGAGCTGACGTAGCTCCTCATCCAGCCGAATCAGACGCGGGCTAAGAGCCTTGGCGCTCCTGACGGCTTCCGCCACGGCTGCCTCGTGGATCCGTGCAGCCTCCTCAAGCGCAGCATCGTGGATGAGGGTGGCTTCCCTCCCGTCAAGTCCTCCGATAGACCGCTCGGCGCCGTTGGTCAGGCGAATCGTCAACCGGTGCCAAAACCACGAAGGGTAGACCGTGATCGAGCTGATGTCGCCTACTGGTATCTGGACCTGTACGTCGTCGAGGCGCTTCTCGAAGAGAATTGTTCTGCCGATTAGCGAGACCCGCACAGGACCTGGTGAGAACAAGCGGTGTAGCCAGGAGCTTTCAGCCGAGATTTGAAGGTGTGATTCCATGTCAGTTCCGGTTGTGGAGATATTTTGGCCGGAGTATTCTATCTTAAGATGTGGCAGGATGTGATCGGTGATTCAGAGGACCAGGCAACCCCGTCGCTCCCGTCTATACGGGAACGGCGGGGTTGTGTTGTTTCTGCTTGCAACTAGAGGCGTTCTACGCCGATGTAGGTGTTTAGCTGACTATTCGCTCGCCGAAAAGCCGCACGGGGTTGTCCCACAAAATCTTCTTCTTGCTCTGTTCGGAGATGGGCTGGTCCAGCAGTTCCGGCAGCGCCTTGTCCGGGTCGGGAGCGTCGGAGTGGGGGTAGTCCGTGTTCCAGATGAAGTTGTCGTCGCCGACTAGGCCGAGAACGGCGGCGAGTCCCACCTCGTCTCCGTCGCAGGCAACCCAGATGTGCTTCTGGAAGTACTCGCTGGGGGTCATAGCCATGTCGTTGTCGTCCCAGAAGACGGCTTGGCGCCCGACGGCGTGGTCGTCAAGTCGACCCAGCCAGAATGGGACCCACCCGGCGTTGCCTTCTAAGAAGCTGCAGCGCAGGCTGGGATGCCGGTCTAAGATGCCGGTGTACATCAGATGTCCCAGGGAGATCATGTTCTCCATGGGGAATCCGATGGCGTGCTGGAGAGCGAAGAGCGCTCCATATTGTCCAGCGTAGCGAGTTCCGGCATGGGGCGCTGCGCTGCCTACGCCGTGGAAGGCTAGGGGCACATCCAACTCTTCGATCAGATTCCAGAAGGGGGCGTACTCCGGCTCGTGCCAGAACTTGCCGGGTAGGGGTTTAGGCATCATGACGGTTACGGCGCCCAGTTCCGCCACGGCGCGCCGGGTCTCAACAACCGTTCGCTCGAGGTCGTAAGTGGGGAGGTCCACCACCATCTTCAGCTTATTGGAGTCGGCGGAGCAGAAGTCGTGGGCCCAGTTATGGTAGGCGCGGGTCAGCGCCCACATAAGGTCCGGGTCCCGGCCTTGCTGACTCAGGGGCGCGGAGCCTATGCCGGGGATGCAGACCATCTTGTCCCAGCCGTACTTCTCCATGTCCACCAGCCGGCTTTCGGCGGTCCACCAGTTTTCGTAGGCTTGGCCGTACTTCTCAGGCATCCGTTCGAACATCTTTTTGGGGCGCTTCTTCCAAATCGAGGTGGGGAGGCCGGTGGCGGGAAAAAGTTCGCTCTCTGCGTAGCGATAGTAGACGCGGTGCTCTACGGCCTCTACTTTAGGACGCCTCTCGTAGAATTCCGCTTCTACGTAGTTGTCCCACAGGTCGTCAGGCTCCTGCATGTGAGCGTCGGCGTCTATGACCTTGAAACCGTTGAGCATGGGAGTTACCTCCTAGAATTCTTGAAGTCTTACAGGTTGAACTGAGGGTCCATGTAGTCTTTATCTTTCTCATAAAACTGGATCCGTCCCGGGATGGCTTCCGCAACGAGAATCATGTCGTTGGCGTCGACGGCGACGGCGGTGGGGCGGAAGAAGCGCCACTCCTTGGAGGTGTCGGCGCGCATTCGAGCCTTCTGCATGTTGGGGTTTACGTCCACGTACATCTGGGCCGACTTGGATAGGGTGCGGGCGTCCCCGTAGAGGCCGGTGATATATTCGCCCTCTGCTGTGTAGATCTGAACGCGGTTGTTCCCGCAGTCGGCCACGTACACGTCTCCGTCGGGGTCTACGGCAACGCCGCTGGGCCGGGTCAGGCTACCAACGCCGGTGGAGGAAGCGCCGAAGATGGCCAGAAGCTCGCCCTCCGAGGTGAACTTCTGAACCCTATCGTTGCCCCAGTCTGCTACGTAGACGCTGCCGTCGTTGTCCACGTGGATTCCATAGGGCATGTCCATCTGGCCGGGGCCGGAACCGGCTTTTCCCCACGTATCCAGGTGACGGCCTTCCCTGTCGAAACGCTGGATGCGGTTGTTGCGGCTTTCGGCGATAACCAGGTTCCCATCGGGATCGAAGCGCATGCCGCTGGGTCCGTTCAACTGGCCATGGTCTGTGCCGGTGGTCCCCCAACTGCCTAGGTATTCGCCTTCCGTGGTGTAGGTGGATACGCGGTTGCGCCACTCATCAGCTTGAAGGACTTGCCCGCCAGCAAGGTCAAGAACGAGGGCGGAGGGCCAGACGATCTCTCTTTCGTCGCTGTCTTGTGAGCGCACGTTGAGAATGAGAGTATCGTCATCCAGGTTCCACCGCACCCAGCCCTGACCGCGGCCGGGGCGGGAGCCGGGCTCGCTGGCCCGACAAGAGACGAATATCTGGCCGGGATCCCCTAGGGCTATGTCCACGGGGCCGGAGAAGGCGGTCAGCATTCCCACGCTGTGGCTATAGCTGTACGTGCGCTCCGTAGTTATCTGAGTTAGGGCCACTTATCTACCCCCTTGCGCGAATATGGTCTTTGTTGGCGAGCCAATTTAGCAGAACTGGTACTCCCTGGTGGCGGCGATGAACTGCAACACCTCGGTTACGCGGCGTCCGAAGGCTTCTCTTTCCTCCTCGGTGGAGCCGCGCTTGATTACCTGGTCGGCCCGCAGGTGGCTCATGATCTCGTCCTTGGTGTTCTGGCCAAGACGGACGCAGCCCAGAAGCTCCAGGCACGCGTCCACAAGCTCGCCTGGGGTGAATGAATGCTTCTGCGCCAGGCGGTTGATAATAGCGTCTACTCCCGGGGTCGTTGGGTCGCTAAGAGTGTCCGCCATGAAGTTGACGCGTCGGATGAGTGCGCCGGTGTCGATCCATTCCTGGCCGAAGTGCCAGCCCTCCACGCTGGGGGGATTGGTCAGCTCCTGGCCCTGGTATCCGCATTCCAAGGCCAGGGAGAGCATTCCGGGCCGCATGGATTGGTATGTGCCCGTGAGGCGCGCTGTTCCGGCTACGATTTCGGCCGGACTCTTGACCCGGGCGAACCAGGCGCTCTCGTCCTTGAAGAAGTCCGAGTTGAAGATGAATCGCAGGGTGGAGCGTATGTCGTAGCCGCTGTTGATGAACGTCTTGACAATGGCATCGATGGCCTTCGGGTCCCGGGGCTCTTCATCCTTCCAACTGGGCACTTGAAGCTCGTCCGCAACGAAGAAGTTATAGAGGTGGCGGGCCACGAAACGGGCCGTGGCCGGCTGCTGGACGATGATGTCTATTATGTCCTCGCCGTTGAAGCGGCCGGTATGGCCCAGAAAGCTCTTTTCGCCGCTGTCGTGGTCTTGCGGCAGGTAGAGGAATTCCCAGGTGTCCAGGCAGAGGAAGGGGTCCTTGGGAAGCTTGGGTTTGATGGTCCAGCCGGTGAAGGCGCGGGAAGCTTCCCTCACGTCGTCCTCGGTGTAGTTGCCCTGACCCATGGAGAATAGCTCAAGGAGCTCGCGGCCCCAATTTTCGTTCACTGCGGTCTTGTGGTTCTCGTTGTTGTCGAGCCAGAAGATCATCGCGGGGTCCTTGGAAAGCTCCACCAGAAGCTGCTTGTAGCTGTCCATGCCGTGGGTCCGGAAGGTGTCAAGCTGGCCGGTCAACTCCCTGGAGTTTTCCACCTTTGCGTTGCCGGTTGCGAAGATCATGTGCCAGAGGAGGGTCATCTTCTCTTCCAGTGGGCGCTGGGTGGTGAGAAGGTAGTATATGAAGGTGAGGGAACTCTTTTCGGTGCTGGCTTCGGCCTCGGCCACGGGGTGGTAGCGTCGGAACATGTGGAGGTCCACTGGCGGGAGGCCGTGGGCGTCCGGCTCCAGAAGTTCCTCCACGGTGGCTTCGTACCCTTTGGCGGCGCGAACCTCTAATTCGTCGTAGGAAGCGCCGAATCCGGCGCGGCGCATCAGGTGCGCCATTAGGGCTATGTCTTTGCTGATCATTGCTGTAAATCCTCAAGCCTGTGGCGTTGGGAAATGGAATATGGTCAAATGGCGGAAATTTCCAACATGATAGCACAAAGTGGGGGTCTAGTCATCAGCCGACCCGGGGCCACGGGCCCCCGAAAGTCACCCACCCGACCCTGACATTTACCCATTGCCTGAATGCCCGCTCCCCTGCTAACCTGCTCCCATGAAAAGAGCCGCCACACCCCTTCTGTACGCAACCCAAATACCCAACTCCGGCGCGCCGTGCCTACGCCTACCATTCGTTTCCACCAGAGAAAAAAACGAACTCCCCAAACTCCATCCATTTTCACTATATATCGCTACCCTCACCCGCACGATCCCTTTTCCCTTCATGGCCTGACTCCAATATTATACTTACATAACAATGGAAAGGACCACCCCGGCCAAAATTTCTTGACACTGTTTTCGGGCGAATGCTAGCATGGCGCTAATCCCACCCTCTGGACGGTGGTCATTTTTCGACGGCAGGACGCCTATGTCGCTGCTGAATCCGACGCCTTGGCGTCAGTAGGAGAGAGGCATGAACCTTCTGATTAGAAACGTGAGGCTAATTGACGGCACGGGGTCGGACCCCATTCCGTCGGTGAACGTAGTAGTGGAGAACGGAGTTATCAGCTGGATTGGCGAGGGGAACATGGCCCCTTCCTCCCATCCCCACTACGAGGATATAAACGGAGAGGACTTGACGTTGATGCCAGGCACCTTCGACTGCCACGAGCACTTCGCCGGAGACGGTGGGCAGAATGGCGTGATGGCCATGAACGACGAGTCGCCGGAAGTGCTATTGGTGAAGGCGACGGCCAACGCTCGTCGGGCGTTGATGACGGGGCAGACCTCGGCGCGTGACGTGGGTTCCCCCTTCGGCATCAGTATCACCTTGGCGCGGCAAGTGGCCACCGGGTCTTTGCCGGGGCCGCGCATAACGGCGGCGGGACAGTGGATTCAGGCGCCCACCACGTGGCCCTATTCCATGGTGCATACCATTGAGTCCGCAGAGCAGATGCGGCAGGTGGTCACGTCGCAGATTGCCCAGGGAGCGGGGCTGATTAAGGTCGGCGCCACAGGTGTGCGAGAGGACGGCTCGGACTACGCTACGTTGGGGCCGGAGATCGCGGGTTTGGTGGTCGCGCTGGCCCACGGCGCAGGGTTAAAGGTTGCGGCCCATTGCACCGGCTTTGTCGGAGCCACGGAAGCGGTGGAGGCGGGCATCGACTCCATCGAGCACTGCACGAACATCGACGAGCATACCGCCAAGCTGATGGCGGAGAAGGGCACGGTTGGAGTGCCCACAATGTCCACCTGGGACTACCGGTTGAACGCCGCTGTGAGGTGGGGACTGTCGAAGGAGGATATTGACGAATCCGAGGCTCGTCGGGAAGCTTCCAGGGCTAGCTTCCGCAATATGCTCAATGCGGGTGTGCAAATTGCTGCGGGAACGGACGCGGGCGGCTCGCCGGTGCGTCACGGGACCATCGTTCACGAGATGGAAGTGATGATAGAGGCGGGGTTGACCCCCATGCAGGCCATAGAGTCGGCGACACGTATCGCCTCAGACCTGACAGGAACGCTTCAGGATACTGGTACGGTGGAGGTCGGCAAGCTGGCGGATCTGATTCTCGTTGACGGGGACCCCCTTTCCGATCTAGGGGCGATGCGGAACGTGTGGGCGGTGTACCAGGGCGGCAGAAGGATTCGATAGCTGGGGGCGCGAGGACGGCCCTCCGGTGAAAGAAGGAGTCGCTGGTGGCGTCGCCTGAGAGAAGGCTTCCGAGGCCCTTTAAGCTGCCGTGGGGAAAGGGGCAGGTGGTGGAAGAGGCGTCGGTGGTCCACGGCCACTGGCGTCCGACTATTCAGTTGTTGGAGTACGAGGACGGCTCCTTGAATGTGCGATTTTGCGTCTACTCGGCCCAAGGCCGGTTTCAGCGGCAAACACCCATCTGGACGGAGGAGGACTTCGACGATTTCGGGTCGGAGTTGGAAGACGCGCCCCGGCTGCAGGCGCTCATCCGCCGAATGGCTGGGCGGGCCATGCCGCCGGATGCGGGCTTAGACCTGCTTTAGACCGGTTTCAGCGACGGAGGTCAGTTGGCAGTCGGAGCCAAATACGGTTTCAACCGTGTCCATCCTCTGTTCCGGAAGCTGACAGCCCCCAGCGGTCCGATGGCTCACCTGCGGGAAGCCACGCTTGTCATCGGCCTCTGCCTGGTCTATGTGATGGTTCGCTGGCTTCTGGGGGATGGCCTGGAGGCTGTCGCCCTGGAGAACTCCGAGAAGCTAATAGCCTTCGAGAGCGCCGTGGGGTTCTTCTGGGAGGCCGGTTGGAATCGATGGGCTGTAGAGATGGGAGACTGGTTGGTCGCTGTCTTCAATTGGGTTTACATCCTCACCTTCATGGCTGTGATGCCAGTAGCGGCGCTAGCCTTCTATATTGCAGATAGGGACAAGTACTTCCATTACCGGAGCATCCTCCTCCTGAGCTTCTTCTTTGCCCTCGCCGCCTACGCGATTTTCCCTGTGGCCCCGCCGCGGATGATGGCGGAGTTCGGGTTCGTGGATACCATGAAGTCATTTGGTCCCGGCTGGTACGACAATCGGGATGCAGTGGCTTATTTCAACTCCTACGCAGCCATACCCAGCCTGCACTTCGCCTGGTCGATAATATTTGGGTGGCTCTTCTTCACGCAGGGTTTCCGGCTGCTGAAGGTGTTGGGTGTCTTGTACCCCACGATTACCCTTGCGGCCATAATCGTGACGGCCAACCACTATTTCCTGGACGCGGCGGCTGGAGTAGCGATAATGGTTCTAGCCTACTGGGTGTATGAGGCAGCCTTCAGAAGCGGACGGCTGTCGCAGTTGGGACAACTAGCCCTACGGCAGAAAGTGAGGCTGACGATATTTACGGGCAGGGGGCAAACAGTCAAGTCGGGAGGTTAGAGAGACGTTGCCGCTGTGACAGCGTGGGTTCACTTGACATGAATATCACCGGCTGATAGTTTCGGGCTGGTCGCCCGGTAATAGAGGAGCGGTCAAGCTGCAGGAGGATTGGGGATGATATACGACGTTCGGACTTATGATTTGAAGCATGGCAAGGTCAACGAGTACATGGACGCGGTGAGGGAGGTGGCCTTGCCCCTTCGCAAGGCCTACGGCGTGGAGTTGGCGGGCTGGTTCTATACGATTATTGGCCCCATCACGCAGATAATCCACATCTGGGCCTATGAGAGCTTGGCCCACATGGAGGAAGTGAAGGCAAAGGTTGAGGCGGACCCGAAGTGGTACGGTGAGTATCTGCCTCGTGTGCAGCCTCTGCTGGTAACGGCGAGGGACCAGATAATGAAAGCGGCGGACTTCGCCCCTCAGGCTTAGATCGGCTTAAGCCCTCTGGGGACTGCCTTATTTGTCGTCGCGTCGACTCCTGCCATTCTGAGCGCAGCGAAGAATCTCGCTGTCCAGACGCCTACGCCCACCAGATTCTTCGCTCCTGGCCCGGCTTTTCAGAACTACGCAGCCGGCTAGGCTTCCGACCTCACGTAGGGCCTCAAGTATCCGGGGCGGTACTCTCCGCCCTGCCAACCATATCCTGTCTCGTCCCATTCGTAGGGCAGAATCGCCACGTCACCCGGTTTCGTCATTAAGTGGGCCGAAGCCAGCGCGTCGCGAACAATGCCCCGTTGTTCCTCCACATCCCCGGGCCTGCCCGCCTGGTTTCCGAGGGGGAAGTTGACGAACGCCGCCCGCGGTGGCTTCACCTTTTGTGTAATATCCCACGCCGACGACATGGTCAGAGTCGGAACTCCTGCCTCCTCTATCGCCCTTGAGACCAATCCCACGGACTGGTGGCAGACCGGTCAGGCGGGCACCAGGTAAAAGAGGTCTACCTCTGCAGCCAGCGCTCGCTCCACCAGTTGCGGCGCCAGCTCCTCACGGACACGCCGCGCCGAGTATATGCCTCCCATGAATGTGTAGGCCGTTTCTGCCAACTCGCCGATGAATCCCTCGAACTCCAGCTTGCGTAAGGTCTCCAGAGGGAACACGCAGTTGGGGTCCCTTTCCGCGCCGTCCATGCGATACCCAAAATGGTTCACCCGGAAGTCCTCCGCCTGCGCTTCTTTGGGTATCTCCCGAATGGACGTGTCGTCCTGAATGTGGAAAGGCGTCTGGCCCTTTAGGTAGATGCCCGCAGAGCTGGCCAATGCAACCCGACAGAGGTTCAGGGGCTTGGTCAATGGCGTCCAGGGCGCGTCGGCGTTTTCCGCCCATCGGTAGGGACTGTGGGATGCGTAGAGATCCCGGGTTCTGGAGATGTACTTGATATATCTCTCAGGTTCTTTCATAGCATTTCCCCATGTTGCAAAATTGCCGATGGCGGGCTGCAAACAAGAAGCGTTCTATGTAGCTGCCGCGTGGCCATTTCGACCACCAGCCCCTTAGCTGCCCCGGCGCTGGCGCATAGCTTCGTACATCACCAACGCCGCCGATACAGAAGCGTTCAGTGAGGCGATGCGGCCCCTCATGGGGATGCGGGCTAGGGCGTCGCACCGCTCCTTGACTAGACGGGAAAGCCCCTTACCCTCGGCACCCACAACGAGGGCTGTAGGCTGCTGGTAGTCCAGCTCAGTGAAGTCCGCCGTGCCCTTGGGGTCGACGCCCACCGTCCAAACGCTTTGCTTTTTCAGCCGTTCCAGCACGTTGACCAAGTTCGGCACTCGAGCCACCGCCATATGTTCCATCGCTCCCGCCGAGGCCCGCGCCACTCCGGCGGAGAGGCTGGCGGAGCGGTGCTCGGGTATTACAATGCCGTGTACGCCCGCCGCCTCGGCCGTGCGAATTATTGCCCCAAGGTTATGCGGGTCCTGAATTCCGTCCAAGACGACCAGCAGCGTCGCCTCTCCTCGTTGGGGGCCAATTTCAAGCAACCGCTTCAACCCCACGTAACCCTTGGGCCCCGCCAACGCCACAACGCCCTGGCTTTTGCCTGTCACGCTGAGACGCTCAACCTCCCGCCGTTCCACACGCTCAACCGTCATGCCCCGCTCCCGGGCCAGACGGAATATCTTCTCCACGGCGGGTGATTGCACTACTCCGTTGGCGAGCAGAATCCGCTTGACGGTACGATCCGATCGCAGCGCCTCGATGACGGGATTGCGACCCTCCACCACGTCGCCGCTTTCTTTGGGCGGAGTCTTCCGCCGAAATACCGCGCCGCCCATCCGTCGGAGCCTCTTGTTATCCCTATTGTGCTGCTTCTTTTCGAACCGCTCCCGAGCCATCACCGGTTCACTTCCTTCCCAATGTTCACATCGTAGACGGACATCAACCTCAAGCGGGAACTGCATTCCCCGCCGATTCCATCCCCGGCACAGGCCGAAGTGTGGCCCCCTCCAGACGGGCCACCGGGATGGCCGGCAGGGTTACTACGGTCACTCCGGCCTTCACGCCCAACTGCAGCGAATACTGGGCGATGGAGTCGTTGTCCGGCGCCTCCACCATGCTCACGAAGTCGTACCCTCCCAGAACGGCATAGAGCCCCAGCACCCGAACGCCCGGAACATTTACCCGCTCCTGGGCCAGCAGCACCTCCGTGGGATTGTCGATGGCTCTCTCTCGGCCATAATGGGTCAGTGTTAGCAGTTGAATATAGGTGCTCATGCCTTCCCTCCTAACGCCTGTGTATTCAAGGCGCGTCCATCCACAGTGTCGCGTTATCCCTAGTCCGGGAAACTGATGACGGAACGGAGGGTCTCACCCCGTTCCATGGCCTCGAACGCCTCCTCCGTATCCTCCAAGTCAATGGTCGCCGTGACCATTCTATCCAAGTCCAACTCCCCGCTCAGGTACCAGTTGGAGAGGAGTGGAAAGTCTCGAGAGGGCAGGCAATCGCCGTACCAGCTCACCCGGAGATTGCCGCCCAGACCGAAGAATTGGAGCATGGGCAACTCCAGCTTCATTGTGGGGTCCGGCACTCCGATCAGGGTGCACGTTCCCGCTAGGTCCCTCGACCATAGTGCCTGATTCAGGGTTTCAGGCATGCCCACAGCTTCAAAGGAGTAGTCGACACCGTTGCCGCCTGTAATCTCCTTGATGGCCTCCACGGGGTCCGTTTCTGCAGCGTTGATGACGTGGGTTGCGCCAAAGTCCTTAGCCCAGGCGAGCTTGTTTTCGGCAATGTCTACCCCAATGATGGTTTCGGCCCGGGAAAGCTTGGCCCCCATGATAACGCTGGAGCCAATGCCGCCGCAGCCATAGACCGCCACGCTGCTGCCTTGACGCACTCCTGCGGTGTACAGACACGCCCCAACGCCGGTCATGACGCCGCAGCCGATGAGACAGGCCTGCGCCGGCGGGCACTCTCGTGGCACCGGAACGGCCTGCTTGGCAGCCACCACGGTATGGGTGCAGAAAGTGCCGATGCCCAAGGCCGGATTCAGGACCTTCCCGTCCTTCTTGGCGAACATCCGAGGCTCGGCGTTGAGGCTGGCTGCACAAAGCTGATGCTGTCCGATGCGGCAGAAACGACAATACTGACAAGGGGCTCGCCAGGCCAAGACAACGTAGTCACCCACCTTAGGCTCCGTTACACCTTCGCCCACCGCTTCCACGATGCCCGCCCCTTCATGCCCCAAGAGATAGGGGAATTTGTCGTCAATCTTGCCCAGTTTGTAGTGCAGGTCTGTATGACAGACGCCGCTGGCTTGAATTCTAACCAGGACCTCTCCCGGTCCCGGCGGGTAGACCACGATCTCTTCCAAATGGGTCCGCTCCCCTGCAACCCTCGATACTATGCCTTGACCTGTGATGGCCATAACGCTGTCTCCTCCTGTAATCGAGTGACCGTATCCTATCATAATTTTTGAAAGGTGGTGGAGTCGGGACTTTAACTCTTAGCCGACTGTGTCGCGTCGTGGTAAAGTGGGGTGCAAGAATCCCTAATAGCAAGGAGAGTCACCCATGTCTGCCGTTCTAAAAGCCCTCTTGTGGATAATAATGTTGCCCATCAAGCTCATCATGCTCCCCTTGACCGTCGCCGGGATGATACAGAAAGTCATATTCACGATTCTCATCATTGTAATCATAGTCATTGTCGTATTGGTCATCGTCATTCTTTCTTAGCACTGGCTCGATGGGACGCGCAGTTTCTCCGATCCTATATTAGTTAGAGTTCACATTGACTTCAGGTACCACAACGCTAATCGTCGACTTGGTCCTCATTGCATTCATGGCGGTGGGAACGCTGCTGTTCCTCACCCTAATAGTGGCCCTCATAGCGCTGTTTCCAACCATAAGGCGGATCCTTGGCAACATCGAGGCGATCAGCCAGAATGCGGCAGCGGCGTGGGAAAATCTTGCTCAGGCCTCTCAGTCTGCGAAAGAAGCCGCGGCAGACCTGGCGCTCTTGGCCCGAACGGCTGCTTCGAATGCACCGGAGATTGCCGAAAAGGTCCAGGAAATCTCAGAGAACGTGAGAACCGCAACTGCCCGCGTTGCTGAAGCGAGTCGATTGCTCGAACTCATAGGCGCTCCACAAGACGCCGCCGGCCAGGGATTGGCCGCGTTTGGGCAGCTCTTTAAGAAACTCTTGGGCCGCTGATTCCTTAGTTCTCTGTGCTTCGCCCTTCTCTTTCAGCTATACGTCCCCGCCTCAAATGTCAGCCTATCCGCCAGGTCTGAAACTCTTACGATGCTGGACGCAAATGCCTGTCGAACCACCCCAGGGTGCGACTCAGATACTCTTCCCGCATCTTGGGATGCCCGGCGCGAAGGAACAGGTGGGAACAGCCAGGGAACCGCACCATTTCCACTTCTTTACCCAACCGCCTCAGCGACACGAAGTACTGCTCGCTCTGCTCGATGGGGCATCGATGGTCAGCCTCTCCATGGAGCAGCAACACGGGCGTCTCCACCTTGTCGGCGTAGGTTAGGGGCGAATGCTCCAAGTACGACTCAACTTCGTCCTTCCGAAGACCGCCCCACTGCCGTTCCCCGAAGCTGACGCCTATATCCGAAGTTCCGTACATGCCCAGCAGATCTATGCAGGGAGCGCCCACCACCGCCGCTCCGAATCGAGTATCGTGGCCGATAATCCAGGAGCTCATAAAACCGCCGTAACTGTATCCGTGAACCCCCAGCCGGTCTGCGTCCACGTAAGGGAGGCCGCAGACTTCGTCCACCGATGTCATGATGTCCCGGTAGTCTTCGCCGCCCCAATCTCGGAGCACCGCCTTTAGGAAATCTGCGCCATAGGTGGAAGAACCCCGAGGATTCACGCTCAGCACCAGGTATCCGGCCGTGGCAATTACCTGCTCCACCGCGTTGAAGGCGTCGTAGAAGGAGCCGTGTGGGCCGCCGTGGATGTTCACAACCATGGGATAGCGTTTGGACGCATCGAAGATTGGGGGCATCAGCAGTCTTGATTCTATCTCCATGCCCGCTCTCGTCAGCGAGGACTTCCGAAGGACCGCTGGTGGGTGGCCATCAAAGTAGGCATGATTGTCGTCGGTCAATGTCTTTGATTGCCCCAAGGTCAGGTCCACCAGCTGTAAGTCTCCTGCCGATTTTGGGGAGGCCGCTTGTACGGCTGCCCGTCCAGACGCTGCATCCACGGTTATCTCCGTATACTGCACACCGCCAGGGGTTATCCGCTCCGTCTCTCCTCCGCTCAGAGATATGCGGCAGACGTAGGACTGTCCGTGGGAATCCCCCATGAAGACCACGCTTTCGCCGGTGATAGTCAGCTTCGGACTGGGCATAAGAGGCGGAAAGCCCGCCACTGGCCTCACCGAATCGCCGCCGATTAGGTGGGGCGGCTGACCCTCTTGCAGCACGAAGAGCCTCCCCTGCCACGCGGCTCCAATCTCGTCGTCGTCGGAGCCTATTACCAACAGTCCTTGGGAATCGGACAGCCAGGCTAATGCTCCTATGCTTGATAGACCGTCCGACCTGGGCTCCGGCTCGCCGCCCTCCGCGGACATCACGTAGGCCTCGTTGTAGGGAACAGTCTCCCTATCGGGGCGGCGGGCCGAGACGAAGGCGATGCTCCGACCATCCGGAGACCAACGGGGCGACCCGTTGTCGTACTCCCCGTTGGTTAAAGTGCGCGTGGAGTTGTCTGCCAGGGTCACCACGAATAGCTGGCGGTACATGTCACCCCGCCAGCCCAGGGTGTCCGCCCGATAGGTAATTCGGCGCACCATCCGGACTCTTGGGTCCTTGCCATAGTCGTGGTCGTCGGGCACCCGGTCCGGGTCCACGTCGGAGCCGTAGGCGAGGGCGTTGGAGCTTGGAGACCAGGAGAATTCCGCGACTCCACCTTTGGCGTTGGTCGCTTGAGCCGCCTCGCCGCCGTCCAAGCTGATGGTCCAAATCTGGGCGCGGCCCTTGTCATCGGGGCGAAGGAAAGCCAGCGTATTCCCGTCGGGCGAAAACTGCGGTGCGGAGTCCTTCGGCCCTTGGGTGAAAGCGCGGGTCATCCCTTCGTCCAAAGACGCTAACATTATGGACGAACGAGACTGCATGGAGTCCCTGTCTACCCTGGATTGGGCAAAGGCGAGCAGTGACCCTTGGGGCGAGAGGGTGGGTGATGAGTACGACGTTAGCTCATAGATGATTTCTGCGGTTATGGGACTTGCCATGGGCTTCACCTCAACTAAAAGTAAACTGGCCCACGACCGCGGCGCGGTGTGGACCAGAAGAATGTTAGGGCATTCCGGGGGCTATAGGTTGAACTGGGGATCCACCCAATTCTCTTCTTTCTGGTATATCTGCACGCGCATACGCTGGCTCTCCACGACCATTATGCGACCGTCGTCTCCCACGTCCACGCCGGTGGGACGGGTGAATCGCCACTCGGGCTCCAGGCTCTTCACCCGGAGGCGGGCCTTTACGGCGTCGGGGTTGGATTCTACCACCGTTTGCGCCCACTTGGAGAGACGCTCCGCGTCCCCGACGAAGGTGGTGACGTGACTACCCTCGGGATCGTAAACCTCTATCTTGTGGTTCCACCAGTCCGCCACGTATACGTCTCCATCCTTGTCGACCGCCACGTCGCTGGGACGACGTACCTGGCCTTGGTCGTCCCCCGATACGCCAATAGTTGCCAGATATGCGCCGGAGTTGGAGAACTTCTCTACACGGTCGTTATGCCAGTCGGCTACGTACACGTTGTCTTCCGAATCGACGGCCACTCCCCAAGGCTGGGTGAACCGGCCATGGTCGGTGCCCTTGCCACCCCAGCCGGTGACGTATTCCCCGGCAGAGGTGAACTTCTGTACCCGGTGACCAAGAATCTCTGTAACGTATAGATTATCTTCGCTGTCGAAGGCCAATCCGGTGGGGCCGTTCAACTGGCCACGGCCAGCGCCGGCAGTGCCCCACTTGCCGAGGAAGTTTCCGTCCCCGTCGAAGATGCTGATGCGGTGTAACCACTCGTCAGCAATGAAGACCCGGCCCGCCGAGTCCAGGGCAACGGCGGAAGGCCATATGAAGCTTCCGTCCTCGCTGCCCCGCTTGCCGAAGTCGCAGACATGCTCTTCCTCGTGCCAACCGCTTCCCACGGTTATCTTCGTGATGTGGGGAACCGGCTGGAGCTCGTCCGGCTGGTTTACCACGTAGACAATATCTCCGTCGCCCCTCGCCAGGGCGTTGGGGTAGTGAAACCCCGCGCCGGACACGGCGTTGCGGCCCACGCAATGGCTGTAGTTGTACACCCTTCCACTAACGCTAATTGTTTGCATCTAACTTTCGCCCCGTCCCTATTTCAAGATTGAGGAGTCCTGCGAATGCTCCGTGCAGCTTAACCGAACTGGTACTCCCTGGTGGAGGCTATGAGCTGAAGCGCCTCTCCCACGCGCCGGGCGAAGGCCGCCTTCTCAGTTTCCGAGGAGCCTCGCCGCACCGGACCATCCCTCTCCACGTGGGCTATTATCTCCGAGCGGGTGTCCTCGTTGACCCGAACGGGGCCAATGAGGTCTATGCAGGCGTCCACCATATTGGGGGCACTCATCTCCTCATTGGCAGACAGACGGTCGACGATGGAGCGGACTCCCGGAAGACTGGTGTCTCCCACGCGGTCGGCCACGAAGTTGATGCGGCGAAGCAGAGAACCGCTGTCTATCCATTCCTTGCCAGTGTGCCAGCCCTCCACGCTGGGCGGGTCCAGAAGGGCCTGGCCCTGATAGCCTGGCTCCAAGCCAATGGCGCCGATGCCCGGGCTGGGCGACAGGTGGTCTTTCACCAGCCGCATGGTCCCTGCCACTATCTCCGCCGGACTCTTGACCTTGGCGTACCAGATGCTCTCGTCCTTGAAGAAGTCCGAGTGCAAGAGCATTCGCATGGTGGCCCGCATGTCGTAGCCGGAGGTAACCAGGGTCTCCGCAATGCGGTTGATTGCAACCGGGTCCCTAGGCGCCTGATCCTGCCAGCTGGGAACCTGTACCTCGTCGGCGACAAAGAAGTTGTACAAATGACGGGCGATGAACCGGGCCGTGGCAGGCTGGCGCACGATAATTTCGATGATGTCCTCCCCGTTGAATCTACCCCGGTGGCCGAGGAAAACTTTCTCCCCGTCGTCGTGGTCCTCAGGGCGGTACTCGAAGTACCAGGGGTAGCGCTGGAAGGGCATTCGCGGCAGGCTGGGCTCGATGGTCCAGCCGGTAAAGGCCCGGGATGCTTCCTTCACGTCCTGCTCTGTGTAGTTGCCCTGGCCCATGGAGAAGAGTTCCAGAAGCTCCCGCCCCCAGTTTTCGTTGGGAGCGTGCTTGTGATTCTCGTTGTTATCCAGCCAGAAGATCATGGCCGGGTCCTTGGAAACCATAATGAGCAGGTCTCGGAAGCTGCCCAAGCCGTGATTGCGGAAGGTTTCGATCTGCTTAAGCACCACCGCGCAGTGGTCAACTTTGGCGTTGCCCGTGGCGAAGACGTGATGCCAGAAGAGGGTCATCTTCTCCTCCAACGGCCTTGGAGTGTTGATCAGACGGTACATCCATTGGGCCTGGCCGTTGGTGGGATTGCCGCCAGCGTTCTCCGACGCCGGGTGATGTCGATAGAAGTTGTCTTCGTCCACGTGAGGAATGCCGTGACCCGCCGGGTCCACCAGCTCATCCACTACGGCTTCATATCCTTTGTCTACGTAGGCCTCCAACTCGTCGCGGGTGGCGCCGAATCCAGCCCTCCGCATCAGATGGGCCATCAGTTCAATTTCTTTGCTGCTCACTAGACCTTCTCCTCTTCTCCGGGTGCCGATAAAGGCCCGGGTTGAATGAGCCGACCCGCCGCCAAAGAGGGGCGGCACACGTATGGCTCTAGAATGAGTACATCATAGTCAGCCCCCTCCAAGAGTGTCAAGAAAATCCACCCTTAAATCGGCGCTCATCCCTAACTTGTCCAGAGTTCGTCTATCATTCCTGTTCATCCTAAAACGCGGCCTACTCTACGCTTGGGCGGGGCCATGACAAAGAACAACTTTGGTATATAATATGGTGTCCCGCTCACAGCGGCGGAGAGACGGTTCTCAAGAAGGCGGCGCTTCGGGGCGCTGCATCGACCAATGAGGAGGAGTTATGGCGGACGAGTTCATTAAGGTGGCCCAGACCGATGATTTGCCTCCCGGCGCCACTAAGCAGGTGGAAGTTGCCGGGGAGTTAGTGGTTCTGGTCAACTCCGATGGAGATATTTGCGCCATTGGTGGCGAATGCACCCACGCGGGGGGATTCTTGGCGGATGGCTATCTGGATGGGGATAGCCTTGAGTGCCCCCTTCACGGAGCGTGCTTTAACATCCGATCCGGAGAGGCGGAGACCCCGCCTGCTTTTGAAGAGGTGCCCGTATACCAGGTGAAGGTAGATGGCAGCGACATTCTTCTAGGCCCGGCCAAGTAGGAAGGGAATCCGGGTTTCTAACAATAGGGGTATTCCGCGGTGACCACCGTATGAATTCCGCCCCTTACCTTGTAGTCTAGGGTCACCTTCATGGCCCGAGGACGGCAGAGGTCTATCAGGTCCTGGAGTATCCGGTTGGCCGCGTGTTCTTGGACAATGCCAACGTCTCGGAAAGACAGCAGGTAATACTTCAGTGACTTGAGCTCGATGAGCTTGTCTGAAGGGGTGTAGTCGATTGTGAGGTTGCCGTAGTCGGGCAGGCCCGTCCAAGGGCATAGGGCGGTGAATTCGTCCGTATCCATGGAGACCTGGGCAGGCTGGCCGGGATACTGGTACTCGAAGGCCAAGAGGCATTGGGTATCAATGACCTCCTCACACCTAACTTCCAGCTTTGTGTCCAGGCTGACGTACTGTTCCTGCAGGTCTGGAATCTTCACAGGTGTGACGTATCGCCTTCTCGTATTTCTGTCATCAGGGCTAGTAGCGGGCAAGAGAGTAGTAGGCTATTGATACGGGATGTGGCGAGTCTCCTCACGCCCTAAACTCCCTGGGGAGTACGAAGGTAACGTCTTCCTCTATAACGTTGAGTGTAGAGATCTTGTCCGGCTTGAGCTTAGAGATAACCTCGTCCACCAGAACCTCCGGAGTGGAAGCACCAGAGGTGATGCCCACTTTCATGTTTTCGGTTAACCAGTCCGATTTGAGATCGTCCGCACTGTTGATGAGGTAGGCTGGAACGCCGTGGCGCTCGGCTACTTCACGGAGGCGGTTGCAGTTGGAGCTATTTTGAGCTCCGATGACAAGAACAATGTTCACCTGCTCGGCAAGCTTCTTTACGGCTTCCTGCCGGTTGGTAGTGGCGTAACATAGGTCGTTTCGCACCAAGGCATCGGTGAAGCGGCCCCTTATCTTGGATATGGCGTGCGCGGTGTCGTCCACGGAGAGGGTGGTCTGGGTGAGGATGGCCACGGGAGTGTCCGTGTCCCAGGATGGGAGTTTGCCGGGTCCGGTGTCGTCGACAAGTGCCATTGGCGCTTGTCCCATTGTTCCGTTGACCTCTGCGTGGCCGCGGTGTCCAACGAGGATGACGCGCTTGCCTTCGGCAGTGTACTTGATGGCCTCGTTATGGACACGGGTGACCAGGGGGCAGGTGGCGTCTATGACGCGCAGGTTACGGTCGCGGGCCTTTTGAAAGTCTTCCGGAGGGGAGCCGTGGGCGGAAAACACCACGTTAGAATTCGGAGGGATCTCTTCGACAGTGTCTACGGTTATGGCGCCTTTCTTTTCCAGGGCCTTGACGACATATGGGTTGTGGACTATCTCGTGTTTGACGTAGATGGGCGGGTGGAACTTTTGGAGGCAGAGCTCAACTATTTCTATTGCGCGAACTACGCCGGCGCAGAAGCCCCTGGGAGAACTTATGATGATTTCCATTGAGGGCCTCTCTGAGTGGAATTGGGTGCCTGATGAAATGGTAGCATCGGCGGGTTTAGGGGGCAAAGGTGTAGGAGGTGAGCTCTTCGTGAGGCATCTCCGCTAAGACCATGCTCCACTCTCTTGACTCGGTGAAGATGAGGGAATTGGCTGTCACGCGGAGACCTGGCGTTTGCCAGGGCGGGATCACCCGCCCTTGTAGTCATCGCGGGCCCGTTGGAGGGAGACACGGCGCAGGGATTGCAGATAGTCCCGCTGGTCGATGGACCATTCCTGAGAGGACTTGAGGTTGACCAGAGAGCCCTGGAAGTGGGGCATGACGTAACGGGCCAGGAGCTCGTAGCTGTGGAACACCTGCTCTCTTGTGGCCCACTCGGTGGCCTGAATCAGAAGGCCGCCGAACCCGCCGCTCTCTTCGTCCAGCCGGTAGATGAAGTCAATGAGGTCGTCGGGAGTGCCGACACACCACTGGTTGGTCTCCATCATGAAGTCGATAATCTCGTCTTGGGGGCCGTCAAAGCCGCTCAGGTTGCCCAGGGTGTTTTCGAAGTATTCGCGCTGGTAGCGGCCTGCGCCGATCCTGGCCTGTTCCCGGGCCTCCTCTCGGCTTTCCGCAAGGTGGACGTGGATGGTGAGGCGCCATTCTTCCCGGTTCATGGTCTGGCCGTGCTGAGCGGCGGTGTCTTCCGCAATCTGCCAGTATTCGCGGAGAGGAGGGCGAACTGTGGGGTCGTTAGGGTCGACGGCGATGCTGACGCCTGCCCGTGGCATGCTGACGGAAAGGACACCGGCGCCGTGCTTGCCCGCGACCACCATGCCGGAGGGCGATTGGGCGGCGGCGACGGCAATGGGCATGTGGGGGCGGGTGTAGGGCCTCAGGTGTAGCAGCGCCTCCTTGAGGGTGAACCATTCGCTCTCGTAGGTTATGGGTTCCGTTGATTTCATGAGGCGGAGGATGATGGAGAGGGATTCGTCCATGCGACGGCGCTGGGTCGGGGGATCTATGCCCATCATATAGGCGTCCGAAACCAGCGCTCCCGGCCCCACGCCCATCATCACGCGACCCCGGGTCATGTGGTCCAGGAGCACCATGCGATTGGCCGCCATGAGGGGATGGTGGTAGGGAAGGCTGAGGACGCCGGTGCCCAGCTTGATGCGCTTGGTCCGTTCGGCGGCAGCAGCGATGAACACCTCAGGGGATGCAATGGTCTCCCACCCCGCGCTGTGATGCTCGCCGATCCACGCTTCGTCGTAGTCGAGGCTGTCCAGCAGCTGGAGGAGTTCCATGTCTCGTTCCAGGCATAGAGTCGGGTTATCACCCATCCAGTGGAAAGGTGCCAGGAATATGCCGAATTTCATTCTCTCTGGAAGGGCCATGTGTATTTTCTCCCCTCTGATTTTTCTTTCCCTTTGAGGTCGTCGCGGCTCTTACGGTCCGGCCACTAACCGGCTTGTCAGGCATTCGGCGCGTGCGCGACTAACCCCTGAGTTTCATCGATTGTCCCATTGTAACAGCTTACGTCTACTGGGGTTGGGAACCTAAGAGACGCGCTAATCTGCGGTGACTTGCTTGGCGTCTTCGATGGTTCGAAATGCCTTCGGAGTGCTGGCGTCTCTGAAGGGCAGCTTTCCGGCAATGCCTTCCCATCCGCGACCTGGTTCTAACTCCACGCCCAGCCCGTCGGCTACCCGTACCATGTATGAATAGAGGGCGACGACGTGGACCATGTCTATGATATCAGCGTCCTGCCAGCCGTGGCTTCGCAGTTCCTCGTGGTGAACGGCGGAGATATTGGCCGGGTCGAGGGTCAGATGCTCGGCGAACTCCAGCATAGCCACCTGCTTGGGGGTTAGTCCAGCCTTCCGATAGTCTAATCCCAACTGCTGGGCCAGCTGCGATTCTGGTTCCGCTCTACGCAGAGCCTCTGCGTGTGCGATAGTTCAATAGCGGCACTTGTTGAGGGCGGAAACCAGGGTGGCGATCATCTGCTTTTCCGCCTCGGTAAGGCCGGAGGTGGTGCTTTGCATGACGGGGTGATTGTGGTTTTGCAAGCTCACCATGGTTTTTGGGCGCAGGCTGCTTACGGCGTAGACGTTGCTGATTCTGCCCTGCCGGGCCAGCATTTCGTCGTAAGCCTTTTTGAGAGGGCCTTTGGCCTGGTGGTAAGGGACGGTCTTGACGAAAGGCATGGGCAGGACTCCTTATGCAGTGGGATCCGAGCCGTTTACGACGCGGGGGCCGTATAGGCGGATGGCGTTGTCCCAGAGGATCTTGCGCTTGGATTCTTCCGGGATGGGTTGTGCCATGAAGTCAGTCATTACGGTGCGGGGGTCTGGGGCGTCCGGGTGGGGGTAGTCCGTGTTGAAGACGATGAGGTCGTCCCCTACGAAGTCAACCGTGTACTTGAGGGCGACTTCGTCTGCGTCGGCGGAGATGATGCACTGTCGGGTGAAGTATTCACTGGGCTTGAGGTTCAACGGACTGCTGCCCATAAAGGCGCTCTGGCGTCCGCCGGCGTGGTCGTCTAGCCGACCCAGCCAGAATGGGACCCAGCCGGCGTTGGACTCCAGCAGTCCGAGGCGTAAGTTGGGGAACTTCTCCAGGACACCGCCGAAGACGAAGTGGCCATAGGTAGCCATGTTGTCGAAGGCGAAGCCGATGGCGTGGTCCAGCGCGCCGAATGCCCCTTCATTGCCTTTAATTGGGGAGAAGGGTTGGAAGCGGCGGCGCTGATATTCCCCGTGTATGGTGATGGGGAAGTCCAGGTCGGAGGCGATCTGCCACATGGGGTCGTATTCCGGGTGGTGGAGCCATTTCCCCTCGGGCAGCAAGGGATTGCGTACGGAAGCCGCCCCCAGCTGCTCGACGGCGCGGCGGGCCTCCGTCAGCATCTCGTTTATGTCGCCGGCGGGCAGGACGGCGGTGAACTTCATCCGCTTGGGGTCTACGCTGCAATATTCGTGGCACCAGTTATGGTACGCGCGGGACATGGCAGCGCCCAGCTTGGGGTCTACGAGTGAAACGTCTGCGGCGAAGTTGCCGTTGCTACCCGTGGGAAGAATCACCTGAATGTCCCAGCCGAAACGGTCCATTTCTGAAAGGCGGATTTCGGGGGACCACCACTGAGTCATTGCCTCGCCGTATTTCTCCTTCATACCCGCATAGACAGATGAGGGATGCCCGGTACGGCCCTTGCCGTGGGGTATGAGCCGACCGTCTGGTTCGTAGATGAAGTTGATGCCGTTCATGCCGACGACACGGGGAACCTGGTCGCGGTACTCGGGTTCGACGTATCTCTCCCAAAGGTATTCGGGCTCGTGCATGTGGGCGTCAGCGTCGATAACCTTGAAATCTTTCCACATAATAGGACTCCTTCTGTCCTGTGTTCTTGTCTGTCCTGTGTTCTTGGGTGTCTGGATTTTAACGCAACGTTGATGCAAAGGCCACCGGAGGGGACTTAGGCGTCAAATGGACACTGATTACGGTGGGTGGTATCATGTGACCGCCTAGACACTTGAAAGTTAGGCCTGATGGCGAAAGCAATATGCGGGGAAGGTGAAGCATGACCACCAAGGCTCTTGATTACTCCAAGCTCTACGCAAAGGGTCTGCCGCCTGCGGCGGGGCCGTGGGAGGGGCTGTACAAATACAATTTTGTGACGGGTCACGGAAGCCCAGACCTGATTCCTGTGGAGGGTTTCATAGAGGCGGTGACCAAGGCTCTGGAAAACGAGGGCCGCAACTTGGCGGTTTACTACTCCGACGGAGGGCCCTTGGGCAACCTGGCCCTCCGGGAGTATCTGGTAAAGAAGTTGAAGAATCACCGGGGCATTGACGTGACTGTGGACGAGGTGATGATATGCTCAGGCTCGACCCAGTGTATTCTGCTCATCAACGAAACCCTGTTGGAGCCGGGAGACGTGGTCATCACGGAGATGTTCAGCTATTCCGGGGCATTGAACAACGCCAAGAATAACGGCGCTCGCGTTGTGGGCGTACCTATGGATGACGACGGAATGAAGACGGACGAGCTTGAGCGAATTCTAACGGACTTACGAGAGCAGGGCATCCGACCGAAGTACATCTATACAATTCCCACCTGTCAGAACCCTACAGGCACCAATCTACCCATGGAACGCCGTCGTGAGATGCTGCGCATCAGCCAGGAGTTCGGCGTTCCGATCTTCGAGGACGAATGCTACGCGGACCTAATCTTCGAAGGAGAGTGGGAGGATCCCATTCGCTCTCTGGACGACACGAACCACGTGCTTCACATCGGCTCTTTCTCCAAGTCGTTGGCGCCCGGGGTTCGGTTGGGATACATAGTTGCGCCCCAGGACGTGATGAATCAGATGGTGGTTAGCAAGGTTGACGTGGGCACGAACATGGTGACGCCCATGATGGTGGCGGGATTCCTGGAGGAAAACTACGAAGAGCACATCGAGACGGTGCGTGACATGCTGCATCGGAAGAAGGACGTGCTTGTGGCGTCGGTGCGGGAGCACTTCGGCCCGACGGTGGAGTTCTACGAGCCCAGGGGCGGGATGGTAATGTGGTTCAAGTTTCCTGAGGGCGTGGATACTATGAAGCCTTTAGCGGCGGCCAAGAAGCGAGGGTTGATCTACAACCCGGGGGCGGATTGGTCGGCGGACCCGGAGAACCACGGGTCGAACTACATTCGGATATGCTACGGGCTACCCACGGAGCAGGAGCTTCGGGAGGGAATAGGGGTAATGGCGGAGGTGTTTCAACAGGAGTTGGGCTTGCCGTAGAGGTTTTTCTTTCAAGGGACTCCGCGCCGACTTCACCCTACTATGCGGCCCTGGAACCTGGTTGACGGAAACTGGACTCCTTTGGGCTCTACTGGGCGCAAGCATCATGCAGGGCCGTTTAACGCAGTATGATTCGATACTTAGCTGCGTTCAACATTACATAACGGTGATGCCCTGCAGCGCATGGCCGCACCTTGACATACAGCGGCTCACTTGGCTAGAATTTTCTTATCAATCAGCAGTGTTAAGCCAGCCAACATAAGTAAGAAAGCAACTGAAAAAGTATCACCAATTCCCTTCTGAACCGAGCAATTCGTTGAAATTCTCCTCCCAACAAAACATCATTATTGAACCCATAATTACGCAGACCCTGGGCATAATTTGCCCAGGGTAGAGGACGACCGCCCAGGGGCATCTAGCAGGATGCCCCTAATTTTTACCCTTTAGCTTCGGAGGATTGTGGATGTCCCCCAATGGGGAGAAGTCACCATCTAGCATTAAGGCCCTGCCCGCCCATCGGAGCCTGGGTCTAACCGACGAGCGACTCCTCAACTTCTATGCTGAGATGGTGTTGGCTCGCATCATGGACGAACGGCTCATTGCCCTCAACCGTCAGGGCAAGGTGCCGTTGGTAGCCTCCTGCCAGGGTTCGGAGGCCGCCTCCATGGGTCTGGCCCTTGCCGCCAAGGTGGACGGGTCCTGCTTCCTCTTTCCCTATTACCGGGACATGCCTCTCAAGCTTGTCATGGGCGTTAGTCTCATGGAAACCATGATTGGTCACATAGGAAAGGACGGGAACACCTTTAACGGAGGCCGTCAGTTCCTTCTCCAGGGCGCTTCACCTAACCATCCTATCATCCACCTCTCCAACGTGGTGGGTTCTAACCTCAGCCAGGCCGTTGGCTACGCTTTAGGATGCAAAACCCTCGGCGAAGACACCGTGGTATTCGTCACTTTTGGCGACGGCGGTTCCAGTGAGGGAGAATGCCACGAGGCCATGAACTTTGCCGGCGTTCACAATTTGCCCGTAGTTTTTTGCTGCTACAACAACCGATTGGCTATTTCCGTGCCCCAGGAGAAGCAGATGGCCATTGAGAACCTGGCTGATCGGGCCGCCGGCTACGGCTTCCCGGGCGTGGTGGTCGATGGGACAGACGTCCTGGAGGTCTACCGGACCGCGAAAGAGGCCATCGACCGGGCGCGCGATCCATCCGGAGGCTCCACCTTTCTAGAGCTGAAAGTGGAGCGGCTTAAGCCACACACCTCCGATGACGACGACACACGCTATCGCACTCCCGAGGACATGGAGGAATCGCTACGCCGTGACCCCATACTTCGCCTCAACGCCTACCTCACCGACCTTGGCATCCTCACGCCGGATCAAGACGAGCAGATTCGACAGGAAGCCAGGGCCGAGGTTAACCGGGTGACCGACGCCGCGGAAAAAGCCCCGTGGCCCGACCCATCAAGCCTTCATGATCACCTATACGCTCCCTAGATGGCTTCACAATGACTGTTAAATCCATCATTGAAGCCATCCGGGAGGCCATGCACGAGGAGCTTGTCTCCGACCCTCGCGTCATGGTCTTGGGTGAAGACGTGGGCGCCCGGGGGGGTGTCTTTCTGGCCACCCAGAACTTCATGGAGGAATTCGGCGAGCGTCGCATCATCGACACTCCCCTAGCCGAATGCTCCATCGTCGGTATTGCTTTGGGACTTGCCTTCAAAGGCCTCCGCCCCATAGCGGAGATACAATTCTCCGACTTTTGGTGGTACGCGGCCAACCAGCTGGTTGGCGAAGCTTCCCGTGTGTCCTACGGTACGAATGGTTACCTTTCCGCCCCTATTGTGGTACGCATACCCTATGGTGGAGGCGTCCGAGGCGGCCTTTTTCACTCCCAGTATATCGAAAGCTATCTCTACAACACTCCTGGGCTGAAGGTCATCGCGCCATCCAATCCGTACGACGCGAAGGGGCTGCTCAAGTCGGCCATCAGGGACGACAACCCCGTAATCTTCCTAGAACACAAGAAGACCTATCGGGCCGTGCGCGGCGAGGTGCCCGACACCGGCTACACCATTCCCATCGGGAGGGCTGAGGTAAAGCACCCCGGCACAGACATCACCCTCATCAGCTACGGCCTGGCCATTCACTATGGGTTGGAGGCTGCTACCCTGCTGGATGACGAGGACGTGAGCGTTGAAGTCCTGGATCTACGAACCCTTCGGCCACTGGATAAAGACACCATTCTCGAATCGGTTAGAAAGACCGGCAAGGCCCTCATAGTCCACGAGGCCAGCATCACCGGCGGCGTGGGAGCCGAAGTTTCCGCTATAATAGCCGAGGAAGCCTTCGAATACCTGGATGCCCCAGTGACCAGGCTCTGCGGACCGGACCTGCCCGCGATGCCCTTCGCACCCACCCTGGAAGACGGGTTCATGGTCAACACTCAAAAGATTACTAACGCTCTGCTGAAACTGGCAGCCTACTAGAGGTTTACCCATGGTAACAGTGCCAATCGAACTGCCCCAAGTTGGCGAATCCGTCGTCGAAGGCATCATCCAAAGGTGGCTTAAGAAGCCGGGCGACAAGGTTGAGAAGTACGATCCCTTAGTCGAGGTTGTTACCGACAAGGTAAACATGGAGATGCCAGCCCCCTTCAGTGGCACCCTTACCCGGATCCTAGCCGAGGAGGGGGCCACAATTCCTGTGGGAGCCATCATTGCCGAAATGGACACCACAGACGCCGAGGCTGCTGCGTGGCAGCCCAAGCTCGTTCAGGCCAGCGAGACCATCATCAGCACCATGGGCGTACTAGTGGAGAGCAACGTGAGTTTGGGACCCACCGGCTCCCCCACGGCAGAAGAGGCGCCCGCCGTAATGCCTATGCCTGCGACCGAACGCCGCGGCTTATACTCGCCGGTGGTCATGCGCCTGGCCGCGGAGCACAACGTTGATGTTAGCCAGGTTGTGGGTACTGGCATCAATGGGCGAGTCACAAAGAAGGATTTCCTGAAGCATCTCAAGCAGGGCCAATCGGCGACTACCCGAGCACCTGTGGCTGCTGCTGTTCCTATTTCAGTCGACGACGAAGAAGCAGTCATAGAACCCAGCCCCATACGCCGCATCATCGCCCAGAACATGGTTAGAAGCTCGACGCAGATCCCCCACGCCTGGGCAATGGTGGAAGTGGACGTTACTAACCTGGTTGCACTCCGGCAGTCCGTTCGCTCTCAATTCAAACAAAAGGGACAGGACATCACTATTTTCCCCTTCATCATCCACGCCGTCGCATCCGGCTTGAGTGAACACCCTTATCTCAACGCAACCTGGAGGGACGACAAGATAGTCCTGAAGAAGCGCATCCACTTAGGTATCGCGGTTTCGGCCCCCAGCGGATTGGTGGTGCCCGTTATTCACAACGCCGACAGGCTTTCAGTGGACGCCGCCAACTCAGAGCTGCGGACCCTGTCTGTGAATGCTCGAGGGAACTCCCTTTCCCTGGAGCAGGTGCAGGGCGGGACATTTACCCTGAACAACACCGGGGCTCTGGGCACGACCGTTTCAAGTCCCATCATCAACTATCCCCAGGCTGCCATTCTAAGTACGGAGGCAGTGGTACAGAGGCCGGTGGTCATTAACAACGCCATAGCCATTCGCTCTATGATGAACCTCTGCCTATCCTTCGATCATCGCATCGTCGACGGAGCGGAAGCTTCCGCCTTTCTCAAGGGCGTTAAGGGCCGGCTGGAAGCCATCGGCCCCGACACTCCCGTCGTCTAACGCACTGTGGAGATCTGCCGCGTCCTCAATCTGGGCCTAGTGGACTACCTCCAAGCCTGGGACCTGCAAAAGACTCTCGTGCAGGGGGTTGTGGGAGGAAGCGAGCCCAACACCCTCCTTATCCTTCAGCATCCCCACACCTATACGATTGGCCGCCGCGGCAGCCGGGAAGATGTCTTGCTAAGCGATGACGACCTTAGCCGCTTGGATGTGCCCGTCTACCACGTGGACAGGGGAGGTGAGGCTACTTACCACGGGCCGGGACAGCTGGTGGCTTACCCTATTGTCAACCTCCGTCCCTGGGGAGGCCCCTTGAAGTTCGTTCGTACCCTGGAGCAGGTGATGGTCAGAACCTTGGCTGACTATGGCATTGCCGCCGGAGTCAAAGAGGGCTGCACGGGTGTGTGGGTGGGTGAAGATAAGATCGGCGCAATTGGTTTGAAGGTGAGTCGCGGCGTTGCCAGCCACGGTCTTTCATTGAATGTAAACACTGACTTGGACTATTACCGACATGTGATCCCGTGCGGCAGTCCCAACATCACAGTAACTTCCATGCAGAAGCTCTTGGCCCAGCCTATTGACATTGTCGGCACGGCCTACACCCTTCAGTACCACTTTGGCCGGCTCTTTAAGTTGAAGATGGTAGAAGTGGACCCGGAGAAGACGCTGGCTGGTATCCCTGCTAAGGCCGCGGCTCCTCTATAGGAGTTGCAGTGGCAAGCCCGCAGCGACGGCTTTCGACGGCCAGCGGCAAGCTTGCACAGGGTCCCAATACGCAACCTGTAGTCCTGTTACTTCCAGATCTACGCCTTCCCGTTCACTATCCCAGAAGATTCGGGACGATTTCCCCCAATACCCAGCCTAGACCCGCTGCCGCCGCGCCTATCAAGAGAATCTCCAACCCCTGAAGCAGTGGAGACCTTTGTACCAACCGGCCCTTCCCCATGCCCAATGCAAACAGGGTCGCCAGAGTAGCCCCTGCCGAGACCCCTATGGCCAAGTTGCCGCCCGTAAAGAAGTACGGGATTATCGGTATCATGGCCGCCAGGATGAAGGTGCCGCCCATGGTTAGAGCGTCCTTCACCGGACTGGTGGCGAGGTCCGGGTCGATGCCCAACTCCTTCTCAACCAGCGTACGCAGCCACAACTCTTTGTCTGAGGCTATGTGCTCCGCCATTTCTCGCGCCTCATGATAGCTCAAGCCCTGCTGGTGATATAAGAACACCAACTCCGCCATTTCTTCTGCCGGATTCTCTTCCAGCTCCTTGGCTTCTTTCTCAATCTCCGCCTGGAAGACCTCTCGCTCCGCTTTCGAACCCAGGTAGGTGCCTGTTCCCATGGAAATCATGCCTGCCAACGCGCCGGCCAAGCCGGCGATGACCACCGTGCTCTTGTCCGGAACTGCCGCGGCCACCGCCGTCACCAGCGCCAGCGTGCTTATCAACCCGTCCTGGGCGCCGAACACCACCTCCCGAATACGACCGAAGGCCGCCACCCGCCACCGTTCCGTGGCCACCTCCTGCACGGCTTGGGGGAACTCGCTCTCCGCCCTCATGATGTGGTGAGCATCGTGACGCTCTGTCGCGTCCACCACTGCCACAGCGGATTCCACCGAGGTATCTTCCTGAACTGCCGTCGGCACCAGAATGGGCTTGTCTGCGTCCTCCATCCGTTGCAGTTTTGCCGTTAGGTCGTCGGTGGCCTTCATGAAGCTTTCAAGGTGGTGACGCTCCCTATCCATGGCCACGGTGAAAGCCCGGGCGGCGTCGCGGCGTCCCTCGTCCAATGCCTCTCGTATCATCCGGGGGTAACGGCTGCTTATCTCCTTGGCCTCCCCACTCGTCACTTCCTTCAGATTCTCGAGGGAAGACTTCACCGCTCCTGCTGTGCGTAGGTGATTCATCCCGTGGATGCTCTCCGCTCCGGCGGTCTCCTGAAAGATCTGGGCAATCTCCGGATGTCCCTCCTCTAGAGCCTTCACCGCGTAGGCGTTGTACTTCAGCAGCGCCATGGCCTCGCCGATGATGGCGTTCCACAGGTTTCTATCCGTCTTGCTCATAACCCCGTCAGCGTAGGTCATACATTCCTCCTAGCCGTTGTATGTTACAAGGGTCACTATACTACTTTAGCATATTCAGAGACTGCGCCCCTCAGCGTGGCAAAATATGCGGTATAATAGCCCAACCATCCCGCAGTATAGGAAGTACCTTCATGCGAACCAGAAACCTCGCCGGCCTTCAGGTCAGCGCCATCGGCATGGGCAGCGCCCAAACTTTCGACGTTCACTCCCTGGAGGACATCGAAGTACGGCGCAAGATAATGGACCGGTGCTTGGAAAAGGGCGTCACCTTTATTGACACCTCCCCAATGTACGGCCGCGCCGAACGGGTTTTGGGCGAGACCATGGAAGGCATGGTGCACAAGTTTCAGCTGGCAACCAAGGTGTGGAGTTCCGGCAAGGAAACGGGACGTGCCCAGATTGAACGCTCTTTCAAGCTGCTGCGAACCGACTATATCCATCTACTTCAGATTCACAATCTCGTCGACTGGCGCACCCACCTGCCCTATCTAGAGCAGCTGAAGTCTGAGGGCCGCATCGGTCTCATCGGCATCACTTACGGCTACCCAGACATGTTCCCAGAGATGATGCGCATTATGAAGACTCGCCGCGTCGACACGATCCAGATCTCATACAACATTCAGGACAGGGCCGTAGAGGATGAGATTCTTCCTCTGGCGGAAAGCTTGGGCATGGGCGTGGTGGTTATGAGACCCACGGGCAAGGGATTGCTGGCGACAGGGCTGAAGCGACAACCTGACCTGGGTCCCCTCCAGGAATTCGGAATTCGGACCTGGGGGCAGGCGGCCCTGGCATGGCTCCTTGCCGACCCAAGGGTCAGCGTACCTATTCCCGCCACCACTAAGCCGAGCCGCATCATCGAGAATGCCCTGCCGGGGGAGATACCCGTCCTTCCACCGGAGATTCGCACTTACATAGAGAAGGAAACGGAACGCTGCTCATAGCTGGGCGCGTCGTCCATCCAGCGACATCATCATTGGGAGGTAGAACTTGAATAACAGAATGCTTGCAACCCTGGAGGTGCCCGCCATTGGCATGGGCAGCGCCAGTACCTTCAACGTGGAAGATGAAGAGGGCTTGGGCGTCCGGCGTCAGATAATCGACAGCTGCATCGAGTCAGGGTCCACCTTCATAGACACCTCCCCCATGTACGGGCGCGCCGAACAATGTCTCGGCGTATCCATGGAGGGGAAGACCAGCCAATTCCAGTTCGCTACGAAGGTCTGGGCTGTTGGTCGCGAGACTGGGCAACGCCAGATAACCCGCTCCTTCGAACTTCTGAAGACTGACCACATCGAGGTCTTTCAGATTCATAACATGGTGGACTGGCGCACCCATCTTCCCTACCTGGAGGGGTTGAGGGACGGTGGGAAGATTGACCTGATAGGCGTTACCTACACCTATCCCCCCGGTTTCCCTGAGATGATGGAGATAATGAAGACGGGCCGCATCCAAACCATCCAGATATCCTACAATGCGTTGGAGCGGGAGGCCGAGGAAGAGATGCTGCCCCTCGCCGAGGAGATGGGGATAGGCGTAATCGTCATGCGGCCCCTGGGATCCGGCGCCCTCGCCAAAGAGTTGAAGGAGCAGCCGGACCTATCGCCCCTGGCGGAGTTCGGCATCACTACTTGGCCGCAAGCGTTGTTGGCGTGGGTTCTAGCCGACTCGCGCATAGGCATCCTGATACCCTCCAGCACCCGTCCAGGGCGTATCCTTCAGAATGCTGTGGCAGGAACGCTGCCCACCCTGCCGCCGGAACTGCGGGAATACGTGGCCCAAGAGGCCCAACGCTGCTTTGACGCCTAATTCTTGGGTGACGTAGGGGGAGTGATGGATTGGAGTGGATTGCTTCGCTGTTCTGATGGAGATACTGAATCAGCGGCCAGCTAAATGCGCGGTGGAGGCATAATTGCGGGCTCTGGGCGCCTGTTTTACTATGGTCCAAAGCCCCCTAATCATCAATGGGCGGCGGCTCGTTGAATTCTTCTCCTCGCCGCTCAGCTTCCAGGCGGCGTTCATTCCACGCCCGAACCTTCTCAGACAACTCTCGGCGACCTTCCTGTTTGCCCTCCTCCAGTCCTTCCTGGAATCTTCTTCGCAGATATCGTTCTGCCAGTCCGAGCATGGCTATCACTTGCTGCCTGCGCGGGAAGCGTTCAGGCTTGGGAGGGCGGGGGTTCGTTAAACTCCTCCCCTCGACGTTCAGCTTCCAAGCGGCGCTTATTCCACTCTTGAACCTTCTCAGACAGCATTCGGATACCTTCCTCTTTGCCCTCCTCCAGTCCTTCCTGTTTGCCTTCCTGGAATCTTCTTCGCAGATATCGTTCTGCCAGCATAAATACTACCTCCACTGTCATCGTTGTCGTAGTCGCCCCAACGACCACGACATACGGCATCAGTTTTATCACCTCTACTATCCTGTCGGGCCATATTACAGAGTTCGGCCCTACGTAATCAACTATCAGCGCCAATCCTATGAAGAACTGTATGCTGAAGAGAAGAAGAAACCAACCCTCGCTATGTTTTGGCAGTTGCACTTAGATGAAGCTAGCCACATCGGGAATTGATAGGCAGCGAGCAGGGAGCATGGAACCTCCGTCTCTAGTACGCCCATGCTAAACCCAGACCAGGCGGGATGTCAATGACGTGGGGACAGACTATTAGGGGCTGGATGAGATGAATTGTGGGGAGGTTAGAGGAGGCTGCGGCCCAGGGTCATCCAGTAGTATACGATGTAGCAGCCTGCCACCATCATGAAGACGGCACTGACAGGCTGCACGAAGGGCTGGGTCCTTCGCAAGAACCGGACCATTACCTCTTTGAAGATGGCCATGCTGACGGTCATCAGGATGATGACGAGGCCCATGCCCAGAGCGTAGAGGACGAACTGCTTGATGGTGGTGGCGAAGCTGGTGCCCGCCAGGGATACGCCTATTACAGATAAGAAAATGGGAAGGGTGCAGCTGAGGGAGGCGATGCCGTAGCTCAGGCCGAAGAGGAAGAATTCCTTGACGCTGACTTGGCCCGGAGTGCCGATGCGGGAGGCGGCCTGGCTTCCGAAGGCGGTGTAGAGCTTGCCGCCGCCCAGCATCCACGAACCCACTGCCACCAGCAGGATGCCAATGCTGAGACCTACCCAGGGGATGAAAGAGATGACCGTTCTCGCTCCAGCGCTGACGATGGTTCCGGTGAGACCAAAGAGGAGTATGAATCCGGAGGTAACCACCAGTCCTACCAGGAGGGCGCGGGATATCTTCTTTGGCATGTTGGCCTGGGCGTCGTTAGACCCGACGTACAGCCCTAGGTATGCGGGAAGCATGGCGAAACCGCAGGGGTTGACGGTGGAGACCATGCCGGCGGCGAAGGGAAGGCCCAGGGGGAGGAAGGCCCCGAATCGGTCCAAGCCGGAGCTGGAGCGACCGGAGAGTCCTTCTATGAAGCCGTTGAGGCCGCCTGTGAGACCTTCTTCGCCTGTGGAGAAGGCGGCCAGGAAGGCGGCCAGAAGGGCGAGGGCGCCCACGAGGAAGGCGAGCCCGTAGCCTTTGTAGGGACTGGCCTTCTGTACTAGAGCGTCGATCATGGTGCTAAGGCTTCGCCTCGTTGTTGTGTGCGCTGAATTCTATCGCCATTAGAATTTTTGGGCAACGGGTCTTGGGTATTCGCTATCGTCCCCGTGTATGAAAGTAATACGTGAAACTGTGGCGAAGGGATTTGTCTAAATGATGGGCTGGGAGGGAATGATCATGTCAGTCGGTGGCTTTGCGAAGGGGTACGAATAGGGCGGCGAATGCCACAAGGGTCACGATAATGCCAGCGTAGTAGAACACGCCGTCCATTCCGAAGGATCCCCGGAGCCAACCGGCGATGATGGGAGAGATGGAGCCGAAGATGGCGGACCCGGCGAACATGAGGGCCACGCCGGAAGCCTCGGTGCCCTTCTTGGTGGCATCGATGGCGGCGGCCATCATTATGGGATTTACGGAATAGAGGAATAGGCCGATGAGGGCCAGAATCAGGGTGAAGCTCCAGCCGCTACCAAAGAATATGAGGGAATAGATGAGTAGGGCCATGATCAATAGGCTGACGAACATGACGGGACGCCGGTTGACACGGTCGGAAATCAAGCCCAGCACGGGGGAGGAGGCGACGCCAAAGAGGGTGAGCAATGCCACGTGATAGCCAATTTTGAACTCGGAGAAGTTCAGGTCTTCGCTCATGTAGATAACGAGAAAGATGGTCAGGCTATTGTGAGCCATGGAGCGGACGCCGGAGATTCCGACCATGCCGAGAACGGTGGTGTTACTGAGCATTGTGCGGGCGGACCGGAGGTAGGATCGGAAGTCGGGGCTGTCTCTCGAAGCGCCCTCAATGTTTCGGAAACTTAGCAGGACTACGAAGGCGGCCAGCCCGGCCGGAATGACGAGGAAGTAGGAGAGGGTGCGCCATTGCAGGCCGTCCCACTCCAGCCCCCAGAAGGCGAAGCCGCCTAGAATGACGCCCATTACCAGGGGGGCCAGGCTATCACCGGAGGAGCCGCCCATGCGGTGGACGGCGAAAGAGGTGGCGCGCTTGTTGGGGTAGGCGACGGCCAGGGTGCCGAAGGCGGGGGCGTGCCATATGGACGCGCCAGCGCCGGTTATGGCCACGCCGAGAAGCAGTAACCAGTAGCTGGGAGCTGCGCCGATAATCAGATAGCCGATGGCAAGGGAAGTGAGGCTGGCGGTGAGCATGAGGCCCACCTTGCTTCGCCACATGTCGGCCATGATGCCGGCGGGAATGTTTACGACGGCGCCGGCTACGGTGCGGGTGCTGCCGATGAGTCCGATTTCAATGTCGCTGAGGCCGAGGTAGACCTTGACGGAGGGAAGGAGCAGGAGGAAGGCCTGGGAGTAGAAGTGCTTTATACCATGGCCGGCGGCCAGTCCCAACATGAGGCCAAGTGAGCGCTGGGTCGGTGGAGTAACGTGGCTCGCAGCAGGGGGGGATGCGTCCGGACGGTTCGAAGGGGCTTTGCCAATGGGTTCCTGGGCGTCCGGCCTGTTTTCCGGGGTGGGGCTAGCCAAAGTAGAACACCAGGAACAGCCCCGCGCCGTATAGGGCCGTCATAGGCACCATACTAGGTTCCGTGAAGGAGAGAATTCTGACGGGCCTCTTAACCAGAAGCATCCAGATACTGAGGGACATTATCAGGATGGCGGAGAGGCCGGCTATGAGTGCGCCGTTGTCCATGTCGCCGAAGAGGGAGCCGCCATCATAGAACAAGTCAGCCACGGCAAGAACCAGTATGTTAAAGGAGTTGCTGCCGAAGAGGTTGGAGACTGCCAGGTCGGGGGCGTTCTGTCGGAGGGCGGCAATGGAGGTGGAGACTTCCGGCAAGGAGGTGACGAAGGCCAGGGCCAAAACGCCGATGAAGCTTCCACCGATGCCGGTTATGTCGGCGATGTCGGAGGCGCTGCGGGTGAGGAAGTAGGTGGCGACGAAAATGATGGCTGAGGAGAGGGCAAAAACGGTCCATCCCCAGCGCAGGGAGTGTTGGGTGGTTGCTTTGTCTTCCTCTTCTGTATCTGTGCTTTCCTTGAAGAGGCGCCAGGATCCGGCGATGTAGATGGCGAGGATGATGAGGGCGGCTGGGCTTACAATCCACCACTTGACGTCGAGTTTCAAGGCGACAAAAGCGACGGCGACTATGGTGAGCAGGGTGGCAAAGAAGGCGACTCTCTGCTGTTGGGGCAATATCTTTTGGAGGACCAGCCCTCCGCCGAGGAGTCCGAGCGCGAGGGTGAGGATGGTCATGTTGAGCATGTTGGAGCCGAAGACGTTGCCTCCGGCCATGCCGGCGTTGCCAAGGAGGGCGGCTGTGCTGGTGGACACAAGCTCGGGCAGGGAGGTGGCTCCTGCCAGGAGAAGGGCGCCGACCCAGACATGTCCCCAGCCTGTCTTGATGGCAATGACGTCGGCGGAGGTCACGAGGAAGCGGGCGGCGGAGACCACCAGGACGGAGGCGCCGAAGAAGAGTATCAGGGCCAGGGTTAGATCCAAATGCCGCCTCTTAGGGTTCTGACGTAGGGCAGGTAAGTTTAACCCATGAAGCGGGATGGTGGGTAGGGGGTAGTAGTGTCGGTGGGTAGAGGAATGGGAATGTTAAGACTTAGTATTGGAAACGAGTGGGCAAACGAGGGACTCGTTTCATGGTTGCCAGGCGTGGGATTGACTCGTTTCTGAAAACGAGAAATGGGTTATCGAGGGCGGTGCAGGCGTAAAACCGACAGAATTTGGACTCGTTTCTCGTTTTTCCTTTTTGCTGGAGATTAGTGCAGATGGATTGGCATGAAGTATCAATTATTGTATAGGTACATTTCTTGGATGTGAATGAACTCGGCGAGAGCGATAAGGAATTTGAGGATAGAGTCCAGTGAGGTAGTCGGATCCTTGCGGAGGACGTTGAGCTTGACGCAGAGGAGGCCAATTTCCCTGGAGAGGTCAGTCATTTCCCAAGCGTCTTGGAATTTTTCAAGTTGTTGTGGGGTGAGGCGCTTGGAGTAGGAGCCGTGCTTGCGGGCGTTCTGGTTGCCGGGTTGGCCGCCACGCTTGCGTTTCGGCTTGATTTTGCCATCGCACTTGAGTTTGGAGGAGCCTTTTGGGGGGCCTTTTGGTCCTGTGAGGCTGTCCAGAAAATCCTGTATTTCTTTGTTTAATTCTTTCATGGAGGGAGGGTAGCAGTGGGTAGGGATTTTGGGCAATGGGGAAGTGTCACTTTTGGGGAGAGGGGAAGGGCGGCTCGCGAACCGTTCCTACGAGGGGACAGATGGGAGGGATTGGCGTGGTATGGCAACGAGAATTCTCGGGGAGCCTTGGAATGACAAATTGGAGGAGTGGTATGGGTCCCCGCATCCGCGAGGACAACGGGAGGGGAGATCTCCTGGGGCAGGCTCTGCGCGCTAATAACGGGAAGGAGGTGGTGGTGGTCTGGTGTGATAGAATGGGCCGGACTTGCATAGAAAAGGAGTTAGATTTTCGTGACGCATTTCAATAGAGGAGCCACTTTCACTGAAGTGGTACAGTTACCGGACGACCCGCTCATAGACCTTCTGGCTCAAACCAATGCCAAGGTGGAGCATTTTGACCTTTCGTCGGACGGCCAGAAGATTACGTACACATCCGCCGAGTCCGGGGGGTATGACCTCTGGGTGTGCGACATCGACGGAGGGAACAACCGGCGAGTGGTGGCGATGTACCCCGAGGAGTGTCTGAATCCTTCGTGGTCTCCAGACGGAGAATGGATAGCGTATACATCCCGCTACGACGCCTTCAAGGTTCGTGCCGACGGGTCTGAGCCTCCCATCAACCTTAGCTACGGCCACGGCCCTTCTCGCGGACACGAGTTCATCCGATGGACTCCCGACGGCAAGCGCATCGTCTACGTGACGGGAGGCTCAAACGGATACAACCAGGTGGTCTCGCTGCCTACGGACATTCCTACTGGCAAGGTTCAGCCTCACTACATCACTAGCGAAGAGGCCAACAGCACAGACGTATTCGTGTCGCCAGACGGTCGCCACGTGACCTTCATGTCGGACCGCTCGATCTATGAAGACTTCAAGCGGATGGACGTTTGGATTGCGCCCATCGAAGGTGGGCCAACCCGTAACATGACTCCGAATACTATGAACAACTATGAGTACCGCCCCAGGTGGTCTCCCGACGGAACAAAACTGGTCTTCACGTCGGACCGCTCCGGCTGGCGTCGGGTGGGGACCATCGACATTGAGAGCGGCGAAATCACTTTTCTGACGGACGAGGAATGCGACCAGTACAACCCCCGATACTCGCCCGACGGCCAGTGGATCGCGTACGTGGCCAACAAGCAGTGGAGCTTCCACATAATAAAGGTCCGAGCCGACGGCTCCGGTGAGCCGGTGCAGCTGACCCAGGGGGACGGCATTCACGGCGGGTTCGACGCCTACCAGGTGAGGGGGTCGATACGCTGGACTCCCGACAGCAAGAGCATTCTGTATACGCACATGGACCACGCCAATACCTCCGACCTTTGGCTGATTTCCGCCGACGGGGGCGAGTCGAAGCAGGTTACCCACCACATGCCACAGGCGTTGGAGGATTTCCCGTTCGTGAAGCCAACTCTCATACGCTACCGCTCCAAGGATGGGCTAGAGGTCCCGGCCTGGCTTTACCGGCCCGAGGGCGCGGAAGGAAGGACACCGCTTGTCATATATGCCCGGGCGAATACCAAGGGGCTGCACGTTAGGGCTTTCTATCCGTACATTCAGTACTGGGTGCACAAGGGTTACTCGGTAATTGCGCCCCTGGTGAGGGGATCGGCGGGCCTGGGCAAGCAGTACGAGTTCTTGAACTTTGGCGATTGGGGCGGAGGCGACATCGATGATTTCGCCTATGGCGCGTACCACCTTATAGAACAGGGACTGGCTGACCCGGACAAGGTGGTGATGCACGGCGGGTCGACGGGGGGATACTTCACACTTTGCATGATTTATCAGTATCCAGACCTGCTGAATGCAGCGGTCTGCTTCTATGGGCCGCCGGACCTAATCCACTCAGAAAGGTACTCCGGGGGCGGAGGTAAGCCGGTTCTTGGGGACGTGGTGGCAGGGGACCGGGGCGGGCCGGACATGGCGCCGGACCACTGGCGGGAGCGTTCTGCCATCTTCAACCTGGACAAGGTCAAGACGCCGCTCCTCATTCTTTGGGGCGACCGGGACGGGGTGCGAATCAGCATGGCGGACGATTACTTCCGCGCCGCAAAAGAACGGGGCTTGTACACAGAGTACATCCAGTACAACTGCGAGCCTCACGGCTGGTACCACTGGCGGCCGGAGAACGTGCGGGACTCGATGCGGCGGATGGCGGCGCATTTCAAGAAGTTCACCGGGGTTTAGGGGGCGGACGGGCGGTTCGCGAACCGCCATTACAACTTCTGTCGCCCACACATGAGCCTACGCCGTAATACTACCCCGGCAATGGCCGCTTGCCTCGCGGACCAACCCTACGACGCCTTATGGTTGAGCGATCTTGTGGAAGCTAGCTACCCTGACCCAGCCAGAAGTCCACCCGGCCCGCCCAGAGGTTACGGCAAGAGACGCCGCCGAAACATCGACTACCGCTTCATCCACTTGCCTTTCTTTGGGCCATTACTTCTAAGAATTTGCTGATAGCGAGCGCAACGCCTTCTTGAAATTGAGATTTTTCAGCCTTAGTCACTCCTTCAAGTCCAGCACAGTCGATGATTTTATACAGGAATGATGCTGAATGGATATCATCGAATAGTTCTTGAGCACGCATTGGAGTTATCACTGCATTTAGCATTATGGTTTCACCCAAGAATGAAGCGATGCTAAAAGCACCCCATGATTGACCCTTCAAAGTCCAGTAGTTTGAAGTTTGGTTAGACATTACAAATTACACCCCATGAGTGGATTTCAGAATATCCCCAGCCACTAACCAAGCATGGAACTTGTCAATCTTTAAGATTTGACTCTCAGTTTCCCTATCGCCCACGACTGAGCGAATATTTAGTATCAGCGAATCCTCCTGTTCAGACAGATTCACGTCTAGGATTTCAGGTATCTTGCCCTCACTGCCTTTAGTCGCTATTTTGTTTTGACTTCGAGCCTTCACAATCGGCCTCCTAGTCGAGATGCAGGGAGCTGATACTCCCTGCATCAGCAATAACACAAAGAAAAGAGAGGAAGTCCCTCGCCCTGCCTCGTACTGCCACGGGAGCCAGACTTCCTCTCCAGCGAACATTCTATCACGGACTATAAATGAGAAACAACCACTCGACACCCCACCCAGCCTCTTTGCCTCTCATTTATAGTCCGATACCCAGTCTAAAGAGGAGAAACACTCGAACCGCCCCTACTGGGAGTTGCCGGGGTTAGTCGGCCAGTTGGAACCGCTCCGACTCCGGGGGACGGGACCATAGAGCGCCGGCGCCGGTCATGGCGGCGGCCCGCTCCGGGCTGGCGCGCCACTGGTCGTAGATTTCGTTGCTGTCCCATGTGACAAGGGACGTTATCTTAGTGGGGTCGGTGAGGGAGTAGAGGGTCGTTCGGGCACCGAAACCCGGGGCTTGGCTCTGGGCGCGTCCGTTACCCTCTAGCAGCCTTCGCGCCTCGTCGATTTTATCGTCCTTGGCCCAGTGGTGGGTCAAAACACCAATCATGTTTTCTCCTTTCGTCCGTGGGGTTGGGTATTCGGGTTACTTGGCCAGTAGGAATATGGCCCCACCGGCCAGAATGACGCCAGCTATTTTTTCGATGCTTATGGGTTCCTTGAGGATGAGAAATCCGAGGAATGCAACCACGGCGATATTCATGCCGAAGAGGGGATACACAGTGGAGACAGGGCCTCGGCTGAGGGCCACGTATTGACTGATAATGGCAACGCTAAGGGCAAGGCCGGAGAGGACAAGCAGGAGAGTGGGCTGGTTGAGGCCGATGTGGTCCGTAATCTTTACTCCCCGGTAGATGGACCATACGAGGGCTGCCACAACGAGGAATGTGTTGGTGACGAATACGGCGGCCTCCGGCGGGATATTACGAAGGGAAAGCTTGAGCAGTATGACCATGACCGCGTAGGCGGACATTGCGATTAGGGTCCAGGCGATATAGTGCACCGGTCGACTCTCCTGCGTTGGGGGATTGCTGGCCATATTGTACAGGAGGGCAGACAGGGTTGGGGCGCTATTGACTCTAAGGTTAGGTTGGTTCAGAATCCAACCGGGAGATGGGGGTGGGAGAGGCGGTAGAGCAACAGTTGTGGAGGGGAGATGATTTACGATTCGGCCCAGGGGAATATAACCATCGCAGTGGCAGGGGATGCCATGATAACCCGTCCCATGCAAATGTTTCGGGAGCAGTCTTTCTTGAGCCTGGTGAAGCTGCTCAAAGACGCGGACGCAAGCGTAGTGAATCTGGAGATGCTCTTTCACGACTACGAGATGAGTTGGGAGTATAAAGACACGGTGTCGTTCCAGGTGTCGGATCCTTCCAACATAACCGAGCTTCAGTGGATGGGTTTCGACGTGGTGACAACGGCGAATAACCACTCCTACGACTACTCGGAGGCGGGGTTCATAAAGACGTTGGAGCACTGCAAGGACAAGGGGCTGAAGCAAGCGGGGGGCGGCAGGGACATGGATCACGCCAGAGCTCCGGCGTACCTGGACACTGCCGGCGGACGGGTAGCGGTGATGAGTGCAACGACGACGTTTTCTAAGGACGCACCGGCGGGATTCGGCCGGCCGGATTTTCCCGGCAAGCCGGGGGTAAACGCGCTGCGGCACAACGTCATGCATCACGTGGAGAGTGACGTCTTCGATGCCCTCCATAAGGCGAACCGGAATTTGGGATTGCAGGAGCGGGAGATGGCCGGTCGTCGGTTCCACCCCGTGAACGTGGACGAGTATGACCCGCGTAGGGAGCTGCGGTTCATGGGCGGGAAGTTTTCCCTCGCCGAGGAGTACGGAATCACGACGGCGTGCAACAAGGACGATCTGGCGGGCATCAGCAATTGGATAAGGGGGGCAAAGAAGGCCGCCGACTGGCCGATTTACGGAGTGCACTGTCACGAGAGCGGCGAGGAAGGTGAATACCACGGGGCGTCCCGTATTGCACCGCCAAAGTTCCTGGAGGAGTTTGCCCACTTCAGCATTGACCAGGGGTGCAGCCTCTTTTTTGCCCACGGGCCGCACTTTCTGAGGGGCATAGAGATATACAAGAACCGGCCCATCTTCTATAGCTTGGGGAACTTCATTTTCCAGAACGAGACGGTCCAGTGGGTGCCGGAGCCGGTGTATCGAGGTCTTAATCTTGGCGACGAGCACAACCCTGGAGACTGGGGACTGGCCCGTTCCGGCGGGGGACAGTTCGGGTTTGCAGCGGACCCGGTCTTCTACCGGAGTGTGGTCGCTCTCTGCGACTATGTGAACGGGAAACTGAAGGAGATTCGTTTGCATCCTATCGACCTGGGTTTCCAGCAGCCTATGAGCCAACGGGGGAGGCCGGTGATGGCCTACGGTCCGGTGGCGCAGCAGGCGCTTCGGTGGCTGCAAGAGGTGTCTAAGCCATATGGCACGGAGATAAGTATCGAGGAGGACGTGGGTGTCATCCGACTTTAGGGACAAAGCGGTCACGTGCAGAAGCATGTCAGTTTTGCATACCGGTTCGATTGGCTTGAACGGCGCTATCATCATGTACAGAAGCATGTCATATTTTCCGTCTACGCGATTATCTAGGATAGTGTTTCATCTTGTGTAGAAGTATCAAAAGGCTGAGGCAGGCTGAGGCAGTGGCCTCCCCTGAGGAGATAGAGGCGGCGGCGCTGCAGTACGTGAGTAAGATAAGCGGGTACCGGCAGCCCTCCAAGGTAAATGCAGCGGCTTTCGACGACGCAGTTCGGGAGGTGACGAAGGCGTCCCAACGGTTGTTGGGGCGGCTTCGGGTCCTTTCGAGTCCGGCGGGTCGCGCCGAGGGCTGAGGGACAGCAGGGAATTTACGAGACCTCGAATCGCAAGAATGAATCGCCGTTGATGGCCCGTCCGTGATAGTTGGCTGGTTTTTGGCCCAAAAGGGAAGGCTGTTCTATGGCTGGTGGATAGTTGGCGCCGGCTTGGTGAGCATGATGCTGTCGTCGGGGCTTTTCTTTAACGGGTTCGGCTTCTACTTCGAGCCGATTCGGACCCAGTTCGGCTGGAGCCGTACAGCCCTGTCCGGCGCTTTATCCCTGTCCAGGTTGGAGAGCGGGCTGCTGGGGCCGGCTGAGGGGTATCTTATCCAGAGGTTCGAACCCCAAAAAGTGATGCTGGTGGGGTTTGTTGTCTTCGCGCTAGGCTTCGTGTTTATGAGCCAGGTCAACCACATCATTGCCTTCTACGCGGCTATCATGGTGTTGGCCCTGGGATCAGGCTTGGCGGGCTTCGCGGCGGTGATGGCGGCCATCAACAACTGGTTCCGTCGCAACAGGGGCAAGGCCTTCGGCATCTCCATGCTGGGACTGGGGTTAGGAGGGGTTATCTTTTCTCCCCTATTGGCCTGGTTGATATCCGAATTTGGTTGGGAGGCCACGGCCATAATGTCGGGGGTACTGTTGCTGGCGCTGGGGCTGCCCATCTCGCAGGTGGTGAGATACAGTCCCGAGCCCTACGGCTTCCTACCTGACGGAGACGACCCAAAGGGGGAGGCTGATTCGTCCACGGACGAGAGTCCGAGGCGGCGGCTGACGCCGCCATCGGAGGAGGATTTCACGTGGCGGGAGGCGTTGGGAACGTGGGCGTTTTGGATAATCTCGATATGTCATGCGTTGGCGCTGGTGGCCATCTCTGCGACGGGAGTACACCAGGTGGCGTATATGGAGGCGGACCTGGGCTTGTCCGGGGCCAGCGCGGCGCAGGTGGTGGTGGTGCTTTCGGCGGTGATGATGTTGTGCCAGCCGATGGGCGGGTTTCTGGGGGACCGGTATTCCAAGAAGCACATAGCGGCGCTCTGCCTGCTGGGACACGGGGTGGCGATGGTGCTGCTGGCCACGGCCACGGGATACGGGTTTCTGATGATATATGCTGTGGTAAATGGGTTGGCGTGGGGGACGCGCGGGCCGATAATCACGGCCATGCGGGGTGACTACTTCGGTCGCAAGGACTTCGCCCTTATCAACGGATTTTCCCAGATGGTGATGATGGTGGGTATGGTCATTGGCCCGGTTCTCGCGGGGTACATGGCGGACAACTTCAGCTATAGCAGTGGCTTTCTGATTATTGCGGGAATGGTCGGTGGAGGGTCGCTTCTCTTTCTGGTGATGCGGAAGCCCATCAAGAAGAGTGCGGAGGGGGCTGTCGCATGAGCAAGGGATTTGGTCAAGGAGGAGGAGAGCGTTGATAAGGAGCCTTGGAGGGAAGACGCCCCGCATTGCGGAGACGGCTTGGGTCAGTGAGTTCGCCTACGTAATTGGCGACGTGGAGATTGGGGAGCATTCCAGCGTTTGGCCCGGCGTTACGATTCGCGGAGACGGGGACGGCCCGGTAGTGCTGGGCAACTACGTGAACGTGCAGGAGGGGTCGGTCATACACGGGAGTCACATGGTCATTGAGGATAACGTGACGGTGGGGCACTGTGTGGTGGTGCACTGCCTGCGCATCGGATCGGGGTCTCTGATGGGGAATAACAGCACGATCTTGAACGGGACGACGGTGGGGAGGCGGTGTTTGGTGGCGGCGAATGCGGTGGTGCTGGCCAATCACGAGGTCCCGGAGGGATCCTTTGTGACGGGGGTGCCCGGCAAGGTGAAGCGTCCGGTTACGGAGGCTCAGGTTGAGAGGATGATGCGGACGTCCCGGAGTCTGGCGGTCAAGGCGAAGGTGTTCAAGGACAGCGGGGTCTAGGGTCATTGCATGACGGCAAGTTTTGCGATGTTGGGTGAGGGCGAGGTTGGCACCCGGGATAAAGCGATGGTCAATGCTAGACCGCAAGTTTGGTCATGGCGGGCGGGTTAAGGGGCTTGAGGCAAGATTTCTGGCTGTGGACCTACGAGGCCCCTACGCTGCGGCTTGGCGGGATTCTGACCAGAAGGCGGCGGCTCCGAGCAGACCAACGTCATCGCCGGTTTCGGCCCTGACTACCCTGACGCTGGAGGCGAGGCGGTAGGGGCCAGCCCGGGCGAGCATGGCCCGCATGGGTTCCAGCAGCGGCTCGCCGGCGGTGGTCATACCGCCGCCAACTACGACCAATTCCGGGGAGAAGCAGTGCACAAGGTTGTAGATGCCAATGGATAAATCCCTGCATAGCTCTTCGAAGACTCTTGCGGCTTCGGCGTCTCCCTTGGCTGCGCGTTCGGCGAGTTCTGAGACGTCCAGTCCCATGGAGCGGCGCAGGGCGATGCCGGAGGCCAGCTCCTCGACGGTTCCGCCGGTGGTCCTGTCGATGATGGTGTGGCCGATTTCGCCGAGGGAGAATCTGCCTTTGAGGAGGCGTCCATTGAGGACGACGCCGCTGCCGACGCCGGTGCCGGCGGCAACGTATACGATATCCTGGCTGCCCCGGCCGGCGCCGTAGCGGTATTCGCCGAGGGCGCCCAGGTCGGCGTCGTTGGCGAGGAAGGTTTTGAGGCCGAGGGCGGCTGACAATCGATGCCCGCTGATAGTGCCTTCCCATGCGGCCAGATTCGGGAGTTTAACGACTTCCTGATTATGGTAGTCGACCATTCCGGGCACGCCTATGACTGCTCCTTCAACCTTGCCGGGAGCCTGCCTAAGGGCGGTGCGGAGGGCGTCTATGAGGGTATTGGGGTTATTGTCGAGGCTGAGTACGACTTGCTTGTCGTGGACGCGACCTTGGAGGGAGACCAGGGCGATCCGCATCCGGGTGCCGCCAAGGTCGCAGGCCAGAATCTGACGGTCGGGCATGTCGTCTTGTCTAGGCAGGACGGGAATGGGACGTTTTCAGGTAGGAACGTTCCAGGGAGAGGACTTTGTCCAGGCGACGCTGATACTTTTCCTCGGGGAGGAAGCGAGCGTTCAGGAACTCTAGTACGAGCTTCTTGGCCAGTTCGGTTGAGATGATGCGAGCGCCGAGGCAGAGGACGTTCATATCATCATGCTCCACGCCCTGTCGGGCGGAGTATGGGTCGTGGCAGACGGAGGCGCGGACGCCGGGGACTTTGTTGGCGGTGACGCTGGCACCGACGCCGCTACCGCAGATGACGATGCCGCGCCATGCCTGGGGGGAGGCGACTCTTTCGGCGACGGCTTTGGCGAAGTCCGGGAAGTCGTCCAGGGGGTCGAGGGCGTATGCGCCCACGTCGTAAACTTGGTGGCCGAGGCCCTGCAGGAATGGCAGGAGCTGCTGCTTCAGCTCAAAGCCGCCGTGGTCGGCACCGAGGGCGAGTTCTTTGGTTGTGGGTGGGTTGGTCATGGGGGTGGATGTGGGAGTGGGGTTCAATGCTGACTAGATTCTTCGCTGCGCTCAGAATGACAGGTGGTGGGGCGCAGAATGACAGGTGGAGGGTGCAGAGTGACAGGTGGAGGGTGCAGAGTGACATATGGGGTGGGGAGAGAGGGCGGGTTTCAAACCCGCCCCTACGGAATGGGTTGCAACGTCGGAGTCAACAGCACGCTTACGGTATATTCTCATGGCAATGGAGAGTCTATTTTAGTGGAGGGCGGTCGGGGTTTCAATTGGGTTGGTAGATTTCGGTATCGGGGTAGAAATCTTTCCAGCCGAACCAGAAGGAGAGGGTGGTGGGTATCTGCTCCAGTTTCTTTCCAGCTAGTTCTCCCTCGACGGCTTCTCCCGTAAGGGCGAACCAGCGAGTATTTGTCTCGGTGTCTTGCACGTATAGCGGTTCATCAGTGGAGTCTGCTTCTGGATTGAGAGCCTCGAAAGTGAGAGTTTGGCCGTCAACGACCCGGCTGAATACCACACCTGCGCCGGAATTAGCATCGAAGGTTACGAGGACAGGCTCATCCCCGACAGTGTCGTTTACGACGGGGGCATCGTTCAGGACGCTGAAGGGGTAGGCGCGGATTATGTCGTTACGGACCAGGCCGACGACGTACTCCTTGACGTAGAGGCGGTCGTCGGTCCTGGTTTCGCCCAGGACTCCGGCGTCTGCGGCCTCATAGTATCGCGCATACGGGTCGCTGCTTGATCTGCTTCCCTTTTCGAGGACGAGAGTGTCGGGGTGGAGTTCTACCCACGTTTTCCAATCGGTCATCAGGGCGGGGAGGAGCTCTAGCTCGGTTTCCTTTAATTCTCCCTGGATGCCTCGACTCAGGAACTGGCTCCAGAGGGTGTCAGTCTGGTGGTCGTACATGACGAGAGTGTTCATGACGAGCTTGCCGGAGACGCCAAAGGTGAGGGTCTGGCTACCGATGTCGCGGGCAAAGACCATGCCCGTAAAGCAGAGGGGTCACCAGGTGGCCGCGATGGCCACGCCTCCCAAGTCGTCGTTGACGATTTCCCGGGAACTGAGGTATGGAACGGAGTAGGCCTTGTGCTCGCCGTTAATTGATACGCCGAGGACGGGTTCGTCGGCCAGGTACTGTTCCCACGCTTTGGTAGCGTCGATGAAAGTTGGTTCCAGGATGGCGGGAATGCCGTCCTTGGGCAGGAGGGTGATGATTCTGAGGTTGGCGTCGGGGTCGTCGTCGGAGGGTGGAGGCGCCAGCGTTGGCGCAGGGGTTGTGGTTTGAGTGATGGGTCTGGGGGTGGCGGTAGTGGCTGCCGGCGTCGGAGTGCGCGGGGTTGTGGTGGGGGAAGGGGTAGAAGGTGGGGTTGGAATGGAGGTGGAAGTGGGGGAAGGCGACGGCACCGACGTGGGACGTCGGTCAGTGGTTGGGGATGGCGACGGGATTGGCGGTGGGGCGGGGCTTGCGTCTGCGATGGAGGGCGATGTTGGCGGAGGCGACGTGGATTCAACGGGCTGCGTCTGTGCCGTGGGCACCGGCGTGGGGGCTTGGCCGCATCCGCCTAGCGTCAGGGTTGCCGCCAGGGCCAGCAGCGTGGCGGCGAGGGTTAATCCACGAAACTTCGTCAATTGGAACCTCACTTCAGGGAAAGGCGGTTGTGTTTGAAAGGGAAGCGTGTGGGCTTCCTGAAAGTCTATACGAAATCATTGAAAGAATGGATGGGTTGGGAGGCTTTGGGGACCAATTATTCGTTTTCGGTTGTTTGTGCCTGGGAGGGATTCGACTTGGAAATCGAATCCGTGCCTGAGATTAGTCGTTTTAGGCGTGGGATTCGTTTGAAAAAAGTTGGGCAAGCGAATGATGGGTGGAGGCAACAGTGGGTCCGGGATGTTTGGAATTTATAGCTATTCGGAGGGTATACATGGGTTTGTGGGAGGAGGGTATCAGGGGAAGGGTAATTGAGGCAATTGGAGGATGGCAGTGGGGGAGGGGTTCCCGACCCCGTGTTTATGGGGGCAGGTTCTTCGCGGGAACAACGGAGGGAGGGATGGGTATGATAGAGGAAGATGGCAGTTCCCGGCGGCGAGATTCCTCGACTTCGCTGCGCTCCGCTCGGAATGATATGTGGTCCGGGGAGAATTAGTGATGGATTCCCGCCGCCGCGGGTATAACGGACGGAAGGGGGCGCGGGTATGAGGGAGGGGGATGATGTGGGAGGGGGAGGGGTTCCTGACCCCGTGTTTATGGGGGCAGGCTCTTCGTGGGAACAACGAAGGGAAGGATGGGTTCCCGCCCCCCGTCTTCACGGGGGCAGGATCTCGACGCGAGGACAAGGAGGGGAAGGGCGGTTCCCGAACCGCCCCTACGGGGGTGAGAGCGACCGAAGGGGTGTGGGAAGATGGGTACCTGCCGCCGTGGGAACAACGGAGGGAGGGATGGGTTGGCGTATGTACGAGGAGGACGGGAGGCTGCACCCCCATCCTAACCTTCCCCCCTAAAGGGGGAAGGGAAAGGGAGGGATGAAGGTGCCAATTTATTGGGAAAGGGCATAGAATGTAGGAGTAGGGTTGCGGCCGAGCTCGGAAGGGCAGCTTCGTTTTTGCGACCGGACAGAGAAAAATCAAGAAAGGTGGAATTGATCTGATGGCAAAGGACGGCTTCAAGGTGGTGGACAGCGACATGCACGTGATGGAGCCCCACGACCTTTGGCAGAACTACATCGACCCCAGCTATAAAGACCGTGCCCCTGTGTTTCGGGGGGACCCGCTGAGCCAGGGATTTGCCAATCGCTGGCACGTGGAGGGGAAGGTCTTTCCCGCCCACTCGGAGACCAAGGCCCGAACGGGCAGCCTCGCGGGTCGTCACGAGACCATCACGGACAGGTTTGCCGACGCCCGCGCTCAACGCTTCGACCCACCCTCACAGCTTCAGGCCCTGGAGGTGGAGGGGATAGATGTGGCAGTGCTCTTTCGAACCTTTGGCGCCCACGTAATCGCACTGGACGGCATGGACGGGAACCTGGCGTCGGCCATATGCCGGGCCTTCAATGACTGGCTCTACGATTTCTGCTCCATCGACCGGCAGAGGCTCAGGCTTACGGCGCAGATGCCCTTGCAGGACGTAGAGTTGGCAGCTACGGAAGCCCGCCGGGCGGTGGAAGACCTGGGCGCGGTGGCCCTGGTGCTGCCATCTAATCCGGTCAATCGCCGTCCCTGGTATCATCCCTACTACGAACCGCTGTGGGCCGCTGCCGAGGATTTGGACGTTCCTATCTGCTTCCATGGAATCCACGGGGCATACCAGCAGCACATTGGGAACCGTTTTCTGGACTCCTTTGTCGTCGCCCACGCCGCAACTCACCCCATGGAGCTAATGCTGGACCTGGCGGGGGTTATCTGTGGAGGCGTCATGGAGCGCCACCCGAATCTTAGGGTGGGATTTCTAGAGGGGAATTGCAGCTGGCTGCCGTGGTGGTTGTGGCGACTGGACGAGGAGCGAGAGATTTTTGGCCCCTGGGAGGCGGCAAACCTTGAGTTCACGCCAACGGAGTACTTTAAGCGGCAGGGGTACGCCTCGGTGGACGTGGACGAGTATCTGGGCGCTCATACGGTGGAACAGCTTGGGCCGGACAATCTGGTGCTCTCCACGGATTATCCTCACCACGATTCGGCATACCCACACGCCCTTGACGAATTTCTGGCTATGGACGGGTTCAGCAGGGAAACCAAGAAAAAGATATTGTGGGACAACTGCGTAAAGCTCTATAATCTGCCAAGCTAAAAATCGGAATCCAGGAGGCGGAAAGCCCGTGCAGCTAGGCGGATACAGAGCGGACTTGGGGCAATATGCACCCGCCGTCGAGGTTGCTTTACGGGAGATACAGGCGGGGGAAGTAGTCCCCCGTATCTGGGCGAAAGACCACACGGTCTGGAGCCCGGACCCGACGGAGATAACGGACCGGCTGGGCTGGCTCCATGCCCCTGAACGGATGCGGCGGCGGCTTCCTGACTTGCGCAGGCTGGCCGAGGAGGTTAGGGGCGAGGGATACGGGCATATTGTGCTGGCGGGAATGGGGGGCAGCAGCGTGGGGTCGGAGGTGCTGAGGAGGATGCTAGCATCCGGGAAAGGGTATCCGCAGCTTCTGGTATTGGATTCAACCTTCCCCGAATGGATTGACAGTCTGGTGCAGGAAATTGAACTGTCGAAGACCCTTTTTGCAATCTCATCCAAGTCCGGCTCTACCCTCGAGACCACGTGCTTCTACAGGTTCTTTCGGAAGCTGGTGGAGGACAAGACCGACGCGCCAACTCAGAATAGCTTCGTCGCCATAACCTCCCCCGGCACGCCGCTGGACCGGTTGGCACAGGACGATGGATTTCGGGAGATCATTTACAACCCGGAGGATGTGGGTAGCAGGTATTCCGGGCTTTCTCCCCTTGGGCTGGCTCCGGCCGTATTGGCGGGGATGGATGTGGCGCAGATCATCGGGCGGGCCGGTCCTATGGTGGATATGTGCAAGTCGGGGACGTGTTTGTCTGCGAATCCCGGGGCGTGGCTTGGCGTCGTAATGGCCGTGATGGCCGCGCAGGGGCGGGACAAGCTTACGTTGGTGACGTCGCCCGCCCTGGAAAGCTTCGGGCTGTGGGTAGAGCAGATGCTGGCTGAGAGCACCGGCAAGGAGGGCAAGGGCATCGTTACCGTGAGGGGTGAACCGCCCCTGGCGCCGGAGCAATACGGTCCCGATAGATTCTTCGTGTTCATGCAGTCGGCGGATGACAAAGACTCTGCATTGCACGAGACGATGAGAGCCGTGAAGGAATCGGGCCACCCCTGGGTGAGCATTGACGTAGACAGCTTGTACCAGGTGGGGGCCGAATTCTTTCGGTGGCAGTTTGCCACGGCGGTAGCAGGCGCGGTGATGGGGGTCCATCCCTTCGACCAACCCAACGTGCAGCTGGTCAAGGACATGACAAACTCAGTGCTGGCGGAGTACCGCGAGTCGGGTACTCTGCCCGATAGACAGGCGGGCGGTTCTGTGCCGGAACTGCTGGCTGATATCGGTCCTGGCAGCTACGCAGCGGTGATGGTGTACGCTCGCCAGACGCCTGAGATGGATGAGGCTCTGGCTACACTGAGGCGTAGAATTACGGAACGGTACGGGGTGCCTGTGACGTTGGGTTACGGCCCGCGGATTCTGCACTCGACGGGACAGATGCACAAGGGCGGGCCCGACGAGGGACTGTTCATTCAGATAACGTGCGACAGCCCGACGGACTTGGAGATTCCCGGGGAGGACTACAGTTTCGGGACGCTGGTGGAGGCTCAGGCCCGGGCGGACATTCGGGCGTTGCGGGCTATTGACCGTCGGGTGGCGCACATGCACTTAGACGACGTGAGCCTTGAATCGCTGAAGCGGCTGGCGTACATGGCAATTTGGCGGCGGGGAATGGGAGGAGGGTGACCAGGAGGGTCGCCCCTAGGAAGAGGAGAGGAGGAGGGCCGTAAGGGCTTGTTCCAGGTCTTCGTCTATGATCAGCCCTTCGAACCTGTCGTGGATTCTACCCTTGGCGTTGATGACGAAGACCCACGGCTCCGTGGTCAATCCCCATTCCAGGAACGCTGGTATGGGAACCAACCGGCCCTGGTTCCGAGCCGTTTCGAGGTCCCATGGCTCTATGTGGATGAAATTTACCCTGTCGCCGAACCGTTCCTGAACGCGCACCGCCGCATCCAACACGGGGCCGCAGATGGCGCTGGTGCAGAACATGGGCGCACTCCATACGAGGACGAAGGGTTTTTCCTCCTGCAAGGCCTGGGCTACGGATAGAGAATGCATGTTGTCGGGAGGTTCCCGGCTTTCTATCTCTTGGATGATTGATACGTCGCGCACCGTGAGATTTTGGATGGTCGGGGCAGCTTCCCCCACGCCTGGAGCGGAGGGATCAGGCAAAACATTGAAGGCCAGGTCGCCCACTGTTGGGTCGGGAGCGTCGTCATTCGCCAAGGCGAATCTTGCCTGCCAGACGCCGGGGCTTTGGAAGTTGACTCGCGCCAAGTACTGACCACGAACGTCCTGGTGTTTATGGACAAAACCGTCGTTGTGGAGATGGGGCGTCACGCCCTCGACTTCCCGATATTTTGCATCCCGACGGAACCTGTATTGCCAGTCCTGACCCTGGAGGTGGAAGAAGCTAACGGAAATGTCAGCGTCTGCCAGGGGTTCTCCTTCCATGGACGCCAGGGCGAAGGGGAACCGGTTCTCGCCCACGACGAATTCGCTGGCGCCCAGGAAGGAGTTGTATTGGGGGAACTGCCGCGAGGGGGCGCTGGGGGCGTCTAAGAGAAGCCAAGCCGAAATGACTGCGGCAAGCGAAAGGGAGGTAGCCAGCACGGCTATCCAGGGGCGGCTGAGATGCGCCCTTTTAAGTTGAGTCAACATTAGGCGGTCTGCTAGTGCTTATGGCCGCCCGAACCGGGCGGGGAAGCGCCGGGCTTTCAACATCCAGGCTCGCCGTGGTTGCCGCAGCACAAACTAAGTCCAAACACCTTGGTGGAGTTGTTTCTCACGATTAGGCGAGTCTTTTCCGACAGTGGAACGGAGGCGAACAGGTTCTTGAGGAAGCACCCGACGAGTCTGATTACGGCCTTAAGAAACGACAAAGAAACGCCTTTCGAATGGTTTCTGCAATGATAACACGCCAGGCTGGAGGGCGGAGTTGAATTGGGGGGCGTTTCAGGCCAAAGGGAAGGAGAAGGGAACTTCTTGGGCGATGCGGAAGAGGATTAATTTGGACGGCAAGATTCCTCGAGGGACTCGGAATGACAGGATGGGGGGATCGGAATGACGGGGTTGGAGGGAAGGGAGGAGGGGATGGGTTCCCGGCTCCGCGAGGACAACGGGTAGGGGATGGAAATGAGAAGGGAGCGGCGACAGGAGAATGCGGGTAAGGGGAAGAGCGTTAGGGTTTGAGGTGGCGGACGGAGGGCAGGGCGCGACGGAGCAGAAACTCTATTGGGAATGACTATGGAGGGCGGGAGGCCATACGCCGAGGTTTTCCAGTGCTTTAGGTAGTGGGGACTCGAATTGAGGAGAGGGCGCGTATGGAGTCCAGGGATCGGGACCGGAGGATGCGGCTGAGGTCACGATTTATCTTCCTGGCCAGCCCAGGGCCTTCGTAGACCAGGGCGGTGTATATCTGCACTGTGTCGGCGCCCTGGGCCAGGGCTTGCTCTACGTCTTCAGCGCTGGAAATGCCGCCGCAGGCGTTGATGGTCATGTCTTCGCCGACCTCCCTTCGCACGTCAGCCACTATTCGGAGGGTGTCCGGCAAGAGGGGCCTGCCGCTAAGACCTCCGCGGCCCATTTCAAGGGCCGGTTCCTCTACGGGCCGGGTGTTGGCGGCGGTGATTCCGTCAACTCCATTCTTCTGGGCTATGCGGACCAGGTTCAAGACGTTGTCCTGCTGTTGCTCGTCGTAGTAGGGTGGAATCTTGACGAAGAGGGGCGTTGTTCGGTGGTGGTTTATTCGCTGCAGCAAATCTTGGAAGGCTTTGGGCCAGAGGAACTTCTGAAGTCCGTCGGTATTGGGGCAGCTAATGTTCAGTTCTACTCCCCTGGCCAATCTGGTGGCTCTGCGATAGCACTGAACGAACTCTTTGACTGAGAAACCAGAAATGCTGAGTATGAGGGGGTTTGCCGAACTCTTTCGTATGTTTGATTCGACATCGTCCATGCCACGGCTGGGAAAACCCATAGAGTTAACGATGGCTTCCAGGCGTGGTTGACGCAGCAGACGGGGCTGGGGATTACCGGACCGGGACTTCAGGGTTACGGTGCCTCCCACTACGTAGCCGAAGCCAAGGCTCATTAGGGAATCGAGGTATGTGCAGTCCTTGTCGCAACCGGCTGCTACGCCTAGAGGGTTGGTGATGGGTATGCTGGCTAGTGAGGTATTGAGGGCAGAGTCACGGGCCTGATGGTAGGGGGCCAGCAGCTTCCACAGGGGCTTTCTTCGCAAGGCCTGTTCGCCCAAAGCGTGGGCTCGCTCCGGGGAAAGGGAGAAGAGCAACGGTCGCAACGTGCTCTTATATGAGAGCATGGCCCAATTATGCCCAGAAAGATACTTTTATCAAATTTTGCCCAACTACGCCCAGAGAGACATCCTTGTCAAATTTTGTCCAATTATGCCCAGAAAGACATCTTTGTCAAGTTTTTCCCCAAGATTGAAGATTTTCGCTAGGAAATCCTCCAAAACTCTCCAAAAACTAGAAATTGTTCATCGATTTTTGAAAATTTTTGTGGGAGCAGGACTTTTACGTCTAGATCCCTGTTTCGTAGACGCCGAAGGTGAAGGCGAACAGGGAAAAGTCCGAGGAGTTGGAACTGAGCTCCAAGTCGTAGGTCCCGTACTCCGGGGCTTCGACGACTGCGTAGAGGCGGGGCTTGTCTACGATGAGGTAGCTCTTGCCGTCGTCCTCGATGACAACATCTTCGCCTTTATTGAACTCGTTCAGGTATTCGTCGTCGAGCTTTACGAGGACTTTGAAGGTCTCGTTCCGCTCAGGGGTAAGCACCACGTTGACACTCTTGGCGGCAAAGCGCAGAAGCATATAGTCTTCGTAGTTGTTGGTATCGCGGGCGTGTCGCAGGCTCTCCCTTTCGGCCAGCCAGGAGCCCTGGAGATAGAGGCTGTGGTCCTTTCGATCGCCAGTGTCGGTGTATTCGACGATCTGGTCCTTGGACTTGCAGTAATCCTGGGCGGCGATGGAGCTGTTGGCGTAGAGGCTGTAGAGGCTGCAACTCCGGTCGTAGCCGCCGTAGAGTTCGGCGGTGATGTCTGCGCCGATGGAGTTCTTGAAGGCGGGGTCAAGGTTTTGGTTGGGGGCGGCCAGAGGGGCAACGACGGAGAGGTTGACGCCCGTCTCTTCAATGAGCTCCCGAATCATGGCTTCGGTTTCGGCGTAGGCTCCTTCGCCGTAGTGGTTGTAACGGATAACGCCGTTCTGGTCGATGAGATACTTGGCGGGCCAGTAGCGGTTGTCGAAGGCATCCCAGGTGTCGAAGTTGTTGTCTTGCACGACGGGCCAGGTGACGCTGTAGTCGGAAACGGCCTGTCGAACATTATCTATGTCATGTTCGAACTTGAACTCCGGGGTGTGGACGCCAATGATGACGAGGCCATCGTCGGAGTATTTGGAATGCCAAACTTTGAGGTAGGGAAGAGTGCGGATGCAGTTGACGCAGGTGTATGTCCAGAAGTCTATGAGGACTACCTTGCCGCGCAGTTCTTCGATCTTTAGGGGATCCGAGTTGACCCATTCCTGGGTGCCCACCAGTTCGGGGGCGATGGGGCCCGTCGGCGGGGGTGGCTTTGGAGCGGGCTCGGGCGTCGATGGGGTGGGAACGGCGGTGGCGGTGATCACGGGCGCTTGAGTAGGCGTGGCGTCGGGGGTAGAAGCGGGCGCTTGAGTGGGGACGGAGGTGGGGGAGGGCGTGGACGTGGGTATGGACGTGGTCGCAGTCGCGGTGGGCATAGACGTGGCCGTAGGCATGGCCGTGGCTGCGGGCATGGCCGTGGCCGCGGAGGCAGCGGTGGGACTGGCAGTTTGGGGAGATTCGGGCGCCGGAGTGGAAGTGGGGCGCTCGGACGTACAGGAGGCGACGAGAAGGAGCGCCAAGGTGAGTAGGGAAGCAGCTAGAAGCAGGGCAACCTTCGGTATGCGGGCAGTTGTCATAATCCTCCGCCTATGTTTGCAGTTTCTGCTAGTGATACGTGCGGCGCGGGCCGGTGGATTTGCCCTGGGGGCGGGAGTCGGCTTGTCCGGGGCTAGAGAGGGATATTCCCGTGCTTCTTGGGAGGAAGAGTATCCTTCTTGTCCTTGAGCATCTCAAGGGCGGCGATGATGCGGGGGCGGGTCTCGCTGGGGTCTATCACGTCGTCCAAGAACCCGTAGCTTGCGGCCACGTAGGGGTTGGCCAGTTCTTCTTCGTATTCACGAATGAACTCGGCCCTGGTCTTTTCCGGGTCGGGGGAGTTTGCGATGGCTTCTCTAAAGATGATGTTGACGGCACCGTCCGGCCCCATGACGGCAATTTGAGCGGTGGGCCAGGCGAGGTTAACGTCGCCGCGGAGGTGCTTGCTACTCATTACGATGTAGGCGCCGCCGTAGGCCTTGCGTATCATGACGCTGACCTTCGGCACGGTGGCTTCTGCGTAGGCGTAGAGGAGCTTTGCGCCGTGTCGGATGATGCCGCCGTACTCCTGGTCGGTGCCCGGGAGGAAGCCTGGTACGTCGATGAAGGTGACTATGGGGATGTTGAAGGCATCGCAGAAGCGGATGAAGCGGGCGGCCTTAACGGAGGCGTCGATGTCGAGGACGCCGGCGAGGTGGGAAGGCTGGTTGCCGACGAGGCCCACGGGTTTGCCGGCCATGCGGGCGAAGGCCACAACGATGTTGGGTGCGAAGCTCTGGTGCACTTCCATGAGGCCGCCTTCGTCCACCACGCGAGCCATAACCTCCCTAACGTCGTAGGCCTTGTTGGGTTCGGTCGGGACAACGTCCAAGAGGCCGGGATCGAGTCGGTCTGAAGGGTCGTAGGGTTCTTCGAAGGGGGGGTCTTCCATGTTGTTGCCGGGAAGGAAGGAGAGGAGACTTCGGATCTCCTTCATACATTCCTCTTCGGACTCGTAGACGAAATGGGCTACGCCGCTGCGGGCGGCGTGGGTGGACGCGCCGCCAAGTTCTTCGTGGGTGACCTCTTCGCCCAGGACGGCTCGGATGACGTCCGGGCCGGTGATATACATCTGGCTCACGCCCTGGACCATGAAGACGAAGTCTGTGATGCCGGGGGAGTAGACGGCGCCGCCGGCGCTGGGGCCGAGGATGACGGAGATTTGGGGGACGACGCCGGAGGCCATGGTGTTGCGGAGGAATATATCGCCGTAGGCGGCCAAGCTGAGAACGCCCTCCTGAATGCGTGCGCCGCCTGAGTCGTTGACGCCTATGATGGGCGCGCCGACCTTCATGGCGAGATCCATGACCTTGCAGATCTTCTTACCCACGGTCTCGGAGACGGAGCCGCCCAGAACGGTGAAGTCCTGGGCGTAGGAAAAGACGAGGCGGCCATTTACCTTGCCGTGACCCGCAACCACTGCGTCTCCGGGAGGGCGGTTCTTCTCCAGGCCGAAGCTGGTGGTGCGATGGGTAGCGAAGGGGTCGAGCTCCTGGAAGGAACCCGGGTCGAAGAGCAGGTTCAGCCGCTCGCGGGCAGTGAGCTTTCCCTTGGCGTGCTGCTGTTGGATGCGCCTCCGTCCCCCGCCGAGACGGGACTGGTATCGGAGGTCATCCAGTTTCTTGAGCCGCTGGTCTGATTTGGGTTCAATGGCCATGCTCGCCTCTTGGTTGAGGAATGCTATCAGATGAGTTTGGGCGGTGCAAGGAAAAGGGCGGGGTGCTACACTGATCGCCAGTGCTTATGCTGGAAAGTCTAACACAGCCCATGGGAAGTATGGCAGGAATTGGGGGACTGCCTTGATTGATGAAACGGTTGGCATAGAAGGGGTTATGATTTGCGGTGGGCGGGAGTTCCGGTGGGGAAGCCGTACGTACATTATGGGGGTGGTGAACGTGACGCCGGACTCGTTTGCCGGCGACGGTCTGGCGGGGCGACCGGAGGATGCGGTGGAGCAGGCATTGTCGTTCGAGGCGCAGGGGGCGGACATCATAGACGTGGGAGCGGAGTCGACGCGACCGGGCCATGCGCCGGTGTCTGTGGAGGAGGAGTTGTCCCGGCTGCTGCCGGTATTGGAGGGGATAACGGCCGCCGTTTCGATTCCTGTGAGCGTGGATACTTACAAGCCGGAGGTGGCGAGGCGGGCCGTGGATGCCGGAGCCGCCATGATTAACGACGTTTGGGGGCCAAGGGTGGGAGAGGGTTTGGCGGTGGCTGCTGCGGAGACCCGGGCGTCCCTGGTTTTGATGCACAATCAGGATGGCACGGAGTACGGGGACCTGGCGCCGGAGGTTGCAGCCAGCCTGCGGAAGTCGGCGGCGACGGCGATGGCGGCGGGGGTCCGGCGGGAGTCGCTGATTCTGGACCCGGGAATCGGCTTCGGAAAGACGGCGGACCACAACCTTCAGATCTTGGGCCGGTTGGATGAGTTGAAGGCCTTGGGATTTCCGTTGCTGGTGGGCACGTCTCGAAAGTCTACGATTGGGCTGGTGCTGGACTTGCCGGTGGAGGACCGGCTGGAGGGAACGGCGGCGACGGTAGCGCTTGCGATAGCGGGCGGCGCGGACATTGTGCGGGTGCACGACGTTAAAGCCATGGTGCGGGTGGCGCGGATGAGCGACGCGGTGGTGCGCGGTTGGAGGCCCAAGGGTTGGAGCCGGTAAGGGTTTATTTGGGGTTGGGGTCTAACTTGGGAGACCGGACGGCTAACCTTGAGCGGGGCTTGCGGATTCTGGGGGAGCGGGTGAGGTTGGTGAGAGCGTCGTCAATATACGAGACGGAGCCTTGGGGGTTTGTGGAGCAGCCGGCCTTTTTGAATTGCGTTGTTGAGGGCGTTTCGACGGTTTCGCCGGAGGGGTTGTTGGAGATTTTGAAGGACACGGAGCAGTCGGTGGGACGCCGGGCGACTTTTCCCGGGGGGCCGCGGGTTTTTGACGCGGACTTGTTATTCTACGGCGACCATATTGTGGACTTGTCCTATCTGAAAGTGCCTCATCCCAGGATACCGCAGCGGGCCTTTGTGCTCGTGCCTATGGCGGAGATTGCGGCTGATTTCGTGCATCCTACGTTGGATGTGACGGTGGAGACGCTGACGGCGGGGGTTGAGGGGCGGGAAGGGGTGAGTTGGTGCGGGCCACCGCCGGAATTGTCGGGGACGGTGGGCTAGGGCCGGCTAGATGGTGCGCAGGTGGGGAGGGAGGAGGTTGGGGATAGAGTCGCGTATGGGGTAGGTCTCGCTACACTTCCGGCACGTCAGGGAGCCGGTGACGATGCGCTCGTCTCGTTCTTCTTCCACTTTCAGATTGAGCCGGCCCTTGCATTGAGGGCAGGCGAGGATGTCCATGATTTCTTTTCTCATTTAAGTTCCTTTGGCTAGTTGTATGGGCGGGCGGTCAGCCTTTGAGGCCCTGTTCGAAGAGGGAGCTTAGGACGTCGGCCAGGAGGAGGACGATAACTCCCAGAATCACGACGGCGGTGGCGTTGGAGACGGCGGGCAACCATTGGCGGGATGATGGGGCAGCGTCCTTGGAGCGGCGGGACGGGAGGAATCTTACCAATCCGAACATACAGAATGCCAGGGAGATTTTTACGGCCAAGACGGCGACGTAGGGCACGCCGATGAAGCCGGAGGTGACGCGGTGGAAGGTGAGGACGGCGCCGGTGACCAGCAGGATGCCAAAGGCGGTGTTAACCAGGGAGAGGTAGTCCCCCCCAGGATTTGGGGTGTCCTGGGGAGAGCGGCGGAGGCGGGGACGGAGGATGAGAAGGTAGTAGATGCCGCCGCCGACCCATGCCACGGCTGCGATGTTGTGGAGCCAGCGCATGACCAGGAAGAGTATTTCGTTAAGGCTCATGGGCGATTTTGGGGTGGGGCGCTTGTTCGAGTTCCTGCTCGTCCAGGTCTTCGTCCAACAGCCCCCTAGCGTAGGAGATGAGTTTCTCACGCCGCCGGGAATCGGTGTTGCGGCTTTCCAGGTAGCGAGAGAGGGCGGAGATGGTGTTGAGGTTTCGGGCGGCGTCGGCGGGAAGGCGGGCGCGGCGTTCGTCGGTGACCTGGGGTTGGATGGAGGCAACGTGGTGGGCGGGGCCGAGGGCTTCGCGGATTTCGCCCATTCTGAGTTGGACGGATTGCTCTGCGGTTAGGGAGATGCGGAGTCGGACTATGGCGTCGGCGACGGCGCTTCGGTCGATGGCGCGGAGGACTTGTTTCGTGGGGTCAGGGGTGCTGGAAGGAAGGTCGACGTCGATGGTTGTGAAGGTCCGGGCGTTCACGGGCTGGAATCGGAAGTGATTTTTGCCAACTCGTTTGCCGACGGGAGCATCGGGATCGATGTCAACGACGCAGAAACCCTTGGTGTCGTTTTCTTCGCCAAAGTCCACTCGCTGAAGGCTGCCGGAGTAGACCATTAGGGGATTCTCTCGCACGACCTGGTGCTTATGGATGTGACCGAGGGCCACGTAGTCGTAGGCGGGTAGATGCAGGTCGCTGGGTCGGAGGGAGTGGTCTTGGCCGAGCATCATGGCGCGCTCGGAGCCGAGTTGAGCGCCGTCGACGGAGACGTGGGCGGCGAGGACGGCGGGGACGTTGGGGTCGAGACGCTGGGAGGCGGCGCGTATGCCTTGGGCGAGAAGGGCTTCGAGTCTCTTGTTTACCTGTTCGATGGAGAGGCCGCGGTTGTCCTCCCTGCCGAGGAGGGCGCTGCGCTTGGGCCAGGGCAGGGCGGTAATCTGGAGGGGGCCACTACGGGTCTCGACAAGATAGGTCTTGATTTCGTCGCCGACGTGGAGGTGGGGAACTTCCAGCGTGTTGAAGATTTCTATGGCGGTGGCGCGGCCTATGGCGTTGGGCAGGTCGTGGTTGCCTACTAGCAGGAAGACGGGGATGCCGGCGGCGGATAGGGCTGACAGACGCCGGGCGAATTCCCGCTGCTGGGTCTGGTTGGGGTCGCGGCTCTTGTAGGCGTCTCCGGCGAGGAGCACGAGGTCGGCTTTTTGGTAGATGGCGTACTCGACCAGCTGATCCAAGGCGTTGAGAAAGTCGAGGAGACGGTTGGAAAGGCCCGTCTGCGGGTCGGTGCGGCTGTAGTTTTCGACGCCTATATGGAGGTCGGCAAAGTGGATGATACGCATGGGCTACCAGCCATGACGCAGCTTGTCTTCAATGGCGGGGACTATCCGGTTGATGGGGATGCGGAGTTGGAGCATGGTGTCGCGGTCGCGGAGGGTGACCTGTTCGTCGTCGAGGGTGTCGAAGTCCACGGTGACGCAGAAGGGGGTGCCTATTTCGTCCTGGCGGCGGTAGCGGCGGCCGATGCTCTGGGCGTCGTCGAAGAGGGTGTTGAAGCGCTGGCGGATGAGGGAGTCGACGCGGCGGGCGGTGGGCACGAGGCGCTGGTTGCGGCTGAGGGGGAGAATAGCGACGGTGACGGGGGCCAGCGAGCGGTGGAGCTTGAGCAGATTTCGGGTTTCGGGCTTGCCCGTGGGCTTGGACGGGGGTACGGTCTCCTCCCGGTAGGCATCGATGAGGAAGGCGAGGGCTGCCCGGTCGGCGCCGCAGGAGGGTTCGATGACGTAGGGGTAGAATCGTTCCTTGGCCTGGTCGTCGAAGTATGTGAGGTCCTGGCCGCTGTGCTGGGCGTGCTGGCGCAGGTCGAAGTCGGTGCGGTTGGCGATTCCCTCCAGTTCGGCCCAACCCCAGGGGAAGCGGTATTCAATGTCGTAGACTTCCTTGGCGTAGTGGGCGAGTTCGTCGGACTCGTGCTTGCGGAGGCGGAGGTTGTTCCGGTCGACGCCGAGGGATACGAACCAGTCCAGGCGCTGTTCAACCCAGTATTGGAGCCAGTCGTCGTCGGCGCCGGGTTTGACGAAGAATTCCAACTCCATGATTTCGAACTCGCGGGTGCGGAAGGTGGAGTTGCCGGGGGTGATTTCGTTGCGGAAGGCCTTGCCGATTTGGGCGATGCCGAAGGGGAGCTTGCGGCGGGAACTGTTGAGGACGTTTTTGAAGTTGACGTAGATGCCCTGGGCGGTTTCGGGCCGGAGGTAGATTTCGGAGGCGGTGTCTTCCACGGCGCCCATGAAGGTCTTGAACATGAGGTTGAATTGTCGAGGGTCGGTGAGTTCGCCCTGGCAGTTGGGGCAGGCCTGGGAGTCGATGTGGTCGGCGCGGAATCGCTGATGGCAGGAGCGGCACTCGACGAGGGGGTCGGTGAAGCTGCCGAGGTGTCCGCTGGCCTGCCAGGTGGCGGGATGCATGAGGATGGCGGCGTCGAAGGCGACGGTGTCGTCGCGGAGTTGGAGCATGGAGCGCCACCAGGCATCTTTGACGTTGCGCTTGAGCTGGGCGCCAAGGGGGCCGTAGTCCCAGGTGGCGTTGAGGCCGCCGTAGATTTCGCTGCTCTGGAAGAGGAAGCCGCGGCGCTTGGCGAGGGAAAGGAGCTTGTCCATGGTTACGGGCTGGGGGCTGGTAGGCAAGGCGTATCCCCTGTATTTGAAGGTGGGTTCAGGGTATCAAGTGGGGTATTGGGTGTAAAGGGGAGGGGAAGTGGCAGGAAGGAAGTTTTGTTGACAGTGGGGGGAGGGATGCTTAGGCTAAGGAGGTTGGGCCCGTAGCTCAGTGGTAGAGCGTCCGGCTCATAACCGGTTGGTCGTAGGTTCGAACCCTGCCGGGCCCATTTTTGTTTGAATACGTGTGGACGTTGGGACAGGAGTCTTGAATACATGGAACACCGACAGCCTACGGCTGAGTCAATTGTCAAAGAAGCTCAAAATGGCGACTACGCCGTACCGGAGTTTCAACGCGGTTTCGTTTGGAGGGTAGCTCAGGTTCGCGAACTTGCCCATTCACTTGCAAATAATTACCCAGTTGGCAGCATTTTGACGTGGAAATCTAACACTGCGATACAACGTGGTGATAGCGACCAGCCGCGCCAAAAATCCTGGATCATTGATGGCCAGCAAAGAATCACAGCATTGTGCACCTTGTTCGGCAAGCGACCCGATTGGTGGGACAACACCCAAAAGGGTACGTGGACGGAGCATATCAAACGCCATGACATACGTCTCGACATCAAAGAGGAAGAACTCACCTTTGCTACCCGAAAGTCTCCCGTCAGTCGCTACATTCCTGTCAGAGAAATCCTAGAGAGTGACGACTTGTACGTTTTGGCTGAGAAGCTCGCAAGGGGAGGGTTTGGATTTACAGAGCAAGTGGGGAAATTGGCAAAGCTTCTTCAGGCCGTTGACAGAATTAAATCGGCGGTGCTCCCTACTGTTCAAATTGACGACCAAATTGAGCTGACGGAAGTCGCAGAGATCTTCAAAAGGCTTAACTCGACCGGTACAAGAGTACAGCAGTCGGACATCTACTTGGGGGTGGTAGCGACCAAGAATCCAGGGTGGGTTAATCGTAATTTCTTGACATTCATGAGCGATCTGGAAAGTCAAGGTTTTGAGATTGAGCCTGCATTCTTGTTTCGATCTTTCACCGGAATAGGTGCTGGAAAATGCCGATTTCGGGAGGTTCCCCAAGGCTTTTGGGAGAACTTGGAGAATAGCAAAGCATGGGACGACACCAAAAGATCTCTACAGTCCGTCTGCCAAGGACTTCGGGAATATGGGATCATTAATTCAGCTTTAGCATTGAGTTCAAATGCAATCGTGGCTGCTGCGATCTTTCGAGCAGGATTTCCACAAGGCTCATTCGGTCCTTTCCTGTCGTGGATGGTCAAATCAGTTAAGGGGGGATTCTTCAGTGGGCCAACAGAAACGAAGTTGGATAGGGTCATTGATGCAGTACGACAATCCGATTCCCAAAGCAGGGCAATTCAGCGATTGAATTCCTTGTTAGACGACGAGCCAGTATTTACTCCTTCAGAGTTTATCGAGACTGGGAATAGGCGTAACTCTGTGTATAGGCTAATGATCTATCTACTTGCATTTAAGAACGACGCTCAAGACTGGAGCATAGATGGATATAAAATTAGAGCAGAGGCACAGGGGGTGTACAGGCCCGAATGGCATCACATCTTCCCGCGAAAATGGCTCAAGGACAACGCCCAAGGAGTCGATGAGAAACTCTTTGATTCTGTTGCCAACATGGCAGTAATCAGCGGGGAAGCAAACCGCAAAATCGCGGCGAGCTCACCCAAAAACTACATTTCGGAACTCAACCTAGCCCACCGGGGTTTGTTGGAACAGCAATTGGTTACGGATCCAACCTTCGTTGAGCCTAAGCAGTACGAAGACTGGCTCGGCAATCGGGCAGAAAGATTGGCACAAGCTTCTAACGACTATTTGAAGGAATTGGAGGGGGAAGCCTGACGGTGGTAGAGCGGACGGCTCATAACCGGTTGGTCGTAGGTTCGAACCCTGCCGGGCCCACCAGACTCACTTCTGAGACTTGAAGGAGCCGACTCCCCGACATTCTTTATGACACACGAGTTGATTGTTATACTGCCGTATCGCTTCAATTGAAGATCGCAACTCATGACGACACCCACTCGAAACCCTATCCCCTCAGTCACCACTCGGCTAAACCGTGTTCCAAGACTACTATCCGAATTTAAGCTCGCCTTGAAGGAACACAGTTCTACCGAGCTGGATTCCTTTGGAATATCTGAAGGTAGCGTGCGACTGCCCCATCTCGACGACCTTGTTCCTCATAAGGCCCAAGCCATAGCGGGGGAGATTATCCACGACCTCCGCAGTGCTTTGGATAACCTGATATATGAAGTCTCCCGACGGAACAACAACAACGTTGAGGTCGAGCAGACGCAATTCGTAATCGCTAGCGATGAGGAGTCCTACAGGAATCAGCAGTGGAGACTGCGAAAGCTGATAGAAAAGCAGAAGAACAAGGTCGAATCCATTCAACCCTACAACAATGAAGACAAGTGGGCGTCCCTACTGTCCGACCTCTCTAACCGAGACAAGCATAGATACCTGATTACTCTGTATAACCATTCTCGCATCACTGTCTCCGTAAGGGACCATGAAACCCTCTTGAAGAGCGATCCTCCTAAGTGGACTCTAGCGGGCAAGTATCCTCCGGTAGACACCTTGAACACGATGCTGTATCGAGTATGTGAGGTAGTCAAGGATTTCTACCCCGAAAGCGAGCGATCCTTCCCTAGACTCCTCCATCAATCCAAACTGATCTCGATCGATGAGGCATTCACGATTCAATCAAGTCGGTTTGTTTCGTCAGTGGAGAGAGTCTCAAGACGGTTCGACATTTCCAACGATATGACAGCCAATGAATGACCTACCACATCCCTCAAATCATCCACGAGGCACGCCAGTCCGCCACTGCTAACCACCAGTGTCACGAGGAGTGCCCCTCGCAAGGTAGCGACTGGTGAAATCGCACCAAATTAGGGATACTTCTCGTAGGGCATCCACTTTCTGTCTCTTATAAACATACCTCGTCAAGAGAGACCGGCCCATAACTGATACAGTACCGGTTAGTCTGCCATACGGAAATGAGCTTGCTAAGCCGCGATAGGTCACCACAGTGGTTATAGGTGATAAAGAGTCTACTACCTGAAACTCAGGCGTACATCCATGCTGGGAGCCAGTGAGAACCTAGCTGCCCCGGCCTAAATCAGGACCTCCCAGCGATAAGTTCGCAATTCAGTCTTACACGGCCCACCAAGAGTTGAACTATTCCTATTTCGCTTACGTCGAGGTTGAAGTAAATTCTCCAAATCCGGTAGCGTAGGGATGGCATAAACAATCGTCCATGCCCGTGGCGGAGATACCCTGAGCGAGGGATGGTTGGCTCAATGGCGACGGGATTCTTCGCTCGCTTGGGACGAGACGGGAAAGGCTCGGAGTGAAGGTTGTTGCAAGGCGTTTTCTGTGATGGCATAATGCTTTCATGCCGGTTCAGATTACGATAAGGAATGTTCCAGAGGAAGTTCGGGACGAACTCGCCGCGCTCGCCGCGCATAAGCGCCAGTCTATGCAGGAATTCTTGCGAGGCGAGTTGGAGCGCATCGCCTCCAGACCCTCCATAGACTCATGGCTGCAGGTCGTCCGTGAGCGTAAGGCAGTTTACAAAACACGAGTGACGTCGGACGACATACTGCGTGCTCGCGACGAAGACCGGAAGTGACGACGGTTGTCGACGCGTCCGTACTCGTAGCGGCGTTGGTGGAGCCCGGGGGCGATGGCAGGTGGGCGGAATCTACGCTTGCCGAGGGCAACTTGGCAGCTCCGGAGTTGGTTCTGGTCGAGGCCACCAACGTATTGCGGCGCATAGAGCAGAACAAGCAGATATCGCGAGTTGAGGCCACCTTCGCCCAAGCAGACTTGCTTCGGCTAGATGTGGAAACCTTTCCCTTTGCACCTTTCGCTGAGCGTGTATGGGCGTTGCGCGGCAACCTGACCAGCTACGATGCATGGTACGTTGCACTGGCAGAGGCGCTGGATTGCCCGCTGGCGACGCTGGACCGAAGGCTAAGCCGGGCTCGCGGGCTGGTTTGTGAAGTCATTGTTCCGCCCCGTTCGCGATAGGTAGAATCAAGCGCATAAAGATAGGAACATCGTGGAGGTTTGGTTATGAAGAGTGATGCGGCGACGGTGGAGGGGTATCTTTCGGAGTTGAGCGAGGAGCGGCGGGAGGCGGTTTCGACGCTGGACCGAAAGCGCAGCCGCACCCGCGGCCCGGCTCGTGAAGTCCTTGTTCCACCCCGTTCTCGATAGGACCCGTTTAACACACAACGACAGGCAAATCCTGGAGGTTCAAGCATGAAGAGTGATGCGGCGACGGTGGAGGAGTATATTTCGGGGTTGAGCGAGGAGCGTCGGGAGGCGGTTTCGACGGTGCGGGAGGTGGTGCTGGCGAATCTTCCTTCGGGGTACGAGGAGGTGATGGACTTCGGGATGATCGCCTACGTGGTGCCTCTTTCCGTCTGCCCCAAGACGTACAACGGGCATCCGCTGATGTACGCGGCTATTGCGTCGGAGAAGAACTACGTGTCGGTGCATCTGATGAACATTTACGCCAGCCAGGAAACCCAGCGCTGGTTTCTGGAGAGTTACAAGGCGACGGGGAAGCGGATGAACATGGGGAAGTCTTGCGTCCGGTTTCGGAAGCTGGAGGACCTGCCGTTGGAGCTGATTGGGGAGGCGGTGGGCAAGACGTCGATGGAGGATTGGGTTGCGGTTTACGAGGCGTTGCGCCGGCCACGTCGTCGGGGGAAAGTTAGGAGGAAAGAGTAGGAAGGTGGGGAATGTGGGCGGATAGGAACAGGAACGGGTAGGGCGCCCACGAGGGATGCCCCTACGGTGGGTTGGGGATGATGGGGGGGACGTGGGAAAGATGGATTCCCGCCCCCGTCTTCACGGGGACCGGCTCTTCGCGGGAACAACGGAGAAAATACGGAAATGACGGGGGTGGGTGTCGGAGGGGTGTGGGATGATAACGGGTGGGGGCGTGGGCGAAGCGGTAGGGGCGCAATAGCGACGGGCGCGATGGCGGTGAGGTGGAACTTGCCATGGTATGGCGTTGAGGGGATGGGGAGGTTCGCGAGCTACCACGTCTTCACCCGCTATGTGAAGGTGACCTTTTTGAATGGTGCGTCGCTTTGTCCTGTTCCGCCCGGGGCAGGTAAGGATAAGGACTCGAGGTGGGTCGACATCTACGAGGGCGAACTGGACGAGGCGCAGATGGCGGGATGGGTGCGGCAGGCGGCGGCTATTCCTGGGTGGGATGGGTTTTGAGATGCTGTGAGGTTTGGTTGGACGTTGCGTGGGAGGTTGGGTAAGGGGTTGGCGGTTGGGAGGGAGTTCTGGCGATGGCGACGAGATTCCTCGAGGGACTCGGAATGACATGTGGGGTAGGAAGGAGGGGATGGATTCCCGCCTTCGCGGGAATAACGGATGCATGGGCAACGAGATTCTTCGGCTCCGCTGCGCTGCGCTCAGAATGACAGGTGGGGATGGCGGGAGATGAGTCCAGACGCGGTATGGCGGAGTGGGTCCGGCGGGCGGCGGCTATTCCGGGGTGGAGTGGGTTTTGAGAGATTGTAAGGGTTGAGTCAATGTCGTACAATTGAGCGGGTAATGGCTGCTTCTACGTCTTGGGCGGCGGTGAGAGTGTGGGTAAGGGGTGGGTTTGATCCCTGTGGGACCGACCAGCCCTCTCTCACTGTTTCTTTTGGAGTTAGTCTCTGCAGTGAACTCGTCTGCTCAGCGGCAGACAACGAGACCATTGGAGCTAGTGGCGGATTGTCCAGTGGCATGACTATGCGGGATGGCGTTCGCTGATGAAAGCCAAGATGACATGGAATGAGTATAGGCGCGGTATGACGGCATTGAAGCAGATTGGTGCGTTCGCAGCCATCTGCCTTTTGTTGGTCATGGCAGGATGTGACGGAGGCGATACAGGCGGGCCGTCCGAATCCGGGCCTGAGCCAATGGTCGTGGCCGAGACACCCACTACGTCAACTCCATTGCCCACTTATACCGCTATTATTACGCCTTCGCCTACGCCTAGTGCCACACCGATGCCCACTCCTAATGCCATGCCGACGCCGACCACTGGCGCCACGCCTATCCCCACTCTCGCTGGAACGCCGACACCTATGCCCACGCCGACGCCTAGTGCGACGCCGACGCATTCAACGGAGGAGATTCCCCGAGACGATTGCGACGAATCCTACTACCTCCGTGGTGATGCCTACATTGCTGGATCTCCACCGCCTTGGGCACCGATTTCTTCGATTCCGTCTTGGCGAGAGGTTGACGAAGCGGAAATGCTTGCTGAACTGGAGAGGGGGGCGGATGTCACGGCTCCAGATAGGCATGGAAGAACCCTACTGCACTGGGCTGCGAAGTGCAGTGATAAGACAGGAGTATTAGAGCTTCTCTTGCGAAATGGGGCAGACTTGGAGGCCGGATTGATTTCCGGCGAGACCCCCCTCTGGGTTGCGATAGACAGCGATAACTCTCTGGAGGTAATAGAGTTTCTCTTGGATCATGGCGCCACGTTCGGCGGTTGGACGTTCGTCAGATCCGGATGGCACGATGACCCGGCAGTCATTACCCTCTTGTTGGATCGCGGGGCAAATATCAGAGCCAGAAACGAAAGCAAAAACACGATACTACACACCGTGTTGAATCGACATGGGCTGGATGTTCTGGAAATGCTGGTCGAACGAGGCGCGAATATTCATGCGAGGAATGATTTTGGTGAAACTCCGCTACACCGGGCAGGATTTAACAGCGAAGATCCTCGGGTTGTTGAGCTGCTGCTGGACCTGGGCGCGCAAATCAATGCCAAGGCCCGTGACGGTGACACACCATTACACGGGGCGGCTAGTTCTAACGTGAAGGCAGTGGTCGAGCTGCTACTGGACCGAGGGGCAGACGTAAACGCACGGGGTGACCTAGGCTACTCTCCTCTTCACAAGGCTGCCTCTTGGAACGCGGATCTGGCGGTGATAGAGTTACTGTTGGACCGAGGAGCGGACATCAATGCCGTGAGTGACTTCGGGTACACTCCCTTACAAACGGCAGCCAATGGGCTTGCAGGTCCCGAGGTGGTTGAATTACTGCTGGAGCGTGGAGCGGGCCAAAACATTAATCCCGACGCATGGTAATCTGCTTGCGATGTTTTAAGGGAGAGGTTCGGCGATTACTGTTAAATGCAGGTGGCGCCTTCGCGGGAATAGCGGAGGGGGCGCGGGCGAAGCGGTGGGGGCGTAACAGCGGCGAGATTCCTCGAGGGCCTCGGAATGACAATTGGGCAGTGAGGGGGATGGGTCCCCGCATGCGCGAGGACAACGGGAGGGGGAAACGGTGTCGGTGGAGGGTGGGAATGGGGGCTGGGGGTTAGTATTGGAAGAGGACGGTTTCTACGTCTTCGATATCGGCGTCGGGGGTGAAGCGCCAAACGCCGATGTAGCCGCGGCTGAGGTCGCCGTTGGCGTCCCAGTCGGCGGAGACGGCAGCACCTTCGTAGTTTATTTCTTCCCCATTGCTGAGGAGTTGTAGGGCGTTGGCGATGTCATCGGGGGTGGCCTGGACGATGTGTCCCGGCGGACCGCCGACGGCTCGTAGGTGGTCGCGGATGGGCGTTCCTTCCAAGCTGCCTGCGGCTTGGGCTGCCAGGGCAATGGCTACTACGGCGTCGTAGGTTTCCTTCATGTAGGGCACGTGGGGAAAGCTGCCGTACTCGTCGATGAAGGCGCGGTCCCATGCTTGGGAGGCCCCGCTCTCCGGGGCGGGCTCGCCGGCGGTGCCGTACATCCCGGCCAGATGCTCCGCGCCGACGCCTTGGACGAGGCTGAGCCGCTTTGCGGCGTCGCCGAAAGTGAAGTTCTCGTAGAGGCCGCTGTCGATGGCTTCCTTCACTAATGGCAATGCGACAGACTCGGAGGCGATGACGACGAGGGCTTGGGGGCCGCTGGCGGCGCTTTCATGCAGCTGGGGCAGGAAGGAATCTTGGTCCAGTTCGACGGAGACGGTGCGGACTTGGTCAGTCCACGCGCCCTGGAAGGTCTCGGCTAGACCTTGACCCCAGGCGTCGTTCTGATAGATGAGGCCGACGTTGTCGAAGCCTTGGTCGCGGGTCACCTGAGCTAGGACCGGTCCCTGGGCGATGTCGGAAAGGGCGGTACGGAAGAAGAAGTCGTCGTCCTCCACGTGGGAGAGGAGGGGGGAGGTGGCGGAGGGGCTGATGGTGGGGATTTGCTTGGGGCCGGAGATTTGCCTGGCGACGGGGAGGGAGGCGGAGCTGGCGTTGGGGCCGACGATGGCGTGGATGCCGACGATCTCCACAAGCTCGCGGACTCTTTCGAGGGCCACATCGGGGTCGCTGGTGGCGTCGACGGCGAAGCCCTCGACGGGCTGTCCGAGGATGCCGCCAGCCTGGTTTAGCTGGTTGATTGCCAGGTCGAAGGCTTGCTGGCGGGCGTGGGAGGCTTCGGGGGAATCGGTGAAGTTCAGCACGAGGCCGATTTTCAGGGAAGCTTGGGTTTGGGGAGGGTCGGCGTCATTGGCGCACCCCGAGATGAGGCTAAAGGCGGCGAGAAGGACGAGAAGCAGGGGGGCGACGATTTTTGTGAAGGGCGGAAGCATCTCTTTCACCATCGAGGGAATTGGGGATGATGATAGAGGGAAGGGTGTGGGTTGTTCAATCGTTGGGTGTGCCTGGTGATATACTCGGGAACGTCAAGAAACGGCAAGGGTAGGTGAGGAATTGAGATTTTTGGCGTTATTGGCGTGCCTGGCGTTGGCGGCGTTGGGCTTGGCGGCCTGCGGCGGTTCCGAGCATCCTTCGGCTGACGAGGAGAATGTGCCGCCGGATATTACGCTGCTGCAGGCGATAGACTTCGATAACGTTAAGATGGTGCAGCGACACATGGAATACGGGACGGACCCCAACAAGGTGTTCATTCCGGACGGATACCCCTTCGCTGGAGCGTCGGCGCTACACCAGGCAATATTGAAGAACAATGTCGAGATTGTGCGGCTACTGTTGGAGAATGGGGCGCATCTAGAGATAAAGGCGAGGGATGAGTTCAAGGGAACGCCCCTCACGTGGGCTGCCTACTGGGGACTGTTCGACATGGCCAAGCTGCTCTTGGAAAAAGGGGCGGACGTCAACCCCAAGGATGCCTACGGGAATACTCCGTTGGATGCCGCCAGCGTAGAGAATCCCTTTGTCGGCAAGGAGGACGCGGATGCGTTCATTGAGAACCGAGAGAAGCTTCGGAAGCTGCTGCGGGATAACGGGGGAACTGCGGGTAACTAGACGGGGAGAGGGAGGGGGATGGGTTCCCGCCCCCCGTCTCCATGGGAGCAGGCTCTCCGCGGGAAAAATGGGAGGGGTGGGGGCGAGATTCCTCGCGGGGCCTAAGAGTGACGTGTGGTGGTGGGCGTTAGAATGAATTATGGATTCCCGCCCCCCGTCTTCACGTGGGACAGGCTCTATGCGGGAATCACGGGTGGTGTGAGGGATGGGGTGTGGGGTGACGGCGGATTTGAAACCCGCCTCGGGTTGCGGGGGATGGGTTCCCGCCCCCCGTCTCCACGGGAGCAGGCTCTCCGCGGAAATAATGGGGGGAGTGGGATGACGTGGGAGAGGAAAGGGCGGTTCCCGAACCGCCCCTACGAATTGCCAAGAATGTCGGCTTCGACAGTATAGGGGCAGTCTATTTGCGTGGTAATGACGGGTATGGAGATGTGAAGAAGGTGGGCGGCAATTGCTAATGGATGAGCTTGTGATAGAATTAGGCAAATTAGAGTCGTCGAAATGAGGAGGGAAGATGCCGCTAGGCAATCTGGGAAATAGTATTAGGAACAGTATAGTTGGAACCATCAGGGGTGTGGGGGATGTGGTGGGTTCGACTATTGACACTACTAGAGACACCACTGTGAAGACCCTTCAGGGCGTGAGGGACATAGGGAAGGAAGCAACGGGCACAGTGACAGAAGTGGTAACTGGGGTGATTCACGGGGCGGTAGAAGTGGGCGCTGACGTTGGGGGGGCGGCGAAGGGGGCCGTCATAGGGACTATTCTGGGAGTGGGAGAAGTGACGACGGTTACGGCCGGAACGCTGAGCGACACGGTGCGGGCTGCGATCAAGGGCACTCGCGAGGTGGGTGGAGACGTGGCGGAGGCGGGCCGTGGCGCGGCTGAGGGGGCGATTTCCACGACGAAATCTCTGACGTTGAGTCTGGAGGACGCGGCATCCAGCGTGGCCGTGGGGGCTATCAAGGGCGCGAACGACGTGGGAAGCGAGTTGACGATAACGGCTAAGTCCATAGTTGTGGGCACCGCAAGCGGCGCCGAGGAGGCCGGGGCCAGCGTTGTAGGCGCGATTTCGAACAGCGCGCGGGGGCTGATCAAAGGTACTTCCGATGTGGGCGGCGATGTGGTGGGGGTAGCCCAAAGCGCCGCAGAGGGCGCCATAACCACCAGCAAGTCGTTAGCAATCAGCTTGGAAGACGCCGCGTCTAGCGTGGCTCGAGGAGCCATTAACGGGGCGCACGACGTTGGGAGCGACCTGGGCAATACGGCCAAGTCAGTAGTTGTGGGCAGCGTAAGCGGCGCGGAAGAGATAGGCGGCAGCGCGACGTCGGCCATCTCCAACAGCGCCCAGGGGTTGATAAGAGGCGCATCCGACGTGGGGGGCGACGTAGCCGGTGTGGCCCGCAGCGCCGCCGAGGGCGCGATTAGCACCAGCAAGTCGGTGGTAGTCAGTTTGGAAGATGCGGCGTCCAGCGTGGCTCGTGGGGCCATCCAAGCCACCCACGAGGTGGGCGCAGACGTGATCGAAACGGCCAAGTCGGTCGTAGTGGGGAGCGCCAACGGGGCCGAGGAGATAGGTGGCAGCGTGACCTCCGCAGTCTCCAACAGCGCCCGGGGTGTGATTCAGGGAACGTCAGACGTGGGCGGCGACCTGGGCACAGCGGCCCGGAGCGCAGTGGAGGGCGCTATAGATAGCGCGAAGTCCGTGAGCGTAAAGGCCGAGGATGCGGCATCTGCCGCGGCTACAGGAGCCATTGAGGCGGCAAGCGCCATCAGCGATTCCGCCGGCCAGACGGTGCGGAATGCCGTGACCGGCACTATCGGCGGCGTGTCGGTGGTCGTGAAGGCTCCCTTCAACCAGGGCGAAGAGAAGAAGTCTTAACCCAGAGCACGGGAAAACCGGGCGAAAGTCCGTCGACATTAGGAAATAGTTTGGGGCCAGTCGCACGCGATTCTTGCGGCTGGCCCCTTCTGTTGAACTTTTGGAGTTGGCGGTCGGGTCGAATCGGAGCGAAGTTGCAAGGTGGAAGAGTTGAAGCATCCTAGAAGAAGACTCGCAACCGTTCCAGTATCCAACAGGTTTCTGCGGATGGTCCAGAGGATCCAGCTGATGGCTGAGATCTTTGGGCTAGGGCTTGCAAAGCTCAAGCGGGAACTGGGGGTTACCAGGCTGGGAAGAACCTTCGTGGCGCGTCTGACCGTTCGGGTGGTTCAGGAATTGGGTGACGACGACGCTACGCACATGGCGGCTAGCGTGAGCTACTACGCCGTGCTTTCGCTCTTTCCGCTGATACTGGGGTTGAGCACCATAATTGGAACGGTGGCCAATTCTCCGGGCCGACAGGACCAGGTAATAGAGTTCATTGTAAACTATCTGCCTGGCTCGGAGGCCTTCGTGCGCGAAACGCTATCCAGCCTGGCAAGGTACAATGCGGCCTTCGGCATCGTTTCCTTCTTCAGCCTGTTGTGGGCGGGCAGCGCCGTGTTTGGGGGCATCACTCGAGCGGTGAACCGGGCGTGGGACGTGGAGAAGGACCCGCCCTTCTACAAAAATAAGCCGAGGCAGATGTTGATGGCCGCCGGGGTTTCGCTGCTGTTCTTTCTCTCCGTTGGCACCACCTCGTTGTTTCGATGGGCGGCGTCCATAGACGTTGGGGGCACCCCCTTCGAACAGCAGATCGGTGGAGTGATGACTGTGATTCTGATGGAGATTCCGGTACTGCTGGTGAATTTCCTCATCTTCGCGATCATCTATAAATTTCTGCCCAACACCAAGACTCACTGGCGGTATATTTGGCTGGGAGCGGTAATTGCGGCGGGGCTATTTGAAGCGGGGAAGCACCTGTTCATCTGGTATTTAGACAACTTTGCCGACTACAGCGAGTTGTACGGAAGTGTGGCATCGGTGGTGGTTCTGATGGTCTGGGCTTACTTCTCAGCCTTCATCCTGATATTGGGCGCGGAGATTGCTTCCGAATACCGTAGGTTGAAGTTGGCGATTGAGCGGGGGCATGAGGATTGACGTCCTATTTTCTCTCAGAAAAAGCAACGTAAAGGAGGTTTATCATGCCCTACCTGGTAACGCCCGACGGCGTACCTCTCTATTTCGAGGATGAAGGGCCGAGGGTCAACAATGCGATATTTCTGATACATGCCGAGCCTTTCAACAGCAAGTTCTGGCAGAAGAACATTGGCCCGATGGCGGCGGAAGTGCGGGTAGTTTCCATGGACGTGAGGGGTCGGGGAGAGTCTGGCAAGACGGACCAGGGTCACAGCTTGGCCCAGTACGCGCGCGACTTCCGGTTCATGTTGGAGAGTTTGGGCTTGGAGCGGGTGGTGGCGGCGGGCTGGTCTATGGGAAGCGCCATTTTGTGGAGCTACGTGGAGCAGTTCGGTGAAGATAGAATGGCGGGGTTTGCGGACGTGGACCAGCGCCCGTACCGGTTTCGTTCCTTCGACGACCTGCTGGAGAAGTTAGAGGCGATCCGGAATTTCCGACTTGAGGACCATCGGAAGGCGGTGGTGGACTATTTCGGGCCGGAGGCTAAGGTTTCGGAAGGGTTGATAGATTGGATGGCCTACGAGTGCATGAAGACACCAACGTCGACGCACCGAGCGGCGGCGTGGGAGTCGTACTTTGCCGACTTTCGGCCTGTGTTGAAGACAATGGACGTGCCCAGCCGGGTGTTTTGGGCGCGGTACGGAGTCATCGACGAGCCGACAGCCCGGTTGCTGCTGGGGAGTTTGAAGAATTCAAAAGAAGTGTTCTTCGAGCATAGCGGGCACCTGCTACCGTGGATGGAGAGCGAGAAGTTCAATGCGGAAATGCTGGATTTTGCGAGGGAGGTCCTTTAGGGTCGCAAGGGTGGTTGGGCGCGCGTCAATGTAATTGAATTGAGTGGGGTGGCGGGGTTGTATGAAAGACGACACGATTCTTGGCTGCGCCCGGTATTACACGTGGGGATCAAAATTGCAGATGAGGGCTGCTCGGGAGGAACGGAGTTCGCGCAAAGACAACGTGATTCTCCTGCCCGGCAAAACCCTACAACTCGTACTCCTTCAAATCCCGCGCAACCTTCAAAGTCGGCTCCGTCAGCGCCTGCACCTCCGAGGCCGTCCAATCCGGCGCGACCTCCTTCAAAACCATCCCTGCGGGCGTAACCTCTATCACTGCCAAGTCGGTCACGACCAGGCTCACGCACCCCCGGCCAGTCAACGGAAACGTGCATTCCCTCACCACCTTGGGCCGATTCCGACGGTCCGTGTGCTCCATAGCCACAATGACCCGCTTGGCCCCCACCGCCAGGTCCATCGCCCCACCGATGTTTCCCACTCCTCTCTGCGGCAGCATCCAGTTCGCGAGGTCGCCCGCCTCCGAGACCTGCAGCGCCCCCAGCACCGTAACGTCCACGTGGCCACCCCGAATCATCGCAAACGCCTCGTCCGACCCAAAGAACGCCATCCCGGTCACCCAACTCAGGAACTGCCCGCCGGCGTTGATCAGATCGTAGTCCTTCTCGTACTCCTCCGCCAGCGGGCCGTAGTTCAGCACTCCGCTTTCGCTGTGGTACGACACCGACTGCTCTCCCTCCAGGAAGTTCGACACCAGCGTCGGAATCCCGATACCCAGGTTCACCACCGCGTTCGCGGGCAGCTCCTTGGCCACCCGCATTGCGATTACGTCCCTCGGCAGGCGCTCTTTATCCACCCTACGCCTCCTCGACTGGCCGGAATGGAGAGAACCCCGCCGGCCTCTGCACTATCCTGTCCACATACAAGCCCGGCGTCACCACGGCCTCCGGGTCCAGCGCGCCCGCCTCCACAATCTCGTCCACCTCTGCAATCGTGATCTCCGCCGCCGTGGCCATGGCCGCGTTGAAATTCCGTGACGTTCCCTGGTACACCAGGTTGCCTGCGGTGTCGGCCTTGTGCGCCCGGATGAAGGCGAAGTCCCCACGAATGGCCCGCTCTAATACGTACTCTCGCCCGTCGATTATCCTCGTCTCCTTACCCTCCGCCACCACCGTGCCTGCGCCTGTGGGCGTGAAGAACGCCGGAATGCCTGCGCCCCCCGCCCGCAGCCGTTCCGCTAACGTCCCCTGGGGCGCCAACTTCAACGTAACCTCACCCCTCCGGTACGCCTCCTCGAAGGCCGAGGGTCTCGATGGCGAGGGGGATACGGGGAAGGAAGCTATGGCATGCTTTATTTGCCCACGCTCTACCAGAATGCTGTGGTCGATGGCCTGCAGCGCTGGAGAAGGCGGCGCGCCGAACGTGGACACGCGCGCGATGCCGACGGTGTTCCCCACCACCGTCAGCTCCCGCGCCCCCTGGTCCTGCAGCGCCAGCATCAGATAGTGCGCCATCCCTCCTATCCCCCCGAACCCGTCCATCAGAATAACCGCCCCGTCGAAGATGTCGGCCACTGCCGCCGCCGCGCTGGGATACACCTTGCTCGTAGGCGACTCCTCTGGAACGCCGAAGTCCATCTCCTTCACCGGCTCCGTTACATCTAGCCGGGCTTCCGTTTCCGACTGAATCTCCGCCGACGACCACCCCGGCGCTCGTTCCTTCAACACCAGTCCTTCCGCCGTAACTTCGATGACGGCGATGTCCGTGACGATAAGATTCACCCGCCCGGCCACCGTCAGTGGGTAGTCGCACCGGCGCAGAATCTTGGGCGCGCCCCCGTTGGAATGCTCCGTAATGACGATGAGTCGCTTTGCGCCGGCGGCCATATCCAGGCCCCCGCCCGGACTTCCGATTCCCTTGCTGGGGACCATCCAGTTCGAAAGGTCGCCCCGCTCCGACACCTGCAATGCTCCCAAAACCGCCACGTTCAGCCGCCCGCTGCGGACTACGCTGAAGGCGTCGGTATGACTGATGACCGCGCCCCCCGGATGCCAGGTGGTATGCTCTCCGCGGGCGTTGATGAAATCCAGGTCCTCGGCCCCCTCCTCCGCATGAGGACCGTATCGCAGAATTCCGTTCTCCGAGTGAAGAACGACTCCCCGACTGGGCGGCACGTAGTTTGCCACCAGCGTTGGCATTCCGATGCCCAGGTTCACCACCTCCCCCGGCCGCAGCTCCGCCGCCACCCGCAGGGCCATCAACTCGCGGCTTAGCCTCTCAGCCATTGCACCCTCATCCCCCGACCACAATCCGGTTAACGTATATCCCGGGCGTAACCACCCGTTCCGGGTCTATGTCTCCTACCTCAACCACCTCCCGCACCTCTGCCACCGTAATCCTTGCGGCGGAGGCCATCGTGGGATTGTAGTTACGCTGCGCGAGCCGATACGTCAGATTGCCCAGTCTGTCGGCCCGATGCCCGCCAATCAGGGCGAAGTCTGCAGCCAGCGGCGACGCCAACACGTACTCGCGGCCCTCGAACGATTGGGTGTCCTGCTCCTCGAACACCGTGCCTAGGTAGTTGGGGACGTAGACGCCGCCCAATCCCGCGCCGGCCGCCCGCATCCTCTCCGCCAAAATCCCCTGCGGCACAACCTCCACCTCCAGCATCCCCTTGCGCCACAACCCTAGGGCCGGAATTTCCTGGTTGGGTCGCCCGAAGAAGGTTGTTATCAGCTTTCGGACTTGCCCCCGCTCCACCAGGCGGGCGACGTCATACTCGCCGGGCTTTGGCTCGAAGCACGTGTTGCAGATGAACGTAAGCTCCCGAGGCCCCAACTCCATGAGGGCCTTCACCAAGCTCTGAGGCAGGCCCGGCCCGCCGAAGCCGCCCAGCATGATGACGGTTCCGTCGGACACGTCCTCCAATGCTTCCACGGCGGACGGATAAACCTTCCCATGAGCCATAGCAGGCGATTCTCCCCAACAACGCTGACCGCATTCTACCAGCCCCCGCCCTTCGTAGAAACACCACTGCCCCGCTTCAATGTGGTAAGGGCGGTTCGCGAACCGCCCTTACCCCTCCAACGTCATCCCCCGTCACCAAGTATCATTTCCAGCGCAGTCGAGGAATCTCGTCGCCCGCGCTCACCTTCCTACACCAAATCTCACCACATCACCGGAGAGGCGACACTTATGGTCGCCCTCTCCTATTGGTCCATCCCGTTAAACGTTTCGGCTCGGTAATCGTTGCACTGCGGCAGTTGATAGGCAAAGAAGCAGCCGACATAATAGTACATAGACGGGGATTGATCACCTATGGAATCCTGATCAGCGCATGGAGGCTTCCACTCAGTCCCCCTCCATAATTCTCGAAATCTTGACACCCCGAAAGGAGCCTCATGCCTATCTCCACGGCGCCGCAAATGTTTATCCCTGCGTACATTAGCCGTGCGCCCGAAACTCCCGGTGTATTCGCGCTTAATGACGGCTTTGAAATCATCTACTATGGCAGCGCCGAAGATTCCGTCAGAGATCGTCTTATGGATCATTTCAACGGCAGTGACGGACCTTGCACACAGAAAGCAATATGGTTCCTCTACGAAACAACATCATCGCCACTAGAGAAGGAAAAAGAGCTGCTAGCAGAATTCCAGCAAGACTTCGGAAGGCTCCCAGAGTGCAACGACCAAGCCCCATCTGCCCTCGAAGGCGACAGGTAGTCGTCTCCGCCCAAGTTCCGTTGACCCCACATCCCCTTCCATCATTCTCGCTCCCTCCCGCTGTTCCCGCGAAGAGCCTGCCCCTATGAAGACAGGGGCGGGAACCCATCCTCACCCCCGTCACCCCCTGTCATTCCGATGCCGCCTGACATTCTCAAAAGTTACATGGCATTCCGAGGCCCACCGAGGAATCTTGTAGCCGACTCCCGCTTTCCTCCACTTACCACCATCTCTCACCACGCAAGAAAAATGACAGCGAAACGACATTAATATAAAACCGAAATGAACTGGAAATGAAACTGGAATCCAAGTACTATATCAGGCTATTCTTAGATATGAAATACTGGAAATAAAGCAGAAATGACAGCGAAATGAACTGGAAATCAAATGGTAAATTTGAGATAATCTCAATACAGCTAACCGGAAACAAATGCAGTGACTACCCGATCCGTTTCACAATTCCACGTTCCCCAGCAGTGGGTGCGCTGCAACCTGTCAGAAGTTGCCATGCCTCTAGTCGAGGCAAAGACTTCTGCAGGCGTTCTTAACAGATTGCCGTATCTTCATAACTGGATAGAGCAGGTCCATGAAGAGCAACTGCGGCTAGAAGCAGTTGGCACGACACGCATCGAGGGTGCCCAGTTTACCCTACAACAACAGGACGAGGTTCTCTCCTCAAACGCCTCCCTGCACTCCGGCTTGACTCACTCCCAACGCCAGCTACGGGCAGCCAACAAGGCCTATCGCTGGCTCCGCTCGTTAGACGCAGACCGTCCAATCAACTCCGAGTTCGTCCTGGACATCCATCGTCGCATAGTAACCGGATGCGACGATGACCGCTGTGAGCCTGGCAAACTTCGTCGCGACGGCGATAACGTAACCTTCGGCAATCCCGTCTGCCGGGGCGCGATCGGCGGCCCCGAACTCACCAATGCATTCAATGGTCTCATCCAGGCGATATCCGGGGAATTCAGGAACCACGACCCCATCATCCAAGCGTTGGCAGCCCACTATCATCTCGGCGCCATGCACCCCTTTGGCGACGGCAACGGTCGCACCGCTCGCGCCCTGGAAGCCTTTATGATGCGAAAGGCCAGGGTAAACGACATGGTTATGGTCAGCTTGTCCAACTACTACTATGAATATCAGGAAGAGTACCGCGCGGCTCTATATGAGTCACGCGCTAGAGGACACGACCTCACGCCCTTTCTGAAGTTTGCGCTATCCGCCGTAGTAAACAGATGCGACGCTCTGGCCGATGAGATCTCCACCCAAATCAAACGGATTCTCTATAGACAGATAGCTAACTCCCTATTCGGACGACTGCGCAGTCCGCGACGCCGCGCTTTGGTGGAGCGGCAGCTCCAGATCGTGGAGATGCTTCTCAATGATGGCGCGATACATCTGTCCGAAATAGTAGATAAGGCCATTGGATATTACCAAGGGCTGAAGTTTCCCGTGCGCGCGATGGAGAGAGACCTTGCGGGTCTGCTAGTGTCGAACGCGCTGAAGATTAATGGGCTGTATATCGACGTGAACCTAAACTGGCCCCAGCAATTCTCGGAATCGGAATCGCTGCAACGGTACGAGAATATGCCATCCGCAGCATCTTCAAGCCATCTCGCCGCTGCAAACCTCTCTCGCCTGCTCGGCCGCCGCTCCCTCCGAAGAAACATGTAGATCCCGTACGTAAACGTCCCCACCCCCCAACAACAAAGAGGGGCGGCCCACACAGGGCCGCCCCTCTTGCTTTTGCGCTCCTTTTAGGAAGCGGAAACTTTCTTGTCTAGTACTCCATTGGAGGCATGGGCGGAGCCGGGTTCTTCTCAGGAATCTCCGTAATCATCGATTCCGTTGTCAGGACCATTGCCGCCACGCTGGCTGCGTTCTGCAAAGCCGAGCGGGTCACCTTAACCGGGTCAACGATACCCTTCTCGAACATCGGGCCGTAGACCCCTTCCTCGGCGTCAAAGCCGTAGTCGTCCGACTGGTTTCTCACCGATTCCAGAATCACAGACCCTTCCTGATCGGCGTTCTGCGCGATGAGTCGCAGAGGCTGCTCCAGCGACTTGCGGATGATGTTCGCGCCCACCAGCTCGTCGCCTCTCAGCTTCTGGTCGACGTTTACCAGGGACCGCGAGGCCCTTACCAGGGCGACGCCGCCACCGGCGACGATGCCCTCTTCCACCGCGGCTCGGGTGGCCGAAAGGGCGTCTTCTACCCGGGCCTTCCGCTCCTTGAGCTCGACCTCCGTAGCCGCGCCGACCTTCACGACGGCAACGCCGCCGGCCAGCTTGGCCATCCGCTCCTGGAGCTTCTCCCGGTCGAACTCGGAGGTGGTGTCCTCAATCTGGGACCTGATCTGCGTGATGCGGCCCTTGATCGAGTCCTCCGAACCCTTCCCCTCTACGATGGTCGTCTCTTCCTTGCTGGCCGAGACCCGTCGGGCCTGGCCCATGTCGGCCACCGTGGTCGATTCCAGCTTGCGGCCCGTCTCTTCGCTGATGACGGTGCCGCCGGTCAGAATGGCTATGTCTTCCAGCATCGCCTTGCGCCGGTCTCCAAAGCCGGGAGCCTTCACCGCCAAGCAGTTCAGGGTGCCTCTAAGTTTGTTGACAACCAGCGTGGCCAGAGCCTCTCCGTCCACGTCCTCCGCCACAATCACAACGTCCTTCTTGCCCATCTGGATCAGCTTCTCCAGAACTGGGACCAGGTCGGAAACGGCGGAGACCTTCTTGTCCGTAATGATCAGGTAAGGCTCCTCGATGACCGTCTCCATCCTCTCGGAGTTAGTGACGAAGTAGGGAGAGATGTAGCCGCGGTCTACCTGCATCCCCTCGACGTATTCAATCTCGTCGTTAATGCCCTTGGATTCCTCGACGGTGATAACGCCGTCCTTGCCGACCTTCTCCATAGCGTCAGCGATTGTATCGCCAATGGAGTCCTCGTGGGCCGAAAGCGCCGCAACCTGGGCTATCTGGTCGCGGCTGTCTACTGAACGCGACATCTCCTTGAGCTCGCCAATAACGGCGTTTACCGCCCATTCGATGCCACGCTTGATGGCCATGGGGTTTGCTCCCGCAGCCGTGTTCTTGAACCCTTCGGTAATTATGCTCTGAGCGAGCACCACGGAGGTGGTCGTGCCGTCGCCGGCGGCGTCATTGGTCTTGCTGGCGGTCTCTTTGAGCAGCTGCGCTCCCATGTTCTCGAAGGGGTCCGGAAGTTCAATCTCCTTGGCTATGGTCACACCGTCGCTGCATACCAGGGGCGGGCCAAATTTCTTGTCCAAAATCACGTTCCGCCCTCGGGGTCCTAGCGTCACCTTCACCGTGTCCGTTAAGGTGTCTATGCCAGCCTTCAGCGACTTTCTCGCTTCCTCGGAAAATATTAGTTGCTTACCGGGCATTGCTTGCCTCCCTCAAAATTTCTGAATAAATGACTTCGAAATCCGTGGCGATATGTCGTCCAGCCTATCTGTTAACCTTGGCCAGAACGTCGCTCTCCCGCAGAATCAGGTACTCCTGACCATCGTCCTTGTATTCGGTGCCTGCGTATTTGGAATAGATGATCCTATCCCCGGTCTGTATCTCCATGGGCACGCGCGCACCTTCGTCGGTGACCCGGCCGGGTCCCACCGCCACAACCTCACCCTCCTGCGGCTTCTCTTTGGCAGTATCCGGAAGAATTATTCCTGATGATGTGGTTTGTTCCTCCTCCAGTGGCTTGACTATCAACCTCTCTCCTAAAGGCGTGAATTTCACCAACGCTTCCTCCTCAAATTTTGGTTGTTTTTGGGTCTGTCTACATCATTATGACCACTAAATTAGCAGTCAAATCAATAGAGTGCTAAAACCTCGCTTATGATAAACTACGTCCTGAATGCTGTCAATAGTCCAATTTTCCAGCGAAAATCGTAACCCTAAGCCCTTGTATTCCATTTACTAATGTTGATTCGCAAACCCATCCTACTGGAAATGAATGACGCCGTGGCCGTCATTCGCGTCGATCTGCTGGACGACGACATTCACCGGAATCCCACGACGGCCGAAGAGCTTGAAAGCGTCTGCCAATCTCTGAATGAAGACGCGAACTTTCGAGCCGTTGTCCTCACCAACAACGGCGAGAACTTCTGGCACGATGACGTCAACCCGTGGCCCCAGGGCGCGCCCGTCAGCGACCCTGAATCTGTGCTCCAGCAGCGACGCGTCGCCGTCCACGTTGCGAACCTCAAGGTTCCAACCATCGCCGCCATCCAGGGTCGAGCGTGGAATCAGGGCTTGGAACTCGCCCTCGCCTGCGACCAGCGATTGGCGGCGGAAGGGTCAACCTTCGGTTTCTCATGTTTGGCTGGCGGATTCATACCGTGGGACGGCGGCTCCCAGAGACTGCCACGAATCATCGGACGTGCCCGGGCGCTGGAGCTTCTTTTCACGGGCCGTTCCGTTTCTGCATCGGAGGCCCTCGAAATGGGGCTAGTCAATGCCGTCACTCCCGGCGAAACTCTGGAGGCTACTGCTATCGATCTGGGTCAAACCATCGCCGCCGCCGCTCCAATTGCGGTGCGCTACGTCAAAGAGGCGGTCTACAAGGGCCTCGACATGTCCTTGGCGCAAGGGCTGAACCTGGAGGCCGACCTTAGCTTCATCCTCCAGACCACCCAAGACCGCCGTCGCGGGATTCAAGCCTTCCTCAATAAAACGAAACCGCAATTTACAGTAGAATGACTGCTATCCTCTCCCCGCCAATAGCCTCCCTCCTCCAATGCAACTTGATTTGTATGCGATTCTTGCAAGGGGGGATGACGTGCATGGCGCGTAGGTCAAGAAGCATGGTAGGGGAGTAATGGGACGAGGATGCCCGCCAGGGACGCCCTATAGGAGGGAGAATGGGTGTTGGGGGCTGGGTCTTGCTGCGGCTAGGCCCAGAATTTCCACTTGGGTTGTTCGGGAGTGGGGGAAGGTTTGCTGAGGGCTGCAACGGATATCTTGAGGGCTGCCTGATTCTGTTCCAACCCGAATAACCTTTCGCTGGTTTGGGCGTGGTACTTCTGCAATTGCAGCAGGCTTGCAACCGCCTCGGTGTGGTCCTGGTGGATGCCGAACATGGTTTCCCGCAGTTCTTCCTGCAACATTTGGACCCGTCCTATCATCTCTCGCAGCAGGATCTGGTCTTGCTCCATGCGTGACAGGGACTTTTTGAGCTTGACGTGTTCCCGCTGAATTTCGATGACGGTAGACGTTAGGGCTTTGTGGATTTTCTCTTGGTCTTCTGCCTGCTCGCGCTCCAAAGAGATCACCTCCTGCTAGGATAATTTGACCCCAAAGAGGGAAAGTTGTCAATTGGGCGGTGGTGGCGTTGACGGGATGCGCGACAGCCCTTAGCGTATGGAAGGGCATTGAATCTCCGTTAGGCGAGGAGTAATTGGCATGAGTGAAATGGATTTGGCGAATGGCACTGTTGCGGGCTTTGCTGGCCCGTTGAAGTCTGGGGCGCTTTCTCCGGTGGAGTTGACGCGGGCGACCCTTGAGCGCATTGATCGAGTAGACGGGCCGCTGAGGGGGTTCACCACAGTCACGGGGGACTATGCCCTGGAGCGGGCGCGGGCCGCGGAGGAGGAGATCCGGAGAGGCCAGTATAGGGGGCCGCTTCACGGTATTCCATACACTCTCAAGGACCTAGTAGATACGGCGGGGATTCGCACCACCTATGGGTACGAGAGCCACAAGGACTACGTGCCACGGACGAGCGCGCGGGTGCACGAACTAATGGAAAAGGCGGGCGCTATTCTGGTGGGGAAGGTGAATTGCCACTTCCGCCGGAACGTGGCAGTGACTTGTTTCAACCCGTGGGACATAAGCCGGTCGCCGGGGCATTCGAGCGCGGGTTCGGGGTTGGCGGTTGCAGCGTCGATGGGGCTGGTGTCCATCGGGTCCGACACGGGCGGGTCGGTGCGGATACCGGCGGCCTGGAGTGGGGTAGTGGGCTTGCGGGCAACATTTGGGCTTATCAGCCGGCACAATCTCTTTGGCCCGTCCTGGTCCTTCGATCAAGCCGGCCCCCTAGCCAAAACGGTGGAGGATACGGCGCTGGCATTGCAGGCGTTGGCGGTACACGACCCCGAGGACCCGGTGAGTCTGACGGGGCGGTTCCCGGACTATCGGGCGGCGCTGGAAGGCGACATTAAGGGCGTGAAAGTTGGGGTGTTGGAGGAGTTCGTGGGCGGTGGCTGCACGGAGGAAGTGGAGCGGGCGGTGCGAAGGGCCGTGGCGGTACTCTCGGACATGGGTGCAGAGGTGGAGGAGGTATCCATCGAAGGAGCGGCAGGGGTTTCGGACATTCACAACACGATTGTGGAGCCGGAATCCGCCGTCTACTACCGGGAGACATTTTCTCCAGAGAGACTGGCGAGGATAGATGCAGACATGAAGTTGCGGCTGGAGCGGGGGGCCGCTATACCCATGGCCGATTATCTGGATGCTCAACGACGGTTGGCGCTTCTGAAGAGAGAGACGGCGCGGGTGATGAGGCAGGTGGACGTGGTGGTTTCGCCAACGTCTTTGACGACGGCGTTGAAAGTGCCGGAGACGCGGGGAATGACTGAGGTGCGAGGACGCCGGGTGCCGGCGGGGTCATTGAGTCTGGCGTGTACGGCCATAGCGTCGGACGTGGGGCTGCCGGCGATTTCCGTTCCGTGCGGGTTTGGAGAAGGGCCTCTGCCCATCGGTCTGCACATAATGGGCAGACACCGTGAGGAAGGGTTGGTGCTGCGTGTGGCCCATGCTTACGAACAGGCGACGGGGTGGCATAGGTTTCGGCCATCGTTGGGGTAGGAGGGAGAGGGGGGAACGGGCGGTTCGCGAACCGCCCCTACCAGATGGTTGTCAGAAGGGATGAGGGATGGGTTCCCGCCTCCGCGGGAAAAACGGAAGGGGGTGGCATAGGTTTCGGCCATCGTTGGGGTAGGAGGGAGTCGATTTTGTCGCGGCGGGATGACGGGTAGGTGATGACCTTGCAAGTAGAAGGGAAAGCGTTGAACGGATGCCTACGAGATTCTTCGACTCCGTTTCGCGGAGCCTCGGAATGTTTACGGCTTTGTGAAGGCAAGGCAAGGTGATGAAAATGTCTGTGGGCTGGGGAAAGAGGGCGGGTTTGAAACCCGCCCCTACAGGATGGGTTGCAATGACGGCATCAACAGCCGATTACGGTCTATTTTCATGGCAATCAAAGGTAGGGTGCGCGGGTTGACAGAAGGCAGATGGAAGGACGCAGAAGGCGATGCAAATGGACGTGGTTTGAATGGGCGGGCGGTTCCCGAACCGCCCCTATGAGTGGGTAAAGAGGTTGGCGGTCTATTTTCATGGTGATGGCGGGGGGAGGGGCTTGGGATGAGGGATGGGTCCCCGCATCCGCGAGGACAAGGGGGAAAGGCGAGTGACGGTGGTTTGGATGGCTGATATATTTGGGGTCAATTGGTAACTTCCAAAGGGAGGGGTAATGGCACAGGGCAAAGGGCGTCTGCAAGGCAAGGTAGCCATCGTCACTGGGGCGGGTTCCAGCGGGCCGGGAGTGGGGAACGGAAAGGCAACGGCGGTACTGTTTGCCAGGGAGGGGGCGAAGGTTCTCTTGGCAGACAATGTGGAGGCCCGCGCCCGAGAGACCCTGGAGGTTATCCAAGAGGAGGGCGGAACAGCGTCGGTGTTCGAGGGGGACGTTACCCGTTCAGACGACTGCCGCGCAATGGTGGAGGCGGCTGTGGAGAGGTATGGGCGGCTGGACGTGCTGGACAACAACGTGGGGATATCCCATCGCGCAAGGGTGGTAGAGGTCAGGGAAGATGAGTGGGATAGGGTGATGGAGGTGAACGTGAAGAGCATCATGTTGACGGGTCGCTTCGCTATTCCGGCCATGATTGAAAGCGGAGGCGGGTCGATTATTAACATTTCGTCCATTGCGGGACTGAGGGCCAATGGCACAACCCCGTACAGCACGTCCAAGGCGGCGGTTATCGGACTAACCTTCTCAATGGCGGGAGACCACGGACGGGACAACATCAGGGTGAACTGCATTGCTCCGGGGTTGGTGTACACGCCTATGGTGGCACCGCGGATGGACGAAGCCCTGCGACGCACGCGCCGGGAGGCGGCGCCACTGGGGACGGAAGGAACGGCGTGGGACGTGGCGTGGGCTGCGGTGTTTCTAGCTAGTGAAGAGTCGCGATGGGTGACAGGGGTGGTTATTCCGGTAGACGCGGGATTGAGTATTACGACGCCCGTATCGGCGACGCCGTTGGCGCAGCATCGGGTGTATTGATGACGGGGGGGAGGGGGCGTTGGAGCGAAGTCTGACGAGATTCTTCGACTTCGCTCCACTCAGAATCACTATGGCCAAGAAAGGCCACATAAGGCGATGAAAATGGATGCGGGAAGAGGGCTGGATTCCGGCTCTCGCCGGAATGATGGTTGGGATCGGGGTCTTGTAGCGGATGAAGGGGGGCGCGAACCGCCACTACGGGGGAGAATGTTGTCGGGCACGGGGTTCACCCCCATCCCCCGTCTTCACGAGGGCAGGCACTAACCTTCCCCCATCAAGGGGGAAGGGATTTGTAGGTGCGGAACGGGCTATTTGCATAGTAATGACAGATGTTATGGTTCGGAATGACCTGAAATTGATTTGAGGAGGATGGGGGAAAATGAAATGGAGGGAAGGTTATGAATAGCGGGGAATTAGCGTTTGCACCGGGTTATGAGTTGAGGAGGCTTTTGGACTCGCGAGAGGTCTCGTCGGTGGAGCTTACGGAGATGTTTCTGGGTCGGATTGAGGAATTGAATCCTATTCTCAACGCTTATCTGACGGTTTGCGGCGAGGAAGCGGTTGCGACGGCGCGGCAGGCGGACGAGCGGATAGGACGAGGCGGCGGAGGTGAGCCGTTGTTGGGGATTCCTGTGTCCATCAAGGACCTGGAGGTTACTAAGGGGATAAGGAGCACCATGGGTTCACTGGCCTATCGGGACTATGTGCCGGCGATAGACTCGATAACCTCAGAGCGGGTGCGCCGCTCCGGGGCGGTGATTTTGGGGAAGACGAATACGCCGGAATTCGGACTTCTGGGCACGACGGAGAACCGGTTGGGGGACGCGTGCCGGAACCCGTGGAACACGGACCGAACCAGCGGTGGTTCGAGCGGAGGCGCGGCGGCTGCACTGGTGGCGGGTCTGTGTACGCTTGCGACGGGCAGCGACGGGGGAGGGTCTATCCGCATACCGGCCAGCTTCTGCGGCGTATATGGCATCAAGCCCACGCTGGGACGGGTGGCGAAATACGGCGGCGTGGGAAATGCTTCGCCTAACTTCACGTCGCAGTCGGGGCCACTGGCGCGGAACGTCCGCGATGCCGCCACGCTGCTTCAGGCCTTGGCGGGCTACGATTCGAGGGACATGACAGCAATGCGGGAGGAGCCACCGGACTTCGTGGCGGCGGTTGGGCAGGGCGTGGAGGGGCTACGGGTGGCTTGGAGCGTTGACCTGGGATATGCCGCAGTGGATGCGGAAGTGGCCCGCATAGCAGCGGAGGGGGCGCGGGTGTTTGAGGAGTTGGGATGCGTTGTGGAGGAGCCGCAGATTTCGCTCCAGCATCCCATCGAATACTTCATGACCATTTTTTCCACGGGCGCGTACCTTTCCTACAAGGGCTTGTACGAGCAGAAGAGGGGTATACTTACCAACTACGTCCGGGGGAACCTGGCTTTAGGCGAATCCACCACGGGTGCGGACTATGCAACGGCCATGCTGGCGTACCAGAGGCTCCAAAGCCAAGCGGACGACGTTATGGAGGGGTATGACCTGCTTCTGACGCCGACTATGTCGGTGCCTGCCTTCCAGGTAGGGCAATTTCCGCGGGTGATAGACGGACAGCAGGTGGACCCACGACTGGGCTACATGCCCTACACGCCGCCGTTCAATCTGACGGGGCAGCCGGCGGCGTCCATACCCTGCGGGTTCACGGAGGACGGCATGCCCATCGGGCTGCATATTGTTGGGCGTAGAGGAGAGGAAGAGACGGTGCTCAGAGCGTCGGCGGCCTTCGAGGAGGCGCGGCCCTGGGCGCATCTGCGACCGCCGGTGTGCTGACCGGCGGGTAGCGGGTCTTGGCCATCTAGCTACGGGGCTAACTTCTTCATAATCCCTTAAAAGTTGACCTTTATTCTCCTCCACGGTAAGGCAACACCTTAGACAGTGGGAAGGAGGAGTTAGGTGGGCAAGAGAGGTTGGATTTTAGCGGTAATTCTGGCGGGGCTGATGGTTGTGGGTGTCGGCGGTGGGGTCATCCTGGCCCACGGGGGCGTTAAGGGTGTCGGCGGCTTCGGGAGGGGAGCAGGGGACGGGGAGAGTCTAATGGAGCGAGTTGCGGAAATCTTGGGCTTGGAGGAGAGCGCCGTTAGCGACTCTATTGAAGAGGCCAAGGAGAGTTGGGACGGGGAAGGGAGCTTCGTTGCTGAGGTTGCGGAGATTCTCGGTGTGGAGGAGTCGGCGTTAGAGGATGCTTTGACGCAGGCCAAGTGCGCAATGGCGAACGATGCCGTTAGAGCACGTATGGACGCGATGGTTGAGAAGGAGCTGATTACCCAGGAAGAGGCGGACGAGTACGTGGAATGGTTCGAAAGCCGCCCGGAGTTTCTGGATCGGGCCGGCTTGGTAAAGAGGGCCGGAATAGGCAATGGCACGTCGAAAAGCGGTTGGCAGGGTGGCGGACATTGGGGCGAGAGGGGCGGCAATCGGGGAGCCGGGCATGAGAATTCTTGGAAGGGCTATACTAAACCTTAAGGCTTGCCTCGCACATAGGTTGAAGACGGGGAGGCCCCTATCCCCGGGTCTCCCCGCCCTTTGACTTTCGGCGACGAGCGCGGCCAGTAAACGCAGAGGGTTCAAGATGGCCAGAACAGTTCTGATAGTGGAGGACGATCCTCACGTGGTGAAGTTGCTTCACCTGTACTTGGGGCGTGACGGGCACCAGGTGCTGTCGGCAGGGGATGGGCCCACCGGTCTGCGGCTGGCGAGAGAAGCACAGCCCGACCTGGTCGTTCTTGATCTGATGCTGCCCAAGCTGGACGGGATGAGCGTTTGCCGCATCCTTCGCGAAGAGTCGGACGTGCCTATTGTTATGCTAACGGCGCGGGCGGACGAGTCCTACCGGCTGGAAGGTCTGGACATGGGGGCGGACGACTACGTGACGAAGCCCTTCAGTCCGCGGGAGTTGGCGGCCAGGGTGCGAGCGGTACTTCGTCGCACAGCCAGAGAGAAGTCAGAAGAGGGGCCTTCGACGATAACGTGCAACGGATTGAAGCTTAATCTTCTAAGCCGCAAGGTCTGGTTTGAAGGGAGAGAGATCTCGCTGACGCCGACGGAGTTCAGGATATTGGCGATGTTGATGAAGGAGCCGGGGAGGACCTTCACGCGGGACCAAATTATCGACAGGGTGTTTGGGTACGATTTCGACGGATTCGACAGGACTATTGACGTGCATATTTCGAATCTGAGGAAGCGGATTTCCGACGGCAAGGGTGGAAAAGGGCAGGGGCGCATCCGGACAGTTTACGGCGTGGGATACAGATTCGGAGATGGTTAGATGGTTCCGGGGGCTCCAGTTTCGTCTCATATTGGGGTTCACTCTGTCGCTGGGGCTTGCCCTAGCCGCGGTAGGGGTGTACACGGGGTACGCGGCGAATCGGGAAGTGGAGCAGTTTTCGGAACGGTTGGAGGAGGCGCGTATAGCGCGAGTGGAGGAGATGATTTCCCTTTCCTACTCCCAGAGTAGGGACTGGAGCGGCATTCAGAGTATTGTGGAAAGGGCCGGCTCCCTGTACGGGCGGCGAATTGTGGTGACAGATGCGCAAGGCCGTTTGATTGCGGACTCCCAAGCGGGATTTGGGAGACTGCCCGTTTCGTGGCGGGGCGCGGACAATTACAGACCCATTCGCACGGGGAGTGAGGAGATAGGATTTCTTGCGCTGGCAGCGGTCCAGGCAGAAACGGAGGTGGCGGAGCCGGCGATTTCCCGGGTAGTGTCGTCGGTGAACTGGTCGTTGGTGTGGGCGGGGCTGGCGGCGTGGATCGGCGGAGTGCTGCTGGTGACGATGCTCTCCCGGCGGATTCTGTCGCCGGTGAGGGACTTGACGGGGGCGGCGGCAAGGCTGGGGATGGGGAACCTGGACGAACGCGTGGAGGTCTTGTCTTCGGACGAGATGGGGCAGCTAGGGCGGACATTCAACATAATGGCGGACCGACTACGGGGGGCGGAGCGGCAGCGGGTCAGGCTAATGTCGGACGTGGCGCACGAGTTGCGAACGCCGTTGACAAACGTGCGGGGCTACCTTGAGGCGATGCGGGACGGGGTGTTGACGCCCACCCCGGCGGCGATAGACGTGGTGCACCAGCAGGCGATGCATCTTGGCCGGTTGGTAGAAGACCTGGGGTTGATTGCCCAGGCAGACGCGGGTGTGCTGACGCTGGACTTCGATGAGGCTTCGCTGGCTGAGTTGGCGACAAGCTCGGTGGAGGCGTTCCGTCCGGCAGCGGAAGGCAAAGGGATTTCGCTGAGGCTGGAGGCGCCGTCGGACTTGCCGCCGTTGATGATGGACCGTACGCGGATAGCCCAAGCACTGGGGAATTTATTGGACAACGCGGTGAGGCATACGCCGGAGGGAGGGGTGGTGTCGGTCTCGGTGGAGGTGGTGGGCGAATCGGCGCGGGTGTCGGTGGAGGACACTGGGGAGGGGGTGCCGGAGGAGGAGTTGGGGCAGATCTTCGACCGGTTCTACCGGGTGGACCCGTCGAGGAGCAGGGCCACGGGCGGAACGGGGTTGGGACTTACGATTGCGAGGCAGTTGGTGGAGGCGCACGGGGGGTCTATCTGGGCGGAGGGAAGGCCGGAAGGGGGGAGCCGTTTCGTGTTTGAGGTGCCAGTGAGGGGAGAGGAGGATGGGAGCTAGCCCATGAATCCACCACAAGGGACGGACTCTACGGGAGAACCATCTCGATGGGCTTCGTAGAAGCTCCGCACTCGCTCACCGGTCAGTTCCGAGATTGAAAACTCGTCCTTCCAACCCCACGAGGTGAGGGCAATCCGGCCAGCGTCAATCTTGGAGTAGGGTCGCATGACCATCCAGCTGCGACGACCGGGAAGGGTTTGGGCAATCTCCCTCAACTCTTCAACGTCGTCCTCGTCGGAAAGGTTGTAGCTGATGATGACCTGCCCGTGTTCCATGTTGTGTGTTATCTGCTCGTCGGGCAGTTCCTCATCGAAGACGCCGCAGCTGGCCCAGTTGGACTCCCAGTGCGGGCCGGAGGTGGGAGGCGTGGAGTAGTAGTCGCCCTCGAAGACGCCGCCTACTTCAATGTGGTTGAAGGGGTCGAAGATGATGGGCATTAAGGGAACGGGCTCGCCCCCGTAGCTGAAGTCTTCGTCTATGACTTCAGCCGACGCCACGAAAAGGACAATCCAGAGGATGACAACAACGATGGCAAGGACGTTGGTTACGATGCCGGCGAGGGACATGCCGTATCCCTGGCCGTGCTTCCGGTTCTGGGTGAGGCCAATGATGGAGAGGGGGAGTCCCACGAGCAGGCAGGGGATAGAGATAATCCAGCCGAAGATGGGGATGACGGCGAATACAACGGCCAGGATGCCAAGGACCATTCCTGCTATGCTCATCAGTTTCCTCCAGACGATGAAAGAATTTCCGACGGGAAAGTATAGCGGACTAGAGGTCTACCCTGGATTGAGTCTGCCTCAGTAATCCCCGAGGAAATAAGTCCAAAGAGCTATTATGGCGATGACCGCGATGTTGGCGGCGATGCCCAAGATGGCGGTCTTGTGATCCTGGGTCCCCTTGCGATAGCGGCAGAGGCCAATGGTGGAGAGGGAGGTTCCGGTAACGAGACAGATGACGGTAAGTGCCCAGCCGATGGTGGGGATGATGGGGAAAGCTATGGCCAATACCGCGAATACTATTCCTGCTATTCCCATAAGAGTGCTCCAGCCACTGACAGTCTTTGCTTGCGGCAAGTATAGCGGGATGGTTGATGTGATGGGGGAAGGAGGAAGATTGAAGTGAGGGGTATGAGGGCAACCCGTACAGCGAAATCGGCCATAAAGTCGATAAACCAATACTTCTAATCTGGTTCAATTCCTGCTTCAAAGACTAGCGTAAGGTATAGAACTATTATCACAATGACAACGATGTTGGTTGCGATGCCGGCGATGGCAGTTCTGTCCCACCGTCCGCTTTTCGATTCTGAATGAGGCCTACGGTGGAGAGGGACAGACCAGAGACCAGACAGAGGGTGGCGAGGATCCATCCGATGGTGGGTATGATGGTGAGCGCAATGGCCAAGACGGCCAATACTATTCCTGCAAGACCCATCAGTTCCCTCCAAACGCTGACAGATTGTTTTCAGGGCAAGTATAGCGGAATGGCGCATGTGACGGGGAAGGCACAAGGTATCTGGCAGAGCCATGCCTTTTGGGGCGTTGGCAGTTATAATTGGGGGCGATGACGCTCTTTAATAGACGCAGCGATGTCTTGGGCGAGGAGCCGGGGACAGCGGCAGTGGGACTGCTCGCTGGTTCCGTTGCGGCCATCGCCGCCGTTGCGTTGAGCATCCCGCTGGAATCGCCAAGCGACGCATATTTCAACAGCGCTTCGGTTGCGGTGGCGTCGCTGGGCTTGGGCTTGGGCGCGGGGCTGTTGTGGCGGCTTCTGTCGGTGAGCGGGAAGAATCGCGTGCTGTTCTTCAACGTGGTTATGGCGGCCCTCTTTGTGGTGGTGGTTGCGGCAGCGCTGGCGATGGATACCTACCTGGATAGGTCGGTATCATTCATCGTCCCCGTGGCGTCATTGTCGCTGGCGGTGACTTGGTCGTTGGCGGTGGTCCTTGTGCGGATGGGACGGGCGTTGCCCTGGCGGGTGGCGTTCTTGACGGCGGCAATCGCCCTGGCGCTGGGGTTTGCATTAGCGGGTCAGGGCGACCAGGAAGACGGGCGGTTGGAGCTTCCGCCCCGGAATTCGATGATAGTTCAGGGAATGGGAGCCGGCGCGTTATGAAGAAACTCAGGGGCTTGGCTTTGAACGGTTGGACGTCGGCGATTGCGGCGGCGCTGATTTTGTGCCTGGGGATTGCGGGGTGCGCTGGAGCAACGCAGGAGGGATGGGACGGGCCCGGGGACGAAGGCTGGACTACGCCAGCGACGGAGGGATGGGAAACGCCGCCAACGTCGGCACCGCAGACGGTTGTGCCGTTGGAGACGGCAACGCCGCTGGCTACAGCTACTCCCCTGCCCACGGCGACGCCATTGCCCACAGCCACGTCACCCAGAGTCACGCCTTTGGCTACAGCGACGCCCATTGCTACGGAGACTCCCTTGCCAACGGCAACGCGAATGGCAGCGACTCCCTTGGCTACAGCTACGCCTCTAGCTGCGGCTACACCGTTGGCTGCTACTACATCGGAGGGCCAGTCCAGGGAAATAGGCGAGTACGAGGGGGTAACGTTCGTGGTGTCGGAGGGGTCGGAGGCGACGTTTACGGTTACAGAGAAGCTGGCGAGATTGTCGCTTCCCAATGACGCGGTGATGCGGACGACGTCGCTTTCTGGCGAGGTGCGGTTGGACGGGGGGCCGTCGGTGTTTGAGATAGACCTGCACTCGCTGTCGAGCGACCAGGCGAACCGGGACAGGTACGTGCGGTCGAGGATGTTTGGGGACTATCCCACGGCGACGTTGACGGTGCCTACGGTGTCGGACATTCCGGAGGGATTTTCGGAAGGCTCAGGGGTGGAGACGCAGGTGGAGGGGAGCCTGGAGATTCGAGGAATCACGGTGCCGTTGGTGTTTGACATCGAGGCGCGGGACGACGGGGACCGGGTGGTGATTCTGGGCAGGACGACGTTTACGTGGCAACAGCTGGACATTACGCCACCGAAGGCCGGGCCGGTTACAAGCATAGAGGACGAGGTGCGGGTGGAGGTGCTGCTTTCGGTGGAGCCGGAGGGTTAGGGAAGGGAGGAGGAGTGTGGGGGAGGCCCGGGATGGATTCCTGCCCCCGTCTTTACGGGGGCAGGCTCTGCGCGGGAACAACGGGTGGGGATGTGGGGATGTGGGGAGAGGGTGAGCACGAGAAGGGGCAAGTTTGAAACTAGCCCCTACGTGAGGGGAAGTATCGGTATTATGTGGGGGAGGGAAGGGTGATTCGCGAACCGCCCCTACGGGGGATATCGGGGAGATTGTGCTAAGACGGTGGACGCCGTGCGTTTGTGGAAGAAAGTTGGAGGTTGAGGATTATGAAGTTTGGGATTAGCTTGCAGAATCGGGGCCCGGGGGCTTCGCCGGATAATTTGGCGTTGGTGGCGCGACGGGCGGAGGAGTTGGGTTTCCACTCGGCCTTTGTGGGGGACCACGTGGTGATTCCGGACTCCTCTGAATCGGAGTACCCGTACAGCGCGACGGGGGAATTCACGGGAGCGGCCTCGGGAGAGTGGCTGGACCAGCTGACGACGTTGACCTTTGTGGCGGCGGTGACGGAGCGCATACGGGTAGGTTCTGGGGTGCTGATTCTCCCGCATCGTAATCCGGTTGTTACGGCTAAGATGCTGGCCAGCATGGACGTATTGTCGAAGGGGCGGTTGATTGTCGGTGTGGGAGTGGGCTGGCTGCGAGAGGAGTTCGAGGCGCTGGGGCTTCCGCCTTTCGAGGAGCGGGGCGCTGTAGGGAATGAGTATTTGCGGGCGTTCAAGGAGTTGTGGACGCAGGAGAATCCGAGCTTTCAGGGGAAGTATTGCAGCTTCGCGGACATAAGGTTCGAGCCGAAGCCGGTGCAGAAGCCACATCCACCGATATGGGTAGGGGGCGAAAGCGGCCCGGCGCTGCGTCGGGCGGCGACCTTGGGGGACGTGTGGCATCCCATCGGGTCGAACCCACGGTTTCCGCTAGTTACGGCAGAACAGATGCGGCGGTCAGTGGAGCGGTTGGGTCGCTACGCTGAGAAGGCAGGGCGGGACCCTTCGGCGATTGGGGTGGCGTATCGAGCGCCGCGCTATCTGCTGGGGGCTGCCGAGGATAGGACGCAGCCTTTTATGGGGTCGGCAGAGCAGGTAGCGGCTGACGTGGCGGAGTTTGCGGAGGTGGGAGTGAGTCACGTGGTGTTCGACTTTCGGAGTGAGGACGTAGGGGGCACGGTGGCGACGATGGAGGAGTTTGCCCAGCGGGTGATCCCTTTGGCGGCGGGGAGTTAGGAGACACGGACGGGGGAGGGTGCGCGGCATCCTGATAATTCGCGCCTAGATGAACTTGCGTAGCCTAGTCTGGACCCGCTGCACTTGGCGTAATTTCTTCATGTTCCCTTACAGGTTTGGGGGTTATAGCTTTAACTCCGCATTGACACAACTCAAACTCCCTGGACATTATGCATTTGCAATGATTTCCGTATGTACGGGTCCATTATAATGCTTGGCATGGGTGAAGGTAGGCTCCTTTGTCCCTTAACGGTTCATAGCGGACAAAATTAGCCGTCGCAAGCACCTAATTCTATCTTTAGGGTCCTCGCAAGTGAAATCTAAGTGGGACAAGGAAATAATTTACAAGAGCATGTCTAGCAGTAAAGAAAAAAGCCGAAATCTGGGACTATCAATGCGCGATGAGCTCTAGACGCAACGGCTCCGCGGAGCGACGAAGGGGTCTGCAGTACGTCTTATTCAGTTATGACGGAAGAATCAACCGCTCAACTTTCTGGCTCAAGGGTATTTTGCCTTTAGTGGGCCTATCGTTGTTGGGTTATGGGATGCTTTTCCTAGTTTCATTTGTCTATGGCTATAGTAACACCGATATATCGGACGCAGAGTGGGAAAGTTTCGTTTATATGATGTCTGCCATTTGGCTTTTGGTGGTCATGCCTTTGTTTGCCTGGATGGCATTCGCAATTTACGCTGAGCGCTGGCATGACTTGGGCAAATCGGGCTGGTACTCCCTCGCACTGCTCATTCCTCTCGTTGGGCTTTTGGTATTCATAGGTTGGCTTGGTCTTGACGCTGGAGATGGCGAACCCAATCAATACGGACCGCCAGTTGATTAGCTTGTATCTAAGCTTTCTATTAGGACCTCGGGCGGTTCCCGAAGCACCCCTACACCTTGCCTAGCGGTGGTGTGGTTGATGGGAGAGGACAGATTTGAAGCCTGCCCCTACGGTAAACGGGGGCGTGAAAATAGTGTGGGGGTTGGGTTAGGGGTATGGTGGATAGTGGGGGACGCGTGTCTGGCGTTGGCTGGGGGGTGGTCTGACCCGGTTCCGGGTGGAAATTGACTTGTGGGTTTTGGTGAACTATGTTGCTGTATGACTATCTAGAGGATGGAGGGAGTTTATGAACGAGAAGCCCAGTGTTCCACTAATAAGAGATATTCTCCTACACCTCCCTGTTGGATTCGCCGCCGGAGTCATTAGTGGTGTGATCAACGGCTGGCTGAACGACGACCTGACTTTCGGCGGTTTGCTTGTTCACACTGTTATCTTCGGGGCGATTTTTGGCGTAGCTTATGGTTTTGCGAATAACCGGTGGTTTCGGAAGAGAAGAAGAAGTAAGTAGGCAGGTGGGTGCTTTTTGGTCACTCACCAGATGATTAGCTAGCAGCCCCATTTCACCCTCCTCCCTAGTGTGCGTGGGTGGTCTTATTTTTTGTGGTTCGGACCCCGGGTGAGAACATGGGGTAAGAAGGACAACGAGATTCTTCGACTCCGCTTCGCTGCGCTCAGAATGACATGTGGGGGGATGCTGCGCTCGGAATGACACGTGGGTAAGGCGGAGTATGACAGGGGGGAGGGCGTGGGAATGGTGGATTCCTGCCCACGTTTTCACAAGGGCAGGCTCTGCGTGGGAATAACGGGAGGGGGTGCATGATTAGGGGCAGGTTTGAAACTTGCCCCTACGGTGAAGAGGCGTTTGGGGGTGGGTTAGGGGGATGGGGGAGGTTGGAGGAGGGCGGTGAGGGTTTGGACGTTTTCCAGTTGGGCCAGGTTGGTGGTGGTGCGGATGGTGTCTTCGGTCCTTTCGCGACCCAGGGTCTCGGAGGCCAAGAATCGGAATTTGTTCTCAAGCTCCTGCCGGCTTCGCCTTCGTTGGAAGTCGCCTCTATGGTAGGTAGTTGACTCGGAGAGGGTGCGTCCGTCGGATAGGGTAACGTCGACGCGGGCGCAGGGTTTGTCGGGGTTCTGAACGTCCATAGTTGGGTCGGAGATGACGGCGACGCGTCCGGCCAAGGCCTGGATAGCGGGGTCTGCGACGGCATCCGGGTAGAAGGCGGTTATGTCGCTGCGTCCTGATACCAGGAGGGCGGCAACGGCGTATGGGACGTGGAACTTAGCGGAGAGCATGTTTGAGGGGTAGTCCTGGGCCATGCGCTGGGCGAAAGGCACGGTGGTTACGTTGACATCTCGGATGTTGGCATGGTGAAGGTCTTCTCGGTTGGCGATGGCCTCGACAGCGTCTAGGACGGGGTGGTTGTAGAGGCAGCAGGCATGGAACTTGAAGTAGTTTTGCTCGATGCGCAGGGGGGCGTTGCCGAGGCCGGCGACGGTGGCTTGGGGGTGGAATTCGTCACCCAAGATGGTTGTGTAAACGTCGGTGGGGGCGTCGGTGGGAGGGGTGAAGCCGCAGAGAAGCAGTTGGGGGGCAAGGACGCCCTGCATCCCTGAGCGTCCGGGGTAGACGTTGCGGATGGTGGCCCCTTCAAAGCAGGGGGTCCAGGTGTTAGCGGGGCTCATGGAGGCGGCGAGATTGATGACGCCGCGCATCTGAGGGGGGTCGAAGTCCATGAGCCTGGCGACGGCGACGGCGGTGCCGATGGTGCCCCAGGTGCCGTGGGAGTGGACGTTTGGACGGGAGTGGGTGGCGCCGCCGATGCGGGAGGAGACCTCGTAGCCGGCGATAAGGGCCTCGGCCAGCTGTGGGCCGCTGCTGGCGAGGTCTTCCGCCACGGCAAGGGCGCCGGGAAGGACGTGGATGGCAGGATGTCCGCCGCCGAGTCGGGAGCCTTCGTCCATTTCCAGGGCTACGCCGGCGGTGGCGTTGGCGAGGGCGGCCATGGGCGGTTGGGCTTTGAGGGGGTGGCCGAGGAGGGTGGCTGTGCCACGGTCGTTGCCAGCGGCGAAGCGGGCGAGGTTGGCGTTCTCGGGAAGGCGGCTGCCGCCGATGATTGCGCCGATGGTGTCCATGAGAACGGCGGCGGCAGCGGTGCGGGCGGAGTCGGAGAGGCGGGTGTAGGAGATTTGGCAGGCGAATTCGGAGAGTTGGGTAAGGTAGTCGTTCATGGTTTGGGCACCTCGGCGGTTGTTGGGTTTGGGAAAGCGGTGAACGGCGAGATTCTTTGACTCCGCTTCGCTCAGAATGACATGAACCGGATGGGATGACAAGGGGAAAGCTAGGAGTGTGTCCGAGTAAGGGCAAGGGGTTGAGGGAGATATGTCCTGGGTGGGATGGAGACAACCATTTTTGCCCCTCGGAGTCGCAAGTGTCTCATCAGTTCCCTGAAAATCGTGTCCCCCATCGGCTCAGACGGGTTTGATGCAGCTTCGACGGTTCGTCTCAACCCTGTCTCGGCGCGGAGTTTGAACCCAGCCCTGTACAGCTTCAGAAGGTTATGGCCCAGGCAGATCAGCAGCCACTCACCGTTCACCTTGTCCAGACCACGCAGCAGGAACTGCCGGAAGCCCCGACCATGCTTGATCTGACCGAATACCGGCTCCACGGTCTCCATCCGTAAGGCGTAACGCTGTCTACCACGTTTCGTGCGAAGCTTCCGACGCATCCGGTCTCTTGCTGAAAGATGTTTCGGTATCCGGCCACGGGGAGCGGGCGGCAATATCCTGCCATGACGAGTCTGATCAGGGGCTATGAAGGGATCCATTCCCAGTGCGTGGATCTTCTCGGTCGCCTCCGCAGAGTAGTAACCCGCGTCTGCGGATACCTCCCGGGGAACCTCCCCGGCGTTGGCTATGGCCTCCTCCATCATGACCACCGCCTGCCGCTTGTCCGAGGACTGGTTGGTCGCCCGCGCCGCCACTATCACCTGGCTCGAACTGTCCACCACCGCCTGACAGTTGTATGCCTGTACGTACTGACGGCCTCCCGGCTCGGGCATGATGCGCGATTCAGGGTCGGTGAAGTTGCGCTGCGCGCTCTCATCAGGGACCCCACTATGCGCTCCATCCTCTGACACAGCCTCAACCTCGGCTTCCAGAGCCCCCATCGCCTCTCGTATCTTCCTGAGCCGACCCTCCCGAAAGGCCAACTCTGCAGGCAGCTCGTCTCCGCGCTTGTCCCTACCGAACCGCCGGTCCTCCTCTTCATCCAACTCCGCCGCCCTGCGCAGCAACTGTTCCACCTCAGCTTCCAACTCAGCACACTTCTCCCTCATCCGCCCATAACTCATAGCCTTGTGCTTCGATGCGTTCGCCTTCACCTTTGTCCCGTCCAGCGACACGTGGCCCAGCTTCACAAGACCAGCACGCTGACACACCGACAGCACCCCCAAGAACAACTTAGACAACTCACGCAGGTGATCCTTACGAAAGTCCGATATCGTCCTGAAGTCCGGCGTGTTGTTGGCAGCCAGTACCCGAAACGCGATGTCCTCCCGCAGACGCTGGGCGATCCGGCGCGACGATGCCACCCCTACGCAGTAGCCGTAGACCAATACCTTGACCATCATCCGTGGATGATAGGGTGGACCACCTCGACTCTCACCCTCGTACACCGACGTGATGCCCGACAGGTCCAACTGGTCCACGATCTCGGAGATGAAATATGACAGGTGGTCCGCTGGCAACCACTCCTGCATCGCTACCGGAAGCAGAAACTGCTGGTTCGGTTCGTAGGAACGATAGGTCTTGCTCATTGATCACCCCCATACCCCTTGGCTGTCTTCTCATCATACTCCCCATAGTTCACCAACGGTATTACTCGGACACACTCCTAGGGGGAGGAAGGGGGATGGGGTGACGTTCTTGGTCGCTAAGCTCCACTGGATTACATGTTAAGGAATTGACGGGACCCGTGGAGTGGGGAAAAGGGAGAGCGGGCCAATTAGCCCGCTCGTACGGAAATCGTAGATCTACTTGGTTGCTATGATATGGCTCTGACGATGGTCGCAGTGGCGACTATTCCAACCACCAAGGTCCCAACCATCCACTTGATTAGTTCCGCCTTTAGACTCGCCATGTCGGCCCTTAGGTTCGCTATATCCGACTTGGTAGCCAGATGTTCATAGGCCCCTTCGAGTCTGCTAACCCGTTCCTCCACTGTCGCCAATGCTTCGCCCCTCCTGTCCAGTGAGAACGTTAGTGTACAACACGCTGGTGTGCATGAGCAAACAAGATAGAGGGAGAGGGGTTAGCGGGCGAATTCGGAGAGTTGGGTAAGGTAGTCGTTCATGGTTTGGGCACATCGGCGGTTGTTGGGGGTTGCCATGCGAGGTTGAGGTTACTCGCGGAGACACGGGATGACAAGGGGGGCGAGGACGCCTGATGCGAGCCGGAACGCCGCCTCTCGCTTTTGTCGGAGGCGTGGGTTCGAATCCCACTCCCTCCGCCATTCGTGGCCCAGCCCCACCCGTCGGTTATCTAGTCTTGAGTTGCTTGCCGATAGAATTAGGCAGCACGGCCTATTCGTTGAATCTATCTGGTAAACCGCTCTCGCACCCTCTCTTTGTGCGCTTCTAGGTCTACGGTTAGAAACTCCAGCTTGCCTGTATGAGTCAGCACTAGCCAAAGGTGAGGGCCTCTTATGGTTTCGGATTCGTTCTCGGGCCTTATCACGTCGCAGGTTCCGATGAGCATGGATGCCGTTTCCTTACGAACGACCCGCACCGATAGGGGAGAGCAGAAGTCGGATACACGAATTATGTCTATCTCCAGATGGAAGCTGTCCCACCGCTTCTTTAGTTCCTGGGCGTCCTTCTCGGCGGTGGCCGGATTAGGGTAGTGGAGGGCGATTATGGTTTTGTGGGATTCTCCAAAGACGCGGTAGCCGAATAGCGCCAGGTCGAAGTCCGATAAAGTTTTCCAGCTTTGAGGCCCTTGCAGATAGACGTCGAGGGCGGAAGGGTCGATTCCGCAGCAGGTGGTTAGGCCGACTCTATGATGCCCTCCATAATGGCCAATTGCATGCTCGGCTATCCAAGCCGAGGTGACGAAGACGCCGCCAATAAGGCCTTCGCCCACCTCGCGGGCCAGCGACAAATGGGCATCGCTTTCAAGAAGGTTCGGCGCATCGCCCGCGCGCACGTCTATGAGATCTTCGATGATGAAGGTTGCGGGGGCGGCCAGGATTCTGTCGTCTTCGACGACCACCCGATTCAGCGCAGCATTCACCCAGGGGGCATCAGTACGCAGAGGGAAAAGATAGTCCTCTGAGCGGGTGTAATAAGTTGTTCCCTTGTAGTTCGCCTTTTGATAGGCCAGCGCCTCTTCCTGCTGGCCCAACGTCTCCAATCTTTCGCTAACGGTCACCGCATCCAACCCACCCTCTGTGACGGTGAATCTTGGAGTGGGACGGTTTCCTATGGAGGCCCACACGCCAAGGTCGAAGGCCCATGGGTCAAAGCCATACTTCTCCGGCATAAGAGTGCCCCAGCCGCTCAAGTCACTTTGCGCTCCTGACACGCCCTCGTAGAACCGATTCCTTTCCCCCTCGTCCAACTCCGTGTAATCCTCGTATCCGCGCACATCTCCAAGGCCGGTGGATGTCCGCGACGCGGCATGGTCGGCGAACTCAATGAGCACGTTGGCGTATTCCAGGGGAACCCAGGAGAGTGCGAGTTCAAGGCGTGATAGTGGTGTGGGAGGAGTTGTAGGTGTGGGGATTGGCGTTGGAGTGGGGGTGGGTGTCGCGGTGGAGGCGGGAATGGCGGGTGTGGCTGTTGGAGTAGGGATGGGCATTGCGGTAGAGGTGGGAATAGTGGTGACGGCTGTTGGAGTGGAGATGGGTGTAGCGGGGGAGGCCGTCTGCGAGCAGCCAATAACGACAGGCAGAACCAAGGCAATGGCTATTCCGACAGCCAATAACTCCCTAGGGCGCATGTCCGACGCTGCCGTGGCTAGGGCATACCCTTATCTTGTATGCACTAGGGTTGGCGATAACGAGATTCTTCGCCACGCTCGGAATCACTATGGCCTTGGAGAGGCCACACAGGGGGATGAAAATGGATCCGGGAAGAGGGCGTCGGTTGCATCATAGTTGGTCGCCCACTAGGGACGCCCCTACGGAAGACGGGTGGGGGTTGCAATGGGGGAAGGGCGGTTCCCGAACCGCCCCTACGGGGGAGAGGGTTGTCGGTGGCAGGGATCACCCCCATCCCTTCGACAAGCTCAGGGCAGGCTCTAACCTTCCCCCATCGAGGATGAAGGGATTTGTAGGCGCGGAACGGGCTATTTGCATAGTAATGGAATGGCACTTTTAGCGGACGGGGCCGCCGAGGGGGGGCGTGGGGCTGCCTCTTCTGAGGAAGCGTCCGTAGCCGGATTTTTGCTCGAGGCGTCCCTGGTTGAGGAGGACTTGACCCCTGAGGAGGGTCATCCACGGTTTGCCGTTGACCTTCCATCCTTCGTAGAGGGTAAAGCCGGAGTTGCCGTGGTGGTCTTCGGCGCGTACTACGGTTTCGCCTTGGGGGTCGATGATGGTGATGTCGGCGTCGGTGCCCACCTGGAGGGAACCCTTCTGGGGGTAGAGACCGAAGATGCGGGCGGGGTTTTCCGACATGCAGCGGGCCAGCCATGTGATGGGAAGGTCGCGACCGACGACGCCTTCGCTGTAGGCGAGGGGAGCGAGGGTCTCGATACCGGGGGAGCCGAAGGGGACGGGACTGCCGTCGGGGTTGACGAAGATGTTTTTCCAGCCGGGCTGCTTTAGGGCCTTGAAGTGGGGAGCGTGGTCGCTGCCGATGGTGGAGATGTAGCCGAGCTCAAGGCCCTTCCACATGGCTGGCTGGTCGGGGCCGTCCTTGGGACGGAGGGGCGGGCCGATTTTCGCAAGGGGGCCGACTTTGGCCATTTCCTCGTCGGACAGGAGGAGATACTGGGGGCAAGTTTCGGTCCAAACCCGCTGGCCCTGGCCCTGGGCCTGCTTGATTCGCTCCATGCCAACATCGGTGCTGAGGTGGACTACGTAGACGGGGCAGTTGGTTACGTTGCCCATTTTGATGGCGCGGTTGATGGCTTCTTCTTCGGCCCAATCGGGGCAGGCGGAGGGGAAGTCGGTGGGGTGGACACAGCCCTGGCTGATGAGCTGGTTCTCGAGATAGTCGATGATGTTTCCGCTTTCGCAGTGGAGCTGGACGATGCCGCCGCCCTTGGAGACGGTCTCCATAACCTGGCAGATGAAGTCGTCGGTGCACATGCGGATCTGGTTTTTCTTGTATGACATAAACATCTTGAAGGAGGTGACGCCCATTTCCAGGGCTTGGGGAAGGCTCTTGAGGATGTAGGGGCGGTTGTTGAGGATGTAGTGGAAGGCGAAGTCGACGACGGCGGTGGACTCGATTTCTTCGCGGTGGCGGTTGATGGCGGAGGGGAGGGGCTCTTCGGCCTCAACGTCGTAGGTGCCGAAGGGGAGGAGGGTGGTGAGGCCAGAATGGGCGGCGGCGATGGAGCCGAGCTCGTAGGAGTCGCAGCGGTCGAGGTGGACGTGACAGTCGATGAGGCCCGGGAGGACGAACTTGCCGGAGGCGTCGATATAGCGGTCGGCAGGAGGGAGCAGGTGATCGGGGCCAATGGCGACTATCTTCTCGCCGGAAATGGCTATGGCGGCGTCGAAGACTTCGGACGAGGTTACGATTTTTCCGCCGGCGATGATGGTGTCCACTCTGATGTCTGGCATGATGTGCCTCCTGGGGAGATGGGGCTATTATAGGGCAGAACGGGCGGGTTAGCATCTTTGGGGTGGCAGGGGGGCTAGGGGGAGGGTGCAGGGAAGGGGAAGGGCGGTTCGCGAACCGCCCCTACGGAGGATGGCGGGCGTTGGGGGGCGAGATTTTGTGGCTTTGCTTTACTGCGCTGAGGCGGGAGACGGGCGCCCACGTGGGACGCCCCTACGGGGGACTAGGCCTTAGGAAGACGCCGGGCGGGTTTCAAACCCGCCCCTATGGTAGATGTGTTCCTGGTTTGCAGAGGGGAAGGGCGGTTCGGGAACCGCCCCTACGGGGGATGGCGGGTGTTGGGGGGCGCGAGATTCTTCGACTTCGCTGCGCTTCGCTCAGAATGACATGAGGGGACTACAGTTCCAGAATGCTCTGGTACTTGCGGTAGCAATCGATGCACAGGGGCTTAGTTTTGGAGGTTTTGGACGGTTGACCGCAGAAATGGCAGAACTTCTCCGGGTAGTCTTCGTTCTTGAACCGATTCCATGACCGCCAGTCCTTTGTGCAAAAGGGTCTGCTCTCTATGGCCTTGGGCATAGAACTGCCGCAGCGGATGCAGTGTCCGGAGGAGGGACGTTCCAGAGTGGGGGTGGCGGTCTTTGTTTTGTGGCTGGAGGAACGCTTGGGAATGCTGGATGTTGCTGGAACGGCATCGCTGTGAGTTGGAGTTTCAGAGGATGGGATGACGGGGTTGACGACTGAATCTTCCTCCTTGCCATATCGAATCAATTCTTCGGCGTGTTTTTCAATGGCCTTATATAGTTCGTTATCGCTCGAATTATCCCGGTTCTTCCGGGCTACTAATATACCCATTTCATAATTATGGACCTGAGAAGACTGGTATAGATTCATTGAGGTGATTAGGGCATAGTCCTCGTTTAGATAGCACTTGGCATGCAGGTTTCTTAAGGGGATGGTTTGTATTGAATTTAAGCCTTTCAACCACGTACTCTCGGCCGCGTGGAGTTTATCATTGCGGTAAACGATGTGGATTTTCATTTTCGCTGTGGCATCTTCGTTCTTTAGGACAGAGATCATTTTTGAGAATCGGGACTCAACCTTGGTTTGGATTTCGCGATCTTTGTCTTGTAGGAGTGTCTTGATCTTGGGGTTTATTTGGAGATAGGGGCTGATAAGTACCAGTCGACTTTTGGCTTCTTTGATTATTTTTTCCAAGCAGGCGGTGACGTCGGAGGTGGTGAGGAATTTCGCCATGATGTGCCTCCTGGGGAGATGGGGCTATTATTGGGCAGAACGGGCGGGGGTTGGCATCCTTGGGGTGGCAGGGGGATGGGTCCCCGCATCCGCGAGGACAAGAGAGGGGACGTCCACGTGGGACGGCCCTAAGGGGGGCAAGGATGGGTCCCCGCATCCGCGAGGACAAGAGAGGGGACGTCCACGTGGGACGGCCCTAAGGGGGGCAAGGATGGGTCCCCGCATCCGCGAGGAGACGAGGGGGCGCCCACGTGGGACGGCCCTAAGGGGGGCAAGGATGGGTCCCCGCATCCGCGAGGACAAGAGAGGGGATGGGCGCGTGGGACGGCCCTAAGGGGGGCAAGGATGGGTCCCCGCATCCGCGAGGACAAGAGAAGGGGACGTCCACGTGGGACGGCCCTAAGGGGGGCAAGGATGGGTCCCCGCATCCGCGAGGACACGAGGGGGCGCCCACGTGGGACGGCCCTAAGGGGGGCAAAGATGGGTCCCCGCATCCGCGAGGACGAGAGGGCGCCCAAGTGGGACGGTCCTAAGGGGGGCAAAGATGGGTCCCGGCATCAGCGAGGACACGGGGGGGGCCACGTGGGACGGCGCTAAGGGGGGCAAAGATGGGTCCCGGCATCAGCGAGGACATGAGGGGGGTAAAGATGGGTCCCCGCATCCGCGAGGACAAGAGGGGGATGGGCGCGATTGGATGTTTCGCTTGCAACTTGGGGCGGATTCTCTTAAATTCTTGTGGCCTCCTCTTGTGACAAGGGGAGTAAGGATGAATTGGACGGGGGATGGAAGAAGATGTTTCAGGAAATAGAAGCCGGGTAGTGGATACCGATAAAGAGGGTGTGGCGACGGTCTCGCCGGTGGATGGCGTTGGGGAGGGAGTGGAAGGGATGGGGGACAATGCTGATTCCGGGAAGGGCATGGGGGTGGTTGGGTATGTCCACTTCAGTGTACTGGCCTTCGGACTAGCGGCCATTTCGACGAGTCTCGGGCAGATAATTCTGCCGTTGCGGGTGTTGGACGTGGCCCCGGAGTCGTTGAAAAACACTTATCTGGGAGTGCTTACGTTCATCGGGATGGGTGTCGCGATGCTGGTGCAGCCGGCGGTGGGGTATCTGAGCGACAAGACCACGTGGAGGTGGGGGCGGCGGCGGCCCTACATTGCGGTAGGGGCTTTGGTGGCCACAGGGCTGATGGTCGGTGTGGGGGCGGCAGCGAACTACGTGAGCCTGCTGGTGACGTCGGTGCTGGTGCAGTTATTCGCTAACGTGTCGCAGACGCCCTATGACGCGATGTTGAAGGACCAGGTGCCGCACAACCAGCGAGGAAAGATATCGTCGGTGCGAGCGATGTCCGGGGCGGCTGGGGCGGTGCTCTTGGTGCTGGCGACGGGTTTCATCATGGACCATCATATTCAGGGGACGCGGGACCTGTGGCTGTGGATAGCGGTGGCGCTGCCGACGGCGGTGCTGGCGATTACTGCGGTATGGACGCTGGCGTTGGTCCGAGACGACAGGGCTCCGTCGGAGCAGCGGGAGGATAGGGAAGAGTTGAGGGCGGAGCCGGTGGTTATTGATGGGGGAGCGGATTCGTCGTCAACGCTCGTGGAGGGCAAGAAGAAGCGGTCCCTTACGGCGGGATTGGGGGTGATTACCAAGCGAAACCTGACGATGCTGTCGGCGGCGTTCTCCTACACCCTGGCGGGTGGGATTCTGATGGCTTACACGCTGTATTTCTTGAAGGACGTGGTGGGGCTAGAGAACCCGGCGTCGGGGGTGTCGGTGCTTTCGGCGGCGGTGGGAGCGACGATTATAGTGACGCTATGGCCGGCGGGGGTGTTGACGGACCGGCTGGGTCGCGCGCCGTTGCTATACGTGTCGTCGGCGCTGGGAGGCGCTGGGACGCTGATGTTCTTCCTGGCGCAGAACCTGTTGCACGTGGTGCTGATCGGGATAGTGTTGGGGGTGGCGGTTGGGCTGTTCATGTCGGCGGGGCGGGCACTGATAACGGACATGGTGTCGGAGAGCCGGGCGGCGTTGCAGATGGGGATGGCGAATTTCGCACTGGTGGGGGGATTGGCCGCGGCCCGGCTTGGCGGGCCGCTTGTGGACTTTCTGAACGGGATTAGTGAGAACTCGGGGTATTACGTGATGCTGGCGATATGCGCCGGGGCGTTTTGCATGGGGGCGTTTTTCATCCGTAGGATGATGAGAGGCATTGGACAACGGGCGGAGTCTTCGGATGGGCCGATGTCTTTGGCGTGATGGAGGATCGATCACAAGGACAGAAGGAATGTGTCCAAGATGAAGGGCGGGTTTGAAACCCGCCCCTACGTAGCACGGAAGGGGAGGGGGGATTGCTACGACGAGGAGATTCCTCGGCACCGCTTCGCTGCGCTTGGAATGACATTTGGGTGAGTGGGGGATGGGTCCCCGCATGCGCGAGGACACTGGAGGGGCGTTTTGACGGGGGGCTGTCGGCGGGAACAGCGGGAGGGGGCGCAGGAATAACGGGTTGGGTTTGGGGGCTGGGGACGGGCGGTTCGCGAACCTCCCCTACGGGATGGGTTGCAAAATCGGCGTCAACGGCACGTGAAGGGTCTAATTTAATAGGAATGATGGGATGGATTCCGGCCTCCGTCTTCACGGAGGCAGGCTCTGCGTGGGGATGGGCGGTTCGCGAACCGCCCTTAGGGAGGGGGCGAAGATGGGTCCCCGCATTCGCGAGGACACGGAGAGGGGAGCGATGGAGTGGGGCTGAAGGGGGTTAGGGGGGCCAGGTGATGAGGAGGGGGCGCATGGGTTTGGAGTCTTTCAGGAAAAGCTTGCCGTCTCGTTGTTCCAGATGGTCTTCTATGGTGGAGCGCAAGAGGCGGTCTTTTTCGCTGCCTTCCGTCAGGAAGAGCATTCCTCTGGTCTGTTGCCAGGCTTCGTCGGCGGTTTGGAAGCCGCGGAATTCGGGGGTTGGCAGGTCTTCGACATGGGGCGATATGCCCATTTCGTCGAGGAGTTCCAGCAGTTGAGGGGCGGAAGGCAGGGGGAGACGCTTTTCGCCGTGAACGTCGGGCCATAGGGGGTAGGCGCGGTGCTGGGGAGGGTCCCAGAAGAGGACGACTAGGACGCGTTCTAGGGCGTGGGCGGTTAGTTTATCGATGAACCGGTCTATGCGCCGGGCGGTATAGAGGACGTGGGAGCAGAGGACGAGGTTGGCGGGTTGAGTTTGGGCGTCTTCCCACGTCGATTCGACTAGGCTGACGTTTTGGATGCTGTGGTTGCCGGCTTCTTCGAGGAAGGCCTGGGCCATGGCGGGGGAAGGCTCGACGGCGGTCAGGTGACGGCAACGGAGGGCGAGGGGTAGGGCTAGACGACCGGGGCCGGCGCCGACATCGATGAGGGTTTGGTGGGGTTTGACTTCGAGGGCGAGGCGATCCAGCAGGGGGTCATCGGTACGGTGGGGGTCGGCGCGGAAGCTGACGGTCATGCCGTGCCAGTGGTCGTCGTGGGGGTTGGGCTGGTCGCGGAGGCGTTCGGTCTGGGCGTGTTCGGCCTGGACCATGGCGAGCCATTTATTGGCGGCTGAGTTCATTGGATGGTTGACCTCAGTGGATGGGATTCTGCCCCCGTCTTTAAGGGGGCAGGCTTTGTGTGGGAACGGCGGGAGAGGGATGGGTTGAGTGGATGACGACAAGATTCTTCGACTCCGCTTCGCTACGCTCAGAATGACATGTCGGGGTCGGAATGAGGGGATGGATTCCCGCCCCCGTCTTCAGGGGGGGCAGGCTCTGTGTGGGAACGGCGGAGATAAGCGCAGGAATGACGGGTAGGGCATGGGTGGGGACGGGCGGTTCGCGAACCGCCCCTACGGGGAGGGGAAGGTGAGGGGAGCAGGGGATTGCTACGACGACAAGATTCCTCGGATCCGCTTCGCTTCGCTCGGAATGACATGTGGGGTGCGGGAAAAACGGGGGAGGGATGGGGATGGGTCCCCGCATACGCGAGGACAAGGGGGGTAGGCGCTGCGCGGGAATGACGGCAAATATGGTGCAAAACTGGGGGTGGCCGACGAGCGGGCGCCCACAAGGGACGCCCCTACGGCATTCAGGTTGGAGAGGAGTGTGTGGCCCAGCGGCGAGATTCATCGGCACCGCTTCGCTTCGCTCGGAATGATGTTTGGGTGGGGAATGGTGGGGAGAAGCATGGGTCCCCGCATGCGCGAGGACAACGGGGAGGGGCAGGGGAGGGGAGCGGGGGATTGCTACGACGACAAGATTCCTCGAGGGAATCGGAATGACATGCGGGGAAGTTTTCACCCACATCCTAACCTTCCCCCCTCAAGGGGGAGGGGAGGGGAAAGGATGGGGCGGCGTTAGGGGTGGACATGGTTATTGGGCGGTGGCGCCGCCATCGATGACCATTTCGCTGCCAGTCATGTAGGAGGACTCGTCGGAGGCGAGGAAGAGGGCGCCGTAGGCGACTTCTTCGGGGTCGCCGACTCTTCGCATGGGGATGGTCTGGGCCCTTTCCTCACGAGTGCGGTGCTGTTTGTAGGTGGACATGGAGGTCCAGATGGCCCCGGGGTGGATGGAGTTGACGCGGATGTTGTCGCGGGCGAATTCGACAGCGGCGGACTTGGTGAAGACGCGTATGGCGCCCTTGGATGCGTTGTAGGCGGGGTATCCGACGGAGATCATGCCGGAGATGGAGGAGATGTTGATGATGGAACCACCGCCGGCCGCGCGCATGTGGGGTATGACGGCCTTTGTGCCTAGGAAGACGCTCTTGGCGTTGACGGCCATAATGTGGTCCCAGGTCTCCTCGGTGGTTTCCTCAAGGGAGTCGCGCTCGATGGTGCCGGCGTTGTTGACCAGGACGTCGATTTTGCCGAAATTGGAGATGGCGGCGTCGATGGCGCGCTGCCAGTCGGACTGTTTGCTGACGTCCATTTCTATGAAAAGGGCTTGACCGCCGGCTTCTATGATTTCCTGGGCGACGCTTTGTCCGTCTTCCACCTGTATGTCGGCCAGGAGGACTTTTGCGCCTTCCCGGGCGAAGATACGGGCTTCGGCGGCGCCCATGCCGCGGGCTGCGCCGGTGATGAGGGCTACTTTATTTTGGAGTCGCATTTATTCCTCCGGGTGAGTTTGGTGGGGGAGGGCGGGACCCGGCAACGAGATTCCTCGTCGCTCCGCTCCTCGGTATGACATGTGGGAGAGATGAAATGTAGCGGCACGAAGACAACGAGATTCTTCGACTTCGCTGCGCTACGCTCAGAATGACATGTGGGGGAGTGGCTGCGCTCGGAATGACATGTGGGGGAGTGGCTACGCTCGGAATGACATGTGGGGGAGTGGCTGCGTTCAGAATGACACGTGGGTGGTGTTGGGTGCGTGGGTGAGGACGGGCGGTTCGCGAACCGCCCCTACGGGGGATGCGTTGCTATAGAACATAGGTTATTGGGCGGTGAAGCCGCCGTCGATGACCATTTCGCTGCCGGTCATGAAGGAGGACTCGTCGGAGGCGAGGAAGAGGGCGCCGTAGGCGATCTCGATGGGTTCGGCGAAGCGGCCAAGGGGGATGAGACGGTCCCAGTCTTCGTCGGAGCGGGTGTCACCGGCCATCATGTCGGTGTTGATAACGCCGGGGTGGATGGAGTTTATGCGGATGTTTTGGTCGGCGTACTGCATTGCGACGTTCTTGGTGAGTAGGCGGACGGCGCCCTTGGAGGCGTTGTAGGCGGGGTAGCCGAGGGAGACGATGCCTGAGATGGAGGAGATGTTGATGATGGAGCCGCCGCCGGCCTTGCGCATGGCTGGGACGGCGAGCTTCATGCCGAGGAGGACGCCCTTGGCGTTGACGTTCATGGTGCTGTCCCAGCCGTGGTCTGTGCCTTCTTCGAGTTCTTCACGGACGAGGATGCCGGCGTTGTTTACGAGGACGTTAAGCTTGCCGAAGCGTTCTACGGCAGCGTCTACGGCGTCGCGCCAGCTGTCTTCGCCGGTGACGTCGAGGGGGACGAAGAGGGCCTGGCCGCCGGCGTCGTTGATTTCGGCGGCTACGGCTTGACCCTGTTGATGGAGGATGTCGCCGAGGACGACTTTGGCGCCTTCTTTGGCGAAGAGTCGGGCTTCGGTGGCGCCCATGCCGCGGGCGGCGCCGGAGATGAGGGCGACTTTGCCTTTCAGGCGCATTGTTTTTCTCCTATGGGCTGGATTGGGGACATTATAGGGTGAATGGGGTGTGGGTGGGTAGTGGGGGGTTGTCTGTGTCGGTGGGGAGGGGGAATTGTCGCAGTGAGACGTAGGATTGGGAACGAGTGGGGAAACGAGCCACTCGTTTTGAGGTTGCCAGGCGTGGGGTTGACTCGTTTTGGAAAACGAGAATTGGGAGGATTGGATTAAAACAGGCGTGGATTCGGCTGATTTGATCTCGTTTCTCGTTTTTTCCTTTTTGCGGATATGAGTGGAGATTGATTGGTATAAAGTATCATCTGAGCTATAGGTCGTGCTCTTGGATGTTGATGAGCTTAGCGAGGGCATGGGGGGAGGGTATCAGGAGGTGGGGAATTTGGGCAATGGGCGGATGGCAGTTTGGGGAGGGGGCGCAGGAAGATGGTGCGCGATGGCACGGGTTAGATTCTTCGTCGCTGTGCTACTCAGAAGCACTATGGCCAAGAAAGGCCACATAAGGCGATGAAAATGGATGTATGACGAGGGCTGGATTCCGCGGCTTTTGCCGGAATGACGGTTGGGATCGGGGTCTTGTAGGGGATATGAGGGGGGTCGCCCCTTTTCATGGGGGGCGGGCTGTGAGCGGGGGGGACGGGGATGGGTCCCCGCATCCGCGAGGACACGGGAGGGGAGGGCGCCCACGAGGGACGCCCCTACGGGGGAAGAGAGGGAAGGGAGAGAGGAAATATGAACATATTTAGTGACTAGTCGTATGATGTGTCTAGATACAGAGTAGGGAGGCGCACTTATGAAGCGGATTGGAGCGGCGAAGTTCAAAGAGCAGTGTCTGGCGTTGTTGGACCAGTTGGACGCCGATGGCCTGGTGGTCACGAAGCGGGGCAAGCCGGTGGCGCGGGTGCTTCCTTATGACAGCGGGCAAGCTGACCTTATTGGCAGTCTGCGGCACAAGCTGAAAGTGAGAGGGGACGTTTTCACGACGGGCCTCCGTTGGGACGCGGATGGTCAATCTTGATACGCACATGCTCATCTTCGCGGTGAGCGGCGAGCTGAGGCCTAACGAACGGAATCTATTGGCTCGGAGCAGGTGGTCTGTGTCGTCGATTGTCTTGTGGGAGTTGGCGAAGCTGGTCCAACTGGGTCGGGTGGAACTGGACCTTGATGACCGGGAGGTGTTGCGCGTGCTGAGCCGAGTTCACGTGTGGCCGATTGACCTTGCGGTTGCGTTGGCGTCGACGCGTTTGGATTTCAGGGGCGACCCGGCGGACGAGATCATCGCGGCCACCAGCGTTGTGCATGACGTGCCGTTGGTTACGCGGGATGAGGTGATGAGGGGGTCGGAGTTGGTGGCCGCTGGCGGATTAGGGGGTTGGGGGGTAAGGGGAGGGTTTCGTTGTGCGGGAACAGCGGAGGGAGGGCGGCCACGAGAGACGCTCATCCGGTAAGGATGGGGTTCTTTCCGTGTGATCAAGTGCTGTATGCTCATTGATATGGGAAGGTCCAAGAAGTTAATCGCCGGAATCGGCACGTTGTGTCTGCTGGCATTTGTTTTACTGCCGGGATGCGGTCTTGATACCCCGCCTACGGCCACGGCCGAGCCGAGTAACCCGCCCACTCCAAAACCAATATCGACGTCGGCGTCCTCTGTCACGTCGGAGCCAACTGCACCCCCAACAGTGGAGCCAACTTTGGTGCCTACCCAGAAGCCAACCCCGGAGCCCACGCCGACGCCGACGCGTACACCGGAGTCAACCGTGGAGCCTACGCCGACCCCAAAGCCGGTTCCGACACCAACGCCCACACCGGAACCAGCGCCGGAACCAACGCCTACGCCCACACCCACGTCGGAGCCGTCACCGGTGTCTACGCCCACACCGGAACCGACGCCTGAGCCAACGCCTGAGCCGATACCAGAACCAGCGCCGGAGCCAACGCCGGAACCAACGCCTGAGCCGACACCAGAACCAACACCGGAGCCGACGCCTGAGCCTCTGTCCGAGGCGGACGCCCGAAACCGGCTCTCCGAAATTGTTCCATGGTTGGATAATTCGTCACACTATCAGAGGTTTTATTCCGACGCAGCATATTGGATGATCGACATCTGGCTTTTGGACACGGATCTGGGCGAAACTATCGCCGTGCTTCCCTGGTTCGCCGAAGGTCCAGACATTCACCATGAGCCGTCCAGCGAAGGTGAAGATATAGCTATTGATTGGTTTGACTGGTATGGACTGGACATAATAAATACTATAGCCAGAATAGACCTAGAATTGGCAAAGGAGATTGTAGGGAGCTCGTGGTTTGCGGAGGGTCCGACATCCGACATTTGGGGGGATCTCTGGGCATTCGGTGATTTGGCGACGCTAGACCCAGACCTGGCAAGTGCAGTTTTCGACCTACCGTGGCTTGTAGCCCATGAGGGTCTAACCCACAGTGATTTACTTAATATTGCCCTTGAGCTTGGGCGGAAAGACCTGGAAGTAGCGAAAGCAGTGTTTAATTCCCCCTGGGTTAACGACGGTGTGTCTCAAGACGAATATCAGGTTCTTGATGCGCTGTTTTTTGTGGCAGATGCAGACAAGGAGTTGAGTAAGCTATTAGTAAGCTACCCCTGGACAATTGATGGTTTAGACGAGACTGAAATAGAAACACTGCGCGTAATGCAGAATATCGCAGAGTCAGGCTTGGAGCTGGCATGGTCAAAGGTAAACCAATCCTGGTTCAGTGATGGCGTAACTGATGCTGAATTCGTTAGGCTAGCCTTGAATTACCCCGATTCTTTGGGAGACCTCATCGCCAACGTTGATGACGGTCTGCTAGGGTATCTCGTTGGATCCCTGACCGAGATAGCTCGAGGCCCCCTTGGGCTTGAAGGTCTTCACTTTCTGGGCAGCAAGGCTTGGGTCTCGGATGGGATTGATGATGAAGAGGCGGCGTTTATCACAGCGGTCAGCGAAATGCTGAATCTCAAGCTTTACGAAGATCTCCTAGACAACAACTTCACACAAACCTCTGTCATTTCACTGCCGCTTGCCGGGGACGTAAACGTCTGGGTGTTTTCGAACGATCCGTTCTCACCGGGAGAAGATATACCGGGCTTCATTGAGGATATAGCTCGTATCCATGAAGATTTTCTTGGAGTGCCGTTTCCGACGACCAACATCATTTTGCTCGCTATTGTTCCCCGCGAGGGTCATTCTAGTTTCGGCCAAAACCACAATGGCCGTCGGATGCAGCTTGCAAAATATGGATCCAACGAAATAGGGACGTTACCTCACGAGACGGCCCACTATTATTTCCCTGGTCGTCCATTGTGGATCACTGAGGGTGCAGCCGAATTTATGGCTGATATCGTGTTCGATCGCTTGGGTGCTATGGATCTTAGTCTCCACCGAGCTGAGGCGGCACGCGGAGCCCAGAGTTGCATGGAGCACTATGAGATCGAAAGCATAAGGCATTTAGAGTATTTGTACAATGACTCTGGGGAGAGGCGAGTCCACTCTGGGAACATGCGCAGATGCTTTTACCCCACGGGTAGAAACTTCTTTCACAGGGCTTTCGAGACCATAGGTGAGAATGCGATGTCATCGGCGTTGAGAGACTTTCTTTCGGAACGCGGCAAGGGTCAGGGTGACGTTGAGGAGACGATGTATCGTGCTTTGTTGGAACACGCGCCATTGGAACGGAAAGATGCCTTTCAAAATATGTATAGGAAGGTGCATGGCGGTCCCTACGGCTTTCCCGAGACCCCGACTTTGGACGACCACGGCGACACGGCGGCGGAAGCCACGCCGATCATACTTGGAGAACCAGTGCAGGGAACGTTGGACTACTTCTTTGATTTCGACTACTTTCGCTTTCGGGCGGAAGAAGGTCGCAAATACCGAATGAGTGTAACCCACGGAACGTTAGCACCAAATAGTCTTGGGCTTTTCCGGCCAAGTGGAGGACTGAGTTTGGCAGGTGATTGGGAGCACCGCAGGCGGGAGGCGGATGGGCCTGAGATAGTGTGGGTGTCTTCAAGGACTGCTGTGCACTATTTTGCCGTGAGGAACTTCAGCGGGAAGACCGGCAACTATACATTGACAATTGTCCCGATTGACGACTCTTCGACTACTGCTGACTCGGGCGAGTAAAGGACGGTACCGAAGGCTTGCTGGACATTTGGCTGGCTATCGAACTTGCGACTACTGCGGAAGTGGAGGTAGAGGAATGCCCCGGCGAGGTCTTACCAAAGGGCATATCCACTCATGGAGAGCGGTGTTGCAGGAAGGGGGTGGTGGACGGGTGGGGGTGCGTGTGGGAGTATGGGGGTGTTTGCTAGGTCTTAGGTAAGGAGGAGAGGATGGCTAGAATGTCGGCGGGGAAATGGGTGGTGGAGGTGCTGAGGTCTCAGGGGGTGCGGTATGTGTATGGGGTGGTCGGGTCTGCGTTCCTGGAGATTATGGACGCGATGTACGGCTTGGAGGACATTGAGTTCGTGGGGACGCGTCACGAGCAGGGGGCGGCGTTCATGGCGCTGGGATATGCCCACGCCACGGGCAAGCCGGGGGTGTGCCTGGTGACGAACGGGCCGGGGGCTACGAACCTGGTTACGGGGGTGGCGGGGGCCTACGTTACACACACGCCGATGGTGGCGATCATCGGGGGGATATCGCAGGAGCACATGGGTCGGGGATCGTTTCAGGAGGTGGACCACGTGGGGGTATTTCGTCCAGTGGCGAAAGCGTCGGTGATGACGCCTAATGCGGGGCGGATACCGGATACGCTGCTTCATGCGTTTCGGGTGGCCACATCGGGGAAGATGGGGCCGGTGGTGGTGGATATTCCGCGGGATATTCAGAACGAGACGGAGGTTGAGGCGGACGAGGGGATGCTGGGCCCGGTTCGGCAGACGCAAGCGGTGGCGGGGGACCCTTCGCTGCTACGGAAGGCTGCCGAAGTTCTGCGGGATGCCAAATTTCCCGTGATAGTCGTCGGCGGGGGAGTGAAGTGGAGCCGGGCCCACGAGGAAGTCTGCGCTTTGGCGGAGGCGCTGTCGGCACCGATGGTGGCGTCGTACGGGCGGGTGGACTCGGTTCCGAACGACCAGAGGTTGTACGTGGGGATGCTGGGTCGGGCGGGGGCGCCGGAGGCTGCGGAGGTTATGCGGCAGGCGGACGCGGTTCTGGCGTTGGGGACGCGTCTATCGCATTTTACGACGTTCTACGACAACAGGTTCTTGCCGCGGGATGCTCGAATAGTGCAGGTGGAGATTGACGAGGAGGAATTGGGCAGGAACTTTCCGGTGGAGGTGGGGATTCTGGGCGACGTGGGAGCAGCGTCGAAGGCGTTGCTGGAGTTGGTGCGGGAGGTGGGTGCACCGCCTGGAGGCGAGGCGCGATTAGGGGTGGCGGCGAGGCTTCGGCGACAGCGTCGGGAGCGGTTGGATGCGGAGCGGCCCAGGCCCGGCAAGGTGCTGAAGCCGCAGGAGGTTTACCACGTGCTGCGTCGGATATATCCTCCCGACGCGCTGACGGTTATAGAGGCGGGAGCGGCGTCGGGGTACGCCTACGACAGGCTGGATTTCGGACGGCCGTATAGTTTGACGAGCCCGTTGGACTTGGGGTGTATCGGGATCAGCTATCCGATGGCGTTGGGGGTGAAGATGGCGTGTCCCGACAGGCCGGTGATAAGCATCAACGGGGACGGGGGGTTTCTGATGAACGTGCAGGAGTTGGAGACGGCGGTGCGGTGGAACATTCCTGTGGTGGCGGTGGTGATGAACAACAACTCGTGGGGTTCCGAGAAGGCGTACCAGAAGTTCTTCTACGGGGAGAGGTACATAGAGGCGGACATAACGAATCCCCGGTTGGACAAGCTGATGGAGTTGTTTGGCGGCAGGGGGTTTTATGCGTCGGACGAGAGTGAGCTTACCGAGGCTATGAGGGAGGCGGTGGCGTCGGGCGGGCCGACGCTGATTGAGGTGCCGGTAGACCCGGAGGAGCTGCCGTATCCGGCGCGGGCGGCGGATGTGTTGAAGGACAAGAAGCCTACGGTGACGTAGAGGGGGGAGGTTTGGGGGGCTAGGGGGGGTTGTTGAGCGCGGGTGGAGGCTCGTTGAAGGGCTGGTCGGCCTTTTCTGCGTCCATGCGGCGCTGGCTCCATGCTTCCCACGCCTGCCAGGCTTCCGTTTGCCCTACCGCTTTCCCAACCTCGTACCTTTTCTTCAAGTATCTCTCTGCCAGGAACACTCTGAACAAGCCCCACCTGTCTATGGCATAGTAGAATGGCAAACAGAATAGAGAGAAATGCCTGGGGTGAAACCACGATGCGTCAGCCGACATTTGGGGAGTTGGAGTACGAAAGCAAGAAGCGCAGGACCCGTTGGGAGATATTCCTTGAGCGGATGGATGGCCTGATCCCGTGGGGTCTTTTGGAAAAGTTGATTCGGCCGTACTATCCGAAAGCGGGCCGGGGCCGTCGGCCCTACGAGTTGTCGTAGATGCTGCGGATACACTGTGTGCAGCTGTTCTACAACCCCCGCCTTCGCGAGGGCAGGCTCTGAGCGACCTTGGCATGGAGGACCTGCTCTACGAGGCGGAGTCGGTGAGACGGTTCGTGGGACTGAGGCTCTCAGGCCCGTTGCCGGACGAGACAACGATACTGAACTTCCGACATCTGCTGAAAGAGCGCCAGTTGGGACACGGGCTGATGAAGGAGATCAACGCCACCTGGCATCCCAAGGGCTGCGGCTGCGGGAGGGAACCATAGTGGACGCCAGCATAATAGAGGCGCTGTCGTCGACGAAGAATGGCGCTGGCGAGAGGGAGCTTACCGAGGCGATGGGGGAGGCGGTGGCGTCGGGTGGGCCGACGCTGATTGAGGTGCCGGTAGACCCGGATGAGCTGCCGTATCCGGCGCGGGCGGCGGATGTGTTGAAGGACAAGAAGCCTACGGTGACGTAGGGGGGAGGGAGTCTGGTGGGCTAGGAGTGGTTGTTCAGGGCGGGTGTGGGCTCGTTGAAGGGCTGGCCGGCCTTTTCTGCGTCCATGCGGCGCTGGTTCCATGCTTCCCACGCCTGCGCTTTGCCTTCCTTAAGGCCTTCTGCTTTTCCGGCCTCGTATCTGTTCTTCAAGTATCTCTCTGCCAGCATCACTTCGCCGCTCTAAGGGATAGCTTTACTTGCGGTGACTCAGTTCGGGCGGAGGTTCGTTGAACTGCTCGCTAGCCGCCTCTGCCGCGAGCCTGCGTTGGTTCCAGTCTTGCCAGACTTCCCACGCCTGCGCTACTCCTCTTTCTTCGCCTTCCTTAAGGCCTTCAGCTTTTCCGGCCTCGTATCTTTTTCTCAGGTATCTTTCTGCCAGCATTTCGACTCCCTCCACTGCGACTACAGTGTTTACCGCGCCAACGAATCCTAATGGGGCCATTCCCATGAGAATTGCTAACATCGTAGTTATAGCATCCGTGGGAACGCCTGTCACTTCATGGTACGCTAGAAATCCAGAAAAGATAAGGAATTGAAGGAGGAAAACGATTAGGAATCGGCCTTCCCGCGTCTTGCCTACCTCAATCATGAATCATTCCTTCCGCTAATGAGTTCTGAAGGGAATGATTACACACTTCCGTGGGTTCTGTCTACTGAGACTACCTTAACCGTGGGCGGGGTTCGATGGCGGATGCCGAGAATGGTAGTTTACGTGCTGGGGCACGAGTGTACAATTCCGATAGACGAAAATCTCTAGCGAGTCCAATACTTAGCCAAGCATGAGATAGTCAAGCATTTCCATGGGTCTAGCACCAAATTCCCTGGCCAAGGAGGCTTGCTTGTGTCTATCTCATCCATCCCTCTCAAGAAACGTGTCGCTCTTGTCACCGGCGTAAGCCGACTGAAAAGCATCGGATTTGCAGTGGCGCTAAGACTAGCATCTATGGGAGCTGATCTGTTCATTCACTCCTACGCCGCTTTTGATTCGACTCTTCCTTTGAAGCGCGAGTCCAACAAACAAGAGGAAATAGTCGCTCGGCTAAAGGTGCATGGCGGGCGAGTGGAGCACATGGACATTGATTTTGCGGAAGAAGACGCTCCAGCTCGTATCATCACCGAAGCAACAAATTGCTTCGGTCATATCGATATACTGATAGCCAACCACGCCCATAGTGCATTTCAACCATTGGATTCGTTAACTGCAGAAGGCATTGACCGGCATTTGGCCGTTAATGTTCGTGCCACTCTGCTTCTCATCAACGAGTTCGCGTCACAGCACGATCAGAAACCAGGAGGACGCATTGTGATGCTGATATCAGGCCAGCACAAAGACCCGATAGGGCCGATGTTGGCTTATGGCGCCTCAAAAGGCGCTCTGCACCAGATCACTATGTCTCTATCTGATGAGCTTGAGGAGCAGGGAATAACTGTTGACGCAGTTAACCCAGGCGCTACAGACACCGGATGGGCAGGGCCAGACGTATATGAACGAATTCTAAGGAGTATGCCTCAAGGCCGTTGGGGTCAGCCGGACGACGCAGCGCGGTTAATTGCCTGGCTTTGCACCAATGACGCTTGATGGGTCACGGGCCAGGTGATTGACTCAGAGGGAGGAATTCGTAGGCGACCCTGGTGAACATGCAAGCCGGGTTTATCGCTGAAAACAAGGAGTGGGCCGCGGACGTGCTGAAGGATAAGAAGCCTACGGCAATGTAGACGAGGATTGTTGGGGGGTTAGGAGTGGTTGTTCAGGGCGGGTGGGGGCTCGTTGAAGGGTTGGCCGGTCTTTTCTGCGTCCATGCGGCGCTGGTTCCATGCTTCCCACGCCTGCCAGGCTTCCGTTCGGCCTTCCGCTTTCCCTTCTGCTTTCCCAGCCTCGTACCTTTTCTTCAAGTATCTCTCTGCCAGCATATCGCTTCCCTCCACTATTGCGACGGCGTTCACCGCGGTTACAAAGGCTATGGAGGCCATCCCCTTCAGAATTGCCAACATTGTCGCTATGGCATCCGTGGGAACGGCAACTACCTCATGGTACGCAAGGAATCCGGAAAAGGTAAGGTATTGCAGAAGGAATATGACTAGAAATCGGCCTTCTCGCGTCGCACCTACCGGAATCATGAGCAACCCGTCCCACGTTGACGAATTTGCGGGAAGAGTTGCACAACGCCCTGATCCCCCACGCCTAAGTCTAACTTAGCGATAGGTTCTCTTTCTGTCAATGTTGCGTGGAATTGGGTGGCAATTGACGGGGATTTTCAGATGGGGCGGTCGCGAATTGGCTCCGGTATGGGCGGGTTTCTGCGCCGCCGGGGGTGTTCAGGAGGTGGGATTGTTTAGGGCCAGGTTGGTTACTTCTTTGACGGCGCGTTCGAGGTCTACGTTGATTACTACGGGGTGGTTGTGGCGACGGGCCATGGCAAGGAGCTGGTCTTGAAGGATCACGAGGCGCTCAAGGTCCCACTGGGAAAGGCGTCGGTTCTGATGGTTGGGGCTCTGGGCGCGGGCCTTGAGCTCGTCACGATTGGGGACGTCGAGGACGCAGAGGAGGTCTACGCCGAACTCCTCGGGGTCGATGATGCCCGGGATGAAGTGGCTGCCCTCCATAATAAGGCCGATGCCCTCTCTACGAGCCCGGGCGAGGCAGGTGGCTATGACGGGACGGAGCAGGTCGGTCTGGGCGATGGTGCCCTGGATGACGTATTCGTCGGGCCTCAGGGTGGCGGGGTCGAGGAGTTCGTAGGCGTCGAAGGCGTGTCGACGGAGCAGGCGGGACTGGTGGGGTGGGAGGTAGGGGTCTATGGCGGCGCGCAGGAAACCGGTGCTGATGTGGTGGGTGAGGCCGAGATGTCCGAGCAGGGCGTTGCCGAGGGTGGTCTTACCCACGCCCGGCACGCCGGCGAGCAGGATTATGAGGGACTTGGTGGGTTTGGAGGGAGAGAGGAGGGCTGAGGGAGCGGTGGAGGGGGACTCGGTAAGTAAATTCGCGACGGGCACTAGAGGAACTCTCCTAACATTGCCGGTGTTTGCGATTTTTGAGTTTAGACAGGACGCCCGAGCATGTCAACGGAAATTTTTGCAGACGTAGAGGCGTTGATAGCATCGGGACGGATTGCGAGTGGAGGGGCGTCGTGTTCATTCGGAATCGGAGCCTTGAATGGGGGAATTGTACTGGGAGCGGAGGACGCGCTTGAGGACTTTGCCCATGGGGTTCTTGGGGATTTGCGTCACGAATACGACGGACTCCGGGCGCTTGAAGCTTGCCAGGCGGCGGTGGCAATGCTGGATGAGATCGTCGGGGGTTGGAGGTTGGGTGGGATTGGGGACGACGACGGCGCGGACTCTTTCTCCCCATTGGGTGTCGGGGACACCGATGACGGCGGCTTCTTGGACGCCGGTATGGGAAAGGAGGGCGTCTTCCACCTCCTGGGGGGAGATCATCTCTCCACCGCGTTTGATGAAGTCCTTGGTGCGTCCTGAAAGGTAGAGGTAGCCGTCCTCGTCGAGGTAGCCGCGGTCGCCAGTGAGGAGCCAATCATCGTGAAAGGCGCTGCGGGTGGCTTGATCGTCGCCCCAATAGCCGGACATGAGGCGGGAGCCGCGGGCGGCGACTTCGCCCTCGTCTCCCTGTGGGAGGGGGTCGCCGTTTTCGTCCAGGATGGCGATTTCGACATCGTCCAAGGCCCTGCCGACGGAGGTCAGACGACGCAGCCGTTTTTCGACCTCCTCCGGGTCGCCCTCCAACACGTGGTCATTCGGGGATAGCATGGTGATGGTGGAGGCGGTTTCCGTCTGTCCGAAGGCGTTGATAAACTGGGCCTGAGGGAGGAATTTGATAGCTTTTTGGATGACTTCGGGAGGCATGGGGGCGGCACCGTAGCTGATCACGCGTAGGCTGGAGAGGTCGTAGTCGGGGAACCGGGGATGGTCGAGGACCTGCTTGAGCATAGTGGGAACCATGCCCGCGCGGTGGGCCTTTTCGCGTTGAACCAGCTCCATCCACTGTTGGGCTTCAAACTGGCGGGCAAGGAGGAGGGTGCGACCTCCGTAGATGGCGGCGAGGGCGGATTGGATGCCGGCGACGTGGTACATGGGCAGGGACAGGAGGTTCCGTTCCTCCACCTCGGGGTCGGCGGGGGTGACGCTTGAGAGCATGTATGAACTGAAGCTCTGGTGGGTGAGCTTCACGGCCTTGGGCGCGCCGGTGGTGCCGGAGGTGAAGAGGAGGAGGGTTGTGTCAGTGTCGGCGGAGGAGGGGTAGTGAAGCTCGTCGGCGGGAGCGGAAGAGATGAGGTCGTCGAAGAACAGCCAGTCGTGGGTGGGGCGTTGCTCCAGGGCTATGACGTGTCGGAGGGACGGGGAGTCTTGAATTATTGAATGGACTAGGTCCTGATATCGACGGCCCACGATGAAAAGGGTGGGGTCGCAGAGTTGGAGCATCTGAGAAACTTCGTGGGCACGGGCGCGATAGTTGAGGGGGACGAAGATGGCGTCGAGTTGGGCGCAGGCGAGATAGGTCTGGATGAGTTCCGGGTTGTTGACGTCCATGAAGGCGACGCGCTGACCGGGTTGGAGGCCCAGATTCGCGAGGGCGTTGGCGAGGCGGTTGACACGCTGCTGGAGCTGGTGAAAGGTGAGGCGGCGGCCTTCGACGACGATGACCGCTCGGTCGGGCACAATGGCGCTGGCGATGGTGAGGAATTCCAGGGTGTTCATGGTGTTGGGCGGGGCTATTATAACCCTTTGAGGGGGAGTTGCCAGAGGGGGTTGGCGGGAGGGTGAGCGCAGGTCAACAAGATTCCTCGAGGAAGGGCAGTTCCCAAACCGCCCCTTCAGGAATTACAGAGGTGGGGATTAATAGAGGTTGGCGGGAGGGGTTTTGGTGAGGGCCAGGCTTAACGCCAGGCGAGTTTCCAGTTGCAGGGCTTGGGGAAGGGGCATTTGGGAGCCGTGGTTGACGGCTTTTTTGAGGGCCTTTACGGCTTGACCGTCGAGGGATGCGAGGCGGTGGGCCAGGGCGAGGGCGTCTTGCTTCAATCTTTCTGGGGGTATGAGCCGGGTGACGAGGCCGTAATTGAGGGCCTCTTGGGCGGTGATTGGCTGTCCAGTCAGAAGGAGATGGAGGGCCTTGGAGGAGCCGAGGGTTCGGGGTAGGGTTTGGGTGCCACCGGCGGCGGGGATGAGTCCAAGGTTCGCTTCAGGCATGGCGAAGGAGGCGTCGGTGGACGCAAGGCGCAGGTCGCAGAGGAGGGCCATTTCAAGGCCGGAGCCGATGCAATGGCCATGGATGGCGGCGACGAGGGGTTTGTTCATGTCCAGGAAGATGCCCCAGAGGTCGCGGCTCCAGCGGGCGTCCCGGGCGGCGACGACTGACGGGGCTGTCCCGAATTCCGTGAGGTCTGCGCCGGCGCAGAAACTCTTGCCCTCGCCTGAGAGGAGGATAGACCCTACCTCTGGGTCGTCGCGGGCCGCTTCCAGGGCTTGGTAGAGACCGTCTCGCATGGTGGTGTTGAAGGCGTTGTGGACGTGAGGGCGGTTGAGCTGGATGTCGGCAACGGCTCCGCGCTTGTTGTAGATGATGGTTTCGAAGGGGGGCATTTGTTGCTTAAGTACCTGTTTCGGCTGTGGGTTCATATCGGTGGAATTGGCGTTGGGTCTACGAGATTCTTCGACTCCGCTTGGCTTCGCTCAGAATGACATGAGGAGGGTAGAGGGCGGCTCCTATAGGATGGGCTGGCCAGGGGTCTGCGGCCTTGGGACTTTTGGTCAAGGCTCGCCAATGCCGCAACGCGGCAGCAGCTCATCGAATCTAAGGGAGAAACCCTTGGATATCATGGTGGGAATCTGCGGAGAGAGCAGGTTTGATGGGGAAGGGCAACCACATGCCCCTACGGGGGATGATTGGGTGGGGTAGGCGAGACTCCAAGAGTGTTAGACGAAGAGCCTGCAGAACGCCAATACTATATCTAACGGGTTCATCCGTTGCCTATATCTTTACTTATCTCAATGTGGCAATAATGCCCCTGGGCTTTGTGTTTCAGTATGCCAATGAATTCGATATCCTCAGAGTTCATGGGTTCTGGTGGCATTAAGCCGGCCTTATCTGTTCTTTCATAGCAATTTAGAAGTTTCTGCAAGGCATAACCCTTAAGCTCTGTGCTAGCTCTCTGTTGCTCCAAGAAAATAAGTGCATCTAACTTCTTTTCGATTACATCGAGCCGTTCTATGAACCACTTACGATAATTGAATTTCTGCTGATTCATTCTGTGCTCCTGATTTAGTGGATACGGTTTTTTTGAGTGTAAAATTAGACTTACTATCAAGGTGAGGACATAGTTTGGGTTTGGCTACGACTTGTCTGGAGTAACGCCAATAATATACTACCAAAGGGCTGGCCTGTGTAAACTAGCATCCTCCCAACCATACCGAGCAATTTCCCATACAGTTAATTCTGTCTTACAGCTGCCTAGGGTTACTGAACATCCTAACATAAGAACTATTGAGAGCAACAGATTAGGTTGCTAATTGTCCTGGGCTTGTCCTTCAGCCTCTGCCGCAATCTCCGCTATCAAGGTGGCGGCCCGTTCCTGTGCGGCTTTGGCCTTTGCCTGCTCCTCCACAATGCGTGCTTCAAGGGTTCTCTTTTCGTTTTCGTTTTTGGCCTGAATCCGGTTAATCTCGTTCACCAGGGGGCGGATGTTTTCGTACCATAAATCCCAAGACAACAACGCCTCATCGAGATAGGCGGTGGTTATCTCGGTCTTGGCTCTGGTGGCCCCCAACTGGGCCGTCAATATCTGCTGCTCAATGTCCTCAATGCGGGCCTGAATCTCCAAGCGGACCTCCAAAGCCTCCGTTACTATCTTCTCGATTTCCTTCGCCGTCTCAAGGCGGCGTTCAACGGAGGCCAACTCTATTTTTGCAGCCTTCAGATTGGCTTCCTCAACTATCTTGGCTTGCTCCAGCCGGGTTTCCTCTTTTCTGGCAGATTTCTCGGCTGCCAGTTCGGCAATGCATGCGTTGATTAGCTGACGACGAACTGCCCAAGAAGTTGGGATCTCAAAGTATGGGCTGAAGTAACCGAGACGATGAAGAGGGTGCGGTCCGGCATAGCGGTTTCTCTCTGACTGGAACATGGCTAAGTAAATGTGGGTGAGACCATGTCCACCTTCCCAGGATTCCAAACCAAAGTCGGGTACCGTTGAATCCACTCTGTAATTGTCAGTTGCCCGAATGGACACATACTCATCATTGCCGGTCACACTGTAGATGTCGATAGCTGATATAGGGCCGTACCAAAGCCCGTCACCCCATTTTCCGGATGTGCTCCAACTGGAGGGGTAGACGCGCGGGGGCCCAGAGCCGCCTCCTGGGGCAATGTCCCGCGTGTAGTTAACGCCGTGAAACCGGAACACGCCATAGCAAACAGGGTATTCTTTCACCATCACGAACTCGGCTGATGTGGCGTTATCCAAGTGGTAGTGCCAGCGACATGGGCTATTTGTGTTGCCTGGTATCTCCCTATCGGAGGGGTCGCAGTCAATGGGAACGTCGGCTGAAATGGAAGAAAAGGCACCAAGGATAAGAGTGAGAGCTCCGATTAGAACAAAGAAGGTGAGCTTCGCAGGCATGTATAGGAACCCTCTCGCAGCACAGGATAGGGACTACTTGCCACAGCAGTCATTCACCACGAGAATCTGCAAGGGGGCACAATGCCCCTTCCCAGTGCTGGAACCAGATTCTACGTGAGGACTGACTTATACTGCTGTGGCAGGCGGAATGATAGACGGCCTCCAAAAACATGTCAAGTTAATGTATTTGTTCGGTTAATTTTCGATAGATTTAAAGGTTTGTCCGCCTTGGCAAGAAGCATGGTAGGCGAGGGTTTGGGGGGATGAGGGCAGGTTTCAAACCTGCCTCTACGGTGAAAAGTAGGCGATGCGGTTTGATGGGGTAGGGCAACCACAAGGGTTGCCCCTACGGGGGATAATTGTGGGTGGTGGTCGTCGAACTCGTTCGTCAGGATGTAGGGGCGGTTCCCGAACCGCCCCTACGGGAAGAGTGGGTTAGATCGGTTCCCGCCCCCGTCTTCACGGGGGCAGGCTCTTTGAGGGAGCAACGGAGGAAGAGATGGGTCCCCGCATGCGGAGACCTTTGCATAACTATCGAATCGCATTCAGATGGCGGTGTAGGACGACTCTTGACATAGCTAAATTATGGGATTCTGGATTCCGGCTTTCGTCGGAATGACGGTTATTCAAAGGTCTCCATCCTCGAGGACAACGGGAGGGTGAGGGGGTTAGGAGATCCAGCAGGTGGAGGCGCCGTCGCGTTTTTCGACTTCGATGCGGACGGGGAAGTAGTCCTTTAGCTCGTCGAGGTGGGTGATGACGATGATGCACTTGAAGTCTTGCTCGAGGGTGGATAGGACGTCGAGGATTTGCTCCCGGCCGGCGGAGTCCTGGGTGCCGAAGCCTTCGTCGATGAAGAGGGTTGGAAGGGGCGCGCCACTGCGGTTGGCAAGGACCTTGGAGAGGGCAATGCGGAGGGCGAGGTTGATGCGGAAGGACTCGCCGCCGCTGAACATTTCGTAGCTTCGGTGGCCTAATTCGTCGCTGACCTTGATTTCCAGGGTTTCTGCGAACTGACCTTTGCGAGACTGGAGCGGGCGTTGACTCTCCAGTTTGACGTGCATACGTCCCTCGGTCATGCGGGCGAGGAGATGGTTGGCTTCCGCCTCGATTTGGGGAAGGATGGTGTCGATAAGGAGGGCTTGAACGCCTTCGCGTCCGAAGGCTACTCGCAGCTCTTCGTAGATGGCCTGCTCCTCCCGAATGCGGCGCAGTTCTTGGGTCTGCTGCGTAATCTGTCGCTCTAGTTCCTCGATGCGTTGGAGGCTTCCCTGCAGTTGACCCCGCCGGGCTATCAGGGTTTTTTGCCGGGATTCTAGTTTGCTAATGTCTGACGAGAGACGTGACAGCCGGGACTTGCTTTCGGCGAGGCGGGTACGTTCGCTCTCAAGGGAGGAGAGGGCTTCGAGAATCTGACGGAGCTGGTCTTGGCGGTCTTGGGAGGCGTGCCGGGCTTGGGCGAGGGTTTTTTGCTCTTGAGGGAGATGCTGGGTTGCTTCTGAAAGCTGCTGGCTGAGGAGTTGGAATTCTTGGAGGTCCTGAAGTCTGCGCGCCAGTTGGTCGTGGCGTTGGGGGGAGTAATTTAGGGTCTGCAAGGAGGCTTGGACGGTTTTGAGGTTGGCCTGTTGGTCAGGCGCGAATTGTTGGGTCAGGATTGTGCCTTCCAGTCGCTGCACATCCCCCCGCGTCGCCTGGGCCTTCTCGGCGGCGTTGTGAGATTCTTCGATCTGGCGCTCTAGGATGACGGTCTGTCGGAGGGCTTGCTGCTTCTGACGCTGCAGGGTCTTTTGTTCCTCGCGAAGCTGGTGGGTGAGGCGTTTCTGGCGGGATTCCAAGTCAATAAGGGTGTGCTGGTTTTGGGCGTATTCTTGCCGCTTCCGGCGAATTTCCACGTCGTAGCTGGCGGCAAGTCGATGGCAGCCTTCTTCGCCTAGAGAGGTGTCGCAGAGGGGGCAGCGGGCGTCCTGGTGGGAGGAGTTGAGCAGCTTGAGTTTGTCGGCAAGCTGCTTTCCTTCGGCGAGCAGGCGTTCCTGGGTTTTGGAGAAGGTATGGGCTTGGACGGTAAGTTCCTGGAGGCGGGACGAATCCTGTTCCAGGGATTTTTCTTCCGCGTAGATAGTCTCCAGGGAGTTGACGGTCTCTGAGAGCCGACGTTGGAGTTCGGGGGCTTTCCGGGCCGTGGGTTCCAATTCGGTCTTTAGCAGGCGTTTTTGAGTCAAGAGTTGCTCCTCCAAGCGAGCCCTTGACTGGGCAACGGCTTGTTGGAGGGAGTGGATTTCTCGGTTGAGGTCGTCGAACTGGGCGCGGGCGGCGTTGAGCCGGTCGTTCTCGCTTAGGACCTGGTGGTATTGGGCGAAGCCGTCTTGGATGGATGGTTGGCGATCTATGAGATTCTGATAACTTTCGATGCGAGCGGAATGCTGGAGGGCTTCGGCTTCGTATTGGGATATTTCGGTTTGCAACCGAGGCATCTGGCGGCGGATTTCCTCCGCTTCGGCAGCCCTGCGCTCCAAGTCCTGAATGTCCAGCCGGAGGTCCTGGGCTTGTAGAGTTTTCTGGTCCAGGTCCACGGAGAGGTCGTCCAGGTCGTGGACGACGGCTTCCAGTTCGCTCGCAAGCTGGTCCTTGGCGGTGGTCTCCTGGTGCATGAAGCGGAGGGTGCCTTCGACCTCATCGCCGCGGCGTGCGCTGTCGGAGGCCTTGTCGCGGCTGCGGCGCTGAAGGACGTTGAATCGCTCCAGGCCGATGATTTTCCCGAGCACCTCCTTGCGCTCGGCGGGGGTCTTGTTGGTGAACTCGTCGGCGCGGCCCTGAATGAGGAAGGCGCTGTTGATGAAGGTTTCGTAGTCCATGCCGATGATGTGGTTTATCTTGAACTGGGACTCACGGATGCTGTTGCCGGTTATGGTATGAAAGCCGGCGGGGCCTTTCAGCTGAAGCTGCAGGTCGCTGCCGCGGGGGCTGCGAAAGCGGCGGATGACGCGGTAGTGGGCGTCGGCGGCCTGGAACTCCAAATCGACGTGCATGTCGGTGCGGCCGTGGTGAAGGAGGTCGCTGTGGCTGCTTCCCCGGGCCTTGCCCCAGAGGGCCCAGGTAATGGCGTCGAGGAGGGCGGACTTGCCGTGGCCGTTTCCACCGCAAAGGCAGGCGACGCGGATGCCGGTGAGGTCCAGGGTGGGGACGTCGTCGCGGTAGCAGAGGAAGTTATGGAGGGTGAGCTTGAGGGGAATCATGGGGCGGGGGTATTTTAGCACAGGGTTGAGGTGGGGGAATTGGGTAAGGGGGAAGAAGGAGGCGGGACCCGGCGACGAGATTCCTCACGGAGCATCGGAATGACATTTGGGAGGAGAGGGATGGGTTTCTGCCCCCCATCTTTACGGGGGCGGGATCTCGACGCGAGGACAACGGGAGGGGTGTCTTCACGGGGGTAGGCTCTGCGCGGGAATAACGGGTAGGGGAAAGATGGATTCTCACCTTCGGAGACCTTTGCATAACTTCAGAAACGCATTCAGATGGCGGTGTGGGACGACTCTTGCCATAGCAAAATCATTTGATTCTGGATTCCGGCTTTCGCCGGAATGACGGTTATGCAAAGGTCTCCGAGGGCGGGAAAAACGGGAGTGGTGCGTTGGAATGACGGTTGGCTTGGGGGGACGGGTGGTTCGCGGAGCCTGTTTCAGAAGTAGCGCCCAAGTCATTGAGCTTGTTCGTTCAAAACGATATAAGGTGACATCTGGGTCTATGATAGGCGCATGTCGTAGCATTGTCGGATGTTGTTACGCGAGTCGTTGCACAATTTTGTGCAGAGACAGACGGGGAGACTTTTGAAACAGGCTCCGCGAACCGCCCCTATGGGAGAAGGGAGAGGGTGCCCGGTGGCGAGATTCCTCGGCTCCGGTTTGCTGCGCTCGGAATGATATGTTGTTAGGGGGAAGGAGGGATGGGTCCCCGCCCCCCATCTTTACGGGGGCGGGATCTCGACGCGAGGACAACGGGAGGGCGAGGGCGGTTCGCGAACCGCCTCTACGGGAGAAGGGAGAGGGTGCCCGGTGGCGAGATTCCTCGGCTCCGGTTTGCTGCGCTCGGAATGATATGTTGTTAGGGGGAAGGAGGGATGGGTCCCCGCCCCCCCATGTTCACGGGGGCGGGATCTCGACGCGAGGACAACGGGAGGAGGGGGTATGCTAAAATTGAAAGTGATATGTTTGAATCACTGACGGACAAGCTAACGGGAGTTCTAGACCGACTTACGAACCGGGGGAGGCTTTCGGAGAAGGACGTGGACGGGGCTCTGCGGGAGGTGCGGTTGGCCCTGCTGGGAGCGGACGTGAATTTCCGGGTGGCGCGGGAGTTTGTGGCTCGGGTGAGGGAGCGATCGGTGGGCCGGGAGGTGATGGAGTCGATAACGCCCGGCCAGCAGGTGGTGAAAATTGTCCACGAGGAGCTGACGTCGGTCCTGAGCGCAGGGGAGCATAAACTGACGGCTTCGAACCGAGCGCCGACGACGCTGATGCTGGTTGGCCTGCAGGGATCCGGCAAGACGACAACGGCGGCAAAGCTGGCGGCCCACCTACGGCGGGAGGGACAGAGTTCGCTGCTGGTAGCGGCGGACCTGCGTCGTGCGGCGGCGGTGCAGCAGCTGGTGTCGTTGGGGAAGCAGATGGCCATTCCCGTCTACAGTCACGAGTCGCCAAAGGATGCGGTGGAGGCCGCGTCGGCGGGGGTGGATCGGGCGACGGAGTTGGGGAGCCAGTGGGCCATTGTGGACACGGGGGGGCGGCTGCACGTGGACGAGGAGATGATGGAGGAGTTGGAGGAGGTGCATCGTCGAATTTCGCCCCACGAGGTAATTCTGGTACTGGACGCGATGACGGGGCAGGACGCAGTGCAGGCGACGGAGGAGTTTCATCGACGGGTGCCGTTGACGGGGATCATCCTGACGAAGCTGGACGGCGACGCCCGGGGCGGGGCAGCGCTTTCGGTGACGAAGGTCACGGGGATACCGATCAAGTTCCTAGGAATGGGGGAGCGGGTGGACGCGCTGGACCCCTTCTATCCTGACAGGCTGGCGTCGCGGATTTTGGGGATGGGGGACGTGCTGAGCCTGGTGGAGAAGGCGCAGCAGGTGGTGGACAAGGATCGGGCGAAGGAGATGGAGCGGAAGCTGCGGCGGGCGAGCTTCGACCTGGAGGACTTTTTGGAGCAGTTGCAGAGTGTGAAGCGGATGGGGTCTTTGGGGCAGTTTATGGAGATGATTCCGGGGTTTTCCAAGATGAGCAAGCGGCTTCCACAAGGAGCGATTGACGACGGGGAGTTGAAGAAGGTTGAGGCGATTATCCGGTCTATGACGCCGCAGGAGCGTCGGAGTCCGAACATCATCAACGGGAGCCGGAGACGCCGGATTGCGCTGGGGAGCGGGACGAAGCCGCAGGACGTGAATCAGCTGATGAATCAGTTTGGGCAGGTACAGAAGATGATTCGGCAGATGGCTAGGGGGAAGGGGAGCAGGAGTTTGGAGCAGCTTTTCCGGTAGGGGGTGTTGGGGTTAGAGGGGCGAGGGCAGGTTTGAAACCTGCCCCTACGGGATGAAGTAGGGTGGTGGAGATTCTAAGCTGCGCTCTGAATGACAGGTGTAAGTAATGGGGTGGGGGACGAGGCTGGATTCCCGCCTCCGCGGGAATAACCGGTGAGGGTGGGATCCCCGGCGCGGGGTTGCTGGGAAAGCAAGGACAGGTTTGAAACCTGCCCCTACGGGATGAAGTAGGGCGATGCGAAAGGGCATGACTTTGACTAATCTTGCTCAAGTAAACTAAACTGCTAGTATGTTAAAGCGTCTTCAAGTCCTCTTGGATGAGGAAGAATTTCTGGAGATTCAGGCTGTTGCTCGAGGCCAGCAGTTGACTGTTGCGGAATGGGTACGGCAGGCCTTACGGAAGGCAAGAAACGTTGGCGCCGGGACTGTTGACGCGAAGCTTCGAGCCATAGCCGAGGCGTCTCGGCACGAGTTCCCAACGGCTGACATTGATTCAATGCTGCGGGAGATTGAAGAGGGACGAAAACTCCCCTGATCTTCATCGATTCCAAAGTGCCCATGTACCTTGTGGGGGCCGGCCACCCGAACAAGAACCGCGCGGTGACCGCGCTAATAAGGTTGGTACGGGACGGAGAACGGTTCGTCACGGACGTGGAAGTTTACCAGGAAATCCTTCACAGATATACGGCGATCAAGCGCCCGGATGCCATTGACGCCGCATTCAAGAGCTTATACGGGATGGTTGACGAAGTTCTGAGCTTCGGCATGTCGGAGGTAAGAGCTGCTAGAAGGTTGCTGGCATCCATTGACGGTCTCTCTGCGCTAGACGCGCTGCACGTGGCCGTGATGCAAAAGGCCGGAGCGAGCCACATATTGAGTTTCGACATCGGCTTCGATGATTGTCCCGGGATAGAACGTCTGAAGTGAAGGCAGCCAATGCTTTGGGTGGTGGGATGCTGGTGACATGAGTCACGCGATACACGGACATTAGTCGTGGGCAAGACTTGTTTGGGACCACTCAATGCCATGGGGATTAGTGTGAGGGCGGCGAGATTCTTCGCTGCGCTCAGAATGACAGGTGTGTGAGAGGGAGGGCAGGTTTGAAACCTGCCCCTACCGGGGAATAGGACGATGCGGCAGGGGTGCGCGCTGGGATGAATGATGGGTGGAGGAATGGCGTGGGGGAGGATTCCGCGGCGGAGGGCGGCGAACAGGTAGGTGGTGTAGAGGGAGGGCGGATTTCGCGCCGTGGGTAGATTGTGAGAATCCTAGTCTACTATGAGACGAAGTTGTCGGTGATTTTTTGAAATCTGTTTCTTGGATCCTTCAGCTCCTTAGCCGATGCAACATTGTTATTGTCTTGATCTCTTGCGTCGCGATAGCTGGGGTTGTGCTATCGATAGTGTTTTGGGAATGGTTGGGCGCCGGGGAATCCGCCAGTTCGACCATACGCAACGTTGGTCTGGTTGTGGCGGGTCTGATTGCGTTACCTCTGGCGCTGTGGCGCAGCCTTGTTTCCGATCGTCAATCGAGAACGGCGCAGGAGAGTCTGCTAAATGAACGTTACCAGAAAGGGGCCGAGATGCTCGGCAACGAGGTTCTCTCGGTCAGATTGGGTGGAATCTACGCACTTCAGAGACTGGCGGAGGAGCGCCCTGAGCAGTACCACGTCCAGATCATGCGCCTTTTTTGCGCCTTTGCGCGCCACCCTACGCAGGACTACAGGCTAGAATCGGAACAAATAGAGTTTCATCCCGACAATCAATTGGGACTTCGTCAAGACCTTGAGGCTGTCATCCTGGCAATCGAATCTCGTCCCAAGTCAAGAGTTGAACTTGAGAACGGAGAGAATTTCACGCTGGACCTGCGAGGCATTGTCCTACCAGGAATTCAATTCCTCAATGCAGACCTGTCAAACGCCATGCTGCACCAATCAGAATTGCCCCGCGCCATCTTTGACAAGACAGATTTGACGCATGCCATCTTAGACTTCGCAGATTTGAGTGAGGCAACGTTCAATTGGGTTATATTTCGACGAACGAGGCTCTTTTTCGCAGACCAGTCGGGTGCATCGTTTGTGAATACGGACTCGTCATTGTCGGATTTCTATAATGCCAGTTTATCTAATGCAAATCTCGCCTCGGCCAATCTATCCAAAGCCAACTTTCAGAATGCAATTATACAAAACGCGAATCTCACGGGTGCTAACCTGACAGGAGCGGGTTTCATGAGGGCCAATTTGCAAGGTGCACTGCTGATGAATGCAGACTTAAGCTGTGCTCATTTCTTGGAGGCAAACCTAAAGGGGGCGAATCTTACTGATGCGATCGTGTCTGGCGTGGAATTTTCTGTGGGTGGGTCTCAAACAGCGAAAGGCTTGACTCAAGTCCAGCTTGACCATGCCCATGCCCGCGCCGACCCGAATAATCCGCCTAAACTCACCGGTGTTGTAGACTCCGAAACCGGCGAACCTCTGGTATGGAGCGGTAACACAGTCAAGCCAATGTGAGAGCAAAAAACAAGATTCTTCGCTTCGGCCAGAATGACGTGTGACATAACGAGTGGGGATGGGTCCCCGCATCCGCGAGGACAACGAGGGAGGGAGGCGGCTGATGAATGCGGAGTTGACCGACGCTCACTTTTTGGACGCAAACTTGAAAGGGGCGAATCTGACTGGCGCGAAAGTATCCGGCGTGGAATTTTCTGTGGGTGGGTCTCAAACAGCGAAAGGCTTGACTCAAGTCCAGCTTGACCAGGCCTGCGCCGACCCGAAGAATCCGCCTAGACTCACCGGTGTTGTAGACTCCGAAACCGGCGAACCTCTGGTATGGCGCGGTAAGACAGTCAAGTCATTGTGAGGGTAAGAAACAAGATTCTTAGCTTCGGCCAGAATGACGTGTGACATGACGGGTGGGGATGGGTCCCCGCCTTCGTGAGGACAACGAGGGAGGGGGAGCGGGGTTAGGGGTTGAGGATGTTTTGGGGGAGGATTCCGCGGCGTAGGGCGGCGAAGAGGTAGGTGGTGTAGAGGGAGCGCCAGGGGGTCCAGCGTTCGGAGAATTCTTCCAGTTGACGTACCGATAGTTCTTCGCCGTCCAAGTAGAGGCGGGAGACGATGCGCCGAAGGGCGAGGTCGCCGGCGGGGAAGGCGTCCATTCTTCCCAGGGCGCGCAGCAACAGCCAATGGGCCGTCCACGGGCCGACGCCGCGTAGAGCGAGGAGACGTTTGGTCGCTTCTTCGTCGGGGAGGAAGCGCAGGCCCTCCAGGTCAAGGGAGCCGTCGACCATAGCGGCGGCCACGTCGAGGATGTATTCGGCCTTGCGGTTGCTCAGCTTGATGCCGCGGAGGCCGGGTATACCATCGGGGAGGAGGGACGCCGGGGTCGGGAAGGCGTAGTAGGTCCGGCCGTGGTGGGTCATTGTGGAGGCGTAGCGCTCGAGCAGGAGGCTGCCGATGATTCGGGCCACGTTGGTGGCAATCTGCTGGCTGAAAATAGACTGGACGAGGGCTTCGAAGACGGTGGGTGTTTGGCTGACGTGGAGGCCGTAAAGTTGTTTAACCAGGGGGTCAAGGACGGGGTCTTCGCGGGCGGCGTCGTAGAACTCTGACAGGGGGGTGTCGCCGCCGAGAATCCATATTAAGGAGTCTTGGACGGTGCGGAGGGATTGGTCGGTGAGGTCTCTGCCGTGGACACTAACTTCGAGGTGGGGGTTTTCGACGGTGCCTGTAGAGTGGACTTGGGCGAGGATGAGGTTGTCTTCGACGTTTAGAAGCCTGGTATATTGGTCGTCCTCGAAGACGTTTGCCCTGGCGCCGGCGCCGAAGGAGGCGAGGTGCTCCATGGTGAGGCGGAAGTTGTAGGGTGGGGTGGGTTGGAGGGTTAGGCGGCGTTGCTGCACTGGTGGGTGTCGCTATTGAGGTGGGGGTGAAAGGGCGGTTCCCGAACCGCCCCTACGGGAATGACGGGTGGGAGCGCTACGCTGCGCTGGGAATGACATGTGGAGGAGGGAGGGAATGACACGACGGGGGGCCTCATTTATTTGTCTTATTCGTTTCCGGGGGTTCGTGCCTGGAGTTGATTCGATTTGGTAATCGAATAAGGGCGGGTTTGATTGATTTTATGCCTGAGATTGATTGAATTAGGGGTGTTTTTTCGTTTCAAAAAAGTAGGGCTGACGAATGCCTGGCGGGGGTGGATGGATTCCCGCCCCCGTCTTCACGGGGACAGGCTCTCCGCGGGAATAACGGGTGGGGTGGGGGCGCGATCGGGCGCTGGGAAGGGGTCTTTCATGGGGGGATGGTAGCAGGGGAGGGGGATTATTCGCAATGGGAGGATGTCAGGGGGCGGAGGAAAGGGAGTCCGTGGGGGCACAACGAGATTCTTCGACTCCGCTCCGCTGCGCTGGGAATGACATGTGGGGGGCGCTTCGCTGCGCTGGAAATGACATGTGGGGAGGAGGGAGGGCGGTTCCCGAACCGCCTCTACGGGAATTACGGGTGGGAGCGCTACGCTGCGCTGGGAATGACATGTGGAGAGTGGAGGGAATGACACGACGGGGGGCCTCATTTTTTTGTGTTATTCGTTTCCGGGGGTTCGTGCCTGAAGTTGATTCGATTTGGTAATCGAATAGGGGCGGGTTTGATTGATTTTGTGCCTGAGATTGATTGAATTAGGGGTGTTTTTCGTTTGAAAAAAGTAGGGCTGACGAATGCCTGGCGGGGGCGAGATCGGGCGCTGATAAGGGGTCTTTCATGGGAAGGATGGTAGCAGGGGAGGGGGATTATTCGCAATGGGAGGATGTCAGCGTGGGCGGAGGAAAGGGGGAGGAGGAAGGGCGGTTCCCGAACCGTCCCTACGGGGAGCAAGGGCAGGTTTGAAACCTACCTCTACGAGTCTGGGACGTATCGGATAGGGGAGCGGGCGGTTCCCGAACCGCCCCTACGGGGGACAAGGGCAGGTTTGAAACCTGCCTCTACGGGTCTGGGACGTATCGGATAGAGGAGCGGGCGGTTCCCGAACCGCCCCTACGGGGGACAAGGGCAGGTTTGAAACCTGCCTCTACGAGTCTGGGACGTATCGGATAGGGGAGCGGGCGGTTCCCGAACCGCCCCTACGGGGGACAAAGGCAGGTTTGAAACCTGCCTCTACGGGTCTGGGACGTATCGGATAGCGAAACGGGCGGTTCCCGAACCCCCCCTACCAGATGGTTCATGGGTGGGTGCACTTAGGAATGACGTGAGGGGATTTCGGATGGGTGTGAATGGAGGGGGATTGCGCCGAGGCTTCGATATATCGCGCCTTGGGGGGTGAGGGTGCTGTGGATGAGGTGGATTTCCTGGACGGGCCATTCGGTGTTGCCAGCGTTGATTTCGTCTTGCAGGGCGGCGCGGACGAGGTCTCGTTGGGACGGGGGCAGGCTTCGTCGGACTCGTCCAAGGGTGAGGTGGGGGGTGAAGGGGCGCCGGTCGGGGTCTAAGCCGAGGGCGCAGCAGTGTTCTTCCACAGACGATTGAAGCCGGGCGAGGGCGGGCAAGTCTCCGTTCAGTCCAACCCAGAGGACACGGGGGTTGTTGGGGGAGGGGAAGACTCCAAGGTTGCCGAGGGAGAGGTTGAAGGGATGATAGCCTTGGGAGGCTGCTTGGAGGGCGTCGAGGATGCGGGGAACTGTTGTTGGTGGGATGTTGCCCAGGAACTTGAGGGTGAGGTGGATGCCGTTGGGGTTGACCCATCGGACATTGGAAAGGCCGCGAGCTTTGAGTGCTTGGGTGAGGGTCGCGAGGGCCTCTTTGGCGTCGGGAGGCACGTCTATGGCGATGAAGGTGCGGATGGAGTCGGTCATTGGTTTTTGAGACGGTCGCGGAGTTTCTTGAGGCGGCGGAACCAGCAGACGAGAGTGTCGAGGGAGTACTGGGCGTTGGCGGGGCTGGGGTTGGGTACGACGAATACCCGGGATGGGCCGATGGTCTGCTGCTGGATTCCGAGTCGGGGCTTGAGCTTGAGTCCTTCGGCGTATCGCAGGTAGTTGCCGTAGACCATGAGGCCCTGAAAGCAGACGATTAAGGGTTGGTGTTCGAGGAGTTTTTGCTTGAGGATGGGCGCGTCGCATCGGTAGTCTTTGGCGCGGAGGGCGGAGGCCTGGCGGGAGGGACGCTTGACGAGGTCGGTGAAGCCTATGCCGTGGTCGGTGAGGCTGTGGTCGTCTTCCATAGAGACGGGGATTTGGACGAGACCAGACTGGTTGAAGGCTCGCCAGAAGCGGTTTCGGGGGTTGGCGAAGTAGTAGCCTCGCTCGACGGAGACTTGGGAGGGGTTGAGGCCGACCAGGATTATGTCGAGGTTGTTTTTGAGGTAGTCGGGGAGGGTTTTCATGGGTTGGGTTTGCTTTGTGCCATCAACTTGGCCTTTGCTGGCGAGATTCTTCGGCTCCGCTCAGAATGACATGAGGGGGGGCGCTGGGGATGGCATGAGGGGGGTGCTGGGATGAATGTTGGATTCCCGCCCCCGTCTTCACGGGGGCAGGCTCTTCGCGGGAACAACGGAAGGGGACGGCGGAATGACGGGTAGTAGTGGGGGCGAGGGCGGATTTCAAACCCGCCCCTACGGAATTGATTGCAATGTGGGCGTCAACTGCACAAGTAGAGCCTATTCTCGTAGTAGTGGGATACAACAAGAGGCGGGTGTTCATGAGTTCAGGGGCCTTTGGGCGTTTTCGCCGAGGATGAGCCTTTTTCGACCGAACTGACTGGGCTATTGGGCAGTTGCGCTAGGCAAGGCTGGCGGCCGCGCAGAACTACGGATTCTTGTTGAACGTGGGAGATCATGCAAAGATTATAGTATGGATGAGGCATTCACTCCACCGGCCAATACCAGATTCACCGATTACCCATTTCGAAAGGCGAATCTGACTCCCAGCCAGCTGGACTGGCGAGCGAAGCGCGACCGGGCAATCAAACTATATCGGGAAAGCGGTGACAGTTCCCTGGCGGAGGAGATTGGCCTCTTTTGGAACAAAGCCGACGAGGAGCGGGCCAGCGAAGCCCAGCGGCTCAGGCTCATGGATAATCCCTTGAGTCCCAGCAAGCTCACCGATTCTGAGATGTCTGCTCGCTATCAGCCAATTCTAGCAAGGCGCAGGAAGGACACTATCAAGAAGATAGTGGGTCTGTCCCAGCCCATTGTCGACTCCTACCCGGTTTACCGAGCGATGAACGGGCCGTTGGTGAACGGCGAGGGCCGGAAGGTGCAGGTGGGGGATGAGATATGGACCGATGGTTTTATGAGCGTGTCCCGACACCCAGGATTCGCGACTGAATGCGCCGTGCACGCTTTTGGCGAAGGGTTCGTTTTGATGGAAATCCAGCCCGCGCCTGATGCGGAGACGATTACGCTGGGAAACGAGGTGAAGGGCCGACAAGAATATGAGTCGATATTCAATGTTGGACAGAAGGTCCGTATAGAGAAGGCAATTACGGACTTCAAGGCAGATTTTCACCCGATGGATAAGGTAGCGGAGTATTACGTGGGAACGCTTCTACGGGGTTAGGGAGGGGATGGTTTAAGGGGGCGGGGACCCTGCAACGAGATTCTTCGGCTCCGCTGCGCTGCGCTCAGAATGACATGGTGGGTGCGCTGGGATGAATGGTGGATTCTTGCCTGCGTATTGAGGGGAGGTGGGACCTGTGCGGGAATGACGGAGGGGATGGGTCCCCGCCCCCCGTCTTCACGGGGGCAGGATCTCGACGCGAGGACAATGGGAGGGGGGGCGAGGGCGGGTTTGAAACCCCCGCCCCTACAGAATTGATTGCAAGGTGGGCTTCAACAGCATAGGCGCAGCCTATTTTCATAGTAATGACATGTGGGGAGCGGGGGGAATGACACGACAGGGGGCCTCATCTATTGGTCTTATTCGTTTCCGGGGGTTCGTGCTTGGAGTTGATTCGATTTGGCAATCGAATACGGGCGGGTTTATTTGTTTTTGTGACTGAGTTTGAATGAATTGGGGTGGTTTTTCGTTTCAAAAAAAGTAGGGCTAACGAAGGACGGTTGGGGGTGGTGAGGGGCACCCGGATGCGAGATTCCTCGAGGGACTCGGAATGACTATAGCCTTGTGGAGGCCACGTAAGGGGATGAAAATGGATGGGAGGTTGGGCGCGAGAGGGCGGGTTTGAAACCCGCCCCTACGGAATTGATTGCAAGGTGGGCTTGAACAGTATAGGGACAGTTTATTTTCATAGTAATGGCATGTTGGGTGCACTGGGATGAATGGTGAATTCCTGCCTGCGTATTCAGGGGAGGTGGGCTCTGCGTGGGAGGATGGGGACGGGGATGAGTCCCCGCCCCCCGTCTTCACGGGGGCAGGATCTCGACGCGAGGGCAATGGGAGGGGGTGAAACCCGCCCCTACGAGATTGATTCCAATGTGGGAGTCAACTGCACAAGTAGGGCCTATTCTCGTAGTAGTGGGATACAACGAGGGGAGGGAGGTCACAGGTGCAGGAGGTTTTGGGCGTTTTTGCCGAGGATGAGTTGCTTCTGCGCTTGGGTCAACGGGCTGTTGTTTGCCTGTGTCAGAAGGCGGGATTGGGTGAGGAGGGGGTAGTCGGTGCCGAGGAGGATGCGCTCGGCTCCGACGAGTCCGGCTACGGACTCGAAGACGGTGGGGCTGTAGAGAAAGGGTGACGCCGCGGTGTCGAAGTAGACGTTCTCTAGGCCTTGAAGAACCTCCGGCATGAGGGCGTAGAACGGGAGGCCGCCACCCCAGTGGGCGCAGACGATTTTGTTGTGGGGGAAGTTTTGGATGAAGGCCCAGAGCTTGTCGGGGGTGGTCTTGCCCTTGCCTGGGTACTGATGTCCGACGGGTTCGGAGCTGTGAACCAGGACGATGAGGTCAAGGGCGAGGGCGGCGTCCATGAGGGGGAACATTTGGCTGGGATCGGCGATGTCGAAGCCCTGGGTATCGGGGTGGATCTCGCCGATGCCGCGGGCGCCTCGGGCGGAGCAGCGTTCTATCTCCAGTATTGCGTCCTGGCCCCAGGCGGGATTGATGGAGCAGAAGGGGATGAGGCGATCGTCGCTGGAAGCTGCGGCGCGGAGGATATATTCGTTGGCTTCCCGGGCCACGTTCAAGCTGGTCCAGCCGAGGCCCAGGGCCACGGTAACGTCCACGTTGGAATTGTCCATGGCCAGGAGGAGTTCGGGGGCGGAGGCGATCCTGGCCTTGGGGTTGCCGAAGAGGAGGGCGAAAGTCTCGTCCTGGGAGATTATCTCCTCTCTGCGAACCATGAAGGAGGGTGGGTAGAGGTGGGCGTGGAAGTCGATTATCATGTCGGGATTGTTGCGGTTAGTAGGTTGGCGGGCAATTGCATTCAATTTAGCCGCCACGGGAGTATAGCCGAAGAAGGACGGGTTTGAAACTTGCCCGTACGACGGTGATGCAGGGCGAAAGCTAGACAGTGCAAAGGGGGCGTTGCTATAATGCGCCATCGAAACGAGTTTTGATACGGAGGGGAGTGAAGAATCAAGTGAACCGGGGGCGTTGAGATCTGGCTGGTGAGATTCTTCGCTACGCTCAGAATGACATGTTGGAGTGGGGCGTTCAAAATAGTATCAAAAAAAGTTGTGAGACGGATGGGTAAGAGTTTGCGCAGGAATAGGAATGGTCTTGGGGAGGCAGTGTAGGGGCATGAAAATCGGTTCGCAATTGGACGGGAGGGCGGTTCCCGAAACGCCCCTATGGGAATCCGTGGATGATATGGGTGTGAATCGTGGTTAGGGGCGTGGACATAGAGAGGCTGGAGGGGATAGCGAAGGAATCGCGGCGCAATATTCTCAAGATGATATTCAAAGCGGGAAGCGGACACCCGGGCGGGTCGCTTTCTGAGATAGATATTCTGACGGCGCTTTACTTTCGCGTCATGCAGGTGGACCCGGAGAATCCCCGCTGGGCAGGCAGAGACCGGTTCATCCTGAGCAAGGCTCATGCGTGTCCGGGGCTGTATGCAACGCTGGCGGCAAGGGGTTACTTTCCTGAAGAGGAGTTGTGGACTTTTCGGAAGATCAACAGTCGTTTGCAAGGGCACGCGCACGTGATGACGCCGGGCGTGGAGATGAGCGGTGGGTCGTTGGGGCAGGGGCTTTCCTTCGGTTTGGGCTGTGCCTTGTCGGCCCGGCTGGACGGCTTAAGTCACCGGGTTTTCGTGATGCTGGGGGACGGAGAGTGCGACGAGGGGCAGGTGTGGGAGGCGGCGATGGCGGCTTCGCATTATGAATTGGACAACCTCGTCGCCATCGTAGACCGAAACGGCATTCAGAACGACCGGTTCACGGACGAGGTTATGCGGTTGGAGCCTCTGGCGGAGAAGTGGGGGGCCTTTGGATGGAGAGTCCTGGAGATTGATGGGCACGACATGGGGGCCATCGTGGAGGGGTTGGAGGAGGCGTCAGCAGTTGAAGGTCAGCCGGTGGTGGTAATCGCCAAGACGGTGAAGGGGAAGGGGGTCAGCTTCATGGAGAACAACCCCGCGTTTCACGGGGCGGCTCCCAGCGGGGACGAGTATGAGAAGGCGCTGGCGGAACTAGCCTGAGGGGATTCGTGGTGATGGGCTAGATTCTTCGTCGCTTCGCTCCTCAGAATGACATGGGAGGAGGCGCTCAGAATGACATATAAACACTGGCGGGGATGGCCTGAAAGGGGTGGGAATGATTGAATCGTTGCCTAAAGTTGCGACGCGGGAAGCCTACGGGAAGGCGTTGGTGGAGTTGGGGCATGAGAACCCCGACATTGTTGTGTTGGGGGGCGACCTGAACAAATCGACGTTCGTGCATCTATTCGCTCAGGAGTTTCCGGACAGGTTCTTTGACTTTGGGCCGGCAGAGCAGAACATCATGGGAGTTGCGGCGGGGATGGCCGCTTCCGGCAAGGTGCCTTTCGTCAGTACGTTTTCCGTGTTCGGGATGTGCCGGCCCTTCGACCAGGTACGGGTGAGCATTGCACAGCCGCACTTAGGGGTGAAGATAGTGTGCACCCACGCGGGAATTCTGACGGGGGAAGACGGGATGTCGGCCCACGGCATAGAGGATCTGTCGTTGGCGTGCTCGCTGCCGGGGTTCACGGTGGTTGCGCCTTCGGACGCGGTGGAGGCGGTTGCGGCGGTGCGGGCGGCGGCGGCGATGCCGGGGCCGTTTTACGTGCGGCTATATAGGCCCGCCACGCCGGTGCTGCACGCGGAGGGGTGTGATTTTGAGATTGGCAAGGGAGAGGTGATGCGGCAGGGGGAGGACGTTTCCATCATAGGCACGGGAGTGATGGTGGCGACTGCTCTGGAGGCGGCGGAGGCGTTGGCGCAGAAGGGGGTCTCATGCCGGGTGATAAACATCCACACGTTGTGCCCGTTGGATGAAGAAGTGATTGCTGCGGCGGCTCGGGAGACGGGCGGGGTGGTGACTGTGGAGGAGCATTTGTCGCACGGGGGGTTGGGAAGTCGGGTGGCGCAGGTGTTGGGTCGGAAGGCGCCGACACCGATGGAGATTGTGGCGCTGGAGGGGTACACGGAGTCGGGGGACCCAGCGCTGCTGATGAAGAAGTATCACTTGGCGGTGGAGGACGTGGAGGCCGCGGTGTGGCGGGTGATGGAGCGCAAGGGGGGGTAGGGGGGCGGGGGTTTGGCCCACTGGACAAGCGTGGGTGTGGGGGGAGGGGCTCGTAGTATAATGGGACTATTGGCCATGACGGACTATCCCCGCGTGTGCAGGGGAACACCTAACGCAGGGTGGTGGAGTCACTATGAGGTCATTTCGCTTATTTATGCCTTTTTTTACATTCGTAGTTCTTGCCACTGCAACAGTAGCGTGCGGGTCCTCATCTTCTCAAATTCTTTCGGAATTCATGAGTGAGTTGGAAGCAGGGGCAAGTTGCGAAGAACTTTTCACCAAGCGAAACTCCGTCGATCCTAGCGACCCCATCATTGACCAAATGAACATAGAGTTAAGTGTCATTGGTTGCTATTCGAGATCGTCTGATCGGAGGGACCTGGCTGAACAACCTGCTTATCCAGAATCCGAGGAATCCAGTTTCACGGTGGACGAATATAGGCTCTATCGAAGCGTCATTGACACGCCCTTATCTGTTCCACAAGATCAAGTCATGCAAAACGCGGCTGAAGAGTATGGCGTTACCATCCAAGAGGCCAATTTGATCGTGGAAAAGGTGATGCTGGTCTTGGCATCTAACAGTTGGTATGGCCGTCCAGAAGCCGAGATACGCCGCGCATCTGACTGGCAAGGTGAGACCAAATAAAGGCAGAATGCAGTAACGCCGAAGAATCAGAAACCTATACTGGTCGCCGGTTCGGTCTTGACCTCAAAGCAGCATGTGGTCTATCCCCGCGTGTGCGGGGCCCACTCTACCTTGTCGGCTGCCTCCTAGTCCGACCGCCCACGAGTACCCGAGTTTTCCGTTGCGATTCTGTCTGACGGATGAAGGTTCTCAGTTCTGTGCAGTTTGGTGGGATGCTGAGAATGACATGCAGCAGATTTGATATGACATGAGCGAGCGCCCACAAAGGACATGCGCGGATTAGGAGGGCGAGGGTGGCACTGTCGCGGCCGCAACGGTGGCAGTGGACGCGGTCCCGCTGGACGGTTCATCAGAGCCGCAGGCCGCGAGCGCCGCCGTAAGGGCCAGGGCAAGGACAACGCTCAACAGGGTCACGTATATTGTCGTGCGTGTAGTGGTCATTTCTCTCCTGCTGGTCATTTTCCCTCCGGGTATTGACGGACGCATATATCCACAGATTCATATGGTAGCACAGCCGAGTTGCTATGGGTGTCAATGCTGAGACACCCGTTTCGACCCGTTTCGCCACTCCCAAATATGTGTTGGCTATTGCGCATGGCACCGCCCAACCTGAGCCTGTCTGCTTCAAACCAGCAGAGGGTCGGGAAGTCGATCTGGTAGAGGCCGGTCTGAACCAACCTGGGATAGGGGTTGGCGGTCGGAGCGGTAGCCTGGGCCGTTGGAAGCGTGGTGGCAGGCTAGGAAGGCACGTTACTGCAGGCTTCGTCGCGGCTCGCCTTCAGGTCTTCGATCGGAGCGACGGAACTCACATAGATGAACTGCGCCTTGGCGTCGTCCATATCGTCGGCGGTGGGGAACATCATGAGCATGCTTTCGAAGACTTCAGTGTCCCCCTGGGCCCAGCAGTCCCAGGTCTGAGTGAGGATGTCCTCCTTGCTCTCGCCGCCTCCGCAGGCCGCGAGCGCCGCCGTAAGGGTCAGCGCAAGGACAACGCTCAACAGGGTCACGTATATTGTCGTGCGTATACGGGTCATTTTCTTTCCCTCCCGGTCTTGACTAGCACCATATATCCACAGATTCATATGGTAGCACAGCGGAGTTGCTATGGGAGTCAATGCTGAGACACCCGTTTCGCCACTCCCCAATATGTATTGGCATGCCCGGCTTCCGCCGGGGATGAGCGGCAGCGCCATGCGCCATAGCCAACACGCGCTGGGAGCGCCTTCCGGACGATATGCTGTCCGTCCCCGGCTGAGGGCGCGGGGCTTTAGCAGAAGGGCAGGCCGCCAAGGTCAGAAGAGCTGCTTAATTTTTCTTCCAGGCTGCTTGGCACGCACCCGCTCAAGTCGTTGTCGGCGAGGCCCAGCCCTAGCAGGTTGGAGAGGCTGCCCAGCTCCGCCGGTATCTCCTCGCTCAACTGGTTGACTTGGAGGTCCAGCACTTCCAGGTTGGAGAGACTGCCCAACTCCGCCGGTATCTCCCCGCTCAAGGCGTTGTCGCTGAGGCCCAGCGTCTCAAGTATGGAGAAGCTGCCCAACTCCGCCGGTATCTCCCCGCTCAACTCGTTGCCGCTGAGGCCCAGATCTATCAGGTTGGAGAGGCTGCCCAACTCCGCCGGTATCTCCCCGCCCAACTCGTTGCCGCTGAGGTACAGAAATGTCAGGTTGGAGAGGCTGCCCAGCTCGGCCGGTATCTCCCCGCTCAAGTCGTTGTGGTTGAGGACCAGCCATTCCAGGTTGGAGAGGCTGCCCAACTCCGGCGGTATCTCCCCGCTCAACTCGTTGAGGCCGAGGACCAGCGCTTCAAGTTCGGAGAGGCTGCCCAGCTCCGCCGGTATTTCCCCGCTCAACTCGTTGGCATTGAGGAACAGATGTGTCAGGTTGGAGAGGCTGCCCAGCTCCGGCGGCATCTCCCCGCTCAAGCCGCGCAAGCTGAGGTCCAGCGCTGTAACGCGCCCGTCGTCGTTGGTGGTGACGCCCGACCATTTGCCGAGGGGAGCGTCGCTCAGCCAGGTGCCGCTGCCATCCCAGTTCTCACCGCCCGTTGCGTTGTAGAGGGCAACCAGGGCTTCCCGGTCCGTTTCGGCGGAGCCGGAGGCCGCGGGCGGCGCTGTCGTAGCCGCAGGCCGCGAGCGCTGCCGTAAGGGCCAGCGCAAGGACAACGCTCAACAGGGTCACGTATCTTGTCGTGCGTGTAGTGGTTATTTCTCTCCTACTGGTCATTTTCCCTCTCGGTATTGACGGGCGCATATATCCACAGATTCATATGGTAGCACAGCGGAGTTGCTATGGGTGTCAATGCTGAGACATCCGTTTCGACCCGTTTCGCCACTCCCAAATATGGGTAGGAAGGGCAGGCTTGAAGGGCGACGTTACCAGGGATGCGGTGGGGGCGGCGAGATTCTTCGACTCCGCTTCGCTGCGCTCAGAATGACATGGGTGGCGGTTTGAATGACAGATAACACATCCTATTTGACATAAGGAGAGCGCCCACAAGGGACGCCCCTACGGGGGAAGAGATGGGGTAGGGGCGGTTCGCGAACCGCCCCTACCATTGCATGATGGTGGCGCGGTTAGTAGAAGGGGGCAGGTTTGAAACCTGCCCCTACCGGTTTAGGTGGTGGTGGGCGAAGGGGGATGGGTCCCCGCCTTCGCGAGGACAACGGGAGGGGCGGGTGGTTACATGGGTGGCGGTTTGAATGACAGATAACACATCCTATTTGACATAAGGAGAGCGCCCACAAGGGACGCCCCTACGGGGGGAGAGATGGGGCAGGGGCGGTTCGGGAACCGCCCCTGCCATTGCATGATGGTGGCGCGGTTAGTGGGAGAAGGCAGGTTTGAAACCTGCCCCTACCGGTTTAGGTGGTGGTGGGTGAAGGGGGATGGGTCCCAGCATCCGCGAGGACAATGGGAGGGAAGTGGGGGTTACATGAGGCCGGGGATTTTTAGTCCGCCGGTGAGGCTTCCAAGCTTTTGGCCGGCCATTTCCTGAACTTTCGTGGCGGCGTCGTTGACGGCGGCGGTCACGAGGTCCTGGAGTAGTTCGACGTCTTCGGCGGCTTCCGGGGCGATTTCAACGGATTCCACGGTCTGCTTTCCCGTCATGACGACCTTGACGACGCCACCTCCGGCTGTGCCGACGACGGTGGAAGATTCGAGTTCCTGCTGAGCCCTTTGGAGTTGGGCTTGAAGCTTTTGGGCCTGCTTGATCATCTTTCGGTTCATCAAGGGTCAATGGTCCTCTCGTCTAGAATTCGTCCACCCATCTGCCTGGCGGCGCGGACGAGGGCGCTGCTCATGGCGGCGGGGCGGTTGTTGGCGGTGTCGAGGAGGGTGAGTTTGATTTCGTAGGGCTTGCCGAGGTAGTGGTTAAGGGCGTTTTTGACGGCGGCGCTGCCTTCGGCTTCTTGTAGTTCGCTCTCCATGCGCTCCATGTTGGAGCGGTGGCTGAAGGGAAGAACAATGGCCTCGTTCTCCAGCTGGGGGCTGCGACAGCTCCTGAGAAGTGCTCCCAAGACGAACCTTCTTCCCTTCGTATGTCGTAGGGATCGAATTATCTGGTCCCAGATTGCGGGAGAGATGGCCTGGCCGTCGCCCTGGGCTACGGGGACTGGGGAAGGACTCGGCGAAGGGTCGGGCGCGGGCGTGACCGCAGGGGGAGGGGGGGGTTGGCTGGCGACGGAGCGTTGACGTGGGGGTGGGGGGCGGCGCTGGGGCGTGGACGGGCTGCGGTCGTAGTTGGGGGGCCTTCCGCTCCCGCGTGCGGGGGTTGGCGCTGCTCGCGAAGGGGTGGTGGGTCTGGAGGGTTGAGCCTCTTCGGCCAGGGAGGCCTCCACCACTGCCAACTCCAGAGGGAGGCTGCTGGTGGCGTCTAATCGCATGTTGATTTCACCCAGGGCCTTGAGGCAGCGCATGACCTTTGGCAGTTGGACTTTTTGGGCCAGGGCACCCATCTCGTTGAGGGTCTCGGCGTCGAGGTCGAGGGTGTCGGCGGCTCCGGACTTTATGAGCAGCACGGCCCGCAGAAGCTCGACGGACTGGCGATGAATCTGCCGGAGGTCTACGCCGTCGCTGGAGGCTTTGCCGATGACTCCGAGGGCGCCGGAGGCGTTGCCCAAGAGAAAGTGGGCGACGAGGGCTTGGGCCTCCTGGGAATGGCCGAGGCCGAGCATCTCCTGGAGGGAATTAATGTCCGGGTTCTGACCGAAGGAGACTACAGCTTGCTCCAACAGATTCTCGGCGTCGCGGAGGCTGCCGCCGGCGGCCCTGGCGAGAGCGCCGAGGACGGCGGAGTCGGCTTCTATGCCTTCCTGTTCGCAGATAAAGCGCAGCTTTTCGACGATGGTCTCGGAGGAGATGCGGCGGAAGTCGAAGCGCTGGCAGCGGGAGATGATGGTGGGCAGAATCTTGTGGGGTTCCGTGGTGCAAAGGACGAAGATGATGTGGGGCGGCGGTTCCTCAAGGGTCTTGAGGAAGGCGTTGGATGCGGCCTCCGTGAGCATGTGGGCTTCGTCGACGATGTAGACCTTGTAGCGGCTCTCGACGGGGGAGAAGTTGACGCGGTCTCTGATGCTGCGAATCTCGTCGATGCCGCGGTTGCTGGCGGCGTCCATTTCGATGAGGTCCATGGCGCGACCGGCGTCGATGTTCTGGCAGAGGGAGCAGGCGTTGTCGGGCTCGCCGTCCTGAGGGTTGAGGCAGTTGACGGTGCGGGCGAGGACGCGGGCGGTGGTGGTCTTGCCGGTGCCGCGGGGGCCACAGAAGAGGTAGGCGTGGGAGATGCGGTCCTGTAGGACGGCCTGGCGGAGGACGGTGGTAACGTGCTCCTGGCCGGCGAGGTCGGCGAAGCGACGGGGCCGCCACTTGCGATATAGGACTTGGGAGGTCATGGGGTGATTGTACCAGTTTTGGGATATTGCAGGTAGCGGAGGGTGGCAGGGGAGGGTGTGGTTAGTTGGAAGGGGAGAGGATGTTGGCGGAAGGATGGGCAGGTTTGAAACCTGCCCCTACGGAGAGGGCGTTGAGTGTTGGATGACGAGGAAGGGCGCCCACTAGGGACGCCCCTACGGGGGAGGTTGGCCGCACGGTCGCATGTGACGGGCGACCACAAGGGTTGCTCCTACGGGAAGAGGGGACGGAGAGGCATGATGTTGGAGGGGGAAGGGCGGTTCCCGAACCGCCCCTACGGAAGACGGGAATGGAGCGGGACGACGCGGGAGGGTGAAGAGCGTTCGACGGACGCCCCTACGGGAATGTTGGGTGGGCGCTGATTGGAGAGGAGGCCACGAGGGACGCCTCTACGGGGGAGGTTGGCCGCACGGTCGCATGTGACGGGCGCCCACAAGGGTCGTCCCTACTGGGGGTTGGCCACGCGGTCGCATGTAACGGACGACCACGAGGGACGCCCCTACGGGGGCTGGCCACACGGTCGCATGTAACGGACGACCACAAGGGTCGCCCCTACGGGGGCTGGCCACGCGGTCGCATGTAACGGACGACCACGAGGGTCGCCCCTGCGGGAAGAGGGTTTGGTTATGGGATTGGCGGTTGTTGAGGGGGAGGGGTGGGAGCCTACGGGGAATGGGGACGGGAGGGTGAGTGGAAGCTAGCAAGATTCCCTGTGGAGCCTCGAGATGTCAGAGTGTGAGGGTGGGGGATGGGTTCCTGCCTTGCGTGGGAATAACGGAGGTGAGGGGGGCGGAACCCGGCAACGAGATTCCTCACAGAGGCTCGGAATGACATGTGGGGGAGGGCCTGCGCTTTGAATGACATGTGGGCGGGGATTCGTAATCACCAGGTGGGCGGTAAGGTATGACGAGGTAGGGCGCTCACGAGGGACGCTCCTACGGGGGGTTGGCCACGCGGTCGCATGTAACGGACGGCCACGAGGGTCGCCCCTGCGGGAAGAGGGTTTGGTTACGGGATTGGCGGTTGTTGAGGGGGAGGGGTGGGAGCCTACGGGGAATGGGGACGGGAGGGTGAGTGGAAGCTAGCAAGATTCCCTGTGGAGCCTCGAGATGTCAGAGTGTGAGGGTGGGGGATGGGTTCCTGCCTTGCGTGGGAATAACGGAGGTGAGGGGGGAGGAACCCGGCAACGAGATTCCTCACAGAGGCTCGGAATGACATGTGGGCGGGGATTCGGAATCACCAGGCGGGCGGTAAGGGATGACGGGGAAGGGCGCCCGCTAGGGACGCCCCTACGGGGGAGGTTGGCCGCACGGTCGCATGTGACGGGCGACCACAAGGGTCGCCCCTACGGGGGCTGGCCACACGGTCGCATGTAACGGACGACCACGAGGGACGCCCCTACGGGAAGAGGGGACGGAGCGGCATGATGTTGGAGGAGGAAGGGCGGTTCCCGAACCGCCCCTACGGAAGACGGGAATGGAGCGGGACGACGCGGGAGGGTGAAGAGCGTTCGACGGATGCCCCTACGGGAATGTTGGGTGGGCGCTGGGGATGACATGCGGGGAGGATGGGGGATGAGTGCAGAATGACATGAGAGGGAGTGGGGGCTGATTAGAGAGGAGGCCACAAGGGACGCCCCTACGGAAGGTGGGGAATTAGGGGTTGGTGGGGTGGAAGAGGGTGGTTAGGGCCTGGTTTTGGAGGGACCACATTAGGGCTTTTTCTTGCTTTTCGTAGTGGTCGTGGCCCAGGAGGTGGAGGATTCCGTGGATGACCAGGAGGGCGGTTTCCCGCTGGACGGAGTGGTGTGCGGCGGCGGCTTGTCGGAGGGCTTGGGGGAAGCAGACTACCACGTCGCCCAGGTCTGGGGGTTCGTTGGGGGGCGTGGGAAAGGCGGTGGGTGCTTCGTCCGGTGCGGGTTCAGCATCGTCATGACCCTGCCACGGGCCGGAATGGCTGGTGGAGAAAGCCAGGACGTCGGTGACCGTGTCAGTGCCGCGGTACTGAGCGTTGAGAGCGCGGATTGTGTCGTCGTCGCAGAGGGCTAGTGTCAGCTGGCAGTCCTGGTGGGGGAGGGCGGCGTCGAGGGCGGCTAGGGCGGCCCTTCGGAGCAATTTTTCGGGAAGGGGGGAGGGTAGGTCTTTCTGGATGGTGACGTGGATTTGGCGATTGGGCATGGGCGTGTGGGGAAGGATGTTAGCACGAGACGGGGGTGTTGGATAGTGGAGTGTCGGGATGGAATTGGGGGAGAAAGTTGAGTGTTGGGGGCGAGATTCCTCGAGGGACTCGGAATGATATGTGGGGGGCTTGGAATGGCAGGTGGGGCGAGTTGTAAAGAGGGAAGAACTGGGGCAGGTTTGAAACCTGCCGCTACGGGGGAGGGGACGGGCTGGCTCTGTGCGGCGGGAATGGGAGGGGGCTTGGATGACGGGGGAGGGCGACGATGAGGGACGCGAGGACGGGAGGTGGGGAGAAGGGGGAAGGCCGGTTCGCGAACCGGCCCTGCGGGGGGTTGGCCGCACGGTTGAATGTAACGGGCGACGACGAGGGTCACCCCTACGGGAAGAGGGTACGGAGAGGCATGATGTTGGAGGGAGTAGGGCGGTTCCCGAACCGCCCCTACGGGGGGTCGGTCTGGAATCCAGCGCGGGAATAACGGGAGGGGCGACAACGAGGGACGTCCCTACGGGGGAGTGGGTACGGTGAGGCATAATGTTGGAGAGGGAAGGCCGGTTCCCGAACCGGCCCTGCGGGGAGACAGGGAGGTAGGGATGGAATCCCGCGGCCGCGGGAATAACGGAGGGGGAGAAGAGTGTCCGTGAGGGGGACGAGATTCCGCGGGGATGTCGGGGGGGTGAAGAGCGGGGGAGGGCACCCACGAGGGCCGCAGCTAGTGGTGATGGAGGCCACGGGGAGGTATGAGGCGCCAGTGGTGGCGGCGCTGGGAGTGGCTGGAGTACCTGTTGCGGTGGTGAACCCACGCGAGGTGAGGGACTTTGCCCGTTCCCAGGGGATACTGGCGAAGACGGACCGACTGGACGCCAGTGTAATCGCCCGATTTGGGGAGGTGAGCGGCGTGGCAGCCCAACCACTGGCGTCTGAGAAGGACCGAGAACCGGAGGGGCTGGTGGCGCGTCGTCGTCAGGGCATACAGATGCGGACGGCGGAGCAGTTGCGGCGACGGATGGCAATGCCCGCGGTGCGGCGGAGCATCGACGAGGTGATAGGCTTTTTGGACGGTCAGTTGAAGGAATTGGACGATGACCTGGGGCGGCGTCTGCGGGAGAGTCCGCTGTAGCGGGAGCGGGAGGCGCTGCTGAAGAGCGTACCTGGCACAGGTCCCGTGACCATCATCAGCTTGCTGGCGGATCTACCGGAGTTGGGAACCCTTGACCGGAGAGGGGTTGCGGCACTGGTGGTGGGTGGCGTCGTTGAGCCGTGACAGTGGGAAGTTCCGAGGGACGCGGGGCTGCTGGGGAGGCCGGGCAAAAGTGCGCGCTGCGCTGTACATGCCCACCTTGGCGGCAGTGCGCTGGCATCCGGTGCTGAGGGATTTCTATGAACGGCTGCTGAGGGCGGGAAAGGCCCGGAAGGTGGCACTCATGGCGTGTATGCGCAAACTGCTTGTAATCCTCAACGCCATGCTCAAGCACGGTGCCAAATGGGAGGCTGGCCATGTCCTCAACACAGTTGCTGCGGGGAGGGTCAGGGTGGATTCCTGCCCCCGTCTTCACAAGGTCAGGCTCTGCGCGGGGATAACGGGAGGGGGCTTGGATGACAGGGGGGGTGCCCACTAGGGTCGCCCCTACGGGGGGTTGGCCGCACGGTGAATGTAACGGGCGACCACGAGGGTCACGCCTACGGGAAGAGGGGACGGAGAGGCATGATGTTGGAGGGGGAAGGGCGGTTCCCGAACCGCCCCTACGGGGGAGGGTCGGGCTGGATTCTTGCCCCCCGCCTTTACGGGGCAGGCTCTGCGCGGGGAAAACGGGAGGGGGCTTGGATGACGGGGGAGGGCGACGATGAGGGACGCGAGGACGGGAGGTTGGGGGAAGGGGGAAGGGGGATGGATCCCCGCATCCACGAGGACAACGGAGGGGCAAGGGTGGTCCCCGAACCGCCCTTGCGGAAGGGGGTCGGGCTGGATTCCTGCTCCCGTCTTCACGAGGTCAGGCTCTGCGCGGGGATAACGGGAGGGGGCTTGGATGACAGGGGGGGTGCCCACTAGGGTCGCCCCTACGGGGGAGGTTGGTCGCACGGTTGAATGTAACGGGCGACGACGAGGGTCACGCCTACGGGAAGAGGGGACGGAGAGGGATGATGTTGGAGGGGGAAGGGCGGTTCCCGAACCGCCCCTACGGGGGAGGGTCGGGCTGGATTCTTGCCCTCGTCTTCACGAGGGCGGGCTCTGCGCGGGAATAACGGGAGGGGGCTTGGATGACGGGGGAGGGCGACGATGAGGGACGCCCCTACGGGAGGTGGGGGGAAGGGGGAAGGGGATGGGTCCCCGCATCCGCGAGGACAACGGAGGGGTAGGGGCGGTTCCCGAACCGCCCCTACGGGAAGGGGATGGATTCCCGCCTGCGCGGGGATAACGGGAGGGGGCTTGGATGACGGGGGAGGGCGACGATGAGGGACGCGAGGACGGGAGGTGGGGGGAAGGGGGAAGGGGATGGGTCCCCGCATCCGGAGACCTTTGCATAACCGTCATTCCGGCACCCGAGCCGGAATCCAGGGGTAGGTATTTAGGATTGAACCTCATGTCTATTCTGCCCAACATGGTCTCTCATTAGTAGTTATGCAAAGGTCTCCATCCGCGAGGACAACGGAGGGGGAAGGGCGGTTCGCGGACCGCCCCTACGGGGGAGGTTGGTCGCACGGTTGAATGTAACGGGCGACGATGAGGGACGCTCCTACGGGGGAGGGGATGGATTCTCTAAACTCACAAACGAAGTGCAACACCTTGTTAGGATGTTGCCAAGGGAAAGCGATATAGACAAGTCACTATTGAAGAGAGGTGTGAGATTGCCCGACTACAAGCCGAGGGGCGCACGGTCCGGCAGATTGCTGCAGATCTGGATCGCTCGGCATCGGCAGTTGCTCGGGAGTTGAAGGGGAATGGGTCGAAGAGCGGAGGGTGCCAGCCGGTGTATGCGGACCAGCGGGCGCGGGCGCGTCGGTGGAGTGGTCGAGGCTGGAGCGTGACGAGGCTCTGCGCGCAAAGGTGCTCTCCGGCCTCAAACAGGGCCGGTCGCCGGAGCAGGTTTGTGGTCGTCCGGCCTTGGAGTGTGGCAAGCGAGTCATATCCCACGAGATCATTTACAGGTTCATCTATGGACAACTTGGTCCGGAAGAAGGACTACTCGTGGCGTCACTACCTGCCTCGCGGGAAGTCGAAGGGGGGCTGGAGGGGTCGCAAGGGAGGGAGTCCCGCTTCCTTCATGCACCTCCGATGTCCTCTTGCCGAGTGTCCGCAGGGCGCCCAGGACCGCCGGACTCCAGGTCACTGGGAGGCCGACCTGATGCTCTTTCGTACCTACGGACAGGCGGTGCTGACCATGCATGAGCGCACTCTCGACTGCTCATAGCTCTCAGGCCACAGGGAAAGGCCTCAGCGCCCATAGCCTCGGCTATGGCAAGGGTGCTGGCTCCCCTGCCCCGGGAGTGGCGTCAGACCGTCACCTTCGATAACGGCACCGAATTCGCAAGGCGCCACCAACTCGATGACTTGGGAATTGAGACCTTCTTCTGTGATACCCACTCGCCATGGCAGAAGGGAGGTGTGGAGAACGCCATCGGGCGGATGCGGCGCACCCTTCCCAGGAAGACCGACTTGTCGGGTCTTTCTGAGGACCGATTTGTTCAGCTGGGGGAGGGCGACGATGAGGGACGCGAGGACGGGAGGTGGGGGGAAGGGGGAAGGTCGGTTCCCGAGCCGCCCCTACGAGGAGGGTCAGGGTGGATTCCTGCCCCCGTCTTCACTGGGGCTGGCTCTGCGCGGCGGGAATGGGAGGGGGCTTGGATGACGGGGGAGGGCGACGATGAGGGACGCGAGGAAGGGGATGGGGAAGGGTCCCCGCATCCGCGAGGACAACGGAGGGGGAAGGGCGGTTCCCGAACCGCCCCTACGGGGGGGTCAGGGTGGATTCCCGCCTCCGCCTGCGCGGGGGCGGGCTCTCCGCGGGAATAACGGGAGGGGGCTTGGATGACGGGGGGCGACGACGAGGGACGCCCCTACGCGGGGAGAGGTGGGCGTCGGTCTATTCTCATAGTAATGACGTACGACATATTCGAGGCGGGGGAAATTGACAGTGTAGGGAGGGCTTATTACAATGGGCGCTGACCCCACTATCGTAAACCTCGTGATGGGACTGTCGGGTCGTTGCCGACGGCGGTGGTGGAAGCTATCCAACTTGACCTCGTGGCGGGCATGGTTGGCCCTGCGGGGAAGCGAGAGGAGGGCCCTTGCCTCAACATGACGTTCTAGTAGTGGGCGGCGGATTTGCCGGGCTACGGGCCGCTTTGAGCGCCCGAGCTACGGGCACAGACGTGGCGGTGCTTTCCAAGGTACATCCGATGCGGAGCCACTCGTCGGGCGCCCACAGCGGGATCAACGCCGCCCTCAAGTCGGGGGACTCCTGGGAGGCCCACGCCAAAGACACCATCGCCGCGGGCGGGGACCTGTCGGACAGGAGTGCGGTGGAGGTCATGTGTCAGAGCGCTGCGGCGGACGTGGTCGCGCTAGAGCACATGGGGGTTATCTTCAACCGGGACGCAGAGGGCCGCATCGACGTTACTACTTTCCCCGGTTCGTCGCAGGCGCGGACGTGCTTCGTGGGAGATTCGGCGGGGCACGTGATATTGCAGGTGCTCTACGAGCAGATAGTGCGGTCGGAAATTCGCACCTACGACGAATGGTTCGTCGCGGCCTTGCTCGTGGAAGATGGGATGTGCAAGGGCGTGATTGCGCGTGACCTGAGGTCGGGAGAGCTTCATCCATTCCACGCCAAGGCGGTGGTGATGGCGACGGGGAACCTGGGCAGTATGTACAACGGAGGCACGTGCTCGCTGACGGGCACGGGCGACGGTGTGGCCATAGCGTACCGGGCGGGGGTGCCTCTCATCGACATGGAGATGGTGCAATACCACCCCACGACGCTGGGGAACAGGGGCATTTTGATTACGGAAGCAGTGCGGTCCGAGGGCGCTCACCTGGTGAACAAGAAGGGCGAGCGGTTCATGGAGCGGTACGACGCGGACGCGATGGAGATGTCGACGAGGGACGTAGTAACTCGGGCGGTGCTGACGGAGGTGCGGAAGAATCGGGGGGACAAGGGCCACGTGTTTCTGGACATGCGGCACATCGACAAGGCCCGCATGAAAGACAGGCTGCAGGAAACTTTGTGGATAATGGACGACCTGGAGGGGTTGGACCCTTCGGACGATCTGATTCCGGTGAAGCCTGGGATGCATCGACCCTTGGGCGGCATACAGATTGACACCTTTGGGGCCACCGGGCTTCCCGGCCTGTACGCCGCGGGGGAGTGCGCTTCCACGGGCGTTCACGGGGCTAACCGGCTGGGCGGCAACTCGCTGCTGGACTGCATAGTCTTCGGTCGCCGGGCCGGGGAGTCAGCCAGCCGCTATGCGCGAGGGGCGACGTGGAGACCCACAAGTTCCGACATGGTTATGGAGCAGGAAGCGATTCTCAACGAGGTGACTGAGAAGGAAGCGAACGACGACACGCCCGGGGCCATCCGACGGGAGTTGGGCGAGGTGATGGACAAGAACGTGGGGATTGTGCGGAGTCAGAGGGGCTTGAGGAGGGCCGCCAACGCGGTGGTCAAACTGCAGGAGCGCCATGCGGCGTTGGGGGTGCGGGACAAGAGCGGGACCTATAACATCGAACTCAGGTCTTTGAAAGAGTTGGGGAATATGCTTGACGTGGCTGAGGTGATCATCGCAAGTGCGGAGGCCCGCCAAGAGAGCCGAGGTTGTCACTTCAGGTCGGATTTCTCCGAGAGGGATGACGACAACTGGATGAAGCGCATCGTGGCGACGCGGTCGGGGGACGGGCCGGCGCTCGATTTCGTACCGGTAGATACCGGCTAGCGAAAGCGGCGATAGCGCGAGGAATTGAACCGGTCGAGAAGTAGGCAGGGATTCAAGAAACTGCCGTCATAGTCAGGAAGGAGCCTTTAAGATGGAAGTGAAGTTTGCGGTTAAGCGATACGACCCGATAACCAACGCGGAGAGTTCTATGCAGACGTACAGCGCAGAGGTTGGAGAGGGGGATACCGTTCTTGACGCGCTGCTGCAGGTACGGGACGAGCAGGACCCGACGCTGGCGTTCCGGGGGAGCTGCCGAACGGGGTTTTGCGGCGATTGCACCATGACGGTCAACGGCAAGGGAGCGATTACGTGTCGGACCAAGGTGGCGAAGGCATGGAAGGGCGCCGAGGACGGGGCCATTGAGCTTGAGGCGTTGAAGATGAGCAAGCCGGTCAAGGATTTGGTGTACAACGCGAGGGAATTTCACTGGGATAAATTCAAGGCTGTAGAGCCGTGGGTGGACCCGGTGGAGCCGCCGGCGGAGGGAGAGCACCTGGTTCCCGGCGGCCATAGCAAGCACCTGACGCAAGCTATGCGCTGCACCCAGTGTGGTCTGTGCGACCAGGGGTGCACGGTATTGGTGGTGGACAAGACTTTTGTGGGGCCGGCGGCGTTGACCAAGGCCTACCGCGCCGTTGCCGACGAGCGGGACAGCCGGAAGCGTCAACGGCTGGACAAGCTGAGCCTCGCACGAGGGATGTGGGACTGCACCCACTGCTTCGAGGCCAGCGAGCATTGTCCGAAGTATATTGAACCCACGGACCGAATTTTCGACCTGCACGACATGGCCATTAAAGCCGAGGCGGGACCTCCCAAGGTGGTGCACCACTACAAGAGCTTCGCCGCGTCGGTGAAAGCTCACGGTTGGCTGGACGAGGGGCGGCTGGCCATTGAGACGGAAGGATATACGAACGTGAAGGGGCTGATGAAGCTGCTTCCCTTCGCGGTGAAGGCGGCGATGAAAGGCAAACGGCCAATGCCGTATATGCTGCACAAGAAGCGACCCGGCCACGAGCATATCAAGAGGATCTTTGAAAAGTGGGAAGCTCAAGGGGATTGAGCCACTATTTGAATCCGACAACACTATGACAACACTATCAGGAGGCGTTCCATGACCACCAACGGCCAAGTCAAGCAGGAAGTGAAAATGAAATACGCATTTTATCCTGGCTGCGTGTCCCGGGGCGGATGTCCGGAACTGTATGAAGCCGTGACAAAGGTGGCGGAGAAGCTGGGTCTGGAATTGGACGATGACGTGTTGGAAAGCGCGGGATGCACCGGCGCCGGGGTTCTGAGCAAGGAGGTTTCGGACCCCATCAATGCTCGAACATTCGCCCTGGCTGAAAGAGCAGGTCTGCCGATAATGACCATCTGCAGCACCTGCCAGGGGATTATGATGCAGGCTAACCACCGGCTGAAGGACGAAGAATACCGGTCGATGATCAACCGCAGGTTCCTGGCTGAGGAGGGGTTGACGTACAAGGGGACCACGGATATCCGTCACATGCTCTGGGCTATTGTGGAGGACTTCGGTCTAGACAAGCTTAAGGATCTGGTGGTCCGTCCATTGAACGGCCTGCCCGTGGCCCAGTTCTACGGATGTTACATGAAGCGGCCACCGGAATTGATGGTGCCGAAGGAGTTCGCCAAGACCCGGAAGACGGCGCTAGAGGACGTTATTGAGGCGCTGGGCGGGAAGGCGGTCAAGAGTTCTGGTCGAGGGAAGTGCTGCGGCTTTCCGATTCTGACGTCAAACGAGGCAAATTCCCTTTCGATGTGCGGTGACCACATATTGGACGCCAAGGCAAAGGGCGCAAGGGCAATGGTTACTCCGTGCCCGCTGTGCCACCTGGAGTTGGACGGGAAGCAGGCGGATGCCGCCGCCCACAGGGGGGAGGAGATCAATATGCCGGTGTTCCATCTGCCTCAGCTGGTGGGGCTGGCGTTGGGTTTCAGCTCTAAGGAGATGAACTTGCAGCGTCACCTGGTTTCCACGAAGCCCATTGAAGACGAGTTGGAGTTGGGCGTCGAGGTGAAGGCGTAGGCTTCTGTTTCGTCAGCCGTCCGGTTGGTGAACGGGGTCGCTTCCTTCAGAGGATGGCTTATGGCTAAAAGTTATTGGCTCTTCAAGTCTGAACCTTCCGCCTACTCGTTCGACGATCTAGTTGAAGACGGGGTGGCCGAGTGGGATGGGGTGCGAAATTATCAGGCGCGGAATTTGTTGCGTGACGACATAAAGGAGGGGGACGAGGCGCTGTTTTATCACAGCAGTACGAAGCCCCTGGCGGTGATTGGAACCGCCGTTGTAGTGAAGGGCGGATACCCAGACTTCACGGCGTGGGACCCGGGCTCGGAGCACCCGGACCCGAAGAGCACGCCGGAGAATCCCCTCTGGTTCATGGTTGACATAAGGGCGACCTCTCGATTCCTCCGTCCGGTTACGCGGGACATGCTGAAGTCGGCGCCGGAGTTGAAGGATATGATGGTGCTTCGGAGGGGGGCGCGGTTGTCCGTCCAGCCGGTGACGAGGGGGGAGTGGGACGAGGTGGTGCGGATGGGGACGGCTATCGCCGACTGAAGGAGGGACCGTTCCTGGTGGGGTTAATGGCGACAAGGGGCAGGTTTGAAACCTGCCCCTACGTGTGAAGGAGCGTTACGGAGAGGTGGAGGGCGATGGAAAGATGGATTCCCGTGACTGAGCGGACGCACACTCGACATTCTGCCCTCGCGCAATCTCAGGTCTATTCTGGAATTGGGGAAGATATGATTATCCAATGACTACGGAGATTGAAATGAAAGGTGATCGGTAAGAAAGTGGCTATCCGGAGGAGAACCTTCTTTACCTTCCACTATAAACTGGACAATTGGAGGGCGTCCGAGGTTAGGAATATGGGCGTGGTCGAGGGCAACAAGCCTGTTTCCGACAATGCTTGGGAGGCCGTCACGCGAGGTGGTGGAGCTGCAATTAAGAGGTGGATTGACGACCAGATGTATGGAAAGTCATGCGTCATTGTCTTGATAGGCGGATACACGTCGGGGCGCAAGTGGGTAAGATACGAGATAGGGAAGGCTTGGAACGATGGAAGAGGATTGGTGGGAATCCACGTTCACAGCCTTCGGGACAGCAATCGAAAGCAAACTGTGAAGGGCCCAAATCCCTTCTATAGCCTCTATGTTAATGGAAGAAGACTGTCGAACTTAGCTAAGGCCTACAACCCTCCGTACAAGCGCAGCACAAACGTGTACAACTACATAGCTGACAACATAGCTGGCTGGGTTGAGGAGGCTATCCGGATCCGGAATAACTATGGAGGGTGAGCGGATGGTTGAGCGACCAAACCTGAACGAAGATTCCCCATCCGTGCGAGCGCATCTGGAGATGATGCAGGGGGTGATTAACTGGATGGCCGAGAATAGCCGCTCCTGCAAGTTTTGGTGCGTGACCCTGGTTGCCGCCACGCTGGTGCTAGTGGCCCGGACCGGGGAGCCGATGCTGCGCTGATAGCGTTAGTTCCGACGGGTTTGTTCCTAGGGAACCTCTGAACAACGTGATACTGGTTGCATATAATAGTCCGTGGGGGTTATCGGAGACGTTGGAGCCCCACATGGGGTTCTTACGGTGTACGCGGGGAAGCCCGTGAGGCCCTAAGTCACCTCAGTCGGGGCGTGGTAGTGACCACGCCTCTTTGTGGGGCGCAGGCAGGCCCTCTCAAGCCGCCAAGTAACGCTCCGCCGTTATCAGGTTGGTAAGTCCCAACAGCAACGCCAGCCGTTGCGTGTTCTTGGCCAATCCCCGGTATCGAACCTTGGCGTACCCGAAGCGTCGCTTCACCCACAGGAACGGATGCTCCACCTTGGCCCTGATAGACGCCTTCCGCCTCTCCTCTACCGCTTCCTCACTCCCACGCTCCAGTTGCCGCCGTCTCCCAGGCCTCATGGCCACCCGCCATTCCACCTCCAAGCCCCTATTCTCATACCGCTTGGCCACTCCCTGATACCCCGCATCTCCCCACACCCGCTTCTCTCCTCCGTGCAGCAGCCGGTGCGCCTCCGTCACGTCATGTACGTTGGCGGATGTCGTACTCATGCTATGCACTATCCCCGTCTCGGCGTCCACCCCGATATGCACTTTCATACCAAAGCGCCACTCGTTCCCCTTCTTTGTCTGACGCATCTGTGGGTCTCGCTCACAAGCGCCATTCTTCGTCGACGACGGCGCCTCTATGATGCTGGCGTCCACTATCGTACCCTCCCGCAGCCGCAGTCCTTGGGATGCCAGGTGGCGATTGATCTCCTCCATCAGTCCCTCCCCCAACTGGCGCTCTTCCAGCAGATGTCGGAAGTTCAGTATTGTTGTCTCGTCCGGCAACGGGCCTGAGAGCCTCAGTCCCACGAACCGCCTCACCGACTCCGCCTCGTAGAGCAGGTCCTCCATCCCAGGGTCACTCAGATTGTAGAACAGTTGCACACAGTGTATCCGCAGCATCGCCGACAACTCGTAGGGCCGACGGCCCCGGCCCGCCTTGGGATAGTACGGGCGTATCCGCTCTTCCAGCAGACCCCACGGGATCAGGCCATCCATCCGCTCCAGGAATATCTCCCGACGGGTCTTACGCTTCTTGCTTTCGTACTCCAAGTCTCCAAAGGTCGGCTGGTGCATCGTGGCTTCACCCCAGGCATTTCTCTCTATTCTGTTTCGCATTCTACTATGTGATAGACAACTGGGGCTTGTTCAGAGTGTTCCTAGTTCTGGACGCCTATTATTTGGCGTTGGAGCGGGCGTTCATCAAGTCGCAAAACGGGTTCGTCAAGAAGCTTCACCAAGGCCCGCTCAAGCCCGACGATGTTACGAGGTGGCTCCAACGGGCATGGGGCTTCTCGCCGTAGTGCGCTGTTTGCGTTCCGTCTCCATTTGGCTGTTCTATCCCTTAGTTGCCCTCACCATTATCCTCGCTTGGCTGCTCATAATTCCGTCCGACGCTCCGGGCAACAAAGGGCTGTCTTGACCGTAAAAAAGATCCCGAGACACAAGGTGTTCATTAGTTGCCACGATGAAGATCGCGAATACAAGAGACGCTTCCGCCAGATGATGGGGGATTTGGTCTCGGACGTTTCGGTAGACGAAGATGACATTGACGACACCGGGTTGGTCGCGGCGGCGATTAGCCGGGAGATACGTGATGAATACATCCGTCAGTCTTCCGTAGCCATAGTGCTTATCGGGCCATGCACTTGGCAGCGAATGCACGTGGACTTGGAGATTCATTTCAGTATTCGAGACACTGACTTCAACCGAAGGTGCGGTCTTTTGGGCGTCTTGTTGCCTGAACACCCGGACTACGGATCGGAAGAATACTGCGATAGATTGATACCTGCCAGACTCGCGGATAACATCGATGGCAAAAACGCGTATGCGGAGCTTTACGATTGGCCATGGAAGCGTTCGGGAAGACGAGACAAAGTTCATCAATGGATAGAAGAAGCGTTCAGTCGGCGAAAGAAGATTCTCCCTGACAGCGGCAGGCCGTTGTTGCAAGGCAACATAGGTGGCAGTTGTTTAGATGGGTGGTAGCGTTAGCCCTATGCAACGGGCGTTGCCAAATACAAGCCGTACTCCGCCTACAAGCCCTCCCAGCGTTTCTTGGCTGGGCGAGGTGCCGGTTCGGATGGGGGCAGGTTTGGAACCTGCCCCTACGTGTGAAGGGGTTTTGCGGAAGGGTGGAGGGCGTGGGAAAGATGGATTCCCGCCTTCGCGGGAAAAACGGAGGGAGTGGGTTCTGCGCTGCTGGCAATGGGGTTGGATTCGATAGCCAGATGAAACGGTTTGGGGATGGAGACGTACTCTTCGGCAAGTTGAGGCCCTACCTGGCTAAAGATACTCGACCATGCCGGAATGGGCTTTGCGTAGGCGAATTTTGGTGCTCCGACGCCGCAATAGGAATCTGTCACTAGGGTTTCTTGAGCAGTTCCTACGTTCCAAACCAGCTATTCATGTAATTGATGCATCGACTTTTGGGGACCAAATGCCCCGTGCGGGTTGGAAATTCATCGGTACACACGCCTCCCTCTCCTGCCGCTCCCTGAGCAGACCGCCATTGTGCGGTACCTGGACACGGCTACCGCTGATATTGACGCTGCCATCGTCCGCGCCCGCCGGCAGATCGAACTGCTGAAGGAGTACCGAACTCGCCTCATCTCCGACGTGGTCACGGGTAAGTTGGATGTTCGGCAGGCGATGGTTGATTTTTCGTTGAGTTCGGAATGACGTGCAACGATAGAATGTCGGGGGAGGGGGCAGGTTTCAAACCTGCCCCTACGTGTGAAGGAGCGTTACGGAGGGGTGGAGGGCGAGGCTGGATTCCGTCCCCGCAGGTGGAGACCTTTGCATAACTATCGAATCGCATTCAAATGGCGGTGTAGAACGACTCTTGACATAGCTAAATCATGGGATTCTGGATTCCGGCTTTTGCCGGAATGACGGTTATGCAAAGGTCTCCAGGTGCGAGAATGGTAGAGGGGTTGGGGAGATGGATTCCCGCCCCCGTCTTCACGAGGGCAGGCTCTCCGCAGGGAAAACGGAGGGAGGGGGCAGGTTTCAAACCTGCCCCTACGTGTGAAGGAGCGTTACGGAGGGGTGGAGGGCGAGGGGAAGATGGATTCCCGCCCCCGTCTTCACGAGGGCAGGCTCTACGCGGGAAAAACGGAGGGAGTGGGCGTCCGCGAGGGATGCCCCTACGTGGGTGGTTCAGGGGGTTGGTCTGGGTCCGGTTTTTTGGGGCGGTTCCTTCGTAAATCGTCCAGCTTCTGACGAAGGAGGTTGCGGCGTTGCCTGAGGCTGAGACGTCTCCAGAGTCGTCTGTTGGGGCCGGAGGGTGGTTTGGTGAATACGCCGGGCTCCTGTGGTGGTGGGGTTGGTGGGCTGGGCGCATCGTCGGGGAGATCTTCCACCCTTTCTATGGGCCGACGCAAGGCGGGCATGAAGATTACTATGAGCAGGAGAAGAATAAACCCCCCTATCGCGTTGGCGGTGAGGGCGACGCTCATGCCGAAGATGGACGCGAGTGCGCCAATTTCGACGTTGCCCATCTGTCCGGTGCTGATGGCCAAACCCTGGGCGCCAAATACGCGGCTGTGGAAGTTGGTTGGGCTGCTGGTGAGGAGGATTCCGCTCTGCATTGTGGAGAAACCGCACTGGAAGATGCCCATGGCGATGAGGATGAGGAAGGAGAGGAGGAACCAGGGGGAAAGGGCGAATGCGAGGAGGAAGACGGACACGCCGAGGCAGCCGCTAAGGAAGATTCTGCCGCTGATTTTGATGCGGCTTTCCAGCAATCCGATGAGGAGGGACCCACAAACGAAGCCGATGCCGTCGGCGGCGGCGAGGAGGCCCATGAGGCCAGGGCCGACGTGTAGGTGATCGGCGGCAATGACGGGGATGAATAGGTGGTATTGGAATAATACGTTCATAACCACACTGGCGGTCAGCACGCCGGCAATGGCAGGGGTGGAATAAGCATATTTCAGTCCTTCGCCGATGCTTTTGATGACGGGACGGCGGGCAAGGGACGTAACCACGGGAGGGGTCTTCAGCAGGAATATGCAGACGAAGCCAAAAAGGTAGAGGCCGGTCAGGAGAGCGTAGACGCTGATGGCGGTGCCCGATATCAGGAGAAGGACTCCAATGACGAGGGGGCCGACGATTCTGCCGGCGCTGAATCCCAACTGCTCCAAGGAGATGGCCTGCACGAGGTTGTCTTGGCCGACAACGTGGAACATGAGGGCCCTGCGGCTGGTGTTGTCGAAGGCCCGACAGGCCCCTCGGATGGCGGCGGCAATGAAAAGGAAGTAGGGATCGACGGACCCAATTAGGAGGATGACCAGCACACCAGCGACAACAGCCAAGCTGACTAGATTGGAGGCCATGATGATGTGTCGCCGGTCCTTCCGGTCGCCGATGGCACCGGCGAGGAGGGTGAAGGCGAACATGGAGACGGTGTGGCTGAGGCCCAGCAGAGCCACCTGCCACGGAGAGCCGGTGAGCTGATGGATGAACCAACCCATGACGAGGAGCTCGGACATGTCTCCGCTGGAGGAGATGCTGCCGTTGCTCAATAGAAACTGGAAGTTCCGGTTTCTTATGAGGTGGAAGAGGGGTTTTTTGATTCTGGGACGCACGGTTTCTCGTTGGGACGGAGAATGTGGGGCGTTGGTAGAACGTGATAGCTATACATTGTATTGGGGCAGGAAGGGAGAACCATAGGGTAGGGGCTGCGGACTTGGGCGGGATGGGGGTGGGTGGGGTGGGGAAGGGCGCCCACGAGGGAGGCCCCTACGAGGAACAGTGTGGGGAGGGTTGAGCGTAGAGCGACGAGATTCCTCGAGGGACTCGGAATGACATGTAACACGTCCGGGGAGGAGCAAGGGCGGGGTTGAAACCTGCTGCTACAGGGGATGTGACGGATTGTTACCGAGACTGGCGCCCACGAGGGTCGCCCTACGAGAGAAGGTGTGTGGGGAGGGTTGAGTGTGGGGTGGCGAGATTCCTCGAGGGACTCGGAATCACTATGGTCTGGAGAGGCCACGTAAGGGGATGAAAATGGGCATGGGGGGCGGGCTCTTCGCGGGAATAACGGAGGGGTTTGAATCACATGGAAGTTGAAAGGGCGGTTCCCGAACCGCCCCTACGGGTTGCTAGCAAGGTGGGCTTCAACAGCAAGGGGACGACCTATTTTCATAGTAATGACAGGTGTGGGGGCGGATGAATGATGGATTCCCGCCGACGCGGGAATGACGGAAAGGGGGTCGGACACACCAGGCTTGGCCCTACGTAGAGGATGGAGACGTGGGCGGGGGCGTTGAGATACTCAGACAATTGATTAAGGCTCAGAAACGAGGGGGGCGCAGATGGCAAGAACGACGAAGACGATTACGTTCTCGCTGGCCCCGGAGATGGAGGAGAAGGTGGACCGGGTGACGCGACGGCAGGGGAGGTCCAGGAGTGAGTTTCTGAGGGAGGCTGTGCTTCGTTACATGGAGGAGTGCGAGTGGAGGCATCTGCTCCAGGATGGAGAGCGGAGGGCGAGGGAGAAAGGGATTAGCCTCAAGGACGTGGCTGACCTGGTGGAGGAATATCGGGCTGAGGTTGGCGACCGACTCCAAGCATGAGGGTCGTCTTGGACACCAACGTCATTGTCTCAGGCTTGAACTTTCCTGGTAACGAACGATTAGTCCTTGACCTTAGTCTAAGGGGTCGGTACGAGTTGTGCCAATCCTCATTCATCTTGGAGGAAGTGGCCGGGGTGCTTGTGTGCAAGTTTGGTTGGGGGGAGGAACGCTCATCCGAGGCTGTCAGGGTGTTGTGGGCCTTTGCTACAGTCGTTGAACCCACTATACGGCTGCAAGTGATTGAAGGAGACCACGCAGACAACCGTATCCTGGAGTGCGCCGAGACTGTTGTCGCTGATTACTTGGTGACGGGCGATCGGTGACACTTGTTGCCTTTGGGGAAGCATTTGGGAACCAGAATTCTTAACGCACCCAGGTTTCTGTCGTTGTTGGAGGGTTAATTCTGAGGATGACTGGTTGTCGGTGGTGGAGGAGAGGGGGAGGGTTGAGGAGGAGGGCGGTTCTCGAACCCACCCTATGGGGAAGGAGCAGGGGCAGATTTGAAACCTTCCCCTACGGGTGATGTGACGGATTGTTTCCGAGGGGGACGCCCACGAGGGGCGTCCTGCGTGGGAAGGTGTGGGGAAGGTTGAGCGTGGGGTGGCGAGATTCCTCGAGGGACTCGGAATGACATGTAACACGTCATTGAATGACGGGAGCGGGCGGTTCTCGAACCGCCCCTACGGGGGAGGAGCAAGGGCAGGTTTGAAACCTGCCCCTACGGGTGATGTGACGGATTGTTTCCGAGAAGGGCGCCCCTGAGGGGTGCAGAAGGGGGGAAGGTGTGGGGAAGGTTGAGCGTGGGGTGGCGAGATTCCTCGAGGGACTCGGAATGACATGGGGCGGGACTTGGGATGACATTTGACATGTCCGGGAATGACGGGAGCGGGCGGTTCTCGAACCACCCCTACGAATTGCTAACAACGTGGGTTTCAACAGCATAGGGGCAGTCCATTTTCATAGTAATAACAGGCGGGGGGAATGACGGGAGCGGGCGGTTCTCGAACCGCCCCTACGGGGGAGGAGCAAGGGCAGGTTTGAAACCTGCCCCTACGGGTGATGTAACGGATTGTTTCCGGGGGGGACGCCCACGAGGGGTGCCCCTACGGGGGAAGGTGGAAAGGGCGCGCACGAGGGACGCCCTATGGGAGAAGGTGTGGTGGAGGGTTGGGAGTGGGGCGACGAGATTCTTCGCTGCGCTCAGAATGACATGACTGGGTTGCTCAGAATGACATGCCACATATTTGAGAATGACGAGGGGAGCCGGCGGGGACAATGGGCGCACTTCTGGAAAAGGCAACGGGTTAGCTAGAGACGACAAGGTCATTCGCCGTGCTCAGAACGACAAGTAGGGAGGGCGTCTTGGAGGATTCTGGGGGTTAGGTGGCTACTATGTTGACGAGGCGGCCTGGGACGTAGACTAGTTTTCGGACGGTTTTGCCCTGGGTGTGGGCCTGAACTCGAGGGCTGGCCAGGGCCATCTGTCGCACTTCTTCTTCTGAGATGGAGGCGGGGGCTTGCATGCGGTCTCGGAGGCGTCCGTTGACCTGGACGACGAGGGTTATAGTCTCCTCAGACGTAAGGGCAGGGTCCCACTTGGGGAAGGAGCGGTTGTGGATGCTGTAGGGGCGGCCCGTTCGCTCCCAGAGCTCCTCCGCTAGGTGTGGCGCAAGGGGGGCGAGCATGAGGAGGAATTTTTCGGTGCATTCGCGCCAGAGTGTGGAGTCGACGTTCTGCCGGTTCCACGCCTGGGAGAGGTGGTTGGTGAATTCCATGAGGCTGGCGATGGCGGTGTTGAACTTGAAGCGGTCCAAGTCGGTATAGACTTTCTCTATGGTCTGATGGAGCTTCCGGCGGGTGTCGTTGGGGTCGCTGCCGTTGATGGCGTGGGGGAGGTCTGCGGGGTCTCGCTGGAACAGGTCCCAGATGCGGTTCGTCCAGCGGGAGATGCCGTTGATGCCTGTGTCGGTCCAGTCGCCGCCCTGGTCCCAGGGGCCGAGGAACATGAGATAGGCGCGAACGACGTCGGCGCCAAAGCTCTCGACGTACCGGTCGGGGCTGATGACGTTGCCGCGGGACTTGCTCATCTTAGCGCCGCCGGCGACGATGGTGCCCTGGTTGAAGAGGCGGAGGAAGGGTTCGTCGAAGTTGAGCAAACCCATGTCGCGCATGGCCTTGGTGAAGAAGCGGGCGTAGAGGAGGTGCATGACGGCGTGTTCGACGCCGCCGGTGTACTGGTCGACGGGGAGCCACCGGCCCAGGAGGTCTTGGTCGAAGGGAGCGCTGTCTTCGGTGGGGCTGGCGAAGCGGAACATGTACCAGGAGGAATCGACGAATGTGTCCATAGTGTCGGCATCCCGCTGGGCGTGTCCGCCGCAGCCGGGGCAGGTCGTATTGACGAATTCCTCGTTGATGGCCAGGGGGGACTCGCCAGTGGGCTTGAACTCGGCGTCGAGGGGCAGGAGGACCGGCAGCTGGTCATCCGGAACGGGGACGGTGCCGCAATCTGAGCAGTAGACGAAGGGGATAGGGGTGCCCCAGTAGCGCTGGCGGGAGATGAGCCAGTCGCGGATTCGGTGGGAGACGGTGCGGCGTCCCCAGTCTTTGGACTCCACGAGTTCGGCGATAGCCTCGGCACCTTCGGGGCTAGGCATTCCGTCGAAGGGGGCGGAATTGACCATGATTCCTTCATCTGTAAAGGCATGGCCTGATTCGGGTTCTTGGCCTTCCGGCGGGCCGATGACCGTGCGAATGGGCAGTCCGTGCTTTTGGGCGAATTCGTAGTCGCGCTGGTCGTGGGCGGGGACGCCCATGACGATGCCGGTGCCGTAGGTAGTGAGGACGTAGTCGGCGATGTAGAGGGGAACGCGTTCGCCGTTGAGGAAGTTGACGGCGTAGGCGCCGAGGGGAACGCCGGTCTTCTCGCGTTCGGTGGAGAGTCGATCGATTTCCGTCTGGCGGCGGGTTTCTTCAATATATGACTGAACGGCGCTGCGCTGCTCAGGGGTTGTGAGGCTTTCGACGAGGGGATGTTCGGGCGCAAGGACCATAAAGGTGACGCCGTAGATAGTATCGATGCGGGTGGTGAAGGTGCGGATTTCCTTTGTTTTCAGGCCGCAGTGGGAGATGTCGAAGGCAATTTCGACGCCTTCGCTACGCCCAATCCAGTTGCGCTGCATGGTGAGGATTTTCTCGGGCCAGTCGATGAGTTTGCTGAAGTCGAGGAGTTCTTCGGCGTACTGGGTGATGCGGAAGAACCACTGATTTAACGAGCGGCGAGTGACGAGGGCATCGCAGCGTTCGCAGGCGCTGTTGACCACCTGCTCGTTGGCTAGGACGGTATTGCAGGAGGGGCACCATACTACTGGGGCTTCCGCGCGGTAGACGAGGCCGTGCTTGTAGAACTGGAGGAAGAGCCACTGGTTCCAACGGTAGTATTCCGGCAGGCAGGTGACGATTTCCCGTTCCCAATCATAGACGGCGCCCATTGAGCGGAGCTGTCGGCGCATGTTTTGGATGTTGCCCATGGTCCAGGGGTGCGGGTGGATGCCGTTGCGGATGGCGGCGTTTTCGGCGGGGAGGCCGAAGGCGTCGAAGCCCATGGGGTGGAGGACGTTGAAGCCCTGCATTCGGCGAAAGCGGGCGTGGCAGTCGGAGGGGGCCATGACGTACCAGTGGCCGACGTGGAGGTCGCCGGAGGGGTAGGGGTACATGGTAAGCTCGTGCCACTTGGGGCGGGGGTCGTCGTCGGGGGTGCGGTAGATGCGGTCCCGCTCCCACCGTTGCTGCCATTTGCTGTCGATTTCCTTGGCGGGGTAACGAACGTCAACGCGTCTTGTGGTGGTCATTTCTGGGTCTTTCGTCCTGCTTAGGTTTCTTGATAGGCAATTATACACCGAAGAGGGGGATTTATTGGATAGTGGCCAGCGGGGATGGATGAGGAAGTGAAAACGAGATTCCTCGAGGGGTTCGGAATTGCAAGAGGAGCGGGAGGGTTGTGCACTGGATGACGGGGGGCTGGGTTCCTGCCTCCGGAGACCTTTGCATAACTACCGAAACGCATTCAGATAGCGGTGTGGGACGACTATTGCCGTAGCTAAATCATGCGATTCTGGATTCTGGCTTTGGTAGGAATGACGGTTATGCAAAGGTCTCCCTCCGCGGGAACACGGGGGGATTTGTGGCTGGGCTTATTCGTTTCAGTGGGGATTCGTTTTTTTCTGTGGTGGAAACGAAGGGTGGGTTGGGATAGGGTGATGTGCCATTCAATGGGAAGACGGTAGCAGGGGAGGGCGAATTGAGGCAAGGGAAAGTTGGCAATTTGGGGGAACTGGATTCCGGCTCGGGGGCCGGAATGACGGGAAGGGGTTGGGGGGCTACGTTTGGTTAGGGCGTTTTTGGCGGGAGTCACACCCATCCAAAACTTCCCTCATCAAGGGGGAAGGATATTTGCGGGAGCACGGGGGAGTTGAGCACCCCCATCCTAGCCTTCCCCCATCCGTAGGGGGAAGGGAGGGAGGCGTGGGTTTGACAGTGGGGGAGGATGGTAAGATACTGGCCTGAGAACAGCGCTAATCGTAGGAGGCAGGCATGAAGGTGGGCGTAGTCTTTCCCCAAACGGAGATAGGGACAGACCCCGGGGCTATTAGAGAGTACGCCCAGGCGGCGGAATCGTTGGGATACGACCATATTCTGGCCTACGACCACGTGTTGGGGGCGGACGCCGACTATTACGGCAACTGGACAGGTTCGTACAGGCTGGAGGACCAGTTCCACGAACCCTTTGTGCTCTTTGGTTTCCTGGCGGGTCTAACGAAGACTATCGGGTTCACGACGGGGATAATCATTCTGCCGCAGCGGCAGACGGCGCTGGTGGCGAAACAGGCGGCGGCGCTGGACGTGCTCAGCGGCGGGCGGCTGCGCCTGGGCATCGGCATAGGTTGGAACTACGTGGAGTACGAGGCGTTGGGGGAGAATTTTAGAAATCGGGGTCGCCGCAGCGAGGAACAGATAGCGCTGATGCGGGAGTTGTGGACGAAGGAGGTGGTAACCTTCGAGGGCAAGTGGAACCGGGTTATCCGGGCAGGGTTGAACCCGCTGCCGGTGCAGCGTCCGATTCCGGTATGGTTCGGAGGCGGCTCGGAACAGGTGCTGAAGCGAATTGGGGAGACGGGAGACGGGTGGATAACGACCACTCGGCAGGTGGGTTTGAATGACGCCTTTCGAGGGATGATTGAGCGGATACACGGGTACGCGCGGGAAGCAGGGCGGGATCCTTCGGAGATTGGCATCGAGGGGACGATCAACGCGGGTTCGGGTTCGCCGGAGGACTGGGTGGACGCCGTTGCCGAATGGGGGACGTACGGGGCGACGCACATTACGCTCAACACGATGAATTCCGGTTACGAGACGCCGGAGCAGCACATAGACGCAATTAGCCGGTTCAAGGAAGTGACGGGGTGAGGGGACGCACCCCCTTCCCTTCGACAAGCTCAGGGCAGGCTCTAGCCTTCCCCCATCGAAAGGGAAGGGAGAGGATGAGAGAGGGAATGGGTTTAGTTGGTGTGCTCCGGGGGCGAGATTCTTCGTCGCGGAGCCTCCTCAGAATGACATTTGGGTGGAGGGGGAAGGGAGAAGATGGATTCCGGCTTTCGCCGGAATGACGGGTCTATTTCGTGTTTAGTATGAAACTGAACTTTTTGGAGTAGGGGGGTACATGGGTCAAGCTTGGGTGGACGAGTTTCGAGAGTACGGTGGGTCGCGGCTGCACCTGATGAAGGGGGGGGAAGGCCCGCCGGTTCTAGTGCTGCACGGGGCCGGAGGGAATCCCGGGCTGATGGCGTACCACCGGGAACTTGCTAAGTCATTCACCCTGTATGTACCGTCGCACCCCGGCTTCGAGAAATCCACCCGCCCCTCGTGGATAGACTCAATCGACGCAGTCGCTCATTTCTACCTGGGACTGATGGAAGAGATGGGGGTGGATCGGTATTCCGTCCTGGGTTTCTCGATGGGGGGCTGGATTGCGGCGGAGATGGCGGCGATGTGCACGCATTCTCTGGATCGGCTGGTCATCTCCTCAGGGGTGGGCATCAGGCCGGAGGAGGGGGAGATTGCGGAGCTATTCACCGTTTCGAGGGAAGCAGTGGGGGCGCTGCGGTTCTTCGACCCTTCCCAGGTGCCGGACTATGACGAACTTTTCGGGCAACCCATGACGAGGGAGCAGGCGTCGGTGGAGCGCAGCAACCGGGAGACGGCCAGCCGATGGTGCTGGAGTCCATATATGAACAACCCCAACTTGACGCACTATCTGAAGCGGGTCTCGATGTCCACGCTGATTCTGTGGGGGCGGGAGGACGCCATCGTTCCGGTGGAGTGCGCTGAGCTCTACCGACAGGCAATCAGGAATTCGAGGGTACACCTGATAGAGCTCTGCGGGCATTCTCCGCAGATTGAGAAGCCGCAGGAGTTTCTGGACGCAGTTGTACCCTTCCTGCAAGGGGCCTAGGGGCCCTATCGGATCTATCTAAGGAGGCAGCCCATGTCCGTTCAAGTTTATTGGTTCACGGAGCAGCCCTATAGTTTTACAACTGAGGAGCTGCTGGCGGAACATCAAGGGGATTCCTACTTTACGCTGAGCAACCGATTCTTCGACCCGCTCAAGGCGCATCAGCTGTACAACGAGTATCACGAGCAGTACGCCTTTGCCGACGAGGTGGGGTTCGACGGAATAATGACGAACGAGCACCATAGCGCATGGTGGTGCATGAAACCCTCGGCGAACATCGACGCGACGGCGATAGCCATGGTGACGAAGAATTGCAAGATTGCGATTCTGGGGAACGTTATACCCATTACGGAGAATCCCGTTCGGCTGGCGGAGGAGATTGCCATGGTGGACGTGATTTCCGGCGGGCGGGTCATTTCTGGTTTTGTGAGGGGTACGCCGGTTGAGAGCCTGCAGGCGAACATCAACCCGGCGGAGAATATGGAGCGCTTCGAGGAGGCGCATGATCTAATCATCAAGACGTGGACGTCGGATGGCCCCTTCCGATGGGAGGGTAAGTACTTCCACAACCGGATAGTGAATCCGTGGATGAAGCCGATACAGAAGCCGCATCCGCCTATCTGGTATCCGGGAACGTCGAGCGTGGAGAGCGTGGTGTGGGCGGCGGAGCGGGGGTATGCGTACATGAGCCTGGGCAGTCTGTTGGACGTGGCGGTGCAGACGAACGAGCTGTATCACAAGACGGCCCACGCTGCGGGGTTTGACACGGGGCCGGAGCATTACGGCTACCTCATTCGGGCATTTGTTGCGGACACGGACGAACGGGCCTACGAGGTGGGCAAGAACTTTACATGGAACGAGAAGTACCGGTTCAAGGCGATTGAGGAGCACGCGGACCCGCCGGGATACCGGAGCCGAGACTCGGCGAAGATAGCATCGCGTCGGATTCAGCCGGGGTTTGGGGGTTGGACCTACGACCAGCTAATCGAGATGGACAATTTGATAGTGGGCAGCCCGGACACGGTGATAAAGACGCTGCAGAGGATTCGGAAAGAGTTGAAGGCGGGGTATCTGCTGATATATGGGCACGAGGGGCCGATGCCGCACAAGGACGTGATGCGGTCGATAGAGTTGTGGGGGACGGAGGTTATACCGGCGTTGAAGGAGGATGGGTAGGGGGGAAAGCGAGCGGAACCGGACGGGGGACGCAAATGCGGTGAGTCTTCTAACGCCTGTCGGAGGCACCTCACAGGCCTGATTACTCTGAATCATCGGGCGGCGATGCTTGGCCATGATGGTCGTAGCCCCAGCAGGAGATGCTCCCGTCTTGCCTCAGCCCACAGGTGTGAAAAGAACCTGCGGTTATTGCCGTGAACCGCTCGCCTTCCGGAGGCTCTGATCGGTGAGCGCTGAATAGGAACTCCATTCCTGGCGCATTTATGCCCATACGCGACCCTGTCCACGTTTCTGCGTGTTCCCTGGGAGGGTTCGCTATTTCTGCCGCCCGCTCAAGATCATAGCCCCAGCAAACGGCAGTCCCGTCTGATCGGAGTCCGCAAGTGTGAAGTGCTCCCGCGGCTATCGCAGAAAACGGTTCGTCCTCTGGCGGAGACAACTGACCTGCTTCATCCCATCCCCTACAGAGAACGCTGCCGTCTGAGCGGAGTCCGCAGACCTGCGAACCTCCCGCACTAATCTCTACGACGTGCTCCATCCCAAATGGAGAGAAATGGCTCCTTATATCCCAGCAGACAACGCCGCCTTCTGTCCGAATTCCACAGATATGGAATCCCCCTGCCGAAATTCTCGTGAAGCGTTCGTCTTCTGGGGGGAAGGGCTGCTTGTACCGTTCATGCCACCCATCGGGCAGATCTTCGCTCAGTTCATACACATGACCCCAGCAAACGGAGGTCCCGTCGGACCGCAGCCCGCAGGTGTAGATCCCTCCCGCGTGGATCGCCGTGAAGCGTTCATTCGACGGCGCTTGCAACTGCCTGTATTCGTCGCTCCCCCAGCATACAACGGTTCCGTCTGACCGCAGCCCGCAGGTGTGGCGCACTCCCGCGCTGACCTGGACAAATCCAACAGCCTCACCGGTACCGCACACCATGAGCGATGCAATGGCCAGAACCGCCACGGAGACAGACGATGGGTTGATCAGCGTGAGCCATATTACTCCACTCCCTGATACAAGACGTAAATCGCCTTGATACCAAACGGATAGGACGAGCAATTGGGTTTTGCTAGGTCTTCTTGTGCCGCTTGAACTCCCGCCGTGCTGTCGAAGCTCATGGAGGAGTGCGTGATGCGGTCGATAGAGTTGTGGGGGACGGAGGTTATACCGGCGTTGAAGGAGGAGTAGGGGGGAGGGAAAGAGGGCGTCTGCGAGGGACGCCCTGACGGAGGTTGGGTGCAGCTATTGTCCTAATGCCTGGGACTGTAAGATGGCCAGGGCAATGAGGTAGGCGCCGCCCAGAAGCTCGGGCTGGACGAATTCCAGCCGGTCTTCCGGCGTGTGGATGCGGGAAACGTCGGAGCCGAAGAGCATTAGCGCCGGGATGCCTTCGTCCTCAAATGGCACGTGGTCGCTGGCAGTTCCCGGCGGCAGGGAACCCGGTTGGGCTTCGATTTCCAACTCCGCCGCTATTTTCAGGGCCAGATCGCTGAATGCCTGGTGGCCGGCGACCTTCAGTTGGACGCCGGAGCCAACCACGTCGAAATTCATCATGACTCTCATCCGGGCCAGTTCCGCTTTGGTCAAGGATGCGACATAGTGGCGGCTGCCGTAAAGCCCCAGTTCTTCGGCTCCGAAGGCGATGAATCGGACGGAGAAGGGCAGGGAGTGTCCGGCCAGAGCTTTCGCCAATGACAAGACCACGGCGATGCCGGAAGTGTTGTCGTTGGCTCCGGCCCTGGTTGCAGGAACTATGTCGTAGTGGCCGCCTACGATAACCAGGCCATCGTCGATACCCTTTATTTCGGCGACCACGTTGCGGGACTCCAGTTCCTGCACTTCTACTTTTACGGATATCTTCACTTGCCCACCGGACAACGTCTCAGTCCAGAATTCCTCCACGTTTGTGTCGAAGAGCAGGGCGGGAATTGCCGACTCGGCCGTCAGGAGCGGGGAATAACTATAGAAATCCAGGTTGCCGGAAATGACGGCAGCGACAGCCCCGGCTTCTGCTGTTTTTCTGACCTTCTCGTGCAAATCCTGAAGGGACCGCTTGTCTCCTAGAATGCCATCCTGCGGCTGGAACCAGGCGACTTTCCCTTGCAGTCCTCCCGGGGGGAGATCCTCACTTCTTCCCAGTCCCACCGGCGTCAACGTGCCGGCTGCGGTTACGCTGTTGGGCGGTGTGGCGAATAACAGACCGGGGAACTCCAGACCCTGAATGACGACTTTGGCGTTTTCTCCTCCGGTTTCAGACCAGCGCGAAAAATTAAAATGCCGGAAGGCGAAGGGCTGGATCTCTGTTGAGTAGTCCATCGCATGGAAGCGGGCTTGCAGATGTTCGGCGGCCCGCAGCTCTTCGGGAGTAGCGCTCTCCCTGTGGCCCAATTCCTCTAGCAGCTCTTTGAGTAGGGCGTAGACCTGCTCCGAAGCGGCCGCCAATTGGTCTTGGGGCGATTGGGTGGGAGAAGGCTTGGTTGCTGGCGTCTGAGACGGGCGAGTGGGACTGGGGGGAGGCGTTGTCTGTGAAGTTGCAGGCGGAGTTTGGGCTGGGGGAGAAACCGATGAAGGCGGTGAAGTATCTCGTCCGCAGCCATATGCCGCCGCCAGCAATGCCACTACAAGAAGCAGCCAGTTGAGTCGCTTTATCGGCATTGTTAAATGACCCACACTTCGGGCTTCTTGTTCACGGGGCTGTTTTTAGCTCCGATTGGTACAGGGCATATATGGCAATGATGTTTAGGAGGTAGGGGGATTAGGGGGGCGGCATATGGGAGATGGCCGGCCATTATTCATGAGCCTGCCACCTCAAACCTTCCGTCCCGCACCTCCGCCAGCGTTCTCAAGTCTGAGCCGTCTGGCGACCACTTCGCTAGGATGGGCCCGCTTAATTCCTCTACACGATGCTCAGGCCAGTAGAAGCTGTCCATATCGCGGTACACAGTTCGGTCTCCGCTGCCGTCTGCTCTCACGGCATGCACACCGCTCCTTCCTATCGTGACGAAGAGCAGATGCTCACCATCAGGAGACCATTCTACTTGTTTGATGGTATTCCCGTAGGGATCGCTATCATAGTATCTGAATATAGATTCAACGCCTGTTCCGTTTGGTTTGACAACGCATATTTCGAATTGCCCGTCGCTAGGATAATTTGTTTTGTAAGTCGCATAGGCCAGCTTATCGCCTGATGGAGACCATGATGGGGGTGCCGTGGACTTGCCTATCCTGACGAGATCAGTACCGTCTTCCCTTGCCACATAAATTTCCTTACTGCCAATACTTGGTGGCCAAATACTCGCGAAGCCACTAATTCTTCCGTTCATGAAGGCCAAGTACTGCCCGTCAGGGGACCACGCGGGCGGACTAAGGTGTAGCATTACGCCTTCACCCTCGAAATTTGAATCGATATGCCGAACTCCTGAGCCGTTTGCGTTCATTGTTGCAATCTCCAAGGAGTAAGCCCGTGGATGTGCATAGACCCAAACATGGGACTTTCGAGGATCGGCCTGTGAATACCTTGTGTTGATGAAGGCGATCTTACTGCCGTCCGGTGACCATACAGGGTATAGGTCGAATTTGGCGTCGCTGGTAAGACGCTCTTGCGAACCATCCAACAGATCTACAATCGCCAGGTCGTACATGAAGGCCTCACGACCCCCCCAGGCTTCCCAATGGGAGGATATGGCCATACATTTGTCGTCCCTGCCCTCTCCCCCCATAATTTCCATGTCTCCAGATCTGCAAGTTCTTCGGTGTCGAATTCACAGGTGGAATAGACGAGAAGGCGGCCGTTTTGGGATATGTCTGCATAGTGGCCGTATGCGGAATGGGGGGCGTTGGGGGATCCGCCCGGAATGCGAACCAACCCTGAAAGGTCTGCGTTGGCATCAATGACTTTTCTGAGCTCCGTACCCTGCATGTCCACCTTCCATATGGTTCGCCCATCGTGAAATACAAGGTGACTCCCGTCCGGTGTCCATTCCAGGAAATGTCCAACATACTCTGGATCAGCCACACCACCAAAGGACGGGCCGCAGGCAAATCCTGGTTCAGATTTGATAGGAGGAGTTGAACTCAATGGATAGGCCAAGAACTTCTTGCCGCCTGTAGACTCGTGATTTTCTCGCGGCTCTATCAAGGTACTGGATTGCTTGCCTGCTGCGTTGCAGCCGGAGTGGTAATTGGGGTGACAGCAGGTGTGGGAGCTGAGACTACTGCGGGCGTGGCAGATGGTGGGGTTGGAGTGACAAAGGGGGTTGGTTCCGTCGAATGGGAAACGGTGTGCGTTCCGTCGGAACAGGCTAGAGAGAAGGAGAGGACTACGAGGAGGGCTATATTGGATAGAGGACGGGGGGCCGAATGGATTCGAGAGGGTGAAATCATTGATAGTAGGAGTCCTTTTCAGGGTACTGAGGGCGCACATTGCAATAAAGCAGGACGGACGCCCACGAGGGACGCCCCTACGGATCAGGTCGGTGGAGGGCGCGGAGACGGCGGGATTCTTCGTCGCTGCGCTCCTCAGAATGATAGGAGGCGGGCGGGGGTTTTGCGGCCCCCGCCCATTCAAGAAGAGTTTAGGAGGGGTAGACTAGCTCGCCGCCGGTGGTCTGGCGGGAGGGCTGGCGCACCGGGGTGGCGCCCTTGCTCTGCCAGAACATCTCGGCGATGTCGAGGGTGGCGGTGAGGAGGCCGTTGGCGGCGGCCACGTTGCGGTGGACCCTTGCTTCGGAGGCGGCTTTCATGGCGTTCCAGAAGGTGTCGTGGAGGTTGGGGAACTGCTCCAGATGCTCGGGCTTGAAGTAGTCTCCCCAGAGGATGCGGAGTTCCTGCTTGGCGAGCTCGGCGTGGTGCTCCTTGACGGCGGTCATGCGGGCAATCTTGTGGCTGTAGATCTGCGCCTCGTCCTGGGTTGCGTCTGGGCCGGGCTTTTCAAGGTCGCAAATCAGGGTGGACATTCGGACTACGGTATGAGCGGCGATTTGCGCCAGGTGGGGGTCGTAGATGCCGCAGGGAACGTCGCAGTGGGCGTGGACATCCTGGGGAGTAAAGCGGGACTTCAGGTTCAAAAAGGACATTGTTGATCCTCTCCTTATGCGGAATTCAGGTGGCTGGAGTATACTGCAAAATGGGTCTGCTGCCAACGACCAGGGGTCTGTGGGGAAGATTATCAGTTTAGGACTAAACGCTGCTTATGGGTTTTTGGGATAGGTTGCCGGGGATGGGGATTCTACGAGGGTTGGGCCGGGTTGGAGTCTACCGGGTTAGGGGCAGGAGCATGGAGCCGCGGTTTTTCGACAGTGAGTTGCTTCTGGTCTGGGGAGTCGGCGTCAAGGGGGGGCTGCGTCGAGGCGACGTGGTGGTGTTCCGGCACCCCAGCGTGGAGGGGCGGTTGATGTTGAAGCGGGTGGCGGCGCTGCCGGGGGAGCGGGTTGGGGTGGTTGGGGGGCGGGTGTTGGTGGAGGGTGGGGCGACGATGGAGACGGGTGACGGCGTCGGCAAAGGCGAGGAGGGGTTGTGGGAGATGGAGTGGGTGTTGGGCGAGAACCAGTGGTTTGTGCTGGGGGACAACCCTGAGTCGAGCCTGGACAGTCGCCGGTTGGGGCCGATTCGAGGGTCGTGGATTCGGGGGCGGGTGTGGTTTCGGTATTGGCCTTTGTTGAGGGGGAGTGGTGGGTGATGGGGGGTTGGGGTGCCGGAGAGGGACGCCCCTATGGGGGACAGGGAAGGGAGAGTGAGCGTAGGGGGGCAAGATTCCTCGCGGAGTCTAGGGATGACATGTGTGTGGGCGGGGGCAGGTTTGAAACCTGCCCCTACGTGGGTGGCATCGAATGCAACGTAGGCGGGCAACCACAAGGGTTGCCCCTACGAGGACGGGGATGGGTCCCCGAATGCGCGAGGGGCGTCCCTACGGAGGTGGGGTCCGATGGCGAATTGGGGGGAATGGCGGTTCCCGAACCGCCCCTACGAGTGAGTCACCGGACAAGTCGTAGGCGGGCAACCACAAGGGTTGCCCCTACGGAGACGGCATGTTGGATGCGACGTGGATAGGGAAGAGGAAGGGCGTCCCTACGAGAGAGTGGAAGAGCGAGGGCATCAAGATTCTTCACTCCGCTTTGCTGCGTTCAAAATGACATGTGGGGGTGAGGGTAAGTTTCAAACCTACCCCTACGTGGGACAGGGGTTGAGTGTAGGAGGCGTGGGAAAGATGGATTCCCGCCCCTGTCTACACGGGGGCGGGATCTTCGCGGGAACAGCGGAGGCGGGGGATGGGTTCCCGCATGCGCGAGGACACGGAGGGAGGAGGGGAGGGGGATTACTCGTTAGACTGGTTTTGATAATCGACTCGGTATCAATTTGTGCCTGAGATGATTCGTTTCAGGCGTGGGACTCGTTTCAAAAAAGGCGGGCAAACGAGTGGGGGATGGGGGATTCGTTATTTTCTGTGGTGGAAACGAAGGGTGGATTGAAAGAGGGGGAGGGGGGATGGGTCCTCGCCCCCCGCCTTCGCGAGGGCAGGCTATGCGCGAGGACAAGAGCGGTGTGGGAATTGTTCATGGGGGGGGATGGTAGCAGGGGAGGGGGATTTTTGGCAATGGGAGGGTGGCACAAAAGAGGGAGGGATGGGTCCCCGCATGCGCGAGGACAAAGGGGAGGGGGAGGGCGGTTCGCGTACCTGCCCCTACCGCTGGTGGTGGTTGGGTAGTTGGAGGGAGAGGGCAGGTTTGAAACCTGCCCCTACGCAGAAGGGGTTGAGTGTAGGAGGCGTGGGAAAGATGGATTCCTGCCTCCGTCTACACGGGGGCAGGCTCTCCGCGGGAACAGCGGAGGCGGGGGCGCGGGGATGACGGGAAGGCGCGGACGAAGCGGTAGGGGCGTAACAGTGACGGGCGCGATGGTGACGAGATTCCTGGAGGGACTCGGAATGACATGTGGTTTGAGGGGGAGGGAGGGGATGGATCCCCGCATCTGCGAGGACAACGGGAGGGGGGAGGGCGGTTCGCGAACCGCCCCTACGAGTTAGTCACCGGACAAGTCGTAGGCGGGCAACCACAAGGGTTGCCCCTACGGAGACGGTATGTTGGACGCGGCGTGGATAAGGAAGAGGAAGGGCGGTTCGCGTACCTGCCCCTACCGCTGGTGGTGGTTGGGTAGTTGGAGGGAGAGGGCAGGTTTGAAACCTGCCCCTACGCAGAAGGGGTTGAGTGTAGGAGGCGTGGGAAAGATGGATTCCTGCCTCCGTCTACACGGGGGCAGGCTTCTCCGCGGGAAAAACGGATAGGGAGGGCGTCCACGAGGGGTGTCCCTACGGAGGTAGGGTCCGATGGCGAATGGGGAGAGGGCAGGTTTGAAACCTGCCCCTACGCAGAAGGGGTTGAGTGTAGGAGGCGTGGGAAAGATGGATTCCTGCCCCCGTCTACACGGGGGCAGGCTCTCCGCGGGAACAGCGGAGGCGGGGGCGCGGGGATGACGGGAAGGCGCGGACGAAGCGGTAGGGGCGTAACAGTGACGGGCGCGATGGTGACGAGATTCCTGGAGGGACTCGGAATGACATGTGGTTTGAGGGGGAGGGAGGGGATGGGTCCCCGCATCTGCGAGGACAACGGGAGGGGGGAGGGCGGTTCGCGAACCGCCCCTACGAGTTAGTCACCGGACAAGTCGTAGGTGGGCAACCACAAGGGTTGCCCCTACGGGGACGGGAATGGGTTCCCGCCCCCGTCTTCACGAGGGCAGGCTCTCCGCGGGAATAACGGAGGGAGGGATGGGTTCCCGCATGCGCGAGGACAAAGGGGAGGGGGAGGGCGGTTCGCGAACCGCCCCTACGAGTGAGTCACCGGACAAGTCGTAGGCGGGCAACCACAAGGGTTGCCCCTACGGAGACGGGAATGGATTCCCGCCCCTGTCTTCACGGGGGTAGGCCCTGGGCGGGAATAACGGGTAGTGGGGCGGGTGTCTATTATGTGTGGCGGAGGGCGGCTTGGGCGGCGGCGAGGCGGGCGACGGGGACCCGGAAGGGGGAGGAGCTGACGTAGTCGAGGCCGACGCGGTGGCAGAAGTCGATGCTGGCCGGGTCGCCGCCGTGCTCGCCGCAGATGCCGACTTCGAGGCCGGGTTTCGCGCTGCGTCCCTTTTCGGTGCCGATGCGGATAAGTTCGCCTACGCCGTCGGTGTCGATGGTGACGAAGGGGTCTAGGGGGAGGATGCCGTCTTCGATGTAGGAGCGGAGGAACTTGCCTTCGGCGTCGTCGCGGCTGTAGCCGTAGGTGGTCTGGGTGAGGTCGTTGGTGCCGAAGCTGAAGAAATCGGACTCTTCGGCAACGTCGCCGGCGGTGAGGGCGGCGCGGGGGACTTCAATCATGGTACCGAACTTGTAGTGCACGTCGACGCCGCGTTCCTTCTGGACGTCATCGGCCACTTTGACCAGCCGACGGCGGAGGAGGCTCATCTCGTTGGCGTGGGAAGTCAGGGGAATCATGATTTCGGGTTGGAGGGTGAGGCCCGACTCGATGAGGTCGCAGCAGGCGGAGAAGATGGCCTTGATCTGCATGCGGTAGATGGAGGGGAAGGTAATTCCCAGGCGGCAACCCCTGTGTCCCAGCATGGGGTTGGACTCGCGGGATTTTTCGAGAAGGTCCAGGACCGCTTCCTCTTTGGCGAGGGTTTCGGATGAACCGCCTGCGGCGCGGAGTTCGATGATGCTGCGGACTAGTTCTTCATAGCGGGGGAGGAACTCGTGGAGGGGGGCGTCCAGAAGGCGGATGATGACGGGTCGGTCACCCATGACGCCAAGGATCTTGCGGAAGTCTTCCTCCTGGAGCTGCTCTAGCTGGTTGAGGGCCCGGTAGTAGGCGTGTACGGTGGGGGGCAGGTCTTCGGACAGGGCCTCACCCATGGCGGCCACGTCGACGGTGGGGTTTTCACGCTCCCAACGCTCCGCTTCTGCGGCGTTGAGGAGGACTTGCTGGACGACGGCGACGCGTTCAGGGCCGAGGAACATGTGCTCGGTGCGGCAGAGGCCGATGCCCTCTGCGCCGAGGGAGAGGGCGCGCTGAGCATCGGCCTCAGTGTCGGCGTTGGCCATGATACCGAGGCGGCGCTGCTCGTCGGCCCAGGAGAGGAGACGGCGGGCTTCCTCGAGTTCGTTCAGGTCGGGGCTGACGGTGGAGATTTCGCCGAGGAAGACCTCGCCGGTGGCGCCGTCGATGCTGATTTTGTCGCCCTGGCGGACGGTGTGGCCGCGGGACGCAAAGGAGGAAACGTCGCGGCTGAAGCTGATTTCCTCGGTGCCGACGATGCAGGCTTTACCCAGGCCGCGGGTGACGACGGCGGCGTGGCTGGTGGTGCCGCCACGGCTGGTGAGGATGCCCATAGACTGGAGGATGCCATTGATATCGTCGGGGTTGGTCTCGGGCCGAACGAGGATGACCTTCTCGCCTGCACGCCCGGCATCGGCGGCCTCGTTGGCGTTGAAATAGACGGCGCCAGAGGCGGCGCCGGGGGATGCGGGGGTGCCTCGGGCGATGAGAGCGCCGTCGGACACGGCCTGGGCGCGGGCCTCCTGGTCGAAGCGGGGGACGAGGAGGCGGCTCAACTCCTCCGGCTCAACACGCTGGATGGCTTCGATCTGGGAGATCAAGCCCTCTTCGGTCATGTCCACGGCGGTCTTGACGGACGCTGCGGCGGTACGCTGGGCGTTGCGGGTCTGGAGGAGGAAGAGGCGGCCCTGCTCGATGGTGAACTCGACATCCTGAACGTCCCGGTAGTGGGTCTCCAGCTGCTGGGCGAGGCCCATGAGCTGCTTGTATGTCTGCGGGTGAGTCTTCTCCATCATGGCGACGGGCTGGGGAGTGCGAACGCCGGCGACAACGTCTTCGCCCTGGGCGTTGGCGAGGTACTCTCCGTAGATGCGGCGGGCGCCGGTGGAGGGGTCACGGGTAAAGAGGACGCCGGTGCCGCTGTCGGGGCCGGTGTTGCCGAAGACCATGGTCATGATGTTGACGGCGGTTCCGTAGTCGTGGGGGATGCCGCGGTAGTTACGGTACTCGAAGGCGCGGGGGTTGTTCCAGCTTTCGAAGACGGCGAGGACGGCCTGGCGTAGCTGCTCCCACGGGTCGGTGGGGATTTCCTGTCCGGCGTGTTTGACCACGGCGGCCTTGAATTCGACGATGAGGGGCAGCAGTTGTTCCACCTGGAGCTCGTGGTCTAGGGTGACGCCGGCGCGTTCCTTGTGCTCTTCCAGTATCTCTTCAAAGATGCTGCCGGGGACGCCCATGGCGACATTGGCGAATATCTGAATGAAGCGGCGGTAGGCGTCGAAGGCGGGCCGGCGGTCGTTCATCTGCTTAGCGAGGCCTTCTACTATCTGGTCGTTGATGCCGAGGTTTAAGATGGTGTCCATCATGCCGGGCATGGAGATGCGGGCGCCGGAACGGACGGAAAGGAGGAGGGGATTATTAACGTCGCCGAGCCTACGGCCAACGTCGGCTTGGAGGTGGTGCATGTGAGTCTGAATGTCCTCCCAGAGGCCGTCTGGCATACGCTTGCCGATCTCGTAGTACGTGAGGGAAACGTCGGTAGTAATTACGAAGCCGGGAGGCACGGGGAGACCCAGCCTAACCATCTCCGAGAGGTTGGCGCCCTTGCCGCCCAAGAGGTTGCGCATTTGGGCGTTGCCCTCGCTAAAGCGGTAGATATATTTTGTGCTGTCGCTCATGGGTGGTGAAACTCCTAGGAATGCGAATTTACTCAGGGAATTGTAACCGAAACGGGTGGAATAGCATAGATGGGAGGGGTTGGGGGTGGATTCGCGACTACGTGGGAAAAGCGGACGCCCCGTGAAGATGGAGGCGGTCTCTACGTGGGAGTGAGGGAGGGGAAAGATGGGTTCCCGCCCCCGTCTTCACGAGGGCAGGCTATTCGTGGGGACACGGGAGGGTGCACCCCCCTCTTTCCCTTCCCCCTTCAGGGGGAAGGGAAAGAGGGGAGGAGGAAGGGCGGTTCGAGAACCGGCTCTACGGTGCACAGGAGGGTAGAGTGCGAGGGGGAAAGATGGGTTCCCGCCCCCGTCTTCACGAGGGCAGGCTATTCGCGGGGACACGGGAGGGTGCACCCCCATCCTAACCTTCCCCCCTGAAGGGGGAAGGGAAAGAGGGGAGGAGGAAGGGCGGTTCGAGAACCGGCTCTACGGTGCACAGGAGGGTAGAGTGCGAGGGGGAAAGATGGGTTCCCGCCCCCGTCTTCACGAGGGCAGGCTATTCGTGGGGACACGGGAGGGTGCACCCCCCTCTTTCCCTTCCCCCTTCAGGGGGAAGGGAAAGAGGGGAGGAGGAAGGGCGGTTCGAGAACCGGCTCTACGGTGCACAGGAGGGTAGAGTGCGAGGGGGAAAGATGGGTTCCCGCCCCCGTCTTCACGAGGGCAGGCTATTCGTGGGGACACGGGAGGGTGCACCCCCATCCTAACCTTCCCCCCTGAAGGGGGAAGGGAAAGAGGGGAGGAGGAAGGGCGGTTCGAGAACCGACTCTACGGTGCACAGGAGGGTAGAGTGCGAGGGGGAAAGATGGGTTCCCGCCTCCCGTCCCCCGCCTTCGCGGGGGCAGGCTTCACGAGGGCAGTCTGTTCGCGAGGATAAGTTAAGGGAAGCGCGAGGTATGATAAAATATCGTCGTGATTGCATCGGAGCTAATTTACAGCGAACAGCACAGGAGCACCTTCCTCTCCCATTTCATGTGGTATTTGGGGCTGCTTCTGTTGGTGGCGGCTGTTCTCTCCCTTGCCTTTGGCTCAGGTTCCTGGGCGAACAGGTCTCTCGACGTGGTGGTATTGCTGGCTCTTGGGGTGCTGTTGGCGGGAGGACACTGGCTGATGGCGCCGCGTAGGTATGAGGTCTACGAAGGGGGGCTGGCGGTGGTGTACGGGCGACCGCGGATTAGGGTTATGAGGTATCCAGAGATTTCGAACATCGAAGTTAGATCGCACGCACTGGGCACGGAGATACGCATACATCTGGCACGGGGTGGCGTGCTGGGGCTTCATCCACTGCATCCCAGGCAGTTCCATGAGAAACTGGAGAGCGCGTGGCGGCGAAATCAGGGGGCTTGGCCGGCGGCTTAGGCGTGGGGGGTTTTGGGAGAGGGTGTTGGTTTTGAGGCAGACGTTGAGCGTGGGGCGACGAGTGGGAGGGGAAAGGGCGGTTCCCGAACCGCCCCTACGGAAGAGGTAGCGGGGATGTGGGGTTGCGCCGATTAGGGGCGGTGGCCCGAGAGGGCGTTTTCGAGGCTGTTACGCCAAGCTGAGGCCGCATCCTTGAGGGCAAGGTCGATAGGGCCGGGCATGGTGATTCTATCTCCGCCAACTTTGCCCAGCAGGGTTAAGGGGACCTTCATATCTTCGGCCAGGGCTTGAAGCCGGGGGAGTTCTTGGGGTGGGGTGGAAACGAGGATGCGGGACTGGGTTTCTCCGAAAAGGGCAGCATCCCATCGTCCTTCGACGTCGAAGCTGCCGGTGAAGCCGATGCCGCCGAGGATACAAGATTCGGCGATGGCCACGGCGAGCCCGCCGTCGGAGCAGTCGTGGGCGGAGGTTATTATGTCTTTGGCGATGGCGCGGCGACAGAGGGATTGGGCTTTCGCTTCCAGGGCCAGGTCTATGGAGGGATTGCCGGCTATGAGGCCGTGGAATATTTCCAGATACTCGCTGCCAGCCAGGCTCTCGCACCGGCCTTCTATGGCAACGGTTCCCAGAAGGACGACGAGGTGGCCCGGTTTTTGGAAGCCGGCGCCGGCGCGACGTTCCACGTTGTGAGTCAGACCCAGAGCTCCGACTACGGGGGTGGGGAACACCGCCTCGCCGCGGGTCTCGTTGTAGAGGCTGACGTTGCCGCTGACGATAGGGAGGTTAAGGGTGCGGCAGGCTTCGGCCATTCCTCTGATGCATTGCTCCAACTGGTGGTAGATTTCGGGGCGCTGCGGGTTGCCGAAGTTGAGGCAGTCGGTGAGGGCGATGGGTTCTGCGCCGACGCAGGAGACGTTGCGGGAGGCTTCGGCGACGGCGATGGCGCCGCCGGTGAAGGGGTCGAGCCAGCAGTACCGGCCGTTGCCGTCGGTGGCTAGGGCGAGGCCTTTGGAGGTCCCCTTGATTCGGAGCAGGGCGGCGTCTGCGCGGCCGGGGGTGAGGACGGTGTTGGTCTGGACTTGGGAGTCGTACTGGCGGTAGACGGCCTCCTTGGAGGCTATGTTGGGGGATTTGAGCAGCTTGAGAAGGGTCTCGTTGGGCGAGGAGTCGGGAAGGGGAAGCCGGTCCATGGGGTAGGCGGCGGCTTCTTCGGATTCGGGGGAGGGTGTGCCTTCCAGCCAGTAGAGCATGGGTTGGGTGAGGGCCTTCACGGGGAGGTCCGCGACGGGCAGTTTGCCATCGAAGATGCGGGCGCGATCTCCGTCTTCGACTTGGCCGAGCTCAATCCAGGGCAGGTCCCACTTCTCCAGTATGTCGGTGATTTTCTTTGTGGCTTCGGGATGGACAATGAGGAGCATGCGCTCCTGAGATTCGGAGAGCATGACTTCGTAGGGGGTCATGGCGTCTTCGCGCCGGTGCACTCGGGAGACATCGAGGCGGAGGCCGCGGCCACCCCGGTCTGCCGCTTCGATGGTGGAGCCGCTGAGGCCAGCGGCGCCCAGGTCCTGAAGGCCAACCAGAGCGCCGGAAGCGGCGGCTTCCAGGCAGGCTTCAATGAGGACCTTTTCCAGGAAGGGGTTGCCCACCTGCACGGTGGGGCGCATCTCCTCGTCGGACTCGAAGGTGCGCGAGGCGAGGGTAGAAGCGCCGTGGATGCCGTCGCGACCGGTGGCGGAGCCGGTGAGGATGAGAAGGTTGTCCTGGGAGCCAACGGTTGCGCTGAGCAGATTGTCTTTTTCTACGAGGCCAACACAGAGGGCGTTGACGAGGGGGTTGCCGGAGTAGGTCTTTGAGAAGGCGATTTCGCCGCCGACGTCGGGGACGCCGATGCAGTTGCCGTACCAGGAGATGCCGCCCACAACGCCTTTGAAGAGGTGGCGATTGCTGGGATCGTCGAGGGGGCCGAATCGGAGGGAGTTGAGGAGGGCGATGGGACGGGCGCCCATGGCGAGGATGTCTCGCACGATACCGCCCACGCCGGTGGCGGCTCCCTGGAGGGGTTCAACGGCGGAGGGATGGTTGTGGGACTCAATCTTGAACACCACGGCGAGGCCGTCACCAATGTCGACGGCTCCGGCGTTCTCCTGGCCAAGTTCCAGCAGGACGCGGGGGCCAGCGGAGGGAAGAAGCCGCAGCAGGGGTTTGGAGTGCTTGTAGCCGCAATGTTCGCTCCAAAGAGCACTGAAGATGCCGAGTTCAAGGTCGTTGGGCTCGCGGTCAAGGAGGTCGACAATGCGGCGATACTCCTCCGGCGTGAGGGCCAGTTCCGCCAACTCATCCTTCGAACGAGGACTCATAGCTGAACGCTTCCCAGGACTACGAGTATGACGCCGGAAACGGCAAAGACGGTCCCAAGGACGACGCGAGGCGTGACGCGCTCCAACTGCTGGAGGAAGAGGTGAGTCAAGGCGAGGGTCACCAGGGGGTTTAGGGAGGCCAGGGGGGTGACGACGGCGATGGGGGCGCGGGTGACAGCCAAGGTCAAGAGGGTTACGGCGCAGCCTGAGGTGATGCCAGCAGCCATGAAGAAGCCCACATATTTGCGGGGTAAGCCTGACTTGAAGTTGTAGCCGCGGTGAAATAGCAGAAAGACGAGGGCGGCGCCGATGAGCAGGGAGAAAGAGGTGAATACGACGGGAGGAATGTTTTCTTCCGTTATGGCCTTCTTGGCGATGACGCTGCTGCCTCCGTACAGAGCGGCGGCTGCGAGGGCAAGGGCGAGCCCGGCGAGGATTCTTCGCTGTCCGACGAGATTAAGCTGCATCGGAACGCTTCTCGCTGACAATGAGGACCATGCCTAGGACGGAGACAAGGATGCCAAGGCCGATTAGGAGGTTGGGCCTTTCGCCGAGGGCGATGAGGGCCAGGAGGGTGGCGAAGATGGGGCTAACGGCGAGCATAGGGGAGGAGCGGGAGGCTCCTGCCAAGCTAATGGCGGTGTAGTTGAAGAGGCGGGCCAGGGGGAAGGTGATGATGGCGAAGAAGAGGAACCAGAGGAAGGCTCGCGGTGTCAGGTCCAGGATGTCGCGGAAGTGGAGAGCAATGGACAGGGCAAAGGTGAGGAGGAAGCCGGTGCTTAGTGATAGGAAGACGCCAAAAGTCGGGGGGATGCGCTGGAGGCCCAAGCGAGCGAGGACGGCGCTGGAGCCGAAGCCTATGGCGGCGAGAAGGCCGAAAACAATGGCTAGGGACATTTTTTCCTCTGTTGCGCGGTGTTCTTCGGGGTTTCAGTGATTTGGGGACGGCGGGGCATGACTGTTACTTCAGTGCCAGGCTTTTGATGATTGAGCCGAAGATCGATAGGCCGTCTACGCCGCCCATAATTTCCTCACAGCAACGTTCGGGATGGGGCATCATGCCCAGAACGTTGCCGGCCCGGTTGGTGATGCCGGCGATGTTGTTCAGGGAGCCGTTGGGGTTGGAGGCGGGGGTGGCTTCGCCTTCGGGGGTTGTGTAGCGAAAGAGCACTCTGCCGTCGGCCTCCAGGGATTCCAAAGTCAAGTTGTCAGCGTAGTAGCTGCCCTCCCCGTGGGAGATGGGGATGTGGAGGACTTGGCCCGGGGTGCAGGAGCGGGTGAAGGGGGTGTCGTGTCGCTCGACCCGGAGGTGGGTCCACTGGCAGCGGAATTGAAGGTGGTTGTTTCGCATGAGGACGCCGGGGAGGAGACCTGCCTCGCAGAGCATCTGGAAGCCGTTGCAGATGCCCAACACGAGACCGCCGTCGGCGGCGAATTGGGCTATGGCGGCCATGATGGGCGATAGGCGGGCGATGGCACCGGGGCGGAGGTAGTCGCCGTAGGAGAAGCCGCCGGGAAGGATGACGCAGTCCACGTCGGAGAAGGAGTCGTCCTTGTGCCAGAGATAGCGGGCCTGTTGGCCGAGGACTGCACCGAGGGCGTGGTGGCAATCGCCGTCGCTCCAAGAGCCGGGGAAGACGACTATGCCGAAGTTTTTTTTGTTTCCCTGGGGGAGGGCGGTTGTAGAACTGCCCCTACGGGGGAGAATGTTGTCGGACACGGGACTCACCCCCATCCTAACCTTCCCCCATCAAGGGGGAAGGGACTTTTGGGGGTGGGTAGGGTTGGGGGATGGGGTTAGGCATCAGCGGAAGGGAGGAGGGGATCGATTCCCGCCTTCGGGGGAATAACGGAGGCGTGGGTGACGAGATTCCTCGAGGGACTCGGAATGACAGGTGGGGGTAGGAAGGAGGGGATGGGTTCCCGTCTTCGCGGGAACAACGGAATGGGAACGGGAATAATGGGGGTGGGAGGGGGGTTGGGGCATGGGGGGACGTGGAATGACGGAGCGGGCGGACACAAGGGCCGCCCCTACGGGGAATGGTTGGGTGTAGGGAGGTTAAGCGTGGGATGGCGCGATTCCTCGAGGGACTCGGAATGACATGGGGCAGGGGACTTGGGATGACAGGCAAAAAGGGGCGGAATGACTGGCTGGGGGGCATGAGGTTAGGCTTCCAGGGCGGAGAGGAGGGCGGTTACGATGCGGTTGACGTCGCCGCCCTGGGCTTTGCCGCGCACCTGGGGCATGAGACGCCCCATGACGCGCCCCTTGTCGCGGGGACCGGATGCTCCCACTTTCTGAATGATGTCTTGGGCGAGGGCGGTCAACTCGTCGTCGGTGAGCTGGGCGGGGAGGTATTCCTGCAGGATGTGGAGTTCCTGAGTTTCTTTGTCCACCAGTTCCTGCCGGTTGGCGTCCTTGTATATCTGGATGCTCTCGTGTCGCTGGCGCACCTGGCGGGAGACGATGTCTAGGACGGCGGAGTCGTCCAGCGCACGCTTCTTGTCGATCTCCTCGTAGCCTATGCTGCTTCTCAGCATACGGATGACGGACAGGCGCACCCGATCCCTGGCGCGCATGGCCTGGTGCAAGTCCGACTGGAGCTTTTCCTTTAGGGACATTGGGGGTACTCCTTCAGGGGTTCTTGATGAGCTTAATAAGGTTGGCCATTTCAACGGCGGCCATGGCGGCATCGGAGCCCTTGTTGCCGCGGGATCCGCCGGCGCGGTTCATGGCCTGATCCTCGTTTTGGGTGGTTATGACGCCCATACCAATGGGTATGCCGGTCTTGAGAGAGACCTGCGTGAGGGCACCTGTGCCCTGGGTAACGACGACATCGTAGTGGCCGGTTTCTCCCTTGATTACGCAGCCCAGGGCGACGAGGGCGTGAAAGCGGCCGGACTTGGCAAGAGTGATAGCGGCGACGCCCAATTCGAGGGCCCCGGGAACCCAGACGACGGTGACGTTCGTGTCGTTGACGCCGCAATCCTTCAGGGCCTGGAGGGCACCCTGGAGGAGCTTGGAGGTGATGTCTTTATTGAACCTGGACACGACGATTGCTATCTTGAGCCCTCGTCCGTCGCGTCCGCCAATCAACTCTTCAGGCAAGGTCGGGTCAGACTCCATTCTGAGAGACTTCAGGGTCTTCGTAGCCGACCTGCATCACCTTCTCCAGAAACTGATCTTCGGGGATGGCGCCGGTGAACTCTATCATCCGGTTGATGACGGTCTGGGGGACGGATGAAACGTTGTACTGGCGAGCGAGGTTCGGGAACTCCCGAACCTCCACGACGTCGGCGGTGATGAGCTTGTTCTCCAGGGCCATTGCGTGGGCCAACCTGGCCACCTCCGGGCAAAACTGTCAAGAGGGTGTGACGAAGACCTGAATGTGTACGGGACGGTTCACCGTTCGCAAGGCGCGGCGGGTAGGGAGCATGAGGGGGCTGACTTTTCTGGAAAGGGTGATGATGTCCTGAACGAGGAGGCCAAATTCGTAGCCCGCGGGCACGCCGTAATACTTGATCATGCTGCCCCGCTCGGATTCCATGACGATGGCGGGGATGCGTTCGACGCCGCACCTGTCGCGCTCGTCGATGTCCGAGAAGTAGTCGTAAGTCTCCAGGTTGAGCTTGGGGGAAAGGGCGGTGGTTACTTCCAAGAGTTCCTGGGCTTGAGGACAGGTGGGGCATTCTCTACCCGGAAGGACGAGGGTGGAGGAGGTGGTAGTGGTGAAGAACTTGAGGGTAACGTCCCGCTTGAGTTCTTTGCGGAACCTGCGCTTGAGGTCTGCCCTGTTCTGATGCGATATGAGGTTCATCCGCCCTCCTCAGGGTTGAATGTCGATAGTTTACATCAAGCTATGGGCGTTAGCTAGGTTGGTGGCGATAGATGTGGATGAGGCGGGTGAGCATGGTCCAGGTGGAGAAGAAGGCTATGAACCCCATGGCTAGCAGGATGGTTGCCTCGCCCAGGAATAGGCCAACGAAGAGGATGACGACCCGCTCGGGGCGGGTCATGAGGCCGGTGCGAGTGTCGATGCCTAGCGATTCTCCCTTTGCGCGGAGGTAGCTGACAGCCTGGGACGTGGCGAGGGCGAGGATGAGCAGGGACATGAACAGGGTCAGGTTTCGGGAATCGGGGTCTACGCTAAGGGCGTAGACGGTCAGTCCGAGGTAGAGAGCGGCTTCGCCGAGGCGGTCCATGAGGGAGTCGAGCATTGCGCCGAAGGGGGTAGTCTTGTTGGAGAGGCGGGCGAGGGCGCCGTCGAAGAGGTCCAGGGCGCCGCCGGCGAGGAAGACCAGCGCACCGATTCGGAGGTGTCCCATGGCAACTAGGACGGCGGCGACGCAGGTGACGAGGAAGCCCAAGAGGGTGACGGCGTTGGGGGTAAAGCCTATATGCTGCAACGCGCGCGCGCCGGGTTCCTCGACGAAGCGGAGGTTGAGGCTTCTAAGGCGTTCTCGCAGTTGCTGCACTTCGCTGCCTTTCCATGGTGGTCTGATAGTAGTCTACGACGCGGGTGGCGACTTTCTGCCAAGCGTATTGATTGACGTCTGCACGGCCGTTGGCTCCGAGCTTGTGTCGCAGGTCCGGGTCTTGGACCAGGCGGGCGAGGGTGGCGGCCAAGCCTTCGCCGTCCTGCGGAGGGGTGAGAAGACCCTGGTGACCGTCGGTAACGACGTCGGCGTAGCCCTGGATGCGAGAGGCGACGATGGGCTTTGCGGCGGCCATGGCTTCCAGCAGGACGATGCCAAAGCTCTCTTTGCCGATGGCGGGGGAGCAGAAAATGTCGGCGGTCTGGTAGTAGCGGGGGAGCATCTTGTGGTCAACGGCTCCTACGAAGACGACGTCTTCAAGGCTGCGTTCGGCCAGGATGCGGTAGCAGTATTTGTCGGGGTTGCCGGGGCCAACCACTATGAGGCGGGTGTTGGGAAAGTCCCACTTGAGGCGGCTGTAGGCGTCGAGGAGGTAGCGGAGGCCTTTTCGTTTTTCGAGGCGGCCCACAAAGAGGATGTTGATTTTTCCGTCCCGGAATTCTGGCACCGGGGGCACGTCGGCGGCAAAAAAGTCCAGGTCTATGCCGTTAGGGATGATGGTGTAGTCCTGGGGGAAGAAGTGTTGGACGTGGCTGAGGGCGGCGGGGGAGACGGCGATGCGGCCGTTGAGGCGTTGGAACCAGTGCTTGAGGAAGGGGCTGCTCCAACGGTACATGCGGGTGCTACCGTGGAAGGCGTGGAAGGTGCCGACGTTGACGGAGTTGGAGCATTGGAGCACTGCGAGGGGCAGGTAGGGGGCGAGGGGCTCGTGGAGGTGGATGACGTCGAACTTCTCGTGGTGGAGGATGCGACGCACCCGCCGGTAGAGCCAGGCGGAAAGGGATATGCGGGCGATAGAGCCTCCGCTTGGGATGGGCACACTGCGGCCGAGGGGGATGAAGTTCTGCTCTTGGCCGTCGATTCTAGAGGGAGAAAAGGGGGCGAGAATCTTCACAGAGTGGCCCATGTCCGTCAGCTGGTGACTCAGCTGAGAGATATGGGCGGTTACGCCGCCGGGCCAGGTGAAGTCGTAAGGCGACACCAGGGCGATCTTCATCCAGTGACCTCGCGCAGGAACGTCATTGAACCCTCCAGGTCTAGCCGTCGGAGATGAAGTCCTCCACCATCTGCCGGGCCACATCGTCGGTGTACTGGATGGGCGGAGACTTCATGAAGTAGGCGCTGGGGCCGACGACGGCCCCGGATTCGCCTCTATCCAGGGCGAGCTTACAGCAACGGATAGCATCGACCACGACGCCGGCGGAATTGGGGCTGTCCCAAACTTCCAGCTTGAGCTCGAGGTTGATGGGCGCGCCGCCGAAGGAGTGGCCCTCCATGCGGATGTAGCACCATTTTCTGTCTTGCAGCCAGGGAACGTGGTCGCTGGGACCGATGTGGATGTTGTTGGATGCTATTTCATCGTCGAACTGGGAGGTTACGGCGTTGGTCTTGGATATCTTCTTGGAGGTGAGCCTCTCCCGCTCCAGCATATTCAGGAAGTCCGTGTTGCCGCCAAAGTTAAGCTGGTAGGTCCTATCGACGGTGACGCCCCGGTCATGGAATAGGCGGGTGAGGACGCGGTGGGTGATGGTGGCGCCGAGCTGGGACTTGATGTCGTCGCCAATGACGGGAAGGCCGCGGGCTTTGAAGCGGGTTTGCCAGTAGTCCTCGCGGGCGATGAATACAGGGATGCAGTTGATGAAGCCGCAGCCGGCGTTGAGGATCTGCTCCACGTACCACTTGGTGGCGTTTTCGCTGCCCACGGGGAGATAGCTGATGACGACGTCGCACTCCCGCTCTTTGAGGATCCGGATAACGTCAGCGGTGGGGCCGGGGGCCTTGTTGACGACGTCTGCAACGTACTTGCCGAGGCTGTCGTGGGTCATACCGCGGTCGACCGTGACGCCGGTCAGGGGAACGTCGGCGAAGCTGATGGTGTTGTTGGGTTTTGCGGTGATGGCTTCGGAAAGGTCCTTACCGACTTTGTTCTTGTCGATGTCGAATGCGGCGACGATGTTTATGTCGCCGATTTCGTAGCCACCGATGGTGGGATGCATGAGGCCGGGGACCATTTCGTCGTTGGGAATCTCGCGGTACTTGTGGATGCCCTGGACGAGGGATGAGGCGCAGTTGCCCACGCCTATGATAGCAACGTTAATTTTGCCCACTCAGATGCTCCTTCCTGTGGACGGCTGGAACCGTTGAAGAATATTAGGTTGATGAATATCAAGGTGTTGCATTGTAGCAAGTATGGGCGGTCGTCTCAAGCGGGGGGAGGTTTGCGCGTGTTAATGGGGAGCTTATGGGAGGATGAATGATGGATTCTTGCCCTCGTCTTCAAGGGAGCAGGCTCTGCGCGGGAGGAATGGGAGGGGGCTTGGATAACGGGGGAGGGCGACGATGAGGGACGCGAGGACGGGAGGTGGGGGGAAGGGGATGGGTCCCCGCATCCGCGAGGACAACGGAGGGGGAAGGGCGGTTCGCGAACCGCCCCTACGGGGGGTTGGCCGCACGGTTGAATGTAACGGGCGACCATGAGGGTCGCCCATACGGGAAGAGGGGATGGATTCTCTAAACTCACAAACGAAGTGCAACACCTTGTTAGGATGGTGCCATGGGAAAGCGATATAGACAAGTCACCATTGAAGAGAGGTGTGAGATTGTCCGACTACAAGCCGAGGGGCGCACGGTCCGGCAGATCGCTGCAGATCTGGATCGCTCGGCATCGACAGTTGCTCGGGAGCTGAAGCGGAATTGGTCGAAGAGCGGAGGGTGCCAGCCGGTGTATGCGGACCAGCGGGCCCGGGCGCGTCGGCGGAGTGGGTCGCGGCTGGAGCGTGACGAGGCTCTGCGTGCAAAGGTGCTCTCCGGCCTCAAACAGGGCTGGTCGCCGGAGCAGGTTTGTGGTCGTCCGGCCTTGGAGTGTGGCGAGCGGGGCATATCCTACGAGATCATTTACAGGTTCATCTATGGACAACTTGGTCCGGAAGAAGGACTACTCGTGGCGTCACTACTTGCTTCGCGGGAAGTCGAAGAGGGGCTGGAGGGGTCGCAAGGGAGGGAGTCCCGCTTCCTTCATACACCTCCGATGTCCCTTGCCGAGGGTCCGCAGAGCGCCCAGGACCGCCGGACTCCAGGTCACTGGGAGGCCGACCTGATGCTCTATCGTACCTACGGACAGGCGGTGCTGACCATGCATGAGCGCCACTCTCGACTGGCTCATAGCTCTCAGGCCACAGGGAAAGACCTCAGCGCCCATAGCTGCGGCTATGGCAAGGGTGCTGGCTCCCCTGCCCCCGGAGTGGCGTCAGACCGTCACCTTCGATAACGGCACCGAATTCGCAAGGCGCCACCAACTCCATGACTTGGGTATCGAGACCTTCTTCTGCGATATCCACTCGCCATGGCAGAAGGGAGGCGTGGAGAACGGGAGGTGGGGGGGAAGGGGATGGGTCCCCGCATCCGCGAGGACAACGGAGGGGGAAGGACGGTTCGTGAACCGGCCCTGCGGAAGAGGGTCGGGCTGGATTCCAGCCCCCGTCTTCGCGGGGGCGGGCTCTGCGCGGGAATAGGGAGGGGGTGTGGGGAGGGTGGGGGTTAGTCGGCGGAATTGGCGAAGCCGAGGTTTATGGGCAGGTCGTACCTGATTAGCTCCGTGCCGATGATATGGTCTCGATGAACGGCGAAATGGTTCTCCCAGTGGCGGGAGTCGTTGCTATGGGGGCGGTTATCGCCCATGACGAAGTATTCGTTGGGGCCGAGGGGGTCGAATTCCAGGGTCTCTCTGCGGGGTGTGGTGGTGAGGTAGGGCTCGGTTAGGCGCTCGCCGTCGATGTGGGTGACGCCACGAAGGATGGAGACCTGTTCGCCCGGGAGACCGATGATTCGTTTGATGAAGGTCCTTTCGGGGTCCAGAGGATAACGAAAGACAATGATGTCTCCCCGCTGGGGGCCTTGCGTTTGGAAGGGGTAGACCTTTCCGAGATGGGAGGCATCCCAGAAGGGGATGAGGGCGGAGAATCGGGCCATGTCCACCTTGATCTTGTGAAGCTTGTTGACTGCTACGTACTGGCCAGGCTCGATGGTAGTGGCCATGCTGGAGCCTTCCACCTTGAAGTTCTGGATGCTGAACTGGAGGAGGAGGAATATAACGAGGGCCAGGATTAGGGCCTCGTCGAATTCTCTAAGCTGTCTGAGTATTTTCTTTCCCTTGGAGTTATTTGGCCATGAGCTATAGTGTACGAGGGCGCTGGGTTACCGGACCCATTATCGCCTGCCGGTGGTTAGAGGTTCAAGCTATGGCGGGCGTATGGGGTTGGGCAATGGGGGCGATCAGAGGGCGAAGGAAGCCAACGATCAGGCTGGCGGCAACGTCGGGGCGGTCTTCGTGGAGGAGGTCGGGGCCTTCGAGTATGTGGGACTCGGCATAGGGAATACGCTGCTGGAGGTACTTGGATTCGGCTTCGGTGAATAGCTGCGGTACGCCAGAGCGGACGAGGAGGGTTGGGGCTTTGAGGCGTGGGAGGCTGTTTCGGATGGCTCTCATTCGAAGGGCGTTGTAGTGCAGGTTTGTCCGGGCGGCCATGCGGAGAAAGCCGAGGCGGGCGGCGGGGGATTGGGAGTTTGGACGGTGGTCTTGATGTTGATTTTCGTATCGTTTTGGGGCTGAGGCTTGGCCAAGGTTGATGTTGAGTCGACGCACGAGCAGATCTCCCAATAGGGAGCGGTGCAGAAGGCCGTGGAGTCCGTGGCTGCGGTTGGGGAGGAATACGCCGGAGTCGGTGAGAACGAGGGCGAGGGTGTTGTCGGGTCGGTTGATGGCGTAGTCGAGGGCGACGAGGCCGCCCCACTCGTGGCCAACGAGGACGACGTTGCGGAGATCGAGTTCCCGGATGAAGGTTTCCAGGTTATCGCTGTGGAAATCGAAGGTGTGGAGGGAAGTGTCGTCGGGTGTATCCGACTGGCCGAAGCCGATGGCGTCTGGGGCGAAGCAGCGCCATCCGGCGGCGATGAGGTAGGGGAAGAAGTGGCGGTAGGCGTGGGCGGAGGAGCGGCTGCCGTGGAGCATGACGACGGTGAAGGGGGCTTCCGTGCCGGAGTGGTGGTAGTGCATGCGGAAGCCGTTGACGATGAGGAAAGTGTCCGGGTATGGGAAGTTGTGGTTGGTCATGGGTTCTTGTCTGGGTGAGTGCTAGCGATAGATATGTGGGACTTATGGTCCCTCACGATTTGGGGTAAAGGGCAACGAGATTCTTCGACTCCAGTTCGCTCAGAATCACTATGGCCAAGAAAGACCACATAAGGCGATGAAAATGGATGCAGAATAAGGCTAGATTCCGGCTTTCGCCGGAATGACGGTTGGGGGAAGGGAATGGGTTCTCGACTCCGCGGGAACGAGGGAAGGGGTGCTGGAATGACGGTTGGGATCGGGGTCTCGTAGCGGATGAAGGGGGTTCGCGAACCGCCCATAGGGGAAGAATTCCATTGGGCACGGGGTTCACCCCCACCCCCCGTCTTCACGAGGGCAGGCTCTAACCTTCCCCCATCAAGGGGGAAGGGATTTGTAGGCGCTGAACGGGCTATTTCCATAGTAATGACAGGTGGTGGGAATGATGGATTTCCGCCTGCTAGTGAATACCGGGTGGGGTTAGAAGATGGCGATGGGGTTGACGGGTGCACCGGTGCCGTTTGCCATGCGGAGGGGGTTGGCCACCGCTAGAAACTCGTACCGGTTCTCCTGTTTGCAGATTCTGGCGACTTCTTCGAAGTTGCAGTTGTCGAGTATCCAGCAACCCATGGCTGTGAGGATGACCTGATGGACGGGCAGGGAGAATTCCGGGTAGCCGCTGGGGATAACGTCCTGGGCCAGGTCGCCGCCCAGCATGGCGATGTCCCGCTCCCGCAGCCAGGGGAGGCAGGAGGCGTGAAGACCGGAGGCTCCGGCTTCGTTGGGGTTACGGGGGCCGATGGCGTTTCGGCGTTCCCAGTTGCCGGTACGGATGAGGAGGAGGTCGCCGGCCTCTACTTTCACGTTGAAGGCTTCCTCGGCGGCGTCGAGGTCTTCGGGGAAGATGGCTTCACCTGCGTCCATGTAGTCGACGCCCTTAAGGGTGGGGAAGTCGAAGAGGACGGCGCGGGTGACGACGCCATCCTTGAGCAGGTCAATGCTCTCCATGGTGGCGCCGCTGCGGGTGCGGACAGCGTCGGCGGGATGGCCGTTGTACATCTTGTCGCCGTCGAACCAGTGGGAGAGGGCGTCGACGTGGGTCATGACATAGCCGTGGAAGATGAAGCCGATGTACTCGCTGGCGCTGTGGGAGGCCTGTTCGGCCTTGCCGGGGGTGGTGTTCCAGCCTTCACCGCTCTCAATCATGTGGAGGGTAGGGGGCACTTGCCCGTCGGCGGTGGTCTCGGCGATGATGGGGCGGCCCATAGTGACGCTGATGCCCTTTTCGACAAGGGAGACGGCTTGCAGGCGCTTCTCGGGTGTAATGAGGTTCATGGCGCCCAACTGGTCGTCGGCGCCCCAACGGCCCCAGTTGCTGAGGGATTTATGGTATTCGCGTACTTCGGCAGAGGTGGGTAGAGTCCTAGCCATGGCTCCTCCTAGATGGTGAAGATGTGATTAGATGCCGTATTCTAGAATTGGGCAAGGGCGGTGTCAATGAAGGGGGGTAGGCCGTTAGAGACGGAGTGGCCTCAATCGAGCCGCTTGCGGCAAACGGCGGTTAGGGGACAGGACGGACAGTTGGGGTTGGAGGGGCGACACCACTCCTGACCGATTATCCAAGCAGGCCAGTCCAACTCGGCTGGATACTGGGGATTGAGCCGCCGTGCGGCATTCACTGCCTCACTCTCGGACTCGGAGAGAGTCAGTCCCGTGCGTTTGAACACGCGCATTACGTGGACGTCAGCTTTGACATCGATCTCATTTTCCTGTCCAGCGAATACGCCAAGACGGTCACGCAAGATACGAATAGCCATGTATGCAATGCCGGGGCCAACACCATAGATGGACTGAATTCTGCGCGATACTTGGGTTGGAGAAGCATCCCGCCAGATTGCGGATGCATCTCCGCCGAACTTCATTGCAAGCATGGCGGCGTCCTTGAGCGTCTTTGCCCCTTTGATGGAGCCATACCGCGGCCTTTTAGGCAAACTGTCGATGAGGTGTTCCAAGTCCAGATATGTCATAGAAGCAAGCACAGAGGGATTGAGTATCCCCTTGCGCTTTATCTGGTATGGCAGTTCCCAAGCTCTCCCAGCGAGCATTCCTCTGTCGAAACTGGCTCCGACTAGGAAAGCGAAGGGGTCGTTCAGGACTAGATCTCTAGCGTATGCAGGCACATTGCCGAAATTTCGGTCGCTCGGGACGCCTGGATTGTAGTTGCGGTCGCGGAACTGCTTTAGAGCTTTTACGACGGACGTTGAATTATGTCGGGTATCTGAGTGATGACGCACCGCTTAAACTCTCCTTTTTCAGATAGGCCAACTGTTCGCCCTGTCTCTTGTGAGCCAGGGGAGTTTCTACAATCAGCCCACGTTTTCGCAAGGAATCAGACAAGAGACCGTAATAGTCTTTGCCTGCTACAAAGCAGACACGCTTAATACCCGAAAGATGATGCTCCAACGATTGGAGCACGCCGTCTGCCCATCGCCGCCGCTCAAGACGGGTTAGGGAATTCATTGACGTGTCGTAGGCCGCAATGACTTGCTCCGGCAACACCACTCCGTGCTTAGCTGAGAGGACAAGCCATCTGGCGTTCAAGGCTTTCATACAACGTCGCGACAGTATGAACCGAGTGGAGGAGTATAGGTCTTGAGCTGGCATTGGTTCCTGTCGCTTCTTCTTGGTACAGGAAACTAGGTAGAGGGTGGACACGGAGAGTTCTCCCAATGCTTCGTAGGAGCCGATTGAATAAGAACAGGCGAGGTCCCCTTAGATGGGGACTTTGGCTACGCCCTGGCAGATTTCGAGGCGGGCGTAGCGGATGAAGACGCCGCCCATGGGCTGGGCGATGGGGCCGTTGATGGCGAGGCAGGCGATGACGTGGCGTCGGCCCGGTTCGGCGCTGGGGGTGATGAGGATGTTGTTGCGAGCGTTGTAGCCTACGACGGGGGAGAGGCGGTGGTCGACGATGGCATTGGCGGGACGGTAGTCGAGGCTGAAGGAGGGGCAGTCTACCCAGACTTCGCCGTAGTCGTCTGCACAGGTCTCGAACCAGATCTGGGCGTCGGCCACGTTCACGCCCTTGACTTGCTCTGGCAGGGTGATGGTGAAGCGGTACCATGCAAAGGTGAAGCCTGTGCCGACGACGTCCCGTATGTTGGCGGGGGTCTCCCAGGAGGAGTCGTCGAAGTCGGCGAGGCGAGGAGGGGCTTCGATGAACTTGCCGGCGACGAGGCCCTCGTTGGGCTCGCCCGGCACGAGACCGGGGGCCCACTTTAGGGAGCCGTTTACGAGGGCGAGGTCTTCCGGGTCGTCCAGGTTAAGGACGACGGCGGGGCGGAGTCTTTCGGGCGTGAAAGTTTTCTTGAGCTCAGCGTAGGCTTCGTCGGCGCTCTTTGTCATTTTTCTTTCCCTGTTGATTCGTTCTTGCTTTGAGCTAACACTTGTCGATTAAGGTTGCGGCGATCTTTCCTTGGATGATGGGCTAGCCGGCGGTTCCGGCCCCGGCGGGGATGCGGCGCTTGTGGGTTACGGGGTCCAGGTTCCAGAAGCGGATGGGGTTGTCGGAGAGGAATTTTTTCATCGACTCGGCGGTAAGCTCGGGGTGGTCCAGGACTTTCTGGACGGAGAAGGGTGAGAGGCAGTCGAAATGGGAGTAGTCGGAGCCGATAATGATGCCGTTGGGGCCGACTTTCTTTTCCAGGAAGGGGAGGTAGTCGGCTTCCTCGGGCTCGAAGCAGATGAACAGCTGGTCGCCGAAGTAGTCGCAGGGGTCTTCGTGGCGAGGCTCTGGGACGGAGTCGGGCATGATTTCGTAGTGCTCTTCGAGGCGGTCCATGTAGAAGGGGAGCCAGCCGCAGCCCTGCTCAATCCAGGCTATTTTCAGTTCGGGGAATCGGTCCAGGACGCCGCTGGCGATGAATCCGACGACGGAGAAGGGGGCGTCTATGCCCATGAAAAGGTGTTTGAGGAACTCGTTGTCGAGGCGGCGCATGCCGACGGACTCGTGCAGCTGCTGGTGGATGGAGATGGGCATTCCGAGACGCTGGCATTCTTCCAGGACGGGCCAGAACTTTTCCTTGTAGGTCCACTCGCCCTTGAACTGGCAGGGGATGTAGGCTCCGCCGAGGCCGAGGTCTGCGGCGCGTCGGAGCTCCTCTACGGCCATGTTGATATCGTGTAGGGGGAGGATGGCGGTGCCGCGGACGCGGTCTTGGTAGCCGTCGGTCCATTCGGTAATCCAATCATTCCAGCCCTTGGCGAAGTGATAGGCGACCTCCGGGTTGTCGATGGTGTTGAGGAGGTTCTGATGGAGGACGCAGAAGACGAAGGTGACGTCGAAGCCCTCTTCGTCTAGGTCCTTGACGCGGAACTTGGGGTTGCGCTCGCCCTCGCGGTTGTACCATTGGTCTTCGCTGTGGGGCGCGAAGTTGGCCAGCTTACCGTAGGGGCCGGTGCGGAAGTCGGAGTTGGGGAAGACTTTGGAGTGCTCCAGGACCCAGATGCTGTCGTACTGACGGGTGGAGCTATCGCCGCTGCCGCGGACGAGAGCGCCGCGGTCTTTCCAGTTGCTGTCGGTGAATTTGCGGGGCGCGAAGGGCTGGAGTTCCGGTGGGAACCGGCGCCAGAGTTCGCATTTGGTTTCGTCCACGTGGGAGTCGGAGTCGACGATGTAGTAGTCGGGGAGTTCGCCGCCGTAGTATGTTCTGGGCATGAGAATCTCCTTGCAGGTCTTGAGGTTTAGGTAACGGTAATTGAATAACACTGCGAGGGGAAAAGTCAATTGGGGGGAGCGCGGGATGGTGCGTGATAGAATAGCTGTTGGAGGGGTGGGGGAGATTGTCCGGTAGTCGCAATCCACAGAACGAGAGAGGATCACAATGTCCTACATCATCCCCGAAATTACATTTGAGGTCAGCGAGGACGAGGTCGACGGCGGATACTCGGCCAGCGCCTTGGGATACGGCATCCACACCCAAGGCGAAACGATCGAAGAGCTGCGAAGCAACGTGAGGGAAGCGGTCGAATGTTACTTCGACGAGGCAATGAAGCGGCCACGTCTGATTCGCCTACACTTTGTGCGTGACGAAGTTCTGACTCTGTGAGATTGCCCCGTGACGTGGACGGGGCTGAACTGGAGATGGCGCTTCGACGCTTGGGGTAATCTCAATAGAAGGGTCTTCAATCTTGGAATTAGATGTATGAAGGGAGCCAGGCATGGAAGGTAGTCTTGTAAGTCTCAGCGGGCTGCTGATTGGGAATCATATTTTTGATATTCCCGTGTTTCAGAGAAGCTATGCTTGGGAAAGAAAGAACTTGGAAGACCTATGGGAAGACATATACTACATGGACTCTTCCAAGAAGCATTACTTCGGCACGGTCCTCCTGAAAGATTCCGGGAAAACTGCTCAAGCCGCTTTGGACACTTTGAAAAGATTTGACGTGATAGACGGCCAGCAACGTCTGACTACCGCCTTGATACTGCTAGGCGAGATCATTTCGCAACTGAAGGAGGTCAGTGACCAGCATCTTCAGGGTGAAGTGGACGCCCTCGTAAAGCGCTACCTCAGAAATGGGGTGCACTATAAGCTGAATCCGTTGGGTGATGATGGCGATTTCTTCCACCATGTGGTTATTGACGGCAATGAATTCCTAAGCGGCGATACCGTCACTCATTCTCAGCGGCGTCTAGTGTGCGCGAAGAACTTTTTCCGAAAACGCCTCATCGAGGAGAAGAACCGGCAGCCTACGAAATACCAGAACTTTCTGGTGCAACTGAAAAGGAAGATTGACGACCTTCAACTTATACAGTATCAGGTTCAGTCGGACGCTGATGCAATTCGCATATTCGAGACGGTGAATGACAGGGGACGGCCCCTTAGCAGTCTGGAGAAGTCGAAGAGCTTCTTAATGCATACGTCATATCTTGGGATGGACGACGAGGATGAAGTTGCCGGAAGGCTGGAGGACTTGAACGGCCACTTTTCTCGGATGTATCGTCATTTCGAGGATGTAAGCGGAACGCGGCACATGGAACGGCTTCGTGTGACCGAAGACGACGTTCTCCGTTATCACTTCATAATCTACATATCGCCTGGCACACAATCATCACGCCCTCTAGAGGCTTTGAAGGGCCGAATGAGGGAGATGCTGAAAGAGGATCCGTTGGAGTGCGCGGACTCTGCGCTTCACTATACCAAGGATCTTGAGCGGGCCTTCTACGCATTCAAGAAAATCTGCGATGCCTACAGGGGTGACGAGGAAGGGCTGGCCTTGAGCAATTTGTTCATGCTGGAAAGGATGGGGAATATTTTACCCCTAATTCTGGCCGCATGGCAGAAGTTTGGCGAGACTCCCGACCACTTAGAGAAGATTCTGAAGCTACTTGAAGCATTTATTGTTCGGGTATATTTGGTGGGTGGATGGCGGAGCGATTCAGGGGGATCCCGTTTCAATCGGATTGCCCACAAGTTACATCAAGGACGTTTGGACTATGCAGGGCTAATTGAAGAATTACAGAGGATCAATCATGACTATCAGAGCGACGAGGGTTTCCGACGTTCCTTTGACTGGGAAGATTTCTACACTCGTTTCGGTTCAAGAAACATAAAATACCTGTTGTCCGAGTACGAGATCCATCTTAGAAAACAGCAAAGCGATGTGCCTTTGCTTCTCTCTACCCGAGAGGAAATCCTAACTTCCGCCTACGAGGTGGAACACATCTGGGCGCAGAGTCCAGCGGATGAAATGTCCGACGAACAAAAGGAATCTCATGCCCGGAATATTCATAGACTTGGCAATCTAACCATAGCTTCGGAGTCGTGGAACAAGAGCATGGGCAATAGGACCTTCCAAGAGAAGAAGTGTCAGCCTGACGGCAGGCCAAGTTACTCAAATTCCAGCTTACTGGTACAGAGGGAATTGGGAAAACAAACTGCCTGGAACGTTGATGAAATTAGGAAGCGGGAGGGGGAGGTTGTTGAGTACGCCTTGCAACGGTGGAGTGTGTAGTAGCGGGGGGCGATTCGCGAACTGCCCCATGCCGGGTAGTTGCCCTGCTTAGTTGAGGGGAGGTGGTGGTGGGGTTATTTGATGGTGTAGAGGGCTTGGATGTTTATGGTGATTTGTAGGTCGCCGGTGCGGATGGGGGTGGGGGGGATAAGATTTAGTGCGTCGAGGGTTCTTCGAACTATTGATTGAGCGTTGTGCAGGAGGAGCCAGGATTGTGATGGAGGGAATTGTTGAGTAAAGAGAAAATGAGCGAAGAAGAGCGTGACATTCTGGAACGTTTCGAACGGGATGAGTTGGTCTCCGCCGCTGACGCCGAGCGAGAGATTGAAGTGGCTCGTATGGCCGCCCGTAAGACATTCAACAAAACAAAGAGGGTTAACTTGCGGGTAACCGAGCGAGACTTCAAACTTGCTCATTCACGGGCTAGGGAAGAAGAAATCCCTTATCAGACGCTGTTGTCCAGCGTTATTCACAAGTATCTGACCGGACGTCTGTTGGAGAAACGGTAGGTTATAGTCGGGGAGTTCGCCGCCGTAGTATGTTCTGGGCATGAGACTTTCCTTGGTTAGATTGGGGTTTTGGTGCGGAAATTTGAATAATGCTGCGGGGGAAGTCAATTGGAGGGAAGGGGAGTGGATGGGAAGGTCCGTGGTATAATCGGCATCCAATATACGAGAACCTACTTTAGGCTGTGCCTATAGGATTCCTAACTGTCTGTAGAACGTAGAGTAGAGTTACGCGGTGGATACAATATCGGGGTGCCAATGGTAGAAAAAGCTCGAAATGCAAAATTGCTTAGCCGTACGCTACATGATCCACTGGATGTTAGTTCCCAGTTGGCAGGTTTGAGGAATCTAAAGGATGGTTGGGCAGATGGAATACAACCTGCCAGCCGATGGGGCGAGGGATACGGGAAGGCCCCCACGGCACAGGGACTCGATTGGTTGGCGGGAACTTTTGGGGAAAGATACGCAGACGACCTTCCTCGGCCATACGTCTACCCAACACCGGAAGGCGGTGTGTCGCTGGAGTGGTCGATTGGCCGAAACGAGGCTAGCCTTGAAATAGACCTATCCAAACATTCGGCTGAGTGGCATTGCCTCAACCTTAGGACTGGATGCTCTAGTGAATGGGTATTTGACCTGGACGACGATGAAGATTGGGAATGTCTAGCGTCTAAGATTCGACAATTGGGTCTGAAGGGCGATTGAACAGGGAAACCCTGCTTCTTCGACAAATCAATCCCAACTTCATTCGGCAAGGCCGGGTTACATCCCAAGCGTTTACGCCCACCCCAAAGGACGAGCAGAAGCTCTCCGCATATGATGGAGATCGGATTAGCGCCGAGGTTTCCTGGGTGCACTTCACCGAGACATTCATGTTGCTGTCTTCTGGCGTCATGGCGGTGTCGGTGAGTGAATGCGAATCACAAGGAACTTTTGCCATCCCGGACCCTGGTTCGTTCCCGGAGCACGTTCTCATTGACTTTAGTGGGTTATCTGGAAGCAGACGCAAGAACGTGGCTAAGATTCTAAGGAACCTGGCTGAAGTACGGGGCTGGCAGTATAAGCCGTCCGTGGCAGTGTGACTGTCGCGAGCGGAAGTGCTTTGTGGCCCTAAGCTGACTTCAGACATCCCGGCGTTGAGGGGAGTAGTGGGTGGGGGGTTATTTTATGGTGTAGAGGGCTTGGATGTTGATGGTGATTTGGAGGTCGCCGGTGCGGATGGGGGTGGGGGCGGAACGGGCCAATGATGCCACTGCGAAGGCGGCGGGGAGTGCGGGGGAGGCTCCTCCGGCTTGGGAGACGGAGACCAGGTCGCCCAGGGTGACGCCGGAGAGTTCTGCCATTCGCTCCGCTCGCGCTTTGGCGTCAGCGATGGCCTGAGCCAGGGCCTCGTCTTCGAGGGCCGCGGTGTCTTCGATGGCGAAGCTGATGCCGTTAATCCGAACCGGGTCGCCGCCCGCCTCCACCACGTCGGTTATCAACTCGCCTAGGCTTTCCAGGTTTCGCACCTTGACGCTGAGCTCGTTGGTGACCTGGTAGCCGGCCACCTCAGGCTGACCGTCGTTGCTGTAGTCGTACTGAGTGTTGATGTTGAAGTAGCGAGTTTGGGTGTCCTTCTCGTCTACGTTATGATTTCCAAGGATCTGGAGGATATTTGCCAAGGAGGAGTTGGCAGTGTTCAGGGCTTCGCCGACGGAGGGAGAGAGGACCTGAACGCCCAGGTTGATCAGGGCGAGGTCCGGCTCCGCGCTGGCGGTGCCTGAACCGGAGACGATGATGCCCTGACCAGGAACGCCGGACTCTTGGTTGACGGCTTCCGCCGCCATTCTGGCCGCGGCCGCCACGTCTCCAGCGGAAGCGGAGCCGGTGTAGGGGGCCGGGCTGTCGCCGTTGCAGGCCACGGCGAAGAGCACGAGAACTGCCAATGCTGGCAGTATGGCGATCTTGGTCAGGGGAAGCATCTTCACCTCTTGGACGCCGCGCATGGGTCGTTTCGGGCGGCTGCTTTGACGTGATTGTCACTCAATGGTAGCATCGGCTAAAAGCATTGTACAAATGGGAGGGGATTGTTATGCCGAGCAGAGTGGGCAGCGGCGATTTTATTTACGAGGTAGAGGAGGACTGGGCAAAGCTGCCGGAAGGCTGGGAGATGACGGCGGCGGCGGTGGCTGGGGACTCGCAAGACCGGATCTACGCCTTCGACCGTGGGGACCATCCGGTGATGGTGTTCGACAGGGAGGGCAACTACCTCTATTCCTGGGGGCACGACCTGATAAAGATGGCCCACGCTATCTACGTGGACTCTGGGGACAATGTTTGGCTGGTGGACAGTCACGGCGGGCAAGTAATGAAGTTCACGCCGGAAGGGCGACCGCTAATGCGCATTGGGACGCGTGACTACCGCTCGGACACCGGGGTGGACCCGAAGGATTTCGGGTCGGACACGTATCTGAGGGTGACCCACGCAGGTGGTCCATTCAACATTCCTGCCAGTGTCGCGATTGCCCCCTCGGGGGAGGTGTTCGTGGCGGACGGGTACGCCAATTGCCGGGTACATCGGTTTTCGGCGGAGGGGGAGCATCTGGCCTCGTGGGGGGCGCCGGGCGATGGGCCGGGGCAGTTCCATCTGCCACACGGCATTTGGGTTGACCGCCACGGCCGGCTGCTGGTAGCAGATCGAGAGAATGACCGGGTGCAGATGTTCACGCAGGACGGCGACCCGCTGGGTCAGTGGCCGACGAAGCTTATTGGTCCGGCGACGGTGTTTGTGGATGGGGAGGACGTGGCCTACGTACCGGAGCACAACGGAGGGTTGTTCAGCGTTCTGACGTTGGAAGGGGAGCGGGTGGCTCAGTGGGGTTCTGAAGTGACGCGGGCGTGTCACGGGGTATGGGCGGACTCCCACCGGGACGTTTATTTTGTGCAGCCGGGGTCGTCGGGGGGCAAGCGGAAGGTGGTGAAGTACCACCGGGTGTAACGTAGAGCGAGAAGGGTGGGTTTGGAGCCGGTTGATGCGAGGGGAAGTTGTTCGCGCAATAATGTACAACGGGCGACCACAAGGGTCGCCTCTACAGGGATTGGAGAAAGGATTACCAGATTCTTCGCTGCGCTCAGAATGACAGGTGGGGGGGCGCCCAGAATGATACTTGGGTAGGGCCTGGGATTTGATTGAAATGGTGAAGTTCAATGATTAGACTGGTCAAGGTGGAACCCAGACCGAAATACAGGATCTGGGTTGAGTTCTCCGACGGAGTCGCTGGCGAGATTGACCTATCGGACTTAGCGGGGCGAGGGGTGTTCGCGGCTTGGAACGAACCGGGCGTCTTCGAAAAGGTGCACATAGACTCCACCGGAGCTGTTGCATGGAATGAAGATATTGACCTCTGCCCGGATGCGCTTTATATGGAAATCACAGGGAAGTCCTTCGAAGAATTGACGAAGGTAGTCGAGACGCTGGCCCTCGATGGCTGAACTCTGCCGCTTCTACGGGAATTGTAATCAGCATTCTGACGTTGGAGGGTGAGCGGGTGGCTCAGTGGGGATCGGAAGTGACCCGGGCGTGCCATGGCGTGTGGGCGGACTCCCGTCGGGACGTGTACTTCGTGCAGCCGGGGTCGTCAGGAGGGAAGCGGAAGGTGGTGAAGTACCACCGGGTGTGATGGGGAGCGAGAAGGGATGGGAATGAAGCCGGTCGATGCGAGGGGGGAGTTGGTCACGTAATGGTGTGCAACGGGCGACCACAAGGGTCGCCCCTACGGGGTTTGGCGTCAGGACTACAAGATTCTCCGACCTCGCTTCGCTGAGAACGACATCTGAGTAGAGCGTGAATTTTGGTTGGAATGGGGAAGTTCAATGATTAGACCGGTCAAGGTGGAACCCAGACCGAAATACAGGATCTGGGTTGAGTTCTCCGATGGAGTCGCCGGCGAGATTGACCTATCGGACTTAGCTGGTCGAGGGGTGTTCGCGGCTTGGAACGAACCGGGCGTCTTCGAAAAGGTGCACGTTACGTCCCATCGGGCCATAGCCTGGAATGATGACCTTGAACTCTGCCCGGATGCGCTTTATATGGAAATCACAGGGAAGTCCTTCGAAGAATTGACGAAGGTAGTCGAGACGCTGGCCCTCTATGGCTGAACTCTGCCGCTTCTACGGGAATTGTAATCAGCATTCTGACGTTGGAGGGTGAGCGGGTGGCGCAGTGGGGATCTGAGGTGACCCGGGCGTGCCATGGCGTGTGGGCGGACTCCCGTCGGGACGTGTACTTCGTGCAGCCGGGGTCGTCGGGAGGCAAGCGGAAGGTGGTGAAGTACCACCGGGTGTAACGTAGAGCGAGAAGGGTGGGTTTGGAGCCGGTTGATGCGAGGGGAAGTTGGTCGCGCAATAGTGTACAACGGGCGACCACAAGGGTCGCCTCTACAGGGATTGGAGAAAGGATTACCAGATTCTTCGCTGCGCTCAGAATGACAGGTGGGGGGGCGCCCAGAATGATACTTGGGTAGGGCCGAGGATTTGATTGGAATGGAGAAGTTCAATGATTAGACCGGTCAAGGTGGAACCGAGACCGAAATACAGGATCTGGGTTGAGTTCTCCGACGGAGTCGCCGGCTAGATTGACCTATCGGACTTAGCCGGTCGGGGGGTGTTCGCGGCCTGGAACGAACCGGGCGTCTTCGAAAAGGTGTACGTTACGTCCCATCGGGCCATAGCCTGGAATGATGACCTTGAACTCTGCCCGGATGCGCTTTATATGGAAATCACAGGGAAGTCCTTCGAAGAATTGACGAAGGTAGTCGAGACGCTGGCCCTCGATGGCTGAACTCTGCCGCTTCTACGGGAATTGTAATCAGCATTCTGACGTTGGAGGGTGAGCGGGTGGCGCAGTGGGGATCTGAAGTGACCCGGGCGTGCCATGGTGTGTGGGCGGACTCCCGTCGGGACGTGTACTTCGTGCAGCCGGGGTCGTCAGGAGGGAAGCGGAAGGTGGTAAAGTACCACCGGGTGTGATGGGTGGTGGGCTGGAGTTGTTGTATGAAGGAGATATTTGGCTAGGGTTTGCTGGCGGAGTGCTTCCCTATGACCAAATGGTACAATAGCAGGGCGTAGTGTTCGATTTTGAAATGGAGAAGTGAGTGATTAAAGCGGTAAAGGTGGAACCCCGTCCAGGCTACCGTATCTGGGTTGAGTTCTCAGACGGGGTCGCCGGAGAGATTGACTTGTCGGACGTGGCAGGTCGTGGGGTGTTTGCGGCTTGGAATGAGCCGGGCTTCTTTGAAAAAGTGCACGTGGATTCCTACGGAGCAGTCGCATGGAGCGAAGACATTGATCTCTGCCCATATTCTCTGTATATGGACCTTTCCGGCAAGCCTGTGGAAGAAGTAATGCCCGGAGTGCGATTCATATCTCAAGATGCCTGAACTAAGCAGGTTTTACGGCATCGCTATTATAATTCACTTCACTGATCATGGCCCTCCGCACTTTCACGCCAGGTATAGTGGCGACCAGGCCCTGATAGACATATCCAACCTTTATATTCTTGAAGGACGGCTACCAGCTCGAGCGCGAAGGCTTGTGATGGAATGGGGCTCGGTTCATCAGGAGGAACTTCGGAGGGCCTGGGATAAAGCGCAGCGGATGGAGCCGCCCGGGAAGATAGCGCCATTGGAGTGAGGGGCTATAGGGTATCAGGCTTTGTGTTGTGGATGTGGGGGGTAGTTGATAGAATGCGTCAAGTTTTCGAGTGGCGAGGATATTCATTCTTCAAGACTAGGAGCGCCGTGGTTCTGAGCGACAGATCGATTCGTGAGGCGGTGGCGGAGGGGCGTATCGTCATCGAACCGTTAGATGACGACGACATTCAGCCCGCCAGCGTGGACGTGCACCTGGCCGACGAGCTGCTGGTGTTTCGCAATGCCCGTCGACCTTACATCGACCTGAGGAGGGAGATGGAGGACCTGACGGACATGGTGAAGGTTTCCGACGAAGGCGGGTTCAATCTTCATCCCGGGGAATTCGTCCTGGCCAGCACCCGGGAGCACATCGAGATTCCCGACGACCTGGTGGCGCGGCTGGAAGGGAAGAGCTCGCTGGGGCGTGTGGGGCTGGTCATTCACTCAACGGCTGGATACGTGGACCCGGGTTGGAAGGGGCGGTTGACCCTGGAGCTGACGAACATTGCCCGCCTGCCCATCTGCCTCTATCGGGGGATGAAGATAGGCCAGATATCGTTTCTGCAGCTGACGACGCCGGCCGAGAGGCTGTACGGATCGAAGGCCCTTGGGAGCAAGTACCAGGGGCAAACGGGACCCACAGCCAGCCGGTATTATAAGAATTTCAGCCAAGACACGTAGTACGCAATGGAGTATATGAAGCGGGCCTTGGCCCTGGCCAACGCCGCAGTCGGGAAAAACAGCCCGAACCCCTCTGTGGGTGCTGTGGTGGTTAAGGATGGGCGGATAGTGGGCGAAGGGGCAACCCTGCCGCCGGGCGAGGGCCACGCTGAATGGGTGGCGCTCCGTCAGGCCGGCGGTGCGGCGAAGGGGGCCGACCTCTACACGACGCTTGAGCCTTGCTGCATTCAAGGGAAGACGCCGCCCTGCACAGACATTATCCTAGCCGCAGGTGTGAAGGCAGTGTATGCGTCTACGCTAGACCCGAACCCCAGAATCAATGGACGTGGGGCGGCGCTTCTTCGGGAAGCAGGGGTGGAGGTCCATTTGGGGCAGGGGGCGCAGGAAGCGGAGGAGATGTACGAAGGGTTCGCCAAGTTCATCACCACGGGCCTTCCCTTTGTGACGGCGAAGTATGCCATGAGTCTGGACGGGAAGATAGCGACGTTCGATGGAGATTCCCAGTGGATAACCGGCCCGGTGTCTCGCAGGTTGGTGCACCAAAGACGCCGAGCGTCGGACGCTATCATGGTGGGAATAAACACGGTGCTGCGGGATAATCCGAAGCTGACGGCGCGGGACGACGAGGGGGGCAATCTGGACAGACAGCCGCTACGGGTGGTGGTAGATGGGGAGGGTCGGACGCCGACGGACGCAGCGATGCTCCGGCAGCCCGGGGGGACGCTCATCGCCACGTGTAAGGCGTCGGATCAGGCCGCCGCTTGTCTGGAGGGAGCGGGGGCGGAGGTTGTGCGCCTTCCTGAAAAGGAGGGCTACGTGGACCTGGAGGCTTTGCTAGTAGAGTTGGGACGCCGGGAGGTGGTGAATCTGCTTGTGGAGGGGGGCGGGACGCTGATGGGTTCGCTTTTTGACCAGGGGTTGGTAGACAAGGCATGGGCGTTCATTGCTCCTATAATCATCGGCGGGCGGGACGCTCTTTCGCCGGTGGAGGGCCACGGCGTCGGCTTGGTATCCAGAGCCATGAGCTTGCGCTGCGCTCGGGTGAAGCAGGTGGGGGACGACGTGCTGGTGACGGGTTATCCTGAGACGAGGGAATAGGATGTTTACCGGCATTGTGGAAGAAACAGGGGTGGTGGAGTTTTGTCGTCCTGTGAAGCGCCGTCCGGAAGTCCGGGGGGTAGGGCAGGACGAGCGCGCGGATTTACATAATTACCGGCTACGGGTGAAGGCGCGACGGGTGTTGGAAGACCTGGCCGTTGCCGACAGCATTGCCGTTAATGGGGCTTGCCTGACGGTCGTGTCGCGGGATGAGAGTGGCTTCGAGATGGACGTGGTGCCCGAAACGCTGCGTCGAACCAACCTGGGCGCGTTGGCGGTGGGGGGCATGGTGAACCTGGAGCGGTCCCTAGCCGTCAACGGTAGGCTGGGAGGGCACGTGGTGCAGGGACACGTGGACGGCGTGGGGGTGGTGGAGGAGATCCGTTCGGAGGGAGGAGCGCAGATTATTCGAGTGAAAGCGCCTGAAGAGCTAAGACGCTACATTGTGGGAAAGGGGTTCATTGGGCTGGACGGCATCAGCTTGACGGTGGTGAGCGTCCTTGATTCCTCTTTCACAATCTCTGTGATACCATATACTCTCGAAAACACGAACCTGCAGGAACGCGAGATTAGCGACTCTGTGAACCTGGAAGTGGACATACTGGCTAAGTACGTGGAAAGCCTTCTGCCGCATCAGGGGACTGCCGGGGCCTTGAGCTAACTATGCCTCTCATCTCCATTGAAGAGGCGATAGAGGAGTTCAGGCAGGGCAAGTTCCTCATCGTCGTGGACGACGCCAAGCGCGAGAACGAGGGAGACCTAACCATCGCCGCAGAGGCGGTAACGCCGGAAGTTATCAACTTCATGATAACGAACGCGCGGGGGATGTTGTGCGTGCCAGTGACGCGGGACTGCCTGGAGCGGTTGAACATACCGATGATGGCCAAGGACGAATCAGAAGCCATTCACGGCACGGCCTACGCCATGTCCATCGACTATCTGAAAGACAATACTACGGGCATTTCGGCCTACGATCGGGCGGCCACTATTCGTGCCCTTCTGGACCCGACAGCTAGACCGGAAGACTTCGCCCAACCGGGGCATACTTTTCCATTGCGCTACTGCGAAGGCGGGGTGCTTGCTCGGCCCGGGCATACGGAGGCGAGCGTGGACTTGGCCAGGCTGGCGGGGATGCATCCCGCTGCCGCCATCTGCGAGGTGACGAACCAGAACGGCACTATGGCCCGGATGCCGGACCTGGAGGATTTTTCCAGGGAGCACGGCATCAACCTGATATCCATTGCACAGTTGATTGCCCACCGGAGGAGAACGGAGAGGCTAGCGGAGCGGGTTGGGGAGGCACGGCTGCCCACCCAGTACGCCGACTTCACCATTTACGGGTACAGGAGCAGGTACGGCAGCGAGCAGCACGCGGCGTTGGTTCTGGGGAGTTGGGAGCCGGAGGAAGCTGTGCTAGTGCGAATTCATAGCCAGTGCTCTACGGGAGACGTATTCGGGAGTCTGCGCTGCGACTGCGGAGCGCAGGTGGAGCACGCGCTGCAGGCTATCGCCGAAGAGGGGAAGGGCGTGTTTATCTACATGGGCCAGGAAGGGCGAGGGATTGGGCTGCACAACAAGATTCTGTCGTACCATCTGCAGGACGATGGGTTAGACACTGTGGAGGCCAACGAACAGTTGGGTTTCGAGCCGGACCCCCGGAGCTACAGCCTGGGAGCGCAGATTCTGGTGGACTTGGGGGTGCGGAGGCTTCGGCTGCTGACAAACAACCCACGGAAGATAACGGGGCTTTCCGGGCACGGGCTGGAGATTGTGGAGCGGATACCGGCGCCTGTGAAGCTGACGAAGGAAAACAGGAAGTACCTGAAGGCGAAGCACGAGAAGCTGGGGCATATATTTAGCGTAGATGATGGGTAGTGGGTTGCAGGAGGGAAGATGGATTCCCGCATCCGCGGGAGAACGGAGAGGGTGGGGGAATGATGGGTAGTGGGTTGTAGGGGGGAAGATGGATTCCCGTCCCCGTCTTCACGGGGGCAGGCTCTCCGCGGGGAAAACAGAGGGGGGCGGGAATGACAGATGGGGGGCGTTCGGAATAGCGTGGTAGTGTTAGATGGTTCGAGAGTAGGTCGGTTATGGGGTGCAAGGGTTGGTTTGAAACCTGCCGCGTAATGGACTAGGGCTGCTTCCTCGGTTACACTCTAGCTAGCTATGGTTGGCAGTTCGCAAGACCCGCTTCGTTTGTTTCATCCGGTTGTCCGGGAGTGGTTTGAGTCCCGGTTTGAGGAGCCTACGCCCCCGCAGCGTCGGGGTTGGCCTTCTATTCACGCCGGACGGCACACGCTCATCGCCGCACCTACGGGCTCCGGCAAGACGCTGGCGGCTTTTCTGGCTGCCATCGACTCCCTCTTTCGACAGGCCACTTCCGGCGAGCTTCCCGATCAGTGCCAGGTGGTCTACGTGTCCCCGCTCAAGGCTCTCAGTAATGACGTTCACAAGAATCTCTCAGAACCCCTGCAGGAAATTCGCCAGGCCGCTGCCGAAAAGGGGTTGGAGCTGCCGGAAATTCGCGTACTGCTTCGGACCGGGGATACTCCTTCTTCACAGCGGCAGGCTATGGCGAAGAGGCCGCCCCACATACTCGTCACGACGCCGGAGTCCCTGTACATTCTGCTCACGTCGGTGAAGGCGCGGAATATGCTGAGGAGCGTGAAGACCATCATTGTGGACGAGATTCACGCCCTAGCACGGGATAAGCGGGGATCGCATCTGTCGCTCTCGATGGAGCGGCTGACTCATCTTTCGGACGCGGACCCTGTCCGAATCGGCCTCTCCGCCACGCAGCGACCCATTGAAGAAGTGGCGCGCTTCCTTGTGGGTTCGCCCAACGTGGACTCGCAGGGGAATCCGCAGTGCGACATCGTGGACGAGGGGCATAGACGCGACATCGACCTGAGCCTGGAGATTCCGCCCACGCCGCTTGAGGCGGTCTGCTCTCACGAGGCCTGGGATGAGATCTACAGCCGCCTGGCGGAGATAATCGAGCAGCACCGCACGACGCTGGTATTCGTGAACACCCGTCGCTTGGCGGAGAGGGTCGCCTTCAACCTGAGCAAGAGGTTGGGGGACGAGAACGTGACTTCACATCACGGAAGCTTGTCCAAAGAGCAGCGGCTCCATGCCGAGAAACGTCTCAAGGATGGCAGCCTGAAGGCCCTCGTCGCTACGGCTTCGTTGGAATTGGGCATCGACATTGGGGACGTGGACATGGTCTGCCAGCTCTCCTCCACGCGGTCTATTGCCACTCTACTGCAGCGGGTGGGGCGCTCTGGGCATGCGCTCGCACGGACGCCGAAGGGAGTGATATTCCCCCTCACGCGGGACGACCTGGTGGAGTGCGCGGCGCTGCTGGGAGCCATCAAGAGGGGCTCGCTGGACCGGCTGAGCATACCGGAGAAGCCACTGGACGTCCTCGCCCAACAGATGGTTGCGGCCATTGCGATGGAGGACTGGGACGAAGACAGCTTGTTCGACGTGTACCGCCGGGCGTACCCGTACCGCGACCTTAGCCGCGACGAGTTCGATCAGGTGAGCCGTATGCTCTCGCAAGGGTTCTCGACTCGCCGGGGTAGGCGGAGCGCATACCTGCACTATGACGGAATCGGCCGCCGGTTCAACGCCCGTCGTGGGGCGCGGCTGGCGGCTATCACCTCCGGGGGAGCGATACCGGAGAACGCCGACTACCAGGTGATTCTGGAGCCCCAGAACATCCCCGTGGGCACCGTCAACGAGGACTTTGCTATCGAGAGCATGGCGGGGGACATTTTCCAGTTGGGGATCTCATCGTGGCGCATACGGAAGGTTGAGCAGGGGAAAGTGCGGGTGGAAGATGCCCGTGGGCTGCCGCCAACGATACCCTTCTGGCTGGGGGAGGCACCGGCGCGCACGGACGAACTTTCCGCCGCCGTGTCGCAGCTTCGCACAGCAGTAGAAGGCCACTTCCCGGACCTGCTGCAGGCCCAACGTTGGCTGAGCTCGCAGACAGGCATCGAGTCGGCAGCCGCGCAGCAGCTGGTGGAATACCTGTGGGCCACGAAGAAGACGCTTGGGGTGGTGCCCAGCCAGCACAACGTGGTCTTTGAGCGGTTCTTCGACGAAAGCGGAGGGATGCAGCTGGTCATCCATTCGCCCTTCGGCGGACGAATCAACCGGGCGTGGGGGCTGGCCCTACGAAAGAGGTTCTGCCGCACTTTCAACTTCGAGCTTCAGGCGGCCGCAAACGACAACTCCATTGTGCTTTCGCTGGGGCCGCAGCACAGCTTCCCCCTTGAAGAGGTCTTTGCGTATCTCAAGCCACAAACGGCGAAAGACGTGCTGACGCAGGCGCTGCTGGCTGCGCCCATGTTCCAGACACGCTGGAGGTGGAACGCCACCCGCTCGCTGGCGGTGCTGCGGTGGGAGGGCGGTAGGAAGGTGCCGATGCCGATACAGCGGATGCGCTCCGACGACCTGCTGTCGGCGGTCTTTCCCGAGCAGACGGCGTGCCAGGAAAACCTGGTGGGGGACGTGGAAATCCCCGACCATCCCATTGTCAACGAGGTGGTGAGAGACTGCCTGACGGAGGCGATGGACGTGGACGGGTTTACGCAGATTCTCAGCGACGCGGCCGAAAAGCGTCTGAACCTGGTGGCAGTGGATTCGGTGGAACCCTCCCCAATGGCCCACGAGATTCTGACGGCCAAGCCCTATGCCTTTCTGGACGACGCGCCCCTGGAGGAGCGACGCACGCAGGCGGTCTTCATGCGCCGGACTGTTGATCTCAAGGCGGCTGATGACGTGGGTCAACTGGACCAGGAGGCCATTCGGCGGGTGCGGGAGCAGGCGTGGCCAGAAGTGGAATCGGTGGACGAACTGCACGACGCGCTGCTGCTTCTGGGGTTCATGACGCAGGGGGAGATGCGACCGTTTCGGCACTTCCTGCCAGAGCTTTTGGGGCTGAAGCGCGCGACGGAATTTTTCGTGACGCCCGACCATTCCCTGTTCATTGCCTGCGAACGGCTGCCGCAGTTTCTAGCCATCATGCCAGGGCGACCAATTCAGCCCATGGTGGAGCCGCCACCGAGGGAGCGCACCGTCGAGTGGACGCCGGAAGACGCGATGCGGGAAATTATCAGGAGCAGGCTTGAGGGTCTTGGGCCGATAACGGTCGGACGACTGGCGGATTCTATTGGGATGCCGGAAAGAGCGATTGACCAGGCGTTGATTGCGTTGGAGGGGGAGGGCTTCGCCATACGCGGGCCGTTTGAATTTCGGGACGGCCCTGTGGAGTGGTGCGACCGGCGACTTCTGGCGCGGATTCACCGTTACACGCTGGACCGTCTGCGGAAGGAAGTGGAGCCGGTATCTCCCGCAGACTTCATGCGCTTTTTGTTCATCTGGCACCACCTGGACCCGGAATACCGGGTGGAAGGGCCGATGGGGCTGACGGCGCTGTTGGACCTGCTGGAGGGCTTTCAGGCGCCAGCGTCGGCATGGGAGAACCATCTGCTGCCAGCGCGAATGAACCGGTACAACAACGCATGGCTGGACCAGCTTTGCCTGTCCGGTCAGGTGGCGTGGGCGCGGTTGCATCCCCCGTCGAATTTGGGCGCCGGACGCCGGACGAGCGCGCCGCACAACTTGCCGGTGGCGCTGATATTCCGGGAGAATCTCTTGTTTCATCTGTCGTTGGCGCCGGGGGCGTCCTCCGAAAAGGCGCAGCTCAGCGGACTTGGCGAGCACATACTGGAGGTGCTGGAAGGGAGGGGGGCGTGTTTCTTTCAAGAGATTGTGCAGCAGACGCGACAGCTTTCGGGCAACGTGAAACAGGGCTTGGCCGAGCTGGTCTCGTTGGGCCTTGTGACGTGCGACGGCTTTGCCGGACTGCGGGACCTCATCGCGCCGCAACGTCGGCCTGCAGCACGCAATCCCCGCAGACCTCGCGGTAGGAAGCTAATCCTGCGCACAGTGGACAGGACAGCCGCCGGCCGGTGGTCCAAGCTGGAACGCGGTTCTGAGGGGGAAGTGGATGCGGCCGATCTAGTGGAATTCAGCGCGCGGCAGCTACTGAAACGGTATGGCGTGGTGTTCCACAAGCTGCTGATTCGGGAGTCCCACACGCCGCCGTGGCGAGAGCTATTGCGCATCTATCGCAGGATGGAGGCGCGCGGCGAAATCCGTGGGGGACGATTCATCACGGGCTTTTCGGGGGAACAGTATGCCCTTCCGGAGGCCGTGGGTCAGCTTCGCGCCCTGCGTCGCACGAGACCCCGTGGGGGCCTCGTTACCGTCAACGGGTCGGACCCGCTGAACCTGGTGGGCATTCTCACGCCTGGCGCACGCGTGCCTTCTCTGTCCGGCAACCGCATCCTCTTCAAGGACGGCGAGCCTGTGGCGGCCAGGGTGAGCGGGAGCATCACCCACCTGGGGTCGTTGGACCAGAACTCGCTGCCCGCCGTTCATGCCGCTCTTCGTGGGTGACGCGCTGAAGTATCACCTTAACTAGACATAAAGCAAAAGGAGACGAGTATGGCGAGCCAAGACGAACAACGGGTCCAAGAGGTCATCGATCGATGGATGTTGGCCCTGAACGCTTGTGACACAGAGGCCGTCAAGACGGTCTGGGACGAGTCGTACCCTGACCTGATATACATTGCGGAGGAGAATAACGACGCGCTTCACGGCTGGGAGGGGGTTGAGGGCTACTACAACGGGTTGGCGGACGTGAGCGAGGCCAACTGGGAGATGGACAACGTGAAGATAGACGTTATGGGCGAGGTGGCCTGGGTCTATCTGACCTACGTGGTGGAAGCCCACATAATGAGCTTTGGTCGCACGGTGGTGTTTCCGGGGCGGAACACCTTCATATTGCGGAAGAACGCAGGGGAGTGGAAGATAATCCACTACCACGAGTCGCTATCCCGGGACGAAAGCCGGAAGACGTGGGACTGGTATTTTCAGGAGTAGGTGATGTAATGATAAAAACGCAGGGATTGAGCCATATTCATATTGCTGTTCGAGATGTTCAACGTTCCCTCGCCTTCTACAGTGACGCATTCGGCATGGAAGTGAGCTTTTGGGTGGGTACCTCGATGGTGTTCTTGACAACTCCAGGAGCCGAAGACACCTTTACTTTGAGACAGGCCGGAACGGAAGAACCGGTGGGACCGGGTGGAGGATTCGGACACTTTGGTTTTCGGCTAGAAGAGAAAGGGGGGTTAGACGCGGCCGTCAAGGATGTGGTCGCGGCCGGCGGGACGCTAGTCTCACGGGGAGAACATGCTCCGGGACATCCATACGCCTACGTTACTGACCCGGACGGCTACGTCATCGAGCTATGAACCCTTTGCTCTTGGGATGGACGACGGACTGCGTCGGAGAAAATGCCATTGCCAACAACCCAGGCTATGCTTATAATCTAGCCATATTTCCCCGTTGTTGACACCCTTCTTCTAGGAGGCATTGCCCTGCAAGACTTTGAATATGTAGCACCCACAAATCTCAAAGAAGCCGTCGCCCTGATGGCGGAAAAAGGCCCGAAAGCGAAGGCCTTGGCCGGCGGCACGGACATCCTAGTCCAGCTTCGGGGTCACCGCTTTGTCATTGACCGATTGGTGGACGTGAAGGACGTCCCGGAGATGAACGAGCTGAGTTGTTCCGCCGAAGAGGGCCTCACCCTGGGGGCCGCCGTTCCCTGCTATCGCATCTATGAGGATGAGACCATCCAGGGACTGTATTCCGGCTTGGTGGACGCCGCCTTTCTCATCGGAGGCATTCAGATACAGGCCCGTGCAAGCGTCGGCGGGAACCTGTGCAACGCCTCGCCTAGCGGGGACACCATTCCCATCCTGATAGCCCTTGGCGCGACCTGCGTTATTGAAGGGCCCAACGGCGGTAGGACGCTACCCGTGGAGGAGTTCTGTCTTGGCCCCGGCAAGAGCGCCTTGCAGGACGGGGAGCTGCTGGTGGCGTTGAAGTTCCCGCCGCCGACCTCGAACTCCGGCGCGCATTACCTGCGGTTCATACCTCGCAACGAGATGGACATTGCGGTGGCCGGGGTTGGCGCGAGCGTGGTCCTGGAGGAAGACAAGGAACGTATAAAGTCGGCCCGCATTGCCCTTGCCGCCGTGGGGCCTACGCCGATCTTCGCGGAGGAAGCGAGCGCATTGTTGGCAGGAATGGCCGCCAACGAGGAATCGTACGAGGCTGCGGCGGAAGCGGCGAAGGCAGCCGCGCGGCCCATCAGCGACATGCGTGGTACGGTGAAGCAGCGGATTCACCTTTCCGGCGTGCTGACCAAGCGCGCGCTGCGGGAAGCCGTCGCGAGAGCGCAGGGATAGCCGGTCGTTGCGGCGGGAGCGGTGGTGGGTTAGCGTGAGGACGGCGAGATTCTTCGACTCCGCTTCGCTGCGCTCAGAATGACAGGGTGGGGGGAGTGACAGATGTGGGGGCGTACAGAATGACAAGGTGGGGGCGCTCAGATTGACGAGCGGCCCTGTAGCCAGGAACGTAATAGTGAGGAACTATATATGAGCAAGAAAATCCACGTTCAGACTAACATTAACGGCTCCGACGTCGACCTGCTCTGCGAGAGCCGACAGAGCCTTCTCGAAGTGCTTCGGGACGTGCTTAACATGACGGGCACGAAGGAGGGCTGCAACGACGGCAACTGCGGGGCCTGCAGCGTCATCGTCGACGGGCGGCTCATTGATTCGTGCCTGATGCTGGGCGTGGAATCCGAGGGCAAGAAGATAACAACCATTGAGGGCGTGGCCTACACCCACGGCCTGCACCCCATTCAGCAGTCATTCTTGGAGAATGCCGCGCTGCAGTGCGGCATCTGCACTCCCGGCTTTATCGTCGCCGCCAAGGTGCTGCTGGAGCGGGAGCCTGAGGCAGACGAGGCCCGCGTCCGTCACTGGCTGGCCGGCAACCTTTGCCGTTGCACGGGCTACGACAAGATAGTCCGCGCCGTCTTGGACGCCGGCGAGACCATGGCTGCCCAATCCAACCCGGAGAGTTAACATGACCATTACACCCGTTTCCACAATTGATGAGAAGCCACAGTTCAAGGTAATTGGAACGCGTCCAATCCGTCACGACGGATTGGAGAAGGTCACTGGACAGGCCCGTTATGGCGCGGACATAAGCTTGCCGGGGATGCTTCATGGCAAGGTGCTTCGTAGTCCTCACGCCCACGCGGTCATCAAGTCCATAGACGCCAGCCGCGCCCTGGCATTGCCGGGAGTGGAGGCAGTGATGACGTCGGCGGACCTGCCGCAGCCCTCCGGTCGCGTTGCTGATTTGGGCGAAGGCGCGATGATGAACCCGAAGTTTCTTAGCAACAACACCCTGGCCTCCGGCAAGGTGCTTTACAAGGGCCATGCCGTTGCAGCCGTCGCTGCCATCAATCAGCACGTGGCGGAAGAGGCGCTTAATCTGATTGACGTTGAATATGAAGTTCTGCCGCCGGTGTTGAACGCGCTGGACGCCATGAAAGAGGGCGCGCCCGTGCTCCACGAGCGGCTCTATACGGCGGACAACCCCTTCGTTCGGCCCGGCGGGCTGCGGGACGACTCGGACGCCAACGCCGGTTCGAACGTAGCGAGTCGCTTCGTTTTTGAACTGGGCGACCTGGACAAGGGCTTTGCCGAAGCGGACATCATCGTCGAAAGGGAGTTCAAGACCAAGGCCGTACATCAGGGGTACATAGAGCCGCACTCGGCCACTGCAACGTGGAACCGGGACGGTCGTATAACCATCTGGTGCAGCTCCCAGGGGCAGTTCGCCATGCGAGACCAGTCGGCGCTGGTGCTGGGCATCCCCGTATCGCAGATCAAGGTCATTCCCTTGGAAATCGGGGGCGGTTTTGGGGGCAAAACCCTGGTATACCTGGAGCCGGTGGCCGCACTTCTTTCGAAGAAGACGGGCCGTCCGGTAAAGGTTTCCATGAGCCGCCAGGAGGTGTTCGAAGGGACGGGGCCTACGTCCGGCTCCTTCATGAAGGTGAAGATGGGCGCTACCAAGGACGGGCGGATTACGGCAACGACGGCCACGCTTATATACGAGGCGGGGGCCTTTCCCGGCTCGCCCATCAACCCCGGCACCCAGTGCATGTTTGGGCCCTACGACATTGAAAACGGGCGCGTAGTGGGGTACGACGTGGTAATCAACGCTCCTAAGACGGCTGCCTACAGGGCGCCGGGGGCGCCAGCAGCGGCCTTCGCCGCCGAAAGCGTCATTGACGAGCTGGCGGAAAAGCTCAACCTGGACCCCATAGACTTCCGGCTGCGGAACGGGGCAAAGGAAGGGACGCGGCGCCTTACGGGCCCCGTCTTCCCGCGGATCGGATATCTGGAGACGCTGCAGGCGGCTAAGGACCATCCCCACTACTCCGCGCCGCTTTCGGGGCCGAATCGCGGGAGAGGGATAGCCAGCGGCTTCTGGTTCAACGGTTCCGGCCCCTCCAGCGCGACGGCCAGCGTCGACCAGGACGGGACGGTCAGCCTTATCGAGGGTTCGCCGGACATTGGCGGCACCCGCGCCGCCGTGGCCATGCAGATGGCTGAAGTTCTCGGCCTTCCCGCCGAAGACGTTCACCCATCCATTGGCGACACGGACTCCATCGGCTTCACGTCGACCACCGGCGGCAGCAGCGTGGCCTTCAAGACGGGCTGGGCCTGCTACGAGGCGGCGCAGGACATCAAGAGACAGATGATTGAGCGGGCGGCGTACATCTGGGACGTGCCTGCCGAGAACGTGGACCTGGTGGACGGGGTGTTCCAGCACAGGTCGGACCCGGAACTGCGCTTCACATTCAAGGAGCTTGCGTCGCTGCTGCTTGAGACGGGCGGGCCCATCGTGGGGCGCGCCGCCGTCAACCCCAGCGGCGTCGGCGGGGCCTTCGCGGTCCATATCGCCGACGTTGAGGTGGACCCAGAGACGGGCAAGACGCAGGTGCTTAGGTATACGGCCCTACAAGACGCCGGAAGGGCGGTGCATCCCAGCTACGTGGAAGGCCAGATGCAGGGAGGCGCGGTGCAGGGCATCGGGTGGGCGCTCAACGAGGAGTATTTCTTCGATGACGAGGGGCGGATGACCAACTCCAGCTTCCTGGACTACCGGATGCCCACGTCGTTGGACCTGCCGATGATAGACACGGTCATAGTCGAGGTGCCGAATCCGGGCCATCCGTTTGGGGTTCGAGGCACGGGGGAGATTCCCATAGTGCCGCCGATGGCGGCCATTGCTAACGCCATCAAGAATGCCGTTGGCGTCCGCATGACCAGCTTGCCCATGAGCCCTGGAGAGGTGCTGAAGGCACTCTGGGACTCTGAAGAATCCAAGAACTCAGACTAACGGTCATGCCGCGGGTCTTCATTCCGACAATGCTCCAGCCCCTCACGGAGGGTGTGAAAGAGGTTGAGTTTCAGGCCGCCAACGTGCGGCAGGTGATTCAGGGGTTGGAGGACCGTTTCCCCGGCATCGGCCAATGGCTGACGGAAGACGGGCGGATAATGCCGAACCTAGCTGTGGCCATAGACGGGGAGACGACCGGCATGGGCTTGCTGGCCAAGGTCAACCCGGACTCGGAGGTACACTTCATTCCTGCCATTGCCGGCGGCGGGAAATAGCGAATTTATAGAAAAGGAAGCGAATCTTGGAAATTACAAGATACGATCCTGGCTGTTTCTGCTGGGCTGACTTGGCGACAACGGACGGCGAAGGCGCGAAGAAGTTTTACACCACCATTCTCGGCTTGGATTCTGTGGACATGCCCATGGGAGACATGGGGTCTTACGTGATGCTCCAGAAGGACGGCAAGACTGTGTGCGCGCTGTACCAGATTCCGCCGGAGATGATGGAGGCGATGCCACATCCTCACTGGCGGACCTATATTTGCGTGGAAAACGCTGACGAAAGCGCAGAGAAGACCGCCGAGTTGGGCGGGAATGTCTTGATGGGCGCGATGGACGTGTTCGACGCCGGACGGATGGCGATGATTCAAGACCCGACCGGGGCCGCCGTCGGCCTTTGGCAGCCTAAGGCGCACATCGGCGCACAGGTCTTTGGGGAGATCGGCACGTTGGGATGGTTCGAGCTTCTGACCGGCGACACGGACGCCGCTGCCAAGTTCTACAGAGGCCTGCTGGGTTGGACCAGTCGGAGCGGCTCGGCAGTGCCGGACAGCGACTATATGGAGTTTCAGAGCGGTGGTCAGTCGGTGGCCGGGATGATGCAAATCAGGGAGGAGTGGGGGGAGGTTCCGCCGAACTGGGGCGTATATTTTGTCGTGGATGACGCCGACGCGACAATTAAGCAAGCCCAAGAGTTGGGCGCCACTCCGATGATGGGTCCCATAGATGTGGCGGGAGTCGGGCGCATCTACCCCCTTCAAGACCCCCAGGGCGCGTATTTGTCAATAATTCAGATGGCGGGGTAGAGGGGGCAGGGGGAGCGGGCTGGTTCGTTTCGTCGGAATGACATGTGGGGGAAGGGGGAGGGAGGCGGGTGGGCGCACACGGGGGAGGGCAGGTTTGAAACCTGCCCCTACGGTGCAAAGCAGGTGATGATGGTTGAAGGGGCGGGCGGTTCCCGAACCGACCCTACGGGAGATGGGAGAATGACGGGTTGGGGTTGGTAGGGTTGAGGGTGGCAAAGGAGGGATAGCCACGAGGGGCGCCCCTACAGGGGATGATTGGGGAGGGCGCTCGGAATAAAGGGCGCTCCCGACGGGGGAGAGGGGTTGCTACGACAGCGAGATTCTTCACTCCGCTGCGCTACGTTCAGAATGACATGTGGGGGGCGCGTGCGCTCTGTTCGGAATCGCTATGGCCTAGACAGGCCCACATTAGGGGATGAAAAGAGTTTTGTATTCATTGTAATGATGGATGGGGTGTGCCTTGGGGAACGGGCGGCTCGCGAACCGCCCCTACGGGATGGGCAGGCGTTGCAATGGGGTAGGGGCAGGTTTCAAACCTGCCCCTACCGAGATGAGGATGACAAGTCGACCAACTTTCCCTGGATGATCTATATTTGTGGGCACCCCTATCTGCCCGCGAAGGACGTTCCTACGGAAGATGAGAAAGGGGCTGCCTGACAATGGCAGCCCCTTTTTGTTTAGGCAAGGTGGTTGGGGGAATTCCCCCGTAGCGCCAGGGATTGCTAGTTCATGTTGAACATTTTGGCGCAGTTTTCGCCGGCGATGAGGGCCTTTTCGTCTTCGGGGACGCCTTCCAGGATGCGGTCGACGATTTCGCGGGACTTGGGGAAGGTGGACTCGGCGTGAGGGTAGTCTGAACCCCATTGAAGAGTCTCCACGCCCACGTAGTCGCGGAGCTGGATGCCGAGGTCGTCTTCCTGGAAGCTGAGGAACATGTTGCTCTTGAAGTAATCGCTGGGCATTCCGCCGTCTTTGTACCGACGGGCGAACCTTTGGGGGCGCTCTTCGTAGATCCTGTCCATGCGGTTGAGCAGATAGGGCGCCCATGAGATTTCGTATTCGGCAATGCCGATTCTGAGATCCGGGTAGTCTTCGAACAGGCAGGAATAGAGGATGGCGGTAACGTTGTCCTTCATGTCGTATTCCTGGTTGGTGAACTCTATCAAGCCTTTGTCGGGGCCGTGGGTGGGAGAGCCGGCGGGGGTCCAGCGGGAGGTGCCGATGTGGATGGCCAGGGGCATGTCTAGCTCCTGGGCGGCCTCCCAGAGGGGGGTGTACATGGAGTTGTCGTAGCGTCCGAAGACGGGTTTCTGGGGAATCATGGCGCCGGCCAAGCCGATCTTGTGGGAGCGGCGCAGCTCACGAACACCCTCCTCAACGCTGTCGACGTTCAGCATGGCCAACCCCTTCAGGCGCTTCGGGTAGGGCTCGCAGAAGATGGCAAGCCAGTCGTTGTAGGCCCGGAACACTGCCGAGAGGAGGTCCGAGGAAGGAATGACCCAGGTGGTCAGTCCCATGGACGGGAAGATCACGCCGCCGGCCACGGTGTCGAGGTCCATGTCCTCAACGTGGGCGTGGGGGTCCATGCCGCCAAGCCTCACTTCCTCATAGGTGCCTTCGGACTGGATGGTCTCCGGCGCTTCGAAACGACGCCCGGCCTGGGTGTTGGAACCGACGATACCGAACTTGATGTCGCCGTCGGCGTACCACTGGTCGTACTCGCCCTCGCGCACGACGTGGGGAGCCCGCTCCTTGTACTCTGGGTCAATATGCTTGAGCCACAGGTCGGGCGGCTCCATGATGTGCGAATCCGAAGAAACAAGCTTGTAGTCTGACATCTTCCCCTCCTAGATTTATGAATTAATACGTTAAGGCAGATATTACCGAATTGAGCCTGTCAAGTCTAGTCAAATTATGGAATTGTCGGATGGCTGTGTCAACCGATTGGAGACGTTGTGATAGTATGATTGGCAAAATGTTGTAGGAGTTCGCATGAAAGCCCTGAGCGGCGTAAAAGTTCTGGACCTCACACGCGCCCTGGCCGGCCCGTACTGCACACTGATGCTGGGCGACTACGGGGCGGATGTCATCAAGATTGAGATTCCGGGACGGGGCGATGATACGCGCCAATGGGGGCCGCCCTTCGTGAAGGGCGAAAGCGCCTACTTTCTATCGATCAACCGGAACAAGCGGAGCCTTACGCTCAACCTGAAGGACCCCGCCGGACGGGACATATTTATGAAGCTGGCCAAGGGCGCAGACGTGGTGGTCGAGAATTTCACACCGGGCGTGGCTCAACGGTTGGGGATAGACTACAAGATGGTTAAGGGAGTGAATCCCAACATTGTGTATGCGTCGATATCGGGCTTCGGGCAGACGGGGCCTTACCGGAGGAAGCCAGCCTACGACCAGATGATGCAGGGTCTAGGCGGGATTATGAGTCTGACAGGGGAGCCGGATGGGGAACCGCAGAAGATGGGGATTGCGCTTACTGACATAGGGGCGGGAATGCTGGCGGCCTACGCCATCACTGTGGCGCTGTTTCATCGGGAGCGAACGGGGGAGGCCCAGTACATAGATGTTTCGATGCTGGACCTGCAGGTGTCATGGCTTACCTACCAGGCGGGAACGTATTTTGCGACGGGCGCACCGCGGCCCGCGTGGGCGCCGCCCACCCGAACCTGGCGCCGTACCAGGCCTTCATGTGCGCCGACGGTAAGTTCGTGAACGTGGCCGTGGGCAACGAGCGTTTTTGGGGCCGTTTTTGTGAGGCTATGGGACGGACGGACCTGGTGGACCATCCGCAATTTGCCCTGAATCGAGATCGAGTGAACAATCGAAAGGTGCTGATCGACCTGCTGCAGGCGGAATTTCGGAAGGCAGACGCCCAAGAATGGGTGCGAATTCTGGAAGATGCCGGAGTCCCGTGCGGGCCCATCAACGACCTTGAGGACGTTTTTGGAGACCCGCAGGTGCGTGAGCGGGACATGAGGCTGACCATCCAACACCCCTCCGCCGGAGAGATACAGCAGACGGGGATACCGATAAAGTTTTCCGTCACGCCAGGTGGGATAGACGCGCCGCCGCCTGTGTTGGGCGGGCATTCCGTGGAGATTTTGGGTGAGCTGGGGTACGGACCGGGGGAGATTAGGGAGTTTCAAGACCGGCAGGTCATCTAACGACTGTCTCAAGGCCGCCTTGTCTTGATTGGCGCGTTTGGCTATGATTTGGCCAACCAAGCAGGGAGGTGTCGGAAGTGGACTTAGGGCTAAGAGACCGAGTGGCAATCGTAGGGGGATCGAGCAAGGGAATGGGCAAGGCAACCGCCGTGGCCCTGGCCAGGGAGGGGGCGCTGGTTACCATCTGCGCCCGCACGGAGTCTGAACTTCGCAAGGTAGAATTGGAGATCGCCCGGCTGGCCTCCCAGAGGCATGTTATGGCCATTCCCGCCGACCTTTCCAAGCCCGAAAACATCAAAATGGTGGTGCGGGACACCTTCAACCGGTTCGAGCGGATTGACGTGGTGGTGAATAACATTGGCGGGCCGCCGCCCGGCAGGCCATCTGAAATCAAAGACGACGCCTGGCGCGACGCGTTGGAGCAGAACTTCATGAGCGCAATGCGGATGAGCCGGGAGGTAATTCCTTACATGAAGCAGCAGCGTTGGGGGCGCATCATCAATCTGCTGTCCAACGCCGTTCGGGAGCCGGTGCTGAATCTTGTGCTGTCCACGTCGAGCCGGTTGGCGGTGGTGGGCTTTTCGAAGATGCTGTCAAACGAACTGGCAGGCTTCAACATAACTGTAAACAACGTGCATCCCGGCCAGGTGATGACGGGGCGGATGACTAGCCTCTACGGAGCTATGGCGGAGGGGTCCGACAGGACGGCGGAGGAGTTGATGCGGGAGGCAGCCCATCAGATTCCGATGCGGCGTTTGGGCCGGCCGGAGGAGATGGGAGACTTAATTGCGTTTCTGGCGTCGGAGCGGGCAGGTTACATAACGGGGCAGAACATCAGCCTTGACGGGGGCGCGCTACACGCGATTATTTAGGGGTTGGTGGGGATGGGCGGATAACATCCGCAGTGCTGGCGGCCTTTGTTGATGTCAATACGCATCAATCTTGCTGAGTGGCTAGTCTTATCTTATAGAATGGCGACTGCGAGAACGGGCGCAAATCTATCGAACTTGGCTAAATTCAGGGCTATTGTAGTGAGACTTGTTCTGTAATAATTGCTAAGCCTTTGTACCGATGCGGGGGCGGAAAGCCTGTCAGGGTATAGCCAGTGGATCTGTGGTCATAGTCCGGCTCGGTCAAGGCAATTGAAGGTGGGGGGCTGTAGTTTGGGAAAGGATGGTGGTTGGATAGGATGAATCGTACACCGTTGCTCCTCGGAGGATTGGCTGTTTTGCTGGCGGCTGCGGCTCTCGTCGCCGCCGTTATTGCCCTTTTTTCATCCGCGGATGTTGACGAAGGGGAGATTCATCTGGTTGATCGTGGGGAGTTTACCGTTGATCTCGTAATGGATGCCCTGGAGCTGTATGAGGAGGAGGGGTTGGAGGCGACCCTCGAGTACTACAACTCTCCCGAGAGCGTGGTGGGCGGATAGTACGTCTTCATATGCGATGAGGAAGATACGGTGATAGCCCATGCAAACCAGGACCTGTTGGGCATGGATCTGAAGGAAGAGCTGGGCGTTGACAGCACAGGCTACCGATTCGGAGACGTCATGCTCGGTGCGACGGAGCGGGGCCTCTGGGTGGACTACGTGTTCCAGAATCCGGCAACGGGCAATCAGGAGTACAAGCACTCTTGGGTGGTCAGGAAGGACGGTCTGCTCTTCGGCTCCGGCTGGTACCAGGTGCTGCCGTCGTTCTCGTTGGAGTCCGACAAAAAGGACGAGACGCTGACGCTTGTGTATTGGCAGGGGCCTTCGATTCCCAATCCTTATCTTTCTGGGGGATACAAGGACCGGGACGCCGGGGCGATCACACTGGAGCCTCTAGCGAAATATGATCCTGACGGCGTTCTCGTTCCGGCTCTGGCCGCCGAGGTCCCAACACTGGGAAACGGGGGGATAGCGTCGGACCTGAAATCGATAACGTGGAAGCTCAGGGAGGGCGTCAATTGGTCTGATGGAAGCGGCCTGACCGCCCATGACGTGGTCTTCACGTGGCGATACTGCATCGACGAAGCCACTGGATGTACGGCCACCAGCGCTTTCACCGACGTTACCTCCGTGGAGGCCCTGGATGACTTGACGGTGAGGGACACCTTCCATGCTCCCACTCCCTATCCCTACACCGCATTTGTCGGGACGGGCGTCCCGGTGCTCAGCCAAGTCCAGTTTGCTGATTGCATAGGCACCGCCGCTGCGGGATGCGAGGAGGAGAATTTTTCTCCTCTGGGGCCGGGGCCTTATCACATCGTGGAGTTCGTTCCAGACGAGTTGGTTGTTTATGAGCGCAATCCCCACTACTACGGCGACGCGCCCTACTTCGATCAGGTTGTCCTGAAGGGTGGTGGGGATGCGCTGACTGCCGCTAGTTCTGTTTTGGAGACGGGAAAGGCTGATTACGCGTGGAACCTTCAGATAGACCCTTTGACGTTAGCCGGTATGGAAGCTGTGGGGAAGGGGAAGGTTGTGTCGGCGTTTTCAAGCCTGGTGGAGCGGATCGTTTTGAACCAGACCAATCCGGACAGTGCACTTGGGGAAGACCGGTCCGAGTACCTGGACGGTGGCAATCCGCATCCGTTCCTGACCTTTACACCCATCACCCGGGCAATGTCGATGGCCTTGGACCGGACGCTAGTATCCGAGCGACTCTACGGGTCTGCGGGCGAGCCCACCTGCGACCTCATAGTCGGCCCGCCGATCTACGCTTCCACCGCCAGTGAGGCCTGTCATGCGCAAGACATATCAGGGGCGAACCAGATGCTAGATGACAGCGGCGTGCTGGACACCGACGGAGACGGTATCCGTGAATACAACGGCGTGCCTCTTCGGATGGCGTTCCAGACATCGACAAATGACATCCGGCAGGAGACTCAGGCGCTCGTGCAGGAGTGGTGGCGGCAGATCGGTATCGAGACTGAACTGATTCACCACGACGCCGCGGTCTTCTTTGGCGGCGACCCCGTGTCAGACAAGGAGCAGGTGTACAGCCGCTTCTTCGCCGACGTGCAGGTGTATGCAACCGGCCCGGACATTGATCCGCAGGAGTATCTCTTCGGCTTGACCTGCGACCAGATTCCCGACAGTGACAATAACTGGGGAGGGAGCAACGTCGCCCGAGTCTGCAATGCGGAGTTCGACGAGTTGGTGGAGGAGCTTACTCATACGCCGATAGGGCCGGACCGGACCGCTCTCGTCAAACGCATGAACGATATCTTAGTACAGAGCTATTACGAGATTCCGCTGGTGAACCGAGGTATCGTTTCCGCCCACCTGAAAACCCTGAAGGGTGTGCGAATCAATGGCTGGGACAGCGAGCTATGGAACATCGCCGAGTGGCGGGGTTGATGTGCCCTAGAATCGTCCAGAAATATGCGTTCATTTGTTCAATTAGGGACACAATCTGAAAGGCATGGGCTAATTCCGTCGCCAAACGCCTCCGAAGTACCTTAATCGCTATTTCACACCCCTTGCGCAACCTGCTGAACGAATGTTATAAGCTTGAGCATACGTCTCGTTGATAGGCGGTACCAGAAAGGAGCAGTGCGTGATGAGGATATTGAACAAGACTCTGGTGATTGCTTTAGGGCTTCTCTTCGCCTTGCTTCTGATCACCGTGGCCTGCGGCGGTGATTCCGATGACACCTTCAAGATTGGAGTGATGGAATCGGTAACCGGCCCGGGCGATACCTACGGCAACGTTGCCGTTCAAGCGAAGCAGATGGCCATAGACGAGATAAACGAGGCGGGAGGCGTCAATGGGCGGATGCTTGAGCTGATAGTTGAAGACTCAAAGTGCTCGGCGCAGGACGCCATAATCGCCTACAACAAGTTGACCGACGTGGATGGCGTGAAGATCATTCTGGGCACATCCTGCAGCGGCGCGATGCTGGGCGCTGCTCCCCTAGCAGAGGAAGAGGGCGTAATCCTCTTTTCCGGACTGGCCACGAATCCGGACATCGCCAACGCCGGGGACTATATTTTCCGCACTTCCATGAGCGACGCCCAGTTGGGGATAGATACCGGCAACGTGCTCTGGGCTGACGGGATCCGCACCCTGGCGACGATTAGCGAGGAGACGGACTACGCCGAGGGCGTGCGTCGTACCTCCGTAGACCAGTTCATGAAGAGAGGAGGCCAGGTTGTTGGCGAGGAGCGATATGGCTCCGACATGACCGACTTCAGGACCTCCCTGACCAAGCTTTTCAACACGAGCCCGGACGCTCTTCACGTGGCGGCACAGTCGGAGGCCAGCGGAGGCACTATCATTAAGCAGGCCAGAGAGCTCGGTTACGTAGGCCGTATCTACTCGGACATAGTTCCCGTGGGGACCACCGCATTGGAGATCGCCGGTGAAGCGGCCACTGGAGTAAAGGCCATTATAGCCGACATCGACCCCTCGAACGCCATGGGCACGGAGGTCCTCACCAACTTCAGAGCGCGGTATGACTATGTGACCCTACCCTGGTACATAGGCTCCGCCTACGACGACGTATACATCACCGCCGAATGTCTAGGGAAGACCGACGACGACCAGGATGCGGACGGATTCCGGGACTGCCTCTACGACATAACCTACAGCGGCGCTATAGGGGAAGACTACAGCTTCGACAGCAATGGAGAGGTGGAGGGTCTATCCAACCTGGTGATTCAGGTGTTGCCCGCGGCGGAACGGACCGAAGAAAACCAGGGATACAGGGTGCTTGGAGGCGCCCCTACTCAGTAACCTCAATTTGGTTGCAAATGGGATGTCCATCATGCGAGGGAACGTCTTGCCTGACATCTCTGCGGAGCCCTCGGCTCACCGGCGCGATGGCCCTGGAGAAGCGCCGGGGTTCATCGCGCCTCCGAATCCGGGCTGTGGCGTCTGCACTGATGGACGGGTCTGCTGATGCTTCCTTCGCTGACATATGGCGGCGATAAGCTTAAGCTCTTTGCAATAACGCTGGTCGTACTGGTTGCGGCCTACGTGCTTTGGAAGATTACGCAGTCTCCCAACCAGGCTCTTCAGTTCACATTCAACGGCCTCTCCGTGGGAGCGGTCTACGCTCTCCTCGCGATGGGGTTCACCATCGTCTACAGTACGGTTTGGTTCTTCGACCTGTACTACGGCGCTGCCGCCGCTCTCGGGGCCTACGGCGTGTTCTATCTCATGTCCCAGTACACGCTGGGGGGGATCTATCACGTCAACATCATTTCCATTAACGTCCTGTTTGCGGTGATTGTGGCCGGGGTTGTTGCGTGGGCCCTTCATACCGCTTTCCACCGTCGGACACGCAACGCGCGGAACGTCAACCTCGTGCGCGGTGGGCTGGTTGCCCTTGCCGGCGCAGCCGGAGTCTATGTGGGGTTCGTGCTTGCTTATCCGGAGCACATGCACATGATACTGGCCCCAGCAGTGGGTTTGCTAACGGTCTACGCCGTGGTTTACGTGCTGCACATGGTCTACCGCCGACTCTTTGCCAACGCCGGCATCGTGCCCTTCTTGCTGCCAGCGTTGATACTGGGCGCGGCGTTGGGCGCTGGCGCTGGGTTCCTACTAGCCGAGACGCCGTCGGCCAAGCTCTATCTCAGCTGGGCAGTGTCCACGCTGCTAGCCGGAACCGTCGGCCTCGCCCTGTACCGGGGGTTGTATGTCTATATGCGACAGCGGGCAAGGTCGCCGCTAGTCATGCTCGTGGCATCGCTGGGCATACTTCTCACCATCAGCGCTTTTATCATAATAGTCTTTCAGAGCACTGCGCGGCCTCTGCCCGATCCCTTTGGCATTGTTCCCTGGACCATTGGGGGAGCGAATATCAAGCCATTTAACGTATTCACCATCGGCGTGGCGTTGGCCGGCTTCGCGGGGCTGCTGCTGCTCCTGCAAAAGACTTCCTTTGGCAGGGCGGCGCGGGCTATCGGCGACGATGAAGAGGTCTCGAAGGTGGTGGGGATAAACACCACGGTCATCATTGCGATTGTCTTCTTCATTGGCGCGGCCTTCGCTGCCATGGCGGGCATTCTGAGCGGTCATGATACGTCCATCCAACCTAGAATGGGTCTGCTGCTACTGCTAAAGGGCTGGGTGGCGTCTGTTGTGGGGGGAATAGGCAACCTTTACGGGGCCATAGTCGGGGGATTTGCTCTGGGAATGGTAGAGCAGTTCGGGATATGGGACCTGGCAGGCGAATGGAAGGACGCTATTTCTTTCGTTGTTCTCATTCTCTTCCTGTCCTTCTGGCCTAATGGCCTGTTGCCCAGGAGGTAGTTGAGTGACTTCGAGGCTTCGTGCTAAGGGTTCTATACTTGAATTGCTGCGTCATCCTGGCGAGCTTCTTAGGTCAATCCGCGGCAACCTTGAGGTGTGGGCCAGCCTGCTCATCATCGCGTGGGCCGTGGCTTTCATTCTTTTGCAGGGGGCCGGCTTTGCAGTAACGCTGGGGACCGTCTTCGGGATATGGGCGATCCTTGCCATAAGCCTAAACCTGGTGGTGGGATACACGGGTCTATTGTCGGTGGGGCACATCGGGTTCTTCGGCATAGGGGCTTACGCCATGGCCATACTCACATCCGACGCCCAGTACGAGCAGTTGCGGACTGAAGCGATACCAACCTTCGCTCTGCCCTTCTTCGCCGCTCTTCCGGTGAGCGTGATTTTAGCCGGCCTGGTGGCAATTATTGTGGGAATTGTATTCAATAGGTTCCGGGACGACATTTACGTGCTGGTCTCCTTTGGCTTTGCCATAATAGCCTTCAACGTCTTCCTCAACTGGCGTGGCCTAACAAGGGGCGCCTTCGGCATTCACGACATAGAGAAACCAGCCATCCTGGGCTGGACCCTGGACGGCGAGTTAGAGTTTCTAGCTTTTGTCCTAGTGTTCCTGGCTATAATTGCTCTCGTAGCCTGGTTCTTCGTGACGTCGTCCTTCGGTCGCGTCCTGACTGCTATCCGGGAGGACGAGCAAGCCGTGGAAGTGTTTGGCTATCGGGTCATCCAATACAAGCTTGCCGTATGGGTAATCTCGGCGATGATGGCGGGACTAGCGGGAGGCCTATTCGCCAGTTGGATAACGTTTGTGGAACCCAACTCCTTCATTCTGATGGAGTCGATCCTCTTGGTATCGATTGTCATCCTCGGAGGACTGGCCTCAATTTGGGGTTCAATTCTGGGAGCTTTGGCCTTCGTGCTACTGGAGGAGGGCATGAGATTTCTGCCCTTCATTCCCACGGAGTACATAGGGCAGGCGCGTCAAGCCGTTCTTGGCATCCTCCTGGTGCTGCTAATGCTGTTCAGGCCCCAAGGTCTGTTAGGGAGATACAAGCTATGACAACACCCCGTTCTGACTTCAGCGAATATTACGCCATTGAAACCGTAGAGATCTCAAAGCACTTTGGAGCCGTTAAGGCCGTAGACGAGCTTTCCATATCCATCCCACGCTTCGGGATAACCAGCATCGTTGGGCCCAACGGTTCCGGGAAGTCCACACTGGTCAATCTGATTAGTGGCGTGCTGCCCCTCGACGGGGGGATGGTGGTCATAGATGCGGTTGGGTTAAAGGTCGTCAAGGCCTACGAGACACCGGACTATGGCATCACCCGCAGCTTTCAAGAGGTACGCCTATTCGACCAGATAACGGTCTGGGACAACATCATGGTGGTGCTTACTCAGCGGAGGCTCTTTCCTTCAATGATTGAGCGGACGAAATCCGAATACAGGGAGAAGACCAGGCAGATTCTTCAGGCCGTCGGGATGTGGGAGAAGCGGGACTCTCTGGCCATGGACCTGTCTTACGGACAGCGAAAACTGATGGAGATCGGCCGGGCAATGGCGATGGATGTGAACACTTATCTCTTCGACGAGCCGTTCGCCGGTCTCTTTCCCCAGATGCTGGAGCGGGTTAAAGATATAATTAAAGATATGAGAGACGAGGGCAACGCACTCATCTTCATCTCACATAACATGGACATCGTCAGGGAAATGGCGGACCACATAATTGTACTGGACGGCGGCAAGCTCCTAACTCACGGAGAAGTCAACGATGTTCTGAATCGTGAAGAGGTCATCAGTGCATACCTTGGCACTTAGTCCCGCGTTGGGGCCAACGCCAGCAACCAAAGTAGCGGAGACAGGCTGATGGATACTACGAGGGAGAAAGCGATAGATACTTCCGATGGTGGCGGCTCTTCCCGTTCCATGTTGCTGGAGCTTGTAGACGTCTCTGTGCATTACAGGGCTGTAGTGGCCCTTGACACGGTTTCCCTGGGCGCGCGGAAAGGTGAGATGGTGGCCGTTATGGGTCCCAACGGGGCAGGCAAGTCCACCGTCCTCAAGGCTATCATGGGTTTGGCCCCAGTGGTCGGCGGGAGGGTATACCTTCGCGATGAACCTCTGAACGCCGCGACCCACGAAATTGTTAAGGAAGGGATATCATTTGTGCCGCAGGGACGGCGTGTATTCACCCACCTGACCATCCAAGAGAATCTGGAGATGGGTTGCCTGTATCTCAACAATAGGGTGGAGCAGGTGCGCCGCATGGACGCCGTGATGGAGCTATTTCCAATTCTCCATGATAAGCGGCGTGACATGGCCAGCCAGATGTCCGGCGGGCAGCAGCAGATGCTGGCCCTGGGACGGGGCCTGATGGCCGCGCCCGACGTGCTGCTTCTGGACGAGCCCACGCTTGGCCTGGCTCCGATTGTTGTAAGCGAGGTTTTTCAGAAGGTCTCGGAGATAAACGAGAGGCTGGAGACGACAATCTTCGTGGTCGAGCACAATATCAAGGGCGTGCTGGACATAGCCGACAGGGCCTACGTGCTGGACAAGGGCAGGGTTGTGCACGACGGCACCCCACAATCGGTACAAGACAGCAACATATTGACCGACGTCTTCCTGGGGAGGGTTAACCCGGAGCAGGCGGAGGGTGGGGGATAGGAGTCGGGTTTCCGCTATGTCTGCGCGAGTGATTACGTGGAATGTGGAGTGGGCTACGCCCAAGTCACGACGAACCGGTGAAATCCTGAGCCGCATCAATGAATATGACCCCGAGGTCGTCTGCCTTACCGAGACAGACATGGGACTGTTGTCTTCGCATGGTCACACAATCTGCTCGCAGGCGGACTACGGCTACGAGGTCAGGGAGAGCCGTCGGAAGGTGATGTTCTGGTCGCGAGAACCCTGGCAGGAAGTCGACGACGTGGGACTCGATTCAATGCCGCCCGGAAGGTTCGTTGCTGGAGTCACCCGGACATCCTAGGACGACGTGACCGTTGTGGGCGTTTGCATTCCCTGGTTCGGGTCACGCACTGAAGCCAGGCGCAAGTTGGAACGCAGGAAACGATGGGAAGACCACGAACAGTATATTGTCGGTCTGACTGAGATATTGGAACGGTTTTCTGAGGAGCGTCTGATAGTTATGGGGGACTTCAATCAGATCATTGGGCCAGGCAGTCGGGCACGTCATGAGCTGCGAATGGCGCTCAGATATGCTTTCTCGCAAAAGACGAAAATCGTCATGTCGGAACTCGCTATTCAGGGCCGTAGAAGCATCGACCATATTGCGCTCAGTGGTGACTTCGCGGTTGAGTCCGTAGGTGTGGTGAGCAACATCCATAACGGAAGGAAGTTGTCCGACCACTACGGAGTTGTTGCGGAAGTATCTCCCGACTAGTTGGAACCTCCCGCGATTAAGACTCTGTAGCCGTAGTTCTCCGGAGTTCTCTCGCTTACGGGGAGCACCTCTACAACAACCCGGGAAAGGCCAACCACCTCGCCGTTTTCGTCGAAGCTGTAGTCGTAGCCGATTGCGCCGGTCCATGTGATTCCGTATAGGCAGTCACGGAACGCGTCCGCGTCTTGGTCGTCTCCGGTCTTCTTGAGACATTCGGCGGTGATGTAAACATCGTCGTAGGCGGAACCGAGGTGCCAGGGCAGAGTGACGTAGTCGTAACGCTCTCTGAAGTTGGCAAGGACTTCCTGGGCCTTCTCGTTGTTGGGGTCGGGAGCGGCTGTGATTGCCTTCATCCCGGTGGCTGCATCGCCGGCGATGTCGAGGGAGGTGGTCCCAACGGCAATAGTTTCGCCATATATGTGGCCCTCATAGCCCAATTCCCGCACTTGCTTGACGATGGTTCCCGCGGCGAACTCCGATTGGGGCGCCACGTGCAGGGCGTCCGGCTTGGCCGCCAGCAGCTTCGTCAGCTGGGACCTGAAATCCGTGATGTCGGAGGAATAACGCTCCGAAGCAACGATCACTCCACCGTTTTTCTCAAACTGGGCAACGGATGTGCGGCGCACTCCCTCGGCGTAGTCGGTCTCCTCGGTGATGGTGGCCAGCCTTCGTATTCCGTCTGTCCAGAGGACGTTGCCGGTGTTGATGCCTACTTCGACATCGCTTATCTGTGTACGGAAGATGTAGTCCCCAGCGTCGGCGATGTCGGGATTGCTGGCAAGGCCGGAGAACAGCACCACGCCATCGGCTTCGGCGAGGGGCGCCACACCAAGCATTGCGCTGCTGCAGGAAGTGCCAAGGATTATCTTGATCCCGTCCACGCTGGTGAGTTTCTTGTAGGCGGTTATGGCGTCTTGGGCACCGCACTTCGAGTCCTCGACGACCAACTCCAACGTGCGTCCATTGATTCCGCCTGACGCGTTGATCTCATCTGCGGCCATCTGCTTCGAGCGAACGGCCACGTTGCCATAGGTCTCACCGGGGCCGCTGACGGATTCCATCACTCCTATCCGGAAAGGGGCATCGTCGGCCTCATCTTCGCTACCCCCGCAGGCGGTGAATGTGTAGAGGAGTATCGACGTCAGTACCAGTGCGGCAACACTTTTCCAAGACAGGGATCCCATAAGACGCTCCTTCCAAGCGTGGATTTCCCCCGGGTCCGCACGTTACTTGCCGGCTGCGATGTTGCTGCAACGGGGGAACCGTTCAAACCAGTGAGAGCTATTATCAAGGGAATCGCGGAATGCATTATAGCAAACGGGGCAGACACGCCGCCCAACGATTGACAGCCCAAAAACTTAGTGAAACGGAGGCGACGTTGCTACGCGGCTTCCATTCATTTGTCGAGATTTGACACGTAGTCGTCTGCCATTAGGACAGATACGGCAAGGGAGTGTGGGAAAATTCCTTCAAACCTGTATTTATTTTACACATTTGGTGTGAGAGTCTTTCGGTATCATTGGTAGCCCAGCAGCGCATTTGAAGCCGCCGGATGATGCCTGAATTGGAGTTTGCACGCATGTTGAGATTTCTGTCCTTTCTAGTTCTTTCACTTACGGTGTTTCTGCTGGCATGTTCCGGCTCAGAGGATGAGCCGACGCCCACTGCAACCCCTCAAGCGACACCGATTCAGGCGGCAACCCCCGCACCGACGCCGGTTTCTACGCCTGCGCCAACACCGATGGCGACACCCAGACCCACTCCAACGGCAATGCCAGAACCCACCCCAACGGCGACACCCACCGTTGCGCCGACGCCAACGGCGACGCCCGAACCAACTCCGCAACCGACGGCAGAGAGGGCAGACATGTCCGGCTCTGACTCCGGCGTGCTGACCCCGCTCTTCGACCCTGATGCGCGGCCTCCGGTCATTGACGTGTCTGACGAAGAGCAGGCTTGCCTAATCGTAAACTTGGGAGTCGACGCCGTCCAAGGGCTGGCATCTACCGAGATGATCACTGAAGAGGTGGCGGAAACCGCGCTGACTTGCTTGGAGAATGAGACCCTGCTTCGCTTGTATCTGACGCCCGTCCTGCAGCAGACTGGACCGCTGAGCGCGGAGTCCTCGACCTGCATTCGCAGCGGCTTTGGGGATACGGACTTTGCCGCATTGCTGCGGTCTGCCGGTGAAGGACAGGACGGACCGCCCGCTGACGAGGCTGCCATGATGGCTGGTATGACTACGTTCATTGTGACTCTGTCGTGCTTGGACGATGATGAATTCGCGAAGGTCGGTCCGTCCTTAGATGTATCACCCGGTGAACGAGAGGGTTTCGAGTGCGTACTGGAATATCTGGGCGGACCTGAAGAGATGGCGGCCCTCATGGCTCCCGACGCGGGCCCTCCCATTAAACTATTCGAAGCGGCGGCAGCTTGCCAGCTCCCGTTCGTAGGCGGCTAGCAGCCATTCGGGTGATTGCTTGACCGGTTGTTGAAAGGGCGTGGTTGTCAGCGTCGGGGATGGTTCCTGGATTAGCAAGCGGACGAGGCGGAAGGTGTAGATGACCGTCTCCCTGACGTCTAACGGGGTAGGCTCTCTGTGAAGCCTTGGTGCGGTGGCGGTCTGTATCCTGGTGGCTGCCACTTTGTTTGCATGTACCGGTGGGGGCGAAGATTCCGCCGTGGACGAGCGGGTGCTCGAGCTAGAGTCTAAGATTCAATCCCTGGAAGAGTCCCTCGAAGCCCTTGCAGACGAGAACGTCGAACTGAGGGGCGAAATCGCCATCCTTCGCGAAGGTCTGGACGATCTGGACGAGAGGATTCGAGAACTCGAGGAAGTAACCTCCAAGGTGGAGTCGGTATTCCCTGATAAGGAGCAGTGGTCCAAGGGTAAGGATGAGCGGGTGTCGCTGCCGGAGGGAACCGTCCTGGAAAGAACCGTCAGGCTAGTGGAGGATTCCGGAGGCGAGGCCCACTACGTCGACCACCCCGAACGGGAAGACCGCTCAGTTTTGGTGACACCTGTGGAATTTGTCGATGGTGAGACTCCCCTGATCGGTTCCCTTCACGGCTTTGGAGGGAATTCCGCCGACCAGATCGCTTACGTGCCGCTTCACGAGCGCGTGAACGCTGACGGATTCGCTTTACTGCTGCCTAACGGAGCAATCGACGGCGAGGGGAACCGCTTCTGGAACCCCACGGACCGGTGCTGTGATGGCGGCAAGAGCGGCGAGGACGACGTTGCTTATCTGACTGAGTTGGTAGAAGCGGCAAGGGGGGTCAAGGACTTCGGGCCGGTGTACTTCTTCGGTTACTCCAACGGCGGGTTTATGTCGTACCAGATGGCTTGCAAGGGTCTGCCCGGCCTTCGCGCCGTGGCTAGCTGGCCGGAACGAGCTATGTCGAGGACTTGAGCTGCGACGGCGCACCCCCCGTGTCGATGTTGCACATTCACGGCACTGCAGACGGCGTGATCTTGTTTGATGGCGACGAAACTGAGCCGGACTCGAAGGGCGACGGGGAGCCGGCTTTCTACGCCGGAGCTCAGGAGATGGTGACGCGCTGGAGTCGGCGGGCCGGTTGCGACTGGCCCGAACCCCCCAGCCGTATGCCGTGCTTGATTTGGACCAATTCGTGCCGGGAACCGAAACCCAGGCATTCCGGCTGGAATCGGGCTGTGCCGAGGGAATCAGTATCGAGCTTTGGACGGGCGAGGGCAGCGGCCATTCACCCAACTATGGCGAAGCCTTCGTGGATGCTCTGGTGGGGTGGTTTTTGGCGCAGGGGTGAAAGGGCGTTGCGAATTGCTGACTTGGGCTGGGGAAGGGAAGTTGGACAGAAGCAAGAGGGCATTTAGTAAGGGCGGCGACGCTCCGTGGGCGGTATACGGGTGTATGACTATGTTGGTTTGCGGGCGTGGCATCCTTGAAGTTAGGCTAATGGTGGGAGCTTGTGACTATGGGGTTGGCCTACGGTGAGGGAGGGCGAGTTTGGGAGGGGGCTGATGGGCCGAGAATCACTTCCAACTCACTCCCAAGAGTTGAGCTAAATCTTTCCCCTCTCTTCGCATGAGATTGCCATTAGAGGCTACGTAATGTGGGAGTTTGAATAATGCATCTGGCAGCACCGAGGAGTGATTCCCAGGATTCGTATGAAGACGGGCGGTGACTTGGGACACATTAAGCATGTCCGCATTCTGGAAACTCAGGACTCCGCTGGTGCGGCCTCCACTTTCACTACACCAAAACCCGTTAGGCTCGCGAACGCACTGCGTCCTATCAACGGCTCCCGTTTCAAATTGGATGAGAAGATTGCCGCAAAGAACGTCTGCGTCGCACTCTTCGGCAGAATAATATGGATTGAGGGTATTCACCGCTAAAACAAGCGGGGCATCTAATTCACGGTACTTCTTTGCCTTTTTCTTCAGCGCTTCCCGAACTGAGGATATGGGATCTATCCTCTTAGCACGATATCTTCCTCTCACAATCGGGACATCTGAATTTCCCGACCGGCCATCTTTGCGGTTGGGTTCAAGCCGAACCGTTAGAGTCCAATCTCCAATCTTGATTTTATCGGAAGGTGCCGCTCGGCGACCGAATTTGGCAATCTTGGCCCTGACCTCGTCCGGATCTTTATCATTCAGTAACTTATTGACCATTCCGGCTAGCGAACTTCGGCGAATAGTGGTCTTTAACGTACCTTCCATATCAAGAAAGAGGGAAAATTGAGAGGATTTTAACGTATTGAGCTTGTCAATTGCGTCTTGTTCGTTACGGCTAGGATGAAATGGGTTGGAAGTCAGCCCGACTGCCGTCGCTTCGACGTAGATGGATTTCCCTCCTTGGCTAACGCGGAAATCGGGGGTTTGCTTCCCAACTCTGGGTTGCATGTCCACCTTACAGCCTAGCCTCAGGAACATCTCGTGAAGAAGTAGCTCGAAGAAAGCTCCGTCATGCTTTGAGTCGTCAGAAGATAGGAAACGAGCTAATAGGTCGGCTCGTGCTTCTGCAGGGATGTGCTCAAACCAAAATTGACACTCTCGGCGTATGTAAGGAGTTGTGAAAGATCTGTTCATTTTGAGAAATATACGTTAACTGCAAGTGAGAGTGCAAATGCCCTTTTGGCGTGGTCTAGAATGCCCACTATGGGGTAAAGCCGCATAGTGGGAACAGGTGCTAGTTGGGGTAATGGCGTCTAGCGAGCGAGCTCGCAATGGTTTGAGCATGTTGTGGTGGGCTATTCTTTCCTGAACTGCGAATGTTCTGGTGGGAGATTTCTTTGTAGGGTGTGAGGTGTGGGGCGGGTCGAGTTTCTCCAATTTCTAATCCAGAGCCTCGGGGAATCTGGCATCAACTCAACCTCAGTGGAGGTTGCCGCTCCAAGTCGGCACTCACTCCAAATTGACAGCCGCGCGGATTAGTGACGGGGATCATTCTATTAGGACGAGATCAGGCCTTCCCGGGGCTGTGTCCAGGGTACGGAGGGCAGGTGCGCATGCTGCTTGACGCGTGGGAGCGGCAGGTGTCCGACGGGTACGTCGATGACCACGGGCGCGTCTTTTTCCAGTGCAAGGGGGAGCAGCTTCCCCAAGTCCATCGGGTCGTCTGTCCTCATACAGACCGCGCCGAACGATTCCGCGAACTTGACCAGGTCCGGGTTGTGCAGATCCGTCGCATAGGTCCCATCAAACATATCGTCCAAATCGCGGGCAACGTTGCCGTAGGAGTCGTCTCTGAAGACAACGGTTACTACGTTGATGCCGTATCGAACTGCCGTTGAAAGCTCCGGCGAGTTGAACATGAACCCGCCGTCTCCGATGATGCAGACTACGGGCCGGTCGGGTCTGGCCACCTTCACCCCCAGCACCGTGGGGAACGAGTAGCCCAGGTTGAATGAGTAGCCGGAGTCTATGTACGTCTTTGGGTGGTTCACTTTGTAGTGGGTGCGGGAATAGTAGCCGAACTGGGTGACGTCCCAGAGAGTAAAGGTCTCCTCCGGGATGCTGTTCTTGATTGACTCCAGAATGGGGTACTGGGGTTCCTTGATCCCAATGTCGTAGTAGTCGATGAGGTTGCGAGCCGCGGCAACCGCTTCCACGGGAGAAGGACGGTCGCCCGCGCCAGCTTCTTGAAGGAAAGGCAGCATGGCTTCAATGGTAGCCTTGGCGTCGCCGTGCAGTGGGATGGTGTTGGACTGAACTCTTGTAAGCTCGCCGTCGTCTATGTTGATGTTTATCAACGTGGACGACTCTCCGGCCGGATTCCCTAGGGAAAGGCGTGTACCGATTCCTATCACCACGTCGGCGGCCTGCATCAGTCAGCCGGCTGCACAAATACCGTCTTATCCCTGTTGTACTCCGACTGCTGGCCTATGTACCTAGTATTTGACACTAATAGTGCATCGTACTACTATCATTGTGTGATCAGAAGCTACCGGAACCGGCACACTAAAGAAGTCGCAGAACGGCAACGTGTTAGCAGGTTTCCAGCTGACATACAGCGTAAGGCTCAAAGAAAGCTGATGATCCTCAATAACGCCTCCGACCTGAATGATCTCAGGGTGCCTCCGGGCAACCACCTGGAATCACTTACGGGGGATAGGAGCGGTCAGTACAGCATTCGAATCAATGATCAGTGGCGTATCTGCTTCGTCTAGGATGAAGGGGACGCCTATCAAGTCGAGATTGTGGACTACCACTGAGTAAAGGATCAGCGAAAGAGGTGACCATGACCGGAAAGAAGGCACACAATCCCGAGAGTCTGCCTCCCATTCACCCTGGAGAAATCCTCAACGAGGAGTTTCTGCTACCAATGAAAATCACCCAGTACCGACTAGCCAAGGCAATCGGCGTAGATGCCCGTCGGATTCATTCCATCGTTCACGGGCAACGGTCCATCACGGCGGAAACAGCCTTGCTATTGGCGCGATTCTTCGGAAACTCCCCCGCTTTCTGGATGGGGGTACAAACCCAGTACGACCTGGAGGTGGCGGGGGAGCGGCTGTCCCACAGGCTGGGAGGGGTGAAGACGTGCGCCCCTAGCGTCCCAACTCAGCCACTCGCTCCGTAACTCCAAGAAAATGCCAGCGACATGACGACAAGGCGAGGGTGATACGGAAGTAAGCTTATTCCAAGAAACCTCCAGCGAACGGAAAGACCTTTAAGTCATCGCAGAACTTCTGGATTGAGTTCCCAGAAAACTTCGCGGGGATGTCTGGCTTGTCTCTGGACTCCGTTGCCACGCCGTTCAACCAAATGGGTGCATCCCAGCGATCATTAGACTATAAATCTGATTCCATATACTCTAGCGCAAGATAATTTTGATCGAAGAATCTCACAAATAGGTCCGCCCAGTCGGCAAATGGAATTTCCCCGTCCAGTCGCCATAGCTTAACGTATTGATCAGACAAGTCTCGACCTTCCCTAATACTTGAAGATTCTCTCTTATCGTAATCCCGTTCCTTGTAACCTCGAATCCCGCCATCAAAATGCGAGAAACAACACGTGCCAGTGTCCCATATGGCGTGAACATATCTATTGTAGATGAGAGATCCCTCTCTTGCGCTGTTATTGTTGGTACGTACTATTTCCTCTGCTTGACAAGTCTTAAGTGGACCATTCCTTGACCACATAACTTGAAACCCTTTTACCGGAAATAGCCATGCGGAAACCTCGGATTCATGAGAGCCATCCTCAACCCACAGGTGTTCGGTAATGTCACCATGAGGGTGTTCGGGAAAGGAATCAGACTGTAACTTAGCGGCCGAAATCTCCTTGGGACCTCGAATATACGCTCTGGTCATAGATTCTCTGAATCTTGCCATGTCCATCAATATGTCCTGAGAGATCTTGACACGGACTTTGGTGCTGGAATGCTCGGCCACGAAGTTCGACAGCGACCGAAGAAATCCACCAGACAACCCGAGATTGTATCGTTCTACGGAATAGTGAAATGGAATAACATGCAAATCTCGGTAAGCTACCCCAGACTTCGTACAGTGAAAATTGAAATCAAAGAGTTGCTTACCCTTGCCAGGCACTAAGCGTCGGGGACCAGAGAAGTCAACCATACTCAAAGGACCTACCAATAATCCATCATCATCAAACTCTAGGTCCGCACACTTAGAACGAACCAAGCCAGGTTCCCATGAAAATCCAATGTCCAACTCGAAGACCAGCGCTAAAATGGACAAGACTGTTGTATAACCATATTCGTCAAAGCGGCTCGCAAAAGCTGCTATTTCTGAATCGGTAAGTCCTGATTTGCACAATCTATCACGAATTGTAGGGATATACTCAAGCAAACTCGTTGGAACATTGATCTGTTGGCGTGAATATTGCGCATTGAGGACTGCTTGAATGTGCGCATCCAATTTTTCCGTGAATTCAATATCCCCTCCATTTACCAAAAATGCTATCTCACGCCCCTGGGCGTATTTCCTCAATGCCAACAAGTCTTTTTGAATGTCCATTGAATGTCAATTCCTCGATGCCGAAAGCATCCAGATTAAGTAGCGAATGTCTCGTCGCTAACGGCAAATAACATAGAGTCGCCCTGCAAAACGTCATGCCGTAACCACGTAGACCTATCACGCTTACTGAAAGTATCCCATCGTGTAGGTTTGTGATGGAGGAACCTTTGGTGTCAATTGCTAAGAGACGCTACCTGTCGTAAAGCTGAATAGCTCAAATGGAGGTAGGCAAATCCATACGGTAATGAACATGGTACTACTCGGCAAACACCCTCGGCAATGCATCGACGCAACAAGCGCAGACTCCGGCGAACGACCCGCCGGTGGCGGTTGCGGACAAGGTTGCAGTGGACGAGGGGGATACGGTGCTGCTGAAGGCATCGGAATTGCTGGCCAACGACTTCGACCCAGACGGCGATATCCTCAAGGTGACGGAGGTCGGGGGTAGGGTGAACGGGAGGGTTCGGATAGAGGGAGTCACAATGCCGCTTTTGGGATGTGGTTGGGCGGTTCCTGAACCTAGCGAGGTTTAGGCGCTATGGCGAGAAAGCAATAGGGCAAGACTAATTCTTGTCTTTGTAACATAGCAAGGGGTACAAATATTGTGGGAAGGTCGATACAATTCTGCATGGTAGGCGGGTATCGTGACGTACTCATGGTGTTCGTGCAGTACGGGCGCTAGCTACGTCCACCGCAAGAAATCCTGTCGAGTACAAGAGGGGTCTTATATCGCACTCAACGGAATTGCCGAGGACATGAACTCGGTGCTGAGCAAATAGGCGTTCGTGTTTGCCTCCCGCATATTCGATAGGCCCACCTACAAGTGGTGGGTGTTCTCTGCCGTCTCTCTTGGAACCCTGACATCCGTCATCAACCACGGCGGCATGTCTGTAGCGCTTCCCACAATCGCTCAGCACTTCGACGCTGACTTGTCCACCGCGCAGTGGGTGGTTGTCGCCGAGGGACTTGCAATCAGCGCACTAATACTGCCGATGGGCAGGCTCTCGGACATCATTGGGCGGAAAAGAGTCTATATCTCAGGCTTGGCCATTTTCGCGGTTGCCGCCGTCCTTGCCGCGGGATCACAGAGCATCCTTGCGCTCATTGCCTTCAAGGCAGTCCAGGGGCTCGGGGCTGCCATGACACAGGGCACCGGAATGGCCATGATTACGTCCGTTTTTCGAGCCAAGGAGCGTGGCAAGGGCATTGGCGCCCACGCAAGTATTGTGGGAGCCGGAGGCGTTCTTGGACCTGTGGCCGGTGGGTTCCTGATTACCGCCTTCGACTGGCGGTGGCTCTTCTACGTAAACGTAATTACGGGTCTCTTAGCCATGCTCGCGGTCCTACTGATTGTTAGAGGGCAGACCTTCAAACAGGACTCTCGCAATCGAACATACGACTTTCCAGGAGCCGCCCTGTCTACCGCCGTGCTTCTGACGTTTCTGCTCGCCGTGTCGAATGGTGCGAGCATGGGATGGGGTTCCCCTGTGATCATAGTCGCCGCGGTGGCATTCGTCCTGTTCCTGACGGCTTTCATCTGGTGGGAGCGTAAAGCCTCGTCGCCGATGTTGGATTTGGGCTTGTTCAGGAGCAGAGTGTTTGGCATAGGCATCTCCACCAACTTCACGTCCTTTCTAGGGATAACTACCTCGCGTTTCCTTCTGCCCTTCTATCTGCAGGCCGCTCTTGGGTACACACCTGCGCTGGTCGGCATAGTGTTGCTCCCCAACGCGGTGAGCAGAATCGTAGTGGGTCCAATCAGCGGATGGCTTTCAGACCGATACGGCTGGAGGCCATTCAACATATTCGGACTTCTTCTATCCGCCGCTGGTCTGTTCACTCTCGCCTCCCTGACATTGCCCTCTCCGGTTGGCATAGTGCTTATTGGAATTGTGCTGCAGAGCGTCGGCGCCGGCCTATTCCAGTCCCCCAATTCAGTCGCCATATTCAGTGCATCCGACCCAAGCAGGCACGGCGTTGTGGCGGCATTCGTGAATCTTTCGCGTAATGCCGGCAACGTGACAGGGATTGCCATTGCGACATCCATCGTGACCGCCGTGATGGCAAGCCAAGGATTTCAGTCCAACATTAACGCGGTGCTTGATTCAGGGCCCACTTCGAGTCTCCTAGAATCGTTTATGACAGGCCTGAAAGCAGCGTTTCTTGTCATGGGCGTTCTTCAACTAATAGGGGCCGCCGCATCAGTGTTCAAAACGGTTTCTCAGGCGGAGACAGCCAAAGGGCAGGATGATGGGTAGGCCGCCTCCAATCGCCGTCTATGACAGCGCTGCGCTCTTCATTCCCGCTTAACGTGAGTGGACTCCTCGCCACGTAGCTTTGTTTGTCTTTGTCTGACATGGACCCGTTTATTTGGACAGCTTTAGGGCAGGGCTAAGCGAGGGCGCCGATGCATTCTAAGGGAGTCTTGGTGGAATGCCTCCACGGGGACCTGATGTGCCATCTCAAAGTGAAGTCCCATAAAGGGAGAGGGCGGCGCCGCAGTGGGAACACAACGAGCGGGGTTCGGGTCCTGTACGGCTTTGTGTGGAGGATGGTGGGCCATCTTGGACTATATTGCGAACTTTCTGGCTGGAAGTGTCACTGTGAATCGTCGCGAATGCATCATCAAGGATGGAAATTTTATAGAAATATAGCTCCAGTGAGCACCCTATTTTCGCAATTTGACATTGTCGTCGTCCCAGAGATCCAACAACGCCGCTCGAAAAAACAGAAATGAACAGACCGCAAAGCGAGCGCTTTCGCAGATTCTTCACGCCGGGGCTTGCATCAGCCAATCGTTGAGGACAAGCAACCAGTCTTCCGGCGTTCGTTGCGCATTTCTCTTGCTTCTACGAGTCTTCTCTTTTTGGGTTTCGCTGGGAGGTAGCCGGGATCCATATCCGCTACCCATCGTATAGCGAGTAATGGCCCACATTTTGTTGGTATCGTTCGAACTCAGCATTGTATGTCTCCGACGAAGGGCCATGTGCCAACTGATTCGACTAGCTATGTCTCCCAGTCACACTTTGCATTCCGTGGAATGTTTACGGTTGCCGCAGATTCCGGTAGGCGTAGGCGACTGCGCCGACTATGGCCAGGGAGGGTAGGACGATAATGAGGGCGATTATCCAAGCCGGGATACCTGTTTTCTCGGATGCTGTGGGGGTTTCGGGTTCGACGACCGTGGCGGAGTCCGGTGTGGGGCTGGGGACTGGTGTGAATGTTGGTGTTGGCTTGGAAGATAGAGTCTCCGTGGGCGTGGGTGAGGGGATTTGAGTTGGCGCGACCACTGCATCGGTCTGCGTAGGTGTTGATACGGCGGTAGGTGGTGGCGTTGGCGTAGCTGCAGATTCGGCGGTGGCCGTGGGTACAGGTATTGGAGCCGCCGTGGTGGTGGACGCTCGGGTGGGCACGGGAATCGGTCTAGCGGTGGGAGAGGGTGTATGGGTAGGGGTAACTGTAGGCACAGGGGTAGGTGCGGGAGTTGGCTCAAGCCTTGCCTCAGGAGTAGGTGTGGGCGTCGGTTCCGGCGGCGGCGGACTGACGACGGACACCTCGATGGTACCAGCTGCGCTCAACCCTGCGGGGTCGGTGGCGGTTACGAGGAATGACGCCGTTCCTTCTTCCAACGGGGTTATGGAGAGAATGTTGCCCTCCACCACGGCTGAGGCCACACTGGATTCTGCGTCGTCTGCTAGGGTGAAAGTTAGGCTATCTCCATCAGGGTCTGCGAAGAACTCGCTGAGATCCAGGGTTGTGGCGGGACTGCCGGCGGTCAACTCAACGAGAGGGACAGGATTACCAACAGGTTCTTCGTTTACGTCAGTTACCGTCACCGTGATCTGCAACTGTTGGGACACTGGAGACTTCCCGTCATCGGTGGCGACAATGGTAAGGGCGTAATTGTTGGTATCGCCGGCGCTGGCTGGAGCTTCGTAGTTAAGAGCGCTGTTTAGGGACAGGGTTCCGGCTTCGTCTATCTGGAACAAAGCCGCATCGGGGCCGGAGAGAGACCACTGCACGGCGTCGCCCTCTGGGTCTTGGGCTTTGTACTGGGCGATGGGGCCAGTATTGTTCTCGGCTACCGAGACCTGTACCTCTCCACTGACCGGATCCAACTCGTTGACCCGTTTGATCTCTATCCTGACCTGCAGTCGGTCTGACCGGGAGGGTCTACCGCTGTCGACGGCAATGAGGCGAATCTCGTAGGTGTTGTTCAGGCGGAAGTCTATGGGGTTTTCGTAGTCGGGTGATTTGATGAAGGTGAGGACGCCGTCCTCGGAGATGCGGAAGTGTTCTGCGTCGGTATCTTCAATCTGCCAGGTGATATCCGTGCCCTCTGGATCTGTGGCCTCGTAGGTGGCTATCGGTTCGGCGCCGTGCTCCGGGTACTGGATGTTCTTGGGGCCATCAACCGAAGGCGGGCGGTTGGAGCTTCCACCACCCCCTCCGCCGCCTCCGCCTCCGCCACGTCTCTCGGGGGGCGGAGGGGGTGGTGGCTTTGCGCCGCCCGGCGTACCCGTGCCTGAATCCGACCAGGCTCCGTCGCCGTTGTTGCTCCGTGCTCTGACCTGCACCTCGTAGGTTGTGCCCTTGCCGAGGTTCTGGATGGTGTACGAAATGTCCGTATCCAGGTTGAAGTCTTCAGTCCATGGGTCGGTGATTTCCGACTCCCTATAGCGCAGGTCGTAGCCTGTGATGTCGATGCCGGTGGGAGTCCTTGGGGCGGACCAGGAGACTTGCAGGGCGGTGTCTGAGGCCGACGAGACCCTGGGTCTGCCTGGCGTGCAGGGCGGTTCGCCAGTGGAGGTGCACTCGTCTGTGACGTTCACGTCCACGGTGATTGTGTTCGTTTCGCTGATGGAGTCCGTGGCAATCACCTGGAACTCCGCCGTGGGTCCCGGCTGGTGCTCGTAGTCCATGGCTGTAGCGCTGGTCTTCAGCTGGCCGTTGTCGTCGATGGTGAAGTAGGTGGCGTCTGCGCCCTCCAGGCGGTAGGTCAGGGTCTCTCCCCTGTTGGAGTGCTGGGCCTGCACCCTCCCGATGTTTCTATCCTCGGCAGCATTCTCCTGAACGTTGAATGTGGGCGGGTCCTGGGGAAAGAAGGGGCCAATCTCCACGGAGTTGGGAGTGATGAACTGCTCTGTGCGTCCTGTCCCTGCCCCATCTCTGTAGAAGGCTGTAACCCTGATGCAGTGGCCCTGGTCTGCGACAGTCGGAGTGTAGCTGCTGGATCTGGCGTTGGTGATGGTCTCCCACGTGGTGACGGTGGGGCTGTCCACGGTGCCGCAGGGGCTTGTTGGGCTCTGACCCCGCTCCCACTTCCACTTCCCGACGCTTACCCCGCTGTCGGCGTCTACCACGTTGAGGCGCAGGGTATGGCCGACGCGCGGCTCCTCCACGTTGGTCTCAATCATGCCAGGCTCGTCCAGGTTGGTGACGCGGATGGTGACGTTGAGTCTGCCCACGCTGGTGCCGTCGCCCTGCTCCCGGGCCTCTACGGTAATCCGATACTGGTTCTTTTCCTCGTAGTTGGGGACTTCATTCAAGGTGAGATCGCCTGAACTGCTGAGGGTGAAGTTCTCGCTGTCGGCGCCGGTGAGAACCCAATCTATCCCCTCTTCATCCGGGTCTGTGGAGGTGTAGGCGGCAATAAATCCATCACCATTCTCCCAGATGGTCACGGAGGTCGGTCCCGATATCACGGGGGTCTCGTCGACGTCCTCCACGGTGATGGTGACGGAAACTGTTTCCGTCACTCCGCCCGGATCGGTGGCGGTGACAGACACGAGGTGCCGCGCCTGGCCTTCGTGGTCTAGTTCGGCCTTTGTGCGCAGCTGACCGGTAGAGGCGACTATCTCGAAATATTCGGACTCATCGATGGTGTAGGTGAGCCTATCATTGTTGGGGTCGGTGGCCCTGACAGACGCACCCAAGTTTCTTCCCGCCGATAGGTTCTCACGGATGCTGCGTTCATAGTCGCCGTCGGCGGAGAACTCCGGATCCCCCGGTACCGATTGGGCTTCCTGCACGCGGTAGGCGCTGAAGGCAACGGCCGTATTGTCCGCGTCGAAGCCGTCGTCGTAGGAGGCCACTGCACGCAGATAGCTACCGACGTCGTCGGTGTCTGGAGTGTAGGACGGGGAGGTCTCGTTGGTGATGACGGTGCCGGTGCCGCTGCGACTGGAGGTGCGATACCACTGCCAGGTGGTTGTGGTGGGTCCATCGTCGTCCTCAAGGGTGGCCGTCAACTCCGTCCCAACCTGTGGCTGCACCGATGACAGGGTAATTGTGCCCGGCTCCTCCACGTTCCGGATGGTCACATAGACTATCGTGAGCCCCCGTATGGACCCGTCGTTAACTGGCATGATAATGGTGTATCTATCTTCCTTCTCGTAGTCCGGCGACTCCTTGAAGGTTACGACTCCGTTGCTGGAGAGGGTGAATGCGTCGCTGTCGCCTCCGAATAGTGATAGCGTTGCGATGAATCCCTCTGGGTCGGTTGCGGTGTAGCGGCCCACCTGCCTGCTGGTGGCGGAGTTCTCCGGGAAGTCGTCGACGTGCTCCGGGCCTGTTACAACGGGAGGCTCGTTCCTACCAGTGACAACCACGTCCACCGGCAGTTCTCCCCGTTTGTTGGTGGAGTCCGTGGCCTGGACGGTTACCTCGTAATGGTTGTTTCTGCCGGAGTCCGCGGGCTGCTCGTAGTCGGGGGTGTTCTTGAAGGTGAGGACGCCGCCTGTGATGTCGAAATCTCCGCTATCGGTTCCTCCCAGGCTCCACGCGATGTTGGTGTCCCCCTCGGGGTCGACGGCGGTGTAGGTGGTCACGTCGACGGTGCCGTTCTCGTCGTAGTCGTGAATGGTGGTGACCCCGGTAATCACCGGCGACTCGTCTACGGGAGTTACGGTGACCGTTACTTCCAAGGACGATGTCAAACTGGCATCCTTAGCATCAACGCTTACCTCGTAGACGTTGTTGCCGCCGGAATCTCCGGGTACATCGTAGTCGGGGGCGCCGTCGAAGGCCAGATTGCCGGAAGAGTCGATGCGGAAATCGTCCGCATCCGTTCCCGAGACGTCCCACGTCACCGAATCGTCCTTGTCGGGGTCGGTGGAGCTATAGCGGGCGAGGTTGGCTGTTGTGTTCTCCGCCACAGTGATGTCAGTATCGCCCGTGGGAGTGGTGGGAACCTCGTTGACGTTGGTGACGGTGACGGTGACGTCCAGTGTTCTGGTCCTGCTGCCGTCCTCAGCGCGAACCTGGAAGTTGTAGACGTTGTCGCCATCGGAGTCCGCAGGCAGGTCGAAGTCAGGCACGTTTTTGAAGGTGAGTTCACCGCTAGCGCTGATCTCGAAGTCGCCGCTGTCCGTTCCGGCGAGCGCCCAAGAAAAGGAGGTGTAAACGCCCTCAGGATCGGTGGCGCTGTATGTTTGCAGGACGGTGGTGGTATCCGTGTTTTCGGCAAATGTAAGGGCGTCATCTCCTGTTATGGCCGGCGGCTCGTCAACGTCCAAGATGACTACGGTTACGGGAAAGGTGGCGGTGTTCTGCCCATCAGACGCGAGTATGTTCACGTCGTACGCGTTGTTCGCGCCCACATCCCGAGGGTCCTCAAAGTCGCCTGCAGAATCGAATTTCAGCAGCCCGTTCGCGATGCTGAAAAAGCTTGCGTCGTCCCCCGACAGCGACCAGGTGATGGTGTCACGTTCGGGATCGGTAGCGGTGTACGTCGTCACGTCTCTGGGATTGGTCTCAAAGAAGGACGGCATCGCCCGCCCCGTTACGACGGGTCCCACGTTGAGATCGGTACCGCCGACTGTAACTTCCGTCGAAGGAGTGCCGAGGCCCGCTACATTTCTTGCATGCACACGCACAGTGTACGTATTGCTCGCAGTCAGTCCAGTGACGGTATAGGACGTATCTGTAACGTCTGCTTCTGAGACATCGGATGCCGTGCTCCAGTCCCCGGACGATAACTTCCATTGAGCCGTGTAGCCTGTGACCTCCGAACCGCCATCTCCAACGCTGAACGTTCGGTCGAGGTCGAGCCAGCAGTCGAAGACAAGAGTGAAGTCACAAACCGCCGGGGTGGACCAACTCAGGTTAAGCTCGCCGGGATCACCCAAGGAGGCACTCAGGTTTCCCGGCTGATCCGGCGGCGCAGCCGCAACGGTGCTAGCTGCTTGCACGTCTATGGATTCGCTGTTGCCCACATCGTCATCGAAGTGCAGCTGCAACTTGATCGTTAATCCGGCATCATATGGTGCAATTCCGTAGCCGTTGATACTACTCAGCGCCCTAAGATAGGCGCCCGGTTCCACCAGATCGTCGTCAGCGAGCCAAGTGTAGCTGAAGTCGGGATTCGTGAGGCCATCGAGATCCTCGACTGAGGAGGTGTCCACGCGTAAGACCCCACCCACCCGTAGCGGGCCTACAAATGTGGGTGTACCCGTCGCGGACGTGTTCTCAGCGCGGGTCACCGTCACGGTGTAAGTCTGGGTGGTATTTCCGTCTTCGGCAGTTACCTCTATGGTTATGACGTTGCTTCCGACACTCAGCGAAAGCTCGCCGTCGGCGTCCACAACACCGCCCAGCTTTATGACGTAACTCGCCCCGGAGTGGTTCACGGTGGGGGTTACAGTGGTCTCCGTCACACGATGGGCGACACTGGCTGTATAGGTCGTCGTGCTTGATGCGAATGTGCCGAAGCCCACGTCGCTCAGGGTCAGGTCGCTAAGGACAGCGTCGCTGCTCTGACTCTGGGCGAGGGCCGTTGGGATCAGTATTGTTACTGCCAGTGCCAACACTACCCCAAGCAAGAGCACCACACAGCGCATGAATTGAACAATGAGGTAATTCTGTATCAATTCTCTGGTTCCGAAACTTGGTCGATGGGAAAGCATGGACAGTAACGTATCCTAATCCACAAGGGTAGGGAGGTCAATTTCCCGGAAATCTTGGTGGATTTGTCGATTGATCCATATGTTTAGTGCAACACCAGTCAACAGGGAAGGAAAGAGACGTAGCAGTTTTGAAGCCATTCAGAAAGTTAATGCTCCGTTTTCTGCACAGTCCAGAGCGGGATTGGATGGTGGAATGGAAGTGGCACCAATAGGTAAAGTTTTGTCGCCATTCCTGAAATGAAAGATTGGGATGAGCAACCAATAACTGAGACTCCCTTTTGTCATGCGAAGCCCCCTTCCGGCTGAGGATAGTGACTACTTGACACAGCAGTCTCGTCCGCATAAGTAGGCAAGGGGGAATGAGGAGTCACTGCTCCGCGAAGCTGCCCCACTTTTGCGTTACGAGGAATTTGCATCGAAACTGCTGTGTCGCGCATACCCTTAATGTAGGCTCAAGAAGAAGTCAATACTTGGTGAAGAAACGAGTGAGAGAAAGGCCAGAGGCCGTCCATTGTAAACCCGGCGGTACATTCTTGCTCCGCCTTTGAATGAACAAATTCAAAGGGAATGGGTCAGCTATAGGAGGAAAAACCAATAGAATGAGATTGGGAAGGCGTCATTAAGTGAGCTCTATTGCTCAAGAGAAGGAGCGGAAATGCTACGGAGAGCAACGGAAGACACCCAGTCAGCGGACGAATGCTTAAGGAAGTCCCAAGTCCTCCGACAGGCAAGTCAAGTCGGTGAAACTCGCAAGCACACATCAAAGGAGAAGGTCGGGCACGTCAGTTTGCGCGAACGCTTTGGGGGTGATGGCTAAGAGGGTTGCGATCGACGCCACCAGAGCGAGGACGAAGAGGACGCCCCGCGGGAATCGGTGACCATGCGATTTCCGGGACAGCACTACATCAACCGCCAGGACGGTGACTAGAACCAGCGCTAGCCGGCGCCTCGTCGATCTGTGGAAAGCTGGGCTCGAGGAGCGGAGTCATGGGGCAGGGCCGCCGATGCTGCCAGATCGCTAGTTGGCCTCGTCGCCGTAGTGCGGGGCCGCTGCGGGCGGCCCATCGGCAAACGCGGAATAGCTCACGGCGTATAGACAGATATGCGTAAGGACGAGCGAAATCGTAGGGATTCTAACCATTGTTATGCGGCCAGAGTCATTCTAGATATTCCCGTCCTATCGATGCAACTGTTCTTCATCATTGGCTCACAATCCGACCGAGGAAATGGAACGGACAAGTGTCCCTGACCTGTCCCCCGTAAGTTGCACCACCTATTATGCCACGCCTACAGGAACGTGTGATGTGTGCGCGTTAATTTGTACTGCGATGATAGATACCGGGCCACCTCGGTCCGGGTTTGACCCCCAATTGGACTGGCGCCCTGGCAACCCGACCTGATCAGTCTGTTTGCCGTACTTGCTTTAAGCTCGATGCCAATAACAAAGAGGGACATTGAAGCCGACAGTGGCCTACGACTGGGTCCCTTGGGCCTAGCCTGGTACTAAGCCATGAATAGAGACCAGAAGAACAGAGTGTCGTCGATGCTGCGGGGTTCGAGGACGTTTCCATTCTGGTAAAGTACTCGGAAATGCTGATTCGTACCGGGATACTCCCCGTCCTAGACCCTCACTTGTGGTCAGAAAGGATTGATATTGGTCAAGAAGGATCGCCGTAGACAGAAGAAGCACCACTCAGACGAAGCGTTGCAGTTCGTTGTGAAAGCTACCCAGGAGGTCACCGCCCAGTGCCTGTAATCTCCGTGGCTACCGGAAAAGCTTGCGCAGAAATTTCAGTGGCATACCCTGTTCACGCTCACTATTGAGGCAGCTTCATCGATAGTTCGGCATAATGTCCATCCCAATTTCTTCAACACGTACCTCATCCTTGGCTCTCGTTGGTTCTCTCATCACGAGGCTGTGGAAATGCTCCTTACAACCGGTAGGTACGGTGATTGCGTGGTGCTCCTGCGGAGCTTATTCGAAGACACCGACCTGATGACATATTTCGCCTGCTATCCGGAGGAAGCGGCGGATTGGACGGAGCGACTAAGTCGGGCGCCAGACTGGTCAGACCAGGTGTACCGGCAAGGCATTCAAAAATTCAGGATGCCGCATATTTGGAAGAAGCTGAAGGCGAAGGGCATTGAGCCGTTGGGAGCGCGCGATTACGCGATTCTAAGTGCCACGGTCCATGCTTCTCCGTGGGGCGCTCGCTTCTACGGACGAACCTTGCCTGGAGATTCAAACCGTCTCCACTTCAGTCTGGCGCCGGTGTACGATCCGGCTGCCACTTTCTCAGTAGGCCTTGTCCTCCAGGGGACCTATCCGCGGCCGATTCACGCGTTTCTTGCGGCCTGTTCTGCTGCAAAGGTTTCGACATCCAAGTGACGCTCAATCAAATCGCGCTACGACATCCTTATCGACGACTGGCAGGCTGAGATGGACATTGATTCTTGGTTTCGAAGTGAAATGGCCGATGCAGAAGAGCGAGTCTCACGCGGCGAGGATCCAGAGACCATACTTGGAGACCTGCGCAAGCGTTTTGAGGAAAAGTACGGGGAGACCGTCGATACTGGTGGTGGCGACACTCCAATCAGTGACGTGGCTGTTTAGAGGTCATGTCGACTAACTCGGACGTGTCTTTCGACAAGGTTATTAGACCGGTCAACGCAACAGACATTTATCTATATTTGGCGTGACTGATGAAGACGACCTCGGTTGGTTGGTGTGGGGTCTCAGGAGCATACTGTCAAGGGTGATAAAGCCATATTCCTCAGATGTCTCGGCTAAGGTCAGCCGATTTCCAATAGGCGGCGGCTATTGAGGATTCCTGTGTCGCAGACATTGTGACCACGGATCTATGGCGGTTACAATACGGCGTCTTCCCGACAAAGGCCCAATAAGCTGGCTAAGAATTCCACATAATTGAAAAATTCAACGATACCTGGCAGGACATTGCCCGAGCGCCACTCAGTCACAATATCGATGAGGGCAATTTGTACGAAAGGGAACCTGACACCGTTGATGTGGTACGAATACCTGAGTTCGAGTCCCCTTAGGTCTTAGGCGTCAAGTGTGGGCCATGCCGTACTGAAATACGAACCTTCTGGCTGGAAGGGCCGCTGTGAATTATAGAGAGAAGTACCGTCATTGTAGATTTGCTTTTGCTGGTCACGCAGAGGGAGAAGTCTCAACGACCTGTCACTTATAGTTGCACCTCTTCGCCGTTTCCCCGATGGTCAAGGAATCCCGGCAAACAGTCCGGTAGGAAGGCGATCAAAATCCTTACATTCGCGTGAGCTACTTGACTCTCAAACGCTGGTCAGTTCCCGAGGGTAGTCCGTCAGGACTTCATGCCCGTCCTTGGTTACAAGCACCATGTCAACGGTCATCAACCCACCTAGGTCGGGGAAATAGAGTGAAGGCTCCACCGATAAGATCATGCCCTCTTCCATGGGCGTATGATTATATATTCTCAGTTCGCCTAGCTCCTCTCTTCCCCAAAATGGTCCAAAGAGCCCGAAGGAATGGCCCGTTCCAAAGCCCTTAAAATCAACGTAGCCTGCCTTTTCGAATACCCTGTAAGCAATCCGGTCGACTTCGGAGCAGAGCACCCCGGGTCTGATGGCGTCGATCGCCGTGAGGGCCGCCTCAAGCCTTACGTCAAAACGTTGTTTCACCTCGTTGGGCACCGGTCCAATGGTTCGCTGTCTGTGCAACGTGTGATGGTATCCCAAGGCATAGTGGTTCGTCCCAAACTGGATGACCTCTCCTCTTACGAGCTTTTTCCCGCTGGCCGGCGTGTGTCCCATCAAGCTCCTGTTGCCGGACTTACAGCGCGCCTGCCCGCTAGCGAACTCAATATCTGGAAACATCCTCACGTGTTCTTCCGCCGCCTTTAACTCTGCCGCTATAGCGACATCAACCTCCGTTGCACCTTCGGCTATGGCGTCCTCACCGGCCCTCACGGCAACTCTGCAAATTTCTGCACCCTTGCGCGCCAGAGCTATCTCTTCCTGAGACTTGATCAAGCGTTGTCTCATCATTGTGGTAGAGATGTCCACAAAGGTGGCCGAGGGCAATGTTTCCCTTAGACCTTTGTAAATCCCATAGGGAATCACGTCCTCTTCTATACCAATCTTTCCATGGCCCAAACCAATCTCGTCACACACTTTTTTCGTTTCACATAATAGTTGGACCGTCGTAGGCTGCTCGTCCGAATAGGCACGCACGTCCTGCACCCATGAGAATGCACGTGCCCTCCGACTTTCCATGTGAGGCGCTATCAGAACGGGTTCTCCCTTTTGGGGGATTATGGCGGCAGCATACCTTCCATAGGGGTATCCAAACCAGAAACCCGTGTAATAGAAAGAAGTATGGACAGATGTTGCAATCACACAATCCATATCCCTCTCTTCCATCACATTTTGTAGATGAGAAACCCTTCTTTGCATTTCATGGATACTAAATAGGCCAAGCATTTCATAATCTCCCTCTGTCTGATACTAGACTACAGCAGTAACAGGGTCCAATCACGTTATGGGAATCATTGGCATTGGGCCGGTTGGGACACGAAAATATTTTACCATTGCAACTTTGCAGTATCGAAAATCGGTATACAACGGGGTCTGAAAGGAGGGATGCGTTTTTGCTCTTCACTAAGCAAAAGCTACGTGGCTTCGAATTCGGATTGCGTAATATTCTTTGAGAATAGTTTAAGAGTTGCTGTAATTCTCCAAAATGCCCTTTTCATTTAAGCATATATTTCTAAGAAGTTGACACTAAATACACAACTAATATACGCTCTGCGTTGTAGTGACTTATCCCCCGCCAACTCTCGGTCTTGGCCCAAATTGACAGAACAAATAAGGAGGCGTGTTCTTGATGAAACTGCTCATGTCAAAGCAATGGAAGGTTTATGGTCTTATTACCGGGTTGCTAATTCTAACCCTATTCATCTTTGCCTGTGGCGATGCAGAGGAAACACCCATTTCTACACCTACACCGATAGATATTGCCGGGATCACCTCCGAGTTCCAGAAGGTTGTCCAACAGGAAGTGGAGAAAATTCAGCCTCCTCTTTCAGAGGAAGAGATTCGCAATCTCATCGAAGCGGCCATCAGTACCGGCGTGCCTGAAGGTCTAACCGCTGGGGAAGTCCAGGCGATAGTGGACAGCGCGGTAGCGGCAACAGCTGCCGAAGCTGTGACGGAGGCAGAAGTCACCGAGGCCATCGGGAGAGCTATTGTCGAGGCCGCTTCCAGCGCCCCCGAACCTCTAACAAGCAGCGAAATAGAGAGCATCGTGAAGGCTGCCGCTGCCGCTGCCGAGGCTGTGGCGGCGGAAGAAGTTAATGAGGCCATTGGTAGAGCTATCGCGGAGGCCGTTGCGACTGCGCCGGAACCTCTGACAAAGAGTGAAATAGAGAGCATCGTGAAGGCCGCAATTCCGGCGCCGACCCCAACCGCTACTCCCGTACCGACCACCCCGACACCGCCAAGGGTGCCGGTCAATTCTCGTTTGACGTTGGCAGTGAGCCCTCCGGCAACCCAGAAGATGATGGCCCATTTGGGTGCTCGGAGCGTAATGCCGACCCTGTTTCCCCTTTACGACTTTCCCATTCACAGGGACTTCGTGACGGCAGATTACACCAAGAAAGGCTTGGCGGAAGACTGGACACTTTCCTCCGACGGGAGACAATGGAACTTCAAGCTGAGACAGGGAGTGAATTTTCACAAAGGGTTTGGAGAGCTAACTGTTCAAGATATTGTCACCACCCACACGGTGTACCTGGGACCCACGTCACGCGCGGGCAGTGGTCCCATGAGAGGCACCACAACTGACGACTTTGAGATCATCAACGACCATGAGTTCAACTTCACCACACCAAAACCTTCGCCCGATCTTCTAGAGTGGTGGAGCGACGCCCGGCAGTTCTCCGTAATAAGCGATGCTTATCTAAACGCCGTTGGTGAAGAGGTCTATGACAAGTCCCCCATCGGCACCGGACCATGGACATTCGTCAGCCTTGAAGTAAACGTCGGTGCGGAATTCGAACGAAACGAGAGCCATTTCCGCAAGGTTCCTGAGTTCTCCGAGCTGGAAGCCAAGTATATGTCGGAGGACACCGTTCGCTTGGCGAGTTTGCTCACCGGAGAATCCCACATCGCCCAGGTGGCCCGAGCAACGCACACTCAAGTGAGGGCTAAAGGGCTTCAGATCGCTACGGCGTCTATTCCCTTTGTTCAGGTCTGGACGCAAATTGGGGGTCTCTACTTCCCGGACGCCCCCACGTATGACGCTGACTCGGCCCTACTTGACCCCAACGTCCGACTGGCACTTAACCTGGCAGTGGACAAGCAGGCCATAATAGACGGCTTCCTGAACGACCTGTCTACAATAGGATCGGTCCTCAGTATTCCTCCTGGACATCAGCATTTTGACCCAAGGTGGGGCCCCCATCCCTATGACCCGGACAGGGCACGGCAGCTGATAGCCGATGCCGGCGCAGAAGGGTACTCCTTCAACGTCACTACGGCCCCGTCTGGCAAGGTTCCTGAAGTCGTTGACATCGCAGAGACCTACGTGGGGTATTGGCGCAGCATTGGCTTGAACCCAACCCTCGAGATCGCTGAGCCTGCGGAAATCACCTTCCGGGGCCGCAACAGAGGGCATGGAAACAGCGGCCTAGTCAACGCTCACTCGGCCACACCGCTGCACGTTGGGTGGCTTCCATTCGGCCTGAGCACTAAAATCGGAATGCGAGGGTCTTACTGGGAGTTTGATGACCTGGATGCCCTTTGGCTCGAGTTTATTGAGCTGGCAGGTGATGAAGAACGGGGCGCCAAGCTTGGGGAGATAGGAGGCTACATTTACGACAATTCCCTGGTGGGACCGATTATTTTCGTTCCTTCCCAGGTGGCCTTCAATCCCGGGGTAATAGAGGGATATTCCGTAAACTACATGGGCTACGGTCCTATCGTGCACCACGAATACACGGTGCCCATCTACAGGTAAGCCTCCTAGAGCATCCTTTGGGAGTGATCAATAGGGCGCGGACTTTTCTGAAATAGAGTCCGCGCCCTTTGTACGAGAACGATTCGGCTCGGTGCAGTCATACGACGGAGTTGCCGAAATCAGCCGATGGGTTTGCTTTCTATCAACCTCGCCGGTTTGAGTTGAATTGACCTGACAATTGAGTGTTGAACGTCTCTTGCCTCGAAGAGAGGGATGTCCGTTGATTTGCCGAACACCAGGATGCCGTGAGATAGTACCTCAGCAGTTCCGGCTGGCCAGACGGGTATTGAAATGGGACGAACAAGTACTGATCTGAGTCCCAAGCCCATTTACGGATGAGCGTTCATGTATCCGTCTATTGAAAGTGAGGAAGAAAATGGGAAGGCTGGATAACAAAGTGGCTCTCATAAGCGGTGGTTCCCGCGGACAGGGCGCCGTTGAAGCCAAGCTGTTTGCGCGTGAAGGAGCCAAGGTAGTCGTAGGCGATATTCTTGATGAGGAGGGAAAACGGGTAGAGAGAGAAATAGTGGAAATGGGATGTGAAGCCATCTATGTTCATCTGGATGTGACCAGGGAAGAGGACTGGGTGAGAGCAGTATCCTTAACCGAAAGCAGATTTGGCAAGCTTGATATATTGGTTAATAACGCAGGCGTCTCCATCGGCAAACGAGGCATAGAGGACACTTCCGTCCAGGATTGGGATCACATAATGGACGTCAACGTTAAGGGTGTGTTCTTGGGTACCAGGCAAGTAATTCCTGCTATGCGAAGGGCCGGTGGAGGCTCCATTGTGAACATCTCCTCCACCGCGGGTATTGTGGCCATAGGCCGCTCCGCTGCATACAATGCCACCAAAGGTGCTGTTCGTGTCTTTACTAAGGCAACGGCAATTCAGCACGCCAACGACAAAATAAGGTGCAACTCGGTTCACCCGGGTCCCATCGACACACCTTTTCTCCAGGACCTCATGGACAATCCCGTCCTTCTTCAGGAGCGGCTTAGGCGTGTGCCCCTTGGCCGAATAGGGACCCCCGAGGATGTCGCTTACGGGGTTCTTTATCTGGCATCCGATGAGTCTTCTTTCGTCACCGGTTCTGAACTGGTGATTGACGGCGGCTCAACGGCGGAATGATTCTCCCCAGAATTTTTTGCACTGGTCGGGGCCAGATCAGTTACATGCACTTCTGGTCCACCAGTCTTTACGCCAAATGTCTCACGATTTCGGCTCGAGAAGACAACGACGTTCACCTCTATGGTTATCGCTTTGCTTATTCCGTCGCGCGGTCACCGACTCGTACCAATTTCAATGTGAATTCTCGTCGGTAGCTGGCCCGTGACGTCACGTGAATGACGAAGCGCTCCAAAGGAGTCAAGAGCTTGGAATGCAATAATCAGGCATTCAACGTCACCTCTCAAGCCACCCCGCTGGCGCGTCTCCCCATGTCGGCGATACGACCGTCGAGACGACGGCCAAAACCTTGATATGTTCCTTCACAGCGGACCCCTCTGAACACGGAGACAAACACAGGCTCCGCATTCGAGCGGCTGGGACGTAGCTTTCCCATCATTAGCGGCCAAATGAAACGGATCTCAAGGAGGGAGTCTTCCTCTGGCCGGTGCAAGGACTGACCGACTGTTATATTTCGTAGGAAATCTCTCAGAAGTATATGTAAAGCGGCACATCACTTCTCGCTATAGAATGCTTGACTAGAGTTGTCCGAATAGCTAAGCTACATTCGCAACTGACGCGGTTCGCATGGGGTTCTACTACATGATTTGAGAGGTGCTACGTTGACCAGACTACTAGCTTCCCACCTATGGGGAATCTCTTATATGTTAGGTGGGCTGGTTATCCTGACCCTGTTCATAGTGGCCTGTGGAGAGGATTCAACGCCTGAACCTACTCCTGCGCCTACCCCAGCGCCCGCCGCCACGGCTACCCCGGCGCCTACCCGAGCGCCCGTCGCCACTGCCACGCCGGCTCCAACCCCAACACCCACCATGGCCCCAGAACCGCAGCCCGTGGTGAGTAAGGTTGTGGTGGCCATAACTCCACCCTCTCCGCAGGGCACCCTGTTCCACAAGGTATGGGTTGAGGGAAGCGGGCCCCTACGAGGAATGTATGAGACCCTGATTGGCTTCAACCGATACACTCGCGAATACGAGCCTACTCGACTGGCTACTGACTGGAGCGTGTCTCCCGACGGCACCAAGTGGACTTACCATCTCAGGGAAGGCATCCCCTTCCACGACGGTACTGAATTCACCGCCAAGGATGTGGTGTTCACTTGGTCCCAGTACGCCAACAGCATGCTTTCCGGCTCCGCCCTGATGATGGAAGTCATTGACGACGAGAGCAGCTTTGACATCCCCAACCCCCACGAGATTACGTGGAACCTCAACAGACCGGAGGCCACTATTGGCATCTGGACATCCGATATGTTCCAATGGCTGAACTACAGCAAGGACCATTGGGACAAGGTTGGCGGGGAAGAGGGGTACGCTGAGGACCCCATTGGCACGGGCCCCTTCCGGTTTGTAAGCTTTGGGGAAAACAGCCACATCGCCTTTGAGCGGGTGGAGGACCATTGGCGACAGACGCCAGAGATGAATGAAATCGAATTCCTCTATATGAAGGAAGACGCTACGCGCGTGGCGGCGCTATTGGCCGAAGAGGTCCACATGTCCGACATTCCGAGGGGTCTATTGCCTCAGATCCGGGAGAAGGGATACTCGGAAGTCTTCAGTACCGTGCCCGGATTCATAGTCTTCATGATGTTTGGAGGGCAATACTACTACCAGCCACCTGGTTGGGAGGACAAGTTTGACCCTACCTCTCCGCTCACAAAAGCCGAAGTAAGAAAGGCGCTTAGCCTGGCCATTGATAGAGAGGAGATCAACGAGGTCTTCTTTGAAGGAAAAGCGGACTATGCGACGGGCTTCAAAATTCACCCGACGGATGCAGCATTCAACGATAGATGGACGGTGGACCCCTTTGACCCCGAGCAGGCCAAACAGTTACTGGCAGAGGCGGGATATCCCAATGGCTTTGAATTAGAGGTAGTGGCCAGCAAGAAACCCGGCCTCTCCGAGGGACCGGAAATCTCTGAGACCATCGCCCAGTATTGGAGGGACATCGGAGTCAACGTAGAACTTCGAGAGATTGAATACGCTGAGATGCTTAGTATGGGTCGTGCGTGGGAACTGCAGAGGCATGCCCGCTTGGAGATGCACGGTTTCTTCTCCTACGAGATGTCCTTGACTAATAACCTGAAGGTCTCTGCGACAGAGGATAGGGCCCGCGGCGGCATGTTTGCCCACGAGGTAACAGACGGCCTGGTGCGAGAAATTGAATTCACCGTGGACCCAGACGAAAGGCTGCGGCTATTCCGAGAACTGGGTGATTTCCTCTACGACCAGCACGCCCTTCTGCCTCTCTACTGGGTCCTGCCAGTCGCCGCCTACGACGACGGGGTTATCGCAAAATACGAGTCGGACTTCTCCAACCAGGGGCCCACGCGCCACTGGGAGTATGCCGAACTGGTCAAGATGTAGACGACAATAAGGAAGGTGTAGAGATGCGTAACGGATTTAAGATAATTGATGCTGACGGTCACTTCTACGAGCCGCCGGACATCTGGGACAAGTATATGGTTGGCGAGGAGTGCTACGACCAGCGTCCCAGGGTAGCGAAGGTTCACGGAAGGGCGATCCTCCAGTACACTGACGGCCAGATAGCCGTAGGGGGCAACAGGGAGCGAAGCTCTCAGATACTAACCCAGAAATTTGCCAACGGTTACAACAACTGGTGGAGTGCGGAAAGCCGCCTCCGAGACATGGATGAACAGGGCTGGGATATCCAGGTTATGCTGGCCACCAATGCCGCCGTATCCGCCGCCTACAACCGGGAGCCCCACGTCTACGCCGCCATGTGCCGCGCCTACAATAACTGGGCAAACGAGTACTGCAGCGCGGCCCCTGAACGCCTCAAGTTCTGCGCCCAGGTGCCCGGTGAGTTGCTGGAAGAGATGGTTGTGGAGATGAGGCGCGCCGTTTTGGAGAAGGGGGCGGTGTCCATTTTTCTTCCGCAGGCCATTGCCGACAAGATGTGGCACCACCCCGACTACGATCCTGTGTGGCAGGCGGCGGTGGAATTGGAAGTGCCCCTGGCCATCCACGGCATGGACAGCGCCACGGGCAAGCCCCTTTTGGGCGTCCGCTATAACGATGTGAAGGGAGGCGCTCGGTCCGTGGGAACCCTGATAGGCTTCCCCTTCGAGAACATGCTGGCCCTGGCCCACTTCATGCTTAGCGGCATCCTGGACCGGTTCCCCACACTGCGCCTGCTCGTCTTGGAGTCCAACTCGGGGTGGCTGCCCTTCTTCCTGAACCGGCTGGAAAAAGCCACGGAGGGACGCCAAGGTCTGGCTTTCCACGACGACCCCTTGGACGCCTCTGCCCGGGACTACTTCCTGCGCCAGTGCGCCATTGCCGCCGACGCCGATGAGACAACCATAAAATACGTGGTGGACGACATTGGCAACGACAACATCGTCTTCAACACCGACTACCCTCACGCCGATGCGCCGGCCCCGCACGAGCCCCTGGAGGAAATGATGGCGCAGCCGCTGTCCCATGAGAGTAAGAAGAAGATCCTTTGGGACAACTCCGTGAAGATTTACGGGGATAGGCTGATAGCAGGCCATCCTCTGGCTGCGGCATAGACGGAAGGAACCAGACTACACGCCAAAGGCCTGAGGCTTTGTCTCAGGCCTTTGCTTTAAATAGCGTCCCTCTGCCAACGCAGTCGCACGCAACCTTCGCACGCAGTCTCACGGTCTTGCTGAGAATGTAAGTAGCGGGAGAAGGGCTTAATGAGTCTGCCTAGAGCATTATCTCAAAAGTAATTCCGAACTGGTGCTGGAAGTCGACAATGCGGTTCAGCTTCCAGCCACCTCTCTGGTCTACGTCCGTAGACATGCTCCCATGCTTCTGGAGATCCTGATTGGTCTCTTCGTCCGTGATAATAACCATCTTGGATCCTGGCTCATATAGGGGCAACCGGTCTGAGTGCCAGGTGCCCTTATGGAGCATATAGCCTCTGGCCCCATCGATTAGGAAAGCACGCACGTCCTGGGGCTTTGGTATGGCGTTGGGGTCTTGCTGGGGAGTGGGAGCGGCCACAGCTACCACAGCGGGAGAGCCTGTTATGGGTATGAATGCCTGGGTTACGTGAAAATGCTGCTCCAGACCCGTAAGCCTGAGTCCTTTGTAGGGGAGCAAGGCAGTACCAATCCTCACTCTTCCGCACTGGAAGTCTACATGAGAGGAAGTTGGGGGACTTACGGGCATCGCATCCACGTCCAGAAGCTCCCCAAAGGGGCTGAAGGCCTCTTTACTGAGGGGCTCGGCCTTTATGTAATGAATAGTTCCCATTGTTTACTCCTTTGTTTGGCGCTAGAAATTAATTGCTCCAGTGGGCTAATTCAGGCTGACCCGACGGCCGGTGGCAGAGGAGCGCTCTATGGCAGCCAGTAACCGGTGGTTCGCAACAGCATCGTCAAAGTTGGGATGGGTCGTTGTGCCCCTATTGATAGATTCAGCAAAGCGGCGGAACATCTGAGCCGTGTTGAAGGGTTCAACCCTTCTCAGGTCCTGAGGGGCCCAGCTCAGCCGGCCGGGAATCTCGAGAGGAGCCAGCGCCTTTTCATCGTATCTTGCTCCTTCCAGCCGGATGGATGAAGCGAGTTGAGGCAGAGTGGAGGAGGTGGCCACCAGTGTCCCCTTGGTGCCGTAGACCTCCAGGGTCCACCCGGTACCATGCCACATGCCTCTTGCCACGTGGGCGGATACCGCTGCCCCATTGGTGAGGGTACCCGACACCAGCACGGTGTCCGGAGCCGTGACGTCAAGCACTTCGTCGGTGCCTTCCACCTTTCTCTTTGTCAACTGGGTGGTTACCTGTCCCGAAAGCTGGGCGAATTTCGCCACACAATGGGAAATGACGTCAAGGGTGTGTCCCCCAGGGATGGAGAGAACGTGGGCCCCCTTGGCCCCATCCACTTCCCAGGCTAGGCGGGGATGGACATAGGGGCTGCTGGACACGCAGGCATCCATCCTTACGCTCAACATCTCGCCCACGTACCCTTCCCCAATCAGCTCCTTTAGCCGAAGAAGCACGGGATTGTTGCGGAGTTGCAGACCAACCATGTGGGAAATTCCCTTTCGCCGGGCCCTGGAAGCCATCTCTTCCGCCTCCGCAACAGTCACGCCAAGGGGCCACTCGCAATACACATGCTTCCCGGCTTCCACAGCGGCCATCACCATCTCATGGTGCAGGGGTACGCGAACACATACCGACACTGCCTCTATCTCCGGATGGGCAATCATGTCCCGGTAGTTGTGAAAGGCCATAGGGACATTGAAGTGTCTTGCAGCTTCCTCAGCAGTCTCCTTTCTACTGGTGCAAAGGGCAACCACCTGGTACTCAGGAAGCTTCAGGAGGGCAGGAAGATGAACCCCACCGCCCCACCCCATATGTATGTTAGCGCCAATAAGCCCTATCTTTATCTTTTGCGACTGCACGGCCCAACTCCCTGCTAAGTTTTGTCTGGAGGGTATGAGCCGATTATAGGTTATATGACCAGAACAGGCCAGATGGCAATGAGGGCCGCTGGTGGCTCAAGGGCTATTGCGCACCAGCTATCGGTTCCCTTGACCACGTTTTAGTCTTGCGAATAGAATGGCTGCAGATTGCGCGATAAGAATTGGGGGAACCATGAATCTACTAGTTCGAAATGTTCGGCTCATAGATGGGACGGGCTCTCAGCCGGTGCCATCGGTAAACGTGGCAGTAGAGAATGGACGCATCATCTGGATAGGGGAGGGCGCCACCTCACCGTTAAACCATCCACATTTTGAGGACATAAACGCTGAGGACCTTACACTGGTCCCCGGAACTTTCGATTGCCACGAGCATTTTGCAGGGGACGGGGGTCAACACGGCGTTGCGGCGATGAACAGCGATCCGCCCGAGGTGCTACTGGCAAAGGCGGCGGGAAACGCTCACCGGGCCATCATGACGGGGCAGACATCGGCGCGGGACGTAGGATCTCCCAGGGGCATTAGCATCACATTGGCCCAGGCAGTGGCGGCAGGCTCGCTTTCGGGCCCTCGCATAACAGCCTCCGGCGAGTGGCTGCAATATCCAACAACCTGGGGGCATTCCAAGATTGAGACTGTGAGCACACCAGAGGATATGCGTAGGGCCATACTAGCAAGGATTGCTCAAGGCGCTGGGGTAATCAAGATAGGAGCAACCGGCGCTAGCACGGACGGCAGCGGTGACGGGACCATGGGAGCGGAGGTAGCCCGGATGGTAATGGACTTCGTCCACGGCAAGGGGCTAAAGGTTGCCGCCCACTGCACCGGTTTCATGGGCACGAGGGAAGTGGTGGAGGCGGGCATCGACTCGGTCGAGCACGGCACTCACATCGACGAGGACACGGCGCAACTGATGGCGGAAAAGGGCACGATACTGGTGCCTACATTGTCTTGGAGAGACTTTCTATTCAGAGCATCCAAGAGGTGGGGCATGGCCAAGGAAAGGATAGACGCGTCCGAGGCCGTCCGGGAATGGCACAAAGCCAGCTACCAGCGGTGCATCGCCGCTGGGGTAAAGATTGCCGCCGGCACCGACGCCGGGGGAGGCGACCCCATGCGCCACGGCAACATTGTCCGGGAGCTGGAAGTCATGGTCGATTGGGGCCTAAGTCCGATGGAAGCCCTGAAGGCCGCCACCTCTACGGCGGCAGAACTGGTGGGAACCTCCAATGACGTGGGCACGATAGAGGTCGGGAAGCTGGCCGATTTTGCTCTAATCGACGGAGATCCCCTGTCGAATATAGGGGAGATGCGGAACCTGTGGGCCGTCTTTCAGGGAGGCAGGCGCATCCGCTAGGGCTTAGCTCCAGCGGTTACTCACTATGGGCCAGCTTGGGCCCTGGTCTGGTCCACAATATCCATGCCCACCAACTCACTCCAAGCGGCAAGGAGCCGCTTGACCATGGGACCCGGCATCTCATCGCCTATGGGACGCCAGTCAATTCTGGAGACGGGCAGCATGGAATGGCTTGTGCCGGTCATAAAAGCCTCGTCGGCGGTATAGGCGTCAAAGGGCTGAATATCCTCCTCGATGCAGGGAATATCCAGGTCTCTGGCGAGCATCATTGTCGTGTCTCGTGAGAGGCCCTGGAGGATGCTTGTGTCCGTGGGAGTCCGGAGAACGCCATCCGTAACTATGAAGAAATTGGAACCTGTACCTTCAGAGATGTTCCCATAGTGGTCTAGCAAGAGAGGCCAAGCTTCCGGGTCGGCTTCCACCACTTCCAACTGAGCCATGGTAAGGTTCAAACGGCTGCGGTGTTTGGCCTTGTTATCGATGGTGTCGGGGTGGTAATTCCGGGTCTTTGGGATTATGGCGTGGATGCCAACCTCGTGTAAATGGGCGTAACGCCCGAAGGGCGGCGGATACACGTTTATGAATACGGTTGGCGGCACGTCATCAATAACAGAGGTGGTGCGACCTGTGGTGTTACCCAGTGCCACACCTCTGGTGATGGTCTGGGCAACAGACCAGTCTCCGTTGCCCCGTAGGTGCTCATTACGCCTCATAACCTCAAGGGTAATTTCAGCCATTTCCTTTTTGGTCATGCGCGGGTTAATCCGCACGTATTTCAGGGACCTATAGAGGCGGTCCAGGTGAGCGGTTAACCTAAAGATCTTTCCGTTGAAGGTGCGCTCCACATCATAGACCGAGTCGCCGCCAAAACCTCGATCGCTTATGGAGACCATACATTGACTGGCGGGCATAAATTCGCCGTTTAGATATGCAATCAGTTCCTGGGCCATATCACCACCTCCTCTTTACTCTATAGGGGATTATACTGAACTGGACTCATTAGTAAAAGCTTGGGCAACAAGCGTGCCTGTACTCGAGTCAGGACACCAGGTCCTAAACATGATGCAAGCGAGCCTCGTTTGTTTATTTCACTAGACCGCCGCCATCGTTCACGGTTGTGGCAACCGTGACCAGCTTGTACGGCTAGCAGGCAGCGATAAGCGGCATCGTAAGGTGGACTTATTTCTTTGAAAAAATAAGGCAGAGCTAAGGGGAGGCGCCAATGCTCTCTCAGTGGGTCGCAGTCAAACACCTCCGATGGTGTCTGAGTTGCCACCCCAAGGTAAAGCACGATAGGGGGAGCAGGCGTTGCCGGGGTTTGCCCACGGCGAGGGGGGACGTGTTTGGGACGGCTTTGTGTGGAGGATGGTGGGCCCGGATAGACTCGAACTATCGACCTCGGTCTTATCAGGACCGCGCTCTAACCACCTGAGCTACGGGCCCACTACCAATGAATTATACCGCTTGTACGCAAAGTTAGACAAGGGATTGAACGGGTGTGGCGTGATTGACTTGGATGGGGTGGGGGCTATAAGATTGAGCATCGGCATGGTGTGAATATAGTTGTTTTTGGGGTGATGAACATGGCCACTCTAACGGAGCAGAAGCCAATTGGCATTCAGGTGACGAACAAGGCGTCCAAGGCGGTTCGCCGCATTGCCGTCAAGGAGGGGCGCGACAACGAGGACTTCGGCCTGCGGGTTGGGGTCAAGGGCGGCGGCTGCTCGGGGCTTCTGTACGTTCTTTCCATCGTGGAGAACACGCCCATGGACACGGACCGGGTGGTGGACGACAACGGCTTGCGTATTTTCATAGACAAGCGCAGTTACATTTATCTGGCGGGTACGGAACTCGACTTTTCAGACGGACTGAACGGTAAGGGCTTTGTGTTCCAGAACCCCAACGCGAAGAAGGCCTGCGGCTGCGGCAATTCTTTCGGCGTTTAAGGTTGAAGCGGCAATAACCGCCATCGGTTATCCGCTTTTGTATTGGGCTGATCGTTCGGAGACAGCAGGTGAGATATGACGACTCCCATTGAGTCTTTGAGGGAAACAGCCGGCTCGGCTGATAACGCTTCCAACCCAATGTTTTCCGGCGAATGGCCATTGTCCTACGGGAATACCGCCCTGGAGTATCGTGCGTTTTACGAGGGGGCTGCGGTCTACGACGAGGGGCGAAGGGGCAAGATTCGGGCGGCGGGGGCAGATGTTCTGGACCTGTTGAACAGGCTTTCCACTAATAGGGTGGACCATCTATCGGCAGGGGAGGGCGCGCCTACTGTTCTCACCAGCGACAAGGGTCGCATCATCGATCTGGTGTACGTGCTTAACTTGGGCCCCTTCGTGATGTTGTTGACAGGGGCCGGGGCCCAGGGTCGGGTGATGGAGTGGGTAGATCGCTATACCATCATGGAAGACTCGACATTGGAGGACGTGACGGACTTTGTTGCGCTCGTGTCGGTGGCAGGTCCAAAGGCTTGCGATGTTCTGGAGGCCGCGACGGGGTTGAGTTTGACCGTCCTTGAGGATTGGTACTCGGTGAGGTTCGAGACGGATGGGTTGGGTGGCTGGGTGGTCCGGATGGACTTGGGAACGCTTTCCTGCTATCGGGTGCTAGTTGAAGACGGTGGGGAAGGGGCGTTCTTGGAGAAGTTGCAAGATTGGGGGGCAACGCCCGTGGGCACGGAGGCTTGGGAAGCGTATCGGATCGGCGCGGGTCTGCCGGTGTACGGGAAAGAGTTGGACGAAAGCCGCAATCCTCTGGAGGCGGGTCTCATAGGGGCTATCGACTTTGACAAGGGCTGCTACATCGGCCAAGAGGTCATCGCCCGGTTGGACACGTATGAGAAGGTGCAGAGGGCGTTAGTATCGTTGAAGATTGGGGGGCGCGGGCAGTGGGAGGAGGGGGACTACTTGACCTTTGGCGGTCGTCGGGTTGGGACGATTACTTCGCTGGCAGGTATGTCCGGCGGAGGGGATGCGGTGGGGTTGGGATACGTTCGTCTGGCCGACGCGACGATAGGAAAGCGGTTCTGCGGTGAGGGGGAAGGGCAGTGGGTGGAGGTTGTGGCTGTGTCGAAACTCTTCGGAGTTAGATAGCCAAGCCGCCGTCGACGCGGATGACCTGTCCGGTAATGTAGCCGGCCTCGTCGGTGCAGAGGAAGGCCACCAGTCCTGCCACATCTTCGGGAACGCCAAGCCGGTTCATGGGTACGCGAGCCAGAACCTGGGCCTTCAGGTCTTCCGAAAGCTCCTCCACCATGCCGGTCAGGATGTAGCCCGGAGCCAGGGCGTTGGCGGTGATGTTCCTCCGTGCGACTTCCTTGGCGACGGATTTGGTGAGGCCGATGAGGGCGGCCTTGGAAGCGGCATAGTTGGCCTGTCCGGGGTTGCCGGCAACGCCCACGACGGAAGACATATTGATGATGCGACCGCGTCGCTGTCGGACCATGGCGGGCAGGACGGCCTTGGTGCAGAAGAAGGCACCCCGCAGATTCACGTTGATGGCATCGTCCCATTCCTGGGTGGTCATACGCATGAGGAGGCGGTCTCTGCGGATGCCGGCGTTGTTGACAAGGATGTCGAGGCGATTCCACTTCTTCCGAACCTGGGCAACCATGGCCTTGACCTGGGCTTCGTCGGAAACGTCGGCCTGAATGGCTTCGGCCTGACCGCCTTCGGCAGTGATATCGTCTACTAATTCCTGAGCCGGGGCTGCGCCGGAGTTGTAGTTGACGGCAACCTTGACGCCTTCGGTGGCCAGCCGTAGGGCGATGGCGCGGCCGATGCCCCTAGAGGCGCCGGTGACGAGGGCTACGTGGCCTTCAAGATTGAGCGACATCTTGGTGTGCTTCCATGAAGTCTTCAAAAAGGGCCAACTCCTGCTTGATGCTGTTGGCGAGGTCCCAGCTGATGCACCGCTTGGCGGTGTCGATGGCGCCGGCTACCTCTCGGCTTTTTGAAGCACCGTGGCCCACGATGACGTTGCCGTTGACGCCGAAGAGGGGGCCGCTGGTCTTGCGGGAGCGGTTGGTCAGGTCGTAGAAGCTCTCGGAGAGGCTACGGAGGTCTTCGTCGGGCAGCTTGCCGCGCAGCTTCTCATGGAGGAAGGCGGCGGCGGAGCCACCGAAGGATTCGGCGAACTTCAAGAGGACGTTGCCCACGAAGCCGTCGCACACGACGACGTTGGTCTTATTGGCCAAGATGTCCGAACCTTCCACGTTGCCGACGAAGTTGAGGCCGCTCTCCTTGAAGATGGGGTAGGCTTCCCGGACTAGGCGGTTGCCCTTGCCCTCCTCGCTTCCCACGCTCAGGAGGCCGACGGTGGGGTTGCTGATGCCGAAGAATTTGCGGACGAAGACGCAGCCCATGACGGCGAAGCTCATGAGCTGCTGGGGGCGGCAGTCGATGTTGCTGCCGACGTCGAGGATGGCGGTATGGGGGGCAAGGGAGATGAAGGGGCCGCCTACGCAGGGCCTTTCGATGCCGGGAAAGAGACCGAGGCCGAGGGCGGCGCTGGCCATGGCTCCGCCAGTGGAACCCATGGAGACCATGGCGTCGGCCTTGCCGGTCTTGACGAGGTCGGTGGCCACTGCGACGGAGGAGAGGGGGTTGTTGCGGAGGGCGCGGGCGGGGTGTTCACCCTCGCTGATGCTGCCCTTGGAAGGGACCAGGGGCACGGAGTCGGGAGGGATTCCCAGTCTATTGAGCTCCGACTGGAGGGCGGGGGGATCCCCCACCAGGATCACCTGCACGTTATGAAGACGCGCACCCAGGAGCGCGCCTTCGACAATCTCTGCCGGGGCGAAGTCCCCGCCCATGGCGTCGACGGCGACGCGGTAGAGGCGATCTTCCCTGCGGTTGTTCGTTCCAGTCATGGAGTGTCTTGGCCTTTCGGCAGGCGGACGGTAGCCGTGCCGGTTATCAGGTCTTCGCCGGTGGATGCGTTTCGGAGGGCCACGTCGCATTTTACCAGAGTGTGGTCGGAGGATGCCTCCTGGTGTGTCACTTGGCCCCAAGTGTGAAGGGTGTCTCCGGGGTAGGCGGGCCGCTTGAATCTTACCTTGAGGCTGCCGGTTGAGAGCCAGTCCACGCCGAAGCGCGCGGTCAGCATCTCCGATAGAAAGGCGAGGGTCATCATGCCGTGGGCGACTATGCGGCCAAAGGAGCTCCTAGCGGCGAAATCTGCGTCCAGGTGCACGGGATTGAAGTCGCCGGAGGCCTGGCTATAGCGGCGAATCTGCTCAAGGCTGATGGTCTTCCGGAGGGCGGGAAGGCCGCTGTTAGGGTGGTCGGAGGCCACGGGCATTAGCTTTCCACGGGGGACATGACGGTGGTTTTGCCTCGCAGTACCTGCTCTCCAGGCTGGCTGCCTTCTTGCTCGTAGAGGGTGAATTCTACGGAAAGGAATTCCCACTGGCCCCGGCGGAAAGGGCGGGAGGGCTTGGCTACGGCAGAGATCTCCTGGTCCAGGGCCACGGGCTTGAGGGCGATTACTTCCTGGGAGGTGTGCACGGTGCCGGGGGCGAGTCCTAACTTCTCGATGAGCAGGCCGAGGGTTCGGGCTGCCAGGGCCATGGGGGGAACCAGACGCTGCTCTTGGTAGAGGGCGGAGGGGGACTCCAGGGCCGAAAGGTATTGCTCGACGAAGTCAGGCGTAGCTTTCCATCGTCCTAAGGGGAGGGTCTTCGCTTGGGCAGTGGGGGTCACCGTAACCTCGTTCTGTAGGCTGTGGGCATTATAAGAATGGAGGCGACGTAATTCAAGAAACCGGGGGGAGGCGCGGGCGCTACTGGGCTACCCAACCGCCATCTATCACGAGTTCTGCACCGGTGACGTAGGACGATTCGTCGGAAGCTAGGTAGAGAACGCCGTAGGCCACCTCTTCGGGCTGGCCGATGCGGCCCATGGGGATTTTGGAGAGCAGACGCCTTCCAAACTCCTCATTGTCCTTCATATTCTCCGTCATGGGGGTTTCGATGGGACCGGGGTGGACGGAGTTGCAGCGGATATGGTCTTTGGCGTAGTGGATGGCGATGGACTTGGAGAAGATGCGGACGGAGCCCTTGGAGGCCTGGTAGGCGGGATGGCCGGTGTCAGCTCCGACGATGCCCAATTGGGAAGAGATGTTAATAATGGAACCGCCGCCGGCTTCCCTGATGGCGGGGATGGCGGCGACCGTGCCGAGGTAGACGCCGGTGGAGTTCACCTCCATGATTGCGTCCCAGGCTTTCTTGGAGAGGTCTCCGAGCCAGGGGGAGCCGCCGATGCCGGCGTTGTTTACGAGGACATCCAGCTTTCCGAAGGCGGAGACGGCTAGGTGTACGGCGGCCTGCCAGTCGGCTTCCTGCGTAACGTCCAGCTTTATGAAGCGGGACTTGCCCCCCGCGGCGTTGATATCGGCTTCGACATGGCGGCCCTCATCTTCGAGGATGTCGCCGATGACGACGCTTGCGCCCTCGGCGGCGAAGAGCTTGGCCTCGACGGCTCCCATGCCCCTGGAGCCTCCACTAATGAGGGCGACTTTGTCCTTCAATCTCATGTTTTTTCTCCCTTGCAGGCTAGAATTGCCTTGGCCTAGATGATAACCGATGGGGGGGGTTGTGGCCAGTGGGGAAGGGGTTTAGACAAGAGAATCGAATTTGGATATCGAGGATTTTCTTTTATTCGTTTCGTCTGAGTCAGGCGTGGGTAGGACTCGTTTTGATAATCGACTCGGTATCAATTCGTGCCTGAGATTATTCGTTTTAGGCGTGGGACTCGTTTCAAAAAAAGTAGGGCAAACGAGTGGTGGGTTGGGGGTTGGGTTCCCGCCCCCGTTTTCACGAGGGTGGGCTGTTCGCGGGAACAAGGGATAGGGGGATGGGTCCCCGCATCCGCGAGGACAACGGAGGGAGGAATGAGAAAGGAGTTTTTCATGGAGGGAGGGTAGCAGGGGAGGGGGAATTTCGGCAATGGGGAGACGTCAGGGTGTTGGGTGGTGAGGGGGTTGAGCGCAGATGTACAAGACACTTCGCCGCGCCCGGAGATTGTGAGTTTATTCCAAGAAATCGCAATTTTGGACTCAATTTAGGTTTAGAAACCGTCGCAAGTTGAGACCTTCCGGTATTTCTTCACTAGCTTTTTATATGGCGACTTCACTGCAGGAAGATAGCCTCATGGTACACTTTGGCTCACCCTAGGAGTGTAACCGGCTCAGGGTGGGGGAACTTGAATGAAGATTACCTGGACTATACAGGCGTGTCTATTGTTGACTATCTTGGCAATTGTGGCTTGCGGAGATGACGAGCAGACGCAAATGACTGCTGAGGCAGTGAAGTGGGGCTACGACGGGCCGGGCGTGCCGGAGAACTGGGCTTCACTATCTGAAGAGTATGCACTTTGTGCCGAGGGCAAACAGCAGTCTCCGGTCAATATTGACGGATATCGAGATGTGGATGCCAAGCCAATCTTGTTTTCTTACATCAGCGACGCGACAACCGTGCGGGACGATGGGTATTTCGTCCACGTAGAATTCGCGGCAGGCAACACGTTGAGCTTGGGTCAACGTACCTATAATCTTAAGTCGGCGCACTTTCATTCACCCTCGGAACATCAGATAGACGGCGTGAGTTTTGCGGCGGAGATGCATCTTGTCCATGCGGATGCCGATGACCGCTTGATAGTAGTGGGGCTGTTGTTTAGATTGGGCGAACTCAGCCCCATCGTGCAGGTGGTTCTCGATGCCGCTCCGGCTCCGGGAAATGGCGTAAGAGACGGGATCGCAGTCAATGCTAGCGATCTTGTGCCGGACCAACTTGGCTATTACCAGTACGATGGTTCCAAAACGACGCCTCCGTGCTATGAACCGGTTGGCTGGTACGTGATGCGCGAGCCGAAGAATATTTCGCAGGAGCAGGTAGACAGGCTGCTGAGATTGAGCGGCGGCCCCAACAATCGTCCTGTCCAACCCGTGGGCAGCCGCATTATAGCAATCGGTGGTGCGCCTTAGGATAGAAAATATCCATTCGCCTGTGAGATGGTAAACCAAGGTCCGACAGTATCGAGCCCGCACGCGGGCTTGTCCATATCTCCCCCCCAGGACGATCCCAACCTTGGGACTCAACCTACTCCGCCTCCAATCAGAAGCGTTCCTCTTTCTTACTTGAGGCGATCTCTTATCGCTTAACGCTTGGAGGTGTTGGACCTCACGTTGACGCTGTCCAAAGCCACATGGCCAAGGGAGGGTGGACGATACCATCCGCTGGAACAGGCGATGCTGGCTCGTGTAGCGGAGCGGCCAGGGAACGGAGGCCAATGATGGGGGTGCGGGATGACTGGGGAGGGCGCCCACAGTTTAGCTGGAGGTTTGGTAGGGGTGGTTGAGATGTGGCGAAATTCGTGTATAATGTTGAGGACGTGTCGAGGGACGCGCCTATACTGGCCTTGAAGCCAAAATTGAGGATTAACCCTGTGGAATTAGCGGACAAGACCCTAAACTGTGTGGACTGTGGAACCCCCTTTACCTTCACTGTTGGAGAGCAAGAATTCTTTACGTCGAGAGGCTTCACGAACGAGCCTAAGCGATGCGCCAGCTGCCGCTCGTCGCGGCGAGCCCAGCGCGGAGACGGCGGCGGCTACCAGCGGGAGCGGTACGAAGCCATTTGCGCTGAATGTGGAGTGGAGACGACAGTCCCCTTCCAGCCACGGGGCATTCGTCCTGTCTACTGTCAGGACTGCTTTAGCCGCCAGCGCTCTGCCGGCTACTAAAATTTCCTTTCGATAGCTTTTGCGTCGTTGGACGCACCTGCCCTGGTGTAGGTGCGTCTGGCGGAACCCGGCCCGACTAGCTGTGTTGGGAGGGTGAAGCGGGCATTCGCGTGGATTTGGAGTCTGTCGCCAAGGTAGGCTTGGGAAGGCTCTATAGGCGTTCGGCGAGATTCTTCACTGCGCTTCGCTGCGTTCAGAATGGCGCGTGGGGGTGGAGGGGAGGATTTGGTCCTGTTCCTGTGAGGGGCGGGGTCGCTTGCGCTTTTCGTTATTGTATCTGCCTTTGGGGTATAATTGAAGACGCCTTGAAGATTCTTGAACCCACCGCAAGCCCCATTCTCACCAGAGAAGACGCATGAAATATAGGAACCTAAGGGACTTCATTGCCTTCCTGGAGAGTAAGGGAGAGCTTCGACGCATTATGACGCCTGTCACTTGGGACCTAGAGATTACGGAGATCTGCGACCGGGTGACGAAGAGCGGCGGGCCGGCGCTCCTGTTCGAGAACGTGGAGGGGTACGACGTTCCGGTGCTGATCAATATGTATGGCTCGGAGCGTCGCATGGCGTGGGCGCTGGGCGCTGAGAATCTGAACGATCTGGCGGATAGAGTCAGGGGTCTGCTGGGACTGGTGGAGGGGCCGCCCAAGGGCGTGATGGAGAAGGTTCGTGCCCTGGGTCAGCTGATGAAAATGGCGTCGGTGCGACCGAAGATTGTCCGCAGCGCGCCTTGCCAGGAGGTGGTGTTGGAGGGTGACGAGGTCGACGTGAATCGTTTCCCGATTCTGAAGTGCTGGCCGGAAGACGGCGGACGGTATATCACGCTGCCCCTGGTCATCACGAAGGACCCTGAGACCGGTGTCCGGAACGTGGGGACTTATCGGATGCAGGTCTTCGATGAGCGCACCTGTGGGATGCACTGGCAGACGCAGAAGGACGGGCGGGCGCACTATAGAGTTTCGGGAGAACGGGGAAGCCCTCGGGTGGACGTGGCGGTGGCACTGGGGGGTGATCCGGCGACTATCTGGTCGGGGACGGCGCCTCTTCCTCCCAACGTGGACGAGATGATGGCTGCAGGGTTCATCCGAGGGGAGGCGGTGGAGATGGTGCGGGCTAAGACCGTGGACCTGGAAGTGCCGGCCCAGGCGGAGATTGTATTGGAGGGCTACGTGACGCCGGGGGACGAGCGGACGGAGGGGCCTTTCGGAGACCATACGGGGTACTATTCCCTGGCGGACACGTATCCGGTATTTCACATAACGTGCATAACACACCGCCGGGACCCGATATACCCCACCACCATTGTGGGAAGGCCGCCCATGGAGGACTACTACATGGGCAAGGTCACGGAGCGGTTCTTCCTGCCCATCATTCAACTGGTGCTGCCGGAAGTGGTCGATATGAACATGCCGGCGGAGGGGGTGTTCCATAACTTGGTGATCGTTTCGGTGAAGAAGGACTACCCCGGGCAGGCGCGGAAGGTGGTGTACGGGCTATGGGGGATGGGGTTAATGTCTCTGGCCAAGGCGATCGTCGTGGTCGATGACAACGTAAACGTTCATGACGTGTCGGAGGTGGCGTGGCGGGTCACGAATAATTTGGACGCGGAGCGGGACATATTCTTTGCTTCGGGGCCGGTAGACGACCTGGACCACGCATCGACGTCGCCAAAGTTCGGGAGCAAAGTGGGGATAGACGCCACGACCAAGGGGCCGGAAGAGGGTTACCATCGGGAGTGGCCGCCGGACATCGTTATGAGCCCGGAGATCAAGGATCTGGTGGACGCCAAGTGGGAGAGCTACGGGATATGAGTTGGAGGGGCTAAGATGAACGCAGCGGCGGTCCTTCCTCACAAGCTCCGGCTGGTTCTGGCGTCGATCCGGTTTGAACACAGCCTTTTCGCCCTGCCATTCGCATACATCGGGATGTTTCTTGCGGCAGACGGGCTGCCCACGCTGGGGCAGTTTCTATGGATAACGGTGGCAATGGTGAGTGCTCGGACGGTAGCCATGACAGCCAACCGGATGGTGCACGCCAAGGAGGATGCGGCGAATCCTCGCACCAGCGGGAGGCACCTGCCCCTGGGACTGCTGAAGCGGCGCGACATGGCACTGATGATGCTGGTTTCCATGGGGGTGTTCGTGTTTGCCGCATCGCAGCTGAACACGCTGGCGTTTGTGCTTTCGCCGGTGGTTGTGGCGGTGCTGTTCCTGTATACATACGCCAAGTATTTCACCTGGGGAAGCCACTTGATTCTGGGGTGGGCCGACGCCATCGCGCCCGCCGGGGCGTGGGTGGGGGTGACGGGGACGCTGGAGCCGCAGGCGGTGCTGCTGGCCACGGCGGTGGCGTTCTGGGTGGGTGGATTCGACATTATCTACGCCTGCATGGACTTCAGTTTTGACAAGGAATATGGCATACATTCGATTCCAAGGCGGTTTGGGATAGCGGGGGCGCTGTGGTGCGCGCGGCTGATGCACGTTGTAACGTCGGCGTCATTGCTGGCGCTGGGGATTTGGATGGAGTTGGGCGTGTTTTACTTCGTGGGGTGGGGAATTGCGTCGGCGATGTTGGTCTACCAGAACTCTTTGGTCAAGCCGACGGACCTATCTAAAGTCCCTGTGGCGGCGCTCAAGTTCAACAGCTACGTGGGGCTGATTCTATTGCTGGCTACGTCATTGGCGGTGTTCACGTGAACCCGGTGGTGGTGGGAATATCTGGGGCGAGCGGGTCGGTCATCGGCCAGCAGGTGGTGGAAGCGCTGCTGACGCGGGAGGTTCCGACGGCGCTGGTGTGCTCGAACGCGGCCAAGATGGTGTGGCAGGAGGAGATGCCGGAGCCCTTCGCAAGCTATCTTTCGGCGTGGAGAGAGAGCCCGTTCTTTACGTCCTACGGGATCAACGAGATGAGTGCGCCCATAGCGAGCGGGACTTATCCGACGAGCGGAATGGTGATTGTGCCGTGCAGTATGGCCAGTGTGGCGTCGATGGCCCATGGCATGGCCAACAACCTGCTGCTGCGAGCGGCGGACGTTTGCTTGAAGGAGCGGCGGAACCTGGTAATCGTACCGAGGGAGACGCCGCTTCACGCGATACACCTGGAGAACATGGCGAATCTGGCACGTATGGGAGTGCTGGTGATGCCGCCTGAGCCGCCCTTCTACCTGAAGCCCACCCGGATGGAGGAGGTGGTGGACTACTTCGTGGAGCGGATTCTGGTATCGCTGGACGTAGAGCCTGGACTTTCTCAACGGCACGTGTACCGAGGAGCATCGGACCAGGGACTGGGTTACTGACGATGGTGGGACTTCGGGGCCAGGAGAAGCGGCGGTACGTGGCCGCCATGTTTTCGCGCATTTCGGGCCGGTATGACTTGATGAACGGGTTGATGACCTTTGGGATGGATAGCCGCTGGCGAAGAAAGGCGGCGAAGCGTGCGTTGGAGGGGTTGGAGGGGCCGGTGTTGGACGTGGCCACGGGTACTGGGGACCTGGCGTTGGAGCTGGAGAGGACGGCCGGGGCGGGGGAGGTAGTCGGCATGGACCTGCTGCGACCGATGGTGAGCCGGGCGGTGGTCAAGGGGAATGGAGGAAGAAAGCGGCGACGGGTGAGCTTTGCAATGGGAGACGCGCTTTCGCTTCCGTTTCAGGACGACAGCTTCGCCTGCGTCACGTCCGCTTTCAGCTTGCGGAACATTCCGGACCTGGAGCAGTCGCTGCGGGAGATGGCGCGGGTGGTGAGGCCGGGGGGACGGGTGCTTTCGTTGGAGACGATGCCGGTGGAAAGGGGGCTGCTGCGTCCGCTGGTGAAGTTGTACTTTCGGCGGGTTGTGCCACTGGTGGGGGCGGCGGTGACAATGGACATGGCGGCCTACACGTATCTGCCGAAGTCCGTGGAGGGGTTTGTGTCACCGGAGGAGTTGGAGGGCATGTTCGCGCGGGTGGGGCTAGAAGACGTTGGGCGGGAGTCTATGGGGTTCGGCGCGGTGCACTTGCATTGGGGGACAAAGGGGGGTGGGTGAATAGTGCGGGGAAAGAGGCGTTGAGCGTAGTCCAGCGAGATTCTTCGACTCCGCTGCGCTGCGCTCAGAATGACATGTGGGGGTGGGGCAATTTTCAACTTCAGGGAAGATAATGGGTGAAGCAGTGGGATCAAGGGGATGGGGAAGGCTTACAACCATTACTCTGTCTGTAGCGGGAATGGCAACAGTGACTGTTCTTTTGTTGAGCCTAAAGGGGTGCGGAGGAGACGCGCGAAGTGAGGATATGATCACCCCAGAACCCGACCCGCCGCCGCCGCTTTCGTCCCCACCTGGCGAAGTAGACGCGCCATCTAATGATGGGACCTTAATCGCGATCAACAGTGGCTACACGCATACGTCTGGGCTTCGAGCAGACGAGACGGCCGTCTGGTGCGTCGCTCCCGGCGATTGATCTTTCAGTTGTCCGAAGTGTCGGTTCCTCGACGGTTGTTCCAAGAAGCATTGGATCGTATTAGCCGGTTATCGCTGGCGCCAAGCTGAGGGAGAGAACAACCACGATTTTGCCAAGAGGGAGAGAGCGCTCCAGGGAGTCGGTTTGTCTTCAATGCGCTTTCATCCCATTGGCGAGGGCCCGAAGACGATGAAGTCGGACAAGAAGCATGGTTCACAGCGAGAATCGCACCCCTCATTGGATTGACCGGCCTTGCAGGACCTGACTATGATGCCACTATCTCGTCTGGGCTGCCCATTGAGCCTAAAGACTCCCAATATGGGAAATCCTGGATGAAAGATGGAGGGTCTCGATGAGTCTTGGAATCGGAATCGCCATAGGGGTGGGCATCGGCGCCGCCCTATAGCTGCCACCGGCGATGCCTGGTGGATTGCTGTAGGCGCTGGAGTGGGAGTCGCCATTGGTAAAGCCAAAAGGCGCCGCCGCTAACCCCCTGCGCTCCCAGTTGCGTGTGCACGGTGAGGACGACTCGGTCTGCGTCCGGGATGTAGGCTGTTTAAGGTTGCGGGCGTAGGAGACGGGGGTGGGCGCGTCTATTGGTGGCTCCCTAGGAGGCGATAATGAACAAAGCAGATTTGCAAGAAATGAAGGAGGACAGGCTCGCCAACTTCGCAGTAGCCGCCTTCCTTGGTTCGCTTCTCATGGGCCAGGCGTGGGGAATGTGGGAAGGCTCCGAAGGCACTACGGAGCTGCTCATGTTCACGGTACCCGACTATTCGGGGTTGGTGATCTTAACCTGCATGTCCGGCTTTTTCGTCTTGTCGCTGTTTCTAGCTATGGCGTCAATGGTAACGCCACTCCAGGGTTGGGGTCTTGGTGCAACCCGTCTGGTTGCACCTATCATGCTCCCCATCGTATTGTTTTCCTTCATCTTCAGTTGGTTATCTTCAACCTTGGAACTCCCCAATGACCAATGGTGGACACCAGTTCTATTCATTGGCGGATTCTCAATGTTCCTGTTCATATTGTTCGGACGTACACTGACTTCCTTGTTCAGGTTTCTACGTCAGAAAGTCCGACGAATTACTGGATATAAGCCATTAGCCGACGCTGAGCCCTATAGCCCGAGCGATGGAAAGACTAGTGGGGAGACTAAACGAAAGGTCTTCGTTAAGCGAATTCGTAGCCTCCGCGGACATTTGCGGCTACCGCAATCCGGAGGATTCTGGATCACTCTGTCAGTGGCTGTTCTGGCCGCGGAAGTCCTGCTTGTGGTCGTGCTATGGGACTGGCTAGCCGGTGACGAGTCCGGAAGTGCGACCATACGCAATGTCGGATTGGTCATTGCTGGCTCGCTTGCCATTCTGCTGGCGACATGGTGCGCCGTCGTAGCCGACAAGCAGGCATCCTCAGCGCAACGTCAGACTGCCGTCGCTCAACAGGGCCTGCTGAACGAACGATACCAGAAGGCTGCTGAGATGCTCGGTAGCGACGTTCTGTCAGTGCGCATCGGTGGCGTCCACACTCTACGTAACCTGGCCGTGGAACAACCCAATCAATACCACGTCCGGGTGATGCAAATGCTCTGCGCGTTCGTCCGAAACCCGACCAAAGGTGGAACGGACTGGGCAGAGTTGGCCACTAGTAGGATGTACTCTGACGTCCCGTTCCTCATGCTTCGTGAAGACCTGCAAGCTGTGATGGACGTAATTCGTGGCCGCAGCAATTCTGACGTTCACCTTGAAGAGAGGGAAGGATTTAGCCTGCAATTGCAATATGCCGACCTTCGCGGCGCGACTCTCCACGGGGCGGACCTCAGAAGAGCAATCCTGTGGGGGGCGGACCTCTCCGGTGCATTCCTAGCCTCGACTCGTTTAGATTGCGCAGGTCTTAACGATGCCAGGCTTTCCGATGCGCAGTTCAGCAACGAAGGTGACGATCCGGCGAAGGGTTTAACCCAGCAACAACTCGACGAAGCATCAGGAGGTCCCGAAGCCGGCCCGAAGCTAACTGGCGTTCTAGATGCCGCGACCGGGCAACCACTAGTCTGGCGTGAGAAACCAATTGCGGATGAGGCGTGAGAACAGAACGAGAGGCATCGGCGACCTGCCGATTAACAGCATCGATTCGACACTGGGGGACGAAGGGGCGCGGGTGAATGGTGCGGGGAAAGAGGCGTTGAGCGTAGTCCAGCGAGATTCTTCGCCTCCGCTGCGCTGCGCTCAGAATAACATGTGGGGGAGGGGATCAGGATAACGCACAGTTGTCGTTTCAATCAAACAACAAAGGTTCAGATATCCCGGGGTGAATAAGATGAGGCATTGGCGCCGGTATGTAGCTCTAGCAGTGTTATCGTTTGTCCTAGGTGGGCTAGTAGTGTTCTGCATCTGGCAATCTGTTGGCGGGGGTGTGTGGCGCGGTGGAGTGGATATCAGGACAGCAAACCTGCTCAATCCTCATACACTGGAATTGGAGGTGGGCTCATGTAATGGAAACCCAAGTGTGTTTGAACTCCATCAAGATGACGAGTCCATCAGGTTGCGTGTGGAGGCTTACTCCACCCCGCTTAAGGGTGGGGACGATTGCCGAGACAGTGTAAAAGTTTACCTGAAGGACCCACTTGGCGATCGAGTGATTATTGACGACCACACAAATCGCGCCATTACATTGAGTGAGCCCACACAGTAGATAGACTTTCGGGTAATGTAGAAATTGTCTGGGAAGCAAACTGCGACGCTACCGATAAATGGGGTTTCTTGACATGAACGGCGTGGGTCAATAAGATTCAGATAGAAAATTGTATAGATTGTCCTCTCTTATCCAGATAGGCAGAGGGAACGGCCCAGTGAAGCCTGGCAACCAACCGGATTTGCCGCGCAAATCGGTGAGGTGCCAATTCCGGCGCCCCCATGGGGGTGAAAGATGAGAGCGGCTCAAAGGTTATATTTTGAGCTTCTCTTTGTGAGAAGCTTTTTTGTGCCGTCGGGTATTTCTTAGTGTAAGAATTGACGGATCGCGGGATGAGATTTGGCCCCAGTTCAAGGGTCGATTGATAGAACCGGACATAAGACGGAGGCATTCGTAGATTGCAGGATGAGATTCAACCGATCTCCTGGGCCTCGGACAGGCTGAGGCTGCTGGACCAGACCCGGCTGCCCCAGGAAGAGGTGGTTGTGGAGTCTTCAGATTACCGGCAGGTAATCTCGTCCATCCGGGAGATGCGGGTTCGGGGAGCGCCGGCCATCGGAGTGACCGGCGCTTACGCCATGGTCCTGGCCGCCAAGGAGATTTTGGAGTCGGGCGACGCGGGGGAATTTCTGTCCAGGCTCCGGGATGCTGCTGAAGAGATTAAGGCGGCACGGCCTACGGCAATCAATCTTGCATGGGCAGTTGAACGACTTATGGAAGTGGCGAAAGCCGAGGCCGAGCCATCGGTGGCGTGCGAAAGGCTATTGAAGGAAGCGAAGGAGATTCAGCGTAGGGACGTGGAGGCCAACCGGCAGATTGGGCGTCACGGCGCGCCGCTTCTCAGCGGGCGGCAGGGCGTTCTGACGCATTGCAACACCGGCGCGCTGGCTACTGCGGGCTACGGCACGGCTTTGGGAGTTATCCGGGCGGCGTGGGAGCAGGGAGACCGCTTTCAGGTGTTTCATACGGAAACGAGGCCCTTTCTTCAGGGGGCGCGTCTGACGGCTTGGGAGCTGGTGAAGATGGGGATTCCAGCCACGATGGTGGTGGACTCCGCCGCGGGGCTGCTTCTGAATCAACGGGCGGTGGGCTGCGTGGTGGTGGGAGCGGACCGGATAGCCGCCAACGGGGACACGGCCAACAAGATTGGCACTTACGGCATTGCGGTGGTGGCGCGGGAGAACGGCGCGCCGTTCTACGTGGCAGCTCCCACGACCACGGTTGACTTGAGCGTTGCGTCGGGTGTGGAGATACCCATCGAGGAGCGGGACGCAGCCGAAGTCTCTGAATTTGGGGGTGTGAGGACGGCGGCGGAGGGCATAGGGATTCGGAATCCGGCCTTCGACGTTACGCCCCACGAATACGTAGATGCCATTATCACGGAAGTAGGGGTGGTCCGTCCTCCCTACGAGGCGAATCTAAGGGCTGCGGTAGCCCGCGCTCAGGAGGACTTGGATGGTTAAGCCTCGGCTGGCGGTCATTGGCGGGAGCGGTTTGTACTCCATGGAGGGCCTTCAGGACGTGGAGGAAGTGGAGGTCTCGACGCCCTATGGCAGTCCCAGCGACGCGATTGTCGTGGGAACATTGGAAGGCGTCGGCGTGGCTTTTCTGCCGAGGCACGGTCGGGGGCATCGCATATCGCCCACGAACCTGCCGGTTAAGGCCAACATCTTCGCGCTGAAGAGGCTGGGGGTGGAAAGAATTGTGTCGGTTAGCGCAGTGGGAAGTCTTCGGGAAGAGATGAAACCCTTAGACATGGTTGTGCCGCACCAGATAATCGACCGGACTCGACTTCGAGGCAATACGTTCTTCGACGGCGAGATGGTTGTGCACGTGGCTTTTTCCGACCCCTTCTGTCCTTCTCTTAGTCATCTCGTGTACGACTCGTCCCAGAAGGCAGGGGCTACCGTGCACGAAGGGGGCGTCTACCTGGTTATGGAAGGGCCGGCCTTTTCGACACGTGCGGAGTCTTTCATGTACCGCCAATGGGGCGCGGACATAATCGGAATGACGGCACTGCCGGAGGCGAAGCTAGCGCGAGAGGCGGAGATCTGCTATTCCACGCTGGCCTGCGTAACGGACTACGACTGCTGGCGGGAGGCTACTGAGGTGGTGACGGTTGAGATGGTGGTGGCGAACCTGAAAAGGAACGTGGCCACGTCGATAAACATTCTGAGGAATTTGATTCCGCGGGTACCCATGGGCCGCAACTGCTCCTGCGGTTCGGCCCTGGAGAACGCTATTCTGACTTCTCCGGACCTGGTTTCGGAGGGGTACGAGGCGCAGCTTGCGCCCATCATTGGAAAGTACGTTTAGAGAAATCAGGAGGTCTCGCCATGGCTAGACAGGAACTTGGAGAGCCTTATTACAGGGTGGATTCGCCCGAGGCCCAGACTATTTTGGACGCGGAGGGAGACGGGGCGGCGATCGTGGACGTGCGGCGCGACGACGAATGGGTGACGGGGCACGCAGCCGGGGCGATTCACATACCGATCGACGATCTGTTGGACCGGGTTGGCGAGCTGCCGGAGGGCAAGAAGCTTCTGTTCATCTGCGCCGCCGGTGTACGCAGCGGCTTGGCCTGCGAGATGGCGGCTTCGATGGGTTTCGACCTTGAGACGCTATATAACGTGGACGACGGCACGCCCGCCTGGATAGAGCACGGGCTGCCCACGGAATACCCGGCGTAGCGAGGGTTGACAGTGTCGCTGCTTGTAGTTGGCTCGGTGGGGTACGATACGATAATCACCCCGCAGACAACGGGCAAAGATCTGCTGGGGGGGTCCGCCACCTATTTTTCAATTGCCGCCGGCTTCTACTCGCCGGTCTCGCTGATTGGCGTGGTGGGGGAAGATTTCCGGAGGGAGGACGAGGCGCTGCTGGTTCGTCACGGCGTGGACGTCAGCGGGCTGAAGCGCGCGCCAGGGAAGACCTTTCGCTGGACGGGACGTTACAGCGCCGAAGACGTAAACCTCCGGGATACACTCGACCTGCAGTTGAACGTGTTTGACGGGTTCAACCCCGTTCTGAGTCCTGAGCAAAGGCGGGCGGAGTATCTGTTTCTGGCGAACATCGACCCGGACTTGCAGCTTCAGACGCTGGCGCAGATGGAGGCGCGGCCCAAAATGGTGGCTGCGGACACTATCAGCATCTGGATACAAAGCAAGCGGGAGAAGCTGACTGAGGTATTGAAGTCGGTGGACGTGGCGTTCATGGACGAAGGGGAGGTAAGGGCCTTCTCCGGAGAGTCGAATGTGGTGCGGGCCGCCCGGAGGATTCTCGACCTGGGGCCGAAGGCAGTGGTGGCAAAGCGGGGTGAGCACGGGGTATTGATGGTCCAACGGGACTCTATCTTCGCCGCGCCTGCGTATCCTTTAGACAGCGTTGCGGATCCCACGGGGGCCGGGGACTCTTTCGCCGGCGGGTTCATGGGTTATCTGGCGGACACGGGTGACCTGAGCGGCCAGAGTCTGCGTCGCGCGGCGGTGGTGGGGACGGTGATGGGGTCCTTCACGGTTCAGGCATTGAGCGTTGAGAGGCTTTCATCGCTGACGCGCGGGGAGGTCTTGGAGCGTTTGAAGGGGTACGTGGGACTGACGAGTTTCCAGGGGTTGGAGTCGGGAGAGGACCTGCCGTGGCGCGAGAAGGCCGGAGTTATCTGATTAGTTTAGGAGAATGATTTGAACAGCAATCCAAGATCTGACGTAAAGGACCTTTCCCTAACGCGGGAGGGGTTGGAGCACATTGAATGGGCGGGCCGGGACATGCCCGTGCTGACGCTTATACGGGAACGGTTCGAAAAGGAGAAGCCGCTGGAAGGAATCCGTGTGTCCGGCTGCTTGCACGTGACGTCGGAGACGGCCAACCTGGCCATAACCCTCCAGGCGGGAGGCGCTGACGTTGCGTTGTGCGCCAGCAATCCGCTTAGCACCCAGGACGACGTGGCTGCCGCCTTGGTTAGCGAGTACGGCATAGCCACTTACGCCATAAAGGGGGAGGACGACGACACCTACTATGGCCATATACGGTCGGCGCTGGACACCACTCCCAACGTGACCATGGACGACGGGGCGGACCTGGTGGCTACGATACACCAGGAGCGGAAGGAACTCATCCGTGGGATTATTGGTGGAACGGAGGAGACTACTACGGGGGTCATACGGCTGAAGGCCATGGCCAAGGAGGGGATGCTTCGCTATCCCATCATTGCCGTCAACGAGGCGGACACCAAGCACTTCTTCGACAACCGCTATGGCACGGGTCAGAGCACCCTGGACGGAATTACGCGGGCGACGAATCTTCTGTGGGCTGGCAAGAAGGTGGTGGTGATGGGCTACGGGTGGTGCGGACGCGGCATTGCGCAGAGGGCAAGGGGGATGGGTTCCAACGTGATAGTAACCGAGGTGGACGCGGTGCGGGCCTTGGAGGCCGTCATGGACGGGTTCACTGTTTTGCACAGTCACGAGGCCGCAACCGTTGGGGACGTGTTCATCTCGGCCACGGGGGGGCTTCACGCCATGGGCCCGGCCCAGCTGGCCGTGATGACGGACGGGGCGCTGTTGGCCAACAGCGGGCATTTCAACGTGGAGATAGATATTCCGGCCCTGGAGGACATGGCCGAATCCATCGCCGAAGTGAGGCCCTTCGTCCAAGAGTACACGATGAAGGACGGGCGGAGGCTGTACCTGCTGGCGGAGGGGCGACTGGTGAACCTGGCCGCCGCCGAGGGGCACCCCTCCAGCGTAATGGACATGAGCTTTGCCAATCAGGCCCTGAGCGTGGAGTACCTGGCGACCCGTAAGGAGAGCTTGGAGCCGCGAGTATACCCGGTGCCCAGGGATATGGACATGGAGGTGGGACGACTCAAGCTCCGGTCCATGGGCGTAACCATAGACACCCTCACGGACGCCCAGTGGAAGTACCTGAACAGCTGGGAAGAGGGCACCTAATTTCGAAAAGGAGAACCGCCAATTGTCTAACGTCTTTATGAATTCATCCCAATATCTGCTGACCTCGGAGTCGGTGACGGAAGGGCATCCGGATAAGCTGTGCGACCAGATATCCGACGCCATAGTGGACGCAATCCTGGCCCAAGACCCCAACGCTCGCATCGCCTGCGAAACGTGCACCACCAACGGGTTGGTGGTAATCATGGGAGAGATAACTACGAGCGCCACCATAGACGTGCAGTCGTTGGCGAGAGAAACGCTGAAGCGAGCGGGTTACACCAGCGCGGAGCGGGGAATCGACTACAAGAGCTGCGGCGTCATGGTTTCATTACAAGAGCAGTCGGCGGACATCAGTATGGCCGTCAGCACTGCGCTGGAGGTGAGGGGGGACGGCAGGTCGGCCCAGGACGATGCTAATTTGGACCTCATCGGGGCGGGAGACCAGGGAATGATGGTGGGATTCGCCTGCAATGAAACGCCGGAGATGCTGCCCCTTCCACACGCATTGTCGCACAGGCTCTGCAAACGACTGGCCCTTGTACGCAAGGAGGGGATGATTCCTTACTTGTGGCCCGATGGCAAGTCGCAGGTCACGGTGGAGTATGCCTACGGGGAGCCTAAGCGGATAGACACCATAGTGGTGAGCGCCCAGCATACACCGGATACGGAGCAGGAAACGTTGACTCGGGACGTAACGGAGCAGGTGGTGCGGCACGTAGCGCCGGCCCATCTGATGGACGACGAGACGAAGATTTTCGTAAACCCCAGCGGACGGTTCGTGACGGGGGGGCCTGCGGCGGACACGGGGTTGACGGGCCGCAAGATTCTGGTGGACACCTACGGCGGGTTGGCTCGGCACGGCGGTGGGGCCTTCTCCGGGAAGGACCCGACAAAGGTGGACCGCTCCGGGGCTTATGCGGCGCGGTACGTGGCCAAGAACATTGTGGCGGCGGGGCTGGCGGACCGGGCGGAGGTACAGGTTTCCTATGCGATTGGAGTGGCTCGACCCATCTCCGTGAGCGTGGAGACTTTCGGTACGGCCAAGGTTTCGGACAACCTGATTCAAGAATTGGTGACGAAGCACTTTGACCTGCGGCCGGCGGCGATCATGAGGGACCTCGACCTGCGAAGGCCGATGTACAGGGAGCTGGCTGCTTACGGTCACTTCGGGCGGGAAGAATTGAACGTGCCGTGGGAAAGGACGGACAAGGCGGCGGTTCTTCGGGATGCGGCCTTTGGTCGTTCATCTTAGGCGTCTGCTTGTGTGGACATAGGAGGCGCGGTGGGGTTGAGCGTAGGCCGGCGGGGTTCTTTGCTACTGCTTAGAGTGAGGTGAAGGGCGTCAGGATGGCGGGTGTGGGCGCTAGAAGGATGGATTCCCTTCCTCGTCGTCATGGGGGCAGGCTCTCCGCTAGAACAACGGGAGAGGGACGGGCGGTTCGCGAACCGCCCCTACGGGAGATTGGGATTCTGAGAGGTGGGTTCCCGCCCCGACTTCACGAGGGCAGGCTCTACGCGGGAATAACGGGGGGGGGGAGGGCGGTTGTGCTATAGTTTAGGCGACGGTCCAATTGTCCACCTGAGGAGGTGCTGCGATGCCCGGAGTTCACGACCGTGGCGGTTGGCCCACGGACGAACCCATTGATAAGAGCGAGCATCCGGTCATGGACTGGGAAGTTCGTATAAGCGCCGTTCTTGGGGCACTGCGCGGCAAGGGATTGATCCGTACGGACGAACTGCGCCGGGGCATTGAGAGCATCGAGCCGGGCAAGTATGAGTCCCTGGGCTACTACGAACGGTGGGCGGAGTCAGTAGAGTCTATCCTGGAAGAGAAGGGTATTCTCACCCGAGAAGAATTAGACCGGAAGATGTCGGAATTTGCGGAGGGCGCGGAATGATGGCAGCATACCAAAGAACACCGGCCTACGGCGAGGGAGGCAGGGTTAGAGTGCTTGATCTGCCCGTGAGAGGGCACAACCGGACGCCGTGGTACATTCGAGGCAAGGTGGGCACGTTGGAGCGGTACCACGGCGCGTATCGGAATCCTGAGTCGCTGGCGTATGGAGGTTCGGGAGAGCCGGTCGTGCCCCTCTACTTGGTGAGGTTCAGCCAGCGCGAACTATGGGAGAACTATGATGGGCCGGAGTCGGACGAGCTACTGGCGGATGTTTTCGAGCACTGGCTGGAGCCGGCTTGGTAGGAGAGGAGGAGCGAATGAGCGGATCGCACGGACATGATCATCCAGGGATGGCGCATGACGAAGAGTTGGGATATTACGCCCGACGGATGAAGGCCATGGAGGCGCTGCTGACGGAGAAGGGGGTCTGCAGCAGAGAGGAGATTGAACGGCTGGTTACGGAGAGCGATGCCCGTTCTCCGTTGGACGGAGCGAGGATTGTCGCGAGGGCGTGGATGGACCCGGAGTTCAAGAACCGGCTGCTGGAGGATGCAAAGGCGGCGGTTGCGGAACTGGGATATTCGGAGTCGGAGAGCCTGCCGGACGTGGTTGTAGCGGAGAACACGGAAGGGGTGCATCATCTGGTGGTGTGCACGCTGTGTTCGTGCTATCCGACGTGGCTGCTGGGCAGGCCACCGGACTGGTACAAGAGCCTGACGTACCGGTCGCGGGCGGTGGTGGACCCCCGGGGTGTGATGCGGGAGTTTGGGTTGGAGTTGGAACCTGGGGTGGAGGTCATGGTGTTGGACAGCACCGCGGACGTGCGATACTTGGTGCTGCCGCAGCGTCCCGAGGGGACGGAGGGTTGGAGCGAGGAGGAGTTGGTGCGCTTGGTGACGCGGGACTCCATGGTCGGGGTGTCGGGGCCACTGACGCCGGAGCCAGTTTTAGGGTAGGGACGGCGGGCGGTTTGCGAACCGCGGCTACGGGGAAAGGGACGATGGGGAAGGGTGGGCCTTAACTAAGAAGCGCGCTTCGCGTTGGCGAGGGAAGCCTCGTTAAGATGCTTTCACAAATCTCTCAGGAGGCAATTTAGCCAATGCAGGGATCTACAACGACGTCGGCATCCAAAATGCCATCTTCCCTGAGTTGGATAACGGTTGACACAATTGCGGTTGGCACCACCGCCATTGGTGGTGTGGCGGCGGGGCTTATTAACGCAATTGGTCTTGTCGCGATAAGTTTCCTCAACTCAATGGGGTTGGTCACCTTCAGCCCCGTGAACGCAGTGGGACTTGTTGCCATAGGGGGCGTAAACGCAGTGGGCGTAGTCGCTGTAGGCGGAATCAACGCAGTTGGGTTGGTTGCCATTGGCGGCCTGGACTCTACGGGGATAATAGCCATCGGGGGCAGAAACGTCAGGAGCGCGCTGCCTTTCTCTTAACGGCAGACCTTTGTTTAGTTGCCGAAACGCGTTTAGATGGCGGTGTTGGACAGAGCTTGCCGTAGCCAAATCATGGGATTCTGGATTCCGGCTTGCGCTGGAATGACGGGTAGGTTTAGGGGTCTTTCACCCCCATCCAAACCTTCGCCCATCGAGGGGGAAGGCTGTTAGGGACTGACGGGTAGGGGTTAGCCGAGGAGGAGGGCGCGGACCCGGTCGGGGTTTTGGAGGAGGGCGGCGGTCTGTCCCAGGGCATCTTCGACGGCCTTGACCAGAGGTTCGACGCCGAAACGCTCTCCGTCCGGGTGCATCATCAGCCTGAAGGTGGGAGCGGCTCCGGGGTAGCCGGTGATGGGGATGGTGATGATGCCGTATTTGTTGAGCAGCAGGAAACTGGCGGCGACGGATACTTCGGAGGGAGCAAGGGTAGTCTCTCTGCTTCCGGCATGCTGGAAGACCACCTCGGTGAAGTCTTCGGCTGAGAGGGCAACGCCAGGCCCGGCTTGATAAACACTCAAGCCGAAGTGGGCTTGGAACTTTTGATACAAGGTTCGGGCTAGGGCGGAGGCCCGTTTAATAGGCTCCGGGTCGAAGGCTTCCATGCCTCTAACCATTGCAACGTAATGGCCCGACTGGGCTTCCAGACCAAACTGGAAGGCTTTGGCGGAAACCTGCTCCATGAGATCTTTTCGTCCCACGATGGCGGCGCCCCGGGGGCCGGGCACGTGCTTGTCCAGGGACCAGACGGAGAGATCGACGTCGCCCAACTGGAAGGTGGTGGGTTCGTCGTAGAAGATGGTTCGGGACATCATGTGGGCGTCGTCGATGAAGACCAGCATATCGCGCTCCTTGGCCAATTGGATGGCGCGGCGCACCTGGTCGGCGGGGATGTGGTACTTGGATGGGGTAAGGGGTGTGATTACGAGCATCTTCCAGGGGCGGAGAGAGATGGTCTCCTCGAGGGACTCGATACCGACAACTTCGCTGAAATCGGCGCCCACCAACTCGACGGCCTGCTGCACGGAGGGGTGGGAGCGTCCCTGACCTACCATTGAGATAACGGCGTCGCCGCGCTGGAGGGTGCCAAGCATGATGGCCAACATGGCGGAGGTGACGCGGTTGCACAGGACGGCGTCGTGCTGGAGGGCGTGGGCGCCGGTGAATTCGACGGCCATTGCTTCGGCGCGCCCGAGGAAATGGGTGTAGAAAGTGAACTGGTTCTCCAGGGTGGGCAGGTCTTCAGGGTCGAGGGGAAAGGCACGAACGAGGCCGGTCATGTTGTAGATGGAGTCTTTGCCGAGGGCTAGGACGCGCTCTCGGACGAGGCGGCGACCCTGGGTGGACTTGCGGGCTTCGTCGGCGGAGGTGGCGAGGATGCGACCGCGGGGGTAGTCCTGGGGTCGGGCTGCGACGGCGGATTGGGCGTTGTCTTGGGTAGTCATGGCGGTTGGGCCTTTCTTGATTGCGGGTTGGCGTTGGAGATAGGGCGTCAGGTGGCGCGTTCGTCCAGGGCTTGGAGGAGGTCCTGGAGGTCGGGGAAGATGTGGGCGTCGGGTTCGTGGCGGTGCTCGGCTACGAGTTCGCCGTCAATGCGGACGTCGAACTTGCCGTGACCGCCGGGGATGAGGGTGAAGGAGCGGATGCGGTCGCCGATGCGGTTAAGGGTGTCGCCGGCCATCCAGGCGGCGCGGAGGGCGTGGCCTCAATCGTGGCAGTATTCGATTTCTATGGCGTGTTTTTTGGGGTTGGGCATGGGAGTGGCTCCTTTTGGGGGGTTATTCGTTTGTGGAAAGCGAAGGGGGTTTTGGGTACTCGCTTCCTTTCGTTTTAGCTTTGGGGATGACTCGTTTGTGAAATCGAATATGGGGGTAATTGGGGGAAATTAGGCGTGGATCCGCCTGTTTTGGGTATTTGTATTCGTTTTTTTCTGTGGGAGAAACGAATGTTAGGGATAGAGATGGTGCAGGGCCGTCCGACTTAGGCGGATGTGCCGCATCCAGGATGGCACGAGGTGGTATGGCGGCGTTGTTCATGGGGGTAGGTTAGCAGGGGAGAGGGTTGGGAGGCAATGGGGAGGTGACAGTTGGCGAGAACCATAAAGTCTTTCATGCGCCTGAGGCTCTCGTACACATCTTTTGTTGCCTGTGGCGATTCAAAGGTCAAGTTGACTCCAGTGATTTGACGCAATAGAATGAATGTGCTCTGGTTTGAGGAAGTGCTATAGGCGGGATGCCAGCAGTTTGCAATTTGACGCTTCGAGAACTTGAAGGGCGCCTAGTTAAGGGATAGTCTGGTGCAATTTCCCAGGTTTTATGCTGGTTGGTTTCTGCTTGTCTTTTTCATCCTATTCGTGCCTTCTTTTGGTGTGGTAATAATGGTACGAGGTAGGTCACGTAACGAAGGATGGCTTTCTAGATACTTCATTCGCTATTGCAGAGCGCATCGGACCCATTGCAGTCACACTGGCTCTGGTGTTGTACATGGGAACGGAGGGACTACAGATGTTGGCTGAGATATTTCTAAGGCAAAGAGAAGAGAAGGGAAGGCTGAAGGGTCGGGCTCAGGTTGTTGAGGAGCTGGTGAAGGATATGGAGGATGCCGAGACTCTTGAAGATGCCATAGAGATCCTCAGGAAGACGCGTGAAATGATCGATGCCGCACAGAAGAGACAATAAGGGGTGTTCGCGGGACTTCACGATTGCGGGGTTATGAATCCAGTCTGAAAGACCCCTACTTGAACCTGAATGGCGGAGTTCTCTAGGTCGCTAGCAGCCGTCTTCATCTTTTTCATTTTAGGCATGCCGATGCGATAGACTGTTGCCTGGGCAGTATGCGCATTAGGGCACCTAGTTCCCAAACTCAACCAATCCGCCATTCACCAGGGAGACAATTCCATCAGCTATTCCGATGCGCATGGTACCTCCGCCTCTTATAACAATGTGTTGTCCTTCAGATAAGCCGTGAGCATTATCTGTGAAGGTAATCTCGTATGGACTCCAGGTGTCATCTCCTGATTGATACCGACTAAGGGATACTGGAGACATAGCACGCTTGGTGGTTCGAGGGCCACCGTCCACCGAGACCGTTACCAATTCTGTGCATTCACTAACAAGCCAGTTCACGGCATCAGTCTTTGTCTTTGCAAATTTGGCATTGGTGGGAGGCGAATAGGCTTGGGCCAGCCAGCGGCCATCAATTGACTGACGAATTGAACCCAGTTGCTGGCCGTTCTTGATCCAGACAATGCCAGCGATGTCGTGGACGACCCATTCCACTTGCAATTCAATGTCGCTGGGCTTTTCAAGGGATCCCTCCGGAAGGTCATCAAGGGTGTTGACTAGGTATCGAACGGCGGGGTCATCGTCCCTACGAAAAGACTCAAAAGCGCCCCTGATGATTCGATTCATACATCCATTGTCAGCTTTTTTGGCATGTTGATTGTATAGAGATAGCAGCTCCTCACGAAACGGAGTGTCTGATGGATATGAATCGCTCAATAACTCTAGGAAAGATTGTGGGAGGGCTTCTCTGCAGGATTGGCAGGCACGCATGTGTCCTCCAACTTCTTCCGAGAATTTCCAACGGACCCACTGCTTAACTCGTTTAGACGCGACCTGCTGATGGTTCCAGCCTAGAAGTTTCTCTAGGGCTACGAGCAACTCCCTATGGACAAATAGAGGAATGTGGTCAAGCTCTTTGTCTGCTAAGGCCCAGTAACGAAAAGTCACGTAGAGGTCCTCGCGGCCATATTGCTCTAGGTAGGCATCCAATGACTTGAAGTGTTTCCACCGACATTTGTCAATTGTGTAGAAGCTAACTGTGTCGTTGAACGCCTTCATCAGGTGATTTGCTATCTCACTGTTGCTTTCTTTTAGTCTTTGGAACGGTTTCTTTAGATCGTGTCTATCCTCCTTGGGATCATACTGATTATCTTCCAACAGCAGGATGGCCTTGAGTCCAATCTCAATGCCCCAATGGGCCAGAGTATATAGGGGCGCTAACGAGGCATAGTCAAAATCAGGAAGGAAAAGAGTCTGTTTTCTTGGCATGGCCTGATCAATGAGATTTCTGGTCCTTTCAATGGCTATGCCCGTCTTGGAAATCTCTCTTTTGGCGTTCAATCTGATGGTTCTCCGTTTTCAGGCTGATAGTTTGACCACAAGGCGCGTTTGGTCAGTTAGTGGGGGATTGGAGTTGGGTGGCGAGGGCGTTGGGGGTGGTGACGGGGAGCTGGCAGACGTAGTTTCGGCAGACGTAGGCGGCGGGCTGGCCGTCGACGAGGGTCTTGTGTCGGAGGAGGGGGAGGGGGTGGCTTCCGGCGGGGTCTCCTAGCTCGGAGGCGGCGAGGACGCGGTTGGGCAGATAACGGAAGTAGATCTCTTCCAGCATGTCCTGGGCGGCGTCGCTATTCAGGTCGCCTATTAGGGCGACCTCCTTGGGTTGGCCCAGATGGAAGTTCAGGGCGGCAAGCCAACGTCCCATGCCGCCGGCGTATTGGGAGAGCATGGGGCCGAGGGAGCGGAGGGCGGCACCGGCGGCCTTGCTACCGATGGGTGCGGCATAGTCGCGGTTGGAGTTGAAGGGCGGGTCTAGATATACGAGGTCGACGCATTCGGAGTCGATGCCCGGGAGGATTTCTATGTTGTCCGCGGTCCAGATGGTGCGGTTGGCAAAGTTCATGTTACGCTTCTATCCCCTCGGTCACGTCGGCGGCTTCTTGATGTTTAGGGCGATCTGAACACATCGTGGCCGTTGCAGTTGCGCAAGATTATGCTGGAGTTGTCAGCCCCGTACTGAAAGGTAATTCGGCATGACATGGTGACGGAAGCTTCCCATACTCCCTCAAATCTGACACTGTGCACTCTCTTGAGGCGCAGAGAGGGATGACCGGGGTTGGTGCGGAGGCGTTCAACTTTGGCGTCCAACGCACGCTGGAGTTCTGGAGTTTTCTTTCTACGGGCGCGCCGAAATTGAGGAGCAAACACAAGTCGCAATGGGCCGGTACGACGACCCATTATGGGTGGTCACTCCGAAGAATTAAGCCACTCCGCAGCGTCGTCCACGTTAGCGAAAGGAGGTGAAAGTTCACCGTCTTCTATTTCGCGGGACGCAGCTTCTTCTTCAGCTTGCCACTCGTCCGTCCAGAACCATGATTGATCTTCCGAAGAAGCATCATCAGGCCTTTCGCTTTGAGGGAACTTGGGAGCAGATATTCTTTCTTGCTGCGTCATGGCTTCATTCCAGTAAGTTTCGTAATCTGTGCATAGGGTAATGGATGGAGGACATATATTTCAACCAGATTCTGTCGATTGGAGTTGGGTGGCGAGGGCGGTGGGGGTGGTGACGGGGAGTTGGCAGACGTAGTTTCGGCAGACGTAGGCGGCGGGCTGTCCGTCGACGAGGGTCTTGTGTCGGAGGAGGGGGAGGGGGTGGCTTCCGGCGGGGTCTCCTTGCTCGGAGGCGGCGAGGACGCGGTTGGGCAGATAGCGAAGATGGACTTCTTCCAGCAAGTCCTGGGTAGCGTCGCTATTCAGGTCGCCTATTAGGGCGACCTCCTTGGGCTGGCCGAGATGGAAGTTCAGGGCGGCGAGCCAACGTCCCATGCCGCCGGCGTATTGGGAGAGCATGGGGCCGAGGGAGCGTAGGGCGGCGGCGCCCACGGTGCGATAGTTGTCGTCGCCGGTGAGTAGAGCCATCCGCAGCAGCACGTCGGCGGCCACGGAGGAGCCACAGGGGGTGGCGTTGTCGAAGACGTCCCGGGGACGGACCAGGAGGGTCTCGTGGTCCTTGCCCGTGTCGTAGAAGACTTGGTCGGCGGAGTCCCAAAACAGTTCGAGCATACCATCAGCGAGCCGCCGGGCCTCGTTCAGCCAGTGGTCGTCGAAGGTGAGTTCATAGACGGCGAGGAGGCCGTCGGCGAGGAAACTGTAGTCTTCCAGGTAGCCGTTCAGCTTTGCCTGCCCGTCCTTGAAGGTGCGTAGAACCCGCCCGTTGGACTGGAGGTTCTCGGTGATGAAGCGGGCGTTGGCGATGGCGGCGTCGCGGTAGTCGTCTCGCTGGAGGGCGGCGGCGGCCTCGGCAAAGCTGCGGAGCATGAGGCCGTTCCAGGCGGTGAGAATTTTGTCGTCGCGGGCGGGGGCGATGCGGGCGTTTCGGATGGGGAGGAGCTTGGCCTTTCCTAGTTGAATGGCGTCTTCTAGCTCTTGGGGTTCAATTTCCAGCCGGTCGATGACTTCTTCCGCGCTAAGGGGGACGTTTAGGATGCTCTTGCCATCGAAATTGCCCTGGTCGGAAATGTCGTAGTAGCCGCAGAAGATATCGGCGTCGTAGTCGCCGATGGCGCGGCGAATTTCGTTGGGAGACCAGAGGAAGAACCTGCCCTCGACGCCTTCGCTGTCGGCGTCCTGGCTGGAGTAGAAGCCGCCTTCAGGGCTGGTCATTTCGCGTAGGACGTAGTCAAGGGTTTCCTGGACGATGCGCAGGTAGAGTTCGTGGTCGGTGGCGAGGTAGGCGTGGAGGTATAGGCGGCTGAGGAGGGCGTTGTCGTAGAGCATCTTCTCAAAATGGGGGACGAGCCAGTAGCTGTCGGTGGAGTAGCGGTGGAAGCCGCCGCCCAGCTGATCGTACATGCCGCCGAGGGCCATCTTCTCCAGGGAGAGGTTGAGGATGTCGAGGGCCTCGGCGTTGCCGGTGGCGTGGTGATAGCGGAGGATGAAGTCGTAGTTCATGGGCTGGGGGAACTTGGGGGCGCCGCCGAAGCCGCCGTTTTGTCCGTCGAAGCCAGAGGCGAGGTGAAGAAAGGCCTCGTCGAGGATGTCGGGGGATAGGAGGTTCGACTCGGACTTCATGCGGCTGGTCTGTTGGAGCCTGTTGACTATCTCCGACGATGCGCTGGCGACTTCGCTGCGGCGGGTGCGATAGATCTGGTCCATGGTGAGGAGGATACGGGGGAAGCCGGGCATGGGGCCGCGGTCTTCGGGCGGGAAGTAGGTGCCGCCGTAGAAGGGTTCGGCCTGGGGGGTGAGGAAGACGGTCATGGGCCAACCGCCCTGGCCGGTGATGGCCTGGACGGCCTGCATGTAGATGGCGTCGATGTCGGGCCGTTCCTCCCGATCGACTTTGATGTTGACGAAGCTGTGGTTCATTAAGCGGGCGATGGCGGGGTTTTCGAAGGACTCCCTCTCCATGACGTGGCACCAGTGGCAGGCGGAATAGCCGACGCTGAGGAGGATGGGTTTATCTTCCGATTGGGCCTTTTCGAGGGCTTCCGGCCCCCAGGGATACCAGTCGACGGGGTTGTTGGCGTGTTGAAGGAGGTAGGGGCTGGTCTCGTTGGCGAGTCGGTTGGGCATGACGCCTCCGGGGGGATTTTCTCCTATTGTGCACTATGAGGGCGGTGGGAGGCCAGTGGGGAGGGTGCGATCAACGTGCACTGGAAAAGTTGGCCTGCTGTGAGTAGAATTCATCCCTATAACGGGTGTAGTGGCGCCGTTTGGAGCGTTGCCCTGTTTACGAAAAGGAGATTGAAAAGTGGCCCTTGAACTCGGAAGTACTACGAAGACACTGCTAGCAGCCAAGCGCAACTTGGGCTTGTCCTTTACTGACTTGGCCCAAGCCCTCGGTCATGACGAAGTTTGGGTAGCGGCCTTGGTCTACAGACAGGCCAGCGCCACGCCGGAGGAGGCCACCCGTCTTGCGGATTTGCTGGAGCTTGGCCCCGATGTTACTGCGGAGCTGACGGAATGCCCGATGAAGGGCTTGGGTCCTGTCGTCCCCACTGATCCGTTGATATACCGGTTCTATGAGATCATGCAGGTCTACGGCGTTCCGCTCAAGGAGGTCATCCACGAGAAATTTGGGGACGGCATTATGAGCGCGATAGACTTTACCGTCACGGTGGATCGGGTGGAGTCCCCGGACGGAGACCGGGTGCAGGTCACCATGTCTGGAAAGTTCCTGCCATATAAACGTTGGTAGGAGTGGGGACGAGACCCTCCTTTAGCTACAGACCCCGTCGAACGGACTTCCTGGCTGCATAGAACAAGGCGATAGGCCATCTGCCCTTTGGAGCAACGGCAGTTTCAGTTGCATCGCCGAAAATCCGTTGAATGCGCCCGAACCTCCCTACGCCAGGGTGTCCGGGTGGCGGCTATGTAGAAGAGATGTTTGATTCATGGGGGCGATGTTAACAGAGGAGCTGAAATTTGGGCAATGGGAAGATGTCAGTGGGGGAAATGGAGCGCGTGTCGGGCAACGAGATTCTTCGACTCCGCTCAGAATGAAATGTGTGTGTCGCTTCGCTCCGCTCAGAATGACATGTGGGGGGGTTGCGCTTCGCTCAGAGTGGCACGGGGCATGGGAAAGAGGGATGGGTCCCCGCATTCGCGAGGACAAGAAGTAGGTGGTGTTGTCACCCCCATCCCCCGTCTCCACGAGGGCAGGCTCTAACCTTGCCCCATCAAGCGGGAAGGGATTTTGGGCCTTCCTGAAGTCTGGTGATTTGTGTATTGGGCGGGCATGGTGAAGGTGGATTTGGTATACTCGGGGCAGTTCGTTTGACTGGAGGGTACGATGAAATGGTCCTCCGCTTCCTCGGATAATTCCTCCTTAGAGGAGGCCTTGGACCGGTGCGTGGCATCGGTTAGAGAAGGTCTGGAGTCGGAAACAGTGGACCTGGCAGTGGTCTTCGCTTCGCCCCATCACCGGGGGGCATACGAACGGATACCTGAGATGGTGACGGAACGGCTGTCGCCCAAGCATATCATTGGCTGCTCTGCGGGCGGGGTCATTGGCGGCGGGCGTGAGATCGAGCAGCGGGCAGGTTTCTCGCTGACGGCGGCGTCGCTGCCGAGGGTTTCGGTGACGCCCTTCCACGTCGTGAACGAGTCGCTGCCGGACCTGGACGCTTCCCCAAGCGCTTGGGAGTCGCTGGTGGGGACCACGTCGGACGAATACCCGCAGTTTCTGCTGATAACGGACCCTTTCACGATTCGCAGCGACAACCTGCTGCTGGGGCTGGACTACGCGTTCCGGCACAGCGTGAAGGTTGGAGGGATGGCTAGCGGGGGACAGGAGCCGGGGTCGAACGCTCTGATGCTGGACGGGGAGGTCCACCGCTCCGGCGCGGTGGGTCTGGCCTTTCAAGGCGACGTGGTCATAGACACGATTGTGGCGCAGGGATGCCGGCCCATAGGCAAGCCCATGAACCTGACGCGGTGCAACAACAACGTTCTGCTGGAGTTGGACGGCGCGCCGGCGCTGGAGGTCCTTCGAGATCTGTACCAGGTGCTCAGCGAGCGTGACAGGGAGTTGGCGCGCCATTCGCTGTTTCTTGGGGTGGTGATGGACGAGTTCCAAGAGTATCCGCAGTTGGGCGACTTTCTGATTCGAAACATAGTCGGGATGGACCCTCGATCCGGGGCGCTGGCTATCGGCGAGCGGCTGCGGGAGGGTCAGATAGTGCAGTTTCATCTGAGGGACGCGCAGACTTCCACCGAAGACCTGACAGCCCTGGTGAATCAGTACCGGGACAGATACCGAGAGACGGGCGTGGAGGGGGCGCTCCTCTTTTCCTGCCTTGGGCGCGGGGTGTATCTGTACGGCCAGCCGGACCACGACACGGGGATATTCCGCGACCTGATGGGGGAGATTCCGGTTGGGGGCTTCTTCTGCAATGGCGAGATTGGGCCTGTGCAGGGAACAACGTATCTTCATGGGTACACCAGCTCCTTCGGGTTGTTCCGGCACAGGGAGTAGCGGTTTGGACGCGTTTTGCAGGAAGGGCGGATAAGGGGCCAATGGCCTACGATGAGCGGCTAGCGGAGCGGGTGGAACGGGCGTTGGACGTTCAAGAAGGTGTGGCGCAGGAGAAGATGTTCGGCGGCCTGGCCTTCATGGTGAAAGGCAACATGACGTTGGGCGTCCACAAGGACCGGCTGATGGTGAGGGTGGGGCCGGAGGGGTATGAGGAGGCGTTGGGGAGGCCAAACTGCCAAGCCATGGACGTGACGGGTCGGCCGATGCGGGGGTTCGTAATGGTGAGGCCGGAAGGGGTATCCAACGACGAGGGGCTGCTGGATTGGGTACGGGCGGGGGTCGAATTCGCCTTGAGCCTGCCTGAGAAGTAGCTTGCGCTTCCGACCGGGTTGGTCCGGTACGGCTGAGTGGGTGGGTTAGGTGTGTTGACACTCCTAACTGGTAGTTAGAAAATGCGCCATGAGCGCAATTGTTTCTGAAGGATGTGTTGTGAACAGAGCAGACTTACCTTTTTTGTCAGTAGTGGAGCTTTCCGGCCTGGTGAAATCCAGGGAGGTGTCTCCGGTGGAGCTTACGGAGACGTATCTTGAGCGGGTCGATCGGTTGAATCCCCGATTGTTTGCTTACATAACGGTCGTGGCTGATGAGGCGATGGCGCAGGCGCGGCGGGCGGAGGAGCAGATTGGGCGGGGCGAATATCTGGGGCCCCTGCATGGTATTCCCATAGCGGTTAAGGACCAGATGCTGACCAAGGGGATTCGGACGACAAACGCTTCGACGCTTTTGCGGAATTTCGTGCCGGAGGAAGACGCGACGGTCATCGCACGGATCAAGAAGGCCGGCGTGGTGTTGTTGGGGAAGCTGAACATGAGCGAGTTCGCTTCGGGTGGGCGGTTCATGTTTCCATACGGTCGGACGCGTAACCCATGGAATACGGACTACGAGCCGGGGTCCTCCAGTTCCGGCTCCGGGGCGGCGGTGGGCGCTGCTCTTTGCGCCACGTCCTTGGGAGAAGACACGTCCGGGTCCATCCGACATCCATCGTCCTGGTGCGGTGTGGTGGGACTTCGGCCCACCTGGGGCAGGGTGAGCCGGTATGGGCTGATGCCGATAATCTGGTCGATGGACCAAGCGGGGCCGATGTCGCGCACAGTAGAGGACTGCGCTATTACGCTGCAACCCATCTGCGGCTATGACCCCAAAGACCCGAACACGGCTGATGTTCCCGTACCCGATTTCCGCAAGGCGTTGACGGGCAGGCTTCCCGCAGGAGAGTCCGGCAAGGGGTTCAGGGTGGGGGTTGTAAAGGAGCTGGTCGACGACGAGCAGGTGACGCCGGAGGTACGTCGGGCGTTCTGGCGGGCGGTGGAGATGCTGGTTGATCTAGGGGCGGAGGTGGAGGAAGTTTCGGTGCCGTTAGCGCCTTGGGCACGGATTATCTTCTATACGCATATGTACGTGGAGATGCCCGCACGGTACAAGGAGTGGGTCGACGAACGGTTGACGGAGTTTGACTATGACCAGCAGGTGAAGTTACTGACGGGAAGCCTGGTGCCGGGGCAGTATTACACGAAGGTGCAACGTCTGCGGGCGATGCTGCGCCGGCAGGTGCACGACGCGCTAGGGCGGTTCGACGTGCTGGCGTCGCCCACAATGCGGGTGACGGCGCCCCGAATCAAGCCGAACGTGATGCCCGCCAGCAAGCAGGACTCGGCGGACCTGTTGATGCGCGGCCCGGACCACACGCCGCTTGTACCGCTTTCCAACCTGACTGCGATGAACGTTCCTTGCGGTTTCGCAGGGCCGGAGAGGGGCGGGATGCCCATTGGGCTGCAGCTTATCGGGAGGCCCTTCCGGGAGGATGTGATTCTGGCGGTGGCCCACGCCTACGAGCAGGCGACGCCGTGGCACCGGCGGAGGCCGGAGATTTAGGGGTTGGGGACGGAGTTGGGCGGGCCTACGAGTACGGTCGTTTCCGTGCTGGAGATAATTTTGCCCTCTGGGGAGTACCAGACCCACTTCCACTCCATTGCCCATGGCTCATTGGGTACGCCATATACGCTATACAGGACGTCGTTGATATAGGTTCTTACCAAGACGCGCTTGTCGGACCCGTCCCGTGCCATCGTGAAAAGGGTGGCGTTGGATACATCCAAGTGACTTTTGGACCTTTGTATGTCAACGGCAATCCTGGATCCGTCCGGAGACCAGGAGGCATGAGCTTGCTCCTCAAGACGAACGTCGAACACGCCGTAGCCGGAGCCGTCGGCCTTTGCTAGGATGAAGGGATCATCCTGCAGCAGTATTTCAGAACCATCCGGAGACCAAGACAGGTGCACAATTGGAGCTGTCCTAGTCTCTGGAATGGAGCCAGGGTGGAGGTAGGCAATCTCCCGTAGCCCGGAGCCGTCGGGATTGATCGCGGCAATGGACAGGCGATCCGCCAGAAAAGCTATGGTTGTGCCGTCGGGAGACCAGGCGGGCAGGCTGATAGACTCGGCTAACCTGGTCAGGTTGGACCCGTCACGCCTCACAGTGTGGATGTAGTAGCGGATGTCCTTATAGCGACCCGATGGAGGTACCTCCGATACCAAGAATGTCAACGTACGGCCATCGGGGGACCAGGCTTGAAGACCAATGCCGTAAACCTGGTGGGCCAGTATCCGCACGTCGGATCCGTCGGCGTCCATGATGTACAGACCGGCAGGTCCCTCATCATCAAAGTCTTCGTTGTCTTCGTTGGTAAAACGGTTGAAGATGAAAACGATTTGGGAACCGTCAGGTGACCACACCGGGTTACCTTCAAAATACCTGGTCTTTGTCAGCCGGCGGTAGTTGGATCCATCCAGGTTCGAGACCCCTATATCGTAGTTATCCCCATGCCGCAGCGTGGCGAACGCCATCCGGGTACCGTCAGGGGAGATGCTAGGATGATGAACGTCGTTGACATATTCGATATCAGTACCGTTGGCCCCAGCTTCAACCAGCGTCGCCCCCCAAGGAGAAAATAGTATGCTTGTGCCGTTAGCAGACCATTGAGGCGGATACGGGGGATTGAGACCCCAGTAAGGAATGGGGCCACCTTCTTCTTCATTGTTACCCCATCCAATAAACACGCTGGAAATAATGACAAGAACTAGGAATCCAGCCCCAAGAATGCTAACGATTACCGCTAACACTGCTAGGGCGTAGAGAATTATCTTGCCGGTTCTATTGGAAGTGGCCTTTTTCATCAATCCACTACCATCTGATACAGGGCATATATAGCCAGGATGTCGAAGGAGTGGGGAGAGCAGTCCGGTTCCCTGTGATACTCGGTGGTAGCTAACCCACCGCGGCCGTTGTTCTCATCAACTTCTTTGTCGTAGTTCAGCACGGCGTCAGAGATGTCCGGATGGGCCATGTCGTATTTGGCTTGGTCATCTCCAGTGACCGCGTCAAAGTGATTAATTCCTGACAGACCCAGCGCATGGCCAGCTCCTTGGACCATGAGTTTGTAGTTTTCAACGTCGGGGTTATTTAAGGTCGTCTGTTCCATCTTGGCCTGACTCTAACACTTGGGGCGAGCCTCAGCAACTTTACGTAATCGCTAATCTGATGGCACCTCTTCAAGTTGTAGCTTGGTGGGTGTATTCTTAGGGACAAGTGCTAATGATTGATTTGGGAGGTTTGTTGTGAGTTATAAAGGGTTGGAAGGTTGGATGGAGAGTGAGACCTTTGATGGACTACGAGAGGCGGCCCTTTCGAACCTGTGGTTTCCGTTTCAGCAGGTGAACGACGTGGCGGCGGAGGGCGGTCTCCAGATTATGACGGAGGGCAAAGGCGCGAAGATCAAGGACATCCACGGTAAGGAATATTACGACGGGTTCGCTGGGCTTGCCCTTGTGAACGTGGGGTACGGGCGGGAGGAGATTGCCAGGGCCGTCTATGAGCAGATGTCTACTTTGCACTATGCCAACACCTTTGCCTACGCCACGATACCGGCAATCAAGGCGGCGGAGAAACTGGCGTCGCTGGCGCCGGGGGACCTGAATCGGGTCTTCTTCACTAGCGGCGGGTCGGACTCGGTGGAAACGTCCATGAAGATGGCGCGTCAGTATCATTTCAACCGCGGGGATAAGGAGCGGGTCAAGTTCATTTCGCGACGTGGGTCTTACCACGGCGTCAGCCTTGGGGCGCTGGCGGTTAACATGGCTCCCTGGGTGAACAGGGACATCTTCGAGCCCATGCTGCCTATAGTGAGGGTTGCGCCCCAGCCCTCGCCGTACCGGTGCGAGCTGGGAGGCGAGACGGCGTCCGAGTGCGCCGTGCTGTGCGCCGAGGCGGTTGAGAAGATAATTTTGGAGGAAGGGCCGGAGACGGTGGCGGCGGTAATTGCGGAGCCTGTTTCGGTTTCGTCGGGAGTGGCGATTCCCGGACCTGAGTACTGGCCCATGCTGCGGGACATCTGCGACCGCCACGGGGTGCTGCTGATTGCGGACGAGGTTATCAACGGGTTTGGGCGCACAGGGAAGATGTTCGCCATTGAGCACTTCGGCGTACTGCCGGACATAATCACCGTGGCCAAGGGTATAACGAGCGGCTATCAACCCGTGGGAGCCTGCATTGTCAGGGACCAGGTGGCGGAGGCCTTTGTCGGAGGGGAGGACGTCACGTTCCGGCACGGCTATACCTACAGCGGACATCCGGCGGGAGCGGCGGCGGCGCTGGTCAACATGGACATAATCGAGCGGGAGGGACTGGTGGAGAACTCCGCCATCATGGGCCAACGTTTGCTGGACCGTCTGACTGCGCTGAAGGAGCATCCCATAGTGGGAGACGTGCGCGGGCTGGGCCTAATGTGCGCCGTGGAATTGGTGAAGGACAAGGCTACGAAGGAGTCCCTTTCGTCCATACCGGGAGCGGGAGACAAGCTCTCTCGTCGACTGGCGGAGAACGGTTTGTTGACTCGCACCGTCCCATATCTGAATCTGACGCCTGTGCTGACGCTTTCCGCCCAGGAAGTGGACGAGATAGCGGACATTGTGAGCGACGGCATTAGCTACATCGAAAAGGAGCTTGGCTACTGATGATGGACGCAATACGAATAGGCATTGTGGGTGCGGGGGCCAACACGCGGCTGCACCACATACCAGGCTTTCAGGCACTGCCCAACGTGGAGGTCGTGAGCGTATGCAACCGGACCCGGGAGTCGGGCGAGCGGGTGGCGGAGGAGTTCGGCATCCCGGAAGTGTACGACGATTGGGAGGAGTTGGTGGAGGCGGAGGATACGGACGCCATCTGCATCGGGACCTGGCCCTATCTCCATTGTCCCGTGACCCTGGCGGCGCTGGACGAGGGGAAGCACGTGCTCACGGAGGCGCGGATGGCGATGAACGCCGACGAGGCTCACGAAATGTTGTCGGCGTCTTTGGCCAGCGCGCAGCTGGTGACGCAGATTGTGCCGGCTCCGATGACGCTGAAGTTCGACCGGACGATTTTGGGCCTCATCGCCGGGGGGTTCCTGGGGGAGATTCTGGCGGTGGACCTGCTGGGCAACGGAGGGGCTTTCATCGATTGGGACAGTCCGCTTCACTGGCGGCATGAAAGGGACTTGAGCGGGTTCAACATTCTGAACATGGGCATCTGGTACGAAACGCTGATGCGTTGGATAGGGCCGGCGGTGACCGTCCAGGCGATGTCGACGGTGAACGTTCGGCAGCGCCGGAATGAGGAAGGGTGGCTGCGGGGCGTGACGGTGCCGGACCACGTGGAGGTTATGTGTCGGATGGCTTGCGGGGCACAGGCGCGACTTCGGTTCAGCGCGGTAACGGGACACGCTCCGCCTTCTCAGGTGTGGCTCTACGGCAGCGAAGGAACGCTGCAACTGGACATGGGGTCGGGCAAGCTGATGGGCGGTCGTCGCAACGACGAGGGGCTACGAGAGATTGAGATTGCACCGGAGAAGGAGGGGGCTTGGCGGGTGGAGGAGGAGTTTGTGAATGCCATTCTTGGGCTGGAGAAGGTGACGCATACGTCCTTTTCGGACGGTGTGCGATACATGGAGTTCACGGAGGCGGTGACCCGCAGCGCACAGGAGGGCAAGGCGGTGGGGCTGCCGCTGTAGGAGGGTGGGATGGTTAGCGGTAGGCGGCAGTTTTAGGAGGATTAGAAGATGGAAGGTATGAGGTTCATCCGAACCATTCGACTGGACAATATATTGTCCTTTGGCCCTAGTGATGCGGAATTTGCGTTGGAGCCGTTGAACGTGCTTATTGGTCCCAATGCCTCTGGCAAGTCCAATCTGATAGAAGTCCTGTCTCTTCTCCATGCTGCTCCTAGAGATCTTCAGGCACCCATACGCCAAGGTGGAGGTGTGTGGGAATGGCTCTGGAAGGGGTCGACCTCCCATCGAAGAGATTTTACCTATGCTTCTGGTCGTGGCTTGTACGTTAGTGTTTCAAGGTTGGCTATGCCGGAATCCTGGGCTCCCACAGCAACAATAGACGCCACAATTGATTACCCAAACACACCCGTACCCCTTAGATATCGACTTTCCTTCACTTTGACCGGGGCCCGCTTCGAACTGAAGGATGAAGCGATTGAGAACGAAAAGCCAACGAATCCGATGGACTTGGACCCGTATTTCTACTACCGCTATCAGGAAGGCCGTCCGGTACTAAACGTCAAGGGTGATACTTTCCCTTCCCGCCAACTGAAGCGCGAGGACGTTATGGAGGATCAATCGATTCTGTCACAGAGAAGAGACCCAGAGGCATATCCGGAGTTGACTTACCTCGCCAATCGGTTTGAGCGTTTGAGCTTCTACAGGGAGTGGAATTTAGGGCGTCACACACCACCTCGGCTGCCTCAAAAAGCCGACTTGCAGCAGGACCGACTTTTGGAAGATGCATCCAACCTGGGTTTGGTTCTCAATGATCTACAGAATAGACCCATGGTGACAAACCAATTCATACGCCGCCTTACAGAATTCTATCCCCAAGTAGAGCGTGTTGTTACCCACATAAGCGGTGGAACGGTGCAGATCTTCTTTCACGAGAAGGGACTTCGGGATGCCATCCCTGCCACGCGGTTATCCGATGGGAGCTTGCGCTATCTTTGTTTGCTGTCGGTTCTACTCCACCCTGAACCGCCGCCCGTCATCTGTATTGAGGAGCCGGAGTTGGGGCTGCATCCGGACATAATTCCGGAGGTGGCGAAACTGCTGATAGAGGCGTCGTCACGTAGCCAGATTTTTGTGACGACGCATTCGGACGTTTTGGTGGATGCGCTGTCGGAGGTGCCGGAGGCGGTGGTGGTCTGCGAGAAGGTGGACGGGGCGACTCAGCTACGTCGGCTGGATGCAGAGTCGCTGGAGCCTTGGCTTGAGAAATACCGCCTTGGGGAGCTTTGGACTAGTGGGAGGTTTGGCGGGAATCGATGGTGAGGACCAAGGTCTACGTAGAGGGTGGGGGAAGGAAGGCGCTGGACCGTGAGTGTCGCGCGGCTTTCCGCAGTTTCTTCGATAATGCGGGGATTGCCAGTGCGAATATAGCGGTGGAGGCTCGTGGGCCTAGAGGGGAAGCGTACACTGCTTTCCGTAGCGACTCGGATCGAAGCTTTCGTAAGATTCTCCTGGTGGACTCGGAAGGGCCGGTAAGTTCTAAGACTGCGTGGGGGCATTTGCAACAGAGCGACGGCTGGACTCGGCCCAAGGGCGCGACGGACGACCAGTGTCATCTGATGGTGGAGGTTATGGAGTCGTGGTTTCTTGCCTACGTGGAAGCTTTGGCAGCGTACTATGGGCAGGGTTTTCGGAGACAGGCGCTTCCGGCGAATCCGAACGTGGAGCAGGTCCTGAAGCAGGACGTTCTCAGTGGGCTTGGGCGGGCGACTCGGGGAACGAGGAAGGGGCGCTATGACAAGAGAGCGGACAGCTTCGGGATTCTGGCGAGGCTGGATCCGGCGAAGGTGAGGAAGGGGTCGTGTCACGCAAACCGGTTTGTGAAGTCGCTTTTGTAGGGGGGATTGATCTAGTAGGTGCCTGGGTGGAGGATGGTTGAGCGTGGGCTAGCGAGATTCCTCGACTCCGCTTCGCTCCGCTCGGAATGACAGGGGAAAGCTCGGGATGACGCACAGCAAATGGTAGATGGGGTAAGGTGCCCACGAGGGGCGGCCCTACGGGGCAAGGGTAGTGCGGTGAGCGGTGGGAATGATATCAGGCGAATGGGTGGGGGAGGGTTGAGCGTAGGCAGCAAGATTCCTCGCGGAGCCTCGGAATGGCACTTGGGGGAGAGGAGGAAAGATGGGTCCCCGCCCCCGTCTTCACGAGGGCAGGCTATGCGCGAGGACAAGGGGGGAGTTTTCACCCCCATCCTAACCTTCCCCCCTCAAGGGGGAAGGGACGGGAAGGAGGGGAGCCACGAAGGGCGGCCCTACGGTGGAAGGGTAGTGCGGTGAGCGGTGGGAATGATATCAGGCGAATGGGTGGGGGAGGGTTGAGCGTAGGCAGCAAGATTCCTCGCGGAGCCTCGGAATGGCACTTGGGGGAGAGGAGGAAAGATGGGTCCCCGCATGCGCGAGGACAACGGGAGGAGGGCGCCCACGGGGGACGCCCCTACGGGGATGATGCGTTAGTGGAATGGGTGGAGGATGGTTGAGCGTGGGTAGCAAGATTCCTCGCGGAGCCTCGGAATGACAGTCGAGAGGCCACGGGATGGCAGAAGAGGGTACCCACGAGGGGCACCCCTACGGAGATGATGTGGTAGTGGAATGGGTGGGAGATGGTTGAGCGTGGGCTAGCGAGATTCCTCGACTCCGGTCGGAATGGCACTTGGGGGAGAGGAGGAAAGATGGGTTCCCGCATGCGCGAGGACAACGGGAGGGGGAGGGCACCCACGAGGGGCTTAATGGCGTAGGCGAACGAGATTCTTCGTCGCTGCGTTTCTTAGAATGTCATCATCTGGGGGGTTAGCGGAAGGCGGCGAAGCCTTCGGGCATGGCGACTTCGATAAGGTGGATTGTGTCGCCGTTTAGGGCGTCGCCGAGGGCGGTTGTGAGTTCGTCCAGGTTGTGGACGCGGGTGGCGGGAGCGCCGTAGGCTTCGGCTAGCTTGACGAAGTCGGGGTTGCGTAGGTCGGTGCCGATGTAGCGTCCGTTGAAGGTGTCTCGCTGAACGCCTTTCAGCACGCCCCAAGCGTTATCGTTGAAGACCAGAACCACGGGGCTGATGCCGTACTGTAGGGCGGTGCCCAACTCCTGAATGTTGTATTGAAAGCCGCCGTCGCCGGTGATGACCACCACCTGCTTGTGGGGGAGGCCGACCTTCGCGCCGAGGCCGGCGGGGAAGCCGTAGCCCAGGCCGGCCCAGGAGTTGGGGCCGAGGTAGGTGTTGGGTTCGTAGAAGTCCATGCAGCGGGAGGCGCGGTAGTTGGGCACGGTCGCGTCGCCGACAACTATGGCGTCTCGGGCGAGGACGCTGCGGATGCCCTCCAGGGTCCTTAGCTCGTTGGGGTACTGGTCTTGCAAACTGCGGCGAATGCTTTCCTTGAGTTCGGCGATATCCTGGGCGTAGCCGGCTTTGGTGGAAACGGGCCTTGAGTCCAGCAGGGAGAGAATCTGCTGAAGGGCAACCTTGGCGTCGCCCTGGATGCCCAGAGATGCGGGGTAGTTCTTGCCAATTTCCGCCGGGTCTACGTCAATCTGGATGATGTTGGAAGGAAGGGTTAGCCCCTGTTGGATGGTGCGATGGTAGGCCATGGTGGAGCCGATGATGAGGAGCAGGTCCGACTGGTCGAGGAAGTCTCCGAGGGGGCTATCGCCGCGGATGCCTCCGAACTCTCCGACGCCGAGGCCGAGGGGGTGGTCGTCGGGGAAGGCTCCCTTGCCGGTGGTGGCGCAGGTGACAGGAGCGCCGAGGGTTTCGGCGAGTTGACGCAGCTCCGACGTGGCGTCGGCGAGCATGACGCCGCGGCCGACCCAGATAATGGGCCGCTTGGCGTTTCGGAGGGCGTCGGCGGCCTTTTCGATGGCGGCTGGGTCGGGAGGAGGAGCGGTTGCGTCGCGGGATGGGAGGATTTCGATATCGGACTGCTTGTCGAAGAGGTCTGTCGGGATTTCCAACTCGACTGGGCGGGGTCTGCCGGCGGAAAAGCGTTGGAAGGCTTCGAGGAAGTAGTCGGGCATTGACTCCAGGTTGTCGATGAGGGCGTTCCAGCCGGTGACGGAGCGGAACATTCCGAGTTGGTCTTTGGCCTCATGGATGGCGCCTTTGCGGGAGTCGATGAGTTCGAGTTCGGCGTTGGCGGTGACCTGGAGAACCTTGGATGAGGCGTGGTAGGCCTCGCCCATGGATCCCATGCTGTCGGCGGCGCCGGGGCCGCCGCTGGTGAACATGATGCCGGGCTTGCCGGTGACGTGGGAGTAGCCGTCGGCCATGAAGCCGAGGGCGTGCTCGTGGCGGCCGCCGATGAATCGGATGGCGTCCTGCTCATGGTAGAGGGCGTCGTAGATGTGCATGGTGTGGGTGGAGATGATGCCGAAGATGGTATCGACGTGGTGGGCTTTCAGGCACTCAACAACGGCTTTGCCGCCGGTCATGAGGGGCATTGGTGGCTCCTGCGGTTAAGGATGGGGCTGATTATAGACGTTTTTGGGGAAGGGTGCAGGGGGAGGGGGGTTGCTCGACGTTGAGGTATGCCGCCTTGGCCCATTGCCCATCAGCATGGTGGTAGACCATCGTGCCGAATTCTTAATCCCGGAGGTATGCAGCCACTAAGGTAGTTGTTTGAGACGTAAATGCGAGCCTGACTGGGAAGCTCTACAAACTCAGGAGGAATTTCACCAGTCAATCGGTTGTGTTCCAGATTTAACGATTCCAAACTTGTCAGATTGCTCAGTTCGGGCGGGATCATACCTGTCAGTTGATTCCGGGACAACCCCACCTTCTTCAGGTTGGATAGATTCCCTAACTCAGGCGGTATAGTGCCGTGGAGAGCATTAAGGCTGAGAATCAATTGCATTAGCCCTGTGAGATTCCCCAATTCTGGCGGCAAGACGCCGTTTGCCGAATGATTTAAGATGATGCTGGTAACACGCAAGGGGTCATTTCCCATCCCGACGCCCGCCCAGTCCTCCATTGGCACATTGGGGCCCCAGCCCAGGTACCTATCCTCGCCAGCGAGAACATACTGAATACTAAGCAGCGTCTCGCAATCCTGCACCAATCCCGGATTCTCATCTGGGTCAGGAATCACAAAGCCATTTGAACATACCGATGCTGGAGGCGGCACCCTCCAGCCGGAGTTTTCGGCGACCAGTCTGCCTCCTCCACTCCTCACTAATATCTGCTGATCAGTTCCGTCGGCCCTAACTGTGTAGAGTTCCACGCGGGGACCTGTCGAGTCCCCAGAAGGTCGGACTGCAATCTTGGCATCGTCGGGAGACCAAGTTATCAGGGAAGAACCCCCCACTCCGCTTGCAATGAGTCGATGGTCTGAAGCGTCGGCCTTAACGCCATGAATACCATAGATGTGGGGCCATTCGCTGCCACGTTCGTTCTCAACATCGGCCGTGAAGCGTATCTCTGAGCCATCCGGAGACCAGGATAGATTTGAGACGGAAAAATAGCTTGGAACTGTATTCGATTCTTGTGATCCGGCTGCTGTTTGAAGGTCGGAGCCGTCCCATCGCGCCGTCTGTAGAGTTCCAGATGTCGTGTGTTTCTTATCCACGGCCCAAAAAGCAACTCGGGTTCCGTCGGGAGACCATGCCGGCTGGCCCTCTATCCTAGACACCGTTCTGGGATCCGAGCCGTCACTTGCAACCGTGAACAGCACTTCACCCCGATAGTCCACTTCAATGGGTTCTATCTGATAACCCTGGAATGCTATTCGAGTTCCGTCGGGAGACCACACGGGAGGAATATTCGCAACCGAGAGATTCTGTGGCGTGAGATCCCTTACGTCTGAGCCGTCAGCAGCCATCGTGTGGAGTGTGTGTATGCCTGATTGGATGAAGGCTATGCGGCTCCCATCATGAGACCACGTTGGATTGGCCTCATGATATTTCGTGTCTTTAAGCCTCTTGTAGTCAGAACCATCCAGGTTTGAGGTGCCTATTTCAAGACTTACCTCATTTCGGGGAAAAGAACCAGAGAAGTGTCTTGACGTTGCAAACACCACCCTGGATCCGTCGGACGAAACATCAGGCGAAAAATCTGCATACAGGGACTTGGATACGCTGGGGAATGGCTCCGATATTGATTGTATATTCCGTCCGTTCGCGTCAACGGAATAGATTTGACGCAAATGAGGCAGCAGAATCTGGCTGCCGTCCAGAGACCACATCGGCGTGAACACGGGATCGCTAGAGCCTTCCAAAGTGAAGCCGGGGTCCCCACACTCTATTGCAAGGAGAGGCAATACAGACGCTAATGAGAGCAATATGATTAGAATTCGCATAAAGGCAGTCTGGCTATGGCGCCATTCTCTGATACAGGGCATATATGGCCAAGATGTCGAAGGGGTGGGGTGAACAATTGGGCTAGCTATAGGAGGGATTTTACACATTTTTGGGAGAGGGTGCAGGGGGGAGGGGGAGACACCGACGGTGTCAGTTCATTGTGGGGCTGACTTCCAGGGGCGGAGGCTGTCTTTTTGGCAGAATTTTTTGGTGACGGCGGTTTCGATGTCGATGTCGAAGCGGGTTGCGAGGGCTGAGAGCAGGACGAATGCGTCGGCGATTTCTTCCTGGAGTCGGATGGGGTCGAAGTCGCCATAGTTGTCGGACCAGAGGGGTTTTAGCTCCGTGGCGGTTTCGCCGACTTCTTCGGTGAGCATTAGGTGAATCTTGAGGGGGTCGGTCCAGAAGCCGCGCGGCACATGTATCGGCCTGCGAACAGTTGTGGGGTACCCGATGTAGGCAGCGAATGAGGGTCGCATGTCAGCGCTTCACGCTGAGGGGCGCGATCGGGACTTCGGCCGGGGGCTGGCGTACGCGGACGAGGTAGACGAGGAGGAGAGTGAGGGGGAAGAGCAACGCGGACGCAAGCATGAGGAATTCAAGATATAAACCCCATGCCAAGATACCAAACACCACTAAGTCTAAGGCCTGAAGAAGATCCGATAGGAAATCTAAGCCCTGCCACGCCACGACCGCGACGACGCTCCATTTTCGGAACGCATATCTGCGTAGATCGAAGCTGGATAGCAACCAGACTGCGAGAATTCCCGCAACCAGGATCCAAGCAGGCTCCCAAAAGAGAGCAAGGAATATGGGCAGTGCATCGGGAAGGTCAGGGAACCACAGGCCTCCAACGATGGTCACGAGGAAGAGTGCGTGGGCGAGACTGAGCCTGGACGCCCTGCGGGCGAACCAGAGTAGGATGACAAGTTCAGCGAGAATGCTGACCGTCCCCACCACGGACGCTGATTCCCAAATGTCGAAGCCCGCCAACACAGCACAGAAAGACACAATCGTTGTTGCGGCTGCTAGCACGAGGGTGCAACTCCAGACGAGACGGAGGGTGGTCCGTTCGCTGTTCCACACCCACGGGAAAAAGACACCCAGCAGGACTACTTTCGTCAGGCCCAAAAGTGCACTCAGCAGATAGGTTGAACCGTTGGTGAAGAATCCGTAATCGAGCGCGTTGAAGTATAGAAGTCTCACAAAAATGAAGATGATTGGGACACCAATGAACAATACGGTCGGCCATCCGTACTTACGCATGTCGTGACATCTCTACGTCACTATTATGAAAAGGCCTGTTAGCTTCTTTCGGATTTGTCTTTGGGGTTGAATGGGGTGTGGGCGTCGGCATGGGCGTAGATGCAGACGTTGCTGTTGATTCGGGTGTTGGGGTTGTAGTGGGAGCATCTGTTGGACATCCAGACAATAAGCCGTCGGCTATGGACATCGGAGTCAGCATGCGTGTAGGGATGACCACAGATGCATTCATCGCCTGGTGGATTTCCAGGGGCGGAGGCTGTCCTTTTGGAAGAATTTCTTGGTGACGGCGGTTGCGATGTCGATGTCGAAGCGGGTTGCGAGGGCTGAGAGGAGGACGAATGCATCGGCGATTTCTTCTTGGAGGCGGGTGGGGTCGAAGTCGCCGTAGTTGTCGGACCAGAGGGGCTTTAGCTCTGTTGCGATTTCGCCGACCTCCTCTGTGAGCATCAGGTGAATATTGAGAGGGTCGGTCCAGAAGCCTCGTTTCGCTCTGGTCTCGGCTATGGCTTTCTGCAGTTGGGCGAGTTCAGACATCGGCATTATCCTTGGTTAGCAAGTGTCTCTTCCTCGTGCTAGCCTCAATTTGTGGAGTTGAGTTGGGGTGTCTTCAATGACGGTGAGTGGTTAGAGGCTATGATGATAATTCCGTGAAGTATGAGGAAGAGCGTGCACCAATTGGCACTGCTCTTAGAGGGAAGGTATGGTGCGCTCAAGGTCGTTCTTCTGCGGGTATCCACGATGGCGGTATCCATTGCTCAACCGTGGAGCAATCCTCCGAATCGTTCCAAAGATCGCCGCCGTAATCGCCGCCCAATAGGTCATCGTCGGGATAGGCGCAATACCAGTAGGCTTGAAGTCCGTCGGCGCGCGAATCTCCCATCGGGTTGTTGTCTCGAGCTCGGTAGAAGAGTTGCAGCGCCTCCCTGTCGTCCTCACACGCGCGTTGGACTGAGTCGGTTCGACCCATCCAGTCGCGAATGCGGTCAATGTGCCAGTCGGCCATGTATCTTGCGGGCTGCGCCAACAAGTACTCCAAACTCCTTTTCTGACGCTCGATAGCCGTGGTCGTGCCCTCAAATTCATACGTGTCAAGGATGCGTTCAGCACAGCGCGTCGACATAGTGACGTCAATCCGCAACTCCGGCCATATCACTGCGTCGGACAGGTCAGCCGCCTCGCCCGGCGGCCTCGCAGGCCCTGGCGGCCCCTCCGGCCCTCTAGGCCCCGTTTCTCCGGCTGGACCTGTCTCGCCCGGCGGTCCCTCCGGCCCTCTAGGCCCTGTTTCTCCGGCTTGGCCGGTCCGTCCCGTCTCACCCGCCGGCCCTGTCGATCCTTCCTGACCGGGGTCGCAAGATGAGACCATGAAGAACAGGACTGCAGCCGCAATAACAAATATGACCGCTGCTGTGATTGCGCCTGTCTTAGTCATTTAGCTCTCCATTTTTCGATGTCGCTCGGTTCCTTTCCAAATCAACGGCTAAGGGCAACCACAAGGGATTGCCCCTACGGGTTGAGCGGCGATGTTGTTGTTTGGCTAGAGGTGGTAGAGGGTGGTGGGGTTGGTGGTGAGGATTTGCTGGCGCTCGTCCTCGGGGATGTTGGCGAAGCTGCGCTCTATGTATTGGCGGGTGTTGGGCCAGGAGGAGGTGGTGCGAGGGAAGTTGGATTGCCACATGATGTTCTCCACGCCCAGATAACTTCGGACCTGGAGGCCGGCCCGGTCGTACCATCCAGTCATGTAGCACTGGCGTCGGAACAACTCCGAAGGCTTGAACTCGTAGCCATCGTTATGAAGTCGCTGACGCTCGAACTGGTGGTCGGCGGTCTCAATCTGGTAGGCGCCCCAGGCGAGGGAGGTCTCGGCGAGGACGAACTTGAGGGTGGGAAAGCGGGTGAGGATGCGGGAGAAGAGGAGGTTGGCCAGGATGGGGGCGCTGCTGACGGGGCCGGTGATGGCGTTCATGGCGTCGGTGAGGACGGGGGAGAAACCCTTCCAGGCCTGCAGCCGCACTTTGGGGGTTGCGCCGGAGTGGAAGCAGACGGGGACTTGCAGGTCCTGGCAGACGGTCCATAGGGGGTCCCATGCGGGGTCGTTTACGTGGGGCACGTCCTGGAGGTCCCAGGGGGTGCCGGGCATGACGACACCGCGGTGGCCGAGGGCGACGGCGCGGGCGACTTCAGTGGCGGCTTTCTGGGGAGAGTAGATAGGGACGAGGCATTGGGGGATGAATCGGGGGCTGCTGCTCTTCCACGCGTCGACGAGCCAGTTGTTGTAGGCTTGAACACAGGCCAGCTGAAGGGCGGGGTCTGAGATTGCGCCGATGACTTCGCCGGAGCCGCCGGAGAGGCTGGGGTAGAGGACCTGGCAGTCGACGCCGTCGGCGTCCATGGCGCGGAGCCGTTGGGAGGGGTCGTAGGCGGCGGCGGGCACGTCTTCCCAGCGTTGGGGGGACTGGTTGCGGTCGGGCATGAGGGCGCCGGTTTCGGCGAGGGGGCGGTCGTCGAGTCTATGGCCGGCAACAACCCAGGTTTGAGAGCCGTCTTCGCGGTCTTCTAGATGGGGGATCAGATCGCCCCATTTCTGGGAGGACATGTAGGCGCTCCAGGTTTCCGGGGTCTCCTGAACGTGGTCGTCCACGCTGATAAGGCCGTGCTCTAGTTCCACCCGATCCTCCTTTGGATGTTGCGTGAGATATTCTTCGCTGTGCTCAGAATGACAGAGGAGATGCTCCTTTGGATGTTGTGTGGGGGATTCTTCGACTTCGCTTCGCTGCGCTCAGAATGAAATGTGTAGGAATTGGGGGAGCGTAACCACAAGGGATTGCCCCTACGGGAAGATGTTTGGAGGGCTATTCTCATAGTAGTGGGGGTGGTGATGCTCATAATCACGGAAGGGTATGTTTTGTGGAATCGTTCAGTCTTAGGGTTCTGGGATGGATTCCGGCTTGCGCCGGAATGACGGGAGGGGGAAGGGTCCCCGCATTCGCGAGGACAAGAGGGGGGGTGTGTGCGTCTGGCACGGGAGAGATGGGGGAGGGTTGAGTTGGGTGGGTCCCCGTATACGCGAAGACAAGAGGGAGGCTGTGTGCGTCCGCCACGGGAGAGATGGGCGTGGGTTGAGTTGGGTGGGTTCCCGCATCCGCGAGGACAAGAAGGAGGGATGGGTCCCCGCATTCGCGAGGACAAGAGGGGGGAGATGTGTGGCGAGCTATTTTCATAGTAGTGGGGGAAGGGATTTCGGGGATTCCTCAGGCCATCTTGTAGATTCTAATGGCGTTGCCCGCCATCAGGGGGTAGCGCTCCTCCTGGGGAACGTCCTTCAGAGTGCGCTCGATAAACTTCCAGGAATCGGGCCAGGTTGAGGTGGAGTGGGGGAAGTCCGATTCCCACATGATGTTCTCCATGCCGATGCTGTGTCTCTGCTCGACGCCGGCGGACTCGTACCAGAAGTCGACGAAGATCTGGCGATGAAAGACGTCGCTGGGGCGATTGACGAGGCCCTCCGTCCAGAGGTGGCGTTTTTCCCATTCGTGGTCGCAGGCCTCGATGATGTAGTTGACCCAACCGAGGCCGGTTTCGGCGCAGACTATTTTGAGTTGGGGGAAGCGTTCGAGGGTGCCGGATAGGAGCATGTTGGGGATGGACTGGGCCTGGAGGCCGAAGCTGGCGGCGGGGCCCATGGCCTGCAGCTGGTTGCGGGTGTAGCCTTCCCAGCGGTCGAGGGCGAGCTTGCTCATGCCGGCGCCGGCGTGGAAGTGGACGGGCACGTCGAGCTCCTGGCAGGCGTCCCAAACGGGGTTCCAATAGCCGTCGTTGACGTGGGGGAGGCCGTCGTCGTTCTGGCTGGGTTCGGCGAGCATGACGATGCCCTTGTGGCCGTTCTTAACGCTGCGGCGGATTTCGGCGACGGTGGCGTCGATGCCGGACTTGTAGGGGATGACGGCGAGGCCGACGTAGCGATCGCTGGCGGCTATCCATTCTTCGCTGATGTGGTCGTTGTAGGCCTGTACGCAGGCTAGTTCGAACCCCGGGTCGTACTTGACGAAGAGCTCGCCGGACTGGCCACCGATGTTGGGAAAGAGGACTTCTGCGTCGATGCCGTCCTTGTCCTGAGCTTCGAGGCGGGTCTTGGGGTCGTAGACAAAGCGGGGAACTTCTTCCCAGCGCTGGGGGTAGGTCTTGCGGAGGGGGTCTCCCATGGCGGTGGGGCAGTTGACGGTGCCGCGGGTCTCGGTGAACTTTCCGTCGATGAACCAACGCTCAATGGAGCCGCTGAAGGGTGCAACGGCGGCGGCGGGGTCGGTTGTTTCGACGACGCGGGGGATGCGGTCGCCCCATCTGGTCTTGGACATGCGGCTGGTCCAGGTTTCGGGGTGCTCCTGGGCGTGGCTGTCGCAGCTGATGAGTCCGAATTTGATTTCCATTTGGGGCCTCCTGGGGTGATGGTGGGGCGAACCGTGGGGTTTTGTGCCTGTAGTGATGTCGGCAATGCTAGCGTTATGGGTGGAGGGAGTCAACCGGAGGGGTGGTTGCTGGGTGGGGGGTGGTTTTGGGTCGTAAGAGGGGCGGATGTTGGCGCGAGTACAGCGAGATTCCTCGGGTCCAGTTCGATGGGATCAGGATGATATTTGAAAATGGGCAACGCAGGAATGGTTGGCGGGCAGGAGGACAAAAGGGCGGTTGGCGGGCCGCACCTAAGGGCAGGAGGGGAGTTCGAGGGAGGAGAGGTCGTTGGTTTCCACCTCCTCCAGGCCGGTGGGGATGCAGCCGGATAGGGAGTTGCCGGAGAGGTTCAACCATTCCAGCATGGAGAGGTTGCCCAGTTCCAGTGGTATCTCGCCGCTCAGACGGTTCCTATTTAACCGCAGGAATCTGAGGTCTGAAAGGGCGCCGAGTACCGGCGGGATTTCTCCGGTCAGTTGGTTGTGTGCGAGATTGAGGCGGTATAGTTCGGAGAGATTGCCCAGTTCCACGGGAATCTCTCCGGTTAGCTCGTTGGAGTCCAGGCCCAAGCGCTGGAGGTTAGACAAACTTCCCAATTCCCGAGGAATCTCCCCGGTTAGTTGGTTTTCAAAAAGCATGAGGGTGTGCAAATTGGAGAGGCGGCCGAATCCCGCAGGGATTTCACCTGTCAGTTCGTTGCCATGAAGCCACAGTTCACTGAGGCTGGAGAGGTTGGCTAGCTCGGGTGGAATTGGCCCGTCCAAGAAGCTGCGGCGGAGCAGTAGGCTCTGCAAGTTGGGGAGGTTGCCGAGTTCAGGGGGAATTCCGCCCGATAACTGGTTGAAACTCAGGTTGAGCCGTTGGAGGTTAGAGAGGCCGGCTAGTTCCGGTGGAATCTCCCCGCTCAACAAGTTGCTGTTTAGGGTGAGTGAGGTTAGGTTGGAAAGTTTAGCAAGCCACGAGGGAATTTCCCCGCTCAAATTGTTGTGATCGAGCGACAGCTCTCTGAGGTTGGAGAGGTTTACAAGTTCCGGTATGATTTGGCCGATCAAGCGGTTTCCGCGGATCTTCATTACTTCCAAATTGGTGAGGTTGGCTAGTTCTGCTGGAATCGCCCCGCTCAGGTGATTGTCGTCGATCCAGAGTGACCGGAGATTAGAGAGCTTGCCAATTTCAGGAGGAATCGGACCAGCCAACTGGTTATCAAGTAGCAAGATCCCCCTAAGGTTGGAGAGGTTGCCGATTTCCGGAGGAATCGGACCGGTCAATTTGTTTCCGTAGAGGGATATAGATTGGAGGCTGTCGAGGTTCTCCAGGGCCGAAGGGATCTCTCCGGACAACCCGTTTTCGTTAAGGCTGAGTCTAATGACACGGCCATTTTCGTCTGTGGTTACTCCGTGCCAGGAGTCTAGGGGATGATTAGTCGTCCAGTTGACGTTGTTGTTCCAATTGTGGCCATTGGTAGCCTCGTAGAAGGCTATAAGCGCCTCCCGGTCTGAGAGCACCTGGGCCTGGTCGTTTCTGCAGTATGGGAGACTGAGCAGGTGGAAGTCATTATTTGGCACATTCCACAGGAGTGGGGGAACGCATCCGACGAGTAGGTTCCTAGCGACATAAAGAACTCTCAGCGTGGAATAGTTGGCCAACTTGGAAAGGCTGGTAAGCGCTGTCGGTATCGCCCCACTTAGCCGGTTGTCACTGAGTCCTAACGTCCTAAGGCTGGAGATATTACTTAGTTCAGGTGGGATTTCTCCGCTCAACAGGTTGTGTGAAAGCAGCAAGTAATTCAGGTTGGGTAAGTTGCCGAGTTGCGGAGGTATCTCGCCGGTCAAGTGGTTGCTGTTCAGATTGAGCCGTTCCAGATTAGATAGGCTGCCGAGGACCTGAGGGATTTCGTCGCTTATCCGGTTTCCTGCAAGAGAGAGGACAAACAAACCGAAGAGATTTCCGAGTTCCGGTGGAATCGCGTCGCTCAGATGGTTGTTATCAAGCCACAACCCGGTTAGTTTGGGTAGGCTTCCGAGTTCCGGTGGAATCTTTCCCTTCAACCGGTTGCCCCAAAGATGCAGTTGGATTACCCGGTTATCGTCATTGGTAGTAACGCCGTACCATTCGCTGAGGGGCTTGTCGCTCAGCCAGTTGGTATTGTCTTCCCAGTTTGGCCCGTCGGTGGCTTCGTAAAGAGCGACTAGCACCTCTCTATCCATAAGGACCTGCGGACCTTGGTCTCTCCCACAGACGGACAGACCAAGGAAGTGTAGGTCATTGTTTCGCACACTCCACAAGCTCGGGAGCGCACAGCCTGCCAATGAATTTCCGGCAACACGCATAGTTATCAAGTTGGGGATATTGGCCAGGCCCGTGGGAATCTCCCCCCCAATCTGGTTGTTGCTAAGGTCAAGCGTTTCCAGGTTGTCCAGGCCCGTCAGCTCCGGTGGTATCCGGCCACTCAGCATGTTACGGGAGAGCAGCAGTCCCTTCATATTAAGGAGGCTGCCCAATTGCGGAAGGATATCTCCGGACAACTGGTTGTTGCCCAAATTCAGCCATTGGAGGTTAGATAAGCTGCCGAGTTCCGATGGAATCTCGCCGATTAACCGGTTATTGCTCAGATTAAGCCATCGGAGGTCAGATAGACTTCCGAGTTCCGTGGGTATTTCGCCGGTCAACCGGTTATTATTGAGCCACAGTTCTTTGAGACTTGAGAGATTGCCGAGTTCTGGCGGAATCTGCCCGCTTAGTGAATTATCACCGAGGCACAACTGAAGTACCTGGCCGTTGGCGTCGGTGGTTAGTCCGAACCACTCGCCGAAGGGCCTGTCGCTCAGCCAGTTATCGTTGTTTTTCCAGTTCGGTCCGTCCGTAGCGTGGTAGAAGGCAACCAGAGCCTGTCTGTCCACAGTGACCTGCGGCATTGACTTGCTTCCGTCGGCTGAAAGACTGCTCCAATTGAGGTCATTGTTTTGCACATTCCATAGGCTCGGAGGTGCGCAGCCGAGCAACAGGTTTCCGCGAGCATTCAAGGCGCTCAGATTAGAGAGGTTGGATAGCTCCCGGTGTATCGCGCCACTCAGTTGGTTATTCCTAAGGCCCAGCGAACTTAGTTTGGAAAGATTGCCCAGCGCTGGCGGAATTTCCCCGGTAAATTGATTGAAGCTCAGACTCAGGAATAGTAGGTTGGAGAGATTTCCGAGCTCCGGAGGAATCTCGCCAGTCAACTGGTTACTGCCCAATGAAAGGCCTTCTAGCTGGTTGAGGCTGCCGAGCTCCGGAGGGATCTCGCCGGTCAACTGGTTGCTGCCCAGAAACAGGCTTTCCAAGTTGGAGAGGCTGCCAAGTTCAGGCGGAATCTGTCCGATCAGCTGGTTCTGATCCAGAGAGAGGTGGCTCAGGTTGGAGAGATTGCCCAGCCCTGGGGGAATCACGCCGCTCAAATGGTTATCGCTGAGAGAAATCCATTCAAGATCAAATAGTGCACCTAGTTCCAGGGGGATCTTTCCGGTCAACTGGTTCCCTTCAAGAGAAAAGCCGCGCAGGTTGGAGAGCTGACCGAACTCTTTAGGGACACCCCCGGTCAACTGGTTGTAATGTAAGTACAGCGTTTGTAATTTGGCGAGGTTGCCTAGTTCCAAGGGGATTTCGCCGGACAGATGGTTGTTGTTTAGCCACAGGTCTCTGAGGCGAGAGAGGTTGCCCAGTGCCGGCGGAATTGGGCCGTTCAATTGGTTGTTCCCGAGATGCAGTTTTTGCAGGCGGGAGAGGTTGCCCAGTTCTGGGGGGATCTGGCCAGTCAATTGGTTGTTGTTGAGCCAGAGTTCGGTCAAGAAGGCTAGTCTTGCCAGTTCCAGCGGAATCTCTCCGGTGAGCTTATTCTCGCTTAACGACAGTGTGTCCAAGTTATACAGACTGCCCAATTCCGGAGGAATCTCACCCCGCAACGAGTTTCCGCGTAACGACAGTGTTTGCAGGTTGGAGAGGTTGCCCAGTTCAGGAGGGATCTCACCGTTTAACAGGTTTCCATGAATGTACAATGTTTCCAGGTGGCCAAGCTTAGTCATGGACGATGGAATCTGCCCACTCAATCCGTTTTCGCCAAGTCTCAATTCTGTGACCCTGCCGAATAGGTTGGTGGTCACGCCGAACCACTCGCGTAGCGGTGCATCGTCGAGCCAGTTGGCGTTGTTTTTCCAGTTTGGCCCATCTGTGGTTTCGTAGAGGGCGACGAGGGCGGCCCTGTCTTCTAGAGACTGGGGCGTTCGCTCAATGCCGCAGGGGGGCAGTGCGAGGTATTCAAGGTCATTGTCATCCACGTGCCAAAGGCTGGCAGGAGTGCATCCGCTGAGATTGTTGTCTCCGACGATTATACTCCACAGATTGGAGAGATTGGCCAGTTCCGGTGGGAATTCGCCGCTCAGCAGGTTTTGATTGAGCCAAAGAGATTCCAATTGAGAGAGGTCGCCGAGGGTAGAGGGGATCGATCCGACCAATTGGTTGCTGTCCAAGTTCAACACTCCCAGGTTGGCGAGGCTGCCGAGTTCGGGAGGTATTTCGCCGCCAAGCCGGTTGTGGGAGAGGGAGAGCATTTGCAGATTGGAGAGTTTGGAGAGTTCCGAAGGTATTTCGCCGCTCAGATTGTTGCGAGGAAGAAAGATGACCAGCAGGTTGGAGAGATTGGCAAGCTGGGAGGGGATCTGACCGCTCAGGCCATTATTGTCGAGAGACAACACTCCAACCCGGCCGTTTTCGTCGGTGGTAACGCCGTACCACTCATCCAGGGGTCTGTCGGTGAGCCAGTTGGTGTTTATGACCCAGTTGGGACCGTCAGTGGATTCGTAAAGGGCGACGAGCGCTACCGTATCCGCAAGGATTTCTGGGGGTGGCCCACTGCCACAGGCTTGCAGACCGATCTGGTCAAGGTCATTGGCTTCTACATCCCAAAGGCTGGCAGGAGTGCAGCCGCTTAGATTGTTGCCATAGAGCAGAAGGATCATCAAATTGGGAATGTTGGTGAGTTCGGTGGGCAGTTCGCCACTTAGCTGGTTTCGAGCGAGCTGAAGGCTTTCCAGTTTAGAGAGGTTGCCGAGGGTGGGAGGGATCCATCCGTACAACTGGTTGTTGTCAATACTCAGCCATTCCAGGTTGGCGAGACTGCCGAGTTCCGGAGGGATCTCGCCGCTCAGTTGGTTATGCGAGAGGGTGAGGACTTGCAAGTTGGAGAGGTTGGCCAGTTCCGGGGGGATCTTGCCACTAAGGCGGTTGTACTGAAAAGAGAGGATTTCCAGATTGGAAAGGTCTGTCAATCCCGGAGGGATCATGCCGCTTAGCATGTTGTGCGGAAGAGAGAGGATTTCCAGATTGGAGAGATTGGCTAGCTGTGGAGGAATCTCACCATTCAGTCCGTTATTTTCCAGGGCCAATAGGCGGACCTGGCCGTTGTCGTGGGTGGCAACGCCGTGCCATTCGGCCAAGGGCCTGTCGCTGAGCCAGTTGGTGTTGTTGGTCCAGTTGGGACCGTCGGTGGCTTCGTAGAAGGCAGCGAGGGCCTCTCTGTCTGAGAGGGGTAGTGGCGTTGGTGCGGGTGTCGGCGTGGGCGTGGGCGTTAGGGTCGGCGTAGGCGTGGGTCTAGAAGTAGGTGTCGGCGTGGGTGTAGGGATGGGTGTTGGGGTGGGTATAGGCGACGGTGTTGGACTCGGTGGCGAGGTTGGGGTCGGTAGAGGCGTAGGTGTGGGTGTGGGTGTGGGTGTGGGTGTTGGCGGTCGTGCCGGCATAGGTGTTGGACTCGGCGATGCTGTTGTCGTTGGGGTGATAGTGTCCTGTGGGGGCTGATCTTCTCGGGCGCATGAGGCTATTAGCAGCGCAAGGGCGGTGACGACCAGCAGACCCCAAATGGTGTCGTTGCTCAGCATTCGCCTGGCAAAATCGGGCATCTTTACCTCGGTCCCTACGGGATAGTACACAACAGCGGCACAAGTGTTCCCTAACATTACATGGTCTTCAGGGAATTGGCAAGGTTGCCCTAGCCCCTGCTTGCTGGCAATAACTGTGGTCTATGGATGCTTGATGAATGCGGGATTGGATTCCGCAAGGAAGGCCAGGGTCAGAATCGTCGACGGTTGGTTGGATTCAGCGTGTAGAGGGTGCAAGGTAGGGAGGAGATGGCCAAGGGCGTGGAGGACGATGGAGCGAGGGCGAGGAGATTCCTCGAGGGACTCGGAATGACATGGGCCGGGACTCGGAATGACGGAGGGGGAGGATGGAATGTCAGATAAGACGCGCCGGGGCGACGTGGTGGGGAGACGCGAGGTGACGCAAGACGGGCACCCTTGAGGGACGTGCCTACGGGGGCAAGGGTGGATACGCCCCGAAGCGGTTCGAACGATGACGGGCCAGGACGCGCCTACGGGGGCAAGGGAGGATACGGGAGGGTAATGGTCCCCAACGGAGCTGGCGACAAGGCTACATGGAGTGCAGGATACGGAAGGGGTAGAGGGGTTAGGTGGGGATCCAGGCGATGGCGGCTATTTCGCTGAACTCGCGCCACTCTTTGGCCCAGGAGTCGCCGCCGTTCTCGCTGCGGTAGAGATATCCGTAGCGGCTGCCGGCGAAGATGAGCTGGGGGTCTGTGGGGTGGGTGCCGAAGGCCCAGATGGCGGAGTTTGGCTCGACAGGTAGGGGCAGGTTCTCCCAGGTTTCGCCGCCGTCCTTGGAGCGGAGAATGGCGCCGGTGCGTCCGGGGGTGAAGTCGCCGAGGCCGAGGAAGACGGTGTTGGGGTTCCCGTGCTTGACGGTTATGCACCGGGGATAGTTGAGGGGGAAAGCGTCTTTGGCGAGGGACCGATTCCAAGAATGACCGTCGTCCTGGCTGGTGAAGGAGCCGTTGTTGACGACGACGATAACGGATTTGGGCGGGCCGGCGACGATGGCGAGGCTGTGGACGTCCGGGTTGGAGATGGCGCCGTTGACGGTGCGCCAGGTGCGCCCGCCGTCGCTGCTATGACGGACGCCGTCGACTTCGATGCCGGCCCAGATGCGGTCCTGGTTGTGGGGGTCGACGGCGAGGCCGGTGAAGCGGGGTACGCCGACGTTGGGGCAGGTTTCGGCGACCTGAACGAGGAGCTTTAGCCAGGTCTCTCCGCGGTCGTGGGACTTGAAGAGGGCGGCGGGGGTGGGAGTGCCGGTGCCGGCGTAGATGACGTTGGGGTTGCGGGGGTCACGGGTGAGATTCCAGACGCTGTATTCGCTGAGGGGGGTGTCCATTAGCTGCCAGGTGCGTCCGGCGTCGGGGGTGCTGTAAAGGCCCTTGTCGGTGCCGGCGAGGAGGGTTTGGGGGGCGCCGGGGTCGGTGGAGAGGCAGCGAACGATGGCGTCGGAGTGCATGCCCTGGTCAATGCCGGCGCGTGCCCAGGAATGCCCACCATTGTTGGTTCGCATGACGCCTTGGCCCGCTGTTGCTACGAGGACGGTTATGTTCTTGCTCATAATTGCCGCTCCCTTCTCGAATTTCGACGTTTGGGTGTTTGGTTATATTGTAGGGCGTGGGAGTGGTTGGGGCAAGCGGGGGTGGGGGTTAGGGGCAGAGGGGGAGGTTGAGGGAGGGGAGGTCGTTGATTTTGACGTTTTGGAGATCGGATGGGACACAGCCGGTTAGTTTGTTGCCGCCGACATTCAGTGCTTCCAGGTTAGAGAGAGAGGCGAGTTCCGGTGGGATTTGGCCGGTTAACTGGTTGGACTTCAGTTCGAGCCATCGCAGGTTTGAGAGATTGGCCAATTCCGTAGGAATTTGTCCTGTCAATTTGTTGTCCTGCATATAGAGATTTCTTAGGTTTTCAAGTCGTCCCAACTCAATTGGTAGCTCACCACTCAAATTGGTGCCCCAAAGCCACAGTGTGCGGAGATTTCTGAGATTGCCTATTTGAGTGGGTATCTCTCCGAAGAGCGGATTGCCTCCGAGATGCAGACTTTCCAAGTTTGTGAAGTTACCTATTTCAGCAGGTATTTGCCCGATTAGAGCGTTGAGAGCCAAGCTCAGTTCGGTCAGATTTACAAGACTGGTTAGTTCAACGGGAATTTCTCCAGTGAAGCGATTGTACCCCAAATCCAGCACCTTTAGGTTCGTGAGTCTTCCTAATTGCAAGGGGATTTTGCCAGTCAGGTTGTTTTCTCGCAATTTCAGAGATATCAAGTTGCTGAGATTGGCTAGTTCGACGGGAATTTGTCCGACTAGTTTGTTCCCACCCAAATCTAGAATATACAGGTCGCTGAGGTTACCCAGTTCGACGGGAATCTCTCCGCTCAGATCGTTCAGTCTCAAGGTTAGGCTCTTCAGGTTGGTTTGGCTGGCTAGTTCCACGGGAATCTCGCCGCTGAAGTTATTCACGCCTAGATCCAACGTTGCCAGGTTGGAGAGGTCTGCCAGGAATTTGGGGATTTCTCCGGTTAGGGCGTTTCCCTCCAGATGCAGATACGTCAATTGCGATAATTTGCCCAGGTCTGTGGGAATCTCTCCACTCAGATTGTTACTAAATAGCTCCAAGATTGTCAGATTTGTGAGGCGTCCTAGTTGGGCGGGTATCTCGCCAGTCAGGTTATTGTACGCCAGTTGGAGTTTGGCGACTCGGCCGGTAGCGTCAATGGTAACACCGAACCATTCTTCGAGGGGCCTGTCGCTAAGCCAGTTGGAGTTGTTCATCCAGTTGGGCCCGTCGGTGGAATTGTAGAGGGTTACTAGCGCTTCGCGGTCTGAGAGCACTTGAGGAGAAACGCCCAAAGTGGAGGGAGGGCTAGTGCCGCAGAGCGGTAATCCCAGGGTGGAAAGGTCGTTTTCACGTATTTCCTGGAGGCCGATGGGTATGCAGCCGGTGAGGGAGTTGCCGGCGAGAAGGAGGGATTCCAGGTACCTTACGTTTGCGAGTTGTGGAGGGATTTGCCCGCTAAGTTGGTTGTTGTGAAGCCATATTTGTAGCATCACCGTGGGGTCTGCCAGTTGCGGGGGAATTTCACCGGTAAGTTGATTATTATTTAGGTGCAAATAACCGAGGTTGAGGAGATTGCCGAGTTCAAAAGGAATCTCTCCGGTCAGGTGGTTTTCGGCAAGTGAGAGGTAGGCCAACTCGGTGAGTCCAGCCAGTTCTCTTGGAATGGCGCCTGAGAGTTGATTTGAATTAAGGCTCATTTCCCTGATGCTGGAGAAATTGGCCAGCACAGACGGAATCTCGCCGGTCAACTGATTTCCTGCCAGAGAGAGAATTGCCATGTTAGACAGATTGCCAAGTTCCGATGGGATGGGGCCATGGAAATTGTTGAAACCAAGGTTCACTATTTCCAGCTCAAGGAGGTTGCCAAGGACTGAGGGAATTACCCCGTGAAATTGGTTCTGATGAAGATGGAGAAATTTAAGGTTAGGAAAATTTCCCAATTGTGGGAGAATCTCACCGCTCAATTGGTTGTTGCCGAGGCTAAGCCATTTCAGCCTGGATAGTCGGAGTAGCTCGCTGGGGATTTCCCCACTCAACTGATTGCTGGCAAGATCCAGATCTTCTAATCTGGAGAGGTTGCCGAGCGATGGGGGAATCTGCCCGGATAGATTATTTCTGGAAAGCGACAAGCCCTTAAGGTTTGGGATATTGCTGAGTTCCGGTGGAATCTCACCGCTCAGTCGATTACCGTACAGTCCTATGTGTTGTAGGCTATCCAGATCCGCAAGGCTGGGCGGGATCTCTCCGTCTAGTTGGTTGTCGCTTATCCACAGCTCAGTGACGCGACCGTCGTAGTTGGCAATAACGCCGAACCACTCTCCAATGGGCTTGTCGCTGAGCCAGTTTGTGTTGCTCTTCCAATTTGGGCCGTCAGTGGCCTCGTAGAGGGCGACCAGCGCTTCTCTGTCAGAGGGGACCTCTCCTGACTCCCTTTCGCAAAATGCCAGGTCGAGCGATTCCAGATCATGGCCTGGAACATTGAGTAGGCCGTCTGGTATGCAACCGCTAAAGAAGTTGCGACCCAAACGAAGTCCCCGCAAGAATGGGAGGTCGGCTAATCCAAGTGGGACGCTGCCGGTAAACAGGTTTACGTCCAGGTAAAGAGCTTCCAAGCTAGCGAGATTAGTGAATTCCGGGGGAATTATGCCTTCTAGTTGGTTATAGGAGAGTAGGAGGCCCTCCAAGTTGTGGAGATCGCCGAGTTCGGGCGGGATAGTTTGGAACAGATTGTTATTGTGGAAATTCAACGTTTCCAGGAAGGTGAGACTCCCGAGTTCCCGGGGAATCTTTCCCGTTAACTGGTTGTTATCAAGGGACAAGGTGATAACCCTCCCGTAGGCGTTTGTGGTTACGCCGTGCCACTCGTTCAGAGGTTTATCACTCAACCAGTTGGTGTTGTTGTCCCAAATGGGGCCACCTGTTGCTTCGTAAAGGGCGATGAGCACCTCGCGATCCGAGAGTTCTATGGGCGGTTTGGGTGTTGGGGTAGGTGCTGGAGTTGGCGTTGGGGTAGGAGTAGGCGCGGTGGTAGGTGTAGGTGTGGGAGCAGGTGTAGGCGTGGGTGTGGGTGTGGGTTTGAATGTGGGAGTCGTTCTAGGAGTAGGCAAAGGGAGCAGCGTCGGTAAAGGCGTGGGCGTGGGAGCAGGTGTAGGCGTGGGCGTTGGAATGGCCGCGGGAGTAGGTGAGGGAACGGGGGCGGAAGAAGGCGTACGAGTAGGCGTGGGACTGGCGGTAACTCCAGGTGCAGGCATAGGCGTTGGAGAAAGTGTGGGACTGGGGAAGGTTGTCGGCATCGGTGTGTTGGTTGCCAGAGGGGTTTGGTCTTCGGCGGTGCAGGAGATGATTAAAAGGGCAAGGGCGACGACAACCATTATGCCCAGCAGGCTACTGTTTACGATTATCTGTCTGGCTACAAGAAACATTAAGAATTGTTGCTTTACTGAGTGATAAAAGGAACGGGTGTGCAACTAAGAATACATTATCTACTGTAGCCTGGCAATAGGTCCCGCCCTTCGTGCCGATACTGGAATTGGCCAATGGCGATTTGCGAAGGGAAAGGTGGGGGAATCGTTCCATTTTGGTATGGAGGGGGGTTAGAGGGTGAAGACTTGGAAGGCGACGGCTAGGGGTGCGCCGAATTGGCGGCCGACGAATTCGGCGTGGCCGCGGAGCATTGCGTCGGGGTTAACGTCGAAGGGGAGGTTGTCCAGGTAGACGCGGTGCTCTTCCAGGGAAGCCACGCCCTTTTCGAAGGAGTCGGTGACGTCGACGGCGTGGGTTGGCTGAGGGGAACCGCCGATGCAGATCATGCGGACGCCGTTCCACGGGTCCAGACCTTCGTCCAGGAGTTCGGGGAATATCCAGGGATTGCCGGCGTCCTGCGCGGCGTCGAGGGTGGCGAGAGCGGCCCACCTGTGGTCGGCGAAGTTGAAGCTTGAACCGCCCCAGCTGAGATGGTAGTTGGGCGCGAGAATCACCTGGGGGCGGTGACGACGAATAGCGCGGGCTATGTCGCGTCGGAGGGCGGGGCCGTATTCGATGACGCCGTCCTTGTGGTGGAGGAATTCGACGGTGTCGACGCCCACGGCGGCGGCGCTGCGTTTTTCTTCCCCTTCGCGAAGGGGGCCGACTTGTTCGGGATGCATTGAGCTGATGCCTGCCTCGCCGCTGGTGATCAGCAGGTAGACGACTTCCTTGCCCTGGGATGTCCAGCGGGCGATGGCGCTGGCCGCGCCGTATTCTAGGTCGTCGGGGTGGGCCGCGACGGCCAGGGCCCGCTGCCAGTCTTCGGGGAGAGGTATCAGTTTGTTTTCTTGTTGCATTAATTTGCTCCTTTTTGTGATTGGGAGAGCTTGCGACGGAGGGGCGGCAGGACTTCTTTGGCCATGCGCCGAACGTCGTCCATGGTGGTGTAGTAGCGGAGGGCGCGTTCGTTGAGGTCGGGCAGGGCCGCGGTGCCGGCTTCGTCGAAGGGCGCACGCAGGCTAAACATGAAGGTGGTTACGCCAAGTTCGATGAAATCCTCGAGGCGTTGGCGCACCTGGTCCGGATTGCCCACCAGGATGTTCTTCTGGGCTTCAGCGACGGAGACGCCGGCGCTACTGGCGTTGACGCTGAGGGCCGAGGCTATTCTTTGGGGGTCTTCGCTGATGAGGAAGTCCATGTTAAGGGAGAGGGAGATGGCGCTTGGGTCTCGACCGGCTCTGCGGCAGTGGTCATGGAGGACCTTGAGTTTGCGTCGGTAGTCTTCGGGGGTGCCGGTGATGTTCCAGTTCCAGTCGTCGGCAACGCGTGCCACGAGGGGAAGGGTGAGCTTCTCGCCGGCGCCGCCGACGAGGATGGGTGGGTGGGGTTTCTGGATGGGTTTGGGCTGGAAGGGGGCGTTGCGGAGGTGGTAGTATCTTCCGTTGAAGTCGGCCCGTTCCTCGGTCCAGAGGAGGCGGATGACGCGGATGGTCTCTTCGAGGCGGCGGATGCGTTCGCCAATGCCGGGGAAGGGGATGCCGTAGGCGTGGTGCTCGGGCCGGTGCCAGCCTGCGCCCAGGCCGAGAACGACACGACCATCGCTGGCGTGGTCCACGGTGGCGGCAATCTTGGCAAGGGCGGCGGGGTGCCGGAAGGTAGCGCTGGTGACGAGGGTGCCGAGGCGGGGTCGTTTCACCACCTGAGAGAGGGCGGCTAAGAGGCTCCAGGCGTCGGTGACATCGCCGTCTTCCAGGGTGGTCCCCGTGGGCAGATAGTGGTCGTAGACCCAGAGGTCGTCGAAGCCCAGCTCCTCCAATTCCAGCCAGGTTTCCCTTAATTGGGGCCAGGTCGTTTCCTGCTGGCCCGTTTGCACGCCGAATCTAACGGTGGGCATGGCGGTATTCTCCAAATCACGCTCCTAAGCAAAGGCTCGGCCTACTATAAGGGATGTTGGGAAAAGTTTCAGCATAGGCGTACTGGATGGAATTGGGCTGGCGTAATTCCTTCTTGTCAGGCTCAAGGCTAGCATTTAAGATAGGTGGGCCGGAATTGCGGGGAGTAAGAGTCGCATTCCGGCACAGCCCCAAGCACGAGGATCTTCAGTTCCCAGCATGGGGGACCTCAGTTCCAAGTCCAAGGGTTAATGAATAGTGGGGAAGATAGGGAATGCCGCCCTTTGAAGCGAACAACAACTTTGGCACCGTAACCAGCATCAGCGTGGAGGCGTTGGGCGAGCCGGGCAAGCGCACGTTCCGCCTTCTTGTGGAGTCGGGGGCGGCGTTTGCACAGCTTTGGCTAGAGAAGGAGCAGCTTCAGCAGTTGGCCGTCTATATTGAGGAGATTGACCAGGAGGGGCCGAGGCGGGGCAGGAGGAGGGAAGGACGCCGGGAGGCAGAACCTCCGTATGATGGCGGCTACGTGAGACTGGAATTCAAGGTTGGCAGTCTTTCCATGGGTCACGACGCCGACGTCAGCTCGTTCCTATTTTTGGTACACGATCGGGAGGCGGTAGGTCAAGACACGCCGGACCTGTGCTTCTGGGTGCCTCAAGAGATGGCGTTAAGGCTGTCCAAAGAATCCCTGGAGGTTTGTGCCGCCGGCAGGCCTCGATGCGTGCTTTGCGGCCTTGCTATCAACCCGGAAGGGCACATGTGCGTTCGCTCCAATGGCCACCAGTCGCTGCATCCCTGAACATCCGGGGGAACCTTCCCTAATTCTTGGGGACGAGACCGGGCAGTCACGGCTGCTACGAGAAGGGGAGGTGGTCTCCTGCATTCTCGCGCCGGTTGGTTCTAACTACACGTTCTTGGCCAAGTTGCGGGACGAAGGCGGGCGGGAGATGCGGGCCATCTACAAGCCCAGGAAAGGCGAAATACCTTTGTGGGACTTCGAATCAGGGACGTTGTACAAGCGGGAGTGCGCCGCATACCTGTTCAGCCAGATTCTGGGTTGGGAGTTTATACCGGAGACGGTGATCCGGGAGGGCCCTTACGGCGTAGGATCCATGCAGAGGTTCGTGGAACACGAACCGGAGGTCACGTACCGGGAGCTTCGCCAGTCCCACCGGAGGGAGTTGAAGACCATCGCCTGCTTCGACATCATAGCGAACAACGCCGATCGGAAGGCCGGCCACTGCATCAAGGGACTGGACGGACGAGTCTGGGGGATAGATCACGGGCTGACGTTCAATCAGGCGTTTACGCTGCGGACGGTGATCTGGGATTTCTGGGGGGAGGAATTGGAGCCGGAATCCGTAGAGGCGATGGAGGGGTTTCTCAGAGATATTGCCATGCCTAAGGGTCCGGTGAAGGAGTTGGTGGAGATGCTTCAACCTGGGGAGGCGGAAGCCCTGGCGCAGCGCACGGGCTGGTTGGCGGAGATGGGGACGTTTCCGGAGATGCGGCGTTACTAGGATCATTTCGATGGCGGCGGAGCCAAGGGGCTGATTTTGGAGAGGTGGGATTAGCTTGACACTTCTCGAAGCTGAAAACTAGAATTAGAATTAGTCAAGGCAGGAGGTGGGTGTCCATGCAGGAGATGACCGTAGACAGCATTCGAGTCAGCCTGATGAACTACCAGCGGGTAGTCATCTTGAAAGAAATGGAATCTGACAGACACCTGCCCATCTGGATTGGGCCTGCGGAGGCGGACGCCATCGCGGTGAAGCTCCAAGGGATCTCGGTACCGCGCCCTTTGACCCACGACCTGCTGCAGTCGGTAATCGATAACCTGGGCGCCGAGATCAGCTACATTCGGATAAATGACCTGAAGAACGACACGTTTTTTGCCAAGATAGGCGTGTCTATGGATGGGAAGAAGGTAGAGGTAGATTCTCGCCCGAGCGACGCTATAGCGTTGGCGGTGCGAGCGCAGGTACCCATCTACGCAGAAGACAACGTCTTGGAGAAGGCTGGCATTCACCTGGATGCGGACACGGGGCGTCCCATTGTGAGTGATGATGATTCTTCGGTAGACGAGGACAAACCAACGAAGGTGCGTGAGGAGGAGCTGCAGCGGATGTCTGCCTTCACGGACTTCATCAACACTCTGGACTTGGAAGATTTCGGTAAGGGTCAGGCGAAGGAGCAGCCAAAGGAGTAGCTTTCCGGTGATCAACAGAAGGAAGTCTGCGACGGTTTTCCCCTTGCTGTTGGTCCCAGCCAGCATTGCGGCTTACGCCGGGGAATCCAAGGGCTAGGAGTAGGCGACGACAGGCTAGCCAAGGTTTCACCTTTTATACGCTCTGTGGTTGACCCGGTTTATTGTGAGCGCGGGTTAGTGACGGTCACCGAGTAGGGACCAACGTCACCTTGGGGACTCCAGACGACAACGTAGTAATGCCCGGAACTCTGAGTCTCCCAAAGAATGTATTTTCCGCTTTGTCTCCGGCTGCTGGCGACAAAGGGGGTCTCCAAGTTGACATCGTTGGGGCCGAACAAGGAAACCCGGGGATCCGGCTCGGGCGCTGTAAAAGAGAATCCGTCGTAGTCAATGGCGACCTCATACCGGCGGCCTGCTTCGGTTTGGAAAAGGAAGTAGTCAAAATCGTCCTCATGGTCTAGGGCGCCGTGGACGCTTTGCCCTAGAGTTAACTTGGTGGCAGAGGTTGAGTCGTCGCTGTGGTCGTCGCCTGAACCTCCGGAAAGGAGGACCAGGTTGTAATCACCTGTGTCTCCATCGGGACTGTGGAAAAGTATGAAATAGTCATCGGACTCAGGAGCTACCCATGGAATAAAGGAACTGGTCGCCTGTAAACCCGATGGAGAGAATTCATGGATAGGAGTCACACCGTCTGAGGTGAAGATGGTCACCGGCTGGTGGTACGTAGTTGTATGATTGAGCCGAATGTTGTATGACCGGTCGGCATCGGCCCGGAAGCGGAAATAATCTTTATCGGAAACATCGTTCAAAGTGGCTTCTACTAGCTGCCCAACCGAAATTGGAGTGGCAGTTGACGGGTCATCCCCGTGGTCGTCTACATCACCTCCGAATGCAGTGATTATGAGAATGTAGCTGCCAGTGTTTCCTGCTTCGCTCTCTACAGCAATGAAGTTATCCCCAGATTTGGCAGGAATCCATTGAGCATATGCCCCACGTAGTCCATATCTCGCACTACCAGACTCAGCGCGAAGCCCAGTACCGTCGAATTCAAACAGACTTACCCTAGAATAGTCCAAGGTCTGGTTTTCGACTTCAACAAGATACCCCTTACCTGCTTCGACCTGAAGACGGAAATAATCGACATCACCTTGGTAGTCCAGGGTTGCACCGACCTTCTTTCCAGCCACGATATCAGTGGCGTTCCGGGGGTGATCTCCATGGTCATCCGACCCTGAGGCTGAAATGGGAATGAACTGGAAGTTGTAAACTCCGGTGATTCCCGACGTGCTTTCCAACGAGAAGTGGTATTCGCCGGTGCTGGATGGTTCCCACTCAACCTCCATTCCCTGCCGTCCTCCGCCCAGGGAGCTTATGGGAATTGGTTGACCGCCATCAGGTGGATGCACTTCAACGTGCAAGTCTGCCCCAAGATATTCGCCGAAGATGTCCTGGTTGAAGGTTATCTTAAATTTCTCGCCTGCCTCTGCCGCAATCCGGAAATAGTCGGTATCCAGTGGATGTTCTAATGCGCCGTGGACGATCTCAAACGGCTGAACCGGCGTTGCCGACGAGGGGCTGTCGCTATGGTCGTCGGTGATATTTAATTCCATCTCAGCCTGTGGGCCACCATGAAGCCTATTGAACAGGTCTTGGAATTCAGACTCCTGCCCCGGGTGGAGATTGTTTTGGAATGCCAGGAATACGTCCTTAGAAGTTATGGGCCGACTATTCTCGGACCAGATAATTCGGAAAATGTCCTGGAGGGCCGCTGAAGTGACGTCTCCCCCAAAGGAGTGGAACAAGCTGGCGAAGAAGTGGCTGCCCATGGAGTAGAGGCAATGTTTATAGGGATGTGCTTGATATCCAAAGCCCGTGTTTCTCAATTCATAGATGTTTGCGGCCCAGTCGCCACAGGCCGGCCCAACGGTTGTATCCACGCTGGAACGCCATTCGGCCACGGAACCATGGTCGTTATGGTGCCAGATATACCTGGCGGCGAATTCTGCGCCTCCTTCAAGGAGCCAAGCTGGGAAGAAATTAAAGTAGTAGTGAGCGACCTCGTGAAAGAGCACCGACAGACTAGTCTTCTCATTCCCATACCTAGCTACTCTAACGTGGCCTCCAGCGTGGGCGGCTCCTGGCCAAGGTAGGTCCAAGTTTGAATATGGGAGTTCATAGTTTGAGTCCTGGTCGACTACCACTATCAGGACTATCACGTGCTTATTGGGAAGAGGAGTTCGGGTCAATGTTTCCAAGGACCTTAAGGCGTCTTCAACATCTTCGACGATGTTCTCGCCTTCGGGGAAAGGCGTCTTCTGGATCGCCCATATATTGACTTCACCCGAGAGGGGCAGGTGGATTGTCCTGGATTGAACATAGCGGGTCTGCACCATTTCGAGGAAATCGGCAGGGGAGTGAAGTAAGATGTCCGACATGGTGATAATGAAAGCGGCCTCCTCGTCGTTGAGACCATGGGAAAACCAGGGCGACTTTTGCAGCTGTTGGAGTTCTCTGGGATACTCCTGGATTAAGCGTCGCAGGTTTCCAAGGAGGTTTAGGTCTCTAATGCGTGTCTCATGGGATAGAAGGTCTACGAGCTTTCCTGCAAAGCCTCGATTCCACTTGGCTATGATATTGAGGTGATCAAGGGGCTCCCAGAGATGGGATGTCGTAACCTGAGCGTTGGGCACTCCGAAGAAAGCTGATGCCCGGCTTGCCAGTTCGGGATCACTCCTGGCTATTCGGGCCAAGCCATAGAGGACTTGTGTGTCATCGTAGCTGATATCTCGTGAGAACAAGGGATAGTCCAAAATTTGCCCAGCCAGGCCTTTATCGGCTTGGAATATTCTTCGAAACTCCAGAATGGCGTCACTTTCGTACTGAAAAAGCCCATCCGTAATCCAAGGCAGTTTTGTCAACCGGAGTGCAAGCTCCGGTGCAGACACCGTTATTGCAACCAAGCCCAGCCAAGCCCGACGCTCCATATCGGTTATGCCGTCAATCACCCATGAGTAGTTCAGCACAATTTTTGTCGCATTCGTGTCTTTTGGACGCTCACCGGCAGCCAACTTATCCTTTAACCATACCAAGTCTGAGGCTTCAATCTCGTTCAATCCATCTGCGACCCAGGGAAGCTCGACGACCTTGTTGATAAGCTGCGAATCCAGAAGCCAGAGATTGATGAGCAGATCAGAGTCAGAGCTATCAGAAACTTCAGCCGGATTTTCAAGCCACTCGACAATTTCTGAAAGATGGGCGAAAGCGATCTCTTCTGGAGTAGGGGCGGGAGTGGGCGTAGGTGTGGGCATCGGTGTAGATTTGGGTGTAGATGCGCTCGGTGTCGTAGGAGCAGGGGTGAGGTGATGGGTTGGAGAAACAGGGGTAGGTTGGGAAGTCGGCATAACCGTTGACGCGGGAGTGGCAGGAATAGAGATAAGCGCAGTAGGCGTCTCCAGCGAACGGGGTATAGGAGTGAGTGCATCAGCAGGCGGTGGATTCGCCTTATCACAAGCTATCGATAGTCCCACGACTCCCGCGAGTATACAAAGCGACAACGTCCTATAATTGGAGAGCAACCACATTGAGGGTCTTTCATTACTGGCAAAACGCAAAAGGGATTTTATCATTTGTTCAACCGAATATTGGTCGGCGGCATGGACGAGTTTTTGAATCCATGCGAGGGGATTCAGCTTGATCCTAAGTGGCCGACGCTCATTTGTGGAACTCAATTGTTTCTGACAATTCCTCGTGCAGTATATATTATATATTGCCTCTATGTTCGTTCGAATAGGGACTCTGCTGATAGATCGCTGCTTGAGCATTTGGAACAGGTCGCGTAGGAAAGATAGGCTAGTGGTTTGTTGACTTTGAATAGCGCTGGTGATAAAGTTCACACGATTTTTGAGGCAGCGTATGTCTGGTTGGCGGCTGGCAATGCAGATGGTGGGGTTGGGATGGTTTGTAGCAGTGTGCATTGTCTTGGGATTACTGGCCGGACTCTGGTTGGATAGGAAGTTTGAAACCTCACCCATATTTTTGCTCGCTGGGACATTGCTGGGAGTGGTAACAGCTTTTTACGGGATGTACAAATTGATGGCCCCATTTCTACAGGATTCGTCTCGAGATGGGTCTAATGGGGAGCAGAAGGGGCGTTAATGCCCAAGTCCCCCTTGGCTAAGTCGTTAATAATAGGGGCCGGTCTGAGCCTCGTGGTGCTGCTGATATTCGGGTTTGTGGTTGGGGCCGTTGGGTCGGAGATTTTCGGCACCAGTACGCTTGTCAAAGAGCCGGAAGTGCATCTACCCGCTTCAGCGGTGTTCCCGGCGGAAGAGCGGGAGATTGCGGCGAGGGGCGGCAATCTGGGGTTCACCGGTTTTGCCATCACCAACTCGATGCTTTCTTCCTGGCTTACCACTATTGTCCTGATTGTGATATTTGTAGTGGCCGCCTCCCGCAAGAGGCTTGTGCCAGGCCGGCTTCAAGGATTCGTGGAGGTGATGGTGGAGGGGCTGCTGAACTTCGTGGAAGGAGTTTCCGGCAAGGGAGTCGCGCGGGCCTTTTTCCCCATTATCGCAACGATTTTCCTGTTTGTACTGTTCAATGCATGGATGGGTTTGCTGCCAATCTACCCGTCTCTAGGCTTCAACTCTTCGGAGGAGGCGAACGCCGATTACATTGAGAAGGCAGAAGAAGATGAGGCGATGCACCTTCACGGGACCATCACCGGCTTCGGTGACAACGAATTCACTCTGAAGGACGGCACGGTTTTCCATCTGGAACCGGAGTCCAAGATAGAAGAAGAACTGGCGAAAGGGTGCACGCCGGCGCCGTGTTTCGCGGCAAGCGCCGTAGGTAAAAAGGTGAAGTTCGAGGCTATAAAGTCCCACGGGATGCTGATAGCGGAAGAGGTGGAGAAGGGAAAGGCGCCGCGCATCGATCTTCTGCGGCCCGCCGGCACGGACGTGAACATGCCGCTGGCTCTGGCGATAGTTGCCTTCCTATTTGTAGAGATATGGGGTCTGAGAAGGCTGGGCTTCGGGTATCTGGCCAAATTCATCAGAGTCAAGACACTTATCAAAGGACCCAGCCGGCTGCTGAATGGGCCAATCGACCTGTTTGTGGGCATTCTTGAGGGTTTGAGCGAGTTCATCCGGGTGGTGAGTTTCACCTTCAGGCTGTTCGGAAACATGTTGGCGGGAAAGTTGCTGATACTGGTTTCAGCCTTTCTGGTGCCGTTCGTATTTAGCATACCCTTTTATGGGCTGGAGTTACTGGTGGGGTTAATACAGGCGATGATCTTTGCGGGTCTAACGCTGACATTCGCCACATTAGCCATATCTCATCACGATGACTAAGTACAAGGAAGGCTCGGAGGGAGTACCGAGAGTGAAAGTTGTGCACGGAGGAGAGAGATGGAAATATTGATACTGATATTTGTGATAGCGACCCTAGCGGCTACGCTGGGGACTCTGGCCGGCGTTTTTGCAATCTACGCCAGCCGTCAGGATTAAACAACTAATATTACTGCGTGAGGAGGACCCATGCTTGGATTAGAGGTCATGATGTCGGTAGGGGCCCAGGAGGCGTTGAGCGACGCCGGAGCCAAGGCCATAGCCACTGGATTGGCCATTGGATTGGGGATGTTGGGCCCAGGAATAGGAATAGGCATTCTTGGGGCGGCAGCCATGAGCGCCATTGGTCGGAACCCGGAGGCGAGGGGAGCAATTTTGCAGAACATGATTCTGGCGATCGCCTTCGCTGAGGCGCTTGGAATCTACGCTCTCATCGTGTCTGTCATCATAATCTTTGTAGCCTAGCACGTGGGCCGACGAAGGTTGGATGGGAAGAGAGGTAACCCTTGGAAGAGTTAGGTTTTAACTTACCCAGCCTACTGGTCTTTCTGGCGAACTTCGCCATCCTGCTGGTTATCCTGTATTTCTTTGCCTACAAGCCCATACTGAAGATGCTGGACCAGCGGTCGGAGCGGATTCGGGAGAGTCTGGAGGCAGCGGAGCAGGCGAAGCAGCAGGCCGCGGAATCGGAGGCGAGAACCCAGGAGCATCTGCAGGAGGCCCGCCGAGAGGGGCAAAAGCTGCTGGAGCAGGCGCGAGCGCTGGCGGAGAAGTTCCGAGAGGATGAGATGGTCAAGGCGCGGGAAGAGGCGGAAGCCTTCGTAGCCCGTGCGCGGCAGGAGATCCAGCAGGAGCGAGACGGCGCCGTGGAAGAAGTGAAGCGTCACTTCGCCGTGCTGGCGATCCAAGCGGCGGAGCGTGTAATCGGTCAGTCGCTGGACGCCAGAGCGCACCGGGAGTTGATTGTTCAGGTGCTGGAAGAGGGACAGGAAGTAGGGAGGGGCTAGGCAAGGCCTATGGCTGGAAATCGCAGAACAAAGAGGTACGCCCAAGCCATCTACGAGTTGGCCACGGCGGTAGAACCTAAGCAGGTAGAGAAGACGCTGGATTCCTGGGCAAAGGACTTGCGGATCATCGCAACGGCCTTGGCCGATGAGGAGTTCAGGGTCTTCCTGAAGCACGCCAAGGTACCTTTCGATAAGAAAGTAGAGGTCATCAGAGAGGTATTAGGGCGTCGTGTGAACCCGCTGGCCCGGAGTCTGTTGTGCGTGATGGTCTCCCAGGGAACATCGGACATGGCCGCCGAGGTGGAGTCGGAGCTCCAGGGGCTGTTGGACGTGCGGCGCGGCGTGGAGAGGGTGACGGTGTATTCGGCGATACCCCTGAGAAAACGGGAGCGCAGCAGGATTTCTCGCTACGTGCAGGTGATGACCAATAAGAAGGTTGTGCTGGAAGACTACGTGGACCCGGCCATCCTTGGCGGGCTGGTCCTGCGCGTCGGGGACAAGCTTCTGGACGGAAGTACGCGCACCAAACTAGAGGGTTTGCGAGAAGAGTTAGAAAGCGCCCCGATGACGGGGTAGGCTTGAAGATTTAGAGAAGGAAGATACGAACCCGCGTCATATCGTAGAGACGATGGCGCAGCAGGAGGCTGATAGATGACCACCCGTGGTTCAGACATTGTTTCGGTAATTAAACGACAGATAGAGGAGTTCCAGGGCGAACTCCGTATGGTGGACGTGGGCACTGTGGTTGAAGCGGGGGACGGCATCGCCCGCATTCAGGGTCTTCAAGGGGCGCAGTACAGCGAGCTCCTGGAGTTCCCGGAAGGAGTGCTCGGGCTGGCTCTTAACCTGGAAGAGGACACGGTGGGCGCCGCTATAATGGGGGACCCCAACGCCGTTAAGGAGGGGGACACGGTTCGTTCCACTGGCCGCATCATCGAGGTGCCGGTGGGGGATGAACTTGTGGGCCGGGTGGTAGACGCGCTGGGACGCCCGCTGGACGGGAAAGGACCCATCCGAACGACGAAGGTCCGGCCGATCGAGCGTATCGCCCCCAACGTGGTCACCCGTCAGTCAGTAGATACGCCGGTGCAGACAGGCATAAAGGCCATTGATTCGATGATTCCCATAGGCCGGGGCCAGCGGGAGCTGATAATAGGCGACCGATCGACGGGGAAGTCGGCCATTGCCCTCGATGCCATAATCAACCAGAAGGGCCAGAACCTTCTCTGCATCTACGTTGCCATTGGGCAGAAGCAGGGGAAGGTGGCCCAGGTGGTGTCCACACTGGAGGAGCACGGGGCGATGGAGCACACGGTGGTTGTGGCGGCAAACGCTTCGGATCCGGCGCCGCTCCAGTACATTGCGCCCTACGCCGGCTGCGCCATAGGCGAGGAGATCATGGAGACGGGGCGGGAGGCGCTGATTATCTACGACGACCTGACGAAGCATGCCTGGGCATATCGCCAGATGTCGCTGCTGCTGAGAAGGCCGCCTGGACGGGAGGCCTATCCCGGCGACGTGTTCTATTTGCACAGCCGCTTGTTGGAGCGGGCGGCGAAACTTGCCGATGAATTCGGCGGTGGGTCGTTGACGGCCCTACCCGTTATCGAAACGCAGGCGGGAGACGTTTCGGCATACATTCCTACAAACGTTATTTCAATTACGGACGGACAGATTTACCTGGAGCCTGAGGCATTCAACGCAGGCATCCGCCCCGCCGTCAATGTGGGACTTTCCGTTTCGCGAGTGGGCGGCGCGGCGCAGACCAGGGCGATCCGCCGGGTGGCGGGCAGGCTGCGTCTGGACCTGGCCCAGTACAGCGAACTGGCGACTTTCGCCCAGTTCGGCACGGCGGACCTGGACAGGGAAACGCGTGCACAGTTGGAGCGGGGCCAGCGGAGCATCGAGATTCTGAAGCAGCCCCAGTACCAGCCGCTCTCCATGGGCAAGCAGGCCGTCATCTTTTATGCTCTCAACAACGGTTACCTGGACGAGGTGCCTATTCCTCAGTGCCGGGCCTTCGAGGAACAGCTGCGGCGGTACATGGAGACGGCGAACCCGGAGCTGGAGGGGCAGATCACGGAGGCAGGTGACATAACGCCGGAGATAGAAGAGGTCCTGAAGAAGGCGCTGGAAGAGTTCAAAGCGACCTTCGCGGCGTCCTAACGGCTAATGAAGAAGCTGGCGAGAGACTAAGATGCCAAATTTGAGACAGCTGCGGAGGCGAATTCGCAGTATAGAGAACACGGCGAAGGTGACCCACGCGATGGAGATGATAGCGGCCTCCAAGATGAGGCGCGCCCAGAGTGCGGTGTTGGCAGGGCGGCCCTACGCCGAAAAGATTCAGCAAGTGATTTCCGACCTGAAGGCGCAAAGGCAGGATACGGAAGAGATTCACCCGCTGCTGACGCAGAGGCCGGTGAATCGTGTCACCATGCTGTACATGACGCCGGACCGAGGTTTGTGTGGCGGGCTGCATGGGAACTTGAACCGAGCCGTTGCGCAGTTCATAGTTGAGAAGCGGCCTACACCGGTGCGGATAGTTGTCGTTGGACGGAAGGGCCGAGACTTCGTCGTGAGGACCGGGCAGGACGTGCAGGCGGTGTTCGTTAATCTGGGCGACCGGCCGCCGATGTCGGAGATTCTGCCAATAGTCCAAATTATTCTGAACGACTACAACGAGGGTGAAGTTGACGAAGTCTATCTGGCCTACCCCGAGTTCGTGACACTCACGTCCCAGCGTCCCAAGATAACTCGCTTGCTGCCCATCGAACCTTCGGACCTTCCGGCCGAATCGAAGGTTGGCTACATCTACGAGCCGAATCCGAGGGCGGTGTTGGACCTGCTCCTGCCCCGTTTTGTGGAGATGGAGGTTTACCACTCGATGTTGGAGCTCAATGCCAGCGAGCAGTCGGCGCGGATGGTGGCGATGAGGAACGCTACGGACAACGCCAACGAGATGGTGGGAGACCTGACGCTAGAGCTAAACAAGGCGCGGCAGGACAGCATTACCGCGGAACTTCTGGACATCATAGGCGGCGCGGTTAGCCTGGAAGGCTGACGACCGCTAGCATCTGAGAGAGCGTGGAAAGAGAGGAACAATGTGGCTAAAGGAAGTGTAGTTCAGGTTATCGGCACAGTGGTTGACGTGGAGTTCCCCCCGGACGAGCTTCCGGCCCTGTACAACGCCTTGATCATCGACAACAACGGCGAGAAGCTGGTGTTGGAGGTGGAGCAGCACGTGGGCAACAACTGGGTGCGGTGCCTAGCCCTGGGGCCAACAGAAGGTCTGGCCCGGGGCGTGGAGGCGGAGGATAGCGGCAGTGCGATTCCGGTGCCTGTGGGCCCCGAGACCCTAGGCCGCCTGTTCAACGTGATTGGGGACCCGCTGGACAACCTTGGTCCGGTGGAAGCGCGGGAACATTGGCCGATCCACCGACCGCCGCCGTCTTTCGCCGAGCAGTTGAGCACCCAAGAAGTGCTGGAGACGGGGATTAAGGTCTTCGACCTTGTAACGCCCTTCGTCAAGGGCGGGAAGATTGGCGCCTACGGTGGCGCGGGCGTGGGCAAGACTGTCATCATCCAGGAACTTATACGAAACATTGCAGCTGAGCATAGCGGGGTGTCGGTCTTCTCCGGCGTGGGAGAGCGCTCACGGGAAGGCAACGACCTCTGGAGGGAGATGCAAGAGGCCAACGTGATGGATAAGACCGTGATGGTCTTCGGCCAGATGAACGAACCGCCGGGCGTTCGGGCGCGAATCGGGTTGACCGGACTGACGATGGCTGAGTATTTCAGAGACGAGGAGAACAGGGACGTTCTCCTGTTCATCGACAACATCTACCGGTACATTCTGGCGGGGATGGAGGTTTCCGCCCTGCTGGGAAGGATGCCGTCGGCGGTGGGTTATCAGCCTACGTTGGCCACGGAGATGGGGGCGCTTCAGGAGCGGATTACATCGACGAAGAAGGGGTCCATTACGTCCTTCCAGGCTATCTACGTGCCCGCCGACGACTACACAGACCCCGGCATTGCGACGACTTTCGGCCATCTGGACGCGGTGGTGGCCCTAGAACGAGCGCTGGCGGCCCAGGGTCTCTACCCCGCCGTGGACCCGCTGGCGTCCTTCTCCCGAGTGCTTGAGCCCGACATCGTAGGCGAGGAGCACTACGGAGTTGCCCGGGGCGTCATCGAGGTGCTGCAGCGGTATCGAGACTTGCAGGACATCATCGCAATTCTGGGCGTGGAGGAGCTTTCCGAGGAGGACAAGCTCACCGTGGAGCGCGCACGCAAGATTCAGCGCTTCCTGACGCAGCCGTTCTTCGTTGCGGAAACATTCACCGGCATCTCCGGCAAGTACGTGCCGGTTCGCGAGACGGTGCGGGGGTTCAAGGAGATATTGGAAGGCAAGCATGATGAGGTGTCTACGCAGGCGTTCTACATGCAAGGCACAATCGACGAAGTGCTGGCGAATGCATCGGGGTCCCGGTAGGAGGGCGGCTAACGGTAATGGCTACGATTCGATTGGAGATAATCACCGCTGAAGAGGTCGTCTACTCCGACGAGGTGGAGGTGTTAGTAGCCCCCGGAACGGAGGGGGACTTGGGGATTTTGCCGCATCACGCCGCCCTGATGACGATGCTGCAGCCAGGTGAACTGATGGTGCGGAAGAACGGCGAGGAGACCTTCTTGGCGGTTACGGGGGGGTTCCTGGAAGTCATGGAGAATGGCATCAGCATTCTGGCGGATGCTGCGGAGCGGTCGGAGGACATTGACGAGGAGCGGGCGCAGGCTGCGATGGAGCAGGCCCGGGAGCGCATTGCGATGCGGTCCGCCGACGTGGACCTGGAGCAGGCGCTGGCGCAGCTCAGGAGGGCAGCGGTGCGGCTGGCTGTGGCAAGACGCAGGAGAGGCCGAGGTAGGGCCCAACGGGGAGATTCAGCCAGGGTCGGCTAACTGTCGCTATTGCGGTGGGTCAGGTAGTAGGTCATGGACTGGAGGGAGAGGACGGGGTCCACGTTTCGGACACGCACTCGCTCCGGCACGTGGGGGTAGATGGGAGCGTAGTTTAGGATGGCCTCGACGCCGCACTCCGTGAGCAGCTTCATCACCTGTTGAGCCACGGCGCTGGGAACGGCGATGACGCCTATGCTGATGTTCAGGCGGGCCACCGTTTCGCCCAACTGCTCCATAGGTTGGACCTTTAGATCCCTCAGGGTTGTTCCCACCACCCGATCGTCGGTATCGAAGGCAGCCACGATTTCGAAGCCCTCCGGGGCAAAGCCGGGGTAGCTGAGGATGGCCCTTCCCAGCCTGCCCACGCCAACCAGGCAAACGTTCCAACGTCGGTTGAGGCCGAGGATCTGCTTGAGTTCCGACGCGAGATAGCGAACGTCGTAGCCTCTGCCCTGCTTGCCAAAGCGCCCTAGATAGCTGAGGTCTTTGCGAATTTGTGCGGGGGTCACCTGAAGATGCCGGCCCAGCTGCTGGGAACTGACCACCTCGACGCCGGAGTCCATAAGGGTGTGCAAGACGCGAACGTATTGGGGCAGGCGGTCTATGACAACGTCTGGAACCCTGGGGCTGTGGGGAGGGTTGTTGTTAGGTTGGGGAGCCAATGAATTTCCTTGTGTGTGAGGGTCTCCGGTTTCTCCTGGGGTGGTTGGGCTGCTTAGTTGGAGGTGTGCGGGGCGGTTTGGGATGGGGCGATTTTAGTATGGGCCTGTAAGGGTGTCAATTGCGTGGGGTTACGCGGGGAAGGTTGAGGGTAGGACGACTATAATCCTCGAGTGACGCGGAATATCACAGAAGTGGGACGGGGGCCGGGATGGCCTAGCGGTAGTTGGGAGGGAAGCGGTCCCAGGGTTTGCGCCGGTCCTGGGGCGTCGTCCGGCCGGGCATCAATGGCTCTCGCCGGATAAGCTTGTAGAGTAAGCCGCAGAGTATTCCGGCGACGAAGCCCCCCACGTGGGCCCAGTAGGCTACGCCGGCGTCCCACGCGCCGAACTGACCCAACCCCTGGAATAGTTGGAGGATGAACCAGAACCCCAGGACAAGGATGGCGGGCATATCTATTGTCATGATGAACAAGAAGAAGATGAGGGTCCGAATGCGGCTGAAGGGGAAGAGGATGATGTACGCGCCGGTAACGCCGGCGATGGCTCCACTGGCTCCCACCAGTGGGGCCTGTGATTCCATGTTGAGGGCGGTGTGGGTCCAAACGGCGGCGAGTCCAGCGCCCAGGTAGAAGAGCAGGAAGGTCACGTGGCCGAACCGGTCTTCGATGTTGCGGCCGAAGACCCAAAGGTAGAGCATGTTGCCCAGGAGATGCAGCCAACCGCCGTGGATGAACATGGAGGTGAAGGCCGTACCCCAGGTGGGAATGGGAGAGGCAATGTCCACAGAGGCGATATTCACATCGCGGCCTTTTCTGACTAAGAAGGACCATTCGGTGAGCTCGGGGCCGCCGGTCAACTCGCTGGGTATTAGACCCCATTGGAGGAAGAAGCGGCTGACGTCTATGGAATCTGTGAAGAAGAGGGAGCCGCCCAGCAGCAGCTCGTAGAGGAACACCAGCGCGTTGACGCCTATGACGCTGTAAGTAAGGAGAGGGATGGTCTTGCGCTGAAGACCTATATCGCCAATGGGAATCAACGGCTTATCGCTGCCTCGTTACTGTAGAGCGCCGGTCAAGGATTGGGGGGATGCGGCTGATGCATCTTGACGAAGCCCGCAGAAAATTAGGATTCCAGCCCTCGGAGGGCTTTCAGAAGTTCGCTGTCCTTGGGCATCCCGCGCTTCAGGTAGCGAATGACACCTTGCCTGTCGACGATGAGCACCGAACGCTCGATGCTCTTGCCGTTGGCTTTGACCGCGTGATAGGCGTTGGAAACGGAGCGGTCGGCGTCGGAGAGGAGAGGGAAAGGAAGGTCGAACTTCTCGCTATAGTTTTGGTGCGACTTCACGGAGGCGGGGTTGACGGCCAGGATGGCCGCATTGGCTGCGTCAAACTCAGCCCTGTCGTCCCGCAGGGCCTGGAGCTGGCGGTTTCAACCCGGTGTGTTGTTTCGACAGTAGAAGACCAGTAGGACGTTCTGCTTGCCCTGGAAGCTGCTGAGAGAAACGTCGTGTCCGTCAGTGGCCTTGAGGGTGAAATCGGGCGCTTTTTTGCCTACGGATAGCGGCACGCGATGATCTCCTTGAGGATGAATTGTGCACCAGTTTAACACCAAGGAGGCGGACGCGGCTACAATGCAGCTTCGGCGGAATTCTCCCGACTGCTGGTCCCGGCGGTTGGGGAATTCCCGGTCCAAGGGGGAAAGGGACGTGGAGCGTAGCCCAAGGAGATTCCTCGACTCCGCTGCTCTGCGCTGGGAATGACACTCAACATGGGTCGGTATGACGGGCAACGCGCGGGTTGGCTGTTGAATTAACTCTGAAGTAGTACGTGTGCTTTCGTTGATAGGAGTGGCGGGGTAGTCTAAAATTGATAGTTGCGCCCGAAGGCGGGCGGCTGGATTCCCTGGATAAATAAGGATAACGGAGGAATGCGTGGGCGAAAGAACTGTTTGCGGGGAACTGGGCCTTGACAGCGTGGGTAGCGAGGTGAGTCTTTCCGGTTGGGTGCATCGACGCCGCGATCACGGCGGGCTTATCTTTATAGACCTTCGCGACAGGTCCGGTATTGCCCAGGTGGTGGTGAATCCCGCCACCTCGCCGGAGGCCCACGCCGTGGCGGAGCAACTCCGGGCGGAGTGGGTGGTGAGCATCACGGGAAGGGTTGAGAAGCGGCCGGAGGGGACGGAGAATCCCACGCTCGCTACGGGCGCCGTGGAGGTCCACGCCAGCCGGTCGAAGGTGCTGAACCCGTCGAAGACGCCGCCCTTCTACGTCAACGAGGAGCAAGAGGTGGACGAGGCGCTGCGATTGAGCCACCGGTACCTGGACTTGAGAAGGGAGGGGATGAAGGGGAACCTGGTTCTCCGGCATAAGGTGGTGAAGTTCATGCGGGACTTCCTCGACCACCGGGGTTTCCTGGAAATCGAGACGCCCATACTGATCAAGAGCACGCCGGAAGGGGCAAGGGACTACCTGGTGCCCAGCCGGCTTCATCACGGCAGTTTCTATGCCCTGCCGCAGTCGCCCCAGCAGTTGAAGCAGCTGCTGATGGTATCGGGCTTTGAGCGATACTTCCAGATTGCCCGCTGCTTCAGGGACGAAGACCTGCGGGCGGACCGCCAGCCGGAGTTCACCCAGCTGGACTTGGAGATGAGCTTCGTTGGTCAGGAAGACGTTCTCGCCCTTATCGAGGAGCTGTACACTGAGATTGTGGAGAGTATCACACCTGAGAAGCGGGTTTCCAGGCCATTCCCGAGGCTGGACTACCGGGACGCGATGGGTAGATTTGGCACTGACAAGCCAGACTTGCGGTTTGGCCTGGAGCTTGCGGACGTGACGGAGATGGCAGGAGAGACTGGGTTCCAGGTGTTCCGCTCCGTGGTGTCGACGGGGGGCGTGGTGAAGGGGTTGGCGGCGCCGGGCTGTGCGGGATATTCCCGACGGCAGCTGGACCAGTTGACGGACGAGGCCAGAAGTAGGGGCGCGCGGGGGCTGGTGACTGTTGCTATCGGGGAAGGAGACGGGGGACTGGAGAGCCTGACTATGGAGCAGGTCCGCTCCGCCGCCGCCCGGCACCTTACGCTGGAAGAAATTCGGAGCATGTCGGAGGCCATGGGGGCGTCGAGGGGGGGCCTGCTGCTCATCGTGGCAGGGCCGATGGAGGTGGTGAACAATAGCCTGAGCCACCTGCGCACCCTGATGGGGGAGCGGCTGGAGCTGGCGGACCCGGCGGAGATGGCCTTCGGCTGGATTGTGAATTTCCCCCTGCTAGAGTGGCAGCCGGAGGAAGAGAGATGGGACGCGCCGCATAATCCGTTTTCAGCGCCGGTGGAGGAAGACGCAGGCTTGTTGGATTCGGATCCGGGAGCGGCACGCGCCCAGCAGTACGACATGGTATGCAACGGTTACGAAGTTGGAGGCGGCAGCATCCGCAATCACCGTCGGGCGGACCAGGAAAAGATCTTGAGGCTGATGGGGCATTCTGACGAGGCGATGCAGCGTCAGTTCGGTCAACTCTTGGACGCCCTGGAGTATGGAGCGCCGCCCCACGGCGGCATAGCGATGGGCGTAGACCGGCTGATGATGCTGCTGACCAACGCTACAAACATCCGGGACGTCATCGCCTTTCCCAAGACCCAGAGCGCGTCGGACTTGCTCTTTGGCGCGCCCTCCCCTGTTGAGGAGGCTCATCTGGCGGAGTTGGGGTTAAGGATTGCGTCTACTAGGGGATAAATTGGGCGTCTGCAGATGGTTCAGGAAAAGACCCCTGTGATATAATTAGCACAGGGTTTTGGGGAAGTGAAATAGTTGAAGATAACTCGAGAGGCAGACCTCCCCACGGAGGTGGTCCTCAACATCGAATGCAACGAAAGGGACGTTGATCCCTATCTGGACTGGGCATATAGACGTCTAGTCAATAGGGTAAGAGTTCCTGGTTTCCGGAAAGGGAAGGCGCCCAGGTCCATCTTGGAGCGGGTGGTCGGACGGGAGCATCTTCTGCACGAGGCTCTGGAGCGGGCGGTGACCGGGCTGGTGGAGCGGGCGGTAAAAGAAGAGAGCCTGGAGCCGTACGTACCCCCCGACATGGACGTCACCAGCGTTGAACCGCTGGAGATTCGGGCCACTGTTCCGCTCGAGCCTGCGGTGAACCTGGGGGACTATCAGAGTCTGCGCATCGGGCGGCAGATTGTTCAGGTGGGGGAGGAGCAGGTTGACGACGTGCTGGAACGGCTTCGGACCGAGGCTGCTCCCTGGGAGCCCTCGGACGAGCCGGTGCAATTCGGCGACCAGCTAACGCTCGACGTTGCGGGCACGGTGGAGGGGCGAACTATCGTCGACGACAAGGGCATCGAGTACATCCCCTCAATGGAGAACAAACTGCCATTGCCGGGTTTCTCCGTGATGCTAGAGGGATCCAAGAAGGGCGACGACAAGACCTTCACGCTGCCGGTGCCGGAGGACTTTGGAAGCGAAGACATGGACGGCAAAGAGTGCCGTTTCCACGTGGTTATCGGCGAGGCGAAGCGGAGGGCGCTCCCCGACCTGGACGACGAGTTTGCCAAGGGTGTAGGGCCCGGCTTCGACACCCTGGAGGCGCTGCGAGAGTCGGTGATGGAGAATCTGGTTGCCACTGCCGAAAGGGAGGCGGACCAGGAATTATACGATAAGGCGCTGGAACAGGTGACGGCCGGGGCAACGGTAGAGTTCGCCGACGTGCTGTTGGAGCGGCAGCTGGACCATATGTGGCACGAAAGGGCCCAGGCGCTGAAGTCTCAACGCATGGAGATGGACGATTACCTTCAACAGATTGGAAAAACGGAAGAGGAGATCAGGGGGGAAATGCGTCCCAGCACCCGAGAGGGGATGGTGCGGTCCATGATTCTGCGGCAGCTGGCGGAGGTGGAGGCCATTGAGGTGAGCGAGGAGGATGTGGACGGTGCGATTGAGCAGATGGTGGAGGCCGCCTCGGGTGAAGCAGGGGACCCGTCGGTGAGGCGGGCCGTGTCCTCCCAGGAGTTCAGGAACTCGATGGAGTCAAATTTGAAGACCAGGAAGACGCTGGAGCGTCTTGCATTGATTGTGCAGGGCAAGGAGCAGGACAACGAGGCTTCGTACGAAGGCGTCTCAACGATAGACGGGGAACAAGAAGGAGAATAGAGTGACGTTCAATCCAAGCAATATTATACCTATGGTCGTGGAAACCGGGCCGAGAGGGGAGCGTGCCTTCGATATCTACTCGCTGCTTCTTAGAGAGAGGATCGTGTTTTTGGGCACGCCCATCATGGACCAGACGGCGAACCTGATAATTGCGCAGCTGCTCTTTCTGGAACGGGAAGACCCGGACAAGGACATCAACCTTTACATAAACAGCCCGGGCGGGGTGATCTCGGCAGGACTTGCCATTCACGACACGATGCAGCTGATTCGGTGCGACGTTTCGACCATCAGTGTTGGGATGACGGCGAGCATGGGCACTGTGTTGCTGACGGCGGGAGCGAAGGGCAAGCGGTACGCTCTGCCCAACTCCACCATCCACATGCACCAGCCCATCGGCGGCGCGCAGGGGCAGGCGAGCGACGTGGAGATTGCAGCCCGGGAGATTCTGCGGGTACAGGACAAGATCCGTACCATTCTATCCTCGAACACGGGGCAGTCCTACGACAAGATTGCCCAGGACACGGACAGGGACTATTACCTGACGCCGGAGCAGGCCCTTGACTACGGCATCATCGATGAGATTCTGGGCAAGGCTGTCGAAGAGGAAGACGCCAGCGAATAGCGCCGCGACGTCAAATCAAACGCTTTCAAAAGACCTGCACTCGAGCAGGTCTTTTGGCGAAAGGGGGGATGGGTTCCCGCCCCCGTATTCACGGGGGCAGGCTCTACGGAGACCTTCGCATAACTACCGAAACGCATTCAGATAGCGGTGCGAGACGACTCTTGTCATAACTAAATCATGGGATTCTGGATTCCGGCTCGGGGGCCGGAATGACGGTTATGCAAGGATCTCCCGTCGCGAGGACAGCGGAGGGAGAGCGGGAGAAGATGGGTCCCCGCATGCGCGAGGACAAGAGAAGGGAGAAGATGGGTGCGATGAATGGAACAGAGGGTTCGCGATCCGCCCCTGCGGTTAAGGCGGAGGGGCGCTGTATCGGCCGAGGGCGGTGTTGGAGTTTAGGGTAAGTCGGAAAGGGAAATTTCGCCTCTGGCTATCTTCTGCAGGGTCTCTACGTAGAAGCGGCGCTCGACGGACTGAACACGGTCGCGCAGGGTGTCCACGGTGTCGTCATCCATGACCGGAATTTCGGTTTGGGCCAGGATGTCGCCGTGGTCGTAGATCTCGTCCACAAGATGCAAGGTGACGCCGGTGGTGCGGAGGCTGGCGTTAAGGACGGCTTGGTGGACTTTATCGCCGTACATACCCCGGCCACCGAAGCCGGGGAGCATGGCGGGATGCGTGTTGACGACGCGGCCCCGGTATCGGGCGAGGGTTTTAGGTCCTAGAAGTTTCATGTAACCCGCCAAGACAACGAGGTTGACGTTGTAGTTGGCTAGGGTGTTTTCTATTGCGGAGTCTAGGGCATCAGGGTCGGGGTGAGTCTTCCCGCTGATGTGGAGGGCTGGTATGGCGTGGTTTCTCGCCCGACGCAGGGCCATGGAGCGGGAATTGTTGCTGATGACGACCCTACAGCGGGCGTTCAGGCTACCCTGTTCGCAGGCGTTGATGATGGCTTGTAGGTTGGTACCGGTGTGGGAGGCAAGAACGCCAAGGTTGAGGGGCGCCGGCATCAATTCACCGGCGGGAGAAGAACTTGCGGGCCTTGGCGATGCTTGGGGCCATGCGGTGAAGCATACGGGTGCGTTGGGTAGCGAGTGCAGCTTGAGACAGGCCTTGCAGGAAGTCTTGAGGTGTGTCAACAAAGGTGGGAATCAGGTTATAAGTACGTCCCAACTCGGTGGCGGTATGACCGTCGCTGGCGGCTGCGCGAACGATGCGGTGTTTGCGTGCGACTTTGTCGGCGCGGGCGTCGTCGGCCCTGAAGAGGTTGCGGGCGTTGAAGGTCTCGACGATGTCCACTTCGTGGGCGATAGTATCGAAGGCTTCAAGTCCGAGGGCGGAGGGCCTCACGCGGTCGAAAGGGTGGGGAATCATGACTAGGCCGCCCTGAGACTTGATGGCCTGGACCGTTTGTATGGGAGTAAGGCCCTTGGGAACGGTCTCTTTGAGGAATAGGCCGATGATGTCTCCCTCCGTGGACTTTATCTCTTCGCCAACAATGATGTGTAGGGGCGCTTGGCCGCGAAGCAGCAAGGCTCCCTCGATGGTGTTGTGGTCGGTTATGGCCAGGCACTGGATGCCGGTTTCGATACAACGGCTGACTATGGACTGGAGGGAGGCAGTGGAGTCGTGGGAGTAGCGGGTATGGACGTGGAGGTCTGCCTTAAGGAAGCTGTTCATCGTCTTCAGGCTCGGTTTCGGCCATATCCTCCATGAACGAGTCCCGCAGCTCGGTTATCCTGAGCTCGGTGGCGTTTAGCATCCGGTTGCAGAGCTTGGCGAGATTCATTCCCTCCTCGTAGAGGCGGCGAGTGTCTTCCAGGGGCAGCTTACCCTCTTCCAGGGTTTGGACTAATTCTTCCAAACGGTGGAAGGCCTCTTCGAAGGTCATCTGTGGTTCTGTGTTGGTGGCTTCTTCGTTGACTTCAGGCATGGCGCTCCTACGGGAAGAGGCGAGCGGCGGCCTTGGGAACGGCCTTCCTGCGTCTTCTTACGGGGGGTTGAGATCCCTGGACGGATGCGGGGAATGCGCCGTCGCTGACGATTACGTTGAGGTTGTCGCCGGCCTTGACTCCTTTGCGGGAGTAGATTGGCTGACCTTTGGGCTGTTTGTGCACCACGGCGTAGCCTCTTGAGAGGGTGGCGGCTGGGTCCAAGGTTTGAAGGCGGGCGACAAAGGAGGCGGTCTCGCGGTTTCGCAGGGTGAGGAAAGAGGCGGTGGACGTGGAAGAACGCTGGGAAAGGTCATCGACGCGCCGGCGAAGAGTGGCGAAGTCTGGAATTCGGTAGTCCAAGTCGGAAACCAGCCGGGAGAGCGCGTAGCGTCGCTGAGCGTTCTGGTCGGCGATGACAGCTTGGAGCCGTTGGAGATTCGCTTCCACCTCTTGCCGGAGGGCGGCCTTGTGGGGCGCGACAAGCTCGGCGGCGGCTGAGGGCGTGGGGGCGCGCAGGTCGGCGACGAAATCGGCGATGGTGAAGTCCGTTTCGTGTCCCACGGCGCTGATGACGGGGATAGGACTAGCGTAGATGGCGCGGGCAACGACTTCTTCGTTGAAGGGCCACAGCTCCTCCATGGAGCCGCCGCCGCGGGCGATGATTATGACGTCGGCCCGCCCGTCCAGGAAGACCCGCGTCAGGGCGTTGACGATGGCGGGGGCGGCTTCCGGGCCTTGCACGGGCGTAGGGGAGAGGAGTACCTCGGCCAAGGGGTAGCGGCGAGATAGCACCTGGATCACGTCGTGGAGAACGGCGCCAGCGGGGGAGGTGACGAGGCCGACATACTTGGGGAAGTGAGGAAGGGGCCGCTTGCGGGACGGGTCGAAGAGGCCTTCCCGTTCGAGGGACTGCTTGAGCCTTTCGAACTCCAAGGCCAATGGGCCAACGCCTTCGGAGACTACTATATCGGTGATGAAATCGAGGGAGCCGCGAACCTCGTAGAGGGAGAGGCGGCCGTGGGCGGTTATGGCTTCGCCATCGGCCAGGATTTTGATGCCGGCGCTTCTTCTGAACATAACGCAGTTGAGCTGGCTGTCCGCGTCTTTAAGGGTGAAATAGGCGTGGCCGGACTGGGATACGCGGAGATTGGACACCTCCCCGCCGACCCACGCGTCTTGAAGGATGGGGTCTTGTGCGAGCAGGCCCTTGAGATGCGCCGTTATCTGGGAGACGGAGTAGACTTGCACTTAGCTCACCCGCTCAACGTATTGGCCGTTTCGGGTGTCCACCTTGATGGTTTCTCCTTCGTGGATGAAGAGAGGAACGTTCAGGGTGTGGCCCGTCTCCAACGTGGCGGGCTTGGTGCCGCCCTGGGCGGTGTCGCCCCGGAGGCCGGGCGGGCTGTAGGTGACCACCAGTTCCACGAAGGTGGGGAGTTTGACGCCGATGATGGCCCTTTTGTAGAAGGAGACCTCCAGGATTATCTCCTCCTTGAGGTAGTTGAGGGCCTCCCCAATCTGATCGCTTGTCAGTTGGTGCTGGTCGAAGGTCTCCATGTCCATGAAGTTGTAGAACTCGCCGTCGTAGTACAGGTATTGGGTGGTGGCGCTGCTGACGTCGGCGGGGGTGAAGCTGGTCTCGTAGGCCTGGAAGGTCTTTTCGGTGACGCTGCCGTTGAGGAGGTTCTTGACCTTGACGCGGGTCACCGGGGCGCGCTGCTGCATCTTGTGGCGGTTGTAGTCCACGACCTCGTAAGGCTGGCCGTCTATCTCGATGGCCAAGCCTTTTCGGAGGTCTCCAAAGTTCATGGTTGCCATTGGGGGTTCTCCTGTTCTTGTTTCTCCTAGACGATACCGTCTATTTTCTAGCCTTGCTGAGGGGACGGGCGCCCGCCTCTTCCAGGACCACGAGGTCTTCAATTCTCACGCCGCCCCAGCCACTGAGGTAGATGCCGGGCTCGACGCTGAATACCATAGACTCTTCCAGAACATCGGGGGAGGTTGGGCCCACCCGGGGGAACTCGTGGACGGCCAAGCCGATGCCGTGGCCCAGGCTATGGCCGAAATTCTTCTGGAAACCGGCCTCGTCCAGCACGGTGCGGGCGAGGTTGTCGGCTTCTTCACCGTTGAGGCTGGGCTTAAGGGTAGAGATGGCCGTAAGCTGGGCGCCGAGGACCAGGTTGTAGATCTTTCTGAACTGGTCGTCGGGCTGGCCGATGCAGATGGTGCGGGTGATGTCGCTGCAATAGCCGTCGAGCTTGGCGCCCATGTCTATGACGATAGGCTCACCCTCCTGGACGGGACGGTCGCCCGCGCGATGGTGGGGCATGGCTCCGTTGGGTCCGCCGGCAACGATGGTATCGAAGCTAAGACTGTCGGCGCCGTACTCACGCATGGCCTTCTCCAGAAGCCAGGCGATTTCCCGTTCCGTTTGGCCAGCCTGCAGGGTGGGGGTGACGGTTTCCATCGCCTTGTCCGAGATGTCGATGACATTCTGCAGCAGGACCAGCTCTTGAGTGTCCTTAACTGCGCGGATGTTTTCGATAAGATTGCTCGTGGCGACCAGGGTGGGGCGCTTGTCTTCCGGCATGTCCTTGATGGCGGCTACGATGCGTCGATAGACAGCCATAGTGACGTGCTGGGACTCGAATCCGACGCGTGCGGAGCCGATTTCTTCGAGCTGTTCCACAAGCCAGTTCCAGCCACCAACCTGCAGAACTTCGAAGTCGGGGGCCTGCTTGCCCGCCTGCTCCGTGTAGCGGAAGTCGGTGGCAAGGATGGCGCGTTCCTGAGAGATGAGGAGCCAACCGGCGGTGCCGACGAAGCCGGACAGATACTGGCGGTTCTCAGGGGTGGATATGAGGATGGCGTCCAGGTTCTTATCTGTAAGGGCTGTACGCAGTCGCGCTAATCTATTGCTGGACATCTAAACCTCCTTGGCCATGGTAGGTGTGCTTGCGGGAATCGCAACGAAGTGGTGGGTTGTCAAATCAAACCTCCTTTTGTGTGAGGGCGTGAAGGTAGTCCAGGGCGGCAATGTACCCCATCCAGCGCATGCCGGCAACGGTGGCGGCGACGGCGCGGGCGAAAATGGAGGGGCTGCGCCAAGACTCCCGCCCGTAGATGTTGCTGAGGTGGACTTCAACTACTGGGACGCCGGAGTCGATGCATGCGTCCAGGAGGGGGTAACCGATGGTGGTGAAGCCGGCGGGGTTGATGATGATGCCGGCGGTGTGGTGGGCGTTGTCGTTGATGAAGTCAACAAGGACAGCCTCGCCGCTAGACTGGCAGAATGCCAAGTCTACGCCCAACTGGGTGGCGCGGCGGTTCATTCGCTCCTCAATGTCGGCGAGGGTGGTATCGCCGTAGTGTTCAGGGTTTCTGCGTCCCAGCATATTGAGGTTCGGGCCGTTCACCACAAGAAAGGTGGTCATGGGGCGTCCGTCGGCTGGGGGCTGCCGTTGGCCCTGGGGTGGCTGGCCATGTAGACCTTCCTGGCCTGTCTCTGGGTGACGTGGGTGTAGATCTGGGTGGTGGCGGGGCTGGAGTGTCCCAGAAGTTCCTGAACGATCCGCAAGTCTGCGCCGCCTTCCAGCATGTGGGTTGCAAAGGTGTGGCGCATGCTGTGGGTGTGGGTTCTGGGGCTGATGGCGGCTTGGAGGGCGCCCTTCTTGACTATCTTCTGGATACTGCGTCGGGAGAGGCGGCCGCCGTAGCGGTTGAGGAAGAGGGCGTTGGTGGGCGAGTTCGACAGCGAGGGTCTGGAAGCAGTCATGTAATTCTGGAGGGCCTGAACGGCGGGGCCGCCGAGCAGGACGATCCGTTCCTTGGAGCCCTTGCCCCGCACCTTGGCTTCTCGGGCTTCCATGTCTATGTCGTCCATGTCCAAGGCGGCCAACTCGGAAAGGCGGACTCCGGAGGAGTAGAGAATTTCCAGGATAGCTAGATCTCGGACGCCAAGCTCGGAGTTCAGGTCGGGCGTTTCCAACAGGCGGTCCATCTCATTCTCGGTTAGGAAGTCCGGCAGCCGCTTTTCCGTCTTTACGCGGAAGGCGCTGCCTTTGGGGACTGGGTTGGTTTTCACCAGACCCTCCCGCTGGAGGAAGCGGTAGAAAGCGCGGAGGGACACGAGCTTGCGTGCGACGCTGACCCGGGCGTAGCCGCCGCGCTTGCCCCGGGCAGAGGTTGCCAGCCAAGCCAGATAGCGGCGTAGGAAGCGGCGGTCGAGCTGATCGTAATCGGTGTTCTGCAACTCCAGGTAGCGATCGAAGGTTGCGAGGTCGTCCGAGTAGACGCGGACAGTGTTTTCGGACCGGCCCTTTGTGCCGATTAGGAAGGCGCGGTATTTGTCCAGGAGTTCTTGGGGGATGGGCATTATCTTCTATACCTTGGCTTCGGCCTTGGCGGGTTCACCCTGCCAAGCGCATCTTGTGCATGATTGGACGTCGTCCTTGCCGACGACCATGAGGCCCTTGCATTCGGGGCAGGGTTCGGGCAGGGGACGGCGGTTTACCAGGAATTTGCAGTTGGGATAGTTGGAGCAGCCGTAGAAGGTGCCACGGCGGGATCGGCGTTCCAGCAGGTCGCCATCGCAGAGTGGGCAGCGGGCGCCGGTCTTCATGGCCTTGATGTTTCGACACTTGGGGTAGTTGGAGCAGCCCATGAAGCGACCAAATCGGCCAGTCTTGATTACCATGGGGCTGTCACATTTCTCGCATTTCTCGTCGGTGGCTTCCTCTTGGGAAGGGGCTGTGCCGTTGGCCCCTATCTCTTTGGTGTTGCGGCATTCGGGGAAGCCGGAGCAGGCCATGAAGCGGCCGAAGCGACCTGTTTTAATGACCATTGGACTGCCGCACTTGTCGCATTCTTCGTCGGTGGGTTCCTCGACCTTCACCCTCGGCATCTTGTCCTTGGCTTCTTCCAGGGTCTTCTTAAAGGGGGTGTAGAAATTCTCCAGCATGGGCACCCACTGGCGTTCTCCGCGGGCTATTTCGTCAAGGGAATCCTCCATGTTGGCGGTGAAGGCCACGTCCATAACTTCGGGGAAGAACTGGGTGAGGAGGTCGCTCACTGAGATGCCGAGGGCTGTTGGGACGAGGCGGTTCTTCTCCTTGACGACGTAGTTGCGGTCCGTGAGGGTGGAGAGGATGGGGGCATAGGTGCTGGGACGACCAATGCCCTTCTCCTCGAGCAGCTTGACGAGGGTGGCTTCGGTGTATCGGGGCGGAGGTTGGGTGAAGTGCTGCTTGGATTCGAGCTTTTGGAATTGCAGCATGTCCCCCGCGGTCAGTTTGGGCAGGGGCTTGCCGTCTTCCTCCGGGTCGTCGTCCTTCCCCTCCTTATAGAGGGTGGCGAAGCCGAGGAACTTGGTTCGTGTGCCAGTGGCGCGAAAGACGTAGGCTTTGTTAGAGCTAGCTTGGGCGGCGCCGGCGTCGTTATCCGGCGCGGCGAGAATGTCTGCGGCGGTGGCGTCGTAGATAGTATCGGCCATTTGGCAGGCCAGGGTACGGCGCCAGATGAGGGTGTAGAGGCGTAGCTGTTCCGGCTTGAGCAGCGACTTGATGGATTCCGGCGTACGGGATATGGAGGTGGGCCGGATGGCTTCGTGAGCTTCCTGAGCGCCCTTGGAGCGGGTCTTGTAGATACGGGCGCCCTTGGGTAGATACCTTTCGCCGTAGGTCTCGGCGATGTATTTACGAGTCTCGCCGATTGCTGAAGAGGCCATGTTGGTGGAGTCCGTTCTCATGTAGGTAATGAGGCCTGCGGAGCCCTCCTTGCCGAGCGCGATGCCTTCGTAGAGCTGCTGGGCAACCCGCATGGTGCGCTTGGCGGAGAAGCGGAGTTTTCGGCCGGCTTCCTGCTGGAGGGTGCTGGTGGTGAATGGAGGTGAAGGACGACGGCGGCGCTCCTTGGTCTTCACGGAGGTAACGGTATAGCGTGCCCCCTCCAGATTGGCCTCAATCTCCCGTACTTTGTCTTCGCCGGCTAGCTGGATCTTCCGGCGCTCGCCTTGGACGGAGTGAAGGAGGGCTGTGAAGCTGCTGGTGTCTTTGGCCAGCATCGCCTCCATGGTCCAGTATTCCCTGGGATTGAAGGCCTGGATTTCCTTCTCGCGATCGACTATCTGGCGTAATGCTACGGACTGAACCCGGCCGGCGGAGAGGCCGCGCTGGACCTTCGACCATAGGAGGGGGCTGAGCTCGTAGCCCACCAGCCGGTCTAAGATGCGGCGGGCCTGCTGAGCGTTGACCAGGTCCAGATCCAACGGACGGGTGTGTTGGAAGGCATCCTGTATGGCTCTCGGGGTTATCTCGTGGAAGACAATGCGCTGCAGGTCAGGAGAATCGAGGTCCCAGCCGAGGGCCTTGGCGAGATGCCAGGAAATGGCCTCTCCTTCCCTGTCCGGGTCTGTGGCCAGGTAGATGGACGTGGCGCTCTTGCCCAGCTGTCGAATCTCCTTCAAGGTGGAGGACTTGTCTCGTGGCACGGAGTAGGTGGGGGCAAACTCATGGTCGACGTCAATGCCGAGCTTGCCCTTGGGCAGATCTCGGACGTGGCCCATGGAGGCCGTAATCTTATAGTCGCTGCCGAGAATCTTGCCTATGGTCCTAGCCTTGGTGGGGGATTCCACGACGACCAGCTTGTTGGATACCTTGCGGGGACGGGATTTCTTAGGGGATTTAGCAGCCATGAACGGCTTCAGCCTCCTGGGTTTGTGAATTGTTTGGTTGGGTGTATGAGTAGACCTTAGTTCTATCCATAGACTCTCGACGCCTCCCGCGTGAGGACGTACTGCATTCCGGGGACCTGCTTGACCAGGCCGTTCAGTTCCATAATGGTAAGGGTGCTGCTGACGACGTGGACGGGCAATCCCGCGCTCCGGCAGATTTGGTCTATGTGGATAGGCTCGTAGGATATCTGGTCTAGCAGGGCTTTTTCATCGCCTTCAAGTACCGGAGCGGCCGGTTTCAGCGGTATCTGGTCTGCGGGCGCCTTCGCGGGAGGCGCTTCCCTTCTCTTGGGAGCAGGCTTGGTTTGGATAGGAAGATTATAGATGGTGTTGAGGTTCATCTCCTGGAGGATGTCCTGGGAGTTCATGACCAGCTTGGCCCCTTCCTGAATAAGCTGGTTGGGGCCGGAACTGGCAGGGGAGAAGATGCTGCCGGGGATGCAGAAGACTTCCCTATCCTGCTCCAGGGCGTGGCGCACTGTCCAGATGGCGCCGCTGCCACGACCGGCCTCGACGACGAGGGTGCCCAAAGTCATGCCGCTCATGAGCCGGTTACGGCGGGGAAACTGGCGGGCGTCCGGGCGGACGCCCAGGGGATGCTCGCTGATGAGGGCGCCCGTTTCGGCTATTTCCTCTGACAACTGCTTGTTTTCCCTGGGGTAGATGTAGTCGACGCCGCTGGCCATGATGGCCAGGGTACGACCACCTATGGAAAGGACCGCCTTATGAGCGACGGTATCGATGCCTCGGGCGAGGCCGCTTACCACGGTGATGCCGCTGCGGGAGAGGTCTGCGGCCAAGATTTGGGCTGCTTCCCTTCCGTATGGGGTGGCCCGTCGGGTGCCTACGAGGGCGATTGAACGCTGGTCTTCCGGTTCGATCTTGCCCTTGACATAGAGCACGGGAGGGGGATCGGGGATCTGCTTGAGCAGGGTGGGATAGCCTGAATCATTCCAGTTGAATACGGAGACGCCAGCCTCGTGCAATCGCTCCAACTCCCGGTCTGGGTCGATGGTTTTACGACCTTCTTCAACGAACCCGACGGTACGCCGGTCGAGACCGGCAGTCCTTAGATGGCGTATAGGGGCGTGCCACGCGTCTTCCAGGGAGCCAAAGAATCCTTCAAGCAATCGAAATCGGACGGTGCCAAGTTGCCGCACCTTATCGAAGGAGATCCAGTACTTGAGGTCGCTCATGGCGGTAAATTTAGCATAGCATATGGGAATAGGGCTACAACGGAGGTGAGGTGGGTGGTGGCGGAGAGGGCGGGATTCGAACCCGCGAGGCCGGTTGCCCAGCCTACGCGCTCTCCAGGCGCGCCCATTCGTCCACTCTGGCACCTCTCCGAAGTAATGCGGATATTGATGCCCAAGGCACCGCATCGGCTGTAAAGTATGCAGCGATTGGGAATTTAGTGTCAACAGTAAGGATGGGCCAGACCGCCGAATCCGGGCGGAAGGGCTGAAGTCGGCAGCCGGCTCTGGGACGTAAGAGGCGACGATAGTATATCCATCAGTAAAGATGTTGATTGAGGAGTGGATGGCGGAGAGGGCGGGATTCGAACCCGCGATACGCGCCAACGTATACCGCTTTTCGAGAGCGGCGCCTTAAACCACTCGGCCACCTCTCCAAGGTCTGAACGGCTCTTTGTTCTCTTTACATTATATATAAGCGCCAGGCATTTAGAAATAACGGTGACGTTGTTAGAAGGCTCCGTCTGGCTTTCTGCGGAATTGTCTTGTGGATTCTGATAGAATGGTCTGAAGACCAGCCGGGGACGCATAGTGCCAGCCTCGGGTGAAAGGAGACCAGAATGGCAGAATACAAGCTGATTTCGGCAGATTCCCACGTGGTGGAGCCTCGGACCATGTGGACGGACTACGTAGACCCGGCGTTTCGGGACCGGGCGCCACACAATGTGGTGAATCCTCCGGGTTTGGCCCCCGGCGAGTACATGATTTTCGAAGGCATGGAGCCGAAGAGCATCGCGGGTTCCTTCAACGCGGGCCGCAGCGCGGAGGAGAATCGGGCCACCAAGGGGGAAACTCTGGACGACTGTCGTCTTGGAGCATATCTCCCGGCGGAGCGCATACCGGACATGGAGTTGGACGGGATAGAGGCGGAGGTCATCTACACAACCCAGGGCTTCCGAATGTTTGCCTTCACCAGGGACGCGGCTTTGCAGGCGGCGCTGTTCCGGGGTTACAACAATTGGCTTTCGGAGTTCTGCAGCTACAACCCGCGTCGTTTCGTCGGCTTGGGGCTAATTCCTCTGTTGGACGCTGCGGAAGGGGTTAAGGAGCTGCGACGCTGCGCCGAGTTGGGGCTTCGGGGCGGTGTAATCATGACCTCTCCTCCCGACGAGATGAGCTACGGCGATCCCGTTTACGAACCCTTCTGGGCCGCCGCGTCGGAACTGAACATGCCTATCAGCCTGCACGTGAACTCCGGTCACGGCCCGGAGACCCAGAAGGTGGGCAAGTTCAAGAGCAACCACTACCTGGGCGTCATGAGTATGATCGACGAGGTAAAGCGCTCGCTTTCCGAGATTCTCTTCTCCGGCGTGCTGGCGCGTCACCCCAACCTGAAGATTGTGTCGGCGGAGAACGACATTGGCTGGATGCCCCACTACGTCTACCGGTCTGACGTTTGGTACCACCAGCAAGGTTGGAAGACGGTAACGGACCTGGAGATGGCGCCCAGCGAGTACGCCAAGCGGCAGATTTACGGTACTTTCATGGACGATGCCGTGGGCCTGATGCTTACGGACTATTTCGGCGAGGATAACTTCGCCTGGGCAAGCGACTACCCCCACGGGGCTTCTACTTTCCCCAACTCACACAAGATTGTAGACCAGAACTTTGAGGGGATTTCGCCGGAGGTAGCCCTGAAGGTAACACGTACCAACGCCATCAAGCTCTACGACTTGGGGTGAGACCGAGGCAGGGCATCGGAGATGAGAGGAGCGGCTAGTGGTTCGTCGAAACGAGACTAAGCGGAAGATGAAGGCGGGCCAAGTGGTCTTTGGGGTCACCGTGGGCGCGCCGGAGGCAACCCCGGCCATGGTGGAGACGCTGGGTCTGCTGGGATTCGATTACCTGGACGTGGTGTGCGAGAACGATTTGTTTGATCCGGCCCGTCTGGAGGACGTGTTTCGGGCGGCTGATCTGGGAGGCATGAACACCATATTAAGAACGCCCTACGATCCGCGGCTGATACTGCGCGCTCTCAATGCCGGCGCCCAGGGCATTCTGGCGACGCGGGTGGCTTCCCTTGCCGAGGTGCAGGCGGTCTTGGATGCGGCCAAGTTTCATCCGGAGGGCCGGCGAACGGTGTTTCACGGCGGTCGGGCGGGAAGCTTTGGACGGGACGTCAATGCGCCGGAGGGTTCCAATCCAGAGATGATTGGCTGGACTCATCAGATTAACGATGAGACTATTGTTGGATGCACTATAGAAGAGAAGAGTGCGGTCGACGAACTGGAGGCGATTCTAGCCCTTCCGGCCCTGGACTTTATAGGCATAGGCCCTGGCGACCTGGCCCACTCCATGGGCTGGCCGCCGCAGGACGAAGTGGACGCGTTGACGGACAGGATCCGGGAGGCGTCCGTAGCGGCGGGCAAGACGGTGTTCATTCCGGCGTCTGTGGAGGAGATGCCGCAAGCGTTGGAGAAGGGGTTTCGCGCCTTCGCCTTTTCGCCGCGGGGCGCGCTTCAGTCGGCGGCGGCGGCTTATCTGGAGGGAGGTAGGGCGGTGGCTCGCTCTAAGGGGCTTTCTGATTGATACAGAAAAGGTAATTGTCCAGCCACGGATTTAGAATCCGCTATTGACAATTTCGACTCGGCTAGCCTAGGATGCATTGAAACATTGCTTTCAAGCTGGCGGACGTGTTTGCTTGCCGGCAGTGCGAGGTTTTGGAAAATTCTAGGAGGTGCGTACATGAGGTCTCGAAAGTGGCTTAGAAGATGGCAGATGTTGATTCTGCTGTCCATGCTCGCGCTCATGGCGATGGTAATCGTCGCCTGCGGCGGCGATGATGAGGAAACGCCGGCGGCTACCGTTGCTCCGACTGCGGCGCCGGCCCCGACTGCGGCGCCGGCCCCGACGGCAGCACCTGCCCCGGCGGCAGCGCCAACAATGGCCCCGACGGCAGCGCCCGCGGCCCCCGCCGCTCCGGCGACTGCAGCCCCGGCTCCGGCGACTGCGGCACCCGCACCGGCGACTGCGGCCCCGACGCCGACGCGCCAGAGATTCATCCCTGAGGTTACGGCGACACCGGCACCGACGACCCCGCCGGCAATGATGATGGAGAAGGAGCCGGTGCAGCCGCGCTTGCGGGTAGCCATTGCGCCGCCCATCAGCCAAAGCTCCACCATGTTCGACCTTGGGCAATTGCAGAGCCCCCAAGGGCCTCTTACGGGCATGTACGATGGCCTGCTTGTAAACGAACGCTTCACCGAGGAATGGGAAGGTTACGTGGCTGAAAGCTGGGACATCAGCCCCAACGCCCGGGATTGGACCTTCAAGCTGAGGGAGAACGTGCCCTTCTACCAGAGGGGCGCGCCCACCGAATATTCGGTAACTTCGGCGGACATATTGCACTCTATCAACATCAACTACTTCGAGCCTTGGCAGGCCGGCAACTCGAGCCGTTATGCCGACTTCTTCGCCCCGGACGACGAACACTTTGAGATCCTCAACGACTACGAGTTTGTATGGAAGCTGACAAAGCCCAACCTGATTTGGGGCCAGCACCAAACCGATGAGCGGCGTGGCGTAATCAGCAAGGACTACTTCGAAAAAGTGGGCTGGGACGGATACGTTGCTGATCCTATCGGAGCCGGCCCCTTCACCTTCCTGGATTTCGAGATCAACCGAGGAGTCTCCATGGAGCGGGTGGAGGACCACTACCGGCAGACGCCTCTAATTCACGAGCTTGAGTTCATCTACGTGAGTGAGGAGGCCACCCGGACGGCTATGCTCTACACAAACGAAGCGGACATCTCCGAGATGTCCCTGGCCCTTCACGAGCAGGCCATCTCCCGGGGGTACCAGGTGGCCAGCAGCACCACTCCCAGCGCCCGATTCTTCATGTTCATCGGCGGCATGTTTGAGGAGACCAGACCCGATGGCTTCAAGAACTGCCCGCCCGGCACCGACGTCCAGCCCGAACCCGCCGCCTTTTGGGGGCGATGCCCGGCTGGAAGGTATGAAGTCGACACCGAGAGCCCCTTGCGCAATCAGGACGTGCGAGAGGCCCTTAACCTGGCCATCAACCGGGACGAGATGAACGAGGTCTTCTTCAACAACACGGCCATCCCAATGATCCAATGGAACTTCCCCAACTGGTGGGGCCATCACCAGGATGACTGGGTCCCCTATGACTACGATCCCGACCGGGGCAGGCAACTGATCATAGACGCGGGGTACGCCAACGGGTTCGAGATGCAGATCTACACCACCAACGCGTTGCCCGGCCTGCCTGAGGTGGGTGAACTTATGGAGGCCCTCACCCAGTACTTCAATAACGTCGGCGTTAGCATAGATCTCCAGGTGATCGACAGGTCGCAAATGGTGCCCACTGTCAGAAACCGGCGTCATACCCGGGGAATCATTCCCGCCCGGTGGGGTTCGCCCACCCCCGGCAGCGTAGTCAGCGCCTTCAAGAACAACGTGGACTGGCGGCAGGAGTGGCAGATGTGGGATCCGGTCTATGAACACATCAACATCCTGGAGGCCGCCACCAATTGGGACCAGCTACGTGGACTAGAGATAGATGCGGTGAATTGGGAAAGGCCCAATCACCTGACGATTCCGATGTTCTGGCTGGTGGGGCAGGTAATGTACAACCCCGGGACGGTGGAATCCTACGTGTCCCGACATATCCACATGGGGCCGACCCGACACCATGAGTTCACGGTGCCCGTGTATAAGTAGGTCGACCCTAGATAGATAGAGAACAGGCGAACAGCCGCCCTCATTGCGAGGGCGGCTGTTCGTTTCTTTGTGGGGAGCGAACGTTGAGTGGCGGTCGAAGAGGATCCAGGGGTCGCGAAGTCGGCGGGTGTTGTTGTGGGAATGCGGTCGGAAGAATTACCTTCAAATACTGACGTTGTTGGGCCTGAGCACAGATGAGGCGGTGGAGGCCTTTCTAAGGGTGGGCGTGCAACAGCTCGCACCAAGGGGCTTTCTGATTGACACAGCGGCAGGAAGCAGATGGCGACGGGTTTGGAATTGGTATTGAAAAGGCGACTATGCTAGTCTAGGATGCACCGAATTCACTGTTTTCGAGCGGGCGGTTTAGCTTGCTTGCTGGCGGTGCAAAGTTTTGGAAAATTCTAGGAGGTGCATACATGAGGTCTCCAATGTGGCTTAGAAGATGGCAGATGTTAATTCTGCTGTCCATGGCCGCGCTAATGGCGATTGTCATTGTCGCCTGCGGCGGCGATGACGATGAGGAAACACCGGCTGCGACGGCGGCCCCAGCTGTGCCTACTAGGGCGGCCCCAGCTGTGCCTACTAGGGCTGCGACGGCGGCTCCTGCGGCGGCAGCCCCTGCGGCGGCGGCCCCGGCGACGGCGGCTCCAGCGACGGCGACTCCTGCGACGGCAGCCCGGGCGACGGCGGCTCCAGCGCCCACAATGGCCCCGACGGCGGCGCCTACGGCGACGCGTCAAAGGTTCATCCCTGAAGTGACGGCCACCGCTGCGCCCACACAGGCCCCTGTTATGGCTATGGAGCCGGTGCAGCCGCGTCTGAGGGTAGCTATTGCCCCGCCGATCGCTCAGACTACTGTTCAGTTTGCCATTGGGTCAGTTCAGAGTGCACAGGGTCCGATGACGGGCATGTTCGACACTCTCTTACACAACGATCGGTTCACGGAGGAGTTGGAGGGGTACCTGGCGGAAAGCTGGGAGATCAGCGATGACGCAAGTGATTGGCGGTTTGTTCTGAAGCAAAACGTACCTTTCTACAGGTACGGGAAGCCAACGGAATTCACGATGACAGTTGCCGACGTCATTCACTCTTACGACGTTAACAATTTCACGCCTCACCAGGATGGCAACTCGGGGCAGTTGACTCCGTTCAGCTTTCCCACGCCGGAGTACTTTGACATCATCAGCGACCACGAGTTCGTCTGGAAGCTGGACCAGCCCAGTTGGACCTGGGGTCAGGATATTAACTCTGACGACAGGCGGGGCGTGATCAGCAAGCAACACTTCGATAATGTTAAGTGGGACGGCTACGTCGCGGACCCGATAGGTACCGGACCTTTCACCTTCCTGGACTTTGAGGTCAACCAGGGCATATCGATGGAGCGGGTGGTAGACCATTACCGACAGACACCGCTGTTCCACGAGCTTGAATTCTTCTACGTGTCTGAAGAGGTTACCCGGTCGGCGATGCTCTACACAAGCGAGGCTGACATTTCGGAAATTTCCCAGGCTCTTCACGAACAGGCCATGAGCAGGGGCTTCCTGGTTGCTCACAGCACGACGCCCAGCGCTCGCTTCTTCATGTTCATCGGCGGCATGTTCGACGCGAATCTGCAGGACGGATATGGGAATTGTCCCCCCGCCGGTGACGACGGGCGGCCGATAAAGGCTGTGGACTACCAATGCTCACCTGGAAGGTATGAAATTGACGAAACTAGTCCGATGCGCGACATTAGGGTAAGGGAAGCTCTCAACCTGGCGATCAACCGGGATGAGATAAACGATGTCTTCTTCAAAGGCACGGCAGTAAAACAGACCCTATTTAATTATCCCCAGGCATGGCCTCATCACCAGGACCACTGGCTTCCCTATGACTTTGACCCGGACCGGGCGCGCGCGCTTCTGAATGAGGCAGGCTATCCCGATGGATTTGACATGCAAATCCTTTTGCCCCCCGCCTCTCCCAGCCTGCCGGAAATCGGAGACATCATGGAGGCCCTTGTGTCCTACTTCGATGCGGTAGGCTTAGAGGCGGAGTTGAGCCCAATGGACTGGGCACAGCTTGCTCCATTTCTCAGGAACCGGGAGCACACCAGGGGAATCATTCCCTCACGCTGGGGAGCACCGGTACCCGGTGACGTTGTTGGGGACTTCAGAAACAACGTGAACTGGCGACAGGAGTGGCAGGGACATCCCGAGGTGTACGAATTCATCGACAAGATGGAAGCGGCCACCAGCTGGGAACACCTGCAGGAGCTGGAAGTAGAAGCGACCAAATGGACGTACGAGAACCACTTGATGATTCCGCTGTTCTGGCTGATTGGTCAGGTGGTGTACAACCCGCAGACGGTGGAATCCTACGAGTCGCGACACATACACATGGGACCGACCCGGCATCATGAATTCACGGTGCCTGTGTACAAGTAGGTCGACCCTAGATAGATAGAGAACAGTTGAACAGCCGCCCTCATTGCGAGGGCGGCTGTTCCTTTTTGCGCGGGTCGAATCTTGGCTTACTGTCGACGGGGGCAGCGGTCTGAGAAATCGGTGTGGAATGTTGGTTGCACGCGAGACGGAAGGCGTATCTGTAGATTGCCGAAGTAGTTGGGACAGAATCGACATAGGGTATGAAGCAACGTTATTCGTCATGCCCATTGGTGTTGTTGACAGGCTATGAGGGTTCCTATAATATGCGGTAAATCCATGCTGGCTTGATTCCAACCGAAAATGAATTGATTGGGGGTATTTATGATGAACGCATGGCGACCCGCAACCTGGAAAGTATTGACAATGTTAGCCCTGTTTGGAGGGCTTTTGCTGGTGATTGTGGCTTGCGGCGGGGAAGACGAGGAAACAGCGACACCCTCGGCACCCCCCGCGGCGCCAGCGCCGGCAGCGACTCAGGCGGCGCCACAGCCAACGGCAGCTCCGACGGCACCCCCGACGATGGCAGCGACACAGGCCGCGCCCGCGCCAGCGGCAACGGCAACGCGGGCCCCCGCTCCGGCGCCAGCGGCAACGCAACCTCCTGCGCCTGAGGCGACAGCAACGCCGACGCGCGTTAGGATCATCCTTGATGTGCCGACGACTGCGGCGCCCACAGAGGCCCCTGGTACAACCATGATGGAGCCGGTGCAGCAGCAGTTGCGGGTGTCCATGGCTCCTCCGGGCGTTCAGGCGACAACCATGTGGAAGCTGGCCGGCTGGCAGAGCGCCCAGGGTCCTCTCTGCAACTTATATGAGGGCATGTTGCACATCGACCGCTTTACCGAAGAGTGGGTGGGCTATCTGGCGGAAAGCTGGAGCATCAGCAATAACGCCCAGGACTGGCACTTCAAGCTAAAGGAGGGCGTTCCCTTCTATAAGAACAAGCAGCAAACCGATTACCAATTTACCGTCCAGGACGTTATATTCTCGTACAAGGTTAACAACTTCCCGCCCTGGCAGGCCAGCTTCCCGGGCGCGGTGGGTCCCTTCTCCACTTTGGACGAGGAGCACTTCGAGATCATCAGCGACCACGAGTTCGTCTGGAAGCTGTCCAAACCCAACCTGACCTGGGGCTACTGGAGCACCGACGACCGTCGCGGCGTGGCCAGTGAAGACTACTATAACGAGGTAGGCGAGGACGCCTACATAGATGATCCCATCGGCACCGGCCCCTTCACCTTCGTTGACTTCTCCATCAACCAGGGACTGAAGCTGGAAAGGGTGGAGGACCACCATCGGAAGACGCCGGCGTTTCATGAGCTCGAGTTCTTCTACGTGCCTGAAGAGGCCACCCGGACCGCCATGCTCTATACCAATGAGGCGGAGATCGTAAGCATCGCCAGGACCCTTCACGAGCAGGCCATTTCCAGAGGCTTTCAGGTGGCGAACAGCACAGTACCAGCCTTCTATACCTTCATGTTCATCGGTGGCATGTTCTCAGCCACCCGTCCCGATGGCTACGGCAACTGTCCTCCTGGCAAGGACGTCAAGCCTGACGAGAATAGGATGTGTCCTCCAGGGAGATATGAGGTAGACGAGGAAAGCCCGCTACGAGTGAAGGACGTTCGAGAGGCGATGAACCTGGCCATCAACCGGGAAGAACTGAACAATGCCTTCTTTGACAACCAGGGCATCCCCACCACTCACTGGGCCTTCCCACCCTGGTGGCCCCATGCCAACCCCGACTGGACTCCCTACCCTTACGACCCTGCAAGAGCCCGGGAACTGATTACTGGCGCCGGTTATCCCAACGGCTTCGATCTTGAACTCCACGTTACGCCTCCGCTGACGGGCCTCCCTGAGATAGGCGAAACGGCGGAAGTCATATCCCAATACTTCGAACAAGTCGGCATCAACGTGGAGCTTATCCCTATTAACACTGCACAGATGACCTCCAAGGCCAGAAACCGAGAGCACGCTAGAGGCGTCCACCAGACCCGGTTTGGCACGACCATCACAGGCGGCCTTGTGAACCATTTCAGAAACAACGTCAGATGGCGGCAGGAATGGCAGCAGCACGACGAGATTTACGATTTCGTCGACCAGTTGGAGGCAGTCAGTGACTGGGACACCCTTCGCTCCATCGAGGTAGAGGCGACGGAATGGGCGCGTGAAAACCATCTGATCATCCCGCTTTTCTGGGTGTATGGGCAGGTGGTGATAAATCCCAACGTAGTGGCCGCCTACGAGGGCCGACACTTGCACATGGGGCCGTCCAGGCATCACGAGTACACGATGCCCGTTTACAAATAGGTCTACACTAGAAAGTTAGAGAAAAAGCGAACAGTCGCCCTCCAAATGGAGGGCGACTGTTTTCTTTTGTTGTCGGAGCGCGGATGGCGGGTCGGATGAGGACCGTTACGAAAGTCGTCAACAAAAGTGCAGATAGAAGTTGGGAATGCTAAAGTATGGGATGGATGATGACTAGTCGTCGCGTTAATTATCGACGTTGACACGCATATAGGGTTCCTATAATATGCGGTGAACGCCTCCGGGCGTTAAGCCAGCCTAAAATGTATTGATAGGGGGTATTTATGATTGGTGCATGGCGACTCACAACTTGGAAAGTGTTGGCAATGTTGGCCCTGATGGGAAGTCTCTTGCTGGTGATTGTGGCCTGCGGCGACGAGGAGGAGCCGGAAGCTACTCCTGCGCCAGCCGCTACCGTTGACGTAACAGCAATAGCCGACCAGGTGGCTGTGCGGCTTGAACAAACGATGATGGACGTAAGCACCTCCATCGGCGCAGCGCTGGCAGAAGCCGCGGCCGATCAGCCGGAGCCTTTGTCTCAGGCTGACATTGAACGGATTGTGCGGGCAGCGGTGCCAACACCAGAGCCTACGGCGGTCCCCACAGCGACGCCTGCGGCGACGATGGCTCCGGTGCCGGTGGCGTCGAGGGTAACGATAGCGATGCCGCCGATGGTTATTCAGGATACGCTGCCGCGTAAGGCGGGCTTTGGTGGGGTTACTCACATCCGGCCGGCGTTTGACTTTCTTATAGGCAATCACCGGGTGACCTACGAGTTTGAGCCGCAGCTAGCCAAGGAGTATTCCGTCAGCCCGGATGGCAAGACGTGGTCCTTCAAGCTTCAGGAAGGTGTGATGTTTAACGACGGACCTGGTTGGGAAGGCGTCGAATTCAACGCTGATGATGTCATTCACACGTGGCGTCAGGATACTATGGAGGACGCGGCTCTGACGGGCGCCGTATTCTGGCAGCGGTGGATTCCCGACGAGAGCCACTTCGACGTGAAGGGGCCCTACGAAATTGACATGAACATTTCGGCCCCGGAGCCTATTCTGGACTTCTGGGCCTCGGAACTCACATTCGTGATCCAGAGCGAAGACTACTGGAACGCGGTGGGCGACGAAGGTTATGCCGACCATCCGGTGGGCACAGGCGCCTTCAGATTTGTGGACCACGTGACTAACGAATTCTTCCTCTATGAGAGGGTGGAGGACCACTGGCGGAAGACGGCGGAGATGGACGAGTTGGAGTTCCGGTTGATCCGGGAGCCGGCCACTCGGGAGGCGGTGCTTTTGACCAAGGAAGTGCAGATGTCCATCATCTCCAACACAGTTGATGGTGTACAGCGCATTCAGGACAGGGGCTTCGCAATTGTTCGGAGCACGCAGCCTTCCAACATGGTGGAGTTCCACTGGGGCGGCCAGTTCTACCAGCTTCCGGAAGGGGCGACGGAGGAGTTTGGCGTAACGTTGAACGAGGACAACCCGCTGCTAGATCTGAGGGTGAGAAAAGCACTGAACATCGCAATCAACCGGGAGGAGCTAAACGAAGTCTTCTACGGTGGGGGAATGGCCTTCATGCCAGTTACCCACATATTCCCGCCTTCCGACTACGGCTACAAGGATAGTTTTGTGCCGTACCCGTACGATCCTGAGGAGGCAAAGCGACTTCTGACGGAGGCCGGCTACCCCGGCGGATTCAAGATGAAGGTCTGGTTCGCCGCCTCCAGCGCCATTCCGGAGATAGGGGACGTAACGGAATCGGTAGCCAACTACTGGAAGGCTGTGGGAGTGCAGATTGACTCGGTAGACGCAATGGACAATATCTGGGGACAGATGAAGGAGTTTGGATTGGACGTGGGAGCTGCCATGATAACCTTTGGCCGGGTGTCCCACGAGCTGCAGATGGTCTTGAACCTCAAGATACCTGCACACGTCGATCAGAACTTCACTTCACACACCTTCGATCATCCAGACCTCAACCGGATGGTCAGGGAGTTTGAGGTTACCATAGACAAGACAGAGCGGATCCGACAGATGGAGGCACTGGGCGACTACCTGTACAACGAATACGCCACAGCGCCGCTTTTCTGGTACTTCCAGACCTACGGGTACGACCCCGGGGTGATTGAGGAGTATCTAGGGCTGCGGACGGCGACGGTTAAGTGGGAGTACGCCAAGCTGAGATAGCTTCTAGACCACTAAACCGATCAATAGAGGTAAACAAGGTGCCTGGTCTCTCAAGTGAGGCCGGGCACCTTTGTGTTTGCGCTAATATCGGGTGGGGGCGGGGCGCTAGTCCAGTTCGCCACTGAGTTCCTGGTAGATGCGGCGAATGGCTATGGGAAGGGTGCCTTGCCCGCTCCAGTCTTTGTGCATTCGCACGTCGACGTCCTTTACGGCCTGCTCCTCGTCCATGCCGTTCTCAAACCGGTCCTTTACCTGTCGACGCAACTCTGCCAGATAGTCGCGGAGATTGGCGAGATCCGACTTGTCTCCTAGGAATCCGTGACCGGGGACGACAACGTCCACATCCAACTCCTGCACCTTGTCGAGCAGGCTAATCCAGCCGGCGCTATGGCCGTCGACGAGGAAGGGGACCATCTTGGTGACGCCAACGTCTACCGCGTAGAGGACCTTTTGCTGGGGTAGGTAGACGACGATGTCGCCGAAGGTATGGGCGGGGCCGAAATACATTAGCTGGACTTCGACGCCGTCCAGATGCAGGGTCAGCTTCTCGTCGAAGGTCACGCTGGGAGGGGTAATCCGAATCTGGCTTGCCTCCGGAATGGAACGGGCCATGCCCTGTACGGCGGCTTCGCCGTTCTCCAGCATCCAGTGACGGACGTAGGAGTGGGCGATGACCTGGGCGGGCGGCGAGAAGAACTGGTTGCCGGAAACGTGGTCCTGGTGGTGGTGGCTGTTGACCAGGAAGGTGGGGCGCTTAGAGGTGACTTTGGCAATCTGGGCCTGAAAGTCACTGGCTTGGCTGGGAAGCATGAGGGAGTCGATTATGAGCAGATGGTCGCCGGCGACAATGAAGCCGGAGTGGGGGCCGCCGGCAGTGACCCCTCCGAAGGAGTAGATGATGGCAAAAACGCCGTCGCCGATTTCGACGAGTCCGGTGGCCTGCTTGTCAACTGAAGTCATGGCGGTTTCTCCTTGGTGTGGGGATGTTGTTAGTCAAAGGGGCTATGGTATTTTAAACTTGCCCAAGCGCCTCTTGGCCCATCCTGCCGTGGAATTTACTGAATTCTGAAGCTTTCCGAAGTCCTTGAACGTCCCGCTGTCCCACGCATTCTTTGCTTCAGCCACTACTAGCGGCATCTGTTTTGCAGCGTACTCACTGATTTCGACAACGCTTACTTTCTTGGTCAACTTGTTGACGACAACTCCGGTGACAATTCCGACTAAGAGGGCAATAATCGCTGGGCCTCCAACCACAGCGACAGCGGCTATGGTTGCCCCGGCTCCTAAGCTATCCCTAAATGTTCCGTCCGCGAGTTCCTTGTATTCTCCGGACTGGCGGGCTTTATGGAAAGCCCTGGCAAAGGCCACGACCGTTAGTATCAGTAATAACGGGTTAGCGCCAAGAGCGACGTCCAGTCCCATTTCGCCAACGAGTTGACCGAAAGTCTCTGTCTCGGCTTGTTTCCAGTTGAACAGTATGACTATTGCGCCTACCGCGGCGCCGAGCACTTCGGCGGCATCATAGGTGTTAAGGTCATAAAACCAGGTCTTTGGGATGTGAAAGGTTGAATTCAGCGACTTGGCTACGCTATTGAAGGTATCCTTGTCCCATGTTGCCAGAGGAAGCCCTCTTACTGTAGTTCCATCCCTTAGAAGGCCCTGCATGGTCCCTAAAGCTTCTTGGAATATGTCGTCGTCTGGGGAGGCGTTGCCGGAGGCTTCAAGTGCTTCCTTAATGGTGTGGCCGCCATCGAATAGGCGATGATAGCTGCCGCCCAAGTCTGGTCTAGTCGCGGAATTGTTGTATGTGGCGTCCATCGCTTTGTCATAGATGGATGGCCTTCCGTCAATCATCTTGTTCAGCAATTCATTTAAGCTCTTGGAGAGTTGCGTGGCCAATAGGCCCTGGCTCATAGCCGTTATTTCAGAAGACGCGGAGACGGCTCTTGATTTTGCTACTTTCTTCAGCTTATTGAGGTTCCACTTCATGCTTACTTCCTTATGTCCCTCATGTGTTATTGCACCTTTAGGCGTTGGCCGGTGCGGGAGGAGGCCTCGATGGTTTCGAGCAGACGGTGAATCTTGACGGCGCGGTCGAAGTTGGGTTCCACGTTTTGGCCGGAGCGGATGCCCTCGCCCATGCGCCGGAACATCTGGGCCACGTTGAACCCCGGGCCCTGGGGAACCTCCGGCGGGACCCAGGTCAGTCTGTCGGGGATGGGCAGTTCCTGGAGCGCGCTTTCGTTTTTTCGGGCGCCGAATAGACGGGGCCGGACGATTTGGGGGTAGCTTTCGGAAGTGGCCTTGAGCGTACCTTCCGAGCCGTATATTTCCATTCTCCAGCCGCTGCCGAACCAGGGGACATAGGTGACGGTGGCGGACACGGTGGCGCCATTGGCGAGCTTACCGACGATGACAATGTGGTCGGGGGAGGTGACAGGCACCGCCTCTCCGGTGTCAGCGGCGGTGCGGGTCTTGAGTTCAGTGGTGACCTGGCAGGAGATTTCCTGGAAGTCGGCGACGCAGAAGGCGAGAGCGTCGAGAGTGTGCCCCCCGCCGATGGATAGGGCGTGGGCGCCGTTGGACTTGTCGGCTTCCCAGGCGTTTTCAGAGTCGAGGTGGATGGTGCCGCCTGTGAAGAGGGTCATGGTGCAGCTGAGTACATGGCCAACGTAGCCTTCGCTCAATAGCTCTTTCAGCCTGAGAAGCACCGGGTCGCATTGGGCCTGGAGACCAACCATGGTGCGGACGCTCTTCGTGCTGGCGAAGGCGTTCATAGTCTCGGCCTCGGCCACATCTTTGCCAAGGGGCCATTCGCAGAAGACGTGCTTTCCGGCGGCGAGGGCGGCTTGGACCATTTCGAAGTGGTGCGGGACCTTAACGGATACGGAAACCAGGTCTATGTCAGGGAGCTGTACCATCTCGTGAAAGTCGTGGAAGGCGCGAGGGACGCCGTAGTGCGCTGCCGCGGCCTGGGCGCTCTCGGGCTTGCTGGTGCAGAGGGCAGAGATGTGAAATTCCGGGAGGTTCAGCAAGGCGGGGAAGTGGGCGCGCCCGGCCCAGCCGACGTGGGGATTGGCTCCAATAATGCCGACTCTAATTTGTTCTTGCGTCATAGCGTATCGTCAAGGCGAGACGCCTATGTATTCCGGGCGTCTCGCCTTGAGTTCCTTTCTGTGAAGTTGGATTGCGTATTGTGTTTGGGGGACGTTCACCCCCATCCCAACCTTCCCCCATCGAGGGGGAAGGGAGTTGTCGAGTAGGTGAGGTTAGCGGATGCGGCGGCCGCCTTGGAACACGGCCCAGATGTTTCGTAGGGCTTGTATGTCGTACATGGGGTCGCCGTCCACCAGAACCAAGTCGGCGAGCTTGCCAACCTCGACGGTGCCCACCTGGTCCAGGGTGCCGGTAAGCTCCGCCGCCAGGCTGGTTGCGGCACGGATGGCGTCCATGGGTTCCATGCCCGACTGGACGAGGAGTTCCATTTCTCTCACGAGGGTGCCGTGACGGACGGGAGCGCCACCGGCGTCGGTGCCGGCGACGATCTTAACGCCATACTTCATGCAGCGCTTGACGCTGGCGATGGAGGAGTCCCGCTGATGCTCGTAGCGCTCGAGGTCGGCCTTGGGCATGCCCCATCGGGCGGCAGCCCGGACGGGATAGTCCCATGTGGACTGGGTAGGAACGTGGTATGTGCCCTTTTCGGCCATTAGCTTGGCTGTCTCTTCGTCGATATGGGTTCCATGCTCGATGGAGTCGATACCGGCCTCCACGGCCTGCCGCGCGCCGTCGTAGACGCCGGGGGTGTCTGCGGGGCGGGCGTACCAGCAGTGGGCTGCGGCCTTGAGTCCAGCGGCGTGGGCCATGTCCGCCACGAGCTTGGCAATCTCGAAGCCGAGGGTGCCGTAGCCGGTGCCGTCCTTGTTCTCTCCGGTAGCGCCGACTTTGATGAGGCCTGCGCCCTGGGCGACCTGGGCGTTAATGGTGTCACGCATCTGCTGGGCGGTGTTGACGGTGCGCATGCTGGCGCCGGCCCAGGTGGTTGGGAACTGGATCCACTGGCCGGAGGCTGTGATGCGCGGGCCGGGGATGGAGCCGGCGGCGACGGCCCTGGCGAGGGTAATGCTGATGCCGTGGGGGGAACCCACGTCTCGAGCGGAGGTCTGGCCGGCCATGAGGGCGCGGCGGGCGTTGTTTACGGCCCTTTCAAAGAGCACGTCCCGGTCGTCGGCCTGCTGGCTCATGATTCGAACGCCGTCCTTGCCGCCGTCGCCGCAGAAGTGCTCGTGACAGTCGAGGGTCCCGGGCATGAGGGTGAGGTCCTGGCCGTTTATCTCCTCGTAGTGGGAGCGGTTGAGGGAGGAGATATCGCCTTCTCCAATCCAGGAGATGACGCCGTTCTCCACCACCACGCTGGTAGAGGGAACGGGGGCGGCGCCGGTGCCGTCGATGAGGTTAACGTTGCGAATGATGAGATTCATAGTGGCTGCTTGTCCTCCAGATTTGGCGGTTGATTATGCTTGATGGGATTGTAGCCATCCCTTATAGAAGGGTCAACCGCGGTGGGGGTCAACGACTAGCGTAAGGAGCAAGATTGGACAGAGGAAAAGATGGAAAGTGTTGGGTGAAAGGCGATGAGACTGAGAAAAAGTCGCGAAAACGAGCGGGAAAACGAGTCACTCGTTTCAGGCTACCAGGCGTGGACCCGGACTCGTTGTTGAAAACGAGTAGAGGCCTTTTGGGGGGCGTAACAGGCGTGAATATGGTCATTTCTTGGGGTGAAATAGTCGTTTTATTTTTATGCGGGTAAGAGTGGGATCTTTTTGCGATTAGGTATCGCATTGGGCTGGGGGTTGGAGTGCAAAGGAGACGAGGAAGGATGGCGGCTGTATTCATAGGAGTAGATTAGCAGGGAAGGAGAAGTTTGGGCAATGAGAGGATGTCAGTTGGTGATAAGATGGGTTCTTGCCTACGCAGGAACAAGAAGAAAGAGGGCGGCGGGAACCAGGATTGGCGGGAGTGATAGTGGTTGGAGTCTGCGAGATTACTCGACTCCGCTGCGCTTCGCTCAGAATGACGTGAAAGGTGGGTTCTGCAAGGCCAGGCGATTCCCTCCACCATCTTTTGGTCGAATAGTTAAGATAAACGAGTATTTGCCAGGCATTCGTCAGACTTAGATAATGAAGAAACCCTTACAATAGAAATACGGGTTTTGCCGATGGTAAGGGATCATCAGACCGTTCAGTAATTGTTGTGACAAACTGGCCTCGGGATTATTTACTTTCAACTGACAACAAAATCGGTTTGGTTCATCATGTTGACCAAATTGATGATGCGTTACACTCCAAGCTTACATTTGAAGCGTTGTCCTTAGCCAAAGACCATAAAGAACGATTCACTTTTGAAATTGCAGTAGAGAGAGCAAAGAGACTTGGATGTAGTCCTGTTATGCGTTGTCTCAAGTGTTTTCCAGGATACGGAGGAGAGATAATCTATCCTCCAAAATAAAGTTCAGTGTTCCGACTGATTGGCTGTTTCATTGAAATCGGCATGGAAGTTGTTGGGATTGTATTCCTGGCAAGTTCCTGCGCAATAGGGACGTTATCTCTCGTTGCCCTTGCAGCATTGCCGTTATTGTAGTTATTCTCTTCATTCTTTGGTTGCTCAATTAACTTGAACTATTCTGTTGGAGCCCCAAGGTTTCGGTTTGGGGTAGGCTCGCTCTAGTAGCTGTGTAAGCCAATCAAGGTCATATGTCTGCTCTGTGAGTCCAACGGCTTGGGCAGGTGTTATACCTAGTGTGGTGTGTGGACGGCAGTAATTGTAGTAGAGGATGGAGAGTGCCAAGGCGTTTCAGTGGACTTCTATGCGCTTCGAAAATCCGGCTCCAACTCGAATTGAGTTTCGGACCGAAAAATTGTCTGGGTCGTAGTTCACCCCCCTCCGAAGTCTGGACTGGGGAGGCTCCTCGCGGGAATAACAGTAGGGCGTGGAAAGGATGGGGTTGAAGGACAACGAGATTCTTCACTACGCTATGCTCCGTTCAGAATGACATGTGGGGTGGGTTGCGCTGCGCTCAGAATAACTATGGCCTAGTGAAAGGCCACGCAAGGGGATGAATATCAGGGTCTTATCACAGTCGGCCAGTATGCCGGACTGGGGCTGGATTCCGGCTTCCGCCGGAATGACGGATGTAGGGGCGGTTCACGAACCGCCCCTACATGGGGAGAATGTTGTGGGGTGCGGAGTTCACCCCCATCTCAATCTTCCCCCATAGAGGGGGAAGAGGTTTGGAGGAGCGGAATGGCTATTTTCATGGTAGTGGTATTTGAGAAAGGGGCACTCGGCTGGGAGTCGCTATGGCGTTGTGGAAGGGGCGTGACCTTGCCCCTTTCTTGCATCTCTTGTATAGTCGCACCAACACAGGCAAGGGGGGAAACGCCATGGAGTACAACCGAGTTTCCGGGGACTCGCACATTGACCTTACCTGGCTGCCGGGGGACCTTTTCGTCGACAACGCGCCGGCGCATCTGAGGGACGCGGTGCCCCAGGTGGTGGACACGGAAGCAGGCCCTCGCTGGATGGCGGAAGGCACTGAGTTGGGTGTGGCAGGCGGACTGGGTTTTGGCTTTACGGCGCCCCGACGGGGGCTGCGTGCCCGCATTGATAGGATGTACGACGTGGGATACTACGAGGGAGGCCCCCATCCCAGTACGCCAGAGCTTAGGCTCAAGGACATGGAGATGGACGGGGTGGACGCAGAGGTGCTGTACGGCATGACCAATGCAGGGATGCGGATAAAGGACCTCGACTTGCTGACGACCACCTATCGCATCTACAACGAATGGGTAGTGGACTTTTGCAACACCCGGCCCGGACGCTGGTACGCGCTGGCGTGCATTCCCATCAACGATCCGGAAGTTGCGGCGGAGGAGCTTCGCCGCGCCGCCAAGCTGGGTCTGAGGGGCGCTGACTTGTATACGTCCTTTACCTGGCCCATCTACATGCGGGACGGCTACTGGGACCCGCTATGGGAGGCAGCCGAGGAGACGGGCATACCCCTCTCATTCCACATCGGCGGGGGCGGAATCCGGGTGCCACAGGCTCCCAAGAATCGGAAGTCGGGGGAACCCTTCACTGAAGATGAAGCGGCACAGAACGACCTAGCCTATCGGGGCACCAGCCTAACCCTGAGCCAGCTGGCCGGTTCCGAATGGCTGGCGAGCATTATCATGAGCGGCACCTGCGAGAAGTTCCCCGGATTTCAGTTTGTGCTGGGGGAGTGCGGCGCGGGCTGGGTGCCCTTCGTGACGGAGCGTCTGGACGTGCAGTACAAGGACAATCTCATCGACGTTAAGTTAGACCCGCCCTTGAGCTTGATGCCCAGCGAGTACTGGTACCGGCAGGGGGCGACGACGTTCCAGGACGACCCGACCGTTGGATACATGGCGAAGTTCATTGGCGAAGACAACCTGATGTGGGGTTCGGACTATCCACATCCGGACGGCGTCTGGCCCGATTCGGCGGAGGTCATAGAGCGCAACATGGGGCAGTTGGACGAGGACGTGAAGCGGAAGATTGTGTGCGACAACGCGGTGAAACGATATCGTATGGGCCAGTAGAGAAAAAGACAATGCGGGTCCTGAAGCAGCAAACCGAATGAGGTGCAGAACGTGATAGACGTTGAACTCAAGATAAAGACTGAAAACACTCAAAGGATGTTCGAGGAGGCGCGGAAGTATTCGCCGGCGGGGGTTATTGGGGACGGACGCTGGTACGAGCCGTTTCCGCTGTTCATCAAGAAAACCCTGGGTTCCCGCATCTGGGACGTGGACGACAACGAGTTCATCGACTACCACGGCTCCTTTGGCCCGGCGGTCCTGGGGTACAACGACCCGCAGGTCCGGCAGGCGGTCATCGAAGTAATGGAGGACGAGGGTGTTCTTTCCGCTACTCCCCACCCGAAGGAGTTGGAGCTAACCCGTCTTCTTGCAGAGATAATCCCCTGCGGAGAGATGAGCATACTGTGCGGTGGCGGCGGTTCCGACCCGATATACAACGCCGTTCGAGTGTCTCGCGCGTTCACGGGGCGCACCAAGGTCTTGAAGTTCGAGGGCGGCTATCATGGCTGGCACGACTATCTGATCGTCAGCGTCCGGCCCAGCCTGGAGGATGCGGGACCGGCGGACAATCCGACACCGGTGGCAAAGTATCCCGGAATGCTGCAGTCGACGGCGGATCAGGTGGTGGTGGCGCCCTTCAACGACAATGAAGCAGTGGAACGCATAGTGGAGCGGGAGAAGGACAATCTGGCGGCCATAGTAGTTGAGCCGGGATACAGCGGCGGCTGCCCGGTGATGCGGGTTGACTTCCTACAGCTGCTGCGGGACCTGTGCGACAAGCACGGCATAGTCTTGCTGTTCGACGAAGTGGTGACCGGCTTTCGGACTCACTTGGGCGGCGCGCAGGCGCTTCTGGGAGTAACGCCGGATTTGGGGGTTTTCGGAAAGGCGATGGCGAACGGGTTCCCTGTCGCGGCGCTGACGGGCAAGAGGGAGATAATGTCGCTGTTCCAGCCGGAGGGGCCGGTGTTCTTCCAGGGCACCTACAACGGCCAGGTTATAGGGGTTGCGGCGGCCCTGAAGACTATTGAGCTCTTGCGGGACGGCGAGGTTCACAAGAAGCTGTGGAGGCTGGGCGACAAGATTACCGACGAGTTGAACGCTGTTTCGGACGAGCTTGAGATAGATGCTCGGTGCTACAACTTTGGGTCGATATGGGGGATGTACTTCACTCGCAGGCCTTTGGAGAACTACCGGGACGTTGCGAACATGGCATTGCTGAACAAGGACAACCCTAAGGGGTACGCAATGAAGAACCACCTGATGAACAACGGGGTGTTCGTGACGCGGAGCCCGAGGGGGTTCATTTCGGGGGCCCATTCGGACGAAGAGATCGACCGGACGATTGACATAATCAGCGACTTCTGCCGCACCCACCAAGAGGACCTGCGCTAGGTTTTTCACCCCCATCCCTTCGACAAGCTCAGGGCAGGCTCTGACCTTCCCCCATCAAGGGGGAAGGGGTCTATGGTCGCAAGACGGACGATTTTGGGGAGATGACGTGAGGGGGCGAAGCGGGCGGTTCGCGAACCGCCCCTACGAGGGGGGGTTGCGGTAGAGGTGGGGACGCAGATGGGTCCCCGCATTCGCGAGGACAAGAGGACACGCCATCCCCGTAAAAAGTACGGGGCAGGCTCCAGTCTTTCTCGGTGAAGGGGGAAGGGGTTTGGAAGATGTGGGATTAGTCTTCCGGGCGGGTGGGCTGAATGTAAGCGGGTTCGACGGTTATCAAGTTGTCGTCAGGCACTTTTGCGAATTTCTCTTCAATGACGTTGTGGACTTCCGTGGTGGATTCCACCTGCTTCTCGTGGGCTTTGATTCCGGCTTCATGAAACCTTTGTCTAATGACGCGCTGGGTTGCAGCCATGATCAGCCCTCCTTTCGTCCAAGATAGTTGCGGGCGCTAGAGATTGGGGTGCATCTTATGCCAGGGGGTGGCCTGTTCGTAGGCGTGGGCGGCCTTTAGAACTGTGGCGTCGTCCAAGAGACGGCCGGAAACCTGCAGGCCGATGGGCAGACCTTCCGGAGTAAAGCCGCAAGGAACGCTGACGGAGGGCGTGCCGGTCATGTTGTAGGGTCGAGAGAAGCTGCGTTCTGAAGCCACTGAATCGGCGGCTTTCGTTCCTGCCCCTGGGCCAGTGGGCAATCGTCCGGGCGGGGAGCCGGCAACAGGGCCAACCAGCAGGTCTACGTTCTGAAGGACGGCGTTCATCTCGTCAATGACCAATCGGCGTATCTGCTGGGCCTTGTGGTACTGCATGCTGGTGATGACGGCACCCGAGAGGACCTTCTGACGTGCGCCTTCGGTGTAGTCCTGGATGCGGTCGAACCAGGGGGCATGGACTTGGGCTTCCTCGGACCAGGTGATGACGCTGCCGGCGAAGGTGGCGTGGGCCCCGGCGACGGGAAGGGAAACTTCCTGAATCACGGCGCCGAGGTCCATGAGAACGGCTATGGCGTCCTGAATGAGAGAAGCGATGGAGTCGTCGCAGCCTTCGTTTAGTTCAACGGGGACGCCTATGCGAAGTCCACGAATGTCGCCGGTGAGGGCGCTTCGGTAGTCCACGTCGGGGCCGCGGGCCGAGGAGGGGTCTTTGGGGTCGTAGCCGGCCACGGCTTGCAGCATGATGGCGCAGTCCTCGACGGTTCGGGTCATGGGGCCCGCGTGGTCAAGGGACCAGCTTAGGGGGAAGACGCCGTGGCGGCTGACAAGGCCATAGGTGGGTTTGTGTCCTACGATGCTGCAGTTGGAAGCGGGGCCGCGTATGGAGCCACCGGTGCAGGAACCCATGGAGCCGAAGATGAGGCTGGCGGCCACGGAAGCGCCTGAGCCGCTGGAGGATCCGCCGGGGGAATGGTCCAGGTTCCAGGGATTATGGACTTCACCGTGGATTTCGTGATGATTGCCACAGGCAAACTCCAAGCAGCTGTTCTTTCCCACGAGGACGCCGCCGGCGGCATTCAGGTTCACCACGGCGGTACAGTCGTTGTCGGGGACGTAATCCTTGAACACCTTGGAGCCGTTGGTGGTGCGGATGCCAGCGGTGTTGTAGATGTCCTTGACGGCGTAGGGGATGCCGTGGAAGTCGCCGCGGCGGTTCCCGTTGGCGATCTCCTCCTCGGCTCGGCGGGCGACGGCCAGGGCCTGTTCGGGGCAAAGGGTCAGGAAGGAGTTGAGTTTGCCGTCCAGCCGGTCGATTCTATCGAGGCAGGCTTGGGCAAGCTCCACGGGTGAGACCTGGCGGGATTTTACGAGGTCCGATGCCTGGGAAAGGGTCAGGGAGGTCAAATCTTGGGTGGTCATTTTTCATGCTCCCTTCGGATGAATGGAATTGGACTTGGCGGGCTGGGGTCGGCTATTGCTTGATGAACTTGGCGACGCTGCGGACGTTGCCCGAGGCGTAGAGGTTGCCGAGGTTATCGCCCCAAACGCCGTGGCCCACGTCGGGAGACATGCTCCGGTCGATGAGCTTGCCGTTGAGGTCGAAGACGGAGAAGCGGGGGGTCTGGTCGGTGACGAAGACGCGGTCCTTACCGTCGATGAAGATATCCATGGGGTGGTAGAGGTCGCCCCACTCGGTGTAGTAGTCGCCCTCCGGGCTGAAGATTTGCACGCGGTTGTTCTCCCTGTCGCAGACGTAGATCCTGTCGTCGCGGTCGGCCCAGATGCCGTGGGGGGTGGTGAACTGGCCGGGGCCGCTGCCCCGTTCGCCCCAGGAGCCGATATGCTTTCCGTCGGCGGAGAAGCGGTGGACGATGGAGTTGCCGTAACCGTCGGCGATGTAGATGTCGCCGTTGCTGGAGGTGGCCACGTCGGCGGGGGAGTTGAAGGGCGCTTGAAGGGAGGCCCTTTCGCGGTTGCCCATGCGGAGGAGGATTTTGCCATCGTTGGAGAACTTGAAGACCTCGTGGGCGTTGCGGTCTATAAGGAACACGTCGTCATTGCCGTCAATGAAGATGCCGTGGCCGTCCATTAGTATGCCGTCGCCCCAGGTGTTGAGGAGATTGCCGTCGGTGTCGAAGATGAGCATGGGAGGGTCTTTGCGCTGGTAGACGTAGACCCGATTTTGGGAGTCTGTGGCAACGTGACTGACGTTGCCGTAGGTCCATCCTTCGGGGAGATTGCCGAAGGGGTAAGAGACGTCCCAGCGGTCGTCACCGGTGCCCAGAATCAGCTTGTTGGCCATGGTGTCTCCTCCTACGGTGTGAGTTGGTGAAGGGGGAATGAGGCATTATAACCCGTGGGCGGGTGGTGACGCCAATGGGGGTTTTAGCCCCTTGGGGAATTCAGTTGTGGCGGCGTCGCCAGATTCCTTCCCATTGAGCCCAGGACCCGCTTTCGGGCGAGTCCCTCAGCGTGACCTCTTCGCGAAGTTCGTCTACGACTTCAAAACCATTGCGGGTCAGGTCGAGCAACTCGTCCTTTGAGTAGAAGTGAACGGGGAGTCCTAGTTTGAGACCGGCTTCATATGTCACTGTTTTGCCGCCTAGTTCGTTGCACTCGTCAGTGGTGTGAGGCTGGTAAATCTGGGTGGAAGCGGCATTTACGCGGAGGAAGAAGAGTCCTCCCGGCGACAGCATGGACCTGACATTGGCAAAATACCTGGCAACATCAGCATCGAAACCGTGCTGAAAGACCTGAATTGCAATGACGTAGCTAAATTTTTCCAGACAATGATGTTTTCGAAAATCGGCGCAGATTAGAAAATCAGCAACGGCAGGTTCCTTTTTGGCCAATTGACGCAGGGACTCGCCGGAGATGTCGACGCCGTAGAGGCGGAGACCAGAGTTGGCGAGGGTGAGGTAGTTTCGACCGTTTCCGCAGCCGACGTAGAGCCCGCTGGTTTCTCGCAACGAGCAGGCTTCAAGAACAGAGAGGATTCTCTTTACAAAGGGAACAGGGGGATCTTCAACGTACCTGCCGCTACGGTAGAGCTCGTCCCAATGTGCTGAGACGAGGCTAGGGTCCATCTCGTTCAAAGCAATTCTCCCGCGGACTTAATCTGAGAGTAATTGTACTCGGGACTTGGTCATGGGTGGAGAACTGAGGGCTTCCGTGAGAGTGCTCTAGGTGTCCGGGTCGAGGCGCTTGCCCATGCTCACGACGTCGTCCACCGTATATCCGAGGGCCCTGTAGAAAGCTATGACGCCAGTGTAAGAGGTTCTGACCTGCAGGTTTATCTTAGGGCAACCCAAGTCATGGAGTCGAGATTCCGCCTGGTCCATCATGCGGCGTCCGAGGCCTTTCTTCTGAGAGCTTGGATCGACAGCCAGGTAGTTTATCCAGCCTCGATGGCCTTCGTATCCGGCCATTACTGCCGCCACTACCTTGCTATTGACTAGTCCGACGAGGAACATCTCCCGTTGGACACGCAGCTTTCGGTGGATGTCCTTTTGGGGATTGTTCCAAGGCACGACGAGGCCGCATTCTTGCCAGAGGGCGACTACGGCGTCCTCGTCGGATTCGTGGTAGGGGCGGATTAGCAGTTCTGGCAATTCGCGTTTGACATCATTTGAGATGGTTAACCCAGTGGGTTAGCTGGGCTATTCGGCCGAAGGAGAAAGCGTCGGTTTGACCGAGCTGGACTACTTTGTCGCGAGCAGCAAGCGCTTGCTCTACGAGATGGTCTGGGTAGTGCATTTTCGGGCGATTCCTTTGGAATTCGTCCAGATCGAGGATATGGATTGAGCCGTTCAGGTAGCAGGCCACACCGATATCCCGGTCGATCCCAAGACCAATCCATGAGCTTCTCGCCATCCGGTTTGGGATTTACGTCTTCGGCGCTCCGGCATTATCGCCATAACCAAGTCCCTTCTGAAGCCATTCAGTATATTTTTGAAGAGTTCTACCTCCCTGCACACAATCGGCCTCCGCGGCTTCATCGGACAAAATATCAATGATGGATGTGCCGTCCTGAGGATGTAGCCATTTTTGAATCGGCAACGAGATCATTGCATCGGCCTTGTTTTGGCTAGATTCAAAATGTATCCCAATTCGGATCAGTATATAATCTCTATCCAGTGACGGATTTGCTTTCCCGGCGGTAACTAACGCCACTTCCTTAATATTGAATTGAAGTTTCTGAAAATCGTTTGCAAACTGCATTACCATCTAATCGTCCAATCTTGCTTTATTTTCGGTAGTCCTAGCAGACGTTTCGACTTCGCCGGTCTTGGTCTGCAACCGCTACCTCGTCACTAACCCAGCAGACCTTCCTGTAGACGGAGGGGTACACCGGGTGTTTAACTCGTAGCCCTCCGCAGTAGCCGCTAATCAAGATGCGATTGGTTATGTTATTAGGCCCGACATCGGTCTTGAAACTTGGCGTCAGCGGCGAGACTGTCAGGGGTGGCGTGGAAGTCGCGACCCTTGTTGAAGGGGGGATCCGTGGCGATAAGGTCGATGGTCTCCGAGTTCATCCCCCGGAGGACTGGGAGGTTGTCTCCGTGGTAGAGGGTGCGGTTGCGGAAGTTGGGAGCAGTCACGGGGGGCGTTTCTTTCCTAGCTAGGAATCCAAATCGGGATCCTCATAGGGCCAGTCCATCTGGCGGGCCATAGAGATCCACATCCGGCGGGTCTGGAGATTGAACCTCTCCATTGAGGCTATCTGCTGTTGCTGACGTTCCATTTGTAGTTGTTGATGTTCCATCTGTTGTCCCTGACGTTCCATCTGTAGTTGTTGATGTTCCATTAGTTTGTCCAGCTTCTCGAGATGCACATCATGCTTCAGCAGATGCTGTTTGTTGTCCTTCATCATTTCAACTACGTGGCCTTGCAGATTGGAAATGCCACGCATGACTGATTCCAAGCTATTTACTTGGGTCTCCAGGCTTTCCACTCGGTTCCCTAATAGCTGCCATTAGCTGCCTTTCTCATGCTCTTGGCGCAGGTTTGGATGGGTTAGTCGGCTGTGGGGCCGTGGGGGGCGTAGGCGGCGGCGTCGGGGTTTCTGGCGGCGAATTTGGCGCGGCCCTGTTTGCCCACGACTATGCCGTCGTCGATTACAACCTCACCGCGGACCATGGTCATGACGGGAAAGCCGACCAGGTCCATGCCCTCGAAGGTGTTGAGGTCGCTGATGCCGTGCTCCTCGCCTACGGTTTGCATTCGGGCGGGGTCCCAGAGGACCACGTCGGCGTCGGAACCCTCCTGGAGGGCGCCCTTCTTGGGCCAGATGCCGAAGATCTTTGCGGGATTTTCGCAGAAGAGCTGAACGAAGCGGGGGAGGGTTATCTTGCCGGTGTTGACGCCGTGGGTCCAGACAACGGGCATCATGAACTCCAGAGTGCTGAGGCCGGCGGCCACCTCGAAGATATCTATCTTGTCGGGGTCCGGCTCTTCAGCGTCGCCTTGAACGGTGCCGCTGAGGCTACCAGTGAGCTTCAGGTTTTTGGTGTAGCCGGTAAAGTCGCTGCCGATGGTGCTGAGGCTGCCGCTGGCGACACCCTTCCACATGGCGTCCACGTCCGGGTCATTACGCAGGGGCGGCGCCACCTTGTACTTGTAGCCGTGCTCTATCATCATGTCGTCGGTGAGCGTCAGGTAGTGGGGGCAGGTCTCGCCGTACAGTGGCAGCCCCTTCTGCTTGTAGTGGTCAAGCACCGGCACCACTTCGGCGGAGCTGAGGTGGACGGGGTAGAGGGGAGAGCCAGTAACCAGGGCCATGGTGGCCGCCCGGTTGACCGCCTCCGCCTCAACAATAGAGGGCGCGGCCTTGTGGTAGTACTCGGGGGAAGTGAGGCCCTGGCCCTTGTAGTGGTCCTCCAGATAGGCTTTGCAGGTCCCGTTTTCGGCGTGAACCATTACCATTCCGCCGTTGTGGGCTGCGTGGTGCATCACCATCATGACCATGTCGTCGGGCAGGGCCATGAGGTTTGAGTAGTCGCTTTCGGTGGGGAGGACGAAGGGGTTCCAGGTCATGAAGAGCTTGAAGGAGCAGGCCCCGAGTTTGACGAGTTCGGGAATCACCTTGTGGAGGTCGTCCTTGTCGCGCATGGTGATGAGGCCGTGGCAGGTGAAGTCCGTGTAGGAAGTTTCCTCGGCGAACTCTATGAAGCCTTTAACGATGTCCGGGTTGTACTTGCGGATGCCCCAGGCGTTGTTGAAGTGCTCGTGGCGGTGGGTCTCGGAGCCGATGAAGGCGGCAATGGTAGTAACACCCCCGTAGGCGGCGCACATGGAGTAGGTGTCCATCTTGTCACCGAATATGGGGTGGGAGTGGGAGTCGATGCCACCAGGCAGAACGTACTTGCCGGAAGCGTCTATGGTGCGTCTAGCTTCACGGTGGGAGAGGTCCGAACCCAACTCCGTAACCTTGCCGTCGTTGACCAAGAGGTCAGAGCGGGAGATGCCGTCGCCGGAAACCAGAAGGCCTCCTCGAATCAGTAGGTCTGCGCGTTGGGTGGTCATGTGCCGTCCTCCAATTTTGGTTGCCTTATGCTAGCACGGGGGAAAAGGAGGGGCAAGCTGGGCGGTGGTATAATTCGTGGCCCATGAAGACTGCGGACTTTCACTATCATCTTCCTGCCGAGCTAATAGCCCAGCAGCCGGTGGATCCGAGGGACGTCAGTCGTTTGATGGTATTGGACAGGGCTTCCGGGCGCATTGAGCACTCGGCGTTCCGTAGGTTGGGGGAGTATCTGCAAGCGGGGGATTTGCTGGCCCTGAACGACACGCGGGTAATCAGAGCCAGACTGCGGGCGAAGCGGAAAGTGACGGGAGGACGGGTGGAATTTCTTCTGCTGCGACGGTTGTCGGCAGGGGTTTGGCAGGGGGTGGGGCGGCCGGGCCGAAGACTGCACCCCGGCCAGCGGTACGAGGTAGATGCCGCAGGCGTGGAAGTGGAGGTGCGGGAGAAAGGGGAAGATGGGACGTTTACGTTGGGCCTATCGACCGAGGTGGGTATGGAGGGCTGGGGGCAGACGCCGCTGCCGCCCTATATCCGGCAACCGCTTGGAGGACCCGGAGCGGTATCAGACGGTGTATGCAAGGGACCCGGGCAGCGCAGCGGCCCCGACGGCGGGACTGCACTTTACCAAGGAGCTCATGGAGGGATTGGCTTCTCAAGGGGTGGGCCGTGCTTACCTGACCCTGCACGTGGGCTTGGATACCTTCCGCCCGGTGACGGAAGAAGACCCTCGGCAGCATCGGATTCATCGGGAATATTTTCGGCTGGAGGCTGATGCGGCAGAGAATATCAACGATTGCCGGCGGAGCGGGAGAAGGGTCGTGGCGGTGGGGACTACGTCGGTGCGTACCCTGGAGCAGGCGGGCATCTGGTCTCGGCGGCGGGGAGCGGACCAACTGAGGCCGGTTTCGGGATGGGCGGAGCTGCTGATTCTGCCCGGCTACTCTTTCAAGATGGTGGATGTGATGATAACTAACTTCCACCTGCCCCGATCCACGACGCTAATGATGGCAACGGCCTTTGCCGGGCGGCAACTGCTTATGAAGGCGTATCAAGAGGCCATCAGGGAGGAATACCGCTTCCACAGCTTTGGAGACGCCATGCTGATAGTTTGAAGCGCCACGGGCAAACATGGATGTACGCGGCGAGACGAATGGGGGCTTGTGGAGAGAGTGAAAGAATGTTAACATACGTATATATACGGATGAGAGGTTCGAAATGGCCCTAGATAAGCGGGTTGAAGTACTCTTCGATAAGGAAAACTACTCCTATTTGGAGCATCTAGCCAAGCGTGATAAAACCTCCGTGGGCAAGCTCATCCGAGAGGCGGTGGCAACCGTGTACCTGGAAAAAGAAGTTGATAAGCGGCGAGGGGCACTAAAGCGCGTCCTTGAAATGGATCCCGTGGACTTTGGGCCCAATTGGGCGGAAACCTCGTGGGGGGAATTCAAGGAGGAAATAGCAGAAGAACGGTACCGGTCCGTCGTGAAAGGCATGAAAAGCACCAAGGGCGGGTAGATGTGCTATTTGCGCTTTGAATTTCCTCTTGTCGATGAGCAATATGATAGGAGAGTAAACTTCGGAAGACGACCTCATGCCTGAAGCAAAAAATGCAGCTTTCAATAGCGAGATGCGTGCAAAGCGAAAAGAGGCAGTAGTGCATCTTCTGTCATCGGAGTACGACTTTGGAGCCTCCTGGGAGGATATCAAGAAGGAGATCGCGGAAGATCGTTACCGGGCCACCATGAAGAGTGTGTATGGAGGCGAGCAGCATTGAGGCTGATTGATGCCAACATTCCCATCTACGCCGTAGGATCACCTCATCCCTATAGAGAACCGTGTCGCAGGCTCTTAGAGATTGTGGATGAAGGCAACCATGATTTCATGACTGACTCGGAGGTGCTTCAGGAAATCCTGCACGTTTTGCATAGAAGGGGCCGAAGTTCGGTGGGATTCGAACTGGTTTCGGGCTTGGTATGGTCACTCAGGTCAGTAGTCTCTATTGGCACTGCCGAGATAAACGCCGCGATGGGGCTGTTACGAGAATATCCCCAGATTGATACAAGAGACGCCGTCCACGCCGCCGTAGTGCAGTTGCACGGATTAGAGGGTGTGGTCAGTGCGGATCGAGACTTAGATGTTATACGCGGGGTCACGCGATTTGATCCATTGTATATGTTCCCAAACTAGTCGCGTTTAGGGAACTGCAGGAGCTGGAGCAGGTTGCCGTCCGGGTCATGGAAAGTGGCGACCCATCCGCCCCAAGACTCCCGCTCCGGCGGGCGCAGGAACTCAACACCAGCGTCCTCCAGACGGCGGTGTTCGGCGTGGATGTCATCCACACCCAGATTAATCATTATGCGGTAGGGTTCTGTGGTGAGTCCGTGAACCGCGTCGTGTAGACCCATATTCAGCCGCATGTTTCCGAAGCGGAAGACAACAAAATCCCCGTGGTCCGAGTGCAAGGGCAGACGGAGGGTGTCTTTGTAGAAGGTCCGCATTGTATCCAAGTTGGAAGTCCATAAGATTACGCCCACCACACCCGTTATCATGCGCGTTTCACCCTTACCTAGACTGCAAGGCCAACGATGGCCTCGTAGGGCATTCTACTACTGGGCGAAAGTATTCAGAAGGGGCGGCAGGGGTTATACTGGAAGTTGACTGAGGAACGGAGGATGCAATCATGGAAGAGGCTGTCATAGTCAGCGCGGTCAGGACACCCATTGGGAGGTTCGGAGGCGGTCTTTCGGAAGTTTCTGCGGTGGAACTGGGCGCAGTGGTCATTGAAGAGGCGGTGCGGCGGGCCGGCGTGACCCCTGAGCAGGTGGACGAGGTGATAATGGGCAACGTGCTGATGGCGGGCCAGGGTATGAACCCGGCGCGGCAGTGCCTGGTGAAGGCTGGGCTGCCCGTTCAGGTTCCGGCCATGACCATCAACAAGGTCTGTGGATCCGGTCTGAAGGCGGTGGCGCTGGCGGCCCAGTCCATCCGATTGGGAGAGGCGGAAGTCATCGTAGCCGGGGGCATGGAGAGCATGAGCCGCGCACCATACATAGTACCGCGGGGCCGGTACGGCTATCGCATGGGGCATGGGGAGCTACTCGACTCCATGATCAACGACGGTCTGCACGATTGCATGATTGACTGCCACATGGGGGTGACGGCGGAGCATCTTTCGGACGTCTATGCCATCAACCGGGAGGACGTGGACCTTTACTCTATGGAGAGCCAGGCGCGGGCAGGCCGGGCAATGGAGTTGGGGCTCTTCGAGGACGAGATAGTACCGGTGCAGGTTCCCGGAAGACGGGGCGTCACGCTGGTGGAGGCCGACGAACATCCGCGTCCAGAGCTTACGATGGAGCGGCTGGGCCAGCTTCCGGCCCCTTTTAGGAAGGACGGCATCATTACGGCCGGGAACGCTGCCGGAATCAATGACGGCGCCTCGGCGGTGGTGGTGACTTCTCTGTCATGGGCGCAGCGCATGGGTTTGGAACCGATGGCGACCATCCGGAGCTGCGCGGCGGCGGCGTTGGAGCCGCGGATGATGGGGGTTGCCCCCGCGGGCGCAGTTAACAAGGCGTTGGATAGGGCAGGCCTGGGACTGGAGGACATGGATCTGGTGGAGATCAACGAAGCCTTTGCCGCCCAGGTGATTTCCGTTGGTCGGGAGATAGAGTTGGACTGGGAGCGGACGAACGTTAACGGCGGGGCTATAGCCCTGGGACATCCCATTGGGGCCAGCGGCGCACGCATCCTGACCACTCTGCTCCACGAGATGGGACGACGTGACGCGCATCACGGTCTGGCTACCCTCTGTATCGGCGGAGGTATGGGTATCGCCATGGTGGTGGAAGCCAACTGAGCCGTTTGTCGTGACGATAGACGAACTGCGCCAACTTTTCGGAACGACATCGCCTATCATTGGGATGCTGCACCTGAGACCGCTGCCTGGCTCCCCAAGGGCAGAACCTATCTCCGTTATTAGAGAGAGGATGCTCCAAGACCTGGAGGCGCTGATGGAAGGCGGGGTGGACGGGGTGATTCTGGAGAACTATGGCGACGCCCCCTATTTTCCCGGTCGGGTGCCTCCCCACACGGTTTCTTGCTTAACCCGGCTGGCGCTGGAGGTGCGGGGACTGGCTTCGTTTCCCCTGGGAATCAACGTGCTGCGGAACGACGGCATTGCCGCTCTGGCTGTGGCCGCAGCGGTGGGCGCGGAATTCATCAGGGTAAACGTCTATACCGGAGTTCGGGTGTCGGGGGAAGGGTTGATTCAAGGCGAGGCTCATCAGTTGCAGCGATACCGCCGGGAGTTGAGCGTGAACGTAATGATATTTGCCGACGTGGACGTTAAGCACTCCACCGGCCTGGGCGCAGTGGACCTGGCGGATGAGGTTACGGAGACGATTCTGCGAGGCCGGGCCGATGCCGTCATCGTCTCGGGCAAAGCTACCGGATCCGAGACCAGGTTGAACGACCTTCGACTGGCAAAGGCCGCGGCAGGACAGGTCCCCGTGCTGGCGGGCAGCGGCGTGAAGCGAGCGACGGTTGCAGACACCCTTCAATGGGCGGATGGCGCCATTGTCGGGACGGGGTTCAAGGTTGACGGCGTCACGGACAATCCCGTAGACCAGGACGCGGTCCGCGCCCTGATGGAAGCGGCCCAGGCTTCACAACGATAAGCGGCGGCGTTGTTTGTTCCTCTTTGGGCGGATATAATCTTCACACTTTAGGTGAAAAAGGAGACCAAGAATGCAACCTCTCAGCGGCGTAATAACATCCATGCTCACCCCCTTTACGGACAGCTACCGGCTGGACGAGGAGACCCTGGCCCAGGAGTTGGAATACCAGATTTCCAAGGGCGTTCACGGCATTTGCGTCCTGGGGGGCACCGGAGAGTCGTTGAGTTTGACGAACGAAGAGCGGCTGCAGATGGTGAGGGTGGCAGCCCAGGTCATCAGAGGGCGTGTGCCTCTGGTAGTGGGTTGCTTTGTCCCCAGGGAGGACGAGATTGCAACCTTCGCCGATAGTATTCAGGATCTAGGAGCCTCGGCGCTGATGTTGACACCGCCGCCCTTCTACAAGTTGACGCCGTCTCAGTTCGGCCAGTTGTTGGAGAATCTGACTAGCCGATGCAGCCTGCCTTTGGTTATATACAACGCCCCGGGAAGGGTTGCGGTGAACATGGGCGCGGCGGCCATTGGCGAATTCACGCACCGCTTTCCCAACGTGGTGGGTGTGAAGGACGCCACGGGAAGTATTCGCGAGGTTATCGGGATGGGGCAAGCCATGAGTCCCACCGCGGGGCTGCTACAAGGCTTGGACGACGGCTTCCTGCCGGCCCTTGCTTCCGGCGCCACCGGAGGGATTCTGGCATTCGCTACTCCTATGCCTGAGATTTTTGTGGACATTTACGACAGTTGGAATCGAGGGGATAACGAGCGAGCCCTAGAGCGGCAGATGTCGGTGATTCCGGTGATGAACGCGGTGGCCAAGGAGCCGATGCCCGTGCTGGTGAAAGAGGCGATGAAGGTGGTAGGTCGCCCTGTTGGGCCGACGCGGCCCCCACTGTACCCGCCGTCACCGGAGCATGTCAGGGAGCTGCGCGAAGAGGTAGAGAAGCTTCTGAATTCGTAAGTCTTGGACTGCTGGCGAGGGCTTACGATGACGTCGACCTGTGTTCTCACATATCGGAGAAGGGGTATTTCTATGGTGTCATCCAAGAAATTGAAGGCGCGGGTGTCCGAGGTCTACGCCGAGAAGATTAGGGGCGCTTCGTCCTGCTGTGACGACGCTTCGTCTGAGGCCATATACCCGCCTGATGTGCTGGAGAGCCTTCCGGAAGGTGTGGCCACTTTCGGATGCGGCAATCCTGTGGCGCTGGCTAGTCTGAGGTCAGGGCAGGTGGTGTTGGATCTAGGCAGCGGGGCGGGCCTCGACTGCATTTTGGCGTCAAAGGCTGTTGGGCCAAGTGGTTGGGTCATCGGAGTGGACTTCACACCTGCAATGCTGGAGCAGGCCCGTCAGAACCAGGCGAAATTGGGCATCGACAACGTGAGTTTCCGACAGGGAGATATAGAGGCGCTCCCCCTGGAAGGCGAGAGCGTGGACGTGGTGATATCGAATTGCGTGATAAACCTTGCACCGGATAAGGACGCGGTGTTTCGAGAGGCCTTTCGGGTGCTACGACGGGGCGGACGTTTGATGGGCTCAGACATTCTGTTGGAGAGATCGGCGACTGCGGAGGAGATGGAGGACTTGGCGTTGTATGCGGGATGCATCTCCGGCTCTCTGCCGGTAGAGGAGTATCTGGGGAAGATTCGAGCGGCGGGGTTCGAGGAGGCGACGTACGAGGTGGAGGCTCCGGTGAAGGATGGGGAGTTCTGGTTTAGCGCGGCGGTTTCGGCCTGTAAGGGATAGTTTCAGCGCTCTCCTGCTTCAGATTCTTCGCTGCGCTCAGAATGGCATGAGGGTGGGGTGCTGGGTCTAGGGTGGAATGTTGGGGGATGCTGCGGTTGGGATGGGATGTGGGGGAGAAAGGCGGTTCGCGAACCGCCCCTACGGCGGGCTTTAGTGTAGTTGTGTATTGCGGGCGACCACAAGGGTCGCCCCTACGGGGGAAGGGCGGGGAAGGGAATGGGTTCCCGCCTCCGCGGGAACGCAGGGAAGTGGGAGAATTGGGCGTGAGACGGTGACGAGATTCTTCGACTTCGCTTCGCTGCACTCAGAATGACATGTTGGGCATAGAAGATGGGTCCCCGCATGCGCGAGGACAAGATGGGGACACCCCCATACCCCGTCTTCACGAGGGCAGGCTCTAACCTTCCCCCATCAAGGGGGAAGGGACTTGTAGGCGTGGGATGGGCCATTTTCACAGGAATGAAATGTGGGGTCGCGATGATGAAGCCGAGGGCGTCCTCTGGATTCCGGCTTTCGTCGGAATGACGGAAGAGGGGATGGGTTCCCGCATGCGCGAGGACAAGGGGTTAGGGAGCGAGGGTGACGGGGAAGGGGACGTTGGGGTATTTTTCCAGCAGATGATTCCATACCCTGCGGCCAATGACGTCGGCTTCCCGAATGATGGCCTCCTCGTCCAAATTGAGGACTCTTCCGTCCTTCATTACAAACTCCCCGTCCACCATGACGGACTCGATGTCGCTGGGCTGGCCGTTATGGACGAAGGCTGAAACTATTCGCATGGTAGGAACCAGGGTGGCGCGCTGGGTGTTTATGATGAAGAGGTCAGCTTTCTTGCCTACCTCCAGCGAGCCTATTTCATCTGCCATGCCGATGGCCGACGCGCTGCCCATAGTGGTCATCATCAGTACGTCTTCCGGCTGAGGATTGACGCCGTCGTCACGTAGAATGCGTTCGGTGAACAGGCCTGTCCGCATCACCTCTACCATGTCCTGGGTGTTGTTGTCGGTGCCCATGCCGATGGTACAACCGGCGTGACGGAGGGCAGGAATGGGCGGAATGACGGCACGGCGGGCGGCCATTGCGGGCTGGTGGGAGACGTTGGAGCGGGTGGCGCCCAGAAGTGAAATCTCGGAGGGATGCAGGAAGCGGACGTGGGCGGCGAGAAGGCGAGGGCCGAGATAGTCGTTGTGGAAGAGGCTCTGGGTGGGACGGACGCCCCGCATGAGCATCAGGGATTCTACTTCCAGCCGGCTCTGGTTGAGGTGGATGGTGTAGCGGCTGTCGTACTTTTCCGCCAATTCGTGCACTGACCTCAGAAGAGACGGGGAACTGGTCTCCACCAATCCGGTAGACCCCATACAGGTTATGCGGTCCGTTTCGCCGCCATGATGCCACTCTTCGAAGAGGCGCGTGGCGTGTTCCAGGCTCTCCTCACGCAGATCGTCGGAGTAGGCGTGAACGGGTTCGCCGGAGCGGAAGGTTGGGGGTACGACGCCATCTGCGGTATTCTCGGCCAGCACCCAACGCATGCCGGTCTTATCGAGCATGTCGGCGTATAGGTGGATGCCGCCGGCGATTTCCACCGTGGTAGTGGAGCCGGTGCGGGCGGCCTCAATTGCGCCAAGGGCGGCCATGACGGTTGTTTCTTCGTCGGAGACCATATCTCGCACGTCTTCAGGGAAGGCGAAGTTGGATGGGAACCCGAAGTCTTCAGAAATCCCCCGGAAGAGGTTAGCAGTTAGGTGGGCGTGGCAGTTGATGAGTCCGGGGAAGATGGCTTTGCCCCTCCCGTCGATGACCTCAGCGTTGGGGTAAACGGAGCGAATTTGCGGAGTTGGGCCGAGGGTCGCAATTCGACTCCCTTTGATGGCGATGGCGCTATTGTGGAGGATGGAACGAGCCGGGTCACAGGTGACTATGGTGGCGTTTTCTATGATGGTGGTCTTCATGACGGGCCTTTCGTTGCAGGTGTCCTGGGGGGCTACCGGTCCTTGTGTGAGAAGGCGCGCTCTTCCCGGGTGATTATCTCCAGAAGGGCAGTCTGGCCTTCGGCCACCACCTGTTGGGCCCTTGTGATGGCGGGAATTATCTCGTCAGGGTTCTCCACTCGCTCGTTGTAGCCGCCCAGGGCTTCGGCCACCTGAGCGTAGTTGCCCGTCAGGTATTTTGTGCCGTAGCGCTCGTTGGCCACGGGGAAGCGGTCCGAGTCGTAGATGCCCATAGCGGAGTTGTTTAGGATGATTGTGAGGATAGGGATGCGCTCCCGCACAGCAGTTTCCACGTCGAGGCCCACCATGCCGAAGGCGTAGTCGCCCATGACGTTGACGGCCAGCTTCTGGGGCTCGGCCATCTTGGCGCCGAGGGCTAGGCCGAGGCCGTAGCCCAGCTGGGTGGACTTGCCCCAGCCGATGAAGCCGCGAGGTGAGACGGCCTCGAAGAAGGGGACCATCTGGTCTCTGGGGCTGCCGGAATCGTGGGTGACGACGGAGTTCTTCCGGTCGATAGTGTTCATCAAGTCCCATATAACTCGGTAGGGGTTAATGGGTACTTCGTCGGATGTAAGTTTGGGCATCCACTCAGCCATCCAGTCGCTGCGGACGGCGCGGACTTCGCCAGCCACGCTACCGTTCTCACGGTGTGCGACGGATCCGGCGAGGGCGTTTATTTCGTCAATAAGCTGGGAAAGGACCAGTTTGGTGTCTCCCCAGAGGGCGCAGTCGATGGAATAGTCCTTGTTGATGTCCGAATCGTCGTTGGTGGAGTGAATCATGACCGTGCCTGAGGGGATTTCCACGCCGAAGCCGGTTCTGGTGAAGCTGCAGCCGATGCCGAAGACCAGGTCAGCACGATTGATAAAGTGGATGACGGGGCCGGTGGTGGTTGCGGAGCCTGTCCCGAGGGCTAAGGGGTGGTCCTCCGGGAAGGCGCTCTTGCCGGAGAGGGTGGTCATGACAGGGGCTTGGAGAAGCTCGGCGAGTTCCTGAAGCTCGGTCCAGGCTTCGGCGTAGAGGACGCCCTGACCGGCATGAATGACGGGTCGCTTGGCGGCCAGGAGAGCCTTGGCCGCTTCACGGACCTCCTGGGGATCGCAGCCGCTGCGGAACTTTCGGACGGGCCTGTAGGCCTCAACGATGGAGTCGTCTACGTTGGTTCGGAGGATGTCCGATGGGAGTTCGAGAAGGACGGGGCTGGGACGGCCGGACCTGAGTTGGCTGAAGGCCCTCCGCATCATGTCGGGGATGCCGGAGGCGATGTTGACACGTTCCGACCACTTGGTGACTTCTCGGTAGCTTTGGGAGGGGGTGAAGGTGGGACGGACGCCGGCCCTGTCGAGAGGGGCAGAAGCGGGAAGCAAGAGGATGGGTACGGAATCGGCGTAGGCTTGGGCCACGCCGGCGTAAGCGTTTTCGGCCCCGGGGCCGGCCTGCATGGTGAAGACGCCAGCGCCGCGTCCGTTGGTGACGCGGCTGAAGCCGTCGGCGAGGTTCACTCCCACCCGTTCCTGGCGAAAGATGATGGGCCGGATGCCGGCTACGGCGGCGGCTTCCTCCAGGGAGTTGTAGGGGATGCACCCCATGAAGTCCACACCCTCTTTCTTTAGAATCTGCGCGACGGCGTCGGCTCCCTTCATGTTCCCTCCTTCAGTTTGATGGTTTCGACTGGTCTGTGGTGGGTTTCATCCTAGTACGCTAGAGGGCCAGTGTCTAGGGGAAGGTGGGGGCGGGACGCACCCCCATCCAAACCCTCCCATCATGGGGGAAGGGATATTCAGGGGGAGGGATGGTAGAATCTTTTGGCCGCTTGTGGCAATTGGACGACTTGGAGGTAAATGGTGGCGATAAGGTTTGGCACCGACGGTTGGCGGGCGATCATAGCCGACGAGTTTACTTTCGAGAACGTGTCCGTGTGCGTTCAGGGGGTGGCGAGCTACGTTAGGGAGTTGGGCTGGGCAGACCGGGGAGTGGTGGTGGGGTTCGACACGCGGTTTGGGTCGAAGGAGTTCGCCCGGTGCGCCGCAGAGACGCTGGCGGCCAACGGAGTGCCGGCGCTGCTGTGTGGACAGGCGTGTCCGACGCCGGTGGTCAGCTACAGCGTACCAAAGCGGGGGGCGGCGGGGGCAGTGATTATTACGGCAAGCCACAACCCGCCCCTGTGGAACGGAGTGAAGTTCAAGCCTCACTACGGTGGCAGCGCGTCGACGGAGATTGTGGCGCGGCTGGAGGAACACGTGGCTGCGGCGGAAGCTGCCGGCGCAGCCCGGATGAGCTTACAGGAGGCATCGAGGCGGGGGCTGGTCAAGAAGTTTGACCCTGTGCCGGACTACATGGAACAGTTGGCCCGTATGGTTGACTTGGAGGTGGTGAAGGGCGCGGGAATCAATGTTTTGGCGGATGCGATGCACGGCGCAGGCGCGGGTTATCTGCCCCGCTTGCTGGAAAACTCGGCAGGCTTCGTAAACGAGATTCGGGGAGAGGTGAATCCTGCTTTCCCTGGCATGCACCAGCCGGAACCGATTGCGGAGAATTTGACCCAAGCGTCGGCGCTGGTGGCTGGTGGAGGCTACGACGTCGGCATCGCCTACGACGGCGACGCCGACAGACTAGGCGTCCTTGACGAAAACGGTCAATATCTGAACACGCTGCAGGTTTTTGCGCTGCTGGCCCTGTATCTGCTGGAGGTCAAGGGCGAGAGGGGGCCTATCGTCAAGTCAATTACATCGTCGGATATGCTGTTCCGGTTGGGGGAGTTGTACGGCGTGCGGGTTTTAGAGACGGGGGTGGGATTCAAATATGCCGGGCCGCTGATGATGAAGGAGAATGCGTTGATGGCGGGGGAGGAGAGCGGGGGCTACGGCTTCCGAGGGCATATTCCGGAACGGGACGGGATTTTGAGTAGTTTGCTGTTCCTGGAATTCATGGCACGGACGGGGAAGCGGCCTTCGGAGCTCCTGGCTATGCTGCACGAAAGGGTGGGTGAGTGGCGCTACGGCCGGCGGGACGTTCCCTTTGATGACGGCAAGCGGGGTGAGTTTGAGAAGGCATTGGCGAAAAGCGCGAGTGTCCCGGAGATTGGCGGCATGAGGGTGGTTTCTACGGACGCGGTGGAAGGCCGGCGGTTCCGTTTCGAGAAGGGGTGGGTGATGGTACGGCTATCGGGCACGGAGCCGCTTGTGCGTATTTATGCAGAGACGGATTCGTACCAGGGAGTGGCGGCGCTGCTTGACGGCGCGGCGGATATGTTGGGGTTGTAAGGGGTTTTTCACCCCCATCCCCCGTCTTCACGAGGGCAGGCTCTAACCTTCCCCCATCGAGGGGGAAGAACTCGGTGGATTAGCGCTTGGTGTATTGGGGTGCGCGGCGGGCCCGCTTGAGGCCGTACTTCTTACTCTCCTTGATGCGGGAGTCCCGGGTGAGGAAGCCGTTTCGGCGCAGGGTTTTCCTGAGGCTCTCGTCAAAGACAAGGAGGGCGCGGGCGATGCCGTGGCGGATTGCCTGACACTGGGAGGAGACGCCGCCCCCCTTGACTTGGACCATGACGTGGAATCGGCCAAGGCTGTTGGTGGCTTCCAAAGGCTCTTTCACGGTCACTTGCCAGATGAACCACGGAAAAGCTTCTTCTAAGGGTTGGTCGTTAACCCGAATGATGTTGCCATTGCCGAGGTAGAGGCGGACTTTGGCAATGGAAGTCTTGCGCTTGCCCGTACCGTAGTAATATTCTTGTTCAGAGCCTGATTGGACCAATTGGCTGATTACCTCTCTCTAATTTGTGCTGGTTACCTGGGCCTGGTGGGGGTGAGTCTGGTCGGGATATACCTTCAGACGACCTAGCATCTCGCGCCCTCGCTTGGTGGTGGGAAGCATGCCCTTGACAGCCAGCTTAATAACCCGATCGGGATGGTTTTCCAGCATGTCGCGGAGAATCGTGGACTTGAGATTGCCGGTGTAGCCGCTGTGGCGGTAGTAGGTCTTCTGGAGGAGCTTCCGGCCGGTGACCCGGATCTTTGAGGCGTTGATGACCACCACATAGTCCCCGGTAAGGACGTGGGGTGTGTAGACGGCCTTGTGCTTGCCTTGTAGAGTCTTGGAAATCTGGCTGCAAAGCCGCCCTAGAATCTGGCCTGTGGCGTCGATGACTTGCCAGGAAGCTGGAATCTCCTGGGGCTTGGCTGTATAGGTTCTGATTCGCTTCATGTTTTCAGTTCTCTTCGTTGGGCGGAAACCCTGCGTACTCCACTTTCATCAGGCACAGTCCCCGGGCGGGAAGCCCTGTAATGGACTTGGCCTCCATTATACCATTTTTCAGGATGCGGTTGACCAAGGAAATGGGGGCTTTTCCCCTTCCTACTTCTACCAGCAAGCCATTGGTTCTCAGAATCTGGTGCATCATGAAGGCGTTGGCTTCGGCTTCAATGAGAATCAGGTCGCCTTCTCGCCAAACGTCCCAACGCTTGACGTGCCTCACAGTGGACTTCTCTTGGGGCATGGGAACTGTGAAGGGAGCGAAGTCGTGAATTCCCACCAAGTACTGGGCGCTTTCGTGCATTGCATTGGCGTTCAGGGGAGATCGAACCCAGGCGCTGCGGTCGTGAAGGAGGGGGGAGGGGGCGCTTCTATTAAGTATGGTGTATCGGTAGGTGCGGGCCAGAGCGTGGTGTCGGGGATTGAAGTCCGGCGGTGGTTGGTAGGTCTGTCGGACCTTTATGTCCCAGGGGAGATGGTGATTTAGAGCCTTAGTCCAGGTATCTTCCGGCAGACCGGAATCGGTCTCGAAGTCGACCACATGACCAAGGGCGTGGACGCCTGCATCGGTGCGGCTGGCCCCTCTTACTCGCACATCATGGCCAGAGATTTTGGCAATGGCTTTCTCCAACTCGCGCTGTATGGTCGGGAGATTGGGCTGGTACTGAAAGCCTTTGTATCTGCCACCGTGGTACTCGACAACGAGGGCCAACTTGTGGGTCGGCAATGCATGACTCTAAGGCGGGGTTTAGACGAGTTCAAGCTGGGCGAGGGGGGCGGCGTCGCCCTTTCGCTGACCCAGCTTGGTGATGCGGGTGTAACCGCCGGCGCGGTTGGAATAGCGGGGTGCAAGGTCGTCGAATATCTTCTTGACCACGGTCTTGTTGGGAATCTTTGCCGTGGCCAGCCTTCGGTGGTGTAGGGTGCCCTTCTTGCCGTAGGTTATCATCTTTTCCGTGAAGCTGCGGGCCTCTTTGGCCTTAGCTTCAGTGGTGATGATTCGCTCGTGTATGATGAGTTGGGAGGCGAGGGCGCGAAGGAGGGCAATCCGCTGGGCCGTTGGGCGCCCCAGCTTTCTTCTGGCTATTCTGTGTCTAACCATTGGAGGTTGCCTCCTCTTCCTTGGGGAGGTCGTCTATCGCGTCCTGAGGTTCTTCTGAATCCGACTCGACGGGTTCTTCTTGCAGGCCGTACCCAATCGTCACGAGTCTTTCTTTGAGTTCGTCGAGGGATTTGACGCCGAAGTTTCTGATTTCTTTCAGTTCGTCGTCGGACATTTCGAGTATCTGCCCAACCCGCTGGAGTCCGTGATTCTTAAGGGAGTTGAGGGTTCTAGGAGAGAGTTCCAGACGTTCGATGGGGGTCTGGTAAACTTCGACGGGAACCATGCGGGTGCGGAGCAGGTCCTCGGGAGTGATGACGCCGCTCATGTCCAGGCTGTTGAACATGAAGAAGTGGTCCACCAGAACCTCGGAGGCTTTCTTGAGGGCTTCCGGGGGAGTGATAGTTGCGTTAGTCCAAACTTCCAGGATGAGCCGTTCATAGTCGGTGACCTGGCCTACGCGGGTCTTCTCCACCGTATAGTTGACCTTGCGAACCGGGTTAAAGATAGCGTCCATGGGAAGGACGCCCCGGGGCATGCTATCGCCTGAGGAGGCAGGCTGGTAGCCCTTGCCAGGTTCCACATTGAGTTCAATGGAGAGGGCGCCATCTGCGGAGTCGATTGTCGCCAGATGCTGTTCCGGGTTGAGGATGTCAAAGTCGGAGGATGTGGCGATGTCGCCGGCGGAGACCATGCCTTCGCCGGAAACCTCCAGGCGCATTTTGCCGGGCCGGCCGCTGACGGGGCGTATGCGGACTTGGCCGATGTTGTATAGGATCTCCATAACGTCTTCTTTGACGTGGGGTATGACACTGTATTCGTGGAGGACTTCCTCCATCTTGACCCAGGTGACGGCGGCGCCGGCGATGGAGCTTAGAAGGGTGCGTCGCATGGGGTTGCCGAGGGTAACGCCGTAACCTCGCTCCAAGGGTTCTATATAGAACTTGCCGTAGGTGTCCGTAACCTCAACGATGTTGATCCCTGGGCTGATGGGCTTTTCAGGGGCAATTGGGGAGTCTTCCACGAGGCCGTTGATGTCCAACATTGGGCAGCTACCTCGAATAGTATTCTACGATAAGGCGGGTATCGATGGTGGTGTCCAGTTCCTCGTCGCTGGGAAGCCGGCGGACGATGGCTTTCAGGTTCTGGACGTCAAGTTCGAGCCACGCGGGAACGGGGCGCTTGGGAAGGTCTGCGGACATGAGTTTGGCGTATTCGCTGTCCTTTCGGGACTCCTTCCATTCAATGACGTCTCCCGGGCGAACGGAATAGGAGGGGATGTCCGTCTTGCGGTCGCTCACCGTGAGGTGACCGTGCATCACTAGCTGGCGGGCCTGACGGCGAGAATCGGCGAAACCGAGCCGGTAGGTCACGTTGTCCAGCCGTGTCTCCAACTGCCGGATGAGATTCTGGCCAGTGGATTCAGTCTGCCGGAAGGCCCGGTCCATGTATTTGCTGAATTGGGCCTCCATGACGCCGTACATATAGCGGGCCTTCTGCTTCTCGCGAAGCTTAATGCCGTGGTCTGAGATGCGACGGCGGCGCATGGAGCGGTCGCCTGGGGGAGTGCGTCGCCTGTCGACGGCGCACTTGGGGGTGTAGCATCGCTCGCCCTTGAGGAAAAGCTTTTCGCCCACTCTACGGCAGAGCCTGCAAGCGGGGCCTGTGTATCTTGCCAACTTTTATTCTCTCCAGTTATTTTTCTATTTGGACGCGGGGGCTGATTTGACAGCCGCTCGCGCATGAGAGATAAGAAATCCTTCTTACACTCTTCTTCTTTTGGGAGGTCTGCATCCGTTATGGGGGATGGGGGTCACGTCTCGGATGCTGGTTATGATGAGGCCAGCGGCTTGGAGGGAGCGTATAGCAGCCTCTCTACCGGCTCCTGGGCCTTTGACGAATACGTCTACCCGCTGGAGGCCCTGGTCGAGGGCCTTCTTGGCGGCCTGCTCGGCCGCTCGTTGGGCGGCGAAGGCTGTGCCCTTCCGGGACCCTTTGAATCCGCTGGTGCCGGCGGTGGACCAGCCGATGGTGTCACCCTGAACGTCGGTGAGGGTCACCTGAGTGTTGTTGAACGTGGCGCGGATGTAGGCGCGACCGTTGGGAGCCACTCTCTTATCGCGCCTGCGGCTTCTCTGTCTTGGCATTTAGGATAACCTCTGCATTACTTCTTCATTCCAGTGCGTCGGCCACGGCCGGCGACGGTCTTACGGGGACCCTTGCGGGTTCGTGCGTTCGTCCTGGTGCGCTGACCTCGGACGGGCAGGCCGCGTCGATGTCGCAGACCGCGGTAGGAGCCGATGTCGATGAGACGGCGGATGTTCATTACGTTGCCCCGCCTCAGGTCGCCTTCGACACGGTACTCCTTGTCGATTATCTCCCGAAGGCGGTCCACCTGCTGTTCGGTGAGTTCGTACATCTTGGGGCGGGGATCGCTCAGTATACCAGCCCTTTCGACCACCTGTCGAGCGGTGAAGAGGCCCACGCCATAGATCCGGGTGAGGGCGATGTCCACCCTTTTGCCATCCGGAACGTCTACTCCTACGATTCTGACCATGAGACCTCCTTAGCCCTGCCTCTGGGCGTGTCTGGGATTGCTGCAAATGACACGTATGACGCCTTTGCGTCGGATGATGCGACACTTGTCGCAGCGTACTTTTACGGAAGCTTTGACTTTCATTCTATTCTACTTGAGCCTTTTGTTCATTCGCCTTGGAGTCGAAGGTCCAACTCCCGCTGGCGTCCACAATTTTGTTAACTATTTAAACCTGTAGGTGATGCGGCCCTGGCTGAGGTCGTAGGGAGAGAGTTCCACCAAGACGCGGTCGCCGTTAAGAACGCGGATGAAGTGCAAGCGGATCTTGCCCGAAACGTGGGCGAGCACCTTATGCTTGTTGGGCAGTTCCACCCGGAACATGCCGTTGGGAAGCGCCTCGGTAATTATACCCTCTACCTCTATGCCCTGCTTTTTTGCCATACTGCCTCTATTCTAGATTTTGGTTAGGATCTCTGCCTTGCCCTTGGTGATGGCGATGGTGTGCTCGAAGTGGGCGGAAAGGCTGCCGTCGGCGGTTACCACCGTCCACTGGTCAGGGAGGAGACGGGTCCTCCAGGCGCCAACGTTTACCATGGGTTCGATGGCGATGGTCATACCTTCCCGAAGCTGGGCGCCTCTGCCCGGCGGCCCGTAGTTCGGCACCTGGGGATCTTCATGAAGGAAGCGTCCGACGCCATGGCCGACGTATTCTTGAACGACGCTGAAGCCGCGGGACAGGGCGTATTGCTCGACGGCGTGGCCCACGTCGCCGGTGCGCGCGCCGGGCACGGCGGCGGCGATCCCCTCCTGCAGGCACTGTTCGGTTACTTCTATAAGTTCCTGGGCTTCCTCTGAGATATTGCCGATGCCTATGGTCACGGCGGAATCTCCGATGAAACCGTCGATGGTTGCCCCCACGTCCATCTTGAGCAGGTCGCCCTCTTTGAGGATACGACTGCCGGGAATGCCGTGGACAATCTCTTCGTTGAGGGAGGCACAGATGCTTGCGGGGAAGCCCCGATATCCCTTGAAGGTGGGTTGTCCGCCTCGCTTGCGAATTTCTCGAAAGGCTATCTGGTCCAGGTGGGCCGTAGTCATACCGGGCTTGGCGGCATTTTTGAGCATAGCTATGGTCCCCGCCACGATAGACCCGGCGCGGCGCATGGCTTGAAGCTCGCGGTCGGACTTAATGGTTATACCACCGCTATAGGCGGGCGGGGAGTTGGATGCGGTCTTTTGCTGGAGGTTTTGCTTCATGAAAGTCTATTGTACGCTAAACGTGCCGTTTTTTGAAGCTCCAACCCGGGTTTGGATGTCCGGGTTGGGAAGGGTTGGCGAAGCTCTTCTCCGGCTGCCTGGATTCCAGGCAGCGAAGTAGCCGTTGGAGGACAGTTTGGACGCTGTCGCTTCCGGATACCTCCATCAGCTTGTTCTGGCTGCGGTAGAATTTGGCCAAGGGGAGGGTTTGGGCGTGATACTCCTCCATGCGGATGTCGATGGCCTCCGGGGTGTCGTCTTCCCGCTGGAAGAGAGGTTCGCCGCAACCGTCGCAGAGGCCGCAGTTGAGAGGAGGAGCAGACGTGGTGTGATAGACGCGCTTGCATTTTCGGCATACTCGGCGGTTGGCCAAGCGGTGCATCGTCTCCTCGTGGGAGGCGGTGATAAGGAGAGTCCGGTCGACTTGCAGACCTTCAACCTCCAGGGCCTCGTCCAGTCGCTTGGCCTGGCTTACGTTGCGGGGAAAGCCGTCGAGGATGAAGCCGGAGGAGGAGGCCAGCACGTCGGGCAATACTATCTGGAAGGTTATTTCGTCGGGCACCATGAGGCCCTTGGAGTAGTAGGAACGGGATAGAAGGCCCAGGTCCGTTTCGTTGGCCTGATGCTGCCGAACCAGATCGCCCGACGCGATGTGGCGCAGACCCATGGTCTCGGAAAGGAGTTTGCCCTGGGTGCCCTTGCCGGCTCCGGGCGGGCCGAGGATGACGAGCCGCTTGTGGCTGCCGCCGTTCACCTCAGGAACCCCTCGTAGTTGCGCATTTGCAACTGGGCTTCCAGCTGGCGCAGGGTGTCCAAGGCAACGGAAACCAGAATGAGGAGACTGGTGCTGCTAAGCTGGAGGGCCTGAATATCGGTGAGTGTGGAGGCCAGGAAAGGGACAATAGCCACAAAGCCGAGAAAGAGGGCGCCCCCGAAGGTTAGTCGGAAGATGACCTGGTTGAGATAATCCTGGGTGGGCTTGCCTGGCCTGATGCCCGTGACAAATCCGCCGCTCTTCTGCAAGTTTTCCGCCAGGTTCTGCTGCTGGAAAGTTATCAGCGTGTAGAAGAACGTAAAGACTACAACTAATACGAAGGTCAACAGCCAGTAGAAGCCATTGTTGGGACTGAAGGCGGCGGAGAACCAGCTGGCGACGTCGCCCACGAAGCCCTGGTTGTCGGCCAAGAAGGTGGCGACAGTGCCGGGGAGAATTACGACGGAGAATGCAAAGATTAAGGGTATGACGCCTGCCATGTTGACCCGTAGAGGTAAGTAGGAACTGCCGGTCTGTCTATACATCCTCCCGGATCGAAAAATACTACGCCCGTATTGGACGGGGATTCGCCGGTGGGCCTCGTTAAAAACCACTATGAGGGCGATGATGAGCACCCCGATTATGGCAAAGATGATGAGCCCGCCCTGGTCATTATTCGCGAGAAAACCCTGTTGGATGAGGTTGGGGAATCCGGCCACGATGCCGGCAAAGATAATCAGGGATATGCCGTTGCCTATGCCCCGTTCGGTGATGAGCTCTCCGAGCCAGACGAGGAACATGACTCCGGCGGTCATCGATAGTACGGCGGCTACGGTGGGCAGGAAGGCATCGCCGGAGAGGCCGATGTTGTCGAGGACGCCGGCGTTGCGGAGCAGGAGCAACTGGCCGTAGCCCTGGGCCATAGCTATGGGAACGGTGGCCCAGTGAACGATACGGTTGATCTGCTGGCGCCCGCGTTCGCCCTCTTTGGAGAGCTGCTGTAAGCGGGGGATTATGGGCACCAGGAGCTGCATGACGATGGACGAAGTGATGTATGGGAATACGCCGAGGGCGGCGATGCTCATGTTCCGCAGGGCGCCGCCGCTGAAGAGGTCCAGAAATCCGAGGAGTTGGATGCGGTTGAAGAGGTTGTCCAGGGATCCCTGGTCGACGCCGGGGAGGGGCACCTGGGCCACCAGCCGGTAGATGGCAAGCATGGCAAAGGTAAAGATAATCTTGTTGCGAAGGTCGGGGACTCGCAGGGAGTCAAGGGCCGCCTGAAGCAGGGCTGGACGGCCCCGGCCTTCTTGGGTCATCATGAGGGCATCACCTCTGCGACGCCTCCTGCACTTTCGATCTTCTGCCTGGCGGCTCCGGTGTACTTGTGGGCCAGCACGCTGACGTTCCTGGTGAGTTCGCCGTTGCCGAGGACTTTCACCGGCAGCTTGAGGTTCTTGACCAGCTTCATCTCCAGCATTACTTGGGGGGTAATCTGCCCTTCCAACTCAAGATTCTGGAGATCGGAGACTTTCACCAAGGCGTAGTACGTCTTGAAGATGTTGGTAAAGCCGCGGCGTTCCGGCAACCGCTTGATGAGGGGAAGCTGGCCGCCCTCGAAGCCGGGTCTGGGGCCTTTGCCTGAGCGGGATTTTTGCCCCTTGATGCCTTTGCCGGAGTAGGTGCCGCGGCCGCTGCCGTCGCCGCGGCCTATGCGCCGACGCTGGCGGCGGGCCTTCTTGTTGGGTCGTATAAGATGCTGCATCATGACTATTCTTCAGACTCCGTTGAGGAAGGCTCCGCGGGCAGGTCTTCCAGTTCCTCCACGTGCAGCATGTGGATGGTCTTTTGCACCATGCCGCGGATGGTGGGTGTGCTGCGGTGAACAACGGAATGGTTGAGGCGTCGCAGCCCCAGGGACCGTATGATGCGCCGCTGCTTCTGATTTCTGCCTATGGTGCTCTTCTTCCAGGTTATCTTGAGGTATGACATGGCGTTTATTACCTGCTTTAGGCCGATGCAGGCTGCTTCTCTCTTCTAGCCGGTGGCTGAATCTTCCTTGGGCTTTGGGGTTCCTTTTCGCTTGGCCAGTTCTACAGCGGGGTCTTTGAGTTCGCCCAAGGCCTTGAGGGTGGCGTAAATGACGTTGATGGGGTTGCGGGAGCGTAAGGACTTAGCTACGGCGTCCTTGACGCCAGCGGCGTCGAGGACGGCTCGCACCGGCCCGGAGGCGATCAGTCCGGTGCCTTGGGGAGCGGGCTTGATGAGCACTAGGGAGGCGCCGAATATGGCGCGGGTCTCCTGGGGGATGGTGCTGCCCTTTAGGGGTATTTGCATGGACTTCTTGCGGGCGGTGGCTCCCCCCTTTCGCACAGCGTCGGGGATGGCGCTGGCCTTACCCAGGCCGGCGCCGACCATGCCTTCGCCGTCGCCTATGACCACGAGGGCGTTGAAGCGAAGATGCCTGCCGCCTTTTACCACCTTGGAAATTCGGCGGGTAAAAACGACCTTTTCCGTTATGACGGGCCCCCCGTCGGTGGTAGGTCCGGGGTTTCGGTTGCGATACATCATCTAGATGATTAAGCCCTCCTCCCGCGCAGCCTCGGCAAGGTTCTTCACCCGGCCATGGTACTTGTAGCCGCCTCGGTCGAACACCACGCGGGAGATGCCCTTTTCCGAGGCTTTTTTGGCGATGGACGCGCCCACCAGCCGGGATAGTTGCACTTTAGTCAGCTTCTTATCGTCCGCACCCAAGTCCTTGTCGAGGCTTGAGGCGGAAACCAGCGTATGGTGCTGGCTGTCGTCTATTATCTGTGCAGAGATGTTGCGGAGACTGCGGAAAACGGAGAGGCGGGGCCTTTCCGGCGTACCTATAACCCGCTGGCGCAGCCTTTTGTGCCGGGCGATTCGCAGCCGGCGGCTATTTCTTTCCTTAGGCATTTTTCTTTTCCCTGGGCGTAAGAGATTCGCCGTAGTCAGTGGCAGCTAGCGCGGTACTACGGGCGAGGGTTCCACGTAGAAAATTCTCCGTGGTCATGAGGAATTAGGCCTTTCGTCCGGCGGCCTTGCCGGGCTTTAGGTGAAGGACTTCGTCGGAATAGCGGATGCCCTTCTCCTTGTAGGCGTTGGGTGGCCGGGCCTTCCGAATTTTTGCGGCCACTGCGCCCACTTTTTGCTTGTCGTAGCCTGAAACGTGGACTCGGTTGTTGCCTTCCACGGTGAGGACTACGCCCTCCGGGGGATCCACTTCGATGGGGTGGCTGTGGCCCACGTTGAGGACGATGCCTTGGCCCCGCTGCTGAACTCGGTAACCGACGCCCATTAGCTGAAGGGTCTTCTGGTAACCCTGGGAGACCCCCTGGATGGCGTTGGCTATAAGGGTGCGGGTGAGGCCGTGAAGCGAGCGGTGGAACTTTCTGGAAGATGCCCGTTCCACGAGGATGCTGCCGTTCTCCATCCGGACGTTGATTTCTGGATGAAGGGGCTGAATTAGGACGCCTTTAGGCCCCTTGACGGTGATCTGGTTGTAATCAAGATTGACCTGTACGTTGTCAGGGATGGAAATGGCCCTGCGACCGACCCTTGAAAGGGTCCGTTCACCGGTCGTTGCTGTTGCGTTACCAGACATAGCAGAGCACCTCTCCCCCGGTGCTGCTGTACCAGGCCTCCCGGTCTGTGAGCAGTCCCTTGGAGGTAGATATGATAGCGGTGCCGATGCCTCCGACCACGCGGGGAATTTCGCCCTTGCCCACGTAGATTCTCAGGCCCGGCTTGCTTACGCGCTTTAGGCCCCTGATGGCGGACTCTCTACCTTCTCGGTAGAGGAGGTGGATCCGGAGGACTCGTTGGGGCCTGCCGCCGCCGACCTCGAAATCGCGTATGTAGCCCTCCCGCTTGAGAATCTGGCACACGGCAACCTTCACCTTGGAGGTGGGCATGGCCACAGAGTTGTGGCGCACCGCCAAGGCGTTGCGGATGCGGGTGAGCATATCTGCGATGGGGTCACTCATGTTGGACAAGATTGGCCTCTTATATATTCTACCAGCTGGCTTTTCGGACACCGGGGAGTTCGCCCCTCAGGGCCATCTCCCGGAAGCAGATGCGGCAGAGTCCGAAGTATCGCATATAGGCGCGAGGCCGGCCGCATTTGTTGCACCGGTTACTGAACTGAACGCGGTACTTGGGGGTTCTCTTCCACTTTTCTATCTTAGATTTCTTTGCCATTTGGTCCTTACTTTATTGTGGTCGCGCAAAAGGCATCCCCAGAAGCTCCAGGAGCCGGGCAGCTTCGGCGTCAGTCTTGGCGCTTGTGGAAATGGTAACTTGGAAGCCCCGTATCTTGTCTATCTGATTGTAGTCGATTTCGGGGAAGATCACCTGCTCCCGGATTCCCATGGAATAGTTGCCACGTCCGTCAAAGCTGGACTTGGGGACGCCGCGGAAGTCTCGAATTCTTGGCAGGGCCGCGCTGAGCAGGCGTTGCAGGAAGAAGTTCATCCGCTCGCCGCGTAGGGTCACGGCGACGCCGACGGGCATGCCCTCACGAATCTTGAAGCCGGCGATAGCCTTCCGGGCGCGTGTGATGACGGGCTTCTGTCCGGCAATGATGGTCAGGTCCCGAAGGGCTCCTTCCAGGGAGCGGGCATTATCCTTGGCCTCGCCCAACCCGATGTTGAGAACTATCTTATTGATGCGGGGCACCTGCATGACGTTCTTGTACTTGAACTCTTGCATCATGCTTGGGGTTACCTGCTCCCGGTAGGCCTTGCGGATCTGTGGCTCCGCGGAACCGTTGTCTGCGACAGGCGGCGGCTCCTGAGCCTTGCGGCGGGATGCGGCCGGAGCCGCGCCGGCGCTCTTTCCGGACCTTTTTTCGCGCTTGGCTTTCTTAGTGGTCATCCTAGCTAATGGTCTCCTTGCACATTTGGCAGACCCGCACCTTGGCGCCGTCGTCCAGCCTTCTGTAACCGACGCGGACGGGTTGACCGCACCGGTTGCATACCAGCATGACGTTTGATAGGTGTATGGGAGCCTCTTGCTGGATCCTGCCGCCCTGTCTCAGGCCGGGGGTGGCCCGTACGTGGCGGGTAATGACGTTGATTCCCTCCACCAGCACCCTATTCCTCTTGGGCAGAACCCGTTCCACGCGTCCACGCTTGGACTGGTCCTTGCCGGCTATGACCATGACTGTATCACCCTTGCGGATCTTCATCAAACCACCTCCGGGGCCAGGGAGATAATTTTCATATAGCCTTTTTCCCGTAGTTCCCGAGCTACGGGGCCGAAGATGCGGGTACCCCTGGGGTTGTTCTGCCGGTCCGCCATTATGACGGCGGCGTTATCGTCGAAGCGGATGTGGGAGCCGTCGGGCCGGATATAGGGCTTGGCGGTACGGACTATGACGGCGCGGACCACTTCGCCCTTCTTGACGGCGGCGGCGGGCATTGCTTCCTTGACGGAGCAGACGATGATGTCGCCCACTCGGGCGTACCGACGCCGGCTGCTGCCGGGGATGTTGATGCACATAACCTTTTTGGCCCCGCTGTTGTCGGCAACGGTGAGGCGAGTGTAGGGCTGAATCATAGCTGGTTTTCTTTCTCTGGGGATTCACTAAGAGAGGGAACGTCGTCTGAGCCAGAGGGTTCGATGTCGATGGTCTCTTCATCGGCGGCGAGGGTCGTTGGTTCCTCGTCGTCCTCCATGGCTTCCATTTCAGCGACGGCCTCCTCGAGGGCGAGGGCTTCAGCAGCCGCGTCCGATTCGGTGATGTCCGGTTCCGGCTCATCGGTGACGACTACGGCCTCTTCCGGAGCCTGGGCCTCTGTGTCCTGGCCGCGCATCTGGGACTCCATGAAGGCCCTATCGAGTTCCATTGGGCGGACATCTGCCACCTCTCGCCGTTCTATGACGTCCAACACGCGCCAGTTCTTGAGGTGCGATATGGGACGCGTCTCCTCAATACGAACCAGGTCTCCCGTTGAGCAGTCGTTCGTGGCATCGTGTGCGTAGAACTTGGTAATGCGGCGCACGGCCTTTTGGTAAAGCCGGTTGCGCTGGCTCCACTGGACGGCGACGACCACAGTCTTGTCCATCTTGTCGGACACGACCCGGCCGGTTCTTACTTTTCGGCGTTCCTTGGTCATAGGGTAATCCCCTGAATCTCCCGCTCCCTCACGACTGTACGGAGGCGGGCTATAGTCCTCTTGGCTTGGCCTATCTGGGCGTTGTTGGCCAGCTGCCGGCTGGCGTTTCGAAATCTGAGGTTCATGAGTTCCCGCAGGGTGTTGTCTAGCTGCCTCTGTATAACCTGGTCGGAAAGCTCTCTAATATCGTCTATTCGCATGGGGATTCTACTCCGAGCCTATCAGGGATGCTAGGTTGTCCCTGGTGACCATCCTGGTGGCAATGGGCAGCTTGTGGGAAGCGAGACGCATGGCTTCGGTCACCTGACTTCGCTCCGCGCCCATGACCTCGAAGAGGATCTTGCCGGGCTTGACTACAGCGACCCAATAGTCCACGTTGGCCTTGCCGCCGCCCATGCGGGTTTCGGCGGGCTTTTTGGTAACGGACTTATCTGGGAAGACGCGCACCCAGACCTTGCCGCCGCGACGGAGGTGGCGGGTTATGGCAACGCGACCGGCCTCTATCTGCCGTGCAGTAAGCCAGCAGGCTTCCATGGCCTTGAGACCGTAGTCACCAAAGTTGACGGTGCTGCCCGTGGTGGCTTTTCCCTTCATCCGGCCCCGCATTACCTTGCGGAACTTGACTCGCTTAGGCTGCAACATCTTGCGCCTCCACTGCGGCGATATCGTCTTCCTGTGGGTCGTCGGCGTGAACTGTGACCTCGATGGTCTCCATCTCCTCCATCTGCTCCGGCGCAGGTTCCGGCTCGATGTTGCCCTTGTAGACCCAGACTTTCACGCCAATCTGCCCCATTACGGTGGAGGCCTCGGCGTAGTTGTAGTCGATGTCGGCGTTTAGAGTGTGAAGGGGCACGCGGCCTTCCATTACACGCTCGGTGCGGGCGATTTCCGACCCCATGATCCTGCCCTTGACGACAATCTTGATGCCCTGGGCACCGCCTTGCATGGTGCGCTGGAGGGCCTGCCTTAGCGCGCGCCGGTAGGCGACGCGGCGGGTGAGCTGGTCGGCGATGTTCTTGGCGACCAGATAGGCGTTTAGCTCGGGCTGCTGAATCTCGAGGATGTTCAGCTGGATGCGCTTACCGGTTATCCTCTCCAGGTTGGCGCGCAGTCGTTTGACTCGCTCGCCGTCCCTGCCGATGAGGATACCAGGGCGGGCGGAGTGGATGTTGATGACGAGGTTCTGGCTGTGGCGCGCTATCTCGACGGAGGCAATGCCGGCGTCGGAGAAGCCGCTGTACGCTTTCTTGACTTCGTCGCGGATGGTGAGATCGCCAAGGACCAGCTCACGGTACTGTCTGGCCTTGGGTACGAACCAGTTGGCCGACCAAGTCTTGTTGATGCCCAAGCGAAAGCCTATGGGATGGGTTTTATGCCCCATTGGGCGCCTCCTCGTCCACGACTACGGTAATGTGGCATGATCTTCGGTGCATTCGACCGACCCGACCGCGGGCGTGGGGCTTGAAGCGGCGCATGGAGGGGGCAACGTCTGCAGTGATTCGAACTATGCGCAGGCTGTCCCTATCGGCCAGCAGGTTATTTTCTGCGTTGGCGGCGGCGGACTTTACCGTTTTAGCGACTACCTTGGCCCAGGGCGACGAGGAGAGTTCCAGGATGTTCACGGCCTCGTTTACCTGCTTGCCCCGCACCAGGGCAAGAATGGGCATAACGCGCTTTTGGGAAACGCCGACCTGCTTGGACACTGCCTGCACTGCAACCATGACTAGCGGGGACCTCTTCCGGCGCCGCGCATGGTGCGGGTGGGGGCGAATTCGCCGAGCTTGTGGCCCACCATATTCTCGGTTATGAAGATAGGAACGTGCCGCCTGCCGTCATGGACGGCAATGGTGAGACTTATCATCTCAGGCATGATAGTGGAGGCTCTGGACCAGGTGCGAATGATGGTCTTGGAGCTGGCGCGCTGGGCGTTGAGGACCTTCTTCACGAGCTTGGGATGCACGTAAGGTCCCTTCTTAGTGGAGCGTGACATGAACTATCTTCTCTTTCCCCTACGTCTGCCTCGGACGATTAGTGTGGTGGGCTTGCGCTTCTTGCGGGTGCGGTATCCCAGGGCGGGCTTGCCCCAGGGGGTCTTGGGGCCTGGCATTCCGATGCCGGCCTTGCCTTCGCCGCCCCCGTGGGGATGGTCGTTGGGGTTCATGGCGGAACCGCGCACTTTGGGCCTTCTGCCGCGGTGCCGGGTCTTGCCGGCCTTGCCCCAGATGATGTTCTTGTGATCAACGTTGCTCAGTTGGCCGATGGTTGCGCGGCAGTTGGCGGGGACGCGCCGTATTTCCCCGGAGGGCAGCCGGATGAGCACGTATACGTCTTCTCGAGATAAGATCTGGGCGGCGGTTCCGGCGCTGCGGACCATCTTTGCGCCCCGGCCTGCTTCCAGTTCCAGGTTATGCACCAGGGTACCGGTGGGGATAAGCCGGATGGGGAGGCAGTTGCCGGGGCTGATGCCGGCGTTGGGGCCGGACGACACCTTCGCCCCGGGAGTCAGCCCAAGGGGCGAGAGGATGTACCGCTTTTCGCCATCGGCGTAACTGATGAGGGCGATACGCGCGGTGCGGTTAGGGTCGTACTCCACGGAAACAACAGTGCCGGGAATGCCGTCCTTGTTCCGCTTGAAGTCGATGAGCCTGTAGTGGCGCTTACTGCCGCCACCCCTGCGCCGCATGGTAATGCGGTTGGTGTTATTGCGGCCGGCGTGCTTTTTCAAGGGCCGGAGGAGTGACTTCTCCGGCGTCTTGCGGGTGATATCCGTAAAGGTCGGCAGCGCCGCGTTGCGGGTGCCGGGGGTTCGCGGATTAGGTATTCTAAGGGGCATCTCTACAGACCCTCTATCAGTTGTATCCTGTCGCCGGGGCGCAGGGTTACTACAGCCTTCTTCATATCGGGGGTGCGGGCGAGCTTTGGGCCGTATCGCTTCATCTTCCCTCGGACCTTTAATATATTAACATCAATCACCACGACGCCAAAGGATTTCTGAACGGCTTCTCGAATCTGCACCTTGTTGGCCCTGGGGGCCACGTGGAAGACGTACTTGCCCTCCTCCTGAAGGAGGGTGCTTTTTTCCGTGATAAGGGGCTTGACCAACACCTGTTGAAGTTCCATTTTACTGGCTAGGCCTCCCCTTCCCGGTTTCCTGCTTCGCCATCGTGGTTCGTGGTGTCCGGGGCGTCATAGGTGGCTCCCTCGTCAAGAGCAACATCTGTGGACTCAGGGGATTCTTGAAGCAGAGGCTGGGAAATGACTTCCGGCTCTTCGTCCTCGTAGTTTTCCTGCGTAACGGCGGAAGTTCCTATGGGCAACACCTGAACGATGTCGGCCCCTTCGCCCCAAAGTTCCTCGGCGCGACGGAGGGAGTCCAGCGTCAGAAGCAGGTTGCTGCGCTTGAGCAGTTCTCCGGCGTTGAGGAGGTTGGCGGGCATGGTCCAGACCCGCGGGATGTTTCGGGCGGAGCGTACGACGTTGCTCTCCGACGCTGTGGTAAGGATGAGGGTGGAGCTGGTGGTCTGGAGGTTCTTGAGGGCCTGCACCATATCCTTGGTGCGGCCTGTTATGCCGTCGAAATCCTGAACGAGGATGATGCGACCGGCTTCCAGCTTCTGGGCTAGGACGCAACGGAGGGCCAGATGGCGCATGCGCTTGGGCATGCCGCGGCGGTAGCTCCGAGGGTGGGGGCCAAAGGTGACGCCGCCGTGCCTCCAGATGGGCGAGCGGATGCTGCCGTGGCGAGCGCGGCCAGTGTGCTTCTGCCGCCAGGGCTTGGCGCCGCCGCCGGAAACCTCGCTTCGCACCTTCACCTTGTGGGTGCCCTGACGCCGGTTGAGCTGGTACATGACCAGGGCTTGATGCACCAGGCTGGCGTTGAAGGGCGCGCCAAAGAGGGTCTGGCTGACGGGGACTTCCCCCACCACGCGACCGTTGATATCTTTTAGTTCAAGCTCCATATCTGTGCCTTGGGCGAACTACTCGCCTTTCTCCAATTTCTTGACTATAAGCAGGCCTTGGGGAGCGCCGGGAACGCCGCCCTTAACCAGCAACAGGTTGCGGTCCGAATTGACCTGGACCACCTCCAGGTTCTTGACGGTGATTCGCGCGTTGCCCATGTGACCGGACATCTTCTTGCCCTTGAACACACGGCCGGGAGTGGTGCCCATTCCGATAGAGCCGGGAGCGCGAAGGCGGTCGGACTGGCCGTGGGTGCGGTCGCCACCGCCAAAGCCGTGACGCTTGACGGTACCTTGGAAGCCCCGCCCGCGAGAGTATCCGACTACGGCCACCCGCTCGCCGGCCTCGAATATGCCGGGCCCGACTTCCTGTCCCACTTCCAGCCCATCTAGGCTCTTCACGGGGACTTCTCGCAGGTAACGGAAGGGGCCGTTGTTCTTCAGATGGCCCCGCATGGGACGGTTGAGTTTTTTCGTTTGTCCGAATCCCAGCTGGGCGCTCTCGTATCCGTCCTTATTGGAGGTCCTAATTTGGGTCACAATGCATGGACCCGCCTCTATGACGGTGACCGGAACCATGCGTCCGTCTTCATATATATACTGGGTCATGCCCAGCTTCTTGCCTAAAATTGCTCTAATCACGTTTTGAGTTTTCTTGTCCTAAAGCTTAATGGAGATGTCCACACCCGCCGGTAGATTCAGGCGGGTGAGAGCGTCAATGGTCTTGGTGGTGGGTTCCAGAATGTCAATCAGCCTCTTATGGGTGCGAATCTCGAAATGCTCTCGGGAGTCCTTGTCGATGTGGGGGGAGCGAATGACGCAGAAGCGGCGAATGTGGGTGGGCAGCGGAACAGGACCGGCCACTACTGCGCCCGTCTGTTCCGCCGTCTCCACAATCTGAGTGGCCGAAAGGTCCAAGGTCTTATGGTCGAAGGCCTTTAGGACTATTCGTATCTTTTGGGAAGTTGTGCTTTGGGCTGCTTGTCTTACCATATAATGCTCTGCTAACGCTTAAGGATGTCCTGAAGATGGCCGCTGGGAACGGGTTGATAGTACTTGAACTCCATGGTATGTGACGCACGCCCCTGGGTAATGGAGCGCAGGATCCCGGCATATCGGAAGGATTCCGCCAAGGGAACCAGGACGCGAATCTGCTGGATGGCCTCGCCCCCCTCGATGGTCTGGATCTGGGCGCGGCGGGAGTTCAGGTCGCCCAGGACTGACCCCAGGAACTCTGCTGGGGTAACTACTTCCATCTCCATGATTGGTTCTAGAAGGATGGGCTTGCCCTTTCTGAAAGCTTCCCGGAAGGCCATGGAGCCGGCGGCCCGGAAGGCGATCTCGGAGGAGTCAACGGGGTGGAAGCTGCCGTCGACCAGGGAGACCTTCATGTCTACCACCTGGTAGCCGGCCACTGAGCCGTTTTCGGCGGCCTGCATGACACCCTGTTCCACGGGCCTGATGAACTGCTGGGGAATGACGCCGCCGCTGATACGATTCTCAAATATAAGGCCTTCGCCGCGGTCCAAGGGTTCAATTCGGATGACAACGTCCCCGAACTGACCGTGGCCGCCGGTCTGCCGGACGAAGCGTCCCTGGGCGCGGACCGGGATGGTGATGGTCTCGCGGTAGGAGACCTTGGGCTGGCCGACGTTGGCTCCGACGCCGAACTCACGGCGGAGCCGGTCGACAAAGACCTCCAGATGAAGCTCTCCCATGCCGGAAATGATGGTCTGGCCCGTCTCTTCGTCGTGGCGCACGAGGAACGTGGGGTCTTCTTCCACCAGCTTGCCGATGGATGCCATGAGCTTATCCCGGTCTGCCTGGGTTATGGGCTCGATGGCCAGGGAGATAACGGGGGCGGGGAAGGTTGGAGGTTCCAGAATAACGGGGTAGTCCTCTTCGCAGATAGTGTCGCCGGTAAAGGTGTTCTTGAGTCCTATTGCAGCGGCGATATGACCGGCGCCGCTTTCGTCAACCTCTCGCCGGTGGTTGGCGTGCATCTGGAGTAGACGGCCCAAGCGCTCTCGTCGGCCCTTGGTGGCGTTGTAGACCATGGCGCCGGACTTAACGGTGCCGGAGTAGATCCGAAGATAGACGAGCCGGCCCACGTAGGGGTCGGTGATTACTTTCATTGCGAGGGCGGAGAAGGGCGCGTTGGGGTGGGCAGGGCGTACTTCCACTTCATCGGTGTGAGGGTTGGCACCCTCAACGGGAGGCACGTCGGCGGGGGAGGGCAAATAGTCCAAAACAGCGTCCAGGAGGGGCTGGATTCCGTAAGTCCTGAGGGCGCTGCCGCAAAGGACGGGTACGAGCCGTCGGGCGATGGTTGCCTTGCGTAGGGCGTTCTTCAGGTCGTCGACGGGGATGTCTTCGCCCTCCAGGTACCGGATCATGAGGGCGTCTTCCGTTTCCACGATGCGCTCTATCATGGCGTCCCGGTAGCGGCGGAAGTCCTCCACGTGTTCGGAAGGGATGGGCCCTTCTTCGAAGCTGGGGCCGCCGTTCCGGTAGTAGTAGGCCCGCTCTCCCATAAGGTCCAAAACGCCTTCGAACTCGGCCTCTTGGCCCATGGGCATCTGGACGGCGAGGGGATTGGCTTTTAGTCGATGTCGCATGGAGTGGATGGTGCGCTCGAAATCGGCGCCCACCCGGTCCATCTTATTGACGAAGCAGATGCGGGGCACGCGATACTTGTCGGCCTGGCGCCAGACTGTCTCGGATTGGGGCTGAACGCCAGCGACGGAATCGAGAACTACAACGCCGCCGTCGAGGACTCGGAGGCTCCGTTCCACCTCAGCGGTGAAGTCCACGTGGCCGGGGGTGTCAATGACGTTGATCTGGTAGTTCTTCCACAGGGTAGTGGTGGCGGCGGCGGTGATGGTAATGCCGCGCTCCCGCTCCTGGGGCATCCAGTCCATGACGGCGGTGCCGAGGTCTACCTGGCCTATCTTGTAGGTACGGCCGGTAACGAAGAGCACACGCTCGGTAACCGTGGTCTTACCGGCGTCAATGTGTGCGATGAATCCGATATTTCGGACCCTGTTTATAGGGAGAGGATTAGACATGGCGTGAGGCTTCCGGCCTGGGCTGTTGGCTACTCCCCCTACCACCTGTAGTGTACGAATGCGCGGTTGGCCTCTGCCATTCTGTGCAGGTCTTCTTTGCGTTTGACTGCGGTTCCCTCGGCGCGGGCGGCGTCCATGAGCTCGAGAGCGAGACGCCTTTGCATGGGCATGTTGCGGCGGGCACGGGCAGCGAGGATGAGCCACCGCATGGCGAGAGCCTCGCTGCGATTAGAGGGAACTTCAATGGGGACCTGATAGGTGGCGCCGCCGACGCGGCGGGGCTTCACCTCCAGTAGGGGTTTGGCGTTCTCCAGGGCCTTGTTGAAAACGTCCATAGGTTCGCGCCTGGTCTCTTGGGCAACCGTGTCCAGCGCCCCGTAGACGATACGCTGGGCAAGAGTCTTCTTGCCACGAGTCATTACTCGGTTGATGAAGCGGGAAAGCTCCACGCTGTTGAAGCGGGCATCTGGAGGGCAGAGCCTGGGTTCGGCGCGTCTTCTGCGGGACATGGTGAGCTACCTCCGCCGCGGCTTGGAGGAGCCGTACTTGCTGCGCCCGCGCATGCGACCTTCTACGCCTTCACAGTCGAGGGTGCCGCGAACCACGTGGTAACGAACGCCGGGAAGGTCTTTGACCCGGCCGCCGCGAATCATCACGACGGAATGCTCCTGGAGGTTATGGCCTTCCCCGGGAATGTAGGCGGTAACTTCAAAGCCGTTGGTCAGCCGCACTCGGGCAATTTTGCGGAGGGCGGAGTTGGGCTTTTTGGGCGTCATAGTTCTAACCTGCACACATACGCCCCTTCTTTGAGGGGCGCCCTTGCTCCAGATTACCTTGTTCTTCAAGGCATTATGGATCCAATGCATGGCAGGCGACTTGGACTTCTTGCGGGCCTTTACGCGGCCCTTTCGCACTAATTGGTTTACAGTAGGCACAAATATACCTCGTTATCCGGATGGACAATTTGGCATTTTACAGATATTCCAAGCAGGTGTCAACTTGCTGGGAAGGGGTTTTTAAGAGTGGGAAAGGCAGGGATATCCCAAAGATACCCAGTACAACTCAGGATTCTTTGCGGGAGTGGGGTAATACGGAGAGGAGTGGCGAAAGCTAAGCAACCTTATTCAGTGAGAGAGTTGCACCAATGTCTATATGATTGGAGAAATGAAACCGAGTGTGATATATGTTTGGAGTAGTATGGAATATCTAAATAGATGGACATGTTCGCAGAGAATGCTTGTGGATACCTTGCGAGCTGTTGTTTTAACCATTCCGTTAATCGTTGCTGTTTTAGCGTGTGGTGCGCCGGCTCCCACGGACTTGCCAGCAACTACGGTCACAGCCGTTCCGGACGCTGCAGCTACTATGGAACCGACAATGGTTCTGACTCCGCGTCCCTCACCCACACCGACGTCTGTGCCGACGCCCGAACCAATGCCCGTACCGACGCCGACATCGGCGCCCACTGTGGAGCCAACAATGGTTCCGAATCCGCGTCCGACGCCGACATCGGCGCCCACTGTGGAACCAATATTGGTCCCCAGTTCTAGCCCTCGGGATGTGGCTGCCTCAGGCCTACATGAGATCCTTTGGTGGTTCCGAGAGCCTCGCAACTGGTATGAAGAAGATGCCTCCAGATTGTTAATTGACCTTTGGCTTGTGGACGCAGACCTGGCCAAACAAGTTGTTCTTCTGCCTTGGCTGGGTGATGGGGTGAAGCCCGCGGAGAAGAGGATGCTGGACGATTTGTTGCGAGTTGCGGAAGACGGTCCTCAGATAGCACATGGGATAGCTGCAACTTCCTGGATGACTGACGAGGTGACCGGTACAGACGCGAATGTAATAGATGTCATTAGAGCGATTGCATTCAAGGATGTTGGAGTGGCAGATGCGATCCTGTCCTTTCCGTGGATCATGGATGATTTGAATCCAGATGAATTGTCTTTTATTAACCGGATTTCAAGGTTTATGGAGGAGGATCCAACTTTAACTCTTTTGAAAAAGGTGATGGATTTTTGGTGGGTAGCCGATGATGTGACGGCCCCGGAGAGAAGTGCCATCGATAACCTCGTGGCAATATCTCGCATTGATGCGGAAGCGGGGGAAACAATTTGGGCCCTACCTTGGGTGATAGACGGCATTACTATAGATGAATCAAGGTCTCTTAACGGGCTTAGGCAATTATCGAGAGTGGATGCGGCCTTTGCAAAAGAAGCGCTGGATTTTTCGTGGGTGGCCGATGGAATGACGAAGTGGGAGAAACTCGCTTTTGAGGACCTTGTGTCCATATCTTCAAACAATGGAGAAGCGGGCGCTGCAATGCTGGCGTTCCCTTGGGTAACGGACGGTATAACTGGAGGTGACTCTTCAGCGACAAGCAGTCTATTCAGCTTGATGAATGAATACCCGGCGTTTGCGGAGGAGGTGTTGGATCTTTGGTGGGTGATGGACGACATGACCCAGATAGAGAGTTATGCGTTAGCGGATCTTCGTGATCTAGCCAGAGAAGATCTGGCCTTAGCGCAGCGGGTTATTGCTGAACCGTTCATGGAGCCACCTTTTAGGCAACGTGACGAGTATGCCTTAAGTGCATTAGTCGGGATGACACGTGACGGACTTCGAGATCGTGAGGGCATGACCCAATTGGAGCGACTCACGGGAACCCCATGGTTCGGTGATGGTATAGACGACTTGGAAGCGGCTCTCTTACATGCCATCGTGTTTAGCGGAAAGGAATTCAGAGAAGCTCTAATGAAGACCCACTATGTTAAGTCGGTGCCAATAGTGCTCCCCTCATCCGGAGAGGTCGAGCTTGTGGTCGTACGACACACCCCATTTCCGGCTGACGACCACACTTTCACCTCATTAGAGTATGGAGTTGGGTCTGTAGAAGGGTTTATTGAAACTCCGTTTCCTGTAAGTGACGTGATACTGTTGTTGACTGAGCCTGAGATTTGGGACTTTGGATCTGGAGCAAGGTTTGCCGCATCTATTCTAAAAGGCGTCTCTGCACCCTACACTTCTGCAGTAATGGCCATACAAAACTCACCGTCCGGTCCACGAAGAGACCATGTCTATCACGAAATCGCGCACTATTACCAGATGAAGGCATGGTCCAGCTCTTGGCTCAGTGAAGGCGCAGCGCAATTCTTTGAGACCTATGCACTGGTTGGAGGCAGCGTGGACGGTCTTGAAGGCCGGTTAACACACCTTGATACTTTTACCAGTTTTGAAGGTAGTGAGAATATTCAACAGTGGATCACTGATCGAGATAGGATACAATGTGGCTGTGGAGTGGGTCTATGTCACTATGTGCTTGGTGAGAGATTCATGCTAGGTATGCACTTCGCCTTGGGACAAGAGGGTCTATTGGCGGCTTTGAGGGATTTGAACCATTTATCGTCAATGACACCAGGATATCTCAATGAAGACACGATTTACTACGCTTTCTCGTCGAATGTGCCTGTAGGGAAAGAAGAAGCTTTCAAGGCTGCCTATCGTCAGTATCACGGCGGACCGGCTGTTGACACAGTTCCGACCGGCGGTCCCGAATATCATTCCCTAATGGCGCTTTACAATTCAACCAACGGAGACAACTGGCTCAACAGCGAAAACTGGGGGAGTTCCGCACCTCTTGGAACATGGTATGGAGTGACCACTGATCCGGAGGGACGGATTAGATTATTGGAGCTTAACAGCAACAATTTGGTAGGGGAGATACCACCTGACCTGGGAAATCTAACCCATTTGCTGCGTCTTAGACTGAATCACAACCAGTTGACTGGATCTATACCTCCTGAATTGGGGCGACTATCCAATCTGAGGCAGGTTCGTCTCGATGGGAACAATTTGAGTGGACAGATACCTGCTGAATTCGTCAGTCTTCCCGAGCTAGAGCAGTTGCTGCTAGGAGGGAACGAGTTCACCGGATGCTTTCCCTTGCCGCCGCAAGATGCACCCGCTGAAGAAAGTTTAATTGGAACAAACGTCTCACGCATTTGGAATCGTCCAAACACTTATGGACTTCCTTATTGCTAACCAATTAAACCGGAGGCGTGGGTGACTCTTCAGTAGATGCGTCTCTGACGTTGCTGATGGTTATTATCTAACCTCTAATGTAGCGATGACGTTGTCGACGTGGATAAAGTAATTTGATCCGTTATTTGTATGGATGACTAGGGTGAGGAGTGATTGCAGAGTCGTTGACAAGTTGGCTTCATTCCTGATACGGTGGTGCTACAGTTTACCCTGAGACACAGGAGAGTTGATTATGCTCGAGATTACGGAGATTGCGGCGGAGAAGATCAGGGAGGTGTTGGAGGAGGAGGGGAAGCAGGATGCGCCTCTGCGGGTGATCGCGTTGCCCGACGGTCATGGCGGCGTGCAGTATATGCTGGCGCTGGAGGACGATAATCAGCCGGACGATACGTCTCTTGATAGGAGCGGCATAAGGTTTCTGGTGGATTCGGACAGTGCGCCCTTCTTGGAGAAGGCGACGATCGACTTCGTGGAGGACCTGACGAGGGTTGGGTTCCTGATAACGAACCCGGACTTTCCTTCCGCGGGCGGCTGCGGTTCAGGAAGTTGTGGATGCGGCAGTGGCGGCGGTGGATGTGGCAGCGGCGGCGGAGGTTGTGGCTGCGGCGCCGGAGGTTGCGGCGGCCACTAGACAGTTACGTTAGTTTGAATTCGAAAGGGGGCGGCTCAAAGGCCGCCCCCTTTTTGTTGAAGTTTAGACCAGGAATCAGGCGCCCGGGAGGGGCGCCCCCACGAGGGATGGGGTGTTACTCTTCTTCGGTTATGTATTTGTAGGCGGAGAGGGCCGCGGTTATGCCGTCGCCAACGGCGTTGCCCAGCTGCCGGTCAGAGTTAACCCGGATGTCTCCACAGGCGTAGACGCCGGGAATCTCGGTAGCCATGGAGATGTCGGTATAGACATGGCCAAATTCGTCCAGAGGTACGTGTCCTTTCAAGAAGCCGCTGTTGGATTCGAAGCCGATGTAGATGAAGGCGCCGGCGGTGGGGTATTTGTAGACTTCCTGGGTCTTGAGGTTCCGCACCAGGGCGTGCTCTAAGTCCGGCTCGCCCTGAAACTCCTCCACTACGTGGCTCCATAGGAAGTCTATCTTGGGGTTGGCGAATGAGCGTTCCTGGAGAATCTGACTGGCGCGCAGTTGGTCCCGACGGTGGACCACGGTAACCTTGTTGACGATGCCGGAGAGGTATCCTCCCTCGTCGAGGGCAGCGTCGCCGCCGCCCACGACAACGACGTCCTGGCCGCGGAAGAAGTTGCCGTCGCAAACAGCGCAGTAGGAGACGCCGCGTCCGGAGAGTTCGTCTTCACCAGGCACACCCAGCTTCTTGTGGGAACCGCCGGAGGCAATGATCATGGTCTTGCCAGCGTAGGAGCCTTCCGAGGTGTGGACCAGCTTGAGGGGCCGGTCCAGGTCCTCTACGCCCTCGACTTCCTCAAAGCGCATGTCGGCGCCGAAACGCCGGGTCTGCTGCTCCATCATAATGGAAAGCTCAGGGCCCTTAATGCCTTCGGGAAAGCCTGGGTAGTTTTCAATCATGTCGGTAACCAGGATCTGCCCGCCGTAGCCTAGCCGCTCCAGTATCAGGGTCTTCTGCATGGCCCTGGTGGAATATAGGCCGGCACTCAGGCCTGCGGCCCCGCCGCCTAGGATGATAACGTCGAACTGCTCCATGATTTTGTCCCTCTGTGTAGATTTTTTAGACCCAGCTTCTCGACTGGGCGCGCTTGAAATAGTCGGCGGTCAGCGCCAGGCCTTCGTCCAGGCTGGTCTTGGGCCGCCATCCCATCTCTCTGAGAGATTTTTCCGAGTTTAGACTAATTTTCTGTACTTCGCCCAGCCTGGCGGGTGACCGGAGGTAGGATTTGCGAAATCGGTAGAGGTTACTGAGTTTTTCGAAGATGAAGTTGACGGAAGCGCTGTGTCCGGTGCCGATGTTGTAGGCGCCTGTGACGTTTTCGTCGATGGCCAGCAGGTTTGCGTCCACCACGTCTTGGACGTACACGAAGTCGCGCTCCTGATCGCCCAATCCGAAAATGACGGGCTGCCTTCCTTCCAGCATGGCCTGGGAGAAGATGGCTATAACGCCGGCCTCGCCGTGGGGATCCTGCCGCGGGCCGTAGACGTTGCCGTAGCGAAGAGCGGCGTAATTCAGCATGAACATCTTGTTATAGAGTTCCAGGTACTTTTCGCAGACGGACTTGGCGAGGCCGTAAGGCGAGAGCGGCCGGATGGGGTGGTCTTCGTTGCAGGGAACGTAGTCGGGATCGCCATAGAGGGCGCCACCGGTGGAAGAGAAGATGAACTTTTCCACGCCGTGGCGCCGGGAGGCCTCCATGAGCTTGAGGGTGCCAAGGATGTTGCCTTCGGCGTCCAGGAGCGGGTTTCTCATGGAGGTGGAAACGCTGACCTGGGCGGCGAGGTGGAAGACCAGCTGGGGATTCTCCCGGCTGAAAGTCTCATCCAGATTGGCCTCGTTGATATCCGAGTGGTGGAAGTTGATGCGGTTAGGGAGGTTAGCCAGCCTGCCGGAACTGAGGTCGTCCAGCACGACCACCCGATATCCAAGCTCAAGGAGCCTGTCGACGAGGTGGGAGCCGATGAAACCGGCGCCGCCTGTGACGAGAACCGTCTTCGGGCTTACCAACCCTCTCGCATACTCCTCAATCTTCTGACCCTGTCGGCAATGGGCGGGTGAGTGGAGAAGAGTCGCATCATGCCTTGTCCGTTAAGGAAGCTCATGGCCTTGCCGTGCAATGGTTCCACGATGTAGAGGTGAGCGACGGCCTGGTTGGCCTCCATGGGGACACGCTTGGACCAGGTTTCCAGTTTCTCGAGCCCGTCGGCCAGGGCCCAGGGGTTGCCGGAAGTCTTTGCGCCGGTGGCGTCGGCTTGGAATTCCCTGGTCCGGGAGACTGCGAGCCGGACGAGAGTGGCGAGGAGAGGAACGACTATGGCAATTAGGAGCAGGGCGCCGATGCCTATTGCTGATCCATAGCCGCCGGCTCCCCGGCCTCGACCGCCAAATCCGCCGAAGATGAGGGCGAATTGGGCCATGAAGGCAATCATGCCGATGGCGGAGGCCACGGTAGCGACCATTGTCATTATGAGGGTGTCCCTGTTGCCCACATGGGCCAGTTCGTGAGCGATGACGCCGCCCAATTCTTCTCGAGTCAGCAGATGGATGATTCCGGTGGTGGCGGCGATGCTAGCTTTCTTGGGACTTCTGCCAGTGGCAAAGGCGTTAGGGGAGTCGTTCTGGATGATGTAGACCTTGGGCTTGGGAATTTGGGCGCGCATGACCTGGTCGTCCACGACCATGTGGAGATCCGGGGCGTCTTCGGGCGAAACCTCGTGAGCGCCGGTCATTCGGAGGGCCAGCTTGTCGCTGAACCAGTAGGAGAAGAAGTTAAGGGCGACGGCAAAGCCCAGGGCGATGATAAGGCCTGTCATGCCGCCGAGGAGGGTGCCCACAAGAAGCAGTAGGGCACCCATCAGCATCATCAGGAAGCCGGTCTTAATTGCATTCATGTCTAGTTGAACCTCGCCAAGAGGGTCTGTCTTTCGCCTGTACCTCTAGAGGGGGGCTGCTTCTATTATACCCGTAACTTACGGGGATTAGGCAAGGGAGAGGCGCAAATCCGTTAATACCTGTTGCCCGTATTATTGTTAAGAGGGAATGGGAGCGGGGAAAATACAAGGGTGAGTTCCCTCATAAGTTTGGACTGGGAGGAGGAGTTGTGGAAGGAAACATATTTCCTCATTGTCTGAAGTGCAACGTGGGCCAACTTTGTCCCCTTTCGGACTACGGCAGCCAGGGGGCGGCGGTGCACTGGAAGGCATGGGTTTGCACCAATCCGACATGCGGCTTCAACATGAAGATACGCAACGGAGACATCTATTTCAACGAGCCGATAGCCAGCGGCGCTTCTCACGTACCGCGGATGCGGTAGATCGCAGGCTAAACCAGGCGGTCTCAGTGCGGAGCGGCACATGCCGCTGCGGTTGGGTCATCTCTGCGATACGGCGGGGCAGTGGCGCTTAAAGTCAGTTGTCAAGCCAGCCTAAAGCCGTGATGTCCCCAGCGGGTGCGTCTGCTATCATAGGCCAAACGTAGGAACGGGAGTCGGCCTGTACAGTTGAGCAACGGTCTGGAGGGCAGAAGGCGTCGATTCGGGCCAGTCATAGGCTTGGGCCTGTTGGGCTTGGGTATTTTGCTATTGCTGGGCGTTGGGGCGTTCTTCATATACTCGTGGCGAGCGAATTCCAGCTTGGGGGATTTGGTCGTTATCGAGGAGCCTCCCCCCACGCCTTCCCCGACCCGCTCGATCGAAAACGTTGGCTCGTCTCCAGGGTTTTCCCCGGAAGTCATTGCCGCCCAAAGGATGTTTCCGGGAGAGGCGCTGCATCCGGTGTTCTGGGCCAAGCCGATGGAGGCGGAAGCCGGCTACGCACCGGTGAACCCGTCGGTGCCGGAATTTGTTGCGGTGCCGCCTGGCCAAGGGGCGGCCCGACATTCTCTGCCTGTACCGGTGAGAATCACGATTCCCGCGATTGACTTAGATTCTGAGGTTATCTCGCTGCGGATTCTAGATTTAGGCAACAGCTTGGAGTATGAGACTCCGAAGAACGTTGTGGGGCATATTCCAGAGACGGCCAACGCAGGAGAGGATGGGACGGCGTGGTTCTTTGGACACTTAGAGAGTCCGATTCAGGGAGAGGGGAACGTGTTTGCCGATCTCCCGAAGATTCCGGATTTGCTCCGCAGCGGGCCGGTTTACGCCACGGTAGCAAATGGGGAATCTACCTTTCTGTACAAACTGACGGCTTCCAGGGTGGTGCCTGAGGAGTCGCTGATAATTTACGACCAAGGGGCGCCAAGCATCAGCTTGGTTACGTGCGTTCCGCGATTCCTATACGACCACCGGCTGGTAGTGACGGGGGAGTTGGAGGGTGTGAAGGGGTCGGTAGAGGATTCAGCGTAGGGCGGCTAGGTTCTTTTCGGAGCCTTCGAATGATATCCAACGCGTAGCGGGTGGGCAGTCGTGGCTTGGCGGCTTAGGGCAAAAAGGGTATGCTTTTTCAGCAATCCGAAATCTAGTGCAAGGAGTCGTCATGTCCACCAACCAACCAAAGATGCGTGTCGAGCGGGATTCCATGGGGCCCATGGAGGTGCCGGCGGAGGCTTACTACGGGGCGTCGACCATGCGCGCAGTCTTGAACTTTCCTATCAGCAATCTAAGGTTCTCGCGCAGCTTCATCCAGGCTCTGGCGCTCATAAAGGGAACGGCGGCGGAGGTGAACGTATCACTGGGACTTCTGGACGAGGGGACGGGCGGGGCGATGTCCCAGGCGGCCCAGGAGGTGGCGGATGGTGGGTTCGACGAGCACTTCGTCATCGACATCTTCCAGACGGGGTCCGGCACGTCGACGAACATGAACGCCAATGAGGTCATCGCTCATAGAGCGTCGGAGCTTTTGATGGCGGAGGCGGGGGCTCGGAGGGTCCATCCCAACGATCACGTGAACATCTGCCAGTCGTCCAACGACGTTATACCCACGGCGATACACCTGTCGGCGTTAATGCAGATAAAGGAGCGGCTGATTCCCGCCCTGGAAAATTTGCAGGGGGCGCTGGAGGGGAAGAGCCGGGAGTTCTGGCCGCTGGTGAAGACGGGCCGCACCCACTTGCAGGATGCGACGCCCATCCGGTTGGGACAGGAGTTTCTGGGTTACGCGGGGCAGGTGGAACGGGGAATCCGCCGGCTGAAGCACGCGCAGGAGGAATTGGGAGAGGTGGCTCTGGGCGGCACGGCGGTGGGTACGGGAGTCAACGCCCATCCGGAATTTGCCGCGCGGGTGTGCCGGAGCCTGTCGGAGAAGACAGGGGTGCAGGTGCGGGAGACGGACAATCACTTCCAGGCCCAGAACACCTTGGATTCGGTGGTGGAGGCGAGCGGGTCGCTGCGGACCATAGCGTTAAGTCTGAACAAGATAGCCAACGACGTCCGGTGGCTGGGTTCCGGCCCGCGGGCGGGACTGGCTGAGCTGGCTCTGCCGGAGGTCCAGCCGGGCAGCTCGATTATGCCAGGTAAGGTTAACCCTGTGATATCGGAATCGGTGATACAGGCTGCGGCGCAGGTTGTGGGCAACGACCTGACCGTCGCGCAGGCGGCCCAGGGCAGCTATTTCGAACTGAATATGATGATGCCGGTGGCGGCGCACAATCTGCTGGAGTCTATCGACCTTTTGGCGGCGTCGGCGGACAATTTCGCCGACCAGTGCGTCAAGGGGTTGAAGGCTACGGAGACGGGGCCGCAGATGGTGGAGCGGGGTTTGATGCTGGGGACGGCGCTGGCTCCGGCCATCGGGTACGACGCGGCGGCGGCCATTGCCAAGGAGGCCTCGGCTTCCGGAGGCACGATTCGGGAGACAGCGTTGGAACGGACGGAGCTTTCGGCGGAGGAGTTGGACAGGCTGTTGGACCCGGTGAAGATGACGGAGCCGGGACTGGGCGGAGGGCCGTCTGGGGGTTAGGGCAGAATGGGTGTAAGCCGCTTTCCGCCGACAAAAGATAGGAGCCGGATTTGCCGTTGCCGGCATTCTGGGCAGAGTGCGGTGGGTGTTGCCCCATTATGGTACAATGGGAAACAAAAGAGCGATGAATGAGGAACGCAAGGTAATGGGAGCAGTCCACGCAGACGTAGCAATACGGAACCCTGTGGAACCAGACCGAGTTTGGGAAGGACGCTTTCTGGTTGACACAGGGGCCACCGATACTCTGGTACCCAGGCAGCACTTGGAGTCCATCGGCCTGGTTCCCAAAGCACATCGCAGCTACGGATTGACGGACGGCAGCGAACTGCGTTTAGGAATTGCAGGCGCGGATATAGAGTTTATGGGAGAGTCCACGTATGGAACCGTGGTGTTTGGAGATGAGGACGCTGAACCATTGTTGGGGGTGACGGCGCTGGAGTCGGTTGGGATTGAGATAGACCCGCACAATCAGACTATGAAGAAGCTGCCGGCGGTTCGGATGAGGGGAGGGTTCAGGGCGCGGTGGGGGTAGGAGGTCAAGCTGCGTAAGGCGGCATCGGGGGGATATGATTTCGCGCAAGGGATACATAGGGATATGACCAATTTGCTCTAACGACTGTGGCACAAGTTCTTTGGACACCCCAACGTCACCGACCTGACCTGCGTCACCTGCGGTAAGTTCGGCGGTGGCGACTCCGACGTTGACGGGCCGCCCAACCCCGACGCCAACTACTATAGGTATTGGCGGCGTTAACGCCCAATTCGTCGTGCAACTAGGCTGCTTCCATGAAAGAGTTGGTTCCTGATACGTAAGAAGATGAGATTGCCAAGGTTAGTACGCGCAATATCGCAGGCGTTGCTGTTCAGCGTCGTGGTGTTAGTGACCCTCGTTGCCTGTACCAATGGGGATAGGATAGAGACTACTCCTGCACCCATTCCCACCCCTACGCCAGTCCTGGGCCGCACCTTCCAAGGCCCCATTCTTCAACTCAGCCTCGAGCAGGTAATCCGTTTGCAGGAGGTAGCCTACACCGAGGAGCCGGACGCTGACGGGCTGGCCAAGGACTACGTTATTAGGCCATCAAGCGAGGAGAACGAACTGGTGGTCATTCGCGCCCAGGTGGGCAACCACGCCGCCACCCGGGTTGAGGTGGACATCGAGGCCCTGCCGCCGGAACTGCGGATGGACTCTGGTCGATATCATTCCGTGAACACCTATGAGGCGGGCGTGCCTACCGTTGGCTTCCACGCCGAGAAGAACGTCTACATCCCCTTCCTCAGAGGCTCTCAGAAGTTGGATAAGGGGTTCGAGTTGGACGGCTGGTTGATCTTTGACGTTCCCAAGGGTTCCGTGGCCAAGTCCTTCAAGTGGGTAGCGGGTGAGGAAATCATCATAGACATGACGTATCTGAGCGCCCCAACTCCTACGCCAACTACTATAGGTATTGGCGGTGGTAGGGGGTTGGGGCAAGTGTAGGGGAAGGTGATAACGTAGGGGCATGCGCATGAGCAACATTCACACATATAAGGCCGATTTTGAATCCCTTGTTGAGCTAGGCCAAGAGATTTTAGGTGATCTCATTTATCGTTCCAGGGAGGGCATAAATGATCAAGGGTCTCAGGGGAAAAGGTTGGAGCATTACTATCAGCGTTGGTACACCGAGGCATCTTACGTAATCAGGCAACTTCTTCCCGATCGACAATCGGAGTTCGAGCAGCTTTACAAGGGGGAGGGAAAGCGCGCGCGAGTCCACGCAACAAATTTTAACATTCAGGACTGGTTAAATGGTCGGCGAGCCAAATCTAGCCAGGGAACCAGAAGGTTGTTTATTGCCATGGCTAGTAGGTTCCAGAATCAATTGAATGTCCTAAAGTCAGCGGAAACTAGGTTCATTAGTCATCTTTTTGAAATCAAAAAGCTTGTCCAAGCAGATCTATTTGACTCCGAATTAGACGCTGCAAGGGAACTTGCTTCTCGTGGTTTTCTTAGGGCTGCAGGTGCAGTTGCTGGAGTGGTCCTAGAGCGGCACCTAAACCAAGTAGCCGAAAATCACAGTATCGAGATTCGAAAGAAGAATCCTACAATAGGAGATTTCAACGAGCTCCTTAAGAAGGAAAGCGTGCTGGAAGTTCCAGTGTGGCGGCAAATCCAATGGCTTGGCGCCATTCGCAACCTCTGTGACCATAACAAGGAAAGGGAACCGAGACGTGATGAGGTGGACGAGCTCATTGATGGAGTTGAGAAACTCACGAAGACCCTTTTCTAGGAACGTAACTCATGATCCCAAGCAGTTGACAGTATGGATGGCCTACGCCTACACTTTAACTCAAGCAAAATAGGATAAGGTTGGTTGGGGAGTAGTAACCCTCTAGCAGGGCCTAGAGAGCCGGGGAAGCTGGAAACCGGCGCCCAGGGCAGAGGAGTGAATGGACCCCCTCGGAGCTTGAAAGCGTACCGCTATGGGCGGGCGTTGCGGAAGCTCCCACCGGCCATCGGGCGGGCCCGTTACAGCCCTAACGTCCCGATCAATTTGGGACGTCCAAAGAGTCCCGAATCATCGGGAAACTAGGGTGGCACCGCGGCTTGACCCCGTCCCTTGAGGCGGGGTTTTCTTTTTGTGGGACAACCGGATTGTTGTGGGGTTCGAGGGAAAGGCGGTTCGCGAGCCGCCTATACGTGGGAGAAGATGGGTCCCCGCATTCGCGAGGACAAAGGTGGAAGGGGGGATGGATTCCCGCATGCGCGGGAATTGCGAGGACCGGAATCATTTAAGTGAGGTTGGAGCTATGGAGGCAGGGGTCAAACTGAAGGGCAAGCGTCGCGTGTTCAGCGGCATACAGCCTTCGGGCAGCGTGCAGCTCGGCAACTATCTGGGCGCCATCAAGGGTTGGGTGGAGCGTCAATCGGAGAAGGAGAACTTTTTCTGCATCGTGGACCTTCACGCCATCACCGTCCAACAGGATCCGGCGGAACTGCGGCGCGAGACGCGATCTCTGGCGGCGATGCTCTTCGCCGCGGGCCTCGATCCGGAGCAGTGCACGGTATTCGTGCAGAGTCACGTCACCGCCCACGCCGAGGGGTGCTGGATGCTGAACTGCGTGACGCCCCTGGGCTGGCTGGAGAGGATGACTCAGTACAAGGACAAGATTCAGAGGCATGAGAGCGTTTCCACGGGGCTGTTGGACTATCCGGTGTTGATGGCCGCGGACATCCTGCTATACGACGCCCACGAGGTGCCGGTGGGAGACGACCAGCGGCAGCACGTGGAGCTGACGCGGGACATTGCCCAGCGGTTCAACCATCTGTACGGGGAAACTTTCGTGGTGCCGGAGGCGGTGATTCCGGAGGTGGGGGCGCGGGTGATGGGGCTGGACGCGCCGACGATGAAGATGTCGAAAAGTTCGGCCCACATACGGGGCCATGCGGTGAATCTTCTGGACGAACCCAAGGAGATCGTGAGGTCCATCCGTCGGGCCGTCACGGATTCGGGCAAAGAGATTCGATTCTCGGATGACCCGGCCAGGGCAGGGGTCAACAACCTGCTGGGTATTTACAAGGCCATCACGGGCCAGGCGGTGGAGGAGTGCGAAGCGGACTTCGCGTCTGCCAGAGGCTACGGCGACCTGAAGGCGCGTGTGGCTGAGGTGGTGGTGGAGGAACTGCGGCCGATACGGGAGCGGTATCACGAGCTGATGGACGACGTAGGAGAACTGGATAGAATGCTGGCCCGGGGCGCTGAACAGGCTGCGTCCGTGTCGGAGCCAAAGGTCCAGGAAGTGAAACGTCGCATCGGGTTGGTGCTTCCTGGGGAATAGAGACCGGAGCAAAGAATGACAGAGACGACTTATATGAAGAAGGAGATAATAGGATAGAGCCATGTACTATCCGTCGTTAGAAGAGGTAAAGGGTATGGCGGGCCAGGGCAACCTGGTACCTGTATACCGTGCCGTACAAGCGGACCTGGAGACGCCGGTTTCGGCCTATCTAAAGGTGGCAAGGCCGCCCTATTCCTTCCTGCTGGAGAGCGTGGAGGGCGGGGAGCGGCTGGGCAGATACAGCTTCATCGGGACGGAGCCGTACAAGGTGGTGAAGACGGGACCGGGACAGCTTGGCGGTGAGGTGGACCCACTGGTTCCGGTGAAAGAGGAGATGGACAGGTACAAGCTGGTTCCAGTGCCGGATCTTCCGCGTTTTCATGGTGGCGGGGTGGGCTACTTGGCCTACGATACTGTCAGCTACTTCGAGCCCCGCGTGCCCATGATGCCCAAGGACCCCCAGGGTCTGCCCCAATCGGTGTTCATGTTCGCCGACACGCTGCTGGTCTTCGACCACCTTCGTCACGACATAAAGGTTGTGAGCCACGTGCGGCTTGAAGGGGACGTGACGAAGGCCTACGCCGAGGCTACGGCCAAGATTGACCGGCTGGTGGAGCGGCTGGCGCAGCCCCTTTCGGCGCCTACGCTGCCCGTGAGCGCGTCGGCGGACGGCGAAGGTACTGCGTCCTTCTCTTCCAACTTCACCCTGGAGGAATATGAGGAAGTGGTGAGGCGATGCATCGACTATATCTACGCCGGCGACTGCATTCAGGTGGTGAATTCGCAGAGGTTCAGCCGCCGAACGGAAGCGCCGCCGTTTGAAATCTACCGGGCGTTGAGGAGCGTTAATCCTTCGCCCTATATGTACTTTCTGCAAATGGATGACTTCCACATCGTGGGAGCGGCCATCGAAACGGTGGCCCAGGTGGAAGACGGAATAGTGGGGACCCATCCCATCGCCGGCACCCGACCGCGAGGTGCCACGCCCGACGAGGACGCCCGATGGGAGGAGGAGCTTCGGACTAGCATCAAGCAGAGAGCGGAGCACATCATGCTGGTGGACCTGGGACGGAACGACATCGGCCGGGTGAGTGTGCCCGGCACGGTGAAGGTTACCCAGCTTATGGACGTGGAGCGGTTCTCTCATGTGATGCATCTGGTTTCCCACGTGGAGGGGAAGTTGAAGCCGGAGATGACGATCTACGACGCCCTGCGTTCCTGCTTCCCCGCCGGAACTGTTTCCGGCGCGCCGAAGATCAGGGCCATGGAGATTATCGCGGAAGTGGAGGGCGAGAAGCGGGGGCCTTACGGTGGCGCGGTGGGCTATTTCAGCTATTCGGGCAACATGGACACGGCTCTGGTCCTGCGCACCGGCATATACAAGAATGGAATCATGTACGTTCAGGCGGGGGGCGGCATCGTGTCCGACAGCAATCCGCGGGACGAGTACGAGGAAACTTTACATAAGGCGGGCGCCCTGTTCAGAGCGATGGACCGGGCCGAAGGACGGGCGGGCTGAGATGATTCTTCTCATAGACAACTACGATAGCTTCACCTACAACCTTTACCAGTATCTTTGCGAGTTGGGCGCAGAGGTGCGGGTGGCACGCAACGACGAGATCAGCCTGCAAGAGATAGAGGCAATGGCCCCCCAAGGCATAGTCGTATCGCCGGGGCCGTGCACTCCAAAGGAGGCTGGGATTTCCGGGGAGGTGGTGGCTCGATTCGGCGAGAAGCTGCCTGTCCTAGGGGTCTGCCTCGGACACCAGACCATCGGATACACCTACGGCGGGACGGTGGAGCAGGCGCCGGAGATTATGCACGGCAAGACCTCCATGGTGTATCACGATGGCAAAGGATTGTACGAGGGCCTCCCAAACCCCTTCGAGGCCATCCGATATCATTCGCTGATTGTGAACCCGGAAAGCCTGCCGGAATCCCTGGAAGTTACATCTCGAACGGAGGACGGAATTGTCATGGGGGTCCGGCACAAGAGCCTGCCGGTCGAGGGGGTGCAGTTCCATCCGGAGTCGATCATGACGAGGGTGGGGCACGACCTGCTTCGGAACTATCTAAACCGAGTGAAACGGTGGGCGGAGGAGAAGGGAGCCAACGATGATTAGAGAAGCAACAGAGAAGCTCATTGGGGGTTCTTCCCTAAGGATGGAGGAAGCGTCAGGAGTGATGACGCAGATAATGGAGGGGGAGGCCACGCCGGTGCAGTTGGCGTCTTTCCTGACGGCGCTGCGGATGAAGGGGGAGACGGCTGAGGAAATTGCTGGGATGGCGTCGGTGATGAGAGACAAGGCGCTGCCAGTGAAGACGGACGGGGTGGTAGTTGACACGTGCGGCACGGGGGGAGCCATCGCCAAGACCTTTAATATCTCCACCTCAACGGCCTTCGTGGCGTCAGGAGCGGGCTTGAAGGTGGCCAAGCACGGCAACAGGGCCGCCACGGGGACCTGCGGCAGCGCCGACGTGCTGGAAGCCCTGGGGGTTGTTCTGGAATTGCCCCCCAAGGCTGTGGAACGCTGCATAGACGAGGTGGGCATGGGGTTCATGTTTGCGCCGACGTTCCATCCGGCTATGAAATACGCCGCGCCGGTGCGTCGGGATATGGGCGTGCGCACGGTTTTCAACGTGCTGGGTCCGCTGACGAGCCCGGCTCGCGTAAAGCGGCAGTTGCTGGGCGTTGCGGAGCATTCGTTGGGGCAGAAGATGGCGAACGTGCTGGACCTGATGGGGTCGGAGCGTTGTTTGGTAGTCCACGGCAAGGAGGGGGCAGATGAGCTTACCCTGGGAGCGTATAACCATGTTTGGGAGCTAAGGAACGGAGAGGTCTCCTACATGGTCGTCAATCCACAGGAATTGGGGTTGGTTCGAGCGCCTTGGCAGGCTATTCGGGGCGGAACGGCGACGGATAATGCCTTCATGCTGCGCAGGATTCTCATCGGCGAAAGGGGCCCGCACAGGGACGTTGTGCTTCTGAACAGCGCTGCTGTGTTGATGGTGGGCGGGTTGTCGGAGAGTCTGCAGGAGGGGATAGAACTTGCAGCTCAGGTCATAGACGATGGGCGCGCCCTGATGAAGTTGGAGGCCTTGGTAGAGGTCAGCCAGGAGTTGGCCTTTGAAGCCGAGAGCCGGTGATATAGAGGAGAGGCGGATTTGGCGACGATTCTTGAGAAAATAGTTGCGGCGAAGAAGGGGGAGGTAGAGGAGCAGAAGCGGCGGGTTTCGCAGGCAGAGTTGGAGGAACGCGTGAAGGCCATGAGTCTGCCTCTGAACCTCTCCGGCGCGCTGCTGGGAGACCGGGTGCGGCTTATTGCAGAGGTGAAAAAAGCCTCCCCCTCCCGAGGACTGTTGGCGGAGAATTTCGACCCGCGGGCGCTGGCCCAAGCCTATGTTGATAACGGCGCGGCGGCGGTCTCCGTCCTCACAGACCCTCGATTCCAGGGGACGCTAGATGACTTGGAGGCGGTGTCGGAAGTTGCCTCCCCAAAGCGGACGCCCGTCATTCGCAAGGACTTCATCTTCGATCCGTACCAGGTGTACGAGGCGCGAAGCCGCGGTGCCGACGGGCTGCTGCTCATAGCCGCAATTCTGTTCCCGGCGCATCTCGCGGAGATGCTGGCGGTGTGTCAGGAGCTCTGGCTTCAGGCTCTTGTGGAGGTGCACGACGAGGCGGAGTTGGATGCTGCGGTTGATGCTGGAGCAGAGATAATCGGCATCAACAACAGAAACCTGCACACCTTCGAGACGAGTCTTTCGGTGACGGAGAGGTTGGCGGGCCACGTGCCCCCCGGCAAGATAATCGTAAGCGAAAGTGGAATCTTCACTGCCGCCCACGTGTCACGGCTGCGGGATTTGGGTGTCAACGCCGTGCTGGTGGGGGAGGCGCTGGTCACCGCCACCAATACGGCGAGGAAGGTTCGGGAATTGGCCCTGGGCGAGGTTGCCTGATAGGGCGGTCGTTTATTTCACCGTGGAATTAGGGACATTGAAACTTGTTAGTAGTCATCAAATTGCGGGCGTAAAGGGAGCAGCCAAATGCCGAAGGTGAAGATTTGCGGCGTACAGCGGGTGGAGGATGCACTGACGGCTGTCGAGTCCGGGGCGGACTTCATCGGATTGGTGTTCGTGCCCAACCGCCGGCGTCGAGTGTCGGTGGATCAGGCCCGTCGGGTGGTAGAGGCGGTAAAAGCGGCGAGTGACCATCCCCCTAAGCTGGTGGGGCTTTTCGCCGACCAGCCACAAGACGAGGTGAGGTCTGCGGTGCGCGGCTCCGGCGTGGATATGGTACAGCTATGTGGGGCCGAGTCGATGGAGTTTTGCGAGAAAGTGCCTGTGCCTGTTTTCAAGGTCATTCACGTGCCGGGTGGATTTCAGAACGTCGAGGAGTTGAAGGAACTGGAGCGGCGGTTGACAGCGCTGGGTGAACGGGGACATCTGGTGACCCTAGACCGGTTGGTTGCGGGTTTGCAGGGGGGCACAGGCCAGACCTTCGATTGGACGGTGGCGGCCCTACTTTCGGAGGCAGGGTTCGATTTCATGCTGGCTGGCGGGCTAACTCCAGAGAATGTTAAGCAGGCGGTGCGTGAGGCCAACCCTTGGGGAGTGGACGTTTCCAGCGGCGTGGAGTCGGGGGGCGTCAAGGATGCGGAGAAGATACAGCGATTCGTTGCTGAAGCCAAGAGTGCTGGCGCATGAATCTTCGAAAAAGGAGATAGCCATGAACGTAGATATACTTACAGAAGCCCCCGACAAGCAGGGTCGTTACGGCCGCTACGGCGGGAAGTTCGTGCCGGAAACTCTGATGGTGGCGCTGGAGGAGTTGGAGGCGGCCTACCTGGAATACCGGCAGGACGAGGAGTTTCAGAGGGAGCTTGGCTTCCTGCTTTCGACCTACGTTGGGCGTCCCACGCCCCTCTATTTCGCCGCCAATCTGACCCGCCAGTTAGGCGGTGCAAAGATATACCTGAAGCGTGAGGACTTGGCTCACACGGGGGCGCACAAGATAAACAACGCCCTGGGCCAGGGACTGCTGGCCAAGCGGCTGGGCAAGCGCAGGATAATTGCGGAAACAGGTGCGGGACAGCACGGGGTGGCAGCGGCTACTGCCTGCGCCATGCTCGGGCTGGACTGCATAGTGTACATGGGTGTGGAGGACATGCGGAGGCAGTCATTGAACGTATTCCGGATGAAGCTGTTGGGAGCCGAAGTGCGGCCGGTGGATACAGGAAGCCAGACACTGAAGGACGCTATTAACGAGGCCATCCGCGACTGGGTGACCAATGTGGAGACGACTCACTATCTGTTGGGGAGCGCCGTGGGGCCGCATCCGTACCCGCTGATGGTCCGCGACTATCAGTCTGTAATAGGACGGGAGGCACGCCGTCAGCTGCTTGAGGCTGAGGGGCGGCTTCCCGACTACGTGATTGCGTGCGTGGGCGGAGGCAGCAACGCCATCGGGGCCTTCCATTCCTTCGTGCGGGATGAAAAGACGCGTCTGGTTGGCGTGGAGGCCGGCGGAGAGGGCAAAAAGAATTCCAGGCACGCCGCCACGCTTGTGGCTGGACGTCCCGGTGTGCTGCACGGGTCGATGTCGTACCTGCTGCAGGACGAGAACGGGCAGGTTGTGGAAACACACAGTATTTCGCCGGGGTTGGACTACCCCGGCGTGGGACCCGAGCACAGCTATTTGAAGGACATCGGTCGCGCCGAATATACCTCCGTCAACGACGCCCAGGCATTGGAGGGGTTTCATATGTTGTGCAAGACGGAGGGCATCATCCCTGCCCTAGAGCCCTCCCACGCCATTTATTACGCGTCTACGCTGGCGCCCAAGCTTTCGTCGGAAGCGATAGTGATGGTGTGTCTGAGCGGACGGGGTGATAAGGACATCCACATAGTCTTAGAGTCAATGGAGGGCGAGGGCAAATAGACGCCGGAAAAAGATTGATGCTATGATGTTTTTACTATGAAAACGACTAGAATGACGCTGACTCTGGACAAGGACTTGGCGGATACGCTGAGGGAACGGGCGCGGGCTTTGGATCAGTCCATCAAGCAGGTGGTCAACGATGCGCTGCGGCGTGGACTCTCGCCGAAGGTGGAGGAATCCCCGCAACCGTATCGGGTGAAGCCCTTCCATAGCGGCTTTGCGCCGGGGGTTGACCCGATGAAGTTGAACCAACTGAACGACGAGTTAGAGCTTGAAGAATTGCTCCGGAAACTGAACAAGTGATTGTCCCGGATCTGAACCTACTGATATATGCTCACAACAGCGCAGCTCCACAGCACGAAGCTGCGCGGCGTTGGTGGAATAGCTTGTTGAACGGACGGGAGACTGTGGGTCTTCCTTGGGTGGTCATTACAGGGTTCGTACGGTTGGTAACTCTCCCCAAATCGGTGGCTCAGCCGGTGTCGCCGGAGAAGGCCATTGACTACGTACAGCAATGGTTAGAATTCCCCCATGTGACGCCGTTAAACCCCGGCAGCGAGCACCTGGTCCATTTTCGGCGTTGTCTCGCTGCAGTAGGGGTAGGCGGCAATCTGGTGACGGACTGTCACATTGCGGCCATTGCCATGGAGAATGAGGCGGAGGTCCATTCCAACGACGGGGACTTTGCCCGGTTTCCTGGCTTGTTGTGGCGCAACCCCCTCTGACGAGAGAATGTAGAGGGGAGTTGCCGGAAAGACGACACGATTCTTCGCTGTGGACATAGTGTCTCGGCGGGTGGCCTGAGGTTGAAAGGCGGGGTTTCGGCGGCTACAATGCATGGGCCATGACAGGTACTTCCCTACCGGCGGTTAGCTGATGCCCCAGAGAGTGGCCATAGTCGGCGTTGGCTTCACAGCCTTCCGTCCCTTATCTCCCGAGGCTTCCTTCCGGGAGTTGATCTTCGAGGCGGCAGTCAGGGCATACGCAGACGCCGGCATCGAGCCGGGGCAGGTGGATACCTTCGTCTCAGTGAGCGAAGACTACCTGGAAGGCACGGCCATCGCCGACGAGTACGTCCCGGACCAGCTGGGCGCTGTCCTTAAGCCTGTGCACACCATCACCGCTGACGGCATCACGGCCCTCGGCTCCGTATTTCTACAGCTGCAGACTGGAGAGTTTCACATTGCCGTTGTGGAAGGGCGCTCCAAGGCTTCCAACATTCTCTACCCCGCCCACGTGGAAGCAATGGCCTTGGATCCGGTGAATGTGCGCCCCTTGGACCTGCATCCCCGGTTTGTGGCGGGGTTGGATATGCGGGCGTTTCTGGAGAATTCCGGCAACACGGAGGAGCAGACGGCGGCGGTGGTAGTGAAGAATAGAGAGAATGCTCAACTAAATCCCATGGCGGCCTACGGAGTTAGCATGTCCGTTGAAGACATAATGACGTCTATGGTTGTTGCGGACCCCCTGAGAGAGGAGCAAAGTGCACGAACGGCTGACGGGTCCATCGTCATGGTTCTGGCGACGGAAGAAGCGGCGGCGAATATGCATGGCAGCCCCGTTTACATAAAGGGCATCGGTTGGGGTCAGGAAACCCCAAACCTGGAGGAGAGGGAGTGGGGCCGCGCCGGTTACGCCGTTGACGCCGCCCGCCGTGCGTACAAGATGGCGGAGATAGACGATCCGACACGTGAGATTCAGCTGGCGGAGGTGGACGACACCTTCGCCTACAAGGAGCTTCAGCACCTTGAGGCGTTGGGACTGGCGCCCGCTGGCCGTTCCGGCGTAATGTTGGAAGAGGGCGTGTTCGATTGCAATGGTTCTTTGCCCGTCAATGTTTCAGGCGGTAATTTGGGTTGTGGCTACACCCACGATCTCTCAGGCCTGCGCAGCGTGTTGGAACTGGTGCTCCAGCTAAGGGGTATGGCAGGCACGCGGCAGTTGGAGTCTGTCAGCCTGGGACTGGCTCAATCGTGGCGGGGCATACCAACGGCCAGCGGAGGCGTGGCCATTCTGGAAGCCGCTCGATGAGGAGATATCGTGGCTTATAGGAATCGGGTGGCAATCTTGGGGGCTGGGTTGACCCGGTTCATGCGCCGCGCCCTGGAGACGCCCAAGGAGCTGGCGTTCCAGGCGGCCCGGGCGGCCCTGGACGACGCTTCATTGCAGATTGACGACATGGACGCGGTTGTGTCGGTGACGGCCCCGGACGCCTTCGATGGCGTACACATGAACGGGGAATACCTGGCCGACGGGTCCGGCGGTCGGGGGAAGCCCTTCATGCGCAGCTACGTGGGGGGCGGATCCGGCGTCTTTGGCATCATCAACGGCTGGTACCATGTTGCGAGCGGCCATTTCGACACCTGCCTGGTGGTGGGCGAAGAGAAGATGTCCTCTGCTCTTCCACATCCTCAGGGGTGTTTCAACGCCATTTACGACCAGTTCTTGGAACGGCCCTTGGGCGTGAACCTACTGTGGATATTCTCCCTGGAAATGAATCGGTACATGAATGCCCACGGTGTGCCCATGGAGATTTTCGCTAAGGTGGCCCAGAAGAATAAGCGTAACGGCATGGACCACCCTTCGTCCCAGTCGGGTATCTCCGGGGATTTTACCATTGAGCAGATAATGGACTCGGAGGTAATGGCCTGGCCGGTGCAGCGATTGATGGTCTCGCCCATCAGCGACGGGGCTGGGGCCATGGTGCTGGCATCCGAAGAGTTTGTGAAAAAACGAGGCCTGGACCCGGTATGGATAGAGGGGGTAGGCTGGAACCTGGACACTTCCTACTGGACCAACCGAGACCTTTACTATCCGAGGTACGTGGAGAAGGCAGCCCTCATGGCCTACAAAATGGCGGGAGTTACCGACCCGCGGCGAGAAATTCACGTAGTGGAACCCTACGACCCCTTTGCCTACAAAGAGCTTCACCATCTGGAGGGGCTGCAGCTGGCGGATAAGGGCCAGGCGCCACGGCTGGTTGAGGAGGGGTTCTGGGACAGGGATACGGAGACGGGCATTCCGGCCACCCCCTCCGGCGGACTAATGGGAGTTGGCAATCCGATATCGGCTGCGGGCGTAATGAAGGTAGCAGAGATCTTCTGGCAGCTGGAAGGTCGCGCCGGGAAGCGGCAGGTGAAGCGCCCGGTGCAGAGGGGATTGGCCCAGGCATGGGGTGACCTGATGCAGGTGGGGACTGTAGTAATTTTAGGAAAGCAGAGTTAGAGAACGTGAAACCCTTTGCAGGAACTTCTTTGACCGACGAGGCCCTGCGGCGGGGCGAAGTTCTCGTCACGCGCTGGCGAGGCAAGATGGAGTACGCGTGGGACACGGGCGCCGCCGTGGGCCGGTTCATGGCGGGACTGAAGAACGGGGAAATTCTGGGCCTACGATGTTCCCAGTGCAAGCGCACCGTGGTACCGCCGCGGGCCTTTTGCGAACTCTGCTACGTGCCAATGGACCGATGGACGCGGCTGTCGGACACGGGGGTTGTCAACACGTTTTCCGTGAGCTTCGTGAATTGGGACGCCACCCGTCGGGAGACGCCGGAGGTCCCTGCCGTTATAGAGATAGACGGGGCCAGCCCCGGAATGGGAATTCTTCACGTGCTGGGAGAAGTGGGGGAAGATCTGGAGACTGTGCTGACGAGGGTGGCCATAGGCAAGAGGGTTCAAGCGGTGTGGAAGCCGCCCGAGGAACGAGAGGGGTCTATCACCGACATCCGCTATTTCAAGCTGATCGACTGAGAATTCGAAAGGTCTAAAGAGCAAGTGGTCAGGAGATGATTGAAGAAATCCAGGAGCGGGAACGCATCGGTCAGTGGCGGGGAAACATTCCCATCCATCACCGCTATACAGTGGGCGTTGCTGGACAGCGGTTCTTCACCGCGCTGAGGGACGAGAAAATTATCCTGGCATCGGAGTGTCCGGTCTGCCGTGAGAGGTTTCTGTTGCCCAAGATCTATTGCGAACGTTGCTTCGTGGATACGTCGGGTTGGAGTCCCGTGGAAGGCCCCGGCTTTGTGAAGACCTTCACGCTGATGCATCGCAATCTGGACGAGGACGCTCTGGCGAAGCCAGTAGCGGCGGCGGTCATCGGCTGGGAAGGCGTGCGGGGCGGCATAGTCCACCTGATGGCTGGCATGGACTTGGCGCAGCTTCGGACGGGTCTGGCCGTGGAGCCTCAGTGGCGAGAGGTCCGCACGGGCGGCATAGCCGACATACTATTCTTTAAACCCATTGACCGACCATTTCATCTAGGAGGCGCGTGATGGCATTGGAACACATCAACCCTATCGACGTGGCCCCGCCGCGGGGCTTTACCCACGTGGTAAAGGCAGGCGACGTTGCGTATATTTCCGGGCAGGTGGGCAGGAGGCCCGACGGCACCCTGGCCGGTAGCGACATCGGATCCCAAACGGACCAGGTATTCCAAAACCTCAAAGCGGCGTTGGCATCGGTGGGAGCGGGATTCGAGCACATGACTAAGATAACCGTGTATCTGACCCACCGGGAGGACATAGCGGGCTTCCGGGAGGCAAGGGATAAACACCTCACGTCTGGCAACCCTCCGGCCAGTACGCTGGTGCTCATAAGCGGACTGGCAGAGCCGGAGTTCCGCGTTGAAGTGGAAGCAACGGCGGTCATTTAGCAGGCAGTGATGGGTTATACTTACCTGCACGAATTCGACCCGTTAACTCCGAGAGCAAACTTTTCTTCTAGCGACTAATGGCCTTAGACTTCGAAATTGGCAATCCGGAAAAGCCCCGCGGCCATGCGCTGGTCTATTTTCGCGACGGCATGGACTCGGAGAAGCTATACGCCACCTATGTGGTAGTGTTTCCGTTCCCGGTGAACATTGCCAAGTACGTCCCGCCATTCCTGGCCACTTCCCTGGGCGGGGCATCGGTAGCAGAGATTTCGTCCTTCCCAATGCCGCCTGTCCCCGAGGACGTTGAGAGCTATGATCGGCTGATCCAGCTGGCGGAAGCGCGAGGGGACGACCTGATATACGGCGGCATTCATTCGCCTCGGGACGTTGCGGGAGGAATGCAGGCCGTGGGCGAAATCGCCCACGAATACTCCGAGATATGGTCGAAGTTTGACGATTCTCAAAAGGTCCCCGCTTTGGAAGAGTCTGCGGATGAGGGGCTGAGCGTCAGCGAGGTGATGTACAGCTTGTTGGGGGAGAAGGACCGGTTGAACGAGCTTTCCAAGCTTGTGGTAAAGTTCCGGTACGCCTTGGAGGGGCGTGACAGGGAGATGCGAGAGGAGGTGAGCAGTGAGCTTCACACCCTTGCCCGCTTTCTCCCCGAACGCTACTACGTGAGCAAGCTGATCAATGCGGCCGAGGACTTCTCCAGCCGCGGCACTCGTTTGGCCCAGCTATATCTGGAGCGGTGCTACGGTCTCTCAGACGAAGATGAGGCTAAGGTGGAAGACCTGGAGCGGGAGATTCGGGCAATGGAATCCTCAGACTAGCTCCCTGTCCCTCGAGGTCAACGCCAGACTTCCCCGGCGAAAGCGGTCTTAAATGCACCTGGCGCGTCTGAATCTCGTGAACTTTCGGGCTTTTCGTAGGCTGGAGATAGAATTGCCTGCGGGTCCAAGTCTTCTGGTGGGGGCCAACGCCCAGGGTAAGACTACCATCTTGGAGGCCGTCTATCTGCTGGCCATCGCCAAGTCCTTCCGGGCGGAGAACGAGCGAGAGGTGGTCAACTGGGAAGCGGCATCTACTCTGGGGCAGGCGGCGGTGGACGGGTTGGTGCAAAGGGAGGAAGGTCGCACGCGGATTATCGTTGGGTACCAGCCCCATCATAGGGCCCGGGCCGGCACGCCCGACGGCGCACCGATCTACTCTGTTCGCAAGGAAGTACGGGTCGACGGGGTGCGAAGGACGGCGGCGGAGCTGGTGGGGCTGATGAACGTGGTGCTCTTTTCGGCAGAGGACATACGACTCGTGCAGGGTTCGCCCTCGGTTAGACGTCGATACCTGGACATTCTCATTTCGCAGTCCAGTCCTGCGTATCTACGGGCTCTACAGCGCTATCAGAAGGTGCTTCACCAGCGTAATCAGCTGCTGAAGCTCATCCGCGACAGGCGGGCGCGAGGGAGCGAGATGGCCTTCTGGGACGAGCAGCTTGTGGAGTCGGGTTCTCTGATAGTTCAGCAGAGGGCGCAGACGATGGCTGTTCTGACGAAAACTGCGAGGGTCACCCTGCAAGAACTTACAGGGGGCGCGGAGAACCTGCGGTTGGAGTACCTGCCCAGCGTTGCGCCTGCAGACGACACCGCAGCCTGTGCCGACGGCTTTCTGAAGGGCTTGGAAATGTCCAAGGGGCGGGAGATTCGGCTGGGGTCGACGGCGTTGGGCCCTCACCGGGACGACTTCCAACTACTGGTGAACAACGTCGACATGGGGGTTTACTCGTCGCGCGGCCAGGCGCGGACGTTGGCCCTGACTCTACGGCTTTCGGAGGCGCAGTACCTTACGGCCTACAAGGGAGAGCCTCTGTTGCTGCTAGACGACATACTCTCGGAGTTGGACGAACGGAGGCGGGTGCAGGTGTTGGAGCGGGTGTTAGGGTACGTGCAATCGGTGATAACGGCCACTGACTTGGAGCCTTTCAGCAACGAGTACTTGTCCAGAGCGTCGGTATTCCAGCTGCAGGACGGCAAGCTGAAAAGGGCCGACGGCTAGTCGTTGCTGAAGCGAAGCTTGGTGCCGGTGCGAGCTTCGTAGAGGAGAGCCACGGCGTCGGCGTCAAGGTCGCCCAGGCCCTGGCGTAGGGCGGCGCGGTAAATCTGGGCAAAGAGGTTGGAGGCTTCCATGGGCAGCCCCAACTCCCGGCCCAGCTCCGTGGCGAGGTGCACGTCCTTGGCGGCTAGTTTCAGGGTGAAGCCGGGTTCGAAGTTCCCCTGAAATAGGGTGGTGGGAAACTTGCCCTCCAGCACCCAGTTGTTGCCGGAGCCGCTGGCTATGGCCTTCGCAACGGTCTTGAGGTCAACGCCAGCCTCGACCCCGAGAGTAAGGACTTCCGGGAGAAAGGCGGCGAGGCTCATGGTGACGAGGTTGTTGCAGATTTTGCAGACCATACCGCTGCCGGGCGGGCCACAGTAGATGAGCTTGTCGCCGATGGAGCGCAGAACAGGTGACACTTTCTCGAAGATGTCGCGATCGCCGCCGACCATAATGGAGAGGGTGGCGGCCTCCGCGCCGGGAACACCACCGCTTACTGGGGCGTCGAGGGCGGCAACGCCATGGGCTTGGAATTCCTCGTAGATGCGTTGGGCAGAACTGGGGGAGTTGGTGGAAAGGTCCACGTAGACGGCGCCTTCGGACGCGCCTTCCAAGACTGACTGGGAGCCGAGGGCGACGGCCTCGACCTCGCGAGGGCCGGGGAGAGACGTGAAGATTATCTCGCTTCCCTCGGCGGCGGCTTGGGGTGTGGGCGCCCAGGCGGCTCCCATTTCCTCCAGGCTGATGGTAGATTGCCGGTCCAGGTCGTGAACCGTCAGTTGGTGACCGGCCTCCAGGACGTGGCGGGCCATGGGGCTGCCGATGTGGCCGGTTCCGATGAATGCGATTCTCATGGGGCCTTCTCAGTTAGGAGTTTTAAGGTGGAACAGGAGCGGTAGCGCACCGGTGCATTTGCGGTGGGGGAGGGGAAGGGGGTAGAGGCAGTTGGCTGCCGAGCCTCGATTCGAAGTTGTAGCTAAAAGCAGGTTATTTTGCCAATTTCCCCACATATTATCCCCCGGTTCCAAGGGTTTAATGGACAACTACGCAGAAGTGACCTGCCCCCATTAGTTGTACCACTTGCTATGTTACACCGACAAGGGTAGGAACTGGGATGGAGGACAGGAAAGCCCCCGGGGCCGGGGCCCTGTAGCCGAGGGATCTGTGGGGAGTCATACTTGGCCATAAAATAGGCGTGTTAGGCTAATAATTCCCATCTTTGCAACCGCAATTTTAACCTATTCCAACAGAAACGTCCTTCCTGTATCGGCTATCTTCTGACGAGTTCGAGTCCAGTTTGGTGGGCCGTACTGGACAAAATCGAGAACCGAGGCTGATTCCTGGATCACACTGTCCTTGGGCATGGGGATGGTGTAGGTTAACGTGGCCTCATCTCCCAATACCTCAATGCCCTTCACGAAGTTGCGAATGAGGGCCTTACGTTCAGGAATCGCCCCTTCCTTGAGGAACTCCCTAAAGTCCGCCACGTATCCCTTGATCTCCTCCATAGTGGGCAGCTCCATCCTCCTTTGCTCCAACTGACGTACGGCATCGTCCCGAGCAGCCTCCAGCTGCTCCTCGCGGTGCCTCAGAGACAATATGCGAGGCGATAGGATCTCTAAGGTCAAGTCACTATTCTCCAACGCCTCGTAGAGTCTCTCAAGCCTCTTCCTCACGTCCCCTAACTCCGCCTCAATCACTTCCACCCTACCGGCCATCTCCCCGGCCATGGCGTCGATCTCCTCAGCTGCCAGAGTCACAAGTTCAACGATTGTCTCTTCGGTGAGGATTCGCCCCCTAATCTTCTCTACAATGAAGTCCTCGACCCTTGTGACGTTCAGATAGCGGGCCGCGCAGGTGCCTGCTCCGTCCCGGTACAACGTACCGCAGATGTAATAGGCGAACTGTCCCCCCTTGGCTTTCTGCGCTATGTAGGTCCTGCGACACATTCCACACTTCAGCAATCCGCTCAGTAGGTAATGGCTTCCCACCCTACCAGGCCTTTGCACGTTGGGTGCCCGCTCTCTCATGGCCTGTTGCACAGCGTCGAACATCTCCCTGGACACCAGAGCAGGCCAGGCTCCCTCCACACGAATGGGATCTGAGGCCTTCTTCCCCTTGTTGGTCCGACCCCAGACGGATGTCCCAGTGTAAGCTTCGTTGGAGAGAAGGTAGCTTAGGCTACTCTTGTACCAGCGCTTGCTCCTGTTGGTGATTCCTCTATCATTCAGTTCCTTACATATCTCCTTGAGACCATTGCCCATTAGCGAACTCTGAAAGATCTCCTTCACCACAGGAGCGGTTGCCGAGTCCACCTCCAAAGTGGGACGTTCTTTCGCCCCGTCCTTGACCTTTACGCGTTTGTACCCAAACGGAGCCCTTGCTCCAAGGAAGAAGCCCCTGGACGCCGACTCTCTCATACCCCTTGTTACTTCCTGAGCCAGATTCTCGCTGTAGAATTCGTCCACACTCTCGATGATGGCCTCAAGGAGCCTGCCTGTAGGTGTGTCGTCGGCCTGCTCTGTGATGGAGATTACTCGGATGCCCTTGCGCCGAAGCATGGACTTGAATGCAACGGCGTGCTCCCTTTTCCTGGTGAATCTTGAGAACTTCCAGACCAATATCTCCTGGAAAGGGGCCTCAGGCCTTCTGGCTTCTTCGATCATCTTGCGGAATTGGGGCCTGTTAGCAATCCTTCCGCTTTCTGCTTCGTCGATATACTCCCGCACGACCAGGTAGTTGTTCTTCTTCGCGTGATCCCGCAACGCGCGAAGCTGTGCCGCTACGGACAGATCCACGTCCTGCCTGTCGCTGGATACCCTGGCGTACAGGGCCGCCGGTGTAAAGTCCTCTCTCTGCTTCGTCTTCATCCTTGTATCCTCCTGCTGGTGTCTTCGTGTTTCCTCTCTCGTTCCTTCAGCCTATCGTAGCGCATCGTCCTGAGCCACTTCCGTTTCTCAATGTAGTTCCGGAAGGCCTCTCGAATCAACTCGCTCATGGTACGGCCTTCATCGCGCATCACATCCCGCACCTGTTCCGCCATCTCCGGCGGCAGGGAGAAGGTGATGGTCTTGGTCTTTCTGGATAGGGAGGGCATGGTCTCTCTTTCTTGCCTGGAGGCGTAGCACATTGTCTTACTCTAATCAACGACGGTCCGCGATTCATAGTCAAGGCAACAACTTCACGGTGCGTTCCGGTTCTGGGCCATTCCGTCGATCCATCCACGAGAAATGCGAAGAAAGCATTCAGCAAGTAAACGAGAGTCTCCAGATCAAGCTCAGTCTTTAGGGAAGACGGCTACAGCACGCTAACCAATGGGAAACCCGGAAAGGTGTCTATTGTCCGACGGTGGAACAGGAAAAAGATGCTCGTATATAAAGCGCCCCAATAAAAGCCCAGAATTTATGAGATCTATGGGCAACTCATCATTTTCTTCTTGTGGCGCATACCGAAAGTACTGGCTGATGTCGCCGGGTTGTTCGATTAGCCTCATCTGATCAAGTGCCCCTTCGAACCAGCCTTCGTGGAGATACCTATCGGTTGCTCCTGGGTCGTTGCTGTTCACAAAGGCCGTGTAGTTGCTCTCTCTTATTCTCTTGGCCATCCGATCCCAGTCCGCTTCAGCTTGCTGCTTCGCCTCGGGGTAGGCTTGCGGTTGTGAGGGCAGAGCACTGATTCTCTGGATGTCGCCCTCTACTTGCTTCCTAAATGCCAAATAGTCTTTGGCGAACACCTTAGACTCCGCTACAATTTCATCTTGGAGTAGTTTAGGCAAGTCTTCGTATAGCTTGGCAATGTCGTGTCCTGCATTGAACTTGAAATAGCTGGTCTCCCGAAAGGTTGCATGAGTCGCAATGGCCTTCAGGCACAGTTCCACTGCCTGTGTGACGCTCGTCATCATCACCCGCTCTCTGTCTAGATGATTATGCTGTACGAATCCCCAGACCTTCTCCATTTGCATGGAGTTATAGAAGGAAAATGCGTCGAAAGGCCAGACGTAACGCGTGACGCCGGTAGTATCGGTCAGTAGTCGCATGACCTCCAGCATTCTATAGCTCTGTCCAACGTCTGACATCGAATAGTAGTCCAGGAGTTTTCCTGACATATAGTAGACGTTGCCACGTCCCCAATAGTTGTGGTGTGTAGCTGACAATCCTCCCGTGAGCAGCATTGGTTCTGACAGAATGAAATATCAAGCTGGACCGTTCCCTCTCCTTTCTATGCGTTTGAAGGAGTACGGCAACCTGATTCTGATGTAATCTATCCAAGAATCTTCCATTTTCAGGTCGTGGTAGCCCGGAATCGTTTCAGTCATCTCATTCACTTACGTTTGAATACGAGAAAAGAGATTTTCAACATCGCGGCCCATGGCTGACAACCATGGCAGTAACGGTCGCCCAAAGTCCATTGGCAATCGAACCCGATTGCTCACTGTTATCGATGCACCCTGAACGGAGCCACGGAGTCGCTTCTCGGGACGTTCGAATTCGCTTCTTGAGATAGATCTTCCCATCTTGATTACTCCCATCATCAGATCCTCAACTACCACCTGCCCGCCGCCGACCTCCTGTACCTGCGGTCCGGTATGCTAGAGGCCATCACCTGCGGATCCAGGATGGAGGAATCCCGTTCAGGCACGGCTACCACCACCACCTTGGCAAGTTTCCCCTTCCAGAAGACGGGCCGGGCTACGACGGCGTGGCCGCCTTTGCTGAAGAACTGAGTCCTGCCACTACGTATTACAAGGTCAGCCAGGGACCGGGGAGGCGGAGGTCTACCCCACCGGGGAACGCCACCCCTCACTCCACGGATGGTGAAGGAGGCTAGATTGCCCATGCCCCTGGTCCTCCTGACAACCGTGGCGCTTAGGGAGGGAGGCTGCTCCCAGCCGGCAGGGTCTCCCCTCTCCGTGTTCTCGTACAGGACCACCACTAACGGCGGGTGCCTCACCACCTCGGCCAGCCTCATGGCCACCGAGGCGTAGGAGCACCGGTACATCCTCTGCAGGGCCAGCACGTCCAGTCCTGATGCAAGAGCCATCACCAGGAAAACCTTGGGTTGCATCAGCACCGCCGCGGAGAACCGGTCCCCCTCTCGGCATATCTTCCGCTCCGGCCGGGAGCCGGAGTGCAGATCGGTGAGGGTCTCGTGGATGATCTCGTAGGCTTCGTGGAGCACCGTGTAGTCCTGGGCCCCGGCCCACAGGTCCTTCCGGTAGTGGATATGGTAGCCCCCGCCGGGGGCGCTGTAGTGTATGCCCTTCATACTCTCCAGATGTCTGCCGGTCACGTGACCAAACCCCGCACGTTTGAGAAGGAGGGTCAACTCCTCCAGGGTTGGGCGACACGACACCCTGAAGTAGTCCACGAAGGCGGCGGCCATCCACTCGGGATTGAGGGTGCGGCGGAGGGGGAGACTCTCCAGCAGCCAGCGGCAGAAGCCGTGGAGTGTTCCCTTCATTGGAGCAGCTTCCTGTTGGTGAACCGCTCGTACATCTCCACTATGAACCGCTTGGCGCTTATTGAAAGGGGGCCGTCGGGTCTGGTGCCCACCCGGAAGACGGGATCGGCCAGCACGTACCTGTAGGCCCGCTCCACCTCCAGCACCTCGTTGCTGTTGGGGTCGGGCTTGGGGCCGTACCCGGCCCGCTTCAGCAGGTCCCGGAGGTCCACGTTGTAGGTCTCCGCCAGTCCCCTGAGCACGTTGCGGCCCGGTCTTCGATCTCCCCGCTCCAATTGAGACAGGTAGGAGCTGGAGATGCCCGTACGACGAGTGATGTCCCTCAGGCTCAGCTCTCCCCTCAGCCTCTTTAGCAGGGGCCCTATCTCTTCGTCTCTCTCCGGTTCCTGAACTTCGCTAAGGCTGAGGTTGTCGCTTAGCTCTTTCATCTTCCTCCTCCTCTCATCTCTGGGTACATCCACCTTGTTCCGTATCCCACCCAGTACATGCCCGGCCAATAGGTGGTAAATAGTTGTTATATTATTGTTACATCATAGTAAGTGATTGTCAAGATATATGGCGTATATTGCCATTCACCCTTGATTTCTATCTTTTCTACAGATACACTCCAGTGTACAGAACGTATCTTCTCGCTGAGCAGTATATACCATCGAAACGCCTCGCGGCCGTATCCCCAAGGGTGCGGTGCACTGCCGAGGGAGAATAGAGAACGGGGATGAAGCAAGAACTCACCAAAGAGCAGAAGAGGCGGCGGTTGAAGGGCCTCAGAATCCTGGCCCGCATCATCGTACGGCACCGCCTCGCCCATCCCGAGCTGAACGCCAACGGCGTGTCGGGAGGGGGGGCTTCTCCTGCTCCTAGTTGTGGCGTGGTTGACGGCGAGAAGGCGACCGGAGAGGGGAAGAGAGGATGAAGCGTAGAAAACCCTCCTATAGGGTGAAGCTGAATCCCGACAGGGCGTGGAAGCTCATGCACCGGCGCAACATCTCCCAGAACGAGCTGGCCAAGCTGGCCGGCATGTCCTCTGGTTACCTCTCCCTGCTGATGAGAGGTATGCGTTGTCCCTCACCGGAGCGGCGCAGAAGACTCATGAAGGCCCTGGGAGTCACCCGGTTCGATGACATGTTCATACTGGAGACGGTCTCATGAAGAGCGGCTTCCTTCCGTCCCATCTCATCGTGGACGACGGGCTGATGCCCGTGGATTTCTCCCAGCGGCTGGACGCCTTCAAGGAGGCGACGGGCCTCTCCTGGGATGCCCTGGCAGGCTGCCTGGGCGTGGACCCCCGCCAGCTTCAACGGTGGCGGAAGGGCACCAAGCCCAGCGGGGACGGGCTGTGCGCCCTGATACTGCTGGCGGCCCGCATACCCGGGGGTCTTCACACGCTGCTGGGGATACGGGTGACCCCCTTGCCTGAAGGGTACCAGCCTCCCCTGGCCGCCCGTTTCGGCCTGCAGGCAAAGGACCAGGAGGGGTAGACAGTGGGAGTGCAACGGAAGGTGCACCGGCCCGTGCAGTTCGACTTCCCAGGGGACTTCCCCGAAAGGTTGGAATGCTTCAAGGAGGAGAGCGGGCTGAGCTGGAAGGCCCTGGCCCGTCTCATGGGCGTAAGACCCTACCGGCTGTGGAGATGGCGCCAGGGCACCCTTCCTAGTTCGACCCATCTCTTCCTGCTCCTGACCCTGGCCGAAGCCATGGGACTCCGGGACGGGATTCTGATGCGGTCAGACCATGACCTGCCCGTGGGGATCAACTCGGTGGAGTTGCGGCGGTGAGGCGACTCACCGTCATCAGCCTTGGCGGGGGCGTTCAGTCCTCCGTCATGGCCCTCTTGGCCGCCGAGGGAGCTTTCGATGCCATCCCCGACTGCGCCATCTTCGCCGACACCCACTGGGAGCCGCCCAGCATATACGAGCACCTGGAATGGTTGAAACGCAAACTTCCCTTCCCCCTCCACGTGGTGGACAACGGGCGCAGCCTGCGCCAGGACGTGATGGCCCTCACCAACCACTCGGACTCCCCTAATTTCGTGGACATCCCTCTGCACCTGAAGGGGCGCAACGGCGAGGGCGATGGCATCGGCAGGAGACAGTGCACCACCAACTACAAGATCAGACCCATACGCAGGAAGATACGGGAGCTGCTAGGGCTCAAGCCAAGACAGCGGGTCCCCGCAGACACTGTCGTCGAGATGTGGCTGGGAATCTCCACCGACGAGGCTCACCGAATGAAGACTTCCAGAGACCGGTGGATCGTGAACCGCTACCCGCTGATAGAGGCGGGGATGTCACGGAGGGACTGCATGGGCTGGTGGGAGGCCCGCTACGACAGGCCGCTGGAACGCTCGGCCTGCGTCGCCTGTCCCTTCCAGTCCCGCCGAAGGTGGGTGGAGACGAAGCGTCGGTGGCCTGGGCTGTTCGCCGAGGCGGTAGAGATTGACGACAGGCTGCGGGGAGGGCTGGCCTACGTGAAGGAGCCTTACCTGCACCCTATGCGCATTCCCCTGGCTCGGGCGGTGGCGCTGGACGGGAGAGACCTGGGATCAGGAGGGTCGAAGGACGGGTTCGGCAATGAGTGCGAGGGGCACTGCGGGATCTGATGGGCACGGGAATTGAGCTACACGAAACCGAAAATATGTGAAGTGGCCAAATCCGATGCCAATATGCGTCGGGGCCAATTAAGAAGGATACTTAAATCCCGTTGCTGACGGACCGCCGTCGTGCGCCAATGATTACCCGTCGCAACTCCTGACCGCGTATGCCGCAAAAGGCCATTATACCCAAGCGTTCGATTTTGCGTGTTGCCAAGTGTAGAAGGTAGCCATGATTAACGCATCCAACATCGGGCCGAACAAGTCGCCATAATAGCTATCTTCACTGGGATACGAATGCACGGTCATGGTTCTTGCAAGACACGTTATGAGGAAATTCTGCGCCCAATACCCCTGTGACGATCCCTTCAACTGGTTATCTGCCAGCAATGTGCTCAAGTTCGTTAGGAATTCTTGTGTGTTGTTTCCGTTGAGCCGGCCCTTCTGCATCCTAGCTTCAAACAGCGGGTACCAAGCCTTCTGGGACATTACCTCCTTGACAAGCGGCGTCAAGGTTTTCCCACCGACATTGAGGCCGCCTCCTACAGCCAGATTCTTCAACAAATATTCGTATGAGGTGAGAACGTTCTTTAGGTTGGTGTACCTCTGTACACGCCTGGACTTCTGGCGATACTCATCATTGCCGATCGCGACCATGCCACTCAAAGCGATCGCAAAGAGACCAAGCCCATTTCCCTCACAGTAATTGAGAAGGTCATTGGCGTCTGGTTCTGCAAACGACCACTGGGCGTCTCCCAGTTGCCGCAGAGCCTTGATGCAGTCCTTTGCAACCTCCATAAGGAGGTCGAAGGCATAGTCACGTTCTTTCGTGACGATATCTAGCCAGCGGAAAGTTTGCTTATCAAATCGATTCACCTTGCCAAGCTGTTCCGCCACGTCGTCTCGAGTCTTTCCCGTGGTTAGCGTGAGGAGGTCTTCCCAAGCGAAGATGTCCCTCTTCAGCTCTCCCGCGAGCTTGTAGCGCTCTTTGCACTCATAGTCCTCGAAGAGATTGATAAGCTTGCGCAGAAACCCATAAAAGTCCCTGCGTGTGATTTGGAATCGTTTCGTGACCTTCCTGGCAAAGGCACGAAGTCTCTCCTGGTGCGCGGCAACCTGAACTTTGCTGAGGCTCCTCACCCCATTACTCTCAGGAACTTTGGCGAACGTACGCCCACGCTCCCGGGAGTATCCATTGATCCAGAACGAGAGCGCATCAAAGCTACGCCTCATTCCCTTGAAATCGATGAGCAGATCCTTCCTGATTGCCCGTGGCATGAGCTTCTTCTTCGGATCGCCATCCGGAATCCGATCTATCAACCAGGCATTCTTGTACAGGTCCGGGTATTGCTTGATGAGATATAGCTGATGGACCTGCCAGTAGCTGTAGTAATGGTCTGCATTGGGCCTCTTAATCTCAATTCCATCTCGATCTGGGACTGAGACCCTGTAGTTGGACCATGGTAGGAATTCGCTGGAGTCTGGGCGAATCAGATGGGGGTTGCTCCCTGATTCCATTTCTCGATCGAAGCAGTGAACCAACTCCTCGTCGGATAAGCCTTCGTAGCCTGATGGGAAAGACCCGAATCCTTCAGACAGTCGGCCGAGAGCGGGCCACTTGTTGGTTCCTTCCGAATCTACGGCTTCGTTCCATCTACTTTGATCCATTTTGATGACATATTCATCTGGATACACAACCCTGGCAACGGGGAACATGACCCCAGTCTTTTCGTAGTGCTCCAACTCGTTTGGCTCCGTCTCAATGTTTAGGTCTTTGCAATAGGAGGTGAACTCGTCCACCTCCGCGAACCTTTCGCCCCATATGGTCATCGATGACTCCTGCTGCCGTTATTTGAGTCCGATAATACTTGGCCCCGCCGTTGGTCCTTCCATTGTAATTATATCCAGATCTTCGCGGATTCGACTTCATGATTCTTGTCGATGTCACAACTCTCATTTCGCGCGGCTCAACGCCTGACGACGCCCTGGGGGTCTCGTCCCGAGGCCCGGCGGTTGAGCGCACGGTCCAGGATTCCGAAGGGGTGACCCGCACTCATCCCCGGCACCCAGAGAGATGGTTCTTCCTCCTGCATTAGAAGGGCGTAGGCGATGAGGTGGGCCATCTGCAGCAGGCAGTCGGACCTGGAGCTTCGGAAGGCGGGACCTCCGATGACGTTCTCTATGGGCATGTTCCTGGTAGGCCGGCCGTCCTCCCATAGCTCGTACCTGCTTGGCACGGGGTTGAACATCTTCAACCGCATGTAGGTCCTGGACACCAAGCTCTCCTCGCCGGGGCGGAAGATGAGAAAGGCGTGGCGGTTTGCCATGGCCACGGATGCATTGATGCGGTTGAGCAGCCGGTCGAGGCCGACCCGCTTGTAGCCCTGGCGGTCCGGCTTGTACAGGCAGACGTTGATGACCTCGATGCCGCCCATGGTACGTGCGGCTTCCTCGATGCGGCGCAGCCCTTCGGCAAAGATTTCCTCTCCCTTTCCTGAAGTGCGCGTCCAGCTATCTGTACAGCTCCGGTTGCCCAATTCGACACTCCCATTCAACAATTCGGAGGCGCGAAGCTGCCATTCGCAGGGAATTCCGTATCGGTGCCGCAGCTCCAGCCGCCACTCGTGGATGTTTCGAAAGAAATCGTTCCACACCTCGGCGTCAACGCCAAGGGCAGAGCGGACGTGGCGCCGGGGACCCACGGCTTCGTTGATGTAGTAGAGTCTCATGTTTCTTTCTCTCCAGTCTTTTTCAGGAAAGTCCGGACTCAGGGAGCGGAGCCACGGGCTCCCACTGTCCGGGTGTGCGCCAGGCGCGTCCCAGCGGGCCCCTCCTCTCCACCAGGTCTCGGTGAGATACCAGCAGGGGTAGGGAAGTTCCCTCCCGTTCCATCTCCTTCGTGGCCACGCGCAGGAAGCCGGTGGCCGCCGACTCTTCGTTGAAGACCACAAAGACATGGGGCGCCGACCCGTGGTCGTCTGCGGGACGGTGGGTTGCGTAGTACTTCAAATAGGGGGCCAGCCGTCCGGCCATGGTGATTGGACGAACGGCCCTCCGCTCCCACTCCAGGAAGAAGGGCCAGGCGACGCTTCCCTTCCGCAACAGCCCGAAGGCGTCGGGATGGATGGAGCGCATACCGCCGAGGTGCCGAAAATAGCGGGAGGCCCTGATGGGTGGGTCCAGCTGTACCGTCTCCCAGCCCAGGTCGCGAGCTTGCCCGGCGAGGGACGCCATGAAGCCGTGGACGGCACCGGTGTGCTTCATATGCCGCAGCAGCTGGCGGCTCCGCCTGCCGGAGACGTTGCGCCAGTGTGGAGGACACCCTTCGTCCAGCGGAGAGACGCTCCACCTTTTCCTTGCCAACCCCACGGCGGTCCTGTCCCGGCGGGACAGCATGGCCAGGCCTGGGTCGGTGAGGGCGAGACGACGGCCCGATGCGGTCGTGCGAACCACAAGGCCGAAGTCCTCCAGGGAGGCGACAATCTGGGACGCCCGCGGGCGGGAGACGCCCATCAGGCCCGCCAGGTCGTTCAGGTTGAGCCATGACCATCCGGAGAGCAGGTCCATGGCCCGCTTCTCGGCGGGTCTGAGCAGCGCCGGTAGAAGGTAATCCGGAGCGTCCTCTCCGGGGCGGTGCTCGTCCAGGTCCGGGGGGAATGAGATGCGCGCCAGAGGCCGCTCCACTGGAAGGGCGCCGCCCGGAGGCAGCCGGTCCATGGCCGCTCCGAGGTCAACGGCGCCGCTGACGGAAGGTAGCCGCCACACGGGCTCGTCCGTGGCCCCGGATGCAGCCTCGCGCTCCAGGGCAAGGAGAGCCGCCACGGACGTGCGGGCCAGTCGCCTGCGGGAGTACCGCAGCCGCATCTCGTCGGGCATCAGCATTAGGACGGCTCCCGGCAGGGGTAGCTGAGTGAGCCTCCACACCCGCTTCGAGAAGCCCGACCTGTCGGATGTGATTCCCTGCCGGAGGATGCCGACGGTCCTTCCGCCAGGAAGCGTGATGGCTGCATCTATGGGCATAGCCCGGTACCAGCGGAAGCTGATGGGATGGGCCACGTTGGCCACGGCGGAGGCGACGCGATAAATGATGGCCAGGGCGTCGAGCCGGTCCAGCAGCACCCGCCGCCAGCGGGTGGAGACGGGATGGCTGCGGAGGAGTTCCTCCATGACCGTACCACCGGACGAGGCCAGAAGGCGCAGCCCCGTGGCGGTGAGATGGTACCTCCGGGTGAGGGGAGTGAGGTCCGTGGCGTGGGGAAGGGAACCCACGAGGCCTGATCCCACCAGTCTGCGTACGGACCCGTAGACGGCTCCCCTTGACCAGCCGGAGACGGCAGCCGCCTCCAGCCGGTCAAGGAAGGGCATCTGGGCCAGAAGCCGCATCATCTCGCCGTCGAGGGGCTTCATTCCTCACGCTCCTCTACTGTGGGCTTCAGGGAAGCTTCCCCGTCGGCCTGGTCCCGCTTGGTGCGTACCTTCCTGCGGTCCGGTCTCTGCGGTTTGGCCTCCTCCTTCCCAGCGTTCTCCCTGGTGGCGATCTCTTCCATCTCTTCCGGTATTTCTCTGCCAGACTGCGCATGCCGGACTCCCTCTCCCGTATCTCGCTGGTGGATACCAGGTAGCTCAAGGCGGCGGCGCGGATGCGACCGGCGGTGTCGGGGTCTCCCCTATCAGGTTTCTTCACCATCATGGAGAAAGCGGGCATCCTCTCCTTGCCCACCGTGGCCCTTACGTAGCAGTGGTGCACCGGGAGAGACACCACGTCCTCCTCGGTCACACGGTCCTTTCCCAGCTCCCAAACCAGCTGCCGGGCGTCGGAGCCCGCCACTTGAAACACCGCCAGGCACCCCACGTTGGCCAGGACGGTGTCGCGCATGGTGGGGGAGAGGTCGTCGAGCTTGGCCAGGCTCTGGGTCGCCAGGATGAAGCTGGCCCCGAACTTCCCCAGCTCGCTCAGCATGGACTCGTAGTCCACCCCCGGCATGGTCTGCATCTCGTCCACGACTACCAGTGCGCCACGCCGTTGCTCAAGGGATACACTTCCCTGCTCCCGGATGACGGAGTCCACCAGGTTGAGGAGGGAGGCTCCCACCAGGGCGGCCACGTCCCTTCCCACCACTCCCTGGGAGGTGGACACCAGCAGTATGCCCCCGTCCAGAATGGTCTTCCTCAGGTCTATGGTGGAACGGGGCTGGCCCAGGATGGCCCTGGCCCTCTTGGATGATGAGTAATAGGAGAGACGGGTCTGGACCGGAGCCAGGGAGTCGGATTTGTAGTCGCGGCTCCAGCCGGTGAAGGTGTTGGCCCACCACTCCAGTATGTAGGGGTCGGAGACTTTTTTGAGTACTTCGGTGCGGAAGGGGGCGTTCGATAGTAGTTTCAGGCCGTCCAGGATGGTGAATTGCTCGTCGGGGTCCATGGTCTTATTGGCCTCGTGGAGGGTCTTCACGGTGAACTCCAGGATGGACTGCATCCTGGGTCCCCACTGGTCCCAGAGGCCGCGGGCCACCCGTACCACCGAGTCGGCGGTGCGGTCCCTGTCTGAGAATATGCGGGTGTCCAGCAGGTTGATGCCCGGCGCGCCCCGCCCATCGGCCAGGTCTATGAGCTTCACCCGTCCCACGAGGGAATCCGGCACCTGCTCCAGCAGCTCTCCCACCAGGTCCGTGTGGGGGTCCACGACGATGATGGCGTCTTTGTCCCTGCCCGCCGCCTTCTCCCTCATCTTGTGGGAGACCACGTGGTGCATGAGGGTGGACTTGCCCATGCGCGTGCGGGCCACGTACAGGTGGTGGCGGCGCAGCAGATCTTCCGGGAAATGGATCTTTCGCGGCGTCCCCGAGGTCGTATCTCCCACGTGGGCGCCTCCCCTCACGCTGCGGGCGGTGGGCAGCAGCACCTTCGCCCCGGACCGGGCCACCAGGGGCGTCTCGTCCTTTGCCCCCGGTGGGTGCCACAGGGCCGCCGCCTCTCTTACCCCCAGGATGCTCCGGTTGCCGAAGAGGCCCGGGCCCGAGGGATACAGCATCTGCGGGTCGGGTACCACCGGCCTCATCCTGCCGGCCCTGAACCTGGCCCCCGCCGGGTGGTCGTAGTGGCGGTAGGCTGCCCCCACCTGGCCCAGCAGGTGCCTGGCCCTCGGGGGCCGGGTCCCCCGGGGCAGTATGACGACCACCTGCACCTCGCCGTCAAAGGCCATGCGGGCCACCTTCTCCCGGATCAGCAGCGGGTCGTAGACCCGGTTTCGGCCCTTCTTCCACCGGTGCCAGGCCCAGCCGCCCACGGCCAGGGCTATGGCAACGCCCAATCCCAGTAGGACGGCCTTCCACGTCTCCCCGGCCTTCACCCACAGATAGCCTTTCAGGGCGACCAGGGCCCCCACCCCCAGGATGGCCATGTTGGTCACGTCCGTCTGGTGATGCTTCACCTGGTTGGAGTACCCGGAGTCCTGGGGTTGAGTCGCCGGCTGCTGCTCGGCCTTCTCCATGTACTGCTGGGACCAGTCGGGACCCAGGGAGTTCAGCATGAGCCTTGCTACGACCCGTTCTCCCTCGTTCAGGTCTGAGAGGGCGCCTAGTAGGGCCATCAGGGGATCCGAGCCGGGGTCCAACAGGTCGTCGTCACGGAAGGTGCGGAGGGGCACGTACTCGGGCCCGGAGGCCCTGAGGCTCATCCCCCAGGCTTCCTCACCCTCACGGAGGCGCAGAGGGTCGTCCTCCGGCGACACCTCCACTATCCTGGCCTGGGGATAGCGCACAGCTATCTGGCCACGTACCACCTGGTCGTCCAGGCAGCGGGCCATGAGGGTCACCCCATCCATATCTCCTACCAGCTCCAGAGAGAAGGGCTCGGGGACCGCGATGGACCCCAGCATGTTCTCCACGCTCAGCAGGGTGCGCTCTCCAGTCCTGGGCGGCGTCACCGCCAGCAGCACGGGACGATTGGGTTTGGAATCTCCGAATAGTATTCTCTTAGGGTTCAGTTTCATGTTTTCGTTCCCCGTAGGTATTGTTTTGGGAATCGTATTGGCCGTTTATCCCAATGCCTCTTTTAGTGGCGCCTGCCCGGTCTCCACTCAATTACTGCTGTCTCCTCCGGGGTGGCCTCTATCCGGACGGGGAACCGGTTGCCACGGGCCAGCAGCAGCCCGTCTCCCCGGGGACAGGAGAGGAGCCAACGTTGCAGTTCCTCCGGCAGGTCGAAGGCGTCGCCAACGGTGCTTATTGCCGCAGCGTCCTGCTGCAGCAGCAGCTTGAAGGCGGCGTTCTGGAGCAGCGCCCGACCGCTGTGGCCGGTGATGGTCCTTGAGGAATCCTCTGAGAGCAGGTCCTGCACGTCCTGGGTGATGAACTGCAACCCCAGCCGGTGCTTCCTTGCTCGCTTGGCCAATGAGACCATGAAGGCTGCACCCTCCGGGTGCTGCATGATGCTCCACACCTCGTCCACCACCAGCAACCTGGGCTTGGGATTCTGGGCCGCTGCAGCCCACACGGTCTCGGTGCAGACCATTGCTGCGGCGGGCCGTAGCTCCGGCTCCAGCAGCCGCAGGTCGAACACGGTCACAAGGGCCTCGTTGCCCAGCAGATCGTCTCCCTCGTCGGAGAGTAGGTGCCTCAGGCTGCCGGTGGCGAAGGGCCGCAACAGATGGGCCAAGCCGGGGTCTCCCGCCTCGTCTTCTTGCAGATACTTGTAAAAATCCCTGAAGCCGGTGCGCTTCCTGGGCTGGGAGTAGTAGCCCGCCAGGGCGTGGTCCAGGGAGGCCCTCCTATCGGCGGAGAGCCTCTCCCCTACCATCACCTCAATCAAACGGCGAAGGCTGCCGATGCGTTGGAGCAACTCCTCGGAGTCCCCCTTGTCGATGACGAAGGGGTTCATCCCTTGCCCAGGGACTCCGGGGGAGAGGACTCTGCCGCCGGCGGCCCGTGCCATGTCGGCGTACTCTCCCTCAGGGTCTATGACATATGCCGTCACACCCCTGGTAATGCCCCGAAGGACTCCCAGCTTGGTGGCGAAGGACTTGCCGGAGCCGGACTTGGCCAGCACTGCCGTGTTGGCGTTCAGGTGAGTCCCGTCCCATGGATCGTAGACAATGGGAGAGCAGGCCCTCATGTCGATGCCGTACAGGGTGCCGCTGCGGGTGTCGAGATCCGGGGGGGAGAAGGGGAAGAGACGGGCCAGCGACGACGTGTCCAGGGTCCTCCAAGACGCCACGGCGTTCAGGGCCAGGGGCAGGGTGGAGAGCAGCCCCTCGCGCTGACGGAAGGCGAGGTTCTCGAGCTTGCCCAGGGTGGCGGCAAAGTGAGCCTTCGCCCTCTGGGTCATCTCCATAAGGGACTTTTTGTCCTTGGCATAGAGGGTGACGGAGAGGGAAGCGTGAAAGAGCCGCTCCCTGCCCCGCTGCACCTGGTCCCTGAGGCGGGTCACGTCCTCCAGGGCTATCTCCGCCTCGGGAGACATGGTGCGGCCCCGCTTGAAGGATAGCGACTGGGCCGACTCGAACCTGACCTTCTGCCACTCCAGGGTGCGGGCCGCCTGATCCGGGGGTATGGCTCCCATGTGGATGGAGAGGTCCATGGGCGCGCCTGCCGCCATCAGACCCTGTAGAAAGCCTGGAGCCAGCGACCGGGGCCATTTGCCCAGGTGGAGGGAGCGGACCAGGTTCTCCCCGATGCGCATCTCCCTCCGGTTGACCTCTACCTCAACTTGAGATTCCTCGTCTACCTCTTCGGGGGAGCCGCCCACGGCGGCGGAAACGAGAAACATCCTCAGTTGGCGGCCCTTAAGTAAATGAACGGACAGGCCGGCCCTCGCGAGCAGGCCCCTCAACTCATCCACCCGGGGGAACTCGCAGATGGCGTAGAAGCGCCGGTCCAGGATCCCGTCCCGACTCTCCAGGTCTGTCAGCAGCCGCCTGAGGGACTCAGCCGCCGCCAGCGTCTGCGGGGGAAGGTTGGGTGGTTGGGCCTGTTGCAGCTTCTCCCTGAGGCGTTCCAGCCGAGGTGGGTGCTGCCTGATGAGCAGTTGCACGGGGAAGTCCAGGGCGTTGAGAGCCCCGGCGAAGGCTCCAAGTTTGGGTTCGTCTATCTCCAGGCCCATCACCTCGCATGCCCCCACCTTCACCCCGTCCAACCTCACCGGCCCGTCCTCCTCCAGGTGCGACAGCATGAAAAAGAGGGGCAGGTCGGGTGGAGGTTTGGGAGTTGGCACCGCAGGAGATTGCACGCAGTCTGTGGCTTGCGGCGAGGCCGCTTCTTCTTTAACAGGCCTCTTGGTCCCAGGTCTTGTGATTAGTTGAAATAACTTCTTCAATGTTTTCCTCTTCTCTCCTTGAACTTAGGGGATTGGGAAAGGGACAAGGCCGCTGAGCAGCAGTGTGACCACTCCCTTTGCCGACAGCACCAGGACCAGCCCCACTACCGCCATGGCCACGGCGGTCCTGGCCCTACCCCCGCCTCTACCTTCGCCACCCTCCGCCATCAGGACGAAGCCCGCCCAGACGATGGCGAAGAGGCAGAGGCCGGCGGCTGCATAGGTCATTGCCGTAAGGACCTGGTCGAAGGACGCCACCAGGTCCTCCAGCGCGGCCCGCTTCTCCTCCACTCTCGCGCCGGTGGTGGCCAGTGCGACTCCAGCTAGTAGGATTGCCGCAAGTGCTCGTCTCACCAGGGCCACTCCCATCCCAGCTGCTCAAACCAATCGCCGGCTTCCTCGCTGTCTGCGGGCCTCTGCTCGGCGGGAGGCTGCTCGGGTTCCCGATCAGGCAAAATGAGGGTCCGGTGGGGTTCGTCGGACCCGATGCTCGAGGCCATGTCCAGGGTCTCCATACGGCTCCGGACGGCCGGAGCCCTCGCCTCCACCTCTGCTTTCACATACTCCGGGTGGGTGATGGAGACGGTCACGTTCTTCCGGATCTCCCGGCTGGATATGGACAGGGTGGCGGAGACGGTGTGCTCCGTGGTGGCGCCGTCGTCGTGCTCCACCGTCACCCTCTTGCTGACGGTCCGAGTGACGCCCGGCCGGGTAAGGGTCACCGTCCTGGTGTAGTGCTCCGTCTTCTCCGGCTGATGGACGAGCCGGGTCAGGGGCGGCAGGGATATGCTGAGGGACGCCTCCGTCTCAACCACCAGAATCACGGGAAGGTTGGCCTTTTCCGATCCCACGGAAAGGCGGAATCCGGTCTGTCCATTGGGAACCAGCGGGACGGCGGTGCGGGAGCCTGTGGTCACGGCGGAGACCACACCGGTGACGGCGGTCACGTCGGCATCCATGAGGGACATCTCGGAGACACTCACGTGGCCCGCCACCGTCTGAAGGGCCACGGTCTTCTTCACCCGATCCTCGCACTCGGACTCCACCACTCCCTCAACCGTTCCCGGTGTCCAGCCCAAGGAGACTAGACTGAGGTCGCAGATCTCTCCCTCGACAGTGGGCAGCGGGTATGGAATCTGACCGTCCCTTAGGGAGAAGGCACCCGCCTGCCCAAGAGAATCCTCCCAGGAGAAGGTGAATGAAGGGGAAGAACCCTCCAGGGGTAGTTCATAGGCGATGCTCTCTCCCTCCATTAGCTGGGCCGTGGCCCAGAAGAGGAGCTGGATCCCCAACCTTCCCCCATATGCGTGAACGCTTATGCTCAGGTCAGTGGCAGCCCGGAGGGTGACGGCGGCCGTATCGCCGTAGACCGTCAGCCCTTCCACGAAGAGTCTCCGGCCCGGGACCGGCTCGATGAGTTCAAAGTCGATCTCGTTCTGCCAGTCATCGTCGGCGAGGACACCCTGGGGTAGAGACACCGCCCCCACCGTCAGGGCGACGGCCAGCGCCGCCGCCCATAGCCTCGGAAATTTTCTTCCCCTGCTCTTCTTGCTTGGGGAACTGTTGGTGTCGTTGCCACCGTCGTTCACCTTCTGATCTCGACGCCTGGGGAACCAACGGTGGGGACGGAAGGGCATCCGCCCGTTCTGACGGTTGCCGCCGCTCCGTTTCCTCCGGCGTATCCTGCGGCGCGCCGATTCCATCATCCCTCTCAACCGCCGGGCGCTACGCTTGAAACGCATCGCCAGAAGGCTCAGGGGATTGGGTCTATTCTTCTCCGTCTGTACAGGGACCGGAGGCTCGCTGCGCACCAGCTGGGACACCGGTCCCACGTAGCGCCGTGGTCCCAGCCGGTACTTCAACAGGTCGGCGACCACCAGCGGCAGCCGCCGACCTCCTATCTTCCCCACCACCATGGCGATGCCGAAGAGGCCGAACAGGACGGCCAGCGCCATCCTCGCCTCCGACGGCCCCACGGGGGCGTACCGGTACGCCCCGTAGGAAAGGGCACATACCGCCGTCATCGCCACTATCTGCGGGAAGGTGAACCAGAGCAGCACCCGGTCCTCCGCCTGTACGTGGGTGGGTACCTCGTGTTCTCTCATGGTCTTCACCTCCTAGCTCCCCGCTCCGCCGGGTACCTGGTCCGGGGGAACTGTTGCGGGTGGGGACACGCTGGTAGTCGGTTCGGGTACGTCGGGAGTGACCGCCGGATTTACCACTGCGTCCATCACCAGTTCCACGACGCCGTAGGCCACCATGGCCAGGATGATGCCCGCCAGGGCCGTCATCATCGCGCTCTTGCCCCCTCTCCATCTGGTTGGGCGCTCCCGAGGCCGTGAGGTACATGTAGGCCCCGTAGACGAAGAAACCCACGCCCACGGCTCCCACGATCCCCAGCAGGATCCCCACCAGGTTCGATATGGTCTGCGTCAGGTCGTCCATTCTTCTTTCTCCTATCTCTCAGTGTGGTTGGTTTGCCTTTTTCCCTTTGGACCGTTTTTCCGCTTATTTGCACATCGCTTCATCTCCTTGCTTTTCTCTTCGTATGCATGGACAACACCCATGCCTTTCCTGTTGTCGTAGTTGTTGCCAGGAGCTATTCGTTGGCGCTCCTGGGAGCCGCTCCCCCGCTGCCCGCTCCCGCCGACGGGGTGGCCATCTCCGCCATGGACTTCAGCCCCGATGTGGCAGCGGACAGACCCGAACCGGCTGCAGCCCCCGCCGCTATGCCGGCAGGCCCTCCCGCGGCTCCGCCCGCCATCAGGCCAAGGGTCTTGGCGGACTTCATCATGGTCCCCGGCAGGTTCATGCCGAAGTAGAGGGTGCTCATCCAGGAGTCGAAGGTCCCCACGTTCCCCAAGAGCGACGGCACCTTAGTGGCCATGTAGATAAAGGAAAGAGACAGCAGCAGCTTCCACACCAGGTCCTGCATCGGCTCGAAGGCCCCTATGGCCGCCACCTCCCTGAGGAAGCCGAACCCCAGGGCCAGCGCGATCAGCTGCACCGCCTGCTGGAACACCGTGGTCATGAAGAGCCTCAGCCAGTGCCTACCCCATCCCGCCGTGTGGGGCAGGATCCACAAACCAAGGGCTATGGGGGCCAGGGCCAGCAGTATGTCTATCAAAGCAAGCCTCAGCACCATCTGCACAAGCACGTAGAGAACGAAAAAACCGTAGATCAGGTAGAGGAGGGCCATCAACAGGCCCATGCCCACGCTTCCCGCCTGGATGGCGACGAGGAAGGTGTCCAGGGGTGCCCGGAGCAGGTCTCCGGGATTGACGCCCAGGAACGCGGCGATGAAACCGGACACGGCGTCGGCCACGTCGATGACCAGCGCGCACCACCAGAGGGAGGACGCCGCGGCCACCAGTCCCAGCACCAGCCGGGGCACCATCTCCCGCCATCCCGCCTGCCTGATCCCCAGGTGCTCGCTCATGATGAAGGTGAGGCCCATCCACCCCAGAATGACCACCAGGGCTCCCGTGGTGATGACCCACACCACCGACCAGGCTTGCCGGACCAGCTCGTGGTCGTATGTCAGGCCGGGAGGGGTGCCGGTGAGGATGTCGCTCATGGAACCCTACCCTCCCCTGCAGTTGTCGGCGTCATCGCCGGAGGCCCGCTCCACCACGCCGCAGAGGGTGCCGTGGGTGCCTTCCACCACCCAGGTGGCGAAGGCCTTGGCCCACCGGCCCGGGTTGAGAGCGCCAAGTATCCTGTCCCAGATGCGGCTGGGCTCGTGGATGGGTATGACGGCGTGGAAGGCTTTTGTGTGGCCGTCAGCCATCCCCGCCACCATCACCAGGAGGTAGGCCCGCTCCGGGTCCAACGTCGGATGTTCTGATAGGGCCGGGTACTCCCACGAGTACTCCCAGCCTTCGCTCAACCTCTTCTCTCCGCCCAGCACCCGGTAGAGGGGGGTGATCCAGTCGCCCGTGTCCGCGTTACGGATGGCGTAGTAGAGGGCGTCTATCTGCCGGTCGTATACGGGGCGGGCGACGAACTCGCCCTCTTTCTTCCGCTCCACGAACTCCCGGTCCGCGTTGACCAGAACGGTCTCGCCCCCAGGTGGGGCCTGCGGCGCCGCCATGCCGCTGAGGGGAATGGCGGCCAGGATTGCCAGCAGCATGGCCAGCACTGGAAGAATCAACATTGCGACCCAGCGATATCTCCGGTTGGTCCGTTGAAATGACACCTCGTTGCCTCCACGTCGTTGATGTTGGCGTCGTTGCCTGCCGTGAATACTGAGGAGTGGGGGGGCGAAATATCATGGTCTGTGAGGGGGCCTCGTACGGGAGGCCCCCTCACGGGGCCTTCATATTCGGAGGCCGAATGTGGTGTCATACCCGTGTACAGGAATTGCGATATTTGCATAAAGGCAAGTCGTGGGCCGTTCTGGGCGTGAATGAGGCCGAATTAGGGCAAGTTGAAGGAGCATTTGTAAACACTTTGCCGTAAGGGCCCGTTCCACGGATTGGGGGTGGAAGTTGCATAAATGCAAGTCGGAATTCGAGGCAATCGGGAAGATTTTTGTTACATGGGAGTAAGCGATTCGTGGAACGGGGCCTTACGTGGAGGACGGGATACACCCCTTACAGGAGAGGCCCTACAGGACACTTGGAGCGAAGGAGGCAGGCCCATGAAGGACAATGCGGTGAGCGATACGCATGCAGACGTGGCGGGGACGGATGGACAGCGGGAGGAATCCCGGTCCGGAGGCAACGGTGGTCGGGACGTGGCGAAGCTGCGACGGCTGCGTCTGAAGGCCCTGTTGCGGGAGCTGGTGGACGAGGAGGGACGGATGGAGGCGGCGGAGATGCTGGGGGTCGCCTACCGTACCCTGGTCCGTGCCGAGGAGACGGGACAGATCACGGGGCGCATGAGGGATGCGTTGCACAGGCTGTTGGGGTCACGGCATGGCCCCGATGTGGCCCGGTTGAAGGAGCGGGTCAGCGCACTGGAGGGGCGCGTGAAGGAAATGGCAGGGAGGTTGCGCGAGTCGGTGGACGGAAAGGCCCATGCTAAGGCCTCACCCACGGTGGTGGGGCTTCAGTTTTCTAAGCGGACTGCGCCGCGGCGTACGGACCCAGAGTTGGTCACCGAGGATCCCGCTTCTGACGACGCCGCCGTCTACGGTGAGGCCTGGCCGTTGGTGGAGGAGTGGCGGAGGCTGAGGCAGAACCATCCCAACCGGGGTCGGAGCTTGTCGTGGCTGACGACGGAGCAGCGGCTGCTGACCCTAGAGCTGGCGATGATGGAGCAGCATGGATTGACCCTTCCTCCGGAGACGCAGCCCCTGCGGGGTTTCGGTCGCAGGGGACAGACCGCCTGGCGTTGGGAGGCGCTGCGCGACACGCGAAAGACCCTCGCAAGGAGAAAAATGCTGCGCCGGCTGCGGCGCATCCTCACCCTGGGGCTGTGGTGGAGGTAGATCCTGAACCCTGCGGGAGTGCCGTATTCGCGGGTGCTGCGCCGTTGTTCCATTGCAGTTCCGTGGGAGTAAGTGATCTGGGCCGAAACGCCCCAAAACCGTTGACACCGACGGAGATGGGTGATAACACTAAATTCTGTTTCTGGCTTTTCCAGCGTTTCCTGCCGAGAAACCTGGAGGATTCCCGTCCCCCGAATCCGGGACCGGCTGCCTAGGATCGAGCCTGGCTCTCCGAACAGCCGCCCAGGGGTACCGATCTAGGGATTGAGCCTTGCTCTCCCGACGGCGGCCCCTGAGGGACAAACGCTTCCCGAGGCGTGATGACGGTGAAGAGGTAGAGCCGTGCTCCCCCGATGCCGCATCGAAGGTCGGGACCCCATGGCCATGTGCCTACGCGCGGCCCACGGATTTTCTGGTTGGAGTGCATCCAAAGCTCCGCCTGGACCATCCTGACTGCGGTATCAGCCAGATCACGGCCGGTCCGCAGATATAGCACGTACTGACCGGCGGATCCTTCAATAGCCGTTGGCCGGTCGCTTCAACCGCGCGCAGCTCTTCCCCCAACATGCATCTACCCTCGGGCTAGCTGCGTTCTTTTCGCTCCCTCCGTTCTTCTGCGTTAGGAATCCCACCTAGGAGGGAGTGCGTCTTCGTCAACGGGTCTCATCTCACACGACCCGCGCCGCGGATGCCGGCGTGGGCTAACAACAGAAAGGAGGCGTCAATGAACGTCAAGAATTTCTTCTCAACGGTTCTCAAATTCAAAGGTCTCGCCGCAACCGTCGGAGGTTTTGCCCTGCGGTACAAGAGGCTCACGGTTGCGGTGGTGGCTGCGGCGCTGCTGTTCGGGCCCCTGCTATTGACGGGAGACGGTGAACTCTTCGTCCTGAACGCCCTTGGAATTGGCATTGCTGTGCTGCTCGTCCGGCGGCTCACGGTGCACCGACCGGAGAGGAGGTCCAGGCGCTGACGGCTGACACCGCTACCCTCTTGCAACCCATGCCGAATGACTGGGGTCGTCTCTTGCGAGGCGGCTCTTTTTTCCCTGGTGGGCATGGACCACAGGGAACTACACAACAATTTGAAGGAGGTACACGATGACCACGGCAACATTGGTGACTGGAACCAGGACCATGGAGACCTCTGCGAGGCCTCGGCGCAGCCTGGAGGAACTGGTGAACCGGCTCATGGCCACGCTGACGTTCAGAGAGGAACCGGAAGCGCCGCAGGACTTCGTCGGAGTGAAGGCAATCAGCCCCGGGCGCAGCCTGGAGGAGCTGGTGGACCGGCTCATGGCCGCGCTGACGTTCAGGGAAGAGCCGGAATCGCCGGTGGGGAGGGACACTGCCGAGGTGGACGTGGTGGATACCTCGAAAGGCCATACCGTGGTACGCGCCATCCATGAGGCGAGGCGACTCAGACAGGCTGCGAATTTAGACGGGGCACTTGAGGTGCTCGCTGGTGCGGACATGACGCCCGACGACCCGAATCTGGCCCGGTGGGCTCACTCGGAGTGGAGACAGCTTGTGAGTAGGCGGTTCGGCCACCGAGAAATTCTCGTCTACAGCCAGGCCACGGGACGGGCCGCAGCCCTAGCGCCCCGCGCCGAAGGCGGAATGCTTGAGGTGATGGCGGCGCTGGGAATGCGCTGGCGGCCCGGCAAGATCTTGTCGCAGCGCAGCCTCCGGGGCCTCCGGCCCTTGACCGAAGGTGCGTCATGGTCGTAGCAAATACAACAGTCGACATTCCAGCGCTGAAGGCGAGACATCCCTTGGGCGATACCGTGGAGGCGGCCGGTGTACAACTCAGAGGAAGAGGCCGGGTCCGTCAGGGCGTCTGACCCTTCCACGAGGAGTCGGAGGGCAGCTTCACAGTGTACTCCGACTCCCAGAGGTTCTACTGCTTCGGCTGCGGGCTTGGGAGAGACGTGCTGGACTTCATCCAGCGTATGGAGAACCTCAGCCTGCCAGAGGCTCTGCGGCGGCTGGACGGCACCCCTGGCCTTGCGTCCAGGACTGCTGTTCGTCCAGCCCCAACACGGCGTCGGCAACCCGCTCAGTTGCCTCCGCGCAATCCCGCCCTCCTGACCGCGGCGGCACGCTTCTACGCCGGTCAGCTGCGGCGCAGTCCGGAAGCCCAGGAGTACCTGGCCTCCCGGAGAATCGGCCCCGCCACTGCAGCCCGCCTGGGCCTTGGCTACTCGCCTGGTCGCGGGCTGCGGCAGGCCCTGGAGTCCCGCGGCTTCTCGGAAAAGCAGGTCCGAGACTCAGGGCTGTTCACGGCAAAGGATGCTGAGCGATTCGCGGGGATGGTTGTAGTGCCGGAGGTCTCCGGCGGACTTGTTAGGTGGCTTGCGGGCAGGTCCGTCGACCCCGACACCATGCCCCGGTTCCAGGCCTTGCCCGGTCCCAAGCCGGTACTTGGGCTTGGGCGGCTCGGGACAGCTTCGTCTTGGGCCATAGTGGCCGAGGGACTCTTCGACTGGATCACCCTTGCCAATTGGGGCCTTCCCGCCATCGCTGCCCTGGGGACCCAGGGCCTTGAGCGCGTGGCCTTAGCCCTCGGGGGCTGCCCCCGCGTCTTCCTCGCCTTCGACAACGACGACGCGGGCAGGGAGGCGGCACAGAGGCTTGCGGACATGCTTGGACGCCGTGCCGCCGTCGTCACCCTGCCTCAGGGCGTGCGCGACGTGGCAGAGCTTGCCACCCATCCCCACGGACGAGGTCTCTTCCTCCGCCTGCTTGGGCAAGCGGCCCGCTCCTCCCGGTAGCGACTCCCTGTCGCTCTTGAGCGGGCCTCCCCGCCCAGCATTCACTCTTCCCACACTCTTATCACCCCCCCGCCAATACCTGCGCCCATTCAACGACGGGCTATGCCCGCCCACGGGTTTCCCCAAGGGGAACCTGCACCCACCCATTCCCTACGGGAACAACCACTGAAGGAGATGAATCATGCTCAACGACAATCACAAGGACAACGGACACCACCCCAACGGGGCCTCCAACGGCCTCGTGCACCTGAACGGCAATGGGCACAAGCCCAACGCTCCCATCGTCACCGGGCACGACCCCGCATCGAGTGCGGAGCCGGCTCTGCTCTGGGACGGGCTGCCCCCCGCCGTCACCAGGGCCCTGGCCCAGCCTCTCGACCTCGCCATCGTATCCCAGCGCAGGGGGAGGGCCGGCATGATCTACCACTACCTGGAAGGACACACGGTCATCGACCAGGCCAACCTGATCTTCGGCCACGGCGGCTGGGGCTACGACCTGGTGGGAGGCGTGACCCTCCGAAAGTTCGAGACCGTGGACTCCAGGACCGGCGAGGTGAAGGCTTTCTCCGCCTACAGTGCACCGGTGCGGGTCACCGTGGCCGGTGCGCCCTCCCGCACCGACGTGGGCTTCCACGCCGTGGCCGAGGAGACCCCAGAGGGCCACGACACGGCGCTGAAGGGCGCCGTCACCGACGGTCTGAAGCGGGCCCTCAGGAGCTTTGGAGTCCAGTTCGGCAACGGACTCTACGGAGACCAGGTTGACTTGAGTGCTCCACCCCAACCGGAGAGGGTTCCGGTCCAGACCGTGACGAAACCTGAAAAGGTCCAGCCCAACCGCAGCGAAGAGTCCCAGGTACAGATGCTACGTAAGCGGCTAATGGAGCTGGGAACAGCCCAGGGCTTCGACGAGAAGCAGGTGCAGGAGGCGGTGGCAGCCCGGACAGGCAGGGACCTGGACCAGCTGGGGGCGGCGGAGCTGGCTCCCCTGGTGAAGGCCGCAGCCAACAAGCTCAACAAGATGCGGCAGACGAAGGGTTCTTAGCCAGCCAATCAATCCAATACCAGGAATCCAGCGGGGCAGTCTCCTCCAAGGGACTGCCCCGCTTTTCGTTTACGAGATTACAGGAGAAGAAGGAGACGAGACATGCCCAAGACACCGACCCACACACCCTGGGGTTGGACCAGGGAGATTCAGGAGCTTGCAGAGGGAGTGCTCAGGGTCACGACGGCAGGCCATGGCGGGCTGAAGCTCAGCCGGGAACGGTGGGAGGAGATACCCGCCGCCGTACGGAACACGACGCTCACCCCGTTGTATGCGGAGGAAGACTGCGAGGAATCCATAGTCAGATCCCTCCTGGGCGTGGGTAGCGAACGGGACAGGGAGACGGCCCTGAACAAAGGACCAATGGAAGTCATCCAGTGCAGGAAGGCACTACAGATCTGCCAGGGAAAGGAGAGAAGAACATGACCACGACAACCATGACACGGACCAGGCCCAGGAGCCTGCGCAGCGTCACCACCAGGCTGAACACGGAGTTCGGCAAGCTCTACGTCACCGTAGCCGTGGATGAGGAGGGCCGGCCCTACGAGGTCTTCGGAAGGCTGGGCAAGGGAGGGAGCTTCCAGAGCGGCGTCACGGAGCTGGCCTGCCGTCTTATTTCTCTCCATCTACGCCGGGGAACCCCGCTGGGGGAGATCATCCAGCAGTGCAGGGGGATCCAGGAGATGCAGCCCTTCTTCAACGGGATGGCCGACGGTGCCAGCGTGCCCGTCCTGGGCATCGGCGACGGCATAGCCCACGTGCTCAGGGATTACCTGGAGTACAGAGGGCCGGGAAAGCACGTGGAAGCGGGAAAGGCCATGGCGGTGGCTTGAGGAAATGGACTACGGATTCACGTATGGGAGCGGGACTGCCTCAATTGCGGACGGTCCCGCTCCTCATCTACAGGACAGAATCGAACAGGAGGAGGAATAGAGATGACTACAGCTACAACCATAGACAGAGCAAAAACATTCTCCCGTCCCGCGGCGCGGTTCGACGACGACGGCAACCCCGCATCGGGTACGGGTCAGGCTCTGGAGGTGCGGGCCTCGGCAGCCCTGAACTGCCGCCGCGCCCTCTGGTACTCCGCCACGGGATACGCCCCCACCAATCCCCCAGGGGAAAAATCCCTCATGGCCATGGAGGCGGGCAACGCCCTTGAGCCGGTGGTGACGAAGGCCATGGAAAGGGCCGGCTGGATGGTCAACCCCGCCGATCCACGGGACCCCAAGCAGGTCACCGTAAGGATGGGACCCAAGTTGCTGGTGACGGGCCACCCCGACGGCACGGTGCGGATTCCCCTCCCTAGAGACAGAGAGTGGGCCGTGGATGCCACGGTGCAGATGTTCCTCTTCGAAGAGGAGGAAAAGTCTAACCCCTACGGGGAAGAAATGGTGGTGGAGGTGAAGACCAGAGGGCCGGAAGCATTCAAACGGTGGCGAACCCTGGGGGCTGAGCGCAGCCACCCGGCGTCGGTGGCCCAGGCCGCAATCTACACCCTGGGTCAGTTCGGCGAGATGCGGGACGCCGTCATCGCCACCATGGACACGGGCAGCCGTACCTGGGACTTCGAGGTGATTCCTGCTCCACGGCTGGAGCGGGCCCTGCAGGACACCAGCCGGTGGCTGGAACCCCTGGCAGACCACCACGCCCTCCACGGGCCGGACCCCGACGCCCTGCCCGACAGGGACTTCTTAGAAGGCAGCTGGCAGTGCCGGTACTGTCCTTTCTTGGACCTCTGCCAGCCTGGTGGTGAGGAAATGGGAGAGAACCGGGAGGAACCGGAGGTACAAGAGGTGAGCGACGGTGAGGCACAGGAGGCGGTGGCGGTCTACACCAAAGCCCAGCAGACCATGAAAGCACCAGAAAAAGTCAAGCGGGCCGCCCTGAAGACCCTGAAGGCGTGGATGCGCCGCAAGGGGGACGCCAAGGTCACCATAGCAGGCCGCACGGTCAGCCTGGTGCAGTCCCGGCGCTACTCCGTGAACTACCCCAGGCTCAACTCCCTCCTGGACCCGGAGGTCAGGGCCGAGATAGTCACGGAGCGGGAGTCGGAGTACGTCAGGGTCGCCTAGACGCTTCCACCCATAGGAAGCGCACCACGTTCTTCTTCCCCTTTACAGGAAGATGGCCTCGCTTTCATCTAGGCGCGGGAGGGCCGCGCCACATCAACGATAGAGGAGAAATAAACATGACAAGGACCATCAACAGAGTGGAACTCTTGGGAAGGGTGGGGACGGACCCGGAAATGAAATACACGCCGGGAGGCACCGCCGTCACCAGGCTCAGGCTGGCCACGGACCGGTACCGGAAGAACGGGGAGGACGCCACCGACTGGCACACCGTCGTGGTATGGGGCAAGCAGGGAGAGGCGGTGAACACCTACGTGGGGAAGGGTCAGCGGGTCTACGTGGCGGGCCGCCTGGTGCAGAACTCGTGGGAGGGAGATGACGGCAAGCGCCGTCACTCCACCGAGGTCCACGCCTCGGAGGTGGTGTTCCTCGACTCCACCAACGCCGCCGGGGACGGCGGGAACGCCGGGCCGGGGACCAGCGCCTCTCCCTTCTAGACCAAAGACTCAATCATTCCCACATAGACGCCCCCACCGACAGGGCGCGACTACACGGGGCCGCTTCCCACCGACAGGGAGGCGGCCCCGCTTCATTTTCGATACTGCATATAAGGAGCAACCCATGACCACCATCACGGCCCAACACGCCGACACTCTTCTCGAAGCCCTCCGAAGCAACCTGGACCTTCTGGGAGAGCTGGCGTCCCGGTACCAGGTGCCCACCAGGCGGGAGACTCCTCAGGACCTCCCCTCCATAGGCTCTCCCGAGGACGTTTACTTCCTCCTGGGTCCGGAGATGTCACCACTGGCCCAGGAACAGCTCAGGGTCCTGCTTCTCAACACCAGGAACCAGGTCGTGGGCCACCGGGTGGTCTACCAGGGGAATGTTTCATCCTCCCAGGTGAGGACGGCGGAGGTGTTCAGGCCCGCCGTACAGGAGGGCATGCCCAGCATCATCGTTGTGCACAACCACCCCTCGGGAGACCCGGACCCCAGCCCCGACGACGTGGCCATCACCAGGAAGCTTAAGAAGGCGGCGAAGCTACTCGACATAGACCTACTGGACCACGTGGTCATAGGAGGGAACGACTACGTCAGCCTCAAAGCCCGGGGTCTTCTGCCCTGACTGGGGCCACGCCGGCTAAGGATGGGGCCTATGCCCCAGGTCAGGCAGCCAACGATTCACGACCGGAGGGCCCACACTCCTACCGGCATACACGCGGGGAACGGACATGCCCTGCGCACTCAACGACTCTCATCGAAAGGAGAAAAAGATGCTCGCCACTCAATCCACGGATCCCCAGGATCTGCACACTATCAACGCCGGCGGCTTCTCCGCCACGGTGGACGCTTTCGCCAGGGACGAAACCACCGACGGCCTCTGGTTCCTCTCCATGGTGGGTTCCCAGACGGCCCTCAAAGCCATCTGGGCCTCCCTCCTCAAGCAGCCCCCCGACGTGGCTCACCTCATACGAGGCGCCGACGGCATGCCCCTTTCGGGAGGCTACCAGCGGTGCTCGGTGCCCTACGACACCATAGGCACCTGGACAGCGAAGATTGCCCGGCTGCCCGTGTCCGGGGGCTGGCATGCCCTCGTGTATACCAAAATGGCGGAGTACGCCTTCGAGCGAGACTCCTTCCTCCTCCTGGCCCAGTCGGAGGAGGAGGCTCCGGCCCTCCATCACCGCTTCCTTGACCGGCGCAGTCCCCTGCCTCTCCACAGCTCCTGGGCCAGATGGCTCTGGCAACGAGGCCTGGATTGTGGGGAGATCCTGCCCCTGCAGTCCGTGGGCGTCTCTGCCTACAGGTGCTCCCCCGATGCCGAAAGGCTCAGGGATGACCTCTCCCAGGCCGTGGCGCAGGGACGGCTTACATTACCCGACTAAGATCCCAGACCGCCTCCGCCTGCAGAGAGCGGCCCACGCAGTCCTTCCAGGACGCGCCTTATACATACCAAGTTCATCGTCGCACAAAATAGGAAAAAGGAGGAAAAAGATGAGATTGGCCGCACAAGCAAAGGGGGGCTTCTACCCCACCCCGGACCGGGTGGTGGACATGATCGCCGACCTGATCGGTACGCCCATCGGATACTACTACCACAACCAGGAGACCCTCCGCGTCCTCGACCCCTGCTGTGGGGTCGGGGACGCCGTGGACCGGCTGGCAAAGCGGCTCCACGGTGCCAGCGCCATCCCAGTGGAGACCTACGGCGTCGAGCTTCACCAGGACAGGGCTGAAAACGCGGCACGCCGCCTCCACCGCACGCTCTCCGCAGACTTATTCCGGTCCTCCATCGCCAACGGGGCCTTTAGCGTCCTGTACCTGAACCCGCCCTATGATTTTGACTCGGAAGATAGGAGAACGGAGCACGCCTTCCTCACTTACTCCACCCGGTACCTGGCGGATGAGGGCCTGCTGGTGTTCATCGTTCCCAGGCAGCGGCTGGCGGTCTCCGCCCGCTACCTGTCCACCCACTACCGCCGTATCCGCTGCTGGGCCTTCCCACAGCCCGAGCGGGAGGTCTTCGACCAGGTGGTGCTGCTCGCCTACCGGAAGGGGGACCCCACACCGGACCCTTACGCCGAGGCACAGGTGCGGGAGTGGTCCCACGGGGAGCCGGAGCCGTTACGGTTCTACCGATACCCGGAGTTCACACCTCCCACCATGTCAATGGGAGACATCCTATTCGCCACCCGCACGGTGGACCCCGCGGCCGCCGCAGCGGAGGCCCGCCGGTCGGGGCTGTGGGCCAGCGTGGAGATCACCGACTCCCTCTGGCCCGCCAGGGTCGAACGCACCAGGCCGCTTATGCCTCTGCGGAGGGGCCACATGGCCATGCTGGTGGCCGCGGGGTTCCTGGACAATCTCTGCCTCGAATCAGAAGGAAAACGCATACTGGTCAAGGGAAGGACCGCGAAAATAATGGAGATGGTTGAGGACTCCCCCGAGAGGGAGGTGCACCGGGAGCGGCTCAGGACCACGGTGGTGGCCCTGGACCTGGACGACGGCCTCATCACCGACATCGAGGCGTAGATCCGAAGGCCGAAGGGCCGGCATCGAAGGGTGCTAATACACACAGGCCCTGCCATTGCTCGCGAGTGGGACGGCGGGGCCTGCGCTTTTGCCGTAAGAATTCCAGCTGACACGGATACTTGAACCACACAAGGAAAATAAGGAGAAAAAAGAATGCAAACTACCGTGACCCTCGAAGCCTGCCACATGTGGTAGCCACTCCCGTTCGATACAGTCACATGAGGGGTGGGTGCGAGGCCGCCATGAAGAGGATAGATACCATACCGCACACTCAATAGATAAGGCTACATCGACGGCTCCAATAGGGTGAGCCGCATCCACGAGACCCTGCCGGCTCATAGGTGAGAACCGGCGGGGTCTCGCCACGTAAGGAGGCAACCCATTCTTGCACCAAGGAGGAAAAAGATGAATCTCGGAGAGTTCATAGACACCTATAGGGACGCAATCGCCCAAAGGGTGGTGGAGTCCTACCCTCCCCTCTACAGGCCTTCGGAGTACAACGGTCATCTCCCCCACCTGCTCCGCTCCCCCCTGGGGGCCCAGGAGGACGCCATCAGGGGCGCCGTCCTCTCCCTACAGGCCCACAGGGGAACCACCGTCGTGGGGGAGATGGGCACGGGCAAGACTTTCATAGCCACCGCCGCGGCCCACATGGCGGGTTTCAAGAGGGTGCTGGTCCTCTGTCCTCCCCACCTGACCAGAAAGTGGAAGCGGGAGGTGGAGGAGACGGTGCCCTCGGCCCGCACTGCCATCGTCATCTCCATCACAGACCTGGAGCGACTCAGATATTCCGTGGGCGCAGGCCCCCTATTTGCCGTCATGTCCAGGGAGCGGGCCAAGCTCTCCTACCGTTGGAAGCCCGCAGTCATACAGAGGTGGGCCGTGGCCAACGGCAGGCTGGTGCGGGACGAGGAGACGGGGGAACCTTTCAGAATACCCTGCTGCCCCGTCTGCAACACTCAGTTAGTGGACAAGGACGGGGTGCCTCTTACCTACATGGACCTGAACCGCAGGAAGCGCGTCTGTCCCCACTGCGGCTCTCCCCTCTGGCAGGCCGACGGTAGCAGTCTAAGAAGGTATCCGCTGGCCGATTACGTCAAGCACAGGATGAAGGGCTTCTTCGACCTGCTCGTGACTGACGAGGTCCATGAGTACAAGGGTAGAGGTTCCGCCCAGGGGATTGCCGCCGGTATCCTGGCCGACGTATGCGGGAAGTCCCTCAGCCTTACAGGCACCATGATGGGTGGCTATGCAAGTACATTGTTTCACCTGCTGTACCGGTTCTCCCCGGAGATCAGGACAGAGTTCGGGCGCTCCGAGGAGCACCGGTGGATAAAACGCTACGGATTCGAGGAGTGCACCATGGGGAAGCCGGACGACGACGCTATAGAGGACGGTCGCAACAGCAGACGGCGCAGATACCGGAAGGTGGTCAGGGAGAGGCCGGGCCTGGTGCCCTCCGCTCTCTTCCATCTGATAGGCAACACCGTCTTCCTCAGACTCGCCGACGTGGCCTCGGGCCTGCCCGACTACACGGAGCAGGTGATGCTCTCCTCCATGGACTCGGGGGAAGATGGGACCGGCTACTCCCAGCGCTCGGCCTACAACACGGTGTTCGAGGAGCTGAGACGGAAGCTGGCGGACGCCCTATCGAAGGGTTCCAAGCGGCTCCTGTCCACCTACCTCCAGACCCTGCTGGCATACCCCGATGGGTGCACCAGGGGGGAGACGGTCTTCGATCCGGAGAGCGGCGACGTGATCGTGCAGATCCCGCCCCTGTCCGAGGAGAAGCTGTACCCCAAGGAGAAGGCATTGGTGGACCTGGTGGCCAAGGAGAGGATGGAGGGCCGCAGGGTGCTGGTCTACGTCACCCACACCGGTACCAGGGACATCACCGGCAGGATGGACGACATCCTCACCCGGCACGGGTTCCGGGTGGCGGTGATGAAGGCCGACGCCGTGGCCCCTGATCGGAGGGAGGCGTGGGTCGCGGACAGGGTCGAGCAGGGCATCGACGTGCTCATCTGCCATCCCAGGCTGGTCCAGACCGGCCTCGACCTGATCGACTTCCAAACCCTTTGCTGGTATGAGACAGACTACAGTGTCTACGTCATGCGGCAGGCGTCGCGGCGGTCGTGGCGCATCGGACAGACCAGGCCGGTGAAGGTGGTGTTCATGTCCTACCGGAACACCCTGCAAGCAGACGCCCTGAAGCTGGTGGCCAAGAAGCTGCAAAGCTCCCTCGCCGTCGAGGGTGAGCTGCCGGAGGACGGGCTTGCCGCCTACGGAGACGAGGGCGACGACCTGATGATGGCGTTGGCGAGGAAGATCGTCAGCGGCGACGAGGACGAGGCCGAGTCGGTGGAGGCGGTATTCGCCCAGGCCAGGGCCGCCGAGGCCACCGCTGAGGAGTACCTGGTGGACGAAGGCTGGAAGCCGGTTGAGATCGAGCCGGAGACCATCGAGGTCAACTGCAACGGCAATGGCCACCACGACGAGGCCTCGGAGCCGCAGCAGTCGCTATTCTCCTGGGCGGAGTTCATGACCGAGGAGCCGGTGAAGCCAAGACGCCGCGGACGGAAGCCTATGCCTGCTACAACGTCACTGTTCGAGTGGGCGCTCAGCTTAGAAAAGGAAAGAGAGGCCGAATTGGTAGGCGCGGAAAGCTAGGGCGGAGTGGGAGGACACCGAGATTCGGTGTCCTCCCACTCCGTTTCCATATATGCGGCCTTTTTTGCGTTTTCCGAATGGGCAGACCTGTGTTTGCAGGGCCCTCAGCCAATCAAAGCCATGGTCACCTGTATTCTAGGAACACTCTGAACAAGCCCCACTGGTCCATGGCATAGTAGAATGCTAAACAGAGAACAGGAGACGCTTGGGGTGAAACCACGATGCACCAGCCGACCTTTGGAGACCTGGAGTACGAAAGCAAGAAGCGTAAGACCCGTCGGGAGATATTCCTTGAGCGGATGGATGGCCTGATCCCATGGGAGGGGCTTGAGAACCGGATACGCCCGTACTATCCGAAGGCGGGCCGGGGCCGTCGGCCCTACCAGTTGTCGGCGATGCTGCGGATACACTGTGTGCAACTGTTCTACAACCTTAGCGACCCTGGTATGGAGGACCTGCTCTACGAGGCGGAGTCTGTGAGGCGGTTCGTGGGACTGAGGCTCTCAGGCCCGTTGCCGGACGAGACAACAATACTGAACTTCCGACATCTGCTGGAAGAGCGCCGGTTGGGAGAGGGCCTAATGGAGGAGATCAACCGTCACCTGGCATCCCAAGGGCTGCGGGAGGGGACCATAGTGGACGCCAGCATCATAGAGGCGCCGTCGTCGACGAAGAATGGGGCTGGAGAGCGAGACCCACAGATGCGTCAGACGAAGAAGGGGAACGAGTGGCGCTTTGGTATGAAAGTGCATATCGGGGTGGACGCCGAGACGGGAGTGGTGCATAGCATGAGTACGACATCCGCCAACGTGCATGACGTAACAGAGGCGCACCGGCTGCTGCACGGAGGAGAGAAGCGAGTGTGGGGAGATGCGGGGTATCAGGGAGTGGCCAAGCGGCCTGGGAGACGGCGGCAACTGGAGCGTGGGAGTGAGGAAGCGGTAGAGGAGAGGCGGAAGGCGTCTATCAGGGCCAAGGTGGAGCATCCGTTCCTGTGGGTGAAGCGACGCTTCGGGTACGCCAAGGTTCGCTACCGGGGATTGGCCAAGAACACGCAACGGCTGGCGTTGCTGTTGGGGCTTACCAACCTGATAACGGCGGAGCGTCACCTGGCGGCTTCATAGGGGGCCTACGTGGGCCCAACTACGAGGTGTGGTCACTACCACGCCCCGGCTGAGGTGACTTGGGGGCCACCAGCGCTTCCCTGTGTACACGGCAAGAACCCCATTGAGGCTCCAACGTCTCTTACAACTCCCACGGACTATTATATGCAACCTGTATCACGTTGTTCAGAGGTTCCCTAGGTAGAATGGATGCGCTAGATGGGTTGCTGTTGCCAAAGTTTCGGCGACGCGCAGCGTCGCTGCTGATTTATCACCTACTGCTGAATGGCACCTTGATCTGTCATTGTCAACGCTCGAGGCGACACATTGTCGCGAAGCTCAATCTGAAAGCCAGCGCACTCTAAGGGCCGCAAGGCAGGGAACCTTCGCGTTGTGGTTCAAAGTAAAGCGGGATTGACATGGTACCTACAGTGGGTTTGGATCAGGAACAAGAAAAGAGTAAGATCGAATCTAGGATGGCTAAGCCGAGTAGGGCCACACCAATTAGGGGTCCCGACGTTGTGCATGGAAAAGTTCCTTGATTCCTCTATCGAATGATGCAATTCTCTTCATGTGGGATTGAGTGCTTGCCAATGCTGAGTAGCTAATGTCACTAGGCGGATCGCCTCTTCTATCTCATTGTCGGTTGTGAAACGACCAAAACTGAACCTAATGGACGATTCAGCCTCCTTCTCACTTAACCCAATCGCCCTGAGGACGTGGGATGGTTCTGGGATACCGGTTGTGCACGCGGCTCCAGTGGAGGCGGCAAGGTGGGGCTGAAGGGAACCTAGGATATCTTGGGCAACGAGGCCGGTGAACCGAAGGTTGGCATTACCGGGATGCCTGAAGCCGTCAGTCGGACCATTTAGCACTACAGAAGGAATTTCCTCCCTAAGCAAGCTGACGAACGAATCACGTTGTCTTGCAACTTGCTTTCGCTCCGTTGGACCTTCAGGCGACTGGAGAATGTCGACAGCGGCTGCCATTCCTACGCACAACGGTGTTGGAACCGTCCCAGACCTCAGGCCATTCTGCTGTCCTCCTCCATACATGATTGGTTCCACAAGATGATGCACATCACGCCTGATGACAAGTGCGCCAATCCCCTTGGGTCCATACACCTTATGACCCGACAAGCTTATCAGATCGACCTGAGATGCCATCTGTCCCATATCCATGGCACATGGAGCTTGTGCAGCGTCGCAATGCAGCAGAACGCCGAAGGGCAAGAGCACTTTCGAGATGGTCTCTATCTCCTGAATGGTTCCAATCTCGTTGTTCACAGCCATGATAGAGACCAAAAGCACCGTTTCGTCAACCATGGCTTGTAGGGCGTCCAAGTCGACGAAGCCCTCGTCGTCTACGGGAATGATCTCTACGGCAAACCCATCGTGTTCAGCGAGGGATCCTGCCGCGGCAAGCACGCACTTGTGCTCTATAGCACTTACCAAGATGCGCCGCCGGCTCGAATCGGCACGGCGCGCTAGACCTAGCAATGCTAGATTATTGGCTTCGGTGGCTCCCGACGTAAAGATCACCTCGTCAGGGTCGGCACCCACGAGGCGTGCCACGGATTCAGCGGCCCCTTGGACCGCATCGGCAGCCCGCCATCCAATGACGTGATCGTTGGAGTGGGGGTTGCCAAACGACTCTCTCCAATGAGGCTCCATTTGTTGGACGACGCGAGGGTCCACCGGAGTAGTCGCCTGATAGTCTGCGTAGATAGTTCTAGAAGGCATATCCTACGAAAGACATTCCAAATTTGGAGTTCCTGTCAATCCTTGCAAACCATATTTCCTGTGATTCGCTCCAACTACAAAATACACTACGAATATGATATAGTCCAACTGGACGAATCATCCAGGAGCTATCGATGCCGCGAGGCCCTATCTATCAGGAATGCTACCGTCCTCAGTTCTCTGGACATGAGACGTTCCCCCTTCGGTACGGTTGGCTCAAGAAGGCCTTTGATGCAATTCAGTCGGACGAAGGAGATAAAGACAATAGGTCGGTCTTCACCGGCGACGACGCCATCGCGCGATTCGGCGTTGGGAAGAACATGGTGGGGTCTATACGTCATTGGGCTGATGTCACCGGTATCATAGATGACCGTCGTGGCGAACATCAAATACGTACTACAGATTTGGGGAAGTTGCTATTTGGATACGATGGCATCGATCCCTATATGGAGAACCCTACCACCTCATGGCTTGTTCACTGGAATCTTGCCGGACGGGCTGAGAATACCACGTGGTTCTGGGCATTCAACCACTTTCCGTCACCCTTCTTCGAACGCGAAATGCTGGTTCAAGGGATCGTTAGGCTTGCCGAAGATCAAGAGTGGATGCGGCGGTCTATCGCGACAATCAAGAGAGATGTCGCCTGCTTCGTACGCACTTACGTCCCGCAGCCCATGACAAGGAAGGCGAGCTATGAAGATTCTCTTGAGTCGCCCCTTACAGAATTGGGCCTGATAAAGCCCACAGGCCGTAGGGACGGCTTCAGATTCGTTCGAGGCCCAAAGCCATCCTTGGGTGTTGGGGTATTATGTTATGCGGTTACTGACTTTTGGAAGGGTTCTTTCGGCTCCGCAAACACCTTGTCCTTTGAAGCACTGGCCCATGAGCCTGGATCCCCGGGCAGGGTGTTCCTATTGGACGAAAATAGTCTCGTCGACCGGCTAGGGGCAATGGAAGAACTCACCAAAGGCGCCTACCGGTGGTCCGAAACGGCTGGCCTGAAGCAGCTGATTAGAGAACGACCCCTAACCGATGAGGACGCCCTGCGAATGCTAAAGGAAGATTACGGCATATCATATGAAGAGGACGAGGCGTGACTGCGTTGATTGAACATGTCCACGTGTCTCGGCGGTTCCGTAGGTCCATACGAATCGACACGGACCTGTCGGATCCTTCTGCCCTTCAGGGCTTCATATGCCCACCCTCGTCTGCGGCTGTCTTGCGGACTATGGCTAGACACGTCGCCGACTCTGGACAGGCGGCCTTTACGTGGACGGGACCCTATGGTGCAGGCAAGTCCAGCCTGGTCGTAGCTCTCAGTGCGGCGTTAAATGGCAACGTTGAGCTGAGGGCAACCACGTCTTCTGTTCTCGGAGAGAAGACTACTGAGGTCCTGTGGGATGCCTTGCCTCCGAAGACGAAGGGTTGGCGGATTCTTCCTGTTGTAGGCAGACGAGACCGCCCTGCACAGGTAGTTGGGGAAGCCCTTCAACGTGCCAGGTTAGCGCGACAGGGCGGGCTTGGGATTTGGAGTGACGAAGACGTGTTTAAGATCCTTACGCGAATCGCCAAACGCACCCCCAGGAAGCACGGCGGGCTGATGGTCTTCATCGATGAGATGGGGAAGTTCCTAGAAGGCTCGGCGTATGATGGCACGGACATTTACTTCTTCCAGCAATTGGCGGAGATCGCTTCACGCAGCAACGGAAGATTGATTGTCGTTGGCATACTTCATCAGGCCTTTGAGGAGTATGCCTTCCGATTGTCCCGTGAGATGCGTGATGAGTGGTCGAAGATTCAGGGGAGATTCATAGACCTGTCACTCAGCATTGGACCGGATGAACAACTGGATCTGCTGGGACGCGCTATTGAAGTTGACGGTCAATACAAGAACTCGGGTCCATTAGCGAAGAACGTCGCAGCCCTGCTGCACCGAGAAACTCCCGCATCTCTCCTAGAGGAATGCTGGCCTCTCCATCCCATAACCGCCTGCCTCCTAGGTCCTATATCTCGTCGGAGGTTCGGGCAGAATCAACGCAGCCTTTTCAGCTTCCTGAATTCGATGGAACCTCAGGGGTTCCAGGACTTCCTCCGTGGCGCAACAGATGGAGATCTGTTTGCTCCAGAACTTGTGTGGGACTATCTGAGATCAAATCTGGAACCATCCATTATTGCGTCGCCTGACGGCCACCGCTGGGCAATGGCGGTAGATGCCCTAGAGAGATGTCGCGCCTCAGGGGGCGATGAGATAGAAGAGCGCCTGCTCAAGGTCATTGGATTGGTCGACATGTTCAAGGAACGCTCAGGATTGGTGGCGAGCCGTGAACTGCTCAGCTTGGCCATTACTGATTGCACCGAGCAGCAGATTTGCGAGAGCCTCGAGCGTTTGCTAGAGGCCTCGCTGGTGATCTACCGCAAGTTCAGCAACAGCTATAGTATCTTCGAGGGAAGCGACTTCGACATAGAGCATGCCGTAGATGAGGCCTACGAGGCTGTCGACCACATCGACTACGCTCGGCTCACTGCCCTTTCCGGTCTTCAGCCTGTGATCGCAAAACGCCACTACCATGAGACCGGAGCCATCAGATGGTTCGGGACAGAGGTAGTGCCTTTGAGGGACATTGAAGAAATCGCAGGCAATTACCAGCCCGACGATAGTGCTGTAGGAGCGTTTCTGCTCGCCCTTCCCTCTCAAGGCGACTCGACTGAAACGGTAAGCAATGTAGTAGAGAGACTCATGAGCATATTGACGGCCGGCCTAGTGGTGGGAATCCCTCAGTGGACGGCCCGGACCATCGAGAGCTTGGCTCGCGAACTTATTGCCATGGAACGGGTTCGAGATACGACGCCGGAACTTCGGGGAGACCGTGTGGCGCGAATCGAAGTCGAAGCACGTATCGCCGACCTTCAAGATCGCATTGAGAACAAATTGAGGCAGGCGTTGGACAGCGCCGTGTGGCACGGTCAGGAGCTGGAGCCCCAGCGACTCTCCCCGGCGTCACTTAACAGTCTTGCTTCCCGTATGGCAAACAACCGGTTCGACAAGTCGCCGCGCCTTAAGAATGAGCTCCTTAATCGAATCAGGCCGTCCAGCAACGCTGTCGCGGCGCAGAACGCCCTGCTAAGACGTATGGTGCTCCACGAAGGGCGGGAAAGACTCGGGATCGAAGGTTTTCCTGCGGAGGGAGGCCTGTTTGCTTCTTTGCTTGAGGCAACCGAGTTATACCGGGAAACATTGGGTGGTTGGAAATTTGTATCTCCCAAGCCCGAACGCGATCCCTGTAACCTCCTCCCCATTTGGGAAGCAGCTACACAGCTCCTTGAGGCCAATGCCCACCGCACCGTGTCAGTGGCCGAGATATTTGACTTGTGGCAGAAGACTCCTTTCGGCGTCAAAGACGGTCTGTTGCCGGTTCTAGCCGTCGCCTTTGCATTATCCAAGAGCCATACCCTTGCCTTCTACAGGCAGGGAGTATTTCAGGTGAGGATGACTGATCTGGACACAGATTACCTAGCCAAGGACCCGACGGATATTCAGCTGCGATGGATGGACATGTCGAATGCGTCTCGTCGACTGTTGGCTGATATGGCCGACATTGTTCGAGACATGGATGCAAGCAATGCGCTACCAAACCTGGAACCAATAGACGTGGCAAGAGGTCTGGTTGCGATCTACTACGCGTTGCCGCCCTGGGTAGGGCGGACACAGCGTCTCTCAGGCGTCGCCAAACAAGTCCGGCATCTGTTCAAGCAGGCGAAGGACCCGAATAGGCTTATTTTCGATGAAATACCCCGAGTATTGGATAGCGAGGGGAAGCCGCAGAGTGAAGCGAACATAGCGAAAATTGCCGGAAGCCTCCGGGAGGCGCTGACAGAGTTGAGGCAAGTGTATCCCTCTACGCTGCATCGGCTCAAAGAGTTGCTGCTTTCAGAATTGCAAGTTCCAAATGCCTCGTCCCCCATGTTGGCCGACCTTCGCGGTCGCGCGGAAAACATCTTGGGTGTTGGTGGGAATCATCGCCTTGAGGCTTTCATCATACGACTGTCCCGGTTTCATGGCACCGACGAAGACATGGAGAATCTGGCCAGCATGGCGACAAACAAGCCTCTTCACAACTGGGTTGACGCTGACGTTGATCGAGCAGCTTTGGATCTCGCTGAACTGGCTCAGAGGTTCCTTCGCGTCGAAGCTTTTGCCCGTGTAAAAGGGCGGCACAGCAAGCGCCACGCTATGGCAGTAATTGTTGGATTGAATGGCCGTCCCACGCCGATGCACGGAGAATTCGAAATACGGGATATCGAGAGGGCCGAAGTTGACACCATTATTGCTCAGGTGGAAAAGGCGCTCGAGGGTGTTCGAGAAGGGCGCCGCAACGTGATTCTTGCCGCATTGGCTGAGATGAGCGCACGATATCTTGGTGGGCCTACTACGCAACCAGGAATGGATTCTCTACGGGAAGAAAAGGAGGCACTATGAGTATTGCCCAAACTGAGCATCACGTCTTGGGTTTGTCGGGAGGTCGCGATAGCGCCGCACTAGCTATCTACATGCGGCAGAATCATCCCGACTTAGACATAGACTACTTTTTCACTGACACTGGAAAAGAGCTTCCTGAGGTGTACGAGTTTCTCATAATGCTTGAGGGCTTCCTTGGCAAGCCCATTAGGCGATTGAACCCGGATAGGGATTTCGACTTCTGGCTGAAGCAATATGGCAATTTCCTACCCTCTGCCCAGACCCGCTGGTGTACCCGACAACTAAAGCTACGTCCATTTGAGCAGTGGGTACGGCCGATGCTGGATAGGGGTGACCTAGTGTATAGCTACGTTGCGATTCGAGCTGACGAAGAATACAGGGAGGGTTACGCCTCAAAGCACCAGAATCTTGCAGTAAGGCTGCCTTTCAAGGATGCTGGGATTGACAAGGGCGGCGTATTAGAGATACTTGAGAGCGTTGGTGTAGGATTACCAAGGTACTATGAATGGCGAACACGAAGTGGTTGCACGTTCTGCTTCTTTCAACAAAAGATAGAGTGGGTTCGGCTAAAGGAACGGCATCCCGATTTCTTCGAGGAGGCGAAACGCTACGAGAAGACCGCCATGGATCATGGATCGCCGTTTACGTGGAGCCAAGGCGAGTCATTGGAGGAACTTTCAAGGTCCGAGCGGATAGTCCAAATCAGGGATGATCACTTGCGGAGACTTGAACGGATGAGAGCAAAAGTCAAGTTAAACCCCCTTAGACCTGATGCTGATCCCATAGACATTGATGACCTTTATGGACAGGCAAAGGTATGTCTAGCGTGCCACAAATAATATACGATCCCTCGCAGACCAAACTAGTCGTCAAATAACCACGGTGATACCTGATCCCACGCAAGCTCTAATATGTTCTCCGTACGCTGTTCAATTAGCGTTGCTGTCCAGTCTTCAACGTTGGCCAAGTGATCAAGCATACCTAAGCGCTCCTGACTTTGGAGCAATGTTTGCGTCTTCTTTCCGAATTTGTAGCCTTGGCCCTTCGCTGCTTCGATAAGAGTCTCGCGCTCCGATTTAGCTTGCGCCGCTAGTGCGGCATAGAATATCTTCTTTCTCTGCCATTTCGAGTTACCAATGCTCTGGTTTTCTCTCTCGGGTAGAAGAAGTAGGTTGCCAATCATATGCCGGGTTGCCTCTCGTGCGTAGATCTTTCTTTCCCATCCGTGGCCTGGATCTGCCACGGGAGCAATGTGCTCGACAGTTGCATATTTTTGGCCCACCCAATTACGGTGATTGAAGAAGTTAAGGTCAGCACCTTCTACTACGTCTGTTCTTGTAAAGAAACCAGGTCGAGATTCATCAGGCCGCCCATTATGAGCTGCTGCGAGCAACAGGAAACGGCACAAGGGCCGAGGCGCTTGGAGACCGAACTCAACGTCCTTCGCCTTTGCCAACCATGATTTCTTGTCTTTGATGCCGATCCTAGGTTGCCCTAGAAACTCTCGTAGTTCCCTTCTGAGGGAGTCGATGGAGAGTATATGATTGGACAATTGTGAACCGACGCAAAGGGGATCACCACCTGATTTGGGCGCACTTCCCATAAGGTGGCGGAAGTCGGAGTCGATTCTTCCTGTGCCACCCGTGACAGACCGTCTCAGGGCGAGAAAGGCTGTAACAGCTTTTGTTGCTGATAGGAAAGACCGTTCTTCGTCATATTCACCGAATTTGGACCAGTACCGCGCCAAAATCGGGATCGCGAGGCTAGTGTTCATATCCGCGACAAATCTGAGACACAGCTTAAGAGAATCGGACTCTTCAGGTCCCATGGCGCTCACTCCTAGACCGTTGATCGCCGACTTTTTCCAATACTGTGAGCGGAATTCGGCCATCTCGCTCAACGAACGGACAAATCCACGCGCGGTGTCGACATTATGAGCCACGGCATTTCGGAAGCGTTCCCGTAGATATCGACGCTGGCTGGTAAGATCCAACGGCAACTTATTACCATCAAAGTAAAGGGCAAAGGACGTTAACATCTGTTTTGTCTCGATCTGTTGGCTTGCCGGCTCACTGTAGGCTTCGGACAACGTCGACTCCATGGACTCCCAGTCTTCCTTGGATTGAGACCCCGAATAGCCATCTCGTTCATTCTCGAACTGGATGAGTAGCGGCTTGCACGTCTCTAGGGCGGTGAGTGGCTCCCCAGTAGTGTTCAGGGCGTCGAATATGTCGAAGGCGTCCGCTTCGTTCCGGGCCTCTACACGAGTCAGGACCACTCGCTGAATCACATATGAGGAAAAGAGGACAAGCCTAACAAGACCCGCTGCATCGAATGTCTTGGCTAACTCTGATGCGCACCGATTTCTTTTTGACTGATCTGTGTGAACAGACCGACGACGGAATAACCGTAGGAAACTACCTCTCTTAAATTCGGTATTGGCTACGACATTAATACCTTCCTCAGGCTCGCCTTCGTAAGACAGCGGGTTTGGTTGATATAGATGACTGTCCAATACTTGGCAAATGTCCCCGTAGCTAGACACTACTCGGCTGCCAGGTGCTTCATCATCAACCGATCCGGGTTGGAAAGTTGGATTCTGGTTGGTAGCGTGATCCGCGAACTGTCTGAGGAACCGGCCAATGGGTGAACGGTATTCTGACTGGGCGCTGGAATCACCTCGGTGATCCATGGAACGGATCATTCGGGGATAGGGATACGTGCTTCCAAGTCGTACGAACTGACCAATGGCACATTGATGAAGCTGGCTTAGCTGCGCATCGATCTCGGCGTTTAACCAATGCTGTGTATCCGCCGACAACTTTAGTATGTCAGCCCTATGCTCTCTTAATCTCTGAAAGAGAGCACAGGTCATCAAAATTAAGGACGTGAGTCGTTGCTGACCATCTACAACTATTAGCGAAGCTCCATCGAATGTTGGTTCGCTAGGATCATCATTTGCGAGAATAATGCTACCTAAGAAGGTGTACTCTGGGTCAGAAGAGTTTGAGAGCCGATGGAACCCGTTCAGGCAATCTACGAGTAAACGTCTCAAGTGTTCCTGTTTCCAGTTGTACTCCCGCTGGTACTCAGGAACCTTGTAGCCAGCGACGCCATTGTGGGCCATCATCGTATCACCGAAGCTCCCAGATTCCGCTTGGAATAAATCCTTTACTCGACTAACCATTACCTAGTCTCTCCAAAATTTTTGGCTCGCGCTTAGAAGATATCCGATGTAGCAATCATGACAGTCCTCGGTCTAAAAAATGGATTAAGGAAGGAGTCATGGGTGAAGACCTACAATGCGTCGGCGAGGGCATCAGACAAATTCCAAATCGGTTCCTGGTCACCGTCCTCGAGCATCTCTACGATATGGGGTGCCCCAGCCGCCGCGAGACCATTCGCGATTGCCATCACGCGATTGCCATCACCGACAACTTCAACATTTCCGTCAACAGCGATCGCCGCCAACATCACAGCCTGCACCCTCCAGCTATCCCTGTCGAAAATCGCGCCAGTGATGAAGTTTGATGTCCTTTGTCCGGATAGCTCCACAGGCTTCAGATTCTTCCCTGCTGCAAAAGACAAACCCGCAAACCAGAAGTCCACCATCCTGGGGAATGGCTTTCGATCTGTGGTTGAATTAGGATTTGAGGCGCAGTATGTTTCATAGTATTCGCGCTGCTCTATAGGGTAGACAAGGTTAATGTTGGCGAAGTGATTGAAATATCTCTGTGTCACTCACAGCCTCCTATGTCGCTGATGCGAGTTCATCTCCCAGCACCGAAACTCTTTGGCAGATCGAGCATTCCTGCCGGTGATTGCAATCGCAACTCAAAATGGTACGCACGTTCACTTGAGGGTCATTAACAAGCATTACGGGGTAGTGTACTGGGTTGGTGAGTGTTATGACATTTGCCCCTTCGGCATCCAGAATGTCCTCGCAGTCGGCAATCTCAGAGCGAGTGAGAAACAGAATCAACTGCGAACTCTCGCGAATGGCTGTCATCAGAACCGAAGTCTTGACGTAGCCGCTCATCATGCCAAGTGGTGTATCTATGACATTCGGTGCCTCCACCTCGCTGACACGGGTTAGAGCCAGTATAAATGCCAGTGTCAGTGCTCTCCGCGAGGCACCGTTGAGATCCCTGTCAGGATTCAGAGGACTCCCATTTGGTCCATCCACCGTAATCTCGAACTGTGCGGTTATGCCGGCGCTCTGGATAATAGCGCCTTGGGAAGGATCGGAGCCAATCATTTTCAAGAAGATAGAATTCATCAGGGCGCTGACCTTCTGTAATTCATCAGTCGTCAATCTCTCATATGCACGCGAAAGCAAAGTCTGAATATCCTGGGCAACCTCCAGGTCAGCCATGAATTGGGCACCCTTGCCTTCTTGCCTCAGCAGCCTATGGTAGCCTTGTTCCAAGCTGGTTAACTGTCGACTAACATTGGCCAAGTCAGTTCGGTAACGTGCTCTTGCCGCATTGAACCGGTCACGCTGCTCACGGAATTGGCTTCTTGTCTGGCGAAGCCCCTGTATGTCCCTATCAGGAATCTGATCAATCCTGGCTTCAAGGGCTTTCTGTCGTTGTCCTAACCGGTCACGCTCTACGTCCAATTGGTCTCGCCGCACCGCAACTTTTTCGTATTTTGAGATCCACATCTCGTCAGATGTTACTTGATCTAGTTGTAGTGGACGCGAACCATAGTAGAGGTCGGTAATGGTACTCTGAAGTTCATCCGTCCTCCGACTCTGATCAATGAGCATCTTGATGTGCTCTCTCCGGCGCACGACATCTTCGTGGTGTCCCACCAATGACTCTCCACAGATACAAGTGTCTGTGTTAAGTCGCTCTTCTAGCACCGGGATAGTGCTGTTTGGTATCTTGCCTTCATCGCGCAGTTCATCCAGCACTGCCACACTAGCCTGAACGACAGGCGCGGCAAGTTCTCGCGAGAGAGAAAGACTTCTGAACAGTGCCGCGTGCTGCTTGTGGGCGTCATTTATTTGTCCTTCAACCCTCTTAATGTTGTTTCTCGTCTGTTCCACCTGTCGTCTCAGCTCATCCTTGTTTCCCTTTGCCAATGCTTCTTCTATCTGGTTTTCAACCGCAGCGTACCGCTCGTCGTATGCCGCAAACTGTCTGTCGGAATCACGTATTTGCGCCTCGAGCGTGTCTCTTTCCTCTTCCAATTCTGTTATTTCCTCAGCAGCTATGGCAACTTCTTGGTGGGGCACGGACTTACCGACCTTGCGATTTATCGAAGACGCAGTTTTCTTGACACGATCCCTGGCCGCTTCAATTATATCGAGGCCCATCAGCGATTCGATTGCTTCTCGCACCCTATCTCTCTTTGTGGAAGCTGAAACGTCCGCCTCAATGAAGCTAAGAGCGCGGTCGCCATCAGTAAAGAATATCTCCCTCAGCTCATCGGGCACTTCTTCCTTTAAACGCGCTTCCGGAAACTCGATCGGCTCGCTTCCGGAAGTTGTAAGGAGTAATAAGTTGACGTTCGTTGGGCCTCGTTCCCATAACGCGCCCCGTATGATCTCGTAAGTGGAGCGAATTATCCTGTAATACTGTTTCCTCTCTATATTTCCATGCGTCCGGCTATGGCGAACCGATTTGGTTTCAAAATCAACCATCACGCTGATAGGCACCCTTGGTCCATTAGACATTTCCCAATCAATCGGGTGCATGCGATATTGCGTGCGCCCACCGGGCAAGGCATTGTCACCATAAAGCGCCCATTGCAGGGCATTCAAGATGGTTGTTTTGCCTGACTCGTTCTCAGCGCGTATTACGTTTAGTTTCTTATTGGTTTCAGTTGTAAAGGTCAGGCTCAAGTCGCGCAGTAGGCGGAAGTTTTGGAACTCGGCGCGGATCAACTTCACTTGCTTAGGTCTCCTCTCACTTACAGGGAATTAGGTCTTTGGCTGTTGAGGAACCGCCCTACTGAGTTGCATTTGTCATCCACCTGTATCTGGATGTTAGTACCCTTTACACGGTGTTGTCGCTCAGCCTTGATGATGTCCGCCACCGCGTCAATCAACGCATCTCGGTATCCTGGACAACGTTTCTCAATTCCTTCCATCTCTTCGAGAATAATCTGGATGACCTTCTGGTCATTTGCAGGCATGGTTCCTCCTAACAGAATGCAGTTTTTACCAACCTATCTATTGTGGCGAGTGGACCGTCAGGTCTCCCGGCGTTTCTAGCCAGTCTGGCGAACTCCTGCACCCGGGCCATCTCGGACTTGATGAATGTTCGGGCATCTGGGTCTGTATCAGTTTCAGGTGGCAAGGTAACGAAGTCATGAACCTCGCTATGGGTCTTGCCAATTTCCTTGCATTGCCGGAGGAGCCGGCCTCGTCTCTGTACCCACTGCCTCTCTACTGTAGTACTTGCAAGAATGAATGCCTTACGGATTTGAGGGATGTTCACACCCTCGTCAAGAACTCGCTTGGCCGTGAGGACTCTGAGAGTACCGTCTTGAAATGCTTGCAGAATACGCTTGGTTTTGTCTCTGTCACTCGTTTCTTCGTATGTGAGTTGATGAAAAAGTAGGCTGCGGTCATTCAGTAATTGGTTCACATGCTCCAATTGTTGAGGCCCTTTATCCGAAGCGTAAATGAGAGTGTGACTGAGAGTTGACAAGTTCTCTTGGTCTAGCGCCGTTTCAAGGGCAGCTATCTTATTCTTCGCCACCTCCAGAATGGCACGGCGATCCCTGAGAAGTTTCGTCAGATATTCGTCAGGTTTGCCTCTCTCCTCCTGCCGCCACGTATTTGCCCTGATGCGTTCAGTGATCTCGTGCCACCTGTCCATCTCATCTTCAGTCAGATTCACTTCGTGAACGAAATAATCGTACTCCACCAGGCAGTTTCCAATGGCTTCGTCAAGTGTATACTTGAAAACCACGGGACCCAAGAAATCGAACAAAGCCTCTGTTCCTTCAGCGTCGTACTGCCGAACCGGAGTCGCCGAAAGCCCCAACCTGTGGTTGAAGAATTTAGGTGGATTTGAAATAAAGCCCTCGCTTCCAAGATTATGCACTTCATCAGCGATGAGAAGTGTGGCGCAATCGAAACGCTCGATTTCGACTTGAAAACCGTCGTCCGACAGTGTCCTGTGAGAAACCACTACTGCTTCCACATCACTTGAACCTGACCGGAGTCGGCGTCGGAGACGTCCTAATATTCTGGCACGACCTCTAGGTCCATTCACCGCACTGAGGTTCACCGGACAAATCCCAAAAGGCTCGATTTCGTCGCACCATTGTTGCATCAGCGGTACATACGGCGCGGATACGACCATTAGTAGCGGTCTGCTTTGCTCGTAAAGCTTGTTGGCACAGATCATTGCTGTGATAGTCTTGCCTGAACCTGTCGCCATCTCGAGAATACCTTGGTGGCCGGCAGCACACCACGCGTTTATCGCCTCGCCTTGATGTGCAAATGGACCCTCCTGATAGCGAAGCCGGGCCGGAATTCTGAAGAGATTTCGATGAGATTCTACTGAGTAAGAATCAGGAGACTCCGTGATCATTGCCCGTTCAAAAAGGGAGCATAGATCCGTTTCCTGTGGTGGAATTGGCGTGCTATACGTCCTTACTAACTGCTTGCGAACTGCGTCCGGAAGAGAAACCACAATGCAGTCCTTGTCCGAGCGGTTCCAGAGAGCTCTGAATTGGTCATTCAGCCGCTGTGTGGTGTATAGTTCATTGAAGTCCGACCACGATCTGGAAATGGCTACCTGCTCGATGTTCTTGGTTATCCCTGCCTCGGTAAGGTTACTAGACCCGTGGGCACACAAAGTTGCATTCTCGTCATCGTGGAATAGCCAGACTTTCAGATGAAATAGTCCTTCTTTGAGAAGGGCAATGCGTATGTCGATTCGCCCCTGTCGAATCAGCCATGTTAGACACTCCAGCGTATAGCGCTGAATCGCGTCAGTGGTCACCATCAGGTCGGACAACAACCCGACAACTGCTGATTCGAGAGGCTTCGTACCAGCTTCGATAGCCTTCCAGTCGTCTGAACGGAGCATAGGACTTATTAGCAATCGAAAGCGTCCATCAGAATGGTTGATGAAGCTGGCCAGACCGGGCGCCAGAGAAACCAATGCCTCACTCGAAAAGAAACCAACCATACAGTCCACGCTCGATGCCGCAGTAAAACCGGGAATCAAGACGTCTGGCACGAATGAGTCACCCGGCAGCAGGTATATGGGGCGTATTTCTCTAATCGACTGTAGACTAGCTGGACTCTCGCCCATGATGAAATGCACCTTGTTTTAACCATTACCTAGAATGCTTGAAACTGCGACGATTATAAAGTGGTCAGGCGGGCCAGTCCACCATAAGGTATGAAAGGCGGTACTGGCCCGTTTGGGGCCACATCCTCCACGTCCACATCCTTCAGATGAATGGCGAGAGCTACAGGCTTAAGCAGAGCAGACAGGCCTCACTCTAGTATTCCGTCGGTCCTTCAGACCCACTAACTCCCCCTCAATCACTCCCTCTGCTGCATCCCTACCAAAGCCTATGCCTACTGACATTTTCCCTGACCACTTAGACCTAGTTGGTCCACTTTTGCGCCGCCGCGCTGGTCCACTTTGTCGCCGCGCGTGTGTTGTGTAATCGGCGGAGAGATAATGTACCTCTAAGGCGGGGTTGACAGCCAGAAAAGGCGGTTGAAAATCGGACCACCCGCCGCCTTCCATAGTGTTAAGAGGAACACGATGGAAGGTGTGAAGGATGTACAAGGTGGAGATGTACGCGAGGGTGAGACGGGCTTGTATAGTGGAGGGTATGAGCGTCCAGGAAGCGGCACGGGAGTTCGGGCTGCACCGGGACACGGTGAGGAAGATGCTGAAGTATTCAATCCCTCCGGGGTATAGGCGGAGGAAGCCTGCCCGACGGCCAAAGCTGGAGCCGTACGTGGGGGTGATAGACCGGATACTGGAAGATGACAAGGTAGCGCCGAAGAAGCAGAGGCACACGGCGAAGCGGATACACGAACGGCTGAGGGCTGAGTACGGGTTCAGGGGCGGCTACACCATAGTGAAGGACTATGTGCGGGAGCGGAGGCGGAGGATGCGGGAGATGTTTGTGCCATTGAGCCATCCGCCGGGACACGCCCAGTGTGACTTCGGCCAGGCGAAGGCGGTGATAGGAGGGGTGGAGAGGAAGATCCACTACTTCGTGCTGGACCTGCCCCACAGCGACGGGTGCTTCGTGAAGGCGTACCCGGCGGAGACCACGGAAGCCTTCTGCGACGGCCACATGTCCGCCTTCACCTTCCTGGGCGGGGTACCCAGGAGCATCCTGTACGACAACACCCGGCTGGCGGTGGCGAAGATCCTGGGAGACGGCCGGCGGAAGCGTACGCGGGTGTTCAGCGAACTGGTATCCCACTATCTATTCGAAGACCGGTTTGGCCGACCGGGCAAGGGGAACGACAAGGGTAAGGTGGAGGGACTTGTGGGCTATGCTCGTAGGAACTTCCTGGTGCCCATCCCGAGCTATAGAAGCTTCGATGAACTGAATGCCCACCTGGAAGAGAAGTGCCTGGAACGGATGGAAAGACGGCTCAGGGGGCACAAGGAGACCATAGGGGAGCGGATGGTGCGGGACATTGATGTCTTACTGCCCCTGCCGTCCACACCCTATGACGCCAGCGACAAGCATACGACCCGTGTCAGCTCCCTGTCATTGGTGAGATACCGCACCAACGACTACTCGGTAGCCGTGGCCTACGGACACCGGGAGGTGCTGGTACGTGGGTACGTGGACCGGGTGGTGATCAGCTGCGGGACGGAGGTCATAGCCCGCCACCGGCGCTCCTACCTGCGGGACGACTTCATCTTCAACCCCATCCGCTACCTGTCGTTGCTGGAGCGCAAGACGGGAGCGCTGGACCAGGCGGCGCCCCCTGGCCGGGTGGGAGTTACCTGAGGAGTTCAGCACCCTCCGCCGGCTGCTGGAATCCCGGATGGGTAAGCGGGGCAAGAGGGAGTTCGTGCAGGTGCTCAGGTTGATGGAGAACTTTCGCAAGGATGAGGTCCACGAGGCCGTAAAGGATGCCCTGAGGCTCGGCGCCCTAAGCTTCGACGCCGTCAAGCACCTGCTCCTATCCAGGATAGAGGGTCGACCCCGTAGGTTGGACCTTACCCTCTACCTCCACCTGCCCATGATCAGTGTGACAAAGACAGCAGCCAGCGACTACATGACTCTTCTGACTGGGAGAAAATCGTGAGCGACAGGTCTACGGTACTGCTGGAGCACCACCTCAAGGAGCTGAAGCTGCCGACCTTCCTCAGGGAGTACGGCAAGCTGGCGGCCCGGTGTACCGCCGAGGGCGTCGACCATCCCGACTACCTGCTGAGGCTGGCGGAGCTTGAACTCATAGACCGCCACCACCGCATGGTGGAGCGCAGGATCAGGGCGGCTCGCTTCCCCGCACTAAAGAGCCTGGACACCTTCGACTTCCTCGCCATCCCCTCGGTGAACAAACACCTGGTCATGCAGCTGGCACGCTGTGAGTACGTGGACCTCAGAGAGAACGTCATCGCCATGGGCAACAGCGGCACAGGCAAGACCCACGTGGCGCTAGGTCTGGGCCTCGCCGCCTGTCAGAGAGGCCTCTATGTGGGCTTCACCACAGCCTCGGCCCTGGTCCACCAACTCATAGAGGCCAACGACGACAGACGATTGCTCAACCTCCAGAAGAAGCTGTCCCGATTTAAGCTGCTGATCATCGACGAACTCGGCTTCGTTCCCCTCTCCAAGACCGGCGCTGAACTCCTCTTCGAGGTCTTAAGCCAGCGCTACGGGAGAGGGTCCATCCTCATCACCACCAACCTTCCCTTCGACGAGTGGACGGAGGTCTTCGGCTCAGAGAGACTCACAGGCGCTCTATTGGACGGGCTCACCCACCACGTCCACATCCTCCAGATGAACGGCGAGAGCTACAGGCTCAAACAGAGCAGGCAGACTAAAGCCCAGTACTTCTTCGGCCTTTCCCACCCACCGATCCCGTCACAACCACTCCCTCTACCGGCTCCCTGCCTATCCCTTTACCTGCTGAAATTCCCCCTGAACACTTACACCATGGGTGGTCCACTATTCCGCCGCCCTCTGTCCTAACTTGTCTCCGCCCTTGACACCCTCTTCCCGCTTCCATTAACCTCCCCGTCCATGTGTAGTGGGAATAGGGCTTGATCCCCTCTCTCCCAACTTCGCTCCGCCCTTGACACCTGCATAGCTCGTTCATCGCCACTCCCCTCTTGAACCCCATCCAACAGAGTCTGGATCTTCACCCCTGCCGCGTACTACCGCCGGGTGACCGGCTTGACTCGCCTGACGAAGGAACTAGTCTCTATGATCCTCCGCCATCGGGCCTCGTCTGGTCCTCTCTAGGTCAGCTTTACTCCTTCCTCAGAAGAATTAGATCGATCTTGAGCTTGTCTCAGAAGTAGTACCAAAGGCTTTGACCCCGTTCGTTCAAAACGACATAAGGTGTCAGCAGCGTCTCTGATAGTCATATGTCGCACTGCTTCCAGATGTTGTTACGCCTCTCGTCGCACCATTTTGCCGTAGACAGGAGCGCGGGGGCTTCTGAGACAAGCTCTCTTGGGAGCTTTTCCGTCTTCATTCTATCCGCCTTCTCTCCCTCCAATCGCCGCATTTCACTAACGACTTGCACTCTGTTCAAAGTCCGAAAGCAGTCGGGTTATTCACAACGGCCCGAGCTGCGGCAGCGTACTGGGCCGAATCATCCGTCTTCCTCAATACTAAGTCATCTATTTTCTTTAGTGCGACCAACGCTTTCGAATCGGATTCAAATGATTCTAGTAGTCTCCTAATTTGCAAATGCGTTACGACTTCCCCGATCACATATCTCCTCATTTCATACAATCGCCTAGCATTTAGATTCAGAATTTTTATACTTGCTTTGCCTTCGGCCGTTAGGTGGAAGGCAGTGCCGTCAGGATGGAAACTCAGGTGTTTCGAAGGATTTCGCCTGGTGGGATCCAGTAGAAGTGGCTCTTCGAGCGAGATATTGGCTTTGGGCGACCAAGCTCGTTTATTCTCATCCTTCAGGGGAAATGAATCTCCCTTTCCCGCAGTTCGGCCCCTTGAAGTCGCGGGCCACTTTGGTAATTCCCTCCTCCTTTGATTGCAAGGTGTGCAGGCAGGAATGAGATTTGACCATTCATACGCAAGCCAGTAGTAACCAGGATGATTTCTTGCCTCTGCTACAGCCCCTTTCGGACGGTAATGGTCGACATTTATGTCTGTCCGTGCCAAGCTGTACTCGCAATAGCCACACTTGTCGAAAAATAGTTCGCTAAGTGCAGTCCGAACGACATTAGCCCCATACACCTCCCCTAGAAACATATACTTGCTTCCTCCTTTAACGGCATTAGCGCGAACTTGTTCTTCAGCAGCCTTAACGAACCATTCCCGATTAGGTTCTATTGGTAAACCAGAGGTATCACGTCTTTGTCTCTTAATGTGAATCATCGGTCAACTCCGAAATTAGATCCAACAATGGACCGAGACTCCTCCCTTGAACTTGCTGCGGAAGTAGCCTTAGCTGTGCCAACTCCCGACCAAGGTTTCTCAACTTCTCTTCTTCGGTGCTTGACAAATCTCCCTTCCTCACAAGTTGCCGGTAATCGGTCCTCATCTTCTCTATTTCGTTGGAATACGGAGGTGTATTGAATAGCTCCTCTGCAGTGAATAAGTCCTCTATAGAAAGTCGCGAATGGTTGCGCAACAATCTCGCGCCTATTCTAGACCCTCTTCTATAAAGGGCGACAACATCATGAAGCTTGGCCCCTTGAACAACGAGTGGGCTGTGGGTGGAAGCCAAAATCTGCATTTTTGGAAAAAGCCTTTTGGTGGACTGGATGATTGTTCTCTGCATTAGTGGGTGGAGATGTTGCTCGATCTCATCCACTAACAGGATCCCACGAACGTGTCCGGATTTGTCAATGGAACCCGGGCACATCATGGCCCATGCGTAAACATCTAGAAGCCAGTTGAGCGTAATTCGATACCCGTCAGCCCACGATCGAAGCGGAATGGGATTTTCCCGAAATGGTCCCGAAACTACTACCCCTCCACCTCGCGGTAGATCTAAGGTATCCCCTCTTCTGAGACCTAGTGCTTGTCTAATGCGGCGCAAGATCCTCTCATATCGAGCATCATATAGGTAGTCCTTCAATCGGCGAAGAGTAAGTTCGGGTTCAAAGAAAGTACCGTCGTAATCGAACAGCATATAGGTCGAATGAACTATGCTATATACGGCAATTGAGGAAGCTCCTTCATTAGACCTGCCTGCGCCAAATGCAACTACAAGGGGGAGATGATCTCGTTGTCGATCGTCATGGCGACTTGTTACCTTTTCGGCGGTTGGGCCCTCTCTAGTTATATCCTTCACCCTTGAATGCGTCTCGCCTCGGTTGTCGACGTAGTCAATCTCGATAGTTCCCTTTTCTTGCGTCTGACTGACGAAGGGACTTCCAAATTTTTCGGCTAGTAATGCCGTGGCATCAGCCTCGGATGCTAATCCCAAAACGATAGAACGTAGAATTGACGACTTTCCGGTACCATTTCTGCCAATCAAAAGGGTTGAAGCTTGGGGTTCTCCGAGGGGCGTGAAATTTAGTTCTAGGTTTGCTATTCCTCGAATATTTTTGATATGAAGGCGGCTAACGTGCATCGTTAAATCCCAGGCTCCTCAACAATGCCATTCCATTTGACTTTCGACCAGGAGCCTCGTTTGAGACTCGTACGTTGCCGATTGGCCTCCGGACAGAATACGGGTCCATGCCCAATTTCAAGGAAGCCAAGGCCCCAACGGCTTCCCAATAGTTCTCGACTACTATGAGCTGCCCCCTTCTCCATGGCAATTTGGCAAGCTCGTTATGCATGATATTAGCGTTCTCGCGAACTGCGATCACAGGAATACCTTGTTGGAGTGCTGCCAGCACCGGCAATCCTAAACATCCATCGGGGATGACCAAGCACGAAATATTTTCTGCACCCAGACTATGACTGGCCTCCGTATTCTGCGAAACTATTCGAGGGCTCCGCTGTAGTCCTCTAAGGATGCTTTGAAGAAATGTAACGGACACTACTTCAGCGGCCATTCTAGAGTCCACTACACCCACGTCTAGTTCTGAAATCGCCCTTGATTCGAACATCGGTGAGTGAGCAGCAGGAAGTCTATACTTCGATGATATTGCGTGAGTCAACAGGGCCTCAACTCCGCCCCATGGATTAATCATTTCCCCTTTTCGCCGATAATAGTCTTCATGATACTCAAATGGGACATCAATGACAGATGATATTGCCACGCTGTCAAATTCGCCTAGACGACGATCGAGTGCATTCCAGATATGGCTCAGCCCGTCGATTCTTCCAGCAGCTACCCCTGAGGGACTATATTCAGAAACCATTCTAAAGCCAGGGTCTACTGTCACAATCTCACTCACACTCAAGCCATAATATGCCCGAGCCGCGTTTACGGCATTGATAGCTGCATCGGTAAACATGCCGTCTTCGTGGTTTTGTATCAAAACAATTACACGATTTGACCTAACGGGTATAAGACGTGAGGTTCCCATCATCATGGAGGCTATGACACTGCCCTCTACGTAAAGAGTGTTCTCAGGAATCTGGATCAGATCCGACGCATTCAAAACGTTTGGATGAGTAATCAGGCAATCACTCACACTCGACAAGAGTGTGGCCGCTGGTGCTGCGTCACCCGCGTGCCCTCCGATTTCGGCCCCGATTCCTGTGGGTACCAGCATAACAACATTGAAGGAGCTAAAGTCCTCATATGCGCGCCCAACAAACCGAAAAATAGAATCGACGCCGACTTTTCCCCCATGGATACCCACGTCACAATGCCACTGACCAGCACCGGACTTGGTAACAGCGAACCTTATTGCCGATTCATCCTTTGCCAGTCGCTTACAGACGTTACTTTCCAGATTCGTAAAAAAGCTCCGGAAATCTGATTGAGGGGAGAGTGCTATTGTTCGTTCTGTCAAATATTCATGCATTTGTTTTCCAACAGGACTCGAAATCTGAATACGTAAAGGTCTTGGTTACGCGATAACTTCCATCGTTACTGAGAACACCCACTTGCGGTAAGTTTACCCCGTTGAATCGATGGGCCTTTACTAGTGAATATGCGCCAGCGTCCTCAAATACCACTTTGTCTCCAACGTCCAACGGATCGGCAAACTGATAGCTGCCAAAAATATCGCCAGCTAGGCAAGTCCGGCCTGCCAGAATGTAACTGAATTCACCTTCATCGTCTTGACTGACAACGTCCGGCTGATAATTGAATTCTAGGACCTCTGGCATGTGATTCACTGTAGTATCCAGGATTGCAATCCGACTGCCGTCAACACACAAGATATCCAAAACGCTGGCAACCAAAAATCCCGCAGATCGAACAAGTCCGGCGCCTGGTTCAACAAAGATCTCCGCGCCGAAGGTCCTCCTTACAAGGTTTGCAGCCTGCAACAAAGGTGCCACTAACGCATCCTCAAACAAATAGCCTCCTCCGAGGTTGACCCACCTTACAGGAATTTTGCCAGATAAAGCATCAATTAACACCTCAACATTGGTCAACAATTGGCCAAAATCCGTCGAATCGGCATTGGTGTGAATGTGAAGACCTTCAATTGCATATCTATTGGAACGATACACTTCCTCCACTTCTTCAACCGGGATGCCTAGTTTTGAACTGGGTCTGCAAGGGTCGTACCGAGAATCAAGAACGCTTGAAACACGAGTGTTGACACGTATTCCTAGGCTCCCGTTCCAATTGGACCTAGTGCCAAATAGCTCAACTTGAGATCGGGAGTTGGCTGAGACGAACCCACACAGGGAACGTATCGCGGGAACTTCGTCTAGGCGAACTCCCGGCGAAGTAAAGTGCAACTGACTTTCCGGAAAGTGGTCTGTGACAAAACGGGCCTCAAATGGCGAACTTATCGCAAACCCATTTATACGTGAGGACAATTGACGCAGAAGATATAGAAAAGGCATAGCCTTTACGGCGTAAAGAAGTTTGCACCCAGCATCCTCGCATGTGGCCACAGCCTGTTCCAAAAGAGCCTCAAGTTTGGAGTGGTCGTAGATTAGGACGGGCGTATCTACAGCCTCAAGCAGTGCTGCATTCAAACCAGGTGAGGTCTTCAACTGCGTTGACAAGGATGGACCCTTTGGGAATCTCTGTATTGATACAAATATCGGTGTTTTGAGGGAGGGTTACCCATAATTACTCTTCCGTAGGCAAAAAGAATACCGAAGTCTATTGGAATATTAATTTAAGTCATATTAGCACCGAGTACGAGGGCAGTACAGCCCCAAGACACAGCAAATCATAGTCAAGAGGGCCAGCTATTTTATCCTGAATTACCAGACATTCCCTGGGTAGTTTCTCTTTGAATCGCAATATGCCAAATAATATACAGCAGTAGGAAATCTCCTACTTGCATTTATCTACCGTGACGAATGTCCACCTCGATTCCGTTCATCGGATAAAGTCAGCCTCTTATTGTGCGTCTTATCAACCCAACCTTGGTCAGTTGGCAACAATGAATGACCCGCATTCGAGCAACGTTCGAGTCAAACTCTTCGGATAGGAATCCCACAAATGTAGTGGTGATAATCTCCGTCAGAATCTGTCCTTGATATAGGGCAACGGAATGGTTCGGTTGCAACTTTATCCTAGCCCTCGTGCCGAATTGCCCATTGGGCGGCGAAAACAAGAAGGCAACTCGTCCCTTGCAGGATGGCTTAGCGAGTCTTTGCCCTATTGGCTGGTGGGAGAAGTGAGGCGCGACTTCACCTTCCATGATACAGCCTGAACTCCGTCATCTAGCAAGCAGCTGTCAGGTCTAGGATGTTCATTCTCGCCCCAGGTGATTGGCGTCAACTATTTCTGCCGCCTGTAGCCTCATTGGAGAATGTTACCGAAGGATGGCGACTTCTAATTGACGCCCACGGGTCCAATGTCCCCAGACCGCACCTCATCAAACTCACTGTACTCGGCTGAAGCATACACCAGTTTCTTGGCGATTACACCGCGCCACTCTCGAACTCTCCGTTGGAGCGTGCGCAACTGACTCCTGCTGTAACGACCTGGGTAGTGGTCCATCAATCTCTTCAACAACCCGGTACCCGTGATATCGGGATGTTGCTGAAGCTAATGCAGTATCTCGCACCATACTCTGTAGAACTTCAGCGAAAATGGGACACGCAAGGGAGGGGGAAAAGCCAATAGAATGAGGTTTGGGAAAGCTCCCTTGGATGAGTTAGATTACTCATGAGGAGGAGCGGACATGTCCCAAAGAGGAACAGAGAAAACACAGTTGTCGGAGGATCGCACGAGGGAGACCAGGTCCTTTGTCAGGCGGGTAAAGACAATCACCCGGCGGAAGTACACGGCAGAGGAGAAGATCCGGATCGTGTTGGAGGGGTTCAGGCGTGAGGTGACGGTGAATGAGCTGTGTAGGAGAGGCTGTCCCGGGACAGTGTGAGGGATGCGACACGGCGAGAGGTGGAGGTGTTGAGGCGGGAGAACGGGGAGTTGAAGCAGTTGGTGGGAGAGCTGTGTCTTGAAGCTCAGCGGCTGAAAAAACGGCGATTCCCAGCCTGAACGCCGGCGGTATCAGAGGATGAGCGTTGGGGAGAAGATGGAGATGATCAACAAAGTGTCCACGTCCCCTCTACCGAAGCGCCAGGTGTTGAGTCTGCTGGGGGTGCCCAAGAGCACCTACTGCCGGTGGCTTAAGCGGAGGGATGAGCAGGGACTGGAGGAACAGATAGGAGGTGGGAGACCTCCCTGGAATCGACTAACGCCGGAGGAAGTGGAAAGCGTCCTTGCCGCAGCCCGGGAGATGCCGTCAGTTGGCGGCGTGGCTCACCGACTCCGATGGCTTCTCCGTATCGGAGTCCACGGTGTACCGCGTCCTTCGCAAGGAGGGATTGGTGAAGAGGGCCGAGGTGAAGCTGGTGGCGGGTAAGGAGTATCACCGCAAGACCACGGGTCCCCACCAGATGTGGGCCACCGAAGCCTCATACTTCAGGGTGTCGGGTTGGGGCTACTACTACCTGGTCACCGTCATGGACGACTACTCCCGCTCTATACTGGCCCACTGGCTTCAGAGGGACATGACGTCCGACTCCCTAATAGAGGTGGTACAGGACTCCGTGGACAGGACGGGCATGGACCAGGTTCCCGTCACGGACCGTACTCGCCTGCTCAGCGACAACGGTCCAGGCTACGTGTCCAGCGCCTTCAGGGACTACCTACATGTAGTGGGCATCAGGCACATCTTCGCTAGCCCCTTCCACCCTCAGACCAACGGCAAGCTGGAGCGCTACCACCAGACTCTGAAGAAAGACGTGAACCAGCTGCCCTACGAGATGCCTTCTGAGTTGGAGGCGGCCATTGTCGCATTCGTCGGCTACTACAACTATCGACGCTATCACAAGGCCCTGGGGAATGTCACCCCGTCGGACGTCCTCAGAGGCCGGCGGGATCTAATCCTACGACGACGAAAGGAGATTAAGGCGGAAACTATACAACGGAGGAGACGGTACAACCAGGCTCTGAGGGAGCTGACCAAGCCTTAAAATCATATCTGATCTCTCGGCTTCCACACTGTCCCACTTTTGCTGGCTACCAACACTACGTCGTCTGCCGCTAGTGGAGCCGCTCTTTGCCATCATCAAGAACCAACTCGGTGTGCGGCAATTCAGATTGCGGGGCATTGCCAACGTCAGGGCCGAATGGAGCCTGCTTGTCACGGCCTTCAATCTACAGACTCTCTGGCGGATGTGGCGCATCAGGACAGCGGCCTACTCGGCCTTCATCTGAAAGCGAACGAGAGGCGAAGAATCCCATTTCACAATTCGGAACGTCATCACGCCTATCATGATGCCCCCACTCGTCAAATACCGATGGCGCTATACTTCTGGCAACAATCGCCAACTCATTACTTCGTAGATCAGTTCCCGCCCCGGTCTGTAGCGTACTTGTGAGACAGAAACGCCATTGCTCCGCCACAGTGGTCCAGCTTTGCCCCGCCCTTGACACCGCAAACTACAAACTTACGTGTAGATAGTCGTTGGCTCTCGTGTTGGCTTCCGAGTAACAGATCCAACTCGCGCCCGCCGGATTATCGATCTTCGGCAGGAACACACACAGCAATGAATTACCCTAATTATGTTCTTAGGTTCGTTGTGTTTGGATCCCTTGGTTGAGTCCCAGCTGTTCAATCAATCTCTCGCTTCCAACTACGGGAACCATTGCTCTCTAACAGTCGGCCAAGGCACTGTCCCATTCTAGCTGAAGTTCTCCAAATGACAACGCACACATCTATTTCCCTAGAGTTGATAGAGTCGTCCGTAGTGCCTGTCCGAATTCATGCTTCTGCCAATTCCGGATTTCGGGACTAGAGAGTTCGGACCTTAGGGACCAAGGATGTCGAGCCAGACGTTCCAAGCTCGCAGCCGGCCATAGGAGTCCAGGGTCCAGTCCTAGCTGTAGACCTAACTCCCTACGCCACCCCTTTAGATTCCGAAGGCGAGTCCTAACCGTCATTCGCTCTTCTGGAGTCAATTTTTCTTTTACCGGTGTTTGCTTTTGTCTAATCGCTGGGCTGGCCCTGATTCCTTGGATAATTGCATTCTCCAGACGTCTACAGGCGGGTGGGCGACCATACCGACCAAGTCCTTTAGTTGTAGAGAGGTTCACCCTCGGTTCGGAAGACAGCTTGATTAGTGCGAAATCTGGGATTACTTTGAAGGTGGGGCGGTCAAGGCGTTTGGCCTCTCGTTCACGAAATTCAAAGAGCGTGCGCAGGATAGCCAAGCTCCTACTATTCAAATCGCGACTACCCTTGACCGAAAGGAAGGCCAACTCTCGGTCGGGATGAATATGTCGCACATTCCGCATTATTTTGAACTCTTCTTGTGCCCATGCCAGTCTTGATAGCTTCGTTAGCCGCTCCAATATGGCATCACGAACTTGCAGGAGGTGAATAACGTCGTTCGCTGCGTACGTCAGCGCCTCCAAGCTTTAAGGCCGCATCGTCCAGTCTGATCGCTGTAGTTTCCGGTTCTTGGGCAAAATTACCCCAGTGTACTCTTTCACAATAAACTGCAGTCCCAGTCGCTCCGAGCCTACAAAGGCGGCGGCAATACTTGTGTCGAAAAGATTACCTACCTTAAAACCCCAGTCTCTGTCGAAGCTGCGAAGGTCGTAACCGCTTGCATGGAAGACCATCTCTATTGAGCTGTTAGCTAACAAGTCACCAAGTGGTCTAACGTTGTCAATCGCCAGCGGATCGACGATGAAAATGGTTTCACCTGCCGTCATCTGGATGAGACAGATTCGATCGTGATATCTGAAGAACCCATTGGACTCAATGTCAACTGCGATTCGGTGCGCCTGCGACAAGTCATCTATAACTGCGGCGAGGTGTGATTCCTCTTCAACAAGGTTGATATGGATCATCTTAGCAGCCTTGTGCCACAAGACTTGAAAGGTCTCCTACTAGGGTTAAGCGCCAGTGATGTGATCACGGCCTTGATTCGCATTTTCTTGAACTTGTTGAGGTAGACCCCACTATTCAGACAGAACAAGGGCAGAGTTAAGTGAGGGTTCCATCGCTCCTGCACATGATACCAACAGCGGTCCTTCTAAGCACTTCCTATCGTTTCACTTCTTCTCCCGTGGCATCCGGTCCGTGTGAAACACTTCCGCCGGGGTCGGGCATGCTAGAGACTTATGAGGCCTCTGGTTGTTGGAGCAGCGGAAGTATGAGGTGGGTACAAACAACTGACCAGGATTTTCCCCACAAAATAGAAATTTAGTGATAAAGGATAGCACAGAAGCAGAGTGCAACTAATTCCCGATAGTCAGATGTAGGAATCGTAAGAAAAGAGCGCGCTATCTCCATATTTGTACGAAATAGCGAGTTCGAGTCTTCGATGGACTCAGGCGTAAAGTGGTGGGCCGTCGTGTGCTGTATTGCGAACTTTCAATTTGGAAGTGGCACTATAATTCATTTATTTTCCGCTCGATTGAATGAGAACATAAAGCGAATATTATATAATGTATTACAAAATCTCTTAAATTCGAAAACCCTGTATCCAAAGAATCCCGCAAAAACGCTGGACAAGATGAAAATAATTGGAGCACCAGCCGAACAGTTCCTGTGAATTCACATCCACCTAGCTGCAAACTGGATTCCCAGAGGTACTCAGCACGTCCTGCTACATCTGCTTATCCAGACCAATATCCGCGACCAGCTGCTTCAGCTTTTGGTCCTTATCTTATAGGACATTCAGCCACTTCACCTCCACCACCGGGACGCCTCTCTCCGCCTGCCGCAGGGCAAAGGCAATCTGCTCCGGTGTATATCGGTTCCTTTTCATGGAATGATCCTCCTTCTTTCATTGTGTCATCATCCCACAAAACCAACATCCCGGTTGGACCAGTTTTCGGGGAGCAGACCACGTTGACAAAACCGTCGGCACCGGAAATACCCGATATGTAGGCCGTGAGCGTCTGATAAACCTGCACATTGCCGGCCGTGGCGCGGATATTGCGTAGCTCGAGCCTATCATGGTCATTGGGAGCCTCAGTTCGATTCATACAGCCGAAGCTCTATCGCGTCTCCGCCTGACCAGCTGATCCCTGTATTCTGCCGCTCGTAGGTATGTACATAGTCATAGGCCGTGGACGATGCATCTCTTGAATTCAACCGAGTCCCGCCCACATCGATTTAGAAGGCTATAGGGATCTCCACGTCGGTCATGATGTATCTGCTGGAGGAGCCTGCCGAACGATGCTCACTTCAACCACCTGCCCGGCAGTCCAGGATATGTCGATGTTCGTAAAGGTAAAGCCCGAATCTCCGGAGGGGAAGGTAAGAGCGATATTGCCGACGTACAATGTCAAGTGCTCTCTCTCGGTAACAACATCCCCGAATGCCAGATGAAGCCTTCGTGCCGACCCGGAATACCAAAGCCACTTAATACGCATGCTGCCCGTTTCGTTTGAAAACATTTCAGGGCTGTTAGCGCCGACGTCGCCGCCTCCGAAGTCCCTCACCGTCATCTGAACTGACCATATCGGATTGACCACCGCCTGGGTCGCAGAGCTGTTCAGAGTCTCGGCGTTGCCTGCGTCGTCGGTGAAGGTGACCCTCACCTTGATTGTCTGGCCCTCGTCAGCCGACACCAGCGTATAGGTGCTGCTTGTCGCATCCGTTATGTCTGTGTCGTCGGTACCGTCATTCCTCACCCACTGGTAGCTGTAGGTGACGTTCACGAGGCCATCGGCGTCGGAGATGCCTGTGGTGGACACCGTCAGCGTCTCGCCCACCTGTACCGTTCCGCTGATGGTGGGTATCCCCGTAGCCGCCGAGTTCGGCCTTGCCGCCACCGCTGTCGTGGCCGCACTGGTAAGAGTCTCGGCGTTGCCTGCGTCATCAGTGAAGCTCACATCCACCTTGATAGTATCGCCCTGGTCCGCCGACACCAGCGTGTAGCTGCTGCCCGTGGCTCCCGAGATGTCCGAGTCGTCGGTACCGTCATTCCTCACCCACTGGTAGCTGTAGGACACGTTCACAAGACCGTCAGCGTCGGAGATGCCGGTAGTGTCCGCTGTCAGGGTCTCACCCACCTGGGCCCTGCCGCTGATGGTCGGAACCCCCGTGGCGGGAGTATTTGCCCTTGCCCCCACCGCCGCCGTAGCGGCACTACTGAGGGACTCCTCATTGCCTGCGTCGTCGGTGAAGCTCACGCGCACCTTGATTGTCTGGCCCTCGTCCGCCGACACCAGGGTGTAGGTACTGCTTGTCGCATCCGTTATGTCCGTGTCGTCGGTACCGTCATTCCTTACCCACTGGTAGCTGTAGGAGACGTTGGTCAGTCCGTCGACGTCGGAGATGCCGGTAGTGTCCACCGTCAGTGTCTCGCCCACCTGGGCAGTGCCGCTGATGGTCGGCGCACCAGTGGCGGGAGTATTCGGCCTTGCCGCCATGGAGGAACAATCCGGCAGCTCACCTAGGCCGGGGCGGTCTAGGTCGTGGTTCTCCACGTCTCTTAGCCCATCCGGTATGCAGCCGGTGAAGTCGTTCCCCTCCAGGTACAGGTGTTCCAGGTTCTCCAGCGTGGTCAGCCACTCGGGTATTTGGCCCGTCAACCGGCTCTCCCGCACGAAGAGGCGCTCAAGCGACGCCATGTTCGCAAACTCGTCCGGCAGCTGACCGGTGAAGTCGTTGTCATCCAGCAGGAGTTGTTCAAGCTTCGTGAGATTGCCCAACTCGGGCGGCATGTTGCCCGTAAGATCATTGGCGTACAACGAGAGGATCCGCAACTCCCTCAGATTCCCAAGCTCTGCAGGGATGCTCCCCGTGAGACGGTTGCCCAACAGGTGCAGCATCTGCAGGGATTCTATGTTCCCCAGCACAGCAGGAATCTCTCCTGTGAGCGCGTTGTCGTCCAAGTCCAGTCTGTGCAGATCAGTCATACTGCCCAGTATGGGTGGAATGATCCCGTTCATGCCACTGCGAGCCACTACTACGGCTGTTACGTGCACAGTGTCAGAATCGTAGGAAACCCGGCTATTCAGGTAGCCCGTGAAGATGCCCTGCCACTGTCTCCAGTGGATGTCGGCACTCCAGTTCAGGTTCGCCGTGCCCCTGAGGGTATCCTTGGCAGTGAGGAGTATTGAGCAGTCTCGTACCAAGAGCGGATAATCCTCCGGCCTGGGTATCACGGTGCCGTTGGAGCAGGCCGCAATGGTCAGCGCCACCGACACAGTGGCGGCACCCTTGCCTCCCCTTCCGTCAGAGGCCTCCACTGTCAACGCGTAGGAGGGAGTGGTCGCGATGTCCAGAGTTCCGGCTACGGTCAGCTGTCCCGTTGTGTTGTTGATGGAGAACTTCCCGTCCTCGTTGCCTCCGGTGATGGCGTGCCTCACCGTGTCGTCGGTGTCGGAATCCGTGGCGGATACGGTCCCCACTGCGCTGCCGGTATTTGCCGTGTCTAGGACCAAGAACAGGTAGGAGGCCTGGTCGAATTCCGGTGCCACGTTGCACGCTGCCGTCTCCACCGTTGCAACCTCTGACTCAGCGCCCCACATCTCCGTGTAGGTCTCCCCGTCCCCGTAGGCCCTCACCCGGAACTGGTAGGTGGTGCCGCAGGCCGGGCCGCCTGTGGGGGTGTAGGTGGTGCTTACACCGGTGGTCTCAGGCAGGGTCGTCCACTCAGAGTCAGTAGCGTCGGTCTTGTGCTGCGCCTCGTACTTGGCCGCTCCGTCCAGGGCCGTCCAGGAGATGGTGAAGGTTCCATTGGTGAGGGTCGCAGTCACTCCCGTGGGCGCAGGCGGCGGGTCCTCCGCCACGTCGGTGACGGTGACGATCACTGAGGCAGTGGCAGTCCCTCCGTTGCCGTCGTCGACCACTACCGTCAGGGTGTAGCTGGGCGTCGTTTCGTGGTCGAGGCCACCCGCCACCGTGATGGCTCCGCTGCTTCCATCAATGTCAAACTTCCCATCTTCGTTCCCCGCCGTGATGCTGTAGGTCAAATCGTCGTCCTCGTCTTCGTCCGTGGCCGTCACCGTTCCCACTTCGTCGTCCATCTCCGCGTCCTCAGCTACCGTGAAGGTGTAGGAGGTGGGGTCAAATACGGGCGCCACATTGCAGGCCGCCGTCTCCACAGAAGTCTCGCCAAACTCCGCGCCCCACATCTCGGCGTAGACCACACCGTCCCCGTAGGCGCTCACCCGGAACTGGTACTCGCTGTCACAGACCAGCTCATCCACCGTGTGTGTTGTGGACGTAATAGTGTCGCTGTGTACCGTCCATTCCAGATCGCCTCCCAGCCGGTACTCCACCCGGTACTTGCTGGCGTTGGTCACCGCATCCCAGCTCAGGGGAATGCTTGTCTCCCCGACCGTACCGGCCGTCAGGTTCTCAGGTGCAGGAGGCTGGCAGTAGAGTAGGTTCAGCGAGCTCAGGTCGTTGGTGGCCACGTCCTTCAGGGGTAAGGGTATGCAGCCCGTGAGGGAGTTCCCGGATAGCCGCAACTCCACTAGGTCGGAAAGTTGGCCAATTTCTTCCGGTATTTCCCCCGTCAACGAGTTGCTGCTCAGATTCAGGTGGGTGAGGCGGGACAACGAACCCAAGGACGATGGAATGCTTCCCGTTAGGCTGCGGCTGCTCAGGTCCAACTCTGCTACCCGATTCGGCGTCCCGCCCAGCGTCACACCGTCCCAGCTTGTGATGGCCGTGTCCAGGCTCCAGTTGAGGGTGGCCGTGCCCCGGAGCGTATCCTTAGAGGAGAGCACCGCCTCGCAGTCGGAGACCAGGCCAGAATTGGCGCCGGGATTCGTCACTGCCGTACCACCCGAGCATCCCTTCCGGATGCGCAACATCAACATGTCGCCGCTCTGCCATGGCTGGGAAGCCACCGTCCAGCTCAGGGTGCTGATGGCCGCATCCACCGTGGCGTCGGCAATCCTCAGGGACAGGGGCACCGAGCCGTCCAGGGCGATGAAGTTCACCTCGTGGTCCGCTATGCCGTCGTGGGGTATGAGTCTCAGCTTCACCGTTCCTGACTCTCCGCCTCCGGGCTCCCACGCGATGCGCCCCAGGGTTGCCGCCGCGCCGTTGACGTCGGTGAAGGTCGCGGGTTTGAGGACGCCATTGGTGCTGTCCGCCGCCACAGCCGTGCCGTCGGTCACCGGGTCGAAGAAGGCCTCGTGCAGCACCTCTTTGGGCGCGACTACATTTGCCGTCATCTCAAAGGTATAAGTAATGTCGCATGCAAGACCCGCGATGAGATGGTGGTTGAACTGGTAGGTTCCCGCCGGGATAGGGCGGGCCGACTCGACGAAGTAGCTGAACTGCCTGTGGTTCTCCCTAGATCCTGGCTGACGTGCGCCCTCCCTGATGGAGAACAGGACCGCATCCTCGCCGTCTATCCGCAGAGTCGTTTTCGTTTCGGTCCCGTTTTCCGTTATAACGGAGCCATAGGCATATTTGTACACTTCAGACCCAGCGGGCTGGCCGGAGGCAAAGGAACCATCCCAATCTGGTTGGAAGGGCGGGCCCGTATAGCTTGGCTGGGTCACGCGAAATTCCTCAATGCGTAAATGCCTGTATCTTGTAGTAAGACACTGCCTGTAGCTATCGGAACCGTCCCCCGCGGCCAACTCAGTGTTGATTGCCGCAACGCGGCTCTTTAGCTCTCCAACGGTGATGGTGGGAGTGGTGATGCCAACTTCAGGTACGGCGAGGAGAAACTCCTGGCTGTCTCCCGTACCCTCGGTGCCCGCAGCCGGCAGCCAAAGCTTGCTGTGTCTGTCGGAGAGGCTGAAGCCCATTGTTATGTAGTCGTTGAGAGCCCGCACCTCTGCGCTGAAGAAGCCATCTCCATTTGTTGCCAAGTCAGCTTCTTTCGTCAAGAAGAGAATAGCTGCTCTACCGTCCCAACTGGTATCCCTGCTGGCTGCGAAGTCAGGAACTACGTCCTCTGCCTCTTGTCGAGTGTCGTACGGATCACGACGGATCCATAGTGCAGTGATGTTATTGGCTCCGGAACCCTTCAGATATGCGCTCACCGTAAGGTGGAACTTCAGGGCTGGAAAGTTCTTGCCGTCATATGTACCGCCTGAACCTGTCACTACCTCGTTCGTCGTGCGATCCAGTCGTGCTATGACGATGGCATCGGACCGAATGATTCTTTCTTCAAAGGACTCTTCCCCATGGTACTGCACAGCCGCACGACTGACGGGTTGAGGGTTGCCTGTGGACGTAGATGAGGGCGAAAGAGCGTCTTCGGCCTGTCCGCCTTCCTCTCCGGAGGAAGAGCAAGCCAATTGCAAGCAGGCCAAAATTAGAAGGAAGATTGTTAGCATTCTCATCGCAGTTCTCTTACTTCGGACAATTATTCGCTATTAATTAGAATGAATCCTGTAGATTGCGTCCAACTGTTCAATATCAGCGTCTTGAATAGTCTTGGCTTCCCAATGTTGGTTCATTATGGCTTTCTCATTGGCAAGCCTTGCATCGTAGTTGGTGTTAGCGGCTTTCCCATAGAAGTCGGGCAGTCCAAGGGTATGCCCCAGCTCGTGGAGCACCACCCACTTCGCATAGATGTATCTATGATTTGGAATGAGCGGATCTACTGGCATGTCATCTAGCGCATCGTTGTTGGTCCACTCGAAGGTAGTTTCTTCATTGGATGGGCAAATCGCATCATTTTTGGCACAAGTATTGGCTATGTCTTCAAAAATCACGTCCATGGCTGTCATGTGAAGGCCGACGCCATTGGGAGCATTTTCCTCCGGCCCGGTTCTGATTACGCAAGCGTAGCTGGGGCCACACCCAGTAACGTTATCGCTCGCACCTGCAGGGGCCACTGTCTTGATTGAGGCAACATGCATATCGGAGCAGTTACTTGCCGAGATGTCGCATATCCTTAGACCATAGTTCATCCTGGCATTCCAGTCAGAGATTGCGGTCAGGATTACCGCATCAATGGCTGGAACCCCGATGTCTGGATCCCCCCTACTGTTCTTGGCAATGGAGTAAGCGGCAGTGTGATCGTGCTGATGGCCCCAGTAGTGCGTGGGCGTAGGCGCCTCCCTATCCACAGTACGCGACCAGGGGGAGTACAAACAGGATGCGCCTTGTTTCTTGCAGGCGCGGACTCTGAAGGTGTACTCTATGCCAGGCATCAATTCGATGAAGCCGATATACAGTTCGGACGTTTTGTTTTTTGTTGGTCTCTCAACGCTGTAGGATCTCTCTACCTCATATTCGTCTGCTCCCGTAACATTTTTCCATTCTACGATGATGCCCCTTCCCCCTTTTATGTCCTTGGCCATAAGACCTTGCGGTATATCGGGTCTCTCGTCGTGAACGGCGATCGCTGCGGACTCCTCGGACCAATCGCCTTCCCCGTGCACGTTCGTGCCCCGAACCTGGTACACATAGGTCTTGTCGGGGTCCAGATTGCTGACCACGGCAGTGTTGCCCGTGACCATCAGGCCGAATCCCTCATCCGGCAGCACGATCCAGGTGTCTGGGAGAGGGAAGGTGCGAGGCTTCTTCTGCCGCACCTGGTACCCTGTCGCCTCTGGGTCGGCAGTCCAACTGAGGGATATCTCCATATGATCTGATCCCGGCGTTCCTGTTACACCCGTTACCTTGTCGGGAAGGGTGAGAATAGTGTCCATGTGGTCGGACCAAGGGCCTTCTACCCTGTCCGTTCCCACACCCCGGACGCCCCGGACCCGGTGGCGGTAGGTCTCGCCACCCTCCAGCCCTGTGACGACGGCGGTGGTATCGCTCGCATCGATGGTGACCTCGGAATCGTCCAAGATGACCCAATGATATGTGAAAGGAAGTAGGACTCGCCGTCTCCATTCTGCAACTTCGTAGTCGTCCGCTCTATCGGCAGGATCCCAGTCAAGGTCTATTGTCCCGCCAATGGAGCCAGACGTGCCGGTAAGGCCCGTCACTTTGTCCGGCCCCTCCTCCACGTCTGTGACGGTGACGGTGACGTTTCTACTGGCAATGAGCCTGCTGTCGCTGGCGCTCACAGTGACATGATATTCGTTGTCCGTGCCTGAGTCGACGGGGTTTTCGAAGTCCGGCGTTTCCGCGAACTTTAGCTCGCCGCCGGTGATACTGAAGTCAAGCTGGTCAGTCCCACTGAGCGACCAGGCTATAGCGCCGCCTCCAGGATCTCGAGCGACATAGTTCCCCACAGAGTCCGTTCCTCCCTCCGCATAATTCACCGAGAACGGGCCCGAGGTAATGGTCGGCCTCCGGTTTTCAACTGTGATAGTGACGTTCCTGATGTCACTGAGCCTTCTATCGCTGGCCCTGACTGTGACTTTGTACACGTTGTCGTGGTTGGAGTCGACCGGAATCTCATAGTCCGGTGTATTCCTGAAGCTCAACACACCTCTGGGAGAGATGCTGAATTGGTTCAGGTCTGCCCCTAGGAGATCCCAGACAATGGTTCCACCCCCAGGGTCTGAAGCGACATAGCCACCTACAGGGTCCGTTCCTCCCTCGGAGTAGGTCCTCGAAGATGGCCCCGAGGTGATCGTTGGACTGCGATTGGTCACGGTGACCTCCACATCCACGCTGTCCGACAATCTGGGCGACCCATTGTCTCTGACTCTCACCGTCACGTTATAGACGTTGATTCTTCCTCTGTCTTCTGGATTCTCATAGTCTGGGGGTTCCTCAAAATCCAACTCTCCACTGTCCGGGTCAATGTCAAAATCGCCCGCGTCTAAGCCTGAAATACTGAAGGTCAAGTCGTCATTTTCAGGATCCGTGGCAGTGTAGGTGGCTACTACACTGGTCCCATTTTCGGGATAGGCCACCCGCCTCGTCGGGTTGGTGAGTTCCGGCGGGCAATTGTCATTATCCTCTACAGCCACTGAAGCCGAAGAAGGGCTGCCTATGTTGTAGGTCTGGTGCTTCTCTTCATCATGTTCCCCTATGGTGACTGTCACACTGCCATCATCCTCGCAGGTGGAGTCGTTCGTCGTGGAAATGCTTCGGTCAACGGTGGTCGAATTCTTACTCAGCCTTACAATAGTTGATTGGGAGGGGGCGAGGAAGTCACCTTCCTGGGTTATGTCTATCTTGATAAGAATTGCGGAGAAGGAAGGGGCGGGGCTAGACCTCAATGTGAATTGGGCACTCCTCCCTTCCGTTATGGAGGAGGGAGAGCCGGACTCTACTCTGATGGACATGGTTGGTGGGGTTTCCGTCGTCACTCTAACCTTTGCGGACCAGAGACCCCATTCCTCTGTCCATGTTGTCCCGTTCCCAAAGGCTCGCACCCTGAAGCTGTGCTCGGTGCCGGGATCGACTATGAAGGTTTTGCCCGTGCTCGTAACTTCAAATGTTTCAGGGTCGTCGCTGGCCCCCACCTCTTCCCTTTCCACCTCGTACTTCGTAGCCCCGATCAGCCTCTTCCAGGTCACGGAAATGTCCCTCTGTCCATGGGCGGTGGCTTTTAGGCCGGTGGGCGCATTCGGTGAACAGATAACGCCAGTGAGTTCGTGGCAACTTCGTGGTGCCCTTCTTTCAGTGACCTGTGGCACTGTGATGGTTGCCGTCGCTTCCGCGATGACGGTCCCCGTGTCCGTCTCCTTCAGTTGAACGCGCCCTTCGCCGGCGGTGCAGGCGGTGAGGGATATGCGGGCGGGCGGGGCGGTGAAGGCTGAGGTCCCGGCCTCGGCTGAGTCGCACGACTCACCAGCGGGGACGAAGTGATTGCTGTATCCGATGGTGATAGCCTTGTCGGGATACTCCAGATGAAAGCCGAGGACATCGGTGGTCTCGCCCACGTACAGATCGTCGGGGACCAGAACAAGCTTGCCGGTGGGTTCCGCCTCGGGTGTCTCCTGGGCTGCCACCACACTCAACTGAAAACTCACAAGCAATCCCACCAGCAACAGCAGGCCCACCCTGACGCTGGTTCCTACGTTGACAGACCTAACGAGGCCCTTGAAAACATCCAAAAAGGCAATCCTCCTGTGACATTGACAGCGATGCAGCGCATAATTTAACAGATTGTAAGTTAGGAATATACGAGTTTCAGGCGAGTTTTCCATGACTTTCTGGGAGTGTAGCGTGATATTGGTATTTTGGGCGCTAGGTCGGCTGTTTCTTCATCGCAGATCTTCCCCGGCATGTACAAGGACGCTGGGATGAGAGCGGACCCAGGGAGACGGGATGATGAAGCCTTCTGAGGACTCGGGACGGCTGGACAGGGTAATGAAGGAGCGTCTGTACCGGTTCAGGAGGGTCTATCTACGTATTGGAGAGACCTTGGGTTTGAGTTGGTGTTGCAGGAGTTAGTGAGCGGCGTTGCGCAGGTGCAGATATCCTCACCTACAAGCCGGCAATCCAGAAATCTGGGCGACATTTTCCCTGAACAGTAACCGGACATTTTCCCTGAACGTCGACACCCCGCTGGTATGTTTTTGCTCCGCCGCAGTTGTTGTTGCTCAGGATAATTGTCAGTAGTTAGCTGTTCAGCAAGAATGTCACATTATGGAGAATGTGACGTTGAACCAAAAGGAACAAGGGAGACTACAGGTACTCAACAGCTTGCTGGCGAAGCACATGACGATAGAGCAGGCAGCGACACTGATGGGGGTGAGCATACGCCATGCCTGGCGGATTCTGGCAGCATACAAGGATGTGAACGGCGGAGGGATCGGACTGTTGAAAAAGTCCCGTTGTCGATGTGGTGGAAGATGCCTAGAATAGCAAGAAGAATGGGCAGTAGGGAGAAGATGAGATGCTTGAGCCGTTGGACCGCTACAGCAGAGATTCCACGCTATTCCAGTTCACCTCGAAGCGCCTGAGAGACTTCATTGATCCCAAGCATCTGCTTATACAAATAGACGAGCGCTTTGACTTCCGGAAGCTTGTTGAACCCCTGGAAGACTACTACTGTCGGGACAACGGCAGACCCGCTATACACCCCGAAGTGCTGGTCAGAGCTCTGCTCAGGATATCTGTTTTCCAATCGAGACAAAAAACTCAGGTACTCGTGGGCGGTCGACCTTGGAGCTAGTTGACTAGCGGCGGTTAGTTACTGGTGCCTCTGAAGTTCGAGCCTTCTCGGGTGGCGCTCCCTAAGGTTTAGAAACCTACACAGGATTCGTTTCGGAAGATACAGTAAACCTCATCGACTTCGATTAGCATTACGGCAGCGAAGGAAGCTAGCTTTGTCGCCAAGGTGCTCGACTCCTCGGCTAGTGAATGGGCAGACCAGTTGGACATGACAAGTATGCACGGCCTCCGCTCTTCTCCAGTCGCCGCACTCTCCACACGCTCGCGCTTGTCGGAACATTTGCGGAGGAACTCTTCAATGACCTCGCCCTTGGTCTGTCCAGGTTGCTTAGCAATCTCACTGATTCGCTCTTCAAGCTTGCGAAATGAGCCCTTGAGGGTCCAGTCTGTCATGTCGGGTACCGACGTCATTTCCACATCGAATTCCCGGCCGTCTATCCACGCCCTGTAGTCTGGGAAACTGTTCTTCCCTTCCGGATAGGGCTTGCCCGATACGGTGAAACCACGAGGGTTGAGCCACGAACTAACCTTGTCCCAAGCCGCCTTTTCGGATATATCATGCGTGTCCACTGCCCGCAGATTGTGTTCGAAGGCCATTGGAGGTTTATTGCTGGGGGCAACGATCACCCACGCCGACTTCGTCGGATTGTTCAAGCAAACGAATATGCTCGTATCTGACACCTCGATATCAAGAGGTTGTTCGAGAATTGGGAGGGACTTAGTCCCCGCTTGAGTTCTGACATGAATCGATTTGCCGGTACCCTTCGCGGTTGAGCCGGCCACATAAGGTAAACTAGAAGGAAATTTAGATAATTGCGCAGTAACCTTGGGATTGACGGCCTGTGCAAAGATCAGTGTTACGGTTTCCACACCCTCACAAAACCCGGATTCGTCGTCGTTATACCAATAGAGCTTCTGAATCCTGGCGGCTAGGTCACCACTTCCATCCAAGTGCATCACTTCAGGGTGGGAACCAATTGACTGTAGTTGGTGCCACAGTCGGTAATCTTGGTACTTCTTGATGATCGTAGTTGCTTCTTCCATGGAGGCAGCTTCGATAGCGAGGCACCGAGGAGTTACAGCCGGATCGTTTTCGTCTACCAACTCGATCCCTGCTCCTAGGGGGGCGATATCTGACAAACCAATAGAAGTGCTCATTTTAGGCCATAGATCCACATTTTGGTTGAAACCTCTTACGCCACACTCGCCGCACCTCGCAACCGTGCAATTGCCTCAATTGTACCCGTGCCTGGTTTGCGACCGCAATATGTGGTCGAAGTGTATGGCCATTCTATCCCGATATCTTGGAACGAATTGCATGGTGCTTCATGACCTAGTCTGAGATAGTGTGTAGACAGCCGGAATCATTTGGCCAGTCATCGTCACACTCGCTAGTTCATCCTGAGCGTGACCGATAGAGACTATAGTGAGGATTTAGACGCGGGATCATTCACCTCATATGGGCCCTAAGCCTTAGATGGGAGAAAGCCTTTCGCGATAGCTGATTGCCTGGATGACGATCTCGTATCTGGCGTTGGCCGGCCGATTCCGGGGGCTGTTGCCCATGATGGGAACGTCGAAGGGCTGAGCTATTGCTCTACGGATCTGTTGGTGGTGATGGCGAACCTGGAGTCCGAAGACGGCAAATTGTGAGCTGATTCAGGTCAGCAGACTGCTGGAACGTAAGGGGGTGAAGGCCGCGGTGTTCCGGGATGCGCTGGTTCTGAGGAGAGGAAAGAGCGGAAGGTACGGTCCACGGAATTGTCCACCCTGGCCTGGGTCTTGGCACTGAAGAAGTTGTCGGCGTGGAGGTAGCGGACAGTGCACTAGGCGCTGATGGCAGCATAGCCGAGGACCTGGGCGATGAAGCTCTTGGTCACCACGGCGGAGCCCACCCGTGGGACATGCCAAGCTGCAAGAAGCCAAACGATAGCAACGTCTATATGTTGATCGTGAATTTAATGGAAAAGGTTCTTGATTTTATCCAAGATGGTGGGCCAACGTGGACGGTAGGTAGTACCATCTTCGAGATGTGACTGGGGGCTCTTTGAACATCCCGAGGCCCTCGGCGCGAGTTAGTATGGCGCGATAGGGCGGAGGAACTCAAGGAGCCTCAGGGCGGCACTGTCCTTGTCTCTCTCCCCCATCACGTTTCCTTCTGTTCCTTACTCTCCGCCTTCGGCATCCTGTAGCCGACTCGCGGCTCGGTGAAGATGTAGGTCCGGGCTGCTCGCGTCGTTACCCAGCTTGCCAGCGAATGCAGCACGCGCACCCCTAACCCTCCCCGGCACAATCGTCCAGCAGTCCGTTCCGCACGGCCCAGACCACCAGTCCCTGCATCGTCCCGACCTTCAGCTTTTGCTGGATGCCGTAGATGGCGTTCCGAACAGTCACCGACTTGATCCCCCTCTCCTCCGCTATCCGGGCGTAGGACATGCCCCCGGCGAAGGAGATGAGTATCTCTCGCTCTCTCGGAGTGAGCCTGGCGACATCAGCGGCGTCTCCCGTCTTTGTGCCGCCGCGTATACTCGCGAACACCCTTGTCACAACTTCAGCGGGCACACGAAGTTCACCCAGTGCAACGTCTCGCATGACTGACAGCAGCCGGTCCAGACCCGTCTCCTTCTGAAGGTATCCGGTCGCCCCGGCGGCCACGGCTTCCACCACGGCGTCGTCCTCCGTCGAGGCCGTCAGCATGACCACGCGGGTCTCGGGTGCCGACTCCATGATCTCCCTGCACGCCTCCACTCCATCCTTCTTCGGCATCATCACGTCCATCACCACCACGTCCGGCGACACGTCGGCGGCCACTCTGACCGCCTCCTCGCCGTCCGCCGCCTGGCCGACCACCTCGTACTCACCCGACTGCTCCAGGACCTGCTTCAGGCCGATCCTCAGGATCGAATGGTCGTCAACGATCATCACCCTTATGCGCTCGCCCGATGACATCCCGGTCCTCCTCTTATCCGCGCTCGGTCGGCATCACGCAGGTCACCGTGGCGCCGCCCAGAGGCCCTCTCTGTTCCACGACGAGACGCCCGCCCAGACGCTCGGCATCCCTGCTCATGTTGGCGAAGCCGTTGCCGCGCTCCGCGTAGTCGTCGGGAAGCCCGATCCCGTCGTCCGACACCGACAGCCGGATATCCTCCCCGCCGAATTCAAGGTCGATAGACACCCTGCTCGCCTCCGCATGGCGATATGCGTTGGTGAGCGCGTTGTGCGCTATCGAGAAGAGCAGGCTCCTGGTCTCTGTCGGAAGCGGCGGCTCAACTCCCGTCTGTGTCATTTCGGCGGTCACGGAGGTGATATTCATGAAGCTGGATGCGTGCGACCTGAGAGCCCTGCTCAACTCCCTGCCCTCGTAGATGCGGCCCATGTTTATGGGATGTCTCAGATCCCATATGGTGGACCGGGACAGCCGAGACGTCGCCTCGAGCGTGGCGGTCAGCTCAGCGTTCGCGTCGCCGGCAAGGGCCTTCGCCGTATCGATGCCCAACCCGATCATATACGCGGACTGGGCCGTGGTGTCATGAATGGCCTGGGACAACTCGGTCCGTTCACGTAGAAGCGCCCGCTCGCGCTCCACCGTCTCCCTCCACCTTCTTCGCTCGAAACTGGAGACCATGTTCACCGTCGCGACGATCCCGTACATGATCGCTATCCTGAACAACAGCACCTTCTCGTCCTTCGCCTGGAGGTCCAGTCCATCCCCCAAGCTCACACTCATCGCCACATAGATGACGGACGCCATCGTCACCCAGGCCATGTTGAGCCTGAAGGAGGTGAATACCACCGCGAACCCGGCCAGCGTAGGGAAATAGAGCAGATAGAAGAAGATGTCGTTGAAGCCGTTCCTTATCGCCACGGCGGCCGAGATGTTGAGCACATCTATTGTGGCGATGGCCAGAATCCAGCGCCACGTAATCGTCCTGTTCGACCACAAACGGTATTGAATGTACCCGTTGAACCCGACCATCAGCAGGAGGAACAGCGCAAAGGCGACGAATATGGCAACCCCACCGTCGGGGGGTCGATACAACAGTTCGACGGACAGTATGGCGCCAAAGAACCAGTGCAGCCTGACCGAAACGGCAACCACGTATCTGAGGCCGTCCGGGTCGACCTGGTTGAGCGTCCAGTCGTTTACCCGAAAGGCGTTGGCCGCCTTCGCTACCAGCTGAAGGCCCCGGCTGTGGTGGGATCCGTGAGACATCCCGACTCCCGAACGCCCGTGAGTTTATGAGCGCTTGACGGTCGCGGGCGTTCCCAGGCGCATCGTCCATCAATCTAACCACCCGATACGATCTGTCCGCAAGTAGCAGACGCCCCCTACGGTAGTAGCAATAGTACCTGTACGGGGGTTATTCGCACCGCAAATTAGGTGTCCAACTGGCGAGTCTTGAGCGGGCCTGAATGTCCATCTCCAGATCACGGGGGAAAGAAGGCCGTAGGGCTGCGTGGATGAGCAACATTCAGACCCATTTCAGGGGCGCATGTGGCGGTGTGTAGCTCAGGGCAAATGCCCCCTTGGAAATAGGGCATTAAGCACTTACCGGCGGGCGAGGAAATCAGGAACATTAAGGCTACCACAGTCGGGGAGGTATGCAAATGGTATTCGACAGGCCGATAGGCGGAGTGGAGACGGCGGCCGCAACGGCACTTGCCGCCGCAGGTCCGACCGCGCTCGAGCCCGCCCTTCACGCCGGGTTAGCACAAACGTCCTCTCCTATTTTGGCGTCGGAGTAGGCCAGGGGGCGGGTCATGAGTCTACTCAGCCGCCGCGTTCCTCTCTCCCTGGCCCTCGCAGGGGCGGCGCTGCTTGCCGCCCTGCTGGCCATACCCTGGGCAGTCCACGCCCAGAGCGGCCCCGCCGCGCCCGGTAACCTCACCGCCGTGGTCCTCGATGACGGGATCAGCCTGAGCTGGGATGCCCCCACGGAACAGGCCGACGCCGTTACCGGCTATCAGGTCCTTCGCCGGCGTCCAGTCCAGGGCGAAAACAGCCTGCTGGCTCTTGTGGACGACACCGGCTCCACCGCCACCACCTACACCGACGGCACGGCCGCCGAGGCCGGCGTGCGCTACGTCTACCGGGTGAAGGCGCGCCGGGGGCCGGAACTGAGCGCCCGCTCCAACTACGTCAACGTGCAGCGACCCGAGGAGTCGGACCCTGCCCCGACTCCCACGCCCGAACCTACGCCCGAACCCACGGGGTCGGTCGCCGCGGCGCCCACGAACCTGACCGCGCCGACCGTCGCCCACGACAGCGTGACGCTCAGCTGGGACGACCCGGACGACAACAGCATTACCGGCTACCACATACTCCGGCGGGACAAAGTCAACCAGTTGGCCGGCACGTTCTCCACGGTAGAGGCGAACACTGGCTCCGCCTCTACCTCCTACACCGACGCCACGGTGAGCGCCGAGACGCGCTACGTCTACCGCGTTCAAGCGATCAACTCGGCAGGGACATCTGCACGGTCCGGCTACGTTAATGTCGAGACTCCTGCAGCGTCGGCGCAAACCGTCCCGGCGGAGCCCACTGGGCTGAACTCCACATCGGTCTCCCACGACAGCGTGACGCTCACCTGGGACGACCCTGGAGACAACAGCATAACCGGGTACCAGGTGCTCAGGCGCTCGCGGGACGGCGATGAGTACGAGGATGGCGAAGGTGCGCCGGAGTTTGTTGCTGTAGTGGAGGACACAGAGTCGCCGTCCACCTCATACACGGATACGTCTGTCACGGCCAGGACGAGGTACGTCTACCGGGTCAAGGCGGTGAGCCAGCACGGAACCAGCGGGCAGTCGAACTACGTCCGGGCCGACACCCCGGCGGCTCCCAGCATTGCGAAGCTCCCGGTGGGGGACGGTGTGGGGCAGGTTCTCCCCAGGGCCGAATCGACCAGCGCCGACCTGAGCGCTCTGCAGGTGGACGGCGTGAGCGTGGCCGGGTTCGACGCCGAGACCACGTCCTACCAGTTCGGCGTGGCCAACTTGGTGACGCAGGTGACGGTTGCGGGTGTCGCCGTCGACGCCACAGTGGCCTACAGCGGTACGGACGTTGACGACGTCGCCGACGGACACCAGGTGGATCTGAGCGTGGGCGCCAACGTCGTGACCGTCACCGTCACCGCCACTGACGGCCGTACCAGGGACTACACCGTTAGCGTCAACCGAGGTTCGGACGCTCCCTTTGGCTGGAAGGCCGAGGACGACTTCGACACCCTGAAGGCAGCCGGGAACATCCGCGCCAGAGGGATCTGGTCCGACGGCACGACCATGTGGGTGGGGGACGATGGGCCGAACAAGCTCTTCGCCTACACGCTGGCCACCCGGCAGCGGAATCCCGACGAGGACTTCGACGCCTTGCACGAAGCCACCAACCGCAGCATCAGGGGCCTCTGGTCCGACGGCACGACCATGTGGGTGGCGGACTACAACGACGAGCAGATCTTCGCCTACGCGCGGACCACGAAGGAGCGGGACGAAGACAGCGACTTCACAAACCTGGTGGACCCAGAGCCCAGATGGTCCTGGGGCTTGTGGTCCGACGGCACGACCATGTGGATCGCGGACCCCGTGTTTGACGGGATCTACGCCTACGAGCTGCACGGCCGCGTGCGGGACTCCGACAAGGACATCATCCCCGCGCAGGGGGAGGGGAACGTTCGGTCCGCGGACCTCTGGTCCGACGGCACGACCATGTGGGTGGCGGACGAGGTCGCGGAAAAGCTCTTCGCCTACGCGCTGGACAGCGGGCAGCGGGACTCCGTCAGGGACTTCGACGACCTGGAGGCCGGGAACACCTACCCCGGGGGCATCTGGTCCGACGGCACGACCATGTGGGTGGGGGACCGTTTAGCCGGGAAGATCCACGCCTACAACATGCCGGGCAACCCCGACCTGAGCGCGCTCCGCCTCAGCGTCGGGACCTTGACCCCCATGTTGACCCCCAGATTCGACCGGCTGACGACCGCCTATCCGGTGTCGGTGGAGAACTCAGTCTCCACGATCACGGTGACCGCCACGGCGGTCGATGCGGCCAACGCCAGGGTCGAGTTCCTGGACGCCGCCGATATGCCGCTGGAGGACGCCGATGGCGTGACCGGCGGGCTGCAGGTGAACCTCCTCGTGGGCGACATGACGATCAAGGTCAAGGTGACGGCCGATGACGGCGTCGTGACCCGGACCTACACGATGACCGTGACCCGCGAAGCGCCCAGCACCGACCTGAGCGCTTTGAGCGTGGGCGGCAAGAGCGTGGCCGGGTTCGACGCCGAGACCACATCCTACCAGTTCGGCGTGGACAACTTGGTGACGCAGGTGACCGTTGCAGGCGTCGCCCTCGACGTCGACGCCACCGTGACCTACAGCGGTACGGACGCCGACAGCGTGACCGACGGACACCAAGTGGATCTGAACGTGGGCCGCAACGTCGTGACCGCGACCGTCACCGACCGGGACGGCGTCGCCATCAAGGACTACACCGTCAGCGTCAACCGGGGGTCGGACGCACCCTTCGGCTGGAAGGCCGAGGACGACTTCGACAGCCTCGCGGCAGCCGGGAACCACGATGCCAGGGGCATCTGGTCCGACGGCACGACCATGTGGGTGGGAGACGACGACAAGATCTACGCCTACGTGCTGGGCACCAAGCAACGGGATACCAACAAAGACATCAACACCGGGGTGGCGGACGGGAACGCCACCGTCAGGGGCATCTGGTCCGACCGCACGACCATGTGGGTGGCGGACTGGGCCGAGGGCAAGCTCTACGCCTACGAGCTGCTCAGCGGGCAGCGGGACGCCGGCAAGGACATCAGCAGCCTGGCGGCGGCCGCGAACGACGACGCCTGGGGCATCTGGTCCGACGGCACGACCATGTGGGTGGCGGACAGCACGAACGACAAGATCTACGCTTACGATCTAGCCACCGGGCAGCGGGACGCCGGCAAGGACATCAGCAGCCTGGCGGCGGCCAAGAATGAGAACGCCTGGGGCCTCTGGTCCGACGGCACGACCATGTGGGTGGCCGACAACACGGACGACAAGATCTACGCTTACGATCTGGCCAGCGGGCAGCGGGACGCCGTCAGAGACTTCGACGTCCTGGCGGCGGTCGGGGACATCGCCCCCACGGGCATCTGGTCCAATGGCGCGACCATGTGGGTCGTGGACGACTCGGACAACAAACTCTACGCCTACAACATGCCGGGCAATCCCGACCTGAGCGCGCTCAGGCTCAGCGCGGGGATATCGACCCCCACATGGTCCCCCAGCTTCCACCGGCTGACGACCGCCTATGCGGTGTCGGTGGAGAGCTCAGTTTCCACGACCACGGTCACCGCCACGGCCGCCGATCCGCGCAACGCGACGGTCGAGTTCCTGGACGCCAACGACATGACGTTGGACGACGCCGAGACCGGGACCAACGGCCACCAGGTCAACCTCGTCGTGGGCGACAACACGTTCAAGGTCAAGGTGACGGCCGATGACGGCGTCGTGACGCGGACCTACACGCTGGTCGTGACTCGTGAGGCGCCGGTGGCGGTGAGCTTCGGATCGTCGTCCTACAACGTCGGCGAAGGCGAGTCGGTGACGGTGACGGTCAGCCTGGACCAGGTGCTCTCAGGTCGAGTAGTGGTCCCGCTGAACGTTACGGACGGCAGCGGCGTCAGCAGCGCCGACTACTCGGGCGTGCCGGCGAGCGTGACCATCGCATCCGGCGCGACATCCGCGACGTTCAGCTTCAGCGCCGGAGATGACGATCTCGTCGAGGAAGACGAGGTGGTGACCGTGACATTCTGGACGCTGCCCAGCTCGGTGTTCGAGGGCAGTCCGGCAACGACCACGGTGACGATCACCAACGACGACGAACCGAGCTGGGCGCTGGAGGTGACGCCGGCGTCGATTGCCGAGGCGGACACGTCATCTGCAACAGTGTCTGTGAGCAGCGGCGGTGTGACATTCACTAGTGCGAAGACGATCAACCTCGGCTTCGGGGGCACGGCGACCAAGAGCACGGACTACACGGTGGCTGCTGAGACGCTGACCCTCGCCGCAGGCCGGAGCTCGGTGTCGACGACGGTTACCGCGCTGGACGACGCCGTCGCAGACGCCAGCGAGACCATTCTCGTCACGGCGACGCTGGACGGCGGCACGATCGGCGCGCAGCAGCTCATCACCGTCGTTGACGACGAGCAGGCGGCCAGCAATATCGTGCTCGAGGTGTCGCCGTCCGCGGTGGGCGAGGGCGCAGGCGCGACGACTCTGACAGTGACGGGGACGCTCGACGGCGCGGGGCTGACGACCGACACGGTGGTGTCGCTCACGCTCGCGGCGGGCACGGCGACCGAGAGCGACGACTACACGGTCGGATCGGCGACGGCAACGCTCACGATCGCGGCGACGGCGACGTCGGGGACGGCCAGCTTCGCGTTGACCCCGGTCGACGACATGATCGACGACGACGACGAGACCGTGACGATCGCGGCGTCGTCGACCTCGACGCTGCCGCTGTCGCCGGCATCGCTGACAGTGACGATCACGGACAACGACGAGCCCAACGTCGCGCCGGTGTTCGAGCCGCCAGCGCTGACGCGCAGCCTGGAGGAGAACAGCGGAGCAGGCGTTGCCATAGGCGCGGCGGTGACCGCGACCGACGAGGACGGAGACATGCTGTCGTACTCGCTGGACGGTGTCGGCGCTGGCTCGTTCAGGATCGATTCCGCCAGCGGGCAGATCAGCACAGCGCCGGGGGTCGCCTACGACTACGAGTCGGCCACGAACAGCTTTGCGCTGACGGTGACCGCCAATGACCCCAGGGGCGGCGAAGCGAGCGCGACGGTCATAATCGAGATCAGCGACGTGGACGAGCCACCGCCCAGGCCTGCTGCGCCGTCGGTGTCGCCGACGAGCCGCGCGACGGACAGCCTGGATGTGTCGTGGCGCGCGCCCAGCATGTCCGGCCGGCCAGGTCTCAGCGGCTACGAGCTGCGCTACCGCCCGGACGGCGGCGCATGGGTTGACTGGACGCACGCGGGCACGGGCACCGTGGCCACGATCGACGAACTCAGCCCCGACACCAGCTATGACGTGCAGGTGCGCGCCATCAACGATGAGGGCGAGAGCCGCTGGTCCCCGTCGGGCGACGGCTCGACCTTCGCGACAGATGACCCGTGCTTGGTCGTGGGGCCGACGCCGACGGTGGTCACGGTGACTTCCGTGCCAATCGTGGTCGCGTCGACGACCGATGTCTATTTCGTGCTCTATGTAACGCACGAGCTGGACGGCGCTGAGGTGCTGACCCCCGTCGCGGTGACGAGAGGGGAAGCCGGCACGACCACGTTGGGCGAGAACGTTGAGGCCCTGCCCGCCGGGCGGTATCGGGTGGAGCAGTACGGCGTCGCCGACCCGGCCGACATCGACGGCGACTGTATCGACGACCTGACCGAACTCGCGGTCATGGGCAGAATGAGCCCGCTGAACCCGGCGCCCGCGATCTTACGGAATGACGGCGCGGTGGCGATTCCCGATAGCGACACATTCGAGGAGCTCTCCTACACCGGGCCGGACACTGACTACGAGTATGTGAAGTTCGCGCTGCTCGACATGGACACCGACCAGCCGCTGCTCTACTTCATCAACTCGACGACCCACCTGCGACATCCGATCGTCCTATTCCTGGACGCGATCGGCCACACGGATCCGGACCTGCCCTGGGCCATCCTCGGTGAGATCGTCTACGACCCCGACCTGGTCGCGGCCGACGGCACGCAAGGCGTCTACTACTACTGGTTGGTTCGCTACGACAACCGCTACACGTTCAAGCTCCTGGACCGTGCCCATGCGCTGCTTACGGGCGCGATGACGCTGCTGGGTGAGATCGAGGGTGACAAGCTGTCGATGTACATCCCGAACCACCGGCTGCCGGGCTACCAGGCCGACCTGGAGATGCTCCGCGCATCGCGCATCCCGCTCCTCTTCAACGAGGACATCTACCCCGACACGGACTTCCTGGCCCTCAACCCCAAGGTCGGCTACGGCCTGCTGCGCGTGATGGAGCCGGGCGAGCGTCCCAGTCCGCTCAACGTCGTGATCTACGAGTCGCTGCCCAACGAGCTGCCCCGGGTCGGCGGGATCATCACCACGGTGCCGCAGACGCCGCTCTCCCATGTCAACCTGCGCGCGGTGCAGGACAGCGTGCCCAACGCGTACATCAAGGACGCGCTCGAGAAGGCGGAGATCAACGCCCTGATCGATAGCTACGTGCGCTACGAGGTGACCGCGGACGGCTACAAGTTGCGCGCCGCGACGAAAGCAGAGGTGGATGCGCACTACGCCGCGTCGCGTCCCGCGCGGACACAGACCCCGGAACGCGACCTCTCGGTCACGAAGATCACCCCGCTCAGCGATGTCGGCTTCGACGACTGGCGCGCGTTCGGGGTCAAGGCGGCCAACGTGGCCGTGCTCGGCACGCTCGGCTTTCCCGCGGGCACCGTGCCCAACGGGTTTGCCATCCCCTTCCACTTCTACAACGAGTTCATGAACAACGCCGAGCTGGCGACGGAGAAGGTCTTCGGTAAGGGCACACTGGGCACGGACGAGGACCGGTTCACGCTGCCGGCCGGCACGAAGCTCATCAATGCCGTCAAGGCCATACTGGTTCACCCGAAATTCCAGACGGACTTCGAGATCCAGGACGAGATGCTGGATGACCTCCGGGAAGTGATCGAGGAAGCTGAGAGTCCGCAATGGATGAAGGACGCCCTGACCGCCATGCACGCCGAGTGCACCGACTTGTACGGCGTCGACGAGTGCCCGGTGGGGCGATCGCTGCGCTACCGCTCCAGCACCAACAACGAGGATCTGCCGGGCTTCAGTGGCGCGGGATTGTACGACTCCAACACACAGAAGCAGAAGGAGACCGAGGAGGAGGGCATCGACAAGTCGATGAAGCAGGTCTTCGCCAGCCTCTGGAACTTCCGCGCCTTCATCGAGCGGGAGTTCCATCGCATCGACCACCTGGCGACCGCGATGGGTGTGCTTGTGCACCCTAACTACTCGGACGAGCTGGCCAACGGCGTCGCCGCAAGCTTCGACCCGATCAGCGGCCTGAACAGCTACTACTACCTCAACACGCAGCTCGGCGAGGACCTGGTCACCAACCCCGAAGCGAACTCGGAGCCGGAGGAGATCCTCCTGCACCAGCGCGGCGACTACTACGAGATCCTGGCGACCTCGAACCAGGTAGCGCGGGGCGCCCTGCTGATGAGCGACGCGCAGATGAAACAGCTGGCGGAGCACCTCACCGCGATCCACAAGAAGTTCGCGGGGCTCTACTCCGAGCGGCCGTTCGCCATCGAGATCGAGTTCAAGATCACCGTCGACGACATCCTCGCAATCAAGCAGGCCCGGCCCTGGGTCTTTGCCGGCGCGTCGACCACGCGGCCGGCCGCCGCGCCGCGCGGCGGCGGCGGCGGCGGCGGCGGCGGTGGTGGAAGCTCCAACCGTCCTCCAGAAATCACAGGCCCCAGGAGCCTGCAATACCCGGAGCACAGCACCGAACCTGTAGCTACCTACGAGGCCGTGGACCCCGAGGGCACCGAGATTTCGTGGCAGATTGAAGACACGGACGAAGAACACTTCCGTATCTCCGAGGATGGAGTCCTGACCTTCATTAAGTCTCCCGACTATGAAAACCCCGTCGACTTCCGTCTGAACAACACCTACGAGATCCGCCTTCTTGCCTTTGACAGCGGCATCCCTCGAGCTTCGGGAAGACTGCAGATCAGGATAGAGATCAAGCAGGTTAACGAATTGGATCCTGTCGTCGGAGACACGGAACTGTCGGTGGAGGAGAACTTCTCCGGTGTCATCGCCCAGTACGAGGCACAAGACCCGGAAGGCGACGCGGTGATGTGGTCCCTCTCTGGCTCAGACGCAACATTGTTCCAGATAGACGAAAGCGGCGCCCTGTCCCTAATCACTGCATTGGACTTCGAGGCTGCCGGCACCAACAGCTATGCCTTTAAAGTCGTTGCCACCGATGACGGAAAGTCGCCTGTGTCCCAGCAGCTTGAGGTCACCGTTGCCATCACCAACGTTAACGAAGGGCCCGTCAGCATTCGGGAGATCCCCTCAGTGGAACTCACCACAGGCGATGGCCCCACCATCTTAGACCTGAGCGACTTCTTCACCGACACGGATGGAGACTCTCTCACCTACGCCCTGTCCGAGAATGCAGAGTCCGACGTTGCCTCGGCTTTGGTAGACGAAGGCGTCCTGTCCATTACCCCTCTGGAAGAGGGAACGGCATCCTTCGAGATAACCACTGCAGACACTGCAGGCTTGAGCGTCACTTTCATAGTCAATGTTTCTGTGGTCAGCCCGCCGCCTCCGCCGTCCACTCCGGAGCCTACTCCCGCACCCACGCCTGAACCGACTCCGGAGACGACACCCACACCAACGCGAGAACCTGCTCCCACTCCCACCGTGACACCTACACCCATTCCCACGCCTAGGCCCGCTGGTAGGCCAACTCCAACGCCCACGCACGTACCTACTCCCACGGCAACACCTACGCCTATTCCGACACCGTTGCCCACCCCCGTGGCTACGCCTGCGCCACCGGCCACATCCACGCCATCCCCAAGCCCCTCTCCCACGCCTACTCCGTTGGCAATTGCAACTCCTGCCCCAACGTCAACCACAACTCCGGCCCCTAAACCCACATACGATGAACAGGTTGGCGAAATCGAAACACCCACAGCATCCACTGGTGAAGGTATCCCGGCCTGGATTATTGCCCTCATTGTCATTGGCTCCCTCATTGTCACAGTTGGTGGTGCCATCTACGCTTATCGGAATCTGCGGCGACCGTAGACATTCCGCGAAACGTATCTGCAAGACATCAACAGTAGAGTCAGCAGGCGCTTGCCTCTTCATAGAAGAAATGCTTTGCTCTGCTGGGACGATATCAACAGAATGTGGGATATTGTTCGCACCAAGCTGTGCAGCAGAAATTGATTGAAGTTATGTCCAGGGAAAGTCTCGAAGGAGGAGAGAAGTATACGTAGTGGTAATACTCAACTGATCGCGGGGGCTCGTCGTAGTCAGCGACTGTTCGATGCGAGCCCGGCTGGTTGAAGCAGTAAACAAGCTGACTTTGCACTCCAAAAGTCTTTGTTTTTTCGCGCGCTTTTGTGGGATACCTGAGATGGCGGCTTTGTCGTATTACCTAAAAGTATAGACTGAATGGAGATATATTAGCCATGAAGTGGCCAATTATGCGACGTATTAACAATAAATCACAGAGATACTTCCAGCCAGAAAGTTCGTAATACAGTACCCTTTAGCCCACCCAACTGGACGAAATCAAGAACTTTCACCCTGAGGTTCGTTCTGGACCTGTAGTTATGCTTTGCTTCCTACCCCATCGAGAATTAGCCTGCCGCAAACTGCCGATTAGGTATTGACGTCAGGCTGTTCCTGTAACTACACTCGCGTAGTATTGTGGAGGGCGACTGCGCTTGCGTTGGACTTGGGATCAGGCAAAGAATGTGGCAAATCTTCGAGCACACAGCCTCGGATTTGAGGCCGCTGTATTTGTGCTTCAAGCCCCTTTGTCTGCGACTGTAGGTTGTCAGCAGCCTGGGAGACCGAGGTGCGGATCGCCGAGATTCCTTACCACCTGATCCACTTCATCGGGGATAAGTTCCTTGGACCCCAATGAAACCAAGACATGGTGGTGCTGATGGGCTCACGATTGGATCGCTATAGCAACCAAGCCGAGGCCCTTCCGGTCTTCTTGGTGCTTGTTCCAATCACCCTCTTCCTCACGGTGGTTCTGCCTGAAGGTCTATCACTGAAAGGACTGCTCATTAAGAGTGTGCCCTTCGTTGGTCTAGTTGGCCTTTCCTTCACGATAAGTCAAATAGGCGCTGACTTTGGTAAGCGTCTCGAAAAGCGACTCTGGGAGCAATGGGGAGGGCCACCTACAATGCGCTTCCTCCGGCACAATAACCCGGAATACAATGAGATAACCCGGCGACATGTCCATGAAACTCTGCGAAGACTAGGCTTCTATTTGCCGACATCAGAAGAGCAGAGTCAAAACTCAGCATATGCAGATACATGTTACGAGGCCTGCACTATTGAACTTCTGCGTCGCACTCGAAACAAAACAGCGTTTCCTCTTGTGCATAAGAGGCTTATTGACTATGGCTTTCGCAGGAATATCCTTGGTATGAAGCGATTTGGCTTGGCAATATCAGTGGCAGTATCACTCCTCTGCGTATGGCACATCGTTTCCGGATGGGATGCTCATTCCCCAAATATTCCAATGGTTGCAGTTTGCGTAATGACGACTGTCCACATACTTGGTTGGCTTACATTGGTCACAGAGAACATGGTCTGGCGTGGTGCTAATCGATACGCCCTCGCTCTACTGGAAGCCGCGAGGGACTTGGAGTGAGAGATGCCTACAATTCATTTCTTGAACGTAAAACAGGGCGACTGCTCGATCATAGAACACATTTCAAGTCACGTATCTATGGTCGACGTATGTAATGCAATGCCGATTGAATCGCTTCAGTCGAGGTTGGAACAGTTACAAGTGGTGATGGCCAAAGCCCACGACGCGGGAGTGCGGGGGAATTTCCAGCAGAAGAAATACCCTGTGAATCCTGTCGCCTATCTACGGGAACACCGCATAAGTAGTATATTCCGATATATCCAGACGCATCCAGACATGGACCACATGGACGGCATCACGACTCTTTTCGGTGAATTCAGCCCCCTTAACTTCTGGGATACTGACAACACAAAGGAGATGTCTAATGAATCATGGTCAGGGTCACCATATAACCAGGACGATTGGAAGCTGTACAAGAACCTGAGGGATACCAAGCCTGATCACAACCCAAGGAGGCTTACACCATTGGCTGGGCACAGAGGGCAATACTGGAATATAGGTAGCGATGGTACTGCCGGTGGTGACGGAATTAGAATTCTCGCTCCCACGCAAGAGCTCATAGACGCTGGGAATCTTAGCGATGACTACAACGATTGTTCATACGTGCTTCTTTACCATACCGGGGACAAGCGCATTGTCTTCGGAGGCGACTCTCACGACAATACATGGGAGTATATTTTGGAAGCATATAGAGATGAAGTAGCAAATATCGACCTATTGATTGCCCCTCATCATGGCCGGGACTCCAGACGTTCATACGACTTCTTGGATGTGCTCAGGCCTTCCTTGACTTTCTTCGGAAATGCTCGCTCAGAACACCTGGCATACCACGCTTGGTATCGAAGAGACTTGCCCATTGTCACTAATAATCAGGCGAATTGTATGGTTGTTGATGCAGGTGAGACGCCCATGAAACTCTACGTGACGAATGAAAGGTTTGCAAGGGCCGTTAACACGACTACTTACTACGACGAAAGGCACCAAGCTTGGTTCACCTGTCTTATAGAAAGGTGAGGCTGCACCGTCGCGCGGCAAGGTCATGGGACTACAATCGTTGCCTCGTGGATTGCAAGGAACTGTCAGAGTCGCATATGGCCGCCCTGGGAACTATGGAGGTGGAGTTTCCAATGGGTCGTGGCTAGTTAGATATGGTGATCACGCATGTTACCTAAACCGCCAAGAAGTCTGAACGGAGAGCGATAAGCGACCATGTGGGAAGAAAATGCTGTGACAATATTGGTTGCCGTGTTTAGCGCCTTATTGGGTGTAGTGTTTACTTCGCTGAAGGACTGGCTTTGGGATCGTCTTCGTCCTCACAGAGGCATTCGCATAGAAACATCAGAGGAACGAGGTCCAGTCAGCCGGGAATACGGTTTCACAGAAAAGGCCGTGAAAGTAACTATCAAGAACGAAAGTGGTGCGAGAATTGAGATCCAAGACATTCGCCTGATGTTTGCCGGACCATTCGGCGTTTCGGTATTACCAAAAGCTCCAGCACCTAGGTCTCATTCCGAACTTCCAACGGCCTTGGATTCAGGTGCCACAGAAACTTGGTACTTCCCGGCTGAGCAGCTTGCCTCCCTAATTGGAAACTTGTCACTGAAACCCATCTCTGAGGATAGCAAAGCTACGCTCCGTCCGTGGATCACGACTACTACCGACAAGGTCTATAAGGGATCCACATTCCAGTTCGCACTGGATATAAACTCACACTGGCCATAAATAGACCTCTTCGAACTTGCAAACCGGTTCATTTCATGGAACCGCCGGTTTCTCAACTTTGCTCTCCAAGAACTCCTAGGTCAATTCTACCAAAGGTGCTCCTTGACTGCCTACCTATATCGAGACCTCCCAGCGCAAAGTTCGCAGTTCAGTTGCTCAGGCCCACCATCTTGGATAAAATCGAGAACCTTCGTGATTACGTTATTGCTGGAACTATAGGAAAGCTTGCAACTTCGCCTCATCAGCATAGAATAGAATGCAATCAAGAGGTGTGGACGTTTGCTTGCGGAGTGTGCGTACCCACGATTCGTTTAGTTGCGCCGCTCTATCGTTCTCCCTAGAATTCGTCATCGTGCCTCAAACCCGATTTGAGTTGCATTTCGAGGCAGAGCGTGATCAGGCACTGCAACCGCACAGCCCACCTCCCTAAAGATCAATCGGGTGAACGACTGCAAGCACAAACTGGAGACCTGCCTGTCTTGGTGAAATACAGCGTTTGCGCTCACCAAATAACTACGGGACCCATGTAATTGGTGAGTCACAATTTCCTTGAGAACTCAGCAACACCATTGGCATAGGACAGCACAGAGAGGCTAGTGGAAGTCGGATTCTTAGTAGTGCCGTCCCCTGACCGGTCGAAGACGCACGTCATCCTCAGCTGTTCTAATTTCTACATCCATAGCCGTAGACTGAGAGCACATATACCTCAGACAGAGGTATGAAGCTAGTGACGCATAAGGATGACGTAGCGGAGGTGCCAAAATCACTTTAGGAGTTTGAACGGATTCATTACTGCATCTCGACAGGCTTCGGCGCCCGGTGCCCCTCCATCGGAGGCCGGCAGGGGCCCAAAGCGGTTACCTAACGTTCCTATGTCGCCTGATGTTCCAAGGTGATGCTTCTGCTAGAATGCTTTTGGAGTTTTGGCAACGTCGAACACAAAGGTTGACGGACGGAAAGGTAGCTTAATGTGAATACCATTTTGGGCTTCCATGACATAGCTCTTCCGGGAGCAGGGCTTGAGCTGGTTGACGACAACGACCAGGCTGTAGCTCCCCGTTTGCTTGCTATCGAAGCTTCCTCCATGGAAGAAGCTAGAAGAATTCTCAAGAAGTACCATGACTATAGATTGTGAGACCAACTTCAATCACTCGGTTCCCACCCTGAGGTAATGCCAGCAGATGAGAGCGGCAATCTCGCCACGACGACTCAGAAGCTCTTCAGCCACAATGACGACGACTCCTCGTTTAGTGCGGGTGTCGATTCGGTCACCTTGACCTTCCCGAAAGCTATGCAGCCAAAGGTTACCGCGCAACTGTCCAGGTTTCCTTCTCGCCTACCCTTCGTCCAGGGCTCGTCCTTTACGGATCCAAAGGTAAATCGATTCATGTTAAAAGTCGGGAAGGGACCAGATCCCTCGTGGTTCTCAAACGACCTCTTGATATCGAGGTGTCAGATACGAGCATATTCGTTTGCTTGAACAATCCTGCGAAGCCGGGTTGGGTTGTAGCTGCGCCCCGTGATAAACCTCCAATGTTGTTCGAACGCAACTTACGGGCGGTAAGCACCAATGACATTGCCGAGAAAGCGGCTTGGGATAAGGTGTCTCTATGGTTGGAGTCCCGCGGGTTCACCGTATCCTCAAAGCCGTACACAAACGGCGAGAACAGTTTCCCGGACTACAGGGCGTGGATCGATGGCTCGGAATTCAATGTAGAAATGACCTCTGTACCCGACATGACGGAGTGGACCCTTAAGGAGCCATTTCGCAAGCTTGAAGGGCGAATCAGTGAGATTGCCAGGCAACCCGGACAGACGAGGGCCAAGGTTATTGAAGAGTTCCTGCGCAAGTGTTGCGACAAACGCCATCGTGTGAAAAACACGGTAATCGGGGACCAACGGCGCTCGTGCATGTTAGTGGTGTCCAACTGGTCTGCACATGCATTGGTAGATGAGTGCAGCCGGCTTGGTTCGCCAATATCGTTCTTCGACGTGGTTATGCTGATTGAATTCGACGAAGTGTACTGCGTTTACCCTGAATACTTGCGTGAGGATGGTACACTTTTCCGCAGCCCTCTGTGTTGATGGTCAATGATTATGTCCCTATTTGACTGGTCAGCGAAAATGTCCTCCCATTAAGGAGTGACGGTTGACACAGCCAAAAACCAACTTTAAGCAGAAAGTTCTTGGATTTGCCCGGGATGCTAGATGATCCGATGCTGAGGCGAAGGGACTGATACAATAGCCATCTATAACTGAAACACATCAATGCATTCATCTAAAGTACTACTTGCCTTATGCCTGCTGTTCGCCTCCTTTGTCCCCTCGGCCTGTGGGAGTGAAAGCGTATCAACGCCTGCGACGGCGCCTGACTTCGCGCCCTCTCCTATACTCACGACCACTACGGAACCTACGATAATTCCAACTCCCACTCCCACCATTATTCCTAAGCCTACCAACCCCACGCTTACGCCAAACCTCACAACCACAACAACGCCTAGTCCGACGCAAACGGCCATTCCAGAATCATCGCCTGCGATTGCGCCAACGGTAATATCGACCGCTGAACCAACTCCCACCATTAGCGCCATGATTGAGGATGCGCGGCCTTCAGTCGTTAGAATTCGCACTAGCAAAGGCTATGGTTCTGGCGTGATATTCGAGGTTAATGGCGATTCCGCCCTAGTTCTCACCAACCGCCACGTGATAGATGACACGCATAGTCCCATAGTGGAAGTTAACGACTTCTCCAACTATATCGCCGACATTGTGGGTACAGATGCTGTGCGAGACCTAGCCGTCTTAGGAATTTGCTGTGGAGACTTCCGCTCCATTTCCTTCGGCAACGTTTCTGATCTTAATCCAGGTGACGAAATCCTCGCCATGGGCTATCCCCTTGGACTGGAGGGCGAAGCCACCGTTACCCGCGGCATTGTATCTGCAATACGGTACGATGACGAAAGACGGAGCCTGGTAATCCAGACGGACGCGGCCGTTAACCCAGGTAACAGCGACGGACCCTTGCTCTCTCCAACAGGTGACATTTAGGGTATCAACAGTTTTGCATTTAGAGAGACCCGTAGCGGCACGAATCTTGAGGGTCTCAGCTTCGCCGTCGCAGCTGATACGATCCAGGAGCAGCTTCCCATCCTCAAGTCCGATTCAACACAAATCCCGACTTCGATTGCAAGCTCCGACCCAGTTGTCGTGGATTTCTTTATACTCTCCAGACAGTTTGAAATCGTTAGCTTAGACCTAGAAGTTGGCGATACTGTTAGCGTTTCTTATGTCGCAGTTGACGCTAGCGGCTTGAGCGGGGAGGCAGTGCTCACCGTAGTGGATCCTAATGAAGAACAACTAATCACCGTTGAGCAGGTGCATAGTCACACCATCAATTTCAAGGCGGAACTAACCGGCACTCACAAATTGGTTTTCAGTAATCCATACCTGTTACAAGGTCTGGCGGTCACGGTGAATTACATGATAAGCCCTGCTTCTCCGTCGCCGACGTCAACGCCTCCGCCTGCTACAAATGCCAATCCCCAGGCTACACGTGTCTTTGATCGCGAGGGGAGCGAAGCGGAAGGTCTTTTCTCATCTCTAATTTGGATTATTCCTGATACGAGATTCAACAGATATGGAGTTCAAATTAACGACTACCACCGTATACGACAACTCGCAGGGATTGCTTCTCCTAACGATCCTGCTAGTGACGACGCTTTACTCGAATACCATGATTCGATTTCCAATGTGTACGGTTACGCCGCGCATTCTGGCCCTTGGATCAGCGGATTCGGCAGTCACCCCCGCAAATTCTTGGAAAATAGAGGACATCTCGCATATAGTTTCCTAAACATAGATCAGAGCGCGGCGACAATTGTTCGTCCTAACGTGTTTGAGGTTGTCCGAGGGCGGTTTAATCCTCATTCCACTGCAATTGCCCTTGCGAGGTGCCATGACTGCCCATCACCCGCAACGATGGAACACAACGGCGTAGAGTTCCTGTCTTGGACTGACTGGTACCCTGGCTCCCTCCACGACAGGTTTTCTCCACCCATATTTGACGTTCTGGGCCAGGGCGGTCAACTTGCGATGTCCCAGTCGTATGCATTCCGCACTATCGAATCAGTTGACATGAAACTCTTACTTGACACCCAACAGGGCTTGGCTCCTTCCCTGGGCGACAATCCGGACTTCGCCCTCGCGGCGCGGGAATTGGACGACTTGGGAATTTACTCGGCTGGGATCACGTTCGATGCGGACAACGACGCCTATAGCCAAGTATATGACCCTTCCACAAGGGGTCAGATCATGGAAGATGACTGGTTATTTTGCTTTGACTCTGACATGGGTACCGAGCAATGCATTCTAACGGTTGAGAAGCATTACCGAGAAGGGTTGATATTGGAGGAATACAAGACTGTTGGTATTGGCAACGGCCATGGCAGCAGAGGCTACTTCATGGCAATTGTGCTTGTCCACGGTAGCGAGAGTCAGGCCTCCACAAATGAGAAGACATTTGGGCAAATATGGCAAGCAGGCATGGATTTTCGTACCGGTGATCTATGGAAAGACATCTACCCCAATGAACCAATCGTTGAGAGTGATGGTAATGTACTCACGGTCATTCTACACTCTTCGTCCTCGCCGGGATGGTGGGACTTGCTCTATAGCAAGAATTCGCTACTTTGGCGTAGATGAAATGACACATTTCTTTGGGCCAAGCGGGTGTTGTAATTCTCCCTATCTGGTGCAATGGACTCAATGAACGATATCCCTCCTCATGTGTTTCATTTTCTCTGAGCCCGTTCTGTAAATGGCCAGCATAAGTGTCCTAGCTAACAGGCCAGCAATAATGTCACATTATGGAGAATGTGACATTGACGCAAAAGGAACAAGCAAGGTTAAAGATTCTTAACAGCTTACTGGCGGAGCAGATCACTCTGGAGCAGGCGGCTACGTTGATGAGAGTGAGCGAGCGCCACACGAGGCGAATCCTGGCGGCTTACAGAGAGGAGGGGGCCGCCGCTCTTGCTCACGGTCATCGCGGACGCCGAGCACCCAACACCACATCGGAGAAGGTGAAGTCTTTTGTGATGCATCTGACTAGAACCCGCTATTCGGAGACCAACCACACCCACCTGAGCGAACTGCTCAGAGAACGGGAGGGCATAGTCATCGGCAGAACGACGTTGAGGCGCATACTGGTGGGGGCTGGCCTTGGAAGTCCGCGCCGGCCACCGGCCACCGAAACACCGAGTACGCCGTCAACGTATGCCCTGAGAGGGGATGCTGATACAGATAGACGGCAGCTACCATCGGTGGCTTGGAAGGGACGGGCCGGAGTTCACATTGCTTTTGGCCGTTGACGACGCCACAGGCATGGTTGCCCACGCCGCGTTCTGTGAGTACGAGAACACCCGTGACTACCTTCTGCTGATGAGGGGGATCATAGAGCGTCATGGGATACCTATCGCCATATACACTGACCGGCACTCCGTCTTCAAGCACGTGCCTGGGACCGGGCACTCAGGGGCTCCCACCCAGTTCAGCCGCGCCATGGATGAGCTGGGGATCCAGATGATTTCGCCCTATCGCCCCAGGCCAAGGACCGGGTGGAGCGGATGGCGGGGACGTTCCAGGACCGGCTGGTGACGGAGCTACGCCTGGTCGGGGCCACCACCATACAGGAGGCCAACGTGGTGCTAAAGGACTTCGTTGTCAGCTTCAACCGCCGATTCGGAGTGCCAGCCTATGAGCCGGATGTGGCCTATAGGCCCATTGACTCAGAGATGTGTATGGATAGTGTGCTCTGCTTCAAGCACCAGCGCAGGGTGGCTAGGGACAACACCGTGCGGTACAGGTGGCGCACCCTGCAGCTTCTGCCAGGTAAGGACCGTCCTAGCCACGCCGGAGTGGCGGTAGATGTGCTAGAAGGCCTGGACGGTCAGCTCTCGGTGCAGCACAATAGACGCGTTATACCCACCCAGGAGGCTCCGCCTCATCCCGGAATCCTTCGCCACTTCAACGGACGCTCTCCAAACCAGGACGTGCCATCTCTCAATAGCAACGGCATCGGCAGGCGATGGGCCGAAGTGATGGCGTCCCTTGATAGGGAGCGGGAACGAGCGGCTGGGACTGCTCACGATGGTGCAGTCGCCAATGGCCTCACCAGGACGTCCAGGAACATCGCCGGCGCACGGAGGAAACCCACGCCTCTTCAGATTGACAGGTGGAAGGCGGTACAGAAGGCAAAGCGCAGGGGCTTGTCCATCCGCGATATCGTAAGGGCATTGGGTATCCACAGAAGCACGGCCAAGAAGTATGCCGAGGCCAAGAGTCCGCCGGTGGCGCGGTCTAGAGTTCCATCTGGAACCCCCGGATCTGATAACATGGTAAACCTAAACAAGTGACATTTATGCTGGCCTACGACACCGCACTGGCCCACTTTCGCGCCGCACTTGACAGTGGGCACGGTATCCTGTTCCGCGCTGGCTTACGAAGAGCCTTCCACATGCATTCGTGAAAAAGAAAAACGGTGTCGAATACCTGCACTGGCCGCCAGATGATCGCTTAAGCTCCGTTCTTAATCTCTTAACTTAAACTGGAGCGAAATCCTCTGTGTGCGCGAATCCAGACTTATGGGAGTCCCCAGATGGCAAGACAAGGAGCAACACGTAGGCCCTTTAGGTAAGGGACTTACAGTTTCGTTGTCTAAGGATAGTCCGAGTCTTGAGAAAGGAATGACTGACTAGAGAGATGGGTCCTAGACAATATGCCTAGACTTGGAGGTGAAGCGGACAAGTTTGGGAACCGTTACGAGAGTCTATGGGTGGTAGATGCCGCACTTGACCTTATCGGCGGGGAATACGTCAACTTAGTCGTCGAGGCTGTCGGAGACGAGGCCGCGGGTGTGGAGTTCTTCAGAACAATTCCTTTGGGTACAAGCGAATACCACTCAATAAAGCGGCAGCAAACCGACGGCAACTGGACCATTAGCCGTTTGACACAAGGCAATCCATCAACTGGCAGGAGTATACTAGGCGATCTCGTACAGAAGATCCGGATAGGCGCAGAAGGGGTCTTCAGTTCTGGAATTAGCGCTACTGAATTGGAAGGACTGCGAGAAAGAGCACTACTGAGCGAGTCGTATGAAGATTTCCTAAAGAGGATCAGTGGAAACGGGCATCTCTCTGGAAGGTTCTACAACTCCATTGTACCGTTATGTGGCGACGCAGAAGCCGCCTATTCTGTTCTCAGGCATCTTCGCGTACGGACGAAGAATGAGCCGGAGCTGACTGTAGATGTTGAAAGACGGGTTCGCGCAATGTTCCGGACTCGAACAGGAGATCCCGTTGACACTACAGCAGTTAGGCTGTTGATGGCAGACTTCGCGACCAGGAAGTTGGGCGCGAGACTCACTGCGAACTCGTTCCTCTCCCATCTCTGTGGCCATGGCATCTTGCTTTCACCACTCTCTGGGCACCGTACGGCCGGTACACAGATGCAGAAACTGAACCGGCTGTACCTCCGGGAGGTAGATGCACTCCTTATCAACCGAGCTGAGATCAACCGCGAAGAGAGCACCGCCGCGTATTCTGCGCTCTTGGACGACGGTAAGTCAGTCATGCTTGAGGGGACGGCAGGTGGCGGAAAGAGCTGCGTCGTGGCGCAGGTCGTCAAACAACTCGACAGCCACGATATCCCCACGCTCGTGATCCGACTAGACCGCCTCACCGAAGCAGATCATTCGGCCCAAGCGGTTGGCATTAGGCGAGGGTTGCCAGACTCACCCCCCATCACCTTGGGCGAAATTGCCGGAGCCCGACCATCTGTCTTGTGTATAGACCAACTCGACGCCCTCAGCATAGTTTCCGCTCGTCAGCAGTCGGCTTGGGACGCGCTCAACGAGTTTCTTGATGAGGCGCGGAACTACCCAAACATGCGAATCCTCTTCGCGTGTCGCTCTTTCGACTTAGAGCAAGATGCGCAACTCAGGGCGCTCGTTGCTGATGAGAATCGAGTCACACGCATACGTGTGGGGGAGTTTAACGACGACACAATCCAGTCCGCGATCGAGTACTCCGGTATTGTCGTCTCGCCACTGGATCACGAGCAGATGCGTCTCTTATCAGTTCCTTTACATCTTTACCTGTTCCTCGAAGCTGCTCGCTCTGGCGATTTCGACTTCGCCAGCAAGGGCGACCTCTTCGATGCATTCTGGCGCCACAAAGCGAGGAATGTGAACAACCGTCTAGGTGGTTGGTCATCAGTCTGGACCGAGACGATTGCCGCGCTCTGCGATGTCATGAGCGAACGGGAATCACTAGTTGCACCGGACTACGCCCTGGACGAATGGCTAGAGGCAGTGGAAGCAATGGCGTCGGAGGCAGTGGTTCAAGTTCAGGACGGCGACGTAAGGTTTTTTCACGAGTCGTTCTTCGACTACTCTTTCGCTAGGAGCTTTCTCCGCACGAATAGCGATCTCGTCCGATGGCTTGAGTCTGATCAGCAGCATCTCTTCCGCAGATCACAAGTCAGACAAGTGCTCACATTCCTGCGGGATCGAGGGTCCGACAGATCCCGATACCTCCGGACCCTGAGTGCTCTACTCGGTCACGAAGGCATTCGATTCCACATCAAGAAACTCGTTCTGGATTGGCTCCGAGCACTCCCAGATCCCACGAAGGAGGAATGGGAGATTGTTGAGGGTCTAGCGGATCAGCTAGACGGCCACTCATGGCAAATAGTAAGCAACTCTGTTCCATGGTTTGATGTGCTACATGCCATGGAACGATGGGAGTCGTGGCTGAACGCTGACGAAGAATTGGTCAACCGGGCCATGCTTCTACTCATGATGCCTGAAGTTCTGGACGCTAGGTCGGAAACTGTGGCCTCACTCATTGCTCCTTTTAGGGGACGGTCCGCCAATTGGAGACTTCGATTTCAGCGGCTGGTAATGAGGGGGCGCGGTTACGCGAGTCCCGAAATGGAAGACCTCGTCATAGAGCTCATACAAGATGGGACCCTCGACACCGCAACCGGATTCGCGGCGAACAGCGACTGGTGGTCGATCTGGTACATGGCTAGCACGCAACAGCCGGAATTCACTGCGAAAGTCCTGGGCGCTTGGTTCGATCGACAACTAGAGCGGGCAGACGAACTCAACCGCGACGATCCATTTGGAGGTAGTCCCAAGCTAGTGACCTATAGCCAGTTTAGTGAGCACGTCATAAGGGAGTGTGTAAAACGTGCTCCACGCGAGTTCGCACGTGAGATGCTCCCAAGGCTCGTTAGTTTCGACAAGAGGGTTCCGAAAGAGTGGATTGCGGGCCCAAGTGCGATTGGCAGCCCAGACCACCAGCTAAAGAATGCACTTGCGGAAGCGATGATGTCTCTCGCCAAAAGCGATCCGGAAGAACTAGACTCCATTGTGGATGCGGGAACCGTTAATAGGTCGAAATGGATGGATTCCCTCTTGCTCCGTGCTTGGAGCGCTAACCCCAACCACTACAGCGAGCGCATTGTAGGCTTCCTTCTGGTCCGTCCGGATCACCTACTGAACATCGGCTATGATGTCGGTGTTGGAGGTGCCGATATATTCGTAGCCGTCAGCCGAACCGCCGTCGCCGCAGCCTCAGCACTGTGTTCCGATGCCTCGTTTTTGAAGCTTGAAAACGCGATTCGTAGTACAGCGCCAAGCTGGGAACGAAGGGAACGACAAATAGGTCTGACCGAACTCGCGCTCCTGCGCTCTTTGGCTCACGAACGAGTTGGGGAGGATGGCCGAAAACGGATACAGGAACTTGAACGTCGTTTTCCGAGTGCTCTAGAGCGCGGCGCTCCACAACCCCAGGCTGAAAGGCATGAATTTCACCATGTGGGGCCTCCTATTTCCGAAGAGGCCCAGCAACACATGTCCGATGACCAGTGGATCTCAGCGATGGTCAAACACACTGGAGACCGACCGACCTTTGTCGGTGGTCAGTTAGTTGGGGGTGCTGTGGAGCTTTCAAGAGACCTCAAAAAACTTGCGGCCGAGAATCCTATTCGCTTCTCTGCTCTAGTGAATCGAATGGAAGGGGCACTCCCACCAATCTACTTCGGAGCGATCCTGAGAGGCCTCACTGACAAAAGAAATGGCTCCGGCCGCGCAGGCAATCTTGAGCAAGTATGTTCGGTCCTGCGCAGAATAAGAGACCTCGGCGCCCAAGTTTATCCCAGAGAAATCGCGGGGGCTATTGGTGCGCTGTCGGACGAAGCCTTGCCTGACGATATCGTGCAGATGTTGCTTCAGGTCGCACAGAAGGACCCTGATCCTGAATCAGACTGCTGGGACTTTAGAAAGGATGAAGAATCTCCAATAACCCAAGCCATTAATTCTGCCCGTGGTGCAGCTGCGATGGCGTTGGCCCAATTGCTTTTTGCCGATAGGAACCGTTGGAACATTCTCAAGCCAGCAATTCGTCAACTCGTAGAAGACAGAGTTCTCGCTGTACGATCTGTGGCGGTCGAGTGCTTATTGGCTGTCCTGGATACCCAGCGCTGCGAGGCACTTGCCTACTTCAAGATACTCAGCCAAGGTGCTGATCCGATTCTACACACTAGTCTTGTGGAACGGTTCATTCACTATGCAATATTCAGAGACTATCTGGCAGTGAGGCCTATCCTGATGGAAATGCTGGAATCTGTCGAGCCTCATGTGGTACAGGCCGCCGCCAGAAGTATTACACTTGCTGCGCTTTGGTTGGACGAAGCACGCGGTGACGAACTCATCGTGCTAGGTATGGGAGAAGAGGCCCGAGCAGGTGCCGCCACTGTATACGCTCGTAATCTTTCTGATCAATCAGTGGGAGCCGAGTGCGAGAAGCAACTGCGGACCCTATTCAATGACAAAAGCGATCTTGTTTGTAGAGAGGCCAGCAGTTGCTGGATCAATCTTGAACCGGATGTAATCGCATCGCGAGCATCACTCATCTGTGCTTTCGCCCATTCAATAGATTCCGCTCGTGACGTTAGCCTTCTAGCATACCGACTGAAAGACTCCCGACGATCACTGCCAGCTGAGATATGCATGGTAGCTGAGCGCGCTCTTGCAACTTTTGGTCTCAAGGCAACCTCAATTCAGTACGAGGAGGCCGGCGCTGCTGGAGAGCTAGCTGTACTGATGGTTCGGCTTCATGAGCAGACAAACGATCCGATACTTAGAGAGCGAGTTCTCAACATTATCGACGAAATGACTCGTTTGGGGTTTTACGGAATTGATGAGCAGTTAAGTCAGCATTACGACCGCTGAACGGTAAAGGCCCCATAAGGCTTCCTTGTATCGCAATGACAGTGGTCTAGTCCACTACAGTTTGCTGCCGGGTTGGAGATTCCACTCCATCTTGTCGGCTTTTGGAGAAACATCTACTATCAAAAGATTCTTCGCTGGTACTTCCCCAAATCCAGCACTTACCCCCTGCTCTCCTGTTTAGCGGGTCCGACTGCTCGCCATCGCTCAAACTGAAAGGCCGCGGTGCAATGCCACCCACCACATCCTGCCATCGCTTTGTACGAGGTAGCGCCCCTACTCGCTCATGAACTACGGAGGTCAAGATCCTGCAATTGAAGAGATTGCGTGCTTCGCTCAAACACCTTTGCCCCCATCCCCACCAGATTCCCGTTCGCCGGGCTATCCAGCGTGATCAGAGGCTTGCCGCCTGCGGCAAGTCCCTCGGCGAAGGCCTCCGTTTTGCTTCCAGCCGCCGCGTGCGCGATGAAAACCCTGCTCGCCAGCGACGACACCAGGTCGTTTCGCTGGGCCGCAAGTTCCGCCGTTGGACGACGGACCGTCGCTGGAAATGGCGAAAGAACCAGCAGACGACCCTTGTCAAGGGCGGGACGCCAGTCGCGAGGTATTCGCATGTGCTCGATGCCACGGGCGGGACAGACAACCACAGGCTGGCTGCCTCGAAGCAGCAGGCGCAAGCATTCCTTCTCCATTGGTGTCTGAAAGCCGCCAATCACCGGTACACCCACATCGCGCATTTCCCTGGCAAGGTCGTAGGTCCTGAGAATTAGGTCCCCAGGGCAACGATTGGAGCAAAAGAAGGCCACTAGCTCATCGTCGAGTAGGCTGAGGTTGCCCTTCGACTTGACTTTGGACAGAAACTCCACTTTCGCCATGCCGCGCTAGCCTCCCACACGGAACAGCTTGTTGAACTCTGCCCTGGTTATGCAACGTTTGACCATCCCCCGCATCTGTCCAAAGTACGTTGAGGCCCGCTTTCGTTCCGAGGAGTCTGCAGGCCCCAGATACTCGTCCACGTTTCTCGACTGTCCCGTAGAATCAATGATGGGACGCCTGACTGCCTCCACTGAGTGTCCCAGGAAGCGAATAAGCATCGATTTTGTATCTAGCCGACCTTGATAGTCAGCGAGCGCATCGATTGCTAAGGACTCCATGTGATACCCGCCAATTTTCCTGCTCTTGCGTCTGATATAGCAGTCCGCCATCGCCTTGGCAAGCTTGATTACCGGTACTACCCTGCCACCCCTCGCCGAGTTGACTTCGGCGAGCTTCTCGGCAAACCATTCGGGATGGGCAATTCTGCTCCATTGGTTGCTACCCGGATGGGCAATCCTAATGCCGCCACTTCTTGTCTGTATGGCGGGCAGTAACTGTATTTCGGTCCCGTCGGCGTACTCCACCGTCACTGCCAAGTTGCCCGCACTTACAGGATTCTGAGGGAGCCGCCGCTGAATGGCTTCTTGCACGTACTCTATCGCATCAGAGGGAGGTTGGTTCACTAAGGAGGACTCGTTAACTATCAGAAGCGCATCCACATCACTGAGTCCGGTCACGTACGTGTCCTTCTGGACGGAGCCGCCGAAAATGGTCTGCACAACGTGGTTTCCTTCTCTTCTGAGGAACCCACACAAGCTGTCGAGGCGCGTCGTGAGGACTTGACTGTTCCTACGCTTGTACCTTGCGAGCAGCCCCTCACAGAACCTATTGAAATTTTCGCCTGTCATAGATCAACTTTGCCGAACACCGCCGCCATGTTGAAGTTTCCGTCGACAAAACGCGATTTCCTCACAACAGCCAGTCAACTCGCTTTTGCAGTATGTAAGGGCAGCGCTTCAGCCTCCAGAGTGTGCAGGTCCAGCCGTTGGGACGCATGGTCGATGTCAAATCCAACCACCTCGCCCTTGGCATCAACACCGACGTTTGGGCCCTCGGTGACCTCAATGGTGTCCGCCCCGGACCCCGCCTTAAACTCGACGTAGAGGCTGTCGGTCTCTGGATAGTAGTGAAGTTTCAAGGTTATTCCTCTTTGCGGAAACTCCTGCCAATTAATGCGTTGCGAATAGTCTCGTCGTCTGCCCGGCCTGCAACTCTGCGTAGCGATTTCCGTTTGCTACGCCCGGTCGAATTCCCGTCTCTCGATGCCCAAGTCCCTTCGGATTCCGTGGAGGGTTCCTATAGCCAAGTCCCGATTCCCGTGCCTGGGAATAGTGGTCTCCCGGTTATTGGCTGGGTTGATCCAGATTACGTGTGAACCTCCCGCTTGGCGGTGAAAAGCGCATCCCAGCCTTTGCAAGTTTCCTGGCAAGTTCCCTATATGTCATACAGCCACGGAGATTTTGCCCTGTCCGGTTAGGGAACGGGCTATCCCCGCCGGCAGGGGTTTGCCTCGTTCTTTGTAGGAGAGTATGAATTGCTCCGCCACTGTGGACAGTTCGGCCAGAGTCTCGCTGGCCGTCTCCGCCCACGCCCGACATCCGGGCAACTCAGGTATCTCGGCCATGTATAGCCACCCCTGTTCCTCACATGGTTCGTGCAGGACGTAGTCCAACTGGTACAATTCCATGGCGTCCTCCCTGAGCATCCTTGGCTTGATTGCCAATGGTATCACATAGACGCTTCTTTACTTCCAAACCTGGCGTGTGCGGTGCTTCACCAATCAAGTTCCGTTAGTTTTCTATCGGGCCAATAGCGTGGAGCCAGTTCCTCGTACTTCTGCGTTAGCGACCATTGTTGGAAGGCGACAGTACTGCCATCACCCAAGGTAAGTGTGAAATTACCAACCCCGTAGTAGGGACTTTGGTACCCGACTGTAGGGAAGGTCGAATACGTTAGGAGAGCCAGGCTATCTGATCTAGGGTCTGTCGCAACCCGATGGGCTCCGATTTTGTTACGCCATTCAAGCACTTCCGGGGCAATCTTTCTGATGTACACATCGGAAGCATCGTGCAATTTCTGTTGCGAAGACTTCCGTTTCAGGTCTTCCAGATCCCAGCTATTGCTTTCCATCAAATGCATTAGCTGAATCGTACGCATATAGCTGACTAGACTTATGGAAAACCAGTCAAAGATGCAGCTAAGCATCAACTCCAAGTCGTTACCGAAATCAAAAAATCCCCGGACCTTGTCCGAACCATAACGCTCTAAGGCTTCCACTTCGCGCTGCCGAACAAACCTGGCCAAATGAAACAGCCCGATATCGAGTGACCGTAAGACGCTCAGGTTGTTGTGATGGACTTCCGCAGACACCTGTATGTTATCGACATGGTCTATGAACACCCTTGTGTCTTCCATCACCTCTCCCTCCCCATCCGGTACTTAATGTCGTAGTTGATGATGAATTCCAACGCACTGCCGGATTCACTTGCACATTCAAAGCAGCATGAGTCTGGTTATCTCATCTAACAGGTACTGCTGCTGCCTCATAGTATAGATTTCGCAGTCATATTCGTCACTAATGCCAGTCTGCTTAATCAACTCAGCCAAGTAGTTCTCGGTGGCAAATATCTTTGAATAGGGAATAACCATAGCGGCAATTCTAAAGTCGTCCTGAAGTGATGGTTCGACTCTCTTATCAGGGCACTTCATTTTGTCTGCTACTAAGAGCTTAGCGTAGTTTGACAAGAATGGCACTTTTGAAAACTGAGGAGAATCTACAAAGGCTTCGAGCCCCCTACCACGCTCAGCAATTCTCAATAGATGCATATATGCATTGTATATATGCGCTATTTCAACGAGTGCGAATCCATTTAATTCCAGGTGCTTTTTCTTGGCCTGGACGAATTGCTTCCAGTGGACGCAGGTAGAAGTCTAAGAGCGTGTCTAATAAATCCCTTTGTTACCCTGAGCGCTCCATGTCACCTTGAGCGAAGCTGAAGGGTCTGGAGTTGGAGGGACGGACTTCGCTGCCTAACAGACGTTTATGCTTCGCTCCACCGACGCCTTTTTAGACACCCTCTAAGAAGAGACTCCTTTGTTGAATTGCGACGGTTTTCTGATAATCGATATCTTCTTTCCATCTCGATTTCTTATATTCACGATGCATCGGGGTTCGAACATCATCCCGAAGTCGCTTCTCATCTTGCCAATACTCGTCAGTAAGGGGGACATGTACAATATTGTAGCATGGGTCTAACCTCGGCGTTGGAAGATCTGGATCCTTGTTGAAAGGGATAAACCACCAAGGATCATCAATTGTATCTTGTCCAACGAATTCCGATATCGCTTGCCTAAGCTGTCTGTGCATGACCAGAAAGAAATAGTTAAACGACAATCGGCAGCTGAGTCTTCCAGTTATGCGCCAAAGTGTGTCTTTTACTCTTGAACCTAGCGAAGCTTCATACTCGTGAAAATCAGACGTAGGACAAACTAATCGATTGTTGATAACTCCTTGTCCAAGGGCTTCGAAGAGGTCGCTGAAATAGGTTTGTTCCGCTATCCTGCCTTCATCAAATTTAGCTTTCGCAATATTGCTAATCCAATTCTGGTCAAGGTAAATGACCGGTTTCTTACCATGCCTTTGAATCAAGTGAGGTATCACCGCCCCCGCCCCATCCGATACTTGATGTCGTAGTTGATGATGAAGTCCAGCTCTTCGTCCGTGAAGCCGTAGTGCTCTGCCAGCACCCGGTCGATTTCGTCGATGATGGGCTTGCTCAGCCGTGGGTAGGTAGACTGAATTCGCAGACTCCCTCTAGTGCGATAATTGATAGTTAACATCTCCGAATTGGCCTGTATGTCGTCCATGAGTTCTTGGGCAATGGTTGACAATCGTTGAATTCTGTCCTTGTCCTCAAGATTCAACCGTGTCATATCGATCTCACGCTTGTTCAAGTTTCGACAATCCGAAAACAAGGTGACCAGCGAATAGAAGAGAGACGAGTTTAGAAAGGCCAGCACCCCGCCTCTTTCTATTTCGCTATCAAATCTGATCTCCTTGAGTTCAGAAGGTTTCCTCAATTTGCCGGCCGCGTTGTAGATTGCCGGAACGAAGTCAAGTATCTGTACGAAGCTGCTCAACTTTCTCGTGTAGTAGATGGATGCTTGTCCTACCCTTTTCGCGGAAGCCTTAGGCGTACGTGGAGTGCGATAGAACTTTTGAAGTATTGACAACTCAAGAGGGTGCGTAAACTTAGGCAAAAGCCCGTCGAAAACCGGCTTCACAGATTCGGTGAATGTCAGTTTTTGGAATAGTGTATCTCTTTCAGAGGCTTGCCACTTATTGTAGGCGGTTGAGAACACCCTCCTTACACTGGAACCGACGTTTAGTAGAAAAATGGACAGTCGACAGTGTTCAATTCCGTCAAACAGTCTGCTAGGTCGATCATTGAAATGACTTACAACCATATCCCCAGCTTTCGAGAGAGAGCTTCTTAGCGGGGCGAAACCATCCGTACATGCGCCTGATACTGGTACAATCATTCCAAATCGACCATTGCTCAGGATTGCAAGTGACCTTTCCATCATTATTGCATAGAGGTTTCCGCAACTAACCGTCACGAACCCATTTACTTGGTATTCCTTGCGAACCTTCCTGTACTCCACATAAGGCGGATTCCCTATCACCACGTCAAATCCGCCCCTATCCATAATCCCGTAGAACTCCACGAACCAGTGAAAGGGCTGGTGGCTGGAACGCCAGGCGTCGTAGGCGGCAGCCTTGCTGGGATCAACCCCGTACTCTCGAGCGAGGTGGCGGTCCAACTCGTCGGCAAGGCTGCGGAGGCGGTCTCGGAGTTCGGCTTTGTGCTCGGCGGTTATGTGTGAGTCGTCGCTGTAGACGGTCTGCTGTTCCCTGAACCGACCAAAGGCGCGGCTGGCAATCTCGGCCTCTTCGTTGATACGGTCAAGGGCCGCCTGGTCCTCGGGAAACACCTGTCGATGCTGTCCGCTGGGCATGATGGTCATGGCCTGCCGCACCGCATCCAGCGACGTGAATCCCACCAATGTGTTACCGGCGCGGATGTTGAAGTCTATGTCCGGCAGAGGCTCTATCTGGTCGTATCTCTCTAGCTGGGCCACCAGTTTCAGAAAGAGGCGCAGCTTGCATATCTCCACCGCCTCCTCCATGATGTCCACCCCGTACAGGTTGTTCAGGACGATGGACTTGAGGATGAAGTACCGCTCGCTGGGATGCTTATCCACCTCCTTAAGAACGTCACGGAAGTGTGAAAGATATCTTGGGCTGCGCTTGCGGTCAGACCTCTCGTCATCGTCCAGAAAGCCCCGCATCCCCTCCAGGCAGGCGGTGTAGAGGGGTTCCAGAATGTTCAGCGCGGCAAACAGGAACGCCCCGGAGCCGCAGGTCGGGTCCAGCACCGACACGTCCCGCATGGCGTGCCAAAAGGCTCTCAGAAGATCCGGTCCTTCGCTCTGAGCTATTACGTCCTTGGCGAACTGCTCAATGTCCAGGTTGAGAGTGATGAGGTCGTTTATCTCTGCCACCTCGCCCGCGGCCAACTTGTCGCGGACCTCGTAGTAGCGGGTGCGACGGGCCACTACCTCCCGCCAGGTCTCCGTGGGCAGAGCGTACTCCTCCGGGGCGGAGGCGTTCCAACCGCCACGTTTCGACACTTCGTTGATTCCCGCGGCGATGCCCTCCGGCAGTTCGATGGGTGAGCCTCGCCGCAAGGGATTCAGGACATCACGCGCGTTCCAGGTAATGCCGTGCCCGACGGCAGGATAGATGTAGCGGTCCGGGTCCTCTCGCAGAAGCCGCCACACGCCCCCGTCGGACTTGAAGGCGACCCGGCATTCCTTCCGCGCAGCATCGAACAGGAACGGAATAACTGTATTCCGGGAGATGTAGCCGGTTATGTCCTCCTTGGTGTAATAGGCTCCCATCTGCTTCTGGTTGACGTACTTCTCGAAAATGTAGCCCAGCACGTCGGGATTGATCTCGTTGTCCTTGTGTCCGGGGCGCTCGTCGAGGTGCCAGCTATACCCGTCGAAGAAGTCGAAGACCCGCTCGAAGGCTGCGTCGGGGATGGAGATGTTCCGGTTGTCCCGCTCCAACTCGTGCTGGTCAAACAATCCACCGTTCAGGAAGGGAACTTTGCCAAGGAGAGCGGCCAATTCGGGCGCGCGCTGGGCCTCCGGCTGGCCGAGACCCTCGTGGAATAGCCGCAGCAGAAAGAGACGGTAGAACTGCTGGAAACGCCCGCCGCCATTCCGCTCCTGAACCATGCGCAGGCGGTTGCGAAGGTAGTCGGGGTCGCCGTCAAGAAATCTCTTCTTCTGGATGAAGTAAACGAACATCATGCGGTTCAGCATCAGAGACGCATACCAATCCCGGTCACCTTGGGCAGTGATTCCTTCGATGAAGTCTCCAAAGGCGGTCAATTCCTTGCGGAAGTGTTCGTAGAAACGCTTCGTAACTTTCTCAACGTTGAAAGCCTTATACACCTTGGAAGTTACATCTGAGATCCCGATTCCCCCTGCTTCGTCATCCAGAGTAAACGCAACGCTTTGGAGGCGTTGAAGTACCGGCGTACCTGACTGTCCTGCGTAGAAATCCTGCTCGTTGCAGGACAGAGGCTTACCAGCCTCACGTTTGACCCACTGCCACTTCTGGATAGTTCGGTCAGCATCTACAAAGATGATAAGGTGCTCGAACGCCCTCTTGGTGACCTGCGTCTCGATCTTACGACGCACCGGGTATTTCGGCATCGCGCCGTCGGGTCCGGGGGCACACTCGAAGACTGCGAACTGTGCCTTTTCCGCCACTGGCTTGAGCACAAAATCATGGCCGTCAACCGGCAGTACTATCGGATCGCCTTGGAAGTGGTCCCAACCCAGACCCTCAACGAAGAGACGTGGAAAGTCGAATGCCTGTAGGTGGGGCTGCAACTCTTCAATAGAAACTTGCATCAGCGGTCACCCTCCGTATCAAACAACCCTAGTGAGCAAATTATCTGCGGCTCCCTGGGCTCATCAGCTCTGTCCTCGGTCAGGCAGAGCTTATCCTCCTCCCGTAGCGTCATCACAAGGTCCGCCAACTGGTCGTCGGAGACACCGCTGCGGAGTTGTCGGTTCAAGGTGTCCACAGCCGACGGGCGAAGAGGATAACGGTAGATGTCGTTGATTGACCTGTGCAGCGCATCGACGTCAAACAGCTGGCCTTTGATGGCGTCTGCGTAAGCCTTGAGTCGAGTGTAGGTGCGGAAGCGGGCGCCGGAAGGCCGTCCAAGTTGGCCACCCACGCGTTTCTCTTCTCTGACCACGTGCTTGACGCCCTCCGCAACGAGTTCGTGGTGGCTTTCGTGGTGAGGCTGCGCTGGAGTGTCAGGCCTGCACTCGGCGGCAGAGAGGATTTCAAGCTGTGATTCGGTGATGCTGCGGCCCTCCCGATCCACGTAGGCCAGAGCGTCGTTCCCGTCGGCGGTGCGCATGAACACCAGCACGCCTTCCGGCCGCTGAGCGATAGACTTGTGATCCCGCGAGGAGAAGACGACGTCCGGCAAGTTGGCCACGGCCTTCTCAAGCGACGGGTCCGCGCTGATGGCGTTCTTCCATATCTGGTAGGCATGGGAGGCCAGGTCTACGTCTCCTTCCGGATCCCCGTCAAGGATACCGGCGCGCTCGTGGTACAAGTTGATGATGGCCTGTTCGTCTTCATCATCCTCGAAGAACGCCTCATCCGCGCCGACTACCTCGGCGTTTTCCTTGAGCCGATTTCTAACCCGCTTGCGCAGTTCGATGATGCGCTCAACTCCCTCGGCGGGCAGGAAGGAGTGACAGAGAATCTCTTCCGCCTCCTGTCCGATGCGGTCGACGCGGCCCGCACGCTGGATGAGACGAATGATGGCCCAGGGCAGGTCGTAGTTCACTACGACGTGACAATCTTGGAGGTTCTGGCCCTCACTGAGCACATCGGTAGCGATTAGGACGCGTAGCTCCCGCGCAGGTTTCTGCCGGCCCGTCCGCTGGTTGCTTATTGGACTGAATCGCCATGCTAGTTGAGTGGGTTCGGCGGAGTTGCCGGTAACGCCGGCCATGTCCGCCACTCCCCTCATCTTTAGCTGCGCCCCCAGGTAGTCTACCGTGTCAGCGAATTGTGAGAACACCAGCACCTTTTGGTCCGGGAATTCCTTCGTGAGTAGCGAGTGGAGCGCGTCGAGCTTGGCATCTGCTGCGGGGTCCCATTCTCCGTAAGTCTGGAGCAAGCCCAATAAGGCGTTTGAGTCATACTGTAGCTTGTTCTCAAGGGATCTCTTGAATAGGTCGGCGCGAAGCCACTTGAAGCGGCGACTGTAGCGACCTTGATACTCGGCGTATATCTGAGCTGCTCGCGACTTGAAGTCTGCGGCAGTCTTGGTGAGACCAGTCTTTTCGATTGGCTCTTCCTGCTCGTCATCATCGGGGTCGAAGAGAGCACCCTTCGCCTCGTCTGCGTCCTGGTCGGTGAACCGCGAGTCCAGCATCTCGGCGTCCTGTGATCCGAGGGGCAATGGCAAGCCGTTTTGGATAGCGTGGAGAAAGACGTAGTTGCGGAGCACGTGGCGCTCCACGGATTGCAGGAAGGCCGAGCCGCTGCTCTCCAAACGTTTGAAGAGATTTGAGCGGCAGAATCCGATAAGCCGCTTGCCAGCTCGGGACAGGTCGTCGATCTGTCGCTCTTCTTTCTTAGTGGGTGGCGTTTCTGGGTTATCCAACAAGTAATTGCCGAGACCGTACCTGGGTAGGTGCAGCTTTTTAACAATGTCGACTACATTCTGGGAGTATAGCTGGGCGTATTGGTCGTTGGGGTTTGAGTCGTCTATGTTGAACTTGACCGTCTTGGGGACTCGGGTTGGGAAGAAGGAGCGGGAGCCGTCCTCGTAGGTGAGAAACCTCCGGCCTGTTTGTTGGTCCGTTTCCGCGTAGTTATCTTGGATGAAGCTGCGAGTGCGACGCACTAGGTAGAGGCGCATAAGATCGCGCCAGTCGTCTGCATACTCGCTGAAGTCAAAGGACGCCAGCGTCCTTAGGCCGGCTTGATGGCGTCTAATGAACTCCACCTCGCCCATTGATCGCAGGAGTCGTTCGGGCCGGATGCCGATGTTCTTGTCCTCCTCCACGAAGATGCGGAGTTGGCTCGACAGGTCCAAGTAAGTCTTGTTGTAAGGCGTGGCCGACAGGAGGATGCACTTGCTCTCGTTTGCGCGTACATACTCCTGGATTGCCCGGTAACGACGGCCCTCGCGGTTGCGAAGATTGTGACTCTCATCGATGACGACAAGCCTATAGCGGCGAAGTGTGGGAAGCTCGCTGAGCACCCTACTTAGAGACAGTACCCTGGCCCGAAGCTGATACTGGTACACGTAGTCTTCCCACATGGGGACGAGGTTTTTCGGGCAGATGATTAACGTCTCCAGCCCGTAGTCGTCCTCGAAGATGCGAGCGACTGCGGTAGCCATGAGTGTCTTGCCAAGACCCACCACGTCTCCGATGAGCACCCCGTTTCGTTTGTTTAAGTGATGGGCCGCAATCTTGACCGCGGCAGCCTGGAAGTCGAAAAGTCTGTCGCCGAACACTTTGGGAATCCTAAACTCGGCGAGTCCGGCGCGAGCTTCGTGCGACAGGTGATAGGCCATCTTGAGGTAGACGTGGTATGGCGGTATCAAGGCTTCCCTCGCCCAACTCTCCTCAATTATCTGGATCAGTTCGTCGGTAATGTCCACACAGAACTTATCGTTCCATCGGTCCTCAAACCACTGTTTGAGCTTCACTGTGGCATCCTGGTCAAGAACGTCCACGTTCAATTCACCCTGTGCGGACAGACCAGCGAAGGTTAGGTTGCTGCTGCCCAGATAACCCACGATTGGGTTGATCGGGTCGTCTCTGAATAACAAGTAGAGCTTTGCGTGCAGGGGGTGACGAAGAAATAACTTGACGATCACCTTCTTGGCACGAAGTTGGTAGGCTAACTGCCTTAAGGTGCGCTCGTCGGCGTTGGTAGGCGCCCCTATGGTTAGTTGCTGGCGAAGCTGTTCGGCCAACTGGACTTTGAGCCGATGAGCCGTCTGGTTATCAATGGCCGAGGGTCTATCAACAAGGCTAAGGGTCTTCCGAAGATCGTCGTGAGGTAGTTGCTGCATCCCTATAAGCACGCGGCAGGGACCGTCGTCTTGATGCCATTTGTCGACGTGCGGCGCAAGCCCACCCCACCCTCGCAGGTTGAAGTAGCCAACGCAGAAGTCTGCCCGCGATGAGAGTTCCAAAGTCTCCCGCAACGCGCGCAGAAGGCTCGTAGTAGACTCTAGGTTGTCGAGAATACGCGGCATAGGCGCTTTATTCTTTACTCTTGTTCATCTACTGGTGAAGCCCTACCAGTTCTTTCCGCACTGGAGTCACTCCCACCCCCTGTTCTTACCTATTGGACTACTTCCGAGAGCCGAAATCGGTGGAGCCGTCCTACCCTGTACGCGGGGAAGTCCTTGGAGTCAACCCCAACGGTAGACGGAGTCTTCGCTACGCTCAGGTGGGCTGCCACGTCTGCGATACCACCCCAACCCTCTTCAGACGCCACGTCTTGCTAACCCCTCACGATGAAAGTATAGGTTTATGGGTATCTGTGGTCAATCTATAGCGATTCGGAAACGCTAAAAGAGTAGTGTGTAGGTTTCGGGTAACAAAAAGGGCGGCATACATGGACCGCCAAGCGGAGATGCCAATCTAGTTCGGATACTGACCAACAAGCTGGTAGTTGTCCCTGTGCACGATCCAGACACGGGCATAGATCTGATGAAACGCTAAAAAGGCCGCATATATGACCAGCCAGGGGAGGGCATCGCTCCAACAGCGATACCCTCCCCCTTTGCGTCTCGGCCTAGCGTCCCGTTCCCACTGGCTCGGCCTTCCGCTCCTCCTCAAGGCTGAACACCCACTCGAACATCGAGAGGGTCGCGGGCTGCGGCTTCTGCTTCCGGCGCTTAGGCTTCACCGGCTCCACGGCCATGAACTCCGCCCAGGAGAACAGCGACTGCTGCGGCTCCGGGGCTTCGTGATGATGGCCGTTGCCATTGACCGGAGTAGAAGCGTGCCCGTTGCCGTTGGGGTAGTGGCTCCCACCAACGACCAGCTCCACCGTCGGTCCAATGCCGTCGGCGTGCTTACCGTTGCCGTTCACTGCGACTGTCTCCGGCTCGATTTCCACCGGCTTCCAGCCTTCGTCCACCAGCAGTTCTTCGGCCTCGCTCTCGGCGTTCCTGGCCTGGGCGAAGATCTCCTCCACCGTCTCCGTCTCGTCCTCGTCGCCGCTGACGATTCCCCGATCGTGGTCGAGGACAAGCTTCCGGGCTAGGGCCATCATCAGGTCGTCCCCGTCGTCTCCGTAGGTGGCCAGCCCGTCCTCGGGAAGTTCTCCCTCGACGGCGAGGGAGCTTTGCAGCTTCTTGGCCACCAGCTTCAGGGCGTCGGCCTGCAGGGTGTTCCGGTAGCTCATGAACACCACCTTCACCGGGCGGGTCTGCCCGATACGCCACGACCGCCGCGACGCCTGCCGCATGACGTAGACACTGTAATCAGTCTCGTACCAGCAAAGGGTCTGGAAGTCGATCAGGTCGAGGCCGGTCTGGACCAACCTGGGGTGGCAGATCATCACGTCGATGCCCTCCTTGACCTTCTCGGCGACCCACGCCTCCCTCCGGTCCGGGGCCACGGCGTCGGCCTTCATCACCGCCACCCGGAACCCGTGCCGGGTGAGGATGTCGTCCATCCTGCCGGTGATGTCCCTGGTTCCTGTGTGGGTGACGTAGACCAGCACCCTGCGGCCCTCCATCCTCTCCTTGGCGATCAGGTCGACAAGGGCCTTCTCCTTGGGGTACAGCCTCTCCTCGGACAGGGGCGGCACCTGCACGATCACGTCGCCGCTCTCCGGGTCGAATACCGTCTCCCCCCTGGTGCAGCCGTCGGGGTATGCCAGGAGGGTCTGGAGGTAGGTGGAGAGGAGCCGCTTGGAACCCTTCGAGAGGGCGTCCGCCAGCTTTCGCCTCAGCTCTTCGAACACCGTGTTGTAGGCCGACCGCTGGGAGTAGCCCGTAGAGTCCTCATCGGAGTCCATCCCGGAGAGCATCACCTGCTCCGTGTAGTCGGGCAGACCCGATGCCACGTCGGCGAGCCTGAGGAAGACGGTGTTGCCTATCAGATGGAAGAGAGCGGAGGGCACCAGGCCCGGCCTTTCCCTGACCACCTTGCGGTACTTGCGCCGTCTGCTGTTGCGACCGTCCTCTATGGCGTCGTCGTCCGGCTTCCCCATGGTGCACTCCTCGAAGCCGTAGCGTTTTATCCAGCGGTGTTCCTCGGAGCGTCCGAACTCCGTCCTGATCTCCGGGGAGAACCGGTATAGGAGGTGGAACAATGTACTTGCATAGCCACCCATCATGGTGCCTGTAAGGCTGAGGGACTTCCCGCATACGTCGGCCAGGATACCGGCGGCAATCCCCTGGGCGGAACCTCTACCCTTGTACTCGTGCACCTCGTCCGTCACCAGCAGGTCGAAGAAGCCCTTCATCCTGTGCTTGACGTAATCGGCCAGAGGGTAACGGCGAAGGCTGCTACCGTCGGCCTGCCAGAGGGGAGAGCCGCAGTGGGGACAGACTCGCTTTCTCCGGTTCAGGTCCATGTAGGTAAGGGGCACCCCGTCCTTGTCCAGTATCTGGGTGTTGCAGACGGGGCAGCAGGGTATTCTGAAAGGTTCTCCCGTCTCCTCGTCCCGCACCAGCCGGCCGTTGGCCACGGCCCACCTCTGTATGACTGCGGGCTTCCAACGGTAGGATAGCTTGGCCCTCTCCCTGGACATGACGACGAAGAGGGGGCCTGCGCCCACGGAGAATCTGAGCCTCTCCAGGTCGGTGATGGATGTGACTATGGCGGTGCGGGCCGAGGGCACCGTCTCCTCCACCTCCCGCTTCCACTTCCTGGTCAGGTGGGGAGGGCACAACACCAGTACTCTCCGGAAGCCAGCCATGTGGGCCGCCGCCGCGGCGATGAAAGTCTTGCCCGTGCCCATCTCCCCCACCACGGTGGTTCCCCTGTGGGCCTGTAGGGAGAGGACGGCGCCCCTGATGGCGTCCTCCTGGGCCCCCAGGGGAGAACGGAGCAGGTGGGGGAGATGACCGTTGTACTCCGAGGGCCTGTACAGGGGCGGATACGACTCCACCACCCTTTGGGCGATTGCGTCCCTGTATGTGTCTATGAACTCTCCGAGATTCATTTCTTTCCTCCTTGGTGCAAGAATGGGTTGCCTCCGAACGTGGCGAGACCCTGCCGGTTCTTACCTATGAACCGGCAGGGTCTCGTGGATGCGGCTCACCCTATTGGAGCCGTCGTGATCAAGTCATCTATTCAGCGTGGGGGATTCGCCGCCTTCCTCTTCGTGGCCGCCTCGCACCCGCCTCTCATGTGACTGTATCGAACGGGAGTGGCGACCACGCGGCCGTCCAGGATGTCCACCGATGCCGACTGCCAGGCGGGTTCGCCGTGGCCTATGGGCTGCCCGCACTCGTGGCAGGCTTCGAGAATCATAGTCGTCTGTTTTTCTTTCCCCTTTTCCATGGTTGAATGTTGGTTACGTATGGATGTCTACCGAAGTGTTTGCAGCCTTAGCAAAAGCTGAGGCCCCGCCGTCCCACACAGGAGAAATGGCAGGGCCTGTGTGTATTGGCACCCTTCGATGCCGGCCTTTCGGCCTTCGGATCTACGCCTCTATGTCTGTGATGACACCGTCGTTCAGGTCTAGGGCCACCACCGTGGTCCTGAGCCTCTCCCGGTGCACCTCCCTCTCGGGGGAGTCCTCCACCATCTCCATTATTTTCGCGGTCCTTCCCTTGACCAGGATGCGTTTTCCTTCCGATTCCAAGCAGAGGTTGTCCAAGAACCCCGCCGCCACCAGCATGGCCATGTGTCCTCTCCGTAGGGGCATAAGCGGCCTGGTACGTTCGACCCTGGCGGGCCAGAGGGAGTCGGTGATCTCCACGCTGGCCCACAGCCCCGACCGGCGGGCCTCCGCTGCGGCGGCCGTGGGGTCCACGGTGCGGGTGGCGAAGAGGATGTCCCCCACGGGCATGCAGGGAGCGGTGAACTCCGGGTATCGGTAGAACCGCAGCGGCTCCGGCTCCCCATGGGCCCACTCCCGAACCTGTCCCTCGGCGTAAGGGTCCGGTGTGGGGTCCCCCTTCCGGTAGGCGAGCAGCACAACCTGGTCGAAGACCTCCCTCTCGGGCTGTGGGAAGGCCCAGCAGCGGATACGGCGGTAGTGAGTTGAGAGGTAGCGGGCGGAGACCGTCAGCCTCTGCCTGGGAATGATGAACACCAGCAGGCCCTCCTCCACCAGGTACCGGGTGGTGTGAGTGAGGAAGGCGTGCTCCGTTCTTTTGTCTGCTGAATCCCAGTCGTACGGAGGATTCAGGTACAAGACGCTGAAAGCCCCGTTGGCGATGGAGGTCCGGAACAGGTCTGCCGCCAGGATGCGGTGGAGGCGGCGTGCCGCGTCTTCAGCCCGGTCGCTGTGAAGCTCCACGCCGTAGGTCTCCACGGGAATGTCGTTGGCCCCATTGAGCCTCTGCCTCAGCCGGTCCACGGCGTCTCCGGCCCCGCAGCAGGGGTCGAGGATGCGGAGGGTCTCCCGGTTGTGGTAGTAGTATCCGATGGGTGTTCCGATCAGGTCGGCGATCATGTCCACCACCCGGTCCGGGGTGGGATAGAAGCCTCCCTTTGCTTGTGCGGCCAGTCTCATCTTTTTCCTCCTTTTGCCTATTTTGTGCGACGATGAACTTGGTATGGGTAAAGCGCGCCCTGGAAGGACTGCGTGGGCCGCTCTCTGCAGGCCGAGGCGGTCTGGGCTCTTAATCGGGTAAGGTGAGCCGTCCCTGCGCCACGGCCTGGGAGAGGTCATCCCTGAGCCTTTCGGCATCGGGGGAGCACCTGTAGGCGGCGATTCCGACGGCCTGAAGGGGGAAAATCTCCCCGCACTTCAGGCCCCGCTGCCAGAGCCATCTGGCCCAGGAGTTGTGGAGAGGCAGGGGGCTGCGCCGGTCAAGGAAGCGGTGATGGAGGGCTGGGGCCTCCTCCTCCGACTGGGCCAGGAGGAGAAAAGAGTCTCGCTCGAAGGCGTACTCCGCCATTTTGGTATACACGAGGGCGTGCCAGCCCCCGGACACGGGCAGCCGGGCGATCTTCGCCGTCCAGGTGCCTATGGTGTCGTAGGGCACCGAGCACCGCTGGTAGCCTCCCGAAAGGGGCATGCCGTCGGCGCCCCGTATGAGGTGGGCCACGTCGGGGGGCTGCTTGAGGAGGGAGGCCCATATGGCCTTGAGGGCAGTCTGGGAACCCACCATGGAGAGGAACCAGAGACCGTCGGTGTTCTCGTCCCTGGCGAAGGCGTCCACGGTGGCGGAGAAACCGCCGGCGTCGATGGTGTGCAGATCCTGGGGATCCGTGGATTGAGTGGCGAGCATCCTTTTCTCCTTTCGATGAGAGTCGTTGAGTGCGCAGGGCATGTCCGTTCCCCGCGTGTATGCCGGTAGGAGTGTGGGCCCTCCGGTCGTGAATCGTTGGCTGCCTGACCTGGGGCATAGGCCCCATCCTTGGCAGGCATGGCCCCAGTCAGGGCAGAAGGCCCCGGGCTTTGAGGCTGACGCAGCCGTTCCCTCCTATGACCACGTGGTCCAGTAGGTCGATGTCCAGGAGGTCTGCCGCCTTCTTAAGCTTCCTGGTGATGGCCACGTCGTCGGGACTGGGGTCCGGGTCTCCCGAGGGGTGGTTGTGGACCACGATGATGCTGGGCATGCCCTCCAATACGGCGGGCCTCAGCACCTCCGCCGTCCTCACCTGGGAGGACGAGACGTTTCCCTGGTAGACCACCCGCTGGCCTATCACCTGGTTCCTGGTGTTGAGGAGCAGCACCCTGAGCTGCTCCTGGGCCAGCGGGGCCATCTCCGGGCCCAGGAGGAAGTAAACGTCCTCGGGGGAGCCTATGGAGGGGAGGTCCCGGGGAGTCTCCCGCCTGGTGGGCACCTGGTAGCGGGACGCCAGCTCTCCCAGAAGGTCCAGGTTGCTGCGGAGGGCTTCGAGAAGAGCCTGCTCTGAGCTTGTCGAAGAGGTGTCGGCGTGTTGGGCCGTGATGGTGGTCATGGGTTGCTCCTTATATGCAGTATCGAAAATGAAGCGGGGCCGCCTCCCTGTCGGTGGGAAGCGGCCCCGTGTAGTCGCACCCCACCGGTGGGGGCGTCTATGTGGGAATGGTTGAGTCTTTGGTCTAGAAGGGAGAGTCGCTGGTCACCGGCCCGGCGTTCCCGCTGTCCCCGGCGGCGTTGGTGGAGTCGAGGAACACCACCTCCGAGGCGTGGACCTCGGTGGAGTGACGGCGCTTGCCGTCATCTCCCTCCCAGGAGTTCTGCACCAGGCGGCCCGCCACGTAGACCCGCTGACCCTTCCCCACGTAAGTGTTCACCGCCTCACCCTGCTTGCCCCATACCACGACGGTGTGCCAGTCGGTGGCGTCCTCCGCGTTCTTCCGGTAGCGGTCCGTGGCCAGCCTGAGCCTGGTGACGGCGGTGCCACCCGGGGTGCACTTCATTTCCGGCTCCGTCCCCACCCTTCCCAAGAGTTCCACTCTATTGATGGTCCTTGTCATGTCTATTCCTCCTGTATTGTTGATGTGGCGCGGCCCTCCCGCGCCTAGATGAAAGCGAGGCCATCTTCCTGTAAAGGGGAAGAAGAACGTGGTGCGCTTCCTATGGGTGGAAGCGACTAGTTGACCCTGACGTACTCCGACTCCCGCTCCGTGACTATCTCTGCCCTGGCCTCCGGGTCCAGGAGGGAGTTGAGCCTGGGGTAGTTGATTGCGTAGCGGCGGGACTGCACCAGGCTGACCGTCCGGCCTACTATGGTGACCTTGGCGTCCCCCTTGCGGCGCATCCACGCCTTCAGGGTCTTCAGGGCGGCCCGCTTGACTTTTTCTGGTGCTTTCATGGTCTGCTGGGCTTCTGTGTAGACCGCCACCGCCTCCTGGGCCTCACCGTCGCTCACCTCTTTTTCCTCCGGTTCCTCCCGGTTTTCTCCCACTTCCTCACCACCTGGCTGGCAGATGTCCAGGAAGGGACAACTTCTGCACTGCCAGCTGCCTTCTAAGAAATCCCTGTCGGGCAGGGCGTCGGGGTCCGGCCCGTAAAGGTCATGGTGGGTTACCAGGGGTTCCAGCCACCGGCTGGTGTCCTGCAGGGCATGCTCCAGCCGTGGAGCAGGAATCACCTCGTAGTCCCAGGTACGGCTACCCGTGTCCATGGTGGCGATGACGGCGTCCTTCATTTCCCCATAGGTGCCCAGGGTGTAGATGGCGGTTTGGGCCACCGCAGCCGGATGGCTGCGCTCCGCCCCCAGGGTTCGCCACCGTTTGAATGCCTCCGGTCCCCTGGTCTTCACCTCCACCACCATTTCTTCCCCGTAGGTGGGAAACTTTTCCTCCTCTTCGAACAGGAACATCTGCACCGTGGCATCCCTGGCTCGTTCTCTGTTCACTGGCAGCGGCAACCGCACCGATCCGTCGGGGTGGCCCGTTACCAGCAGCTTGGGTCCCACCTTCACCGTGACCGTCTGGGGGTCCCGGGGATCGGCGGGGTTGACATTCCAGCCGGCCCTTTCCATGGCCTTCGTCACCACCGGCTCAAGGGCGTTGCCCGCCTCCATGGCCATGAGGGACTCTTCGCCGGGGGGATTGGTGGGGGTGTATCCCGTGGCGGCATACCAGAGAGAGCGGCGGCAGTTCAGGGCCGCCGAGGCCCGCACCTCCAGAGCCTGCCCCGTACCCGATGCGGGGTTGCCGTCGTCGTCGAACCGTGCCGCGGGACGGGAGAATGTTTTTGCCCTGTCTATGGTTGTAGCTGTAGTCATCTCTATTCCTCCTCCTGTTCGATTCTGTCCTGTAGATGAGGAGCGGGACTGTCCGCAATTGAGGCAGTCCCGCCCCATACGTGAACCCGTAGTCCATTTCCTCAAGCCATCGCCATGGCCTTTCTCGCTTCCACGTGCTTTCTCGACCTCCCATTCTGTAGATGGTCCCGGAGCACGTGGGCTATGCCGTCGCCGATGCCAAGGACAGGCACGCTGGCACCATCGGACATCCTGTTGAAGAAGGGCTGCATCTCCTGGATTCCCCGGCATTGGTCGATGATCTGGGCCAAGGGAGTGCCTCTCCTAAGGTGGAGGGAAATAAGGCGGCAGACCAGCTCCGTGACGCCGCTCTGGAAGCTCCCCCCTTTTCCCAACCTCCCGAACACCTCGTAGGGCCGGCCCTCCTCGTCCACGGCCACGGTGACGTAGAGCTTGCCGAACTCCGTGTTCAGCCTGGTGGTGACGCTGCGCAGGCTCCTGGGTCTGATCCGCGTCATTGTTGTCGTAGTCATATTCTTTTTTCCTTTCCCTGGCAGATGTGTAGTGCTTGCCTGCACTCGATCGTTTCCAGATTTCCGTAGATCCTCACCATGTCCTTGTCGCTGGCGAAGGCCTCCGCCGCCTCCCTCGTGTGGAACCTCTCGAAGGGGTCTGTGGCCAGGCCTCCCCGGTAGGCGATGACGTGGTGGACCTCCGGTTGACATTCGCGAATGTATGGAAGCGCGGGAGCGTACCGCTCGAAGCTGCCCGCGACCCTAAGGGCCGACTCTTTGTCCCGTTCATCGCCTACGCCCAGGAGAGTCCTGACTATGGGTTCCTCGCAGTCTTCCTCCGCGTACAACGGGGTGAGCATCGTGTCCCGGACTGCGGCGGGAAGCTCCTCCCACCGTTCCCGGCTGAGCTTCAGCCCGCCATGGCCTGCCGTCGTGACTCTCCAGACGTCATCGGCAAGCTCCTGAATTTTTCTGGTCCAACCCCAGGGTGTGTGGGTCAGTGTCTTGGGCATGTCTCGTCTCCTCCCTCCTTGTAGTCCCGCAAACGAAAAGCGGGGCAACCCCCCGGAGGAGACTGCCCCGCTGTATTCCTGGCATTGGATTGATTGGCCGGCTAGGAAGCCCTGGCCTGCCGTATCTTGTTGAGCTTGTTGGCGGCTGCCTTCACCAGAGGAGCCAGAACCGCCGCCGCCAACTGGTCCAAGTCCCTGCCTGTCCGGGCCGCCGTAGCCTCCCTTACCTGCTTCTCGTCGAAGCCCTGGGCTGTTCCCAGCTCCACGAGCCGCTTACGTAGCATCTGTACCTGGGACTCTTCGCTTCGGTTGGGCTGGACTTTTTCAGGTTTCGTCACGGCCGGGACCGGAACCCTCTCCGGTCGGGGTGGAGCACTCAAGTCGACCTGGTCTCCGTAGAGGCCGTTGCCGAACTGGACTCCAAAGCTGCGCAGGGCCCGCTTCATGCCATCGGTGACGGCGCCCTTCAGGGCGGTGTCGTGCCCTTCCGGGGTCTCCTCGGCCACGGCGTGGAAGCCCACGTCGGTGCGGGAGGGCGCCCCGACCACGGTGACCCGCACCGGTGCGCTGTAGGCGGAGGAAGTCTTCACCTCACCGGTCCGGGAGCCCACGGTCTCCATCTGCCGGAGGGTCACGTCGCCCACGAGTTCATATCCCCAGCCGCCGTGCCCGAAGATCAGGTTGGCCTGGTCGATGACCGTGTGTCCTTCCAGGTAGTGGTAGATCATGCCCGCCCTTCCCCTGCGTTGGGATACGATGGCGAGGTCAAGGGGCTGGGCCAGGGTCCTCGCGACGGCGGGGGGCAGCCCGTCCCAGAGCAGAGCGAGATCCGCACTCGATGCGGGGTCTTGGTTGGTGACGATGGGGGCATTGGGCTTGTGCCCGTTGCCGTTGAGGTGCACGAGGCCGTTGGAGGCCCCGTTGGGGTGGTGTCCGTTGCTGTTGCCGTTGAAGTTAGACATGTCGTATCTCCTTGTGGTGGCGTATTTCCTGTAGGGAATGGGAAATGCGGGTTCCGCGAGAGAAACCCGTAGGCGGGCATAGCCCGTCGTTGAATGGGCGCAGGTATCCTTGGGTGAATGTGATAAGGGTGGGGAAGTGGATAACGGGCGGGGAGGACCGCTCACGAGCGACAGGGAGTCGCTACCGGCAAGACCGTGCCGCTTGACCAAGCAGGCGGAGGAAGAGACCTCGTCCGTGGGGATGGGTGGCAAGCTCTGCCACGTCGCCCACGCCCTGGGGCAGAGTGACGACGGCCGCCCGTCGTCCAAGCAGGTCCGCAAGCCTCTCCGTCGCCTCCCGGCCCGCGTCGTCTGAGTCGAAGGCGAGGAAGACGCGGGGGCAGCCCCTGAGGGCCGAGGTCACCCGGTCAAGACCCTGGGTGCCCAGGGCGGCGATGGCAGGGAGACCCCAACCGGCAAGGGTGAGCCAGTCGAAGAGTCCCTCGACCACCACTGCCCATGGCGGTGCGGGTCCAAGCCTTCCAAGCCCGAGCACCGGCTTGGGACCGGGCAGGCTCTGGAAGCGGGGCTTGGCCGCAGAGTCGACGGCCCGGCCCGCAAGCCAGCATGCAAGCCCGAAGGTGAGATCGGGTACGACCACCATGCCGGCGAAGCGCTCCGCGCCCTTTGCCGTGAATAGTCCGGAGTCCCTGATAAGTTTCTCCGAGAAGCCGCGGGACTCCAGAGCCTGCCGCAGCCCGCGACCAGGCGAGTAGCCAAGGCCCAGGTGGGCCGCGACGGCAGGGCCGATTCCCCGCGAGGCAAGGTATGCCTGGGGGTCGAGGCTGCTTCTCAACTGCCGGGCATAGTGCCGCGCCGCTGACGTCAGCAGGTTGGGGTTGCGAGGAGGCAACGCGGCGGGCTTTGGACGCCGCGTTGGGACTGGACGATCAGCAGCCCTGGGTGTAAGGCCAGAGCTGCCGTCCAGTCGCCGCAGGGTCTCGGGCAGACTCAGGTTCTCGATTCTCTGGACGAAGTCCAACACGTCGCCTCCCAGGCCGCAGCCGAAGCAGTAGAAGCGTTCCGAGTCGGAGTACACCGTGAAGCTGCCCTCCGCCTCCTCGTGGAAGGGGCAGACGCCCTGGCGGACTCTGCCCCTTCCTCTGAGTTGTACACCGGCCGCCTCCACGGTATCGCCCAAGGGATGTCTTGCCTTCAGCGCTGGGATGTCGACCGTTGTGTGTGCTACGACCATGACGCACCTGCGGTCAGGGGCCGGAGGCCCCGCAGGCTGCGCCGCGACACGATCTTGCCGGGCCGCCAGCGCATTCCCAGCGCCGCCACCACCTCAAGCATTCCGCCTTCGGCGCGGGGCGCTAGCGCAGCCGCCCGACCCGTGCCCTGGTTGTAGACCAGCACGCTCCGGTGGCCGAACCGCCTCTTCACCAGTTGCTTCCACTCGGAGTAGGTCCACCGCGCCAGGTTCGGATCGGCGGGCGCCATGTCCGCACCGACGAGCACCTCAAGTGCCCCGTCCAAGTCCGCAGCCTGCCTGAGCCGCCTCGCCTCGTGGATGGCGCGTACCACGGAATGGCCTTTCGACGTATCCACCGCGTCCACCTCGGCGGAGTTCCTCCCCACCGGCGATTTCGGCTCTTCCCTGAACGTCAGCGCGGCCATGAGCCGGTCCACCAGTTCCTTCAGGCTACGCTGGGGCCGCACTACCGTCCGCATGGTCCGAGACCTCGATGTACTCACGGGGATCGCTCCCTCAAGAGAGTTCGCCGCCGCCGATTCCGGCTCATCCCTGAACGTCAACGCGGCCATGAGCCGGTCCACCAGTTCCTCCAGGCTGCGCCGGGGATTTACCGCCGTGTTCATGGTCCGAATTCCAGTCACCAATGTTGCCGTAGTCATCTTGTACCTCCTTAAGTTGTTGTGTCGTTTCCTGTGATCAACGCCCACCTTGGGCAAAGAAAGAGGGGCCGCCTCGGAAGAGACGGCCCCAGTCATTCGGCATGGGTTGCAAGAGGGTTGCGGTGTCAGCCGTCACCGTTTGGACCTTCGCCCCGGACGGCGCGCCGTGAACCGCCGGACGAGCAGCACAGCAATGCCAATTCCAAGGGCGTTCAGGACGAAGAGTTCGCCGTTTCCCGTCAATAGCAGAGGCCCGAACAGCAGCGCCACCGCGACGGTCTTTACCAGTCGCCTGTGCCGCAGGACAAAGCCTCCGACGGTTGAGGCGAGACCTTTGAATTTGGGAACCGCTGAGAAGAAATTCTTGACGTTCATTGACGCCTCCTTTCATTGTGTGCCCACACCGGCATCCGTGGCGCGGTCTGTGTGAGATGAGACCCGTTGACGAAGACGCACTCCCTCCAAGGTGGGATATCTAATGCAGAAGAACGAAGGGAGCGAAGAGAACGCAGCTAGCCCCAGGGTAGATGCATGTTGGGGGAAGAGTTGCGCACGTTTGAAGCGATCGAACAGTAGCTAGCGCAGCAGCTCCTGGTCAGCGCGCATTGAAGCTGCGTTCCAACCAGCCACCGGCTTCGTCGCATTCATACAAATTCAGGCGGAGCTTTGGATGCACTCCAACCAGGAAATCCGTGGGCTGCGCGTAGGCACATGGTCCTGGTGTCTCGACCTTCGATTCGGCATCGGGGGAGCAAGGCTCTACCTCTTCACCGGCATCACGCCTCGGGAAGCGTTTGTCCCTCAGGGGCCGCCATCGGGAGAGCAAGGCTCAATCCTTCCGGTCGGCACCCCGCGGGCGGCTGTTCGGAGAGCAGGGCTCGATCCTAGGCAGCCGGTCCCGGATTCGGGGGACGGGAATCCTCCAGGTTTCTCGGCAGGAAACGCTGGAAAAGCCAGAAACAGAATTTAGTGTTATCACCCATCTCCGTAACTGTCAACGGTTTTGGAGCGTTTCGGCCCAGATCACTTACTCCCGTGGAACTGCAATGGAACAACGGCGCAGCACCCGCGAAAACGGCACTCTGGCAGGGTTCAGGATCTACCACCACCACCGCCCCAGGGTGAGGATGCGCCGCAGCCGGCGCAGCATCTTTCTCCTTGCGAGGGCCTTTCGCGTGTCGCGCAGCGCCTCCCAACGCCAGGCGGTCTGTCCCCTGCGACCGAAACCCGCAGGGGCTGCGTCTCCGGAGGAAGGGTCAATCCATGCTGCTCCATCATCGCCAGCTCCAGGGTCAGCAGCCGCTGCTCCGTCGTCAGCCACGACAGTGTATGGCCCTGGTTGGGATGGTTCTGCCTCAGCCGTCGCCACTCCTCCACCAACGGCCAGGCTTCACCGTAGACGTCGGCGTCGTCAGCGGCGGGGTCCTCGGTCACTATCTCCGGGTCCGTACGCCGCGGCACAGCCCGCTTAGACGACTGAAGCCCCTCCACCGTGGGTGAGGCCTCAGCCTGGGCCTTTCCGGCCACTGCCTCGCGCAACCTCACTGCCATTTCATTCACGCGCCCCTCCAGGGCGCTGACCCGCTCCTTCAACCGGGCCACATCGGGGCCATGCCGTGAACCCAGCAGCCTGTGCAACGCATCCCTCATGCGACCCGTGATCTGTCCCGTCTCCTCGGCACGGACCAGGGTGCGGTAGGCGACCCCCATCTCCGCCGCCTCCATCCGTCCCTCCTCGTCCACCAGCTCCCGCAACAGGGCCTTCAGACGCAGCCGTCGCAGCTTCGCCACGTCCCGACCACCATTGCCTCCGGACCGGGATTCCTCCTGCTGTCCATCCGTCCCCGCCAATTCCTCCTATGCACCGTTCATCGAATTGTCCTTCATTGTCCTGACTCCTTCACACTCAGTGTCCTGTAAGGCCTCTCCTGTAGGTAAACCAGGACCTCCGTAAGGCCCCGTTCCACGAATTGCTTACTCCCATGCGACAGCAATTCTTCCGATCGCCTCGAATTCCGACTTGCCTTTATGCAATTTCCACCCCCAATCGGTGGAACGGGCCCTTACCGCAAAGTGCTTACAAATGCTCCTTCAACTTGCCCTAATTCGGCCTCATTCACGCCCAGAACGGCCCACGACTTGCCTTTATGCAAATATCGCAATTCCTGTACACGGGTATGACACCACATCCGGCCTCCGAATATGAAGGCCCCGTGAGGGGGCCTCCCGTACGAGGCCCCCTCAAAGACCATGAAATTTCACCCCCCCACTCCTCAGTATTCACGGCAGGCAACGATGACAAGATCAACGACGTGGAGGCAACGACGTGTCATTTCAACGGACCAACCGGAGATCCCGTAGGGCCGGAAAGTTTTCTCTCCTGGCTGCACCCCTGCTCTTGGTAATCTTGGCCGCCATCCCCCTGGTGGGCATGTCCCTTGGGCAGGCCCCACCTGGGGGCGAGACCGTCCTGGTCAACGCGGACCGGGAATTCGTGGAAAGGACTACCTGGCCTTCAATCCCACCGGTACAGCCGGCCGCGTAAGCCGCGGGCGCGGACGGTCGGGGCGCAGCGCCGGCCGTCCATCCCATTGAAACGCGAGGAGAAACCAGTATTTCAACGACTTACTGGAAGACCGATATTTCACTGGTAAGAATCAGAGTACATGAAAAGGAGATTCCTATGCATGACAGACTACTGAGGCGACGAGAAGTTGAGGAAATCACGGCCATGAGTCGCTCGTCGATCTATCGGCTAATGCAGGAGGGTGAATTCCCGAGGCCCGTACGAGTCGGCTCCGCTGCCGTCAGGTGGAGGGAGGGCGACATCACGGTCTGGCTGGAATCGCGACCGGTAGCAAGGAGTGAATTTGGCTAGTCCAGTGTGCCCTTGATGTAGCCATGTTGACCGGTCAGCCGTTCAGGTAGCCTGCCCACAGCTGCATCAGCGCGCGTCTGCGCTCGAACAGATCGGACCTCGCGTAGGCCTGTTCGGTTGAGTTGCCCAGGGTATGGGCAAGTGCCGCCTCTGAGACAGCCCATGGAGTGTCTGTCTGCTCCAGTGTCCAGTTCTTGAAGCTGCTGCGGAACCCGTGGACCGTCGCGCGTTCCGCAAGGCCAACGGAACGGAGAATCTTCGTCAGCGTCATGTTGGACATTGGCGCCCCCTGCTTCAGAGGCGACGGGAACACCAGGCCGGCTTCGCCACGGAAGGCAGATGCTTCGCCAAGTAGATCGACTGCCTGTCGGCTGAGGGGTACACGATGCTCCATTCCCGCTTTCATACGCCCGGACGGAATCCGCCATACTTGATCCTGAAGGTCGATCTCGTCCCAGGTGGCGCCCCTAGCCTCACCGGAGCGCGCTGCCGTCAGGACCAGAAATCGGAAGCACAACTTGGCGGGTATCGAGGCTTGGGACGCTTCAACGATTTCGAGCGCCGAACCGACTTCCTGATAGGGCAGGGATCTGAGGTGAGCCTTCACCTTCGGCATAGGGGGCAACGCGCCGTCGATAGCTTCACCCGCCGGGTTGGACTCCATGAAGTCGTGGGCCATTCCCCACCGAAAGACCGTTCTCATCCGTTGACGCACCCGCCGGGCTGTCTCCGGCCGGGTTGTCCATATCGGGGTGAGGACTCGCAGTACCCCCTGGCGGTCTATACGGTCTAGAGGTGTATTCCCCAGAGTCGGTATGGCGTGACGCTCAAGAGTCTGTATCCAGCTTGCTATGTGCCTGGCGTTGCGCCAACGGGGCTTGTTTGCGTCATGGACGACGTGTATGGCTTACCTGAACGTCGGTAATGGTGGAGCTGGCCGCAATAGGGGCCATTTCTACGGCAACTACAGCTGCGGCGCAATTCTTGATTGATAAAGACGTAGCAAGCCCAATCTCTTGCTGGATGGTACCGTATGTGGTACGACGGCGCTAAAAAGCCCCTTTTTACAGCTAGGGATACTCTGAACAAGTCTGGTGTATTGTGGCATAGTACTATGCCACACACAAAGTAGAGATGTTTGGGGTGAAGACACGATGGACCAGCCAACATTTGCCGACTTGGAATACGAGAGCAAGAAGCGGAAGACCCGGCGGGAGATATTCCTTGAGCGCATGGACGGTCTGGTCCCGTGGGAACAGCTCGTAGAACGCATCCGCCCGTTCTATCCCAAGGCAGGCCGGGGCCGGCGACCCTATGAGTTGTCTGTGATGCTGCGGATTCACTGCGTGCAGATGTTCTACAACCTCAGTGATCCTGGTATGGAGGACATGCTCTACGAGGTCGAGTCGGTGAGACGGTTCGTAGGGTTGAGGCTGTCGGGCCCGCTCCCGGACGAGACGACGATCCTGAACTTCCGCCATCTGCTGGAAGAGCACGAGTTGGGACAGGGTCTGTTCGAGGAGATCAACCGTCATCTGGAGTCCCAGGGGCTGCGGCTTCGGGAGGGAACGATCGTGGACGCGAGCATCATTGAGGCGCCATCGTCAACGAAGAATCGTGCAGGTAAGCGAGACCCTGAGATGCGTCAGACGAAGAAGGGGAATGAGTGGCACTTCGGGATGAAGGTACACGTCGGTGTGGACGCTGAGACGGGAGTAGTACATAGCTCAAAAACGACACCTGCGAACGTTCATGACGTGACGGAGGCTCACTGGCTGCTGCACGGTGGAGAGAATCGGGTGTGGGGCGATGCGGGGTATCAGGGAGTCGACAAGCGATTGGAGAATCGCGAGTTGGATGTGGAATGGCAGGTAGCGATGAGACCCGGGAGACGTCGGCAACTGGAGCCGGGAAGCTATGAGGCGCTTATGGAGAAACGCAAGGCGTCGACCAGGGCGAAGGTGGAGCATCCGTTCCTGTACGTGAAGCGGCACTTTGGATACGCCAAGGTGCGTTACCGAGGGTTGGCAAAGAACACGCAACGACTGACATTGCTACTGGGGATGACGAACTTGATAACGGCGGAGCGGTACTTGGCAGCCTGACGAGGGCGAAGTGCGCCCAAGCTGGACAAACGGACGTAGATACGCCTTAGCAGAGCCGTTTCAGGACCACAAGACCTCTATCGACACACCGTAGGAGCAAGAAACACCTCGGACAGTCCACTTACTGTCCATCACATACCAGATACCCTCAGTTGTTCAGAGGTTCCCTAGTACTAATCCTATCTGGAAGCCGAGGCGTAGCCATCAACCTGGGTAGCGTGGAACTGCTTTCCCGCCCACAGCCGCCGCCCATTGAAGCCACCTTCTTTGACGACCTGATAGCTCGCTCAGACGTTGTGACTGCGGCGGAGTTCAGGACTGACGGGGACGCTCAGACGCGAAGATTTAGAAGTTGGCCCGATCAAGCCCTGGTGGGCGAAGTGCTGAACGAGTACATAGCTACCAATGCCCATGTCGAGATTCCCGTCGTGAGCGGCTTTGGGCTTCGGGAGACTTCCCACGGCGGCATTGACGGATGCCACGTCAACACTCGGCAGAGAACGGGCGACAACACCGCGCGCTGCGGCATCAACGCCAACCACCGGTCCTGGAGCGATTGGGACATCCAATGCGCCGATGCCGGGATCTTTTCCTTGACCTGACAACTGACAACTATTGGGTTCTACACCCGAACCTGCGGCAAGACGGGACTCAGGGCGGGAGTATTTGGAATAGCACCTCGCGCGCCCCTGGCACCTGGAATAACGCGGTGGTCCATTCCAGCTTTGCCAGTCAAGCGGCCTACGGAGCTCACCTGATTACCTTGCGGGATGGAGCCTCCCGGCACATGATCATCGCCATACTCTCAGCGAGCACCTGGATACCACTCACGCCGTGGGAATATTTCGTGGGGAACTCGGCATTCGCCATCAACTTCACGACGCCGCAGTCGGATACGGTGAGCGGGTTCACTCGGCATCTTTTCCAGGCAAGCAACCCGGAGATAGGGACGCTACACCGGTTGCAGCCGGCGGTGATGTTCTCCGAAGCCAATCAACTCCGCTTCAACCGCATCCAGCACCACGCCGACGCTCCGGCAAGGTTGGCCATAGATCGGGGAGATTCCACCCGAAGCATTGCAGACACCACCAACGCTCTTGGCGAGAGTCAGACTTTCTACCTCATTAACGTGACCTGCCAACAACATATCGCATGGAGGGTGCGGGACGTCGGCACCGTCATACTAGCGAGCGTCAATGACGACTCGGGGTACTACACGGCCACAGAGATTGAATCTGCCACGCGATACTCCGACCTCGGCCTCGCAACGTTACATAACTGGTTGCAAGGCCTCAACGGCGCGAGGGAGCATATCCTGGCCCTGAACAACGGATTCAATTACGTTCCCTACTACGATGCCTGATTTACACCTGAGACGCGCTAAGAGGCCCAGAGAGGCCTTTCTCCCTCTTCCAGAGTATCCCAAGAGAGGAATAATGCGCCCGTCACCGTCCAAACAGAAAGACCCCGGTGGCTCTAGACCGGAGCCTTTCTGTTCACAGCGTCGGGGGAACGACGACCGACTACTTGGATTATATCTCTTTCTCCTCCTCGTCAAACTCCCCAAGAATCCCTCATCCTGTGACCCGCCGCCAACACTCCATAGCAGCCGCATTGTCGCGTACCTGGTAGACCTGTGTGGCGTTGTCGTCTTTCGGGTTGATTGGCCTATGCCCCAACCTCCATAGCCACTCGACAATCTCCTCCTCCGGGTAACCCTGGTCTTGGAGTCATTCGACCTTTTCCCACAGGGCAACAAAGCGGGCGTGGTTGTCCGCTTCCCAAACGGCTTGTGGGTACAGTTCAGGGTTGGGCATTGGTCCTGACTCCCTTCACGTTGGTCTTAACCCACCTGTAGGCGTTCCAAGTGGGGTAGTCGTGGCCTTTATCAGCTATGACGCGGCCTATCTTCACCCACGCCTCCAACTGCTTGCCGTCGAACTGTGACAGGTAGTCCCAGAAGTCTGGAAAGCTCATTGTCTTTTCCGAGGCTTCCCGCCGCGCCTTGCGGTATGTCCGACAGCTTCTGCATTCGTCGAATTTCGCGGAGTTGTAGAAAACGCTACCTCAATCGCAAGCCTCAATGGGGCTGCAGGAGAAGCATGTCTCGAATTTCGGGTCCTTATTCTCGCCGCATTCGGGACATTCGGTCTTGTCGGCCATTCTGCTCTCCTAAGCTTTCATCGTGGTAGTTGGAACGTGGTAACGCCGCGAACTGGTAGACCCTGCGGCGCCAAACGCAGCGGTCACGAAGCCAGCCCACTGCTGCATCACCGTCCTGCGCTTATTGAACAAGTCTGAGCGGGCATAAGCCGCCTCGGTACTGTTGCCTATTGTGTGAGCGAGGGCGGCCTCTCCGACGGCCCAGGGAGTATCGGTCTGCTCCATGCACCATGTCTTAAAGGAAGTCCTGAACCCATGGACTGTTGCGCGTTCTGCCAGGCCAAGGTCCCGGAGAAGTTTCGTTAGCGTCATGTCGCTCAACGGGTGGCCGGGCTTCATCAACGAGGGAAAGACCAAGTTGCTACCATCGGAAAGCAACTGCGCCGTCGCCAATAATTCCAGGGCAGCGTCGACCAGGGGCACGCGATGCTCGACACCCGCCTTCATCCTGCTGCTCGGTATCGTCCAGACGGCCTCGTGCATGTCGATCTCGTCCCAGTTGGCTCCCCTAGCCTCTCCGCTCCTCGCCGCCGTCAGCACCAAGAATTTGAAGCACAATCGAGACGAGAGAGACGAGGAAGACGCTCCAACCATTCTAAGGGCATCCCCGATCTCCTGATATGGGAGAGCGCGGAAGTGATTCTTGACTGCGGGCATGGGCGGGAGCGCGGCGTCGATAATCTCTCCTGCAGGGTTGATCTCGATGTACCCGTGCGCCATTGCGAACGCGAAGACGGCCCTGAGGTGTTGGCGGAGCTTCTTGGCAGCCGATGGCTTGGAGGTCCAGATCGGAGACAAAATGCCCAACACGTCGATCCGATCCACCCGGTCAATACGAACGTCCCCAAAGACAGGATAGGCATATTTCTCCATCTGACCCCGCCAGTTGATTGCCGTCTTCCCGTTCTTCCAACGAGGAACGTTCGCCAACAAGAAGGACTCTCCCGCCTCTCGAAACGTCGGGACCTTCCTAGTCTTGCGTCTCTCTGCCAGCGGGTCCCGTCCGTCGGCAACAGCAGTCCGATTACCTGCTGCCCTTTCACGGGCCTTTGCGAGGCTCACAGCAGGATAGCCTCCTAAGCCAAGGTCCCGCCGTCGTCCGTCTATCATGATTCTCTGTATCCAGGACTTCGATCCACCCTTCGCTATCTCAAGGTATAGACCGCCGCCGTCACCAAATCTTCCTGGTTTTGAGAGTGCCTTTATCCTTGCGACCGTAAGCTGCTTTGCTATTTCGCTATGTCCTATCCTTGGTTTTCCCCACATTTGAGGTGGAATCACCCATGTCATCCCCCCACATTTTCACCACATTTAGCGTGGGGTAGGCTGGGATTGTAACGGAACGGCACGGAAACAGCAAGCCCCTGATTTAGCTATGAAAGGGGGGCTTTTGGGACCTTTACGGCCTTTGTGGGAGAGGTAATTGGCTGCCGAGCCTGGATTCGAACCAGGGTTGCGTGATCCAGAGTCACGAGTGCTACCACTACACCACTCGGCAATGTTTTGGCCTCATAGATTATACTACAGTTAGTTTTGTGCACAAGGGAAAGTGTGATAAAATGCCGTATCGTTGGCGCATTCGTCTAGTGGACTAGGACACCGCCCTCTCAAGGCGGAGATCACGGGTTCGAACCCCGTATGCGCCACCACCTCACGCCTAATTGCAAACGGAGCCCGAACTCCGGTCCGTAGGCAACCCCAGCAGCGTCGACTTCCTCTGCGGCGCCGGGGCCATCGTCGTGCAGAGCGATCTCTATATCCAGCTCCAGCCTCTCCGGTCTCCAGCGACGCGGCGTGTAGGCGCGACTGAGCGGCAACCTCCGCCCCGGGAGAAGACGTTGCCCTCAGGCCCTTGAACAGGGAGGGCCGGTTCTCCCGTCTCGCTGTCGGGCAGAAAGACCCGTAGTTGCGAGGCGGGTCCCGCGTAATGAAAGCTCGCCATCTGTTCGCCCCCGGAGGTTATCCGTATCATGTGCGGCGTGAGTTGCTTAACGCGCCGTACATTGACTACAAGGGAAGGCGGAGGCCTAAATGGGACTGAGGACACTAAAATGGGAAACAGGGTGATCATGTTGAAGTTCCTCCTTCTCCCCTTCTTATCTGCCGCGCATTTCGTCGATCGTCTCGCGAGATTCGCCTGTGCCCGGTGGCCCGAGCCGTTGTGAGTCCCTCTGGGTAAGGCTTAAACCGTTGCCTCCCGAGTCAGCCACGCGCGCTAGAATGATGCCCTCTCCTGTTCGTTCCTCCGGGGGGTGATTATCCTTCCGCCACCCCTGCTCACCTCTTCGCATGCCGAAGCAGATGAAAGCCCTCAAAGCCCTCCATCTGCTCCACCGCCTGGTTGCGATTGCCAAACCGGGCCTCAAGCGCAGCCCCCTCATCTTCAATAACTGTATTCGCGTTTATCTTTACGACATTCATTCCTCTCTCCTTTCAATTCTGGTTTTCTCTTCCATTAGGTCCCTGGTTCAATGGGATGTGAGCGGTCAGGGCCGCTCCGTTGTATGACGCGAGCACAACGGGCTTCGTGGTCTGCGGGTGGGGTATGACGATGACTTGCTGATTGAACACTTCTGAAAGGAGGTGTGGCGGTAGAACCTCCTCGGGTCTTCCTATTGCAACCACTCTTCCCTCAGAGATGACCATCACCTGGTCCGCAAAGGCGGCGGCCAGGTCCAAGTCGTTGAGCACTGCCAGAACGGCTCGCCCTTCGTCCGCAAGCTGCCTGCACAGCGACATGACAAGCTGCTGATGGGCAATAACCAGGGCGTTGGTGGGTTTGTCCAACAGGATGACCGGCGTGTCCTGGCCCGGGACACGGGCGAGGAGACCCGCCGCTATTCACCACCCGAAAGTGTCGGATATACCAAATTGGCCGGGTGCATCACCTGGGTGGCTTTGATAGCATCTTTAGACGCCGCGAAGTCGATCTAGGTAGGAGACCTCCATCGCCGGATATGCGGATGTCTGCCCATCATAATCACCTCCCGCACCGTGAAAGGAAATCGGATGTGGGTTTGCTGTGTGGGCATAGATCGCAAGCGCGCAAGGATGGCGGACTTCGCCTCGCGCATGTCGGGCCCGCACACCTGCACACCACCCTCCATTGGTGTCAGGTCTTCGGACAGAACACCACAAAGGGTCGATTTGTCAGCGCCATTGGGTCCTACTACAGCTAGCATGGAGACCGGGTAGAGGTCCAACTCCACTCTACTAATCAGAACCTTATCGTCCATGGCATAGGTCACACAATCTGCCCTCAACGTTGGTATCATTCCGCACCTCTCCAGGATCTTCGCGTCCTATGCACGAGCGAAAGGAAGAAGGGGCCTCCCACCATAGCGGTGACTGCGCCGAGAGGAAGTTCCGCCCGCACTACGACAGTCCGCGCGAGGAGATCGGTCAGCAGAAACGCCGTCGCTCCGCCCATGATGCTGGCTGGAAGGAGAAAGCGGTGGTCCGGTCCAACGATGAGTCTGATTTCGTGGGGCGCCACAAGCCCAACGAATCCGATAATGCGAGCTACCGAGACGGCTGCTGCCCTGGTCACCGGCGCGCAGAGGACTATTACACTCAGGTGCACGTGCTCCGTCGACACTCCGAGATGACGGGCCTCCCGGTCCCCGAGTTTCAGCAGATTGAGGGACCTGGACCAGAGGGGCAGGAGAATCAGACCGACGACCAAGAAGGGGGTTGCCGCGCTAACAACCGGCCAGGTCGCGCCGCCAATGCTTTCCAACATCCAGAACGTGATGCTTCGCAGCTGGTCGTCATCAGCGATAAACATCAGCAGTCCGGTGAAGGCCCGGGTTATAGAACAACTGCACGCAGTGGACCCAAAGCATCTCCCTCAATTCATGGGGGCGGCGTCCTTGGCACGTCCATTCAAATAGGCACTGTCCATGGGTAACGATACCAGAAAGCTACCCAACGCCGACGATAGGTATCCCAAGTTCAGTTTCGGATTGGGTTCTGAGAATAGGTGTACACTTCAGTAATAGGCGCACCTTCCTGTTATCATTGTATGTGGGGTGATTAGATTTGACTGACTGCCAAAACAACGCCATTCGCAACCTGGCCATCATAGCCCACGTCGACCACGGTAAGACCACCTTGGTCGACGCGTTGTTGAAACAAGGGCAAGTCTTTCGGGCCCACCAACAGGTGGGCGCTTTGATTATGGACACCAACCCTCTAGAACGAGAACGCGGCATTACGATCCTGGCCAAGAACGCCTCGGTCACCTACGGCGGTGTACGGATCAACATTATCGATACGCCGGGCCACGCCGATTTCAGCGGCGAGGTGGAACGTGTCATGAATATGGCCGATGGCTGCCTGCTGTTGGTGGACGCCGTTGACGGCCCCATGCCCCAGACTACCTATGTGTTGCGCCAAGCCTTCCAGCAGAACGTCACACCAATTGTCGTCATCAACAAGATCGACCGCCCTGATGCCCGCGTGACGGAGGTGGTTGAGATGGTCCAAGACCTCTTCTTGGACCTGGTTACGAGGGAGGAACAGCTGGATTTTCCAGTGCTGTACACCTCGGCCCGCCAGGGCTGCGCCACCACGGACCCGGACGTGCCGGGGGTGGATATGCAGCCTCTTTTCCAAGCGATATTGGAGTCGGTGCCGCCGCCCACCGGCGACCCCGGCGCTCCGTTGCAAATGCTGGTGGCGGCCTTGGACTACGACAATTATCTGGGTCAAGTATCCGTGGGCCGCATCTCCAATGGCACGCTCCGGCTGCGGGATGACGTGGCTCTGCTGGGCCGCGACGGCCAAGCAACCACCCACAACCTCGATCGCATCTTCGTGTTCCGCGGTATGGAGCGAGTTGAAATACCCGAAGCCCACGCCGGGGACATCGTGGCTGTGACTGGCCCTGAAGACGTGGCCATCGGCGACACCATTGCTTCGACGGAAAGCCCGGAGGCCTTACCGACTATCGACATCAACGAACCCACGGTGCGCATGACCTTCGGCGTGAGCAGCTCTCCCTTCATGGGCCGGGAGGGTAACCACTGCACTTCCCGCAATCTTCACGACCGGCTGATTAGCGAACTGCGGACCAACGTCAGCCTGCGAGTGGATACCACCCCCAGCCCGGACGTGTTTGTAGTCGCAGGACGGGGAGAGTTGCACCTTTCCATTCTGGTCGAGACAATGCGCCGTGAACAATTCGAGTTTCAGGTGTCTCGTCCCACACCCGTCACCAAGGTGATCGACAGCAAAGTATACGAGCCTTACGAAATTCTGAATATCAGTGCTCAAGAAGAGTGTGTGGGTGTGCTGACCGAGCATCTCTCCGCCCATTTGGCTCAGCTTCGGGACATGCGGTACGACGAAAACGGTTACGTCCATATGGAGTACAAGATACCTACCCGTGGACTGATAGGATTCGATCCCTTCTTTCTTCGGAACACCCGGGGCGTTGGAGTGAAGAGCAGCTTCTTCACCTCCTACGAGCCTATGGAAGGTGAAATCAAGTCCCAGCGCGGCGGTGTACTTGTAGCGTCCGAGGGCGGCGCGGCTGTCACTTACGGCCTGCTCAACGCACAAGGTCGGGGAGACACCTTCATCGAGGCAGGCACTATGGTCTATGCAGGGATGATTGTCGGCTCCCACCGCCGCGTAGGCGACATTGAGATCAACGTCTGTAAGGAAAAGAAGCTGACCAACATGCGGTCGTCGACGGCTGAAGTATCCAAGCGCCTCAACGCCACTGTGAGGATGAGCCTAGAGGAGGCCCTGTCGTTCATCTCTGACGATGAACTGCTGGAAGTCACACCCCTGAATCTTCGTCTTCGCAAGGCGGAACTATCTGCCTTGGATCGTAAACGTAAACGCAGAGACGGAGCCCGCAGCCGGGATTAAGCCATCTGTTTGCGTTGATGTCGACGGCAACGCCGGCGCAGTAGTTGGAGCTGCCGTAGCGGTGGGGACCATAGCTGTTGCCACAGGAGTGGCAGACGTAGTCGCGGTGGGAGCGGCAGGTGCTGCGGTGGCGCGGGTGGGCGCCATTGTTCGGTCAGACCCACAAGCTGTCAACCCAATAACCACAGCAAATATGGCTGCGAAAATGAGCCACCTGGCAAGTTGGCAATTTTCACCCATGTTAACGACATTCTCCTCCTTCTTCCCCGCCGAATCTGTTTAATCTGCAAACGGCTGTTATATGTAGTCTGAGGAAACAAGATGTGTAGACTATCTTGTTACAATGGATACACATTTAACGATGGTTCGATGTGCTTATATAGTCCTAAGCGATGTCAACCTCTTTACAGGCTCAATTGACAGAGTGTCGTTTTTGTGAATGCAACCGCAGTGACGGTACTTCCGAAGTGTGACAATCCAAGATCCGCCTGACGAACTATCTGATAGCCATCGTTTCTTTGTCCGTCCAAATGCTTCCTATCGATTCTCACGATTCATACGTGAATTACCTATTGAGTAGTAATTGAAGTTATGACACACAGAGAATAATAAATGTGTAGACTGAAATAGTAGTATGTGGACACTACACAGGACTGGCAACAAGTGAGGTTTCAGCACTGTTAGGGGACGACAATGAAGTTAGACAGCAACGACGTGAGAATACCGGCAAGTTCTGTGGGCGTCTATCATGCTATCTACCGACGGCGTAGCGTTAAGCAGTTCACCAACGACCCCGTTCCCGGTGAAACGCTGGAGCGGCTGTTCTCCGCAGCCATCTGGGCTCCCAATCACAGGCTCACTGAACCTACACGCTTCTTTGCGATCAGAAAAGACGGTCCGTTGAGGACAAAATTGCAGACATCGCGTGGCAGGCAACATGCGATGGTGTGGCCAGCCCGAATCCAGACAAGAAGAGACATTCTGCGGATGCGAAAAGGGACCGCGTCCTCAATGCCCCCGCATTGGTGTACGTCTACAGTCTTCACGGGGAGAACAATCAAATGACACTGGGAAACTACGCCACGTCTTGTTGCGCGGTCTAAAACAGGGCCCTTGCCGCCGCGACAGTCTAGGGCCTACGCACAACGCCTTATCATGTTCCTCCTGCCACAGCCACGACGGTTGAGAAAAGCCACCCGACCAGCCGGGCGACCCGGAACGCGGGTTGCTCCTTCGCCTGAGCGTCCCCGGCACGGATAGTCCCGTAGACGAGCCCCGGTACGGGGGACAGTTGCAGGACCGGTCCATTCTCGGAGTTCCTGTGGAAGGCCTTATCGTTATCGACTATGTAGAGATGCCGGGTGTCTACCCGGACGGCTCGTCCTGCAGCCTGCGTCAGCCGGCGTACGGGATTGAAGACCTTGCCTTAGGTCCCTTGCATCCCGACGTCATGGTCTCCCCGCGGGTTGCGCCCGCCACCATTGGTATGGGCTTGCTAGAGGCGATAACGGACGCGAACATCCTGGCCCTGTCCGACCCCGAGGACGCTAACGAGGACGGCATCTCCGGGCGGCCGAACTACGTTCAGAACGTACAAACCGGCGAACTAGCCCTGGGCCGTTTCGGCTGGAAGGCCAACCAACCTTCCGTGAACCAGCAGGCCGCTGCGGCTTTCCTGGGGGACATCGGCATCACGTCGAGTCTCTTCCCCAACGTAAACTGCCCCGCAGGCCAGGAAGCGTGCCGCAAGGCTCCTATCGGAGGAGCGCCGGAGTTGCCGGACGAACGTCTCAGGAAAGTTACCATCTACACGCAGACGCTGGCCGTGCCCGCAATGCGCAACATTGAGGATGTGCAGGTGGAGCAGGGCGCCAGATTGTTTGTCCAGACCCAATGCGCGCTCTGCCACACGCCGAGGCACGAAACCGGAGACACGCACCCGCTGGAACCACTTCGGGACCAGGTAATCTTCCCCTATACCGACCTGCTTCTGCACGACATGGGCGAAGGTCTCGCCGACCACCGGCCGGACGGGCAAGCGTCCGGCACGGAGTGGCGCACACCTCCCCTCTGGGGCATAGGACTCGTCGAAACGGTGAACGACCATACAATGTTTCTCCACGACGGCCGAGCCCGCGGCTTAGAGGAGGCCATCCTGTGGCACGGCGGCGAAGCCGAAGAATCGTTACAGCAGTTCATGAACTTGACTAAGGACGAAAGAAATGCCCTAATCCGGTTTTTGGAGTCAATTTAAGGAGTCGACGCAGCGTGAATGACGCCTTAACCATATTCGTAACGGTTCCTGTCGTCCTTCTGCTCCTACTGGCCGGATGCGGGTCGAGTAGTGGTCCCTCGGACAGGGACGTGCTGATAAGCCTGACGGACACGGTCATCGTTCCCGCCTACCAAGAGCTTGCTTTGGAGGCTGCCGGTCTGAAGCAGTCCGTCAATACCTTGTGCGGTGCGCCCAACGCTGCATCCTTGGACACAGCACGTCAATCCTAGCGTAAGGCCCGCGGTGCTTGGATGCGTTCGGCAACGATGTGGTTCGGTCCAGTAATGGATCGTCGCTCTACCAGCCTGCTTGACTGGTCGCCCACTGATACGTCTGGCATAGACCGGCTGCTGGCTGAAGGCGCGCCTACTACCATTGAGGAAGTTCGGAACGTTCTCGGGTCCAACCGTCGCGGTTTCGGCGCAATGGAATATCTCCTCTTCAGCAACGACGACGATCTGATAGACCCCAATCAGGCCGCTCCTGTCTGCCCATACCTGGTTGCTTTGGTCACGGTGGCTCACGAAGAGATTAGCGCCATCCTAGCCGAATGGGCGGAGGGATCGGAAGGTCGCCCCGCGTACAAAGACTATTTCAGCGACCGGGCCAGTGCGTCAATGCTTCCCACCGCCGCGGTGGCAGACGTGGTGCGTACTCAGTTCTTCCTCATACGGGACATCGTCGACGTGAGATTGGCGGCGGCCATGGGACTCCGGCAAGACCCCGCCGACCCTTCTGCCATCCCCGGTACGTCGGCGGACAACGGCCTCAATGACATCCGCCATGAGTTGATGGGAATGCGTGGGGTATACGAAGGTTCCGGAGACGAAGGGCTGGGCATAGGCGACCTGGTGTCGCAGCTTTCGGAAGACACCGACGCCCGGTTGCGGAATGAGTTCGACGCCGCAACGGCGGCAATGGATGCCGTGAACGACCCGGTCCGCTCCGCCGCTGTCCAGCGTACGCCACAGGTGCAAACCCTCTACGAGCGCCTGCTGGACGTTCAGCGCACCATTGCAACGGAGATCGTCAGCCTGTTGGGGGGTGTCCATCGGTTTCACAGATACGGACGGCGACAGTCTGCGGTAGAGTTGGCCAGCGGCTTTTATTCCTTCTGTGACTAGAACTGCGCAAAGAGTGATCGCTCACCGGTGGAAGAGCAGGTGCTCCCAACTTGCAAGTCGCCTGACTTGCGCCGGTTCTAGACCGGTATCCTCGGCATCTCTTGCCGCCTTCCGAATCGCCTTTGGCACCCTCGGAGTCGTGGCGACCATCCGCTTCGTGGCCATGGGATGGGTCTCGGAGCTGTACAGCGAACCGGCCCACCACTTCACCTACTACGGCTTCGGATGAGTTCAACCCTGGCCCGGTTGGGGAATGTACCTGCACTTTGCGCTTGATGGGCCTGGCTAGCCTGGGAGTGGCCCTCGGATACCGTTACCGGCTGTCTATCACCGCATTCTTTCTCCTCTTTACCTACGTGGAGCTCATCGACCAGACAACTTACCTGAACCACTATTACTTCGTCAGCCTGGTCAGCTTCCTCATGATATTCCTACAACTCAATCGCACGGCCTCCCTTGATGCTCGGAGGACGTCGGGAGGAAAGAGCGCGCAAACCACGCTCCTAGCGGCGGTATGGATTCTGAGGGCCCAGATTGGCTTGGTATACCTTTTTGCCGGCATCGCCAAGGTCAACACTGACTGGCTGCTTCACGCCGAACCGCTGAGAATCTGGCTCTTCAACAACACGGACACCCCGATCTTCGGGCCGTTTCTGAGGGAAGCCTGGGCGCCCTACGCCATGAGCTGGGCGGTAGCCTGCTTCGACCTGACCATCGTTGGCTGGCTGTTGTGGAAGAGGACACAACCTTACGCCTACGCCGTGCTGGTGACGGTCCACGTGATGACGGCCCTGTTCTCCCCGTCCATAGGCATGTTCCCCTGGATAATGATCGGTGCAACGCTTATATTCTTCGACCCGGACTGGCCCCAACGTCTCCTGCGGCGATTGACAAGCCCGTCAAGCTCAATCCCGGGACCTGTCGCCGTTCCTTCACCTCCGGCCGAAGCAAAAGCCTTATCCTGGCCTGTCCGTGCCGCGCTCATTCTGGGAGTTATCTTACTCGGCATTCAGATTCTCGCCCCACTCAGGCATTTGGGATATCCGGGAAACGTGCGCTGGACGGAGGAAGGTTACCTATTCTCTTGGCGAGTCTTGGTGACGGAGAAGACAGGCTTGGTGAAGTTCCGGGTTTCCAGCACGGAATTCGGAACGGAACGGCTGGTGTACCCGGAGGAGTATCTGACGTCCTTGCAGGTTGAACGCATGGCGTATCAGCCGGACATGATACTGGCTACCGCTCTCTTGATTCGCGACGATTTCATCGCCCGTGGGTACCAAGAGGTTGAAATTCGGGCCGATGCTTACGTCACGTACAATGGGCGTCCTGGCATCCGACTGATACACCCGAAGATGGACCTTGCCGCAATTAGCCCTGGTTTGGGGCCCAAGCCATGGATCCTTAAGGCTCCAACCTAGAAATTCAGAAAGGAGTGGATACATGAACAGCCCGAAAGACCTCAAGGCACCCGGGTCTCATCAGGGGAAAGAGGCTCTATCGCCGGATATCGCCGCCCGCAGAGCGGGATTGCTGCTCATCCTGACAGCGGCGGCTTCAATCATTATGGTGTTCGCTCGGGTGACTGCCGACGCTGACCAGCCAACCCTGCTGGAGTCGTTGCGTGCTATCGCCGAAAACAGGGCCATGTACGCAACTAGCGCAGTTGCCCGAATCGCGTCGGGAATTGCGTTGATTGCCGCCGCCTGGTTCCTGCTGAAGACGTGGATAATCCGCCTGCGGCTCGCAACTCCCGTGGTTCCGCAAGTTTTGGGTGCATCCGGCGCCGTGACCGTCCTCTCCGGAGTTTGTGCCCTTGCTCTGGTGCTGTCGGCGTCCGCCGGCGCCGACGTCATCGTTTCCGGCCCTGTAGAGACAATGGACTTTCTCCGATGGCTGACGGGCAAGATGGGATTTGCGATAGCAGGGTTGGCGCTGCTTATTGCGGCGAGGTACCAGTGGAAGGTTGGTGGAACCCTCCGTAAGATTGCCCCGGCGTCGGTGGTAGTCGGCCTTATCATGCAGTTCGTCTGGATAGACGCGGCCACAATAATGCACCCCATAGCGGGCGTCGCGTTCATGGCGTGGCTGCTAGTAGTTGGAGCCATGCTCGCAACGGGCCGAACGGAACGGCACTTTCACTCCATGTCGTAGGAAGACGCGCTACCGTTGGTCTCAGCATCTATGGGTCTGATTGCGATTTCTCGGAGGAGGTCAACCTCGGCAGTGGGGCGATGCGTCAAGAGAAAGAGTTAAAAGCCGATCTTTGCCCTGATGGTCCCAAAATTCAAGCAAAATGAATGGCATCACCCTTGTTGGCTACATCTGGTCAGGGTCATGGACAACTCAACGCTTTTCATGTGGAAATCTTCCAGGAAAACGTTCGCAGTATAGGACACTTAGGGCTACTTATTTGTGCCTAAGGCATAGTGGGTCCCAACCCTCGCGCTGTGTGCCAACCCAGCTGGCCGAGACACCTATCTTAACGCCTCATAGAAACCAGGACCGTATCTGGTGGAGGCTTGGGCTGACGGATTCGACCGTGAACTTAATCCAAGGCCACGGCGCTGAAAACTACCGTCTGGTCATCGACAGGTATGCCGCGGTGACCTCTGCGAGTCAGGTCTTCCTCCAGAGCCATATCGGCTGGTCCAAGCTGTCGTGCGGCGCCATCCTCCACTTCAACATGAATATCCCAAGGACTGGAACAAAAGCATACACCAATGCAATGATTCCCAGTACCAACCCTACGATTGCCATTAGGTTTCCATTGTGGCATGGGGTCGTGTCGACGGTGGGTGTATATGTCCGACCAAATGGCTTGCGCTAATTTCTACTTGCTCACGGTGGCACTCAATCCGTACGCGGTCACGTGGCGGTGTACAACTAACCGGGCCCACATCAATATATTGTGAAGTGTAGGTCCTCCGTGGTAAAAGCAACGAGCCTGAGCGTGAAGACGCTTTGACCTTGCTTATTGAGGAGAAGCTGGTAGGTCAATCCATGGGAGGTTTACGGGGATAGGCAGGATGTCGTCGTATTCACCCCGTAGAGGGTCTAGGGTGTTTGCTAGATATTTCTCTGCTCCCCTTCGTTCGGACTCTGAGATATTGGCCCACGTGACCATTAGCGGTCCCTTGGATTCATATTGAAGCATTCGACTTGAGCTGCGGTGGTGGTTAATGCGGCCCGCAATGTCGCCTTGGCCGATGTATACGACTCTTGGCGCACGCCCTCCATGCCAGATGACGTATACCCCGCTCGTTTTGATGTTCTCGGTATCAACTGCTTTGAGCGAGCACCAAACTCGTTGTCTATTGCTCATGGACTGTGCCCAATATACTTGCAAAGGGGCCATGATCACTCCTGGTTTGTTGAATGCGGTGGCGCGTCGGTAGCCAACGCAATTAGTCTAACTGTCCGAGGCTCGCGAAGGCTAGCACTGGAAATTGGGTTTGAGGTCAATCACCTCCCTTGGGTGCAGCAGCCTCCAGTCCTCCATCCCTTCCCTTGACTACCGGGTATGCTGGAACATCAGTGGCGGGTTATCTTGTATCATTAGCCATATCTGTTCATATCCAACCGAAGAACGGAGGGGCCGAAATGCTCGGTCAAGTCCACGACCACATAGTCAGCGAGCTCCGCGAGAGCAGCCGCACGGATACTATTTTTGTGCTCACTGCCATTGTCTTTAATCTCATCGTCCTGGCCATCAACTTCGGGGTGGCCTCGGAAGCCGCGGCAGAAGAGAATGCCTCCACGTACGACATCATATTGGCCGTGTTCATTCTCATGACGGTGTTGCTTAACATTCTTGCCGTGGCAGCGTTGGCACTAGGAAGGCGGACGCGTAATATGCTGCTCAGCGGTCTAATTGATATGTACCGCGACAACAAGGTCGACAAGTATTACGAGCCGGCCCTCATGTCGAACTACGGCGTCCGTTATCTTCTCTTCTCCGGCGTGATTGCGGCCCTGTCAGTCACGGCAATCGTAGTCCCTCTGATCATCCGCTTTACCAACTGACTGCCAACATCTTGTCCGAATATCGGCTGGATGGTGAGTACGCTGGCCGCTATGCTGGCTCTGCCAGGAATACGGGTATCCTGCGGGACGTGCTCACCTGGTATTCCTGGTAGGGCGGGAAGGCCGCCACGGCTAGATTCCACAGGCGCGCCCGTTCCTCCCCTTCTTCCAACTCGCGGACCCGCATCTTGTAGACCTCGGTCTCGTCTTGAATATCCACGTTGCTTTCCCCTCGAAGGTTGTATACCCACTGGGGATTTGTGGGAGCGCCGCCCCGTGACCCCACGAGCACGTAGTTGTTGCCATCTTTTACCCGCATGAGGGGCGTCTTGCGTACGCCGCCGGTGCGGTTGCCCTGGTTGGTAACAATGATGACGGGCAGACCGGAGTCCCGGAGGGTGGTCCCATCGGTGCCGCCGCTGCTTTCGTAGAGCTCCACCTGGTCACGCACCCACTGCGCGGGCGAGGGAATGTACTCGGCCATAGTTTCCTCCTTGTTAATGATTGTCGTGTTTGACCCTTATGATAGGACGAAACGTGGTTTGACTCCAGCTAGGTTGTCAGGGTCAGCCGAAATTCACCTCTTGGTCACACCTCATATTGGGGGTATGTCCTAGCACTGTACCGAATTCTGGGATCCAACAAGGCCCGGATTACATCTACGGCTAGATGGCACAGGATGAATCCGCCACCCAAGAAGAGAACCAAGCCACTTAACGTCGGATGATAGCCATTCGCCCCAATTGATTGTAACGTCGAGAGCCCTGCACCAGGCCAATTGAAGATTGCTTCGGTCAATACCAATGACGTCATGAAGGCCCCACCAATTAGGCCGAAGGAGATAAGAGGGGAAACAGCGACATTCCTCAAGCAATGCTTCCAGATTATCTTCCATTCGGAAAGTCCTTTGATTCGGGCCAGTTTGACGTAATTCCTATCGAGGGCTGAAATCATGGCTGCTCGGGTAAGCTTTGCAAGCAACATAGCAGGCAGCCACGCCAGGGTGATGGCGGGCAGGATCACGTGGGTGAATCCTTCCCGGCTACCGACGGGAAGCCAGCCCAGGAGGACAGTGAAGACCCAGAAGAGCGTGATACCCAACCAGAAGATGGGCACGGATTCCCCAAGGGAGACCGCAACATTGGTCCAGCGGAAAAGAGTACTGTCTCTATTGATGGCCGCCAAAACTCCTAGGGCTATGCCGAGGACGGCACTCAGGGCAAGGGATAGAGAGGCCAATTGCAAGGTAGCGGGAATCCGCTTCAAGGCTGCATTCCCATAGCCTTCCTCCCAGTATCCCCTCAAGTTCCTGCCAAGTCGCCAGGCCTCATCCCAGTCGCCTTGGAATGTGTATTTCACATAGTGGGCGTACTGAAGAGGCAGAGGTGGATCTTCTGGGTAATAGCAGTGGCCCACGCAAGCCTCGATGATTGCCACATAGTTAAGGTGAGCTTTGGAGCGTTCAGTGTGCAAGAGCAAGAATGTCAGGATTGAGAGGGCGAAGAGGGCGAGGAGCGCCAGGCCTACCCGACGAAATAGGAACTGCTGCATCCTGCACGTCCTCCCTTCCTCTGTAAGTGTGATGGTCATGAAGACTAGGTGGGAATAACCTCGAAGTGAATGCGTGGTTCCCACAACCTCATTGTCTGCAATAGAGCCGGCAAATGTTCTGCGAACGTTTGATTGCAGTGACAGCTTTGCACGACTCGGTTAACTTTGTCAAATTCGAATGATGGTGGGTATTAGGATGATGCGTGCGATGATGGCCTTGGTTCTCGCTGTGCTTGCTTTGGTAGCTGTTCAGGGGTGTGGCGATAACGCCTCCGACGAGGAGGCGCAGCGGGACGGCGTGGTCACCGCTCTGGATGCCTTTGCGACGGAGCTGGCGGCGGACCGACCAAGGGATGCGGCTGCTTATACGGAGCGGCTGCGGGCCTACCTGGAGGCCCATCCTTCGTTCTTTGGCAGCGCGGCGGCGCTGCTGGATCGATGGGGCGTCGTCATCTCCAGCCCCTACGTCTACCGCACAGCCGACGGTTACGCAAGCAATGACCTCGCTGCTCCCTCTTACAACATCGAAGAGCAGGAGTGGCTCATTGCACCCTTGGCTGCAAACGCAGGTGTATGGACAGACCCCTACTTCGACGTGGGCGGCGGTGAAATCTGGATGATCACACGCTCTGTGCCTGTGCGGGATGCAGATGGGATTTTCGCCATCATAACCACTGATCTGGCCGTGGACGCTCCTACCAAGTAACGCCAGGCGTTGCGGTTGGCGCGGCGTCTCCTAACTTAACAGGTTAAGTGTGTGAAAAGGACTACGGCCTTCAGCAGGTACTGAAGGTGCTTAGGCTCGCGGACTCGCGAGGTGGCGATTAAGAGGAGCGGCTTCGCAGCGGACGCCGTTTTGTATCCATGAATCAGGAGGATATGGTTATCCGTCCCGCTGTTGAGGGGTTCTGACCGAAATAGCAAGAAGCCGGGGGTTGCCCGGCTTCTGTTTTGCCTTAACCTCTGGATAGTGGAAGGAAGCAATTAAGTTTCGATTGTTACCTTGAAAGACGATGGGTTTTCTCAGGTCCCTGTTTGCTGCTTCGGGAGCCTGGCTCAACCTAGGCAGCGGGCAGGGCGCCCACCGACCGACCTGGGAGTGAACTCGATTGTTAGTCGAGTTGGAACTCCTTAGAAAGGAGGTGATCCAGCCGCACCTTCCGGTACAGCTACCTTGTTACGACTTAGTCCTAGTCACCAGCCCCACTCTCGGCGCCTGCCTCCTTGCGGTTAGCTCAGCGACTTCAAGTGTTGCCGACTTCCATGACTTGACGGGCGGTGTGTACAAGGCCCGGGAACGTATTCACCGCGGTGTGCTGACCCACGGTTACTAGCGATTCCACGTTCACGCAGGCGAGTTGCAGCCTACGATTCCAACTGAGGCCGGCTTTGATGGGATTGGCTCCGGCTCGCGCTTTCGCAACCCGTTGTACCGGCCATTGTAGCGTGTGTGTAGCCCAGGGTATAAGGGCCATGCTGACTTGACGTCATCCCCACCTTCCTTCCCCTTGTGGGGGACCGTCTCGCTAGAGAAAACAACTAACGACAGGGGTTGCGCTCGTTGCGGGACTTAACCCAACACCTCACGGCACGAGCTGACGACAGCCATGCAGCACCTGTGACGGCTCCCTGGGTCTCCCCAAGGTCGTCCCCCTTTCGGGGTTCTACCACCGACATGTCAAACCCTGGTAAGGTTTTTCGCTTAGCATCGAATTAAACCACACGCTCCACCGCTTGTGCGGGCCCCCGTCAATTCCTTTGAGTTTTAGCCTTGCGGCCGTACTCCCCAGGCGGGATGCTTAATGCGTTAGCTTCGGCACGGAAGGGGTCGATACCCCCCATACCTAGCATCCATCGTTTAGGGCGTGGACTACCCGGGTATCTAATCCGGTTTGCTACCCACGCTTTCGCGCCTCAGCGTCAGGCACAGCCCAGAAGACCGCCTTCGCCTCTGGTGTTCCTCCCGATATCTACGCATATCACCGCTACACCGGGAATTCCGTCTTCCTCTTCTGCCCTCAAGCCGAGCAGTATCCCCTGACCTCTTCCAGTTGAGCCGGAAGATTTCACAGGAGACTTACTCAGCCGCCTACGCGCTCTTTACGCCCAGTAAATCCGGGTAACGCTTGCCCCCTACGTATTACCGCGGCTGCTGGCACGTAGTTAGCCGGGGCTTATTCTCAAGGTACCGTCCTTACTCTTCCCTTGAAAAAGGGGTTTACGACCCTAGGGCCTTCATCCCCCACGCGGTGTCGCTGGGTCAGGCTTTCGCCCATTGCCCAAAATTCTTTGCTGCTGCCTCCCGTAGGAGTGGGAACCGTGTCTCAGTCTCCCTCTGGCTGACCATCTTCTCAGACCAGCTACCCGTCTTCGGCTTGGTGAGCCGTTACCTCGCCAACTACCTGATAGGACGCGAGCCCCTCCTAGAGCCCCGCAAGCGGGTTTCCTCCCTGCGCCAAGGCCCAGGGATCGTATGCGGGATTAGCCAGGATCTCTCCAGGTTATACCCCACTCAAGGACAGGTTACTCACGCGTTACTCAGCCGTTCGCCGCTTTCCCCCCGGGCGAACCCGAAGTTCTCGCTCGACTTGCATGCATTAGACGCACCGCCAGCGTTCACCCTGAGCCAGGATCAAACTCTCTGGCAAATTACCTTACTTCCTTCCACTATCCAATTGTTAAGGTGCTAAGGATTCCAAAAGCCTCTTTGCGGAAGCTCTGGCACATTATACATAAGCCGGTTTCCGCATGTCAACCTGATGGTTGTTCTGTAAGCAGAGTGTATGGTGGATTGCGGGCAGGTATTCGTTTTGGAGGAGCTAGGCGTGGAGATGACTCGTTTTGGAATTCGAGTCGGGGTGATTTTGTGCCTGAGTTTATTCGTTGCAGGCGTGGAGACTCGTTTCAAAAAACTTGGGCAAACGAGTCATGGATTGGGGTAATGGTAGGTGCGGAGTGGAACGTAAAACGTAGGGCGGCGAGATTCCTCGCGAAGCCTCGGAGGAACATCGCCGCGGGGGTAGTCGTGTATGGGGAGTGGTTGGTATCCATGGGCTTGTCGAGGGATGGTAGCAGGGCGTGAGGAGGGCGGACAATAGGTAGATGTGCGGGGATGGGGAGTGAAGTCGGCCCGCTGTAAGTTACACTTGGGACACAGATTATCGATTCTAAGTGTCACGTTGACAACCCCATAGGCAGGTGCTAAATTGCGCTGGATTGGCGCTTCCTCTAAGATCCGTTGAAGGAACGCCCCCTCTCCGGTGAATTCCGACACAAGAGCAGCTGGGGAGGCCAATGAAATTGCCGTGTTACGGTGCATTATGGATGAGGGAAAGCACACAGGAGAGTGGGAACGTCTGCAGGAGCTCTGTGGCTCCGTGCTTTCCCAACGCCCATTGATTCTTGCCAGCAACCGGGGGCCCATTGAGCACTATGTGCGCTACGATGGTCGCACCGAGGTCCGCCGAGGCAGCGGCGGAGTGGTTACGGCCCTCAGCTCCCTGACCAGGATGCTGGATTTCACGTGGGTGGCCACGGCCATGGGCGAGGGAGACAGAAGGGTGGCGAAGGAGAGTCGCGGGGCCAAGATCCGCTCTAAATTGCCGGGACAGCGTGCTCAGGTCCGCTACGTTTCCACTCCTCGACGCATCTACCACAAGTATTACAACGTGTTCTGCAATCCGTTGTTGTGGTTCCTGCAGCACTACATGTGGAACTCACCCTACAGTCCCAACGTGGACTCGAACGTGCACGACGCATGGAACAACGGATATGTGACCGTTAACGAAAACATGGCCCGCATGGTCATTGATGAGGGGCGTCAAAGCGAAAAGCCTCCCATCGTTATGACTCACGACTATCATCTGTACCTAGCGCCTGGGTTCATTAGAGAGGGGCTGCCAAACGCCGCTATTCAGCACTTCACCCACATCCCGTGGCCGGCGGCCCGCTACTGGAAGCTGCTGCCGAGCTATATTCGAAACCACATCTGCCGCAGCATGGTTTCCGCCGACGTGCTCGGGTTTCAGTCCATAGACGACGTTCGGAATTTCCTGGATTGTTGCGAGGAGTTCCTGCCGGAGTACGAGGTTGACCACAAAAACCGGGTCATCTATCACAACGGGCGGGCGTGCCACGTTCGGGCTTATCCAATCTCCGTGAATGTGGACGAGATAATGAGGATTGCTAATTCGCCCCGGGCCCTGGACCACGAACGCAGGCTGCGGTCTGAAATGCAGGGCAAGTCGATAATTCGGGTGGACAGGGCAGAACCCAGCAAGAACGTTATTCGGGGGTTCCGGGCGTTCCAACTGCTGCTCTCCCGCTACCCGGAGCTCCACGGCAAGGTCTCATTCATGGCCTTTCTGGTGCCGTCGCGTACCCACATTCGCCAGTACCAGCGGTATATGGACGACATCCGGCGCATCATTGGCGACATAAATTCGATGTACGGCACCCCCGATTGGCAGCCGATCAGACCCTACTTAGAGAACAACTACACCCAGGCCATCGCGGGGATGAAGATCTACGACGTCCTGCTCATAAACGCCGTTATCGACGGCATGAACCTGGTGGCGAAGGAGGGCCCGCTGGTGAATACAAGGGACGGGGTATTGATCCTCTCTGAGACCACCGGAGCGCACCAGCAGCTAAAGCACGGGGCGTTGACGGTTTCTCCGGCGGACATCGAGGGCACTATGCAGGCCATGTATCAGGCGATTACAATGAGTGGGAGCGAAAGGAAGCGACGAGCCACGGCGTTGGCTGATAGCATCAGGCGGGAGGACATCAGCCACTGGCTGGTTTCCCAGATTGAGGACTTGGCGCAGCTGACGTAGTCCGTGCCAACGTAGCTCAGAGGTAGAGCAGCGGTTTCGTAAACCGCAGGTCGTGGGTTCGATTCCCACCGTTGGCTTTTTCCATTTGGGGGCTTCGGAAATTTCTGAGTAGAGGGAGCGGCCCTCGCCTAATCGAAGTCTTCGTCTTCTGGCAGCCACTCCATATTTCTGGCTATCAGAATCCACATGCGTCTGGCCTGTTGATTGAACCGGTGCATTTCCTTTGAATCTTCCCGATGCAGTCTGAACTCCTCGGTAAGTTTCTGCAGATGTTGCTGCTGAACCTCCAACTGCTGCTGGTGAACCTCCAATTGCTGCTGCTGGCGGGCCAATAGATCTACCATCATGTTCTGAGTTCTAGCTACTTGGTCTAAGGTGTCGCTTACATGGTCAAGGCGTTCGACGACATCCTCCAGCGTGGCCATTTCATTCCCCCTCTACTAGTTGACCCTAGTGTATCGTGGACTGCGTTCCGCATTCAAGCTGTCCCACTAGACCCCGGCGGCAGGCATGGCTGGCCTGTGGCGGAACCAACGAGCCTGCTGTTCGTAGGTGTGGCCGGCGCGTAGGACTGTTGCTTCGTCGAAGGGGCGGCCCGCCAGTTGGAGGCCCACAGGCAGCCCCTCCTTGGTGAATCCGCACGGAAGGGTGACCGCAGGCATGCCAGTCGTGTCGAAGCAGGCTCGGAAGTTGTAGGCCTCCAGGGTCCCAACCGCATCGCCCTCGCCGATGGGCGAGGCGAGCTTGTGGCTTGTTGGCAAGGCTATGATGTCCACGTCGTCCAGAATGGCTTGGAATTCCCGCCTCATGCGGCTACGGATTCGCTGAGACTGAACGTAGTCGGCGGCGGTGAAGGCGGCCCCCGAGGCCAGGTGATTCCACGTGGAGGGAGCGTAGTCGGCGGCGCGTTGGACTAGGTTCTTCCGGTGGATGGAGTAGGCTTCCGAAAGCATGATTGTTGTGTGGGCCATGCGATAGTAGCGGAGGGAAGGAATGTCTATCTCCTGAAGCCGGGCGCCGAGGTCTTCGAAGACCTGCAAGGCTTCATCGAAGGCGGCCAGAATCTGTGGGTCGGCGCCCACGTCGGTGGAGGCGAAAAAGCTGCGCGGCACTCCGATGGCGAGGCCACGAAGGTCGCCTGAGAGGGCGGCGGCGTAGTCGGGAACTGGCACGGAACTGCTGGCGCGGTCCCGGGCATCGTGACCGGCGATGGCTTGCAGAACCAGAGCGGCATCCTCCACCCGACGGGTTAGTGGCCCGCAGTGGTCCAGAGACCAGCTAAGGGGTATTACTCCGTGGCGGCTGATCCGGCCGTAGGTGGGCTTCAGGCCAACCACGCCGCAGTTTGAGGCCGGCCCGCGGATGCTGCCGCCCGTGTCGGTGCCGAGGGAGGCCATGGCTAGCCCCGCAGCCACAGAAGCTGCAGAGCCGCTGCTGGAGCCCCCGGTGTCGTAGGCGAGGTTCCACGGGTTCTTGGGCCGGGGGTAGAGGTCCGTCTCCAGGGTGCCGACAGCGAATTCTCCCATTGCCTGCTTGCCCAGAAGCACGGATCCGGCTTGGTTCAAGCACGTTACCACGTGGGCGTTGACGCTGGGAGTCCATCCTTCCAGGACTTTGGAATGGGCTTCGGTGGTGACTCCCTTGGTATAGAAGAGGTCCTTGAGGGCGTAGGGGATGCCGTGGAGAGGGCCTCGAAATTCGCCCTGGTCCATCTCATGTTCGGCGCGACTGGCCTGGACCATGGCCCTTTCGGGCAGGAGGGTTACGTAGGTATGCAGGGTGGGGTCGAGATGGTCGATGGCGTCGAGGTGGGCCTGGGTCAATTCCGTGGGGGAAAGTCTTCGGCTTCTAAGAAGACCACCGGCCTCACCGATGGTGAGAAAGCATAGCTCTTGCCAAGAATCATTCATAAGCCTGGAGCCTCCCTTCTTAGAATAATCGAGGCCCCTTCGCGCTGGAAGGGGCCTCGATTGGTGCTAACTATGGTCCGTCTCGGCTATTTGTAGACGGGAACGGTGTACTCCAAGCCCTCCGTGGGGCCCTGGTCTACCATGAAGCGGGTGAAGCCAGGGTCGGCTATGACGCTGGGGTCATACGCGGCCTGTGGGAAGAGGAAGGCGATGGGAATGATGATGTAGTTGTCGTAGAGGTAGTCGCCCATCTGGTGGGTAAGGCGGCTTATCTCCTCCGGCAGGACGGCGTTTCGAAGGTTGATGAAAATCTGGTCCAACTCGTCGTACTCCCACTGGGGAGAGCCGCAGCCGCCGGCCACGTTGCTCATGGGGTAGCAGGTGTTGGTGCCGAACCGGTTGATGCTGTAGCGAACGGGGTAGGCGTAGCGGCCTATGTCCCGCGCCCGGTAGAGGGAGCGGATCTGGCTGAAGGAGCCTAGCTCAAGCAGCTTGGGGGTTAAGCCGACTTCCGACCAGTACTGGGTGATGACCTCGGCGACGTCGGGAACTTCCGGCACGCCGCTGACCTTGGCAGTTTGGAAGTCGAACTCGAAGCCGTCGGCGTAGCCCGCCTCAGTCAGCAGACGCTTGGCTTCCTCGGGGTCGTAAGGGTAGGGAACCCACTCGGCCTTGTGGTCCGGATGGTTGGGGGTGAGGCTGAACTGGGCCTGGGGAATCGCCGCGCCGGCCCAGAAGGTGTTGATTATCTCTTCCTTGTTGATGGCTAGGTTGAGGGCCTTCCGTACACGCACGTCGCGGAAGGGGTCGTCGGGTTCATAGCCGGGGGCAACCGGTTCTATATCACCCTTATTGGGACCTGCGAGGTACGTCCTTTCGCCGTCGTAATACTGACCGCCGATGAAGACGAAGACGGTCATGCCGGGCCGTGAGCCGGTGACTACGACGAAGCCCCTCTGGGCGGCCTCTGGCAGAAGCGACCGGGGCACGTCCGAGATGTGCACTTCCTGGGCCAGGAGCATCGCTAGACGGGTGGCGTCTTCAGGGCCGAAGAGGTATTCGAGTTCGGGGAACTCGGAGGTCTTACGCCAGTGGTTCTCCACACGCTGGTAGCGTAGGAACTGCCCGAAGGCGACCTCGCTGAACGTGAACGGGCCGGTGCCCACCGGGTGGGTGAGGTAGCCCTGCTCTCCCTTAAGCGCGAAGTAGTCGTGGCTGATAACGCCGGAGGGGGTTTGTGGGCTGAGCCAGGAGGAGATGTCGGCGGCGGGGCTGTTTAGCTTCCAGTTGAGTTCATAGCGGCTGAGGACGTCGAAGTTTTCGTCGGCGATGCCGAAGTTGGTCCAGATGGTGGGCCGGTTGGAGAGGTCCGAACCGAGCACCTGAAGGGTTGTCACCACGTCGAGGGCCGTTAGCTCGGCGCCGTCAAAATCAGGGGCGGTGTGGAAGGGGATACCCTGGCGGAGCTTGAAGTTCCACACAGTGCCGTCGGAGGACATGCTCCACTCTTCGGCCAAGCGGCTGGCGTCCTCTACGCCGGTTTCGGAATTAACGCCGACCACGTGTTCCATGTTAGGCAGAATGCCCTCTACGCTGTCGAACATGGCCAGCGACTGATACTGGGGAGGCGGGATGGCGACCTTGAGCCTGGAATCGACGGGGATTTTGGGGGCCATAGCCGGTGTGGCAGGCGCCGCCGTTGGCGCTACTGTAGCCCTAAATCGCGTGGGCGCCGGGGCAGCCTCGGTGGCCATGGCGGTAGGCATGGCCGTAGCGGGCATGGCCGTTGCCGTGGCCCTGGCCGGAGAGGTGGCCCGCGGAGTGGCCGCGGGTGTAGCGGGCATGGCCGTTGGCGCGGGTGTAGCCGGCATGGCCGTGGGCGCCGGAGCGGGCTGGGGAGCCGGCGCGGCGGGCGTGGCCGCGGGGGCCGGCGCTTCAGTTGCGTCGTCCCCGCCGCAAGCGACGATTATGGCGGTCGCAAATACGGCTAGGATAAGCAGCAGAAATAGTCTAGAGGGTGGGAAGATTCTCATTGAAGTCGTCTCCCGAATGTTTTTGTGGGGCCCAACATGGTTTTGGATATGCGCACAGCTTGGGTTGAGCGCACGGGGTAGTCTAAGTTGTCGGACTGCAAAAGGCAAATGGCGGGACGTGGGTGATTCGTTTTTAAAGAGGGTGGATTTTTGGGGATTCATTTCCTTCCTCTTGGCTTTGAGGATGAATAGAATCTGAAATCGAATAGCGGCGTTATGAGGAATGGAAATCTTTCGCAGAGTCGCGGCGGGCTGGGCGTGTTGTATACTCCTCATCTCTGAATACGAAAAGGAGAAGAACTGATGGAAGAACGAGACTTTGTTGGTTACGGGCCGAACCCTCCGGTGGTGCAGTGGCCGAAGGACGCCCGCATCGCCGTTTCGGTGGTGGTCAACTACGAGGAAGGCTCCGAGTATTCGCTGCTGGACGGGGACGCCTATGGCGAGACTATGGGGGAGGTGCCTTCGCCGGTGCCCGTCGGGGAGCGGGACCTGGCCAACGAGTCCTTCTTCGAATACGGCAGCCGGGTGGGCGTGTGGCGGATTATGAACATCCTGGACGAGTTTAAGGTAAAAGCTACCTTCTACTGCTGCGCCCTGGCCCTGGAGCGCAACCCGGACGTGGCCAGGGAGATAACGGCGCGAGGACACGAGGTCTTCGGCCACGGCAATAGGTGGGAGGAGTATTTTAGGATGAGCCGGGACGAGGAGCGGGAGGCCATCCGCAGCGCCATTGAGTCAATTGAGCGGACCACGGGTCAGCGACCACTGGGCTGGTACTGCCGCTACGGGCCGAGCGTGAACACCCGCGAGCTGGTGGTGGAAGAGGGAGGCTTCATCTACGACTGCAACTCCTACAATGACGACCTGCCCTACTACACCAGCGTTAACGGGAAGAAGTGGCTGGTGATTCCCTATTCGCTGGAGGTGAATGACACCAAGTTCTGGCGGGGCGGGATGACGATGCCGGAGCATTTCTACGAGGTGGCGCGGGGGACCTTTGATCTCCTTTACAGAGAGGGGGAGACCCACCCCAAGATGATGTCCGTTGGGCTGCACTGTCGCATCATCGGCAAGCCGTCCCGGGCGGCGGGGCTGCGGCAGTTTCTGGAATATGCCACGTCCAGTCCCAACGTGTGGTTCGCCCGTCGGATAGACATAGCTCGGCACTGGTTGCAGAACTACCCGTAACGGTTTTAGTTGAAGTCGAATCCGAAAGGATAATACAAACATTCACCGTGCAGAGTGACCGACACCGGAGGCTGGTTTTGCCCGAGGCAATACTCTTTGACCTGGACGACACGATTCTCGCCGAAGACGCAGTTTACGAACGGTGTTGGCGCCAAGTATGCGGCACCTTTGCCTCGTGTATAGCTGCCCTCGGCGTGAACGCCGCCGACATGTTGGTCAGCCTGCGAGACGCCCACCATTGGTACTTGAGCAACCCCGATCGCAGTCGTGAATTCGGCCTGAACCTTGGCCTGATTCGCCGGGGAATAGTAGCTCTGGCCTTCGACAAGCTGGGCGTAACCGGGGACTCCGCCCTTACCCTCGACATGGGCGACGCCTACCATACCTTGAAATCTGCGAAGTCGACAACGTCGGAGCTGGTGCCCGGCGCCCTCGACACTATCCACTATTTCCGACGCCATGGCGTAAAGCTTGGCCTCATCACCAACGGCGATGCTCAAGGCCAACGCGCAAAGATTGACCGCTTCAACCTGGACGCGCTATTCGATTCCGTCGTTGTAGAAGGCGAGTTTGGCGTGGGCAAACCCGACGCTCGCGTCTTTCAACACAGCCTCGCCGTCCTGAAAGTCCATCCGTCCCAGACCTGGATGGTGGGCGACAACCTGCGCGGCGACGTCGGTGGAGCCCAGGCCCTCGGCATCTGCGGAGTGTGGGTCGACTTTCGGGGAAAAGGCCTACCGCCGGACAGCGTCATTCGCCCCGACCGCATCGTTCGCTCCATCGTCGAACTCATACCACGTGACGAGGGGTAAAGGGCCTGTCGGGAAGAGAGCGCTAGTCCCTCGTCTTGGCGCCTGGGAAACCGGTTCTATAAGCGGAGTTTCTGCTTTCGTCTATCGTATCAATAATTAAAATATACATCGATATTCGTCACTAACTTCCCAACAGTTTGCCACGGCTTGACACAAAAGCCGGTTACATCTAGCATACTGGCATTCGATTACCTGCCTCCTTAACGGTTCGCGTAACTCGAATTAATCTCATCTGCGGAGGTGCAGCGTGGTGAAGCCACGATGGCCCCAGAATCGGCTTGCCTATGTCTTTTTCGGGGTGTTGTTGCTTCTGACGTTCCTCATTGTTGCCTGCGGAGACGATGAGACGCCTACCGCCGTAGCCACCGCGCCCACCGCCGCGCCCGCGCCCGCGCCCACTGCCGCGCCCGCCACCGCCGCCGCGCCGGCGCCTGCGCCCACCACCGCCGCGCCGGCGCCGACTGCGGCGCCCACCCGGGCGCCCACCACCGCCGCCCCGGCGCCAACCTCAACCCCCGCCCCCACCCCTGCCGCCACCATGGCGCCTCAAGTCCCCGTGGCGCCGCGACTCATAGTTGCAATGACACCGCCGGCGCAGCAGACCCCCTCGCCCGTCAAGGCGTCGCGAGCTTCCGCCGCACCGCTGAAGCCCATGCTCGGCTTCCTCATCAAGGAGGACCCGGAGCGGCTCGACATTCACCACGACTGGCTGGCCACCGAGTGGACTTTTGACACCACAGCCTGGACTTTCAAACTCCAGGAGGGCGTGCCCTTCTATCGCAACCGGCAGCCCAGCGAATACATGTTCACGGCCAACGACGTGGTTGCCACCTACGAATCGGGCGTTGCCGACGACTCCCAGGCCATCGGCGCTTTCTTCTGGAGGCGGTGGGTTGGCCCCGTCGAGAACTTCGAGGTCGTCAACGACCACGAAGTGATCATGAACATGGATGCCCCCGACGTGGCCATTCCCATATGGCTGCTGGACGGCGTCGGTTTCCACATTATTTCCGGCGACCATTGGAGGGCCGTCGGCGATGAGGGCTACAAGGATGACCCCATTGGCACAGGGTCCTTTACCTTGAAGTCCCACGAGGTCAACAGCCACTACCTGTATGAGGCGGTGGAGGACCACTGGCGCAAGACACCGGAAATGGATGAGCTGGAGTTCCTGCTTGTCAAAGAAGACGCCACCAGGGTTGCCATGCTCCTGGCCAGCGAGGCGCACATCATTGACTTGCCGTGGAGCCTGGTGTCGCAGATAGAAGAGGCCGGCTTCAAGAAAGTCCTGGCCACGCGCCCCGGTTGGTATCTTATGGGCGTCATCGGCGGCCAGTTCTACACCACTCCCGATGGTGAGGACTTGTCGGACCCCGACAACCCGCTTACCGACGTCCGGGTACGGCGCGCCTTGGCCCTTTCCATAGATAAAGATCAGCTAAACGAAACCTTCTTCGCCGGCGACGGTCACGTGCAGATAGCGCATCTCATGTACAACACGGAGCCCTCGGTTCCGCCAGGCTTGCAGCCCTACCCCTACGATCCTGAGGAAGCTAAGCGGCTGCTCGTCGATGCGGGCTACCCCGACGGCTTTGACTTGGAGCTGCCCTACTACATCCTGGCGGGTCTGCCGAATATCGGCGAAATTGTGGAGGCCATAGCCAGCTACTACCGCGCCATCGGAATCAACACCGAGACCAAGCTCTACGAGGGTTCGGTGCTGAGGGAGTTGGGCCGAGAGAGGGAGATTAAGCAGGCCGTTCGGTTCCTTAACAACGGACTTGTCTCCTACCAGATTGCCTATCCGATCAACTTGAGGCTTTTGGAACGAAGCAACCACTGGTTCGATCACCCCTACGTGGCCGAGTTCATCGACACCTTCGACACCACGTTGGAGGAAGATACCCGCGTGCGAATTGCGCGGGAGTTTGCCCAGTGGATGCAGGATAACGTCATCACCGTGCCCGTGGTCTTCATCTTCCCCGTGTTGGGAGTTGACCCCGGCGTTGTGGAAGAATACCGTGGCAACATGATCAACCTGGGCCCCACTATGGACCATGAGTACACGAAGATGGTCAAGAGGTAGTCCGAAACCTAAGACCATCCTTAAACAGGAGAGCCTATTCAAGACCGTGAAAGGGAGAAGATTATGAGAAAGAAACAGACTTTTAGACTTTTTGGGTACGCGCTCCTGGGTGCGGCGTTGTTGCTGACGCTGGTCATCGTGGCCTGCGGAGGCGACGACGACACCCCCGAGCCGGCGCCGTCGACGCCTGCGGCAACGGCGCCACCTGCGCCAACGGCCATGCCGGCCACCCCGGCGCCGACAGCGCCCCCAGCCATGACGCCGACGGCTACGGCCATGCCGGCCACTCCTCGTCCCACCCCCGCGGCCACGGCTCGGCCTACGCCCCGGCCGACGGCAACACCCACGCCAACTCCAACGGCGACGATGGCTCCAAAGGTCCCTGTTTCGCCCCGCTTGAAGGTGTCCAAGGTTCCTCCGGGAGCCCAGGTGACCATGATGTGGAAGACCTTCACCAGCGAAACCGGACCCATGAAGCCCATGTACGAGTTCATCATCAACACCAACCGGTTCAACAGCGAGTACGAAAACACCATGCTGGCGGAAGACTGGACCATGGCCACTGACGCCATGAGCTGGACGCTGAATCTCAGAGAAGGGGTCCCCTTCCACTCCACCGATTCCTACACCGGGACGGACTTTACTGCCAAAGACTTCAAGTTCACGCTCCAGACGGCGGGCCGGGAGGACTCCCTCTCCGCCGGCAGCCAGTGGAGGAACCTGGGCGTAGAAGACAAGAACTTTGACATCGTGAATGACCACGAAGTTGTGTGGATTCTGGAACGACTGGAGCCTCTGGGAGAGGGCTGGTTGGCGGAAGGCAACGTGGCGGGCATCATCAGCCAGGACTACTGGGACGCCGTCGGCGAGGATGGCTACCTGGACCATCCCGTAGGCACCGGCTCCTTCACCTTCGTAGAGCTGCAAATCGGTTCCCATATGCTCTACGAGCGTGTTGAGGACCACTGGCGAAAGACTCCTGAATTCCACGAGCTGCAGTTCTTCTACGCTCCTGAGAGCGCCACGCGTATAGCCATGCTGCTGACCCAAGAAGTGGCGATCTCCGAGGTGGACAAGTCGCTGCTGCCCCAGGCTATCGAAAAGGGCTTTGGCGTGGCCACCAGCACCCTGCCCGGCACCAACCTCTTCATGATGATTGGCGGGCTCTACTACGACGAAGTTGTGAAGATTAAGATTGGATCACGGAAAGGTCAAGATCATCCCATTGCCCCAGGCTATATCGAGGGCGATCCCCTCCGGGACCTGAGGGTACGAATGGCGCTCAACTACGCCATCGACCGGGACACCATCAACGAGATCTTCTTTGACGGAGAGGGCATTCTCCAGACCATTCTGGGCATCCCTCCCACTCGCTCCGACTACAGGGACGACTGGACACCCTACCCCTACGACCCGGACAGGTCCAGGGAGCTATTGGCGGAAGCGGGCTACGGCGACGGAGTGGATATCGGCTTCATAACCACCAAGCTGAGCGGCGTGCCGGAAGGCCAGGACGTGGCGGAGGCGGTCATAGGCTTCTGGAGAGAAGTGGGAGTGAATGTCAGTCTGACCGAGATGGAGTTTGGCCCGCTGCTGGAGCAGTGGCGCAACCGCGACATGGGACAGACTATAACCAGCATGCTCTACGGGGTTGGCAGCGACCCGCTTTCGATTCGGAACAACGGTCGCTACGCTATCAGCAGCGTAAGCGGCGGCACCGAGTCCCAGTGGGAGTTCCATGAGCTGGACGCGATTTTTGCCGAAACTCAGAAGTCGATCCTTCCGGAGGATATTCTTCGCACCGGCCAGGCCATGGGCACGTGGCTCTACGAGAACCACGTGATCATCCCTCTGTTCTTCCTTTCTACCAAGGTGGCTTACGACCCAGGGGTGGTCAAGGGTTACGACGTTGCCTTCGGCTTCTTCGGGCCGACGCGCTACCACGAGTATACGGAGGCGGTGTATCCCTAAACCGCGTCGCGTAAAGGCTTGACTTGCAGACTTTCGAAGGGCAAGGGGACTTGAACCCCTTGCCCTTCTTGCAAGACCCGTATAGGGTTTGACATAACACGAGACGAAGGGGGAGGCCATGACGGAATCAGAGCTTCCTAACCTAACTGCTGCCCGCCTGTCGGACCTGATGGCAGCCCGGCAGGTGTCGCCCGTGGAGGCGACTGAGGCATACCTGCGCCGGATAGAGTTTATTGACCCGACTCTGAGGGCCTATCTGACCGTGGCGGCGGATTCGGCGCTGGAGCAGGCGCGTCAGGCTGAGCGGGATTTTATGGCGGGGGTCCGTCGCGGGCCGCTCCAGGGAGTGCCGGTGGCATTGAAGGACCAGATCTGGACCGCCGACATGCCTACCACGAATGGCTCTACGTTGCTGCGGGACCACATCCCGCCGGAGGACGCAACGGTAGTTTCAAAGCTGAAGGCGGGCGGGGCGGTTATTCTGGGCAAGTTGAACATGGGGGAGTTTGCCGGCGCCGGGATGTTCCGGCGGTCGTTTCCTCCGACGTTGAATCCGTGGAACTTGAACCGCGCTACCGGCGGTTCCAGCAGCGGATCGGCGGTGGCGGCGGCGGCCCGACTCTGCGCCACGGCCTTGGGCGAAGACACTGGAGGCTCCATCCGCTCTCCCGCGTCATGGTGCGGTGTGGTGGGCCTGCGCCCTACCTGGGGATTGGTGAGCCGATTTGGAGTGTTTGCCGGGGGATGGTCTATGGACACCGTAGGGCCCATGGCTCGGACCGTTGAGGACTGCGCCATCACCCTGAACGCCATCGCCGGGCCGGACCCGCGCGACGCCTATTCGTCTACGGCCGAAGTCCCTGATTATCGGAGCACGCTAAGGCGGGATGCCCGCGGGTTGCGGGTGGGGATAGTCAAGGAATTGACAATGGGAGACTTTGTAAATGATGAGGTGCAGGGCGCCGTCCTGAAGGCCGTAGAGGAGATGGGCAGCATGGGCGCAACGCTGCGGGAAGTGTCCATCCCGCTGGCGGCCTACGGCAACCTGATAATGTGGGGAATTCTTTATGTGGAGGCCACCGCCATATACCGCAAGTGGGCGAGGGAGTGTCTGCTTGAGGAGAACGAAGAGCTGCCCATCACCTACCTGATTGGCAGCATTTTGCCGGCAGAGTTCTACTACAAGGCGCAGAAGCTGAGGGAACTGCTGCGCCAACAGGTGATGCAGGTATTGGAGGATGTGGATGTGCTGATTTCGCCAACCGTTGAGTCAGTCGCACCGTCGGTTTTGAAGGAGACTCCTCAGGTCACAAAAGAGTCCGTGATAGAAAATCTGGTGCAAGCGCCCTACATGGTCACGCCCGCCCATCCATTGGCGGGCATTCCGGCCATAAGCCTGACCTGCGGGTTTGCGTCGGGTGAGGATGGAATGCCCATAGGGCTGCAGATAGGGGGGCGACCGTTTGAGGATGCAACGGTGTTGAGTTTGGCCCACGCCTACGAGCAGCGGGCGGGTTGGCACAAGAGAGAGCCGGATTTGACGGCTCTCGGCGGTTAATTTTTCCCTCTGAGGAAAGTAAAAAGGCGTAGTCCAAATGCAATAGGGCCGAGTGGTTGGGCAGGTAGAACCGAGTTTAACGGCGAAGGTCGCCGCCTAAGGTAGAGGGTTGGGTTTAGATGGTCGGGGCGAGTGGATTTGAACCACCGACCCCCTGCACCCCATGCAGGTGCGCTCCCGGGCTGCGCCACGCCCCGTCCGAAAGGGAGTATAGCACAGGCCGGGTTGGGCCTTCAACGGAAAGAGTTCGTTGGCTGGGCCTTTCGGTTCCCCCTACGATGTCATGGCGAAGCGAAGAATCTCGACGCCCTACCCATACCGCTCTCCCACTGACATCCGTCCATTGACCCGCTGCCCCCTGTCTTGCTACCATCCCTTCACAAATGTTTCCCTTCATCCGCGAACCCATGCCTGCGAACAACCCCGTCCATGACCACGCCTCAATCTATGATTCGTTTCCACCAGGAAAAAATAAAACGAGTCAACCCCCCGAAAACAGCCGGATCCACGCCTGCGCCACCCCTAATGTGCCTCATACTCGATATCTCAAACGAGTCCGATCCACGCCTGACGAACCTGAAACGAGTCCCTCGTTTTCCCACTCGTTTTTCGCAAACGAGTCCAAACCACGCCACTCGTTTCCATCCCTTCTCCTTCATGACATCAATCTAATGCTGTTCCTGGTATCATCGAAATCCCCTGAGTTATCCGCCGGGGCTGCTTGTCGGAGGCGGTGGGGGTGTCTACAATGGCGGCGTATCTGAACCCACGGGAGGCTGTATGCCCAAGTTGACCGGAGCGCACCTGGTTATGCGATGTCTGAAGCAGGAGGGCATTCGCCGCATCTTTACCATCGTCGGCGACACCATACTGCCCCTGTGCGACGCCGCCGTGGATGAAGGAATCGCGCTCATCGACACCCGCCACGAGGCTGCCGCTATGGGCATGGCCGACGCCTGGTGTCGCATCACCGGCGAGCCGGCGGTGGCTCTCGTAACGGGAGGGCCAGGATTCTCCAACGCAATATCAGGCCTGCCCAACATCTACACGTCGGAAAGTCCGGTGGTGTTCATAGCAGGATGCAGCGAGCTGCCGGAGCATGGGATGTATTCCTTCCAGGAGATCGACCAGATTGGCATGACCCGCCCCGTGACCAAGGGGTCATGGATGATTCACCACAAGAGCCGAGTGGCAGACCTTATAGCCTCTGCCTTTCGTACTGCCCTTTCCGGCCGGCCGGGGCCGGTACACCTTTCCATTCCTATGGATATCCAGGAGCAGGTTATCTCGGAAGAGGAACTACCCCGCTACTCGCCCGCCGAGTACCGTCACAAGGGTCGGAATCCGGCAGACCCCCGGTTGATTGAGGAGGCTGTCGAGGTTCTTGCGAGAGCGGATAGGCCGGTGGTGGTGGCCGCTAACGCCGCCCGGTACGCCGCCAACACGGAGGAGTTGCAGGGTTTTGTCGAAGCAACGGGTTTGCCGATCTTCACCGTGGAGCAGGCGCGCGGCATGGTCCCCGACGGGCATCCCCTCTGTTTTGGTTACGCCGACGCTGCGTTGAACCACGCCGCCCGCCATTTTCGGGAGGCCGACGCGGTGCTTCTCCTGGGCAAGCGGTTGGACCATCGCTACCGATACGGAATGTCTCCTTACTTTCACGACGAGGCCAAGATAATTCAGATAGACCCGGACCCCCATGAGTTGGGACGCAACCGTGGGGTGGCGATGGGGATTCTTGGCCACATCGGCGCCGCCGTTGGCCAGTTGACGGAAGCCGCGCGAGGTAAGAAGTGGAAGAACCTGTCGGGGTGGACCGCAACGCTCGCCGCGAGCAGGGAAACGCAATTGCAGGCCATGGAAGGGCTGGCGTCGGAGGATGCGCCCCTCCATCCCGTCCGAGTTTTCAGGGAACTCAAGCCGTTTATAGACGATGATACGGTGTTGGTCTTCGACGGAGGAGACTTCGTGCAGTGGGGACGGAGCTACCTCAGCGCGGAAAAAACAGGTCGGTGGCTCAGGCTCGGACCTCTGTCGCATCTGGGCTTCGGCCTGCCTTACGCACTTGCGGCTCGGCTGGCCCATCCGTCCGCGAAGGTATTTCTGATGATGGGCGACGGATCGCTTGGATTTTACGCCATGGAGTACGACACGGCCCTTCGTCACAATCTGCCCTTCGTGACTATCTTGGGGAACGATGCCACCTGGAGCATCGACAAGAACTTTCAGCTGGCCTACTTTGGCCGGGCGGTGGCCACAGACTTGCGGCCCATGCGCTACGACCGGGTGGTAGACGCCATCGGCGGCCACGGCGATCATGTGGAGAAGGCATCGGAGATGGCTCCGGCGGTGCGCCGTGCACTGGATTCTGGCAAGCCGTCGCTGATAGACATAACCATCAAGCCGGCCCAAAGCCCCCTGGCTGACGCGATGATTGCCCGAAGGCAGGGTGCCCGCCGGTAGGGGATCTCGGGGCAGGATGCGCGTGAGGGAACGCTTCTGCTATAGTAGGTAGCCGCGCATGGCATGAAGATTCGCCCATAGTAGGGAGTCAACTTGGAAAGCAAGCCGATACCGAATTCGATTACGCTGGACACGTCGTCCGTCACAATCATGTGGAAGGACGGTCATCGGAGCGTGTACTCCGCCCGGCAACTGCGGCTGGTATGTCCCTGCGCCCAGTGCGTAGAGGAGTGGACTGGCAACGCCCTGCTGCAGCCGTCGTCTGTGCGGGAGGGGATCCACGCCGTGGACCACATGCCCATCGGCAGCTACGCGGTGCAGTTTCTCTGGAGCGACGCCCACTATACGGGCTTGTACACCCACGAATTTCTGAGAGGCTCCTGTCCTTGCGAGGTCTGCACTCTCCAGTCGTGAAGAACGCTGAGGGACTAGGCTAAATTGCCTGACGAACGATTTACAGAAACTCTTAAGGCACAGGCTTGGCCGATATGGGAGCGAATCCACCAGCACCCGTTTTTACTGGAGGCCAAGGCGGGCGCTTTGCCCCTCGAGAAATTCCGCTACTACCTGATTCAGGACTACAAGTACCTGAGCGCCTTCGCCCGAGTGGTCGCCATAGCGCTGGCCAAGGCCCCCAACTCGTCGGCGCTGGAATCCATAGCAAGGCGGCTGTCAACGCCCGTCGAGCGGCCTCTTCACCGGAAGCTGATGCCCATGTTGGGAATTACGGAAGCGGACCTGCGGCAGACGCCCATTTCGCCCACGAATCTGGCTTACTGCAACCACATGATCAGCGCGGCCAGCCTCGGCAGTTGGGCGACGGGCATCGCCGCTCTTCTCCCGTGTCCGTGGACGTACCACGAGTTGGGAGAGGTTGTGGGAAAGATAGACCATCCCGTGTTTGGCCCGTGGTCGGCAGTGTACGCCGAGGGGTTGTTGGAGGAGGGGGTTACCCTCTGGCGAGAACTGCTGGACGAAGCGGGAGGTGGGGCCTCGAAGGAAGAACGGGCGGCAATTTTGGAGGCTTTCGTCGTGAGCAGCCGTTACGAGTACATGTTTTGGGAGATGGCCTACCGACTGGAGAGTTGGCCCGTGTAGTTCCGGCGCGCCGGATTTGTTGACAGCGGCGCAGCGGGATTCATAAAATGATTGTGCGTAACACGTCTGTAGAGTCCCAGTAGCTCAGTTGGACAGAGCGGCTGCCTTCTAAGCAGCGGGTCGCGGGTTCGAATCCTGCCTGGGACGCTTTTTACTACCTTCTGCCTTGTTTTACCCTTGACTTACACCCCATCCAGCGCCCATTATTCCCCTGTTGGTAGTAAAGAGTAGCTTGTCAACAAGGCTCACTGCCAACCGATTCTAGGGTTGGAGGGTAGGCAATGGGCAAGCTAACCGCAGCTAAGGTCAAGAGGCTCACTGAGCCGGGCCGCTACTCAGACGGGGGGAATCTCTATCTCTACATCACGTCAAAGGGTGCCCGTTCGTGGATTCAAAAGGTAGTAATCGACAAGAAACGAACCGACAAGGGGCTTGGTTCGCTCAATGACACGACGTTGGCAGAGGCAAGACGGAAAGCCAAGGCAAACACGGCGGCCCTGAAAGCAGGGGTCAATCCTTGGCTAGAGGCAGCGAAGGAAGAAAGGGACAAGCTGGACAAGCTGGACACACTGGCAGACTATGACGAAATCCCAACCTTTGAAGTGGCGGCCCGTCGGTTGCACAAGGCCAAGATAGACGGGAAAGAACTCACGAACGCACGGACTCAAACCCAGTGGATACAGTCTCTTGAGCGTCACGTTTTCCCTCTCTTTGGCTCAGTCGCACTAGACAAAATAACACAGCGTCACGTCAAATTTTTCTTGGAGGACCTGGCCAGAAAGGGAATCATCGAAACGGCCTTGAAAATTCGTACCAGAATGAAGGACGTATTTGCCGACGCAATCGAAAGCGAGTACATCGACGCTAACCCGGCTGGCGATGCAATCGCCTTGTCGGTCAAGCGTTGGAGTAGGTCAAGGCAGGTTCTCAACTTCGCGTCGTTGCCCTATGAGGATGTGCCAGCGGCCTTTGAGACCATCCAGGATTCGGCGGGAATGCGTGAGACTAGGCTAGCCTTGCAGTTGATGATTTTGACGGCAAGCCGTGGTTGCGAAGTGAGGGGCGCTAAGTGGGACGAAATCGACCTTGAGGCTAGGGTATGGACAATCCCAGCCGACCGCATGAAAGCCAAGCGGGCCCACAGAGTTCCTTTGAGCACTCAGGCTCAGGTGGTTCTACAAGAGGCCAAGGAAGGCGTTGCCAAGCGTCGAAAGCGTCGAAAGGACTACAACCCTAACGGCTTGGTTTTCCCCCATCCCAGCGGCAAGCCTCTTTCTGGGAATGCCTTGCCGGATAGGGTAAGAAAGGACGGCTTGCAGTGCGTCCCCCACGGATTCAGGTCTAGTTTCAGAGACTGGGCCGCCGAGATGCACCCAACCCTTTGGGCGGCAACGGAGTTGAGCCTAGCCCATGCCGTTGGCTCAAGCGTTGAGCGTTCGTACTTTCGGAGCGACCTGCTCGACCAACGGCGGGATTTGATGCAGGACTGGGCAAGCTACGTTTGGGACGTGCTACCCTTCTAAACGACACAACCACCTAGACCCCAGCGAAAGCCGTCTCAGACGGCTTTCTGCTTGTCTGAGGGGTAGCTTGTCAAATTGACACCTTTCCGCATGGCGGGTAGGGTGGATATGTTGAGTTAAGTATTAACCTTCATTTACACGAAAGGGGAAAGCATGGGAAGGGATAGGGGAAAGAAGGAACGGCGGCGGGTAAAGGGTGCGAGGGCCCGTCAAGTCACTGTGACAGTGGATAGGCTAACGGATGCTTGCGTGAAGGTAGTGGCACAGACGGAGGGATGCAGCTATTCAGCCGCCCTGTGTGCGATGGTGATATCGGTTGCCAACACCGACAAGAGGCTCAAAGCCGTTATGAAACGGGAGATTGAAAAGGTGGTCAAGGCAAGGGTTGAAAGTGAAGGCTGGGCCCCCGGTCTCAACGAGCGAATAGCCAAAGAACTGCTAGGGGCCCCGCCGGAGATTTTCAGGTGGAATTAGACAAAAGAAGAGACCCCGACGGGTGTCGGGGCCTTTTCGGAGGAAACAACCAGAGGGCAAATCCAATTGTTTAATGTCACCCGAACGCAAGTGAGGTAACTAATGAATCGTACATCAATCGTTGAAAAGGTGTCAACCTTCAATCCGCCGGAACCTGAGCCGCATTGCATCATCTGCGGTTGGACTGAAGGGGAATTGAACGCTAACAACCATTGTGCTGATTGTGCCAGTGACCCAAAGTTTTTAACGTCGATGTTTCGGCCCGCCTCTGAGTTGCTGGCAGAAAATGAAGCGTTCCACGTGGCACAACTCCAACTCGCATACGGAGATAGGATGGGCATAACAGTTGGAGGGGAAAGGGCATTGGGGGAAATGCCAATGGGAGAGCCCATGGGCGTTGAGGCAGGAAAGACACCGCAGGGGCTGGCCTCTGCCTTGTCGAATTCCGGCGTTGAGTATCGGTACAATCTGAGGGGAAACCGGCTTGAGTACCGACACGAAAAGAGATGGTCTTACGGCGGGTATATTGGCACTGGTTTTCTTTACGACGAAAATGAGGACTGGACGGACTGGCAACCATTTTCCGATATCTCAGACGCAAAGCTGCGAGACCAGATAGGCAGACATTTCTGCTATCAGGACTCACGAGACCGAACCATGCCTTTGAAGTTTGGCAAAGACACCTGGAAGCACTGTTTGAACGTCTTGGCATACGATACCCAGACAGATCCTTTCCTGGTATGGCTTGAGGCCTTGCCGCCGTGGGACGGAGTTGAACGGCTGGCCAGTTGGCTACCAACCATGTTTGCCATAACGGACAATCTTCCCTTGGCTCAATGGGCGTCTACTTACATGGTTCTGGGAGCCGTTGCCAGGACCTACACGCCTGGACTCAAGCTAGACGAAATGCCGGTCTTGATGGGAGACCCAGGTATCGGTAAATCAACGTGCATCCGGCAACTACTCCCAGACGAACATGAAGAATGGTTCAGCGATTCTCTCCACCTTGCCGCCGACCCAAAGCAACGGGCCGAATCTCTGCAAGGCAGAGTGTTGGTAGAGGCTGCGGAAATGGCTGGTTCGACAAGGGCCGACCAAGAATCCCTAAAGGCCTTTCTGAGCCGCACAGATGACGGCGGGGTGCGTCTTGCCTACAGAATGAACCCAGAGGCCATGCCAAGGCGTTGCATCATCATAGGAACCAGTGACAAGGCTGAACCATTGCCGAATGATAGGAATACCCGCCGCTTTGTTGCCGTGAGATGCGGCAAAGGCAATCCCACGCTCATTAGACGATACCTAGAGGCTCACAGGGCCCAGTTGTGGGCTGAGGCCTTGGATATGCACCACAACGGCATTGAGGCCCGCCTACCCTCTACCCTTAAACAGATGCAAGAGAAAGCCAATTCGACGGCCCGGTCTAGGGATACGGTCATTGAGGATGCAGTCGAAAGATACCTTGCCGAGAACGGCGACGGCTTTACCTTGGCTGAATTGGTGTCTGCCATTGGCCTTATACCCAACTCTGAGGTTGGCTCACGTCTGCCCATGCGAGACCAGCATAGGGTAGGGGCTGTGCTCGATGGGTTGGGATTGAGACGCAAGCGTGAGAGGTCTAATGGTGGGTTGTCATGGATATGGAGATACAAGTAATGGGTTGTGCCAATATGCTAGGTGTTCCCTAATGAATTGTGTCAATGATCGGTAGTTTTGTGTTTGTTCCCCCTCGTTCCCCCTTTAACCCCTGGAGGTGGGAAAGTGTCTTTTTTAGGTGGTTTAGGCACGAAATAATCAATACAATGGACACACAACCCACCCTCTATAGAGATACGGGGGAACAAGGGGGAACAGGGGGAACAACAAGATTTAGGAGGATAGAGACAATGGACAAGAAGGCAAGAATGACGTTGAAGTGTATCGTCAAGGAACTAACCGACTGCGGGAACTTCATGGAGGGATTGCTCCCTGGGAAAGAGGAGATTGTGTGTTGGCTGCGTGAGACAACGAAGGATTGCAAGGCAGACTACATTGCCAGCCTTCCATGCTTCCGACTAAGCGGAGATGATGGTCTGGTTAATCTATGGACTGGCAAGGCTTACCTGCATCGCTCTACCCTGATTGACTTCAAGGCGTAGAGGCTTGGGGACACCAACATGAAGGAGGGTAGAGACAATGGACAACAAGACACCATGCCAAGGATGTGACGTGACAGGGGAAGGAGTCTACGTGCAAGAGATACTGGGATTTGGAGTTGACCTTTGTGGTAGATGCACTGAGATAGCCATAAGGGTTATGAACCAGAACATCTACGGAATGAATACTGCCGGGGTGATTGCACAGGTTCGGGCAGTGGTTGACCAACTCAAAGCTAGGGGCGAGTGGTAGACCTCGATGGCACCGGCAGCCGTGGGAGGAAAACCCCGTTTCGAAAGGTGGGGTATTCAGGGTAAAAAATGCCGTCTCTGAGACCCTTCCAGCGTCGATTTGTGGCCAAGGCTCTGGCCTCTGAGATAGACACGGCGGGCCTGTCAATCCCTAGAGGCAATGGGAAGTCTTGGCTTGCCGGCCACATCCTAACCCGATGCTTGACCCCTACGGACTCCCTCCACGTTTCAGGGAGCGAATATCTGCTATGCGCTGCCAGCATAGACCAAGCACGGATTGTCTTTCGTTTCGTTCGTGAGGCCTTGGAACCATCGGGCGAATTTCGATTCATTGACAGTGCTACAAGGCTAGGGATCCACCACAAGGAAACGGCAACCCGTCTAAAGGTCTTATCAAGCAACGGCAAATCAGCATTTGGAATCGTTGGGACTCCCTTGCTTGTGGCAGACGAACCTGGGAGTTGGGAGGTCAACGGCGGCTTGTTGATGAATGACGCAATACAGACGGCAATGGGAAAGCCTGGGTCTCGCTTACGGGCTGTCTACATTGGCACACTCGCGCCCGCCGTTTCGGGTTGGTGGCACGAACTAATAGCGGATGGTTCGCATGGTTCTACCTACGTTCAGGCCCTTCAAGGCGATCCTGAGACGTGGGACTCTTGGCACACCATCCGCAAGGCCAACCCTCTTGTTGAAGTGTCACCCGAATTCAGGCGAAAGTTGTTGGAGGAAAGAGACGCAGCCCGCAATGACTCACGCTTGAAAGCTCGCTTTTTGAGCTATAGATTGAACGTCCCAACGGGTGATAGTTCAACCATGCTCTTGACAGTCGATGACTGGAAACGCATTGAGGCTAGGGACGTTCTACCACGTGAGGGAAAGCCGTTGGTTGGCGTAGACCTTGGAGGAGGTCGCAGTTGGTCAAGTGCGGTAGCCCTCTACCGCTCAGGCAGGACTGAGGCCTTGGCGGTTGCCCCTGGTATCCCATCCCTAACGGAACAGGAAAAGCGGGATAGGGTAAGCCGTGGGTTGTACTCGATGCTGGCGGAATCGGGAAGATTGCGGGTTGCGGAAGGTCTACGGGTGCAACCCGTTGGCCAGTTGTGGGAGATGATTAAGCAGACGTGGGGAAGGGTTGAAGTGGTGATATGCGACCGGAATAGGCTGGCAGAACTCCAAGACGCTATCAAAGGCGCCGTCCCATTGGTTCCACGTGTAACCCGTTGGTTTTCGGCAAGCAGCGATATCAGGGCCCTACGAAAGTACGCAATGGACGGGCCCTTATCCGTGGAACCTTCAAGCCGTCAACTGCTTCAAGCATCCTTGGCAGTGGCTCAGGTCAAGAACGACGACCAAGGCAACACACGATTAGCCAAGGCAGGAACCAACAACACCGCTAGGGATGATGTAGCGGCGGCATGGGTGCTTGTGGCTGGATTGCTTGAGCGGTCAAAGCCGAAAGCGCCAGCGTGGAAATACCACGGCATGGCAGGCTAGGTTGTCTCTAGGACGGCTTGGAGGGATAGAGCAATGGTAAGACACCTTGGAGGCAGTCAAAGCCGTCGTGGGCTGGATAGGCAACGATGGGAAAGGGTAAGGCGGCAAGTCTTCGAACGGGACGGCTTTCGCTGTCGGAGCTGTGGGAGTGCAGGACGGCTTGAGGTGGACCATCGGCTCAGGCTCAGAGACGGCGGGGCCCCGTTGGACCTAGCCAACCTACAAACGCTATGCCGTGACTGTCACATCTCCAAGACGGCAAGGGAGAACACCAAACCCAACCCGGAACGTGACGCATGGGCCCGGCTGATTAGGGAGATGTTGACTTGACAAACTACCCCTTTTATTGCATTTGTGCTAAATGCGGCCCATAGTTGATATCACCTTTATATGTAGGTGGACTGATACTATGACTCCAGCACAGAAAATCGAGCTAGAGCTTTCCAAGACTAGGTCTAGGCTCAATGAGATAGCAGGGATTCAGGAAATCACCCCAGAGATTCGGGAAGAGGCGGCCCGCCTTGAAGTCTCTTACTCGGACTTGGAACTTAGGCATAGGGCCTCCATCATCGGCCAGCCTTCCCCAGAGACACGGGAAACCACAACCGACCCAGAAATGCGGGAAAGAATCGAACTGAGGGGAAAAGCCAGTCTCACGTCTTTTCTGCGCTCTGCAATAGCTGGCAGACTCCCTAGCGGCGCTGAGGCTGAATTGATGTCGGCGGCTGGTATCTCAGAGGGAATCCCGCTTGAGTTGTGGGATACTCCAAGGCCAATTGAGGAGCGGGCCGTCGCTGACCTTCCTGGGACTGTGGGGATCAACCTAGACAGAATCCGGCCCGCCGTCTTTGCGAATGCCGTATTGCCAAGGCTAGGGGTGGAAATGCCAAGGGTTGAATCTGGCACCTATGCCAGCGCAACCATATCCACAAGCCAAAGCGCAACCGCTCAAGCCAAGGGAGGGGCCGCCGTTGGTGTAGCGGGTGCAATGTCCGTCACCACGGCAACGCCTAAGCGCATCTCAGGACGGCTTGAGATAGCCATTGAGGACATTGCCGCAGTTGGCCAGCAGAACTTTGAAAGCGCATTGCGGGAGAACTTATCCCTTGTGCTTTCGGATGCACTCGACAACGCAGGACTCAACGGCGACGGACAAGCACCCAACCTTACAGGCCTTTTCACCCGTCTAACCGACCCAACGGCGGCCCCGACTGCGGTTGCCGACTTTGACCGCTTTGCAGGGTCTCACGCTGGGGGAGTTGACGGCCTTTGGGCTGAGACCATCAAAGACGTTGCTATCGTGGTTGGGCCCGCTACCTATCGGCTGGCAGCTGGGACTTTCCAGACGGCAACCAACTACAAGGGGGAAATGTCGGCGGCTGCCTATGCGATGATGAATTCCGGCGGCTTTTGGACTTCCAAGCGAATGCCGGACGCCGCCACCTTCCTGACAGTCGATGACGTTCAGCAAGCCGTTCTCTACCGGATGGGCCGCTCAATGATGGGTGGAATGCCTGGAATGAGGACGGCGGTTTGCCCGCACTGGAACGTCATAAGCATTGACGATATCTATAGCTTGAGCGCATCCGGTCAAAGAGCGTTCACGATGCACGTGATTTTGGGTGACGTGATAATCGTCCAACCCGACGCATACGCTCAGATTGCCTACAAGGTAGCCTAGACCTAGACCATGTACTCAGAGATTGAGATAGGGGCGGCCCCTCTGAGCCTGAATCTGGCCTTGAGTGTGCCAGCCGAGGGAACCTTGCGAATCGTGAGGGTTCAGAATCGGGGCCCGTCAACTGTCTACCTGAGCCGTGGGACTACCCAGCCCAACCCCGGTCAAATCCGTGGCCAACGTCACCCTAGCGGTGACACGTGGCGAATGATCATCTATTCAGCCGACATAGGGACGAGTTGGGCATGGACTGGCAACGGAGACGCAACCCTCGTCACTGAGTTGACGGACTAGCCATGCCGAATACGCTACTTTCGGGCCCGGCCGGCTCAGGCAAAAGCCAACTGGCCAAGCGGCTTTTACTAGGCTTTGGAGGGTTGGTAATCCTAGTCGATTTCCAAAGCATCTATGCCGCATTGACCGGAGATGAACGGGGCCCAGATGGGAAATATCCTCTGAGGAACGAGGCCTTGTTACCCATCGCTGAATACGTGAGGCGGGCAGCTATCACGGGCGCGGTTGCAAGAGATATCGGAGTAATCGCTACCAACTCAGACGGCAACCTTGCACGTCGGCAACTCCTCCTCAAACAGATGGGCCCGCTTGCAGTTGAAAGAGTGGTTGACCCTGGCCGCAACGTCGTTGTGAGCAGGCTTGTGGACATTGAGACGGGGGAATTGAGCGAGGAATGCGAGCAGGCCGTTCATAGGTGGTATGGGAGATTGCCCAATGGAAACTAGAGTATGGATACCGGAAATGCGCCATAGGATTGAATGGCGGCAAGATGAAAGCCGACAAGGGCCGGGGAGGCTAACAGGAACGCTGATTGAGTACGAAACGAGGGCGCTAGACCGGCCTGAAATGGTAGCTAATGGTGCGTTGGACTGGGCTGCAAAAGGGATCGTTTTGAACCTTCAACACAACCGCAAAGCCTTTGTGGTTAGGTTCAGTCCAATGGTTGAAGGACGGGCGCTCTTAGTAGACCTTCAACTGCCAGATACCCAGAACGGCAGGGACGCAGCTACCAGCGTTCGCAATGGCACTTTAACAGGTCTCAGCCCTGAATTTGTGGTCATGCGTGAACGGATGCAAGGCGGGCTGAGACACATTTTGAAAGCACGATTGACAGGCGCATCCCTCGTTGATGATTCAAGCTATGAAACCAAGGTTGAAGTACGCCACAAGAGGCTACCTAGACTATGGCTGTAACCCTTACTGAATCCCAACTCACAGCCGCCGTTCCACGTGCAGGAGACAATGCAACTCGTCTCCTGGCAGTGGCCACCTTGAGGGTAGAGGACTACGCGCCCCTTGCCCCTGAGACCTTGCAGAATGAAGCGGTCATAAGGTTCGCTGGATATCTGGCAGAGGCCGAAACTTCCTTTGGGGTGCTTACTTCAAAGTCGGTTGGGCCTCTATCCAGTAATTCAATAACTGATCATTCAGCGATGTTTCGACGCTCAGGCGCCGCCTCTTTGCTTACCAGATACAAGGTTCGACGTGGTGGGTTGATATGAAGTTCTGGCCATTCTCCAAGGGAATAGAAAAGCGAGAATCCGGCGGGGATTTTGCCGACGCAGTTGTTAGGCTGATTGAGGCTCAAGCCGCAGGACAAGCCGCCGACTCAGGAAGCACAGCAGCCATAGAGGCCGCCGCTGGTAGCCTTTCTAGGGCCTTTGCGTCGGCAAACGTGGATGGGCCCGAGTACGTCACGCAAGCCGTGTCTCCCACGTTCTTGGCTCAGGTTGGCAGAGACCTAATCCGGGCTGGCCAGTCGATGCACGTCATAGAATCGGACGGCTTTGGCGGCTTTGAGTTGGTTCCGGCCTCTAGCTGGCATTGGGAAGGGTCTCACTCCCGCCGTGGTTGGAGCGTGAGGGTGACGGGCTATGGGCCTTCGACAAGCACCACGTGGAACCTTCCCGCCGATGGTGTGATTTTCGTCACCTTTGGCGCAAAGCCTGGCCAACCATACGTCGGCATTTCCCCAGCGAATTGGGCGCACACCACAAGCCGATTGAATAGCGAAGTAGAACGCTCCTTAGCAGACGAAGCAAGCGGGCCCTTGGCTCAGATAATCACCATCCCACAAGACGGCGGCGACGACTCAGACGACGACCCTTTGAAGATGCTGAAAGCCGATATCCGAAAGGCTAGAGGCAAGGCCGCTTTCGTGGAAACCACGGCGGCGGGTTGGAGTGAAGGGTCAACGCAAGCACCTAAGAAGGACTGGACGGCTCAGAGGCTAGGGCCCAAGCCGCCGGCTGAGATGGTGAAGATTCAGGCTCAGGCATTCATGGCAGTCTTGGCAAGCACTGGCACTCCCCCCAGCCTCTTCACGGATGCGGACGGCACAAGCCAACGTGAGGCTCTGAGACGCTGGCAAATGGGCACAGTGAGGCCTTTGGCTAGGTTGTTGGAGTTTGAGTTGTCCATGAAGTTTGAGACCCCCGTAAGGCTCAAATTCGATAGCTACGCCTTGGACATGGTAAGCCGTGCTCAGGTGGTCGATAAGCTGGTTAGGGCCGGCGTCGATGTTGCCGTTGCAATGGCAGCTGTTGGGTTGCTTGATGGCGAGATGTAGCCATTGCGGCGGGCTCCTGATTCCCGATGCAGACCTTGGAACGACTTGCCTTTCATGCGGCCGGAATGCTTGCACAATCAGGGAAGCACCACCACGGATAACAGGCAACTACGCAAGGCCGGAATCAATCACCAATAGGAATGAGCCAATCCCCCTTGAAACGGACTGTATGGACTGCCTTGCGCCACAAGGGGAACAGCACGGACGCTCCTGCCCTCACCACCCGGCCGCCGCCCAATTTGTGCACGGAATACAGCGGCCCAACCCAGTCTGACAAGCTACTCCAAGGCTAAAAGGTAGTAATTGCCAAGCTACTCTAGGCTCTTTCCCTACTGAAAAAACCTTTAACAAATCGTCTGCCTGGGACGCCAATTTTTCCTTCCACTGTCTTCCCAATAAGGCCTTTTTATGCCTAGTTCATGCCCGAGTGCAGTCCTATTAGGTCCTGCGATGTCCCACGTTGAGCGGTAGCATCCCACCTAAAATGTGGTACTAAACGTTGTATCGCTAGGAAGGGAGATGCTATGGCAGGGCTTACAGCTACTAAGGTGAAGGTTCTAAAGGACCCTGGGCGTAACGGAGACGGGGGCGGCCTCTATTTAGTAATCCGGTCTTCAGGAACCAAAGCATGGGTCCAGCGAATCGTCATTGACGGAAGGCGGCGCGATATCGGCATAGGTGCGTTTCCCATAGTGGGCCAACCCAGGGAGCCTCTGAACAACGTGGCACAGGTTACATATAATAGTACGTGGGAGTTGTAGGAGACGTAGGAGCCTCTCAAGGCGTTTTTGTTGTGTGCAGGCAGAAGCCGGTGAAGTAATCGATGCGGCGCTTGACCATGTCCGGGCCACACCGGAGCTCCACCCGGCGCGAAAGGCGCTCGACATGATGACCGGAACGGACACGGATGGCACGCCGATCGCGGTCGCCACCATCCGGCTACGCGATACCAGCGACGAGGCCGTTGACGACGCGCAGCTGGCGATCAACGACCTGGCGGAGGCGGACGAGGGCCCGCTGAGCGTGGGCAGCGTGTCGCCCGCGGTGATTGAGGAGGAGTAACAGGAGGCCACGAGCCGCGGGGTGCTGCCGCTGCTGGGGCTGGCGCTGCTCTTCATGCGCACGCTCTCCGACCTGCTGCCCACGCTGACGGGGCTTGTACTCGCGCTGATCTGGACCGTCGGGGCGGAGAGCTGGCTCGGCCCAGGCGGCCTTAGATCTGATCGGCCCACCGAACGCGCTCACGGCAACGGTGCCGCTCATCCTGATAAGCCTCGCAGTGGACTATTCGATCCAGACTGTGTCGCACTACCGGGAGCAACGGATAGCCGGCGAGCCGGTGGCGGTAGCGGTGCTCGCGGGGCTCCGGAACGCCATCATCCCGCTGGCGCTGGCCGCCATCACCACGAGCGTAAGCTTCCTGGCGAACCTGCTCTCGCCGATCTCGGGGATCGGGGACTTCGGCGTGGTGGTGGGGCTGGGCGTCGGGTTGAGCCTGATCGTGATGCTGACGCTGGTCCCAGCCGTGCGAACGATCATCGACCGGCGTCGCGAAGCCCGCGGACCGCTTCCTCCGCCCCGTCCGATCGCAAATGCAATCCCCGGCATCGACCGGCTAGCGGAAAGGCTGGGGACATCCACCACGCGGCGGCCAGCGCCCTACCTCGTTCTCGTGGTTGCGGTGACGGTTGGGCTCGGGTACGCGGCCTCGGGGATCACCACGGACCTCACTATCCGCGACGTCTTACCCAGGGACGGGAACTTGATCGAGGACCTGAATTCGTTCGATGCGGCCGTCGTGCCTCACACCGCAAGTGTGTGACCTTCCGGCGCTTACGGAGACTAAGTCCCCATCAGGCGGTAATGCTTCGCCGAAGGAATGGCTGCCCCAGCAGACCACGGCACTGTCGACCCTCACACCGCAGGTATGACCATTTCCGGCGGTGACGGATGAGAACTTTCCGCCGGGCGCATAAACTTCGTTAAATTTATCACCGCCTCAGAAGGCGGCTGTGCCATCAGTCTTCACCCCACAGATGTGTGTCAAGGGCGGCGCCAAGCTGAGGGAGAGTACAGCCACGATCTTGCCAAGAGGGAGAGAGCGCTCTAGGTAGTCACCTTGTATTCAATGCGGGTTCATCCCACTGGCAGAGGACACGAAGAGGATGAAGACTGACAAGAAGGGTGCTTTACCACTACAAACACATCCCTTATTGGATAGACCGGCAATTGACATGCTTCGCAGAACCTGAATATGATGCTTGCATCTCGTTTGGGCAGTCCTGTGAGCCTGAAGACTGCAAATATGGGAAATTTCGGTTCACATCCCTTAGCGCAATAGTCGTTAGTAGTCGTTAATTGAGAAAGGGACATATCACGGCATGAAAAAGCCCGATTGATGAATTCCTCTGAAAGCGCCAGCCCCCGATTCCTTGCCCGGCTGCGGCAAGAAGTCGAGGCGTGGCAGGAGGACGGAACGATCACCGCCGAACAGGGCCGGGCGATCCTGGCCCGCTACCCGGCGTATTCCCCCGACTACGAGGCGTCCCGGAGGCGGCAGGCTCTCGTCGTGGGACTGTCGATCCTGGGCGCCATTCTTATTGGGCTGGGCGTCATCACCTTCTTCGCTGCCAACTGGGATGAAATTTCGAGAGGCGTCAAACTGGGCTCGCTGGTGGTCGGCCTAGCGCTTTCCTATGGCGCGGGCTACTTCGTCTGGCAGCGTATGGGCTATCACGCTGTTGGTCTGGCGCTGGTGCTGTTGGGCTGCATCATCTTCGGAAGTGGGGTGCACCTCATCGGTCAGATTTACCACATCCCAGTGAACCACCCCAACCTCTCTACCTTTTGGTTCCTGGGAGTGCTGCCCTTAGCCTACGTAACCCGGTCGCGCCCGGTGATGTTCTTGGCCATTGTTCTGTTCCTTGTCGCTGCGACATTCCGATTGATTCCCTGGTTAGAAGAGGTTTCCGGCTCAGGTTCCGGCATATTGGCTGCGGTGATTTATCTGGCCCTGGCGGCGTTCCTCTACGCGATTGGCAAGGCCAAGGTACAGTTCCAAGGATGGAAAACAATTGGCGGGCTCTTCCAAGCCGTTGGGCTGATTGTCGCCTTCGGTGCGCTTTACCTGCTCACCTTCCATGACCTGTTTGATAAGCTCGGCGATGACAACGGCGTGCCTCTGGGATACTGGGTCGTGGCCTACGGCGCGTCGGCCATCGCCGTTGCGCTGACGGCGGGGCTGGCATGGCCACGAGTCCGGAGAGGCGACCGGTCGACGGTGGAACTCGTAGAGGTCGCAATTATCGTGGTTCTGCTGGCGGCAGCCCACCTGGCGGCGCGAGTCCCTGTTGGCTGGGAGCCGCTCTATCCCATTGTGTTCAACCTGCTATTCGCCCTGTCGGTTCTGGGGCTGATGGTCTCAGGCTACCTGCAAGAGCATGAGGGGCGCGTCAACCTGTCCCTGGGGCTGATCGCTCTGTACGTCATCACCCGTTACTTCGAGTATTCGATAGGCCTATTCGACAGCTCGCTGGTATTCTTTGGCGCCGGCATAGTCCTGCTGGCCGGCGGTTTCCTGCTGGAGCGTGGACGCCGCCAAATGTTGTCTGCCATGCGCGTTAGGGAGGGCGAGGTATGAAGCCCTGGGGCCGCATAGCCTTCTGGATCGTGGTCGTCGCGCAACTGGTCTTCCTGATAGGCTTCATCGTTGTGAAGGAAGCAGACCTCCGCATCGGAACCGAGGTCGTGCTGCAAACCGTCCCGGTGGACCCGCGGTCCCTGCTGCAGGGCGATTACGCCATCCTCGATTACGAGATCGCCAACTTGCCGTCGTACCCGCAACTGGAGGTAGGCGACACGGTTTACGTCGGGCTGAGGAGAGGCCCGGAGATTTGGACAGCGTCGGGATACACCGTCGCGCGAAGTGGTGTCGTCGGGGACATATTCATCAAGGGCCGAGTGGACCGCATGGGCCATGCTGACTTTGGAATCGGAACGTATTTTGTGCCGGAAGGGACCGGACGCATCGTAGAACGCGCGGATGACGTGAAAGTTGTGGTCAACGTTGACGGCGACGGCAACGCCGCCATCAAGGACTTGTTGGTAGACGGCGAGCCCTTCAACCCGAATTCCGAGCGGCAGGAGTGACCCCGCGAATTGTCCAAGAGCATGTCCGTGAAGGGTGAGGCTCCTGCTTTCGCGAAATGACGGGTTAGGACCTACTCCTCCACGCCACTCTCCGGCAGCAAGCGGTGGTGCGCCTCCATAGTCCAGCGATCCTCATGCAGCGTGAAGCCGTCCACCCCATACACCGGCGCGATCCCACCGGAGTCGATGGCACACCGGTCCACCATCGCGCGGATAACATCCTCTTTCTGCTCTGGCGACGGCAACAGGGTGCGCCCCGTCAGAAGCGGCAGCGCGGCAACGAGGCCGTAGCCGCCCCAGATCGAGACGCTGGCAATGGCTAGATGCGAGATGGTGGTGACACTCGGCTCGTTGGGAAACTGCTCCACGGACGGGATGTCCTCGGCGGGGTTTCCCATGCTGATCTTGTTGCCGCCGTCGCCGATACCGAACCATATACGACAACGCTCTCGGTGGGGCCGGTTACGCACGGACAATCCAGGAGGGTGTCGGTCGAATGCCACTGCTGTCGTACGGTATGCCAGCCCTGGAATAAAGCCCCAAATAAGGAGCCTGCACTACCGAGAGTACCAGCAGATCGGAGTTCGAGTACTGAATGACTCCAGGCGGGAGAGGGTCCGCGATTCTATACGACAAACAGTACCTTCTTCGAGACGTTGCTACAGTTGGGAGTCTGCCGGAACCCCAGTTGACGCTACCGGGAACGATCACACAAGAGCGAGAATCCTGGCCGGGTTGTCCACCGTAATTGCCCGAATCGCATCTTCGGAAAACCCCCTGCGCCGCATCTTGGGGACGATGTTCTCAAGGATGTGGCCGTAGCCGTGACCGCCATATTTCACTAGCCTGTGCTTGGTAGCGATATCCTGCCCTATGACAATTCGGTCGGTATAGCCCTCCTCGGCTATGCGCCTTATGAAGTCCAGCCTCTGAGCGTCGCTGGGCATGTCGATTTCGGCCAAGGGATAGTGCGACCCCTCATTGCCGAACAGGTCCCATTCGAGGTAACAGCCTGACTCGGCGATTCTCCGTACCGCTTCGAACTCAAACACGGTGCGGTCCAGATGTCCCATTATCACCCGCGATATGTCTGCACCGCCGTTATCAAGCAGTTCCAATATTTCGGCGGGCGCCTCCGGGTGCCTCCCCGGATGGATCAGCATCGCCGCACCTGTTTCCCGCTGAGCAATTGCTGACGCCTCAATAGACTTTCGCTCATTTGTGGTCAGAGGCCAGGTGCAGCCCACCTCGCCGATAATACCTGCCTTTATGCCGTTGACGCCTTCCGTAATGTCTGAAGTAATCTCCTGTGCCAGATCGTCCACGCTCCGCTCATCCATATCCTCAGGATGAACGGCGCCCACATAGAAGCCGGCGCCCATGATGATATGCACTCCCGTTTCTTGAGAGATTCGAGCCAGAGCATCAGGTTTGCGCCCGATGCCTTTCGTGGTCGCATCTACGATCGCGCCGCCGCCGGCGTTTCTGTACATCCAAACTTCTCTGATGATAGTATCCAGGTCCATCAACTGCAGATTGGAGCGGTTGCTGTAGTAGTTACGTCGTATCCACCCCAGGTTCTCCAGGGCTATGGGAGCATCCGCCAGTTCCTCAGATGGCGAGTCTTGGCCCGGACGCAACATGAAAGAGAAGTCAATGCAAAGATGCTCATGAGTCGTGGTAGGGCCAAGCTCCGATGGTGAGATGGAACCCAACACGGTCTGGATGAGACCCTGGTTTTGTCTTGATGGCATGGGGTAGATCCTTGCAGTAGGGTGGCTTGCAAGTCTAACATGACCCAGACAATCCCCACAAAACTGTGATTGTTGACATCCGGAGGTGGATTCTCGCCGTCCGCGAAGCTAATAAGAGTGTCGGTCATTTAGTTAGACCGAAGGTCACAGTTGTCCTGTAGGAGCGGGAGGGTACAAGAATGAGATTTGACGCCTTCACGACGGTTGCAGCCTCTGCCGGAGAAGCCACCAGTGCCGTTGGCCTGCTGGACAACCTCAGGCAGCAGACCATCCTTGCCGAGGAGCTTGGCTTCGAGGCCATGTGGCTTGGGGAGCACCACTTCGGTCCCTATGCGGTGGGGGACATACCAAATCCAATCCTGCTTGGTGCGGACCTGGCGGCTCGGACTTCCAGAATTCGCATTGGACAGATGGCCAACATAGTCCCGTGGTGGCATCCGATACGGCTTGCCGAGGACATTGCGATTCTGGACAACATGACCGGGGGACGCGTGGAAGTTGGATTCGGCAGAGGAATTTGGCCGTACGAGGGTCCCCAGTTTCATCCCAACGCGGACCCCCGAAGGGACAGGGAAAACAGGGAGCTGTTCAGAGAGACAGTGGAGATAGTTCGGGAGATCTGGGCCAACGAGTACTTCTCATACCAAGGGACAAATTACCGCTTTCCTGCCGAAGACACAGTCTTCTCCCATCCCCTCTATCCTCCGAATCCCGCCTGGCAGGATGGGGAAAGAGTCACGAAGCTACGGGTGACGCCCAGGCCCTACCAGAAGCCGCACCCTCCGTTGTGGATGACCGTCTCAACCGACCGTTCGGTAACAACCGCAGCGGAACTCAGGTTGAAGGCGTGCTACTGGCAGCCTCCGGCTCTCAGGATCAGAAAGCGAATGGAACTCTACGCCAAGATCAGGTCCGAGCTTGAGGGAAGACCGTTTGCTGTGGGAGAAGACCAGGCAGTCATGCGCTCTACATATGTCGCCTCTTCAATGGAGGAGGCACGCAGGGACGCGGAAGTGGGAATCATGTCCTCCTTTGTCTTCAACGACCCGTTTCGTGGCAGGCAGGTGTTCACGAATCCAGACGAGGTCTTGGACCCTAGCATGAAGCTAGACTGGGATTTCCTGGAGCCGCGAACTCTCCTTGTGGGCTCCCCTGAGAACGTAGTGGAGAAGGTCCACGAGTTGCAGGAAGTATGCAACTTGGACCATCTGCTCATCGACTTCTCCCACATAGGCATTCCATTGGGCAAAACGCTGAAGAACTTGGAAACCTTCGCCACTCAAGTGATGACGCGATTCACTGACGCAGACTAAGGAAGTGTTCCCTGTACCCCCTGAGACACCTGTGGGGAGCTCAAACTCACTTCAGTCCTAGTTGCCCAGACTTATTGGGGAGACTACGCGAAACACCCTCAGGATCAACAATATTACCCATTATTTCTTGGGAACCACTGCGAGATGAGGCCGCCCCGGGGAGTTGGACGGGAAAAAGGCCGCAATGGGCGAGAGTGGAGATGTGCCAAGTGCGAGTTCTGGTTGAGCGCCGCTGCTGGGAGACGGTTTTTCTATCCGGGACAATAGCACCGTTCGGACCGATATCGCTGACTTTGTCCTAGATTAGCGAATTCGACTCTTGCATGGCTCCAAGCATGAAAGTGTGGGCCTAATTGGACGGTAGACGGTACCATTTTTGAGATATGGCTGGGCCTGGGAGTCTCACCAAAGGCTGCTGTCGCATGATTACAACAGGATGGCATGGGCGGCGGCAAATGTCGCCCGTGCCTATTCCGCTGTCGCCAGCCGGAGTCAGCGATTGACCTTCTCTTCAGAGATCATCCGGAGGAGCATGACCTCTAGAGTGGTCCGTGTGGCTGGTCACCCAGCAGTCCGCTTAGCATGCACCAAGGCACCAATCCATGCATCGTACCGACCTTCAACTTTTGCTGGATGCCGTAGATGGCGTTCCGAGCGGCGACGGGCTTAATCCACCTCGCCTCGTCAATCCAAGCATAGTGCATGCCCCGTGCAAAGGAGATGAGTATCTCACACTCCCTCGGGGTCAGCTCGGGTTGGAGGCCCGGCATCCAACAAGCACGCTGGACCGTGGGGTACGTGGAAGATAAGCGTGCGCATTCCTTTCAGAAGGGTAGTTGATGTTCCTGTGGCAGGGTAATTGCTCCCATGTAATGAGGCATTTGGCACTTGTCGGAGACAAGGAAATCACGGGGTATGAGGTTACTCATGCCGAGGGTAAGTCAACAGGAAAGATACCCTGAGCGGTTGTTGGACCTACAGGAGAGTAACAAGGTCTCAGCTCGCGCGACCAGGTTTAGGTTAACTTCCTAGGCTTTTTGACTCTTTACATGCTATATGCAAGAAGGATGGTTCTGAATGCCACCACGCGGACAGCTTGACACGGGTGTTGATGCCGGCATAAGAGTTGAGCCGGGGCGGACGGCGCGTTTGCGCGTCCGGTCCCTCGCGGCGCGCAGCCTGACGACCGTGTTCCTCGCCGTCTTCGCCCCGCGCTCCTGGCCCTGGCCCTTCCCCTACCCCTGCGGGCGCCGGCGCCGGCCTAGGTGTGGTCGGCCACCCTGACTGTAAGAATAACATTCGCCGGTGACCCCGCACGGTTGGGCTGTGACAACACCTCGACTGGGAACAGAAAATGCAGCGACTCGAACACGTTGGACGACGACGACTTCACCGATGACGGTACGAACTACGAGGTCAAGAAGATCAATCGCAGGAGTAACGGAACCTTGGAATTCGAGTTCAATACCAGGGCCACTGCCGCCACACAGGGACTGACACTGGTGATTGACGGTGTGTCCTACTTCATTGGGGACGCCAACTCTGAAACGATCAACAACAAGAGTAACTGGATGTGGAATAACGCCAATCTGAGTTGGGCTGAGGGAAATACCGTCTCCGTGAAGCTCGTTGCGAACGATATCGCCGCCACCGGCCAGCCGACGATTTCCGGTGAGATCACCCAGGCAGGCGAGACCAACTTCCACAAGATCAGGCTCGACCCCTACAAGAGATACCTGATCGAGGCCATCGGGGTGGACGACCGGGACATGCTGGGCGTCGAAGAACACTCGAACCTCACTCTGGCCAACCCCGACGTCATCGCTACCTGGAACGCCAAGGGGAACTTTAGGCAGAACGTCTACGCCACCGGCAACGACAGGGGCCATGGCAACAACGCCATCGTCGGCTTCAAGAAGAACGAGTACCGCTTCTACAACATCGAGGTCAGCTCGGGTGACAACGGCACCGGCACCTACCAGCACCGGCGCTGCAGGGAAGAAAGTCTTCGTCACCAACTGGGAGGCGCCCAGCACCGGAAAGTACTACATCGCCGTGGGAACAGAGGGCACCGACCGGACCGGCATCTACTGGATCAGCATCACGAAGAAACTTCCGAACTGATGAGAGCCCCACGCAGGGAGCAAGGCAGAAGGCGAGAGAGACGCCACCGGCGAAACCTGTCAAGGGCGGCGCGAACGATCTGTTGAAAAAGACCGGGCTAGGTGGCGAATAAGATGGGGTGAGCATCATGATTGGGAGGGACCTCGATGCTCGACCCATTGGACCGCTTCAGCAGCACCTCCCGCTCATCTCCGAGCTCCGCCGCCAGCGCATCGCGCGGCACGCAGGTCCAGCCCAACTGCTCCAGCAGATCGAGGGCGGGCCTCTCAGCGTGGTTGTATTCGTTGAGCTTGGCGGGGGAGGTCATGGGTTAGGCAATTCCTATTGTCAAAGTGATTGAAAGGGATGGTTTCACCAGTCACCCGGTGATCCCTTCGATGGCTTTCACAATGCCACACCCAGCTTGAATTAATGAAGCTGCCCTGCTGCTTGTAATGGCATCCCAAGCCATCTTGACAATAGATTTGTTTGGCTTAGGCTTGGCCAACTGGCCGTTAATGGTCTCAATATCGGCAATGGCTTCCACTTTCTCTTCCTCTGACATGTCTGATGTAGTAATGGCTTGACGAAGTTGCTCCAGTTCCTTCGCGAGACTAACGAAGGACTCTCTCACTACATTGCCATTGCCCAGTTGAACAGCGCTGTTTACGGCGGTGATGTTCACGTTCGAATATGGGCTTTGCCGCATAAATTCGGATGATAACCCCTCTATCCGGTCAATTCCCTTCGCTGTGACCACATACCATTCGCTTCGGCTCGGCTGTTGGGTCCCCGCTCTAGTTGTAAACGTCCGTTCCTCGGAGACCTTCGCCACCCACTCACTGCTGATGAGATAGTTCAGTTGCGCCATTACCTGTTGTTGGTTGAGACCGTGTAAGGTTTTCAGTTCCTTCTTCACGTCCGATATTCTTATGTGCGACCCACGCTTCCCTTTCTCGCTAGTAGCGTTTTGATTGCGATCGTAGAAGTACTGCAACATCTGCTGGCGGATATTGTCGTTCGGATTAGTCAATTTGGTCCTCCACTTACACCCGCACCCGCACCCGCCCCGTGAGCAGCGCATCTGCGGCGGATGCTTTTAGCGATTGTAGCATTTCCGTTTCCTTTTCGCCGCGATCTATCGCTTCGTCAACGCTTTCCAGGATTTGGACAATTATATTTCCTTCCGACGGCAACGGCCGGGCGATTCTTACTTCGCCGATGTTCAGTAAACTTAAGCTTGGTCTGGTTTGACCATAAGCCATTCGACTTAACTGCTCCTGACCTTTCTGGCCTTGTAAGAACCTGCTTGCAAAGCAACTCAACTGGCGGTCACGGAGCCTAACCAGAGCAACATGTTGGCTTACAAACGCTTGTCCAATGTCTTGGCGCGCTATAGTAGTTTTCCCCGGTTCACCGGTGATAGAGATAAGAAGGTCTCCCTGACGTATTCGAGTCCGCTCAGCTTCACCATCGTCGGGGGGATCTACAAAAATAGCGTCAGTGCGGTCAATTCCACTGCTTGTAATGTTCTGGCTTCTCACAAAAAAGCTCCGTTTGAGCGGAAATACCGGGACCATCCCCTGGAGCCGCTTGTGATCGATTCTGCCACCTCCCCAGCCGCACCACGTCCCAGGAGGCGGGGATTCTGCCGAGGCCCCGGGCATCCCACCACTCCGAGTGCCAGCCGGGTACGCCGCGGGTCAGCAGCCGGTGAAGCAGGGCGTCGCGCAGGCGCTCCGTGGCGGCAACAACGGCCTCGTTGCGCTCAATTGTCTCGTCTATAGAATCCAGCACCTCGGCGATGGCCCGCTGCTCTGGCAGAGGTGGGAGGAGGACGGGCAGAGAACGTAGGGTTTCACCACCGATTGCTGGAAAGGTACTACCCTGCGTTAGTCGTTCTAATGCACGTTTCCTATGATTCACAATATGCCAACCAAAGGCTCTACTAGATTCAAGGAATCTAATTGCGGCCAACCCTCGGCCAATGCAAAGCGATCGGTCGGCGCGATTTGTTTCACCTACAGGAGCCCTTACGCTAATTAAATGTCACCGGACTTTGCTACTTTCAACGGCTGGACGCACCATTTTAGGGGTTTAGGTGCTCTGGTACCGAATTCAGCGTTTCCTTGAATGAATGGCAAGCCTCCGTAATAATCTAAGCCACCATTCCACTCCTTCACTGTATCACCGGGCGGAGATTGCCCCATCAGAACTTCCGCCACATCCCCCAGGCGCACAAGCCGCCAGCCGTCCGGGATTTTTGCCTTGTCAGTCATATTGCTGGATGCAGCCACTACAACCGGGCGTCCAGCCGGTCGAGGTTTCCGCTCCAGTCGAGAATGCGACTATCGGCCGTTACGAGTCGATGACCCTGTAGAGCGGTTGCGACGATGATGCGGTCGGTCGGGTCGCCGTAAAGGTCCGTCAGCAAACCGGCCCTTACCGCTATGCCGCCATCTACGGGAATTTCGATGAGACCGCCTTCAAAGAGGGCAATGCGCCATGCGTCTAATGGGAGACCCACGTTGATCTGCCCCTTTTGCACCCTCATACCAACCTCCCAGAAGGATATGGCGGACACCGCGGCGTTATCTTGCTCCAGAGCATTGGCAATCTCCCGTTTGGCACCTGGGCCCAAGCGCTGGTCTCCAGATCGAAACCAGGCTAAGACGTGGGTGTCCAGGAGTATCAAAACAGCTCCTTCCTAGAGTCGTCGGAGTCCTCGAACCACTCGTGGGGCATCGGAGATACTATGTCGCCAAGGATCTTGATGCGGCCTTTGTCTATGCCGAAGGGAGTTTTGGGCTTCTTTCTGTAGGGGGTCAGCTTGGATACGGGCCGTCCATACTTGGTGATGATTATCTCCTCCCCGCTCTCCGCCACCTCATCCATGAGTTGGCGGCACTTCGCTTTGAACTCCGACGCCTTCATGGTCCTGGTCCCGCCGCCGTCCGTCGCCATAACTTCTTCCTTTCGCATTTGAATGTGACCATTACTGTAGCATGGTTATGACCTTGGTCATGTTAGAGGTTAGTTGGAAAATCCCAACTCCGCGAGGAGGCTGTTCATCTTCGCCAAGGCGTCGTCTCGCTTCCGCTCCGTCTCCCTAAGCTGCGCCAGGGCGTCCTCAACGCTTATTACCACGATAGGTTCGGTGGTGTCCACGTAGCGGCTGATGTTCAGGTTGAAGTCGTTGTCCTGGATCTCTTCCATGTCTGCCACGCGTGCGAATCGTTCAACGTCCTCAAAGGCGTTGTAGGCCTAGACTATCTCATCTATGTGCTCCCGGTCGATGAAGTTCTGCGCCTTACCCTGACGAAAATTTCCTTCCTGGGCGGCATCCACGAACAGCACACGGCCACGCCGCTCGGCAGCCTTGGCCTTGTTGAGGACGCAGATGGCGACGGGGATGCTAGCGCCTTCAAATCAATGCTCAGGCGGCGGGGCATCCGCGTGATCTCCATTACCGAGCAGGCCGGTGACTCCCCTACGGGGAAGCTCTTGGAAGCCATTATCGAGAGTGTGGATGAATTCTATTCGGAGAAACTGACTTTATCGTAGAACATCAACACACTTGACACCTGACCTCTCGGCTCTGTAAGTGTCCCTATTTTGCCGGTTGCCAACATGCGCCGTTGCTAACCAAGATGATGCTACCGGTGCTCTCATAAGCGGCTCAGTTCCAGCTAATGGCTGGCAGGATGGCCGGAGCGGACCCAGTTTTCAGGTGGAGGTTACCCCTTCCCACTCCAGTACGGCCCGCAACTTCTGTAAGATGGCAGCGTTCTCCTCAAGGGTGTATCCGTCAACCGTGTATCCGCTCTGACCGTTGCCATCCACCGCTCCCCTATCCACTATGAGCCGTATGAATGCCTTGGCGGCATCGACAGTTGGCAGTAGGTTGCGCCTCGTCTGCAACGACAGAGCGGCCACCAGTCCATAAGCCCCCCAGTTAGACACACTGGCGATGACAGGCCAGGTGGAGCGGGTGATGGAGGGCTCGCCGGTAGGCAGAATCTCGCGTGTCCACGGTGCCAAGTTTCCTGTTCCCATCTCGTTGCCTCCATCCCCAATTCCGACGGTGTGAGGATGATTGATCATCAGAAAGTCCAGCTTTGCGGTGCGGTCGGTGACATCCCACGCTCGTGTGGCAAAATCACCTCGTGTGGAGCTATGTCCATCGAACAGATAACGACCCTTCTCATTCACACCACACCGTTCAATGACGACCACTACGGACGGCTTCTTCTCGGCCAACAGGTTCTTGGCGAACTGCTCACTGGTGGCAGAGTCGGCGATAGGAAACTTGACGAGGTCCTCAGCACCTGAGACGCCCTCGAAGCAGAAGGTGCAATAGCGATCCGTGACGTATGTCACCTCGTATCCGATGGAGCGGAGGGCCTCCCCCACGGCATAGGCACCGGGCGGGCCGTCGGTTTCCACTGTCCCCCCTGGGGGGAACGGATACATGTAAGGCACGGGAATATAGAATCCAGTGAGGATAAAGGCACGGCCTGGGTGTTCAAGAATGCCAGAGGCCGCCACTGTACAGAAATTCTCGGGAAGGTGCTCTCGGACGGCACCAATCCTCATGTCCCGGGGGACGAATAGAATATCTTCGATGGTTCCCACGTTGCACCTCTTCATATGCTAGAACTCCCCCCTAGAGTCAGCTCTAGCTCTTAGTGACGCTCTTTTCCGCTCAACCCCTAAATCACTTTCACCACCTTTGGATTAAGTAGCCCGGCCTTTTCATATTTTCTTTAGGCGGCGCGAAAGCCCAGTCTCTCCTTCAAGGAAATTCTTTGGATATTCTAGAACAATACGAATAGACCTCTGGACCCTAGCCCGGGTCTTTGATTGGATGGCCCGGTTTCCGCTTGGGGTGTATTCCGAGCAGCAGGCAAGATAATGTTAAGAACTCGTCTTACACTCGCTCACAGTCGTACTTCTTGGATGTTATCTGTTTCCTGGCGCTTCACGGCAACCCTTGATTCAATTATTAGCCTCTTTCGACGGCGGAGTTAAGTGAAACCGGTTGGGCTAATGAGGTCGATTGGACACTGGCGAAGAGTAGGGCCAGCGGCAACTCAGCTAGGCAATCCCAGATTCTAGAGGGAAGACAGTCTCTGACTGCCGCTAGCAGGCTACGGAGCTTACTTACATAATCCTCGCCATAGCCATATGGTCTAAGTCACAGGCTGACAGAGAAGTCCAATACAAAAGCCCGCTAATCTGACTCAGTCAAATTCGTCAACGGGGAACGTGTCCCAATGCCGAGCCATCGCAAAGTTTTCTAACCGCAGGTAAGAGTCTATTGTGGTGTTATTTTTATGAACTCCAGGTGTGAGTAGATACCGGTAACAGTACCAGGGAACACGTATTCGGCTATATACTTGGGATTGACCATTATTTCAGCTCGCATCCAGTACATCGGGATTTCAGCGAATTCGGCGAACTTATGGTCACCAATCTCCCTCAAAAGTATGGCCCTTTCCCCACTGTCCACAACGGTGTCCATCTGCTCAAGGTTTCCATCTATGAAAGAATGCTCGTAGACATGCACTACGGACTTCTCGGTTTTGTTGTATACCTGCAGGTGGAACAATGTATCTATCCGACCGCCGGTCATCCCCCAAGAGATACCGTGCATCTCTTTTGCCTTGTATCCCTGGCGAATCCTGGAGAATTCCACCTCCTCTATTATTGGCTTTAAACCTATAGCCTGCCAGTATTGGGCCACAGCCTCCGATATATCTGGGAACGACGGGAGCACACCCGATTTGAAGATGAACATGGGAAATTCGAATCCGTCGGCGTATCCTGCCTGAGCAAGCAATTCTTTAGCCATGGTGGGGTTGTACCCGTATTGCTCATCGAAGCGGCTATCCCATTCGGGGTTATATATTCCAGGCCAGTAATTTTCGTCAAGGACGGGATGGTACCCCACTACCCTGAGTGGCTCTGTTCTCCCGGACAGGAATTTCTCCGTGATCTCTTGGCGGTTAATAGCCATACTCATGGCCCGCCTGACATCTTTATTGACGAAGGGCACTTCAGGATCGAGTTTGCCATCCCCACCGAAGTATAGCCCACCAAACATCCACATTAGTTGAAAGGCTGGCAGGGTACTGGAAACAACCTTCATACCCCTGTCCTCAGCCTCCTTCTGGACCGCACGGGGCACTCCAGCTATGTGCACCTCTCCATTTACCAACATGGCCAATCGAGTCGCGTTTTCAGGTACCCAGATAAACTGTAGCTCCTTGTACTCCGGGGTCTTACGCCAGTGGCTCTCTAGGCGTCTGTAGAGGACGTGTTCACTTGGCTTTCGTTCGATGAACTCAAAGGCACCTGTCCCTATCACCCTGGTCCCATACAACTCTTTGCCTCCGGCGTCCCACCGAGCTTTGCTCTCCATCACCAGGTCTGATGTCCCGGAGATGGTGTCAAAAAATTCCGGGACCGCTACCTCCAGATGGAATATGACTTTATGATCGTCTACAATCTCAATCTTATCTTCTACTATGGCTTCTACCGATTCTATCGTATCCGTTTCCTTATCTATGCCCATCTGTGTGCGCCACTTACCGGAACTACTTTGAATAGCCTCAGGCTGGGTAAGAAGGAAGACGGCGTGGCGTACATCCGCAGCTCTGAAAGTACCCCACTGATCCTCGTGGTATGGGATTCCTTCACGGAGGGTTACGGTCCAGTTCTTGGCATCGGGAGAGGTCTCCCACGCCACGGCAAGTTCGGGGATATAGGCGCTGGTGCTTGGTTCGGTGCCAATAAGGAACTCCTGGGCCGGCCTTTTATCCACTTGGCCGCTGCGGCCCTGGAGCCAGGTGAAGTTGGTGTCATAGCTCAAGGGCGCCGAAGCTAACTTCAGCCGTTGAAGCTCCAATTCAGCAGGTTGTGACGTTGGAGTTGGCGTAGGGGTGGCAGTTGCCTCCGGGCCAACTGTAGGGGTAGGGGCAGCATCGTCGGCGCAGGCCACAATGAGCACGGTTAGAATTATCAGAGCACCTAATAGATAGGATGCGCTTCGGTGCATAGACCATTGCAGCTTCATCAGAGTCCACCTCCTAACCCTATGGGTTCAATTCCAATATTTTACAAAGACTGTAACAAAAGGCGAAATCATAATAATTTAATTGGGATTATATGTCAAACCCTGAGTTCCAATACTCTACATATGCCGTCTTACGTCCTGAATTTAGTTATACACCACGAAATTCGACAAATTGTTGACAGACCTTCGGTCCAGCTAAGGAGCCACTGCCGAAGAAAGCCAATTGTCCGCCCGAGGAGACGACTATTTCCCTAAGGTTGTCATCCACAGTGCTTATGATTGATATTGCTGAACTCTGAGGGTTGGTCTAGATGGGAAGATGATGGGAGTGCTAGTCGGTGGTCTGCTGGTATACGTGGCCCAATCGAAGGACGGTCTCATCCCCCATGAGTCGCCCGGTTATCTGCAGGCCCAGGGGCAATCCGTCCTTGAAGCCGCAGGGAACAGACAGCTCAGGTGCGCCCGCTAGGTTCGCAAGATTTGTCAACGTAAGATGTTGTGAAATTATGGCTCGTCTGAACTCCTCCTTCTTACCCAATCCTGGCTTATCAACAATCGGGGGTGCAACATCCGCTGAGATGAGAAGTATCAGGAGGTCGATGGTCGTCATAAGCTCTAGGAACTCCTGACGCAAGGTCGCCCTTAGACGCTGGGCCTCGTAGTAAGTCTGAGCGGGGATCAAGCTCCCATTAAGGAGAGTGATACGCATGTTATGATCATATTGATTGATATTCTCCCGGAAGTGTCGATGATAGATAGCGGATCCCTCCACATATATGATCTGGGTTGCAATTCGTCGGTCGTGGGCAACCCCAGCCACTCCTCCCCGTAACCCTCTATACGGTACTCGACTCCATACTTGTACGCCTCGGTCACGGCGGTCCACGAGATAGTGAACGTCCGCCGGTCAGAGTCACGGCCAGATCCGTCGGAGTGGACACCGGCCCCGACTGGGTGCAGAAGGACAGACCCAGCGTGGGGAAGTCGTTGTTGGTTACGTCCTCCAGCGCCGGAGGAACGCAGCCCTCCAGCTCGTTGCCCGACATGTGTATTATCGACAGGCCCGTCAGGTTCCCCAACTGCCACGGTATAGGACCGGTCAACTCATTGTTGTGCATTCGGAGGATCTGCATGCTCGACAACCCGCCGATCCCCGGCGGTATCTCACCGCCCAGCTGGTTGTCCTGCAGCCACAGGTGCGACAGGCCCGTAAGGTCGCCAATCAGGGGCGGTATCCCACCTGTCAACTCGTTCCCAGACAGTATCAGCCATACAGGTTTCGACAGGCTCCCCAGTTCCGAAGGTATCCCACCACTGAGCTGGTTCTCGTACAGCCACAGGGCCGTCAGATCGGACAGGTTGCCCAACTGGGTGGGTATGGCGCCCGTCAGTTGGTTCCTGGAGAGGTTCAGATTTTGCAAACCGGACAAGCTCCCCAGCGCCGTCGGGATGATTCCCGCCAACCCCAGGTCCCTCAGATTCAGCCCCGTCACCCGGCTCGGCGTGCCTCCCGCCGTAACCCCGCCCCAGGTTGTCATGGCCACGCCATAGCCCCAGTTCAGCGTCGCCGTAACCCTCAGAGTGTCCCGCAGACCCAGCAGGGTCTCGCAGTCTCCCACCAAACCCGGATTGTCGTCGGGGTTGGGCCCCGCAGCGCCCCAGAGCACGTGGCATCCACCACCGCGATAGTCACCGTCACCGTGCTTCCGTTGCCGTCGCTCGCCTGCACCGTCAGGGTGTACTGGTCCTCTGTCTCGTGGTCCAAGGCCTCCGCCACTGTGATCTGGCCACTCTCCTCTTCAATTTCGAACTTCCCGTCAAAGTTCCCCAGGGTGATGCTGTAGGTCAGAGTGTCGTCCGTGTCCTCGTCCGTGGCAGAGACCGTGCCCACGTCGTCTCCCACCTCCGCGTCCTCAGACACGGTGAAGGTGTATGTCGCGGCTTCGAATTCTGGAGCCATGTTGCAGTCCTCTGTGTAGAACGCCCCGTCGCCATAGGCCCTCACCCGGAAGTCGTAGGTGGTTTCGCATGTGACTCCGCCGCTGGGCGTGTAGTCCATGGTGGTGTTGGTACCGGTGGCCATGCTGGTCCACGTCCCCTGATCCCCGCCGCTGCGGTGCTCCACCAGGAAGTTGGTGACCCCAGTTACAGCGTCCCAGCTGATGGTAAAGACCCCGCTGGCCAAGGACGCGTCCACGCCCGTCGGTCCCGGAGGCGCGTCCTTGGGGGAGGCCACCACCTGCACGTCCCAGGTGGCCGTATCCACCACAGTCGACGACCCCCTTATCAGTTCCGCCGTCATCGTCCCTCCCGGTACGGCGCAGCCGTGCAGGGTTCGGCTCATGGTATGGCTGGGATCGCCAGAGTTCACCAGATCCTCTTGACCCCTAATGAGGCAGTTGTCGCTGAACCCCAGGTTTGCGTTGTCCGTCCCTAGTGTCACGAAGAAACTGGTCAATGGAGCAAGGTAGGAGGCCATCGCCATGAACTGGTCGCTCTGCCCCTGCACCAGGACAGGGGCCAGACCCCATATCTGGATCGACGGCTCGGTGGACGCCACAACCACCGTCACAACCAGGCTGGCGGCACCCACCGTCTTCGTTCCCTCAAGCAGGTTGGTTGTAACCGTGGTCCCCGGTACGGTGCAACCGTGCAGGGTGAAGGCCACCTCGAGGGGCGTCGCCCCCTCGAGGACCGTAACAGGCTCCTCTTGGTCCGTGCACCCTGTGTCGAACCCCAGGCTTGCTCCGTCCGTCGTCACGCGGATGGCATAGGACTCCGCTGCGTCCAGGTCGAAGGCCCTCACTCGCATTCTCGCGCTCTGCCCCGCCTCCATGCTGGAGGTCTGCGCGAGTATCTCTACGGCGGGGACTGTGATGGGTGGAGTCACCGTGATCTCCACCGTGACCGTCTCCGTGTTGGTCCCGTCGCTGGCCTGCACCATCAGGGCATAGGAGGTGATGGACCCTTCCAGCCCTCCATCCACCGTGATCCCCCCGTGCTCCTGCCTATGGCGAACTTGCCCGCACCGTTGCCTGCCGTGATGCTGTAGGTCACCGTGTCGTCGTTGGGATCCGTGGCAGATACGGTGCCCACCGTCGCCCCCACGACCGCCCTGGCCCGCACGTCGAACTCGTAGGACTCCTCGTCGAACACCGGGGCCACGCACTCTGCGGTGGGTGCGCCAAGGGCCTCAGACGGCTTGCTCCACTCCGCGGCGTAAGTAGTGCCGCTCCCGTAGGCGCTTACCCGGTAGCTGAAGGGGTCCCGCAGGTCAAGTCGCTCATGGTGTGCGTCGTAACCGTCAGGGTGTCGCTGGCCACCGAGTCCCAGTTCAGTGTGACGCCGGTATCGCTGGTGCTGCTCGTCCTCAGGTTCTCTGGAGCCGGAGGCCGGCAGTACAAGAGGTTCAACGAGCTCAGGTCGTTGGTGGCCACGTCCTCCAGAGCCACCGGTATGCAGCCCGTGAGAGAGTTCCCCGACAGTCTCAACTCCTCCAGATTGTACAGCCATCCCAGTTCCTTGGGGATGTCCCCCGTCAGGGAGTTGCTGCTCAGGTCCAACGTGGTAAGCTCGAACAGTCTACCCAACGACGCAGGGATGCTACCGCTCAGGCTCTCTCCCGACAGATCCAATTCCGTCACACGGCTGGGGGAGCCACCGGTGTTAATATCCTCCCAGCCCGTGACGGCGCTGGTCGCTGCCCAGTCCAACGTGGCTGTGCCCCGGAGGGTGTCCTTCCCTTCCAGCAGCGCCTCGCAGTCGTGCACCAAGCCCCGGTTGACGCTGGGACTCGTCACCGCCGTCCCGTTGGCGCAGGTGGGTACGGCGGAGGCTGGGCGGGGGTGAAGGTCGCCCTGGGGCCGTCGTCCGGCGTGATGTCCCCGTAAGCGCCTATGTCCCGGTAGTACTGGGTAAGCCCGCTCGCGTTGGCTATCCGGTCGTCGGCAAAATCGTCAGCAGCTGCAGCCGTGGTGATCCGGCTCTTCAGGTTGGTCAAGGTCTGCGTGTATTCAGGATCTCCTTCAGGCACCCCGTACCTCAACGCATGCACCACTTCGTCATCGTCCGCCTGCAGGTCCCACTGGGCCACCGCCTGCCACGCCTCTACCGCTATGGGGTTGTGCGCCCCCATCGGCGCAAGAAAGACTACAGACTCTCGGCCATCTATCATCTCCGCCAGCGATGACTCAGCCTCCATGACCATGTCTTCCAGGTGAGTACCGTACTCCCCCTCGCACATAACAGCCTCGTCGCCGAACCAACCGGCATCGTGATCCATGCGGTAGAGGTCGTAGGAGAGCGCCTCTCCCATCCGGTCATAGGCCACTGTCAGCTTGTTGAGGCTCAGGGGCCCCGCCCCCAATAGATATTTGCTCGGTACGTAGTCCGCGTAGCAGGCCAAATGCAAATACTCCGTCGATAGCCCACCCGTAGCTATAGCCAGGAAGTTGGACTTCGCCGTCTCCCGGAATTCGGGATCTATCACATCAAAGGTGGCTGTGAACATCGCCACCAAGAACGCCACGTCGGGCATTGTATCGTCCGCGTCCAGCCCCAGCCAAAGCCGGATGGCTCCCTCACCTTGTGCAGCGGTCCTGGCTATCCCTCTCCACTCGCACCGCACGGGGTCGGCGGACGCCGTCCCCCGAAAAGCCAACTGCACCGGCGACGCCCCCGCCAGCAACAGCCCCTCCTCCAATACCTCTTCCACCGTAGGCTCACGCCCTCCGCTGAATGCAACACCCCCGCCTGGGCTGCCGGAAAATAGGTCGTTGCCGCTTACGTCCCGAGGCTCGCACGATGCCTGCTCTCCGTCAGCGTCCTCGCAGGCAGCGACAACGAGTGATGCTGAAGAGAGATTGGGGGTAGTGGGCGTCTGGAGCGATGTGGCCGGTGAAGCCGGGGTTGCTGGCGCCTCAGACGAAGCGTCCTGGCCGTCCCATATCACTGCCACCAGCGACAATGCCGCCACCGCTCCCAGCGCTACCAATCCCATCCTTATCACTCTCGTGCTCATCATTCGGCTAGCCTGACCTCATTTTCGTAATACGGACCGACATCCTCCACTAGAGGGCGAAGATTCGTACCATCCCGCTCTACGACGTATACCAGTGTTTCATCAATCCTATTATCAGCCCAGGAGAAGTATCGGTCAGCCCAAATTGCCATCTTGGAGCCGTCCGGAGACCACGCCGCATCCATGGGGATGTTGACAAATGGGCTGTCAACAACAGGAGAGCCGTCCAATGGAACTCTATATGTGAAGCTCTCGAGCAGTATCTCGGTGCCGTCGGGAGACCACGAAAGATCGCCCATCCAGGAGTCTACGGGAAAGTGCCACGATTCCGGGAGATTATCGCTCACCAGGATGGGGTCTGAGCCGTCCGCCGCGAAGGTGTAGGGCGCTACGATCCCCCAGCTCCCAACCTAAGTAGAGGTGCTTTGACTCAGAGATAAACGCGATCGTGGCTCTGTCGGGCGACCATGTCGGGAAGCTATCGAAGTGGATGTTCTCCGTTAGCCTCTTCACATTAGTGCCGTAGATATCTGATACTACTATCTCGTAGTTGTAGAACCATGCTCTACTCCCTTCCTTTCGCTCTGCATGCGCTGATTCGTAGATGTCCGATACGACTATCTGGCGAAAGTAGCCAAGCCCCAAACTGTCTAACTCTCGCTCCGCAACTTCCGTATACGCACACGTTGGGTATGCAATACGGGAGCCATTGGGGGAGATATCGAAGTACATCATGCTGCTCCGTCTCCCCAGACAGGATCTCTATCTGACACATCCACAATCTGCCGGAATCGGATGACAGGGCGATTCTAGACTGCGCCGAAGCGGAACCGATCAGCCCCCTTATAATTGTCCGCCGCCCCCCCAACCTTCTGCAGCAGGACACCGTCGGGGTCAACGCTGTACAGGGCGACCGGCTCCCAAAACCCTCGTGCGGGGCCGTTGAACAAAATTCGGGAGCCATCCGGAGACCATCGGATGTGGTACTCCCTCATCCAATCAGCGCGACTCGTGTCGACCTCGCTTATTCCGTCGAAATGGCGCACACAAAGATCTTCTGTTGCGTCTCCCAGCTTTGGTCCATCCAGTCCTTCCTGCGCGATCTGTTCAGGTCCTGTCGTTGTGGCTGTCGCAGTGGGCGTTGGAGTATGTGGGGGCGTTTCGGTGGGAGTGGGTGTAGGCGTACTGTTCGGTGTAGGCCCTACTGTCGGCTTTGACTGCTCCGGTTCTACTTCGCCTCCCTGCCTCGGTTCATCCGTTCCTTCCTGCGTGATCTGTTCAAATGCGCACCCTCCTACAAAGACTAGGAACATCAGGAGAACGATCGCTGAGCGTGGTACCATGACCGTCTACCTCGACTGATACAAAACGTAGATGGCCAGGATGTCGAAGGGATGCGGTGAGCAGCGGAGTCCAGCATCAAAGTTCCAGCTCATAGCCGTTATGCGTGACAAATCGGAATCGGATTTATTGTAAAGGGCATTGGAAAATGCTGGATGGTGAATGTTGAAATCAGTTCGCTCATCCCCTAACACGTACGCTATTCCCAACGCATGTCCTGCCTCGTGCACCAAGGACTCATAGGCTAAGTGATTACTGATTTGACACTTGTTTAACAGCACTTCGCTTCTATCAGCAACGTCATCCCCGCCAGGCAGATTCTCGCCAGGCAGTGACGGAGCAATATCGCCTATGTCCAAGTGCCGCTGGTTGAGGGAAATATCAGCGGACCTGAAAACTGCGCAGCTAACATGATGATCTGTGCATGCCCGCGTACTGGACTCGAAAATGCAACTAGCCAATCCCACATCGCGAGCAAGTTCGGGGAATCCATCCAGCATATGAATAGAGTCAAGATTGCCGAAATCCCCGGTGTTAATGATCCTGACTTCATTCCAATCTTGATGATTCGTCTTAATTTGTGTAAAGCCGAGTAATCCCGTCAAGTAGCCCCTAATCATTTTAACGTCAACATTTGGATGACTGGCGGCGATCTCCTTTTCCACAGCTTCCAGATAGGTCGGGCTGTCTTCTTCCATCGGATACACGGGAGTGTTGTAACCGGCGCATGGCTCATCTACCCGAGTCATCTCCATCAAACCATCAGTCGCCGCCTGTCACTGCCCTAAGGCATGTCTAACCGCCTTCTTCCAATCATCGTTTACGACCGTCAACCCTCCGGCAATAGGTGCGTCGCATATACGGTATTTATAGACCCCATTTGCCATAGTACCCTCTTCCATATTCACAGGATAAACTAAAGGGTAGGTTGCTACTCGCCCGAGAGCCGGGCGGTCTGACGGCCACACGTAGACATCTCGCGCAGCAAAGACTTCGGGTTTTCCTGTCTTTACGTATCTAAGCTGGATTGCGTAGATGAGCCTTTTGCGAGGCGGTGATTCGGGTCACCTTTGGTGTTCCCGTTGACCCCCAGGTCAGATTCACCAACAATTGTACCCGGGATGAAAGTGTCGGGTCGCCAGTCAACATCCGTATGATCGCCAACTGCCCATCGGTATCGGAAGCTGAACGCTCCATCGGCATATGTATCGTCATTTAACACATCCTCAATGTCGAGCCAGCTAAGTTAAGCCTGACCATGCCCGGGGCTGTGTCCGTCAGTTGCGGTGATGGGCGTGTCGATAATTATGATCTCTTGGCTATAGTTATCAAATCGCGAGTCGCCAGCGTGCTTTGCCTTGACGCGGAACTTGAAACTCGTCTGGTCAGCCAGACCCACAAAGTAACTAGTTTGTAACAAGTCATCCATTTTTTCTACGACTGCATCAAGGTCAATCACATGCCCAGCGGAGCCGTCAGCGTTTGATTTGACAGCTGGCCAGCCACCCATTTCGTCCTCAACCTGGACATCAAAGCTGTCGGTAAGCGAAGCACCCGCCCAGGTTAGCCTTGCCCTCCGGTCGGGCAGAGGAGTCACGTCAAGGGCGGGCGCGGCGAGAGGGAGGTCCGTACTTTCTTCAGTCGGGGGAGATTGGCCCGCACTGTTCGTGCTTATGACTTGGTGGGTGTAACTCGTCGCGTTGGTCAGCCCCCCTATGGTCGCGCTTGAGCCATCGAACCCGATGGTGAACGGGTCAAAGGGCAGCGTGATGAATGGCGGATCTGTTCCCTCTCCGTACTGCTGCTGGACTATTTAGCCTGTGGCATTGTCGACGTCATTCCAATCCAGGGTTATCGTTCCGTCTCCCGTTGTCCTCGCGTGAATTCTAGGAGAAGGGGGTGATGGCGGAGGTCCCCTCCACCTCAGCTGTACGTGAACTGGAGGTCGACTTTCCTGAGCCGTGTCCATCACTATAGGAGACAGTGGCTCTCAGCCTCCTTCCCTGATCGACCGTTACTGGTGTATAGGTGCTTTCCGTAGCACCGGTGATATCGTTCCAGCTGATGGTCCCACTTGGTGAACTCTCCCATTGCCACGATTCGTTGGAAATGCTACCGTCCGGGTCCCGCAGGGTGGCTGTGATTTCTTTACCCACCTGAGGTGACGTGCTTGGGAGACTTACCCTCCCACTTTCGTCTATATTTGTTACCGTGACAGTCACGGCCTGGCTGTCGGACAAGTTTGGCGAACCATCGTCGGTAACTTTGACCGTTAGGTTATAGACGTTGTTCCCTCCACTGTCGGACGGGCTCTCATAGTTCGGTGAGTTGCGGAAGGAAAGTGATCCCGAGCTCCAGCTGATTCTAAACAGGGAGGAGTCAGTTCCTAAAATACTAAAGGTCAAGTCGTCTCCATCATCGTCCGTGGCGTCGTAATCGGCCACTATCCGACTTGCTCGCATTTTTGGTTTCTACATTGTCCGGGTTGCCTCCATCCACCTCGTACTTGGTAGCTCCGAACAGAAAACTCCAAGATATGTTCACGGTGGTTTGCCCGGTTGCCGCGGCCGTGAGTCCGGAGGGCGGCGGCGGGGGACAGTGATCAATGAAGATGAGGTCACATTGCTGTCTGGTCTCCGCATCTTCCCCCTCCTCTGATGCCCCCTGGGCGAAAGCGGGCACGCCTCCCGCAAGGAGCCAAGCCATGACGAAAGAGCCGACCATCAGGCAGATGAGAACTGCAAAGTCGCGCCGGTTAGAAGCTACAGTGGGGAGAGGGATCATGCGGCTAGGCACAATAGATGACTTTTCTCAAAATCCACTCCAAATAGAACCTATCCCGCGTATCCAACGTCGTAGCCGGACATGGGTATTCCGTAATATCGGCGGTCCCCTTCGCCGACTCGATCACAGTCATAAGCTGCCGTCACGCTAACAATTCCTTTCTCTCTTCACTTTCCCCAATCGCCAGCGACTCGTCCTTATCTGTCAGCAGAACCAAAGGGTCTCTCCAGACCGCCCTCGTCTTGATGGGCAACAACGCCATCTCGATTGAGGGCATGTCCCTCGCAGGACAACCACGTACTGCTCCGGCATCTGCCCACAGGGCCGTCGAGCGCCAAGTGGATACCTCCCCTAGCACGGACTAGCCAAGGGAAAACTTACCACCTCTCTATGTACGTTCAATGTACGTTCAATGGAAAATAGGCCTCTTTCGGTGGCAGTATGGTGAAGTTTTAGAAGAAGAGTTGCAATCGGGGCTGATTGCAACTTATTCACAGGGATTTCGTTCAGCAATCCGTTTCGGCGTGCCGAGCCACTTGGGCGCCAGGTCCGATTGCAAACAATGAGGCCTGTCGTATGAACCAGTCCGACACTTCCCACCCTGAGACTGATCCCGCTCGGGACCGCCTGTCCCGGCGCAGCGAGGCCAGCCTCCGCATCAACGAGACCCTCGAATTCGACAACGTCCTCCAGGAGGTGGTGGAAAGCGCGAGGACCCTCATTGGCGCCCGCTACGGGATGACGGCCACGCTTAACGAGTCGGGCGGCCTGGAGAACTTCTTAAGCTCCGGGCCTACCGCCCGAAGAGCATCGGCAGCTGGAGGAGACGCCGGGGGCATTCTGTTCTTCGAGCACGTCAGGGGGATCCCCGAGCCGATGCGGGTCTCCGACTTCAGCAGCCACTTACGGTCAATGGGCCTGACCGAGGTCCGTCCGCCGTGGCCTGTGGGAGCGTTCCTTGCGGCTCCCATCCGTCACCAGAGGGAGGAGGTGGGCAACATCTACCTGGCGAGGGATGAAGACAGGCCGGAATTCACCCGCGAGGACGAGGAGACGCTGGTGCTCTGCGCCTCCCAGGCGGCGCTGGTCATCGCCAACGCCCGCCGGTACCGGGACGAACAACGAGCCAGGGCGCACCTGGAGACGCTGATCGACACCTCCCCCGTGGGCGTGGCGGTCTTCAACGCCCTGACGGGAGCGCCCCTCTCCTTCAACCGGGAGATGAGAAGAATCCTCGGAGGCGTGTCGAATCCGGACCAGTCGCCGCAAGAATTCCTTGAAAACTTAACAGTACGACGCGCCGTCGGAAGGGAGATATCCCTGGAGGAGCTGTCCATGGCCCAGGCGCTGAGCACAGGCGAGACGGTGCGGGATGGATAGTACGTGGGTTGTTTGTCGGATTCAAAGATTTTACATGAAGGTTACAAATGACTGACGTGGACTCAGAATGTTGGACTAAGTGAAGGCTACAATAAGCAAGAGTGGCAATGGTCCCTTGGCGGGTCATGGCTGAGCACATCCGGTAGGATTCGGCAACCAATCTCGGGATCATGGCCCCGTAGGGCGAGCCAACTCCGGCAGGGTTGTCCTCCGGCAGGACATTTCGAGTCTCAAATGCCCTTAGGCATAAAATGTGGGCGATTTTGTACGATAGGCAGTATAGTTTTTGAGATGTGGCTGGGAAGGCTGTGAGGCTCGAGAGCCTGACTCTCCACGACCATGGCAAGACAGGACCGCTGGAAGCAACACGCTTGAACCGAGATGGACATAAGGCTTCATCGCAGTCCCATTTTCGCTGAGGGCATACAATTGGCGATCCCTACTCGGGGATAAGGTTTACACGATCCTTCAGCTTGGAGTAGTCGAATTCGTCGGTGGCTTTTATCTTCCGGGACAGGGCGGTCAGCATCAGGCTCATCAGCGTGGAGACTCCCAGCGCCAGGCCAAAGCTCACTATCAGTTGGGTGGCCCATTCTATGTCGATGATCCATCCAGTCAGATACGGTGCGTCTGGAGTGGGGAAGAACATCGTACCCACCAGAAGGCCTACTACACTGCTGGCCAGGGCCGAGGTTCCTCCGAAGTGCTTCGAATAGAGGCCCCAGAACACAGGAAATACGGCCGCAGCGCAGACCAAGTCGGCTATTAGGAACAGGTACAGAACGCTGTAACCCTGGGACGCGATGACTATGGCTGGCACCACCAGAACGACGGTGAGCAACCTGGAAGACCTGAGCAGGAGAGCGCCAGAAAAGTTGGGCTTGAACCGAGCCAGGTCGCTAGTGATCGCGCTGGCGATACCGTTGAGGAGCGTGTCCAGGCTGCTCATTACCAGCGCCAGCGCCAGCAGTAGCACACCCACGACCGCCCAAGTCGGCATAATCTCACCCACTAGCGAAAACAGCGCCACCGAGGCTGGTGCGTCTTCACCCACCAAGCCTTTGCCGACGGCCATGATGCCGAGAAGCCCTGCAATGACGATGACTGGGATAACCGTTGCTGCCGCCACCGTGAAGCCTCTGCGCAGCGCCCGGTCGTCTTGAGCTGCGTACACCCGTTGCCAGAACCCTTGATGGAACATATTTGCAGCCAAGATGGCCACTATCAGCGTGAGGCCGAACTCCAAACCGGGGAGATGATCAAGCGCCAGAAGGTGAGGATTATCGGCGCGCACGGGGTCGAGCGCTGAGCCGAAACCACCCAGTTCCACGACTGCGACCACGAAGGCCAGCAAAAGCAACGGCAGGATGATGGCGAACTGGATCCTGTCGGTGAATATGGAGGCCCTGATGCCCCCATAGGCAGTGTAGGAGACAGTGAGGGCGCCCACTATCAGGGCCGTAACGGCCAGGGGCGTTCCGGCTACAAGGTTGAAGGCCAATGCAAAACCGGTAAGCTCCGCGGAAAGAAATATGAACATGTAGAAAAGGATGACGACGAGAGTGAACGCGTACATAGCGGATCCGTATCGGTGCCAGACATACTCGGTGAGAGAGTGGCCGTTGGGCATAAGCTTGCGCATGCGTGGGCCCAACAGGACGAACGCGGCGAGAGGCGCCGCCTGTCCTATTCCGTATCCTATAAGCGCTGCAATTCCCGCCCAAGTCCCTGCCTCGGCGGGGCTGAACAGTATCCATGCGCCTAATACCGAGGCCACCAGCGTTGCGGTTGCAACAGGCGCACTAGCGCTATTCCGCGCCACTAGGTACTGTTCTATATTCATACGGTGCCGCCTGACGCTTAGCACGCCGGCCACCAGGAACACCGCCGCTGCAATCACTCCAATCGCGATAGCTGTTCCACTATCGATCATCCCGGAATCGCCTCACTTCTTGAACGCATAAAGGCCTCCCAGGTCACTGGGAGGCCTATTGTGGACACTGATTCCATCTCTTCCCTTCGCTGGCATTATCCAGATCAGGTCGCGGGGTCGTCCTGACAAATCGGAACCTCTCAGCCTGGCTTACCAAGCTCCCCCATGGATACTTCTATATTGGGTATTAGGTTAGACTAGGCCGAACTCTGTGTCAAATCGACCTGAAGCCTCCCTGTGGGGACATCACATCGTCGAGCTCGATTTAAGGTCTTCAGCTATCTATGGCTGACAGAGTGAGACGTTCCAACTCGGTCTTCAGGTTCTGTATCTCTCTGTCCAGTTGATGATAGCGGCGGGCAAGGGAGCGAAGAGCATACTGTGGTGGACCTGATTATTTGGACAGGAAATGGGCAGGGCGAAGTGAGAGCGCCAATGTTTGCTGGGCGGGTCTTGATCAATCACATCAGCCGGGCCCCGGTAAGCTGCCGCCGGAGTTAAGCCCTATTCAAGGAACTTGAGCTCCTGAAGTTGGCCTACAGAGTAGAGTTCGAGTCGTGTAAGGTCTTATGCGTGAAATGGTGGGCTGTTCTGTCCTGAATTGCGAGCTATTCGGTGGGTCGCAGCCCTTTTAGTGACCATAAGATCCATGGGCTTCAGAGTCTATTGACCTCCCGTGGTGTGAAGCCACCCTTACTTAGTGCCACATAGCTTCTGTCCAACTAACGGAGTCCACATCAGTGCGTTTCCTGCGTTCGTAACGATATTGTCATTGATGAATATAATCCGTCTAAAATTTACCTGATGCCCACTAATATTTGACATAAATACGACTCTCGCCTACTATCCATAACAATTAAACGAAGCATCGGCCCGGGAATCACTTTAGGCCGAAGGTGGAGAGGTGCTTAGATGAAATTCAAATGGTCCAAGAACTGGACGCTATTCATCCCCGTGGGTGTATTGTTAGTTCTAACACTGTTCACACTGGCCTGTGGCGACAATGCCACCGCTACTCCCACCTCAGCACCCCCAGCCACGGCAACACCAGCCGCCCCACCCCCTGCACCCACGGCCACGGCGGCGGCAGCAACACCAACCGCAGTTCCCCCCGCTACGGCAACACGAACGTCCCCGCCCCCGGCGCCCACAGCCACCCCTCAGCCTACGGTGCCTGCAAGGGAAACTCCCCGCCCTACGCCTACCGCTACAGCTAGTCCCAGACCAACCGAAACACCTACGCCAACGGTTGAGGCGATGATGGAACCGGTTTCGCCGCGGCTAATGGTAAGCATTCCATCCCCTGGACACCAAGTGACAATGTATCACAAAACATTCTTCAGCTCTGGTGGCGTACTCAGACCGATGTATGACTTTCTCATCTGGAACGACCTGAAGACGGATGAAGAAAAACCTATGCTAGCCAGTGATTGGAGCATTTCTTCCGATGCCATGATATGGACGTTTGCGCTCCGAGAAGACGTAACCTTTCATGATGGCACTGAGTTCACTTCGGAAGATGTAAGACGTTCTTGGGAGATCATCACTTCTGAAAGTAGTATCGCTACAGGCGCCAGTGACTTTCGTAACCTCGTGGGTCAAGCGGAAAAAATCGATGTTTCTGACCCCTACAGAGTTGTATTCAATCTCACCCAGCCCTGGGTTGAGTTTGGCTTTAACGTATCAGAGGCCTACACCCTTGCGGTGTATAGCGCCGGTCACTGGGACAATGTTGGGGAAGATGGATACCTCACCAACCCCATTGGCACGGGCCCCTTCAGGTTTGCGGAACTCAAAGTAAACGAATATCTTCTCTACGAGAGGTTCAGAGATCGTGGAGAGGATCACTGGTGGAAGATTCCCGAATTCGACGAACTCCAGTTTTTGATCGTGCCCGAGGCTGTCTCACGATTGGCGACACTACTGGCCGGGGAAGCCCACATAGCCGACGTACCTAGAACGCTGCTCCCTCAAGCTGCGGAAAGAGGCTTTAAGGTGGCTACATCCAGCCTGCCCGGTCTTGAGTTTCGTGGAGTAATCGGAGGCCAGTATTTTGATGAGCCCAAGGAGATAAAATCGGGACTTAAGGCAGGAGAGACCCACCCTGTGGCGCCCACGTATGACCCGGACGATCCCTTCCGGGACGTCAGAGTACGAAAAGCGTTGAACCTGGCTATAAACCGAGAGGAGATTCAGCAAGTCTACTTCGGAGACGGGGGCATAATTGCAGCCGTTCAGGGTATCCCACCTTACCGTTTCGACCACAAGGATTCCTGGACTCCCTACCCTTACGACCCTCAGCAAGCTAAGGATCTTCTGGCCGATGCGGGATATTCCGACGGATTCAGATTTGACTTACGCGTTGGTCCATGGACAGGGCTGAGCGAAGCACCGGAGATAGCAGAAGTCGTTGCCGGATATTGGCGGGCCGTGGGACTAATGCCTAATCTAATAGAGGAAGAGATAAGTGAGCATATCGGGAGGACACGGGCAAGAGAGATGGGGCAGTCAATTACATTCTGGCAAGGGTCCATCAATCTGTATAGGCAGCATATGCAATATCTGGTGAGCAAAGTCACAGGTGCTCCCGGGTATGTTTGGGAATATGACACTCTCGACAATCTTTACATTGATCTCGTTCAAAGTGTCGACCCGGATGAACGGCTAAACATCATTCACGAAATGGGAGATTTTGTCTACAACAACTACTTGAGCCTTCCCCTATTCCTCGTAGTGCCTCAAGCGGCTATTGACCCAGAAGTTGTTTTGGACTACAGCGTCAATATGCGAAACTTTGGACCCGTGAATCACCATGAGTTTACTGAGCCTGTATATAAATGAACGGGATCTCAATAGAATCATAGAGTCAACTTGAGGAAGGCACCGCTGGGTATGGCTGCCCTACCTGATTGGTGAAGTATGCTGGCCCACGGCAGTCCGCCACCGCGATGCTATTGGAAAATGCCGCTACAAAAACAGGCGTTATTGGATGCGGCCCATCATTACGCGCCAACAACGGCCACATAGCATTAAGACTGTGTAACCTCTCGGATGGGGGTGGCGCGTCCATTGTGTTCACGGGGATCTGAACGTCCAGGCCTTCAAGCAGACTCATAGCCATATTTACATCTCAAGTATGGCATTGCCTACCGTCATGTCGGTCCGACTTTTATGATCAAGCGCCAGTCTCCTCTACCGGCGGAAGTTGCGCCGTATCTCGGACACGTATCCTCTCCCTAAACTGTGCGCGTTGTCTTTCAGCCAGTCGCTCAGCCTTGTCGTGCCGGTCGGTGCGGCCGTAGATGTCAAGAGCCCAGCCATGAGTCCATCAACCTCGTCGCGGGTCAGCGCAACGTCGCGCATCAGCAACCCTACCAGTCTAGTCAGGGTGAGGCCCACCGAAGGCGGCGTGTGCACCAACCACCTACGGACGCCCATTGAGGAGGCCAGCAGGCGAAGCAGGGCCTCGAAGGAGAACGTGTCCGGCCCTGCCGCGTCGGCCACGGAGTTCTCACTCTGGGAACCGGCCTCCACCGCCTGAATCGCAACGTCCTCAACGAAAACGGGCTGGACAAAATAATCACCCTTTCCATACATGGGGAAGACAGGGAAGCGGCGCAGGGCCCAGGCCATGTTGTTGAGCAGCAGGTCGCCGACCCCGAAGACCAGTGTCGGTCTGATGATGGCGTAAGGAATTCCCAGGTCCACCAGCATGTCCTCCACTTGGGCCTTGCCTCTGAAGTAGGGCAGCCCGGCCCCGGAGGAGACGTTCGTCACCGAGAAGTGGACGATCCTGCTCACGCCCGCCCTCTTGGCAGCCTCAAACAGCGTCCTGGTGTTCTCTACCGCGAGGTCGAAGGTTATCCTGCGATGGGCGTATCGCACCCAGTAGGTGTTGTAGAAGACGCCTGCTCCCTGCATCGAGCGGCACAACCCATCGGGGTCGGAGAAGTCCAGGGGGGCCACCTCCACCCGGCCGCCGAAGGGGTCCTCCGCATCCGGGCTGCGGGTCAGTGTCCTGACGCGGACGCCCTGGTCAAGTAGACGCCGGGTCACATACCTGCCCGTATAGCTGAAGGCGCCGGTGACGATGGCCAGGTCAGGATGTCGCATTATTGCGTCCTCTTCGATTGTTGGTAACCAGCGGATATTTTACCGGGTTGATGTGTCTGGATCATCTCGGGGTCTGTCTATGTCACCGGCTCTAGCACCTGTGGCCCGTTGTTGCGGGGCGAATTGACCAGGGTGGAGACCTGATAGGTCTGTATGAGTTCGGAGGGATCAGCTTTGAGGGCATCTTCCAAGGCGGCGGTGTCCTGCACGTCCCGGTCCAGCCAGAACTCCGCCATCTCCCTGGGCAGAATCACCGGCATGCGGTGGTGGATGGGCCGAAGCAGATCGTTGGCCTCCGTTGTGATGATGGTGCAAGAGGGAACGGTGTTGCCGTCCGGGTCTTTCCACACCGCCCACAGGCCGGCGAAGGCGAAGGGTTCCCTCGACTCCATTACGATACGCATAGGTTTCTTTACACTTCCCGCCTTCCGCCACTCGTAGAAGCCGTCGGCCAGCACCAGGCACCGTCTTCTTCTGAATGCGCCGCGGAAGGCCGGCCTCTGGGCCACGGTCTCCGCCCTGGCGTTGATCATCCTACTGCCGATGGAGGCGCTCTTGGCCCAGTGGGGTATCAGTCCCCAGCGCATGAACCCGCCGCGCCGGTTCTCGCCGCCCACCACGGTGAGGACGTTCTGGGTGGGGGCCACGTTGTAGTTGGGCTCCAGCTCTAACCAGTTGCCGTCGAACTCGAACCGGCGGTCCAATTCTTTGAGATCTGCTGTAAGGCTAAATCTACCGCACATGATGACACCATGATGTACCGTCAGGCGGCGCTGTGCAAGGTCAGGCGCCGTGCTGCAATTCAATACCAGTCGTGGGACGGGGGCATGGATACGCCGGAGGGGACAGCGCGGAGGTCAGTGGCAATTACGTTGGTGGTCCCGTCCCACCTGGACACCCGGCCCGTGACCTCCACAACCTGGCTGCCCAATTCCCTGCCCCGCCGGGCGAACAGGTCATGCCAGACGATTATCTGCACGTCGCCGGTCTCGTCCTCGATGGTGACGAAGACCGTGCCATTGCGCCCTTTGGGGTGCTGCCTGGCCACGGGCCACCCGGCCACCCTGACCCTTTCACCGTCCTGCAGCCTCTCCACCCTCGCCGTGGGGAGCACGTCGGCATCCAGGCTTGGCCTGACGAACTCCATCAGGTGGCCCTTGGGGTATATGCCCATGACCCGATACTCCCCCACCATCTTCTCATAGGGGGTGAAGTCGGCCAGCCGGGGTACGCTGTCCTCCATGGAGACGGGAAGGGTGACCTGGCCATTCCGAGGAGGCCGGGCATACAGCCCCGCTTCCCACAGGACCTCCCGTCGGTTGGACGAGATACCGTCGAAGGCTCCGGCCATGACCAGCGACAGCACGGCCTGGGGTTTCAGCCCCGTCCGTCGCACCAGGTCCCCCGCAGTGGCGTAGGGGCCGTGCCGCTCTCTCTCCTCCACTATGAGCCTTGCGGATTCCTCCCCCACGTCCTTCACCATCCGCAGGCCGAGTAGCGTCGCGCCCCGGTGGGGGATGCACCTCACACCGCTGCGGTTCACGCGGGGGTTGAGGAAGGGCACGCCGAAGCGCCTGGCGTCCTGCTTCAGAGTCTCCACGGGGTAGAAGCCCATGGGCTGATTGTTCATCAGGGTGACGAAGAACTCCAGGGGATAGTATCGCTTGAGCCACGCGGCCTGGTAGGCGGTGACGGCGAAGGCGTGGGAGTGGGACTCCGGGAACATGTAGTGACCGTTGATCTTGCTGAATATCTTCAGGGCCACGTCTTCCGACACGCCGTTGACGGCGGCCCCCTCCAGGAATTTCCTTTGGTACATGGCGATGAGGTGGTCGCTGTTGGGGCGGGCGAAGGCGCGGCGTACCTGGTCTGCCTCCGCCGCGGTCATCCCCGCCACGTCCTGGATGAGCTGCACCACCTGCTCCTGCCAGACGATGATACCGCAGCCTCGTTCCAGGGCGCGCTTCTCCAGAGGGTGGTCGTACTCCCACTGTGCGCCGTGCCTGTACCGCTCCACGAACTGGGACACGGCGCTGCCCTGGACTCCCACACCGGGACGGATGAGGGCCACCTGGTAGGCCAGGTCCAGCAGGTTGCGGGAACGGAGCCGCTGGGCCATCTTCAGCTGGGCGGGGGACTGGAGCAGGAAGACCCCCTTCGCCCTGCCCTCGTTGATCATGTCATAGACGTTGGGGTCCCTCGGGTCTATCCGGCTCAGGTCGGGCCGCTTCCCTTCCCGCTTCTCGATGATGTCCAACGCCTCCTCAAGCTGGTCGAGCACCGGCAGGGAGAGGAGGTCTATCTTGGCGAAGCCGGCGTCGGCCACGCTGTCCTTGTTCCAGTCCATGATGAACCGGCCTTCCATGGCCCCGGCTCGCATGGGCACCATCTCCGGTATGGGGGTGCTGCTGAGCACCATGCCGCCCACGTGCTGGCTCAACCCCCTGGGAGCGTTCATCAGATGTGGGGCCAGATCCAGCAGGTCTCTCCAGCCCGGAGTGTCCACCCTGTCCCTGAAGTCCGGCATCCGCAGCATCTCCTCTCGCAGTTCCCCTGCGTCCTGGGAGTGCAGCCGCTTGGAGAGCAGCGATAGGTGTTCCCCGGGAAGCCCGAGGGCCTTGCCCAGGTCCTGGATGATGCCCTTCACCTTGTAGGTGGTGATGGCCCCCGTGAGAACGGCGTATTCCGGCCCGAAGTGCTGGTGCACCCGCTGTATCAGCTCGTCCCTGAGGCCTCTGGGGAAGTCCAGGTCGATGTCCGGCAACGTCGTCATATCTTCGGAGATGAACCGCTCCAGGGTGAGGTCCCACATGAGGGGGTCCACATGGCTGATGCCTATGAGGTACCCCACCAGCAGGGCCACCGACGAACCGCGTCCCCGTCCCGGAGGCCTTTCCTCCACGGGCGTCTCCGGGCCCACCAGTCCCCGCTCCTCCATGATCCGCTGAGCCAGGAGGGCTATCTCCCGGTAGAGGAGTAGAAAACCTGCCAGGTTGAGACGGCGTATGAGCCGAAACTCCTCCTGGAGGCGCTCTTCCACCCGACGGGATACGGAGCCGCCGTAGCGGCGCGCGGCGGCCTCGTAGCAGAGCCGCTTCAGGTAGCTCTCCGCCGTGTACCCCTGGGGCACGGCGGGATCCGGCAGGGTGTAGCCCAGGTCCGTGCTGAGGTTGAAATGACACCTCTCCGCCACCTGAAGGGTGTTGGAGACGGCCTCCGGCATCTCTCTGAAGATCTGATTCATCTGGGACGAGGACTTCAAGTAGAGATGGTGGTTGGGCTTCAGATGAGGCAGGGCCTGGTCTATGGTGACGTTGAGGCTGGCGGCGACGAGGGCGTCCTGGAGACGGGAACGCTCCGGGGAGTGGTAGTGGACGTCGTTGGTTGCCACCACCGGAACGCCGGTATCTCTTGCTATTCCCGCCAGCCTCCTGTTGCGGTCCGTGTCTCCCTGCAGGAGGTTCTGCTGCAGCTCCACGTACACTGAGCCGGGACCGAACCAGTCCACGTATTGCCTCAACAGGCCGCAAGCCTCACCAATCCGGCCTTCCATGGTGAGGCGGGAGAGAGGACCATCGCGGCCCCCGGTCAGAAGGACAACGCCCTCCGAGTGGTGGGGCAGGTAGGTGGGGTCCAGTTTGGGATTCCTGCGGTCGACGGCGTTGGCCAGGGTGAAGAGGCGGGAGATGTTGGAGTACCCGGCCCGCGTCTGCGCAAGCAGCGTGAGGCGAGAGTCGTCGGTCAGGGTCAGTTCCCCGCCGGTGATGGGCCGAATGCCCAGGCCGTTGGCCAGCCGGGCGAACTCCAGGGCCCCGCAGAGGTTGGTGTCCGTAAGGGCCAGAGCGGGGTAGCCGTACTCACCGGCCGCTGACAGCATCTCGTGGACATGGGAGGCTCCCTGCCCAAAGGAATAAAAACTCTTGGCGTGGAGCTCCGCGTATCCCGCCGTCATCCGGCCCCCTGCCGGTACCAGTTGTCGTTCCTCCTGTCACGGAACAGGGTCATCCGCCTGCCGTCGCCGGGGTCCACCCGGTAGTAGGAGCGGGTGACGGGTTCGGGGAGCCACCACAGGTCGAAGGTCCACCGGTCGTCGATGCGGGCCACCTGCCGCCAGCGCCTGCCCACACGCACCGCCGCCGGCTGTCCGTTCATTTCCGTCCGCACCTCCACGGGCTGCGGCGTCTGGAGGGGCTTGATGGCGTCTCTTCCCGACGGGTCCACGGGCACCTGGAGGGCCCGCATCTCCGGGGCCGGATGCCAGGGAGCTACCTGGGCTATCCTGTGCAGGGCGTGGCGGCCACCCGTGAGGGGCCTCAGCTTCCTATCCACCTCCACCAGCCGGCGGCGCCTGTCCTCTTGGGCGTCCTTCAGTAGTCCCAGCTGCGCGGCTGGGTCTCCGGTGAAGTTGGACAGGGTGAGGGCAACCTCCTCCACGGGGCGGGTTGGTGGGTCCGCTTCCAACCGACCCCTGAGCGCGAGGGAGGCCCGCTCCCACGAGCCGGCGGGGGTCTTGAACCTGATGGACTTTTCCCAAGGTGGCCAGCCGGGCGTGGTGCAGAGCAGGTCCGCGACCCCGGCGTACCGGCCCTTCATATCAGGCCTGGCGTAGGCACGCTTTAGAAGGGTGTCTACTGCTACCAGGAGGGCTTCCATGGAGGAGGTGTGGAAAGGCAAGGACGTACGCTCCACCACCGACTCCTCCAACGCCAAGGGAACCAGGGGACTGTGGTCGATGCCGTTGCACAACTGCCAGGCCCGCCGGCCCTCGGGGCCGAACCTGTCTACAAGCGCGTCTGTGCTCATGGAAGCGACGGCTCCCATGCGGTGCAGACCAAGACGGTGCATCTCCTCCTTCAGCCGGGGAGAGACCGGAAGCAGGTTGATGGAGTGGGGGGCGAGGAAGGTTTTCACGTCGTCTGGGATCCGGATGGCCCCGTGGGGCCCGCTTACCCTTGCCCCCACGTAGGCGGGGAACTTGCCGTGGGCCAGACCTACTTGTGGCTCCAGGTCCGGGGATACGGCGTTCAGCAGGGCCCGCGCCAGCCGAGCCTCGCCCCCGTACATCCCCTCCAGTCCGCCGAGGCCTACGTAGGCGGTCCCTAACCCTGCCGCCTCCACCCTGTCGCTGACTCCTTGCAGGGCGGCGAGGACTCCGTCAAACACCCCCCGGCAGTGGGGGTCGTCGGCCTCCAGCACCCTCGCGTCGCCATGGAGGGACATGGCCTGCTCCAGCGGCATCCCTATCCTTATCCGTGTGCCTTCGGGCAGAAAGTCTGCCACCGCCGGCCGGCCGTTCGACCGGTCCACTATGACGACGGGCCTGCATTTCAGGTGGGGCCGACGACGCAGCTCCACCAAGGCCCTCAAGTGAGGAATAAGTACGCAGGCGACCTTCACTGTATCTCCTTTGCCCTGGTCTGACACGGCGTTACCCGTGGGGAGATGCAGTATAGAGAACTGGAGTTCTTTAGTCAATGGTCTAAATGGGAACAGTGGGGGTAGTGATGGTGGTCCGGGACGGGAAGTGCACAGAATTGGGTTGACTATGGGTTTGAACATATAATTGGAACTGCAATATCCAAGAGCGCCATTGCTAAAGAGAGGAGAGATCTCAAAATGAAAGCTGGTGAACTGTTTAGGGAGACGTTGCAATGGCTGCAGAATCAGTACACGGATTTTTGCTTCTTCGCGGAGCGCGACATAGTTTGGACTTTGCAAATGAGAATCTCGCACGAGATCAAAACAGCAGGTTTACCATACCGAGTGTTCAATGAATATACGGTCTCCAAAGGAGTCCGTACGGACTTAGCCATCCTTGACGGCGATTCCGTAGAAGTGGCTGCCGAGATTAAATACGAGCCAAGTCATTCCCGCAATTCTGATCGCGGCGGTGACATATGGCCATCCAAACTCGATCCTTCAGTTGTATTTTGGACCGGAGAGGGAAGTGTGTGGAAGGATGTGCAGCGTGTGAGAGACTACGTCGAGCGGTGGAAGGTGAAGGAGGCTTTTTCCGTGTTCATAGACGAGGGGGGCCACTTCAAGTATCGTGACCCTCATCCGGGAAGCCAATGGATAGACTGGGGCAACGGGGTGTGGGTGCTCTGTCCGCGATCTAGGGGACCTCTGAACAACTTGGTACAGGTTGCATATAATAGTCCGTGGGGGTTGTCGGATACGTTGGAGCCTCAATGGGGTTCTTGCCGTGTACACAGGGAAGCGCTGGTGGCCCCAAGTCACCTCAGCCGGGGCGTGGTAGTGACCACGCCTCGTAGTTGGGCGCACGTATACCCCCTCAAGCCACGAGGTGACGCTCCGCCGTTATGAGGTTGGTCAGCCCCAACAGCAACGCCAGCCGTTGCGTGTTCTTGGCCAATCCCCGGTAGCGAACCTTGGCGTACCCGAAGCGTCGCTTCACCCACAGGAACGGATGCTCCACCTTCGCCCGGATGGACGCCTTCCGTCTCTCCTCCACCGCTGCTTCACTCCCAGGCTCCAGTTGCCTTCGCCGACCTGGCCTCATGGCCACCCGCCACTCCACCTCCAACCCCTCATTCTCCTCCCTCTTGGCCACTCCCTGGTACCCCGCATCTCCCCACACCCGTTTCTCCCTTCCGTGCAACAGCCGGTGTGCCTCCGTCACGTCATGAACGTTGGCGGATGTCGTACTCATGCTATGCACTACTCCCGTCTCGGCGTCCACCCCGATATGCACTTTCATACCAAAGCGCCACTCGTTCCCCTTCTTCGTCTGACGCATCTGTGGGTCTCGCTCTCCAGCGCCATTCTTCGTCGACGACGGCGCCTCTATGATGCTGGCGTCCACTATGGTCCCCTCCCGCAGCCTCAGACCCTGGGTTGCCAGGTGGCAGTTGATCTCCTCCATCAGGCCCTCTCCCAACCGGCGCTCTTCCAGCAGATGCCGAAAGTTCAGTATCGTTGTCTCGTCCGGCAACGGGCCTGAGAGCCTCAGTCCCACGAACCGTCTCACCGACTCCGCCTCGTAGAGCAGGTCCTCCATGCCGGGGTCGCTCAGATTGTAGAACAGTTGCACACAGTGTATCCGCAGCATCGCCGACAGCTCGTAGGGCCGACGGCCCCGGCCCGCTTTGGGATAGTACGGGCGTATCCGCTCTTCCAGCAGACCCCACGGGATCAGGCCATCCATCCGCTCAAGGAATATCTCCCGTCGGGTCTTACGCTTCTTGCTCTCGTACTCCAGGTCTCCAAAGGTCGGCTGGTGCATCGTGGTTTCACCCCAAGCATCTCCTGTTCTCTGTTTAGCATTCTACTACGGCATGGAGGAGTGGGGCTTGTTCAGAGTGTTCCTAGACAATAAGCCCGAGGGCTTAGACTACCTTGTCATGAGGTGGAACCCGAAAGTTGGATAAAGAGAATGCTGGAATATATCAGACCCTAGTCGAGAACCGTCAGAACGCAACCTGGAACTTGGATCCCAGACGGATGAAGGCAATTGGTATTGGGGATCTCGCCCCACCGGGTTGAGGACAGTGGGCGAGTTCGAACCCTCTATGGCTTTAGGAGTGAAATGTGAACGGTTCTGTCCCGAACTGCGAACTTTCCTTTGGATTGTTTCCCTGCCGGCTTACCCAGGTAAATCCCTAATCTAGCTCCCATTACGACCGCAACTGACTTGGCTGCAGACTAAGCGGCTCACTAGCGATTGAATCCGCTGGATAGATGCAACGCCTCCTTGTGTTCCTTTCTACGGTTGCCCATCCTGAGGAGGAGCCTATGTTGTTGTGGGGAAGACAGAAGGGAATTACAATGACACAAGCTTCGGATGAAAGTCGAATGCTGTGATTCTCCCTTCCCATTTTGGGCATAAGAGAAATTACAAGCGCTTTCAATTTATTGCTGGAGACCTAATTTGTTCGGAAAGCCCATCAGAATTACCGACGGCGTCTTCCAGTTGCGGGCAATCGGGGCCCGGGTCACCGTTCTAGCGGAGTCCAAAGACACCATTCTCATCGACTCGGGATTGCCTGGGAGCTCCCGTGCCATAATCCGCGGCCTATTGGGTTGTGGCCTCTCCATCGACCACATCAGCCAGGTCGTCATCACCCACGCCCATCCCGACCACTGCGGCGGCCTCGCCGAGCTTGTCGGCAAGGCCGGAATCGCCGTTGCCGTCCATGAGTCGGAGGCGGATATCGTCGAGGGCGGCGTACCCGCTCCCAGTCCCTTCCGTTCTCGCCTCCTCGCCGCCTTAACCCGTCCAGCCGTCTCCCGGATGAACGGAGACCCAGTTCCCGTAAGCTTCCGCCTCAAGGACGGAGACCTCATCCCCTTCCCCACCGAGGTCCGGGTTGTGCATCTCCCAGGCCACACCCCCGGCAGCATAGGCCTCTACCTGCCGGAGAAGGGAACAGTTATAGTCGGCGACGCCCTGCAGTACAAGTTCGGATGGCGGCTCTACCCTCCTGCCCCCGGCGTTACCCAATGTTCCCGTACGGCTATGCGCTCTCTCGAGAAGCTGCTGTCCCTGGACTTCCACACGATCTGCTTTAGCCATTTTCCTCCCCTGCGAAAAAATGCGAGAGACGCCCTACGGCAACTTGTCGAACGCCATTCCGACTACAGAATGTCCCAGAGGAGATAGCCATGCCTGCCGCACGAGTCCCCGACACGATAGTTGAATTCCTGCATGAAGCCACCACCCAACACGGGTCGCGGGCTGCCCTTCTCATCAAGCCCGCCTTCCGGTATGTCCGCTGGAGCTACGACCAACTCTGGGAGGATTCAGGCCGAGTCGCCACCCTTATCCAGCGCAGAGGTCTCGTCAAGGGAGACCAGGTACTTCTGTGGGGTCCCAACTCTCCTCACTGGGTCCTCGCCTTCTTCGGCTGCCTTAGGGCGGGTGTCGTACTCATCCCCCTAGACCTTCGCAGCGCTCCTGATTACGTAGCCCGGGTCATATCTCGAACCGACCCCAAGCTTGCATTCGTCTCTCGCCTCACCCCCAAGGAAGACGTGGAACTCGGTATCCCAGAGCTCTACCTTGAAGAGCTCGAATCCGCCATATCCAGCCTTCCAGACCCTACTCCTGTCACCATCAGTAAGGAAGATCTCGCCGAGATCATGTTCACCTCCGGCACAACCGGGGACCCCAAGGGGGTGATGCTGACCCACCGCAACCTCACGGCCAACATAGAAGGCATCACCCAGTACATTTCCGTAGCCCGTTCCAGCAGACTCCTGTCCATTCTCCCCCTCAGCCACATGTACGAGCAGATGGGGGGTCTCTTTATGGCCCTTCACTCCGGGGCCAGCGTCACCTATCCCACCAGCCGACAGCCCACCATCCTGGCGCGCACCATGCGAGAACGCAAGGTCACGACCATGCTGATGGTACCTCAGGCCCTTGAACTGCTGATGAACGGCATCGAAAGGGAGGTGCGCCGTCAAGGCAAGGAGAGGCTCTGGGGGATCCTGCTCAAGGTCGCGGAGCACATTCCCTTCGCTCTGCGGCGGCATCTCTTTCGCACGGTCCACAGGCAGTTCGGCGGGAAACTGGACCTTATAGTGTCTGGAGGCGCTTCCCTGGACCTCGACTTGGGTCGGAAGTGGGAACTCCTGGGCGTAAAGGTCCTGCAGGGATACGGCGCCACCGAGGCCTCTCCCGTGATAAGCAATCACACAATGGACGAACGCCGTCCCGACTCCACGGGCCGCCCACTCCCAAATGTGCAGGTCAAGATCAGCGACCAGGGTGAGATCCTGGTCAAGGGAGAGAACATCACACCCGGCTACTACAACGCTCCCGAGGAGACCGCCAAGGCTTTCGAGAACGGCTGGTACAAGACAGGGGACCTTGGCTTTTTCGACGAAGTCGGTTTTCTTCATATACAGGGTCGCGTCAAGGATATGATAGTCCTTCCCAGCGGTCAGAACGTCTTTCCCCAGGACATCCAAAACATTCTGGTCAAGCACCCGAGCATCACCGATGCCGTCGTTGTCGGTCTTCCAAAGGGCGCCTCAGTAGAGGTCCACGCCGCCCTGGTCCTTGAGGAACCCGATGCCGCCCAACAGATCGTTGACTGGGCCAACTCCCAACTTGCCGAGTACCAGCGGGTGCGCGGCTTCACCGTCTGGCCCGACGAGGACTTCCCTCGCACTCACACTCTCAAGGTAAAGAACCCGATAGTAATCGAAACCATTCTCCGTGGAGCCGAGTCTCCGTCTCCGTCAACCCCCCAAACCAGCCCAACTTCTCCCGCGGGCCCCAGAGGTCTAGTCCACATCATCGCCGAGATCAGCCGCCGGTCGGTCGAAGATATTTCCAATATATCCAGCCTTGGAAATGACTTGGACCTCGATTCCCTCGGGAGAATAGAGCTGCTTTCCGCCATAGAATCGGAGCTTGGCGTCTACCTGGACGAGTCACAGATAACACCGGAGACCACCGTCGGTCAGCTAGCCTCTCTGCTCGACGAGGGTTCCAGGCATCCGCCCATGGTGAAGTTCCCGGCCTGGGGAATGCGTCTATGGGCGCGCTTGGCCCGTGGTTTCCTCCAGAAGGGCTTAGTCTTTCCTCTCATGACCCTTGCCTACGGCCTGAAAGTTTCAGGCAAGGAGAACCTCGCCGGACTCAGCGGGCCCGTGCTGTTTGCTTGCAACCACCATCTGGGACTGGACAACCCCCTTATTCTCAGAGCCATAACCCATAGATGGAGACGCCGTCTAGCCGTAGCCGCCGCATCTGAACTGTGGCGCAACCCCGTTTGGTGGGTCTTGAACCCGCTATTGGGCAACGGTTTTCCCATCGCCAGAGAGGGTCCAATTAGACCTTCACTGGAGAACCTGGGCCACATCATTGACCGCGGATGGTCGGTCCTTATCTACCCGGAAGGTGTTCTCACTGTCGGAGGCCCCATGAAACCATTCATGCAGGGTGTGGGTCTGGTGGCGGTTGAAGGCAGGATACCAGTAGTGCCGTTGCGGCTGGACGTCACCCGGGCAGGTGCGCCTTCTCGGTTTCCCCTATTTCGTCGAGGTAGGGTGGATATCCGCTTTGGCCCACCCCTTACGTTCGCTCCCGGCACCGACTACCAGCAAGCAACTGCAGCCATTGAGCAGGCAGTCAGGTCCCTCTGACTGTCAAGGGCGGCGCCAGAGCGGCGGAGTGATGGAGTACCAGGTTCCGTTCCAGTCATCTGGAGACGCCATCCGGGGCAGCGAAGCGCTCTCTTCGGCTAATTGGCTGGAGAAAGGGCCGAGAATAAGCGTAGATGGAATGCTACGCAAGCGGGTATTGGTTGAACGCCGCCGAGGTTGCCCTAGAATGCGGAATCCTCATGAGCACGAACAAAGAGGAGTGGGGGATTCGTACTTGGGAGACGAAAGGGCATTCGAATAGGGGTTTCAGGCGTGGGACCGATTCGATTCTAAAATCGGATATTGGGTGTTTTGGGGGCATTTCAGGCGTGAATTTTGCTGTTTGGGGATTCGTATTTGTTTTTTTAATTCTTACGGAAATGATTAGTGCTTTATGTGCGTAGATGCATTGGCAATTGGCGATGGATGGTCATTGGCTTGGTGAAGGCGACGCGGGAAGGGTAGCAGGGGATGAGGATTTGGGGCAATGGGCGGATGTCACAGATAGTTGAGGGTGGCCGGGCGGTCAGGGCTGGACTGACGGGGTTGTTTGAACCTCGGGTGCTTCGGGGGCATAACCCACCATTTCCACAAAACCTCGGCCCGCTACAGGCGCTCCATTCCTAGTCCCCTTCGCCACGACTGACCCTTCCCAATAGACCATGGGGATGAAAGCGCTCAGATCGAATTCGGCCTCCTCCATCGAAGCAGTCAACGTCAGGTCTAGCCCCAGCGAGTCGACTCGTAGCTTCCAATTCATGGGGTACACTGCCGCAGTGACCGAGCTAGTCCAAGTTTCAGTGGACTCTAGGTAGATATCATTGCCGGGCAGATGTACCGGGGCGGAGTCGGCCGGGATGTAGGTGCCGTAGGTGCTGATAGGCTTGTGCCCTGCCCGCTCCCATACCACCGAGACCGTGAGGTCGGAGCCATCGTCCAAATTGAGGCTGAGCCAATTCCAACCGATGCCCCTAGTGGTAAAGTCACCCCACTGGTGATCCATCCAGGATATTCCAGTTACAGGGTGAGCGACGCCGGAAACAGACACCGTGCCAGCGGTCTCCAAGCGAGTACGCGAGTAGTAGTAAGTCTTGCCCGCTACACCCAAGTCTACCAGCCCGGTGCCGTGGTGAAGCACGGCGGGTTTTTGCGAAACTGCTTCAAGCTCTACCGTATAGCCCCCAGCCGCGAACTTGAGATGATACAGATCGCCGTTGCCACTCATCCTCCAACCGGCTGTGGGCAAGTCGAACTCACCCGACACCGGCTCTAGAAGGGGAACGGCAGCCTCTTCCTCAGTCAGGTGCAGCCTATTGTCGTGGTCGGCCCAACTTAGCTGAGCCAACCGAAGTGTCAGGCTGGAGGGCAGCACAGATTGGAAGGTGACAAAGTGATAACTGAACTCCTGTCCATTCTCCGTTGACAGGTGACCGTTGAAGTACCACCACTCCAGGCCCGAGAGATGGGCGCCCTCGTCGGGAGGCAACCGCACCGTTTCCTCCGGTGCAGGGGTCGCTGTGGCCGGGAGAGCCACGGCTGTGGCTACTGGATCGGTAGACGGCCGAGGTGAAATAGGAGTTGCGAGAGCAGTGGCGGATGCGGCGGTTACCAGAGGGGTCGCTTCCGGCGAGTCATTGGCGGCGCCAGAACACGCCGCCGTAACGATGATTAGGAAGATTGCCACGCATAAGGACGAAAGGACTCGTGCCAGCTTGGGGATAAGCATCACCTATCCAAGACCATACCACAGTTTCGCCGCCAAGGGGGTCCCGTCAAGGGCGGAGAGAAGCTAGGATAGAGGGTGTCGTTCCTGCTTAGGTGGTCAATTTTCTCTCCGCCCCTTACACCACAACGATGTCTGGCAGAAAACTGGCCTATCGCCACTCAGTCTCGACATCGTAGAGGGTTAATGTGTATGAAAAAGAAGCCGAGGCCATTATTTTTACGTATAGGCGGAGTTCGAGTCCTGCACGGCTTTAGGCGTGAAAGTGTGGGCCAAAGGGTGCTATATTGCGAACTTTTGGCTGGGAGGTCCTAATATAAGGAATCGCTCGGACTATCCCGAATAGGCCCCATGAGCCTCAGGCCCACCGGGTTGGAGGCTCGTACACTTCTCCAGGATGATCCCACCGCCCTGCCAATAGCCGGGAGCAGGCTACCCTCTATTATCGACGTTGTGTCCCTGTGTAGGCAAGGCCGGTCACGTCGGTGTCGCAGAGAGTTATACCGACTCGAGAACTTGCACAGCCACGAGGTGACAACGATTCCGTCTCCCCTTCCCACGTCTCGCTCCTCGGCATCCGGTAGCCTACACGAGGCTCGGTGAAGATATACATGGGGTTGTCCGAGTCATGGCCCAGCTTGCGATAGATCTTGCCTCTGGCGGCTCCGCTCTACCGCAGGCTCAGGAGCCGCAACCCCGTGCCCAGCAGGTACGAGGCTTGGAACCACTGCGAGCGGACGAGGGACATCTCCATAGAGAGAATCATAGGAGGCCCCACCTTCCGAAGCTGCCATTCCGACCACTTCCTCCAGATGGCCGATCTCATCGCCCTCGCCCTCCTCAAGCAGGAGTAGGAGCGAATCTCAGGGCGTCGTTAGGCCGTGAGGGATTACGACGGTTGTGCGGCTCTAGGGCGTGAGAACGTCCCCCGGAAGGTTTTCCCGGAGATTGCCCCACCAACCACGGTCCACTCCGTAACGGACCACGTATCCCCAATCCTCATCTTCCCCGATCCGTCCGGCCACAAGAACGCGCTCGCCTACGGAAAACTGATTGAAGACCTCCGCTGGGCCACGGACCCACACCCACTGCACGTATTCTCCTCGGTCCACCTCCACCCCCAACTCGCCGACGTCGTGCGAAACCACCTTTCCGACAACGCTCACGCACTCATCCAAGAACACGTCAAGCAGCACAAGTAGCTGCCCCGGCGGCGGGATACGCGGAGAGTCCGCCGGACACGGGACGACAGACGGTGAGACCAGGTTGATGCCGACCAGAACCGCCACGACCAGCGCCCCCATCCCCAGCAGTCCCACCACCCACATCAAGCACCCACCGCACCCCCGTCCGCCCTTCGTCTCCTCCACCTGCCCCGGAGGCTGGTACTTCCCATAGTCCAGCGGCGAACTCGGGGGATATGCTGTTGTTTCCCCTCGAGCCTCCGTCTCAGGTGTGACGCGCTCAGTTTCTGGTCTCTCATACACCGTTCCTTTACCGCCCTTGCTGTTCGCCGTCCTTTCAGCCCGCTCGGTGTAACGTATCCACTCCTGGAGTCGTTCCTGCTCTGCCTCTTCGTCTGGCACAACAGCCGCTTCCGCCGCGCCTGCGGACCTTCCCGCGAGGCCCCACGCCGGTGCGGACATAAAGCCGTGATAGGCTACGTCCAGGTCGGAAGCGCTTAAGGAGGTTGCCTTACCGGAGCCCACCCATGATGGAGCTGGGGCCGAGACGTCCAACCAGGGCTTAGCCGCATCCAGTGCGATTGCATAGGTCAACATGGAGTCGGGTACGTCCCGGCCGACCCCCTGGTCAGGTCCGGGCAGGGATTCTTTCAAACCAAGCCATTGACCTATCTCATCCGCCCCCGCCTCAGTTGGCGGCAGCATCCCCGTGTGGATCGGCGTCGCAAACAACCAATATATGCAGCCGATGGTCGCGCCGACCAGGGAGTTCGCCCACCATTGGGGCAGCCACAAAGCCAGCCAAAGCCCGCCGCCAACGCCGATCAAAGCCCCTGCCAATGCTTGCAGTTCGAATCCATCACCTCCATGTTCCCTCATTACCCGCATCGGGTTGTCATCGAAGAGGCCTCGGTCCTGGAGGTGCTTCCCCAACTGGAAGCCGACGACATCCGCACGCTCGCTTATCCTGTCACGCAGCTCTTGAACCGTTGTGGGGCGCGACGGCAATCTGTTGCATATCAACTGCTCCCAGTCAAACTGCGCGGGACCCTGCTTCGACAGCCAGTATCGGTAGCCGCTACCTGTTCCGACGCACTCGAATCGCAACGTGCCGCGCTGGCACATCTCGACTATCGCCGCCAGCAGCGTTCGGTTGCTGACTTCCCGTTCTTCCAGCACCGATACAGCGGCAGCCGACAGTTCGCTCGGCTGCCGGGTTCCCAACCCCAATGAGCTCGGATACTCGACCTCCTGCCAAGACCGGTACTTGAGCCACACCAACAGCACGAGCAGCAGCCCGACGCCCACGCCAATCGTCCGGAAGCCCCAGGCCGTCAGCTGCTTCCAATCCATATCCCGGTAATCGGGGAAGCCACTCTCGGCGATAGCCCCGCCAGGGTCCAGCGCGAACAACAGACCAATGGCTGCAAGGGTCACCAGCGTTGCCATCACACTCACCATGGGTCACCTTCCATCCTTACCCTCACGGGTCTCCTTGCGCCACGCCCGGATTGTACCACCTGCGCTTGATAGTGCAGGGAATCCCGCTGCTCTACGCAGCCAACTTGAACCCTGCCGCTGTCTCCAACAGCATTGTCGCAAGAAGTCTCTCAGGGAAAGAGCAAGATCGTCATACTGGACTGAACCGCAGCACGAAGGATCTCGATTACGTCCAGATTGGCGGCAGGCATCTGCGATAGGCCTACGGCGACCTCGGCGTAATTGCCGTAGGCTCATGTCGTGCCTCCGGTTGTCGATCGCCAGGGTCATTAGACCAGTCATCGCCACAGACATTAATTCACACTGGGCATGACTGAAAAATACTATAATCAGTTTTTGGCCGGGGGGGCAATCACCTCCCTTGGGCCGAGGAGCATCCTGTGGGGAGAAAGCCTTTCGGGATAGCTGGTTACCTCGATAACTATCGGGTAGATGGCGTTGGCCAACCAGTTCAGGGCGCTGTTGACGAGAATGGAGTCGTCGAAAAGACTGAGGCATTCCTCCTCGGCCTTGTTGCTGGTGATGACGAAGCTGGAGACTCGGTGGCGGTTGATAATGAGCTGTCAGGAGGACACTCGCAGCTACTTCCGCCTCATGGAGGAACCGGTACGGCGCCGGGGGATACCGTTGGCCCTATACAGCGACCGCCACAGGGTGTTCAAGTTTGCTGGAGACGTGAGCGGCAAGGAGGCCTTGCCGACCCAGTTTGCCCAGGCCCGGCTGGTGACGGAACTGCGGCTGGATGGAGTCAGCACCATCGGAGAAGCCAACCTGGTGATTCAGGAGTTCCTGATACCCGCTTCAACGAGAAATTCGGGCTGCCTGCAGAGCAACCGAAATTGCCTAGCACCCACTGGAGTCGCCTGTGTCCCTGGGACATATCCTCTGCTTCAAGCATCGCCGTAAGGTGGCCAGGGACAACACCGTGAAGTATAAGTTGCGTACCCTACAGCTGCTGCCCGGGAGAGATCGCCCCAGCTATGCCGGGACCCATGTGGAGGTGCTGGAACAGAGCGAAGGTCAGTTCTTCGTGCTGTATAGGGAGTGACCATCCCTACTCAGGAGGCACCGCCTCACCCCGGCCTCCTCCGCGCTTACCATGGCCCTCTCCCATACCGTCCCTACCAGGAGCGGGCCGCCAACAGCGTGGATAATCACCACTAACAGGGGCTTGCATCTCTGGAGACTGTCGATGTTGACGCCTAGGAGGCCTATCGCGCCAGACGTAATGGCAACGGCAGGGTACATAAATCCACCGGATCGCCGCGCAGGAAGCCCACCCCACTGCAGGTTGCCAAGTGGAAAGCCGCACAGAAGACGAAGTGTAGGGACCTCTCCCTTCTCGCCATGGCCAGAGAGCTGGGCATCCACAGGGACACCGCCAAGAAGTATGCTGAAGCTAAGAGTCCCCCTGTATATCCACCCAAAGCAAGGACCCGTACACAGCAGTGTGATGGCATTGCAGTAGCCTTATGGACATTTTCCCTATACATCGACACCTTCTACTGGCCATTTACATGTTGTACCCGCCTTGGTGTTCCATCATCTCTCGGCCCCTTACACTCCTACGAGGTTACTGATCGCCGTACCTAAGGAATTACTGGGACCACATCGACTCGAGACGGCAGATCAGAATGAAGGCATGATGCCTTACAAGACCGGTGTCATGCCCGGGCCGTGGTGGCCCGGTATCCATCATCGGAGTCCTAAATTGCGAACTTTCCGCTGGGTAGTAGTCCTCAAGGACACCATAAAACCCATAGGGTTTAAATTGTGGCTAGTTCTCCTCAGGCTACTTCAGCTTCATTAAACTTCGCCCTAATGCTGTCCAACTAACCGGGTCCAGCTCAACTTCCAGCTTTCTCAGAAGTATGTTCGGTTCCATCCCGATCCTCCATTACTTGCGCTGGCTTTGGGGCATAGGATGTATCACATCGGGACCAAGTCTAAGGTGATGAAGATATTGGGGGGATAATCTCATGGCTGAGAACAAAACGCCGAGGATCTGCACCAGGGTCGGAGAGCTTCTCACGTCCATTGAGAACATTCGCCGTCGTGAGGATGGAGTCACGATTCTGAAGATAATGAAGGAGGTTACCGAATTGGAGCCTGAGATGTGGGGTGAAGTACCACATGTCGCGGCAGTTACAATTACAAGCATGAATTCGGTAGAGAAGGAAATATATTTTTGACCGACTTCTTGCGGAGTAAGCGGAGTCTGTCGCTTTACATCATGGACGGATTCGATGGGTGCGACGACCTGCTGATCAGGCTAGGAAAGCATCGCAAGAGCGCGTCGTGCCTATACATTAGCAACCCAGCAGACATGAACATGAATGTGCTTCGTGAACTGGTCCAGGGGTCACTTGAGCGCTTGAATTCTAACTCGCAGTCCTGACACCCCCCGAGCTGGTCGCAAACTTATCTAAGCCCTAACTCTCGTCTACCACCTTGTCGGCGACGTATCCCCCTGAAATTTCAAGAGTCACTCCGACCTCACCTGAAGTGTTATCGGATTTACTTCCCTCATCTGCTTCGCAGGATGAGGCGGTTGACACTACCTTGATGTCCTGTTCGGAATACTTGGGGTATTGGCAGCTTCTGCAATTGGCGTCGCGGGCGGATACGTCGCCGCGCATCGGCACTGGCGGTCGAAGCCTTCATGTGAGGCGACAACTTCCGGCGGTAAGACAAAACGTCGGCCGCGGAGTGTGAAGTTCCTTGACCACATGCGATGTACATGTGGTATTACACGAATGGGCTAGGCCTAGTCCATGGTTATCATTCGATAATGGTGTAGTATTCTTGGGACCCGTAGTCCATCGCAGCCTGAAAGTCGGGGAACCATTGCCTGAATTCCTCAGAGTTAACCAGATTGTTGTGGGCCTCTAGGAACTGGTCAAAGCTATCAAAGTCCCTTTCAAAGACGTACGTGAGCTGGCGCCCTGAGATGTTCTGAAGGATGCATGCCTTGGGCAGACCCTGGCGTACGGAAATCTCGTTAACTTTCTTTAGGAGTTCGGCCGTCTCTCCGCCTGAAGCGTAGGTTGTGTTCAAGATAATTCGTTCCCGATACATGGAAGAACCTCTTTATCTAAAAGTGCGTTGTCGACAACCAATAAACTGTTTAGAAACTCTTCTAACCACATTTCCAACGTGGGCGATGCTACAGGGAGCCTAGAAGGATGTCAAACACCGGTGGAGTTGAAGGATTTAATTGGAGGCCAGAGGCGCAAAAGGAGCCGATTGGGCATATGTTTGCGTAACAAGCAAAGTGAATTAAGCTACGTTCGTAAATAGCCGTCACGGGCGGCGACAAAGCGGACCAGCGCGGCGGCGCAGTAGTGTACCACCTAGATCTAATTGGTCAGGTAAAATGTCACTAGACATGGACTTTGGTACGGACCGGTAGCGGGTGTGAGGGGGATGAGGCTAAGGGTCAGAAGAATCGTTGGCGGAGGGCTGAGCTGCGGTGTGTCTGCTCTGGTTGAGCCTGTAACTCTCACCGTTCATCTGGAGGATGTGAACGTGGTGGGTGAGTCTGTCCAGCAGGGCCCCGTGAGCCGCTCTGAGCCAAAGACCTCCGTCCACTCGTCGAAGGGGAGATTGGTGGTGATGAGGATGGACCCTCGCTCGTAGCGCTGGCTTATGACCTCGAAGAGGAGTTCAGCGCCGGTCTTGGAGAGAGGTACGAAACCCAGTTCGTCGATGATGAGCAGCTTGAGTCGGGCCAGCTCCTTCTGTAGGTTGAGCAGGCAACGCTCGTCCCTGGACTCGATCAGCTCGTGGACCAGGGCTGAGGCTATGGTGAAGCCCACAGAGAGGTCCCTCTGACAGGCGGCCAGTCCCAGCCCTAGCGCCACGTGGGTCTTGCCGGTGCCGCTGTTGCCCATGGCGATGACGTTCTCTCTGAGGTCCACGTACTCACAGCGGGCCAGCTGCATGACCAGCTGCTTGTTCACCGAAGGGATGGTGAGGAAGTCGAAGGTGTCCAGGCTCTTTACGGTGGGGAAGCGAGCCGCCCTGATCCTCCTCTCCACCATGCGGTGGTGGCGGTGTATCAGCTCAAGCTCAGCCAGCCTGAGCAGGTAGTCGGGGTGGTCCACGCCCTCGGCGTCACACCGGGCCGCCAGCTTGCCGCACTCTCTGAGGAAGGTGGGCAGCTTCAGCTCCTTCAGGTGGTGCTTCAACAGCAGGGTTGACCTGTCGCTCACGATTTTCTCCCAGTCAGAAGGGCCATGTAGTCACAAGCACGGGTCTTCGTCACCCTGATCATGGGCAGGTAGGGGTAGAGGGTAAGGTCCAGCCTACGGGGTCGACCCTCTATCCTGGATAGGAGCAAATGCTTGACGGCATCGAAGCTTAGGGCTCCCAGCTTCAGGGTATTCCTCACAGCCTGATGCACCTCATCCTTGCGGAAGTTCTCCATCAGCCTGAGCACCTGCACGTACTCCCTCTTGCCACGCTTACCCATACGGGACTCCAGCAGCCGGCGCAGGATGCTGAACTCCTCAGGCAACTCCCACCCGGCCAGGGGAGCCGCCTGGTCCAGCGCTCCCGTCTTCTGCTCCAGCAGCGGCAGGTAGTGGACGGGGTTGAAGACGAAGTCGTCGCGTTCGTATGAGCGCGGATGCCTAGCTATGACCTCCGTCACGCAGCTGATCACCACCTCCCTGTGTCGGTAGGCCACGGGTACCGAGTAGTCGTTGGTCCTATACCTCACCAACGACAGGGAGCTTACCCGAGTCGTATGCTTGTCGCTGGCATCGTAGGGCACGGCGGGTAGCGCCAGCAGAGCTTCCAGGTCCCGCGCCATCCTCTCCCCTATGGTCTCGCTGTGCCCCCTGAGCCGTCTCTTCATCCGCTCCAGACACTTCTCTCTTAGGTGGGCGTTCAGCTCATCGAAGCTCCCATAGGACGGTATGGGCACCAGAAAGTTTCAGCGAGCATATCCCACCAGCCCCTCACCTTACCCTTGTCGTTCCCCTTGCCTGGACGGCCGAACCGATCCTCGAACAGGTAGTGGGACACCAGCTCTGAGAAGACACGCGTACGCTTTCGCCGACCATCTCCCAGGATCTTAGCCACCGCCAGGCGGGTGTTGTCGTACAGGATGCTCCTCGGTACGACGCCCAGAACGAGAACGCCGAGGCATGGCCGTCGCAGAAGGCTTCTGTGGTCTCTGCCGGGTAGGCCTTGACGAAACACTCGTCACTGTGCGGAAGGTCCAGCACGAAGTAGTGGATCTTCCGCCCCACCCCTCCTATCACCGCCTTCGCCTGGCCAAAGTCACACTGGGCATGGCCCGGCGAATGGGTCAATGGCACATACATCTCCCGCATCCTCCGCCTGCGCTCCCGCACGTAGTCCTTCACTATGGTGTAGCCGCCCGGAAACCCGTGCTCCGCCCTCAACCGGTCATAGATCCGCTTAGCCGTGTGCCGTTGCTTCTTTGGCGTTCCCCTGTCCTCTTCCAGTACGGTCTATTACTCCCGTATACGGCTCCAGCTGAGGTCGTCGGACAGGCTTGCTCCGCCTATACCCGGGCGGTATCGAATACTTCAGCATCTTCCTCACCGTGTCCCGGTGCAGCCCGAACTCCCGCGCCGCCTCCCGGACGCTCATCCCCTCCACCATGCTCACCCCGTCGCACCCTCGCGTACATCTCCACCTTGTACATCCTTTACACCTCCCATCGTGTTCCTCTTGAACACGATGGGAGGCGGCGGGTTGTCCGGTTTTCAACCGCCTTCTATTGGCTGTCGTTCCCGCCTTCCAGGCACATTATCTCCCCGCCGATTACGCTTGTTAACGTCGCATTCTTTATATACGACGCCTTAGCGTAAAGGTGAGGAAATTTCTACCCATGGCACATCATGAGCCCTGACGTAACTGGGCCGTGGTCCATCACAACACCGCAGCCAACCATCGATTGAATAGGCGGGTTAAGGTGAGGTTATTGCCCTTCGTAGTTCAGCATCCAGTTTACGTCAAACTTGTCGGTGCAGGAGCCGAAGTACGCCCCCCAGAACATGTCGGCGGGGGGCATGGTCACCGTTCCGCCTTCCGATAGCTTGGCGAACATCTCGTCCATTTCTTCCTTGCTGTTGGGCGCGTATGACAGGGAGAAGTTGTTTCCCATGACGGTGGGAGGGCCGAAGGTAGGTGGGGTGTCGCTGCCCATAAGTACCACGTCGCCGATGCGGTAAGAGACATGCATGACGTTATCGCGCTCTTCCTCCGGCGGGGTGAAGTCCGGTGGACCTTCACCAAAGGTAGTAATAAGGTCAAAATCGCCGCCAAAAACAGAGCGGTAGAACTCAAAGGCCTCCCTGCAGGTCCCGTTGAAGTGCAGATATAAGTTTAGAGACAATTGCTCCTCCTGAGAGAGATACAGAAGTAATGTCACCCATCCAAGGCTCGTTCTCCACTGTCCCATATACACGAATCTCGTACAAGGCATTGACAAAGGCAAGAACGGCTTTTACGATGTAGCGGATTGCAACACCCAAGGGCGGGTTCGTTGGTTCTGACGGGCTTGCCAAAAAACAAATTAGAGGAGGTGGCTATTTTGACCTTACCTCGTAGACTACTAAATTGGAGAATATCCTTATTGTTGGCGTGTCTCTTAGGGTTAAGCGTTATCATCGCGGCTTGCGGTGGCGACGACGAGACGCCCGCACCGACACCTGCACCTGCGCCTGCCCCGGCGGCCATGGACATGGATGCGATTAACGCCATGGGTTCAGCCATGGCCGCGCAAATCCAACAAGGAATCCGAGAAGAGCTCGCACAGATGCAGCCGCCCCTCTCTGAAGACGAAATTCGCTCGCTCATCGAGGGTGCGGTCAGTGAAAGCGCACCGGAGGGCATGTCCAGCGCCGACCTTAAGGCAATGGTGGATAGCGCCGTATCAGCAGTGGCTGGGGAAGGCGTGAGCCAGGAGGAAGTTGCTACTACCATCGCGGATGCGCTGGCAGCGGCGGCAGCAGGTCAGCAGGAGCCGTTGTCCCAAGCTGACATCGAGCGCATCGTGAAGGCGGCAGTACCCACACCCGCCCCCGTGATGACGCCCGCCCCGACGGCAATGCCGACGGCAATGGCTCCAACCGAGGTTATGGCGCCGAAGGTTCCCGTAGCCTCAAGGTTGATTGTGGTTATCCCGCCCCCGGCGGACCAGTTCACGATTCCTTACGCGGCCAGCCAGACCACGGAAAAGATAATGCCCATCTACGACCATCTGGTGGGACGGCATTATCAGACCAACGAGGAACAGCCGGAGATGGCCACCGACTGGAGCGTGGGCGAGGACGGCAAGACCTGGACATTCAATCTTCGAGACGACGTTCCATTCTACAAAAACGCGGAACCCATGGACATCTTGTTCGACGCCGATGACGTGAAGTTGGGCTTTGAACTCCTGACCGGCAAGGGGACAACCAAGACACGAAGGCCCGAGACCTGGGCCGGGAGGTTGGACACGGCGGATAAGTGGGTTGCGGTTACGCCCCACCAGCTCCAGTTGAACTTGCCCCACATCAACCTGGACATCGCCTTCCTGCTCTCCGAAGAGTGGGAGACCGGCATACTCAGCAAAAAGCACTGGGACGCCGTTGGCGGCGAGGACGGGTACATCGACGACCCCGTAGGCACCGGACCGTGGAGCTACATTTCCCTTGAGACGAACGTTGGCGTCGTCCACGAGAGAGTGAAAGATCACTGGCGCCAGACTCCCTACTTCCACGAATTGGAAGGAAGGTTCGTCAAGGAAGCCGCCACCCGTCTGGCCCAGCTGATACAACAGGAATCCCACGTGGGCAACGTGCCGCGGGACCTCTACTCTCAGGCCGCAATAGCGGGCCTTGTGGTATCGAGGAGCACGCTTCCCGGGCGGCATCCACATCTGCGGCTGGTCTATTTCCGGGAGAACAACGCCTGCTTTGGTGAGCCGCCCATGCCGCCCCCGGGCGGCCGCCAGTGCGGCCCCAACCCAGGCCACGATCCCAACGACCCGCTCCGGGATGTCAACGTCCGGCTTGCGCTGAACCATGCCATTGACCGGGACGAAATCGACCAGGGCTTCTTCGCGGGAGACACCTTCCCGCTGGTGGACTACTTCCCGCCCTGGCGAGATGACTTCAAGGACGAATGGGCGCCCTACCCCAACCGCGAAGGCAAGACCGGCGCGGCTGGCGGCTGGCCCTACGACTTCAACGTAGACAAGGCCAAGGAATACATGGCCCAGAGCGACTTCCCGGACGGCTTTGAGACCACCGTGGCCTGCAGCCCCACCAGCAGCTTCACCGAGAACTGCGACATCGCCATCAAGCTGAAGGAATACTGGCAGGAGATTGGCGTGGACGCCACCATAGATTTTAGGGAGGGTTCGCTCACCCGCTGGCTGGGCCGCGAGCCGGGGGCCAACCGGATGATAATCGGCTCCCCGTCCCTTGACCCCATCTGCACCGCCGTAGAGTTCTGGTGGTATGACGACGGCGGCGGATACCGCGAGCATGTGGAAATCTCCGAGTTCAAGTACGCTTGCCGGCAGACAACTGACATAGAGGAGCGGAACAAGCTCGCACAGGATTTTGCCGAATGGTGGCTCGATAACGGCATCAGCATTCCTCTGGTGTGGGTCTTTGACGCCGCTATCTACAACCCGGCAATAGTGGCGGATTACACGGTCAACCTACTGCACATGGGCCCCATCCGTTACCACGAGTTCACCGTACCCGTGTATCAGTAGAAGATCTTCGAATCCAAGAGATTCATAGAGGGCCCGGGACGCAAATCCCGGGCCCTCTCCTTTGGTTCGTTGCCTAAAGCAGCAGGCTGAACAACGGGAGGTGCGGCGTTGCCCAATTCCAAACAGGTTCTTATACTTGAGCGTGGTCCGAGTCTCGCCTGTTGTGATGTGATGGCGGCGGGCTTGGCAAGCAAAACTCAGAGGTGTTCCATGCCCCATAGATGGTCGGATTCCGAAGCTGAAGGCAAGGATGAAATGGGTCTGCTGGTGTACCAGAGCCGGCTTGTCGGCGCGGATACTTCCCTGGTTGTTTGGGGTGGCGGCAATACCTCCATTAAGACCACTCAAAAGGACTTTCGCGGCCGGGAAGTTGACGCCATGAGTGTCAAAGGCTCCGGGTCCGACCTGAAGACCATCGAACCCAAACACTTTCCGAGCCTGGACCTGGAAGACGTGTTGGTTCTCTTCGACCGGGACGCCATGTCGGACGACGAAATGGTCGCCTACCTGGCCCAGTGCATGTTGGACCCGAAGTCGCCTCGTCCCTCCATCGAAACGCTGCTACACGCCTTTCTTCCGTACCATAGTGTGGTGCACTCCCACGCGGATGCCATCGTTTCGCTGACCAACATCCGCAACTACGACGAACTGCTGAAGAAGGTCTACGGGGAGCGAGCGGCCATCGTGGAGTACCTGCGGCCCGGCTTCGCCCTATCCAAGCTGGTGGGACAGCGGGTGCGTGAGAACCCTGACGTGGACGGGGTGATTCTGGTGAATCATGGGCTGTTTACTTGGGGGGATACGGCTAAAGAGGCCTACCTGAAGCACCTGGACCTGGTCGATTGGGCCGCCGAGTATGCCGCTGATCGAGCTAAGGGAAGAACTATTTTCACGCCAGGTGAGGCCGGGCGGATCAGCGAAAAAGAGCGGCGAAGACTGGCGGCGGGGCTTGGGCCCGTCATCAGAGGGTTGGTCAGCCGCTCTCAGTCCATGGTCCTGCGATACGACGACAGCCCGGACGTGATGGAGTTCGTCAACTCGGCGGAAGGAGCGGCCCTGAGCCAGGTGGGTCCCGCCACGCCGGACCATACCCTCCAAACGAAGATCAAGCCTCTCTGGGTGGAGCCGGGGGAACCGATCAGGCCGGACTACCTGATGGGGCACATGCCGCGGGCCGTGGATCGATACGTTTCTTACTACAAGGGCTGGTATCAGGCCAACACCGACGGCCAGCATCCAATGCTGGACCCCCACCCGCGGGTGATTCTGGTCCGCGGCGTGGGAATGTGGTCTACGGGTAAGGACACCAAGGCGGCCCTCATCGCCGGAGACGTCTATCATCACACCATCAGCGTCATGAAGGCGGCCCAGGCGGTGGGCCACTACGCCTCCCTTTCCGACAAGGACGCCTACGACGTGGAGTATTGGCCCATGGAGCTGTACAAGTTGACGCTGGCCCCCCCCGGCGGTGAGCTTTCCAGCCAGGTTGCGTTGGTCACCGGTGGGGCCCACGGAATCGGCAAAGCCATAGCGGAGCGGCTGGCGGTGGAAGGGGCGCACGTCGTGGTGGCGGACATAGACGCGGACGGGGCTGACGAGGTGGCGCAGGGCATCGTTGATAGGCAGGGAGCCGGGAGGGCCATGGCGGTCAACATGGACGTTACGAACCCGGAGCAGGTCGCCGAAGCTTTCAATGGTCTCCGGCTGGCCTACGGCGGGCTGGACGTGCTGGTGTCGAACGCCGGCATCGCACCGGTAGGGGCTATCCACGAGTTGAGCCTCGAAGACTGGCAGAAGGCCATGGACATCAACTCAACGGGCCACTTCCTGGTGGCGCGAGAGACCGTTTCTCTCATGCGGCAACAAGGGATGGGTGGCAGCATGGTGTTCGTGGGGACGAAGAACGTGCCTTCCCCTGGGAAGGACTTTGGGGCTTACAGCGCGTCGAAGGCGGCGGAGGTACAGATGGCACGGGTGCTGGCCATTGAAAACGGCGAATATGGCATTCGGGTCAACGTGGTCAACCCCGATGCAGTGTTCCAGGGTTCCAACTTGTGGTCGGCGGAGGTGAAGGAGATGCGCGCCCGTGCCCACGGCATCAGCATAGACGGGCTGGAGGAGTTCTACCGGCAGCGCAATCTGTTGAAGCGGAGCGTGACGGCTGAGGACGTGGCGGAGGCGGTCTTGTTCCTCGCTGGCCCGCGATCGTCTAAGACGACGGGGACGATGCTGCCGGTGGACGCAGGGCTACAGGACGCGTTCCCCAGGTAGGGACGGCGCTTACGCCTGCTTGACGTACTTGTGGACGGAAAGGGTGTTGGGCAGGGCCAAATATACATCGCCGTGACCGTCCACCCAGATGCCGTGGGCCAACGCCGCGTCCCATCGGCATAGAAGGGCGCCGTTTTCGTCCAGTACGCTCACCCGGTGCTCCCCCTCCGGCAGCAGATCTAAGCGGCCAAGGCGGTCCTGTTCCACGTACACCTCGGCCACGTAGAATACCCCGTTATTGTCGACGGCGATGTCCATGGGCCGGCGCACATTGTCCCAGGACGCCAGGTGGGAACCCTCGGCGTCGTAGACCTGGATGCGGTGATTCTCCCGGTCGCAGATGTAGACTCGGCCGTTGTCGGTGACCAGGACGCTGTGGGGCAGGTGCAGGTCGTAGGGGCCGGACTTTCCCGGCTGGCCCCAGGACTGCTTTAACTGGCCGTCGGCGGAGAAGCGGTGCACGCGGCTGTTCTGATAGCCGTCCGAGACGTAGATGTCGCCGCTGGGAGAGGGGACCATCTTGGTGGGGTAGTTGAAGGGCCCGGCGGCGTGAGGCGGCAAGTCATTCTCGTTGTCGAAGTCGGGGCCGATGCCCGTGTCGGAAGGCTGGCCTCGTTCGCCTATAACCTGGAGGGGCTTGCCGTCCAGGGTGTAGCGGAGGACTACGCAGTCCTCCCTGTCCACGAGGTAGGCGACGTCGTCTGCGATGTATATGTGGTGAGGGCCGGCCATGGAGTCTATGCCCCAGCCGGTCAGGTACTTGCCGTTTCGGTCGAAGACCAGTACCGGCGGCTGCTTGTCCCGCTGGAAGACGTACACCCGGTCTTGAGAGTCTGTGGCCACGGATGCGGGCCAGCCGAAGCTCATGCCGTCGGGGAACTTGGCCCAGTCTTCCACAAGCTGGTAGGTATACTTGCCTGAGCCTACGGTAGTCATCGCCAATTCTCCTCCAGGTTGCGAGATTATTGTGGTTGGGGCGAATGGTACTCCATTTGCACTGTTATACCAAGGGCCAGGCGTTGACGGGCAATAATCTAGAGTCTAGCCTGAGTATCTAAGCCCATCGGGGCCATTGAACAAACGGAGCGATTTAGGGACGACTTTCGTCGTTGGATGACCTGTGCGAAATGACCGCATAAGTTAGGGAAGGACCGATAGTTGAGAGCCATTAGAGTGTCTACAGCATCTGCATTGGCCGCCCACGTTCTTGCTTGGGCAGCGGGCCTCTTCCTAATCTTCTGGCCCGCTTACAGTGGCCAGTCCGTAACAGCGGAACTTGATGGTGAAGCTGTGGCAGAGGCCACGCGCACCTCGGCCACGTTGGTAGAAGTGAACGGACTCTACGTTTTACTCCTGCTGTTAGTGCCTATTCTCCTGACTGGGAGCGCCTTGTTGGCTATTCTCTTCGCGCACAAGAGGCAGCTCATCCGAAAGGCGATACTCTGGACGCCAGTAGTCTTGCTGCTGGGATTCTGTCTTCTGGCTATATTCTCTATCGGTATATTCTACCTGCCTGCCGCTCTCGCAGTTCTTGTAGCCGCAATAAGTGACCTTGCCGGCCAAAAGACCATTGGTGAAGGCCAACAGAAATAGGGAACGGATTTCTGAAGCATCGGGGGAAGGGGAGTGTCGAGTTTAGGCCGACAAGATTCCTCGAGTGACTTGGAACGTATTTCAGGGGCGGTGGGGTTTTGTTTGGATGGGAAGCTAGGGGGCGCCCACTTCCTTCTCGATGCCCAGGTCTTTCACGAGGCCCCAGATGTCGCGCCAGGTGGCGTCTTCCACGAATACCCCTTCGACACGACGCTGATTCTCCGTTCGCCACTCCGGTTCCCCTGGGTAGAGGACTTCCTGGAAGCCCTCGGCGGGAGGCGAGGCTTTCACGTACCGGGCGAAGTCGTCCACGCTGGCCTTGAACTCCTCCAGGGGACGAAAGGCGGAAACGTTGAAGACGGCGATGAAGCAACCATCGTTGTGACGCCCATGGGGGTCTATGCCGAAACCGAGTCCGGTGAGAAGGCCGGAAAGCACTTCTACGATGAAGGAGAGGCCGTATCCCTTGTGTCCCTGGTCGGCGCCTAGGGGCAGAATGGCGCCCCCGTCCTCGTAGTCCTGAGGGTCCGTCGTGGGCTGGCCGTGCCGGTCCACCACCCACGAGTTAGGGATCTGCTGATGGCGGTTGAGGGCCAGGCTTATCTTGCCGGCAGCCACGGCGCTTGTGGCCATGTCCAGCATGACGGGGCCTTTCAGGTTGCTGGGTATGGCAATGGACAGCGGGTTGGTGCCTAGCCGACGGTCGCTGCCGCCGAAGGGGGCCACTGCCTTCGGGCCCTGGCCTGAATCTGCGGTAATAAGGCCAATCATGCCAGCGTCGGCGGCCATGCATGGATAGTCGCCCAGCCGCCCGATGTGGCTCTGCTGGTAAACGGTCATAGCCGCTACGCCGTGGGTCTTGGCCTTCGCAACGGCCATCTCCATCGCCCGTTCAGTGACAACGTATCCGAAGCCCCAGTTACCGTTGATTCTTGCTGTTGTTGGCGTCTCGTCCAGCACCTCGAAGGGTGCGCCGGGCACGATGTGGCCGACGCGGATGCGTTGGGCGTAGACAGGCACCTGGATGACCCCGTGAGAATCGTGACCCACCAGGTTGGCCCGCACGACGTGGGTTGAAACCACCTCCGCCTCCTCGGACGTTGCGCCCATGGCGACGAAGATGGAGCGGCAGACCTTATGCAGGTAGGAGTGGTGGAATGTGGGCACGATTTTTCTCCTTCGGGTCTGTTGATGGTGGGGATTATGTATGTTCTAGCTTAGCCGGGCCAGGTCTCGTTCTGGAAAGGGGCCTCCCAGAAGAGATACTCGTAGCGGGTGCTGGCGACGTAGACTTCTTCCATGCGCTGTGAAGCCTCCGGTCCGTGGCGGGCGGCCAGCTCGTCGGCCAGGTTTCGGACCCAGAGGGCCAGGCTGTGGAACTCCTCCGATGCGTACATCTCTATCCACTGGGCGTACAATGGGGCGTGTTGGGGCGCGCCCTGGGCGTTCAGGTGGCGGCCAATCTCCCAGTAACCCCACTGGCACGGCAGCAGGGCCGCCACCAGCTCCGGGTAGGAGCGCCCGTGGGCCACGGAGAGGAGGAACTGGGTATAGGCCTTGGTGGTGGGTGACGGAAGGGTCTCCTCCAATTCCTGCCGGGAGATGCCGAACTGGCGGCAGTAGTCCCGGTGGAGCTCCATCTCCGTGTTGAGGGTCTCGTGGAGAAGACGGGCAAACCAGCTCATGGACTCCAGCGTCTCGGCGCGGGCCGACGCCAGGGCGAGCACACGGCTGTAGTCGATGAGATAGAGATAGTCCTGGCGAACGTAGAACTTGAACTTTTCCACGTCCAAAGAGCCGTCGCCTATGCCGGTTACGAAGGGGTGTTGGAGGATAGCGGTGCGAAGGTCTTGGGCTTTCTGCTCTGCCCGTTGGCTGAAGGTCATTGATGCTCCTTGGGTCTTGGTTGCCCTGTCACTATTGGACGGCATCCCGTAATTGTTGGGAAAGGCGAAGGTATGATACCAAGCACGGCTCCATAATTCACGTTGCAAAGTCTTGACCCCTGCAATAGTATGGGAAAACGTGAATCAGGAGGGCGGAGTGTCCGAAAGAGGGCGATTCATCAGGAAGCTGGAATCCATTGTGGGCCGGGAGTACGTCATCCACCATCCGGATGACCTCCTGGTGTACGAATACGACGGCTCCGTGGACAAGGCGATTCCGCGGGCAGTGGTACATCCCGCCTCCACGGATGAGGTTTCTCGCGTGCTGGCCGTCGCGGACGCGGCGGGCGTTCCCGTGGTGGGCCGCGGCTCAGGCACGGGCTTGAGCGGTGGCGCCATTGTGCTTCAGGACGGTCTGCAGGTGGCGTTGACTAGGATGAATCGAATTCTTGAGATAGATGAACGTAACCGTTTGGCGGTGGTGGAGCCGGGGGTCATCAATCTTCATCTCGACCAGGCGGCGCGCAAGCGGGGTCTCCGGTACGCTCCGGACCCTTCCAGCCAGAAGGCCTGCAGCTTGGGCGGCAACGTGGCGGAGAATGCCGGCGGGCCTCACTGCCTGGCCTACGGCGTCACCAGCAACCACGTGCTCGGCATGGAAGTGGCGCTGGAGGACGGCTCGGTGACGTGGCTGGGCGGCAAAATGCGGAATCCGGTGGGCTACGACCTGCGGGGCGTGTTCATTGGCTCGGAGGGCATGTTTGGACTGGCAACCAGGATTGTCGTCCGTCTGCTGCCGACGCCCCCTGCCGTGAAGACCTACCTGGCCGTGTTTTCCGACATAGGCGGCGCGTGTTTGGCCGTTTCGTCGGTTATTGGACAGGGGATGGTGCCGGCGGCAATGGAGATTATGGACGCGTTGACCATAGAGGCGGTGCAGAGGGTGACGGCGGTGGGCCTGCCTTCGGGAGCGGGCGCCGTGCTGCTGGTGGAGTTGGAGGGGGAGCATGAGGAGGTGGAGGACCAGGGTATGCAGGTGGAGGCCATCCTGACCGAGTCGGGGGCATCAGAGGTCCGATGGGCGGAATCGGCCAAAGAACGGGAGCGACTCTGGTCGGCTCGGAAGAACGCCCTCGGTGCGCTAGGGGCGTTGGCTCCTAACTACTACCTGGTGGACGGCGTGGTTCCCAGGACGCGGCTAACGGAGTCGTTGGAGCGGGTATCGGAGATAAGCTCCCACTACGGCATTCCCATCGCCAACGTCTTTCACGCTGGCGACGGCAATTTGCATCCCTGCATTCTTTTTGACGAACGCAAACCAGGGGAAGTAGAGCGGGTGATGGAGGTTGGCGGGCGTATTCTGGAGGTGTGTGTTGAGATGGGTGGGACGTTAAGCGGCGAGCACGGAATAGGGTTGGAGAAGAAGGCTTACATGCCCCTGGTGTTTACCGATGCGGACATGGAGGTAATGATGCGGGTGGGTAGGGCATTTGCGCCGCAGGGTCGGTTCAATCCCGGCAAGGTCTTTCCGGGCGGGCCGGAGTACAATCACTCCATGCAGCGGGGCGCAGTTCTGGCCGCAGGGCCCGGAGCCCACGTATAGCCGCCATGGCTTCCGAGGTGGCCGCGTTGATAGTAGACAGGGTGAATCCCCGGTGGCTGGCGCCCGAAGCAGATCTCGCCTCCTATGGAGTAGACGGCTTGACCCCAACTGCCGCGGTGGGTCCGCCTTCTGCGGAGGCCCTGTCTGAGGTTGTTGCTTTGGCCAACGAGGAGGGGCTCGCGACTATCCCTTTGGGCGGAATGACGCAGCGTTCCCTGGGTAATCCTCCCCGTCGTTACGATCTTGCGCTGGATACCCGCGGTCTTGACCGGCTGATAGAATATCAACCCGCGGACCTGACGGTGACGGTGGAGGCGGGGATGCCTTTCGCCAGGCTGGAGGAGATTCTGGCCGCAGAGGGACAGTTCCTACCACTGGAAACGCCCCGACCTTCAACGGCGACTATCGGGGGGATGCTGGCTGCTGCATCCTTCGGGCCGATGAGCTTGTCCTACGGACTGCCCCGGGACTGGCTAATTGGCGTGAAGGTCGTAAACGCAGACGGCCGCGTCACCAAGGGAGGCGGACGGGTGGTTAAGAACGTGACGGGCTACGACATGAATAAGTTATACTCCGCTTCTATGGGCACTCTGGGCGTCATCGTGGAGGCATCCTTCAAGGTTGCGCCGAGGCCCGACGCGTCGAAGACCTTGTCGGCGAAGTTTACAAGCCTGGAGGATGCCATGGCCGGGGCGTGGGGACTTTTGGAAGGCTACGGTGGGCCGGATGCGTTGACCTTGCTGAACGCAGCCGCCGTGGAGCGTTTAGGACTGGCAAACCCCGGTTATCTGTTATTGGCGCGTTTCCTGGGACGGGAAAGGGTCGTGAGGGGCAGAGCCTCTAGGGCCGAGGCATCCGTGAAGGCCAGCGGCGCCGAGGATGTTAACGAGTTGGACGCCCGGCAGGAAGATTTGTCGTGGCAGCGCCTTGTTGATATGCCATGGGTGGATGAAGAAATCCAGTTGGCAATAAGGTGTTCGATTCTTCCATCGGAAGTCGGGAAACTCCTTGGCAGGTTGGAGCAAGCGGAGAATTCGGGCGTGGGCCACGGTCTAACCGCCGACGTGGGGACAGGGCTGGTGAGAAGCCTGAGTTGGGGAGAGGCCCGGCCTGACGACCTGAAGGATAGGCTGAAATGGGTGACCGGAGAGATGCGACTGTCCAAGGGGACATGGGTGGTGGAGCGTTGCCCCCGGGAGTTGAAACATGGTCTGGACGTCTGGGGGCCGCCGCCACCGGGACTGGAAATCATGCGTCGTCTTAAGCTATCGTTGGACCCTCACGGCATACTGAATCCGGGTCGATTCGTAGGAGGGCTGTAGCGGTGTCTACCAGCAAGCTACCTACATTGAATCCGCTGAGTCGGATAATGGACGAGGACCTATATCGGTGCGTTCACTGTGGTCTATGTCTGAACGTCTGCCCCACGTACCTGGAGACGGGGTTGGAAACGGAGTCGCCCCGGGGACGCATAGCCCTGATGAAGGGCGTACAGGAGGGCCGTATAGGGGCGAGTAAGCGGGTGGTGAGCCATTGGGACCTCTGCTTGGGGTGCCGCGCCTGCGAGGCGGCGTGTCCTTCCGGCGTGCCCTATGGGAGGCTCATAGAAGGCGTCCGGGAGGAAATTTCGGAACAGGGTAAAGCATCCTGGCGGCACCGGCTGGTCTCGTCTGTACTGCTTCGGGGTCTACTGCCTCGTCTGTGGGTGATGCGCTTGTTGGTCCGCATTCTGCGCTGGTATCAGAGGCTAGGACTTCAAAGCCTGGTGAGACGTAGCAGGGTCTTGAAGGTGCTGCCGAGTTCGCTTGATAAGCTCGAAGGACAGATGCCCACGATCCCCCGCCGATTCTTCAGCGCAAGCTCTCACGTCTATTCTGCAACGAGAACCAAGCGAATGCGGGTTGGGCTGCTTGCGGGCTGCGTGATGCCGCTGGTGCAAGGTCCAACCATGGAGGCGGCGGTGCGGGTGCTCCAGCGCAACGGCTGCGAGGTTGTGGCGCCGCCCAACCAGGGGTGCTGCGGGGCGCTGAATTTGCACAGCGGCGAAGGTGCAGGCGCACGCAGAATGGCCCGCCGAAACGTCGACGCCTTTCTAGCGGCGGGAGTCGAACAGGTCGTCGTGGCGTCGGCGGGCTGCGGCTCCGCCATGAAGGAGTACGGACATCTGCTGAAGGACGACGCCAACTATTCCGAGAAGGCGAAGCGTTTGGGGGAGATGACGGTGGACATCACGGAGTTTCTGGCGTCGCTGTCCCTGGAACGCCCACGGGGCCGCGTGGACTTGCGGGTGACCTATCAGGACCCGTGTCACCTGGCGCACGCCCAGGGAATATCCGATGCCCCCCGTCGGTTGTTGGAGGCGATTCCCGGGTTGGAATTTGTCGAGATGGAGGATGCAAGCCGCTGCTGCGGCGCAGCGGGGATTTATACCATAACGCAGCGGGCCATGTCAGGGCGGTTGCTGGATTCGAAGATGTCTACGGTGCTGGCTACGGGGGCCGAGGTGGTGGCAACGGCCAATCCCGGATGCGCTCTGCAGCTGGAAGCAGGCTGCCGTCAGGCGGGGGCCGACGTGCGGGTGTGCCATGTCGTAGACCTGCTGGACGAGGCGTACCGGGCGGAGGGATGATTACTTCTTGGCGGGCTTGGGCGGTGGAGGTAGTGGAGGCGGTGGTGACGTGGGACGGCGGGGAGATGCGGCATCCGTTATCGTTGTGGTCCTATCGGGAGAATTCGACTTGGACCGCCGCATAGGCTTCCTCCGCACACTTGACATTCAAAGCATCGTCTTGAGGCCCATCGTATAGATTCGTTGCCTCGGTCATCCTACGTTCTAGGGCGGAGGCTTGGGCCAGGGCATCTGGGCGAGATTCTCGTTCCAGCCAAAGATGCTTCCACTCGGAGGTAAGAACATCACATTGAATTGCTACAACGTTTGCCAAAGCTGCCCTTTTGGAATATTCGCCTAGATGATGCCAAATGACCGCTACAGCCACGACCAGCAGAAAGATGGCTGCTACCCAGTCGTACAGCTCGCTTATTAGCGATGCGATCGCAGCCGTGGATGATAGCAGAATAAACGCGGAGAGTACGAAATAATTCCGCCTCATTCGGTCGGAGAGCTTGCGGTAATAGCGGCTCAACCGCTCCGAGTCCAACATGCCAAGCCAGATTGTGTTAATTACTTCGTCCAACTCAACCCTCGAGCAGATTCTGGTCTAAGCTCTGTGCTGACAAGCGATACATTTAGAATTTCCGTCCACTTAATATAGCACAGTGTGAAGGCTGAAGGATGGCGCGGGTAGTTCCGGGTAGGGCGTTGATGATGTCGCCGGCGGTGGCCCCCCTGTCGCCGTGGGTGGCGCGCAGGCTGTCTGCGGCGGCCCCGTGGAGGTAGACACCGCAAGCAGCGGCATCTGCAGGAGTCATGCCTTGGGCCAGCAGGCCGCCAATGATTCCCGCCAGCACGTCGCCGGTTCCCCCGACGGACAGTAGGGGGTTGGCGAAGGGGGCGATGCGGCACGGGCCTTCCGGCTGAGCTATAGCGGTGAACGCGCCCTTGAGAACGACGACGTGCCCCCACTTGCTGGCGTACTCGTGGGCTGTTTCCACGCGACGGGATTGAATTTCCTCTGTAGATAGGCCGGTGAGTCGAGACATTTCGCCGGGATGGGGAGTGAGGATGGAGGGCGCGGGAATTCGCCGCCACCAGCCCGGGGATTTCGCGAGTATGTTCAGCGCGTCGGCGTCTATCACCAGTGGCTGAGGCGGTGCATGCTCGGAGAGCAGTAGTCCTTCAAGGAACTCTTTCGCCAGCTTGGAACGCCCCATGCCGCAGCCGACGGCCATCGAGGAATAGCTGGATGAGGCCTGCCTGATGTCTGGGAGGGCTTGTGGGTCGAGGCACCCCGATCCGTTGTCCGACAAGGGCAGTTGAATGGCTTCGGTGAGTTTAGATGCCGCCATGCCGTAGATGCTCTGAGGCACGGCGAGGGTCACCAATCCGACACCGGAGCGAAGGGCGGCGCCCGCGGCGAGGCATGCGGCGCCGGGGTAGTTTACGGAACCTCCGACAATGAGGGCATGGCCGTAGGTCCCCTTATGCCCGTCCTTGGGGCGTTGTGGCAGCTGCTCCTTAACCCACGAGGGGGGTATCATCTCCAGGGATATGTCCTTGGAGAGTTCCGGCGGGATGCCAATGTCCAACGTTTTGAGGACGCCCGTATACTCAGCGGCGGGGAAGATGAAGTGTCCAAACTTGGGAAATCCCAAGGCAAGTGTGACATCGGCCCGAGGAGTTAGGGGGTCGGCGTTCCCGGTGGCGGCGTCGACGCCTGTGGGGACGTCGACGGCAACGTAGAGGGGTCGCTTGTCCCTGGGCAGGTCGGCGTTCTTTGACACTCGCGCCATTACGTCCGCTAGAGTGCCTGAAAGGGGGCGTGACCTGCCGGTGCCGAGCACCGCGTCGACGACAACGTGAGTGGAACGCAAGGTGCGTTCCAGGGCGCTTAGGCCGTTGTTGCTGTTGGCGGTGAGCAGTTGGGCCCCTTCCAACAGGGCGAGACGCAGATTCGGGTCGTCGTCAGGTCGAATGGCGACGAGATGGAGAAGGACGGAAGCGCCCCATCGGGCTAGATGGCGCGCCGCCACCAAACCGTCGCCGCCGTTGTTCCCTGGCCCCACCAGCATCAGTATTCGCCGCCCGGCTATGACTCCCAGGACCTTACGAATCTCTTGGGCAATGGCGAGTCCGGCCTGCTCCATCAGGTCGTCGGTGGAGAGGCCGAAGGCGGCGGCGTCACGCTCCAGTCGGGCCATCTCCGTTGGGGTGACTATTTTCAAGAAGCAGGCTCGCGCCAGCCGACCACGGAGGCCACGGCGTAGTCCCGTGAGTGGGATATGGATATGGTCAGCTGGGCGATTCCGAGAAATTCGGCTCGCTTTGCGGCCCGTCCGTGAAGTCTCAGGGAAGGCGGATGGCCACGTTGGCGCACCACTTCTATCTCTTTCCATGCAATGCCCCGAATGCCCAGACCCAGGGCCTTGGACGCAGCTTCTTTGGCTGCAAAGCGGGCGGCCAGTCGATTGTTCTTGCCGTTGCAGAATGCCAGCTCCTCCGGCGTATAGATGCGGCGGAGAAAGCGGTCTCCCCAGCGGGCGACAACGTCCCGAATGCGGTGAATCTCTATAATGTCTATACCGGTTACGAGCATGGCGACGACTCCGGCGGCACAACTGTGGCCTGAAGCTGTATTATAGGCTCGGCATCGAAGGGTGTCGAACGGCTACTCGGGGATGGAAGGAGGCGGCATGGCAAAGATTCTTGACGGACGGGCCACGTCATTGGAGATGCACAAAGAGGTGGCCGCCCGGGTGGAAGACCTGCGCCGATCTTGCAAAGTTGTTCCAGGGTTGGCGGTGGTCCTGGCAGGTGACGATCCGGCGTCGGCAATCTACGTCAGGAACAAGGCGAGGGCCTGCGAAAAGGTGGGAATTCGCTCCAAGACCGTTCATCTTGCCCCCGACGTTTCTCAGGAAGAGCTTCTGACGGTTATCGAGAGGCTGAACGTGGATGAGCGGTATCATGGCATTCTGGTGCAGCTACCCCTGCCCGCCCATCTGGACGAGGGGGCGGCGATTCGGGCGCTGTCGCCAAACAAGGACGTGGACTGTATTCATCCCCTAAACGTGGGCCTGTTGAGTCAGGGCGTTTCAGACTTTCTTCCAGCCACACCGGGCGGGATTCAGCAGCTCCTGGTTCGCAATGGGTTGAGCCCGGAGGGCAAGCACGTGGTGATTTGCGGACGCAGCAACATTGTGGGCAAGCCCTTGGCGATGCTGCTTGTGCAGAAGCGGGCCGGGGCCAACGCAACAGTAACGACGTGCCACACGGGAACCTCGGACCTGGGGAAAGTGACCCGTGAGGGAGACATTCTGGTAGCGGCAGTGGGGAGGCCGGGGGCCATAACGGCAGATATGGTAAAGCCCGGCGCGGTGGTGGTGGACGTGGGAATCAACCGGGTGGAGGACTCTACTCGTCGACGGGGGTACAGGCTGGTGGGGGACGTGGACTTTGCCGCCGTGTCGGAAAAAGCGTCAGCAATCACGCCAGTGCCGGGAGGCGTGGGCCCCATGACCATCGCCATGCTGTTGGTGAACACCGTTTTGGCGGCGCGGAAGGCGGCTGGTTGACGTTCGTTGGATTGTTGGCGCGTTTGAATTCGGATGGAGTCCGCTTCAAGCCTTTGCGGCCATTCGATTCGTTCGCCCCTTCACAAAGGCACGCGGTCAATATATACTGCCAAGGTCTAGCGGGGTCGGTAGGCCCCAAAAATTTGTAGAGACGAAGGGGGAAGCGTATGCCCATTGGCGCAGGGCTTGAGAAGCTAAAGAGGTACCTGGAGGAGAACAAGCCTCGGCATATAGAGCGCATTCAGCGGCTGATTCGGCAGCCCAGCGTATCTACGGAAGACTTGGGTGTGGTGGAGTGCGCCGACCTATTGGTAGAGCAGCATCTGGAAGTAGGCTGCCAGGAGGCGGAGGTTATCCAGACAGGCGGACTTCCCGGTGTTTGGGCGTCATACGACGCGGGTGCGCCTAAGACCATAGTCGTCTACGCTAACTTCGACACCAGGCCCGTGCTTCCCAACGAAAAGTGGGAGCATCCACCCTTCGGCGGGACCATAACGACGGCGGGATCCGCCGGACGAGTGCTCGTGGGCCGCGGCGCCCTTTCCTATAAAGGGCAATACGGGGCTTGGCTCAACACGCTGGAGGCCCTGATCGCGGTGGAAGGAACGCTGCCGGTCAACGTGATGATGCTCCTCGAGGGTGACGAGATTCTGGGTAGCCCCTACTACCGGGACATGTTCGCCAAGTACCGCAACCGGTTGGAAAAGGCGGACGCTAGCCTCAGCCCGGGCGCATCCCAGGGAGCCAACGGCACCGTGGGAATGACGCTGGGCTACAAGGGAATGATCTATGCAGAACTTATCGCCAGCGGCGAACGATGGGGCCGCGGTCCCCAGGGCGCACCCTTGCACGGCATGACTAAGTCAGTGGTGGACAGCCCCGTTTGGCGGCTGGTCCACGCCCTCTCCACTCTGACGGAGCCCGACGGCAATACTATTGCAGTGAAGGGGTTCTACGACGAGGTGCGACCACCTTCGGAGGCGGAGCGCCAGGCCGTCCTAACGGGCAGGCCGTGGAATCAGTCGCTTCCCGGCGTGGCGGGCGCACCGGTGCCCGCCGGAGACTTGAGCGACGAAGAGACTATTTTGAACTTCTATTACGGCCCCAGCTTAAACATCAACGGCATACGGGGCGGATTCACCGGCCCCGGCACACTGCCCTTCAGCCTGCCCCACGAGGCCTCGGCCCGCTTTGATATCCGGGTTCCCCGCGGCTACCGGGCGCAGACGGCGGTGAGGCTAATTCGGGAGCACCTGGACGCGGCGGGCTACGAAGACGTGGAGTTCCGCGCCATGGGGGCCTACGATCCCTCCAGCGCCGACCCCAATTCGGAACTGGTGAAGTCCGTCGTACGGGCTTTCGACAATATGGAGGTGCCGCTAAGCATCGCGCCCTTCAGTGGCGGCGGCGGCCCGTGGTCCCTCTTTCCGACGGAGCTAGGCATCCCCATGGTTCGGGGCGTGGGCGTGGGCGGTGGAAACGCGGGGGCCAACGAATACCTGGTACTCGACGGCACAGACAAAATGGGCGGGCTTGTAGAATGCTCGCTTTCCCACATTCACATGTTGAAGTCATACGCAGAAGGGAGTTAAAGATGAACCGGCAAAACCTCATCAGGATGATTAACGAGGAGCTTTCAGGAGAGCGGGCCCTTGAGTCGGCCACGCACATGACCGACTTTTACCGGTCGCCGGGGGCTCAGGGATACCACCGGGCCACGGACTTTGTGGCGGACCTCTTTCGCGCCAACGGTATGGACAAGGTCTGGGTGGAGCGCTACCCCTTGGACGGCGAAACGAAGTACGTCACCCAGTCGATGCCTTTGGCATGGGACCCCATTAGCTGCGAGCTTCGGATAGGTTCCGCCCAGGGCGAGCTCCTGGTTTCCTATGAGACGGCGCCCTCATGCTTGCCCTGGTGGACGCCTCCCACGCCCACGGGGGGCGTTACTTTGGAACTGATAGACGTGGGTACCGGCGAAAGGCCGGAGGACTATCAGAAGCAGGACGTTCGCGGCAAGGTAGTGCTGATTCGAAGCACGGAGCGGGCTAGCGGCTGGGGACACGCTGCTAATCTGGCCATGGATGCAGGCGCGGCCGGAATCGTGACCGACTATTTGCTGTACCAGACGGCGCCCTTCCGCACGCGGGAGTCCCTGCCCGACCCTGTGATGCTTTTGCGGATGCCGTCTAATCACAACAGCGCCTGGGCCATTGTGGTCAACTATCACGCTGCCGAGAAGCTGGCGGCTCTGGCGGCTAACGGGGGCACAAAGGTCTTTGCGGACGTGCAGTGCACGACCTTCAAGGGAGAGGGCCAGAATCTGCTAGCGGATATTCGCGGCACGGACAAGGCGGACGAGTACATTCAGTTCGTGTGCCATGCCACGTCGGGCACCAAGCCTGGCGCCAACTGCGCCTCCGGCCCGGCGCTGCTGGCGGAGATGGGCCGCACCATGTCGAAGCTGATTGCCAGCGGTAAAGTACCCCGTCCTCGCCGCACAATTCGCTTCCTGGTGAACGTGGAGGGGCAGGGCACTAAGAACTACTTCCACAACCACCCGACGGAAATAGAAAACACACACGTGGTGATAGCTCTGGACAGCGTGGGCCACGACCAGCAGAAGTGCAAGTCGGCCTTGCTCTTCTATCATTCGCCGGACTCGGTGCCTACCTACGTCAACGACTTCTACGGCAGCCTCATGGAACAGACGCCCAAGGAGACCCGCTGGGTGTTCCACAACGTCGATTCCATCCCCTTCGTGAACTTCCTGGAGCATCCCTATTGCCCCTGGAGCGACAACAAGTACTACCCGGCCTTCGGGATTCCTTCGCCGCTGATCATGTCCTGGCCGGACCTCTACTTCCACACCGACTACCTGACGGCGGACAACCTGGACGCCAAAGTATTCAAGCGGGGCGGGAACACGACGGCGCTGGCGGCTCTGCTGCTGGCCAGCGCGGGTTCTGCAGAGGCAGAAGACATCATGCGGGTTGTGGGAACTCGCAGTCAGTTCCGTCTTTCTCGCATCGCCATGGACGGCAAGGGTGGTTCCGAAGAGGGCCGCGTGCGGAGGCGTCTCGCTAACTTTGCCAGTCGTGACCAGCAGGCAGTTGCTTCGGCCATGACACTGGCGGATGATGGCGACAAGGCAGGTCTGGAAGCCACCAGCTCTGCCATCCAGAAGGAAATTGGCGACAGGCTGGAGGAGGTCGGCAGCTGGCTGATTAACGGCACAGGCGCGGCGGAAGAGTTCGCCTCGGGCAACGTGGTTCCCCGCCGATTGGTCAAGCGGGACGCCCCCGGTCTGGCTGGAACGGGCTATTGGGACCTGTACACTATGTGGCAGGAGATGGAAGCCAGGGACCCCAAGATGCGCTATGACTCCCTGCGAATCATTGGAGACGAGATCTGGAACTTCGTCGATGGCAAGCGCTCGGTGAACGAGATTGCCGAAGCCATTGGCTCGGAGTTTGACTTCGATCTGGAGTCCCGGCATGTGTTGAAGCTCTTCGAGGGATTGGTGAGTGAGGGCTTCGTAGCCTTGGACAGTCCCAGCTAACCGGATTCACTCTCCGACGCACATATTCTAGGGAGACCGATAGGGGGTAGAAATGTCGCGGTCCCTTAAGGTCCATTTGTTGCTGCTGGCCGTTGTGGTGGTAGCATCATTGCCGGTATTCGGCTTCCAGTGGCACCTGACCCTGCACATTTTGGCTGCGATTCTGTTCGTGGGCGGTCTTGTATCGTCTACCTTGTGGATGGCGTTGGCTCACTGCAACGGGACGGCGGCAGTCATGGGTTTTGCCTTCAGGGCGACACGTCAGGCGGGCCTGCTTCTCGTTGCACCCGCCGCTGCGCTCGCCCTTCTGAACGGGCTGATGATGTCGGCGGATAGGTGGGGAGGCTGGGGTGGATTCCACGAACACCGGTGGATAGAGATTGCCCTTGCGCTGTTTGTGCTGGCGATAGTTCTGTGGGGAGCGTTTGTACATCGGTACATGGTCAAGCTGGCGCGGCTTGGTGAGCAGGCCGCGACTGCCGATGGACCACTTAGCGCGGAAACCAACGCGCTGTTGAAGCGTTGGTACTTCTGGAGCGGTGTCACCCTAGCCCTGTCCGTGGCTATCCTCTATCTGATGGTGGTCAAGCCATGACACCGATTGTCGTTGTCTAGACGCGGGACGTTTGTCATTGCACCTAAGGCGGAAGTGGTAGGGATGGGTTCGCCATGAATGGCGGCGGGGTCAGGAATGGGTTGTATTACGGCTGGATAATCGTTGGGGCGTCCTTCTTCATCTCCTTCCTGACTGTGGGTGGACGGAACGGCTTCGGCGTGTTCGTCATTCCGATGAGCGAGGAATTTTCCTGGGACCGGAGCACTATTTCGCTGGCGGCGTCCATCGGATTCCTGCTTAATGGTTTGAGCCAGCCTTTCATCGGCCGGCTCTACGATAGGATTGGCGGGCGTAAGCTGATTCTGGTCAGCCTGGTGATAATCGGCATATCGAACTTGATGCTGGCGGCCACCAACCACATCGTGTTCCTGATAATCGTCTTTGGCGTGGTGATGGCGATTGCAATGAGCGGAGGATCGATAAATACCACCGTGTCGATAATCTCTAAGTGGTTCGAGCGGAAGCGGGCGATGGCGGTGGCAATAGTTGCGGCGGGAGCGCCCATGGGCGGCCTGATTCTGGTACCACTTTCGTCGTACCTGATAGAGCTGGCAGGCTGGCGGACCACCTGGGCGGTGTTGGGCGTAATGGTGCTGACACTGGCGGTACCGTTGGCCTATTTCGTCATGCGGGAGCAGCCTCAGGACTTGGGGTTGATGCCGGACGGCGATGCCCAACAAACGTCGGCGGACGGCAAGGTGATTAGGGTGGTTAGGCGGGCGCCCTTGGAGTCGGAGCGGTGGGTCACGTGCTTCGGCACCTTCCCCATGTGGCAGTTGAGCGGGGCCTACTTTGTCTGCGGATTTACTACGGCGCTGATTTCCGCCCACTTCGTGCCCTTTGCTATTGAGAAGGGGTATTCCCAGTCCATGGCGGCCTCGGCCTTTGGCGTGATGAGCGGGCTAAACGTGGTTGGGGTGATGATGGCGGGCGTGCTTGGCGACCGGTTCGGGAGAAAGAATCTGCTTGCGCTTGTGTACCTGCTGCGAGGGGGAGCATACGTGATGTTGCTGCTAGTCCCGGGCCTATTGGGCTTGTGGAGCTTCTCGCTGGTGGCGGGCTTCTCGTGGATTGCAACGGTGCCATTGACGACGTCGCTGACGGCGGACGTTTACGGACTGCGTAACATCGGGATTCTGGGCGGCATCGTGTTCACGGCGCACCAGATTGGCGGAGCCATCAGCATCCAGCTTGCGGGCATACTGCGAGACGTGACGGGTTCTTACGATGTGCCTTTGATAATTGCCGCGGTGCTGCTTGTGTGCGCCAGCCTGGTGAGCTTTTCCATTCGGGAGAAGAAGTATTCGGCCCGCTACCAGCAAACGACCACGCCGGGGGAGCCGGCACGCCAGGGGGCCTGACGTGGAGAAGCGGATTGACATAAATCACGGGGCGGGATGATGCTGTCGTTTCTTTCCGTAGCCGCCCATCACGGAGAGGCGGGAGATCCGGACCTGCTGGAGTGGATTATGCACCGGTTGGACTCGCTAATTGGCCTGGACCCCGCGTTGATAGTGATTATTCTGGCCGCAGTGATTGTCTTGATTCCGGTGGCGGTCCTGGGCCTGTACGCGCTGCACCGTCGTAAGGCGTCAGCGTAAGAGGATATCCCAGGCTCATTTGTATCTCCACATCGCTGTTCATTAGCTACTGGGCGGTCTTGACCCACAAGGAGCGTCCGTCGGTGGTGATCTCAACAGTTCCGTGAAGCGCTGTCATGTACAAGCCGTCCTGACCGACGAGCTTTTCAAGCCGGTCGATGACCTCCTGGTGTGGATGGCCGTGGCGGTTGTCTTCTCCCGATTGGACTACGGCCACTGCTGGATTCACTGCCCGCAGAAAGAACGGGCCTGAGGAATTACGACTCCCGTGGTGCGAAACCTTGAGGACCGAGCTTGCTAGGGGAAGTTCCTCCCGCAGCAGTTCCAATTCGACCTCATCCTCGATGTCTCCCGTCAGGAGAAAGCTGACTTCGCCGAATTCCAGGTGTAGAACCACGCTCTGGTTGTTCGTATCGCGGTCCGTAGGCTGGCCTGAATCGAGTGGAGGGTTAAGAACCTGCAGGGTTAGACCGTCGCCGAGATCTATGTATGCGCCCCTGTGAACGGAGATCGGCTCCAGAGATTTCTCCTCCAGGGCCTGCCGCCAACGGAGATAGAGGGAGGAAGTTCCGGGTATTCCCTCCGCTACTGCGTCTACGGCGTGGCGCTGGACTACGCCCACCAGCCCCGCCAGATGGTCTTCGTCCGTGTGGGTGGAAACCACCAGGTTAAGGTGGCGGTCCCAAAAAGGGAGATGGGCGTTCAACGCTTGTATTGCGCCGACGGGGTCGGGGCCGCCATCGACTAGGACGCGCTGGCCGGAAGGGGTGACGATGAGGATGCTATCCCCCTGGTCTACGTCAAGAAAGATGACGTGGAGACGTCCGTCGGGGGCGGAAAGGGCCTGGGCCCAAGCCACGGCGGCTAATAGGGATAGGGCGACGGCGGGTACGAGGAGTCTTAGATTGACTGCGCTAAACCGGAATGCGAATGGGCGAAGGAAGGCCAAAAACTTCCTTCGTACTGCATTTAGGGTAGGCAAAGGGGTCAGGGCTGCCAGGGTAAGAGGGGCGTAATAGAGCCAAACCAGCAGGCCGCTGAATCGGGGCATCTCGATGAGTCCGCCGGGCAGGGCGGCGAACCCTTGGATGAGGGCAGTAAGGTAGGATATGGACGCATAAGCCGCCCAACCGACCAGATTGCCCAGGGCCGGATGCAAAGTATCGGCAGCGACTGTCAAGCCGGAGGTCATCAGGATGGGCGGAAGGGCGGGCAGGGCCAGAACGGTGGCGGGTATGCCTAGCGTGGGCAGCTGGTGGAAGTGGAAGGCCACCAGGGGCAGCGTTGCCAGGGTCGCCGCCACGGATACGACGGCGCTGAGAAGGGCGCCCCGGGCTATGGAACGCGCGAATCCCTGGCGTTCGTGGGATAGCCACAGTTTCTCCTGAAGCCAGCCTGTCAGAGGCGGGGCCAGAAGAGCGATGCCGGCCACGGCCGCAAAGCTGAGTTGGAAGGAAAGGTCTTGCAGAATTGTCGGGTCCAGTCCCGCCATCACACCGGCGGCAAGCGCCAAGGCGGGGAAGACGTTACGGGGTCGTCCGACGCCAACGGCCGTCAGATAGAGAGATCCCATGATTGCGGCTCGAACAACGGAGGGTGAGAGCCCGCTGAGGACGGCGTAGGCCCATAGGGCAAAGAGAGGAACGAGAAGGTAGTAGGACCCTCTCCGTCCCAGCAGAAAGGCGGAGCCGGCCATTGTCAGAACCAGCACTACTCCCACGTGCAGGCCGGAGATGGCCAACAGATGGGACGTGCCTGTGCTGCGGAAATCTTCACGGAGCTCTGCGGGAAGATTGTCGCGCTTTCCGAGAAGGAGCGTTTGTGCAACGGCAGCTTGGGGTTCCGGCAGCGCGCGCTCCAGGCTTCTATCCATAGCGTCCCTGATGTCGTAAACAGTGGCAAGGAAGGAAGATGCGACTCCTTCCTCTTGAAGCTCTACTGCGGGGAAGTCCATCACCAGATGGATGCCCTGGCGAGCGAGGTAGTCCCGGTAGTCGAAAGTTTCAAGGACGGGCGGCATGGCCAGCGAACCCTCGAGAATGAGACGGTCTCCGTAGCGGAGGTGGGGTTCCCGCCGGAGGGACACAAGCTCCGGGGTGGGTCTGGCCGTCACCAGCACGTCAGCGTTTAGGTCCTGCCATCCGTCTCCCCTGTCTATAGAGCGGGCTTGGAGGACAAACCGGAGGGCGCTTCCACGGCTCTCCGGCGGGCCTGCGATGGTTCCGTCAAGGCGTACTGACGACTGCGCTTCGTCGGGTAGGAATGCAGGTGGAGACTCTGATGCGTCTGAGCGAAGCAGTCCCAGAAGGAAGAGGGCGGCCAGCAGGGTTACGACAAAAAGGCCAAGGCGCCTTCCTCCTTGCAGATTGCCCCAACTTCCGGAGGAGCGTCGGCCTACTACGATTACGAGCAGGCCAATGCCCAGTAGCGCCAAAAGTAGGACGAGGATAGTCCACAGGGGAGGGTGCAGCAGAGACCCCAGGAGGAGGCCGCCCACCCACGCCGCCGTGAGGTGCAGGAGCCTCACGGAATAGAAGTATCGACGGTTATCAGATGCCGAATGTTCTCAAAAGTGGCCGGGCCTATGCCCGGAACGCTGGTGACCTCTGAAGTTTCGCCGAAGGGGCCGTAGGTTTCCCGGAACTGGATGATGGCTTCAGCCCTCACCTCTCCGATGCCGGGCAGCATCTGCAGTCGCGCTTGGGAGGCGGCGTTGAGGTTTACCGGGTTGTCAGGGGTGGGGGGCGCTACGTCGGGGGTGGGCGATGTATTCCTTGCGGACAGGGTCGGGTTCGTACTTGCGGGAGTGGCGGTTGCGCCCTTTGCGTCGTCCTTGGATTCTCCTGCGAGGGGCAGATGATAGTGCTGCTCGTCTTCCAGAAGGGCCGCCATGTTCACCGCGGAGGCGTCGGCGTCCGGCAGGAGTCCCCCGGCGGAATGCACTGCCTCCTGTAGCCTGTCCCCCTCTCGAAAGGAGTACACGCCGGGTTGGGCCACTGCGCCGCTGACATAAACCTTCAACTGCGGCGGAGGCGTGGGCGTAGGAAGAGATACCTCGATGCCGGGTGTGGTCTCTCGTTGGAGCAGGAAGGCCAACACACCGGAGACGGCGGCAATGGTGGCGATTAACAGAAGGGCGTTTGCCCACCGGCGGCCGGAAGTTACGTCGGAGTTTGTGTTGCCGCTCTGCGGGGCGCTCAATCTGGCCGCATTCGGCTGGCTCGTGGATTAGCGGCGAGGCTGAGCGACCTCATCAGAAACCGCTAAATGGGCGGCCTCTGAATGTGCCAGGGCGTAGCTTCCTGGAAACGGTGGGCCACTCGTAGCAACAGTCCGTCGGAGAAGGGTCGCCCCGCCAGCTGCAACGCTGTCGGGAGCTTTGGGCTTCCTTCGGCTGAGACGAATCCGCAATGCACTGCCAGGGCCGGAATGCTGGCCAGGTTGAAGGAACCGGTCAAGCTGCGCCGGCCGGACATCCGCGCCTTTGCCTCCTCCGGGCTGAATATGCCTGGCTTATTGTTTATGAGCGGCGCCGGTTCCGAGGTGTTGGGGAGGGCCAGAACGTCCACCTTCTCCAGGGCCTCAAAGACCTGCCTTCTCACCAGTTCCCGGAGCTTCATGGCCTTGTAGTAGAGCTGGCCCGGCACTACGCACCCGGTGAGGAAGTCCGTGCGGACGTTATGGTCGTAGTCCTGCGGCTTGGAGGCTAGCCAGTCCCGATGCCCGGGCGCCGCTTCCACCTCTATGTGGATGCGGTTGATGGCGGCGGTGTAGGGCAGCAGCGGAATGGAAACTTCGTCGACGGAGGCGCCAAGGCGTTCCAGCGTACCGATAGCCCTGGACACGGTGTCGCGGACCTGGGGCTGCACGAAGTCAGCGTACAGTCCCTCCTTCACTACGCCTATCCTAAGACCCTTAACGTCGCTCTCTAGCTCCGCTTGATAGTCTGCCGACGGGCCTTGTGCGCTGTAGGGGTCCCTGGGGTCGTGGCCGGCGATGGCCTGCAGGGTGATGGCGCAATCTTCGGCGGTACGGGAGATCGGGCCGGCGGTGTCGTTTGACCAGGAGGCGCCCAACATTCCGTAGCGACTGACCAGCCCCCACGTGGGGCGAAGGCCGACGAGGCCGCAGTTGTTGGCGGGGTTGCGAATGGAGCCGCCGGTGTCCTCTCCCAGAGAGGTGGCGCAGAGGAAGGCGGCTGTGGCGGCGCCGGAGCCGCTGCTGGAGGTGCCGGGGTTTCTCGCAAAGTCCCAGGGATTGTGGGGCGTACCCCAATGGTGGTAGACGCTGTTCCCTGTGGCGAATTCGCTCATGTTCAGCTTGCCCATCAAGATGGCGCCCGCATTCTTGAGGTTGGCTATAACCGTGGCGTCGTAGTCGGGAACGTTGGTCGCCAGGACCTTGGAGCCGCCGGTGGTGAGGATGCCTGCGGTATTGAACTGGTCTTTGACTGCTACGGGCACGCCGTGAAGGGGGCCGCGGTATTCGCCGCCGGCGATTTCGCTTTCGGCCTGTCTCGCAGCGGCTAGTGCGTGGTCCCGGCTGACTGTGATATAGCTGTTGAGCTTGCGGTCCACCAGGTAGATTCGTTCCAGGTAGGCCTCGACAGCCTCGACGGGAGAGACCTCCCGACGACGTATCAGGCGGCCCAGGGCCGCAGCGGTCAGGAAGGGGATGCTTGCGCTGTTCACTGGCCTATCTGCTGGTAGGGGTGGATGATGGGAAGGGGTTCCACCTCGTCCAGCCCTGGGGGGTTCAGGTCGTCGAGAAGCTCCCTGAGAGCGTTGATGTTGTAGGTCACTTCGGTGAGGTGGGGTTCCTGAATGTCCAGCCTTGCGGCCTTGCCCAGGGACTTTACTTCGTCTTTGGTCAAGTCGGCCATAAACGTCGTCCTTTGCTGTTGTGTTGTAGGGTATTTTGCTACTAGCGGTTAGACAAGTCAATATGAGGGATGACAGGAAGGTGGGGTTTAGGTGAGTGCCTGCGGTTGCACCCTCACGCCGGAGTCTGCCTGGTAGGCATATGGGGCAGAGTTCCTGGTCGCATCGAACGGGCTAGCGTGTTATTGGGTTAGGACGCTCAAATAGGCTAGAATAGCGATGATGTTTTACAAACAGGCTATATTGGCATTTACCTTCCTGCTATTGGCAACGCTCGCCGTCGCCTGCAGCAGTGCCCAAGATAAGACAGACCCTACGCCAGAAGCTGTTGCGGGTTCCGAGCTAGAGCCTGTACCAACATCAGGTGTCCCGGTAGCAGGAGTATTGGCTCATTCGGAATTCCGACTTACTCGACCGCCTTCTCTTGACTGGCAGATTGTTGCGTCAACCGCAATCGTTCTCGTCAGTCACATATCGACTATGGCTGCGGTTGAGATAGTCCCGACGGATCCGCCTGTATATCGTCCAATGCACGTTCTGCGATTCAGTGTAAGCGAGTATCTCAAGGGTACGGGGCCGAACGAGATTACAGTCGAAGTGGCAGATACCAGTCCGCAATGGTTGATTGAAAGGCCTAAGGAGTATGCGACCCAAGCCAAGGCTTTGGCCTCCGCAACCGCTCTGATAAATGGCCACAACTCTAAGTGGGATAATCGCTCCGCAGTCCTTTTTTTGAGTGGACCCTATAGATCGGTTGCTACTCACACGGACGGCGATTCCGGCGCGTCTGGTGCGTCATCAGCAACTGTTGTCTATACGCTTACTAACAACGACGGGACGGCACAAGATTCTTTCAATTACACGGTAGATACTCTAAGCCGAGCCTGGCTGCCAGCGAGTAGCGCGTCGACAACGGGCGCAAGAGGAGCCAGCGACACAGAATTTCTCACCGACGTCGATGGTCAACCCCCAGCCGCAATTGCGCTAACGGACTTGCGGAGTCGGATTAGCGTAATCGAGACAGACCTCAACACTGGAGACGGCTCACAGGCTTATATCGGTTGCGTTAATTCCAAGTATATTCGCCCTTGGTATTACGAGGGCTGGATACCAGCCGAACCTAAGCAGGGGACTTTATCTTCCGGTGCCGCCGCTGGCTCCGAGTTTGGTATTCGTCTATATCCAGGAGGCGATATCAACTATCAACAGGCTACTTGGTATTTTACAGGGCAGCAAGCAGACAAGTTTGAAGTGGCAGACGTAGACGATGATAATGTAGACGGAACGGGAATCCACTACTCATATCGAGCAAATCGTCCACTCATTGCGGGTTCTTACGAATTGCGTTTGCACGGTAGAGTCGCCCAAGATATACCCTGTCAACACTTCAAGACTTGGGATACCCCTGGTTACTTTCCTTGGGAGGTTTCAGTCACCGCCCGCCCCGGAAGCCTCCACGAAGCCTTCTTCGACCCCGTGACGGTGGGGACGGCGGTGAAGGCCGACGGCTCCAATGGGGTGCTCAGTCCCACGTCATTCACGGTTGGCAGCACATCCACTGAGCTCACCAGTCTGGAGTGGAGCAACAACCAGGTGGTGCTGACCCTTGGCGACCACGTATCCCTGAGCGACCACGTATTCGACTTCATCGGGCCGGACGGCAACGTGTCGTTGTCCCTCCTCGCCGATGACGCCACGGCAAACAGCACGGCGGGTACGTATTCGTGGCCCATGGCGAGCCAGCCGTGGGAGAACGGGGACAAGCTTATGCTTCGGATACGGGAGGACTCATAACTGCCGTCGCGTCTTAGCTTAAGCTGGTATAATGGCCACGACTACACGCCTGCTCTAAAGGCCTTACCGCGGGCGTGTGCAAGCACTCTTGGGAATGGGACGTGATATGCGCTTTGGCCCCTTTGTTCTTCAGATAAGCCCGGATCCAAGCTTAGACAGCCGGATAATCGACAGCACGTTGAAGGAGGCGGAACTGGCCGACGCGCTGGGTTACGACGTTATATGGCTGACTGAGCACTATTTCGGCGGCGATACGGTGTACGCCGACCCGGTGGTCTTCGGGGCTGCCGTAGCCGCCCGCACTCGCCACATAAAGATCGGGTTCGCCGTGGTGCAGATGGCCTTTCATCATCCGGTGAAGCTGGCGGCACAAACGGCGCTGTTGGACAATCTCAGCCACGGGCGGTTGATTGTGGGGACGGGGCGGGGTTCCGCGTATAACGCCTACGAGTATATGGGCTTCGGGACGACAATCGAGGAGGGCAGACGTCGGTTGGACGAGGCGGAAGACTTACTGTTGAAGTCTTGGACGGCAGATAACCTGGACTACCAGGGGAAATACTGGCGGGTGCAGGTGCCCATCATGCGACCCAAGCCCTATCAGCAGCCCCACCCGCCACTAATCAGGGCGTGCATCAGCATGGATTCGACGCTGGCGATGGCGAGACGGGGTCGCCCGGTGCTCACCGGCGTAGACAGTGTCGAGGATACGGCCTCCCGGTTGAAGCTGTACCAGGAGACGATGCTGGAAGCCGGGTACGATGAGCCGCACGTGCAGAGGTGTATGGAGGAGACCTGGGTAAGGCGCAGCGTCTACGTGGCGGAGAGCAACGAGCAGGCGTTGGAGGAGGCGGTGCCGGCCTTCCAGGCGGAACGGGCGCATATCAGCGAGGCGCGGCAGAGGCTGAACCCCACAACATACGTGGACCCCATCCCAACGCCGCCATCTATATCATCGATGCCTGAGCACTATCTGGTGGCGGGCACGCCCAGGCACGTGGCGGAGAAGATTGCGGAGCTTCGAGACGTGGGGGCGCGTAACGTGCTGCTGGGCATGAGTCCCAGCCACATGGCGCGGGACAAGGTTCAGAACTCCATGAAGTTGTTCGCTGAAGAGGTTGCGCCGCTGTTCCGAAAGGACTAGCGGGCGCTAGCCCTCAAGGTCGAAGGACCGTCCTGCCATTAGGGCCACGTGTCGGCCGATGGATAGGGAGGACGTGGCGCCCGGGGAAGGCGCGTTGAGAACGTGAATGGCCCCCTGGGTTTCCTGGATGCTGAAGTCGTCGAGAAGCGCTCCCTGCCGGCTGACCGCCTGCGCACGAACGCCGGCGCCGCCCGGGGTGAGGTCTTCGGAGCGCACCTCGGGAATCAGCTTCTGAAGGTCTTTCACGAAGACCCCCTTCATGGCTGATCGGTGCATCTCTGACAGTCCCACCCGCCAGGTGCGGAGCGCCATTCGCCAGAAACCCACATAGGTCAGGTGCCGCAGGGTCTCCGGGAGGTTGATATTGGTCTTGCGGTAACCCTCTCGAGCCCAGGCGAGAACGGCGTTGGGCCCCGCCTCCACCTCGCCGTTTATGCGCTTGGTGTAGTGGACGCCCAGGAAGGGGAATCGGGGGTCCGGTACGGGATAGACGAGCCCCCGGACGAGCTTTCGGCTTTCCGGCGTCAGCACGTAGTATTCGCCGCGGAAGGGAATTATCCGAACGTCGCTGGACCCGCCAAGGGAGCGCGCCACGGAGTCGGCGTATAGGCCGGCGCAGTTGATGAGATAGCGGCACCGGATGTCTCCTTGGTTGGTCTCCAGGGTCAGGTCACCGCCATCCTCCCTGCGGACGCGCAGAAGCTTATGGCCGGTGAGAATCTCGCCGCCGTGCTGCTGAATGTCGTCAGCGTAGGCTTGTGACACCCGGTTGAAGTCCACCACGGCGGTTCCCGGTACGTGGAGGGCCTTGATGCCTCGGGTGTGGGGTTCGATTTCCGCCAGTTCTTCGGCGTCGATGATGCGCAGGTCGGGGACGCCATTATCCTGTCCGCGCCGGTAGATCTCCTCCAAACCGGGTAGTTCGGAGGGTTCGGTGGCCACTATTACCTTGCCGCACTGGTCGTACTCGATGCCCTTCTGCAGGCAGTATTTCTTGAGCCGCTTGACTCCTTCCACGCAGAATTGGGCCTTCCGCGAACCCTGCTTGTAGTAGACGCCGGAGTGGATGACGCCGCTGTTGTGCCCTGTCTGGTGGAGGGCGAGCCGGGACTCCTTCTCCAAGAGGACTACCCGCGTCTTGGGGAAGATCTTCACGAGGTGAAGGGCGGACGAAAGGCCAATTATCCCCCCGCCTATAACGGCCACGTCCCAGTGGGGAGAGTTCAATTTTTTATTCCCTTGTGAAGTTTCACTATGAGATATGGTGAGTGCGACACGTCAACAAAGGGGGCAGGGTTCAAGTTCCTATTCCAGGTTGAAGGGAATCTCCATCTGGGCGCAGGTGTCCCGGAACCACCGGATGACCTCCGTGTGCAGCGGGATGCCGTTGGCGCTGCGGTCCTGCTCCGCCTCCCATTCCATCTGTCCGGCGACCAAGACGCGTTCGTTCCCCGGTGCGGGTGGGGTGTCCTTCAGGGTCTGGAGCCACGTGTCTATCTGTGCCTTGAAAGTATCGACCTCGATGAACGCCTCGATGTTGTAGGCGGCGACGGTGTGGGCGACTTCTTCAGCGGGACGCGTTGCGCCATAGCCGGTCCCGGAGAGTCCGCCGCAGAGAATGTCCACCACGCAAGCGAGGCCGTAACCTTTGTGGCCGCCTGTCTGGGGGATGCTGCCCAGGGGAAGCAGCTGGTAGCCGTCCCTGGGGGGCGCCGGCACAGACTCCATAATGGGGGTGCCGTTTTCGTCGCCAATCAATCCCGGGAAGAGATTGCCTCCCAGACGACGAACGATGTCGACCTTGTTGTCGGGTACGACGCTGGTGGCGGCGTCGAAGACGAAGGGCGGATGGCTTCCCGCGGGGGCGGCCACGGCGATGGGGTTGGTGCCCAGGCGAACGGTGCTGCCCAGTGATGGAAGCACCGTTGGGCGAACGCTGGACATGCAAACGCCGATCATGTCGTGCTCCAGGGCCAGCATAGCGTGGTAGACGGCCATGCCCAGGTGACGTGAATTGCCCACGGTGACCATGCCGATACCGACGTTTCTGGCCTTTTCGATGGCCAGCTTCATTGCGATGGGTGTGATGATGACTCCCAGGGCCCGGTCGGAGTCGATGGTGGCGGTGCCCGGGGTCTCCCGGACGATGCGCCAGTCTGGATTGGGGTTCATTATGCCGTTCTGGTACCGCTCTACGTATCGTTCCAGCATGTTGGAAACGCCGTGGCTCTCGACGCCCATGAGGTCGGCCTTCACCAGTACGTCCGCGCCTGTGGCCGCGTCTTCGGCGGGTACGCCGACGTGCTGGAAAATGCGCTGCACTGTGGTGCGCAGGTTGTTGGGGTTAACCCTGACGCGAAGGTTCTCGGCTGAAGTTGCCTTTTCCGCCAACTGCTATGCCTCCATCAAAACCATGAAGTCTGTCGTTATGCCGTGCGGGTAAACTTCTGTACCCGCTGGCCTTCCAGCACCTCGCTGACGTAGATATCGCCGCGGGCGCAAACCCAGATGCCGTGGGCGCCCCAGAAGCTGCCGGGTTCGTTGCTGCGTTCCCCGCCCCAGCGGGCCAGAAGATTGCCTTCCAGATCAAGGATGCTGACCCGGTCGCCCAGTTCGGACACGTAGACGATGCCGTCGGGATCAATGTAGATGTCCGTGGGTTGCATGAACCCACCCCACGTGTCTAGGTGAAATCCCTGGCGAGTGAAAATCTGGATTCGGTGGTTCTCCCGGTCGCAAACCAGCACGCGACCGTCGCCGTCTATCCAGAGGCTGTGGGGCAGATGAAACTCGCCGGGGCCGTCGCCGGGCTCCCCCCAGGACAGGATGTGCTCTCCTTCGTGGGAGAATCTATGAACGCGGCAGTTGCCGTAGCCGTCGGCCACAAAAACTTCGCCGTCGGGCCCAAGGGCTACTTTTGTGGGCAGGTTGAAGGGTCCGGCGGCCTGCTTGACCACCCGATCCCCTTCGTCGTATCCGGTGTCGGAAGGCTGGTTGGGATTGCCGATGGTCAGTAGAAGTACGCCTTCGGCGGAATAATGCTGCACCACGTGGGCGTCCCTATCCGCCAGCCAGTAGCTGTCGTCGGGGGCGATGGTGATGCCGTGGGGGTTGGCGAAGGCGCCCCCGCCCCACGAGCGCAGGAAGTTGCCTTCCATGTCGAAGACTTGCACCGGATGCGAGCTTCGATTGAAGAGGTGCACACGGCCTTGGGAATCCGACGCTACACCTGCGACCTGGCCGAACTCGTGGCCTTCCGGGAGGCTTCCCCATCCTTCCGCCAAACGGTAGGTGAACTTGCCTTCTCCAAATTGGGACATGGGCGCCCTCCTTAACGGGCCTGCGGTTCTGCAGGGGTTGTGTTGTGCAGGTAGTGTACTTCAGGCCGTGTAGGGGGTCAAATGAAGGGTGCGCGGATGCATTTAAGGTGTCATGTATTCGTTGCCGGGATTCGGATATTCGTTTGCAGGATGTTTGTGCCTGAGAAGGATTCGATCTAATTAACGAATATGGTTGTACTTGACGGGTTTTACGCCTGAGATTGATTGAATCAAATGTTGGATTCGTTTTTTTGCTCCAGTGGGAACCACTCATGGATGGCAGCGAGGTTGGGCGAAGAGTTGTAGAGGCGAGCGAGAGGGTTCTTCATGGGAAGGATGGTAGCAGGGAAGGGGACGTTGAGGCAATTGGGAGATGTCAGGTGGGGTGGGGATCGACGTAGGACCCGCCCGGAAATGACATGGCTAGGTAGGGCGGTTGGCGAAGTGGCGGGGTCAGAGCTCGAAGGTGTAGGAGTTTTCGTTGACGGTTGTGGTGATGCTCTGGGGCGGGTCCAGGTGTGGGTAATCGTCCTGGGGAAGCTGGGTGAGAAGCGCGTCGCCGTCGTCCTGCAACTCCACGTCGAAAGTGTAGGAGTTGTCGTTGATGGTAGCGGTGATGGTTCTCCTGGAGGTTTGAACGTCGCCCTGCAGCGGCTCCAGCTGGGTTGCGGTTTCGCCGTCCTGGTCTTGGACCTCATAGGGATTGTTGTCCACCAGAACGCGGAGGCCCGCGCCGTGAATCTGCGAGGAACGTTCCACGTAGCCCTTGAACCGCTCCATGGCCTCCTCCTGCTCCCTCAGCAGACGGTGGGCCTCCTCTACGGAGACGGCATGGAAGGTGACGGTGTTGCCGGGGAGGGTGTGGGCCACCTCAGCCAGGTCGACGGAGATGACTGTTGCAATCTTGGTGTAACCGCCGGTGGTTCCCCGGTCGGCCATGAGAATGACGGGCTGGCCGTCGCCGGTAATCTGAACCGCCCCGAAAGGAATACCGTCGGAAACGATGTCCGCGCCCCTGCTATGGGCGATGGGCGGGCCCTGAAGGCGGTAGCCCACCCGGTCCGATTGCTGGCTGACGGTAAAGTTGGAGCTGAAGAAGGTGGCGATGCCCTCGGCGGTGAAGGCGTCGGCCTGGGGGCCCATGACCACCCGTAGTCGGTGCTCGTTCAGTCGGTGGGGGACGAGATAGTCGGGAATGGTAGCTGGGTTGGGACGATGCTTATCGCCTCGCCGGATGGCGGAGATTCTGTCGCCGGGCTTCAGGGTGCGGCCCTCGTGTCCGCCAAGGCCGCCGCGGACGTAGGTGGAGCGGCTGCCCATGAGGACCGGCGCGTCTATGCCGCCGGGGACGGCGAGATAGGCCTGCTTGCCAACCAGGGGCCCGTCGAAGGTGAGGAGGCTACCCCGTTGTACGCGGAAGGCGTGCCACATGGGAGCGGGCCGGCCGTTGAGCCGGGGCGCCAGGTTCGCGCCGGCGAGGGCCACGGTCGTATCTTCCAGAAACTTGAGCTTTGGACCGATGAGGGTCAACTCCAGGGCGGCGCTCCCCTCGTCGTTCCCCAAAAGGACGTTGGCTAATCGTAGGGCGTAGATGTCCATGGCCCCGGAAACGGGCACGCCGTATCGCTGGAACCCGTAGCGGCCAAGGTCCTGCACCGTGGTATAGAAACCACCTTCTACGACCTCGAAGGTAGCCATGTCTATTCGGGCGCCTCCGTTCTCGTTTCGTAAGCGCCCTGTTCGATTTCCTTCGCGATGGCGTCAAATTCCCGACGGTCTATGGGTACGAAGCGGATCAGGTCCCCTGGCTCAAGCAGGCTGGGAGGGTCCGCGTCAGGTTCAAAGAAATGGAGGGGAGTCTGACCGATTATCTGCCAGCCGCCCGGGGTTGCGGTGGGATACACGCCGGTCTGCTTTTCGGCGATGCCCACGGATCCGGCGGGAATGATAGTCCGTGGGGTGTCCAGCCTGGGCGTCTCGATGCGCTCATCCATGCCGCCCAGGTAGGGAAAGCCCGGGGAGAACCCCAGCATGTAGACCAGGTATTGGAGGCCGGAGTGGATGGCAACCACTTCGTCAATGCTGAGTCCGTTGTGCTGGGCCACGTGCTCCAGGTCGGGACCACCCTCACCGCCGTAGAGGACGGGAATCTGCACACAGCGGGGTGTGGCGTGCTTCCCCGCCGACACTGAGTCTAACAGGGCGGTCAATTCTTCCTTGAGACGGGGGAGTTCCACTACCAGCGGGTCGTAGTGGACCAATATGGAGCGGTAGGAGGGCACTATGTCGAAGACGCCGTCGGTGGGGTTCTCCTCTATTGCGACCAGCAGGTCACGGACGGCGCCATTGGTTTCGGGGGTGATGTCGTCCCCCAACTCAATGGCAAGGGCGCGGTCTCCGGCGGGGAGAAATCGGGGTTCGGCGTACATGGGCTAGACCAGGCTGCTCATGGGAACGATTTTAACTCCGGCGGTCTCAAGTCCTTCCCGCACGGCGCGGGCCATCTCCACGGCCCCGGGGGTGTCCCCGTGGAGGCAGAGGCTATCGGCCTGAAGCTCAACTTCCTCGCCGGTGATGGCGGTGACCTTTCCTTCTGTGACCATCCGTACGCTGCGCTCCACGACGGCGTCCACGTCATGGATGACGGAGCCGGGTTGGGAGCGAGGAACGAGGGTCCCCTGAGCGGTGAAGGCCCGGTCGGCGAAGGCTTCCCTGGCTACGCGCAGCCCCATGTCTGCGGCCAGGTCCACCCACTGGGTGCCGGCCAGGGCGACGACTATCATTTCGGGGTCTACGTCGATGACGGCCTGGCAGATGGCCTGGGCAAGGGTGAGGTCCGCGACGGCCATGTTGTACATGGCGCCGTGGGGCTTCACGTGCTGGAGCTTTCTGCCCTTGGCAAAGGCCTGTAGGGCGCCTATCTGGTAGGTGACGTCGTTGCGGGCTTCCTCAGGGCTGACGCTCATGTTGCGACGGCCGAAACCCATGAGGTCGGGGAAGCTGGGCTGCGCACCAACGCCTACGCCGTGCTTCTCCGCCATCTCGACGGTGGTCCTCATCCACATGGGGTCCCCGGCGTGGAAGCCGCAAGCGATGTTGGCCGAGGTAATGTATCGGATAACCTCTTCGTCGTAGCCAAGCTTGTACATGCCGAAGCTTTCGCCCATGTCGCAGTTGAAGTCAATCTTGTCCGCCATGTTCATCCTCCCGGTTAGGCCGTAGTGCAGAGCAACTGAAGGGTATTGGTAATATACCAAGTATCATTATAGTTGGGTGCGCCTCGACTGTCAGCAAAGGCAGCGAGTTTGTCTATCCAAGAAATTACACGATTGCAGGCGGCTAGGCAATGTTTTCCGGGTAGGTCTTGGGCATTGAGGAAGTGTGGCACTAGAAGCCTTTGGAGTGTAGAATTCCCTAGGCGACAAGCCCATGGGGAGGAGGAGCGAAAATCAGCTTCGACACCGGTGAAGCCCTCACTATTACACTGATAGGAACAGGCACCGCCTTTTGCCTGCTGACGCTGCTTTCCCTGTTCACTGCTTTTCTGCCCAGAGTGGCGAACCTTAGATTCGGCTCCGGTTCTGGCCTGCCCTCGGAGGGAGAAACGGCAGCGGAGCGCAACAAAGCACTGGCTGCCACTATAGCGGTCACTGTTGCCATGAGTAGGGGACATCTCCCCGATGAAGCCGGGGATTCAAACTAGGTTAGGTCGCCGTCCTTGGAAGAGCTTAGAGATTTTGTAAACGCTAGCGGCCTCGCCAACTTGGGCTGGCAGAATGTGCTCCTGTTAACGGTCGGGGCCGCCTTCGCCATTGTTGCCATAGCAAGGAAGACGGAACCCTATGTACTCCTGCCCATAGGCATTGGCATAATTCTTGCCAATCTACCCCTCACCGGCCTGACCCACTACAGCCCCGGCGCGGAGCAGCAGGAATCGGGCATTCTAGGCGTGATCTTCGAGTTTGCGCTGTTCAAGTGGAACATCCTGCCGCCGCTCATCTTTCTGGGTCTGGGTGCGCTGACGGACTTCGGCCCGATAATAGCCAACCCGAAGACGCTGCTGCTGGGAGCGGCAGCCCAGATGGGGATATTCGCCGCCTTCTGGATAGCCTTGGTGGTGGGCTTCGACATCAAGGAAGCGGGGGCGATAGCCATCATCGGGGGCGCCGACGGGCCGACGACTATCTTCGCCTCGGCGCGGCTGGCGCCGGAACTTCTGGGAATTACCGCAGTGACGGCTTATTCCTACATGGCCAGCGTGGTGTTCATCCAGCCGCCACTCATGCGGCTCCTAACCACGAAGCGGGAGCGGGAAATTGTGATGCGTCCCTTGCGAGAGGTGTCTCGCAGGGAGAAGCTGCTTTTCCCCGCCGCTACCATGGTCATCATCATCTTGGTGGTGCCGGAGTCCGCGTCCCTCATCGCCATGTTTATGATAGGCAACCTGTTCCGGGAGAGTGGCGTGGTGCCGCGGCTGTTCAACTCCGCATCCAACGAGATCCTGAACGTGGCGACCATATTCTTAATGATAACCGTCGGCGCTCAGCTATCGTCGGAGCGGGTCTTTGATCTGGACACCATCAAGATTCTGGGGCTTGGATTGGGCGCGTTTTCGTTGAGCACCGTGAGCGGGCTTCTTTTCGCCAAGCTGATGAACCTGTTCGTCAAGGAGAAGGTCAATCCCCTCATAGGCTCAGCGGGCGTCTCTGCAGTTCCTATGGCGGCGCGGCTGTCCCACAACATGGGCCAGCGAGCCAATCCCGCCAACTTCTTGCTTCCCCACGCCATGGGGCCCAACGTGGCGGGAGTCATCGGCTCGGCGGTGGTGGCCGGGGTCTTCATTTCGGTGTTGAGCTAGGTGCGGGTTGGGGCTGATGGGCGGTGATATAATGCGCCAATTGGAAGCATTGCGAATGTCGAAAGAGTCACCGAAATTCCCAGGGGGGGAAGACTGAATGCCCCGGCTGCGTGTGAAGGTGGAAGGCCGGTGGTACGACGTGGACGTGGGTCCGTGGGAGGGCGACCGGGTGCGTGTGCTGGTGGACGAGGAGCCGGTGATAGTGTTTTTGGAGGACCTGCTGCAGGCCAAGGATGCGGCCACTGCGGAAGCCGACATCAAGCTGGAATCGACGGACGAAGCAGGCGACAACGCGGTTCGTTCGCCCCTTCCCGGCGTGATTCTCTCCATCGACGTGGGAGTCGGCGACCGGGTCTCGGCGGGCGGACGGATTTGCGTCCTCGAGGCGATGAAGATGGAGCAGGAGCTGACGGCCCCTAAGAGTGGGAAGGTGAAGGCGGTGAGGGTACAGAAAGGTCAGAGCGTACTTATCGGCCAGACCATTGTAGAGTTAGAGTGAGGGACGCATCTTGAACTACGAGGGAGAGGGTGAGCATGGCGATTGAGCGGGTGGCGATTCTGAGTCCGGGAGACATGGGACATGCTGTGGGCAGGGCCTTAAGGCAAGGCGGGCTGGAGGTGATTACCTGCCTGGCGGGTAGAAGCGAGCGGACGCGCGATTTGGCCGAGGCTGCCGGTATCGGGGATGTGGCGGATCTGGAGACGCTGGTGGAGCGGGCGGATCTCGTTCTTTCGATAATGGTCCCGTCCCAGGCCATAGCCCTTTCGCAGGAGGTGGAACAGGCAATCAGAAGTACTGGCGCCAAGGTTTACTACGCCGACTGCAACGCTATTTCACCTCAAACGACACTGCAGTTGGAGGAGATAATCGCCGGGGGTGGTGGATGCTTCATCGATGGGTCAATCATCGGCGGTCCGCCTCGGGGTGACTACCAACCCCGCTTCTACGTTTCCGGCGCACACGCGACGGTGATGTCGGAGTTGGACGGCATGGGCATCATTGTGAAGCAGTTGGGGGACGAGATTGGCCGTGCGTCGGGGATCAAGATGTGTTACGCCGGTCTAACCAAGGGCACATCGGCCCTCCAGGTGGCAGTGCTTTCACTCGCAGAATCTTTGGGGCTTTCCGAGGAGTTGGCTGGGGAGCTTGCGTCCAGCCAGTCCCATGCCTTCAGTCAGATGCAGGGGGGTATCGCCCGATTGCCAGCCCGGGCCGGGCGTTGGATCGGCGAGATGGAGGAGATAGCCGCCACCTATGAACAGCAGGGGCTGCCGCCCTTCTTCCACCAGGGAGCGGCGTCAATCTATAGGCTACTCAGCCAAACACCCTACGCCGATGAACGGGCGGAGACGGTAGATGATAGCCGCACCACGGCTCAGACTATACGGGCTGCCGTTGACCTTCTGGATACGTCCAGCAAAGTGGCTAACCCGCCCTCTACGTGATACCCTGACGTGCGAAATCACTACGTGAAACCTTAGGAGAGATATCCAGCTTGTTCGCCAAGAATCGGTTTTCCAAGAGGGTGAGTCTATTCACAGAGTCTGTCATTCGGGAGATGACCCGGGTCAACAACATGCACGACGGCATCAACCTGGCCCAGGGCTTCCCGGACTTCGACCCTCCGCGAGAGCTAATAGAAGCGGCGAAGACGGCCCTGGACGAAGGGTTTAATCAGTACGCCATCACCTGGGGCGCGCCTTCATTAAGGCAGGCGCTGGCCGAGAAGTTCGGCTGGTACAACGGCGTATCTGTCGACGCTGACCGTCACATTACGATTGCCTGCGGCGGCACCGAGGCAATGTTGTCCACCATGCTGGCCGTGGTTGATCCCGGAGACGAGGTGATAGTCTTCGAACCCTTCTACGAGAACTACGGCCCGGACACGCTGCTGTGTCAAGGCGTCCCCGTCTACGTTCGGCTCTACCAGAGGGGCGACGAGTTCGTCTTCGACGACGACGAGCTTAGAAGGGCCTTCACCAAGAAAACCAAGGCGATTGTCATAAACACTCCCCACAACCCCACGGGAAAGGTGTTCACCCGCTCCGAGTTGGAGACCATCAGCGACCTCTGCCAGGAATACGATGTGCTGGCCATCACTGACGAACCCTACGAGCATATTCTGTACGACGGCGAGTCCCATTGCAGCATCGTTTCCCTTCCCGGCATGGGAGAGCGGACGATTACCATAAACAGCGTGTCCAAGACCTACAGTGTCACGGGTTGGCGCATAGGCTGGGCCATCGCGCTAGACGAGGGGATTACGACTGGCATCCGGCGCGCCCACGACTTCGTGACGGTAGGGGCAGCGGCTCCGCTGCAAGAAGCCGCGGCGTCAGCCCTCCGGTTTCCCCAAAGCTACTACGATGAGCTGGCCGCCGGGTACGTGGGTCGGCGCGACACGATGCTTTCCATCCTTGGAGAGATGGGTTTCGACTACGTGACTCCCAAGGGCGCGTACTACGTGATGACTCACTACCCTGATTGCGGCTTTGAGGACGAGAACGAGTTTTCCCTGTTTCTGTCCAGCAAGATAGGCGTGACGCCGGTGCCTGGTAGGGCCTTCTATCACCGGAAAGAGATGGGCAAGCCTTACATTCGGTTCGCCTTCCCAAAGCGTCCGGAGACCTTCGCCCAGGTACGGGAGCGGCTTTCGCGTCTGGCGGAATATCGCAAGTAGGGTTGGTAAGGGCGGCTCGCGAACCGTCCCTACAGATGACCGGTTAACGGGCGCGTCGGCAATCAGGGAGGGCCGGTTTGAAACCGGCCCCTACCAATCGTGGTTCCTGCACTTTTGCCGATTCCTCGTGAGACGTGGTGGATAACGGCGATGGAACGTTTTAAGACCGGGGCGCATGTTATCAAGTAGTCTGGTGCGTGAGGCTGGGGAGCTAGCAACGTGGAGACACAAAGGATGACATGGTTGGAAAGACGCGCCGCCCTGTTGCCGGTCTTGTTGTCTATGGTCCTATTGGTGGGGACTATTGTTGCCTGTGGAGCAGATACCCCGGCGAGTCCAACCGCGGCTCACGATAGGGAACTGCCCACCGCCAAATCGGAATTCGGTGCAACCTTCAACCCGGCGGAGACACCTGCCGTTTCACCAGACGAGTAAGAGGGAGGGGATGAAACCTTAAACCCGACGCCAGCAACAGCCGATCCCGACCGCGCCGTATTGGCGGAGATCTACCAGACCACAGGCGGTCCCAACTGGAAGAACAGTCACAAATGGTTAAGTGAACGGCCTTTAGACGAATGGTTTGGAGTAATGGCTGATGACCAAGGTAGGGTGATGTGGCTAAGTCTGATATCAAACAACCTAGAGGGACCTTTACCTGCTGACTTGGGCAATTTATCAAAATTGAAGGCTCTGCATCTAGAAGGAAACAGACTAAGCGGCTCGATACCGCCGGAACTGGGCAATCTATCAAAATTGGAGATTCTGAGCCTATTTTCAAACCATCTAATGGCCCCGATACCGCCGGAACTGGGCAATCTATCAAAATTGAAGATTCTGAGCCTGGGTGGAAACGATCTAATGGCCCCGATACCGCAGGAACTGGGCAATCTATCAAAATTGGAGATTCTGAGCCAGCTTGGAAACAATCTAAATGGCTCGATACCGGCTGAACTGGGCAATCTATCCAGCTTGAAGTCTCTTGATCTGCGTAGGAGCCAAGTGACGGGTCAGATACCGGCTGAACTAGGCAACTTATCGTCCTTGCTAGCGTTGACACTCTACTCGAATCATCTGAGCGGTTCTATACCGCCGGAACTGGGTAATCTACTGAATCTGAAGCAATTGACAATAAGTGAGAATGAGTTAAGCGGTCCAATGCCGTCGGAACTGGGAAATCTGTCCAGCTTGGAGACTCTGTATCTTGTTAGGACCAATCTAGACGGCCCGATACCGCCAGAGATTGGGAATATCTGGGGCCTCAGAGATTTACGCTTACAAGGAAACCATTTGAGTGGTAGGATACCATCTGAAATCGGTAAGCTATCAAGATGACAAACTCTAAGACTCAGCAATAACGATCTAGCAGGTCCTATACCGCCAGAGATTGGGAATATCTGGGGCCTCAGAGATTTACGCTTACAAGGAAACCATTTGAGTGGTAGGATACCATCTGAAATCGGTAAGCTATCAAGATGACAAACTCTAAGACTCAGCAATAACGATCTAGCAGGTCCTATACCGCCAGAGATTGGGAATATCTGGGGCCTCGAAAGTTTAGGCTTAAGCCACAACCATTTGAGCGGAGAAATACCGCCGCAACTTGGCGATCTATACCTATTGAGAGAAATATACATCGGCGGGAATGATCTTGCCGGATGCACACCGTTGTCCTTGCAGGGTGTAGTTTACGGTGACGCAGAAACCAGCATGCCTTTCTGCGATCGGTAACGGGTGCTAATCGGTGCAGTGGTGGGGAAAGGGCGGTTCGCGAACCGCCCCTACAGATGACCGGCAAATGGGCGCGTCGGGAATAGGAGGGGCCGGTTTCAAACCGGCCCCTACCAACCTTGGTTCCTGTCCTGTTGCCAGACTGTGGCTTACTGGCCCATGCGGTACAGCTTAACTGCGTTGTCGCAGGTTATCTTTCGGCGGTCTGCGGCATCGAGTTGGCCCATATTATTTTCAATAACCTCTCTCGATCCCGGCCAAACGCCGTCGGGGTGGGGATAGTCGGAACCCCACATCAGGTTATCTACGCCGATGTGCTCGGCCATGTAGTTGACGCAGGGGTCCTGCTGGAATGTGGTCGCGCCCTGCCTGTACCAGTATTCGCTGGGCAACAGGCTCATGGCGGGTTCGAACCTCTCGTCCAAGAGGCTGTCCGTGTACTTGATGTCCATTCGCTCGATGACGAAGGGGATCCAGCCGGCGCCGCATTCGCCCAGAACAAAGCGGAAGTTGGGCAGCCTGCCGCACGTGCCGCTCATGATGATGCTGATGAGCCACTCGGAGCCGGCAAGCTGGCCCAGGGGCAGGGATGTGCCGACGAAGGCCAGCTGATTCTGGGTGGGGTCGTCGGCACTGAAGGATTTCTGGCCCTCCTCGCCTTCGATGGGACCGGGGACCTTGATGCCCCCGCCGCCAATGTGGAAGGAGATGGGGAGACCCGTTTCCGCCGCCGCCTCCCATAGGGGGTCCCAGTAGCCGTCCCGCAGGTAGATGGGACGCGTTGTGCCGCTAACGTATAGCTCGCCGCCGCGGATGCCGGGGTTCCTGGCGGCCCGCCGGAGTTCTTCGCCACCTATCACCGGGTCGTGGAGGGGCATGCAGGCTAGGGCGTACCACCGGCCGGGGGTGGCGGTGCAGAACTCCGACACCCAATCGTTGTAGATGCGGTAGCTTTCGGAGAGAACCTCCGGATTGCGGATCCTCATGCCGGCGGTGGTCATGCCGTAGAGGATCTCGGCGTCGATGCCGTCAATGGCCATGTCGTTGAGGCGAAGTTCCGGGTCGATGGCGTGGGGGCCGCCGTCGTAGTAGCCAGCCTCGTACATCTTGTCCACCTGCCGTCGTTGACCGCGACGCGGGGCGCTGAAGCCGAATCCCAAGCCGCCGTAGACGCCCAACTCGCGACCTTCGGTAACCCAGCGAGGGCCGCTGTCCGTATCCACCACCTTGGGCATAACGTCTTTCAGGTGGTTGGGGCCGTTCTTCTCGAACAGGTCGCCGGGCAGCCAGCTCATATCCATGTGGGAATCCGCCGAAACAAGGTTGTATTCCATGGAACTCCTCCCAGTGCAGATTGCGGTTACTATACCATAGGTAGGGGAAGGTGGGGCGTCGTCGCGCTGTTCTAGGGGAATTCCTGCCATACCGGCGGTCCGCAATTCTCCCGATGCTTCCGACCATCTCGTAACGCGCGCTTTTGTGCTATCCTGATGCGTGTATGAGTCGAAGCAACGGTGAGGAGTCGAACGATTTCCGAGCATAATACTCTCTACTACGGAGACAATCTAGCAGTCTTGCGGGAGTACGTAGCCGACGAGTCGGTGGACCTGGTGTATCTGGACCCGCCCTTCAACTCCAACGCGTCCTACAATGTTCTGTTCAAGGAGAAAACCGGCGAGGAATCGCCTTCACAGATACAGGCGTTCACGGACAGTTGGCAGTGGACGCAGGAAGCGGAGCGGACGTTCGAGGATGAGATAATGCTGAATCCGGCGGCTCCCGCCGCGCTAAAGGAGATGATAGCCGGATTTCGGCAGTTCCTGGGAAGCAACGCGATGATGGCCTATATCGTGATGATGGCTCCGCGTCTGGTGGAGTTGCGAAGGGTTCTGAAGCCGAGGGGCAGCATGTATCTGCATTGCGATCCTACAGCCAGTCACTACCTCAGGGTTCTGATGGATTCGATATTCGGCCCTAGAAAATTCAGGACTGAGATAAGCTGGCGGCGCACCAGCGCGCACAACGACGCCAGGCAGGGTCGGCGTCAGTATGGGAACGTGCGAGACTCAATCTTCTTTTTCACCAAGGGAAGAAAGTGGACTTGGAACTGGCAATACACAGAGTATACGAGAGAGTACGTTGAAGACTTCTACCGATTCACTGAAGAAGGTTCGGGAAGGCGCTACCGCAAGGGCGATCTGACGGCGGCTAGGCCGGGTGGAGACACGAGCTACGAATGGCGCGTCAAGCGTCCGAATGAAGGCGAATGGGAAGCCGACCTGACCAGCGAATACCCGAACCCCGTTGAAGGTTGGGAATACAAAGGCATTCCGCCCTATAGAGGCCGCTACTGGGCGTATTCGAAGGATGGCATGGCTGCTATGGCCCAGGAGGGCCGCCTCACGTATGCGAGAACCGGCATGCCCAGTTATAAGCGTTATCTGGACGAGATGCCTGGTGTGCCCATGCAGAATGATTGGAGCGACATACGACCAGCTTCCAGATCTGAGTCCCTGGGCTTTAAGACTCAGAAGCCTCAAAAGTTGTTGGAGCGGATTATCATGGCGTCGTCCAACGAGGGGGACGTGGTCCTGGACCCGTTCTGTGGATGCGGGACAGCTGTGGCTGCCGCCGAGAAGCTGAAACGCCGGTGGGTGGGCGTGGACATCACGCACTTGGCCGTTGCATTGATGAAGAATCGTCTCAAGACGGGCTACGACCTTCGGCCCGGCAGGGACTACACGGTTGTTGGGGAACCTTTGGACGTGGGCAGCGCTCGCGCCCTAGCTCAGCAGGACCGTTACCAGTTTCAGTTTTGGGCCATCTCGCTTCTGGAGGCCCGTCCCCGAGAGCACGGGAAGAGGGGCGCAGACAGGGGCATAGACGGCGTGCTCTATTTCATAGATGGGCCAAAGCGGGTCGCCAAAAGGGTCATAATCCAGGCCAAGAGCGGGAGGGTATCTCCGTCCCATATCAGGGACCTACGAGGGGCTATGGAACGGGAGAAGGCCGAAATGGGACTGTTTATCACACTAGAGGATCCAACCCGTCAGATGGTAACAGAAGCATTAAGCGCGGGGTCTTACCAATCCGAGGTATGGCAACGCAGCTACCCAAGGCTGCAGATCCGGACTGTGGGGCAGTTGCTGGCAGGCGAGGGGTTTCAGATGCCGTACCACCCGTCCATGTACTCTTCGGCCCAGCGAATGCGTCCTTCAATGGGAGAGCAAGGGATGCTGATGGAAACACCGGAAGCATACGTCACGGGAGCGTAACTCGGGTCTCCGTCTTCGCCGTCGCCGAATGGCGGTGGACGATAATACAAGCTTGAATCCCAACCTTGGACGGGCTACCCTTGGTTCCAACCTGGGTTAGGAGATGAAGCGATGGCTGTACGAATCGGAGAAGGTGATTTTGTCTATGAAGTTGCGGAGGGTTGGGGAAATCTTCCCGAAGGTTGGGGCTTCAAGGAAGTGGCGGCAGTGGGCGTGGACGCCAAGGGTCGGGTGTACGCATTCAATCGTGGGGAGCACCCGATGATTGTCTTCAATCGCGAGGGGGAGTTCCTGAATTCCTGGGGCGAAGGGCTATTCCCGCGCGCCCACGGCATAACCATGGGGCCGGACGATACTATCTACTGTACCGACGATGACGACCACACCGTGCGGAAGTGCACCTACGACGGGCGGGTGCTGCTAACCCTTGGAATTAGCGGCAAGCCGGCGCCCTTCCACAGCGGAGACCCCTTCAACCGGTGCACGCACGTGGCAATCTGCCCCGTCAACAACGACATCTACGTGTCTGACGGATACGGCAACGCGAGCGTCCACAAATATGACGAGGGCGGGAACCTGCTCTTCTCGTGGGGCGGTCCCGGGACGGAGCCGGGCCTGTTCAACATCGTTCACAACATCTCAACAGACAAGGACGGCTACGTCTACGTGGCGGACCGCGAGAACCACCGGGTGCAGGTTTTCGACTCCAAGGGGAAGTACGAGACCCAGTGGGTGAACATGGCCAAGCCCTGCGGCCTTTACATCGACGACGGATCATTTGACGCCGATGGTCGGCAGCTCTGCTACATCGGCGAGCTAGGCGCGACCATTTCGGCCAACGAAGGCGCGCCCGGCCTGGGGCCGAGGGTGAGCATCTATAATCTGCAGGGTGAAGTACTCGCTCGTCTGGGCGATACGGGACCGGGTGAATCTCCCGGCAAGTTCATCGCGCCCCACGGCATCGCACTGGACTCCAACGGCGATCTGTACGTGGCGGAGGTGTCCTGGACCACAGCCGGCAGCATGTTCGAGCCGCCGAGAGAGATACGCAGCCTTCAGAAGCTGGTCAAGGTCAACGGTGCGTAGCGCGAAGCCTGGAGGAGAGCGATGACCAAGATTCTAGTTATTCAGGGCGCGGGCATGAACATGCGAGGACGCGCCCAGATAGAGATCTTCGGCACGACGACGTTGGACGAGATCAACGATGCGGTGCAGCAGTACGCAGGGGAGTTGGGCATTGAGGTGGAGATTTTCCACTCCAACATCGAGGGCGAGGTGGTCAACGCACTGTACGCCGCCCACGACGGCGACGTGGACGCGGCGGTTATCAATCCGTCGGGCTATACGACTGGAACGGGTCCGCTGCTAACGGCCATAGCTCAGGTCCGCTTTCCCGTTATCGAAGTCCATGCGTCCAACCCAACGGCGCGTGGCGTTGTCTCCAAGGTGCAGCCGGCGTGCCGTGGGTTGGTGTACGGCTTTGGGGTCTTCGGGTACTACCTGGCGCTGCGCGGAGCGAAAGAACTGGCTGAGGCAGGTTAGTCCCGCGCCCTATTTCCACGGGCGGGTTTCAAACCCGCTTCTACCGATAGTTCTCGTCTCGAGGCCAGATGGTGTGGCTGCCGCGGCCTGCGCCAGAGGGTCCCTGGTCGCGCCAGTCCTTGGTTGTTTCCAGCCACTTCTTGATGTGGGGCGTCTTCGTGTGCTCCTTGAATGCCGCTTCGTCCTTGTAGACTTCGTAGAGCCAGATACGGTCGGAGTGGTCGGCATCCTGGATGATGTCGAACCGGAGACACCCGGGCTCGTTCTCGACGGAGCCCTTGGCGTCTAGGATCATGGCCTCGATGAACTGTGCCTTGAAGTCGTGCTTAATCTGGATGGGGGCAATGATTACGTACATCTTCTCTCCTTAGTTGGGTGAGCGAACTTGGGAACCATTCTATCAAGGGATGATGGGGGCAACAACGGCGGGCGGGTGGGCTAGAAGCAGCGTTCCCATTCTCGCCCGACGTAGTCGCGGAGTTCCGGCGGCAGCGTCACGGTACCGGCGACGGCGTTTTCCAGCATACGCCCGGGCCGACTGGTGGCTGGAATCAACACCGACACGCGGGCGTCGGCCAGAATCCAGGCCAGGGCCGCCTGTCCCCACGTCTCTATGCCGAACTCCCGCAGGGGAGCCAGATCGGGCTGCTGCTTCAGCCCCGTCACCACTGTTCCCTTCACCAGAGGGCGCATGACGATTACGCCAATGCCCATCTCTGCGGCCAGGGGCAGCAGTTCCTCCTCCGCCTCCCGCTCCAATAGGCTGTAGGGAATCTGGATGGCGTCCACCCGTCCGGTACGCATTATCAGAGCCAACTCATTATAGGAGGGGGGCTGGTAGTGGGTGATGCCAATAACGTCAATGCTCCCGTCGGCCTTCAGTTCTTCCAGGTAGGGCAGGTGAGTGCGCCAGTCCACCAGGTTGTGAATCTGAAACACTTCGATGTGGTCTGCGCCCAAGAGCTCAAAGGAAAGTTGAATCTGGGCGCGGCCTGTTTCGACGCCGGAGCAGTAGACTTTAGTGGCCAGCTGAAATTCGTGGCGACGGCCTTGAATTCCGGCGCCGATTACCCCTTCCGCCCTGCGGTACATGGGTGAAGTGTCCAGGAAGGTGGCGCCCGCCGCCAGGCAGCTGTCCAAAATGCGGCGGCAGTTGTCCATTCCCTCCGCCGATTCCACGTTGAAGCCGGAAGAAGAGGCGGAACCCATGCCGATAACGGGTACGGTTAGGCTGCCCAGCTGGCGGAACTGCATTTATTTTTCTCCAGTAGGTCAGGCTAGCGCAGGAATGCGGCAGCTGCGACTCAGACTACCTATGGGACCAATCGACGGATTCGTCCGACGAGGGGGAGAGGCCTAGAACGTCTCCCTCCGTGGTTACTCCCAGCCCCAGGACGGTCCGGTTGGCGTAGGCGAAGTAGCTGACCACCTGGTTGATTTCAAGGATTTGCCCGTCGTCAAAGCCCGCTTTTCTCAGACCTTTGATGTGCTTTTCCGCAACAACGGAAGGACTTCGGGTTAGGGCAGCGGTGTATGCCAGGGCCGCCAACTCCTTACCTGCGAAGGCATCCTGGGGTCTGTGGCGGTTGAAGGCTGTGAGGATGGCTTGGGCGCGGTCGTCGTCTTTGAGAAGGCGGCGCAGACCTTGGTAGTGGTGGTCGATGCAGTAGCCGCAGCGGTTCAGAACGCTGACGAACAGTCCCAGGGTTTCAAGGAATGAGACCGGCAGGGTGTTGGCGCTGTGATGCAGGGTGGCCTTGTACAGCGCCAGGTGTCCCTCCATGGTGTGAGGCCTGAGGCTGTGGGCCATCATGATGTTGTCGACGGCGTTGTCAGGCCCCTTGATGCGACGATATAGGTTCGCCAGCTTGCCGGCGGCCTTGTCGAAGGGTATGGTGTTTATCCAAGTCATGGTTGTTTGGTGAGCTCAGCAGAAAAGAAGGGATTTGGGGCTTTTGGTATGGCTGGCCAGACAGAGGGTAGGGCGAACAACCTTCGCCAGTAAAGGGCTATTTAGATTCGAAAATCAAGTATATGCCAGTTCCGGCGGACAAGAAAAGTCTGTCGGCGACCGTTACGCCCCGGGTTACTTGGGACAGGAGCTCGAGGTAGCGCATTTCCTGCCTAATAACAGCATTGAAATTCTCCAGATGGCGGCATGATACCGCTGATTTTGTTACGGGACCAAGGTCAATTACCTCTTCGTTAATAGCAAGAGGCGCCTGATAGGAATTATATCCCGCCGACCCAGAAATGTGAGTTTCCTGAAACGATAGGGTTACAGCTGGGTCTGGAACCGCCTTTGTAACCTTTCGCAGATTCCATCCCGGTTCATCCGTATTGAAGTCAATGATTCCTGTTAGCGTCCATTCTTTTCGTTCCGTGTCCAGGGCAACGTCAGGCAGAGACTCGAGGGTTAGAGGCTCTCCAGAGCGGTTCCCAAGTAGGAGAATTTCTGAGCCTTCTTCTCCGATGACAGAGTATTGCTCGGTTCCCAAAACTGCACGGAAGGAGTCCTCCCAACATGGTTGAATGCCCGAAATCGACAACACCCGTCCAAAAACTAACAGCCTATTGGAGGTCCTGTATTTCCCAATGTAACCTTGACACTTGTCTACCCCAACAGCTACTTCGTCTTCAAGAAATGCCAAGATGAACGGTCTATCGTTACCTATCCTGCGCCATTGGGTCCTAACCAAGTCCAGTTGTTTACCGGGCAGAGGTGGCTGCCTTGAAAACACCAAAGTCGTTCTTCTCCCGCCGTCAAGAATCTCCAATCGGTTGCCATGGATTCGAAATCTTTGCCCGTCTGCCAACGCCGTCTTGTAGGCATTTGCCTGCTCCATAATATGTTCCTCACATCCAAGGTGTGTAGACCCTACACTGTGGACTGAGAATGCTCCCCACATAAGTGATCCATCGGGACGGACAAAGAAAGGGATTAAGTGGGACGGTTCGCCTGGCTCTAACAGACTTCCATAGCCGTTGCAACCATCGAACCCGCCCAGACCATCCTCATCTAGAGTCAGGGTAATAAAGCGTCCCTCAATGAGTGGCTCACCGTTGAGCAATTTCAGGTTCCACGTAATTCCAGGCTGGAGTGGATCGTCCCAGGTGGGGGCGGACTCGGACGACCGACCGTCACCGTTACAAGCGACGGCGAGGATGAAAAGTGCAAAAATGCCGCCAATGGCAACTAATGGCTTCGACATACTTCAGAGACTCTCGGACTGTAGGAAGTTCAGCAAAAGGGGCTGCGGCGACGAGGAAAGCCCAAGCACATTGCCCCGTGGTGACGCCCAATTAGGCGGTCCCATTGCCGGACGCTAATTCAGAACTGAAAGTCTACTGCAATACGGGCGATTGGTCAACGCCAGTGGGAGGGCATTCCGTGGCGGTCGAAGAATTCGTCCATTTCTACGGGGAGGCCGGTGTCGTTGGACTCCTCGCAGGCGGCGATGATGCCGAAGGTCTTGAGGTGGTCGATGGCCGTGGGTTCCGGAGTCAGGCTGCCCTGGGCAAGCTGGTCGAGAACCTCCGAAACCATCACGCGGGCGTCGTCCACCAGATGTTCCTGCTCTGGGAGGGGGATCTTCTCCATCACGTCGTTTTCAGAGCCTCGGATAATGCGGAGGTCGGAGAATAGCTCGTATTGGAACAGCGCTCCGTCGTCGCAGTCGGTGCGCCACAGGAACTGGTCGAGTTTGGTCTGACCCGACCAGGTGCCGAAATAGTTGACCTGCAGTCCGGCGGTCATGTCGAAGATGGCGATGGTGGTCGCGTCGTCCCGGTACATGCTCCAGGGCGGGTTGGAGCAGCGGCAGGTAACGCGCTCAACTTCGGAGTCGTAGACGAAGCGGATTGAGTCTATGTGGTGGATGACCTGCTCGTAGAGCATGGGCTGGCGCATGACGAGGGGGAAACGGTTCAGGAAGGGAGCATAGCCGTCCCGGTTGCGCCAGTAGGAGTAGCCGGCGAAACGGGGCGCGCCAATCCTCCGGCTGCGAAGAATCTCACGGGCTTTAAGGATGCAGTGCTGGAAGCGGAAGTTCAGGCCCACAGCAAAGCCCAGCTTGGCGTCTTCGGCGGCTTTGACCATACGGATGCCTTCGTCGAAGTCCAGCGAGAGGGGCTTTTCCGAAAGTAGGTGAGCGCCGCTTTCAAAGACCCTCATCACGTTCTCGTACCGGTCCATGGGGGGCGTGGCCAGCACCACGAAATCGGGCTGCAGGTCCTTCAGCGCCTGGCCTATGTCCTTGTAGCAGGTCTCGGGCTTGGCCTCGTACATGGTCTGCGCCCATTCCAGGTTGGCGCCGTCCAGGTCCACGTAGCCGACGGTCTGTGACTTGGTCTCCTCGTGCATAATGCGCGCCCATTTTTTGCCGCGGGCGCCCAAGCCAACCATGAGAGTTCTTGCGGGTTCGTTCATGTCGTCAGAAGGTTCCTTTCTGCGTAGGTGAGGGTCTTGTCGAAAATGTCGACCATCTCCCGGATCTCGTCCTCTGTGATGGTCAGCGGGGGATGAATGGACAGTTTGTCCCCGCTGCATCTCATGTAGAGGCCGTTGTCCACCATGAAGCGGGTGAGCTTGCGGCCCACGTCCTTGCCGCCGAGGGGCTGCTTGGAGCCGTTGCCCTTCACCAGTTCCACCTCGGCGAGCAGCCCGATGGCTCTAACCTCGCCAACTGTGGAATGCTCCTTGAGGGTCTCCAGCTGGGAGCGAAAGAAGGGGGCGAGGGCGGCGCTGCGCTCCACCAGCCGCTCCCTTTCGATGATTTCCAGGTTGGTGAGGGCCGCCACGGACACTACGGGGTGGCTGCTAAGGGTATGGGACTGGATTAGGGTCCTGTCCGGGCCGCCGAGGAATCTTTCAAAGACCTGCTCGGTTGCTACGACCGCGCCGATGGGCTGGTAGCCGCTGCCAAGGGTCTTGCCGAGGACCATCAGGTCGGGTTCGAGGTCCCAGTGGTCTCCGCCGAACCAGGTCCCCGTCCTTCCGAAGGCCGTCACTACCTCGTCCGCGATGAGCAGAATGTCGTGCTTGGCGCATAGGTCTTTCACCATGTCCCAGTACTCAGGTGGGGAAACCAGAGCTCCCTTGGGTACGGGTTCGACAATCATGGCGGCGATGGAGTCGGGGTCTTCGTATTTGATAGTGGCCTCTATGGAACGGGCGCAGCCCAGGTTGCACGTGCCGGTGCAGTGGAGGCAGCGGTAGGGGTTCGCTTCCGGCACCATCACGCCCATGGGTACGGCGGGCTCAAAAATGAGCGACCGGATGGCCGGATCGCCGCTGACGCTCATGGCGCCCCACGTGTAGCCGTGATGGGAGTAGTTCCGGTATAGCACCTTGTACTTCTTGGGCTTGCCGTCTTGGGCGTGGTACTGGCGGACTATCTTGAGGGCGGCCTCAACGGCTTCCGAGCCGGAGAGGGTGTAGAAGGAGCGGGAGAGGCTGCCGGGAGTGAGGTCTGCCAGCTTCTTGGAAAGCTTGGCCGTGGGGGCGTTGGTAAAGGGCACTAGGCCGGAGCCGGTGAATTCCAAGTCTAACATCTGCTGGTAGACGGCCTCGGCGATCTCCCGGCGACCGTGGCCAACGAGGCAGCAGTGGGAACCGCCCGTGGCGTCCAGATAGCGCTTGCCCTCGCTGTCTATGACGTAGCACCCCTCGCCCCTGGCGGCAATGCCCAGGCCGGTGGGGTCCTCCCTGCCCGAAAACTGGGCGTGGCTCATCCAGATATGGTCTTTGGCCTGGCCTATGAGTTCCTGGACGGTCTCTTCTGTCATTGCGTCTCCTTTGGAAGGGTCGAAAAGGTGCTGTCATTATGTACCATTTGAGGGGCTATTCCAACAGCCAGTCGCTGTTTCGCATCGACTCGGCGATGAGCGACACTGGAACCGAGCCGTGCGACAAGAAAGTGTCGTGGAACTTTTTCAGGTTGAAGCAGTCGCCGTGCTTGGATTTCATCTCTGCCCGAAGGTCCACGATGGCGTCGGAGCCGATGAGGTACATCATAGCGGCGCCGGGGAACATGGTGTTCTTCACGGCCTCGGCGCCGGAGGCTCCCGCCGACATTCCCACGCGTTCGCTATAGAAGTCCTGGGCCTGCTCCAACGTCAGATTGCCCGTGTGGATGCCCACGTCGACGATGGCCCGGGCGCACGCCCTAACGCGGGCGTGGTGCAGGGAGTAGCTCTCCAGCGCCGTAAGGAACCCCACTTCGTCCATGAGCTTAACGCTGTACGTTGCCCAGCCTTCGGCCATTGTGCCCGCACAGAAGAGGGCCAGACGGGAGGCAACGTCGACGGCGGCAATTTGTCCGATGCGGGACTCGGCCCGGTTGTAGGCGTACCAGTTCTGGACGTGGTGGCCAAGGGCTGCGTGATGGACGACGTGGTTCAGCTTGATGACGCTGTTGTTGGAGGCCTTGAGCATTCCCAAGCGCTGGCCTGCGGGCGTGCTCCAGTCTATGGGGGCCAGCATGCAGTCGACGGCGGGAATTTCGTCGAAGGCGGGCGCAGAATGGTAGGGGAGGAAGTATAGATTGGGTGCAGCGCCTCGCGCCCACGCGGGCTGGGGAATGAACTGAATGGCGCATTCGGGCCAGGTGACGAGGTCGTTCTGCTCCGCCATGGCGCGGCAGGCGCGCCACAGGCCATAGTGGTGGGGGAATAGTGGTCAACGGTCGGGTATTGGTCTTGGAGCTTGGCAAGGGCTTCACGCCAGTCCGAGGCTCCGAAGTCGCTCGCGTGGGCATCTAATTCCTCCTGGCTCTCCCGCATCTGCTCCCAAGCGTAGGCTTCAACGTCAGCGGAATCCATGTCAAGGCAGTGCCCCTTTTGGAGCATGAGATTGAAGGCGGCCTCTCCGCATCCGTAGGCGTCGTTAGGCCTTTGTGTGAGGTCGGACTGGAGCCAGTCTTTGAACTGGCGGAAGGCGTCGGCGGCTCGACCGGCGGCGTCATTCGCCTCTTTGGACTCAACGTTGTTGTCGCGGAGGAGTTGGGACAGGCCGGTCTCCAGGAAGGCCAGGGCGCCATCGCACTCCCGGATGGCCCGTTCCGTCCAGGCCGCCGGAGCGGTGTCAATGTTTTCATGTGCCTGCCGTAGCAGGACCTCTATGCCGTTCATCCGCTCTGTCGCAGACTTCAACCGCTCATCAAAGGAAGCGAAGGGGCGGCGAAGCAGCGATAGCACGCCGAAAATGGCCTCGCCGGCATAGAAAGAGGGATTGCCCCGGTGGAAGTGGGTGGACTGGAACTCCCACTGCTGAATCTCCAGAAACCCCGACGCGAGTCGTCGGTCCATACTCTCGGCTTCCGACAATGGTTCCGCAGGCAGGGCAGCCAGGTCCTTCTGAAGCAGCGTCATCTCCGAAACGCACCGGTCTACGCCGGATTCGGACAGGTCGGGCAGTCTGTGGTCGTAGTCGTGGACGCCGATGTAGGTGGCGTTGACGGGCCGGTGGCGGTAGTAGGATGCGAGAAACCGGTCCAGCCAGAGTGAGAAGCCCCCTTGTGTTGATTCCATTGTTATTGCTCCAGGGGCAGATCGACCCAACGGCGCTGCCTGATGGAGAGTTCCACGGCGTTGATGACCTCCTGTACGGCGGCGCCGTCGACGAAATTGCCCTGGTTACGCGCCCCGCCTTCCAGAATCTCGTCTATGAAGTCTTTGATGAGGTTGGCGTAGAAGAGGCTGCGCCAGCTTTCCGTGGGCGCGCCTCCCCCCGGGTAGAACTTGTCGGGGATGGTCAACTCCTTGAATTCCACGCTGTCGGGCGTAGCGACCTTGATGGTCTCGGCCACGCCGAATTCTTCTACCATGCGGCAGATGATGGCGCCCTTGTCGCCGAAGATACGGGCCTCCACGCCGGGGAAGTTGCCGACGGTGACGAAGCTGGTCTGGATGGAGCCGATGACGCCGTTGGCGAACTCGGCGATGAACACGTCTCCGTCGTCGATGTTCATGGGGGTGAGCTCGTCGTTGCCCCAGACCATCCTCTCGGGGATGAAGTTGCGCATGGTGCCAACCACGCTGGCGTAGTCGGCTCCGACCCACCAGCGGCCGATGTCGATGATCGGCGCGCCGTAGCCCTCCAGGGAAACCACCTGTATTTCGGACTGGTCTTCCCTCATCTGGGAGCGGCGCAGGGGCGTTTGGGGGTTGATCCACTGGGAGTTCTGCTCGTAGCCGTTGAAGATGAAGGGCTTGCCAACGAACCCCTCGTCGAGGAGGGACTTGGCGTACTGCACGCCGGGTGTGTAGCGGAAGGTGAAGCCCAACTTGGTCTTGAGGCCCTTGCTCTCGGCGAGGGCGGAGAGGCGGAGGGTCTCGCGGAAATCCTGGGCCACGGGCTTTTCGCATAGGACGTGTTTACCGGCGTCGATGGCGGTGGAGGCAAGCTGATGATGGGTGTTGGAAGGGGTAACGATGTCTATGATGTCCACGTCGGAGCGAGAGATCAGGCCTTGCCAGTCGTCGGTGGATTCCGGGATGCCGAAGTTGGCGGCCATGTCTTTGGCCATTTGCGGTTCCACGTCGCAGAGAGCAACAACCTCCACGCGTGGGTCCCGAAGCCAGCCGGGGATATGGGCCATGTTGGCCCAGCGACCGGCGCCCAAGACTCCGACTCTGAGTTTCTTCTCAGCCATGCGCATCTCCTTGAATTCAAAAGTAGGGCCTAGTATATCGTATTTGGCCGTCGTGGCTGGGTGGCTATCGCTGCCGCTCGCAGTATGCCGGGAGTCGGGAGAATCGCACGGTGGGAAGGGCCTTACCCTTGACACTGGGTTTGGCTGGTCTACAATGCCAGGACGGGCGGTTCCCGAACCGCCCCTACAACAAGGCTGTCAGTGGCGTGTCCGCCTTCGGGAATGCCTGGAGAAGGGTGGGTTTCAAACCCACCCCTGCGGGGGCATCTAACGGAGAGGTCGGGTTCGTCGCCTCGGTGGTTGGAAAAAGGATTAGGCGCGGGAGGTTAACGCAATGCTAGACACGATTATTAGGGGCGGGACGGTGGTCACGCCCATGGGCGCGGGCGATTGGGACGTTGGCATACAGGGAGAGAAGATAGTCGTCGTGGCGGTCCATGGCGCGCCGCTGCCGGAGGCGCAGCGGGTCATAGATGCTTCCGGCAAGATAGTAGTGCCCGGAGGTATCGAGCCTCACATTCACGCCGCCTCCAACGTTCAGCCGGGCATAGAGGAGTCGGTGCCGGGAGTCGAGAACGCCGGCCCTCTGGAACACTCCCTGGGGGCCATCTGGGGCGGAACGACAACAGTGGTCGACTTCGCTCCCGTGCCCAACGAGGGTGATCTGGCGGCAGGCATCCACGACTATATGTCCGTGTGGCCGGGGAATGCGTATACGGACTATTCCACCCACTGCATCTACTCCAGCTCGAACACGCCCGACGCCATCTCTCGCTACGGCGAGCTGGTCCGGGCGGGCTTTCCGAGCATCAAGATATTTACTACGGACACGAAGCCACCGGAGGGGCGTATTCCCATCAGCCTGGTGGCCAAGATGGACATGGGACGCCTTTCCGACCTGATGACGCAGATTGCCAGGCACGACGGCGTGCTGGCGGTGCACGGGGCCGACGACGAGATAACCATGTACAACTATCTCACCGCCCACGAGCGGGGCCGGTGGGACTGGCACAACGCACACCTCATCCACTCGAACCTAGTGGAAGATATGGCCTTCCGCCGGACGGTCTGGCTGGCCCAACGTACCGGCGTCGGCATGTACTTCGTCCACGTAACCGCCCACGAGGGTAAGGATGCCATTGCCGAGGCGAGAAGCGATGGGATGCCGGTGTACGGCGAGGTGCTGACGCTTGCCCTCTCCTTTGAGTGCAGCCGGTACATGGAGGAGGACGGCATGAAGTATCACACCTTCCCCTCCCTGAAGTACGAAAAGGACAGGCTGGAGTTGTGGAAGGGGCTGATGAAGGACGACCTCGCCTTCACCGCAACCGACAGCGGGTTCACCACCTACCTGGACAAGATCGCAGGCCGTAACATGATGGACTTGAGGGGAGGGAACATCGGCATCGAGATTCGGATGGGGGTTGTGTACACGGACGCGGTGGTGAAGCGGGGAATGTCCCTGGAGCGGTTCGTCGACGTGACTTCCACCAACGCGGCAAAGATGCTGGGGTTCTACCCGCAGAAGGGGGCGATCGCCGTGGGCAGCGACGCCGACATAACCATCATGGACCCGTCCGTTCGGAAGGCCCTCTCGATGGAAGACCTGCACATTCGCGACTACAGTCCGTGGGAGGGTTGGGAGATTGAAGGCTGGCCCGCAACGGTGCTTCTGCGTGGCAAAGTGATGGTGGAGGACGGCCAGCTTCTTGGAGAACCTACGGACGGACAGCTCATCTTTCGCAAGATTGAACCGTCGGTGCTTCAGAGACCTGCCTTTTGACGTTTTTTGCCCTTCTTGCTGACGCTGTGAGACCACACTCTTGCTAGCGAGGGCACTGAGCTGGCGACCGCCGACGCCCTTCTACTACGGTTGGCTGATAATGGGCATGGCGGCCCTGGCCACCTTCGCCTGTACCGGCATTACGCAGGTGGTGCTGGGAGGCATTCAGGATTTCATCTTCGAGGATACGGGCTGGAGCCGGAGCACCATTGCCCTCGCCGTTACCCTGGGCACCTGGTCGTCCGGGCTTATTTCGCCTTTAATCGGCAGGCTGGCGGACCGGCACGGGCCACGAATACTGATGCCGCTAGCGACTATTGCCATGGCCATTTCCTTCTTCTCCCTCAGTCGGGTGAGCCAGGTATGGCACTTCTACGCTGCTTATATCTTCGGGCGCGGGTTGGGGAATCCGATACTCATCGGCGTGGTGCCCAAGACGGTGGCGGTGAATTTTTTTAGAAGGCGGCGCAATTTGGCTCTGGCGTTGAATTCGTTGAACCGGCCCATAGGCAGCGCCATCAACATCCAGCTAATTGCGGTGATTGCTTCAAGCTTCAGCTGGCGAACCGCCTACCAGTACATGGGCGCGTTGAGCCTGGCCATGGTGGTGCCTCTGATTGTCATAATGAGGCGACAGCCGGAGGACATCGGATTGCTTCCTGACGGGGCGAAGCCTTCGCCGGTCGAGATGGGGACGGACGGGAGACCAAGGAGGCAGGAGGCGGAAGAGTTCAGCTGGACTGCCGGGGAGGCGATGCGGACGGGCACCTTCTGGCTAGTGGGGATGACCACCGTGCTGGCCATCCTGGGGGCGGCGACAATCGGCTACGCCATGGTGCCCTATCTAAGAGAAGAAGCCGGGATGTCTACAACGCAGGCGGCTTTGGTACTGACCCTAAGTACGTTCCTTTCGCTAGGGGTGCTGATGTGGGGCTATGTGGCCGACAAGGTCACCCCGAGGCGGCTGCTCGTCGCTGTGCTGATCACGTCTGCCGGCCTGACTTTGTACCTCCTGATGGTGGACTCTGTATGGGAAGCCTACGCCTTCGGTCTTCTGTGGGGGCTGTTCTCCGGGACTACGGGCGTGCTTGAATCGATGTTGTTGGCCCAGTATTTCGGCAGGGGGTCCTTTGGGGCGATAACGGGCGCACTGACGCCCCTTTCAATGGGGGCATTGGGGTTGGGCCCATTCCTTGGAGCGAAGGTGAGGGAGGTGTCGGGCAGCTATGACGAGTTGTTTGTTGTGTTGGCGGGGGTGTACGTCGCTGCGGCGGTGCTCATATACTTCGCCCGCCGACCAAACCTTCCGGCGCGGGCGGCGGTTGAGAGTGCGACGTCGTAGGTAGGCGGAAGCCAGGGCAACCACAAGGGTTGCCATGACGGGTGGTGGTTTGTCATCCCGGAGCGGGCGGTGGTTGAGAATGTGATGCCGTAGGTAGACGGAAGCTAGGGGTAACCGTAAGGGTTGCCATGACGGGTGGTGGTTTGTCATCCCGGAGCGGGCGGTGGTTGAGAGTGCGACGGCTTAGGTAGACGGAAGCCAAGACAACCACAAGGGTTGCCATGACGGGGGATGAGATGCGCGGTCATGCCGTAGGGGCCGGTTTCAAACCGGCCCCTACGGTGTTTATTCAAGGGTTGCGTTCCGCCAATCTGGGGTGGGGAAGAAGTCGGGGCGGGTTACTCGCCCATGCGGTAGAGCTTTACCGCGTTGTCGCGTACTATCTGCTTGGTCCTTTCCGGGCCGAGCTTGGCGACGGTTTCTTGGATAATCTCCAGAGAGTCGGGCCAAACGCTGTCCGGGTGGGGATAATCAGAACCCCACATCAGGTTGTCGAACCCCACCAAGTGAGCGATGTTGCTGACGCCGTACTCTTCCTGGAAGGTAGTAAAGCCCTGCCTGTACCAGTATTCGCTGGGCTTCAGGGTGAAGGGCGGGTCGAACTTCTTCTCGTACTGGGCGTCGTCGTAGATGTGGTCCATCCGGTCGAGGGCGAAGGGGACCCAACCGGCGCCGCACTCACCCATGACAAACTGGAGGTCCGGGTACTTCTCGCATGCGCCGCTAAAGATAACGCTCATGAGCACCTGGACCATTGAGAACATTCCCAGGGAGCCGCGCACGGCCTGGTAGCCGTTTTCGTTCTGGCTGGGGGGGCGGTCTGCGACGACGAAGCCCGTATCCATGTCGGGGGTGGTGGGGATGGGGATGCGACCGCCGCCGATGTGGAAGGAGATGGGGGTGCCGGTCTCCACGCAGGCCTCCCAGAGGCAGTCCCAATAGCCGTCGCGGGCGTAGAGGGGGTAGTTGATGCCGCCGGCCATGAGGTCGGCGCCACGGATGAAGGGGTGGTGGTCGGCGACGCGGCGGACTTCCTGGGCTGCCAGCTTGGAGTCGTGTATGGGCAGGCAGGCCAGGCCGTACCATCGGCCGGGGTTGCTGGCGCCGAACCGGTCCACCCAATCGTTATAGATCCGGTAGACCTCGGTGACCACTTCCATGTTCTTGAGGTTCTTGCCGGAGCCTGTGATGCCGTAGAGGATCTCCGCGTCAACGCCGTCGATCTGCATGTCCATGAGCCGGAGCTCCGGGTCCACTGGGCGGGCGGGACCGTCGTAGAAACCGGCGTCCAGCATCTTGTCTGTGCGCTTCCTCCGGCCCTTCTGGGGCGGGATGAACTCAAAGCCGGCGGACTGGGCCACGCCAAGGACGTTGTCGATTTCGGCCTTCCAGATGAGTCCCTCTTCCGTCTCGATGATGCGGGGCATCATGTCCTGCAGATGAGGCTGGGAGTTGTTCTGGACGAACAGGTCTCCCGGAAGCCAGCTCATGTCCACGTGGGAATCGCCGGAAACTATGTTGTATTCCAATCTATCACCCCCGTCAGATGTTGAGCGCAAGTGTATCAAATTCGTCACGTTGTGGGTAGGGCGGGTTTGGGGACTGATTTATTCGTTTTCGGGCGTTCGTGTCTGGGAGGACTCGTTTTGATAATCGACTCGGTATCAATTCGTGCCTGAGATGATTCGTTTCAGGCGTGAGACTCGTTTCAAAAAAGTCGGGCAAACGAGTCGGCTTTGAGCCAAGATTGACCCGAGCGCGGACATAGAGCGGGTTAGGGTGCGGGAAAAACGGATGTCGGGCGAGATTGGGCGCAGAGAAGGCGGCATTCATGGAGGGATGGTAGCAAGGGAGAGCGATTTTGGGCAATGGGTGGATGTCAGTGTGGGATGAAGATGAGAAACGATCCTAACCAACCTGAATTTCTTGCGTAGGAGAGATTGGCTATAACTTAAGGATATCCAGTAGCTGTTCGAGGCTTAAACGGTGATGAGAAGCAATGCTCTTCAAAATGCCGGAAAGTGTCTTTGTTTTGATTGGATTGTGACGTGGAATGACCTGATGATGTTGGCCATTGATTTCGGTAGTTACCCGTATATGAGAACCGCGTTGCCTGGTTGTCCTGTACGCTAAACGTTGAAGCGCTCTCTCCAAATCGCGCCCGCTGACATCGCGGGGCAGTTTCAAAGAGCTAGGACTTCGTCACGTACGAAATGGAGGCGAATCAGCGAGGGGCGCTGCATCGTCTCATCAAAGTAACATTCGACTGCTTCCCTGACGTTTCGTCGCAACTCTCCAATGGTTTCGGCCTGTGTGTGGATGCCGTATCCGAGCGCACTGGCCGAATATCCGCCATCGACTTCGTCCTCTGTAACTTCAAAGATGATTTCTGAGATGGTTGACACGATACTCTGCCTCCCGTCACCCCTGCAACTAACGGAGGAGCTCAATAGCCAGTATATCAGATGTATCGCTTTCTGACGTTCCGTATGGGATTGAAATGGAAGGCGAAAGACGGTCTGCGAATCGCCCCTACGAATGGATACGATGGTCTGATTTTCCCTGTGCGCTTAGTTAATGGAGAGGGCGCGGGCGGGGTTGGTTACCATAATTGTATGCACCTGGTCTTCGGTGACGCCCAGCCGGCGGAGGCGGGGCAGGAAGGTCTCGAAGATGTGGCAGTATCCGGTGCTGCCCCCGTACTTCATCTCGTAGTCGCGATTCCTGTCGTGGGATATCATCAGGTGGTCGACATAACCCCGCTGGATGAGGGCGTGGACTAACTCGGCGCGAGTTTCGTCCAGCAAATAGTGCTCCTTGCCGATGACGTCGAACTGGATGAAGCATCCCTCGTCGGCCAGGCTTGTGAGGACGTCTATGTCGGGGCGTTCGTCCACGTGGCCGACAATCAGCCGGGTGGGGTCCACCCCCGCTTCCTTAAGAATCTGCAGCTGGTGGACGCCCACGGTGCCGCCGGGCACCTCCATGCGGCGCCCTCCGGTGGTGTGGGTGGTGATGGCGGCGCCAGTGCGCTTCTGGGCGATGGCGACGGCTTGCAGAACCTTGAGCTCGACGGCCTCCACGCGGGCGCGGTGGATGGCCGACTTGAAAACGCCACAGCGTCGCTGGCTATCGCCCACGCCCTGCTGAACTTCGACGGTGATGTAGTCGGCCAGCCGCTCCACTGAATAGTCGTCGACGAAATAGGGTATGTGGGGCTCTATGTAGAAACCGGAGGTGGATATGATGTGCACCTCCGCCGCCTCGGAAAGGCGGGCCAACATGTCGAGGTCGCGGCCCCAGCCGTTACAGGTGACCTCCACCAAGGCTCCGCCGCCAGCATCTTTGAAGGCGCGAAGCTCGGACGCGACGAGATCGAAGTTGTCCAGCTTCATGAAGCGGGATGGGTTGCGGGTGGAACCCATGACGTCGAAGCGCGGGCCGTAGTTCTGGTCGCACCAGATGTGCTCGTGAGGGAGGCATACGCCGAGGTCTTCTTCTTTGATGGGCCCCAATACCGTCTGAATCATTTTTTCTCTCCGTTAGGTGTTGTGATCTGTCCTGGCCACCGGCGTTAAATGAGAACGGAGCCTTCCCGTTTCAAAACTTCCAGGAGGAGCAAGAGTTCCCCTGTGTTGCGGATTTTCACCAAGCCGTGGGCCACGGCGTCGGCGGTGAAAGTGTGCCCGGCATCAGTGAGACCGAAGGAGGCGTCGCCGACTATCAGGCTTTGGATGCCGCGGTCGCTGAGCTCGAGGCAGGTCTGGCGGACGCCGAAGTCCAGCATTGCGCCCATGATGACCACGTTGGCGACGTTGTTTTCGGCAAGAAAGTCGGCGAATTCGGGGTTGGCGAGGGCACCCCAGCCAGGCTTGGAGAAGACAGGCTCTCCATCAAGGGGTTGCCACTCTTCCGGGTGGTGGCCCGGCGGACCATCCAGGTTCCAGGTCCAGCCCGTGGCCTCCTGAAATAGTGAGGGCGATTCGTCTGCGTTATGACCGAGGCAGCTATAGGCCACCCGAATGCCCAACTGACGGGCCACTTCCAGGACCCGGGGAATGTTGGGTCGGATGAGGCCGAGCAGGTGGAAATAGTCGTCGAACTCCCGCATGAGAACTTTCTGATTTATTCGCTTGACCAGCCAGCCGTCTGTGTCGTAGGTGAAGGGGGAGTGGAGGTCCTGCAGAAGAAGGCAGGTGTTCTCCACCGTTATATTCAGCGGTCGGGTCTCCTTGATTATCAGGGTCAGGGGATGGCGAACCTGCATGGTCTACTCCTTACCGTAATTGGCCTGCCAGTCGAGCCGCTCCCGCACGTCGTTGGCCTGGGGGGTGACCTTCTCCGGGGCGAATTCGAAGTCCCAGCCCTCGGCGGCGATGGAGTCGGCGATGGGGCCCGCGTCAAAGCGGAGGCCGCTGTAGCGGCGGGGAGGCTGGTTGGCCAGCCAAACGAAGGCCTTGCCCAACTCTATTGGGTCCGCCCACCCCGCCTTCTCTTCCTCCGACATTCGGTCCACCTCCGACTGCCCCACGCCGGTGGGCTTTATGCGCTTGCCGGGGCCGATGGTGTTGAGGGCAATGTTGTAGGGGGCGGCCTCGAAGGCGAGGGCCTTGACGAAGCCCTCGACGCCATGCTTACCGGCGCAGTAGATTACTTCGTCCACGTACCCCCGAAAGCTGGAGCCGCTGGCAATGCCGATGATGTGTCCGCCACCCTGGGCTTTCATCACGTCCCAGACGGCGCGGGTGCCGTGAATAATGCCGCCCAGGCAGATGTCCAACTGACGGCGGGCCGATTCCAGGGAAGTGTCTTCGAATTTCACCAGGGGCATTATAACGCCGGCGTGGACCAGAACGTCGAGGCGGCCCCAACGTTCGACGACTTCATGGACGACTTGTTGAAAGTCCTCGGCGCTACCGGCGTCCAGGCGGCGGAGCATGAACTCCGAGCCGTCATCCTCATAGCCGCGGCGCGAGTAGCCCAACTCCTCCGTGTTGACGTCGGTGGCGCATACTTTTGCGCCGGCCTGACCGAGAGCACGGGCGATTCCCCAGCCGAAGCCTTGGGCGGCGCCGGTGACCAGCGCTACCTTGCCATCTAGTCTCATGTTTGGATGTCCTTCCTGCCGATGTGTCTATGCGTGGATAAAATTGGCTGGACTCCCGCCTACGGAGACCTTTGCGTAACTACCGAAACGCATTCAGACAGCGGTGTGGGACGACTCTTATCATAGCCAAATCATGCGATTCTGGATTCCGGCTTTCGCCGGAATGACGGTTATGCAAAGGTCTCCCTACGCGGGAGTAACGGGGTAGGACGTGTCTGAACATGGGGGTTACGCCATGACCCGGCGGATGAAATTCAGGGCGTTGCCGCCCGCCAGCTTGCGAACGTCCTCGTCGGAATAGCCTCGGGAGATGAATCCGCGCACGAGGTTCTTGCCGTCAGCCGGGGACTCCAGACCGTTGAGGTAGGGAGCGGGGACGTTCGTCATGAGCTTGCCGAGCATCTTCTTGTGGAAGGCTACGTGGTCGCCGATGAGGGTATCTGTGCCGATGGCCACGTGGTCGACCCCCACCAGCTTGACCATGTAGTCGTAGTGGTCGAGGACGCAGTTGATGTCCTGGTCCGGGTCGTCGCTGAGAGAGTTGGGCACGGCGGTAATGGCGATGAGGCCGCCCTTCTTGGCGCAGGCGGCGAGTTCGTCGTCCTTGCGGGTGCGCCAGGTGGGACGGAGGCTATGGGATGCGTTGTGGCTGTAGATGATGGGCGTCTTAGAGTGCTCGATGGCGTCCATTGCCGTTAGCCAGCCGGCGTGGGAAACATCCACGGCCATGCCGAGTTCGTTCATGCGGTGGACCACGGCGATGCCGAAGTCTGAAAGGCCGGCGTCGTGGCGTTCGGTTAGGCCGGATCCGATGCTGTTCTGCAGGTTGTAGGTGAGGCCGCCCATGCGGACGCCCATGCTGTAGAGCACGTCCACCCGGTGGAGTACGTCACCGATGGCCAGATGCTCGACGGTTGGGAGAATGCCCACCTTGCCCGCTTCCTTGGCCTGCAGGATTTCTTCGGCGTTGGTGACGATGACTGCATCGTCCCTGTGCATGCGAACGTCGGCAACCATCATTCCCACTTCGTCGGCCAGGTTTTCAAAGGCGATGTAGGACAGTTCGGGACAGCCTACCATGCCGCGGAAGGCGTTGGCGGTTGCGGCGGCGGCCCATCCCCCGTGACGGATGGCCTGGTAGCCCCACTCGTACTGACCGAGGCTTAGGTATTCGATAAAGTCGTCCATACTGTCGGGGCACACCATGGGGTGCTGGTGCATGTCAATCATCACCAGGTCTTCCATGAGCCTCTGATAGCGTCTCTCTCCGTCGGAGTCCAGCGGCAGGGTCATGGAGGGCACGCGGCCCACCTGCTTGGCGAGGGCAAAGGGATTTTTCCCCATGGGAGCCTCCTTTTGGTCAAGGTTGGTTCTCCGCCTGTTACAACAACTATATGAGGGTATGCAGGTCTCCTTTCCGGGAGGGTTGCTATTCCAGGGTGAAGGGTATGTTAAGGGTCTTGGCCAGGTCGCCAAGCTGCTCAAAGACTACGGAGTCTATCTTCGCGCCGGAGCGACGATATTCCTGCTCGCGACGGTAGTCGATCTCGCCCGGGACGAGGATTTCGTCGAAGCCGGGGCGGAGTTTGCTGGCCTTGATTTCTGCGATGAAGGCGTCCATGCGGGCCTTGAACTCCTCAACGGGCATGAACCAGGCAATGTCGATGGCGGTAAAACTGTGGGAAACGTCGAGCTTGGCCGGGTCCGCGTAAGGTGTCAATCCGAAGGCTCCACCGGAAAGGACGCCGGTGAGCACGTCTGTCATCATGGCGAGACCGTAGCCTTTATGCTGGCCGATTCCCAGCAAGGCGCCGTCCATAGCGGCGGCCGGTTCGTCTGTCTCCATACCCTCCGGGGTGAGGGCCCAGTCCAGGGGCATCTTCAGGCCTTCTCGATGGAACCAGCGCATCATGCCCTTGCCGGCGGTGGTGAGGGCTATGTCGAGGACTACGGGAAAGGGGCCGCCGGCGGGAGCGGCGAAAGCCCAGGGATTGGTGCCGACGACGCCCGTTGCGCCGCCCCAGGGGGCCATCTCCGGCCCGGCGTTGGTGTAAGCGATGCCGATGCAATCGTGTTCCGAGGCCAACCGCGCGTGGACGCCGGAGGACCCGTAATGGGTGCCGTTGCGTACGATGACGGTGCCGACGCCCACTTCTTTGGCCTTTTGGACGGCGAGGGACATTGCCCTCCGGCCCACTACGGAGCCGAGGCCGTTGTGAGCGTCCACGAGTGCGAGGGCCGGCGTCTCCTTTACTATTTCGAAATTTGCGCCGACGTTAACGAAGCCGTCGACGATGCGCTGACGATAGTCGGGCAGCCTGCGAACGCCCTGACCCTGGCCGGGAAGGCAGCGAAGCTCGCTCTGGATGAGGCCGTTGGTGCAGAAGCGGGCCTCTTCGTCGCTCATGCCCATGGCGGTGAAGGCATCCAGGGTAAACTGCTCCAGCTTTTCAACCGGGACGGTGATCATGTCTATGGGCATGCGGACGCTCCTTGCAGGAGGATTGGGCTTGGTTTTCGGAGGCAAGTTTAGTGTCTGAGTGGCGCCTTCGCAAGCGGACGGGGTTTGGTCCGCGGGCCATTGTCGGAACATGACACGCGGGGGTTGGGAAACGGAGGTGGGGTCGTGGTAGAATATGGATGACTCCTAGACCAGGTTGTTAAGACGATCCGCTTGTTGAGTTTGGGTATGTTGATGCTCTGTGCGGCGTTTCCAGGGACGAGGAGAATTAGTAAACTTAAGGAGCACCGCTAATGAACATCTATGTGGGGAATCTTTCTTATGACGTTTCGGACGAGGAGCTGGGCGAGGCGTTCAGCGCCTTTGGAACAGTGACTTCGGCCAGGGTTATTAGAGACCGGTACACGGACAGGTCCCGCGGTTTTGGGTTTGTGGAGATGTCGGACGACAACGAAGCGGAGACGGCCATTGCGGAGTTGAACGGCAAGGCCATCAAGGGCAGGCCGATCAACGCGAACCAGGCCCGCCCGCGGGAGGAAAAGCGCAGGTCGTACTAAGTGGTTTCTACGGATTCCCCAACGAGATTCCGATACGCCCCCGGTTAATCTCATTACAATGAAATAGCTGTACCATTCCCCTTTCCGGCCTTTAGAGAGGCCATTGGGACCCGGCACCAGGTTTAAGACACCACTTGCTAATCTGGCCGGAGGGGAACCATCGAAGAGTCCTGTTGATTGGCGGGCGGTTGTCACCAATCAGATAAGATTCTTCGGTACGCCCGGAATGACATAAGTGTTGCGGGAGATAAAGAAAGGGCGCCCACAAGGGGCGCCCTTTCTTTAATTAGTCTAAGTGGTTGCTATTGGCCCATGCGGTAATGGTTGACTGCGTTGTCCCGCGTTATCTTGGTCAGGGTGCGCGGATCGAGATCGCCCATGGTCTCCCGGATTATCTCCTTGGAGTCGGGCCAGACTCCGTCGGGATGGGGGTAGTCGGAGCCCCACATCATGTTGTTCTCGCCAATGAGGTGGGCCATCTGGGCCACGTCCGACTCCTCCTGGAAGGTGGTGCTGCCCTGACGGAACCAGTATTCGCTGGGCAGCATGGACAGGGGCGGGTCGAACTTCTTGTCCAGGGCGCTGTCGAGGTAGATGTGGTCCATTCGACCCAGGACGAAGGGAACCCAACCGGCGCCGCATTCTCCCATGACGAACTTGAAGTCGGGGAACTTTTCGCAGGTCCCGCTGAGAATGATGCCGATGAGCCACTGGACACCGGAAAGCTGGCCCAGGGACTGGGTGACGCCCTGGTGGGCCAGTTCGTTCTGAGAGGACGCGCCATTGGGGGAATCGCCGTTGGGCGGCGGGGGTACGGGGATGCGTCCTCCACCGACGTGGAAGGAGATGGACATGCGGTTCTTGGCGACCACGTCCCACAGTGGGTCCCAGTGGCCGTCCCGGGTGTAGATGGGCCAGGTCACCTCGCTGGCGATGAGGTCTGCGCCGCGGATGGGGCCCTTGTCGGCGGCGCGCTGTAGCTCTTGGGCCGCCAGGTTGGGGTCGTGGATGGGAATACAGGCCAGGGCGTACCAGCGCCCGGGGTGGCTGTCGCAGAAATCCGCCACCCAGTCGTTGTAGACCCGATATGTAGCGGCGATGGTGTCGTGGTCCTTTAGGCGCATGCCGGTGCCGGTGATGCCGTAGAGGACCTCGGCGTCGATCCCGTCCAATACCATGTCTTGGAGCCGAAGCTCCGGCGTGGTGGGATGGGGTCCGCCCTCATAAAAGCCGGCGTCCCACATCCGGTCGATACGCTTACGCATTCCTCGAACCGGCGCGCTGAATCCGTGACCGGCGGCGTTTGCCACGCCGAGAACCCCACCTTCCGCAATCCAGCGGGGCCCTTCCTCCGTCTCCTCGATTCGCGGAACCTTGTCCTTTAGTGCTTTGGGTGCACCTTCTACAAACAGGTCCCCCGGAAGCCAGCTCAGATCTACGTGGGAATCTCCAGAAACAAGATTGTATTCCATGTCGCCCTCCCTTCTTGCTTAAAGACACTCTACCACAGAAATGTCTGAAATCGCTATGGCCTGAGCTGTAGCAGCCACGCCAAATTGGGTAAAGGCCGGTAGCGCGTGTACTTGTCCCAAACGTGGTTTACCCTTTACAGTGTTTATGTAATCATTGTTAGAATCCCGGGGAGGAAAGTTTTAGCCGCAAGGCTGACTATAGGAGGCGGGCCATGGACGTTTATGAGTGTCTCAATACCCGACTGACCATAAGGAACTTCAAGCCGGATAGGGTGCCCATTAGCGTGACCAGGAAGATTTTGGAGGCGGGCCGAGGCGCCCCGAGCTCCAAAAATCAGCAGCCGTGGCAGTTCGTCGTAATTACGGACTCGGGGATATTGAAGCAGATAGGCGCCCTCGCCCCCAGCGGGCCCTTCATCGCCGATGCGCCCATGGCCATCGCCGTGTTTATGAGGGACGCCCAGCGGCCTGACTTGGATGCAGGCCGGGCCATCCAGCAGATGGAGATTATGGCCTGGTCCCTAGGGCTGGGCACCTGCTTCGTGGGCTTCCGAGACTCTGCCTCTGCTCTGCAGGTGAAGCAGCTTCTGGGAATGCCGGTCGGCTTTGATCTCATTACTGTTCTGCCCTTCGGCTACCGGCTGGATTCCGTGAAGGGCCGCAACAGGAAACGCAAGCCCATGACCGCTGTTGCCCACATGGGCCAGTACGGTTATCCCTTCCCAAGTAGATAGAAGTCCTTCAGTAGTGAATCAGGAGCAGGGTTTATGACTACGGTAGGCAGCGGACAGTACCAGTATCGGGTAATTGAGGATTGGGCGAAACTTCCTGAAGGCTGGCAATTTGGGATTCTGGTGGGGGTGGCCGTAGACTCCCAAGACCGGGTCTATGTGTGTCATCAGCGGCAGGACCCGCCCGTCATCGTCTTCGACCGACAAGGGAGCTACGTCTGCTCCTGGGGAACGGACGATATCAACGAAGGCCATATCATGTCTATCGCCCCGGACGACTCAATCTACCTGGTGGACCGAGGCGCTCATCAGGCCCTACGGTTGAAGCTGGACGGGGAGCGGCTCATGGAGTTGGGGCGGAAGGGGCTTCCTTCCGACACGGGATTGACAGTCATCGGCGGAGAACCCCGGCGGGCCGCCGGACCGTTTAACATGCCCACGAGGATGTTCAGCGCCCCTTCCGGCGACGTCTACGTTTCCGACGGATACCGCAACGCCCGGGTGCACCGCTTCTCTGCCAGCGGGGAGCTTATCTCGTCATGGGGAGTTCCGGGCAAGAGCGCACCGGGGGAGTTCTACCTGCCCCACAGTCTCTGGGTGGACTCACAGGGACTGGTTTACGTGTGCGACAGGAAGAATAACAGGGTGCAGGTTTTCTCGCCGGAGGGTGAGTTCGTCGATCAGTGGACAGGCCTAACCAGCCCGGTGGACATGTGCATGGACGGGGATGAGAACGTGTTCCTGCATGAAGGGGGCACGGAAGAAGAGTCGCCGCGCATTACAGTGCTGGACAAGTCGGGGACGGTGCAGGCCCGGTGGGATACGCCGTATGGACACCAGATTTGGGTGGACTCCCACGACGATATCTACATGGCGGTGTGCTGGGAGCAGCGCATACAGAAGTTCGTCCGTCAGGGCTAACGCTGTGGGGTTGGCGGGTCAGGTGAGGGTAGCGTCCACCGCTATGGCGGCGAACAGCAGGGCGAGGTAGGCGAGGGAGTAGATGTAAGTTCCCAAAGCCCCCTTTATCCCTGGGTTTCTCATCAGCATCGCTGCGCGATACACGAACACCAACCCCAGCACTACGGCCGCGCCGAGGTAAATCCACCCCACGGCATGCGTGGTGAAGAACATTGTCGTCAGTCCAAGGAGCAGAATCGCGTATAGGAGGATGGCCCTTTTGGTCTTTTTTACGCCCATCACAACAGGAAGCATGGGCACACCGACGCTCTTGTAGTCCTCCTTAAGCAAGAGGGCCAGCGCCCAGAAGTGGGGCGGCGTCCAGAAGAAGACGATGGCGAAAAGGTAGAAAGCGGGAAGGGCAAGGCTTCCTGTCACGGCGGTCCAGCCGATGACGGGGGGGAGCGCTCCCGCCGCGCCTCCAATGACAATGTTCTGGGGGGTTGTCCTCTTCAAGTTCATGGTGTAGACGAAGACGTAGAAGAGGGTGGACGAAAGGGCGAGGGCAGCGCTCAGGAGGTTGACCAGGGTGGCGAAGAGTATGAAGGCGGCGACGTTGGTGGCGAATCCGAAGAGCAGCGCCTCCCGCGGTTGGATGCGTTGGGCCGCCACGGGGCGGCGGCTCGTCCTCCGCATTCGGGCGTCGATATCCCTGTCGAGGAAGTGGTTGAGGGCGTTCGCACCGCCTGCGGCCAGCGCCCCCGCTACCAACACGACCGCCGCCAGTCTGAAGTCGGGCGGTCCGCCGGATGCGAGGAACATGCCCACCAGGGCCGTTAAGAGGAGAAGCAGGACTATGCGGGGCTTGGTGAGGGTTAGATAGTCCCTGAAAACGGCTGTCAGACGAAGGCCGGGGCTTTCGCTCGGCTGCTTCTGCCTCCCACCACGCCGTCGGGTAAGCGTCGGAATCAAGACACTATAGGCTGTTGGACGGAGGTGAGTTGAGGATGGCCTCTACCTTGGCGACGAACTCCTCCGTACGAACCACATAGCGGGTAACCTCGTCGACGCCAAACGTGTTTTCGTAGAAGTTCGTATGGAGACCGTTTGCGAAGATGAACAGGTCGTGGATTTCCGGGTCGACCGTCTCCTCGGTCAAGCGCCTAACGGCTTGGAACAGCCCGCGGTGGGAGTCGTGATCCCAAGTGCGGAACTGGGCGGCGGCCTTGACTATCTGGGCAGCGGCTCCCCAAGCTTTCTCCGACGCTTGGCGCAGGTCGCCCGCAGTCAACTCGGTATGTGCCTGGTCCAGCAGACGGCGACTAGCTTCTCGATATGTGACAACGGGTGTAACCATTTCAGTTCAATCGATGCTTATATTATAGCGCAGGCGGCTACGCCACAATAGAGCGTTGTTCCAAGGTGCGCCCCGCTACTGTTGGGCGCCACTTGTATTAGAGGTCTTCCTGCTCCCACTTGCTTAAATCGTCCTCATCAAGCCAGTTGGCTTTTCGGGCAATGAGAATCCACAGCCGTCAGGTTTGGATGTTGAATCTGTTCATGCTTTCCAGATTACGTTGCATGTGGTCAAGCTGCTCTTGCTGACCCCTCAGTAGATCAACCATCTGGACTTGAAGGTCAATAACACGGTCCAAGGTCTTCTCAACGTTTCCCAATCGGTGCTCAACACCTCCCAAACGGCTCTCTAAGGTGGTAATCGCTTGTTATCCTTCATCAGCTCCTCGTCCAGTTTTCGGTCGGCTGGGCGAAAGACACCTTTCGCCAAGTACGGGTGTGATTCCCTGCTTTGGCGAGGCACATCTCTCTTTGTTTACCATGTCCACCATGGACAGTATAGCCAGTGTTTGCCAAGGTCAAATGTTTTCCTGATATATTTCAAACCGGACCCTGGGAGAGCCATCTCCTTCCAAGTGATTCTTGTACTCCAGGCAGGCAGCATATATCATTCCCTTCGACACGCAAGTTAAGGAGCGAAGCATGACAAACCTGGATTGGGGCAGCATCTACAAAGAGCTTGGGGCGAAACCCGTTATCAATGCCATCGGCAGCGTAACCCTCCTGGGCGGTTCCACGCCGATCCCTGAGGTGAAGGTGGCCATGGATCGGGCCGACGACGCCTATATTCCTCTGATGGAATTGGAGGAGAAGGCGGGAGAGGCCATCGCAAAGATGGTCAACGTTCCAGCGGCCTACGTCACGTCCGGCGCGGGTTCCGCCCTTACCCTGGCCACCGCTGCGGTGTTGGCGGGTGACGACGATGACAAAATTCAGATGCTTCCCAACACCGAGGGGATGAAGGACGAGATTCTAATTCAACGCCGCCAGCGTTACTGGTACGACCGGTGCCTGGAGCTGGCGGGCGCAAAGCTGGTGGAGTTCGGCTCCGACGACGCTACCACCAAGGATGACTTGGAGCAGGCCATCGGCGAGAATACCGCCGCCGTCCACTACGTGGCCACGGAGCAGACGCCGGACCCGCAGGCGCTTTCGCTGGAGGACACGGTGGACGTGGCCAATGCTCACGGGTTGCCGGTGCTGGTGGACGCCGCCGGCCAGATTTACCCGCTGGAGAATTTTGGCAAGTACGTGCGAATGGGCGCCGCCTTCCAGTGCATAGCGGCCAAGTATTTGGGCGCTTCGCAGTCTGTTGGGCTGGCCTTGGGCAGCGAGGACTTCATGAGGAAACTTTCCTTACAGTCCTTTATCGGCTATGAAGGGAGGCGCATCCGGGGCGTGGGCAGGCCGCAGAAGGTGGACCGGCAGGAGATTGTTGGCGCCGTGGCCGCCGTTCGTCACTGGATGACCATGAACCACGAAGAGCGGTTGGCGAAGGCGGAGGGTCAGTGCCGGACGATACAGGCGCCTCTGCTGCGGATTCAGGGGCTTAACGTGACTATCATGGAGAACGTCATAGGTCACCAGCCCTTCGGGGTGCGGATCGACGTAGACGCGGCGGTGGCGGGCAAGACCAACCACGACGTTGTCGCCGCTCTGAAAGAGGGGGACCCGCCCATTTGGACGCGAGTGAAAGACGGGGAGGACTTCATAGCCATCCACGTCTTCGGCCTGCGAGACGGCGAAGAGAAAATAGTCGGGGAGCGAATCTCTGCCCTTTTCGACGGAGATTAGGGGCTAGCCGGTTAGTTTAGCGGCGGGGGCCGCCGTTGACCGACAGGGTCTGCCCGCTGATGTAGCCGGCGTAGTCGGAGACCAGGAACATCACCGCATTGGCGATGTCTTCGGGCCTGCCGGGGCGCTTCACCGGAATGCTCTCCATCAACCTCCGCTGGCCCTCCGGTCCCATCGCCTCCCACTGCAGTTCGGTGGTGGGGTTGGAGCGGATGAAACCCGGCGCGACGCTGTTGACGGTTATGCCGAAGGGTCCCAACTCGTGGGCCAACTGCCGAACCAAGCCTATCTGTCCCGCCTTGGCTGAGGCGTAGGCCTGGATACCCGTTAGGCTCACGCCCAAGCCGGCGCCGCTGGAAATGATGAGGATTCTGCCCGCGCCGGCCTGCTTCATGCCCGGGGCAACGGCTTGAGAGCAGATGAAGGCCCCCTTGAGATTCACATCGAAGATGGCTTGCCACTGCTCCAGAGTAACGGCCTCCAGGGGCTGGCCCGCCTGTCCGATGGTACCGCCGGCGCTGTGGACGAGGATGTCCACCCGGCCGCTGCTAGCCGAGGCTTTCTCGACCAGGGCTGAAATCGCCGCCGAGTCGGAAACATCGGTGACTGAAGAATGGACGCTGCCGCCCCTCTGAGGTTGGGCGGTGTCTACGGTTTCTTGAAGGACGTCAGGCAGAATGTCGCTGGCCCACACATGGGCCCCTGAGGCGGCGAGGCCGTGGACGATGGCTCGACCGATGCCGTGGGCGGCGCCGGTTACCAGGGCGGTCTTACCGCTGAATTCTATGTTCATTGCTCGACTTTGAAGCCTGCTAGCGCAAAAGCGCCGGCTACTTCATCTCCTTCCGGTAGACCTGGAGGCGAAAGCGGATGTTGTCGACGACGAAGATGCGTCCCTTGCCGTCAACCTCGACACCCGTGGGCAGGGTGAAGCGGTATTCCGGTTCGAAGTTTGTCACCAACCGCCGCTTCTCGTTGTCGGCCAAGTTCAGACGTAGGTATTCCACGCCACGGGGTGAAAGTTCTTGGGAGTCTCCGTAGAAGGTGGTTAGATGCCTGCCGTCGGCGTCGTAGACCTCCACCTTGTCTTGACCCCAATCGGTGACATAGACGTCCCCGTCGGCGTCGACTGCCACGTCGCTGGGGCGGTGCAGCTTACCGGGGCCGCTGCCGGGTTCGCCGATGACTCGCAGGAATTCGCCCTCGGACGTGAACTTCTGAATCCGGTGGTTGCCCCAATCCGCCACGTAGACGCTGCCTCGCCCGTCGACGGTTATGCCCCAGGGCTTGTTGAACTGGCCCGGCGCGGCGCCTGGGCCGCCGAAGTTCATCAGGAACTCGCTGTCGCGGGTAAATTTGGATACCCGATGATTGCCCTGTTCCGTGATGTACAGGTCCTCGTTGCAGTCGAGGGCCATACCCGCCGGCGCGCCAAGTTGTCCCGGTCTAGAGCCGCCGACGCCCCACTTGCGGAGGAAGTTCTTCTCCTCGATATCCTCGCCGTTGAACTCAACGGTGGTATCGAAGACGGAAATGCGGTTGAGCCACTCGTCGGCGACATAGGCCAAACCCTGGCTGTCGACTGCGATGGCGGTGGGCCAGACGAAGCGGCCGTCTGTTTCGCCGTCGCCGCCGAACTTCCCTATCTCGTCTTCGTCAACGGTAATCTTGTTGATGCCGAAGACCCAGTCGCCGTCGTGACCCCGGTTCACCACGTAGAGGCAGTTGTTAGAGTCCAGGCTCATGTGAACGGGGTAGCAGAATATGGCGGCGTTGCCGATGGTGTGGCTGTAGCTGAACTGCCTGCCGCGGACGGTTGTTGCTTCCACCGGTTGTTTCACTTGGGGTATCGTGTCATGGAGGGAGGGAAGGCGGCGTCGCGCCTGGCGCTCTACTCCATCTCCTTGCGGTAGACCTGGAGGCGCAGGCGGATGTTGTCGGCGATGATGATGCGGCCTTCGCGGTCCACCTCGACGGCGGTGGGGGTATCGAAGTAACGCTCCGGCTCGAAGTTGGTAACCAATTTACGCTTTTCGCCATCGACCGTGTTCAAATCCAGGTACTGAACGCTGCGAGGGGAGAGCTTGTCGTGGTCTCCGTAGAGGGTGGTCAGATGCTCGCCGTCGGCGTCGTATATCTCCACCTTGCTCTGGCCCCAGTCGGTAACGTAAATGTCCCCGTCGGCGTCGACGGCCACGTCGCTGGGGCGGCGCAGCTTGCCGGGGCCGGTGCCCGGTTCGCCGATGGTCGCGAGGTATTGCCCCTCCGCCGTGAACTTCTGAATCCGGTGGTTGTTCCAATCGGCTACGTAGAGGCTGCCATCGCTGTCGATGGTTATTCCCCAAGGCTTGTTGAACTGGCCGGGATCGGAGCCGGGGCTGCCGAAGGTCATCAGGAACTCGCCTTCGCGGGTGAACTTGGACACCCGATTGTTGCCCTGCTCGGTGATGTACAAGTCCTCGCTGGCGTCGAGGACCATGCCTGCGGGCGCGCCAAGCTGGCCCGGTTCGGAGCCGCCGACTCCCCACTTACGCAGGAAGTTCCGCTCTGCCACATCCCCGCCGTTGAAGTCAACGGTTGTGTCGAAGATGGAGATGCGGTTGTGCCATTCGTCGGCCACGTAAGCTAAGCCCTGGCTGTCTATGACTATGGACGTAGGCCAGCGGAATCGGCCGTCGGTATCGCCTTCGCCGCCGAACCTGCCTATCTCGTCTTCGTCCAGGGTCATCTTGTTGACGCCGAAGATCCAATCGCCGTCGTGGCCCCGGTTGACCACGTAAACGTTGTTGTCTGCGTCGAGTCCCACGTCAACGGGATAGCGGAATATGGTCAAATTGCCAAGGGTGTGGCTGTAGCTAAACTTTCGGCCGCGAATGGTGGTTGCTTCCATTTTTTCTCCTAGATTTAGGGGTGTTGCCTTATGGGATACAGGTATGTCACGCCAGCTGGTATTCCCGGCAGGAGGTGATGAGCTTCAGCATGTTGGCTACATGGTTGGCGAAGGCCACGTGCTCCTCCTCCGTACCGCCCCGGTGCAGGTCTCCCTGGGGGGAGGCGTGTTCGATAAGCTGGCTGCGGGTGCCTTCGTCTATGCTCATGGGGCCCAACAGGTCCAGGCAGCCGTCGACGAGTTCCGACGGTGAAAGCGTACCCTGTCGAGAGAGTCTTTCGACGATGTTCTGGACGCCGGGGAGATTGGGGTCGCCAATCCTGTCGGCGGCGAAGTTGATTCGCTGCAGGAGGGCGCCGCTGTCAATCCATTCCTGGCCGGTGTGCCAGCCCTCCACGCTTGGCGGGTTGAGGATATCCTGTCCCTGGATGCCCGGCTCCATGCCTATCTCGAACATGCCGGGACGGTAGTCCTTGAAGTCGTGGGTCATCTTCATAGTGCTGACAACGAGTTCGGTGGGACTCTTGACCTTGGCGAACCAGACGCTTTCGTCCTTGAAGAAGTCGGAGTTGAACAGGACCCGCAGGGTCTCGCGGATGTTGTAGTCGGAAGAGACCAGGGCATCGGATAGGATGGCGATGGCCTCGGGGTCCCTGGGTGGCTCGTCATTCCAGCTTGGCACCTGTATTTCGTCGGCTACGAAGAAGTTGTACAGGTGGCGGGCAACGAACCTGGCGGTTGCCGGATGTTTGAGGATGATGTCAATGACGTCCTCGCCGTTGAACCGGCCCCGCTCGCCCAGGAAAACCTTCTCGCCGTCGTCGTGGTCGTCAGGATCGTATTTGAACTCCCAGGGGAAGCGGTTGTAGAGGACGCCGGGGAGGGTGTCGCCGATGGTCCAGCCGGTGAAGGCGCGGGCGCACTCCTTGACGTCGTCCTCGGTGTAGTTGCCCTGTCCCATGGAGAAGAGCTCCAGAAGTTCTCGGCCCCAGTTCTCGTTGGGGGCGTCCTTGTGGTTCTCGTTGTTGTCGAGCCAGAAGATCATGGCAGGATTCTTGGCGATTTCCACGAGCAGGGTACGATAGTCGCCCATGCCGAGATCGCGGAACATGTCAATCTGGAGGGTCATCACGAGGGGGTTGTTGAGCTTGGAGTTTGCCGTGGCGAAGACGTGGTGCCACAGGAGGGCGACCTTCTCCTCCAGCGGGCGAGGGGTGTTGATGAAGCGGTACATCCAGTAGCCGCACATGTTTGACGGGTTGGCGGGAACCTTGAAACCGGGAGTCATGCGGAAAAGCTCGTCGGTGTCGAGGGGTGGGATGCCGTTGGCCTCCGGTTCCAGGAGCTCTTCGACGGTGGCATCGTAGCCTTTGGCTACGCGGCACTCCAGTTCGTCTCTGTCTGCGCCGAAGCCGGCTCGCCGCATCAGGTGTGCCATAAGTGCAATGTCATTGTTCGCCATGCTTTTGTCCTCTTGGTGCAGGATTTCCCCAATGATATCCGTGAATTTGGTTGGTAGTCAACAAAGGGCGTTTGCGGCAGGATGGGTGGAGGTTTAAGATGAGGGCGCGTTGGAAAACTAAGGAGGGAAGGCATATGGCTGTACCAAGCCAGTCTGAACTAAACAGACCGTTACTTGAAATTGCAGCGTCCGGCTCAGGTTTGTTTACCCATAGTAAGTTCAGAGAGGGGATAATCGACCGTCTGAATCTGACTGAGAATGATCTTCAGGAGCGGACATCTACCAACGCTTCCAAGATAATGACAAAAATGGGATTCGCGATGACAGAACTTTTGAGAGGCGGTCTACTGGATCGTCCACGCAAGGGACAATACAAAATTTCCAAGGCCGGTAGGGAACTACTTCAAACGCACAATGGTCGAATAGGCCCTAGCATGCTGAACGCATTGATTAAACAGAGGAGAACCGGGGAATTCCAACCTGTTCCTCCAACTCCAGATGATGATGACCTAGCGGAAGACCCGCTAGAGAAGATAGAGGACGGACACCGCATTATGAGAGAGAAACTGATTGGCGACCTGTTAAACAGTTTGCTTGACATGCCACCTGATGGCTTTGAACGCTTGGCGCTAACGCTGCTTGAAGCGCTTGGTTACGGAAAAGGGGACGTGGTTGGACGAAGCGGGGACGACGGAGTTGATGTGATTATCAACCAGGACGCCTTGGGGCTAGAGAAGGTTTACGTCCAGGCCAAGAGGTGGCGTCAATCTGTGGGAGCCGGGGAGATTCGAAATTTCTCTGGCAGTCTCCAAGTCAGAGGAGCAGCAAAGGGAGTTTTCGTAACTACATCGCATTTCACCAAATCCGCAAAGGGCACTGCAACAACAATTTCTCAGGGCAACCAGACCGTCCTGCTGATAGACGGCAAGGAATTGGCGGCGCTGATGATTGATAGGGACGTGGGAGTGATTACAGAGCAGATCTACGCTATTAAGAAGCTGGACGAGAATTATTTTGCGGAGATTTAGGGATAGTTGAACGTAGGCAACGAGATTCTTCGCTATCTCTCAGAATGACATGGCGGGTTTGGCCTACCGGTACTCCCGTTCCTTTAGGTGGGCGACCATTTCGTCGTAGTAGTTGTCCATGTAGTGCTCGACGATTTCGTCGGCGGTGGCTTGCCAGACGCCTTCGTGGGACAGCATGTAAGAGAGTGCGTCGTTCAGATGGTCGATGCGGCTGGGGTGGCCGGTGAGGGCGGGATGCAGGGAGACGCACATCTGGGTGGCGTTATGCTCTCCTTCGGCGTACATCACGTCGAACTGGTCTTTCAGGCACTGGGCCCAATACTCCGGCGGGCAGCCAAACCGGTTGAACGTGCCGTCGTTCAGGTCCAGGTTGTAGGGCATGGTGACGAGACGGCCCGACTTGACGTTCATGGGGAAGGGTTGGTCGTCGTGTCCCCAGTCGGCGTTGTAAATGAGGCCCGCCTCGGCCATCAGATCGGGGGTGTTCGCGGTAGGGGAGACGCCGGGGGTCAGCATCCCCTTGAGCTTCTTGCCCGTGTGCCGGTACAGGGAGTCAACGCAGTCCCTGAAGAAGGCCCGTTCCTCGTCGATGGAGAAGTGGTTGAGGTAGCGGTTGTTGAAGATGCCGTGGGACATGTAGTCGTAGTCCCGCTTGACCATGGCGTCGCGAATTTCGGGAAAGAGGTCGAGGACTCCTTCGTTGAGGGAAACGGTGCACTTGATTTTGTGCTGGTCGAAGACCTCCAGCATCCGCCAGAAGCAGACCCGGTTGCCGTAGTCGTGGCTGCCGTAGGTCATCACGTCGGGCAGGGGCGTCCGGTTGTAGGATGTGCGGTAGAAGCTCTGGCCGAAGTTGGGTTCGGGCATGAAGTCCTTGAACTCAATGTTGGGCGTCACCCAGAGGGCGACGCGGGCGTTGCCCGGCCAACGGACCACGGGGCGGTCGATTATGGGGGCGTAGGGGGATCTATTCGGTTCAAGCAAGGGTCACCTCTCTAGGAAAAAGACAAGCATTTGGGGAAACGCTCTATCATCGGAGTATATCCTTATGTCAGTGTGAAGCATCTTCGGTGCTGCTAATCCGATTTGGAGTGGTGGTATAACAACCGTGACAAACCACATCCCTATCGTGACACCCTTGTACAACTTCTTACAACCAAGTCGGTCAAGTTTAAGGAACTGGTTGCGGATAAACCCTCACTCGGGCAAGCCAGGGAATGCGAAGGAGGAATATCCTAGGTAGTTCCCCGAAAAGTCTACCAACGCCAGGGTGTATATTCCTGGGCCAAATTCTCGAAATCCTCCACTCATGTTAAAGGAGAGGGAATAGGTCTCCCAACTATTCATTGTTTCTTCTTGAACGAACTCTCCATGTAGGAAGGTGTAACTCTTATACAAGGTGCCTGCCCCTTGAAAGAGTTTAACTTCACAATCCGGTCCGACCTCAGGATCTGCCTCAGAAGGATGCAGGGTATAGTCCGTAACACCGATAGGGGCACTGCTCCTACCACTGTAGGACTTGTTGGGGTGAAAGACCCTTACTAGTTTCCAGCCTACAGATACTGCTCCTGTATGAGTTAGAATCTCCTTAGAATACGGCTGGGGCAAGGGGTCCCAGAAAACAACTCCTCTGTGAGGTCTAGCAATAACTCGGTCTCTGTCCACCCTGACAGTGATTTCTATATCTCCATCGGCTGTAGCACTAGGAATATCTAACCATTCCAGAGCCGTATTTTGAAAGACTGTAACTGTCCAGCAAACTGTACCTTCACAGGAAATTCCTATATCAACAGTATCCCAGAACCCATCCAGCATGTTGTATTTGTGACTAGGAGAGTTAAAGAAGCCCCTAAAGGCCTCCCGTATGGCCTCTTCTACTGTTTCATAAGTCTCCTGAGGACGCTCCAGGAATGCGCAAGGATACCCACTAACGTTCTCGCTGACGCCTCCGTTATAGCCTAGCTCCGCCGCCCTCTGAGTTGCCAGATTGCCATCTAAGTCATAGTGGCTCAAGTAGCCCTCGTTTCTCAGGTGATCTGCGTGCACTTGAGCCCCTATACTGACCTCTGCGAGGGTTAAGGCGTTTCTCTGGTTCCTTTTCCTTTCCTGATTAATCTTATCCAGTAGCAGAGACCTCAACGCCTCTACAGAGGTAGGTTCTGGGGTAGGTGTAGGTGTCGGCTCTGGGGTTGGCGACGGAGTTGGGGTAGGCGTCGGTTCAGGAGTTGGAGTAGGCGTTGGTTCGGGTGTGTGCGTCGGCTGAAGGGTGGGGACGGGCGTCGAACTGGGAATGGGCGTAGGTGTTGCCGACGGCAACGGGGTTGGTATGGGCGAGGGCTGAGGCGTAGGGGTGGGCGCCGGCTCAGTAGTGGGGGGCGGCGTTGGTGTGGGAATGGGTGTGGGGGTGGCCGTGGGCGTCAAGGTCGGCGTAGGCGTTGTCGTTGCGATTGGCGTTGGCGCAGCGGTGGGCGTTGGGGTGAGGACGGCGGCGACGATGGAAGGCTCTGTAACGCCGGGATAGTCTAGGCTCAGATATCGACGTTCCTTGGAAGTCGAGCCGGGGGCGGCGTAAATTAGGACAAGGTCATCCTCGTCTACAGGAATTTGGAAGCAGACCTTACCCTCAATCTGGCTGCCCTTTGGAATTCCGCCTTCAAGCTGGTCGGGTATGGAACCACAGGAGTGTATCACCGGGTTGTAGTCGCTGCGGCTGCTCCCTACCAGATGGAAGTGGGTATGACTGACGTTGACGCTGTCGGCGCCGGTAAGGTTAAAGATGCGAAGAGCGACCATATAGTACCGATAGCCGGGCGGCGGCGAGGGATTGTCGGGGAAGTTCTGGACGAGTAATGGCTGCGCGTCCTGCATGACGCCGACAACCTGCACCTGAAGACCGTTGGAGCCTACAAGGACATCTCCAGCAGAGTAGGGTTTGTTGAGTCTGACGCCTGGTGGGGCAGGGGTAACGATTGGAGTTGGGGCAGCCGTAGGCGTTGCGATTGGAGTCGGTGCGGGCGTGGGGGCGCTTCCGCCGCCGCAAGAAACCGCAACAAAAGCGGCGAGCAGCAGACAGGGCAGGAATAGAATTTTCAATGGGTGCATGGGTGTATTTCAGATACGGGTTGCCATCGTATCAAAATAGTCGGCGCGAGGGAGGGAGACGGTGCACTTGATTTTGTGCTGGTCGAAGACCTCCAGCATCCGCCAGAAACAGACCCGGTTGCCGTAGTCGTGGCTGCCGTAGGTCATCACGTCGGGCAGAGGCGTTCTGCTGTAGGATGTGCGGTAGAAGCTCTGGCCGTCGTTGGGTTCGGGCATGAAGTCCTTGAACTCAATGTTGGGCGCCACCCAGAGGGCGACGCGGGCGTTGCCCGGCCAGCGGACCACGGGGCGGTCGATTATGGGCGCATAGGGGGATCTATTCGGTTCCAGCAAGGTTAGCCTCTTGGTACTGTTATGCTGGCTCGGTTGAGGGGTATGGATACAAGGCGGCTGTCCGGGGGAATTTCTATGGAGTGTGGAGGGCTTGGAGGGGGAATTTCCAAGCCGTCTTTTTCTGCTACGATGACGTAATCGCGCAGAGCGTCTTCGGCATTGACAAGGACATCGTCGACCGTGTAGCCCATAGCAACTAATCCACGAAGCTCTGGGAAAACCACGCCGTAGGCGCCTTCTTCGCCGTCGATGAGGGCTGGGTAGCGTATCGTAGGCTTAGCCCATCCGTTTCTTTGGTATGCATGGTGATTTTGCAATTCGCTCCGGGTAGTCTATGGGGGCGCCGGAGCCGCTTCCGACCTGCGACGGGCGGCAGCCAAGTTGTAGTTGAGTTGCATCCGCAGCCAGTAATCCGCCTCACTCCAACCAATCCGTTCCAGGGCGAGGGCAATGACGGGAGAGATTCCGGAGCGGCCATTGAGCAACCTCGAAGCGGTGTTTCGCGCTACTCCCAGCCGCTTGGCGAATTCAGTAACCGTCCAGCCATTTGCCGACACGGCTTCTCTTAGTATTTCCCCCGGATGACACGGGTTCATTGCATCCTCCCTAGTGATAGTCCTCCAGGTTCACATCTACTGGCCGGCCGCCGACGAACCTAAAGGTGATTCGCCAATTTCTGCTTACACGAATGCTCCAGTAATTGCTTCGGTTACCTCTCAAACGATGAATGCGAAAGCCCGGATAGTTTATCATATGTGCATTGGTGGCTGGAGCAAGGGCGGTAAGTATGCGGCGAATACGGGCAACTTGGGCGGGATTCAACCGGCTGGCATCGCCCTGCTGCCAGAATCTTCGCAACCCAGGATGACGAATTTCCATGTGGGCACTTTAGCACGCAATCGCGGTTCTGTCATTGCATCTAGACGATCTGCTCCCCCCGGCGCATGACCATGGTCATGCTTCGGAGGGCCTTGATGTCCTCGAGGGGGTTTTTGTCGACGACGATCAGGTCCGCGTCTTTGCCCACTTCCACCGCGCCCACCAGATGTCCCACTCCGAGGGCATGGGCGTTGAGGCTGGTGGAGGAGCGAATGACTTCCATGCTGTTCATGCCGGCTTCCGCCATTATCTCGAGGCCGATGCAGTAGTCGCCAAAGGCGGAGATGGCGTCGGTGCCGGAGACGATGGGAATTTGCCAGTCCTTCCAAAGCCGGCCCAGAAACTCCAGCTGGCTTTCGCACTTGCCCTTGGCCCAGTCGAGGCGCTGGCTCTCTTCCGGCGTGAGGCCCTCCCGCTCTTCCTTGTCCAGCAGGGCCTGCATTCCCCGGAAGCCCGTCTGCACGGTGGGGCTGATGTAGGTACCCTGCTTGGCGATTCGCTCCGCCACGTGGGGGTCGAACTTGTAGGAGCCGTCGGGTTCGATGAACCCGGCGTGTTCTATCATGTCCACGCCGGCTTCCAGGGCGTTGATGATGCTTCCGGTGGCGAGGCAGTGGGCGGTGGTGGGCTTGCCCATGTTGTGAGCCTCGTCGACGATGGCCCGAAGCTCCTCGACGGTGTAGGAGGGACGGCGAAGGTCGGTGATGGCCGTGCCGCCGCCGGATGCCATTATCTTTATGTGGTCCGCGCCGTCCTTAACAAGCTCACGCACGGCAGCGCGAACTCCTTCCACGCCGTCGGCCTGCTGGTTGCACCAGTAGAAGTGGCCGCCGGTGACGGTGACGGGACGGCCGCAGAGGAGCAGGCGGGGCGCGGTGACGTAGCCCCGTTGGGCGCCTTCCCGGAGATTGAATGTCACCTTGTTGCGGGCGCCGTTCTCACGGAGGGTTGTGACGCCGGCTTTCAGGTGGATCATGGCGTTCTTGGCAGCCCGCAGCAGCATGATTTCGTCGGTGTCCGACTCTATGACGTCCTCGTAGCTGGAGCCGGGAACGCCGAACATCAGGTGGGTGTGGGAGTCGATGAGGCCGGGGAGCAGGTAGCCGTCGGGGAAGCTGTAGCGGTGGACGTTGGGCCCTTCCGGCAGGGTTATTTTCCCCTGGAGATCGACCACGTCTATCTTTGCACCCCGCGTGATGACGACGGGATGGTCGACGGCGCGGTTGCCGGTTCCGTCGATGAGGGCCTTGGCTTCGATGACATTCACACGGTCCGGGTCGAAGGGTGCGTAGCCGCCGGGCTCCAGCCTGTCGAGACCTTTATAGAAGCTCTGGGGTGGTACTGCGATGCCAGGCGCGTAGTCGTCCAATTTTTCTCCCCTGTTTCAGAGATTTGCGTTGGTTTGGAAGGCGTCCGCAAGGGGACGCCCCTACTGAGTCGTGGCCTGGGTCCGACGGGTGTGCACGAAGGGCGTACCTACGAGGCCGCGGCCAGACTCCGGTGGTAGTCGACGATCTCGCCGGCGGAGGCTTTCCAGATACCGCCGTGCTTGGAGATGTGGGCCAGGGCCATGTCGAGGTACTTGCTGCGGAACCCGGTGCCCATGAGCCAGGGTTGGAAATTCAGCACCAGCATCCGGCCGGTCTCGGCCCCTTCCCGGTACACCACGTCGAAGGAGTCCATAATCATCTTGGCGTAGGTGTCAACCTGGATGCGCCCGTACCAGTGGCTGCGAACGTCTACGAGGGTGAGGTTCACCGGCAGGGAATAGAGGTCGCCGGTGGGGGTATTCATGGGGTAGGGCTGGTCGTCGTTGGGCCAGTCGCAAACGTAGCCAACGCCCTCGTCGGCGAGGATGGCGGCGGTCTCGGCGGACTCGCCGAACTCGGCGCCCATCCATCCCCGGGGCGTCGTTCCCGTGGCCTTGGCTACGGAGTCAACGGAATGGCGGATGTACTCTCGCTCCTGGTCGGGCGTCATCTTGCTGGTAAGCAGCTGGTTGACGGCGACGCCGTGAGCCATGAATTCGCAGCCCCGCTCCTTGAGTATTCGCACCACGTAGGGGTAGTTTTCAGCGGTGAGGGCGTCTATAGCAATGGTGGGAGTGATGCCGTACTTATCCAGAATCTTCAGGACGCGGAAGATGCCGACCCGCGGGCCGTACTCGCGGATGGAGAATCCGATGACGTCCGGGAAGGGACGCCCGCCGCCGCTGACGCCGCCGGGGGACTCCGGGGCCTTGTAGGCCCACTCCGGCTGCGACCCGGGCATACCGCCGTTAAGGAAGTCGTTCGTGGGCTTCCACTGGTAGTGGTCCATGCTCAGAATAACGCACAGGGCCACCCGGGCGTTATTGGGCCACCGCAGGGCCGGTCGCGTAGGAAGGGGCGACCAGTCGTAGTAGGGCATATCATATCCCGGCTTGCGCTCTGCGGGCATCTTTTTTCCTCCGGTAAGAAGTTGGTTGTAGTTCCTTGGTCTGTATTACCTATATTCGTGCTTTTCCAGGTGGGCGACCATCTCGTCGTAGTAGTTGTCCATATAGTATTGGGCGATGTCGTCGGCGGTGGTCTGCCAGACGCCTTCGTGGGACATCATGTAGCCGAGCACCTCGTCCAGGTACTTGATGCGGCTAGGGTGTCCCATGACAGAGGGGTGAAGGGAGACGCAGACCTGCCGACCGTTCTCTGCTCCCTCCTCGTACATAACGTCGAACTGGTCCTTGATGCACTGGGCCCAGTATTCCGGGGTGCAGCCGAACCGGTTGAAAGTGCCGTCGTTCAGGTCCAGGTTGTAGGGCATGGAGAGGAGGCGGCCCGACTTCACTCTCATAGGGAAGGGCTGGTCGTCGTGACCCCAGTCGGCGTTGTAGATGAGGCCCGCCTCGGCCATCAGGTCGTGGGTGTGGTCGGAGGGCGAAACGGCGGGGGTCAGCATGCCTTTCAGCTGCTTGCCCGTGTGCCGGTACAGGGTGTCCACGCAGTCCTTGAAGAAGGCCCGCTCCTCGTCGATGGAGAGGAGATTCAGGAAGCGGTTGTTGTAGATGCCGTGGGACATGAAGTCGTAGTCCCGCTTGAGCAGCGCCTCCTTGGTGTATGGGAAGTGCTCCAGTATGGCCTCATTCAGGGAAACGGTGCAGCGGATCTTGTGGTGGTCGAAGACCTCAAGCATTCGCCAGAGGCATACCCGGTTGCCGTAGTCCTGCAGGGCGAAGGACGCCACGTCCGGCGCGGGAGTGCGGCTGTAGACGTTGCGAAAGAAGCCGCCGTGGCCATCGTTGGGGGCGGGCATGAAGTCCATGTACTCCACGTTTGGGGCTACCCATAGGGCCACGCGGGCGTTGTTGGGCCACCGGACGACGGGGCGGTCGACGATTGGGGCGTAGGGAGAAAGGTTGGGTTCCAGCATTCCGGCATCTCCTCGTTAGCTTAGTCGGGGCGGGCGCAGGGCTGCGCCTGCCTAAGGCAGTTTAATGGCGTTGCCGAAATCAGTCAACGCCGCTTCGAATGAGGAGTTAGTAGATACTCGGGCGATTTCGCAAAGTAGAGCCTGGCTCAAAATCACCCTGAAGCCATCTAACAATGTTACGAGCGTGTAAGAGATATGTACGTTTAGTCAAGTCACTCAAAGCCGTACCTTCAACATCCTCTTCATATTTTCTGAGGGCGGCTTGTACCTGCTGTAAAGCGTCGCTGTTGATTTTGGCCATAGGAGTCTCCTCTACAGGTCTGGGCGGCGCTTGTGCCAAGGGGTGGTCTGCTCATAGGCGTGACCCACGTTGAGGATGCTCTCTTCTTCGTAGGGGGCGGCCATGAACATCAGGCCGATGGGCACACCGTTGGAGTCGAAGCCGCAGCGGACCGTCATGGCCGGGGTGCCGAGGAACGGCGCGACGATTGTCACGTCTCCTGTGCCCTTGCCGAAGCGTCCGCGGGCCTGCTCCCGTTCGGTGACGGGCTTCGCGTAGCTGATCTTCTTGAGGGTGAACATCAGCGTCGGGGCAATGAGCACCTCATAGGGACTCAGCAGTTTCAGCCACTCGCGGCGCATGATGGAACGGGCGCGGGTGGCCGTCTGCAGAATGTGCCCCGGTATGAGCAGGTCGACGATAAGGCGCAGGCGCAGGTTTCGCCCGTAGTGCTCCGGGTGGGTGCGCAGGTTCTCGTGGTGGACGTGGCCGGCGTCGCTGCCGGTGACGGGGCTGGCGATGAGGCGGGCGTCTCTCAGCATGGGCAGCGACACCTCATCTACCGTTGCTCCGAGGCTCTCGAGATGCTTGGCGGCGGCGGTTACCGCGTCGGCAACCTGGGATTCGCAAAATTCCGGGTCCATGAACTCCTGAATGAGACCGATTCGCTTCCCCTTAATGTCCTGGTCCAGGCCCTGGGTGTAGTCGGGCACGGGCCGCTTGGAGGTGAGGGTGTCATTGGGGTCGTAGCCGGCAATGACGTTCAGCATCAGCGCGGCATCCTCCACGGAACGGGTGATGGGCCCGGCAGAGTCCATTGACCAGGAGAGGCCGTGCATCCGGTAGCGGCTGACGCGCCCCCAGGTGGGTCGGAAGCCCACGGCGCCCGTGGCGGAGGAGGGGCATCGGATGGAGCCGCCCGTGTCTTCCCCAAGGGAGATGGCGCACATGGAGGCGGTAATGGCGATGGCCGAGCCGTTGCTGGAGCCGATGGTGTCTCGCTCCAGGTCCCACGGGTTGCGGGGCGGCTCCCCGAACTGCCAGCGATCACCGAGACCGGAGGCGAATTGGGTCATGCTGGTCTTGCCTATGAGCACCGCCCCGGCCGCCTTTGTACGCGCTACGACAGTGGCGTCTTCCGACGGCACGTTGGCCGACAGGCTGCGGGAGCCGGAGGTGGTAGTTACTCCCTTGGTGTCGAACTGGTCTTTGGCGGCCAACGGCAGACCATGAAGGGGCGCGAGGGAGTCGCCGCGAAGCACGGCTTCTTCGGCGCGTCGAGCGTCGGCCAGGGCTTCCTCCTGGCAGACGGTGACGAAGGCGTTGACCTTGGGGTTCAGCCGGTCGATGCGGTCTATGTAGGCTTCGGTAAGCTCCACCGGGGATAGCTCTTTGGATGCGATAAGCCGGGCCATCTGAGTGCCGGAGAGGTCCGTGAGTACGTTGGCGTCCATGCTTTTACTCCCTTGACGATGTGCTTCGGCCTTCAGGCGGGCGGCCCAGGCCGGACTGCTTGAATGTTACGCCAAGGAAGGGCTTTCGCCAAGGGGGAGCGACGTGGGTTTACGGCTGGAGGCGGTGGCCGTACCTAATGGATAGTAGGGAGGGAATGGTTGAAGGTAGGGGCGGGATTCTTTGAGGGACTTGCGATGTCGGAAGGAAGGCTCAGGACTTCACTGCAAGAGCGCGGCGGGCGGCAGCCAGGTCGTATTCTGCCTGCAGCCTCATCCAGAAGTCGGCGTTACTCCAACCAATGCTCTCCAAGGCCAAGGCCACGTTGGGAGAGATTTTACAATGCCCATTCAGCAGGCGAGAAACCGTGTTGCGGCTCACTCCCAACCTATCGGCGAACTCCTGCGTGGTCCAACCAACCTCTACCAATGGGTCTTTTAAGATTTTCCCAGGATGGACTGGATTTCTCTTAGAGGGTGTCTAATAAGTCCCTTAGTCACCCCCCAGGGGCTCCATTTCACCCTGAGCGAAGGCGAAGGGTCTGAGGTTAGAGGGGCAGATCTTGCTGCCTGATAGACGTTAATGCTTCGCTCCACCAGCAACTTTTTAGACACCCTCTTAGTCATGGCCTCACGTCTAGTCGCGTTTGCGCGGAAGGTTGGCGCCTGCGGCCACCAAGGGTTTGATGCCGCTGACGTCAGTCTTGGCGCGGGCAACGTCCAGGTCGTACATACGCTGAAGATTCAACCAGAAGTCCGGAGTCATGCCCAACGCCCTTCCAATACGCAATGCCGAATCCGCCGTAATAGACCGCCGACAGTGGACGATATCGTGTATCCGTATCTGGGGCACCCCAATAGTCTTTGACAGACGATATTGGGTGATACCCAACTCCTCCAACATTTCCGCTAGGTGCTCTCCGGGATGAATCGGTTCCGTGGATGCCCTAAGCTGCCTCCTCAGTTATAGTCAACGACTTCGATTTCCAAATTCGTCATACGCATTGACGCCCAAATTGAGGGGTGAAGGATTAACAGATAGCGACGGTGTCGGATCTGACGTGGCTAGCAGGGAGGGAAGGGTTGAGGGTGGTTGGGTAGGATTCTACGAGGGATTTGCAATGACGGAAGGAAGGCTCAGGACTTCACGGCCAGAGCGCGGCGGGCGGCGGCCAGGTCGAACCGTGACTGCCGTCTCATCCAGAAATCAGCGTTGCTCCAACCAATGCTCTCCAAGGCCAGGGCCACTTTAGGAGAGATTCCGCAGTGCCCATTCAGCAAGCGAGAAGCGGTATTTCGGCTCACGCCTAACTTGTCTGCGAATTCTCCCACGCTCCAACCTTCTGCTTGCAGGCAGTCCTTAATGGTCTCTGACGGGTGGGTTGGATTCCTCGCTGTCATAGGCTTTCCTCCCTATTAGTGATAGTCTTCCAAGTTTACGTCCACAGCTTGACCGTTTGAGAATCGGAAGGTGATTCTCCAGTTGCCGGTAACACGAACACTCCAAACGCCGCTACGGCTGCCGTGAAGCTGGTGGAGATTATAGCCTGGCAAGTCAACGTCTCTAGGTCCTGCGGCATCCTCTAGGTTGTCTAGAATCCGGCTAATGCGGGCGACGCTGGTGGGATTGAGTCGACTGGCGTCATCGCGCTCCCAGAATCTCCGTAGACCTCTGTGCCGGAACTCCACTCCGAGAATGTACCATATGGCGGGGCATGATGGAAGATGGACAGGATAGCCGCTACCCTATTCTCGTAGCATCGTATCTAAATTTTGCCGGATTGCGCCTCCTAATAAGAAGCAATTACCTTTGACACCCAAATAGAGGGGTGATAGATTCTGTTATGACGTATCAAGTCTAAAGTCAATAGTAGGAGGAGGGGTAAGATGTCGGAAAAAGATTTTGCTCTCATGGCCCATCTCATGCGTAGGGCCGGATTCGGGGCCACCCGCGAGGAGTTGGAACACCGGGTGGCCAAGGGGTACGAGGCCACAGTGGAGGAGCTGCTGCATCCGGAATTGCAGCCGCCAGCCCTTGAAGACGAGGACTTGCTTAAGCGGTACCACGTTGACGGCAATAATCTGATGGCGCTGGCAAGCTGCCAGACCTACTGGCTCTACCGGATGATCAACACACGGCGGCCCCTTGAGGAGAAGTTGGCCCTCTTCTATCACGGCATCTTCGCCACGGGCTACACCAAGCTCAACCACCCCAAGGCCATTCTCAACCAGATAGAGATGTTTCGCAGGCTGGGCTTGGGCAGCTTCCACCGGGTACTGGTGGAAATTTCCAAAGACCCGGCCATGATCTTCTGGCTGGACAACAAGGACAACCATAAGGGCGCCGTCAACGAGAATTACGGCCGGGAGCTGCTGGAGCTTTTCTCCATGGGCGTGGGCAACTACACGGAGGACGACGTACGGCAGGCTTCCCACGCCTTCACCGGCTGGACCATCGGAGACGCTACTCTGCACCAGGCCCGGACGGACCGGGACTCCATCTGGCCCTACGGTCGGCTGGACTGGCACTTCCAGTACCGGGACGAGGACCACGACGATGACGAGAAGGAGTTTCTCGGCCACCGGGGTTCCTTCAACGGCGAGGACATCATCGACATAGTCTGCCGCCACCCGGCCACGGGCCGATTCGTCGCCCGTCACCTGTACAACTTTTTCGTGGCCGACGAACCGCAGGTGCCGGCGTGGAAGACGACGTCGCCCCGGGACCCGGTGGCGGTGGAGACCCTGGCGGAGGCGTTCAACGCCAGCGGGTACGACATGCGGACGGTGATGCGCACCCTTCTGAATTCGGACTTCTTCAAGGAGGCCGCCTTCGCCAAGATAAAGAGTCCGACGGAGTTTGTCGTGGGCACCGCTCGACTCACGGGCGGCTACTCCTTCCCCCAACTCGACGACCGGCGGCTGGCGGAAGAAACGGGGAACATGGGTCAGATTCTCCTGGACCCACCTAGCGTGGAGGGCTGGCACACCGGCGTGGAGTGGGTCACCACGGGGAGCCTGGTCAGCCGGGTGAACTTTGCCGCTGCGGAGTTCGCCGACCACCAACGCCCCGGCGTCGAGTCGATGATTGAACACGTTCGGGAGCAGGGCGCATACGCGTCGGCGGAGTCGCTGGTTGACGAATGCCTGGGTCTGCTGGGCTACATGAGCGTGTCGGAGGAAACCCGCGCGGACCTGGTGGCTCACGCAAGGGCGACGGGAGATCTGAGCTTCGATACCCCGGAGGAGGCTCAGGCGTCGTCGGAGCGGATATCGCAGCTTCTCCAGGTTATTACAGCCACCACAGAATACCAGTTGGCATGAGGCGAAAATGAGCACGAAGACGGCAGCCAAGCTGCAATACAGCCATACCGTAGGGTTCATGTCGCTCCAGGGGGGCCGGGGCTTTGCCAACCCCGTTGACATGGTCTTCGACGCCGCAGGCGTCATGTACGTCCTGAGTCGCGGCGGTTCAGACGGCTTCGACGACACTGTTTCCAAACGTATTACCAAGTGCACCGTGGACGAAGAGTACCTGGGGCAGTTCAGCGGCGGCGGCACGGAAGACGGGAAGATAATGTGGCCTTCCTCCATTGCCATGGACGCGGAGGAGCGGGTATACGTGGCCGACGAAGCGTTAAATCGGATTTCGGTTTTCGAGAAGGACGGTCAGTACCTGTACAAGTGGGGCCAACGGGGAAGCGACGAGGGTGAGTTCGACCGGCCATCCGGCATAATCTTCGACGCCGAGGGCGCGCTGCTGGTGGCGGACAGTCTTAATTATCGGGTCCAACGGTATACGCCTGAGGGCCGCTTCCTGTCCCAGTGGGGATGCGCCGGCGGCGGGGACGGCGAGTTCAACATGCCCTGGGGCCTGGTGATGGACAGTGCCGGCGACATTTACGTGGCGGACTGGCGCAACGACCGGATTCAGAAGTTCTCAGCAGACGGGGGGTTCCTAAAGGCGTGGGGCGGCTCCGACGCTGACGACGGGGCGTTCAACCGTCCGTCGGGTTTGGCGGTGGACGCCAACGGCGTCCTTTACGTTGCGGATTGGGGCAACGAACGGGTGCAGGTACTGACCCAAGACGGCGAGTGCCTGGCCAATTTGAGGGGAGAGTCGGGGCTTTCCAAGTGGGCCCACGAGTACTTCACCACAAACATGGACGAGTTTGAGGAGCGGGAGAAGGCGAACCTGGAGCCGCAGTTGGAGTACCCGCCGGGGGACCATCTGCGACAAGAGTCGGCCATGGTGGAGAAGCTCTTCTGGGGCCCGACCACGGTCAAGATTGACGCAGAGGGACGGGTGTTCGTCGTGGACACGGCCCGGGCGCGGGTGCAGGTTTATGCGTGGCGGGGAGGGTGAATGGGTGGGGTAATTACAAGGGAGGCTGGCAATGCTATTGGATGAATTGGTGGGAGTTATCAAGACGCTGAAGGAGCGTATTGAGGAACATCGTGATGAATTGGTGGGAAGTGAGACTCGCACTAAGACGGTGCTAATAGAACCATTACTTAGGGCATTGGGTTGGGATGTGTCGGAACCGAAAAAGGTCTTAACAGAATACCACGCAGATATTTTTGGCATTAAGGCTGGCGAGCGCGTGGACTACGCCCTAATGAGGGATGGCGAGCCTACTATGGTACTAGAAGCAAAGTACCTGGATCGCCCGTTGAACGACGTTACTCATGCAAAGCAGCTGTTCCGCTACTTACAAAATACCTCCGCTAAAGTTGGGATTCTGACCAACGGGCGCCGTTATCAGTTTTACCAGGACACAAATGACGTAAACGTAAAGGAGTTCCCGCCGCTCTTTTCAGTGGACCTCACCAACGCATCTCCAACTGAAGTGGACCTATTACGGGCGTTTTCAGAGGAATGTTACGACCCTGACGCTGCCATCAAGCTGATGGAAGAAGCATACTACAAGACGGCGATTCGCGAGACGTTAGTAGCGGAATTGAAGATCCCACAGAGGGAATTTGTGCAGTGGGTGATGAGTAAGACCTACGATGGGTCTAGGACGGCTGGTAAGGTGGAGTGGTTTACCGAGCACGTGAAAGAGGCGTTGAAGGACTTTTGTGTAGCGAACCACGAAACCAGCGTTAAATCGACGGAAACCAATCCCTTACCACCAGAGCCACCGGTGCCTAAAGCCTCCTCTGGAAAATGGACCAGGCTGGTGGACTTTCAGCCGGTTAAGAAAACCAAGCCGCCGCCCATCATAAGATTTGAAAATGGCGAGGAGCGGAGCATTACCTATTGGAAGCGGCTTGTAGTGGAGGTGGCGGAATCCCTGATTCGCAAAGGCGTATTGACGGAGAATAAGTGTCCCGTTTCCGCGGGATTCAAGACTGGCTATTGCCTGGTTAATTCGATACCGGAGCACCCTAGCGGCAAGCCTTTTTATGGGCATATAGAGCTCTCCAATGGCTTGTATATCTACACATACATAGGGTCAATAGGATCTGTTCCGTCATGCATAGGGTTGTTGAAACACCTAGGCCAAGACCCCGCCCAGGTGTGGCTGAAGACGAGCTGACGGAGCTGACTGCGCGTAGTTTGGAGAACTGTTCTCGTCAATCGGGCTTCATCTCTAGACGGTTGCAATCTTCTGCGAAATGAAGGAACGGGAAGGCTATATCACCCTGACCAACGTTGCCGAGAAGGATGGGGATGCCTTTGTCGCGGCGTGTTTGGAGTTGGGCGCCGTTGCGTCCGGAGAAACCATTGAGGAAGCGTTCGAGAGTCTGGACAAGGCTGTTCGGATGCAACTGAAGGCTCTGGAAGAAGCCGGTGAGAGGGAGCGGGTATTCAGAGAGAATGGCATCGAGGTTGTGCCGTCAATTGACAATGCTGAGGTGCAGACCAGGATGTTAGCCGGAGATAAGGTGCTGAAGATTAGCCGGCATGAGGTTGCCATACGCTGTTGATGGCGCGCATATTCCGGCCTTCGAATCAAGACTCCCAAACGGTGACAAAGGGGCAAGCGTCCCTGTGATATAGTGGGCGGGCCGGCTCGCGTCGGCGGAAACGTCCAACCGGAGAGAAGAAGCGGGATGCAAGAGCGCCCACAGGCTCCAACGGGGCAGATTTTGGCCGTCGTGCGGGAGTTCGTCCGGCGGGAGGTGGCGCCCCAAGCCGCCGCCCACGACAGGGACGACACCTACCCCCACGAGCTCGTCGAGCAGATGGCAGAACTGGGGCTTTTCGGCATCGCAGTGCCGGAGGAGTACGGCGGCCTGGGCCTCGACCACACCACCTTCGCCATGATCTTCGAGGAACTCTCCAAGGGGTGGATGAGCATCACCGGCGTGCTGGGGACCCACTCTATTCTGACCTACGCGCTGGCCCGTTTTGGCACAATGGAGCAGAAGCGCCGGTGGCTTCCCCGTCTGGCCAGCGGCGAAATACGGGGCGCGCTGGCCATGACGGAGCCCAACGCCGGCAGCGACGTCGCCGCGATCCAGACCGTCGCCGTTCGCGAGGGCGACGAGTACGTGATCAATGGCCGCAAGCTTTTCATCACCAATGGCCGCCACTGCCACGCCGCCCTCGTGATGGTCAAGACAGACTCGGACGCTCGCCCCGCCCATCGGGGCATCAGCGCCCTCGTAGTGGAAAAAGGCCCCGGCTTCACCGTCGGTCCCAACATGGAGAAGCTGGGGTATAGGGGCGTGGACACTTGCGAGCTTGTCTTCGACAACTGCCGTGTACCAGCGGAAAACCTGGTGGGCTTGCGGGAGGGCCAAGGGTTTCGTCAGGTCATGGAGGCGCTGGAAGCCGGGCGCATCAACATCGCCGCCCGCGCCGTCGGCGTCGCGACGGCGGCCTTTGAGGAGGCCATCCGCTACGCCCAGCGCCGACAGGCCTTTGGCAAGCCCATAGCCCAACACCAGGCAATTCAGACGATGCTGGCGGACATGGCGACGAAGATTCACGCCGCCCGCCTGCTGACGTACGATGCCGCAGCCAAGAAGGACCGGGGCGAGCGGTGTGACGAGGAGGCGGGGATGGCCAAGCTGTTTGCCAGCGAAATGTGTGCCGAGGTGACGCTGGACGCCATGCGCATTCACGGCGGCTACGGCTACGTGAAGGATCTGCCCCTTGAGCGTTACTACCGGGACGCCCCGCTCATGATTATCGGGGAGGGCACCAACGAAATTCAGAAGCTTGTCATCGCCCGCAGCCTGCTGCGTCGGTACGCAGTCTAGGTGCGGCGTCTGCTGAGGTAGAACCAGAATGACGATGCAGCGTTCGAGCTACGGCGGGCTGTTCGAGGACTTCCAACCAGGGCAGGTGTTCAAGCACTGGCCGGGAAAAACGATTACCGATTCCGACAATAACTTATTCTCGCTACTAACCCGGAACGACAATCCGCTACATTCCGACGCCCACTACATGAAATCGCACCAGCATGGCCAGATTCTGGTGAACGGGACGCTGGTCTTCAGCCTGGTTGTGGGGATGAGCGTCCGTGACACCAGCGGTCAGGCGGTAGCGAATCTAGAGTACGAGCGGGTGACCCACGACGGACCGGTGTTCGTCGGCGACACGATTTACGCCGAGACGGAGGTGCTGGAATCGCGAGAGACCAGCCGGGGCGATAGGGGAATCGTGTATGTAGAAAGTCGGGCCTTCAACCAGCGCGAGGAGCGTGTCTTGACGTTTAGACGGCGGTTCCTGGTGGGGAAACGGGGATAGGGGTCGCTTCGCCTGGCATGGACAGATTTAGCGCGAAGGCAATGGGTTGACAGGTATGGAACACAATGATAAAGTTGTGTCGTGATACCGCAGCTTAACGGGGGCGGACTCCTGCCTCCGGGCATCCACAGAGCTTCGTGGAGCGAGTTTGCGGATGGATTCGGGGGAACTGAATGGAGGAGGCTTCTCTTGACTGGCTTGAAGGCGGCAATGGTTAGCTTGAAGGACGCCGGATGCCATACCGCGTACGTCGATGGGAGTTTCGTTACCGGTAAAGAATACCCGGGGGACTTCGACGCCTGCTGGGAAGAGGACGGGGTTGATCCCGTAATCCTTGATCCCGTGCTACTTAGCTTTGACCCTGGGAGGGCCACGCAGAAAGCGAAATACATGGGGGAGTTGTTTCCAGCGTCCAACATAGCAGATGACGATGGGTTCTCGTTCTTGGAGTTCTTCCAAATGGACAAGGAAACCGGAAGGCGGAAGGGTATCGTAGCCATAGACTTGAGGGAATTAGAATGATTAAGAACGAAAGGCAGTACAGGATAACCAGGGCCCAAGCGGCGCGGTTGAGAAAGGCTTTGGAGGAGGCAAGGAGGCGTGGGGATGGGAATGTCGAGGTACCACCAGGGCCGTCTAACTCAGCAACAGTGAGGGAGAGCCCTGGTGTGTATGGCAGCAGCCTGCATCCACTCATTGCTAAGGCCCAGGGAGACGCTTTGAGCAGCCAGCTGGCGGACCTCGAGGGGGAGTTGACGGAGTACGAAACACTGAAGGCTGGTGGATTTGATCTAGGTGCGCTTGGGGCGGTGGTAGATATCCCCAAGCTGCTCATAAAGGCTCGCATCGCAAAGGGGCTAAGTCAGAAGGAGTTGGCGGAGAGGTTAGGGTTGAAAGAGCAGCAGATTCAACGCTACGAGGCAACGGAATACGCGTCAGCGAGCCTGTCGCGCATCAGGGAGGTGGCGGCGGCGTACAGGGTGGGGGATGAGGGTTAGGGGGTTAGACGAAGTCTTGACGTCGTTCTGAGATTTGGCGACGAATGGCTTGTGCTACTGGGCCAGGGGCGTCTATCTCCTGCATTCGCACCGTGTGCCGGTCGCTTATGCCGCTGGCAACGAGCACACTACCCCGCCCGGTAATCATCTCGATAAGGTTGCGGGTCTCCGAGATGGCGTTTATGGAGCCGACGGGAATCTCCGTGGTGTCCAACCATAAGAACTTGTAGGCGTAAGCCACCCGTCGATTGGTTACGTAATAGATTGTATGGTGGTTAATCCAGTAGCGGATGACGCCCCTCAAATACAGGAATAGGCCAACCAGGAACAATGCGAAGGGGTAGACGTAGGGCAGGTAGGTGAAGGCCATAACGTAGCCGGCGACGAGGAAGAAGGGAACGCTCATGGCTATCCGTGCCATTGCGGGTTTCATGGAGGGATGGCGCAACTCTTGAATTTGCTCGTCGGGCATCAGATTTGGGTTAGGCCGGGCTAGGACACTGCCGTATAAGCCTATAAGGACGATGACGCAGCCCAGAATCACGATGGCCAGAAAGATTAGTGAGAGGTCCGACAGGTCGGCGGCTGTGACGCCAATTAAGCCTATCAGGAAGAAGGGCAGGCCCAGTGCTGCGTTGGTCGCAAGGCGCTTAGCAATCTTCAATACTCGGTCGGCTGGCAGTAGCCCTCTATTTATATTTGCCATTGCTAACGCCCCCTGAATAGCTGAACAAAGGTGCCGACAAGCGTTAGGAGGATGCCGATGATTGAGAGGGCGACGGGGTCCATGAAATCCCAATCGCCGGGGTTTTCTTGGGACGGGAGGGAGTTGAAGAAGAAGCCACGCTCAGGGGTGGGTTCGGGGGAGGGTGTGGGTGGTGGAGGGGAGGGAGAGGGGGTGACTGCGGACGAGGGCGTTGAGGTCGGGGTAGGGGTGGGGGTTTGGCGGGCGAGGGCAAGCGGGGTGGGCGTAGGTGTTGTGGTGGCTGTGCCCTCGCTGCGCGAGCCTTCATCAGGCGGATTGTCGAGTAAAGCTTGAAGATCCGGGTCGAGTGCACGAGGTGTTGGAGTCGGTCTTAGGGTGGATGTTGGCCGGGGCGTGGGAAGAGGAGTGGATGTTGGGATAGGTGAAGCTGTGGGTGTGACTACGGGTGTTGGTCGAGGAGTAGGTGGAACGGGGTTAGGCGTCGGTGGAACAGGTGCAGGAGTCGGGGTGGGTGTTAGACTAGGGGTGGGCACTGGTCGGAGGGTGGGCTGAGGCGTCGGTGGAACTGGTGTAGGTTGAGGGGTAGGTGCTGGAGTTGCGGCAGGTGTTGGCGTCGTCTTCAGTATTGATGATATGTTATCTGGCAACGCACTTACACCGACTGGCGACCAACTTGGTTGACCGTCATGCCGCGTATTGTGAGTAAGTTGCGTGAGGCCAGACCCATCCACGTTCATCACGAATATCTCTCTATCTCCGTCTTGTTCTGATGAATACACTATACGTTGCCCGTCCGGTGACCAAGTTGGATGACCGTCATACCACTCATTATGGGTAAGTTGGGTCTGACCCGATCCGTCCACATTTATGATGTCAATCTCATACTCGTCTAAATACCCGCTTCCGCTTTTGCCTGATACGAAAGCGATTTGTTGGCCGTTGGGAGACCAGCTTGGTGAATAGTCCCATGATGCGCTATAGGTCAACCGAGTCTGGTCTCCGTCGGCGTTCATGACATAGATATCGTAGTCTCCGCCCCGGTCTGAAGAAAACGCGATTGATCCTCCGTCCGGTGACCAACTTGGATCACAACCTCCAGCCCTACCCTTGGTGAGCTGCCTCAAATCTGAGCCATCGGCGTTCATTAGGAAGAGGTGAACAACCGCATCTCGGCTTGAACAAAACGCTATGTATCGCCCATCTGGCGACCAACTCGGGGCCAAATCCCAGGTACAGGGATCGGTTAGTGGCATTCGACCAGAGCCGTCCACGTTCATAACGAATATACTTCCGATGTCTCCGACATCTTCTCGTGTTGACTCAAACGCTATTTGCTGCCCGTCTGGCGACCAGCTTGGCGAATCGGCCCAAGTGTCGGTAAGCCTGATCTGTCCCGACCCATTCGAGTTCATAAGATAAATTCTGTCGCTCCCACCTTTGCGCGAGACGAAGGCAATTACACCGTCCTCTATCTCGTCATCAGAATGAGCTGGTTGCGCCGAGACACCAACGGCGAGGACTGCGAATGCGAGGATTATTGCTTTAAAGAACCTCATCTATACAGCGTTCTTAATCCTACACTGATGCTTCACGTCCGTCCGTCAATTCGATTTGAATGCTAATCTTATCGTAGCTGCCTTTGTCGCGAGAACGGAATACCACTGATGTTTCAGATTGACATTCCACACAGCAAAATGGCACCAACAACTCTACTCGGCTTTCGTTACCGACTTGTCTGACTGGCCAGTGTTCTCTTCCTGATTGGTATATCCAGGTTCCACCACAATTTCCACACTTCAGGTCTGAATATATTTCCATGTAGACTGCTCCATTCACATTGGCATTCTATTTTGTGTACATCCATTTGGGATCTTCGATGACCCAGTATCAAGCATGGGTTCCAATCGTTCAAGACTACAAATGGGTGGTTGGGCGGAATTGATGGGTAGTCAGAAATTACCACGGCGGACGTAGTCATCCATGAGGTCACCTCAACGCGGCTACTTCACAACGTCCTGCTCCCTTGCCTGGGGGGCCATGGCTTCTACGTCGCTGACCATGTCTAGGACGGCGGGCTTGTTGGCGGCGAAGGCGCGGGCCATGGCGTCGCCGATGTCCGACGGGCGTTCCACCCGCTCAGCGTAGCAGCCCATTGCTTCGGCTACCCGCGCCAGATCAACGTCGCTGAACATCATCAGGTCGTCGTAGGCGCGCTGGGTGGCATTGCCGTCGTAGGCTCGGTCGATGGGGCCTTTTTCCTGGTTCAGGGAGCGATTGTCGTTGACGACGATGACGAGGTTGACGTTGTGTCGGAGGGCCGTTTCCAGTTCGCCAATGTGATACCAGAATCCGCCGTCGCCGCTGAAGCAGAGGACGGGGCGGTTGGGCAGGGCCAGCTTCGCGCCGATGCTGCCGGGCAGCCCCCAGCCAAGGGAGCCGACGCATCGCATATAGTTGTGCCCGGGCTCCTTCAACTCCATCATCACACCCGTCCAGATGCCGGAATGGCCCGTGTCGGAGACCACCATGGTTTCGGCGGGTAGATGCTCCGCAATCTCCTTGACCATGCGCTCCGGCCTCATGGGGGAAGCATCGGACTCGACCAGGGGCCGGAACTCTTCACGCCATTCACCGACGATTTGGCTTACCTCATTCAGCACGTCCTGCCGGGGGCCGACGGGCTCGAGGACATCGATGAGTCGTTGGAGGGAAACCTTAGCGTCGCCTTGAACGGCAGCCGTGGCGGGGTAGTTTCGACCCAGTTCGGCGGGGTCTATACCTATCTGCACCGTGGGTACGCCCGCCGGCGGGACCCGCCATTCCCAGGTAGCCATTCCGCCCAAGCGGGTGCCTATGGCGATGACAAGGTCCGCCGACGACACTATTCGGTTGGCGCTCCAATGGGAGTATCGCCCGACGACGCCCACGTTGAGAGGATGGTCGGCGGCAAGGGTCATCTTGGCGTTGAGGGTAGTGGCCACGGGGATGGTGAGCATCTCCGCCAACTGGGCCACCTCGGGCCAGGCGCCGGAGGCCATGACGCCGGAGCCGGATATGATAACGGGCCGGCGGGCCTGGGCGATGAGCCGAGCGGCTTCCTTAACGTGGTCCATGCTCGGTTCGGGGCGGAAGGCGGGGTATCGCGCATGTCGCTCCTCGACGACGAGGTCCAGGTTGGCCTCGGCGAACAGGGCCTCGTCTCGAACGTGCAGATGTACCGGCCCTGGCGAGCCGGTGGTGGCCTCGCGGAAGGTCTGTCTCATGGAGTCCGGCACCCTGGATACTTTGTCCACGTCGTAGCTGGCCTTGGTGACGGAGTGGAAGGGGGCGGCGTGGTCGTACTCCTGGTAGACGTGGCGGTAGCGGTGCTCGGCGGGAATGGCGTTGGTCATTGCGATGACGGGGGACTGGCCCATGAAGGCGTCGGCTAGCCCCGCGGCCAGGTTCGCTGCGCCGATGCTCTGGGCCATGCAGACGCCGGGGCCGCGGGAGGCGCGGGCGTAGCCGTCGGCCATGTAGGCAGCGGCCTTCTCGCCGTGAGTCACGACCCGGCGGATGTCCATGTGCTCCATTTCCGCCATGACGCCAAAGAAGGCGGTGGGCACCTGGAAAATACTAGTGATGCCGTAGGCCTCCAGCATTTTTGCGATGTAGCGATTTCCGGTCATTCTGGGCATGGGCGAACCTCCGTTGTTTGGGAGTGGGGGCATATGGTGGGCATAGTAACATCAACGGGCTGAGGGGCGCACGTTGGGGATGGGTCTCGTCCCTATCGGCGTGGTTGACAAGTGTGCTACTTAGTACATATATTCATCGTATTCGTGCTCGAAACCCTGTGGAGATGTGATTTGAAAATGCCTCACTGTTCTACCCATATCGCGGATTGGACTCTGCCGAAGCTGCTGTTGGGTGTTTTTGTTGTTCTAGCCGTGGTGGTGGTTTTTCAAGCTTGTGGGAGTGATGAGCCGCTTGAACTTATTAACAGAACTTGTCCTGTTGATGGTGCAAATAGCGGAGAAGAGATGCACCAGGACCCCAATCAACTGGCCTGCGACAATAGTAATTTCGCCTTTGATTTGTACAGGGCTCTCAGTGGAGAGAAAGAGAAGGAGGAGAACCTCTTCTTCTCGCCCTACAGCATCTCACAGGTATTGGCGATGGCCTATGCGGGGGCAAGGGGAGAGACGGAACGTCAGATGGCTGACGCCCTCCGTTACGCCCTGCCCCAGGACAGGCTGCATCCCGCTTTTGATGCATTAGATGTTTCGCTTCATTCCAGAGGTGAGGATGCATATAATCCGTCCGACTCAGATGAGGATAATCCAAACTTCCGGTTGAACATCGCGAATGCCGTGTGGGGACAGGACGGGTTTGGATTTCGAAGAGAATATCTGGATACGCTGGCGGATTACTATGGGGATGAGATGCGGGGACTGAACTTCGCTGCCTCACCAGAAGAATCCCGCGTCACGATAAACGATTGGATCGCGGAAGCGACTGAGGACAAAATCAAAGACCTGATACCGCGCGGGGCTATCAACTCGTTCACCCGGTTTGTGCTCACGAACGCCATCTATTTCAATGCCCAGTGGCTCGAGCCATTTTACCCTGATGCCACTGAAGATCGACCCTTCTACTTGCTGTATGGCAAAAGGGTCCAAGTCCCGATGATGACCGGTGGGTCCAGTGAAGGGTGGTTCGGCTATGCTCGTGGAGATGGATATCAAGCGATTGACGTCCCTTACTACACCGACGGAATGTCGATGGTCGTCGTCTTGCCCGATAAGGGCAAATTCGAGGACCTCGAGGATTCACTGGCTGCCGGGATTCTAGACGAGATTCGGGTCAGGAGGGAGTCAAGAGACTTAACGCTGCATATGCCCAGGTTCGAATTTGAATTTGCATTTATGCCCAAAGCCATTCTGGTGGAACTGGGAATGCAGGACGCCTTTACCGAAGCCGCAGATTTCTCAGGCATTGCTGACGAGATTGACTTGATGATTGCCGACATTTTTCACAAAGCATTTGTGTCGGTGAATGAAGAGGGCACCGAGGCAGCAGCAGCTACTGCTCTTACTGGGGTGCCAACGTCATACCGGGCTCCCCTAGAACCGATTACCGTCACCTTGGACCGGCCTTTTATTTTTCTGATTCGGGACGAGCCAACGGGCACTATTCTCTTCCTTGGCCGGGTTATGGACCCCAGCTGAAGGCCGGATTTCTAACCGAATTAGCTTTGCCTTCTCCTTTGCAAGTAGGGGATCTTTATGTGAAAGGGTCCGCCGCATGGCGCGGCCGTACTCATCGGCGTGGTCGACAGACTGGTTCTCTAGCACATACATTCAGTAAACTCTTGGATCCACTATGTTACGGAGACGCCCTTCCAAAATGAATACCTCTTTTTTCAAAAACACGGCGACGACCACAAGCGGCCCTCTGCCCAAGCTACTGCTGGGTTTGCTCCTCGTTCTGTCGGTTGCGCTGGTCCTCCAAGCTTGTGGGAGTGATGGCAGAGAAGATGACCGACCGCAGCCCACGCCTGTCACTGCCATGGCCACTTCTGCGCTAGCTACTAAGCCCTCGTCTACGGTGGACGTAGAAGAGGCCCAACCACAGTCAACGCCTGCCACTGTCATGGCCACTTCTGCGCCAACCCCCAAACCCTCGTCTACGGTGGACGTAGAAGAGGCCCAACCACAGTCAACGCCTGCCACTGTCATGGCCACTTCTGCGCCAACCCCCAAGCCCTCGTCTACGGTGGACGTTGAAGAGGCCCAACCGCAGCCTACGCCTGTCACCGTCACGCCCACCCCCAGGCCCTGTCCTGCGTATGATGCCGGCAACGCCGAACCGGTGGACAAAGATGTGCTTAAATTGGCCTGCGAGAATAGCAACTTCGCCTTCGATCTCTACAGGGCTCTGAGCGATGGGGAAGCCAATCTATTCTTCTCGCCGTTCAGCATCTCCCAAGTCTTGGCGATGGCCTATGCTGGGGCTAGAGGAGAGACGGAACGCCAGATGGCGGACACTCTCCGGTACAGCCTCCCACAGAAGAGCCTGCATCCCGCCTTCCATGCTCTAGACCTCGCGTTGCATTCCAAAGGCGGAACTTTTTCCGTTTTCAATTTGAACATCGCCAACGCGGTCTGGGGACAGGAAGGGTTTGAGTTTCACGAAGACTACCTTAATACGCTTGCGGAGCACTACGGGGGAGAGATGAGGCCTCTGGATTTTGCCGACGCATCGGAGGAATCCCGAGTCAGAATAAACGATTGGGTGGCAAAAGAGACCGAAGACAAAATTAAGGATCTGATTCCGCGGAATGCCATCGACTCATTAACTCGGTTTGTGCTGACTAACGCGATCAATTTCAACGCCAAGTGGCGCTTGCCCTTTAATCCGGCAGATACTAAGGAACAGCGGTTTCACTTATTGGATGGAAAGAAAGTCGATGTCCCAATGATGACCGGAAGGTCAACTAGAGGGTGGTTCGGCTATGCACTAGGGGATGGATTCCAGGCGGTTAGCATCCCTTACTACACCAGCGGAATGTCGATGCTCGTCCTACTGCCCGATAATGGAAAATTCGAAGACTTTGAGAACTCATTGACTGCCGGTATTCTTGACCTGGTTCAGAAGCAGTGGGAGGAAAGAGACGTAACATTGAACATGCCTAGATTTGAATATGCGTCTGACTTTAAGCTCAATGAAACTCTGGCGAAAATGGGTATGCCCGACTCCTTCGGCGATGCAGCCGACTTCTCTGGCATAATCGATTCCGAAGACCTGTTTATTTCCGCAGTTGTTCATAAGGCATTTGTGTCGGTGGATGAAGAGGGTACCGAGGCAGCAGCAGCTACCGCCTTGGTGGGGATGCTCTTGGGTGCAAGAGATCCCCTTGAACCAATTACGATCACTTTCGACAGGCCCTTCATATTCCTGATTCGAGACGAGCCGACGGGCACCATCCTGTTCCTCGGCCGGGTGATGGACCCAAGCTGAGGGCCGGGGTTTTAGCTGCCCGGTCTTTGCCTTCTCTTCTGTAATCGAGGCATTGTTCTTTCGACACGGACTATGGCCGATTCCATCAATCCCCGTATCACTTTTGACGAGTTTTTTGCCCAACTCGACAGGCGGCGCACGTAGAGGGATGGGTCCCGCCTCCATAGGAGTGGTTGACAAGTAGGCGCCTTAGCACATATATTCACCAACCTCTTGGGACTACAAGATTGTAGAGACATCTCGCCATCATGCCCAACTACCTCTCCAAAACCACGGCAACAACCAAAGGCAGCTCTGTGCCCAAGCTCCTGCTGGGTTTGTTCCTCTTGCTTTCCCTTTCCCTCGTCCTTCAAGCTTGCGGTAGTGGTGACGGCGAAGACGAGCAACCGCAGCCTACGCCTGTCACCGTCACGCCCACCTCTGCACCAACCCCCAAGCCCTCGTCTACGGTGGACGTAGAAGAGGCCCAACCACAGCCTACGCCTGTCGCCGTCACGCCCACCTCTGCACCAACCCCCAAGCCCTCGTCTACGGTGGACGGAGAAGAGGCCCAACCACAGCCTAAGCCTGTCGCCGTCACGCCCACCTCTGCACCAACCCCCAAGCCCTCGTCTACGGTGGACGGAGAAGACGACCAACCGAAGCCTACGTCTGTTGCTGTCGTGCCCACCCCTAAGCCAACTCCAAATCCTTCACCTACAGTAGATGGAAAAGAGGCCCAACCGCAGCCTACGCCTTTTGCCGTCGCTGCCACCCCTGAGCCAACTCCAAAGCCTTCGCCCATAGTGGACAGAAAGGAGGCCGAACCGCAGCCTACGTCTATCACCACTACCCCTGTACCCAATCCTTGCCCTGTAGAGGGTGGGGGATCGAACATGAGCAGCATTGCCGGGAAGGTGGACCTTGATGTCCTCAACCTAGCGCGCGACAACCGCAGTTTTGCCTTCGACCTGTACAGGGCGTTGAGTGACGGCGAGGTAAACCTCTTCTTCTCCCCCTTCAGCGTTTCCCAGGCACTTGCAATAGCTTATGCCGGAGCCAGGGGCGAGACGGAGCGGCAAATGGGGGACACTCTTCGTTTTAGCCTGACGCAGAGGAAGCTTCATCCCGCTTTACAGACCCTATCCCGCGTTTTACGGTCTAGGGGTAACGATCGCCGGACGTCAAGTGGCTCTGATGAGGAGGATTTCAATTTCCGGCTGCACATTGTTAACGCAGTATGGGGCCAGAAAGGACTTAATCTCGCTAGAGATTACGTGGATACGCTGGCGAACAATTACGGGGTTGGCATTAGGTCACTGGACTTTGCCGCTGCGTCTGAAGAATGCCGCGTCACAATTAACGATTGGGTCGCGGAAGAGACGGAGGGCAAAATCCTAGATCTGTTCCCACCGGGGACTATTGACGCTCGAACCCGCCTGGTGCTCACTAACGCTATCTATTTCAACGCTTCATGGCTCTGGCCCTTTCCGCCTGAAGACACAGTTGAACGCCCATTTCACCCATTGAACGGTGGGACAGTCGAAGTCCCTATGATGACCGACAATTATCACTATAAGGAGGTATATTATGCACAGGGAGATGGATTTCAGGTGGTCGAAATTCCCTACAGCACCTGGGAGCTGTCAATGACAGCCATTCTGCCCGATGAAGGAGGTTTCGAAGACTTGGAGGCTTCGTTGACTGCCGAAATTCTGGACCAAGTCGTAGAGGAGCTAGAGGAAAGGGACATTACATTGACTATGCCTAAGTTTGAATTCGAGTCTGAATTCATGCTCGGCCAAACACTTGCGAAAATGGGAATGGCCGATGCCTTCGGCGGAGCAGCCGACTTCTCCGGCATTTCCAACTCGGCAGATCTATGGATTTCCGCAGTGATTCACAAAGCATTTGTATCGGTGAATGAAGAGGGCACTGAGGCGGCAGCAGCAACAGGTGCGGCGATGCTCACGTCTGCGCCGCTTGAAAAAGAGCCGGTTACCGTAACACTGGACCGGCCCTTCATATTCCTAATTCGAGACGAACCGACGGGTACCATCCTGTTTCTTGGCCGGGTGATGGACCCAAGCTAAAGGGAGGCGCAGCCTTTGGCCATGCCCTTACCGACTGTTGGGTTTGCTTCACGGAATTTTATTATGTGGTAGACTTTTACCAGCGTTTGATGTCTGCTTTTGCACATCCCGCAAGCGTAACCAGCAATAGGAGAGCGATATGACTACAAAACCAGGAAGCGCCGCGGCCCAGGCGTCGGAAGTGTGGTCCAAGGTGGACATCCGGGATTTTCTGTCGGATTCGGCACTCACCGTCGGGGCGGGAACGGCGACGGACGCCGGCACCGGCTGGCAGCTACCCGCCCCCCATCCGGACCCCATCATCGCGGCCGGCGGCATTCCCGACGCGGGCTCCCTGCCTTCCGGGGAATTGGAAGCGGCCCTGGGGCGCATCCTGAACAACAAACCCCAGGAGGCGCTTCGGTACGGCGGCGTTCTTGGTTTCGAGGGTCTTCGGGAGGTGATGGCGGAGCGGCAGTCTGCTCTCGACGGCATGAGTTTCGAGCCGGACAACTTCATCATCCACAACGGCGGTTCCGGCTGTCTCGACAATCTGTGTCAGGCGTTCATCGACCCCGGCGACGTTGCAATAGTGGAGGAGCCGTCCTATTCCGGCACCACCCGGGCAATTCGGGGACACATGGCGGAGTTGATCGAGGTGATGGTGGAGGAAGACGGCATCTCTGTCGATGGCGTGGCAGACGCAATTCAGCGAGCGAAGTCGGAAGGAAAGCGGGTCAAATTGGTCTACCTGAACCCCGACTACCAGAACCCCACCGGCACCACCCTTACCGAAGCGCGACGGGCGGAGCTCATCGACCTCTGCGCCCGGGAGCAGGTGCTTATCGTGGAGGACGCCACCTACAGCGAGCTTTTCTTTGAAGAAGCGCCGCCCCAGTCGATCTACTCCATGGCCAACGGCGCGGGAGTCTTGAAGATTGGCACCTTCAGCAAGGTCATCGCCACAGGGCTGAGGGCCGGCTGGATTCAGGCTTCAAAAGAGCACATCGACGCCCTGGGTCGGGTGCGGTTCGACATGGGAACAAGCCCATTGCTGCTGCACATGCTGGCGGAGTTCATCGGCTCCGGCAGGTTGGACCCCCACATTAGGAAGATGCGTTCAATATATGGTGAGAAGTGCGGCACGCTGGCTGACTCGCTGCGGGAACATTGCGAGCCTTACGTGCGTTTCAACGAACATGGCGGCGGGTTCTTCTTCTGGTTCGAGTGCCTCGGCGCCACCTCCACGGAGGTGTCGGCGGCGGCGGCCTACGAGGGGCTGCTCTTCCCGCCGGGGACCAACTTCTACGTGAACAAGGAGAAAATGCCGGACACCCACGTGCGGCTGGCCTTCAGCAACGCCTCGTTGGAGCATCTACGGGAGATCGGTCCGCGGCTGAGGCGGGCCTTCCAGCGGGTGGTGGACTAGGGGCTGGAAGGTGGTATGCCCATCTGAGGTTTAAGTCAGTCGTCGACAACGTTTTACCCAAGTATGACCAACGCCGCTGATCCCCTTTCGATCCTGAAGTCCAGCTTTGGCTACGATAGCTTCTGGCAGCCGCAGGAAGAGATCATTCGCGATGTCTTGGCCAAGCGGGATGTGCTCGCCGTCATGCCCACGGGGGGCGGCAAGTCCCTCTGCTATCAGCTTCCTTCTCTGATTCTTCAAGGCGTCACTTTGGTGGTATCGCCCCTAATAGCTCTAATGAAGGACCAGGTGGACGCGCTCAATGCCAACGGCATTCCCTCGCGATTCATCAACTCCAGCCTATCCTATCAAGAGAGTTTGCGCGTCCAGAAAGAAGTAAGGGATGGAGCCGTTAGGCTCCTATACGTGGCGCCGGAGCGTCTCCCTGTACCCGGGTTTCGACGCCTTCTACAGGATATCGATCTCAGCTTGATAGCGATTGACGAAGCCCACTGCATCTCCGAATGGGGCCACGAGTTCCGTCCCGATTATCGCAACTTGTTGGACCTTAGACGCAGCTTCCCATCAACGCCAGTCATAGCCCTGACTGCCACGGCGACTGAAAGGGTTCGCAAAGATATCACGGACCAGCTGGGGCTGGGTCAGGACCGAACTTATATCTCCAGCTTCAACAGGTCGAACCTCAACTATTGGGTGCGGCCCAGGGACAGGAATGTTTATGGCGAACTCATTTCACTGCTTGAAGAACACCGCGGCCAGTCCACAATCATTTATTGCTTCTCCAGAAAAGACACTGAGAACGTGGCCAGTCAGTTGAACGCCAATGGCTTTTCTGCCCTTCCTTATCACGCTGGCTTGGACTCAGAGACTCGGAGGAAAACCCAGGATAATTTCATTCAGGATAGAGTGCCAATAATTACTGCGACCATCGCCTTTGGCATGGGGATAGACAAGCCGGACGTGAGGCTGGTTGTACATTACAGCCTGCCCAAATCCATTGAAAGGTATTACCAGGAGACGGGTCGAGCAGGTAGAGATGGGCTGGCCAGCGATTGTGTAACTTTCTTCAGTCTTGCAGACGGGGTCAAGCAGGAATACTTCATCCGCCAGATGGAAGACGATGTCGAGCAGCGCAACGCCCGCCAGAAGTTGGACAAGATGGTGGAGTACGCGCAAGCGACGACTTGCCGCCGCCGCTTCCTGCTCGGATATTTTGGAGAAGATTGGAAGGAAGAATCCTGCGGCGGGTGTGACGTTTGCTTGCAACCCAGGAAGACATTCGACGCCACTGAGGTTGCCCAGAAGGTCCTGTCGGCGGTGGCCCGAACCGGGGAAAGATTCGGTACGAACCATGTTGTGGATGTGCTCGTAGGGAGTAAGAGCAAGCGGATTTCTGCTGGTGACCACGACAAACTGAGCGTCTACGGCATCGTTACGGATTTTAGTAAGGCACAGTTGAAGGAGTTGGTTGTACAGTTGCAGGAAAAGGGGCTGCTGGTTCGCAGCAACGACGATTACCCCACACTGTCTCTATCCGAAGCAGGCTGGAAGTTCTTGCGGGAGCGCCAAACCCTAACACTGGCAAGACCGGCGGATGCGAGACAATCGTCTCCATCACATCGCCCAACAGATCCCGTTGTCTTCGATGCAAAGTTGTTTGAAGAATTACGCGCTCTACGAAGACAGCTTGCTGAAGAGCGCAACGTTCCTCCCTATGTGGTCTTTGGGGACGCCTCATTAATGCAAATGGCCGCGATATATCCCCGGGACGAGCACGAATTCTCCGATATACATGGGGTGGGCCGTTTGAAGCTGCAAGAGTACGGCTCAAAATTCACCAGCGTCATTCGAGACTACGTTAGAGCAAACAGTATAACTATAGATAGGGGAGCGAACCATAGGCGGACAGGCAATAATCTCCGTAGGGACACATACGGGAATCAGCTGAGTCCTACTCACGAGAAGACGAGGCAGCTGTTGGAACAAGGGCATAGCTTGGACGAAATAGCCTCGAAGCGAGGGTTCACCAGGTCCACCATAGTCGGCCACATTGAACGCATCGTTGACAATGGAGAGTTCGTAGACTTGAAGCAGATGGCTCCCACAGGGAGTAGGCTGGTGGAAATCAAAAAGGCATTTCAGGAGTTTGGGAATACCCAATTGGCCCCAGTGAAGGATCGACTGGGCGATGGTATTGACTATGAAGAGTTACGGTTGGCGCGCATGTATCTGAATCAGCAGAAGGGGCTTTCGTAGAGTCATAGTTCTTGGGGCGTATCCCCTGCTCCGCTTCTGGACAACCGCCCCATATCTCGCTATTCTGCTATTTAAGCTCAAGGTATGGCGTCGGTTAGAATGCGATGCCGAATTGTATTTCGAATTAAGGAGGCTGGAATGAGAAACGGATTCAGGATCATTGACGGGGATGGGCACATGCAGGAACCTCTGGACATATGGGACAACTACGTGGAGCAGCCGTTCCACCACCGCCGCCCGCTGGTGAGCGGCCACGTGGGCCGGTATCTCTTCAACTACCACCCGTGCGAGGCCTTCCCGGAGGGCCGCGGCTCCGTTCGACCGGAGAGCGTGTTCGCCGACTGTGAGGATCGCTACGGCGACGCCTGGCGCAACTGGTGGGCGCTCCCCGACCGCCTGACGGAGATTGACAAGGAGGGGTTGGACATTCAGGTGGGATTCCCTACAAACGGCAACAGCGCCACATCTGAACACATCACGGACCCCAAGCTGCAGGCCGCGCTGGTTCGCGCCTACAACAACTGGGCCACGGACTACTGTAAGGACTCCGATGGTCGCGTGCAGTTCATCGGCCAGGTGACCCTGCTGGACGTGAACGAGGCTATCGAAGAGGCGCGCCGGATGGCCCCCTGTCCTCAGGCGACGGCCATCAACCTTCCCGATCCGGGGGGGTCTCGAAAGTGGTCCGACGAGGAGTTCAACCCCCTATGGGAGACCCTCGACGAGCTTAGCCTGGCGGCGTCCTTCCACGGCGGCGGCTCCCAACAACGGGTGTTTAAGGACTACACCACCACGCCCACCCTGGCCTCGGTGAGCCACGCCCTCTCCTTCCCCCTGGACGCCATGCTGGCCATGGGGACACTCATTTTCGGCGAGGTGCTGGACAGGTTCCCCAACCTGCGGGTGTCCTTCCTGGAGGCCAACGCCGGCTGGACCCCCTGGTGGCTGAGCCGAATGGACGACCACGCAGTGGGTCGTCAAGGCCGCTTCCAGTACGGCGAAGAGGTCCGCCTGAAGCCTAGCGAATACTTCGCCCGACAGTGCTTCGTGGCTTGCGACGCGGACGAAGGGCAGTTGGAGTTCGCGGCTTCCCAGTTGAAGGACAACCTGATTTTCAACACGGACTGGCCCCACCCCGACGCGCCGATTCCGGGCGCGGTCGACAGCTTCCTCGGCCACAACATCGAAGAGGGGACGAAGCGGAAGATTCTTTGGGACAACTCCGTCAGTCTGTACGGCCCGCGGGTGCTGGGCAAGAACTAACTCGATCAGCGGTCTGACAAATCGGGAGCGGAATGATGTAGGGGCAGGTTTCAAACCTGCCCCTACATTGTAATCTCCAAGCCCACGCCCTTTTTCATTGCCGCCGCAAAAATCATCTGGGCGGCTACGGCGTCCTGGGCCGCTACCCCCACCGACTTGTAGAGGGTGATCTGCCTGTCGGAGGTCCGGCCCGGATGCGCGCCTGACACCAGTTCGCCAATTTGCGCCAGCACGTGAGTTTCGTCGATAACCCCGTCTCTGATGGGCCAGGTCAGGTCGTTGGCCCCCGCGGGACTTGGGGCCAGCGCAGCTTCTCGGGACTCTACAAACACGCTCGACAGGCGCACCGTCTCGTCGTCCAATTCACGCCCCTGGAAGTTCAGCCCGACGGAGTTGACGTGGGTGCCGGGGGTCAGCCACCTTCCCAAAATCACCGGCGAATCGGCGTGGGTGCAGGCGCAAACGACATCTGCGCCCGATACTGCGTCTTCGAAAGAGTCGGTTCCTTCAGCAGGTACGCTGAGTTCCGCCGAAACCTCGTGGGCCAGCGTCATGGCCTTGTCGGCGTCTCTTCCCGCAATCCGAATTTCCGTGATGGGGCGCACGCGAGGAATGGCGACGGCGTGGGCCTTGGCCTGAATCCCAGTGCCGAGGATGGCCAGAACCCCGCCGTCGGGCCGGGCAAGCAGACGGGTGGCGAGGGCGGAGCCGGCGGCAGTGCGCATGGCGGTTATGTGCTCGCCATCCATGATGGCGGTAGGCGCGCCCGTTTCAGGGTCGAAGACGGCGATGAGGGCCTGATGGCTGGGTATGCCCAGCCTGTGGTTGTGGGGAAAGACGCTGACCAGCTTGACGGCAAGCGCCTTGGAACTTGGCAGGTAGGCGGGCATCACGAGCAGATTGCCTTCCCGTTCCCGGACCTGTGCGGCGATGCGCTGGGGCTGGGACACGCCGCCGCTGCTGAGTTCGGCCATGGCCGGCCCAAGGGCGTCAATCAGCGCGTCCAGCTCCAGCAGCCGCTCCACGTCTTTGCGATTGAGAATCAGCATGGGAGCAATGCTATCCGGAGCGCGGGGAGCGGTCAACCATCGCTGTTATTCGTGTCACTTCGTGGGCTGCCTAACGGAGTCGAAAGAGCTTCCGCAGCAACCATAGGAGGGGCTTAAAGACCAGCCTAAGGACTTGGTACTCGATGCTCTGTCGTCTGCGCGCATCGGCGCGCTGGCGCTGCCGGTGATGCCATGGGCGGACGCCGCCCTTGGGTAAACTCCAGACGCCGAGTTTTTTGCGTCTAGCCGTTCTTTCGGCGTTGGCGAAGCCGAGGCCGTTCATCTCGCCGTAGCGGGTGAAGCGATAGGCCATGCCCGACTCCACCATCTGCCGGTTGACGGACTGCCCAAGCTTCCTGTGGTAGAGAACGCCGACGACGCGGCCAAACTGGTCCTGCGGCTCCCAAACTTTCAGGGTGAAGCGCTTGCCCTCTGCGATTCTTCTCAGCCGATGGGTGGCCTCTTTGCCCAAAGGCTGGTCGTACTCCGGCGCGTCGATGCCGTGGAGACGGATTTCTAGGGTCTCGCGGGTGCGTCTGAACCAGCCCAGCCGGACTGCCGTCATGCCGTCGCCGTCCTTGACGCGAGTCACTCTAACGGAAAAAGAATCGCCCCGCTTGAGGTTCATGGGGTGGGTGTGGTTGGAGGGGTTGTGGCCTCACGAAGACGCAGCATGAGTTTGTCCCCATTGGACCACGGCTGGCTCGACATGGACCACGTGTACGTCCCCGCCGTGCTGTCCACCGTTGCGTTGTCGGTGAGGAGGGAGAGGGCGATGCTGCCGTCGAGGGCGATGAATTCCAACACCTGGCCGCTCAGAGACACGTGGGTGCCAAGGGTCAGGACAACCTGGTTGTTGCTCCACTCAAGGCTCGTGAGCTCCGTGGCCGTCCCGCCTACCGTGAAGGACGTGGGCTTGAGCACCCCATTGGTCGCGTCGGCTTTCACTGACGTGCCAACATTCACCGGGTCGAAGAACGCCTCGTGGAGGGTGCCGGCGGGAGGCTCTGCAGTCACTTCTAGGCGCCTAACGGGGTCGGGAATAAAGCCACAAGGAATATCATCAGGCAGCTGATAATTGAAGCGTACCTTGTACCGCCCGGCTGGCAAGGGGCGACTGGGCGTGTATTTGAAACTGTACCTCGCAGGATCATCATCGTCATCGACAATTACAGCCTGGAAGTAGGACGCGTCTTTGCCTCTCACATAAAAGATTCGATAGACGGAGTCCCCATGGCGTACAGGTCGATCGTCGAGGATTTGAGAATCAGGGTCGGCCCCGGAAGGGATTGTATGAGGCTCTGTATATACCTCCCAATCACGATAGTAGCGCTCTCTATTCAGTTCACCTCTAACGCATTCTTTGAAACCTGAAATGTCAGCCCCGCTAGCCAACCGGGTGGCCAAAGCGGATATCTTGGTCTTCAATTCAGAGAGTCTAATCACAGTAGGGGGTATGGTCTGCCCATCTGTGATGTATTCGGGGTCCGAGTTCCCCGGAGACCTTCCACGTGAGGTGGATGTTGGTGGATCATTCTTCGCGGGCATCCAGACTCTTGCAATGGTATCAATGGAATACTCCCACGAGCTTGTTGCCAGAAACTCTTCTGACGCGAAGTTGAATGCCGTGGTAGAGCTAGAAGTCGAGCGGCTGAGGCTTGTGTCCGATTGTCCCTCACCGATGGTGGCCGCACTTAACGGCCCCTTCAAGTATAGGATTCCAGGCCTTTGGTCGTAACTGGTATTCCTTAGACCGATGTAGGCCCGCGCAAGTTCCAAAGCCTTAGCGCTGGTGCTTGCCTCAAATTCAACGATGGGGATCTCCACGACAAACTCTACAGGCCCGGTCCCTTTCAAATACTCTGAACTGCGAAAACGGAGAATCTGCCCTGGTCGATAAACATCCCCGTCCTGCTGAACTCCAGCAGCAGCAGAGACTAACGAGGCCACTACTATCACGTCAGTATCGAAGATTTGCAGGTCTACCGATGGGGACGTCTCATTTACCCATATCACAGTTGTGAATGAGACTTCCTCTTCAGGCTCCTCAGCAGGGGCAGGAGCTGGTTTAGGAGTGGGCGATGGGGCCTGGATTGGCGTAGGGAAAGATGTTGCGGTGGCATAGACTGTTGGCGGCGGAGCCTGGGTTGCCTGTGGGAATACGGCTGCGGTTGAGGAAGGCGTTGGGGTGGGTGTCTCTGTGGCGTCAGAGGTGCAGGCGAGCATAAGAAACGCCAAAACTATCAGCGCTGCCATCATCGTCAGTCTGTTCACGGCTAACACCTCCCTTCCACTGTCCCAACGTGCCAGCCCTCGACGAAGCTTTCGGGACATGGGGCTATCCGTCCTCCCGAATGCGAACCATGAGTTTGTCCCCGTCCTCCCACGGCTGACTCGTCATGGTCCACGAATAAGTGCCCGCCGTGCTGTCTACGGCGGCGTCGGCGATGAAGAGGGGTAGAGCGACATTTCCGCTGAGGTCAATAAACTCCAACACGTGGCCGCTCAGGGACACATGGGTGCCCAGGGTCAGAACAACCTGGTTGTTGCTCCACTCCAAGCCCGTGAGCTCCGTGGAGGTGCCGCCAACGGTGAATGAGGTGGGACTAAGGACTCCGTTGGTCGCGTCGGCTTTCACAGCCGTGCCGACAGTCATGGGGTCGAAGAACGCCTGGTGGAGCGTGCCGGCGGGGGCGTTTACCGTCACCGTCCATTCATGGCGGAACGCGTACCCTTCACAAGGAACAAGATCGACATGCCTGTTGTTGTAATGAGTGCCATACACTCCTGCGGGAAGCGGACGTACAGATACCACGCGCTGAGTATACTGAATAGAGTCGTTCGTGCCGTCCCCCGAGAAGTCGTAGGGAACACCGTTGCTGAATTCTACTCTGAACAAATCCTCGTCTCCGCCGTCAAGCCAGAGTTCGTGGCGCCTGTTCGGGAGGCCGCCATAGGCCAGAGTTTCGTAAACTACGCTGGAGGCGGCCAGGCCCGAGGCAAGTTCCTGATCGGGGGTTCTGTAGAAGAACCCTTCTTCGCCCTTCGAGATTCTATAGCTGTTTATCCCCTCGTAGTAGTAGGTTCGCTGTACGCATTCCGTGTATGCCTCGGAGCCGTCTCCGGCTTCGAGCTTCGCCGCGACCGCCCCAATCCGCGTCTTGATCTCCCCCAGGGTAATGGTGGGCGCCGTTCCCGTGGCAGGCGGCACGGCCATCAAGAAGCGCTGTTGGTCCCCGGTGGCCTGAGACGCCTCACCCACCGCCGCCGCGGCCGGCAGCCACAGCCTGTTGTGCCGGCTCGCTAGGCTGTATGCGTCGTTGTCGCCATAATTCATCCAGGTGCCAGCCCACGCCAGGTAGTATCGGTTCGCCTGCTGTGTGCTAGGGAGGGATAGCTCGGAGGTTTGTAGAAAGACAATCGCCTCCCGGCTATCCCACTGGGCGTCCCGGGCGGCGGCTATGGCCGGAAGCGCGTCCTCGGCCTCCTTCTCTGTGTCAAAGAATGGAGCGGCGGCCCACACCGCCACGATGTCGTCGGCCCCGCTCCCCTTCAGGTACTCCTCAACACTGAAGCTGAACTCCAGCAGCGCTATATACTTGGTCCCTTGGTACGTATTACCAGACTCTGCCGCCGAAGATACGGAGTCTAGCCGCACCCGGGCAATCACGGGAGACTTTAAGGTTCTCTCTTCAAGCGAGACGGGGCCGTCATAGGGAAGTGGCACCGCCCTCGGCGGCGTCACCGCGCCCGAAGGCATCTTAGTCTCCACCGGCGGCGTTACTGTGGCCCTAGGCGTCTCCGTCTCCACCGGCGGCGTCACTGTGCCTGTAGGCATTTCCGTTGATGCCGGCGGCGCTACTGCGCCTGTAGGCGTCGCCTTTTCCTCCTCGCCGGAACTGCAAGCAACAACCGTTGACGCCAAGAGGCACAGCGTCGTTGCCCAAATCAGTCCCTTCACGTCTTCCTCCTTTCCCTCTGCGTCTTAATTCCGCACAGCCCCAAACGGTACTTGTTGCTAGGAGTTATTCCTCGTCGGGACGCCGTCTTCTCTAACAGATACTATGCAAGTTCCCACGCAACCGTTCCCTTGAAGATGTGGTCGGTTTTGGCGGCCATTATGAAGTCGTTGCGGTGAAGGCCGCGAATCTTGTGCGTCCACCAGTCGATGGTCGTCCGTCCCCACTCGGTCACCAGCTTGGGATGATGCCCCTCCCCCTCGGCAATGCGCCCCACGGCCATGGAGAAGTCCATGGCCTGCTGGAAATTGCGGAACCTAAAGCTGCGTCGCAGCTTCTTTACGCCCCCGTCTTCGATGAGTTCCCACTCTGCGACGATAGGATGCAGCATCGCAATCTCTGCATCCGTTACCCTGGGTGCGTCTCTACGGCAGGCCACACATCGTTCTCGTACAAGTTCCATCACTAACAATCCTCTCTTTGCGCCGTCTTCGCCGGCACGGAGTCTTCTCAGTCCATAATAGGCGGATTATGTTCTAGAGGAAAGAGTGCGCCTGCTTCGATGTACGGCCACAGGTAGCCAGCCGGCGGATTTGCTAATACAATAGAGGCGGGTCTGCCTCACGACGGGGAGTTGACCGGCGAGTTTTGGCTAAGGAGACGGAACATGGACAAGGACATCGCATTGATGGCGCACCTCATGCGTCGCGCCGGGTTCGGCGCATCCCGGGATGAGCTCGAAGAAAGGGCGGCCAAGGGCTACGAGGCCACCGTCGAGGAGCTTCTGGAACCGGAAGTCCACGGCATCCCGCCCTTCCATGAGGGGATTCTCTATCGACACTTCCAGGGGTTTCGGAACCCAGGCAACCCCTTGAACATGCAGTCCAACTGGATGTTCAGGATGATCAACACCCCCCGGCCACTGGAGGAGAAGATGGTGCTCTTCTGGCATCACGTTTTCGCCACGGGCTACTCCAAGGTGGACAACGGCAACCAGATGCTGGCCCAGATTGAGACCTTCCGTCGGTGTGCGCTGGGCAACTACCGGGACATCCTGGTGGAGCTTTCCAAGGACCCGGCCATGATCTTCTGGCTCGACAACAACGAGAACCACAAGCACGCCCCCAACGAGAATTGGGGAAGGGAGCTGCTTGAGCTATTCTCCATGGGCCAGGGCAACTATACGGAAGAGGACGTTAAGGAGTGCGCCCGCGCCTTCACCGGTTGGACGATCTCTAACAGGCTGCCGCGGAACCCCTACGGCCGCTTCCTGTGGGAGTTCGAATATCGGGAAGATGACCACGACGATACGGAGAAGATGTTCTTGGGACATCGAGGCCGATTCAACGGCGAGGACATCATAGACATCGTGATTCGTCAGCCCGCTACGGCCCGGTTCATCGCCCGCCACCTGTATAACTTCTTTGTGGCTGACGAGGTCCAGGTGCCCAGCTGGCAGGACGTGGCCCCGCGAGACCCGGCGGCTGTCAACATCATTGGGGACGTCTTCATAACCTCCGGCTACGACATGCGCTCCACCCTCAAGATGCTGTTCAACTCGGACTTCTTCAAGGACGAAAGCGCCCGGTTTGCCAAGGTCAAGAGTCCGGCGGAGCTTATCGCCGGCACCATGCGGCTTGTCGGAGAGTACCGGTACCCCAAGCCCGGCATTACCGCGCTGGCGGAGGAGTGCAATTATCAAGGCCAGGCTCTGCTGGATCCGCCCAGCGTCGAGGGATGGCACACCGGCGGCGAGTGGATTGACAGCGGGGCGCTGCTTCGGCGCATCAACTTCGCTGCCGACCAGATGGTCAAGCAGGAACTCCCAGGCATTCAGTTCATCATTGAGAGAATGTCCCACCACGAGGCGCTGGATGCCGAAGGGCTGGTGGACGGCTGCCTCGACCTGATGGGCCCCGTGCAGGTCGAAGTGCAGACCCGCAGGGAACTCATCGACCACGTGAGCAAAAGCGAACCGGCCAACGGAAACGGCGGAGAGTCGCGCAGTTTCTCTGACCGGGTTGTCGGCGCTATGCAGATAATCGCGTCGACCAGGGAGTACCAGTTCGGCTAATCGCTGGGCTGGGCGTTCGAGTAGTGGTCTAATTCATTCACACAGGGAGCAAAAAATGCAGACGGTTATGGTTAAGGGACGCACGTTCAACTACAGCCACGCGATAGGTATGGGCACTCCTGGGGGCGCGGGGTTTCGTAACCCGCTGGACCTGGCCTTGGGCGAGGGAGGCATGATATACGTGCTGAGCAGGGGTTCCGAGGCGGAGCCGTGCCAGCGCGTTACCCTGATGACCACCGACGAGGAGTTCATCAAGGAGTTCGGCGGGCCGGGCGAGGGCGACGGAGAGTTTGTTTGGGGGACGGCCGTGACATTGGACTCAGAGGGTCGCCTGTACCTGGCCGACGAATGGCTGCACCGCATCACTATCTTCGACAAGGAAGGGAATTTCCTGTCCAAGTGGGGCGTTCCCGGGTCCGGCCCCGGGCAGCTGAACGGCCCGGCGGGACTGGCATTCAACAGCAGGGGAGAGCTTCTCATCACGGAGAACCTGAATCACAGGGTACAGAGGTTCACACCCGACGGTCAGTACCTGGGAGCTTTCGGCTCCGAGGGGAGCAGGGACGACCAACTTACCCGTCCTTGGGGTATGGCCGTAGATGGAAAAGACAACGTATTCGTCGCTGACTGGTACAACAATCGCGTCCAGAAATTCTCGTCGGAGGGCGAATATCTGATGACTTTCGGCTCCCCCGGCGCGGGCTCCGGCCAGCTTAATCTGCCCAGTGACGTTGCTGTGGACGCCGAGGGGGACGTTTACATAACTGACTGGTGGAATAGGAAGGTGGAGGTCTTCGACGGCGAGGGCTCTCATCTGACCACGTTCATCGGCAACGCAGAAAAGCCCTCCAAGTGGGCCCAGCAGTTCATAGACGAAAATCCGGACTATCGGAAGGCGCGAATGCGAGCCAAGAGCCTGGAGCCCGAGCAACGTTTTGACTCGCCGGTGGCGGTGGAGGTGGCCGAGGATGGCCCGATTTACATCGTGGAGGACCAGCGCTGGCGTATTCAGGTCTACCGCAAAGAGCAGGACTGGGTGGACCCCCAATTCAACCTCTAGACCAGGCTTTAGACCTGGCAGATTCTCAGAAAAGGCGGCGAATACATGGGCAGCGAACAGCAAGGTTCCGAGAATAGGATTCGGGTGGACCCCGACGGGCTACGAACCTTCGCTGCCGACGTGCTTGCCAAGCTGGGCGTCCCGCCAGAGGACGCGGCCATGGCGGCGGACGTGCTGGTCTACGCAGACCTGCGAGGCGTGGAGACCCACGGCATGTCCAACAATAACCTGGGCCGTATCTACGTCAGGGACATCCAGAGCGGCAAGATTAAACCCAACGCGTCCCCAACCGTGGTTCGCGAAACGTCCGTGACTGCCTTGCTGGACGGAAACTTCGGCCTGGGACTCTCCGTGGGTGTCCGCGCCATGAACATGGCCATCGAGAAGGCGCGCAGCTCCTTCATCGGCATGGTGGCGGTGAAGAACAGTCACCACTTTGGCGCTGCCCAGTACTTCTCCATGATGGCCGTTCCCCACGGGATGATCGGCATTTCGAGCACCAACAGCAACCCCATCGTGTTGCCCACCGGAGGCCGCGAGCCGGTCTACGGCACCAACCCCATCAGCGTGGGCGCGCCCTCCGGCAACGAGCCGGACTTCTGCCTCGACGTGGGCACAAGCGCCATGGTGTTCCAGAAGCTGATTCTGACAACCCGCCTGGGCACGAGCATCCCCTTGGGAGTGGCAGCAGATGACGAGGGCGTCCCCACGTCGGACCCCGCCGTGGCGGTGAAGGCCCGGAAGCTGCTGCCGTTAGGAAGTACGCCAGAGTTGGGCAGCCACAAGGGTTACGGCCTTGGGATGCTGGTGGATGTGCTCTGCGGCATCCTTTCGGGCCACGGCGCATCGATACAGATGGACGCCCATGAAAACTACGGAAGCGTGGGGCACTTCTTCTGTGCCATCCGCGTGGACGCCTTCCGACCGCTGGACGAGTTCCAAGGGCAGATGGACGACATGTTCGATCGTGTTCACAAGACGAAACCGGTCAGGGGCTTCGACCGGGTGCTTGTGGCCGGAGACCCGGAGCACGCCAAGGAACAAGAGCGAAGAAGCAGGGGAATTCCCCTGCTTCCCGCTGTTGTAAATGAACTCCAGGAACTAGCTGACGAGGTTGGCGTACCCTGGACCTTAGCCGGCGCTTAGTCTAGCCGCTAGCCGCCGTTCTCCAGCCCATACATCTCTGCGGCGTTGTCCCGCAGGATACCCCGCTTCTGCTCCTCCGTCAGGTCTTCTCGCTGCCAGATGTGGTAGAGGCTGTCGGGGTACTCGTTGTCCCAGTGGGGCCAGTCGGAGGCGTAGAAAAGCCGGTTCTTGCCCATGACCCGGATGACTTCGGGAATCAACTCTTCGCCGGGCTCCGCGTGTATATACACGTTGCCGCCCTTGATGTAGTCGCTGGGCTTCTTCTTGCAGTTGGGCGTTTCGAACCAGCCCCGCTTCTCCCACTCCTCATCCATCCGGTCGAGGAGGTAGGGGACCCAGGTGCATCCCGCCTCCAGGTACCCAACCTTCAGGTTGGGGAACTTCTCATAGACGCCCTCGTAGGTCATGTGCATCATCTGCATCATGGCGGAAACAGGGAATCCGATGGTGTGGCGCTGGATGAACTTGGTGTACTTCTGGGACTCGGCGGTAGCGTGGCCGCCGTGAACGGCGACGAAGGTGCCAAGCTTTTCCGCTTCCTCGTAGAAGGGGTCGAGGCGTTTCTCTCCCAGAAGCCCGAAGCCGACGGCGGCCAGGAACACCCCGTTGTAGCCAAGCTCCGTGACGCAGCGGCGCATCTCCTTGATGGATTCGTCCACGTCCATGAGGGGCATGAGCGCCACTGACTTGAAGCGGGGGCTGAACTTCAGCCACTCCTCGGAGACGTAGTTGTTGTAGGATTTAGTTAGAGCAATGAGGTAGTCGGGGTCGATGATACGGGAATAGCCCAGCAGGGTGGTTGGGAAGACGAAGACGGTCTCAAGCCCGCCGGCGTCGGCGTTGTCCAGCCACTCCTGGGGAGAGGGAAAGTCGGGGCCTCCGTGAGCGCCCAGGCGTCCGCCGAGGCTCGAGTCCATGTACTCCTTGCCGGCGATGACGCTGCCGCCAACGATACCGTCGCCGCTGGGGATGTAGCTATGGAATCTCTTGATATCGGCGTAGGGACCTTCCAGGTATTCCATGAGCTTGGTTTCCGGCTCGTTGATGTGGCCGTCGGCGTCAACGGCTCCAAAGGGTACTTTCATTTCAAACCTCCCGCGTAAATCTTTGGACAACCAGGATCAGGATAACACAAGCCTCTTAATTCTTCACCGGAACCGCATACTCCCAATCGTGCACCTGCCAGATGCCGGCGCTGGTGTAGTCGGCTATTACCCTGGTATTGACGATGTAATCGGTGAAGACCCAGAAGAGGGGAACGTATGGAATGGTCTCCTGTATCACGTCGCCAAGGTTCAGCAGCTTCTGATTCATCGCCTCGACGCTATTAGTGTTCTGAAGGTCCAGATAGAGTTCGTCGAACTTGTCAGACGTGAACCCGGCCCCGGGCCTGCCGCTCCAACTGTAGATTTCGAATCGAGCCTCGATGGGCGCATAGGTAGAGTGCCAGATGTAGACGAAGCCTGCGGTTTCCTTGGCTCTACCTGCGCCGCCCCAGGTACTTCTTTCCGTGGTTACTATCTCAAGCTCAACGCCAATCTCCTTCCACATGGCAACTACGGCTTCGGCTATATCACGAACCTCCGGGGCGATGTCGATGAAGTAGAGGGACCACTTGTAGCCGGTAATTCCGTCGGGATAACCGGCCTCTGCCAGCAAGCGTTTGGCTTCCTCTGGGTTGTAGGAGTGAAGCTCGTTGTATCTTGCCTCCCATTCCGGGTTCCACGGGCCCAAACCCGGATGGAACAGCGACACGATTACGGCTTCCCCCTCACCGTCGTAGAAGGCGTTGTTGATGGCGTCCCGGTCAACGGCCATGGACAGGGCGCGCCTGACCTTTACGGCGTCTTCGCTGTGTCCGTACCAGGGAAGATTTTCATCCACCGCCGGCTCCCCCTTAGAGGTTAGGAAGTCCATTGGGTAGTTGCCGCCGAAGAAGATGTTAAGGTGCAGGGTTGGAAGCGTAGTAGTCACAACCTTGAGATGAGGAATGCCCTCGGCCTGCTTGGTGAGGGTCTTGGACACTACCGTGGTGTGAGTTTCCTGACTCACCATCATGGCTATCCTGGTAGCTTCCTCGTTGGAGAACACCAACTGCAACTCGGGAAACTGGGGATTCACCCTGTAGTGGTCGTAAGTAACCGCTTCCCAGAGGCTGTATTCTGAGGACCGTATTTCTGCGAATTGGTAAGGGCCGGTGCCGACAGGATTGTCGCGGTATCCGTCTTCTCCAACAAGATCGAAATAGTCCTTGCTGGACATGAACAGGCCTTCGCTGCCCGCCACCGCCTTGTGGAGACGAGTGTAGGGGCCTACCATGTCGAACCTGACTTCGTTGTCTCCGACAGCCGTGATGCTCCCCACCACCTGTCCGGCGGTCCCATCGGGGAGGGGCCAACGGCTGCGATAGCTGTGAACCGACACCTTTGCGTGGGTTCGGTTGAAGGAGTGGACCACGTCCTGGGCTGAGAAATCACTACCGATACCGTGCCAGGGTACGCCCTCTCGCAGCTTGAAAGTCCACGACCTGGCGTCTTCACCGACGGACCATTCGGTGGCCAGCATCGGGTAGTACTCTCCGGTTATGTGATGGTCCCCCACCAGTGACTCGGCGTTTGGAATTAGGAAACCGCCCACCACGTTGTGCACGGAGGCTTCCATTCGCTCGCCGTATGCCGGATTGGGCATGGCAACTTTCAGGCGAGATTCCACGGGCATCATCGCCATTACGGGGGCTTCAGTTGGGGCGGGCGTGGGCTGGGCCGTGGGGGCGGGCGTGGGAGCCGGCGTAGCCATGGCCGACCGAACAATTCGCGCCACGTCGCTTTCGCTCAGGGGTTCCGACTGGGCGGCGGCCGCTTCTGCCAGTGCCGCGCCGATGGCAGCGGTAACGTCTTCCTGGTTCACGCCCGCGGCGGCGGCGGCCATTACGCCGCTATCCACCATTGCCTGAATCTCGGAGCTGGATATGCCTTCCGGGGCGCTCTTGCTTACGGCGTCCTCTATGAGCGTGCGGATTTCGTCTTCAGAGAGGGGCGGCTGCGCCTTCGCCATTTCGTCGCGAATAGTTTGCTCCATTTGGGCCGTTAAGCCGGCGGATATGCCGGCGGTTATTGCGGATACGTCTATGGTCGCCGGAGCGGGCAGCGGTTGAGGAGTCAGCTCGGGCTCATCATCGCCGCAGCCGAAGATTAGGAATGACAGCGCCAAGAGGCTCGCTATGGCTGCCAGTGTTGTGAGTTTAGAGGCCTTTACGTATTGCAACATTTCTTCTCCTCATTCTTGGTTGACCGGGTTCGGATACCAAAAGCTTCCTATTTCTTTACCGCCTTCATGTACTCCCAATCGTGGGCTTGCCAGATGCCGGCGGTCTGGTATTCAGCAATGACATCGGGGTTGATAATGATGTCCGTGTAGACCCAGAAGAGGGGCAGGAAGAATACTGTGTCCAGGATGGTGTCGCCTATAACCCTCAGCTTCTCGTCGTACTCATCCAAGTCCGGCTCGGAGATGAGATCTTCAAAGAGGCGGTCGAACTCCTCAGTGGAGCAGCAGCCGGCGAAGCCCTTGCTGTAGGCGTAGATTTCGAAGCGTGACTCGATTGGCTGCCAGGTGGAATGCCAGGAGTAGACGTAGCCCTTGGTATTCTTCTGTCGGTGGTTACCTACCCAGGCGCCGCGTTGGCTCTGGAATATGCCCAGGTCGACGCCAATCTTGGCCCATTCCGCCAACACCGCCTCAGGCAGAAGGTTGGTCTCCGGGGCGACGTCTATCTCGAAAGCGGCCCACTCGTAGCCGCTAAAGCCGTCCGGATATCCGGCTTCGGCCAGGAGCTGCTTTGCCCCTTCTGGATCGTAGGCGTGGATGTCTTCGTACCGGCTTACCCATTCGTCACGCCAAGGACCGAGGTTTGGGTGGAAGAGGGATGTGATAACCGCTTCCCCTCGGCCGCCATAGAAGGCGTCGTTGAGGGCGTCCCGGTCGATGGCCTTGGAGAGAGCGGTGCGGACCTTAATGGCGTTTTCGTTGGTTCCGTACCAGGGAAGGGACTCGTCGATGGCAGAATCGCCGTCGATTGTCTCAGTGCCCGGAATGAAGTTGCCACCGAAGAAGATGTTGAGATGGTAGGCTGGTAGGGTTGTTTGGATGACCTGAAGGCCTTCCTGAGACGCTTGACGAGTCAGGTCCTCACCCACAACGGTAGTGTGAGCTTCGCGTGTTTGTAACATCGCGAAGCGGGTGACCTCTTCGTCGGCAAAGATCAACTGGAGTTCCGGGAAATCCGGGTTCGCCCGGTAGTGGTCGTAGTCTACAGCTTCCCAAAGGCTGTACTCGGCCGACTTGAACTCCCTGAACTCGTAGGGACCGGTGCCCACGGGATCGGTGGAATAGCCGTCGGCTCCCACTTTGTCAAAGTGTTCCTTGCTGGTCATGAACAGGCCTTCGCTGCCGGCCAGTGCCTTGAACAGGCGAACATAGGGGAAGTCAATTTCGAAGCGAACGACATGGTCACCTTCAGCCTCGATGCTCTGGACGATGCTTCCGGGTGTGCCGTCGAGTTGGGGGAAGCGTGCGGAGTAGGGGAAGACGGACACCTCTGGATCCACGGCCCTTTTGAGGGAGTGGATGACGTCCGCCGACGAGAAGTCGCCGTTGTCCCCGTGCCAAGGTATGTCCTGGCGTAGGTTGATGGTCCACGTCCGGGCGTTGTTGCTCAGTTCCCAGCCGCTTAACATCATGGGATAGAACTCGCCGGTGATGTGGTCGCTGCCCACCAGGGATTCGGCGTTGGGAAGGAGAAAGCCGCCGATGGAGTTGTGGATGGAGGCTTCCAGGTTCTCCCCGTACTGTGGCACGTTGATGGCAACCTTTAGGCGGGATTCAACCGGCTCCGGCATCATTACCGCCGTTGGCGTGGGAGTTGCGGTCGCGGCGGGGGTGGGTCGGGCCGTTGCCCTGGGCGCTGCCGTAGGTCGCGGGGCTGCGGTGGGGGCCATGGTAGCCGCAGGCGCTGCCGCTGCCGTGGGAGCGGGGGTGGGCGCCATGGTAGCTGCAGGCGCGGCGGTGGCCGCGGGCGTTGGGGCGGGCGTATCGTCGCCGCCGCAGCCGAAGATCAGGAAGGTTAGCGCCAAGAGGGCCGCCATGGCTGCCAGGGTTGCGAACTTAGAGCCTGTTACGTATTGCAACATATTATTCACCCTTTGGGTGGCTAGTTCGTAGGGGATTTTATGGGGTCAGTCATTACTCAATGCCAAACCTGGATCGATACTACATTAACCGAATTTGGTAGTCAAGAAGCGAGGGGTGAAACAAGGACAGCGGGGTTCTTCACTGCGCTCAGAATGAAGTGGCAGTTTGGAAAGTAGGGGCAGGGTTTAAAACCTGCCCCTACAGTTGACGGTGACGAAGAGGTGGGTGGCGGCCGTTACAGGGCCGGGCGCGCCTTGTGCCATTCGGTTGCCTGCTCGTAGGCGTGACCCAACTGCAGCAGCCGCGCCTCCTCCAAGGAACGGCCCATTAGCTGCAGGCCGATGGGCAGTCCATTCCGGTCAAATCCACAAGGTATGGAAAGGGCTGGAAGCCCCGCTACGCTGGCTATGGACGTGACCCGCAGCAGCAGCTTCGGGTAGTCCACCTGCACGCCGCGAATGTCGATTAGCTTCCTGTCGTGGGAGATGGGAACGGCAGGCGCCAAGCAGGTGGGGGCCACGATGACGTCCACGTCTTGGAAAACCTCGGCCACCTCCTGGCGCAAGACCGCCGCCATCCGCTGCCCCTCCAGGTACTCCGCCATGGTGTAGGAATCGCCCCGGGCCAGGTACTCTTTCAGGTCGTCGTCTATGTTGTCCAGCCGCTCTTTGGGGAAGACCTGGCGGTAGTCCACGGCGGATTCCGCCTCCGATACCACTGTCAGTACGCGTTTCGATTCCGCCGAGTGGGGAATTGAAACGTCAGTCAGCTGGGCGCCGAGGCCCTCCAACACTGTCAAGGCTTCGCGCATCGCCGCCTCCACGTCTTCCGTACAGTTGGCGCTGACGAATTCGTCGAGGACGCCTACGCGCACACCCTCAACCTTCCCGTCCAGGCAGGCGGCGTAGTTGGGGACGGGGCCGCGGATGCTGATGGGATCATTGGGGTCGAATCCCGCCACGACGCCGAAGAGGAGGGCTATATCTTCCACGCTTTTGGCGAGAGGACCCAGCTGGTCGAAGGACCAGGAAGGGCCAAGCGCGTTGTGACGGCTCAAGAGTCCGAGAGTTCCCCGAAGTCCTACCACGCCCGACCAGGATGCCGGAATCCGAACGGAACCGCCGGTGTCGGAGCCGATGGAAGCAAGGCATAGAGATGCCGCCAGGGAAGCACCGGAGCCGGAACTGGAGATGCCGGGGGAGCGGTTCAGGTCCCACGGGTTCCGACACGTCACCGGAATGTTGCGTCGGAAGTGGCAGTCCACTTTGCCCACCAGAATCGCACCGGCCTCCTCCAGCCGTTGGTGAACGGCGGCGCTTCGCTGGGGAACGTAGTCCTGATGACTGCTGTAGCCGTAGGTTGTCCTGATGCCGTCGGTGTCGATGAGGTCTTTCAGTGTGTAGGGGATGCCGTGGAGCGGCCCCCGGTAGTCGCCCCCGGCTATCTCCGTTTCGGCCTGACGCGCCTTCGCCATGGCGTAATCGCCCGTTACCGTAGTAAAGGAACCAATCTTGGAATCTAGCCGGTCGATTCGCTCCAGCGTCGCCTGGGTAAGCTCCACGGGCGAAAGTTCGTGGTTTTCCAGCAGCTTGGAAGTGTTTGCAATGGTTGCCGTCGTCAGATCTATGGTCGTCATGTTGCGCCTCCCGATCCCGTATTGGAACAATCTTATGTGCAAAGGTAAACTTGCACAAGCTACGGTATCATTTTACATATTGCGCGAGGAAGGAGACTGCAACATGGACGTAATGCAGCTGGTGGCGGAGACTCTTGAGGAGATAGACGCCGATTTGGAGACTGCGGTGAAGGGGTTGACGACGGAGGAGGTGGAGTGGCGGCCCAATGACGAGGCCAACTCCATCGGGTTTACACTATGGCACCTGATTCGAGCCGAAGACTACTGGCTCAGCGATTTTGCCCGCAAGTTGCCCCACGTCTTCGAGCGGAACGGCTGGGTTCAGCGTTGGGGCATGGCCGGGGCTGGTACCGGCGCGGGCTACGGGAAGGAGGAGTTGGCGGCGTTCGTCACGCCGCCGGTGGACGAACTTTGGCAATACGGACGGGAGGTGAGAGCGCAGACGCTGGAGTACCTGGCCAGCCTCAGGGCGTCCCAGTTCGACAACAGGCCCCATACGACCAACCCGCGGCACCAGGGCTATACCATCGGGCGAATGTTTGGCCACATCTTGTGCGAGTTGAGCCAGCACTTGGGCCACGTCCGCTACCTGCGGGGCCTCCAGCGAGGCATAAATAAGTAGGGCAGCGAGGCTCTGTGGTAAAATCGCCTCTAAGGCAACTATTGAAACGGCAAACACAAGGAGTGGAGGTAGAGCCATGCAGTCCAACGTGGTTTTGGCAACGGGCGAATTCGACGTCGTAGGTACCAGACCCATCCGGCACGACGGGACGGACAAGGTGACGGGCCGGGCCCAATACGGTGCGGACGTGCATCTGCCCGGCCTGCTTCACGGCGCCATGCTACGCAGTCCTCACGCCCACGCACGGATTAAGTCCATCAACGCATCAGCCGCCCTGGCCATTCCTGGCGTCAAGGCAGTGGCCACAGCTGCCGACCTTCCCCAGCCCTCCGGCGAGACGGCGGACCTGGGCGAAGGGGCCATGTCGAATCCTAAGTTCCTCAGCAACAACGTGCTGGCGGCGGAAAAAGCCCTGTATAAGGGTCACGCCGTTGCCGCCGTTGCCGCCGACAGCCCCCATCTCGCCGAGGAAGCCCTTTCGGCCATTCGCGTCGAATACGAAGTTCTGCCGGAAGTCACCGACGTCCTGAAGGCGATGGAGGAAAACTCACCGTTGCTCCACGAAAGACTGGAGACCTTCTCCTTTGCCGGCATCCAGCCGGGGGGTCTCCGTTCCGACGACTCCGAAAAAGGCACCAACGTTTCCAACCACTTTGTGTTGGAGAAGGGCAGCCCCGCAGAGGGCTTTGCCAACGCCCACGTGACGGTGGAGCGGGAGTACCGGACCGCCACCGTGCACCAGGGTTACATCGAGCCTCACAGCGCAACGGCCCTTTGGAACAAGGACGGGGAATTGACCATCTGGTGCAGCTCCCAGGGTCATTTCGCCATTCGCGACAACACCGCGCTGGTTCTTGACATACCAGTGTCACGGATCAAGGTCATTCCCCTGGAGATTGGCGGAGGATTCGGCGGCAAGCTGAGCACCTATCTGGAGGCCGTCGCCGCGATTCTGTCGAAGAAGTCCGGCCAGCCCGTGAAGATGACCATGAACCGCGCCGAGGTATTCGAGGGGACGGGCCCCACATCTGGCAGCTATATGAAGGTGAAGATGGCGTCCGACCGGGAAGGGCACATTACGGCGGCGGAGGCCCTTCTTGTCTACGAGGGCGGTGCATACCCCGGCGCGCCCATCAGCGCCGGCGCCCAGTGCATCTTCGGTGCATACGACATCCCCAACGCGCGAGTGGAAGCCTACGACGTTGTTATAAACAAGCCCAAGACGTCGGCCTATCGCGCGCCGGGTGCGCCGGCGGCGGCCTTCGCTGCGGAGACGGTCATCGACGAACTGTGCGAAAAACTGGGCGTGGACCCCTTGGAGTTCCGTCTTCGCAACGCCGCCACGGAGGGCACGCGGCAGATTAGCGGCGTAGCCTTCCCGCGAATCGGCTACGTTGAGACGGTGAAGGCGGCCCAAGAGCACCCCCACTATTCCGCGCCCCTCTCGGGCCCGAACCGAGGTAGAGGAGTGGCCACCGGTTTCTGGCGAAACAACACCGGCCCTTCCACAGCCTTTGCCAGCGTGAACTCCGACGGCACCGTTAGCCTGGTGGAAGGTTCGCCCGACATCGGCGGTACCCGTGTCGTTGCCGCGATGCACGTGGCGGAGGTGCTGACCATCCCGGTGGAGGACGTACACCCACAGGTTGCCGACACCGATAGCATCGGCTACACGTCCAGCACCGGCGGCAGCAGCGTGGCCTTCAAGACTGGCTGGGCGTGCTACGAGGCGGCCCAAGACATCAAGCGGCAGATGATTGAGCGGGCCGCGACTATCTGGGACGTGGACGCCGCCGACGTGGAGTTGAAGGGCGGCTCGCTCGTCCACTCCAAGGACCCGGAACTAAAAATGAGCTTCAAGGAGCTTGCGGGAATGCTGAATGGGACGGGCGGCCCCATAGTGGGGCGGGCGTCGGTAGACCCTCGGGGCGTCGGCGGAGCCTTCGCAGCCAACATAGTCGACGTGGAGGTGGACCCGGAGACGGGCAAGGTCCAGATTCTGCGCTACACTGCCGTTCAGGACGCGGGCAAGGCGGTCCATCCCGGCTACGTTGAGGGTCAGATTCAGGGCGGTGTCGTACAGGGCATCGGCTGGGCCTTGAACGAGGAGTATTTCTTCGACGAGGGCGGACGCATGACCAACTCTACCTTCCTCGACTACCGGATGCCAACCTCGCTGGACCTGCCGATGATCGACACGGTAATCGTCGAAGTCCCGAACCCGGGTCATCCCTTCGGGGTGCGCGGCGTCGGAGAGGTCCCCATCGTTGCGCCTATGGCTGCCATCGCTAACGCCATCCACGACGCCGTCGGAGTGCGTATGACCAGCTTGCCCATGACACCCGGCAAGGTGCTGGAGGAGCTCTGGAAAAAGGCGGGCTAGTCTAGGGGAAGCGGCAGATTTCCCGCAGACAGCACTTCTCGCAAAGGGGCGTAGGACGGCAGACGTCTTTCCCGTGGCGCACCAGCAGCGCGTGGTACTCGTTGAACAGGCGGGTATCTGCTGGCAGTGCTTCATGGAAGAAGCGTTGGTATTCGGCGTAGCTGCCGGCTCCCGCGTACAATCCCACCCGATCGATAATTCGTCGAGTGTAGGCATCAATGACGAAGAACGGCTTAACTGCCGCGTAGAGGAGAATGTCGTCCGCCGTCTCCTGACCGAGGCCATGGATGGACAACAGTTCCCGCCGCAGCGTAGGCCCGTCCGAGTTAAGCAGGTTGTCAAGGCTGCCGTTGTGGGCGTCCCAAAGATGACGGATGAAAGCCTTCAGCCGCCTCGCCTTGACGTTGAAGTAGCCGGAGGAACGAATGAGCAGCGCAAGCTCGTGGGTTGGAACGTCCCGAAGACCTTCAGGGGATAAAATACCTGCCGCCTTGAGATTGTCCATCGCCTTCTCAACATTGGTCCACGCAGCAGCCTGGGTGAGAATTGCACCCACGATGATCTCGAAGGGGGAATCGCCCGGCCACCAGCCTTGGGGGCCGTAGTCCTGCAACAGCCGTTGGTAAACGTCCATGAGGGGTTCGAGCTTCCTGGAAGCGTCGATCATTCCAGCCCCGCCGGGATTCTGCGGTGTATGGCGATGCTGCCCCGGGTGACCTCGCAGTTGTAGGCGTAGACTTCCACGCCCTGAGCCGCAGCGTCACGGAGGGCTTGAGCGAAGGCGGGGTCCGCGGTGAGGTGGGGACGGAAGGCTTCAGCGTCGGACCGTTGAATCACAAAGAACGCAGCGGCCCGGTGTCCGGCGACGACGGCTTTCACCAGCGTTCCGAGATGCTTCCGTCCCCGCTCCGTGGGCGCGTCGGGGAATAGGGCGACGCGGTTCTCCACCAAGTTCACCGACTTGGTCTCGACGTAGCAGGTTCCCTCTTTGCCGGAAAGCATCAGGTCGAAGCGGCTCTCTTCGAAAGTCACCTCGCGTCGGACTTCTTGGTAGCCGTCAAACTGTTGCAGCCGTCCGTCGAGAAAGGTCTCCTCAACCAGGCGAGGAGGCAGCCGCGAGTCCGTGGAACAGAGAGTTAATTCCAGGTCCACCAGCATAAGGTCAAAGGCCGTCTTTCGTTGGGGTTTGGCCGCCGGCCGCAGGAGCACGGGACGCCCAGGAACCAGCAGTTCCCTCATGCGGCCCGTGTTGGCCACGTGGACCATAACTTCTTGGCCATCCAGTCGGACAAGGGCTGCGAACCTGTTCAGACGTCGTATGAACCGGGCCTCTACGAGTTCGTAATCGAAGCGCATCAGAGCCTGATGATACCAACGGTTCGGGGCAGCCACAACGCCGGACGGGGCTGGTATACTTACGACTGTTATGACATCGTTCGTGCAGAAGCTGGAAGCCGCCTGCCAGTCCAACCGCAGCCTGCTGTGCGTGGGTCTTGATCCGGATCCGGAGCGGATGCCTGTCCGGGACGTGTTTGCCTTCAACCAGGCCATTGTGGACGCCACACGCGGGCTGGTGTGCGCCTACAAACCGAATCTGTCCTTCTACGAGGCACAGGGATTGGAGGGTCTGAAGGCCTTGGAGCAGACCGTCGAACATATCCGAAGGGTCGACCCAGGGGCTTTTATCATTGGGGATGCAAAGCGGGGCGACGTGCCCAGCAGCAGCGTGGCCTACGCCACCGCCATGTTTGACCATTGGGGCTTTGACGCCGTTACGGTTAACGGTTATCTGGGACGTGACTCGGTTGAGACCTTCCTAGCCCACGAGGGTCGGGGGGCTTTTGTGTTGTGTAAGACTTCCAATCCCGGCGCCGGCGAATTTCAGGACATCCAGGACAGAGACGGCATACCCCTATACCAGCGGGTAGCACGCTCCGTCGGCGGTTGGAGCACGGACGACAACCTTGGGTTCGTCGTTGGAGCTACGTACCCCAAAGAGTTGAAGGCGGTTCGGGACATTTGTCCGCAGATGCCGATTCTCATTCCAGGCGTGGGTTCCCAGGACGGAGACTTACGGGCGGCAGTCATTAACGGCACCGATGCCCAAGGCCGACGCGCCATTATCAGCGCCTCACGCAGTATCATCTACGCCGGAAGCGGGCCGGACTTTGCGGATGCGGCACGGTGGGCGGCGTCGGCCCTGCGAGACAGGATTAACGACATCCTGGAATCGGAGGGCTTGGGTTGGTCCTAAAGCTGAATTTGGGCGACACGGTTAGGCTGAACAAGGCCCATCCCTGCGGCAGCTTCCAATGGGAGGTTGCGCGCCTCGGCGCCGACATCGGCCTGGTCTGCCTGGGGTGTGGTCGCCGCACCATGCTGCGCCGTTCTCGACTGGAGCAACGTCTGCGGGAGTTGACGGCCCGTCCGCGTCCAGAATCCTAACAACAACGCTCTTTTGTTGACGGCCCTTCAACCCCGTTGTTAGACTCAATCTATATGACTATTCGGAAACAGAGCTTTGACATCAACAAGAGATAGAATCCAACGGGAACCCGCGGCGCCAGCGGCAGGGAAGCGTCGGTTAACGGAACGGCGGGAGTCGTTCAAGACCTCGTCCAACATCCCCGTAAATCGAGTCTATGGGCCACAAGACCTGCAGCAGGCGGAGCCGCCCGGCGGGTTGGGCTTTCCGGGGGAGTTTCCGTATCTGCGGGGCATTCACCCGACGGGCTACCGCGGCAAGCTCTGGACCATGCGTATGTTCGCCGGTTTCGGCACGGCGGAGGAAACCAATCAGCGGTTCAAGTATCTCCTCGACGGCGGTCAGACGGGGCTCAGCGTGGCCTTTGACATGCCCACCCTCTACGGCTACGACACGGACGACGCGGCGGCGGCGGGGGAGTTCGGCAAATGCGGCGTGGCCGTTTCGTCTCTGGCGGACATGGAGGTCCTCTTTGACGGCATCCCGTTGGACAAAATCACCACGTCCATGACCATCAACGCGCCGGCGGCAATCATCTGGGCCATGTACATCGTGGCTGCGGAGAAGCAGGGCGTCGACCCTCGAACCCTGGGCGGAACCATTCAGAACGACATTCTGAAGGAGTATTCGGCGCAGAACGAATATATTTTCCCCCCTGAGCCTTCGATGCGTTTGGTGACTGACACCATTGAATTTGCCACGGAGCATCTTCCGCGCTGGAACCCAATCAGCATTAGCGGCTACCACATTCGCGAGGCAGGCTCCACGGCGGTCCAGGAGATGGCCTTCACCCTCGCCGACGGGTTCGAATACGTCAACTGGTGCCTCGAGCGGGGGTTAAAGATAGACGAATTCGCGCCTCGCTTGAGCTTCTTCTTCAACGTTCACAACAACTTCTTCGAGGAGATTGCGAAGTTCCGGGCGGCCCGGCGGGTATGGGCGCGGGAGATGACGGAGACCTACGGCGCGGAAAATCCCCGGTCCTGCTGGATGAGATTTCACGCGCAAACGGCAGGTTGCTCCCTGACGGCCCAACAGCCGGAGAACAACATCATCCGGGTAGCCGTTCAGGCCCTTGCGGCGGTGCTGGGAGGCTGCCAGTCCCTGCACACCAACTCTATGGACGAAGCTTGGGCGCTGCCTTCGGAACAGGCCGCGCTTCTGGCCCTGCGAACTCAGCAGATAATCGCTGAGGAGTCGGGAGTCGTCGACACGGTGGACCCCTTGGGCGGCAGCTACTACCTGGAGACGTTGACCCGGCAGGTGGAGGAGGCGGCCTACGACTATTTCCGGCGCATTGAAGACGTGGGCGGCGTGATTCCCGCCATCGAATCCGGTTACCTCCAGCGGGAGATTGCCGACGCCTCCTACGCCCAGCAGCGGGCGTTTGACAGCGGCGAAGAGGTGGTGGTGGGCATGAACGCCTACACCGACAGCGGTGAAGTGAGTATCCCCCTCCTGAAGGTGGATATGGAGGGTGAACGCCGGCAGCTGCAAAGGCTGGACGAGGTGCGGAGGAGCAGGGACGATCGACAGGTAGCCTCAACGCTCCGGGAATTAGAGGCCGCGGCTGGACGGTCGGAGAACCTCATGCCACCCATCATCGAAGCAGTTAGGGCCTACGCCACCTTGGGCGAGATAATGGGCGTGCTGCGAAATCGGTTCGGGGAGTACGTCCCCACCTGGGGCATCTAAGGTTGGCTATGTCTGAGAGGCGGAAGCTGTTGGTAGCCACGGGCAATCCCGGGAAGATGAGGGAGGTCTCTCACATTCTGAAAGGGATGCCCTTCCGTGTTCTATCTCTCCAAGACTTGGGCGTGTCCATGACCGTCGAAGAGACTGGCGCCACTTTCGCCGAGAATGCCATCCTGAAAGCCAGCGCCTACTGCTCCAGCGCGGGAATGCTGACCATGGCCGATGATTCGGGCCTAGTCGTAGATGCCCTTGACGGACGGCCCGGCGTAATGTCGGCCCGTTACGGTGGAGAAGGGCTTACAGACCCCCAGCGGCTGAAACTTCTGCTGAGGGAGTTGGAAGGCGTCCCGTGGGAGAAGCGGACGGCTCGATTTCGGTGTGTCATCGCCATCGTATGGCCCGCCGGTCAGGTCGAAACCGTCGAAGGTGTGGTCGAAGGCGTTATCCAGTACGAACCCGAGGGCTGCAACGGCTTCGGCTACGATCCAATCTTCCATCTGCCGGAAAGGGGCTGCACCACAGCCCAGCTTTCCACGTCCGACAAGAACCGCATCAGCCACCGGGGACAGGCGGTCCGAAAGGCCGCGAACTTGCTCATGAAGACGCGCACGACGGCCTCCTAAAGAGTATCTTTGGAACAGCGAAACGTCGCAGACATGCCAGCATTAAAGGATAAACTCGGAAGGCCCCTGGGTGACCTGCGGGTTTCAGTGACGGACCGGTGCAACTTCCGCTGCCCCTACTGCATGCCCGCCCAGGTCTACGGAGAGCGGTACCAGTTCCTGCCAAAGTCAGAAATCCTGACCTTTGAGGAGATAGCCCGCCTTGTTCGGCTTTTCGTCGACCTGGGTGTCACCAAGGTCCGGCTGACGGGGGGCGAACCGCTGGTGCGGCAGGGGCTGGAGAAACTGATAGCCATGCTTGCGGAAATATCCGGTGTGGAAGACCTGACGCTGACCACCAACGGCTTCCTGCTGGCAAAGCAGGCGGCGGCCCTCAGGGATGCGGGATTACAGCGAATTACCGTCAGCCTGGACAGCCTGAACGAAGAGGTTTTCAAGCGGATGAACGGGCTTGGGCTGAGCGTCGCTCCCGTCCTGAGGGGAATCAATGAGGCGGCTCGTGTGGGGCTGCATCCAATCAAGATAAACGCCGTAGTCCAGCGCGGCGTCAACGATCACACAATTCTGGACCTGGCGCGCCGGTTCAAGGGCACGGGCCACGTCGTCCGTTTCATAGAGTATATGGACGTTGGGAATCTCAACGGCTGGAAGCCCGACGAGGTGGTCCCGGCTGCAGAGATCGTTCGCATCATCAACGCAGAGCTTCCCATCGAACCGGTGGACCCGAACTACCGAGGCGAGGTGGCCCGGCGCTTCCGATACGTGGATGGCGACGGCGAAATCGGCATTATTGCGTCCGTGTCGCAGCCCTTCTGTGCGGACTGCACCCGCGCCCGTCTCTCCACGGAGGGGAAAATCTATACCTGCCTGTTCGCCGGTATAGGCCGCGACTTGCGTGAACCCTTGCGGAGCGGCGCCACCGACGCGGAGCTGACGGACATCATCGCAGGCACCTGGGCGCGGCGCAGGGACAGATACTCGGAGGAGCGCTTCGAACTGGCCGCTTCGCCTCAACGGAAGCCCAGAAGAAAGATCGAAATGTACCAGATTGGCGGCTAACCCGCGGGCGGGAATTGCTCCAACGGAGATGCAACTATGATAGATATCTATACCGACGGTTCGTGCCTTGGCAACCCCGGCCCTGGCGGATGGGCGGCCATCATCGTCGAAGGTGGAGTCAAGAGGGATCTGTCGGGAGGTGCGCCGCGGACCACCAACAACCGCATGGAGCTGGCGGCGGCCATAGAGGGTCTGGAAGCGATCCCAAAGAATACGGCCGTAACGGTCCACAGCGACAGTCAGTATCTGGTCAAGACCATGACTCTAAACTGGAAGCGAAAGGTCAACCTGGACCTGTGGGGTAGGCTGGATTCGCTGGTAGCGAGTCGAAATGTGCGTTGGAAGTGGGTCAAGGGCCACGCCGGTCATCCGGAAAACGAGGAAGCCGATAACATAGCCATTCGGGAGGCTAAGGACTTCGCCAGTGGCCGTGGAGAGGTGGGGGCGAAGGCTGTGAAAAGAGAGACCTCGAGCAGGACGAAGGCGGTTGGCGCCCAAGCCGCTCCCAGGGATGAACAGGCCGAAACAGCGGACGTTGGCGTGGGCCAAATTCCGAGGGACGGGCTTACTCACCTGGACGCTCAGGGACGAGCGCAGATGGTGGACGTGGGAGATAAGGCTGTCACCAAGCGGGAGGCCGTCGCGAGGGGATTCGTGTCGATGCTGCCGGAAACCCTGGCCCTCATTACCGGAGGCAAGGTCGAAAAGGGCGACGTGCTGGCCACGGCGCGGTTGGCGGGCATCATGGCCGCCAAGCAGACGCCCCACCTGATACCCCTCTGCCATCCGCTGCCGCTGAGTCGGGTGACTGTGGAGCTATCCCCCGACGCGGACCACGGGGGCGTGACTATAGAGGCATCAGTGAGAACGGAAGGCAAGACCGGCGTTGAGATGGAAGCCCTGACGGCGGTGTCCGTGGCCGCACTCACCGTCTATGACATGTGCAAGGCCGTCGATAGGGGTATGCGTATCCAGTCGGTCCGCTTGGCAAAGAAGAGCGGCGGACAGAGCGGCGATATCGTCCTGGAAGACTGAAGCCTGGGACAGGTTCATTGACACCACTTGGCTGCGTTGGCTATATTATCTAGCGGAGCTTGGTCGGCGGCTGGCTGACCCTCCCTCGGTGGCAACGTAGCTCAGTGGTTAGAGCGGGCGCTTCATAAGCGCTAGGTCACTGGTTCAAGTCCAGTCGTTGCCACCATCTTTTTCACCCTTTGCGGAACTGTGTTCGTGTATCGGCTTCTTCTGACCCATTAACCGGCATTGTTGGCTGTCCGCCTACGCTTCCATTCGGCCCTGACTCGGATACAGAAGCCCCAGCAGGTCAAAGAACTGCGGGCATGTCTTCATCACGCAGTCCGCGCCCAGAATGCCCAGTCCCGGCGTCGCCAGTCCCGCGATTGCGAAGGCCATGGCGATGCGGTGGTCCTCGTAAGAGTCTACGACGGCCCCCTTTGGAACCGAGGGGTGGATGGTCAGCGACTTGGGCGTTTCGTTGAAGCTTACTCCCAGCCTCGATAGCCCGTCGGCGAGGGCGCTTATCCGGTCCGACTCCTTGCTTCTAATGTGGCCAATGTTCTCTATGGTCGTGGACGACTGGGCGTAGGGGGCGATGCAGGCCAGCGTCATAACAGTGTCGGAAATCTGAGACATGTCGACGGTAACTCCGTTGAGGCGGGGCGGGCCGGTGACGGTCACCGACTGCCGGTCGGAAGTCACGACGCAGCCCATCTTCTCCAGAATGTCCAGGAATCGCACGTCGCCCTGAACGCTGTGGCTGCGGGATAGGTTAGAGACAGTCACTGTCCCGGCGGTGACGGCGGCGGCGGCGAAGAAGTAGGATGCGGTGGAAGCGTCGCTCTCAACCACGTGGTCGCCGCCTAGGTAGTGGGTTGGAGCTGGTATGCGGAACCTTTCGTAGCCCTCCTGAGCCACCGGAACGCCGAAGCGGGCCATGAGGCGGCAGGTGAGGTCGATGTATGGCCGACTGACGGGAACGGCTGTCTGAATTTCCAGTGGCGCCTTGGCCATAGGTGCGGCCATGAGCAGCGCGGAGAGGTATTGGCTGCTGACCTGCGTCTCGCCTAGAGTGAGCAGCCCGCCCGAGAGACCCTCGGTTTCGATGGTCAGAAGTCCATCCACATCCGGGGGGAGGCGGATAACAGCGCCTTGGGAGACTAGGGCGTCGATGAGGGGAGTCATTGGACGACGGCGCATCTGAGGGGTGGCGTCGAAGACGTAACGACCGTGTCCGGCGGCGGTCGCGGCGGCAAGGAAACGGGTGGCGGTGCCGGCGCTGCCGCACCAGACGTGGGCGCGTTGGGCAGGTATGCTGCCGCCGGAACCCTCGACGAGACATTCGTTGCCGGCGTCGCTGAAACGCAACCGGAAGCCCAATGACGAGAGAGCCTGGGCGAATACGTCAGTGTCGTCGCTGTGGAGGATGCCGGAGATTCGGGACGTACCGCGGGCGAGGGCGGCGAGGAGGAGCAGCCGGTTGGTGATGCTCTTCGAGCCGGGCACGGGCACAACGGCGCGGACGGGGCCAACAGCGGCGGGTCTGATCCATCGGACGTTGTTAGGGGAGGTCAAGGGCGTCTCCGTGATATCAAGCGTACAGATGATTATAATGGATTATTAGGACAGGAGCAGGGAGCAAAAGTGGCCGATAGACCAAACTGGTACGACGAACACCCGCCGGCATGCACTTGCTGGAGGTGCAACAAGGAACGACGCGGGCGCAGAATCGTAGACAAGAAGCGACGGCGGGGCCAAGGGAAGGCTGGTATGGGTTGCCTCATACCTGCGTGTTCGACCACTACGGTGTGTCTTGCGATTGCAGCCGCCATTTTGGCACTGCTTTAGTCTAGGCGGGCAGTTGGGAATGTAGCGGGATCGAATAGGGTGATTTCTAAATTGTGATGACATTGCCCGTCCTCAAGTTGGATGTCTTAGGACAGATGAGAGGCTAATTTGACCAAAAAGGCCTATCCAACAAGGGATCCACGACCGGGATACAAGTGGGTGGAGTGCACAATGTGCAATAGGGAGGGGGAAATTCTAAGCCGCTGGAGCGCCGGGGCGGACAGCAGGAGAATCAGGTGTCCCAGATGTTTTCGGCTTGGATGGGTGCAGAGAAGCCTGGGTCTGATGAGGGAAGATCACCCGCCGGGATGCTCCTGTGCAGCGTGCAGAAGGAAGCAACGGGATGACGTAAAAAGAGTGGGAGATGCCCAGGATCCAGTTTCTGGTATGCAGGCGAGCCAGGAATCAGGGGAATCAACAGCCAAGGCAGAGCCACAGGAGAGTAAGTCTGAAACAGCGGGGCTGGACTTACCTCCTGAGCCATCCCCGCCGCCGGAAAGCGTTGAAATCTCCACCTCCAGGCGAGTTGATGAGGAAAAGAGGGAGGGAGGAACCCAGCCCAGAAAAACGCATCTCCCAAGTGGGTCGCGTCCGCCCGAGCCTCTAGCCAATGAATCTCAACAAACACGGCGAGAGACTTCGCTGAACTGCGCGCCGCCGAGCAATAAACCGCCAAGGCCACCATCTAATCGCCCACAGCAATCCCCTTTCTCACCTCGGCTTTGTAAAGAAGAGAGAGGTGAGGAACAAAATGATTCAGACGGCTGCCTTTTGGGTAGTTGTCTCGTACAGGGCTGTGTTGTGCCGATCCTATTCTTTGGTGGAGTGCTGTTAATAGTGGCTATCATCGGAGGATTGTTTGATTCATGCCAGAGCTGGCAGGAAGGGAGGCCGCGAGCATCATCTTCCCAGCCAACTTCCAATTGGACTCGTACGCCGACAGCGACGCGTTCTATTCCAATTGTGACGTCGACGGGGAAACCAACTTGGTTCCCCTCCGCCACACCGGTGCCCACAGTGAATCCAACCCGTCCGCCGACTCCCATACCACAGGCTACGGAAACGCCGACGCCTAGGCGACCATCGACACCCACGCCTGACCTAACCCAATTCCCACCACCAACGCTCACTTCTACACCAACACCGGCCCCAACTCAGGAATCGACAGTTGTACCGACACCAACCCCTACATTGCCCCCAACCCCAACTCCAGAACCGACGCCTATTGCTGCACCTTTTCCAGGAGGGACACCCTTGGATGCAACGGCAATCTATGCCCTAGTGTTTCAACAAACAAATATAGCAAGAGCGACTCTAGGACTGCCCAAGCTATCGCATGATGATGCTATCGATGCAATTGCTTTAACTCATAGCACTAACATGGCTGCAAGAGGAGTCCTTAGTCACACTCTCAGAGGGCAAGACCCCACGGACAGGGCTTTAGCAGCTGGATATGATTGCAAGGCGTATCGGGGTGATGGCAGTTATACTTACGGACTGTCTGAGAATATCGCTGAGTATCCTAGGATTAGAACGTGGACGCATACACTTATTGGGTCTACGGTGATTGCTATTGAGCCTACCAGCTATAGGTCATCAGTCGAAATGGCGCAATCCTTGGTTGCAGGTTGGCTGAATAGTCCGGGACATAGGGCCAACATTCTTGATCCTGATGCCACTAGAATAGGAGTAGGTATTTACATTCAGCGATCGATTGAACACGGATATACCTCTGAGACGGTCTGGGCGACCCAGAACTTTTCGGACTGCAAATGAACGATGAACAGGTTTACCCCTTGCTTGGGCAAGTAGTAAGCTATCATATCCGGAGGTCCCCAAATGGCTATGCAGCAACTAATTCGTGATTTGGCAAGCATCAATCGGATGCTTTTCGTGGTGGGCGGCGGCGCCTGCGTCAGCGAGATGTACAGCGACGGCCAAACGAAGCCGCAGTTTCACGACCGGTGGGGCATGATTGAGTCCGGCCCCTGGCACCTCCACCTGGACATGAGCAGCGTCAAGCAGGCCCAGTTCGTGGAGGCGGAAGACCACGGCGCGCCCATGCTCTACTACGTCCGCTTCTCCGACGCGTCAGACGACACCCTCGTCCGCGCCTACTTTCCCAACCCCTATCTAAACGACGCCGAGGAGCGGGTAGAATTCCAGCCGGCCAAGCTGGTGGCCTTCGAGGAGATGCGGGACCGGCACGTGAACGGCGAGGACGTGGTCTTAGTCAAACGCTCGAAAAACTCCTAGTCGGCAAGGTAGGCGAACCCCTCAGCCGCCCTGACGGACCAGGTTGAGGGCAGAACCTGCCTTGAACCACTCGATCTGCCCCTCGTTTAGCGTTTGCCGCAGTATCAGCGTCTCCGTCGAGCCGTCGGCGTGGTGCAGGGTGCAGTCCACGGGCTTGCCCGGCGCTAACCCCTTCAATCCGGTGAGACTCACCCTATCATCCTCCCGTATCCGGTCGTAGTCCGCCGGGTCCTGGAAGGTCAACGCCAGCAGTCCCTGCTTCTTCAGGTTGGACTCGTGGATGCGGGCGAAGCTGCGCACGATTATGGCGGTAGCGCCCAGGTGACGGGGCGAAAGGGCCGCGTGCTCCCTGCTGCTGCCCTCGCCGTAGTTATTGTCGCCGACGACCACCCAACGCAGTCCCTCGGCCTTGAACCGGCGGGCTATCTGAGGAAACTCCTGGCCCGTTTCGCCGGTGACGGGATTCAGCCCGTGGCCCGTCTCGCCGGTGTAAGCGTTGGCGGCTCCAAGGAACATGTTGTCGCTGAGGTTGTCCAGGTGGCCCCGGAATCGAAGCCACGGTCCCGCGGGAGAGATGTGGTCTGTGGTGCACTTGCCCTTGGCCTTCAGCAGGATCGGCACGTTCAGGAAGTCCTCACCGTCCCAAGGGTCGAAGGGATTGAGGACCTGGAGGCGCTGGCTGTCCGGGTCGATGACTATTTCAACGCCGCTGCCGTCCTCGGGCGGGGCCACGTAGGTTTCAGCGCCCGGGTCGAAGCCGTCGCCTGGCACCTCCGGCGCAGTCTTGGGGGGGGCCAACGTGTAGGTGGAACCGTCGGCCCCGGTCAGACTGTCCTCGAGAGGGTTGAAGGACAGGCTTCCGGCCAGGCTGAGGGCCACCACGATTTCCGGGCTGGCGATGAAGTTCATGGTTTCTGCGTGTCCGTCGTTGCGGCGGGGGAAGTTGCGGTTGTAGGAAGTGACGATGGTGTTCGGCTCCCGCTGCTTCACCTCGGAGCGACGCCACTGGCCGATGCAGGGGCCGCAGGCGTTGGCGAGTACCGTGGCGCGGATGTCCTGCAGCGCCTTCATCTGACCGTCGCGCTCGATAGTCGCCCGGACCTGTTCCGAGCCGGGGGTGACCAGCAATCGGACCGCCGCCTCTGCGCCGTGGGCTTGGGCCTGGTTCGCAACGTCGGCGGCACGGCTCATGTCCTCGTAGGAAGAGTTGGTGCAGCTGCCGATAAGGGCCACGGAAATGTCGTCCACGTAGCCTTTGGACTTCACCTCTTTGGCCAGATGGGAGATAGGACGGGCAAGGTCCGGCGTATGCGGGCCGACCACGTGAGGCTCAAGGGCGGAAAGGTCTATGTCCACGACCCGGTCGTAGAACCGGTCCGGGTCTGCCTCAACCTCGGGGTCCGCCTCCAGCAGGTGCGTGTGTTGACGCGCCTGCTCGACAAGAGCGCCCCGTCCCGTCGCCTCCAGGTAGAGGGCCATGTGGTCGTCGAACGGGAAGATCGACCCCGTTGCGCCGAGTTCCGCGCCCATGTTTGCGATGGTGGCCTTGCCGGTGCAGCTGATAGTCCGCGCCCCGGGGCCGAAGTATTCGATGATGCTGTTGGTACCGCCGGCGACAGTCAGCACACCGGCCAGATAGAGAATAACGTCCTTGGGCGCCGTCCAGCCCTGGAGCTTTCCTGTGAGGCGAACGCCGATTCGCCGGGGGTACATGACCTCCCACGGAAGGCCGGCCATGACGTCCGCGCCGTCCGCGCCGCCAACGCCGATGGCGAGCATTCCCAGGCCGCTGGCGTTAGGGGTGTGGGAGTCGGTGCCGATCATCAGGCTGCCCGGGAAGGCGTAGTTCTCCAGCACCACCTGGTGGATGATACCCGCGCCGGGTTTCCAGAATCCCATGCCGTACTTGGCCGAGGTCGACTGGAGAAACTGGTAGACCTCGCTGTTCTCCAGCAGTGCGTCGGCAGTGTCGGACCGGCTCCCCACCCGCGCCTGAATCAGGTGGTCGCAGTGGACGGTGGTGGGGACGGCCACGCGACTGCGGCCCGACTGCATGAACTGGAGAATGGCCATCTGGCCGGTAACGTCCTGGTGGGCGACCCGGTCGGGACGTAGGAGCAGATAGCTTTCTCCGGGGTCCAGCTCGCTGCCGGCTGGGTCGTCGAGATGGGAGAGGAGGACCTTGTCGGCCAGCGTCAGTGGGTGGCCCAATCGCTCCCTCACCGTTTGGAGCCGAAGCTCCATCTTTCGGTAAACTTCCGCCACAAATTCCGGCGTAGACTGGTTCCTATCCATGAAGCCCCCTTTTTGCTGTGCTGTCGCTGGAGTTTGGCTAATGATAGCATTGGAGATGCGGGCTGAAAACACCTGCAGTAGAATGGCGACTGCGCCCCTCAAGATGAAGGAGAGTCAAATGCAGATCGAAACGCTGGCTGTGCACAAAGGGCGGGCGGTAGACCCTTCGACACGGGCGGTGACGCCGCCCCTTCATATGTCTACCACTTTCGAGCGTGACGCCGACGGCTCCTATCCGCAGGGATTCATCTACGGGCGGTCGGACAACCCCAACCGGCGGCTGTTGGAGGAGTGTGTGGCGGCACTGGAGGGGGGTGAAGACGCGGCAGCCTTTTCTTCCGGCATGGCGGCAATAATGAGCGTGTTTCAGGCGCTCCATCCCGGCGACCACGTAGTGGCCCCATCGGACATCTACCACGGGACCGCCCGCCTGCTGAGAGAGATCATGGCCCCTTGGGGTCTTCGCACAACCTTCGTTGATTTGTCGGAGCCGGAGGCTCTGATGGGGGCAATCGAGGATTCGACCCGGATGTTGTTCATCGAGACGCCCTCTAACCCCTTGCTGAAGATTACCGACGTAGAGGCGGTGGCGGAATTCGCCCGCGAGAGAGGTATCCACACAGTCTGCGATAATACGTGGGCAACGCCGGTGCTCCAACGGCCTCTGGAGCTTGGGGTGGACCTGGTGGTGCACTCCAGCACCAAGTATCTGGGAGGCCACGGCGACGTGACGGGAGGCTTGGTGGTGGCCGCTCGTCGAGAAGGGCTGTTTGAAAGGATCCGGCAGGTGCAGCAAGACGGCGGGGCCGTGCCCTCTCCCTTCGACTGCTGGCTGCTGCTTCGAAGCATCCGCACCCTTCCGTACCGCGTCCGTGCCCACACGCGAAACGCCGCCCATGTCGCCGAATTCCTGGCCGGGCATCCTCGAGTGGCGGGGGTGTTCTATCCCGGTCTGGCCGACCATACTGGACACGAGACGGCCCGTCGGCAGATGCTGGACTTCGGCGGTATGCTGTCTTTCCGGGTGAAGGGCGGAATGGATGCCGCCTTTGCTGTGGCCGCCAAGACGCGGTTGTTCACCCGGGCCACCAGCCTGGGCAGCTACGAAAGCCTAATAGAGCATCGAGCGTCCATAGAGGGGCCGGAGAGCGCCACGCCCCAGGACCTATTGCGGGTGTCCGTGGGTCTGGAAAACGCGGAAGACCTTGTTGCGGACCTGGCCCAGGCCCTGGAGGTATGAGGGGCTGCGCCGATACTTCTAGCCGTATTTCGCGTGGTTACTTGGCGCGGTCTGCAATCAGCGCTCGTACGATAGGCGCTAGTTCCTTGGGAACTGCCATAATCGTCTGCGAAAAGTCTTCAAAAGCGGCCTCGTCCTCAGCGACTTCCTCTTCCTCGGTAAGGGATTCGTAGTGATTGAGCACACTTTGGACGCGCTTCTCATCCCATCCCGGCGGGAAATTAGTGGCGTTCTTCATCTTCCGCTCCTTCTCATACGTCGCCGAAATGCGGCTAGGGGTTTCCCTCTTAGCTCGTATGCCGTTATCACGAAAACTTGTCCTGGATCGCGGTCTGGGACGTAGATAACCCTGAGATAACGTCCGTCACTAGTCTTGCCAACTGCAATTCGTGAACTTTCTCGCCCTGGACGGTCCTCTCCGGGCGACGCCAGGATGTCCTCGACTTCGCGTTCTTCGACTCCATGATTGAAGATGTGGGGTTCTCCGCTCTCTGCGTCAATGTAGAACCTGATACTCATGACTATAGCCTGGATCCCCGCCTCAAGTCATCCCAAACAATGTCAGCCCTGTACACCAGTTCAGAAAGGCTGTCACTTTGCCTGGAGGGATGAAGGGCCGTTAGTTGAAGGTGGAGTCCAGTGCCAGTAGAGTTTGCAGTAGGACGTTCGCTCCGTTGACGCAGTCCTCAGGCGAGGTGTATTCCCGCGGCGAGTGGCTGACGCCGTCTACGCTGGGCACGAAAATCATCCCCGCCCTGGTAATCTCCGCCATGGATTGAGCGTCGTGGCCTGCGCCGCTGGGAAGCGAGGTGATATCCAGACCCAGCTTTCGAGCCGATTCTCGGATTACCTCGCGAATGTCGTCGTTCATGGGCGCGGGTGAGGCCAGCCCGATCTCCTCTATCTCTATGGCAACGTCATAACGTTGAGACAGGGCGTCGCACACCTCCCGGAAGCGGTTTGCCGCCTGCCTAATGCGGTCGACCGTTTCGTCCCTGAACTCCACGCTGAAGTCCACCCGACCGGGGATGACGTTCTCCGCGTTGGGGCTTACGTCCACCATGCCCACGGTTCCGACGCGGCATATTTCTTCGTCGGTAGCGATTGCGTTGACCGACTGAATGACGTGGGTGGCGGTCAGCAGGGCGTCTCGACGGTGGCCCATGGGAGTGGTGCCGGCGTGGTTGGCCATGCCTCTGACGGATACGTTCATGCCGATCCGTCCGGTGATGGCCGTTACGTCGCCGATGGCGACTCCGGTCCGGTACAGGACGGGGCCTTGCTCAATGTGTAGTTCCAGATAGGCTGAGAATTCGTCGGAGCTGCGGGCCGCCTCCATGATGCGGGTGACGTCGCCGCCCACGTCCTTAAGCCGCTCGCCGATAGACACACCGATTTCGTCTACGGCGGTTAGGTCGTCCTCCTCCAGCAGCCCGACCATGGCGCGGCTGCCGTAAAGCCAGCTTCGGAACTGGGTGCCCTCCTCGTTGGTGTACACCAGCACTTCAATGGGATGGCGCGTGGTCACGCCGCTGTCCTTCAGGGTTTGGACGCATTCGATGGCCCCCATCACGCCGAGGGCCCCGTCGTACTTGCCGCCCTTGGGCACCGTGTCGGTGTGGGAACCCATTCCGATGGCGGGCAGCCCCGCAATCGCGCCCTCCTTGCGACCGATGACGTTCCCGGCGGCGTCCATCCGGACACTCAAGCCCGCCTTGCCCATCAGGGTCTTAACGAACCCCCGTCCGTCCACGTCGGCGGGGCTGAAGGCTATCCGCTGCATTCCCTCCGGGGTTTCGCCAATGCGTCCCAGGGATTCCAGGGTTTCGCTAAGTCTGAGGGCGTTTATATTCAGCATGGCGGTGTGTCTACCTCAACCTATGCCATAAAAGTCTGGCTTGAGGCAGCGTTGAGCCTCGCTCAGGACGTAGTCTCTCATCTCCGGGGGAATGGTGACTTCTCCTGCTGCTGCGTTTTCAATTATCCTCTGTGGCCGGCGAGTGGCGGGAATCAGCACGGTGACACGTGGGTCTGCCAGAAGCCATGCCATGAGGGCCTGCCCCCACGTGCGGATGCCAAACTCCTGCAGCGGCTCCAGGTTCGGCTTCTCTTGCAGGTTGCGAAATAGCTGACCGGCTCCAACGGGGCGCATGACGATGATGCCGATGCCCATCTCCTCGGCTAGGGGCAGAATCACGTCCTCCACCTCCCTCTCCATAACGTTGTGGGAGATCTGCACCGAGTCGATGCGGCCGGTCCGCATTATCTCAGCCATCTCCGGCAGAGCGTCTGGTGAGTAGTGGGTGAGGCCGATGACGCTAATTTTTCCATCGGCCTTCATCTCCTCCAGAAGGGGTAGGTGGGTTCGCCAGTCGACGAGGTTGTGGATCTGCATAACCTCGATGTAGTCCGTCCTGAGCAGTTCGAATGATCGGGCCATCTGCCTGACCGCCGTATCTCGGCCCGTGCACCAGACCTTGGTGGCTAGCTGAAACTTGTCCCGCTTGCCCTCCATGGCGGCTCCAATGACCTGTTCCGAGCGGCGGTACATTGGTGATGTGTCGACGAAGTTGCTGCCCTGGGAGATGCAGTTGTCCAGAATCTGCTTGCGCACCTCCAATTCGCTCATGGGCACGTCAAAGCTGCCGGCGGAACCCATGCCGACTACCGGCACCTTCAGGTCTCTAATCATGCGCGTCTGCATGGTCTATTCTCCTTGGGACGAAACTGCGTCGTCCTTTTCAATGGTGTATCGGAAGTCGCAATGCGTTGCGCCTTCCATGATGGTCTGGGAACGGGCCAGCTTGATGCTGGGGTTGAAGCCGGTGGAGAGGGCGCCGTCCCGTCCACACGAGAAGATGCCGCCCAGGTCCGCCATGCCCAACTCCCGGTACATCTCGGCGTAGCGGCACCGGGTGACGTTGAACGACACCCTACTATTGTTGTCCTCCAGCGTGTCCGTCTCCAGGGCGCCTCCCCGAACCCAGGGGTCTTTGCTCTTGGAGAAGGCGGTCAAGTCGTCGCCGCCCATCCGCTGGGAAAGGGTGCGTCCCTGTTCTTCGGCAATCTTGACGATGGTCCTGCGGGCGATGGCGTGGGCGCGTTCCCGCCCAATCTCCTCCTCGAAGGCGCGAATCATGGGGCCGAGAACCAGCGCCTCTATGCGGCGGCGGTCTAGGACGCTCATGTTATCGATGTCTAGGCCCATTTATTCTTCCCCTTGTCGATATACGCCGCCGAACCTGTCATTACTATGAACATAGACAGTATACGTGCTGTTCACGCAGATATTGCAACCCATTTCGTAGGGGCGAGTTTCAACCCCGCCCCCTCCCCTGCCCCACGTCCGTTTTCATATAAATGACTTGTGGGCCGCCCTAGCGCTGCGCCCTGCTGGCCGGGACCTCCACCGCCAGAGTGTGGATGCCGTTGTTGGCGTAGCCCCGGAAGTTCCACGGAACGCTCTTGGGCTGCCCGTTGCCCGCCGAATCGGTGGCGCGGGCCATAAATATAAAGTGCCCCTGCTCCTTTGCTGTCCACGGGAACTCCCACTGACGCCAAGCGTTGTGGTCGGAAGATCCCAGCAGCTTGGCTCCCGACCAGTTTCTCCCGCCATCGGTGGTGACTTCTACGGAAGTCACTCCCCCCACTCCCGACCAGGCGAATCCTCGAATGACATAACCGCCCGGCTGAATAACCTCGCCGTGCCTCGGTGCAGTGATGATGGACTTGACCTTCAGGGTGGTGACGGGCTTGCGCGCCGGCTCGCCCTCCACGCCTTCGTCGATGAAGACGTAGCGCCGCTTCTGAAAGAAGCCTTCAAAGGGCTTGTCCACCACCTCAATGCGAGTGAGCCACTTCACCGACGCCATGCCGTACCACCGAGGCACGAGCAGACGGAGGGGAAACCCGTGGTCGGGAGTCAACGGTTTACTGTTCATCTCGTAGGCGAGAAGCAGTTCCGGCCTCATGGCCGTCGCCAGGGGCAGGCTTCGAGCGTAGGGCAGCTCCGTGGAGTAGACAACGCCGTCCTCTTCCTCTTCGCCCGTGTCGGTCCCGTGGAACACCACCTCCAGGGCGTCTCTCTCCGCGCCGGCCCGCTCCAGGACCAGCGCTAGGGGCACACCCTTCCACCGGGCCGTACTAACGGCGCCGTGCGAGAACCCGATGCCCTCCGCCGCCGGCGTCAGGTAGGAGCGGCTGTTTCCGGCGCACTCCAGGGTGACGACGGACTCCCGGCTGGGCAGGCCCAGAAGCTCCTCTAAGCTCAATTCCAGGGATTGACGGACCAGCCCGTCGACCTTCAGCCGCCACTCGGTTGCGTCAATCTGGGGCACAACGCTAAAGTGGTTGCGAACGTAGAACCGCTCCGTTGGGGTGATGGGGGCGTCCAGGGAAGTTATGAGCGACTCTTTGACGGAGGGATCTTCCGAAATCGTGGTCAGGGCGGAGGAGTCGTTGGCGGCAGGACTGCTGTGGTCCATCATCATCTGTAGACTTCGCCTCTAAGATGGGGTTTGGTGGGCCGCAAGCTAGCCGACAATATCTGTAGAGCTACCCGCTGCGGTGAGGGTAATGTGGGAGAATGACGAATCGGCGGTGGCGCCGTGCCAGTGCTTCTCGCCGGCGGGAACGTGGATGGTTGTTCCCTCGGTAACCTCGTGCTCTTGGTCCTCGGTGGCCACGATGCCCCGGCCTTGGGTGACTAGAAGAATCTGGTCGCTGGTGTGGATGTGAAACTTGTTACGCGCTCCGGCGTCGAAGTTCACGACGCTGAAGTTGAAGAACTTGCTGCTCTTTTCCGTAACCAGGTCCTGGCGGGAAACGGCCCCGCCGAAGAAGATTGGGGCGTCGCTGGAGTCTTCCTTGGGCACGTCTGCTATCCTTATTATCTTCACACTGCCTCCTTGAAATCGGGTGTCTGCGTTTTGGGGTCCGCCACATGGGGCGGCAGACCAAAGGTCTCCATTGTATCAGTTGGGATTGTGATAGCCAACCGACTGGTCGGGAAACCCTACGGGCAAGAATCGAGGGGGAATCACCGTCATTCCCCCAAACCCCTTCGTCGGTGCTATACTACCGCAGAAGTTCGCTCCCGCGGGCCGGAGGGCCAACATGAAAAGTATTGAGATAGACCGCAACAAGATGCTGAAGGATGAGCCCCGCACGGGACATAATCGCTGGCATCCGGACGTGGAGCCGAAGGTGGAAGCGGAACCGGGCGAAGAAGTCGTCCTGGAAACCCGGGACGCCTGCGACGGGCAGATCCTCTTCGGCGATTCCATCGAGGCGGTGTCCAGAATCGCCCGTGGCGTGGTGCACCCCCTAACCGGTCCGGTCTATGTAAAGGGCGCAGAGCCCGGCGACCTGCTGGAGATAGAGTGTCTCGACGTTATACCGGAGGCGGCGGGCTGGACGCGCATCAGTCCCGGCATGGGTTTCCTGCGGGACGTTTTCCTTGAGCCGTACTTGGTGCACTGGGCGATCAGCGACGGCTGGGCCACCTCGGAAATGCTGCCCGGCGTTCGTATACCCTACGGGGCCTTCATGGGCACCGCGGGCGTGGCGCCTTCCCATCAGCAGCTTGCGGAGTGGACCCGTCGGGAGGCGGCTCTAATGGAGAAGGGCGGCATCGTGCTTCCGCCTGACCCTACCGACGCCGTGCCCACCGGTGGCGTGGTGGCCCAACACGGACTGCGGACGCTGCCGCCTCGTGAAAACTGCGGAAACGCCGACGTCAAGCAGCTGACCAAGGGGTCGCTGCTCTACGTTCCGGTGGCCGTGGAGGGCGCGTTGTATTCGGCGGGTGACGGGCATTTCGCCCAGGGAGACTCGGAGTGCTGCGTGACGGCCATCGAGATGGCGGCCACCCAGGCCGTTCGATTTCAAGTGCATAAGGGGGAAGCGGAGCGACTCAACATCCGATGGCCCCGATTCGCCCACCCAGGTTACTTCCAGCCTCCCCAGTGGGCAGCGCCGCGTAGGTTTACCGCCACAATGGGCATGCCCGTCACCGACGACGGCGAGAACCGGGGCGAAGACCTGACCCTGGCGGCGAGAAACGCCCTGCTAAACATGATTGACCTGCTCCAGGAGCGGGGCTGGAGTCGCGAGCAGGCCTACGTCATTTGCAGCGTCGCCGTCGACCTGAAGGTCAGCAACGTGGTGGACGTTCCGAATTTTGTAGTCAGCGCCTTCCTTCCAGAGGATATTTTCGATAATTAGCCGCATGGGAAGACGATGCGGCACGAGGAAATCTGTAGACGAAATTCAATACTGGAGAGAGAAAAATGATGTTCAGCAGAAACTTCATGCCTGAGGGGGGCAGCGCCCTCACGGCCCACAGACCCGTCATTACCAGCCGCCGTGGAATGGTGGCCTGCGCCAACTACGAGGCCTCTCTGGCGGGGCTGAAGATGTTCCTCCAGGGCGGCAACGCCGTTGATGCGGCCGTGGCTGCGGCCGCGGCTCTGAACGTGGTGGAACCCTTCATGTCGGGCTTGGGCGGCATCGGGTTCCTGCTTATCAGCCGTAACCACGGCCAGGAGCGCCGGGTGTTGAATTTCTCCGGTGCGGTGCCCCAACAGGCTGTGCCTGAGAAGTTTACGTCCGAGAATCACAGCGTGGGCGTTCGATGCCCGCTGGTGCCGGGCAATCCCCACGGCTGGCTGACTATGCTGGATACCTACGGCAGCCTCTCCCGCGAGACGGCGCTGGCGCCCGCCATCGAGCTAGCGGAGCAGGGGATCGTCATTTCGGGGTCCGACAGCAGATATTTCGAAGTGAACGAAGGCCGGTTGGCCCAGTTTCCCACCTCCAAGGCTGCCTACCTACCTAATGGCGGCCCTCCCCAGCCCGGTCATATCCTGAAGCAGCCGAACCTCGCCCAGAGCTTTAGGACTCTCGCCGCAGAAGGGTTGGACGGTTTCTACCGGGGCGCGGTGGCGCAGGAAATAGACCGGTTCATGCGAGAGACCGACGGTTTGATTACCGCGGAAGACCTGGACTCCTACGAGCCCAACTGGGAGACGCCCATCAGCACCACCTACAAGGGCTACGAAGTGGTCACCACGGGGCCGAATTCCAACGCCTTCCAGGTGCTGGAGACCCTGAACATCCTGGAGGCCTTCGACCTTCGCAGCATGGGTCACAACTCCGCCGACTACATTCACGTGGTCTCGGAGGCTATCAAGGTTGCCGTCCCCGACCGGATAGCCTACGGCGGAGACCCCAACTTCATGGACGTGCCCGTGGCCGGTCTGCTGACCAAAGAATACGCCCGTGGGCGAAGGGGTCTCATCAATCACAAGCGGGCCTCGACGGTGATTGGGGAGCGGTATACTCAGACCCCCCCGGAAGACGCAATCGTGGCCGGCGCCCCGAGCGTCTACACCAGCGGCGAGACGACCCACTTCTCGGCGGCGGACGGAGAGGGCACGGTGGCCAGCATCACGCAAACCCTGGGAGCTGGTTTCGGCTGCGGAGTGGTGGCGGGCAACACCGGCATACTGATGAACAACAACATTGACCTGATGGACATCGTTGGGGGCAGCGACAGCCGTCTGTTAGTCCAGCCTGGCAAACGTCCGGGAAGCAACATGGCCCCCATACAGGTGTTCAAGGACGGAAAGTTCATCCTCTCCATCGGTACCCCCGGCAGCTACGGCATTCCCCAGACGACAACTCAGATGGTGCTGAACGTGCTGGAGTTCGGCATGAACGTGCAGGAGGCCATCGAGGCGGCGCGATTCCGCGTGATGACGGGCGTGACCATCAACATGGAGGAGCGGGTGTCCCTGGCGGCGCGGGAGGAACTGGCGGACCGAGGCCACGACCTCGGTCTGCTGGGTGAGTGGGGAATGGAGGTGGGTGGCGGCCACGCCATCGCCGCCGATCCGGCGTCGGGCATACTCATGGGCGGGGCCGACCCCCGCCGCGACGGGTACGTGCTAGGCATCTAGCCCAGGGGATGATTGGGTTTCCACGGGGCGTCCCTCGTGGACGCCCTTTTCCTCAAGGGATACGTCACATTGCCGTAGGGGCAGGTTTGAAACCTGCCCCTACCGTAGTCTATAGTGCCTGGTTCGGGGACCGCACGATCCTTTGATGATACCCGCGCAGTTGCATTTCTAAGAGCAACCACGAGCGACTGCCTTGCGGACAACGTTGCTCTGAATCCTACCCAGTGGTAGGGGCGCCCCTCGTGGGCACCCGTCTTCTCGATGACGAATGAAAGCGTCAGAAGGACGCTGAGACAGCGGTCGGCGCTAGCCGGCAACCTCGACTATCATTTCAATTTCCACTGCAACGCCGCCTGGCAGAGTGGCCAAGCCGACCGCCGAGCGGGCATGACGGCCCTTATCGCCAAGTACGTTCACAAGTAGGTCAGAGCAGCCGTTGACCACAGCAGGGGGTTGGGTGAAGTCCGGGTCGGAGTTGACCATGCCCAGCAGCTTAATCACCTGGGTAACCTTGTCCAGGTCGCCAATCTCCCCCTTCAGGTTACACAGCAGCTTGAGGGCACAGTTCTGCGCCGCCTGGTAGCCTTCCTCCACCGTCAGGTCTCTGCCAAGCTTGCCCGCAAAGGATGTGCCGTCGGGCCGGCTGGGCGTGACTCCGGAGAGAAAGACCACGTTGCCCGTCCGACGAGCTGGGATGTAGTTGCCGCCCGGGGGCGAGGGGTCGGGTATGGTGAGGCCCATTTCCTTGAGCTTATCTTCCACTTGTGACAAGGTTTTTCCTCCTGATGATTTTGAGTTTAGAGAGTGAGTTGACGATGGATATCGTCCAATTTATCAGCTTCGGGGGGCTTCCTTCGGCAGGTTGCAGACGTCGAAGGCGGTGAGAGCCAGGACTTTAGCCACCTGGTGCATGTGGCTAATGAGGGAGTATTCGTCGGGGATGGACGGGGACTCGATGCCGCCTAAAGGGCCGTGGAGAAGGCAGGGGACGCCTGCCTTTAGCAGCTTCGAGGTATCGTCGCCGCTGTAGGACCAGGGCAGCACCGTGCCAACACCATCGGGTTCCCGCCCCGTGACGGTCCTGTACTGGCGCAATACGCTGTCCAAAATATACTCGTCCTTGGGCAGGTCGAAGGGGTCAACAATCATGGTGAATGCTTGGTACTTGGGCGGCGGGGGCATCTCGATTTCGTAGCGGAACTCCGGGTCCTCCCGCCGAATGCCCTCCAGGGCCGCAACCACATCCTCCTTGACCATTTCCGCAGTGGTGCCGGGGGGGAATCTAACGTCTATGACAATGGAACAGAAATCGGCGTTGTAGGTGGCCTCCGAGCGGTTATGGTCTGGGCCTATCCCGCCAATAATGGTGCCCACGTTGAAGCGGGGCAGGCCGGGCAGGTCCGGACGTGGGGCGTGACGGAACTTGATGGCTTTGAGGACGGGGATGACCTTGCACATCTTCTCGATGGCGTCGATGGACTGCTCCGCCAAGTTCATGTGCCGAGCGATGCCGATGGTGTGGATGACCATTTCCGCAGAACCGGCGTGCACAGTAACGATGTTGTCCGCGCCGAAGGGTTCGGGCACGACGGCCATGTCCGTCAAGGGTCCGTTTTGGCATAGATAATCGGTACCAACGCCGCCCTGAAGCTCTCCCGCCACGCAGGCGACGACCAGGTCGCCCTTCAACGGCGCGCCGGAAAGCCGCACTGCTTCGGCGGCTTCTATCATGGCGGCGACGCCGCTCTTCATGTTGCGAATGCCCGCGCCGTATAGCCGGTCGCCCTCTATGGTTGGCGTCCACGGGTCCCGCTGCCACTGATTGGCAATGGGGTTGATGTCTATGTGACCGTTAAGCATGAGGGACTTGCCGCCGCCTGAACCCTTCAGAATGGCGATAGTCTGGAACCGGCCGGGTTCCACCTCTTGGAGCTGGACTGTATAGCCGCGTTCTTGGAAGAAGTTAGCTAGAAAGCGGGCTGCGTCGGTTTCCTGTCCCTTGAAGCTGGGAATGCGAATCAGGTCGCTGGCGAGGGCCAGCATCCTGTCCTTATCGATGTTGTCGAGGATTCGGGCGACGTGGGGGCTTGAGGTCTGCGGTGCGCTCATCGACAAGAAGTTTGCCCTATGGATGCGTGGAGGTCAAGGGGAGGCATCTCTGAGTGTAGATATCCAATATTGGTAGAGGTCTTCACGTGTTGTAGGGCCGCCTTCTTTCGCAGAAGCGGGACATCGTGTATAATCCGTAGAACATAAAGTAAAAAGAGGTGCCATTTGGGAACATTCAATTGGCCCATCCGGTTGGACAGTATGGACGGCAAGAAGTCGTTGGAGATGGAGGCCATGGTGGACACCGGGGCCAGCTACACCATCGTACCCGCCAGATTGCTGAGGGAGCTGGGGGTTTCTCCGATCGACAAGATTAGCCTCGTGCTGGCCGACGGGCGGACCGTGGAATATGCAATGGGAGAAGCTCGCGCAACCATCAGTGGGAGGAGTATTCCCACACTGGTCATTTTCGGAGCGGATGACGCACGCGCCCTACTGGGCGCCTACACCTTGGAGGGACTGCGACTGTCGGTCGATCCGGCCCACGCCCGGCTTGTCCCGGCTACCAGCGCTTGGGCGTAGTTTTGGCAGATTGGTTTCCAAACGGAGCGCGATACCAGAGATAGCATCGCCGACGATGACCCTACCTTAACCCAACCCGTAGAGTCTGGCGCAGTTGCCGCCGACCATCATGGCTCGCTCTTCGTCGGGAACGCCTTCCATGATCTCGTCCAGAATCCTTTGGGATTCGGGGAAAGTGGACTCGGCGTGGGGGTAATCGGAACCCCACATGATGTGGTCGACGCCAATTATGTCCCGGAGCCGGATGCCCAACTCGTCCTCCTGGAAGCCGTGGTAGATGTTTTGACGCATGAAATCGCTGGGCAGCGCGTCTGTCTGGAAGCGGTGAGTGGCCTGGGTATGACGCTCTACGTAGGTGGCGTCCATGCGCTTCATGAAGAAGGGTATCCACGAAAGCTCGTGCTCCACGTTGACTACCCGCAGCATCGGATAGCGCTCGAAGACGCCGGAGAAGACCATGTGGCCCAAGGACATGCGGACCCAGAAGTCAGAGACGCTTCGTTCGGCGGCTGACTGGGTAATCCGGCCCTCGGTCCGCATCTGGACACTACCGGGGCGCTTGGTTCCCACGTGCAGGCTCAGGGGAATTCCCAGGTCCTGGGCCGCGGCCCAGAGAGGGTCGTACATGGGCAGGTCATAGGTCTCCGAGGGATTGGGGTAGACGGGTATCATTGCTCCGCACAGGCCCAGCTCGGCGGCGTGCTCCAGTTGGGCGATGCCTGCAGCCATGTCGTCGTCGACCAGTACCTGGGCGATACCCTTGAGACGCCGGGGGTAAGCGCTGCAGAATTCCGACAGCCATTGGTTGTAGGCGGTGAAGACCTCCCGCATGAATACGGCGTCCGGAACGGCGTACATATTCCCGGCTACGGACGAATAGAGAACGCTTCCATACACGCCGTCCACGTCCAGGTCCTGAACGTGGGCGTGAGGGTCGTAGCCGCCGGGCGGAACGTTTGCAAAGCTACCTTCCAGGATGATGTCCTCGGGCCTGGAGAAGCGCATTCCAGCGGATGACGCACCCCCAAGGGTGCCCACCACTTCCCCGTCGCAATGCCACTGGTCGTGGGGGTCGCCAATCTCCAGGTGGGGGATGCGCTCCCCGTGGGCGGTGTCCATGCGGTCGCTCCAGAGTTGAGGAGGTTCCACCACGTGGGAATCCGAGGAGATAATCAACGACTTGGCGCTCATGAAACTTCTCCTCCTACGCCCTATGGGCGTTACGGGTCTTATTTTCTACGTTTTACCTGGTTGCCGGCCCCGTTCCGAGCCCTAGTTCAGGTTATAGAGCTCGGCGCAGTTGCGCGCCACTATCATCTCCCGTTCGTCTTCGGAAACGCCCTTCAGAATATTCTCCAAAACCCTCTGGGACTCAGGGAAGGTGGACTCAGCGTGGGGATAGTCGGAGGCCCAGACAAGCTTGTCGACGCCGATGATGTCCCGGTCACGGATACCCAAGCCATCGTCCTGGAAGCTATGATAGATGTTGCGGCGCATGAAGTCGCTGGGTTTCATGCCGCCCTTGAAGCGGTAGGAAGCCTGGGTGGGCCGCTCTTTGTAGGTGACGTCCATCCGCTGCATGTAGTAGGGAATCCAGGCCAGGTCATGCTCCACGTTAACGACCTTCAGTTCCGGGTACCGCTCGAAGACGCCGGAGAAGATCATGTGACCCATGGACATGCGGACCCAGTAGTCCGTGTTGCTCCGGTCCACGCCGGTCTGCGTAACCTCGCCCTCGGTGCGCATAACGGTTGAGCCTGGCCGGTTGGTGCCCGTGTGCAGGCTGAGGGGAATGTTCATCTTGTGGGCGGCAGCCCAGAAGGGCTCGTAGATGGGGCTGTCATATGTCTCGTGCCCCCTGGGAAAGACGGGAATCATGGCCCCGCAGAGGCCAATCTCGGCGGAACGCTTCAACTCGCTGATGCCGGCTTCGATATCGTCGTCCAGCAGGAGCATGGCGATGCCCTTGAGCCGGTTGGGGTAGGCGTTGCAGAACTCGGCCAGCCAATCGTTGTAGGCGCGGAAGACGTCCCGCAAAAAGACAGGGTCCGGGATGGCGTAGAGGTTCAAGCCGATGGAAGGGTAGAGAACGTCGGCGTACACGCCGTCCACGTCCAGGTCCTGCACGTGGGCGTGGGGATTGTAGCCGCCGGGGGGAACGTCGGCAAAGCTGCCCTCCAGGGTGATGTCCTCCGGGTTGGAGTAGCGCTTGCCAGCCTGGGAGATGCCGCCCAGGACGCCAACGCCCTGGCTGTCGCAGTACCACTGGTCGTAGGGGTCGCCGGTTACGAGGTGAGGAATGCGGTCGCCGTACTTGGCGTCCATCCTCTCCGTCCACAGGTCGGGAGGTTCGACTACGTGGGAGTCTGAGGAGATGATGAGTTTCTTAGACATGGTAAGCTCTCCCTTCAACTTTTTCGGCTCGTTGGCTGGACCTACAGGGCTTTCTACGCATCGCGAGCCGGGGGCCGGGATTTTTAGCAGAATTGTACTGCAACCCCGAATGGCTTGCAATCATGGAAGCGGCCGGATTTTACATAATCGTCAAACGGGAGGTCAGCAGTTTTTTCCGAGGAAAGGGGAAGAAAACCGGTTTCAGCCTGACTGCTCGGTGTACAGCCAGGGTTCGGTGAGGGGGTTGCTCTTCGATTCTGCGAAGGTGGCCCGGAAGCGGTAGAGGGTCATCTCCGGTTCGATGGGGGCGTAGGGAAGATGTTCCGTCTCCTCTATCTTCGCGACTATGAACCAGGGGCCGGGGGTGTTCAGAGCTTCCTTGAGGACGGTCTCGAGCTGCTCCTCGCTGCTAACGGTGGCGGTGCGGGGTATGCCGCAGCCCTGAGCCACCCGCTCCAGATCGGTCCCCATGGCCGTATGAGAGGATTGATGCCCCGTTTGTCCCCACTCCTCGTTGTCCCAAACGATGACGATGAGATTCTCTGGCTTCTCCCGTCCGATGGAAGCGACGGTCCCCAAGTTCATCAACATCGACCCGTCGCCGTCGAGAGAAATTATCTGTTCGTCGGTCGAAAGCGCCATGCCGAGGGCAATGGAGGAGCAGAGACCCATGGACCCCCAAGTATAGAAGTTGCGGTCTCTGTGGCCCGTGTGCCAGAGCTCGTCCGTGGTGGGGCCGAGATTGCTGACGATGGGCCGATCCCCCGCCTGCTCGAGGACTACCTTTGTCGCTTCTATTCTATGCAAGGGAACCTCTATGAAGCAGGGGTGTCATGCACAGCGCCACGGGCTCCCGGCTTGCGTAGCAGAGGTCCAGAGCGCCGTCGAGAATGGTGTCCAGCTGTTCGGTGGTGGTCAGGGTGTAGTGGGGAATGCCCAGAATGTCCAGGATCGGCTTTGAAGCCCGGCCCATGGCTACCTGCGCGATGTTGAATTCTCCCAACTCGCCACGGAGGTTTATGAAGAAGGGTATTGGCGTCCTGCAGGGAAGGCAGAGACTGGCTATGGCGTTGATGCAGTTGCCCAGGCCGCTGGATTGCATGAATACTGCGGATCTGCGGCCTACGGCATAGGCCCCCACGGCTACGCCAATGGCCTCTTCCTCCCTGGTGGAGGAGACTACCTGGAAGTAGGGGTCTTCCTCCATCAGCTTCGTAGCCTGGTGGATGCTGATGTCCGGCACGTATGCGATTAGTGAGATTCCCGCCTTCTTGAGGGCGGCAACCAGAATGTCGGCCCAGGTCAACGGCTGCCTCGCTAGCATTTAATTTGACGACGGCGCCAAGATAGCAGAGGAGCGTCGTTCTGTCAAAGCAATGACGCTCCGGAACCAGGGGCGCAAAAGCCACCGGCCCGGCCTATCCCCAACGCCTCTGAGGGCTGCGCGCCCGTAAAGTCAATTGGCTTGGGTTACAGCTGCTAGGCCGTGGCCTTGCCGATGCGAAACATCTTGGTGCCGCATTCCGGGCAGACGCCGCGAGTGGCCGGCCGGCCGTTCTTCATGGTGATCTGCTCCGGGTCGCTCATCTCCTGGGAAGCTCGGCACTTTACGCAGTAGGCTTGCATTCCTATAACCCCCGTTCGTAATTTGTTTAATCGTACTGTACATAAACCCAGGATTCACTAGACCTAAATGCAAGTTAACGTGAATTTCTGGGATTTAGGCTCATTTCCCCCCGTTTTAGGCCTAGCACGTGCAACTTTAGGGGGTGAGACTGACCTGGAATCCTGGGGAACTACGAATCCCAACTAGTGAGAAAGAGTGTCATGTCCCTGAGGTCGGTAGGCCGACGCGTGGGGTATTTTTGACAACTATAATGGGACAGAGAGATGTGAACATTCCGACGAACTCAGCCCCGCCGGTAGACCGTCTCTCCGCCCACGATGGTCCGTTCCACCGGAATATCCATGATGGTTCGGGGATCGACGGCCCTCGGGTCTTCGCCTAGAATCACCATGTCCGCCAGCTTGCCCGGCTCAATGGAACCCTTGACGTCCTCCTCGAAGGAGGCGTATGCGCCATTAATGGTGTAAAGCTTCAGGGCCTCTTCAACGGTGATTCGCTGCTCCGGGCCCCAAACCTGACCGGAATAATCTTCCCGCGTGACGCAGCTCTGGATGCCCATCAGGGGCGGCAGTGGGCTGCAGGGGTAGTCGGCCGCTCCGGTAGAGTTGATGCCGTGGTCGATGAATGACCTCTGGGCGAACATCCACTTCAGCCGATCCTCCCCGTAAAACCGCATCTTTTCTCCGTGGTAGTAGACGTAGGAGCAAAAGGGCGTCACGACGCAGCCAAGTGCTTTGATCCTTCGCAGCAGGTCCGGGTTGACCAAGCTGCAATGCTCGATGCGGTGCCGAGGGTCCTTCCTTGGAAATGCCTGCTGGGCCTTCTCGTAGGCCGTCAGAACCATGTCGATGGCCTCGTCGCCGTTGGAGTGGATGCACACCTGAAAACAGGCCCGGTGCATGTCAAGGACCCTCCGCTCCGTCTCCTCGGCGTCCATGACGGCTAAACCGTGATCACAGCAGCTGCCGATATAGGGTTGGGAGAGATATGCTGTGCGGGTGGCGATGGCCCCGTCGGCCACCATCTTGATCCCCCCGATGCGGAGCCGGTCGTCGCCAAGACCGGTCCGGACGCCCGCGTCGCGGAGGGCGGGGAAGTGGTCGCGGTACATGAGCAGGTAGACCCGGAGAGGAAGCTCGCCCGCGTCCTTGGCCTCCTGGTAAACCCGTAGATCGGCGTTGGAGACCATGGCGTCGTGAACGCTGGTGAGGCCCGCTTCTGCAAACATGCGGCAGATGAGGGCGAGGCCGCGACGCCGGTCGTCGGCAGTGTGGGCCGGCAGGACCTCCCGTAGGACGGGATAGATGGCGGCGCCGTAGACGCGACCGTCGAGTTGGCCGGTGTCGGGATCGCGACCCAAACGGCCGCCGGAGGGGTCCGGCGTGTCGTCGCTAAACCCGGCCTGCCGAAGGCCGAGGGTGTTGAAGAAATAGACGTGGCCTGCTTGGTGAGCCACCATGACGGGGTGTTCGTGGGAAACGGCGTCCAGGTCGCGGCGGTGGAGAAAGCGCTGTTCGGAGGTCTTGGTGTCGTCGAACTTAAAGCCTAGCACCCATCTGCCGGCGGGCGTGTCGACGGCGCGTCCCTTGAGGCCCTCCTGAATTTCGCCGATGGAGCGCAGGTCGCAGTCCACCTGGGCCACGTGGCGAACGCCGCTGCTCATGACGTGGGTGTGGGCATCAATGAACCCCGGCAGCACGGTCTTTCCGCCGCCGTCAATCGTCTCGGTCCCGGGACCTATGAAAGGGGACACGTCCTCCAACTCACCTACAGCGAGGAACCGCCCGTCCCTGATGGCCACGGCAGTGCACTCCGGCGCAGCGGGGTTCATGGTGATAACGTTGACGTTAAGGATTACTGAGTCTGCAAAGATGGGCATGGCTAGCCTCCGTTGGGGTGTAGTAGCAGGATGTTCTTGGCCATTTCCCGGCCGGTCTTAGTCAGCCTCCATTCGCCACGCCTAGGTCTATCGCAGAACCCGGCTTTTTCTAAACGCCTATACGCCTTCCTAATCGTTGATGACACATTAGTGTCTGAAAAATTGGCAAGGCAGTAATGGCGAATCAGCAATTTACGCCATGTTTCTTTGGGTATATGACCGCCCGGTGATAGAAGTTTTATGCATTCATTCAAAGTCGACATGAATTTTTCGTAGGCGGCAAGAGAATCAAGTCCACGGGTATCCAAATCTTCCCTTCTTGTGATCATTCCATATCGCCTACCTTCAATTTCGTATAGGATTGCGGCTGTTTTTCTAATTACGTCTCTGATTTTGCCTTCGCCATCGACCGCGTCCAAGGCGCACAAGAATGCTTGGTCGAGCATCTCGGGATCCTCGAAAGCGAAGAGCTTGGCATTGGATAATACATTAGGTTGCCCCTTGTATTCGAAGGCATAGATTGGGGGAATTTTTGGAAAATTGGCTCGCTCGTGAGCGTCTCCATGGCATAGGTTACACACTTGCTCATGATTGTATCCACACTTTCCATTCAAAGACCAGATGCTAAAAGCGTGCCACTTGCCGCAGCGGGGGCAATCTTTACCGAAGGGTGCGCCGCAAGACTTGCAGCTGTGGCTGGCCGCCGGCGACGCGGTCTGGCACTCTTCGCAAAGAACCACTGGCGCGTCTCCTCCTCCTCCGGATTCTCCGCGCACTGCTAACGACCACTCACGGGTATCATCCGGCAGACCGTGTTCCAACGCGTTGCCCGCCAAGTCCAGTATCAAGCAGTCGCCGCCGTCGGACTTGGGTCGGAGGCCGCGGCCAACCATCTGCAAATAAAGCGACAGGCTCTTGGTTGGCCTGGCAATGACGATGCAGGAGGCGTTGGGGAGGTCAAAGCCCTCGGTGGCAATGGCTACGTTGACTAGTACGCTCAGCCTTCCATTGGCAAAGTTGCTGATGACTTGCGCCCGGATATAAGCATCGGTCTTGGTGTGTATTGCCTCTGAGGGAATCCCTTCTTCGCTGAATAAAGCGGCAAGATTGTCTGCATGGCCAATGGAGACGGCGTAGATGATGGTCTGTCGGTCGGCGACGTGCTCTTGCCAGAACTTCAGGGCGCGGGCTGTCATCACGTCCTTATTGGCGTTTGCTTCTTCGACGCTCTTTGCATTGTAGTCCAAATGAGATGGGACTATGCCACCTAGAATACGACCCTCTGCATCGGGTACAAGCACGTTGGCCTGGCATAGAAACTCATCGTTCTGAAGTTCGCCCACCTGCGGCCCAAGGATCAAATCACCAAAAAGGCGGTCAAAGCCTTCCTTCTTGGACAGCCGCCACGGGGTAGCCGTCATGCCCAAGACCTTGCCCGGCCATTGGCGTATTGCTCTCTCCCAACCCTTTGCGACGGCGTGGTGTGCTTCATCGATAATCATCAGGTCATTTTTGTCGTACTGGCTCCATATATATGATATCCAATCCTCGGGAATGTACGATTCATCTGAACGTCTACCGGCTGTTTGCGCCATTAGGATGACCACGCCATTTCCCATTTGCGGAGCGACCTGCTTGGTCGGCCAGTTGGGAGCATGTGCCTTGAGGCCGGCATTGTCTTTCAGAATCTTTAGCGTCTGACCTTTCAGTTCTCTGCGGTGAGTGATCCAGACGGCCTTGCGTCTTCCGGTAAGGTATTGCGACAGGAGGGCAGCGGCGATTATCGTCTTGCCGCCACCTGTGGGTAGCTGCATCAACACTGGCTCGTCGGTCCATTGCAGAGCTGCTTGAACATCTCCTAACAGTTCTTTTTGGTATGGACGCAGTCCAAGCATAGGAGTTGCAGCATGGTACACAGTCAGAATTACCTCCAGGTCATTTAGGATTCCGGTTAGAATATAGCACGGCGAACATGACTCGTGGTATTGCCGTACGCCAATGGTGGTGTGCCTGCTGTGGGGACCAACTTCATTGGATAATCTGTTCATAAATGATAAAATTCTGAGAAATGAACGTAGGCGAAGGATGAGTGGGAGGGACGTATGAAGGACGCCGAAACGCATATAGACACCCACGAAGAGTACGTGCCGAGACTGCCCCGTCGAAAAGCCAGCGAAACGGGCCGCCTGGGTAGGGAGATTTACAAGCGGGAGATTCGTCATAAAGTGGAGCCAGACCACATCGGGAAATACGTAGCAATTGACGTGGACAGCGGATGTTGGGCCCTTGGCGACAACACGACGGAAGCGCGGGAGAGGCTCGCGGAGCAAAGGCCGGACGCGGTAGACGTTCTAATGGAGTGGATTGGATATGAGGCGGTAGGTAGTATCGGGGGCGGGGCTCCGCGGAGAACCGTGTGGTCGAAGGAATAGTCAACGCTAGGCTGGAAGCCATCGTGAATCTTACCCTGAGTGGTCCGTCAGGGCGGGAGCGAGAAATTGATGCCGTAGTCGACACAGGATACACCGAGTTTCTGACCTTAAGCCCTAAATTGGTGGCGGAGTTAAGACTTGATTTTGTTCGTGTGGATTTTCTTGTCTTGGCCGACGGCAGTGTCGAGACTTTTCACGTCTTCGAACTGTCGGTGATGTGGGATGGCCGGCCCACACTCATCGAGGCGCATCAGGCAAACTCAATCCCCTTAGTCGGCATGGGTCTGCTGCACCACAACAGCCTGTTTGTGGAAGTGGTTGAAGGCGGGCGGGTCGTCGTTCAACCCTTGAAATAATCCTGTTTGCCGTCGTTGGCAGAGTCAGATCCTACCTGCGTATCGCTAAATCTCCGGCCACCGCGCCGTTTGACGACTGCCAGCAGCCTTCATATACTTCTGGTTGACAGGCAATTTTGTCGTAGGAGGGTTGGTTATGGCAGTCGGGCCCATAAACATCTACGAGTTCGAACCACTGGCCAAAGAACGGCTTTCGAGGAGCGAGTACGACTTCATCGCCGGCGGCGCCACCGACGAGATTACCCTGGAACGGACCCGCCGCATCCTTGACGCCATAGTCCTTCGCCCCAAAGTGATGGAGGACGTGAGCGCCATCGACACGAGTACGTCAGTGTTGGGCCACGAGATCAGCTTCCCTGTGATGCCCGCGCCTTCCGGCGCTCACGCGCGGGCGCATCCCGACGCCGAGCTGGCGACGGTGCGAGCGGCGGGTGGTGCGGGAACGGTGATGCTACTCAGCTCCGGGTCCACTTACACGATGGAGGAGGTGGCCCAGGCTGCGACGGGACCAATATGGTTCCAGCAGTATTTCTACACCGATAGGGGAATGACGGTGGAGGTGGCTCACCGCGCGGAGGAGGCCGGATTTTCGGCAATCTGCCTCACCTTGGACATCAAGACCAATTCCAAGCGGGAACGCAACATCCGCAACGAATATGTGCCTCCGCAGAGGGGTAACTACCAGTGGGCGAGTAATTTGGTGCGCGACCCTGCGGCTTCGTGGGACTACCTGGAATGGCTCGCTTCTAAGACCGCTCTTCCTATAGTAATGAAGGGGATTATGACGGGCGAAGAAGCGGCCCGTTGCGGACAGTACGGGGCGAAGGCTGTCGTCGTTTCCAACCACGGGGCGCGGCAGTTGGATACGACCTTTGCCACGGTAGAGGTGCTGCCGGAGGTGGTGGACGCAGTGGACGGTCAGGTTGAGGTGTACATGGACGGGGGAATTCGCCGCGGGTCGGACATCGTGAAGGCGGTTGCCTTGGGCGCGCGGGCGGTGCTCATTGGACGCCCCCTCTTTTGGGGTTTGGCCGTCGACGGCCAAGCCGGAGTCAGTAACGTCCTACAGATTCTGAAGGACGAGTTGGAGATGACCATGACCCTGTGTGGTCGCCCCACCCTGGCAAGCCTTGACCGGACACTCTTGGGCTTCCGCTCGCCTTTGCTGGATGTGCTGCAGCCGGCGGGTGGTTTCAACATCTAGGAGAAGCCGGGACGGATTCGCCCCAGTCGTCATCTGAATAGAAACACGGAGGCGGTTGCAACCACCCGCTGGTTCCGCCTTTGGTGTCTAGTTTCTGTTGACAGTGGATGCTTGGGTGATATAATTGCGTTGCGTCTAGGGAGAGTCGCCAAGCGTCTCCTCTCGGGTCACAACCCCGAGCCTAGTCGCCTTTTTTGCCTTTTTGAGCCATAGCAATGCACCTATGCTATATCGATGAATCGGAGACGCCGGAATTATCGGGCAACACGTCCCATTACGTATTGGCGGGAATACCACATTGGGGGCAACTATCAAAATGTGTGTTGGTCAACTAAAATTCCGCAAATCTGGTGGATATTCGGAAGCGTTGGCGGGAAGGTCTACAAATATCATAAGCTTTAGAATGAAACTAGGGTTCAGCCGGTAGTATAGAGAAGTGCCTAGGGCGTGACAACCGATGCTAGCCGACCTGCGGGACGCGAGGGAGAGCCGTTGGCCGGGGTTGCACCCGTTCCATGATGTGCTTGCCCGACGTAATCTCCGCCGTGCGCAATTCGTAGGCTTTCTGGAGGTTCAGCCAGAACTGGGGCGTTGTTCCAAAGTAACGCGACAGCCGGAGGGCTGTGTTGGCCGTAATGCCTCGCTGGCCATTTAAGATGGCCGTAATCCGGTTGGTGGGAACGTCCAGAGCTCTGGCCAGCGCATTGGCTGAAAGGCCCAACTCCTTCAACTCCTCCGCCAATATCTCTCCCGGATGGACCGGTCTCATGCCATTTCGAAAATTCATGTCAGCGCTCCTCATCAATGGTAGTCCACTATCTCTACGTCGTGAGGTCCCTCGCCTTCCCGGCGGAAGCAGATTCGCCATCGACGGTTGATCCTTATGCTGAATTGGCCCATCCGGTCGCCCGAAAGGGACTCCAACCGGTTGCTGGACAGGCTTGCAAGGTCCTGTAGGGATTCGGCATTGTCTAGAATCGTCAAACGTCGGACGGCTTGACCGACAAAACTTTGGAAGGTTCGGATTGTCCGGCCTTCATAGAACCGTTGAGTCCTTTGATCTCTGAATCCTAAGATCATTATAATGTATTACGTAACAAGTAAGTAACCAGCGCAATCTACCAACATTTCCTGCCGTGAGCAACCCCCCCGTCGTTGACGGCTTTGGCTTTCCTATCTATAATCCCGTTCGCTGGGACTGGAGGGGGTTCTCCTCGGAGAATCGCCCAAAGATCACCCTTTCAGCGCTTTGTAGAAGGAAGAAAAAAGTGGACCCAAGCAAGATAGGCGTATATCTGCAGCCCCGGGACGGCAAGCTGCTCAGGATAACCTCGCCCTACTGGATTCCCGATACGCCCGAGTGGGTCATGATCACAAACGACCCGAACGTTACCCTGTTGGCAGCCAGGGAGATTATCGGCGAGAGAGGTTTGATGGAGGATGTCGAGGGGGCCTTTTGGGGCAGACTGCCGATGCTGGACTAGCCAGCCGGATTCGACCTGAAAAGCCCGGCTTTGGGAGAAAAGATGACGGATAGGATAGAACAGTTTCTGAGGGATTCCCAAGCCTTTGCTGGCAAGGAGGCCGCCGACGTTCCCCAGGGAGCGGACTTGGCGGACTGGCTTACCATCAGGCGTTTCTGCGCCGCCTTGGGAGACCCGAACCCCCTGTATAAGGACCCCGCCGCCGGCGTGGGCACCAAGTACCACAGCATGATTGCGCCCCCAACTTTCGTTGCCTCCATACGCACGCCCACCGCTGCGGCCGCATATCAGACGAAAGACTACGGAGTCACCAGAATCACCCGTCGCGCTTCTATGGAGTGGGTGGACGTCATTCGCGTGGGCGATCGGCTGACCAGCAGCTTGGAGGTGACGAGCGCCTCGTCGGGCCAGCCCATGAGCGGCAGGCCCACGGCCAACGTGGACTGCCGCGCCGTCTATCGAAACTCCTACGGCGGGCTTATAGGCTCCAGTACCGGCACGACGGCGCTGGTCCCCTTCCGAACCGGCGAGGCTTTGATCTGCGACCGGGAAATCTACGAGTATTCCGACGACGAAATCGTCCATATCCAGCAGGGAATCGAGGGCGAGCCGCCTCCCCGGGGCCGCCTGCTCCGCTACTGGCAGGATGCGCAGGAAGGCGAAGAGTTGCCTCAGCTAGTGAAAGGCCCCCTTAGTCTTTCCGACATGATGGCTTGGACGGTGGCAGAGCAGAAGACCATGCCCCTCGGCTCGCCGGTCTACAAAAACCTGAAGCGGATGCCCGGCCGTGTTCGCACCAATCCCTCGACCAACTGGCCCTACTGGGACGCCGACCAGGAGTACGAAGACATTCTCTCGTGCCGCGACGCCGGATTCGTCGCCCCCTTTAGCCGCGGAATGCACGTCGTCTGCCTGGCGGGGCAGGTGGTTACCAGCTGGATGGGCGACGACGCCTTCCTCCGCTCCCTGGACGTTGACCTACCCAACCATTTCCTGTACGGAGACACCATGTGGCTGCGAGGCCGGGTGTCGGACAAGTACAAGGAAAGGGTCGGCGGCGTAACCTATTTTGCCGTAGAGGTGCGAATCAGCGGCGTCAACCAGTTGGGTGAGACGGTCGCCACAGGAAGGGCCGTGGCTTACCTGCCTTCGCCCGGCCATCCGGTGTCGCTGCCCATCCCTCACTGGGACGCCTATTCCGAAATTGGAGCCTTGTATGACAACTGAGCAGACCTTCGAAGAGGCCGTTGACGAATACATAGAACGGACAAGGGCGATGATCGGCGAGGAGGTTATGGAGAACCTGCCGCCGGACCCGCCGTCTCCCATCGACCAGTCGGGCCCGCCCTACGAGGCCACCCTTCGTCTGGACGAACGGACCGTCCGAAACTACGCCCTTAGCATCGGTGACGACAATCCCCTCTACACAGACCCCGAATACGGTCGCCGCTCCCGTTACGGCTCTCAGCTGGCGCCGGGGCCAATTCTCGCTCTCATCCGCTATCCGTCGGCTCACGGCGCAAAGCGCCCCCAGGGTTATCCCATGGCCAACTTCATCTCCGGCACCGCCTGGGAGTTCTATGACGTCATTCGCGCCGGCGCCAAGTTCCGCTCTTCCAAGGTGACCAAGGAGCTGATTGAGAGGTCCGGCTCCCAGGGCAAGCTAATCTTCCTCATCTCCGAGTGCTACTATCACGACTTCCACGGCGACATGCCCGCCAAGTGCTACGGCACTCAGATTATGGTGCCCCAGCGAATCATGGAATCGAGCCGCGCCGTGCCCCGTGAGCGGTTGGGACAGCACATGATGTACGAACGGAAGGCGTCCCAGTACAGCCCGGAACAGATTGAGAAGTACGTGAGGATGATAGAAGGCTTCCGACCCCGTGGCGCGGAGCCGCTGTATTGGGAAGACGTGAATGTGGGCGACGAGATTGGCCCCTACGTCCTTCCGCCGTGGACCCTCCAGGACCAGGTGTCGCGTCACTTCATGGACTACTGCACCAAGGCGGCAGAGAACCTGCCCGGCGACGAGCTCGCCTTCGAGCCTTCCTACCACCACTCCCGCAAGACCGGCGAATGGGTGCGCGTGCATCCCATCACCCGCTGGCCCTGGACCCCCGGCTCCGAGCACGAGGACGCGTTGCTGGCCATCTACCGGGGACTGCCCGGCCCCTTCGACTTCGGGGTGCAGCGGGTCCAGATTCCCGCCCAGCTGCTGACCAACTGGATGGGCGACGAAGGGTTCATCCGCAGGTTCTACATTGCCATGCGGAAGCCCGTGTTCTACGGCGACGTCACCATCTACAAGGGCACGGTCGTCAAGAAGTTTAAGGAGATGCAGCGAGGCGAGGAAGGCCCCGGAGCCGTGCCCGGCGAGGCTGAATACCACGCCGTAGGCATTGACATAGAAGGCGCCAACCAGGTGGGGGAGGCCCAAGCGCCCGGCTCCGCCACCGTCTATCTTCCCTCCCGCGAATCCGGGCCGGTGCAACTGCCCATACCCCATCCCGCCCGCCCGCCCTTTGTCGGCTACAACACCTACCGCAAGAACTGGTACTAGAAATGCCCTTTGACCTCAAGCAATTCCAAGGGAAAGAAAACTGATGGCGTTGCTGCTAGGAGACGCCGAAGTTGACCAGGTAATGTCCATGGCCGACTGCGTCAAGGTCATGGAAGACGCTTTTCGTCAGGCCGGGCAGGGCGATACTTGGAACCGCCCCCGCTCCCGCATCCGGCTGCCCCGCGGCTTTCATCACCTGATGGCGGCGTCTGTCCTGGGCAGCGGCGTCTTCGGCCTAAAGACCTACACCAGCTTCCGCGCCGGGACCCGCTTTCTCATACTGCTGTACGACAGCGCTACGGGAGACCTGCTGGCGCTGGTCCAGGGTGCGCGCTGTTCGCTGCTTCGCACCAGCGCCGTCAGCGCCGTAGCCACCCGGCACATGGCCCGGAAGGACGCGGCAACCGTAGGCATCATCGGAACGGGGTTCCAGGGCCGGGGCCAGTTGGAAGGCGTGTGCGCCGTCCGCAGTATAAAGTCGGTGAAGGCCTACGACCGCTTTCCCAAGGCGGCCGCCAAGTTCTGCGCCGAGATGTCGGAAAAGTTGGGTCTGGAAGTTACCCAAGCCGAAAGCGCCGAAGAATGCGCTAGCGGTTCGGACATCGTTATCACCATGACCACCACTCGCCGGCCCGTTCTCCTGGGCGAATGGCTGGAGCCGGGCATGCACGTCAACGCCGCCGGCAGCAACCACTGGATCCGTCAAGAAGTGGACGACAACGTAATCCGCCGGTCGGACCGCATCGTGGTTGATAGCTTGGAGGACGCTAAAATAGAAGCGGGCGACCTGCTCTATTCCATCGAGCGGGGCGTCGTGCGATGGGACCAGATTCACGACCTGGCCTCGGTCGTAGCGGGCCGGGTTTCTGGGCGGGAGTCCGCCGACGAGATTACCCTCTTCGAATCCCAGGGCATCGCCGTCAGCGACGTTGCCGCCGCCGCCTACGTCTATCGCAAGGCCAAGGAAGAGGGACTGGGCGTGGAAGTTCCCTTGGAGTTATAGCCTTTGACTGACGACGCATCCAAGAAGAAGGGGCCTCTCGCTGGCCTGCGTATCATCGACTCCACTACCATGGTGGCCATGCCCATGGCCCTTCACATAATGGCCGACATGGGCGCGGAAGTTATCAAAGTCGAAACGCACACCCTCTTTCGTACCGAGGCCGCCCGTCTCCTCTACGCCGACAACGAGCCCGGCGATGAGCCGTGGAATCGGGACGGCTCCTTCAACACCCTGCAGCGCAGCAAGCTTGGCGTAACTCTTAATCTGAAAGTCGCGGAGGGCGTTCAAGCCTTCAAGGAGTTGACCCGCATCAGCGACGTTGTGGTGGAGAATAACCGCGCCGGCACCATGGACCGGCTGGGCCTTTCCTACGAGGAGTTGAAGAAGGAGAAGCCCGACCTTATCTACGTCTCCAACACCGGCTTTGGTCACACCGGCCCGTGGAGGACTTACGCCGGCATAGGGCGAATGTTTGAGCTTACCTGCGGCCTTAGCCAGTTCACCGGCTACCCTGACGAGGGGCCCCGTCGGGTGGGCAAGTCCTTCTTCGACCAGCACGTTGGCTGGACCGCCGTTTTCGCCATTCTCGCCGCGCTCCACTACCGCCAGAAGACGGGCAAAGGCCAGTGGCTTGACCTGGCTATGTACCAGATTGGCGTTGCTACTATGGGTGACGCCGTGTTGGACTACGAGGTCAACGGTCGCAACGGTCGCATCATGGGCAACCGTCATCCCTACCATGCCCCCCACGGCGTCTACCCCTGCCGCGGCGATGACAAGTGGATCGCCATTGGCGTCGAGAACGACGACCAGTGGCAGGCGCTCACGAAAGCAATGGGCAGCCTAGCATGGAGTCTTGAAGAGCGGTTTGCCGACGCGCCTTCCCGTCTGAAGCATCAGGACGAACTGGACGGTCTGTTGAGCCGCTGGACTTCCTGTTGGGACCACATCGAACTGATGGAGGCTCTACAAGGAGAAAAAATACCCGCCGCCGCGGTGTTGAACAGCCGCGAGGTGCTTACAAACCCGCACATGAGAAACCGCGGCTTCTACGAGAGAGTCAACCACCGCCCGGACTCCGGCATCGGCCCAAAGATATACTTTGGCCGCCCTTGGAAAATGTCCAAGACCCCCAGCCGTATCCAGAGGCCCGCTCCCGGTCTGGGAGAGCACAACGAGTACATCCTCGGCGACCTGCTGGGCCGCGACCCTGCCGAGATAGAGCGTCTCTACGATATCAACATGCTCGGCAAGATTCCTACTGACCTCCCCGACTTCAAGCCTCCCTCCTACCAACGCCAGTTGGAGGAGGGCACCCTCGCCGGTTACGACCCAGACTACTCTGAAATCGTTGGGAATGATGGGAATGAATAGAATGCCCGAAACCGCCCTGGGACAGTTCAAGATTGTTGACCTGAGCACCCACGTGGCTGGGCCGCTGTGCTCGAAGATGTTCGCCGACTACGGCTCGGAAGTTCTGAAGGTTGAGCCCGCCCCCGCCGGCGACCCGACCCGTAGCATCGGCCCCTTCTTCCACGACGACCCCCATCCGGAGAAGAGCCTCCTTTTCTTCTACCTGAACTGCAATAAGCGCGGCGTCACTCTGAACGTGGAGACCGCCGCCGGTCGGAAGCTGCTGCTGGACCTCGTCAAAGACGCCGACGTTTTGTTGGAGAGTTTTCCCTCCGGTTATCTCGCTTCGTTGGGCCTTGGCTACGAAGACCTGGAAAAGGTGAATCCGGGTTTGGTGGTCACGTCCATCACCCCCTTCGGCCAGTTCGGCCCCTACCGGGACTACGCCGGAAGCGACCTGGTCTACTACGCCATGAGCGGCATGATGTACTCTAGCGGCGCCCACGACCGCGAGCCGCTAAAGCATGGCCACCCCCAGAGCTTCTACATGGGTGGCATGATTGCCGCCTACGCCACCTCCGCCGCCCTCTTCTCCCGACTGATGACGGGCGAAGGGCAGCACATTGACCTGTCCCTCCAGGAGTCGGTGGCTGCCCACCACTACGACAGCGCCACCCGCTACTCCTACACCGGCACCATCGAGCGCCGCGCGCCGAAGAAAGAAAGCGGCTCATTCAAAGGCACCCGATTTGAGGGCATCGTCCCCGCCGAGGACGGCCACATCGCGCCGACGATGCAGCGGGGACGCCCCACGGCGCCCTTCCACGAGTACGTTACCCTGCTGGGCTACCCGGAACTTGACGACACAAAATTCGCAGACCGGCAGCTCATCGCGGAGCACCGGGAGGAGTTGGACGACGTCTTGCTGCCCCTCCTCAAGAAGTGGAAGAAAGCCGAGTACTTCAACACCTTCATGTCGGAGGGCTTCGTGGCGGGAGTGGTGCAGACCTCCGAAGACTTGACTAACTGTCCCCAACTAGAGGAGCGGGGCTACTTCTCCGAGATCGAACATCCTGTGATGGGCCGACTGCGGGTTCCGGGCGAGATGTTTCGCCTGCCCGAATGCCCGTGGTCTCTGCGCCGCCCCGCGCCTATGCTGGGCCAGCACAATAAGGAAGTGTACAGCGAAGAGTTGGGCCTTTCCCAAGCGAAACTCGTAAACCTCAGACAGCTCGGAGCAATCTAGCCCCGCCAAAGACGCGCGCCCACAAGTGATGCCCCTAACTGTCATTAATATGATAATCGCTCGTTCCGCGCTAACAAATCCCTTCCCCCTTGATGGGGGAAGGTTAGGGCCTGCCCTCGTGAAGACGGGGGATGGGGGTGAACCCCGTGCCTGACAACATTCTCCTCCTGTAGAGGCGGTTCGCAACCCATCCTTCATCCGCTACAAGACCCCGATCCCAAACCGTTTTCCCGCGGTGGGAGACCTTTGCATAACCGTCATTCCGGCAAAAGCCGGAATCCAGAATCCCATGATTTAGCTATGTCAAGAGTCGTTCTACACCGCCATTTGAATGCGATTCGATAGTTATGCAAAGGTCTCCGGTGGCGGGAACCCATCTTTCTTTCCCCCCATGTCATTCTGAACGCAGCGCAGCGGAGACGAAGAATCTTGTTGCCCTCCCCTCCCGTGTCCTCGCGTCGAGATCCTGCCCCCGTGAAGACGGGGGGCAGGGACCCATCCCTCCCTGCGTTCTTCCCGCGCATAGCCTACCCTTGTGAAGACAGGCGCGGGGACCCATACCCCATTCTCCCCCAAATGTCATTCCGAGCGCAGCGAAGCGGAGTCGAGGAATCTCGCCCCCGCTATCAATGGTCCTTCTTCCCGTGGGGGCGGTTCGGGAACCGCCCTTCCCTTCAACCAGCATCACCTGCTTTGCACCGTAGGGGCAGGTTTCAAACCTGCCCTCCCCCGTGTGCGCCCACCCGCCTCCCTCCCCCTTTCCCCCCATGTCATTTCAAGGGTCTGGGAAGAATCTCGTGGGCTGAGCGCAGGTACCCGGCCCCGCTAATCTGTCGTGATGCAGGTCACCGTGTTTCTAATCCCGCTTATGTTTCGGATGTCCTTTTGCAAAATAACCAGAATGGACTCAACGTCGGCGGCCACCACCTCCGCCACGATGTCGTAGGGGCCCAGCACCTCGTGGACCTCCACTAAGCCTTCCAGCTTCCGCAGCCCCTCCAAAACGTCCTTGGTGTAGGCAATCTCAGAGCTTATGAGCACGTAGGCCTTGGTCATGGCGAAACCCTCCCCTGCTTTCGGATGTTCCTGTCTCAGCTTACCACTGATTGAAGGTTTGGTGGGCGTGTTCAGCCCTCCCGAATGCGCAGCATGAGCTTGTCCCCGTCCTGCCAAGGCTGGCTCGACATGGGCCACGAATACGTCCCCGCCGTGCTGTCCACCGTTGCGTTGTCGGTGAGGAGGGAGAGGGCGATGCTGCCGTCGAGGGCGATGAATTCCAACACCTGCCCGCTCAGGGATGCGTGGGTGCCAAGGGTCAGGACGACCTGGTCGTTGGACCACTCAAGACCCGAAATCTCCGTGGCCGTGCCACCTACGGTGAACGACGTGGGCTTCAGAACCCCGTTGGTCGCGTCGGCCCTCACAGCCGTGCCAACATTCACCGGGTCGAAGAACGCCTCGTGGAGGGTGCCCGCGGGGGCGTTCACCGTCACCGTCCACTCGTAGCGTGTGGTATCTCCGTCGCAGCGGCTGAAATAAGGTCCTCTGTGATTGAAGTGGAACTTGTACGCTCTACCAGGAAGCGGACGTGTTGTTGTTACACGGTAGTCTTGGCTCGGAGTAGCCACGCTAAACAAGCTTGCATCCCCTCCGTCCAACCAGACTTCAAACGGTACGCTGGGAGTTATGGGATCCCCTTCAGGAATCTCATAAACAACCGTACCGCCAGCCAGTCCCGAGTTGAACTGGTGAGAATGAGGCGGGCTGATGTTGCTTCCTGTGTTTACCCTGTCTGGGTATATCTCTCGCAGATAGCGATGCTTTCTTTCAAGGTAATATGTTTCCCGTACGCATTCCGTGTACTCCTCGGAGCCATCGCTAGCGCTGAGCTTGGCGGTTACCGCCCCAATGCTGGACTTGATCTCCCCCAGGGTTATCGTCGGCACCGTCCCTGTTGCCGACGGCACATCCGTCAGAAAGCGCTGCTGGTCCCCTGTGGCCTGCGACGACTCACTCGCCGCCGCCGCGGCCGGCAGCCACAGCCTGTTGTGCCGGCTCGCTAGGCTGTATGCGTCGTTGTCGCCATAATTCATCCAGGTGCCAGCCCACGCCAGGTAGTATCGGTTCGCCTGCTGTGTGCTAGGGAGGGATAGCTCGGAGGTTTGTAGAAAGACAATCGCCTCCCGGCTATCCCACTGGGCGTCCCGGGCGGCGGCTATGGCCGGAAGCGCGTCCTCGGCCTCCTTCTCTGTGTCAAAGAATGGAGCAGCGTCCCACACCGCCACGATGTCGTCGGCCCTAGTGCCCTTGAGGTATTCCTCAACGCTGAAGCTGAACTCCAGCAGCGCTAAGTGCTTCATCCCCTGGTACGTAGTGCCGAGCTCTGTCGTTGAAGACACGGAGTCGAGCCGCACCCGGGCGATAACGGGCGACGCGAATATCCTCTCTTCAAGCGAGGTTGGACCGAGATAGGCAGGCGGCAGTGCTGGAATTAGCGGCGCCACTGTGTCCGCAGGAGTCTCCATAGCTATCGTCGGCGTCCCTGTGTCCGCAGGTGTCTCCGGGGTACAGGCGACGTCCCTGTGTCCGCAGGAGTCTCCATAGCTATCGTCGGCGTCCCTGTGCCCGCAGATGTCTCCGTTACTACATGCGGCGTCCCTGTGCCCGCAGGTGTCTCCGCTGCTACCGGCGGCGTCTCTGTGCCGTTCGAGCTACAGGACAAGGCAAGCGTCATCATTGCCCAAAGCATGAGGACGAGAATTGGAGACTTCATTGCCATTATCCACCCTCCCGAATCCGCAGCATCAGCTTGTCCCCCTCCTCCCACGGCTGAGATGTCACCGACCACGAATACGTCCCCACCTCGTCGTCCACCTCAGCCTCATCGACGACCAGCGACAGCGACACGCTCCCGTCCAATTCAATGAACTCCAACACCTGTCCGCTCAGGGACACGTGGGTCCCCAGGGTCAGGACCACCTGGTTGTTGCTCCACTCCAGCCCGGTGAGTTCAGTGGCCGTGCCGCCGACTGTGAACGACGTGGGCTTGAGCGCCCCGTTGGTGGCGTCGGCTTTCACAGCCGTGCCCACGGTCACCGGGTCGAAGAACGCCTCGTGGAGAGTGCCGGTGGGGGCCGTGACGGTCACTTCTCGGAGCCTGACGGGATCATCAATTTGGCCACAAGGAATTTCATCAGGCAACTGATAAGTGAAGTCTACTTCGTACAGTCTTGCTGGCAAGGGGCGACTAGGAGTGTATTTGAAACTGTACCTGGCGGGATCATCGTCGTCATCAACAATTACAGCCTGGAAATAGGAGGCGTCTTTTCCTCTTACATGAAAGATTCGATAGACTGAGTCCCCATGCCTGACTGGTTCATCGCGGAGGGCTTGAGAATCAGGGTCGGCTCCAGAAGGGATCGTATGATACACCGTATATGGGTCGTAATCACGATAGTAACGCTCTCTGTCCAGTTCACCTCTAACGCATTCTTTGAAACCTGGAATTTCTGCCCCACTTGCCAACCGAGTGGCCAATGCGGAGATCTTGGTCTTCAATTCAGAAAGTCTAATCACAGTAGGGGGACTGGTCTCTCTACCTGTGATGTATTCGGGGTCCGAGTTCCGCGGAGACCTTCCACGTGAGGTGGATGTTGGTGGATCATTCTTCGCGGGCATCCAGACTCTTGCGATGCTATCAATGGAATACTCCCACGATTTTACTGCTAGGTTCTCACGCTCGAAGTTGAATGCTGTGGCAGAGCTAGAAGCCGAGCGACTAAGCCTGTCTGATTGTCCCTCATAGATCGTAGGCATATACAACGGCCCACTCAAGAATAGGATTCCAAGCCTTTGATCATAGTTGGTATTCCTGAGAGAGATGGAGTACTGTGCAGCTTTTAGAGCTAAAGCTTTCGCCATGGAACATTGCGTATATTTAACCTCAACGATGGGGACCTCCACGACAAACTCCGTAGGCCCAGTCCCTTTCAGATACTCTGAACTGCGAAAACGGAGAATCTGCCCCGGTCGATAAACATCCCCGTTCTGCTGGAATCCCGCAGTAACAGAGACCAACGAGGCCACTACTATCACATCAGCTTCGAAGATTTGCAGGTCTACTGAGGGGGCCATCGCAAATGGAAATGTATCTGCAATAATGGACTCTTCAGGAATACAATCTTCAATTGCTTCGGTAGGGGCGGGAGCTGGTTGAGCAGTGGGTGATGGGGCCTGGGGTGGCGTAGGGAAAGACGTTGCGGCGGCATAGACTGTCGGCGCTGTCGCCTGGGTTGCCATTGGTATCGACGTGATTGGAGTGGCAATGGGAGTTGGCGTCTCAGCACCACCGGAGCCGCAAGCCGCTACTACAACCGCCACCGCCAAAAGCGTCGCTGCGACAAGTCCCACAACCAGCTTTATTCCGGCCTCGCTCATCATCACCATTCCTGATAACCCCACGATAGCCCAAACGTACCAATAGAACGATGGTATCACGCACAGAGGGCCGGGTAAAGGAATGCCGAACAGCAGAACTACGACAAGATATTCGGTCACGGATGGTATTGACGCCAAACTTGGCTGAGCTTGAGAATAGCACTGCCCACGGACAAATCATCCGTCTGGCCTCGATTCTCAGAAATTTCCCCTTTGCGGGTGGCGTGAATGCCTTCCAAAGGCCCAAGGAAAGGGATCTTCTACGGCTGGTGGATTGTCCTCATCGGCCTGCTGGTCAACGCCGTCCCCGCCGGTCTCTACTTCATCGGCTTCGCCGTCCTCTTTCTGCCCATCACCCGCGATCTGGGCATGAGCCGCGCCGCCGCGTCGCTGCCCTTATCCCTCACTCGAGGCATTGCAGCCGTTCAAAGCCCTTTCATCGGCATAGTCATAGACCGGTTCGGCCCCGGACGGGTCCTCTTCGTCTGCTCCCTGCTGGCTGGACTGGGTTTCATCCTCCTCAGCCGGGTGGAATCTTACCTGACGTATTTCCTCGTCATTCTGCTGGTGCTTTCGCCGCCGATCATGGGCGGATTCGACTCCACGTCCATAACGGCCACCTGCCGTTGGTTCATTCGTAAGCGAGGCATGGCGCTTGCCATCACAGTCCTTGGCTTCGCCATCGGAGGCTCGACGTTGCCGCCCATTCTTTCCATCTGCAGCGACGCCTTCGGTTGGAGGACGACGCTGTTCGGAGCAGGCGTGATGATGTGGGTCATCTACCTGCCCCTTAGCACCCGGATGTACAGCTCCCCGGAAGAGAGGGGCCTGCTGCCCGACGGTGACCCGCCTCCGGCAGACGAAGATCAATCGCAATCGCCCCGTCCATCCACTCGACCCCGTGGTGTCGCCGGGTACGAAGGGATGAGTTCCAAAGACGCCTTTCGCACGCCCACATACTGGATCCTCTCCCTCTCCCTGGCCATGCGGGGCATGGTGTTTACCTCCATAGCCATCCACGTGGTGGCAATTATGATATGGAAGGGCATAGACGAGGGGACCGCCGGGCTGCTCATCGCCGGCATGGCCATATCCTGGCTCCCCATTTCGCTGCTTATGGGATGGATGGGAGACCGGTGGGACAGAAAGGTGGTTGCGGGTGCGGGTGCGGTGATAGCTGGCATGGGAATGTTCGCCTTGGCCTCCTGGGACCAGGTGGAGCCGTGGCAGATGATGCTCATCTTCGTCATGTGGGCGTTCAGCGAAGGCGGCCTGCCCCTGGGTTGGGCCATGCTGGCGGACCAGTTCGGACGGAGGAACTTCGGCGTACTCCGGGGAGGCATCATGGCGACATTCGGTGTCCTCGGCCTTGGAACGCCCCTCTATGCCGGATGGATCTTCGATACGACGCAGAGCTACCAGTGGGTGATAATTCCTTCGGGGGCGCTGCTGGTCTCCGCGGGACTCCTCAGTTGGGCCATGCCGCGGTTGAACGTCGCTGGGCCCAGCAGTGATCGCAATTGATAGAGCGTCCGGTTTGGCCTAGCAAGTCCGGCAAATGCCCCTCCGTGGTAAGGGGTAATCACCACTCTATCCTTACACCGGGCTGACAGTGACGCGTGATAGCTACTCTCATTCCTGCAATCTGAACGCCCATCACTAACGTATAATCACTTGAATGGCGCAATGGTAAAATGTGATATCATGTCTTGCCAAAGCCGTTCTCGTCCTTGCCATTGAACCGAAAACTCGTGAGGAGAATCTGAACCCATGAAGTGGACCCATGCGTTGATTGCCGCCGTAGCGATGGTGTTGATTATTTTCTTGGTGGCGGTGCTCATGTTCGCCTCCTGTGAAAGGTCAGCGGAAACGCCCGCCGCGCCGACGTCCGCCGCTACCCCCGCGCCAACTCCGACAACTACCCCTGCTCCCCCACCTGCGCCGACACCTGCCCCAACTCCGGCGCCCACCCCCGAACCCACACTCGCGCCGACGCCTGCCCCAACCCCTGCGCCCACCCCGGCCCCCACACCTGCGCCTACACCCGAACCCACCCCTGAACGCACCCGGGTTCCTCAGCCGCGCCCTACTCCGGCCCCAACCCCGGAGCCCGAGCCTGCCCCCAAGTACAAGCTCTTTGAGAATCAGGAATTGGGCGTCTCCTTCATGCACCCCGAATCTTGGGCGTCCGTTCCCGTGGGCGAAGACGCAGAGGGGACGTGGGCAATCCTTCAAGGTGATGGCGGCATCACCTTGAAGCTCATGGTCGAGTTCAACGACCTTGACGTTGACCTGCGGCAGGTTCTGGTCAGTGCTATTGAATCCCTCTTGCCGACCGGCGGGATTCCCTCCTTGGAAAGCTTGAGCGACTTCACCTCGGATAGCGGTTCGCCCGGCCTTCGCGCCGACCTACTCTTCGAGTCGGAAGGCGTGCAATCACCCGTCACCCTTCAGGTGACTAAGCGAGGCAGCGCTAACTTCATTCTCGCCGTTTCCAGCCCCGCTGCTGTTTCTCAGGATCAGCGTGACGGCATCAAGGAGGCATTCAACACCTTCGACACCGGGATCCCGGCGCCCCACGGCATCGCCCGGGACAGGGCGTTCACCATGCCGCTAGGCGAACCCAGCACCCTTGACCCCGCCGTGGCCAGGGAGACCACCTCCCACTTCTATGTGTCCAACATCTACAGCGGCCTTGTGCGGCTGGACGAGGCCCTTTTCGTGACTCCCAACCTGGCCGAGTCTTGGGTTGTGGACGATACCCGCACTGTGTACACCTTCACTCTTCGGGACGGCATAACTTTCCACGACGGCAAGCCCATCACCGCCGCCGACTTCAAATACTCCATCGAGAGAGCGACGGACCCTGAGCTTCACAGCGACACCGCGCTTCTCTACCTTGCTGACATTGTGGGAGCGGTTGCGAAGATGGCGGGAGAAGCCGAGGAAGTTTCCGGCGTGGAGGTGGTGGACGCCCGTACCATTCGCATTACAATCGACTCCCCCAAGGAGTATTTCCTGGCCAAGCTCGCCTACCCCTCCAGCTTCGTGGTGGACTCCGCCTCCGTGGGCGTCCTGGGCGAAGAGTGGTGGATGGACGCGGAGATTAACGGCTCCGGCCCCTACCAGCTGCTCCGCTGGGTCGCCGATGAGGTAATCATCCTGAAGCGCTTCGATGGATACTACCGGCCCGTTGCAATGGAGCACATCATCTCCCCCTTCGATGCGCTGCCCGGCGCAAACGGGCTGGACATGTATCAGACCGACGCATGGGACGGCATCTTCGTCCGCGCGAGGTCCTTGAACGATTTGAGGGAGAACGATGCTCTCTCCGGCCAGCTTCACGAATTCGACCAGTTGACCAGCTACTTCGTGGTCATAGATACAGAGATGTCGCCCCTGGACGATGCCGTAGTGCGGCGCGCACTTGCCATGGCCCTCGACCGGCAGAAGCTCATCGATGTCCTCTACGGTGGGAACCTCCTGCTAGCCAACGGCATTCTGCCGCCGGGCATCCCCGGATTTTCCGAGGACCTGCAGGCCATTCCCTTCGACCCCGCGGAAGCCAGGAAGCTGCTGGCCGGTTCTCAGTACGCCGACGACTTCCCGGAGATCACCTACATTGCGGTGGACAGGGACGGAGAGGCGTCGGAGTCGATCCAGTTTATGATTGACTCTTGGAAGGAGAATCTGGGCATTGAAGTGAACGTGAACCTGGTGGACCCCAAGGAGTATTACTACAACCTCGAAGACCAGGAGGGACACCTCTTCACCTTCGGCTGGGTGGCCGACTACCCGGACCCGGAGAACTTCCTGGACCTGCTGCTCCATTCGGAGGCCCAGGGTTCCCGCTACGTAAATGAGGCTTTCGACACCCTGGTGGAGCAGGCCAGAATAGTCCAAGATAGGGAAGCCCGCTTGGGGCTCTTCCGTCTGGCGGAACAGCTGCTCATCCACGAAACCGGCATCATTCCCCTGTTCCACATTCAGGACTACGTACTGCTCAAGCCCTACGTTCAGGGCTTCGCCATCAGCCCCGTCGGCCAGCCGAGCATCGCCAACGTAGAATTCGCCGCCGGCCCCTAGGCCCTCCATGTCCTCGCGCATGCGGGGACCCATCTTCTCCCCCATCCGTTGCCCCCTCTCCCTTCCCCCTTCATGGGGGAAGGCTAGAGCCTGCCCTCGTGAAGACGGGGGATGGGGGTGCAAACCTTCCCCTCTCTTACTTCCGCGCAGACGGCAACCCATCCCCTCCGTGTCCTCGCGCATGCGGGGACCCATCCTCTCTCTTCTCCCCCACCCCGCGCATACAGGAACCCACCCTTTCCCCCATCCCCTCCGTGTCCTCGCGCATGCGGGGCCCGTCCCCGTCCAGGAATCGACCTCGACCGCCCAAGAACCCTTGACGCACAGAAGGACGAGGCCCGCTTCACACGAGGTCCGTGATTCCGGATGCTGCTCCCTGACGTAAACGTCCTCATATATGCCCACGTCGAGGACTCGACCCACGATCACTATCGGTATGCGGACTGGATCACTCGTCTGGCCACGGGGCCGGAACCCTTTGCCCTCTCTCTCCTCGTTCTGTTTGGATTCGTCCGCGTGGTTACCAACCCGCGAGTCTTTCGCCCGCCATCTCTGCGACGCTGCAACACCTCGTCTGATGTCAACCAAGCCCTGTATGTAGACAACGGGAAAGGACCGATTGGAAGAAGTTACGAAGGTGTATAATTGGCAAAGCAGTATCACCCCCAACCCCCCAACTAAGCCGTTGCCAGCAGATTCCGTCAGCAAGGAGCCAAACACCACGATTAAGGAACACGAAGAAACTCTTAGTCCAGGCACGGGCCTGGCAAAGGACCATTTTGACCGCGCCATCGCCTCGCTCCGCCAGTCGGAGTGGAACAAGGCCCGCGCAGACCTCGCGTCCGCTAGCGAGAGAGGCTTAGACGTGGCCGCTACTTTTGTTGAGACCTACGAAAGCGCCGGCGAATTCGAGGACGCCTTCGACGTAGAACTGCCGCCGGATATCGCAGACATCCTTGACCCCATCAGCGAAGAGGAAGATGCCGCCTTGGTTAGATTGACCGAGGAAGGCCTGAAAACAGGTCTCGTGAGTCGGGAATGCGTGATGGCTATTCTAAGGGGCGAGGCTAAAGCTTGAACAGAGGTCAAGCTTTAGCCGTGACCTAAGACGACTACGAAATAGGAACATTCTCAAGAGGCTCCGTCAAAAAATCGAAGAATTAGAGCAAGCGTCGGCAATTACTGACATCTCAGGGGTCAAGAAGCTGCAATCGGTCAGTAACATATTCCGAAACAGGATAGGTCATCATCGGTTGACTGTCGCGATTAAGGGCGACAAGGTGGAGTTAGTAAGGGTCCGGCATAGAAGGGACATTTATCGTTCCTTCCCGTAACCCCCTACGTGTCCTCGCGAAGGCGGGGACCCATCCCCCCTCTCCCTTTCCCTCCCTTCCCCCTTCAGGGGGGAAGGCTAGGATGGGGGTGCAAACCCCTCCCCCCCTCCCCTTCCCCATCGCCACCACAAAGCCGCCCCGTTGCATCCGCCCCCCTTCAGTTGGATAATACGCAACAATGCTGCCACACATTGACTACAACGACCCCAACATCAGGGCCGCCGCCGCCGAGGTCCTCCGACGCCACGAGAACAATGAGCCGGAGGCGAACATCACCACCGCCGTCCGCGACTTTCTCGTCGCCACCCGCCTTGTCCGAAGCGACGAGATAGGCTTGGAGGAACACCCGGCCCTCGGTTCCCGCCGCGCCGTCGACCTCACCGCCCTCGACACCTTCATGGAGTTCAAGCGCAGAATCGGCTCCCGCGGCGGCCTCGACCCCAACCCGGACTACGTCGACCAGTTGGACGACTACCTGGAGCAGTCCCATAAGCTCGGGCGCGTCCGCATGGGCGTCCTCACCGACGGAAAATACTGGCTCCTGCGCTGGCCCAACGCCGGCCCCGTCAAGCCCACCCCTCCCTACGCCTTCACCTTCGATGACCCGGACAGGTGGATAACCCTCTTCGAGTGGCTGCGGGACAACGCCCTCACCGCCGAGACAGACATCGCGCCCGACCGCGTCTCCATCCCCGCCCACTTCGGCCCCAACAGTCCCTCCTACGAGCGGGACATCGCCGTCCTCAAGGCCCTCTACCAGCGCAACAAGAACGCCAACACCATCCGCGTCAAGACCCAGCTTTGGGAGAACCTGCTCATCGCGGCCCTTGGGGAGGTGGCCAGCACCGAGGAGAAAATGAACGACCTGTTCGTCCGCCATACCTACCTCACCGCCGTCATCGGCATGGTGGTGCAGGCGTCCTTCGGCATCGACGTGAAGGCGCTGGCGGCAACGGACGCCGCCGACCTGCTCTACGGCAGGGAGTTCCGCAGCAAGACAGGCCTGCAGGGTGTGGTGGAGTCCGACTTCTTCGCCTGGCCCACCGAGGTCGATGGCGGCTTGCCCTTCGTCCGCACCCTTGCCCGCCGCGTCGCCCGGTTCGACTGGCAGAAGGCCCCCAACGACGTAGCGTCCATCCTCTACGAGACGGTCATCCCGCCGGACGAACGCCGTCAGCTTGGCGAATACTACACCCCCGACTGGCTGGCGCGGACAATGGTCCGCGAGGTGGTGACCGACCCGATGGACCAGTCCGTCCTCGACCCCGCCTGCGGCTCCGGCACTTTCGTCGCCGAGGCCGTCACCCACCTGATAGAGACCGCTGGGAACCAGGGACTGAATGGCAAGGACACGCTGGACTGGCTCCGCATCCAGGTTGCCGGCATCGACGTTCATCCCGTCGCCGTCCACCTCGCCCGCGCCGCGTGGGTCCTCGCCGCCCAGCCCGCCATCCAAGGCGCCTTTGACGAGGGTTTTCAGAGCAGCATCACCGTCCCCATCTACCTGGGCGACGCCCTCCAGCTCCGCTACCGCACCGGCGACATGTTCGCCGAGCAGGACGTCACCATCCAGGTGAACGACGAACAAAACACGGAGTTGCTGTTCCCCGTAAGCCTGGTGGATAGGGCCGAGGACTTCGACGCCCTCATGGGAGACGTGTCCGAGGCCATCGAGAAGGGGGAACACCCCTTTGTGTACCTGGACGACCACGGGATCAAAGAGGGAACTCGCGAAAGGGAGATACTGGAAAGCACCATCGACGCGCTGCAGAGGCTTCACAAGGAGGGGCGCAACCACATCTGGGCCTACTACACCCGCAACCTGGTGCGCCCCGTGGCCCTCTCCCGCAAGAAGGTGGACGTGGTCATCGGCAACCCGCCCTGGCTGAGTTACCGCAACACAGCCAACACCCTGCGCGAGGAGTTAGAGCGACAGAGCAAGGACCTGTACGGTATCTGGGCGGGTGGCAGATACGCTAACCGTCAGGATGTTGCGGGGCTGTTCTTTGCCCGCTGTGTAGACCTCTATCTGAAGGACGGAGGTGTCATTGGCATGGTGTTGCCCCACAGCGCCCTGCAGACGGGCCAGTACGCGAAATGGCGCACCGGCACCTGGAGACCGAAGCGTTATTTGCCCGACTTCACTGTCAACTTCGGATTCAAGACGGCCTGGGACCTGGAAGGACTGGAACCCAATAACTTTTTCCCCGTTCCGGCCTCCGTCGTCTTTGCGAAACGCACCGGGGAGCTTGGCGGAGCAGCGCCTCTAGTGGGAGAAGTGGAACTGTGGCGGGGTGAGCCGGGACCGAATGCCGACAGGCGAACCCGCACTACCATAGTCGATACATCGATCCAGGGTGATTCGCCATACGCCGGGTACTCCAGACAGGGGGCGATAATCGTTCCGCGTTGCCTGTTCTTTGTGGAGGAGACCGAAAATCCCGCAATCATCCAGGCGGGTCAGACAATAACAGTGAATCCCAGGCGAGGCCGATTCGACAAGAACCCGTGGCGTAGCCTGGATCTAACAGCCATAACTGGCCAGACGATCGAGAAGACCCACCTGTTCGACGTTCATCTTGGAGAAACAGTTGCACCGTACGTTACGCTTACTCCCCTGAAGGCGATTTTGCCCCTGAAGAGGAGCGACGATCAAATCCCTGTCGATCAAGGAGGCGTGACCGGAGTACGTATGGATGGCCTGGGGATGCGGATGCGAGACCGCTGGCGCACCGTCAGTGAACTCTGGGAAAAGAACAAGGCGGCGGCTAACAAGCTGGGCTTGATTGGTCAGTTGGACTACTTCGGCAAACTATCATCGCAGCTGGAATGGTTGAAGAATCCTCGCGAAAGGCCGATTCGGATAGTGTATACCCAAGGCGGTGTGTCTACTGGCGCGCTACTGCAGGACAATGAAGCATTGGTCGAATCGAGACTCTACTGGATTTCCTGCAAGAATGTTACTGAAGCTTACTATCTGCTAGCCATTATCAATAGCGACACCATCAAGGATGCGGTGGCTCGGTTCATGTCCAAAGGGCAATTCGGAGCACGCGACATGCACAAGCAGCTTTGGAAGCTGCCCATACCGGAGTTCGACGCCTCAGACCCGCTCCACGCCGAGATATCCGAGGCCGGCAGAACGGCGGCGGCGGGCGCGGCCAACCGCTTCTCCGAACTCCGCGCCCAACGCGGCGACCACGTCTCCGTCACCATCGCCCGCCGCGAACTCCGCGCCTGGCTCCGCGCCTCCCCCCAAGGCACCGCCGCAGAGGCGGCGGTGCGCCGCCTCCTGAGGTAGCGGGGGAGGCTACAACTTAGATACTGGTAGTTTTGGGACTTCTATGCGTTGGCGTTGCCTCTTCCGGTCCTCTTGAGGATCCGCATTAGGTGATTGGCCATGATTAGCAATTCCAACGCTTCTGTTGGTTGATTCTCAAACTCACTTGCATGAGTGCGCGGGTTTCGGATCCCTTGCATTGCTCCCGCGAAGATATTCATGTAGCCCGTCTGTTCATTCTTGTCAGAGATAGTCTGTAGATTGTTTAGCCTGAGTGTCGCATTCTTCGGACTGAACACTTGACGCATAAGGTCAGCCCCATAGTTCTCCGACAATCCAGACCTCTTACTAACCGTGTTGTCAATGTACACATAAGCCTTTTCAACTGCTATGGAATAGAATCCGGCGGCGAAATACTTTCTACAAACCCGACGAAGACCACTATCTGTGACAAGAGCGTCGAATTGGTCAAGCAGGAGTTGCTCCTTGGTCATCGCTTCTTCCACCTCTAAGATCTTGGGAGTGACCTCTTGTGCCTGACTTCTGGGAGATCGGAATCTGCGTGGGGCTAAAATCGGCGCTTGAACGGTACGTTCATCAAAATTATTCTTGATCCAAACCGTGGGGAACTCGATGGGTGAAAAATCCCTAAGACCCTGTGAAATCGCCGACTGGAAAGCAGTAAAGCCCCGATTCGCAAGGGTAAGGTATTGAACAAACTGACTGGACGCAACAAGTCGATCAACAGATGCCATCACTTGGGCAAGCTTATTGGACGCAACAAGTCGATCAACAGATGCCATCACTTGGGCAAGCTGATTGGACGCAACAAGTCGGTCAACAGCTGCTATGGTTTGAGCAAACTGGCTCGATGCATATACTCGTTGAACTTTGGTTAAAGACCGGTCTATGGCAATAATGGAGTCGGTCAGCTGGCCGAGATCTACCTGTCCCGCACTCCTCGCCATTCTCATGTCGAGGTCAAGGACACGTCGGTCGTCATTACTAGGATCATCGCCTTCATTAAAGAAGCTTGTGATTTCTTTGGAATTCATCTGCATTCCCTCCACCCGCACACGCTCTTTCGCGAGGGCGTTAGCGTGTAGTATCTTTGCCATGATAGCATAAAGGTTTCGGCCTTTCATTGTGCCAACCCACACCATCCCAACCCCCCCAACCCCCCAACATGTCATTCTGAACGCAGCGAAGCGGAGTGAAGAATCTCGTTGGCATAGGCATCCAATTACTGCGAGATTCTTCGTCGCGGAGCCTCCTCATAATGACATGACGGGGGCGAGCAAATGTCTGCGGTTGTATAATGTGAAACGCGGCATCCCACAAACGCCTCCATGCATCCTGCCAACCTCGCGACCGCGCACCCCACATGTCATTCTGAACGCAGCGTAGCGCCCCCACATGTCATTCTGAACGTAGCGCAGCGTAGTGAAGAATCTCGTTGGCATAGACGTCCAATTCCTGCGGGATTCTTTACTGCCCCAGAATCTCGTCATCGGAAGAAATCAAACCAGTCCCGCGACACCTCATCCCGAACTCCACAACGCCCCCAACATGTCATTCTGAACGTAGCGAAGCGGAGTGAAGAATCTCGTTGCCGTAGGCGTCCAATCCCTGCAGGATTCTTTGCTGCCCCAGAATCTCGTCATCGGAAGAAATCAAACCAGTCCCGCGACAAGTCCTTCCATCCGGGGTTGAACCCATCTATCAACGCTATCTTCTTACGTCTCAGCCATCCCTTAATCTCCTTCTCCCTCGCAATTACCGCCTCGACTCTAGAGCTTTCCTCGTAATACACCAGGCACGACAGGTTGTACCTCTTACTGAATCCCTTTGTCAGCCCCTTCTTGTGCTCGTACATCCTTCGATGCAGATCATTTGCCATCCCAACGTATAAGGTGGTTTTCCTTTTGTTGGTCACGATGTAGACGAAGTATTGGTTGGTTTTGTGAATAGGCATCAAGGTTTGCTTTCGGCTACGAGATTCTTCGCTGTCGCTCAGAATGACATTCAGTACGGCTCTGGATTACATTGTACAACGCCTCAACCCCCCTCCCCCCCAAACTGCCATCTCCCCATTGCCGCCCTTCCCCCTCCCCTGCTAACCTACCCCCATGAAAAACCCGCCGCACCACCTCCAAACCTCCCATTCGTTTCCCCCAGAAAAAATAAAACGAGTACGAGTCCCCAAAACACCCCAATCCACGCCTGAAATACCCCCGAAACACCCGTTACTCGTTTCCCGAAACCAGTCAAAACGAGTCAATCCCACGCCTGGCAACCCTGAAACGAGTGCCCCAAAACCCCCTCGTTTCCCACGAACGAGTCCCTTCCACCCTTCAAACCCCGTCGAAAACACCGTCCAGACCCCATGAATTTGCGGCAGTGTCTCCAAGTGTGCATAATGGAAGCAGAATGTTCGGTAGACACTTCCTAATTGCGGACTCGGAGGAGCTTGCCCATCGGTCCGAGTCCCACTGCCAGCAGCCGGAGTTCCATTCTTCCGGCAACTTCCCTATTGAAGAGAGAGACATAATGCCATACAAAGACGTTGCCCAATGTTAGGGCTGTTTAGAAGAGCTTCCAGCTCAATGAGATCCGCTGATTCAAAGTCAAAAACCAGAAGCCTGCGTAAGGCCGGCAAGGCGGCCCTGTACGTCGACACGGAGAACTTGCTTGCCGCGGCCCAGGTGACCGTGAAGGCCGTTCTTGAAAAGTGGCCGGAGCGCGCCCCGCCCCTTTCCTCGCTGCACCTCTACGTCAGGGCAGATAGGGTTGCCCTTTGGGAAATGTGGGCTACGAGCCGCTTCCCCAGCCTGACCGTCACCGTCAAGGGAATTCAGCACTTCAGCCACAATCATTCCAAGAACTCGGCGGACATGGCCATCGCAATGGACGCCGTCGCCGACTTCGTAACGGGTAAGGCGGAGTTCATCGCCGTGATGAGCGACGACAGCGACTTCATGCCCGTGTTTGCCAAGTTGAAGGACATGGCGGGCGGAAGGGCGCCCTTCCTCTGGCTCGTGACCGACCGCGTCAAGACCCGGTCGCTAACCATCGAAGAATACTTCCCCAGCGACCACATTCACACGGTCAAAGTCAGCGCGCCCCCCAACGAGATGATCCTGTTGAGGCCCGCCGAGGATACGAGGACCGCCGCCGATACGAGGATTGCCGCCGATGCGAGGGCCGCCGACGCGAGGACCGCCGACGCTATGAGGATCGCCGACAACAGGGTCTTGGACGAAATGGTGGACCTCATTATCCGGCAGACCCCCATCGGCTCCTTCAAGAGCACAGACTGCCTGCCGATAATCAAGTCCCGGTTCCCCCATCATCCAATATCAAGGATGCAGGGCGGAAGCTTCGGAACGGAATTCACCAACAAGCTCTGGCCCCTCCTTGAGAAACGCGGGGTCCTCGTGCGGAGCAAGCGACCCCGCAAGTACGAGATAACGCCCGAAGTCAAGAACGCCATGCATCCGATGAGACGAACGACCTCGCCGTAACCTAGCTCCGTCCCCCTGCCACTCGTGCCGGTGGCGGCCCCCCTGAAATCGCTGCGCTATTCAGGGAGGCCTGTTATTCTCGAGTCCGCCCGTTAGTCCTCGTCGAAGTCTTCCGGCATCAACACAAACTCGGGGTAAGACTCCATTCCAAGCTCGCCTGCGTCCTGGCCCAAGCGCTCCACCGAATTAGACACCCGTGCGCCCATGGTCCTCGCCAGACCTTGCCACACCAGCCAGGAAGCGCCGAAGGCAAAGGCCCCTACGGAGAGGACGCCTATGAGCTGAACGTGGAAGGTTGCGCCGCCAGTCATGGATGCCGCCAGGGTGCCCCAGACGCCTGCTACCAGGTGGGCGGGAATTGCGCCCACAACGTCGTCGACCTTTAGCCTCTCCAGCAGCTTGAGGCCGCCAACGCACAACACCCCGCCCACCCCGCCAATCAGGAGGGCCCATTGGTGGTCTACGAAGTCGGGGGAGGCGGTGACGGCCACCAGACCCGCAATGGCGCCGTTGAGTCCGGCGAACAGGTCAATGCGCCCCAGTATGTGCCTTGAGACCAGCAAGCCCGCCACAACGCCGGCCGCCGCCGCTAGGTTGGTATTGACTATGACTATGCTCATGGCCACCGCGTCGGCGGCGCTGCCCAGGGCCAACTGAGACCCGCCGTTGAAGCCAAACCAGCCCATCCAGAGGATGAAGACTCCAAGGGTGACCACCAGAATGTTGGAAGGCGGCGTGGCCCTCGCAGTGCCGTCCTTGCGGTACTTACCCAGCCGGGGCCCTATTACTAGTATGCCGGCTAGCGCCGCCCATCCGCCCGTGCTATGGACTATGGTTGATCCTGCAAAGTCCGTGAATCCCATTTCAAACAGCCATCCGCCGCCCCAGTGCCACGCCCCAATCACGGGGTAGATTATCGCGGTCAGGACCAGCACGAACACGAAGAAGGACCACATCCTGACCCTCTCCGCCAGCGCGCCGGACACAATGGACGCCGCCGTTGCCACGAAGACCATCTGGAAGAACCAGTCCGACATGACGGAGTACCCGGCCCCTTCCGCGAGCACCGCCGCTACGGCGCCCGCCTCCCCATTCAACAGGGCAACCTCGTTAGCCGACGACTCGTAAAAGATTCTAAAGGATCCAATGAGACCGCCGAAATCGAGGCCAAACAGATTCAGTTCTCTGCCAACGCCCACGTACATCAGGTTGTACCCGATGATGAAGTAAGCCAAGCCCGCTATGGAGTAGATGCCTATGTTCTTGAGACATATCATGGAGGCGTTCTTGGTTCGCACGGAGCCGGACTCCAGCATCGTGAATCCGGCGCACATCCACATGACCAGCGCCCCCCAGATGAGGAAAGAGAAGGTATTGAATATGAAGACGGTCTCTTCCTCGACGCCGGCCGCTTCCGCAACCGTCGGGCGGAGAAGGAACAATATCAGGGTGGCTACGCCTGTGGCCGCCACGATGGTGGATAGACGGCTCCGGTTAAGTGCTCCTACCAGTGTCTTCAACGAATCCCCTCCTCTTATTAACTTTTTGCTACATGGCCGATGATTCTAACTCAGCTGCCAGCTTAGGCAAAGTGAGACAGCCTTGCAACAGTTGGCTAAACATTGGGCATATTACCATAACTACGAAGGGCAGCACCAAATGTCACAAGTACCTCATAGATATTGGGGAGCCGTGGGCCTTTCGAGATGCCTTGCCGTAGATAGCTTGAATCGGGCAGAGGCTTCCCTTGACAGCGGAAATCCTGTTCTTCCATCATCCCATTGCCGCTAACACGATGGTCGGCGATGCATTATGGCTGAGAAACAACTCAAACAATATACAAACGCCGACAGCTGCGGGCCACGCCCCTCTGAAGCGGCCAGCGCAACACTGGAGGTCGGGCTCAAGTGCAACGCGCCATCCTTCGATTCATAGGCAGGTGGCTGTCACGAGAACTTCGAGACGCCCGCGCCCGGTGGCTCTACGGCTTGGAGCTAGGCCGGGTTTGGCTCACCGTTCCCATCACCGCCGCCAGCATGTACGTGCTCTGGCATTGGGCCTTTGGCCTGAGCTTCTACTTCGGCATCTCCTTCGTCGTTGCCGCCTCCCTCGCCGTCCTGCGGGGCCACGTCTTCACCCACCCCTTCCGGATGATTCTGGTCGCCGTGGCCTTGGTCATCGGCTCCTTCATCATACCGAGCTTGGCGGGCGACGCGTGGACAGCCTTCCGTCGAGGCGACACCATCACCGCGCTGGTTCTCCTGGGGGTGTTAGTGCTCTTCTGGCTGTTCAAGAGATACCTGGAGACAGGCCAGGTAAAGGGCCGCAAAGTCCCCTCCAGGCACAGAAGACGCAAGCCCCGGTCCAAGCCGCACAAGAGATAGCAGTGCCGTAGTTCCGCTGGCGGAAGAAATCATGACTCCGCTGGTGTACCATAGGCTACTATCCGATTATGACGAGCGCAACGCACGAACACACCCTGAATATCGCATTAGGTGAAGTGCTGAACTCCCTGCGAGCGAGTTGGAGGGCATCCAGCGAGCGGACGGGTCAGATTCTTCTAGGAGGCGGACGGCCGGACATCCTCATTGAGGAAGCGAGCGGATGGCCTGTCGTCATCGAGGCCGAACGCCTCAATCATGCGGACGCTGAGAAAGACGCCCAGGCTAGGCTTGGGCGGGCGGTGTCCAAAACAGGCCGAGAGATAGAAACCGCGATTGCGTTGGTGTATCCACCGCACATCTTGTCTCTTGACGGCCCCGCACTGCGGGACGCCATAGTGCGCGCCCAGGACCTGGAATACGCGCTGTACACCCGCCGCGTCGGTATGCGGCCCGATCGTCTCCCGTTGCGGGGGTGGATAAAGGGCGGCATTCGCGACTTGGCCATGCTGGTGCATAGGGCCGCCGTTCCCCCTCCAAGGATAGAGGCGCTTGCAACGGAACTTGAGAACGGCGTTAAGCTTGCCGCCGACGAGTTCACGCGTCGGCACAGATTCGGCAGCGAACTCGGCGAGCGGGTGGCAAGCGTCCTCGGTCAATCGGACGACGACGAAGGGCAAACCCGGCGCATGGCCATGACCGTAATCGCCAACGCCCTGGTCTTCCATGAGTCCCTTGCCGAAGTGGAGTTCCAAGTACCGGCTTTAGGGGGCGGCCCTGTCCGAGGGGTCCGGCCCGTCGAATCTTTCCGTTCGGTAGGCGTTTTCGCACCGGGTGACATCTGCCGTGAGTGGGAACGCATTCTTACTGTCAACTATTGGCCAATCTTCTGGTCGGCCAAGGAGATGTTGCGACTCATGCCTACGGCCACGGCTCATGCTGTCCTTGAATGGCTCTGGCGCACCGGCCAGAAGTTGGTCGCCGGCGGCGTGACCCGTTCCCATGACCTAACCGGTATCGTGTTCCAGAGGCTCATAGCCGATCGGAAATTTCTTGCGGCCAACTACACGCGGCCCGAGGCGGCGGCGCTGCTTGCTGCCCTCGCATTACCGGCTGACAGGCCGCCCGGCGGTGCAGACTGGGGCGACGGTGAGACCCTTGCCGGCGCCCAGATAGGCGACTTCGCCTGCGGCACCGGAACCCTGCTTTCGACGGCATACCAGCGCATGTCGCTTCTGCATGAACTTCATGGGGGAGACCCGCGTCGGCTGCACGGGCCGATGATGCGCCATGGACTGGTGGGACTGGACGTGCTTAACATCGCCGTCCATCTGACGGCGGCGATGCTCGCCGGAAGCCACCCTGACACGCCCTTCGACGGCGAATGTCTTTTGACGATGCCCTATGGCAAGCAAGAGGACGGGAACGTGGCGATTGGATCCCTGGACCTGCTGGCCGAAAACGTACAAGCGTCCCTGCTGGACACCGCCGCCGCCGTTTCCGCCGGAGGGCGGGCGCCGGAATTGGTCCGCGACATTGTTTCCAGGGTTGGCCACGGTAAGTTTGACCTCGTGATTATGAACCCGCCCTTTGTACGTTCGACGGGTATGGAAGGGCTAAAACTTGGCAAGGGAAACTCTGCATTCGCAGCCTTCGAAACCGATGGGCCAACCCGTGATCGTATGCAGAGTTCACTTATCAACGTCAGAGGGGCAACACCGCTGGGAACGGGAAACAGCGGACTTGCCGCGGATTTCCTTGACCTATCCTTGCGAAAGGCTCGTGATGACGGCGTGATTGCTCTCGTGCTTCCGCTCAGCGGAGTCAGCGGGATGGGATGGGAGGGTGCACGTGAGGTTCTTGCTCGAAAGTGTCAGGACATCACTGTTGTAACCATTGCAGGCGCTGGTTCCTATGACTCCTCTTTCTCTGCCGATACTGGCATGGCTGAATGCTTGCTGATAGCAAGACGAGGCAAGATGTTGGCAGAAAATAGGGCGACTTTCGTTATCCTTCGTCGACAGCCCAGGTCTACCGTTGAGGCAGAACTATTAGCTGCGGAGATTTCACGTATTCGTGAGTCCGGTCAGCTACGTGCTATCGAGCGTTTAGAAGGTCTTAGCACTATTTCAATTGGAGAACAAGAATACGGGGGCATGCTGGATGCCCCTATTCCTGAATCGGGGCCTTGGCCTCTGGTAGGAATTCGGGATGTGGAGCTTGCTCAAGTCGCCTGGAACCTGGAACGAGGGATGTTTGTACCCTTAGGATTGCCAGGGGCAAAGATTATTGAGATGTCGGTTGCTCCAATAGGAGAGATGGCCGGGAGGGGGCCATACCACGCGGATATCTATTGGGACCAGGCAGACGGAACGCCACGGGGTCCTCTTGAGTTGATTCGACCGGCGGTCAGCCCTGCGCCCACGTATCCAATGCTCTGGGCACACGACGCAAAGCGCGAGCGGAAACTGGTCGTCGATCCCGACTCTGAGGGTAGGATAAAGGCAGCATCTGGGAAAGTAACCCAGGATCAACTGCTGGAAAAGGCTGCCCGCGTCTGGGGTACGGCCACGCGCGCCCACTACAACCGCGACTTACGGTTCAACTCGCAGTCGCTAATGGTTGCCTTCACAGACCGCCGATGTATTGGCGGTCGAGCTTGGCCATCGGTCATCTTTGATAATCCTGACCACGAATACGCCTTTGCGTTGTGGTGCAACTCTTCGTTGGGACTTCTTATGCACTGGTGGGTGGCCAACAAGACTCAGTCCGGCAGGGGATCTATCACCGTCACAGGCATTCCCAATACTCCAACGTTCGACGTGCGGACGCTGACCGCAAAGCAACTCGCCGCAGCCAGGGCAGCCTTCGAAGAGCTACGGGGACGGCGCTTTCTCCCCTTCGACCAGATTGACGAAGACCCGGCCCGTGCGGAACTGGATCGACGCTTGCTTGTAGACGTGCTTGGCTTGCCGGAATCGCTGGTTGAGCCGAATGGCCCGTTAGACTTGCTGAGGCGCAAGCTGGCCCAGGAGCCGCAGATTCACGGCGGCAAAAAGACGCGGGTGGTCTTCTACGATGATGATGACGGGGCCGTTAGTGAGGGGAAGGAGCGGCGGGCGGACCGTTAGCCGCTTCCCGGGGTGTGCAGCACTGGCCCAAGCCGCCGCTTTCAAGCAAACTCGTAGACTTGCATAGTTACGGACTTCGCCGATGGGGCTTGGCTGCGAACCAACAGGCGAACCTTCTCCGTCGTCTCCCTGTTGAAGGAGCGTTCGCCGCAGCGGCCACACACCGTTGACGGGATACCGTCAACCTTTAGGTAGCGGCCATCCACCTTAAACACCTCCTCCGTCAATTCCTCACGGAGTTCCTCCCCATGACAAACGCTGCACTTATGCATGGCTACCTCTAGCTGCCATCGGACTTGTTCAAGAGTGTTCACTCGCCCCCATCCATGCGGTACTTGAGCTTGTGGTTTGCTATGAGGTCTTGTTCAAAGTCGCCAAGAACCTTGCCTATATCATTCAGAAAAATGTCGGCTGCATCAACAAAGTGAGTGTAGTCGCCTGACTTAAACCGACTTCCTTGTCTTGGGTACAACTGCGCTTCAAGTGCAATCCGAAGGGTTTGACCAATGACAACGGCAGGCTCCCAATTCTGTTCCTCGGTGACTTTCTTTGCCCAGCTCTGCTTGGTCGCATGTACATAACTATTCCTTATTTCATCCAAAATATCAGGCTTTTGTTGGTTCATGGCCTGTTTGTAGCGCATAATCAATTTCCCAATTGACTTGCGATCAGCTCGATAGACTTCCGCAGTTTTCCTAATGACATCATGGGCGCGTTGAAACAGTGCTTCTACATGGATGGGAAACGAGCGAAAATGATATAAGAATAGGCGCCCCGCTACGTTATTCTCCGCTTGCCTTACTTGGTTGCCTGTTAAACTGGCGGCTACTATCCGAATGATGTCTGCTTGCATGGTCATTTCATTACAGGATTCAAGGAGCTTGTGCCATTCTGTGGTAAGCGGTCTTCTTGGAGTTTCGTTGACTTCAAATGGTGGTATTGCTTCCGGACTGAGAACAAGCAGACCATTTCTGGTTTCAAATTCTCGCTCTAAGTCTTCGACCTTGCTCACGTAGTCGGGATCTTGTTGCCTGAGGGCTTCCTTGGCGTCTGTCCAGCGGTGGTTTACGAAATCATCTATGGTAGCCATTGGAATACCTTCCCGCCCCTCACGGATCGTTGGGTGGCTTGCGGTTGTGGGAGCGATGATAGCATAATCGCGCGGCGGCGATGGTCGGGACGGCGACGACGCATTCGACTGCCACTCCAAGCTGAGCCGATATCCCAAGTTGGCGACAGGCTTAATCTCCACTTTCACCATCGGTTGATGATGCCGCTTCAAATGCGCCACCTGCTATCTTTTGTGATAAGATTTGTCAGGCAGGGTGGTGGGCCATTTCCAACCCTTTGGCACCAATCCCGCAATTCTGAGGAGGTGAACCGATCCGATGCTAGGAAGAATGATAGGAGCCGCACGCTTGAACGTCCAAACGTACGAGGACGTTGAGCATGACAGTGGGGCAACCTTACAAGCTTTGTTGGTCGTGGTTCTCGTATCAATCGCCAGCGTCGTCGGACAACTCATAGGCGGCACCGATGCCGGGGTGGGCTGGATAATCGTCACCGGCATCATCCGAGGAGTGGTGAGCTGGGCGTTGTGGGCGCTATTCGCTTGGCTGATTGGGGCCACGCTACTGAAGACAGCGCAGACCGAGGCTAACTGGGGACAATTGGCTCGGTGCACGGGTTTCGCCCAGACCCCCGGGATTCTCAATGTGCTCTTCTTCATTCCCATACTAGGTGTGATAATCTACCTGGCCGCTTTGGTTTGGACCATTGCGTGCATGATAGTCGCTGTTCGCCAGAGCTTGGACTACACGTCCTCCCTCCGTGCGTTCTTCGTGATTCTGCTTGCCCTGATCCCGGTGTTTATTCTCAACGCCATTGTCTTTGGTTTGACTGGGGGCGTGACGGTTGAGGAAACGAGCGCGATGATAGTCGACAACGTCCTGCAAGTGTTTACAGTCTAGCGAATAATGACCTCACAACCCCCGGATGGCGGGCCGCCTCCCTGGATGGCCCGCGCCGGGGGTTTGGTCTCCAAGGGACGCGACTTTAGGATCCGGCAACGTCGTCGGACGGCCCTGCCAATGGGTTGTTGCGTCAGTTCGAGTCTTGCCCGGCGGAAGGCAAGTCGGGTGGCAGTTTCGCTGTTAAACGGATTGAGTGGGCGTCCGCACGGGGAATAGCATAAGCAAGGAGTCAGTGATGGCTGAATATATACCTTCGTCCAAGGATTGGGTGCGGGAGCAGGTGGAGAAGTATGAAGGCAGCGGCGGCGCTGAGGCTACGACGCTGCGAGATACGGGTCTGCCTGTGATCATCGTAACCAACCGCGGGAATCGGACGGGGGCCGTGCGAAAGACGCCGCTGATGCGGGTCAAGGTTGGCGATAACTACGTGCTGGTGGCTTCCGTAGGAGGCTCGCCTAAGAACCCCGTGTGGGTGTATAACCTTCGCGCCCATGCCGACGTTCAAATTCGGGACGAGACGGACGTGTACCGGATGCGGGTCCGCGAGGTGGAAGACGGCGACGAGCGGGTGCGGTTGTGGAAGCTGGCAGCGGCGGCGTATCCTCCCTACGACACGATGCAGCAACAAAGTTCCCGTAAGTTTCCGGTATTCCTCGCAGAACCTGCGTGAAGGAGATAATCTAGCTTTGAGTAGCCACGGGAGCCAGGCTCAGGCCCGAAGCGCCCGCTTTTCTTTTGAACTATTCCGACTCTCAGAACTCCAGGTCGCCCGTCCAGTGCAGCCTTCTAAGCTCGACAGGCATAAGCTCCCGAAAGGCCTCGGCCCTCGAGATGAGCGCGTATAGCCAGTGATCGGGCGGAAGAAACTCAGCCGCCTCCTCAGCAGTAACCCACCTGTGTTCGGAATGCTCGTCACTCAGTTGAAGGTCAGACGCGTCGTCCACGGTGCATCCGAAGGTTACACCGACCATCTCGTTCTCTGGCTTGGGTTCGCCGCGGTAGAGGTGTGTGGTCCCGAGAAGACATTCAATGCGTACTTCAAGACTCAACTCCTCGCGCGACTCTCTCTTCAACGCATCTACGAAGCCCTCGCCCTGCTCGAGACGACCGGAGCCGGACTCCCACTGACCGGGCGCGAAGTCCTTAGTGGGCGACCTTCTCAGCACGAGATACCGTCCGTCGGTCCGACGCCACACCAGCATCCCGACCATCCCGATGTAGCGTCCGACTTCCACTACGTACTCACTATCCGCCGGAGCTAGATGCAAGGCCCAGGTACTGGCGCCAGGCGGCTTCCAATTCATCGTAGCCCCACCCATACACCTGCTGGATGGCCTTTTCATCGGTGGACCCCTGGGAGAAGACGGCTAGCAGCTCCTGCATCTTGGGCCAGCCGTGGGTGTCTAACAGATAGTCGACAAGACTGTAGCTGAGAGCGTAAGACAGGATGGCCCCGGAATGACCGGCGGGGAAGCTGCTGTTCAGGCTGCGAAGGCTTATCAGGTTGTCGTTGGCAATTGCTTCTTCAATAGCGATTTGCTGGGATTTGGGCAGGCCGCCCTCCGCGTAGACCGCGAGACCTTCGTCCAGCCAGGTGGGCAGGCCCCCGAAACAGTTGAAGGTGACCTCTTCGACCAGAAGATGGGCCAACTCGTGGACTACCCCGGGCAAGTCGCGTTCGAATTCTGCTGGGTCCACGGTTATCAGGATAATGTTGTGTTGAACGAAGGCCAGGCCGCCGGTCCACGTCTGGGCAAATAGCACCGCTCCCTGAACGTCCTGGGAACTCACATAGACGAAGACGGTGATAGGCGCAACAAGATCTTTGCCCAACTCCAACGTTTCCAGTCCGCTGCGGACACCGTTTGCAATGCGGAGCCCTAAATCATCCCCTCCGTTGTACCAATAAAAGGTAACGTTGCCGTCGGTATGAGACTGCCAGTCGAAGCGCTCGTCGGCAAAGGCCGTTTCTTGTCGGGGTGTTAGGAACTCTTGTCCCAGGTCGTCCGTCACCCGCCAGCGCCACCAGATAGTAGCCCCGGGAGGCATTGACCCTCTGCGCCGCATATCCCACTCCCAGGTAACGGAGACATCTTCGTTAGGCTCCAGGTCCGTCCGAGCCGTCCAGTAGGAACTGGAGGCGCACGAAAAGACGTGGTTGGTGCCGAACTCCACGTCAACGGTCTCGATGGGGCGTTGTCCGTCGACCTCCAGATGAAACGATATGGACTCTGGAAACTGCAGCGTTGCTTCGCTGACCTCTACCTGGAAATCGGGCTGAACCTCTGTGGGGGTGGGCGCAGGCGTCGGAGTGGGTGTGGGTGTAGGGGTACTTGTTGGAACAGCAGTCGCAGCGGGTGTGGCGATTGGAGTTGGGGAGGCTGTAGGTGTGGACGGGGCAGCCGTAGGCGTGCCTGCAGGGGTAGGAGGAGTTGTGGCGGTTGGCACACTTGTCGGAACCGGTGGGGCCTCGGTCGCAGGTCTGCGAGTCGGCGCCGTAGCTGGGGTCGGCGCCAGCGTAGGTGCGGTTTCGGGAGTGGCTGCCGGCGTAGGCGACGGAACGGGAGCGGTTGTTGCCGCTGGCGTTGCGACGGGCGACGGCGACGGCGAGCCACAGGCTGCCACCGTCAGGGCGAGAATAATGGTCAGCGCAAGGAATACGACTGCGCGCGTCATTGGACACGCTCGATTGAGATGTTATGCAGCTGCGGTACGCCGATGGGTGTCAGTTCATACCCCTTTACGTAAGGGCGCACCAGCACGTTCTCGCTGCTGTGGCGCAACGGCACGGCCACCCAATCCTCCAGCACCAGCCGCTCCGCCTGCTGGTAGAGGCTGGCGCGACGCTCAGAGTCTTCTTCAACAGCAGCCTCCTCAAGCAACGCGTCCACCTGCTCGTTGCTGTAGGCAAATCGGTTCTCTGCGCTCTCGCTGTGGAAGAGCACGTGCAGAAAGTTCTGTGGGTCAGGATAGTCGGCGCACCATCCAGCGGTAAAGACGCCGAACTCTTCGTTGTCCAGCCTTTCCAGAAAATCGGAGAACTCAAAAACCGTTACGGCCTCCACTTCCAGACCCAGATGCTGCCGCCACGCCCAGTGGATGGCTCCGCTGTTGGCAAAAGACTTGATGGGAGGCAGGTTCTCCATTCCGCCGTAGCCGGACTCTTGCAGCAGTAGCCTCGCTGCCTCCGGATCAAAAGCTGAGGGATCTAGAGCCTCGTTGTAAGCGAACATGCCCGGTGGAACAAAGCCGGCTGCGCGCTTGGCCAGGCCTTTCAGCGTGACTTCCAGATGTTTGTCTACCTCCATGGCAAGGGTGAGGGCCTGTCGAACTTCCGGCTCATCAAAGGGGGGCTGGGACAGGTTGAACCCCAAATAGTACGTACATAGGTTAGTTCCCTCTCTCAAGTCTTGGTTCAAGGCATTGGCGGGGTCTCGGGCGCGGTCGATGTTGTTGACGCCTATGTAAGTCAGGTCAATCTCGCCTCTTTCGTACATCTGTATGGGGCTGCCGGCAAAGATGCGATAGACGGCGTGGGCCAGTTCTGGCGTGCCTCCGTACCAGTCCTCGTTGCGCTCCAATACAAGAAGCTGATTCTTCTGCCAGACCTTGAGCTTAAACGCGCCGGTGCCGTTGGGCGCGTCTGTCCAGTCCTCGCCGCTTTCTACGTTAGCGCGGTCAACCACAAAGGAGGTCGGATAGGTAAGCTTTGAAAGGAAGTATGGGAACGGGTCGGTGATGGTCACCTGCAGGGTGTGGTCGTCCAGCACTTCCACGCCCTCCAGGCTATCGGCCTCGCCCGCCGCCAGGGCGTTGGCTCCGACGACGTCTCCCAGGTAGGTCTCGGCGACCGGGGAATTCGTGTCCGGGTGCAGCGCTCTTTCCCAGGAATACTTAACGTCGTGGGCCGTTACGGCTCGTCCGTCGTGGAAACGGGCGTTGTCCCGCAGGCTGAAGGTGTAGACGGTCCTGTCGTCGGACACCTCCCACCCTTTCGCCAAATCCGGCACGACCTGCAAGTCGGTGTCGAGCTTCACAAGGCCGCTAAAGATGGAACCGACCAGGTCACCGGCCCCTTGGCGAGAGAGCGCCGGGTCAAGGGTGAGGATCTCGCCCCAGAACTGGAACAGGGAGTCCTCCCGCGACGCGCCGAAGGGCATGGGCGTCTGGAGGGTAAAGCTGTCTGTGAAGGCGTTGGCTTGCGGCTGAACCGCCGGCCACGACTCTTCCTCCGTTCGGACGCGGAGCAGAAACACTTGGGAGCCGCGGACGACAACGGTCCACACCTCAAAGGTGACGGTACCGCTCTCCTGGGTTGTAGCCATTGTAACGCGCCGCCCCGAATCGGACCCCTCATAGATGGCAGGCTCGCTGCTTCGTATTTCGTCGGGGCCGTATTGTCCGATTTGGCCGTCGGCCCAGGCTTCCGCGGATGAATCGTCACTCAGTGTGAAGATCCATAGCTGCGCGTTTGCTTGAGGGACATCTTCCGCAGTTTCTATGGAAAGCAGGGGGAATTTGGTCTCGTTCTCCTGGCCGACCCATCCCTCCGGCAAGACTACGGAGAAGCCTTCGGTAGTGTTCTCGTAAAGGCCGGTAATCTGGCCGTTATCGCCGTTATGTGACGGGGATGACCACGCCAATGCAAGGGTTACGCAGGCAATGGCCAGCAGGACGGCGACGGCTAAGGATACCCTAAGCATTAACTTATGATAAGGCCGGATGTTGCCGGCCGACAAGTGGGGGCCGATGTTGAGAATGGGCGGTAGCAGGGTAAGTTCGCTAGATTCCCATGGGCCAGACCCACATTAGCAGGGGAATGGCAACGGCAACTATGACGACCACCAGCGGAAGGCCCATCCTCCAGTAGTCCCCAAAGTGGTAGCCGCCGGGCCCCATGACAATGGTGTTGGACTGGTGGCCTATGGGAGTGAGGAAGGCCGAAGATCCGCCTATGGCTACGGCCATGAGGAACGGGTCCGAGGACGCGCCAAGGGAGTGTGCCACTCCGATGCCAATGGGCGCCATAAGTATCACGGCGGCGGCGTTGTTGATGATGGAAGACAGCAGCATGGTGGCAACCAGCATGACTCCGAGCACCGCCCATGGCGGCAGCGCGCCTCCCGACTCCGTGATGAGCATTGCGATTCGCGCCGCGCCCCCCGTGGTCTCCAGGGCCTCGCCCACGGGGATCATGGCGCCTAACAGGATAATGACAGGCCAGTCGATGGCCTCGTATGCCGCCTCCAGGCTGAGGAACCGCGTTATCAGGAGGACCGCAACCGCGACCACGAAGGAAATCTGGACCGAAAGGACTCCGAAGGATGTAAGCAGTACGGCAGCTACGAACACTGAGAGGGGGAAGAACAGTTGCCGCTGTTGTCCAATGCGAAGCTCACGTTCGGCGAGGGGAAGCAGCCCCAGCCGGGGAAGGGCCCTCTGCACGAGGTCTTTCTTGCCCTGAAGCAGAAGCACGTCCCCCACTTTGAAGATGATGCCGCCCAGGTGCCGCATGATCCTGGTGCCCCTTCTGGACACGCCCAATAGATTTACGCCGAATGACTCGTGCAGGTGCAACCCGTGGGCCGTGCCACCCTCAGCCCGGCTGGCCGGCCCGACAATGACCTCCACCATAGCCACGTCACGCCCGGTCAGAGTCTCGTCGATCTCCGCCTGAATATCCCGGGAAGAACCCTCAAGGGCAAATCCGGTCTTGTCAACGAATGTCTTCATCTCCTCAGGGTCTGCTTCGATGATGAAGATGTCATTGGCGTCGATTATCTGGTAGCTGGAGGGAGCCCCGTGGACCGCTCCCTTATGGAGCAGGCCGACGATTGCCACGTCGTCTTCGGCCAACTCCTCCAGGTCTCGCACCAGCTTGCCTACGAACCGGGAATCCTCCGGCACCCGCACCTCTGTCATGTAGTCCTCTATGTGCAGCGCGTCGCCCATGGTGAGGGGAGCGGTTCGGGAGGGCAGCAGACGCCACCCGACCAGGACGATGAACGTTACTCCAGCCAGGGCTACTCCCAGCCCTACCAGCGTGAAGTCGAACATGTTGAAGGGTACGCCACTCTCTTCCAGCCGGATGTTGGACGCAATGATGTTTGGCGGCGTCCCGATCAGGGTAATCATGCCTCCCAGGAGCGACGCAAAGGCCAGAGGCATCAGGAAGAGCGACGGGGGATGCTTGCTCCTGCCTGCAACCCGCATCGCAACAGGCATGAGCAGGCTTACGGCCCCCACGTTGTTCATAAATGCCGAAAGAAAGGCCCCTAAGGCGGAAAGGGACGTAATCCGTAGGGGCAGGTAGCTGGGGATGCGCAGATACCAACTGGCTATGACGTCTACTACGCCGGAGTTGTAGAGAGCGCGGCTAATGATGAGGACTGCCGCTACGGTCACAACCGCCGGATGGCCGAAACCCAGGTAAGCCTCTGAAGGGGGCACGATGCCCAGCACGGCCAGAATCAGCAGGGACGCCAAGGCTACGATGTCGTACCGCCACTTGCCCATCACGAACATGACCAGGGCAAAGACTAGAACCCCGAATACTATTGCCTCATCCATGGTACATTCTAGCATCCCCACGTAGCTCTACCGGGTGGAAGAGCAACGATACCCTTTGAATCCGGCCCTCTAGAACACTAGGTATTTGCCGTCTATCGTAGCCCCATCTTAACAGATTTCCAGCATCTCTAAGGTGGGACAGATCTTCAGGCTTTACGTCCAGCGAGTTCCTCTCGGTATCTATTCTCCCAACATTGATCATCGCCCTTCCACCGGAGCAGCGTCCTAGCGCGCACTGTTTCCACAGATCACAGGCTATTTCGCACACAGCTCCGTCCGTCGTCCTTGGCGCTTTTCAGTCCACTTTCGGATTGCGTTTGGGCATGCAGTGGACTAATGTGGAGGCGGAGTCGGCGGTGGATATGGGATAACCGGGCGGTTAGTTGGGACTCCCAGAGCAAGTTGTGCTACAATGCCGTGCCGTGGACAGAATCTCAAGATGTAATTTTCTTGGCTGGCTATTGCATCGGAAACAGCAATCTAAAATACAATAGGACTACTGCAATAGTTCCCTTTCGATATCCTTTAGTGGCTTACGGAGAGCATACGACTCTTAGAGTTGTTGAGGCGCGTCATATACATCCTTTCTGCTCTGGGTAGATTTATAACCGGCTGGTACGTTCTTGTACCGGTCTTCGCTGGTTTGGGCGTAACGGCGGGCGTCTGGATTTTCTTTAATGTGTCTCCTGGAACGCCAAAGATTGGCGTGATAAACGTCCCCTTCACCGTGATCACTGAGGGGTCCGCCTCTGCAATTGGCGACCTAATAAACTATGCCCGTCGGGATGACTCCATAAAGGGAGTGGTGCTCAATCTGAGTTCTCCCGGTGGAGTCGCTGGAGCCAGTGAGCGCTTGTACATTGAGACCCGGAAACTGCGTGAGGAAAAGCCGGTGGTGGTAGTGATGGGAGACCTGGTTGCCAGCGGCGGGTACATGATGGCGATGGGCGCTTCCTACACCTATGCCCAGACCTCGACCTTGGTGGGAAACGTGGGTGTTGTCTCCACCGCGGGGCCGCTCATACCTGAACTACCAGACGAGTCCATGGTCATTAGCAGTCCCTATAAGCTGGAGGGACTTACGCGAAGGGACCGGATGGCGACAATCGACATGCTAAAGATATCCTTCGGCCAAATGGTAGTTAGTGAACGAGGAGACAAGCTGCAAATCTCCAGGGATGAGTTGGTAGAGGGGCGCATCTATCCTGGCATGGTAGCAGTGAGGCTGGGATTGGTTGATGAAATTGGCGGCCAAAGCGACGGCATACAAAAAGTGGCAGAATTAGCGGGTATCTCCAACTATGACTTTGTGGACGTGAACCTGGAAGTGCTCCGCGAACTCCTGGAAGACCTTCAGCGAATCTTACCTTCCTTTGCGGGGCAAGAAGAGGGCGATGCCGGCATTGCAGACGTTTTAGCTTTTGTTTCCAGGGACCCCAACCAGGATGAGGACTCCCCTTCAAGAACGTCCGATGAAGCAGCTCGTAGCAGCATGGCAGCGCTTCAGGCGCTGCGGGCAGTGATGCTTAACGGAAATCTTGGACTGACTGACGAAGATCCACTTCCGGATTTCCCCATGGATATAAACCAACCGAACATGTACTACTTGTATGTGGGACATGGCCCGTAGACTGCTGATACTGGCCCTACTGCCCTTAGTCGGCGGTGTTACCTTTGCGGGACTGTACTTCTTCTATTACCAGGGGAACTATGCCCCTCCACCCACGGTGGACATCCCCTTTGAGCAGATATATTCCCCCGGAATAGCCGCAGCGCCTGCCGTGGACTCTGGAAGGGTTCAGGACCAGGGAGGCCTGCTTGTAATAGACGCTCTTCATGAGAATTTCTTTACCGAGAGCGAGATAGTCACCCTCAGTTCATGGGTGGCTAATCGCGGGTATGACGTTGAGATCATCGGTGAGTCCACTTCAGAGGATGGGCTGAGCAAATTGCAATTGCTTGAAGAAAAGCTGAGGAGGGCCGACAGTTTCCTGGTTATGCTCCCTCAGCAGTCATTTTCGGACGCTGAGACGGACCTGGTGAAGCGGTTTGTTGACAAGGGTGGAAAGTTGCTGCTGGTCTCAGACCCGACCCGGCCAAACGAAATCAACGTCTTGGCCAAGAAATTCGGGTTGGAATTCCGGCCCGATTACCTCTACAACACCGTGGAATACGACCAAAACTTCCGGCACATCTTCGTTAGGGATTTTCAGCCTGATGCCCTGACTAACGGCCTGGAGACTATAGCTCTGTATATTTCCGGCTCAGTACGTTCTTCGGGACCTGGACTCGCGGAGACTGACGTCAACACAAGATCTTCGTTGACGGAAGCGGACCAAGGCTTCCATCCGATTGCCTGGGGCGACCGCCGGAATGTCCTGGCTATTGGGGACTTCACATTTATGGTTCCTCCGTACAACTCGCTGCTAGACAACGACAAGCTGCTGTCCAATTTGGCTGACTATCTGACGAATAGCGAGAGAAGTTACGATCTGGCCGATTTCCCCTATTTCTACAGGGAGGATCCGGAAGAGAGTGTTGATATCTTGCTGGGCCAAGACTCCCTTTGGGATAGTGGAGTGGAGATGAGAAACGGACTGTCGGTGGCTGGGGTGTCTTCCCGCATTAGCGCGGTTGAAGACGTGAGCCGCGATGCAGTGTTTCTCGGGTTGTATGATAACGCTCTAGACGTGGGTCAATATCTCCAAGCCGGCGGGATAAGCATCGACGATGTTGTAAACGTCCCCTCTGCCCTTCAGCTGGACCGGGCGGGAACGGCCATTACCCTCCTTCATCGGGAGGAAGGCCGACACGTGCTTGTGATACTGGCGGATACGCCTGAGGCCTTGTCTGAGGCTGTGAAAGCTCTGCTCAGCGGAGAGTTCAGAAAAGACCTGGTGAACGATTTTATGGGGGTGCGCAGTTAGGCTATGAAGTCACGATTCCGTACGTATCTATTGCTGTGCGCATCCCTTCTATTCTTGGCCTTGGCGTTGGCATGCAGAGGGACTAGTAGCCCCGAAACCGTGCCAGTAACGCTTCCCACGTTCTCACCGCCCCAATCCGCGAGGCCTCTTTCTGCCGGGGAATTGGAGCAACTTGACGCGTTCTCAACCCAGCAGCAGGCCATCGCCCAGGATTGGGACCAATTCCATCGTGACTTCGATTTATGGCGCGTTGACCTTACGTACTGCGGCAGGAGCTCCGTAGAAAAGGCGCTTCAAGATTTCGCAGTGAGTTTCAACGCCGTGACGGAACAGGCGAGAGACCTGCCCAGAGCCGAGGTAACACGTGAGCTCGCCGATTCTCTGATTACTGCTGCCGAGGCGGAAGAAACGGCGTTTCGCCAGCTGCGGGACCATTGGCAGCCCAATAGCCCTTCGATATTTGAGGCCGTGGAGCAAAGCCGCTCTGAGGCAGCCAGCGCCCAACGACAAGTGGAAGACCAGGCAGAAGAGCTCCGCGAAGAGCTTGTCGAGATGACCGACCCGGGTGAACTGCGGACGGTTGGGAAGCTTTCCGTCGCTCTTCGCCCAATTTCGAACGCGTGGACGGGGATTCACGATGATTACGAGGTGCTGTGGCGGATAGCAGCCGACTTGGATGACGCAGAGATAGCCTCCCGGCTTGGAGGTCTCGTCGAACGGTTCAGATCCCTTATGGATGACATAGATGGACTCCCCGATTCGGACGCTGTCGAGGAAGAGATTGAGATGCTTCGACGGGCAGCGAATGCTGAGTCTTCGTCCTTGGTAGAGCTAGTTAAAGGTCTGACCGAGGCTAATAAAATGGGCCCTCCGGCTAATGGCGCACCTGCACTTCCTGAAAGTGATGTACCCGCACCATCGATTGAATTGCACCTGGAGGCGATGAACGCTGCTATCGATGAGGCTGAGGCAATTTTTAGGGACACCAAACGGACTGTCAGAGAAATTCTTGATGGCAGCGCGGCGGAGGACCTGGAAGAAGTTCTATCCTTCGTTAGCGAGTACGAGATGCTCCGGGACGAGTGGGACGCGTTCCACCAGCAATACAACGAATGGCGGAGAACTGAGGGAGGGTGTGATCAGGGTGAAGTGCTCCAGACGTTAGGCCAGTTCAAAACGCGGATTGATGGTATTGGTCGCCGGGTACGCGATCTTCCCCAGTCAGGCTATCTGCTGTCCGTTTACAACCTTCTTGTGGACGCAGCGGACAGGGAAGAAGGGGCCATGCGGGCGTTGCAGAACACCTGGCAGCCCTTCGCGGTGGACGCATTTATCGCGGTAGACCGGGAGAGGGACAACGCGAATGGGCTGCGCCGCCAGGCGAATATAGCCTTCCAGGAACTTCGCAGCCGCGCCGAAGGTTTCTAGACCCGGGCGTCCGACCGCGGTTTACGGAACGGCTCTGCTAGTCTTGCAGCAGCATCGGAATTCTGCCCCCTTGGATTGCTGCAGGCCTCGGCGTTGCCGCGCCGAAGTGTCGGGAGACCGATTGCGTCCCCACGATGGCTAGACAACAAAAATGCCCTTGTCTACTCCATGATGAGGAATCTGCCCAGTTGGGTTGCGCTCCTAATCTGTTATGGAACGGCGAAACGTTTACATAACAACCCCGTTAAACTGTACAAGTAAACGTGTTCCCCGCCCGAATTCTGCCACTTCCCACCTAGTCAACTAAGGCTGGACACAACCAACAGCATGGCCTGCCTTTGCCAAAGTTGGCGGAACGCTGCCTGAATCAGTGGTGAAACTTGGCATTTGACGTAACGTAATGCAGCGAAAAGGTATCAGTCCTAATAGTATTATGTATACCAATTATGGGTCAGACAGTTCATGAACAGCCAGCCGGCCGGGCTATTGGCTCCAGCTGGTACGACGACTAATGGAGAAGCCGAACGAAGGGGGCGTTAGGCAACACGTCAATTGCGTGTCTGGCGCATTTAAGCCAATTGCTGATAAGAGACAATTAGTGAACCAAGCTGAATACGTATCAGACTGCGTAGGGGACTAGTGAGACTACTCCTCGTCATAGCTGTTACGGCATTTGTGGCTGCATTTGCAGCCAGCGTCGCTCTCGCGCACGACAGAGTTTGTTGCGAAGGTGATGGTGAGTTTGATCACTACCTATTTGATCACTACCTAGAGGATGTTAACGATGGTCCGCCTGGTAGATATCTGCTATATGTCCATACCAGCCACGAAGATTTGTTTATAAAGCGGGGTAGCGGCGTCTCCAGTCTATCTTACACGGTCATTGAAGGCCCGAATACTATATCGAAGACCAAAATGTTATTGAAGCCTTAGGAATAGCAATTTCTGTTGGGGAGGGTGAGAGATAGTACAGGATCACCTACAGAACAACCAGAGTAGGAGCCGTCCTCCTGATATGTTTCGACGGTGATCTGGGATTTTTCCATCCAATCCCGCTAGATGGCGCGCCGCCTCCCCCACCGCCACCACCATCTGACAACACGCCTACCCACAGGCCAACGCGTGAAGCCACCCCTACTCCCAAGCCCACGCCAACGGCTACACCTACTCCTCGGCCAACTGCCGCATCGACGCCCAGGCCAACTCGTGAACCAACCCCCACACCCACTCCTGCCCCGACCCTAATCGCGCCACCAAATATCGTTCCTACACCAACTCAGGTTCCCGTCGTTACGTCAGCACTCGCGCCAACTCCACTGTCAACAGCAAGTCAGGGCTAGCAGATCGCTTTACGCGAGTTGGAACGGCCCCCAATCCCGGTAATTGACGCTCCTGTAGAGCGAGTGCGGAATACCCTGAGCGGTATAGCGTCCAGTCCCAGGAAGCGCCTGACGCTGATCATCATCCAAGGCTTTGCAATACTCTTTGCACTTGGGGTCTTCGCCTACCTGATACTACGTCGTCGCTAGGCGTTGGACTATTGCGAACTCAACGTAAGAACCACAGCCCGCGATCCATTCCATCCACTTCGTCTATTACGTCGTTGCGGCAACAAGGATAGCCGGTAGGTGCATTACAAACTCCGCGTGCTCCCCGTCCACGGTGTTCATAGACAGGTCACCGCCCAGCCTCCGGGCCACGTCTGCAGCGACTGGCAGGCCCAAACCGGCTCCTTCCGAACCGCTGCGCGTTGAGAAGAATGGATTGAATATGCGGCCAACAACGTCTTCCGGTATTCCGGGGCCATTGTCTCTAATACGTATCGTAACCATGTCATTCTCCAGGCGGGCAGAAACGGTCAACAGCGGTTCGTAACTATCATCGGTTTCCAGTTTTTTAGAACGCATAGCGAAGCAAGCATTAGACACCAAGCTCACTATGGCCTCGCCGACGTCTCCCTCTACCTGCATCATCTCTCCCACGGAGTCGTCCAAATCGAAAACAGTCTTCATGGAGAAGTCCTGCCACTGGCCCGTGAAGGTGTTATACCCAGATACCACAGCATAACGTAATACAGCGTTTAAGTCTGTCATGGCAGGCTCGCCGCCCACAACGCCCAATCCGCGCATGCGCTCAACAATTGCCAGCGCGCGCCCTCTGTTGGATAGGACTCGCTTTAGACTTCCAGTCAAATCTTCGCTGATCTCGTCCAGGAGGGCCATATCATCCGTAGACATTCTATTGCGGTAAGACTCCAACATCTCGAACAGCTCATCGTACAGATCTAGAGAACCCTCGGTGAAATTCTTGACAAAATTCAAGGGATTGCTAATTTCGTGAGCGACACCGGACACCAGGTCGCCCAGCGCCGCCAGTTTCTCTTGTGCTACGAGGCGAGCCTGCGTTAGCTTGAGCTCGTCATTGGTCTGGCGCAGTTCCTCGTACAGCTGCTCGACGAGGTTCAAACGTTGAACTTCCAGGGCTTGTTGTCGGAAAACCTCCAACGCGTTCGCCAATTCTCCGATCTCGTCACGCCCGACTTCCGGCACTGGGGTCTCCAAGTCTCCGTCGGCCATTCCACGCATCCGATCTGACATGCGGGAAAGCCTTCGCACCATGCCATTTCCAACCCACACCCAAGCCGCGAGGGTGGCAACAATCACACTGATCACGCTGATGCCCGTCAATAGGGTCCGGCCCTCGTCGAAACTGCTGACTGCTAGGGCCAGGTTATCCGAAGAATGCGCTTGGGATGCAGCCAACAGGCCAGATACAGCCTCTCCCAAGTTCGCGCTCGACTGGTCGAATCAAGCCGTGAGGGACCTGAGGTTTTCCGTGAAAGCCAGCTGCTGGCCCCGAACGTAGAAGACCCATTCTCGCTCTGCTAGAGACGCCACTTCCGGGTCGATGCCTACAGTGAAAAGAGCGTCGAACTGGTCCCAAAGCACTTGAAGGTCAGCCTCATTATCCGCCAACCAGGCCCGTTGCAGCACTGCCAGGGCCGCTCGTGACTCACCAACATCGGACGATATGTTTGCCGCGCGCGACTGAAAGTCTGCGGCTGCGTCGTTTGCGGCCCAAAACGAGTCGCGGTTTGCGGAAAGATTATCGATCACCTCGGCCAACTCGTTGGCTGAATCGTTTACTGACTGCGCATCCGGGCCCAGTGATGGAACGCCTCCAACGACGTTCAAAGCGGACCTCAGCCGTTCCAAAGAAACTGTGAGGGACTCCGTTTTAAAGTCTTGGATGCCGGATTCAGGTTCAGCCATCAGCCCCAATGCCAAAACCCGCAAGCGCTCGGCCTCCCGAGCCGCTTCCCAAGAGGCCTCCAGCGCCGGCACTGATACCGACTCTAGCTCGTAGTTCAGGTCACCGCTCTGCTCAAAGTAGAAAACTGCCGTCGCACCGGACACCAATGTTAGGAATACGGCAAATCCCAAGGCGAGATACAGTCGCACCCCGATACGTCGCCATCTATCGACCAAGAAACGCATGTCAAAAGCCCCTTTTGTGTCCTCCGGAAGCGAGCAAGCGGATTTGGAGAAGTCTGCTTTTGATGTAGAGTATCACAAGAATGGGACTCTTTTATCAAGTACCCAGCCGATTCTGTATGGCTTAGTGTACAGAGTATAGAACCATCTTGGAGATCAGGTGGGACGACGTATGAACCTAGCGACATCTTGGCAATTGCGCTGTTACGCAATTGAGCAAGTCCACTTTTCTCAACCCAAGGGTTTCTTCTGAACCGGTTCTTGGGGAGCGGGCCGGGACCGAAAAGATCCGCTAACACGTGAGCAAAGTCAATTGAACGGCAAAATGGGCTTGCTTTAGAATCACGTCTTGTTAGGGTTGCAGTGATTGGTTTGATTTCTAAAAGCGGTAAACTCCTTGCTTATGCACCGAGGATGACCGCGACCGTGAAAAACTACTTAGCTTGGCCAGAAGGAAAGGCATTCAATACAGCCCCACTTTGGCAAATAGCTCGCTCGCAAAGTCCTGACCGATACTCTTCTGACAGGTAGTGTCATCCATGGACATTAACGACATCGTAGACAGCGTTTTTCCCAACGGATTGAGCTTGGAAGCCGGTCTTGAGCTGGTGGTGCCAGTGACCTTTTACATCCTCGGGATAGTTGCGTACGCCGTCTTCATCTTCAAATTCTACCGGTTCATTGCCTCGCGAGATATGTTCGCTTTAGACCTGTCCCGACACGAGCAGTCTCGTTATCTATGGGTGCGACGTTTCCTTCACGTCGTCATGTACACCTTAAAGTACCTCATTGTATTTCCGGCCTTTGCCTTCTTCTGGTTTGCAATCCTCACGTTTATTCTTGCGTTACTTTCAAAAGAACGTCCAACTTCGGAAATATTGGTGATCGCAATAGCTACGGTGGGGGTCATCAGGATGGCTGCGTACTACAGCGAGGAGCTATCGCGGGATGTTGCCAAGATACTACCGTTCGCGGTGCTGGGTCTGTTCCTGATTGACGCTTCATTCTTTGAAGTGAGCAAGTCTCTAAATGTGCTTAAAGGCGTAGATGAATATCGTGAAAGTATCCTTTACTACATGGTGTTCATGATCGCCCTGGAATTCGCGTTGCGGCTCATCCTGGCAGTCGTAACCCTCTTTGTTCGGTGGAGAAATACCCCGATTAGGCCCGTTGGTGAGCATGCCGGAAGTAAAGATGTGACACCGCCGTCAGTAGAGTGGCCGGATTGGGAGGAAGATGTAAGCAATTCCCACTCTCCCACTGATACTGAGCCAAAAGGCGAGACCCCTCCGGCTAAAGAGAATAAGCAAGAACAGCGAAGCGATGAGAAGACCAATGGTCCCGCCGTCCCTTAAACTTCTTCGACATCTTAGCCGAATAGCGTAATTTACCTATGCGGCCCGCCGCTGGTAGTTGTTCCAACTGATCTGCTACACGGACGTGGCTAGAACGGTAACAGTGGGAAGGTCGGTGGCATCTTGACCATATTCAGGGGAAGACACTGCTGATGAAGCTCAAGGTTGTGGGTGTTCTTCTGGGGGTTCTAGCGACCGCTGCTCTGGTGCAAAGGGCTAATAGCATGGCGTCCGCTAATCACTTCCATGCAATTGTCGGATTGACATAATAGCTGCACAACTTACCCGAGCGGGTTATCACAACCTTCGCCTAGCCCCACTCTGGTCTGGCTCCGCTCGCTTCCTATGTTGATGTTTCGCGGCGCCAAAGGGGGCCTGGCTCTAGTTAAACCCGATGGCGTTCTTCCCCATATCCGCTGATGGTCTGAAGCTACCGTAGCTTTCGATACGCGTATACTGCTTCACCAACGATGGCGAGAAGGTAACTTACAACAATGAGCGTGGTTCCTCCGTGTTAGCTCCCACTGCTGCCGGCTCATCGACATTCGTCACCTGAACCGTCACGTTGAGCCTGCTGACGCTTGTGTCGCCGCCCTGTTCGCTGGCGTCGATTGTCACTTGATACCGGTTGTCCCGGTTGGAGTCGGTGGGTTGCTCGAAGTCGGGCACGGCATTGAAATATAGTGAACTCCCTCTGATGGAGAAATCATCGCTGTTTGCGCCGGTCGGAGCTAACTCGACTCCCTCTCTATCAGGGTACGTTGACGTGTATGATGCCAAGACATGAGGCGTATCGGTTCTCTCCGGGAACTCGAGGCTGACCGGACATGTCACCAAAGGCGTTTCGTCGACGTTCTCGATGGTGATTATGACCGTGATACTGTCGGACTCGTTGGATGGATCGGTTGCAGTAACGGTCACGGAACGAGTGGCTTCGGCTTCGTGGTCAAGGACACCTTTCGTGTGCAACTGACCGGAAGACGTATCTATTTCGAATTCGTCTGAGGCGAATAAGGTATAGGTTAGCCTGTCATTGTTGGCGTTGGTGGCACTCACCGGCGCGCCTATGTTCCGACCCGGCCGCGTGTTCTCTGGGATGCTCAATTCTGCCGTGGTACTTGGGAATTCGGGGGGGATTCTGCACGGGAGCCGCCTGCATCCGGTGGTCGGTTACTGCGCCGACCGTCTTGCCCGCGCTGAGGCTGTCGTCGTAAGTTGCGACGGCCCGAAGGTAGCTGCCTACATCATCATAACCTGGCGTGTAGAAGCGGGAGGTCGCGTTCGTGATAGTGGTGCCGGTGCTTCCCCTGCTAGATGTTCGGTACCACTGCCATTCGGTCCCAATGGGCCCATCGTCATCCTCCAACGTAGCCGTTAACGATGTACCGACTTGGGGTTGCACCGCCGGCAGCGTTACAGTTCCGGATTACTCCAAATTCTGGATGTTGATGGTCACTGTCTTGGTTGCCGTGTCTCCGTCAGCCTCAGCGTTCACGGTAACGGTGTAGCCAGGCGGGTCTTCGTAGTCCGGCGTGTTCTTGAAGGTTAGAACACCGTTGGAACTGAGTGTGAAGGAGCTCGCGCTCGATCCCGTCAGAGACAGGGTGACTGTGGCTCTCTCCGGTTTGGTGGAGGTGTAGCGTTGCAAAGTCCCGGTGGTGTTCTCCGGGATGGTTATTTCTGAGTCTCAAAACGGTGCCGATGGGGGCTCGTTCACATCGGTAACGGTCACCGTCGCCGAGTCATCCTCTAAGGCCTCCGGGTTGACGTTGACATTTTTACCGTCACTGACCAAGACTGTAACGGTGTAACTTTTCTTGTCCTCGTAATCTAGGGCGGCCTTGGTCCGCAATTGTCCGGTTGAACTTATGATGTCGAAGGAATCCGCGTTAAGTCCGCCTAGGGAATTGCTCAAGGGGTCGCTGTCAGGGTCAGTGGCTGTCACCAGCAGACCGATGTCGGTGCCTACGTTGGCGTTCCCAGCAACACTGTGTAGGCCGCCTTCGCTGGACGGAAATTCTGGTGGGCTGTTCGACGGGGAGGGGTCCAGGATACGGAACCTGTAAGCGTATAAAAGCGCAACTGCGTCGGTCTCGTGCTTCAACTGCATGAATGCTTCGCCGGACTTGCCGGCAATCACCCACAGACCCTGGTTGATCGCGCGCCGCCAGTTTACGTGTTGGTCCGACGACTTCTGACAAGCTTCTTCCGGATTCAACCCCGGCCCACCCGAGGGAAAATGACCGTATTCGTTGCCGAACATCCAGAAGCCAACATGGTCGTTGCGGTACCTGGTCACGTCGCCACAGACGCGGGACTCCTGCCATTCCCCGTGAACCTTCATGTTCAGCGTCCTGGGGTCCGGGTTTAACCACACTTGCGCATCGGGCGCCGGAGGCGTCGCCGTGACCTCGTCGAAGGCGTTGGGCATCCCCATCTTTGCTAGGACATTAGCGAGGTCCAAGCCTGTTTCCAACTAGAACTTGGGCATGGCCAGCCGGACGCGTCGGCTCTCCATGTCCTGGAAAACGCCGTCGAGCAAGTCATCGTCGAGAGATTTTTGGAAATCGCTGAACCGGTCTTCATCCAGAAGCAGTTTGGTCATGGACATATAGGCGCTGCCGTAAGGCAGTTCTGAGATCTGGTACCCCTCGCCGCTGGCATAGCCGAAGCTAACGGTCTACCGCATCATAGGAACACGCCAGTCACTACCGTCCAGCGCATAGAACGTTTGAAAAGAGGTGGCTCGTTCGTCAAGTGGCATCCGCCACGCCGCCTTGAAGTAAACCGCGTTGGCAAGCACTAACCGGGTCAGGAGAGTGATGGCGTCCGAGGACAGCAAGTCTTCAATGCTTCCGTTGGTCTCCCCAGAAACCCACTTGTTGATTTGTATCCGCGCACCCTCCGGCTGCCGCCGAAAGTCCACCTGTCGGATTTCGTCTCCGTAATTCATGGCCAAGGTGTCCAGATAGGTGGGAGGAAGGAGTAGCCCTCCTGCCTCAAACCGAGTTGGCGATACTAAGCTCGAATTCCCCATCCTCTTCACCTACCGCGCGCGGCCAAATCCAGGTCCAGGAAGTTGAATGCCGGTTACAGCCTGTCCGGTGATAGATTGAATTGCAGGGTTGTCTCCCATTTGGACCTAAGACTCGCCGCGGGAGCCGGCGTATGCCATTAACAATGCAGGTGAAATGCTGTAAGGGGAACAGAACAGGTTGGATTCAGATGGGGCGAGGTGGCACCCAGAGTCGCTCTGGTCGAAATATCAGTAGCAATCGTAGTGATTGGTGTGGCAGCCTTCTGGAAAAGGAGGGGTGAATCGGACCGCTGCACCGTCGCCGTGGGAATTGGCTCAGACTGACAGCCGCCAAATCCCACGGCCAACTGAAAAGTTAAACACTGGAGAAGGCGCACTCTGTCCAAACGTCATAACCCTCCTACTTGGTCCACCAAAACGTTGGTTGGGACCCCGGGTCGTATCTCGGATTTCCGACGCTGGCGCAGAGAGGCGATTAGCTGCAAGTGGGGCAAAAGATTTGACATTGTTGACTACCAGAGCTTACCATTTTGATTCGAAAATAACAGTGGTTCGGCGGTTCATGGATGCATTCTGCTCCATTGGGACTACCTATTTTCAGACCACCTTCGGAGATGTAGATTTGAAGAATTCCTTCTCTATCAAGTTTTCCCTGACCTTAGGTTCGCTAGCTCTACTATCCATGATTGCGCTTCTGATAATGGCCTGCGGCGGAGATGAAACATCAACCGCCGCGCCCACGCCTGCCGCCACTTCTGCGCCGCAGCCCGCGACCCCAGCGGCTCCGGCTCCGCAGCCAACTGCTGCACAGACTCAGGCGCCACAAGTGACGGCTACCCCCGCTCCCACAGCCGGCGCTACGCAGCGGCCAGCGGCCACCGTAGCGCCTGCTCCTGCGGCAACGGCTACAGCAGCCCCAACCCCTGCCGCTACAGTGGCGCCCACCGCGGCGCCTACGGCCGTCCCCACGCCCACACCCGCGGCGCCTTCGCCACTGACGCCGGTTTCCTCCCGAATAATCGTTGCGGCTCCCTCGTTGGCCTGGTACACCACTTTGCCACACAAGGGCGGGTTCTCAGGGTCCGGCCAAATCCGTCCTGCCTTCGAGTACCCCATCGGCTCCGATCGGTACACCGGCGTTGAAGAACCCCAGCTGTTCCGGGAATGGGAGATGGCTCCAGACGGCAAGGGTTGGACTTTCAGACTTCAGGAAGGGGTGCCCTTCCATTCCACGGATACGTTCACAGGGCCGCAGTTCACCTCAAAAGACTTTGTTCACAGCTGGATGAAGTATGTTTCGCCGGATGCCCAGGTAGTTGGTTCCGGACTGTTTGCTCTCTGGGCCGACAGTGAGGACGCCTTCGAAATCGTCAACGATTACGAAGTTAAGATGACCCTTAAGGTTCCCAATCCCGTGCTGGCCGTTTGGCTCGGCGAGATCTCATTCCTCGTGCAGAGCAAGGACTACTACGATGCCGTCGGGGAGGAGGGCTACGCTGCCCAGCCCATTGGCACCGGCCCGTTCCGATACGTGGAGCACTCCATCAACAGCCATTTCCAATATGAAAAGGTGGAGAACCACTGGAGGAAGACACCAGAGATTCAGGAGCTCCGTTTCATAGGTGTGCAGGAGACGGCTACCCGCATGGCCATGCTATTTAACCAGGAAGTTCAGCTGGCTTCCATTTCGCCCAACCTGGTGCCCTCGGTGCGGGAGCGGGGATTCCAGATCATCTACAGCACCCTGCCGGGCAACTGGCTAGAGGTACAGTTTGGCGGTCAATACTATGCAGTGCCCGAGGGGGTGGAGCCAAAACTGGACGAATCGGATCCATTGACCAACTTGGATGTGCGGAAGGCGTTGAACTTTGCCATTGATAGAGAAGCTATAAATGACTCCTTCTACGAAGGGAGAATGGTGCCTCAGACAATTTCCGACATTCCCCCCAACGCCAGGGGATTCCAGGATTCGTGGACGCCCTATCCCTACGACCCTGAAGAGTCGAGAAGGCTTCTGGCCCAAGCAGGTTACGCCGACGGATTCGACCTGGCTGTTCGTTGGGGGCTGAATCCGTCTATCCCAGAGATTGGCGACATTGCGGAAGCCATCACTGCCTATTGGAACGAAGTCGGCGTCCGCGCTAACCTGGAGTTTGTTGAGGGATCCAGGTTCAGGAACCTGCGTCGAAACTGGGGAATGAACAACGCCGTGTCCATCTCCGGCATCGGCTACATCAACCTGGAGTTCCAGCTTGCTCTGAACATGAAGCTCCAGGCCGCCAGCGAGCACTGGTTCGACCACCCCGAGTTGAGCACGCTTGTGGACATGTATGCGGAAGAGTTGAACCCGGAAAGGCGCGACCAGCTGGTGACGGAAATAGGACAGTTCCTCTACGACAACCACTCCACGGGGCCAATGTTCTGGATTCTTCCCGTAATGGGGATGGACCATAGCATCATTGAAGAGTATTCAGCCCACATTTCGGTGTGGGGCCCCACGGCCAAGTACGAATACGCTACCTTGGTGAAAAAATAAAGGGCGTTAGGCCAGCGGAAGAATCTAAGTCAAAATAGGCTAAACGGGTAGTCATCATAGCGCTGGGGAAGTTGAAACTTCCCTGGCGCTTTGCTATTCGCCGTTAATTGCCCTCCAGAGGTCTTCGCCGTTCGACTTCCACCAACCGTGAAGGATCGAAATATCGGTCCCGATTGAGAAGTGGCGGACGCCCATGTCGAGGTATTTCCGCGCTTCGTCAGGAGTCTGAATCTCGGCGCGCGCCGGTATGCCTGCAGCGATGGCTCCCTTGAAGACCTTGTCGTGGGCAGTCACTACATCGGGGTGGCTTTTCTGCCCCGCCCTTCCGATGCTCACCGAGTAATCAGACCCTCCCCACTGCACCATATCCAAACCTGGAATTTCTAATATCTCGTCAAGTTCATCCACCGCGCCCTTTTTCTCGATCATTACCGCAACAACGGTGTCCTGAAGCGCCTTCACGTATTCAGCGGTTCCGCCATAGCCCATGTAGGTATGGCGGCGGGTGGCAACGCCGTACCATCCCTTGTCCTCCGGCGTGTCTGGCTTGACCGTCAAAATCTGGTGACGCACGTCCTCAGCGGACCTTGCGTCCGTGAACAGTACGCTTCCGAAGCCTGAGCCGACAGCACGCTGCGCCAGGTATGCCTGGTGGCTCTGGTCAACCTTGATCATTATTCCCATGTCGAATAGCTCCGCCGCTCGCGCCATGTTATCTAGGTCGTGGAGGTCCGAGGGTCCATATTCGGCTACGAACTCCACGTAGTCATAGACGCCGGCGTGCCCGATGGCCTCGATAACTGACGGCCACGTCGAATGTATGTGAGTGCTGACGGTTGGTTCGCCGGATTCCAGCTTTTGCCGGAGTATGTTCGGTTTCATTCCAATCCTCCATTGCTTGCCGTTCCTCTGGGACATAGGATATATCATATCGAGGCTAAGGTCTAAGGCGATAGTGAGATTGGGAGGGCTGGATAGTGGCTGAGAACAAGACGCGTAGGACCGGCTCAAGTGTCGGCGATTTTCTCACCTCCGTTGAGAATAAACGCCGTCGCGAGGATGGATTCACGCTTCTGGAGATGATAAAGGAAATCACCAAGCTGGAGCCTGAGATGTGGGGCTCAAGCATCATTGGTTTCGGCAGCTACCATTACAAATATGAATCCGGTAGGGAAGGAGAAATCTTTCTGACCGGCTTTTCGCCAAGGAAGCAGAGTCTTTCGCTGTACATCATGGACGGATTCGATGGGCGAGAAGACCTGCTGACCAAACTGGGAAAGCATCGCAGAGGAGCGTCGTGCCTATACGTCAACAAGCTGGCAGACGTGAACATACACGTACTGCGTGAACTGATACAACGGTCTTTTGAGCACTCCAAATCCAACTCGGAATCTTGATCCTCACCGTCTGAACTCCCCACCGTTCGGAAATGGAGGCTGTACTTCAAGACATGGACTGAGTGGCAGGCGGTATAATAGCTATCATATAGCCCGGAAAGGAATGGGTGGACAGACATGAACGCCGAGCAAGAAATCAACAGATCCTTGGAGTTGAAAGACACGTGGGAGGGACCGTGGCCTGCGACCCGGGCTATGCCGATGTCGTTTTTCCGAGCTCCCCTGGTGAATGACCTCGATACTCTGAACGCAGATATTGCGTTTCTCGGGGTGCCATACGACCAAGGCACGTTCTCGCGGCCGGGGGCACGATACGGGCCCAACGGCGTACGCGCCTACAGAGGCATATACGATTATTCGGACCCGTTTGAGGACAAGGAGGCCCGGGGCTATTATGATATTGACAGGCAGGAGATGAGGCTCCGCAACGTCACTATGTCCGACTGCGGAGACGTGACCATCATCCCTTCAGACGTGGAGAATAACTTCGCGAAGATCTCCCATGCGGTAAGAAAGATTGTCGCAAGCGGATCGTTCCCTGTAATAGTCGGGGGTGACCACTCGATCACCTTTCCGTCGGTACGGGGATTCAACAGTTACGCGGACTTGGACGTGGTCCACTTCGACGCCCATATGGATTTCAGCCACGAGCTTCAGGGCACTTTCTACCATCACGGATGTCCGATAAGGCGCTGTTTCGACCTGCCCAACGTTAGGAACATCACCTCACTTGGGATACGTAAGGCTACTCCAAGCATCTATAAGGACGCCATATCCAAGGGCGTGAGAATAGTAACGACCGACCAGTTTCGGGCCATGGGGCCGGAGGCGGCAGTAGCGGAAATCCCGGCGGGGGGCAACGTTTATCTGACCGTCGACGTGGACGTGATGGACCCGGTACAGATGCCGGGCACAGGTTCTCCAGCGCCGGGGGGCTTCTACTACTTTGAGATGCGTGACGCGCTAATAGCTCTGACCAAGCGGGTGAACCTAGTCGGGTGCGACTTTGTGGAGGTGGCCCCGCCTTACGATCACGCCGAGACGTCGACTGGGTGCACAGCCAAGCTAATCATGGACCTCCTGGCTGAATTGTTCCCTTCCAAGTAGAAGAAGCGAGAGACATTCAGCATCTGCAGTTTCAACCCGGCTGTTTTCACCTTGACAACCCGTCCTCTCAAGTTAGAATCGGCCATAAGACTCGATTCCGAGGCCAAGAAGGAGGAACTGACATGGCGTTTTATTCTAGAGGCGACGTCCGCATCCGCTATGAGGAGGTGGGATCAGGATTCCCGCTTCTGGCAACACCCGGCGGGGGTTTAGATTCCGTCATGGCCGGCTGGCCTTCTCAGGTATTCAACGCCATGGAGGACTTCAAGAATGACTTTCGCTGCATCACGATGGATCAACGCAACGCAAATGGCGGAGAATCCAGCGGCCCAGTCCAGACTGACGACCCCTGGGGGGCGTTCGCTGACGACCAACTCGGACTGATGGACCATCTCGGGATAGACCAGTTCTTATTCATAGGCTACTGTATAGGCGGGCCATTTGCTCTCAAGCTCATAGAACGGGCGCCCAATAGAGTTGCAGCCGCTGTGCTCTGCCAACCCGTTGGGCACGCTCCGGAATTTCCCGACGCCATGTATGACTCCGGCCGCGACGTTTGGGCCCCCGCACTCCGCGCCAATCGGCCCAACGTGACTATGGAGACTGTGGAAGAGTACCTGCACAACCTTTACCGCGTTAATCCTGACTTCATGTACAGCGTGTCGCGTGACTTTGCCCGGTCGTGCCAGACTCCCCTGCTGGTCATGCCAGACGACACACCAACCCACCCCTACGAGCCCGCTATGGACCTGGTGGAGCTGGCTCCCAAGGCGCAGGTGACGGAGTATCCCTGGAAGGAGTCAAAAGAGGTGTTCGACAAGACGATAAGTCAGGTCCGCGAATTCTTCCTGGCCCATCAACCTTTGACCGCCATTCTCTAAAGTGAGCTGCCGCAAATTTGCTGCCTAATGGGAAGCCAAGAAGGACAAGCATAACAGGCCAACGACAGTTAGAAGGACGCGTCGCGCTGGTAACAGGCGGCGGACGTGGGATCGGCAGGGCCATTGCGATGGCATACGCCGCCGAGGGAGCAAATTTGACTTTAGCGTCCAGAACCAGAGAAGAGTTGCAGGAAACATCCGACGCCATCACTGCCAAGTACGGGACGGAGGTCCATACGGTTGTCACAGACGTCAGCAACAGACATCAGGTCGAATCTATGGTGGCAAGTACTCTGGAGAGGTTTGGCGCCATCGACGTTCTGGTCAATAACGCCGGCAACCTGGGTCCTGTTGGGCGACTTTGGGAGAATGACCCGGATGAATGGGCGCGTACTATAGCCGTCCATCTGTACGGCGCCTACTACGGCTGCAGGGCGGTCCTCCCACATATGCTTGAGCGCGGTTGCGGACGAATTGTCAATTTGGCGGGTGTGGGCGGCCCCAACATCACCGCTTACGACGTGGCCAAGACGGCCATCGTCAACCTCACCGAGAACCTGGCCCTAGAGCTGGCCAACACGGGAATCACAGTGAATGCTATCAGCCCAGGGTCTATCCACACCCGCATGTGGGAGGAGACCCGGGACATGGCCCTGAAAATTGGCGACACCGCCATGTACCGCCAAGGCGTGGAGGTCACCTCGGGCAAGGGAGCATCAATTGAAAGAGCGGCTAAGTTGGCGGTCTTCCTTGGCAGTGATGCTTGCGGTAAGCTGTCGGGACGCTTGGTGCGAGCTGTCACCGACTGCTTTGAGAACTTCCCTTCCCAAACGGACCGGATCATGTCCTCTGATGCCTATCTTATGCGTCGGGTGGAACCGAATAACGTCCATTCCTAGCCTGGGCCATACCCAAGCGTCCAGTTGTAATAGACATAATCCTTTCTGACCAGGCGTAGTTGTGACTAAAGAGCCTAAGCTGGGCTGCTTCGTTACCATAGACATCGTAGACCGTTTACGAAAAAAGACCTTAAAAACCTGGAGCCTTCTATTGCAAGGCGCTCCTAGGGCCCAAATTCCGGGAACTAAATTGCGCCAGGTTGCGTATCTATTTATATAGACCAAACTTCTCTCTTTGTGGACGTCGTCCAATGTACACAAGATTCACAACCACCCTACTTGCGATTGCGGGCATCTTGATTGTCCTCGTGGCAGTTGCCGCCTGTCAGAGCGAATCGGATACATCCAACAGTACCTTGGAAGTGATGTCAGGCCGGAACCCCAACGCATCTGTAAGCGGCACTGTAACCTACCGAGAGTGAATAGTTCTTACGGAGGGGGCAACCCTCGTGGTGGAGCTACGGGACACTAGCTATGCCGACGGTCCGGCTCCTCTTATTGCGCGCCAGACGATCTCCATCCCAGGTCAAATCCCCATCAAGTTCAAAGTCGGATACAACCGCGAAGACGTCAGCTCCCGCAATAGATATTCGATCAGTGCAGATATCATCGAATCCGACAGTCGCCTGGCCTTCACCAACGATACCGTCTACGAGGTGATCACCCATGGCAATTCCGACAAAGTAGATATGCTCCTTGTACTGGTCCAGCCTCCAGCAGAACTGGTCCCAAACGGTTCCACCGAGAAGGATTGGCGAACCTGGGTGGAGGCGCCAGTCTCAGTAATTTGGGCTAACTTGATCCCGAACGAACCGGAACACTTACTGAGGGTTGCCTATTACCAGTCCACGATAGAAGGCTGCACCCGACCTGGCAGCCAGGAATTGCAGGTGGACGACCACGACATCATTGTCCGAGTAACGCTCATGCAGCCGCCACCAACCTCTTGGGCAATTCCCTGCCACGAGCAGGTGGTGGAACTCGACGCCGTAGAACCCATCAATGCGCCTCTTGAACCTGGGCAAACCTACCGGGTGATAGTAAACGGTCTGGAAACGACCGCCTTCACCGTGCCGTCGCCTGGCCTTCGGGACACCTTCATCGCCGAGTCGCCCATTGAGAGTGTGGAGGTGATTACGTTGGATCACACACCTCCCCTATACCAACTGCGCGTTGTATCAGGTATGCCCAGGGGAAGTGGATGCTCGCAATTCAACGGATATGAAATTCAGAGACGAGGGTCCAACAAGATAGATGTGGTCGTTACCCATCATCAGGTGGCAGATCCATCCGTCATATGCACCGCCGACTTTCCCATCATGGAAACCATCGTTCCCTTGGGTTCGGAATTTGAGCAGGGCGTGGAGTATACCGTTAGTGTCAACTCGGAGATCACCAGGGCATTCTTAGGGCGTTAGCCGCAGAAACGACACCTCGCGTTTTGTCCCGAGAATATCAACTCATTGTCCCCGTCCTGTATGGCGAAGTCTAGAAGTACACGCAAAGCCTTGGCCTGGTCCGCAAGCCCGTGAGTCTCGGCTATCTGGCCGAGCCACTCGGACTGTTCCTGCTCTATTTCAAAAGTCTGTGCGATCTTGTTTTTTGGCATATTGAGAGTCCTCCAATTTCTACAATCTAATGCGTATCTGCTGCCTGATTAGTTTTACGTTTCGGCATCCACAATTGTTATCGTCTCGTTCATTTCGGTGATTCCGGGCCCCAATGGAATCCGGTGGGCCACGGCACGTTCAAGTCGGGAGGTCCCGTTCCGAATGTGAACTTACTGGATAGTTGTACCATTTATGGTGTTTCAACGGCAAGCATATTAACCCAGCATCAAGAAAACGATGCACAAACGTCATAAACGACTCGGAGAACGGACTCTTGCTTGAATCTACGCTTATATTCCTCCGATACTTCGTCGGTCAGTCTTATCAGATCGTCTCCTAAGGGAGCTAGGACTATAAGCAGCTTGGATCGCTCTTCATATGCCAGTCCTTGGGAACCCCTCCAATGGCCCTGGCCATCCAAAACAGTTAGACCGTTGGGGAAGCGCGGTATCACTGTTTCTTCAAGAAATGCATCCCAAGCCGCGTCATCCACAATCTCCCCGGAATCGTTGTTGCGGCCCATGAACAATTGGTACTGCACGAAATGGTCGCTTCCGTCAGGACAAGATAGTGGGGCAACATTTACACATACGCCCACCATCAGGACTGCAAAGGCCACAAAGGTTAGAGCTATCACGGGCATCAGATGACTCCGGCAGATTGTCTACGGGCCAGCTTGTTGATTGGATACTACTTCTGTACAGAGTGGTTGGCAATGCCGCAGGTTCTGTCAACATACTTCCATGATGCCCCCGTGTCTATTGGGGTCTCACTAGGCTACCGGCTCCACCACTTGAGGTCCGTTGTTGCGGGCTGAGTTGACCAAAGTGGACACCTGGTAAGTTTGCATGAGTTCAGAGGGATAAGAGGCAAGGGCCTCTCCCAAGGCGGCGGTGTCCTGCACTTCCCGGTCCAGCCAAAACTCCTCCATCTCCCTGGGCAGGATCACCGGCATACGGTTGTGGATGGGTCTGAGCAGGTCGTTGGCTTCAGTGGTGATTACGGTGCATGAGGGGATGCGGTTGCCCTCGGAGTCCCTCCACACCGCCCACAGCCCGGCGAAGGCAAAGGGTTCCCCTGACTCCAGGACAATACGCATGGGTTTCTTGACGCTCCCCGCCCTCCGCCACTCGTAGAAGCCATCGGCCAACACCAGGCAGCGTCTCCTTCTGAATGCGTCGCGGAAGGCCGGCCTCTGGGCCACGGTCTCCGCCCTTGCATTGATCATCCTGCTGCCGATGGAGTCGCTCTTGGCCCAGTGTGGTATCAGACCCCAGCGCATGAACCCGCCACGCCTATTTTCGCCGCCGATCACTGTGAGGACGTTTTGGGTGGGGGCCACGTTGTAGTTGGGTTCCAGGTCCAACAAGTTGCCGTCGAACTCGAACCGGCGCGCCAACTCCCCCAAGTCTGCTGTAAGGCTGAATCTTCCACACATGATGACTCCATAATGTAGCGTTGGGCGACGCTATGCAAGGCCAGCCGATGCGGTGAGGGTCAGTGCCAGTCTGAAAATGAGGGCGCCGAAACCGGCGGACAAGCAGGGCTTAAGGGAGGGATCGCAGAGTTTGGACATTTGCAATGGGTGACAGCGGAATGCAACCCCAATTGTCGCCAGTCGGGTGAATTGTATGTGTCTCCAAAAAGACGCCTTCCGGTTGATAACGCACTTGCAGTCTCGTAGGCAAACAAAGCAGAATCCAAGCAAGTCGGTCAGCCCCATGTCAGAAATCGAATAATTCCGACGACGTTAGATTTCAGAAGGTGTAGAATCGATCTGTCATGAGCGCCACAAAAATCGTTGCCACCATAGGCCCCGCCACATCCTCACCGGACCGGATCGAGAAACTGATAAGCGCGGGCGTGGATGTAGTGCGTCTCAACTTCTCCCACGGGTCCCGTGAAGACCACGAACAAGTTGTGCAGATAGTTCGTGAGACTTCGGCTCGCTTGGACAGACACGTGGCTGTTCTTCAAGACCTGCAAGGCCCCCGAATTCGCACAGGCCCATTGGGGGATGGCGGTCCGCTGGAGTTGAAGCAGGGATCGGAGATTGTTATTTCCCATGAGCCGATAGAAGCCGAAGAAGGCAGAATAAGCAGCACTTATCCCGACATATATCGTTTCCTTGCGCCAGGGAATCGCGTGCTTCTGGACGATGGTCGTCTGGAAGCCGAAGTGTTAGCCATAGAGGGCCGGGATGTCAGGTGCCGTGTGGTCAAAGGTGGATTGCTTGGCGCCTTTCAGGGAATCAACCTGCCCGGTGTAGTTCTGGACATTCCCACATTCACGGAAAAGGACCGTGATGATCTTGAAGCGGGCCTCCAAATGGGAATCGACTGGGCGGCGATGAGTTTTGTGAGAAGTGGAAAAGATGCCAACCCTCTCCGCCAACTGATGCGCAAACACCGCGCACGTGTGCCCCTCATTGCCAAAGTTGAGAGAGCTATGGCGCTACGCAATTTGGGGGGCATTCTGAACGCCTTCGACGGTGTAATGGTGGCCAGAGGCGACATGGGTGTGGAGCTTCCTCCGGAGGAAGTGCCTGTCTGGCAAAAGACTATAATACGCAGGGCGCGGCAGAAGGGCAAAATAGCCATTGTGGCAACTCAGATGCTGGAATCGATGATCAATGAGCCGAGGCCAACCCGGGCCGAAGTCTCAGACGTTGCCAACGCTGTTTGGGACGGCGCCGACGCCGTAATGTTGAGTGGTGAAACGGCTATTGGGTCGTTTCCCGTTGAGGCGGCGTCGGTTATGGCACGCATTATCGACAAGACCCAAGAGGTCTACGTTCCAGCAGAAACGGACGTTGGCGGCAAAGCAGTCCAGGAATCCCAAGCAGTGGCGACAGCTGCTTGTAACCTGGCCCACGGGCTGAGAGCTCATGCGATTGTGGTGCTGACTCGTTCCGGCGTAACTGCTCATCGTGTGTCGAAGTGCAGGCCCGGCGTGCCCATTCTGGCGCTCACCGGAGCGTCGCATATAGCGCGGAGACTGAACATGTGGTGGGGCGTGGTTCCGGTATTGGCCGACCTGCCTCATGTCACTGTGGATTCCTATGGAGTCATTGAAAGTCTGTTATTGGAAAAGAGCCTTGCAAAGCACGGCGACAAGATAGTCGTGGTCGGTTCTTCACCTCTGGCAGCGCGAGTTCCTACCAACTTCCTGAAGGTACTACGAGTGGGAATGTACATCTAAAACCAACAAGTTTGAGAAGGAGACCTTCCATTCACACCACGTTACCAAGGCTACCTTTCGTCGAGTGACGTTAATGCACATCATTCTGTTGATATTGTGTGCGCCCCTGTTTGTTGTCTTGGAATCTCCTGAGGTGCGGGCGGCTAAACGGCTTATAGTTTCTGTTGAGACATTCTGAGGCACGGCGCCTGTTGGCGGGTGGGTTGCTTGCGGAGGTTGGTATGATGTATTGAAGTTGACTAATTCTATTCCGAAGCTGAGGAATCGAGAGGTGACACGTGTTTGACCTGATAGTTAAGAACGGGATGATCATAGACGGGACGGGCAGTCCCGGCTTTTACGGTGCTGTGGGGATCGAGGGTGAGAAGGTACGCATCCTGCGGGGCGATGTTTCGTCGGTTGAGGCCAAGGAGAGGATTAACGCGTCTGGCAAGGTTGTGTGTCCCGGATTCATTGACATGCATGCTCATTCGGGCCTGGTCATGCTGGAAAAACCTCGCCACGAGCCTAAAGTAAGGCAAGGGGTTACAACGGAGCTCATAGGCATTGACGGCAACTCCTATGCCCCTTTCCGGAGCCACGAGGACTTCCTACGGTTTGTGGAGCTAAACTCCGGCCTTGATGGAGACCCGACTCTTCCGGGCAGATGGTCCACAGTGGCGGAATATCTAGGGATGTTTGACAACAGGGTGGCGGTGAATGTGGCGTACGTAATCGGCAACTCACCCCTTCGAATCGCCACCACAGGTTGGGAGGATAATCCGGCCTCAGGGTCAGACCTAGAGAACATGAAGGCCATCCTCAGGGAGGGAATGGAGGAAGGAGCATACGGAATATCGACGGGGTTGGACTATCCCCCTGGAAGCTACGCCAGCACCCAGGAGCTAATAGAACTATCGAGAGAGGCGGCGCGGCTGGGCGGCATTTACCACACCCACGTAAGAAATACTTTGGGGGACCAGTACCTGGACCCATTGAAGGAGGCCATAGACATTGGCCGCTACAGCGGCATCCCGAGCCACATAACCCATCTGTCGCAGCAGAAACGGCATCCGGGAGGGGCAGAGCAGATCCTAGAACTGGTGGAGAAAAGCCGGGAGGATGGGGTAGACGTGACCTTCGACATGTTCCCATCCTTGTACGGCAGCACTCGGCTCACCATCCTGTTTCCGCAGTGGACCATGGACGGCGGACCGGAGCGGCAGAAGCAGGTGCTGGGGTCACGGGAGGGGCGGGAGCGACTGAAAGAGGAGATGAGACCCGGCGCTGTGTCGTACGATGAGATGTGGCTAACCTATTTCAAAAGGCCTCACAATCACAGGTTCGAGGGTAAATCCATAGCCGAGACGGCGGCCCTTATGGGCAAAGACGAAGTGGACGCGATGTGCGACCTGTTGCTCGAAGAAGACCTGCAGGTGTGCTACGTGATGGCTGGGACGAATGGCATGACGCTGCCGAAGTTCATCAACCATCCTCTATCGATGATTGGGAGCGACGGGGTGCTTTTGGGGGACTACCCCAGCCCGCGCACCTACGGGACCTTCCCCACGGTATTGGAGAAGTTCGTTAGGGAGGAGGGAGGAATGTCCCTGCCTGACGCAATACGAAAGATGACGTCGTTTCCCGCCCAGCGGTTGGGGATACCGGACCGGGGACTTCTACGGGATGGGTTCAAGGCAGACCTGGTTGTGTTTGACGCTGGGACGGTTGGGTCTCCGGCAACGCGAAGCCAACCCAAGCAGTTCCCCGTTGGAATCAGCCACGTGGTGGTGAACGGAAGGGTGGTAGTGACGGAGGGCCGGCACACGGGTGTACTGGCGGGTCGATCCCTCCGAAGAGGACGGTTCGAAACGTAGATAGTGTGGCCCCGGTTTCAGCCACCCTCACCGTGGCGTCGGTGGAAGCCTGCTACGTTACCGTCACGACCGTGGCCCCGTGTCCTCCATATCGCTCCCTTCCATCAAGGCAGCCGTCACGACGCCTCGGCGCGCGTTACCGTCACGGTGTAGGTCTGGGTGGTGTTGCCGTCCTCCGCCGTCACCTCCACGGTGATGACGTTGGCTCCTACCGCCAGAGCTACTGTGCCGTCGTCGTCTACCACTCCGCCCAGCTTCACCACGTGGGTGGCGCCGTTGTCGTTGGCCGTTGCGGTGACGGTGGTCTCGGTGACGGTGTTGGCCACGTTGGCGGTGTAGCCGGTGGTGGCAGAGTCGAAGGTGAGGGAGACGCCGCTGAGGGCGAGGGCGCTCAGGGTGGCGTCGGTGGAGGCCGGCCCGGTAACCGTAACGGCCTGGCTGATGCTGTTCACCGCGGTGACGCCCTCCAGCAGCGTCACCGTGACCGTTCCCCCGGGTGGCGCGCAACCGTACAGGGTGAAGAAGGTGTTGAAGGAAGTTCGGCCCACATCTGCCCTATCCTCTTCCTGCCGGTCCGCGCACCCGCTGTCGAAACCCATGTTGGCGTTGTCCGTCGTTACCCTGATGGTGTACCCGCTCTCGGTGTCCAGGTCGGACGCCCTCACTTTGAAGAAGACGTCTCCACCAGACTCCAGAGTGGAGGGAAGGTTATGGAACTCCAGGGGCGGGGGCGGGGGCGGCGTCACCGCCACATCGTGGGTGGCCGTGGCAATCTCGGTCTCCCCCTGCATCAGGGTAGCCGTCACCGTGCCGCCGGGCGTCGCGCACCCGTAGAGCCTGCTGGAATTAAGGTAGGCTGCGCTACCGCTGCCGACCGTGAACTCCTCGTTCAGGTCAGTGCAGGTGGCGTTGAAGCCCATGTTGGCGTTCTCCGTCGTCAGCCGGATGGTGTGGCCGTGGGCCACGTCCAGGTACGACGCGATTATCACGAATTGGTCGTTCCCTCCCTCTTCGACGGTAGACGCCAACTCGCTGAATTCCACCAATGGCGGCGGCGGCGGCGTGACTGTTACCGAGTATGTGGTGGTATCGATCTCCGTAGTCCCCTCGAGGAGCGTGGCCGTTATGGTGGCGCCGGGCGTGCCGCATCCCAGAAGCGGGTGCTCACTGGAATGGCTGGTCGACCGGGCAGGAACATCCCCGGCGGCATAGGTTCCAGCGGTACACATTGCATTGTGCAACACCACGTTTCTGTTGTCCGCCGATATACTGTAGCTGTAGCTTCTGGACTGGTCCAGGTTCGTCAGCTTTGCACTGAACCAGTGAGCCGTACCCTGCGCCGTGGTGGAGGGCAGGTTCTGGAGGAATATCTCTGTGCCCACGGGACGGAGGCGCAGGATGAGCTTGTCCCCATCCTGCCAAGGCTGGCTCGACATGGACCACGTGTAGGTCCCCGCCGTGCTGTCTGCCGTTGCGTTGTCGGCGGGGAGAGAGAGGGCGATGTTGCCGTCGAGGGCGATGAATTCCAACACCTGGCCGCTCAGGGATACGTGGGCGCCGAGGGTCAGCACCACCTGGTTGTTGCTCCACTCAAGACTCGTGATCTCCGTGGCCGTCCCGCCAACGGTGAAGGCGGTGGGTTTGAGCACCCCATTGGTCACGTCGGCCTTCACTGCCGTGCCGACGGTCACGGGGTCGAAGAAGGCTTCGTGGAGGGTGCCGGCGGGGGCGGTGACGGTGACCGTCCAGTTGCTATACGCGCCATCATCCTCGGCCTCCGTGGTTGGTCTCGTGCCACAGATTGCTTCGAAAGCTGGCCAAAGATGAAAGTTTACATCGTAGCGCCCTTTGGGTATGGGTCGAGCAACGGTGAACGTGTACCTATATCCATTGGATGCAACTTCGTCATTGTCGAGGAACACAGTTGTAAAATACGCAGCGTCTGAACCGCTGTTCCAGACTTCGTGGTAATCCTCGCCATACGTTAGGGCATCATGAAAGAGATCGCCCATCTCCTCTTTTAAGGACACTGATTCTGCGGGCAACCCTGAATCTATGGTGATTCGAATCTCCCGAATTCTAGATCCTGGTTCAGCGCGATGCCATCTCTCACGTATGAGATTACCGTAAACGCAGTCTTGATATCCCTCAATGCCTGCACCTGCCGTCAGCATGGCATCAATCTCCCCTATACGGGTGCGTAGGTCGGAAAGGGAAATCACTGGAGGAGGTGTCTCAGTCCCGTCTGTGATGTATTCAGTACTGGCAGGTTGCGTTGCGCTTCGCGATTCTCCATCTGTAGACCTCGTGCCGCCGGAGGAAGCTACAGCTGCCGGCATCCAGGTCCTGCTTAGGGTGTCTATAGCGTATTCAAAGCTTGACTGGACACCCTGATTCGACAGGACGAACCCAAAGTTGGTGCTCGTCGAGGCAGTATCCGAACTACCCCTTGTGGAACTGCCGTCCTCATTGCCAGAGGAAGTGCTGTCACTAGGCGAAGACGCCGATGCAAGAGGCCCCTTAAGAAAGAGCACGCCTGGCCTGCCATCCCAGGTAGAGTTGTGCTGGGTCACTAAGGCAGACGCTGCCGCCATAGCCGCCTCCCTGGTGAGATAGCCCGTGTAGAGACCGCCTCCTATTTGAATACCATAGGAGTCGTCCAGAACCTCCACTGTGAATTCGTTGGGGCCTGTTCCACTAAGGTACTCGCTGGCTCGGAATCGCAACACCTGCATGGGCCGATAAGTGGCGGCCACTCCGGGGTCTCCGGGTAGAGTCTGTACCGCTGCCGTTGCCGACAAAAATGAAGCAACCACTATGATGTCGGAATCCAGGACCTGCTGGTCAATTGACGGAGACACCAAGACAGGGGGATCCACGAGAGACGTTCGAATCCACGGAATGGGCTTTGGTGGGCGAAGGGTTGGTTCAGGTGTGGAGCTGACGATGGGTTCTGGCTCCATTGGAAATTTCGTCGACACATCATCTGGCTCTGCTGCTGCAGCCGCTGGAAAATCCGTGGGGCTAGGCGGTGGGGCGGATGGTGGAGTTGGAGTCTCTGTGGCGACGGGGCTACATCCAATGAGACATGCTGCGAGCGCACTCAGGATGACCGTCAGAATAATTTCCTTCATATTTGTTCGCCCTCCTTATTAGCTGCCGTAGAGTGCTTCAGCCCCCCTAATGTCGTCTGGTCCTAAAGCAAGCTCTAGTTCGGCGTTTGCCCTATGTCTCATCTTCACCCGGCCTTCATGCAACTTGTTGTAATAGTCCTGCAAAATCCAAGTTCCTACAAGTCATGTAAGACGACGTTGTCGTGAGGCAGTGAGTAGGGGTGCGATTTGGTTGCGTTGGGCACCCGGACGATTGGGCAGCGGTCGGAATAGAAAAATTTCCAACACATCTCCACTATTTGTAGAATGGTCACGACCCCGATGCACTTCTGTCGTCAGCGAAGATGTGCGGCCCCTTGACAGCCCAACGACGCCGGCATATTATCACCTCCAGCATAGATATACAGCCACTGCCCGTTCAGGTGCCCACCTAGGGAGAATAGGGAAGGCGGTGAAAATCCGCCGTGGTAGCGCCACTGTAAGCGGGGTTTGAGGCCGAAGTCCACTGTCGGATTGCCGACGGGAAGGGCGAGGCCAGGAAACTTCCCCGCAAGCCAGGAGACCTGCCTGAGCGGAAGGTGACCACTCTCCGCACCAGAGAGGGGGCCTCCACTTCGGGCTTGATGCCCGATGAGAGCGACACCAAAGCCTCCGGCGGAGAAAAGCCGGAGGTGTTTTTGTTTAGGGGCATTGGACTCGACAGACTGAAGTCTTACCGACAAGCGGGCGTTGCCGCACGGCTGGCAGTTGGCTCCGCAGCTCTCGGCCTGATTGTCCTTGCGGCCGCCCTGCTGTCGCTCAGTCTTGGACCCGTCGAGATATCCGTCAGCCATGTTGCCGCCATCATTTTCTCGCCTCTCGGACTAGACTTGGCGGAATTTGGACGGACCGAAGAGCTTGTTATCCAGCAGATACGGCTGCCCCGGATAGTTGTCGGCGCATGCGTCGGCATGGCTCTGGGAGTCGCCGGAGCAACCATGCAGGGACTGTTTCGCAATCCCATGGCAGACCCGGGCATCATCGGCGTATCTGCAGGCGGCGCCGTGGGTGCTGTGGTGGCTATAGCGATAGGAGCGGCCGGAATTTTCTTTCTCGCACTGCCCGCGTTCGCTTTCGTGGGCGCTATGGCCGCTTGCTTTCTGGTCTACGGCATTGCCGCCGTTGGAGGGCGCTTCTCCATGGCTACGCTCCTCTTGGCAGGGGTGGCGGTCAACGCATTTCTGGGGGCAGTTGTCACCACCATTATCATCCTACTGCCCGACAACGCAGCTCTGCGGGAGATCCTTTTCTGGCTTGCGGGTGGCCTGGACTCCCGAACCTGGGAGCACGTACAGGTATCCGCTCCATTCATCCTTGGTGGTATTGGTGTAATCCTATTTATGACCAGGGACCTGAATTTGCTCATGCTGGGGGACGATGAAGCCCGGTCTATGGGCGTTCGAGTTGGCCCAGCCAGGATAATTCTACTGGCGGCCGCGGCGATGGCGACAGGTGCCGCCGTAGCTGTCAGCGGAACCATCGCCTTCGTAGGGCTAGTGACTCCGCACGTGCTCAGGCTTCTCATCGGGCCGGACCACCGGGTGCTAGTGCCTCTGAGCGCCGCAGGTGGAGCCATCTTCGTCCTCCTGGCCGATACCGTCGGCAGGACGATTATCCAACCGGCGGAATTCCGCGTCGGAGTGCTTGCCGCCTTCGTGGGCGCGCCCTTCTTCATATTCCTGCTGATCAAGAACAAACAACGGGCATACTCACTATGAGGCAAATGAACTGAAAGGAGTCTCCATGTCATTACGCCGGTTTTCCATACTGACGTTATCACTGGCCATCTTAATTGCGATTTGGTTGGCAGCCTGCTCTTCGGAGATATCCACGCCTGCATCTACCGCCGTTCCGGCTCCAACGGTTGCTCCCAGCACTCCACCTACTACTCCAGCTCCTGCCTCAATACCTTCACCTACGCCTACTAAGGCGCCTTCTACACCGACGCCATCAACTAGGAAGCCTGCTACTTCGACCCCAATCCGGGCTCCATCTACGCCTGCGTCGACGCCAATTCCTAAGCCTGAGGCTACTCCTACCGCAACAGCTTCACCCACGCCGGAACCTACGACAGTGGTCACTCCTACGCCTCCGACGCCAACCCCCATGCCGTCACCTACCCGGGACCCGGTATCTATGGCATTGGCGGACGTTCCCGGCATCGTCGACCCGGCCAACCTCGGTTGGCCGCGTGAGGTGGAGGGTCTAAACGGGCTTGTGAGCATCCCCGCCAAGCCCCAGCGCATCATAGGCGCCTCCATTGGCCACGATGAGGTGATCCTGGCATTGGTCCCTGTCGAGAGGCTGGCCGCCGTGGGCAGCTTCAGCAAAAACGCTACATACTCGAACGTGTACCAGTTGATCCAGGACAAACCAGAGATAACACGAGACCCGGAGACCATCATAGCCCAGGGTCCCGATGTTTTGGTCACTAGTCCCTTTTTCCCGGCGGAAGGAATAGAGGCCCTGACGAGGGTGGGAATTCCGGTGGTCCAGACAGAGCTTCAGCACGACGCCAAGGCTCGAATCAACAATATCCTTCTGGTAGGATACATTCTAGGCGAGGAGGAACGGGCTTTAGAGTTCGCGGCGGAGGTGCGTGAGAGGTACGAGTCTCTAGTTGTAGTGACTGCTGTCGCCGAACCCAAGCCAAGGGTCTTGGCTCTCACCAGCTTTTCCGATAGCCTGTGGACAGCCGGCGCCAACTCCACCGAGGGAGGCGTCATTTTCGCAGCAGGCGGCATCAACGTTGCCGAAGTTGCAGGCATTGAGAGCAACAAAACCATAAGCCTGGAGGGAGTCATCGCAATGAACCCGCAGGTGATAATCATCCCACAGCCGGTGGACTTCGGCGCGGAGGAGTTTAGGGACAGCCTACTATCTAACGAGGCTCTGGCCAATGTTCCCGCAATCAAGAACGAGCAGGTCCACGTTTTGGAGAGCAAGCACGTTACGACTCTCTCCTACTGGAACATTCTCGGTGCCGAGAGGCTGGCGCGGATTCTCTGGCCGGACGCCTTTTCCGAAGAGCCCTCCCCCACTTTTAGCTTGGTGGAGTGACCTAACGTGAAAGATAGCAGGGCAGAGGCCGTCGCAGCTCAAGACCTCTCTTACCGGATAGAAGCCCAGTGGCTGCTTGATAATGTGGACCTCCGTGTGGAAAAGGGACAAATGGTCGGGCTGATAGGCCCCAATGGTGCGGGAAAGTCGACCCTCCTTCGGGCCATATCCGGCATCCTCCGCTGTCAAGACGGCACCGTGGTGCTGGAGGGCCGCGACCTTAAAGCCATGACGGCCAAGGACGTGGCCGCGGGCCTCGCACTGGTGCCCCAAATTGCCCCATACACCCATGGATTCACCTCCATGGAGCTGGTGCTAATGGGCCGTTACCCTCATCTGGGGCGGTTTCAGGTAGAGGGTAAGGCGGATGAACGAATCGCCAGTAAAGCCATGGCTATTACTGAAACTGACCAGTTTGCCCACAGGACTCTGGACACGTTGTCCGGTGGCGAGAGGCAACGGGTCTTCCTTGCGCGGGCCCTTGCCCAGCAGCCACGAATGCTCCTGCTGGACGAGCCGACGTCGAACCTTGATGTCCTACACCAACTCATAGTCTTGGGCCTTGTCAGACAGCTGGTGGACGACGGCTTGACCGCGGTTGCCGCCTTCCATGATCTTTCCATGGCTGCCCGATACTGTGACAAGCTGGTGGTCATGTCTGGAGGGAAGGTTATTGCCACGGGATTGCCGGAGGATGTTCTCACTCCCAGGCTGATAGAAACGGTCTTCAAGGTGAAGGCGGCGGTATACCAGGACCCGGTCACCGGCTCTATGGCCGTGAGCCTCATCGGACCGGCTAACGGGTCCAAGCCGGCGGAGACAATTGCGTCAATGAGAAACTCGTCTCATAAGGGAGGCGGTTTATGACTCCGTCAGAAAGCAAAAGCGGCGCCGCCCCCACCCGGTCAGCACGGCGACGCCGTGTTCGCGAGGGACTTGTCGTAGTGAACACCGGCGAGGGTAAGGGCAAGACCACGGCGGCGTTGGGCGTCATCTTTCGTGCCTGGAGCAGAGACTTCCGCATCAGGATGCTCCAGTTAATCAAGCACACCGGCACCCGGTTCGGCGAGCAGCGGGCTGCACAAAAGCTGAACATTCCCATGAAAGCCCTGGGGGACGGATTCACCTGGCTCTCCAAAGACTTGGAGAGAACCGAGGCCCTGGCAGTGCAGCAATGGGGCAGGTGCAGAGACGCCATCTTAGAGGGCGTCGAGGACATCATCGTCCTGGACGAATTTACATACGCCCTCCATTACGACTGGGTCCCCGTCGCCGGCGTAGTTGACACTTTGACGCGACGGCCCGATACCCTTCACGTCATAATCACCGGCAGGTACGCGCCCCAGGAACTGATAGACTGCGCGGACCTGGTGACGGAAATGAAGCTCATCAAGCACCCATACGAGGATAGGGGTCTCAGGGCCCAGCAAGGTATAGAGTTTTAACCATGACCCTGGACGAGATCATCACTAACATACAGCCAATCGACTCGGAAGCCAGCCGGCGAGCAACCCTCCGGCAAGCGGACCTGACGAAGCCGCCCGGAAGCCTTGGCCAACTGGAGGAACTGTCCATTCAGCTGGCCGGAATCTTGGGCACGGAGCGTCCATCCATCCGACGTAAGACCATCATAGTGGCCGCCGGCGACCACGGCGTAACGGCTCAGCGCGTCACCGACTACCCACAGGTGGTGACTTCTCAGATGGTGTTGAACTTCCTGGCCGGTGGCGCGGCGATCAACGTCATCGCTCGCAGCGCTGGAGTAGATTTGGTTATTGTGGATGCGGGCGTGGCCTCTCCCATTCCCCCTAACCCCAACCTACGAGTAGTTAAGCTGGGCCGCTCCACAGGCGACATTAGCAAGGAGCCTGCCATGAGCCGGGACAGCGCCGAGGCCAGCATCATGGCGGGAGTTGATCTAGCACGAGAGGCTGTCGATGGCGGTGCCGATGCCATCGGCACCGGTGACATGGGCATAGGAAACACGACGTCTTCCAGCGCAATCACATCCGTTCTCACAGGGCGACCGCCTCATGAGACGACTGGTCGCGGCACAGGAAGAACCGACGCCCAGATGGAGCGGAAGATCGCAATCGTACAACGTGCCTTGGATGTGAACCACCCGAATCCCACCGACGGTCTGGACGTCTTGGCGAAAGTTGGTGGATACGAGATCGGAGTCCTCGCCGGGGTAGTTCTTGGCGGCGCGTTGGCCTGCCGACCTGTGGTGCTGGACGGGTTCATCTCGGGAGCGGCGGCCCTGATAGCCCACCGGCTTTGTCCAATCGTGGCAGACTATCTCGTCGCCGCCCATCAATCGGCAGAATCGGGCCACGCCGTTGTGTTATCTCACTTGGGATTGCGACCCCTGCTTAACCTGGGTATGAGGCTGGGAGAGGGTACGGGCGCGGCTTTGGCCATGCCACTGATAGAAGCTGCTGCGGCCTGCCTCAGTGACATGGCAACCTTCCAGGAAGCCAGCGTTACCGATCGGCCGTTGGGATTTGATGCCGAGAGCGGCCCGTGACGAGCCTCCGGCATGCCTTCGGTTTCCTGACCATCTTCCCTGTTGCGCCCCTCAAGACGCCTCCCACCGCATCGTCCAATGTATATTTTCCGCTGGTAGGGTTGGCCCTTGGCGGCATCCTGGCCGGGCTGGATTTAGCCGCCAGACAGGTCCTTCCCATGCCCGTCGTAGGTGCGCTTCTTCTTCTGGCCTTGCTCATTACAACCCGGGCAATCCACATAGAGGGATTTTTGGACAGCTGTGACGGATTGCTGGGTGGCAGAAATCGGACGCAACGGCTCAGGATCCTCCGGGACTCCCGTGTAGGAGCATTTGCCGTTGTTGGCGGCGTCGGATTGCTCTTGCTGAAGTGGACACTGCTGGTCGACACCCCAATCGAGGTGCGAACGGAGCTGTTGGTGCTGTTTCCGTGCCTATCAAGGTTTGGTATGCTCTCTACCATGTTTGCCTTCAGATACGTTAGGGAGCAGGGGTTGGGAACGTCCTTCAGGATTGGACGCAACTGGAGGCAGTTAGCCCTGGGCTTCATCATCGCGACAGCGGCAGCCGGCGTACTCATGGGCGTCGCAGGGCTGATCCTGATGACTGTCTCCCTCGCCGCCTCGCTGGCCCTGGGCTGGTGGGCCTCAAGATTCATCGGAGGAATGACTGGGGATACTTACGGCGCAGTCAACGAGGTTGCGGAGGTATCCGTGCTGCTCCTGGCAACCGCACTCTTTCCTGTCATGACCAACCTCTTCAGGTCACTCCTGTGGTAGCTGACACTTTGAATTTCCCCGTATTTGCGGCCCAGGTTGATTGAAGAATGGGTAGCTGGTACCTGGTGCGTCACGGCCAGACACAGTGGAATCTGCAGGGGCGGATACAAGGGCATACCGATGTACCCCTTGCCGAATTTGGCCGTCGAAATGTTCGGGCGCAAGCGAAAAGTTTGGCTGGGTTGACATTCTCAGCCGTTTACGCAAGCGACCTTTCCCGCACCGTTGAGACAGCGCAGATTCTTGTCAACGACGCCGACGTCTCTGTCCAAACCGATCCGAAGCTTCGGGAGTTTTCCTACGGCCAATGGGAAGGCCTTACCCTCGAGGAGGTCCAGGCGCGAGACCAGGAGGACTTTGCCCTCCGCTTTCGCCAGAGGGATGTTGACTTTGCCGCTCCCGGTGGTGAGAGCGCGATTCAGCTACTCCAGCGAGTACGTCGTTTCTACGTTAAGGCTGCCAGTGTCCACGACCCGGAAGAGAACCTTCTCGTGGTGACCCACGGCGGGTCCATTCGAGCCCTGACCCTCTGCCTCCTTGGCCTACCCGACGAACATTTCTGGCGTTTTCGGGTGGACTGCGCCAGTCTCTCCGTGATAAGAAACTATTCCAGCGGGCGGGTACTGGAACGCTGGAATATCACCGCCCCCTTGTGCGCCGATTCATCGAATGGCGGGCTATGAGTAAGAGTCTGACCCTTGTTCTCGGTGGCATCAGGTCCGGCAAGAGCAGTTTTGCCCAGCGGCTGCCGTCCCATGGCGACCGAGTACTTTTCCTGGCCACGGCCCAGGCCGGAGACGCAGAGATGGCGGCGCGGATTCAGGCCCATAAAGACAGCCGTCCTTCCGATTGGGACACTTTGGAGGAGCCTCTGACGCTGGTCGCATCCCTGTCTCCTGTGCTGCATAACTACGACAACGTAATCCTGGAATGCCTCACCCTTTGGGTCAGCAACCTAATGCTCAACGTACCAACCTCAGGGGATTCCAACGTTGATATTCCCGCAGAAGTTCGGAAACTTCTGCGCCTGTACAGCAACGGTCGCGCATCCTGGATAATTGTCAGTAACGAGGTGGGATTGGGTGTTATCCCCTCCACGAGGCTGGGGCGCCACTACGCCGACGAGCTTGGCCGAGTGAATCAACTGGTAGCGGCTGCCGCAGATTTCGTCTACTTTATGGCCGCCGGCTTGCCGCTGAAACTCAAGGGGGAGGAAAATAATGATTTCAACGTTGTCGGCTAGAGACCAGGAGCTCAGACCCGGTTAAGAATGGCAAGTTGACGGGCAATCAACGCCGTGAGCCTACTCAAAACGGCTTTGCCAATCTCAAACCCCTTGCTTGCCCCGTCCCCACATTGGGTGGCGGAAGGATGGATTGGCTTCCTTGTGCCATGATCTCTGGGTCGGAAGCGCCTCAGCAGGAACCTTCGCCTCAGCAGTTGGCTTAGGTGACGTTTGTCCGCGCACCGGCCAACTCGCCGAGAGACCGTTCAGATGGTCCGCCAGGTCAATTAAAGCGGCCAGGTTATGAACAGGCAGCAGATCGTCAATGTATGGCTCTGCGGCCTTCATTCCTTGGGTCAACGTCGCATATCCTTCCCGTCCCGCCAGGGGATTTAGCCAGATCAGGCGTCGGCAGCTGCGCTGCAGGCGGTGCATTTCTGCGCTGAGGACTTCGGGTTCGCCGCGGTCCCAGCCATCGGACACGATCAGCACTATGGCCCCCCAACTCAGGGTCCTCCGCGCCCATTTGAAGTTGAACTCCTTGAGGGCCGCCCCTATGCGCGTTCCGCCCGACCAGTCCGGGACTGCCTTGGCAACGCTGTCTACTGCCTGATCGATGTCCCGTTGCCCTAGCTGCTTGGTGATGCGTGTAAGCCGTGTGGCGAACAGGAATGCCTCCACTTTGTTCTCCAACCCCGCGTAGAGGCTGTGGATGAAGTGAAGGAGCATTCGAGTGTAGCTCTCCATTGAGCCGCTCACATCGCAGAGGACCACAAGCCTGCGAGGCTTCTCCTTGCGGCGGCGTCTCTTCAATTGCAGCATTTCACCGCCAAACTTGACGTTATACCGCAAGGTCCTTCGCACATCTAACTCCGACCCCTTTCCGCGCTCCTTACGTCGTGTGCGGCGCAAACCGGGGCTCCAGTGAAGCGAAGCCAGCATCTGCCTGGCATGGAAGGCCTCTTCACGTGTAAACTCTGTGAAGTCCTTCGCTCGGAGGACCTCTCTTGCGCTGAAAGTTCTTGACAGGTCAATCCGATCAGGCTCTACACCCTCGCTCGCTTGATTCTGGCCGGAACCTCCCGGCGGAGGCGGACCTGCCTCTATTCGTCGGTACCTACGCTGTTCTCCCATAGAACGCAGGTCAAGGGATGACAAACGGTTCTTCCTCTGACGCCAGAACACGGCGAAAGCCTCGTCAAACACCGGCAGGTCTTCCCGGCGGTGCACCATGAGAGTCCGCAGCGCCGACCGCACGTCCATGCGACGATATACCCCGATGTCCTCCAAGACACGGACTGCGTCCAGCAAACGCCCGGTGTGAACATCCAGGCCCAGGCGTCTAAGAAGGCAACCAAACAGAAGCAGATTGTTTAGGAAATGGCCGGCTTCGCCGCTACCCACGCCTCCTCCCACGACGAGTCCCGGGATTCAGCGCGCGATTTACCAACGCCCGCGTCTGCTCCCCACGGGTGGCCTCCAAGTCCTCGCGATACTTCAGCATGACGCCGAGAGTGTCGTCAATGACCGAGGGGGTCAGCTCATTTTCGTTAAGACTTACCAGGGCGGCCGTCCAGTCCAGCGTCTCCGCAACGCCCGGCACCTTGTATAGCTCTGTCGTACGCAGTTCTTGTACGAAAGCGGTCACCTGGCCCGCCAGCTTCTGCGACGCCTCAGGCATCTTGCTCCGGACTATCTGTGTCTCCTTGGCCAAGTCTGGGTAATCAATCCAGTAGTACAGGCACCGGCGCTTCAATGCATCGTGGATTTCGCGGGTGCGATTAGACGTAATCACCACAATGGGAGGTGCGTCTGCCTTGTAGGTGCCAATCTCCGGTATGGTGATTTGAAAGTCGCCCAGCATCTCCAGAAGGTAGCCCTCGAACTCCTCGTCCGCTCGGTCGAGTTCGTCTATGAGTAACACCGTGGGGCCCGTGCCCTCAAGAGCCTGGAGGAGTGGCCGCTTGATAAGGAACTCCTCGCTGAACAGTTCCTTCTCGGTTTCCTTCCTGTCTATGCTGCCCGACGCCTCTAGTAGTCTGATGTGCAACAGCTGACGGGAATAGTTCCATTCGTACACCGCCTGGCTGACGTCGAGCCCCTCGTAGCATTGCAGCCGGATCAATCGCGCCCCGAATGCGGTTGCCAGAGCTTTGGCAACCTCCGTCTTTCCGACGCCGGCCTCCCCTTCCAAGAAGAGCGGACGATTCAACCGTAACGCTAGGTAGACGGACATCGCCAACCCGCGATCAGCGACGTACAGTTCTTTGCGAAGGGTGGCTTGCAGCTCGTCGACCGATTCTGGCACGCGTACCGGAGATGTATTCACCGACTTCCTCGTCCTTCTGGCGTAAAGCGCCGCATAAAGATACTCAGGAGATGGGACCCAGGGTTGCACCTTTGCAGGCGGGAACGTCTGGTAAGTTAGTTTGCCCTCGACACGGCTGTACCCAGGGCACGACGCACGTACACAGACGCCATCGCCTTTCGGTATTCGGCAGAGGCGAAAATGTCGCTCATCGGTTCACCGTGAAAGTCTTCCGCCACGGCTGCCGCTGCCTTGTCCAGCGCTTCTTCGCTCAGGCCAGACTGCAAGAGGGCCGATTCGACGGATGACGCTCGGGTTGGGACCGCTTCCACACCTCCAATAACCACACTCGCAGATGAGCATCTCCCCCCCGAAACCGCGACGATGGCCGCGACTCCGACCACGGCATACCGCGATGCAGGGTGGGCAAACTTGACATAAGCCGAGCCGGACCCTTTCGGTACAGAGGGGACGGACACGCTAGTCAGAATCTCGTCCTCTTGCAGCGCGTTCTCAAGCAACCCCGTGCCGAAATCAGCCGCTACAATGCTACGTTCCCCTCCCTGGCCGGTCACGTTGAACACGGCTCCCAGGGCAGTGAGTACGGCGGGCAGGTCGGACGCAGGGTCGCTGTGGGAAACGTTTCCACCGATTGTGCCTCGGTTGCGAACCGCCGGGTCTCCCACCATACCCGCGGCTTCCGCCAACAAGGGCGCGCGCTCCTTTACCAAATCGCTGGTCGAAATGCTCGCCTGAGTTGTCAAAGCACCTATGGACAGACCATCGTCTGTGACGGCGATTCCTTTCAACGCTTCAATGCGGCCGATGTCCACCAACACGGAGGGCGCAACAAGCCTCAGCTTCATCAGGGGAATCAAGCTGTGGCCTCCAGCCAAAACCTTGGCCCCCTCATTACTGGAAAGCAAGTCCACGGCCTCGGAAACCGAGGCAGGGCGATAGTAATCGGTCTGTGCTGGATACACGGCTATGCTCCGTTTTGCGCGGTATTGATTGCCCGCCACACCTTTTCCGGCGTGAACGGCATATCTATTCGGGTCACTCCCAAAGGTCGCAGCGCGTCCATCACCGCGTTGTAGACCGTTGGAGTAGAAGCAATGGTCCCCGCCTCTCCCACTCCCTTCAAGCCCAACGGATGATGAGGCGAGGGAGTAGTGTTTGACTGTACGTGAATGTCTGGAAAGCCGTCCGCGCGAGGCAACGCGTAGTCAAGCATCGTCCCGGTCAAGAGCTGTCCGTCATCATCGTAGACCACGCCTTCCCAGAGGGCCGGTCCCACTCCCTGCACCACGCCGCCGTGCACCTGACCTTCCACTATCATCGGGTTGATCTGCGGGCCGCAATCGTCCACCGCGTAGTATTTTTGCAGGTCTATCTGGCCGGTAGCCGGATCGACCTCCACCACGGCTAGATGCGCGCCAAAGGGGTAGGTGAAATTCGGAGGATCATAGAACGCGCTTGCTTCCAAGCCAGGCTCCATACCTTCCGGCATATCCCAAGCGACGTTGGCCATGAGGGCGATGTCCTGGATCGTCTTGTGCTGGTCGGGAGACCCACGCACAAAGAAGCGGCCATCCTCGTACTCAATGTCCTCAGTCGCGGCCTCCAGCAGGTGGGCCGCCAGAGCCTTGGACTTTTCTTTGATCTTCCTGGTCGCCAACACTACTGCGGCGCCGGACACGGCAGTGGTGCGGCTGCCGTAGGTGCCCCAGCCCATTGGCGTTAAGTCGGTGTCACCATGAATGACCTTAACATCGTCCACGTCTACACCGACCTCATGGGCTACTATCTGCGCGAAAGTGGTCTCTTCACCTTGGCCGTGGGGTGAAGACCCAACCATCACGTTTACCTTGCCCGTGGGGTGGAAACGAATAATAGCGCTCTCCCACAGACCACCCTGGAACCCCACTGCACCCGCTACCTGGGAAGGACCGAGACCGCATAATTCAACGTAGGTGCAGACCCCAATACCAAGTAAGCGCCCTTCATCCCGCAGCCTCCGCTGCTCCGAGCGAAGCCCGGAGTAGTCCGCTGCGTTCAGGCAGATGTCCAGCGTCGCCTCGTAGTTGCCGCTGTCGTAGGTGAGGCCGGTCGCAACGTCGTGACCGTTCTCAAACTTTGGTATCAGATTCTTCCGGCGCAGGTCCACGGGATCCATGCCAAGTTTGGCGGCGAGCAGGTCCACTAGCCGCTCAATTAGCATGGTCGCCTCAGGACGCCCAGCGCCCCGGTAGGCGTCGACCGGTGTGCCATTGTTGAACACGCCGTAGACAGTGCCGGAGATGTTCGGGATGTCGTAAGACCCGGAGTACATCAACCCGTGCAGAATCGTTGGAACCCCGGGGCTTGCGGTCGATAGGTAAGCCCCCAGGCCCGCGTATACCGTGGTGCGGAGTCCCGTGATCTTTCCGTCCGACGTGGCCGCCATTTCCACTTCTTCTATGTGGTCGCGCCCTTGCGTGGTAACTTGATAGTTCTCGCTGCGGGTTTCTGTCCACTTCACGGGTACGTCCAACTGCATAGAACAGAATATGGCGATAGCCTCATCTGCATAGAAGGCGATTTTGCTGCCGAAACCGCCCCCTACCTCCGGCGCTATCACGCGCACTTTGTGCTCCGGGACGCCAGTAACAACCGACGTGAGGAACCGGGCGATGTGGGGGTTCTGGGACGTGCTCCACAGGGTCAGTTCCCCTGTCGGACCCACCCATTGGGCAATCGCCGAGCGAGGCTCCATGGCGTTTGCTATCAGCCTCTGCAGAGTTATGGTGTCACCGACCGTAACGTCGGCTTCGTCGAATGCCGTATCGGTGTCCCCACCTGCTACCGCCCACGTGAAAGCTAGGTTGTTGGGCACGTCGTCGTGTATCTGCGGGGCGCCATCCTGGGTAGCCTCTTTAGGGTTGATGACCACTCCGCGGGGCTCGTATTCTACCGAGATGTACTCCAGGGCGTCCTCTGCCGCATAGCGGCTCTCTGCCACAACCACCGCGACGGCGTCGCCCACGTAGCGAACCCTATCCGTGGCAATGGCGGGATGAACGGGTGTCTTCAGGTCGGAATTAGGGATCAGCCAAGCACAGGGAAGACCGTTCAGTGTCCCTTCTGTGTCCTGCCCCGTGTAGACGGCGATGACGCCCGGCTGCTGAGCTGCCTCGCTGGTATTTACGGACTTGATATCCGCGTTAGCGTAGGGGCTGCGAAGGATAGCCGCATGAACCATACCGGGCAGCTTGATGTCGTCGGTGTAAGACGCCTGCCCCGTGATGAGCCTTGGGTCCTCGCGACGGCGGATTCCAGAGCCGAATATTCGTGTGGTCATAGCCTAAGAGCCTCCCATTACGCGGGCAGCCTCTTCAATGGCGAGCACGATGTTCTGGTAGCCCGTGCACCGACAGATATTCCCCTCGAGGCCGTGGCGTATCTCCGACCGAGTCGGCGAGGGGTTCCGGCGCAACATCTCCTCCGCCGCAATTATCATCCCAGGGGTGCAAAAACCGCATTGCAGGCCGTGCTTGTTCCAGAACGCCTCTTGCAGGGGGTGCAACTCTTTTCCATCAGAAAGCCCTTCGATAGTGGTCACTTGTGACCCGGAAGCCTGGACCGCTAGCACGGTGCACGCTTTCACCGCCAGCCCGTCCAGCTTTACCGTGCAAGAGCCGCACTGGCTCGTGTCGCATCCCACTTTCGTTCCTGTCAGGCCGGCTTCTTCGCGAATGAAGTGTACGAGTAATTGACGCGGCTCTACGTCGCCGCTATAGATCCTCCCATTGATGGTAATCTCCACCGGAATTTTCACAATGCACCTGCCCACTTAGCTGCATTCCTAGGCATTTCTGCCTACCCGCACCGTTGACGGGAAGTGTAGCAGATGCGGCCCGTTTGTCAACGCCAAGCGGGAACGTCGGGCCTTTCCTCGTATGCACTACCGCCCTCTGTTATAATTCCTCCATGAAATTGCAAGGGAGCTACCGTTTCCACGTATCGAGGGAACGGCTTTGGGACACCCTTATGAACCCCTCACTCTTGCGAGAGTGCATCCCCGGCATCAAGACCTTTACGCCACTTTCTCCTGATAGCTATCAGGTGGAGATTGCCTTGCGAGTGGGCATAGTATCCGCCACCTACAAGGGCACCATGGAGATAGCGGCCAAGGCTGCCCCCGCCTCTTATCGAATTGTCGTACGCGGCGCCGGCGTTCGAACAAACCTGTCAGGTGGTGGCCAGATTGACCTTGCTACCGAAGATGGCGCGACAATTCTTAACTTCGATGGCGACGTTCAGGTGACCGGGGTTCTGGCTCGTGCCGGTCAGCGTCTAATGAGCAACGTGGCCAAGCAACAGATTGACCGTTTCTTCAAGTGCTTGAGTTCCAAGATAGTTTAGGTGGAACCTGAATGCTCGTGAAGGCGACACAGTAGCGACGGAAAACCCCACCCTTACGCATAAGTCAACCACAAGTTCCTTCGGAGGTCACTTCATGGTCAATGTTAACCCTGCGCACTTCCAAGCCATGAGATGGCGGTGCATCGGGCCCTTTCGGGGCGCCAGAGTAGTCTCCGTAGCCGCTGACCCCCGCAATCCCCTAGTCTTCTACTTCGGGGCCACGGGAGGAGGCGTCTGGAAGACTATCGACGCCGGAATCCATTGGGAGAATGTTTCAGACGCATTCTTCAATACGGCTGCCGTTGGTGCAATCGCCGTCGCCCCCTCCGACCCTAACGTAATCTACGCCGGAACCGGCGAGTCGTGCTTTCAGAGTAACGAGTCCCATGGCGACGGTGTGTATAAATCCACCGATGGCGGGCGTACATGGACCAACGTCGGCCTGAGTGACACGAGGCACATAGCGAAAATCCGCATCCACCCTTCAGACCCGGACCTGGTCTACGTGGCCGCCCTTGGCCATACATGGGGACCGAACGACGAGCGCGGCATCTACCGCTCGAAAGACGGGGGCGGCAGCTGGGAAAAGGTGCTCTTCAATTCGCCGGAAGCCGGTGGCATAGACCTGACCATGGACCCCGCCAACCCTCAACACCTCTTCGCCTCGCTCTATCAGCTCCGTGGGATGCCTTGGACCCATCGCAGCGGCGGTCCTCATAGTGGTCTCTTCCGCTCTGTGGACGGTGGGGACACCTGGACCGACATTAGCCACCGTCCCGGCCTGCCCCAGGGAGTGTTGGGTAAGATTGGCGTTGCTCTATCGCCTCCTATGCCAAACCGGGTTTGGGCCCTCATAGAAGCCGAAGATGGAGGCCTTTTCCGCTCCGACGACTCAGGGGAAACTTGGCAGAAGCTCACCGGACAGTCAAACCTCTGGTGGCGAGCCACGTACTATATCCACGTCTTCGCCCATCCCCAGGACCCGGATACCTGCTACGTCCTCTCCGTCGAGTTGTGGAAATCCACCGACGGGGGCCGCACATTTGAGGGTCAACCAATGCCCCACGGCGACAACCATGATCTCTACATTGACCCCAATAACCCCGACAGAATGATTGAAGGAAGCGATGGCGGGGCTACAGTCAGCCTTAACGGTGGTCGCTCCTGGTCTACCCTTTACAATCAGCCCACCGCCAGCTTCTTTCACCTCACCACCGATAACCAAGTTCCCTACCGCGTGTATGCCACCCAGATGGACAATACCGCCATGAGCGTACCCAGCAGCACCAACGACGAAGCCATACTTTGGAGAGACTGCCACATTGCCGGGCCCGCAGAAAGCGGCCACATCGCCGTACATCCCGAGAATCCCAATATCGTTTTTGCGGGCGCCATCGGAAGCTCACCGGGCGGTGGCGGCAACCTCACCATGTACGACCATTCCACCGGTCAGACCCGCATGATTACCGCTTGGCCGGAAAACCTCGGAATGGTTCCCGGCAAAGACAACAAATACCGGTTCCAGTTCCACTTTCCCACCTTCCTCTCGCCCCACGACCCCAGCGTGCTCTACATTGCCGCCCACGTCGTATTCCGATCCACCGACGAGGGGCACAGCTGGACCATCATCAGCCCGGACTTAACTACCAACGACGTGTCCAAGATGTCGGAATTGCACGGCGGCCCTATCAGCATCCAGGTGGTAAATCCCTTCAACATGGGCAGCATCCTGGCCCTTGACGAGTCTCCGCTACAAGAGGGCCTCCTCTGGGCCGGCTCTGACGACGGCCTGGTGCACATCACAAAAGACGGCGGAGAGAATTGGGAGAACGTCACTCCCCAAGACCTTCCGTCTTGGGCCATCATCACCGTCATTGACCCCTCACCGCACGATCCCGCCACGGCCTTCCTTTCCGCCACCCGTCACAAGATGGACGACACGAAGCCCTATTTGTTCAAGACCCGCGACTATGGGGAAACCTGGACTAAGATTACCGAAAGCATTCCCCCGAATGAATTCACTAGGGTTATACGAGAAGACCCCGCCAGGAAGGGACTCCTATACGCCGGCACTGAGACAGGCGTCTACGTCAGCTTCAACGACGGCGGTAACTGGAAGCCCCTTTCTCTAAATCTGCCCGCCGTGCCCGTTCATGACCTTGTCGTGAAGAACGGTGACCTCGTAATCGCCACCCACGGTAGGGCCCTATGGATCCTCGACGATTTGACCCCTCTACACCAGCTTAAAGACGGCATTCCAGCTTCTTCAGACTTCCTGTTCAGCCCCCGTCCAACTCGCCGTATCGCACTTCCGCAGAGTTTTCCCTACCACCCAGGGCAGGGCAAGAACTACCGTATGGTGGGCGGAGAAATTGTGCCGTTCTACGAGCGTCAAAGCCCAAACGGCAATGTGCGCCATACTTACCTAACCGCTGGCGAAAATCCCCCAAGGGGCGTGTCCGTAACATACGTCATGAACGGCAAACCCCGAGGAGAGGTCAAGCTAACTTTCCTGGACTGCTTGGGACACGTCATAAAACAATTCTCCACCCGCACCGACCAGGGTCAAAGAGTGCCCGTACAACCAGGGATGAACCGTTTCATCTGGGACATGCGATACTCCGATGCAGAGGGTATTACCAGCATGGAAGGGCCCGTTGCACCCCCAGGCGACTATCAAGTCCAGCTCGCCGTCGGAGATGCCATCTACACCCAATCCTTCCAAATCCTTAAAGACCCCCGCGTGACCGCCACTGAAGACGACCTTCAGTCCCAGTTCGACTTTCTCATAAAGGTCCGGGACACCATTCAGGAGACGAACGACGCCGTAGCCCAAATTCGGGAGGTGCGCAGCCGTATTGAAAAGTGGGAGCGAAACCCTTCCAACCACGAGCCCCCTGCCGAGTTTTCCGACGCCGCTTCACGCATAAAGCGAGAGTTGTCATCCATCGAAGGACAGCTAGTACCAATTCTAGGAACGAATCCCCAGAAGCCTCCCCCAACCAGGCTTGGCCCCAAGCTCGCTTCCCTCTCGGAAGTCATAGCCAGTGGCGACTACCCACCCACAAGCCAGGCTAGTGAGGTATACCGCAAGCTCTCCGCCGCGGTTCGAGAGCAGCTAGAGCGCCTCGAACAGATATTAGGTGAGGACATGCGAACTCTGGAAATTCTCGTCAATGACCTTGGATTATCCTAGCTTCCGATAGGCAACTGCAGCCAGCAGATCCATTTTCGTTCGATCTGGAGATTGCTAGAAGACAAGAATCGCCGTGCCTATAACAAATCAGGTGTAAATGGTTTCTGAAATGGCGAACGGACCCCCCCGCCGCCTAGAATTGATGGGTAATTTCTGAAACAAGATATGCTAAAGTTCGTGGATCCGTTGTGAGACGGACAATCGGTTGTGGTGTCCTATAGGGGTGCTCCGGGCAGTAAGGTAGCCTCCAACCAGAACCCTTGGGCAGGGGTTTTGAACGATGCCAGCCCGACATGCGAAACTCGTATACACCCCACACCTTTCCCCATTTCCCAAGGGTTGGTACTTCGTCGCAAGCCGACAGGCTGTAATGAAGGCCAAACTCATGCAGAAGGCCTGATGGTGGAGAAGATAGTCGTCTGGTGTGCCGATGACAGACGCGTCTGTGTATCCGAGGCCTTTTGCCCGCACCCGGGATCCGAGAACACTCCATCGGAATGGACATGCGCCTTTGGGTGCTGACAACGCCCGTGGACGGGAGGCTGATTGACCTAACACTGGCCTCGCAAGTCCGGGAGATTCGCAACCCAAAGCGGAATGTTGCAGGGTTGGGATTTCTCCCGGTGGGGCTGCGCGCCCCCATAATGAACAAGTTCATCTCGGCTATGCAATATCGTGACGTGCTTCAAGATGTGGTCATCTGGAGCCTCAAGCAGTACCGGCCTCGCCCGCGCCTCTGTCGTTCCGACGGCGAAATCATGCCCTTTAGAGCCTATTGCGCCCAGTTTTATCCCGCGCCAAGTGATTCAGCGAGTCCACGCATGTTTGCTCGTGCTGGTACTGTGGAATAAGCGTTGAACTTGCCGTGATTCTTTGGTTCACTTGCACCAGAATGTCCTGTCCTCGAACTGCCGCAAATGCGGTGTTCCTTTATGATCGCAGTCAGTCAGCCGAACAGACTATTTCGACCGATTGATATGGCTTGAAGAGCAATAGCAGGGTGGGTTACTTTGCGGGCAGGAAGAATCGCATTGAATTCTCTTGGTGGAGCCGGGAAACGACAGGCGCTACCTCTACCGGCTTTCCCAAATGGAAGGGTATGTCATGAGCAATTTTCTCGGTTGGCTGAGCTGGCTAATCACGGTTCGACCATATCTCACGATTCTTGTCCTCATCATCATTACCATAGCGCTTGCCGCTGGAGCCACAAGGCGGGCGCCGCCGCCGGAGACAGCGGCAACACTTCCAGAGGGGAACGCCGTCGCTGAAGTCTTGGTTGAGCTCAATGAGCTCTTTGGGGACTCTGGCGAGGCTAATGTTGTAACGCTCCTCTTCCGCGGAGGCCCTCACGCCGGACGGTCTCTCTCAGATGGACGGTCTTATCAATGACATGGTAAGTGATCCAAAAGTGGGAGACCTACTGGCTCCAGCTAATCCTGTTGTCGCACCATCGTTGCTGGTCAAGGCGATGCTCCAGGTGTAGGACTTGCGGTCGGTCACGCAGGCCGATATCGAATCAATCCGTAGTTTTCCCGATGTCCAGAAAGCGTTCGACGCGATGACCGGTACCGACACCGACGGGACTCCAGTAGCGATCGCGACCATTCGTCTGCGCGACACCGGCGACGAACGGATTGAGATAGCAGAGCGGATGGTGCGCGACCTAGCGGATGGGGATGTGGGACCGCTAGGCGTCAGCAGCATCTCGTCCGTAGTGATTGAGGACGAATACAAAAAGGCCACGGAGGAGGGGATGGCCCCGCTGATAGGGCTGGCGTTCTTGCTGATTGCTGCGCTCATCCTGCTCTTCATGCGCACGATTTCAGACCTGCTTCTCACACTGGCAGGGCTGCTCATGTCGATCATCTGGATTGTCGGGGCAGAAGGCTGGCTCGGGCCGAACGCGCTGGGTATAACCGGCCCTCCCAACTCTCTTACCGCGATGGTGCCGATCATCGTAATCGGCCTGACGGTGGACTATGCAATACAGATTATCTCGCACTACCGTGAGCAGCGCGCTGCCGGCGAGCGAGTGGTGGCAGCGGTTAGAACAGGACTGCGAAACGTAACCGTCCCGCTGGTACTTGCTGCAGTTACGACTATCGTAAGTCTGTTGGCTGGTCTGTTCTCCCCAATCGGAATTGTTGGCGACTTCGGCATCATAGCGGGGCTGGGAGTGGGCATGAGCCTGTTTGTGATGCTGACGCTGGTGCCTGCCGGTCGGACGATAATTGACCGCAGGCGCGAGGCACGTGGCACTTTGACGATGCCCCGCCCAATCTCAAACGCCTTGCCTGGCGTCAGCCGTATGGCGGAATGGCTGGGAAGGAGTGTCACACACAAACCTGCGCCGTACATTATCGGTGTGATAGTGGTGACAATTGGGCTCGGGTTTGCTGCCACCGACCTTAAATCGGAATTCAGCATCCGCGACATTCTTCCAAGAGGCGGGAGCTTGCTAAAGGATTTGAACACCCTTGACGCGGCCGTAGGTGGTTCAACGGAGATGGCCAGCATTTTGGTGAAGGCTGAAGCCACGGAGACCCGTACTCTTTTGAACCTGCACGACCTCACTACCGGTTTTGAGGATGAAACGCGTCGCCCAAGTGCAGCGGCAGGACCTATCCAGGCATCGTACGAGTTGCTCGTACACGACTGGACCACTGACAGCGGGGAACCGGGCGACAAGTACGACCCTCAGCTAGCAGCCCTTTTCCAGGAGGCTTCTGCCGGTGTGCAATTAGATGCAAAGCTGATGCAGGAGTTCCTTGATAAACTTGAGGCCAAGGATCCAGATGTCGCGCACCTCCTGGTCAACGATCCGGAGGGAATCGATGCCATGCTGCTGCAATTCCCTGCCTACTCAGGTAATCCTTCGCAAACGAAGGCGATTCAGCAGGAAATCGAGTCACTCTGGTTTGGCGAAGACGACACCATAACAGCTACTTCTGAGAGCATCATCTCAGTTACGGTTACGGGCGCCATAAAAGAGGGGCAGACTCAGGCCATTACCACTACTATCCTGGCGGCCTTGACAGTCCTTGCCGTCTTCTTCTGGGTCACAGTTCGCCAGCCTGCGCTGGCGGTAATTGCAGTAGGGCCAATAGTGCTCGTCCTCATCTCCGTGCTGGGAACGATGGCACTGCTGGGCATCCCATACACTATCATCACCTCAATCATCACCGCACTTTCGATAGGGATCGGTGTTGATTACACCATCCATATAATTCATCGCTACCGCGAGGAGTATTCACAGGTGCGAGACCCGGAGCAAGCGGCGATACGGACTCTCTCGTCCACCGGTTCAGCGCTACTGGGATCTGCATTGACAACGGCGCTGGGACTTGGAGTGCTTGTGGCCTCGCCGCTGGCTGCGTCTCAGCAGTTCGGCATCACGGCAGCGATTACAATTGCATACTCTCTGTTTGTTTCTATCCTGGTGGTGCCGCCCGCGATGACGGTATGGGGCGCATACCAGAATATGCGGCTGCGGTCTATGGTGCAGCACTGGTCAGATGAGCTCGATGAAGCGATTGATGCCATACACCGGCGTCACGAGCAAGAATGACATTCGTCGCAGACTGCACGCTCAGGAGTGCGCCAAGGGACGTTTATCCTGATGGAAGGGTCTTCCCCCACAGTGGGGCGTGCATCTTGCCCTGACCGCCTCTGTTTTTTGGGGTGTCTGGAGGCCGCTGATAAAGGGTTCCCTGGCGCTTTGCCTGTAACAGAAAGCTACTGGGGCTAATGGCGCATTAGACCCGGACCTCGCGCCTCTGCTCTGCGATCAGGAACTTCAGCTTCTTGCTAGGCTTCATCGAGGGCAGCGGGTTGAACTTGAGCTTGTAGTTCGAGGGAGACACCTTTAGTGTGAAGTAATGCGCCACCATTAGCACATTGACGGCCAGTTGCAGTTCCATCCACCGGTAGCCAAGGCACGTGTGCGTACCCAATCCGAATGGTGCATACCCCGGATTGCGATGCTCATTGCGAGGAGGCGCATAGCGGTCTATATCGAATTTGAACGGGTCAGGAAAGACGTCCTCCATGTTATGAGAGGCTGTTTGGGCAATGAAGATTCGGGAGCCGACGGGCAGTTCGTAGTCCTCGACCACGCACGAATTCATCACGTTTCGGATCGGCATGGGTACAATCGGGTACATACGCCAGAGGCGCCGTAGACTTTTTCAAAATCGGCAAAATAGTCCTTGGCTCTCAGGTACATTCGACCGCGCCGATGCACCCAGTGATTTGTTTCGGGGCCAGCCAGGACAATCATGGGTTTAACCAACGGCGGTCGGATCTGAAACACCGGACCATACTCTTTTGCAAGTTCCGCTAAGAGCACGGGAATGTTGCCGTCGCGAACATGAGGATTAAACAATAATTTACGCAGGGAGACGGCGGGAATCTTCTTGGTCAGGGCGGAACGTCTGAGCAGCGGACTGGCGATGTTTTCGGCGACCGCCTCGGCTATGGTACGGCCAATTAAGGCCGTACCACAAATCAACTGGATGCGTTCCTCCGCTTCCTCGTCCAGTTGGAACATGAATCAAAAAACGTCGCATGCATTAATTAGACTAATGAGGATGGCGTCTCTTGGATCGGGAATCTTGTCGTCGAATATCTCCTTGCCGATGCGTGTCTTGACGAACTCAACCAAAGTGCCTTCCGAGAACCCGCCGGCAAACTTCCCCATTCGCGCATTGCGAGCCAGGGTCCAGAATTCGCCGGCGTGCTATTCCAATTTCTTCATATGAACCAGCCGATCTAAAGTCAGGTCAATTACAGACTCTGCATGGGGAGCGAGTCTTTCTATCCAATACAATGTGTTGTGGAGAACAGGTTCTTCCGCAATTTCCTTTAGGATTGTGTCCATGGTCGGGTCCCCCGTTTCCGTGGCGTCAATCAGGAAGAGGGTCTCCAAGTCCGTGTCTGTCCGTATAGAAGAGAGAGTTCCGCAAGCACGGCGCCGACGATAGCGCAGTTCAAATCCCAGCCCGGAACCTGGTGAAAGTACCCGTTCTGCTCGTTTAGAAGCATGAGGATGAGTTCTTCGGGCAAAGGTAGTGTTTGAAGCGTAGCGTCCTTTGTGGTTTTAGTCATCTTGGTCTTCTTGGGTGGCTACATCGAGCCACCGAACGACCGAGAAGGGTGTAGACAGTCGCTGGGGATTAACCCTTCGCTGCTTTCGATTTCTTGAAACGCCAACCATACAAGATGTTCCCGTAATAGTTGAATGACCGCCTGGCTTCTGGGTCGTCAAAGGGATAATCCGCACCCATCTGCGTTGCTGCGGCGAGACCACTCACGAAGCAGGTCTCCCCCCTATTGATCAACGTGTGGGCGCCGCAGTGCCAAGTACGTCTTTTTCCCTGAATGAAGCGGAACAAGTGAATGAGGAATGTAAGCAGTAACCGAAATGTCGAAGGGAATAAAGGGTCCGTCATCCTGCGGCATGTCAGCTGTGACCGCATTTCCCCCAATCTGATCTCGTGCCTAGTAGAGCCGGAAATCAAATCGCTCAGGATGATGATGCAATCCCCACGCGGCTGCCAACCCCGAAATTCCTCCGCCAACAATTGCTATGCGCCGCAACGTTGTCCTTTTCTCGCGGGTCGCCATGCTTGTTATCCTACGGATGTTTCCGACTGCAGGCTACTCAACGACACATTCCGAACGCGGTGTTGTGACTGGAGGGAGTGCCATTGTGCTTTGGTGATTGGGTGCGAAATGGTCTGGCATGAACTGGGTGAATCCAAGTATAATATAGGATATTGTGGAGCAGTTTCAATGAGAGAATTCACTAATGGATTGAGATGGTCGGCCCTGGCTTTGTGCCTGTCTATGGCCTCAATCCTAGTAGCCGCCTGCGGGGGCGATGAATCCACCGCCGGCACTCCCATTTCTCAGCAGACCGCAGCGCCAGCTGCTGGGGCCACTGCCGCTACTTCTCAGCCATCCTTAGAGGTGGGTAACAGGGTCGGCCAAATGGCCCCATCCTTCGCGCTCACCACCGCGGCGGGTGAGAATCTCAACCTGGACAGCTTCCAGGGCCGCCCGGTTATTCTCTACTTCTTCGCCACCTGGTGACCTGTCTGCCGTGCCTCGTTGAGGCAATTGAAAGAAGTACATCCCGAATACTCAGACCGGGTTGCCGTTCTTAGCGTTGGAGTTGACCCAACTGAGACGGGGCAAAAGATCCTGTCATATAAGGAGTCCGAGGGATTCTCCTGGGACATGGCAACAGCAGACGTGCAGATGTTGAAGGACTACAACGTCACCAGACAGGCCGCTTACATGGCCCTGGACTCCAACGGTGTCGTCGTATCCGTCGTTAAATATGGAAGCGAAACGGCGGAGGACTGGCGAGAGTTGTTCAAAGGCCTAGTCAGCCCCTAATACTCAGCTGATTTCTTCAATGGGTTTATCCTAGCGCCACAAACCCGCCATTCGAGCATTGCGAGAGGGAACTCCGACGTGGTCGCCACAGTGAGGTCGCTCAACATCCGGACCACAGCAAGGTCTAGTGAAGTCCCCTTGGGGCGCCAATAGCAGCTGGGAGTCCGCCGTGCTCATGACGGCCACCACCACCCCCGTGGGCAACAGGCCCGTGAAGATGGGCAGGAAGAAGGCTTCCGATGCTACAAAATATACTCGCTCTGGATTGTACAGACCCTCGTCACCTACCAGGGGCCCCATTAGGCCCATCTCAGCCAGTGCAGGGCGTGCCACGAGCCCCAGCAGGAAACCGAATGAGAAGATGAGAACAACCATATCATCCCAATGTTACGGCTGCTGTTAAGCTTCTCTTCGCTTTCTATGGCCATAAACCGCTGCAGCACCCGCTGAGAGCCGAGGGCGCCCAGGCCCCAGCCGATGGCTGAGAGGACGAAGATTGCCGAAACTGTGTTGCCGTCGGCGTCCGTGAAGGGATTAAAGAAGCCCGGCGAACCTCCAATGCCTCGAAAGGGCTCATCTGTGGCAAAGATCAGCGTAAGCGGTAGTATGATGAAGCTGACCAGCATCACAAGGGACTGTAATACGTCCGTCCGGGAGACGGCCATGAAGCCGCCAATGAACGTGTAGGACGCCACGGCCACCAGAGTCAGCAAGACGCCCGAGTTGTGCTCCATCCCGAAGACAGTCTCCAACAGCTTGGCCCCCGCTATGAGACCGGAGTTGATGTAGAACATGATGAAGAAGATGGTCAGGACAGCCGTGAGGATCCGCAGGGTGCCGGTCCTGTCGTTTGCCGACAGGACCGGCATTTGTTCAAGATGAGTTTATCTCGAGCGGAAATGCAGCCATCTAAGCAAAATTGACTTCTTACCAACACGAATTTAAGATGAACAACACTAAGAATAGGACGAAGCTATGTTAGACAAAGACATCGCGCTAATGGCACACCTCATGAGAAGGGCAGGCTTCGGCTCTCCCAGAAGTGAGTTGGAAACCAGGGCATCCAGAGGCTACGAAGCCACGGTGGATGAGCTGGTATACCCGGAGGCCAACGGCATACCTCCCATAGACGAAAGCATCATCTTCCGGCACAACCCCGGCTTTGAGATACCCGGCGGCCTACCCCACAATGGTCAGGCCCACTGGATGTACCGTCTCATCAATACTCCCAGACCTCTCGAAGAGAAGATGGCCCTATTCTGGCATCACGTCTTCGCCACCGGACATTCAAAGATCGACAACTGCAACCAGATGCAAGTCCAGATAGACATGTTCCGCCGCCACGGAATGGGCAACTACCGAGAATTACTTGTCCGGCTTGCCAAGGACCCAGCAATGATTTTCTGGCTGGACAACAACGAAAATCACAAGGACGCCCCCAACGAGAACTGGGGGCGGGAGCTTCTGGAACTATTCTCCATGGGACAGGGCAACTACAGTGAGCAGGACGTGAAGGAATGCTCCCGCGCCTTTACCGGTTGGACTATCGCCCCAAAGCTGCCCCGTATGCCTTACCTTCGGCATCTTTGGGAGTTTGAGTACCTCCCGCATGACCATGATGACGGTGAGAAGGTATTCTTAGGACACCGGGGCAGGTTTAACGGCGAGGATATCATCGACATAGTGGTCCGGCAGCCTGCAACTGCACGTTTCATGGCCCGCCATCTGTACAACTTCTTCGTTGCCGACGAGGTGCAGGTGCCTAGTTGGTTGGACGAGGCTCCCAGAGACCCTGCCGCGGTAAATCGAATTGCCGCAACTTTCATTGACTCCGGTTACGACATCCGCGCCACTTTGCACATGATTTTCAACGCCGATTTCTTCAAAGACCCTTCAGTGTGGCACGCCAAGGTGAAAAGCCCTGCCGAGGTGATAGCCGGCGCTATGCGCCTGGTCCAAGACCATACGTCGCCCAAGCCCGGCATTGGACCTATTGGAATGGAAACGGCTTACCAGGGACAAAGTCTCTTGGACCCTCCCAGTGTAGAAGGCTGGCACACCGGCCACGAGTGGCTGGATACCGGCGCTCTGGTGCGGCGCATCAACTTCGTTGCCGATAGAGTGGGAGACGTTTCCCTGCCGGGGATAAGCGACATCATCCAGCGGCTGGCCACTAAGGAAAGCTTGACTGCCCGAGACTTCGTTGATAGCTGCGCTGACCTGATGGGTCCCGTTCAAATCGATGATGACACCCGCAAAGAGTTGATTGTCCATGCAGAGGCCGGCGGTCCCGTGAGTAGGGGTCGTTCCGAGGAGGAGCGGTCGGTCTTTGCCCGTCGTGTGGGCGAGATGCTTCGACTCATAGCTTCCACCCCCGAATACCAGTTTGCCTAAGCTCACTTCAAATTCGGAGGCATCATCGCCATGCAAACTGTAATGGCGCGCGGCAGAGTCTACAACTACAGCCATACAATTGGCATAAACACCCTAGCCGGCCGTGGGTTCAGGTATCCCGCAGACCTGGCCCTAGGAAGCGGCGGCATAATCTACGTGGTGAACCAGTCCGACGAATTTCAGAAGTGCCAGCGAATAACCATAGCAACCATAGACGAGGAGTACCTGGGCGAGTTCGGTGGCTACGGGGAGGACGACGGCCTATTCGTTTGGCCCGTCGCCATTGCTCTGGACAACGACGAAAGGGTCTATGTTCTCGACGAATGGCTCTGCCGGGTTTCCGTGTTCGACAAGGATGGGACATTCATTAAGAAGTGGGGCAAACCGGGCAAGGATGTGGGTAAGCTCAATAGTCCCGGCGGACTTGCCTTCGACCGGGACGGAAATGTTTACATCACAGAGGAAATGAGCCACAGAGTCCAGAAGTTCACCAAGGACGGCGAGTATATCTTGGGTTGGGGTGGAAAGGGCGCTAGCCAAGGAGAATTCAACCGCCCCTGGGGTATCGCCATCGATAGCTGCGGCGACGTTTACGTGGCCGACTGGCACAACGACCGCGTGCAGAAATTCAGCCCGGATGGAGAATACATGGCGACCTTCGGCACGTCGGGCAGCGGCCCAGGGCAGGTGAAGCATCCCAGTGACGTTGCGGTTGATAGAGATGGTGACGTATACATTACTGACTGGTGGAACCACAAGCTGGAGGTCTACGATTCGGCGGGAGGTCACATCGCCAGCTTCCGCGGTGATGCGGAACGACTGTCCAAGTGGGCACAGGAGTTTGTCGACGCCAATCCTGACTATATTAAGGCCCGGCTCCGAGTGAAGAGTCATGAACCGGAGTGGCGTTTCAACCGGCCCTGCGCCGTCGAGATATCAGATGACGGTAAGGTGCTTGTTGCCGACAACCAGAGGGCTCGAATCCAGATATATCAGAAGGAGAACAACTGGGTAGATCCCCAGTTCAACCTCTGACACGTCCTGCTGGGCCAGCCCGTTGAGTGCATAGAAGCATTTTGCCGACACTCAACGGCTCCTAATTGACATCCACAGGTCCGACATGGCCACAGCCAGGGGCAACCGCAGAACAGCCTAGGGGAGCGCGGAATCGTTAACTCCCCGTCAGGTGATGTTCTGTAATACAAGCCTACGCTCAGGAGACGCCGTCCTCGCTCATCCCCGCCTAATTTCTATCTAGATGACTGGGTCCAGCGCAATCCGGTTAGATGCTGGCATGGGGTGATGCCAGACCATACTCCTTGGCCAGGTCAATTCCTCCGTTGTTTACAGCGAACTTGGCGTTTTCTGCACATCTTCGTGTTGTCGCTCACAAATGGGATGTCGTAAACTTTGTGGTGATTTAGATTACCAAGTTGAAACAGATATACCGCACGGAGGTAAATCACAGAGCACAAATCTAGGGCATCTTAGTCCCTTGGAATTAGGTCTTTTTCGTACCATCAGATTTAATGCCCTGTGCCTTGTTGGTAATTTTGGGCCAGGGGAATCCATAGAGGGATACATGGCGCGGCTTAGACTCTGGGCACAAGTAGGCCGCTGGCAGAAAGATTCGGATGGTGAACGTGGACTTCCAGCAGTGTTTCACTCTGAATGGTTTGCCGTATGAAGTCCTCAAAGCCTCATCCTCAATGTATATAGACCATGGAGGTAGTTAATGGCACAGATTGAACTGAATGTGATAGGAGAGCTGAAGACATCGACCAGGCAACATAAGCTTCGGTGGGAAAAGCCCGCCAGTTTGGGAAATAACGGGTGGACTGTCGATGTGGGAACGTACTCATTCATCCTAATGAAGCAACCTTCACGTGTTCCGTTCTTGCGCATAATGAATGGAAACAATGATCTTGCGGTCATAGATGGGCCAGAGGTGACGAGCCTTCTCCGTTCAATTGAGGAAGAATCCAAGGCAATCGCGACGGAAGAGAAGAATTCGCAACTGGCGCAAGTATTGGGCACATTGGAGACTTACCGTGAGGCGGACAGAGGTTCATTCGCAACTCGCCCTTGAGAGAGGAAACGACCAGTCCAGTATCCGTGCAGAATTTCAAGGCATTGATGAGTCGAAAACCCGTTGGTTGGCCGGTTTGATGCAACCAGAAAGTCCCGCACACGCCAACGGCGTTCAGATTTAGCTTCTGTTTACCCGAAACCGTCACAACCGACTCGTTGTCAAGCCTACCTTGTTGGGGTAGACGCTGATTCGGCTTGAATCCGGTTCAGCCTACCAAATGTTTGGTTGTGTCGTCTCCACCGTTCGACGGTTTGAGCTTGAACAACCTCCCTCTCTGGCAGGATTCCCGCACACCGAAGCCTGAGTGCATCCGCTAGGGTTAAGCTGCCCAGGATCTTGTGGTAGCGTCGCTATTTGTAGCCAATGACGAAGCCGGGATCTTCAAGTCCTACCAGATCGGACATTTGCAGTGTGGATCTGTTAGACCGGTGACGGGAGAGTCGGATTGATTCAGAACCATATACCTGTTGAACGAAGCCCTAATCCAAACCGCAACCGTGCTGGGATGTATAAGTGGGGCGTCCTAGCGCTGGCTATTCTTCTATTCGTTGCGTACGCGGGAGTCTCCTACTTCATCGCGTCAGGTGTGACTAGGGCAGAACTCGTAGAATTTGAGGATCATCCGACGGATTATGGTCTTGAATACGAGGACGTGGAGTTTGTCTCACGCAAAGGGGATGTCACCCTCATGGGTTGGTATCTGCCCTCCCCAGGTTGTGAAGCGAGTGTAATCCTCGTTCACGGCATCAGTTCGAATCGCACAAGCCGCGAGGCCACGAGGATCGCCGCTCACCTGGTTGAGGAATGCTTCAACGTTCTGCTCTTTGACTTAAGAGCACATGGGACCTCGGGTGGCGCCAGGATAACGGGGGGCATCGACGAGGCCGAAGATGTGCTCGGGGCCTACGACTACCTCCAGTCCCGTGGCTTTCAGCCGGACCGGATCGGTGTCCTTGGTAGGTCAATGGGCGTCGGAGCAGCCGTGCTGGCAGCGGCTGCTGAGCCGGACATTCGAGCTCTCGTCCTCGACAACACTTACGCCAGGGTAAACGATCTCATTTCCTTCGAAATTGCCCGGAAAACCCCTGTTCCCGAGTGGGCAGCGCCGGTCTTCATTCCGGGGGCGTCGTTGTTTGCTAACACACTGTACGGCATCCACCTGAATAAGCTGGCTCCAGAGCAATCAATAAAGTCTGTTGATGTGCCAATCCTGGTAATCCACGGAAATGCTGACACACGTATCCTGAGCGAGCACGGCATACGGGTCCACGAGGCGGCGCATTCCAAGAGTGAGTTGTGGATCGTCCCAGGTGTCGACCACGCCGAAGCATTCTACATGTTTCCAGACGAGTACGTGGAACACATTGTGTCCTACTTCAGGACACAGCTTGCCAGGGAAGTTACTCCCTGATAGGGTTATTCGATGTTGTCGCGGTTCCCTCCATAGCTGAAGCGTTGGCTGGAAGAGATAAGGCAACAGTGCTGTGAGGCCAACGGTCTACCTCGTGGGCAGATTCTCCAGTAGCCCATGCGACTCAACTATAAGACCTACTACGATGATGCCGAGAGCTTCCGCTAGACAGATTAGCAGAACCTTAAGGGGCACTTCAGCTGTTTCAACAGCGAGTGCAATTGCCCCTGAAGGGATGACCAGCCGAAGACAGCCGTAAATAGATGCGGGGGTACTCAACCATCCTGTTCAACAGCAGCTTCTACCCCAGACGCCAGCCGTTCAGCCAACTTTGCCCCTATGTACAGCACTACAGTATTGCAAAAAGGATCGGGCCAATCGTCACTGCTCTGCCTATCACTTTGGCAACTACCCTGAGTTCGAGTATAAGCGCGGTATGTGCCAATGCGATGGAGTCTTTGAGATTTCCAGCTTTCTCGCCGGAAACACGCTCTCTCAGTTTGAATCGATCCGGACTGCTGGCTGCCGGCACATGTCCTAAAACTCACTTGAAACTCTTCCGTCCCGCTAAACGTATAGATATGTGAGAGGACGCGACAGAACCGATGGGGCTGTTATTGCCATGAAAGCAGGTGCAACCAAACGGGCGCCACGGAGGTCGTAGACGAAGTCCTGAAGCTTCAGGCGCTGGAGTTTTAGATGCCCACAGCTAGAGTTAGATTTGACAATTTCGGAGAACTGTCAGGACGGTATACTCTGGAGCTGCTGGTGCCTACGTTGCCCGTACAAATCGGGTATGATCGGGCGTTCCAACCTGGAGATTTGGATGCTCCGAAACTACCGTAGGCTTGTTGGCCTGTCCTGGTGGATTCGGGGGCCTTTGAATGCTGCATTGACTCAAGTCTGGCCATACAACTGGGATTGCCTATCCTCGAAACAGACACTATCGTTGGAGTATATGGATCCCTCGAAGTCCCCTTCCACCTTGCCCAGATATACATCCCAGAACTTTCATGGACCATCTACGGAAAGTTTGCCGGTGTTTACCTTGCCTCCACAGGGTAACATCACATGGCTCTGCTGGGCAGAAATTTCCTTAAGCGCTTCACCATGATGTACGAAGGCCGTTCAGGGGTTGTGACCATCAGCAATGACTAGGGCTGCTATGGGTCAGTACGGGTCGGTTTGCGTCTATTCGTACCACCCGGATGCAAAGATCAGCCCGTCATGGCGCACCGCCCAAGTATGCTTCTGACGCTCGTCACCCGTTTCGGGGTTTAACAGCACGTAGTCTACCCAACGTCCAGAGTCGGTGGCGCCCAGCAGGTCGTCACCGTAGAAATATCCCGTAGAGTCGACGCGTTCGCTTGGGTCACGGCCTCTGAACATCGGGTTATGGTGGCCGATAGTGTAGCCGTTCTCATCGACGATGAAGACGTACCACTGGCCGTCCACACTTTCCGGCATGTTGTAATAAGCTATGGTATCTTCGCGCCCGACGGCGTTATAGAGGGCTATGGCTCGGCTTACAAAATCTCTGGTGTAGGCTTGTACGTCGGACTTGCTTGTCCCGCGCTCATACCAACCTGATCCGAAGGTCAGACCATCAACATCTACCATCCAGGAATGCTTCATCTCAGCAGTGCCTGACACCGGGTTTATGAAGCTAAAACTGAACCAGGCGCCATCCTCATCTGCAACCGCCACTACTGCTTCTCCGGCAGGATAGTTGTTGGGACCGATGGCCGCGGAGGCCGGCCGGCCAACGAGGTCTGAGTTGGCGGCATGGGCCAGCATAGTGTCGTCCTGGTCGAGGATGAACATGTACCACTGTCCGTCAACGCTCTCCTCGGTGTTGTAGTAGGCGACTGTGGCATCGAGACCATCTGATTGGTACTTGCTTATGGCCTCTCTGACGAAGTGCTGCGTGTACTTAGCGGGTTCCCACTTGGCCGGCGCGGACACCGGCGGTTCAGCGGGGGCGGCGGAAGGCCCCTGTGGCCCCGCAGGCCCAGCCTCTCCGGCAGGACCGGTATTTCCCGTACAAGCTATCAGCGATAGGAGAAGGCCGATTGCTAAAATTGCCGCCATTGGTATGCGCATTCTGCTACCTTCCTCTTGCTTCGTTGTGGGAATAGATATAACGGAACCTTGCGACTGCCTATTATTTCTTCCAGGGGGCCGTGGAAAAATCTTGCACATTAAAGCACGTTTTGAAGATATTTCCAAATTCCAATGCCTGATAGAAGGAGATCAACCTCTTCGGAAACGGTGGGCCTCATCAACCTTCAGACAATATAGTTGACAACGCAGTATAGTTTATATTATAAACTTATTTGCCACACACGAATAGGAGGCAAGTAAGATGACTAGTAAGGAAGACCCAGGTATGCAAATTACTCCTGAGGAGAGTTGGGAGGCTATAAACGCAACGTTGGACAGGTCCCGTAGTTCCATGTATGTCGCAGGTTGGCCGAACATCATGTTGTTGTGGGGCGGAATCGTTGCAATTGGATACTTGTCGCAATACTTAGTGCAGACTCTAGCGCCCGGATTCTCCGATAACTATCCGTGGTTTCCCGGGCCCCTATGGGGTAGTCTGGGTCTGGTAGGCATGGTGGGCAGCTCTGTGATCGGCTATAGAGCTAGCAAGGACAATGTAACGGGTCGCACTGCTACGGGCGTTGGGCTGCGCGTATTCTTTTTCTGGATGACTGTGGTCACGGCCGCATTCGTCATTCCGGCCGCCTCTGGAATGTGGACATCGGACTGGCCCGCCGCTTCTGCCATCCCCGGCGTTGCCATAGGGATCGTTGCTTTGGGATACATACTCTTCGGTATAATGCATCATCCCGCGATTTCCCTTGTAGGGGTGGGCTTAGCTGCTGCGTACTACATTCCATCCCTGCTCGCCGGAGATGCATTCCTGGTGGTATCGGCGACACTCATGCTGATGGTGGTTGCCGTGGCTTGGGTTTGGATTCGAAAAAGTGGTCAGTCATGAGTGACGAGCCAATAGTTCTGAACGAAATCATCCATCAGTCCACCAGGCTGCGCATCATGACGTTGTTGCTGTCTCAATCAGAAGCAGATCGGGTGGCTTACGGCTTCATTCAGAAGACACTTAATCTCACCGGCGGCAATCTCACAGTTCATCTACGTAAGCTTGACCAGGCCGGATACGTAAGCATCGACAAGGAGTTCTTGGACGCCAAGCCGCGAACGTGGGTACAGGCTACTGAAGAAGGACGATGTGCCTTTCACGAGTACCTCTACAACTTACAGCGAGCCCTTAATTTGCCGTTGGGTTGAGTTTCGCCATTTGGCTCCACCCACGGGAAAAGAGAGCGAGTACCATTTCAGCCTGCGCTTAGCCTACTTAGACCCTAGCCAAAGACGGGCTTGTTGACCATCAGATACAGGGAGATAAGCGGCAGCACAATTGCAACTCCTCCCCAAATGTACCAGCTGCGAAGCGATGAATAGAACCGCTTGGGTAGTGCGTCCGGATAGGCCGATGGATCTGAAAGCACTACCATTTGATGTTGTACCGGAATGAGTACCCCCACCCATATTTTCCTGAAAGTGTGAACAGCGCTAGAGCAACCGTTATCCAGGTGATTGGGTGAAAAGCACTCCACCCACCCCATCCGGAAAATACCATGATAAATCCATTTATCAGTACCAACAGCACACCGGGCAGGGTGAACAAAAAGTCCGCACGGATGACAGCCTTGGCGGAGAAGTGGATTGCGTTGATGCTTCGAGTCCGCTCTGCCATCAGCATCCATGCCCCCGTGACAATGATATTTCCGAGAAAAACCACCGCCCCTGCAATGTGTAACAACGTATGCCATCTATAGGAGTACAACGGTAGGGATGCCACCACTGCCGCAACGACAAGAAGTCCATAGAAGAACCATTCATTCCTGTGTATGTATCCCAATATCAACCCCTCTAGGCGAGTCCCCACCAAGTATAGAAGATTACGACCGTCGACTCCGAATGCCAAACCGGCACACCATTTCAGGGAACTGGGCTTAACCGATATTAGGTCACCCTGTCATTGCTCTAACGACGGGACACTAACATCATTGAAGGATTAGGCCTGTAAATGACTTGCGGGGTGTTGCGTTCAAGAGCTTTTTGACATGACCTAATGAGACAGAGACATGGTATTACACTAACATTCTTATACGGCGATGACAGATGTCGTCGAGTCAAGAGGCCCTGTGCTCTTGCTGAGAGACCGAGGGCACATCAACACACAAAGCGCCGCTTTATTCGAGACGAATGCCATGCTTACCATAGCCGATACGAACTCCCATGTCGTAATAGAGGCCTCGGAGGTCACTTATCTAAGCTCCGCCGGGCTGCGGGTGTTCCTTCGTCTCTGGAGAAAGCTCAAAAAGAGTGATCGCGTCCTCTCCATCTGCAATCTCAGACCCTACATAAACCAGGTATTCGAACTGTTGGGATTTGATAGGGTTATCACTATTCATTCAGATGTTGATTCGGCCCTGGCCGTTGCCGGGGGCAATACGGATAACGGGTCTACTTAAGTCTGTCATCTAGGTCACGTCCATCGTCCCACCTCCTGGCTGACTTATGCACTGGTTGATACGTGAGTTCGTTTACGACTTACAACTGTGGCTCAACAACTGGGACTGAACTATACCCAGGTTCTTGCAAAGAAGCTCAGCGGTAGGAATCCTCCCCCCATTTCCCGATCAGTCTGCAGCATTTAGGTTTTCTTGCTCTTACCGATGGACCAATTCCTTGATGGAGAAAAGCGCCTCTTCCCGCTGCTCAGTCTCGTCTTTCAGGATCTCGAAACATGTCCGCTGTCTTGAGCTATTGTGCCCGTTGGGATTGTGCTTGCAGGGTGGGGCCAGGGTGATTGCAGTTGCGGCAGTGTCACTTGGGGGCAAGTCATTTAGGATTCCCTTGGGACTATTCCAGTCACCAATGGCAGATGCCCTGTCATCTAGACGTGGTGCTATACTATATTTAGAGGGTTTTATCCATGGGGTTTGCACTGAACCATTGCCGACAATAATCGCAGGAGCTTCCTTCCATTCCTTCAACTAAGGAGTGAATAGCCTTTGTTCCGCAATCTGGCACGTCGGAAGCTTCGCACCGCTCTGACTATCCTCGGCATTACGGTAGGAATTTGGGCGCTTATGGTCATGAGCGCCATGGCCAACAAGCTGACGGCTATAGTAGAGGGCGGGTCCACCTATTTCGACAACAAGATCGTAGTCAGCGACGCGACAAACCCGGCATTTGCGTTTGGACTAACTCCCATTCCCATAGGCGTCGTTGACCAGGTTGCCCAAATTCCCGGTGTGGCAGTTGCAGCGCCCCGGGTTCAGTTTCTCCTTGACCCTGACGGTAACGGTACGGGCTTTAACTCCCCGGATTTTGTGGTGGCCTTCACAGCGGGGTTTGACCAGGGATACGAGACATTTAGACCGGGAATTGCCCAAGGGCGCGAGACCACGTTGGCGGATTAAGGACAGCATGTTGTGGTTCTGGGGGCCGATTTGGCCAGGAAGTTTAACATTCGCCCAAGTCACACCTTTGACATACGGGGCTCGCCTTCGAAGTAATTGGTGTGCTAGAGCCCTCTCTAACTTTCTTTGACACTACCGCCGTTATCCCGTGGGCTGCTGGACAGGAGTTGCTGGAAAGCACCCATTTAGTACCGGAAGGACTGGAAGAGGGTACGCTGGAACTGACGTCAATGGTCATTGTCTACCCGGAGGCAGGGGCCGACAAAGCCTCCCTGATTCAGGCAATTGAAACGAGCTTTCCGCAGTTGAGAGCGGTTTCTGGCGATGACTTCGACGAACAGTTTGGTTCCACCATCGCCATTTTCAATGCCATCATCCTAAGTGTGGCACTGATAAGCATCGTGGTTGGCGGTCTTTCTGTGATCAACACAATGACGATAAGCGTCGCGGAGCGTAGGCGAGAAATCGGCATAAAGCGGGCAATCGGCGCGACACAGGGAATGATAATGCGAGAATTGGTCTGGGAGGCAGGACTCATGGGATTTGTGGGTGGGTTGATCGGACTGGGCCTGGCAGCGCTTGTCGTTTATTTCTCAAACGACGCTGGTCAATCAACCGGGACCGTACTTTTCCGTTTGACACCGTGGATTGGGGTGCTGGGCATTTCCTTCTCTACGGTGCTGGGAGCCCTTGCCGGCGTACTCCTGCATGGAGCGCGGCTCGTCTGGACCCTGTAGAAGCGTTAAGGCTAGGCTAGGAACGGCACATGGCTTTCTTGGAAGCGAGCAATCTGCATAAGACCTACCGATTAAGCCGCCACAACATCGTGCGCGCCCTACGCGGCGTCGACATGTCCGTGGAGGCCGGCGGGATGGTGGGGATAATGGGTCCTTCAGGTTGCGGCAAAAGCACGTTGATGCATATTCTGGGTCTGCTTCATTCGCCGGATGGAGGAACAAATCCTCCGCCAAGTCTGTTGATCGATGGGATCGATGTTGCGTCGCTCACGGACACAGAGCGTACACACATTCGAGCAAAGCGGATGGGTTTCGTATTCCAGGCGTTCAACTTGTTGTCCACCCTGACAGCGCTGGAGAACGTTGCACTCCCTGCCGAATACGCCAGCTGGCACAAATCGGCTGCTACGGAGGCCGCAGCGCGTTGCCATTGCTCGGGCCCTTGTCACGAAACCCGCGCTGCTTCTGGCGGACGAACCCACGGGCAACCTGGATTCGGAGAACACGGAACAGGTTATGGAGCTCCTGCGCCGGTGCAACCAAGAACTTGGGCAGACGATTGTGCTGGTGACCCACGATACAAGAGTCAGCAAAACGTGCGGTCGCATTCTTACCATGCAAGACGGGGGCATAACGGGAAGCAACCAAGTGAAGAAGGTCTCCGACATTTAATCGGCGATTCTTGCACAGCGGCCACGCTCCCTTGGAGCAGGGACAGCTGAAATGTCAGCCTCGCGGTTCATCAGGTAGGCAGGTATGCAAATTGGCTATCTGCGGGCGGCATCTCAAAGGGCGGCGAGGTCGCTGAGACGTAAACGAGCCGTTCTTCGCCGATATTGCGAATGGAGTGCCCTGTTTTGGGTAGGACCAGTATCGCAGTTCCCGGCCCCACTTCCCTAGTCTCGTCACCTACGGTCATCTCGCCCCTTCCATGGACAATCACATATACCTGCTCGTTATTTAGGTGTGAGTGGTTTGGTTGCTCGCTTCCCGGTTCGCCCTCCACCCATGTGATAGACATGTTTTCTGCCCCGAACTGACCGGGAGCCAGAAGTAGGTATGAGACCTGCCCACCACGTCTATTTCGAGGGCTTTGGTGCACGCGTTGAACGTTCATTGTTTATTCCTCCCATCTCCGATTTTGCCTTACCAATTGCATTACGAGAAATTTCTCTATTTCGTCTATACTACGCGTATGGCATGGGGCAGTGGCTGGTTGAAAAAGTAACCCTTTTCGTTGGAGAGCGCCTCGTCGGATGCCTATTGCCGGCGGCGTCTGTGGATCTTGTAATGATGACATGCCCGCCAGGCTGCACGTCCCATACGAATTTGAACCGCCCCCAAGAATATTCAAGCTGCTGCTTCCGCAGTTCCGCATAGGCCCACGTGCGCCCGTAGCCTTAAGGGGACGAGGCGATCAAGGCTAGCCCAAGGACGATGAAAGAGGACCCCAGTAGTCGGCCCCGGCCAAATCGCTCTTTCAGGAGAAACACGCCTATCAAGACGCCAATCACTATACCAACTTCGCGTGCTGGAGCAACATAACTCACTTGGGACAAGGTAAAGGCGGTGAGCACCATCCCGTAGGCAAGAAAAACCAGTAGGCTCGCTGCCAATATGGACCAAGAATTCTTTTTCCACTCCCGTCGCACGTCAGCTAGTCCGCACTTGAACAGTATGTACGGGGCAATACCAATGGCCGAACCCGCGGTGAGCAGATACATGTATAGGAAGGGCTGGATGTATTCCACTCCTCGTTTGTCCACCAGAGCATAAAGCGTGATGGTCAGCCCGGTGAGGACAGCGTAGCGGACGCCAGCGTCTCGAAGCAGAAATGTCGGCTCGGTTAGGATTTGCCGGAAACGACCCCACCACGAAACCAGGAAAATGCCGGCAACGATGAGGGCGATGCCAAATACGGCAGGCAGGCTCACACTCTCACCCAAAATCAATACTGCCAGCACAGGAACCAGCATGGGCCCGACACCCCGGGCGATAGGATAGACCAGCGACAGGTCGCCCTTGGAATAAGCCCGCCCCAACAGGATGAAATAGAAGGCGTGCGTCCCAGCGGAAGCTAGGACCAGCCAGTATCCTGGCCACGATGTGGGATAAAGCCAAAACAGTATGACACCCAGGGGTAACAGCATGACACTTCCGACGACCAGAAGCATCCAGACGAATACCTCTTGGTTGCCGGAACGTTTCAGCAGAAGGTTCCACACAGCGTGACACAGGGAGGATAGTAGAATCAGTGTTAGGGCTAACGCAGGCATGGGGGAATTATAATTCAAACGACAATACCGGCACTGCCCAGCGGAGGAGACCCTATAGGACCTATATTCATCCAAGGGCAGTGTGATGTTAGCGTGAGAACTAACAGGGAGGCACGCCAAGCGATTTAGAGCGCCGCCGTACAAAAGGAATCATCTCAGTCGGCACATTTCGCCAATAGTAGCGATGGTTTGCACCCTCAAGCCTATTCCGTTGTAGAATGCCCTTTACCAAGCAACACATTGGAGCAGCTGCGAGATAGGACTTCTCGCGGCAATCCTACAGCTATGAAGGAGGCGGACCATGTCGACACCGACTCTCATAATCGACAGTCAGGTACACTGCTACGAGCGTAACCGTCCCGAACGTCCCTGGCATGGACACTTGGAAGGGCCTGAGGAGGTGACCGGCGACGATATGGTGGCGGCCATGGACTCCGTCGGCGTGGACGGCGCAATCCTCATATCGCCCTTCGCGATGTACCAGTACGACGCCAGCTACGCCCTACAGGTGTACGCAAAATATCCAGGCAAGTTTGGTCTGGTGCGCCCCTTCGACCCGACATCCAAGTCAATCGCTGACGACATGGCCGAATGGGCGGCGACGCCTGGAGTAGTTGGGGCCCGCATTATGCTTACGGCCTACGACTACGAGGCAGACCATCCCGGCCTCAACGCCATACTAGCTGCCAGCGGACGGGCGGGAATCCCGGTCAACGTCATGGCTTCGGGCAAGCTGCCCGTGCTGGTCGAACTGGCCCGCCGCAATCCCGACACGCAGGTGATCATTGATCATGTGGGGCTAGCCCAGCCCTTCGTTCCGCCGCCGCCACCGCAACCCTTCAAGGACCTGCCCGACGTGCTGGCCGCGGCGGAACTGGAAAACGTGGCCATTAAGATTTCCGGTGCCTGCACCCTGTCCCACAAACCGTTCCCATACCCCGACATTTGGGAGCCTCTTAGCCGGGTGTTCGATGCCTATGGGCTGGAGCGATGCCTGTGGGGGACCGACTGGACCCGCGCCGTCCGAGTGCTCACCTATGAGCAGGGCGTAGAGGCCTTCCGGGTAACCAACAGCCTCTCGGATTCCGAGCGCGCTGCTTTAATGGGTGGGACGCTGGCTAAAATCTATAAGTGGTCACCTGGCCTCTAGTTCTAGGCTGCTCCTCAATCTCTATGGATCAAACACGTCGAGGTGAACCTCTGGCAAACTCACAACTTTCCGGCAAGGTTCAGACCATCCTTGGCACAGTGGATCCTTCCACGCTGGGGATGACCTCCACCCACGAGCACGTCCTTATAGATTTCGTGTGCATGTACGCACCTACGTCGGAGGCTGGCTCCAAGAATCGGTGCGAGGAGAAGGTGGCGCTGGGAAACCTTGGTTGGGTGCGGTACGACCCCTTCCGTAACAAGGACAATCTTGAGCTGCTCGACGAAAAATGGCGATATACGAGATCGGCCTGTTCAAGGCGGCCGGGGGAGGGACGATCGTTGACGCTACCACGATCGGCATAGGCAGGGACCCCGTGGCTCTTGTAAATGTTGCCCAGGCGACGGGAGTTAACATAGTAATGGGCGCGGGGTACTACGTAGACATGGTGCACCCTTCCGACATGGACGACCGTTCAGAGGAACAGCTTGCATCACAGATGATTAACGAGTTGACTGTTGGAGTCGGCGGTACGGAAGTTCGGGCCGGTATAATCGGAGAGCTGGGCTGCTCTTGGCCGCTAACCCGGAACGAGCGGAAGGTGCTTCGGGCGGGCGCCCGGGCACAGCAAAAGACCGGCGCCGGAATACTCATTCATCCCGGTCGCAATCCGCGCGCTCCTTTCGAGATACTGGATATCCTCAAAGAGGCAGGCGCAGATAGCAGCCGGGTCATCATGGGGCACCTGGATCGGACGATTCTCGACTCTGCCACCCTGTTGGAATTCGCCGACCGGAGTTCGATGCTGGAGTACGACCTCTCCGGCTGGGAATCGTCCTACTACTCCCTGGGCCCCCACGACATGATCCACGACGGGCAAAGGCTCGACTACGTGCAGCTGCTCAAAGAGCATGGCCACCTCGAGAAGATAGTTCTTGCCCAGGACGTGTTCTCCAAAGCACGTACCTTCACCTATGGCGGGTACGGCTACGGCCACCTGATTGAAAACATCGTGCCGAGGATGCGTGACCGCGGTATTCCCGAAGAACACATTCGTCAGGTGATGATCTACAATCCAGCGAGAATTCTTACGTTCGCCTGATTGCCCTGTGGTCAATGGCGGAAGTCCATTGACCAACCCGACGAGAAGTCTGGCAGGAACGCACTCGCCAAGTTTCTTTCGCCAGAGACGTTTGTGTCCGGCTCAGAGTAGCTCACCGGCACACGATCGGACCGGCTCTCCAGACACGTTTTCATGCTGCAGGTGAACGGATAGGGTAACGGGCCGTTGCCTGCCTGCTCTGCCTAAGCCCGTCGCCCTATCGGCTCCCCCAACAAACTTCAAACGACACCCGACCCACGCTCTCTACCGGCCCCTCCTGACCGCCCTTTCTGGGCATTCGATCATGCCTGGACATCTTGACTAACGTGCCAACTTGCCTTCTACCACACCGATCTGCCTTGCCGTTGCCTTACCCATCCACTCAAATGAGAGATTTCTGGAAGATATTGGCCTATTTTACTAGAAAATACGCAAAAGCAGGACGCTAAATTACTAGAAGGGTTTAAGAGCGACACTCTAAGATTATTAGGGAATCCAAAAATTCCATTTGGAAACAAGAGAAACTCAATTCAACCCAGATACTCCTTCCATCATCTGGTGATAAAAAGTGTCGCAGTATTTCTCGAAAACTCGACTGAACCCGGCGATAATTGCTTTCGTTGGCGGAACCGTCAGTTCCAGTATTTATAAGGGCCTATGGCGAGGCGTCGTGTGGCTATTCTTGGTCATAGCGGCAACTGCCGTTATGCTCGCGCTCGCAACCAGTGTGTCTCAGGCGCATGACCAAGCCTATTGCGATGGCGGCAGTTACACTCATTATATAGAAGATGTTAACGATGGTCCGCCGGGTAGATACCTGTTGTGGGCGGAGAGCGAACATGATGATCTGGTGGTAAAGGACGGGGGTGGCGTTTCCCACATCTCTATAGATGATAACGGCTCAAACAGCTTCAACTATGCTAATCATGGGGAAGTAACTGTTTTGGAAGGTAAAAACGTCTTCCAGATTAAATACACGACAAGCGAAGTCGGGGCTGTCCTCCTGATATGCTACAGGCACACTTTGGGATTGTGGCATCCAATACCGCTGGATGGCAACGATCTGCCTCAGAATAACTCTCCGCCGCAGACAAGAAATTTATCCATTCCAAGGCAAGACGTGCCAACTAACGGCTCCGGCACCGTAGACCTCAGCAGCTATTTCACAGACCCCGACGACGATACTCTGACCTACGTTGCAAGTCCTACGGACTCCACCAAGGCCACCACCTCTGTATCCGGGAGCACCGTGACGATTACTGCCGTCTCACCCGGCGTGACAACCGTAACCGTCACGGCTTCCGACGGTGGCGGTTCGGCACACACGAATTTCACAGTAGTCGTCTACACAAAGCCGGACCTACGCACAAACACAGAGATGTCGGGGATAGTTGATCCCAACGAAGAGACTCCGGTCACCGCAGACAGACTGACTGTCACTTTCCCCAGCGGGTCCAGGACCGAATACTTCCAGGCGAGAATTGATCCGGAGAGCGATGACTGCAGCTCGGAGGCCCCTACCAACAATGAGTATCTCTGTCTCTCCGTGGACCTTTTTGACCTGGCAGCGAATCCCATTGACGAGGCCTTGGACGTGGACGCCAAAATGGTCCTGACCTTGAACCAAACCCAGGCCACCGCGGTGCAGACCGCCATCACTGCCGATACATTCTCCCTGTACAAGGGCGACGGGACAGCCGGGTCTTGGTCTGAGATACCGAAGTGCCCGGACCCAGTCGGAACGTCCGAATGTTACACCTTTGAGACTGATGGCAGCCGCGGCACCATTAAAGTCGTCAACATCAGCGGATTCAGTGATTTCACTACAAGCATTCCCGCATCTGAACCGGAAACAATCGAGCCTGAGAGGCGCCCGACACCGACCACAGTATCGACCAAGAGCGGTGGTGGCGGTAGCAGCAGCGGAGGGATCCGCCCCAGGTCCAATCAACGCCCTAGACTGGACGTCGACGACGATAGTCTGCGGTATAAGGAGAACGGAACGGGGCCGGTCGCCACGTTTCATGGTAGCGACCCCGACGATGATGATCTCTCATGGCACGTGGACGGTCTGGACAGCAAGACATTCAAGATATCCGATGACGGTGTGCTGAGCTTCAAAACTCCTCCAGACTTCGAAAGTCCTGCTGACCGCGACGGAGACAATCAATACGAGATCAGAGTAAGGGTATCCGACGACGGCTCTCCCAGCCAAGACGATTCGGAGGACGTGAGCATTCGCGTTACTAACCAGAATGAGCTCGGCGCCATCAGCGGCGATACCGAGCTTACAATCCCAGAGGGCGAAACTGGTCTTCTGGCTCAATACCAGGTGGAGGACCCTGAAAACAATGCCATCACCTGGTCCGTAGGAGGGCTCAATGCCGCCAACTTCCAGATAGATGAGGAAGGAAACCTTTCGCTGGAGAGCGCCTTTGATTTTGAGACACCCAGTAGTGCGGCAGCGAGCAACGTCCACTCGTTGACGGTCACCGCCCTGGACGATGGTAACCCGCAGGTGTCTTCCGAACTCGACGTAGCCGTTACAGTGTCCAACGTGAATGAAGCTCCCGTGAGCTCCGAAATACCTGGGTTTGAGTTCACTGTTGGAGACAGCCCGGCGGTTGTGCAAGTTGACGAGTTCTTCACCGACCCGGACGGCGACTCGTTAATCTATTCTCTCGATGGCCCGGCTGACTCCACCGTGGTGTCAGCAACCTTGGATGGCAATTCGCTTTCAGTCTCACCGGTTGGGGAAGGTTCCCTGTCGTTTGAACTGTCCGGCAGCGACGCCGGAGGCCTGTCTGCCACTAGCTACGTCATCGTGACTGTCATAGCTCCTCCCATCGTGCGATCCCTAGACCCCGATCGGGATTATGATGCGATCATAAGACCAATTGTCACCCGATATTCAGACCCCTCTTACGCCCTTGTGCTTCAACCCATACTCGACCCGGCTGCATCATCGGCGCTTGAGGAGCCACCAAGCACCACCGAGGGTCTCACGCGAAAACCCATTCCCGCCGTATCCTTGCGCAGGATTCCAGCCTCCACGCCGGCGCCTACCGTGATGGCTCCGGCTCCAGCGGCGCCAACACCCACGGCAGCTCCGACTCCAGCGACGCCAACACCGACTGCTGCGCCCGTTCCCATCAGGACCTCGATATCACGTCCCACGCCCTCGGCGCAGCCAACGCAGCCGGCCTCTCAGGATTCCCAGGCGCCTTCATCTCCTGCCACGCGCCAACCTACCGTGGTCCCCGTGCAGAAGGCGCCTGTATCCCCAAGGACGACAGCTACGCCTGCACCGGAACCCACAACAACCGCAGCCGAAGACGACTCCCGGAGTAGACTTCCACTCTGGCTTATTATCCTACTCATAATGGTCGGTTTGTTGGCCATTGCTTCTATGCCCCTCTGGATAGTTAACATTCTGATAATAGCCGGTCTGGTAGCTTTGGCTTTGGCTATTGCTTCGGTGCCCCTCTGGCTGATAATCCTTCTGGCGATAGCCTGTTTGATGGTTCTGGCCTTGATCGGCCTCGTATACGGCATAATTACCAGGGGATGGTAATCCGCCTCCGGTCTTCAGGAATCGACTGACGCCCAGGCCCTTACATCCGCTGAACTTCTCGCGATGGCCGGAACGGACGTCAAGTTGGGGCTGCAGGCCTGGCAGGCTAAGGGGTGAGGTGGATCCGGAAGGTAGGACTAGTTTAACCCAGTTGATTCCCTTCGGAGCGGTGGTCCGCCAGTTAGGCTAGCCCATGTCAAGGAGAGGATACGGGCAACCCAGTACCAATACAGGTCTAGCCGGGCTTGGAGGCGATTGCGTGGCCGAAGGCGAAGCCGCCACAAGCGCCGGGATGATCCCTCCAGAGGTCTAGCTCTTTGCGCCATCTGCCGAACTGCTCTTGCGTGGCAAGACCCAACTTGATAGCTGCTGCCATAACATCGGGAGTATAGAATCAGTCGCTGATAAATCCGTGAATAAACTCAACGTCTTCCTTCGTACCGAAGAAGTCAAAGGAAGCCCCGGCGCGGACGCCTCGAAACCCTGCTTGAAGAAAGGTGTCTTTCAACTCCGTACCCATTTCAGGGCGCCCGCCGTTAGCGGTCAGCAGATCTGCGAAGACCGCCCACGCGTCGTCCACTCCGCCGTCTTGAGGTGACAAGAAGGAGCAGGATATGAACATCTCTCGGCTGGCGATTATTCCGCCGGATTTCAGGACCCGTTTTACTTCGGCCAAAGTAGCCGTAGTATCAGGAACGTGCATTAGAACGGCATGGCAGTGGGCCACGTCGAAGAAGTTGTCCTTAAAAGGTAGGGCGGTCACGTCACCAACGTGGAAAAATACGTTTTCATGTCCGCCTGCCTTGGCGACGGTTCTGGCGACGTTAATCTGAGACTCTTCCATGTCGATGCCATGGACCTCGCCTGGATTAACGGCATTAGCCAGCCCAACAGTAATCGACCCGGGCCGACAACCGAAGTCCAAGAGGCGAAGACCTGGCTTTAGATGGGGCAGCAGGTGGGCCGCGTTGGTCTCAGCGCTGCGGCGGCGTAGAAGCTGTTGAAATTCGCCGCTGTAACCCATTATGTAGTTGGAATCCTTCAAATCCTTATCTTCCAAAGTTGTCGCTCCTCAATTTACCTGCTCTGAATTTTAGTCGATATATTGTCGCAAGTCTATGAAACCGATTCCGCGAACTCCACTCTACGCAAGGTTTCCGAAAGTGCCCAAAGTCAAGTCGATTCTTCAGGTGATAATAGGACACGCTTTATGGCACGTGAGCGGTAGTGATAACTATGGTAGTGTTTGCACAGTGACGGCGCCTGATGTTGGATACCCCCTAGGCGTGTATCAAGGGCGTTTAAGCAGAATCGGACTTTCTTGCGTAAATCCTTGGGGAGCATGGCTTTGTCACAATGGACTTTAGGGAAACAGGCGACGTGGTTGTAACGATGATTTATATTCTCTTGTATCTTTGAGCGATGACTTCTTATGGGATTTTGGAGTCATCGTGAGGCAAGCAATACGAACACAAGCCTATGGATGATGAAGAGCTCGAGACGAGAGAACTTTCTATTGCAGGTTGGGCAAGTAGCTCCATCGTTGGCCCCAAGAATTTGGTGAAATTATCATGAGCAACATCTATGCCGAAAACCACGACCGAGATAAGTTGACACGTTGGGCTAACGCCCTATCCCAGGAACCCAACAGGCATTTCCCGGTACACGCGATGTTCCTAGTATCCTCAAAGGACCGTCTGGCCCACGACGTATTCCGTAGCTTTCGCAGCAGCTTCGAGTCTCTCAACGCCGGCTTTCGGCACCTTGCCATCTTCGGACAACACGGCCTGTCCTCCACCGCACGCCGTCTGTTGCGGGAATTTGGCTTAGAGGATGACTCCTATCCCACCCTGGTCCTACTGGTAGGAGCCGAAAGTGAATCAATGTTCACTCTGCCGCTGCCCGCTGGCTTTTCCCCCCTCGACCTCGACCCTAATGATGCCCAGCCGTGGCAGGAAGCCTTGGCGGCGGTGGAGGCTGCCGCCAATGAGGAAGACTCTATCCTGGAGTTGTCGTCGATCTCAAAGGTCGTCGGCCCGACGAAGACGGAAGGGCCACTGAAGAGGCTGGTAGACCGGCTGCTTGGAGAACTGTAGCTTTTGCGAGACCTGTCCTACCGGGTTCCCACGTGACGGGTTTCCGTAGCCATTATCGTGCCCGCCATCCTCAGATTCCTAGGAAGCCGACGAATGACCAACGTTGCGGTTCAGCTATAGGATGCCGTCGATTACCACGTCCAATACCACTGGGCGGCCCGACTCCACCGCTTGCCGCATGGCCGGCGCCAGCTCCTCCGGGTCTTCTATAGTACGTCCGTAGACACCGATGGCATTGGCTATCCCCGCAATGTTCAAAGGCAAGGGAAAGTCCATGCCCATGTATTCTTCAGGCCGTGCTTCTTCCAGCACCTGCGTTTTGTAAACGTCCATATTGATCTTTAGTATGCGGTATGAGCGATTGTTGCAAATCAGGTAGACCACCGGGATGTTCTCGTTGGCCGCCGTCCACAGGGCCTGCACCGTCATCATCGCGCTACCGTCCCCGACCACGGCAATGACAGGTCGGTTAGGGTGGGCTAATTTCACGCCCATCGCGCCACCCATTCCCCATCCAATGGCCCCGATCCGCTCCCCGTAGATACTGTCAGCCTCGTTGAACTCCACCGCCCCGTGAAGAGCGTCCTTAGAACTGATGGAGTCGTCTACGACGATGGCATCGGCTGGCAGCGCCCGCGCCAACTCGGTCATCATTCGTTCTGGAGACATGGGCTTCTGCTGCCAGCGTCGCTTCAGCCGAGCATTCCAAGCAGCCTGATTGGCCGATTTTTGCTCGGATACAACCGTGGCCTGCAGACGGGCCGCCTCGCGCTGCAACCCCGACATATCATCGCTGACTGCATCGATCAAGCACTGGAGGGCAGTCCTGGGGTCGGCGATTATGCCAACGTCGGTGGGCTCGGACTTGCCTACCTCCCGTTGGGCCGAGTCCACGTGGATCAGTTTGGTAGATGCGGCCAAGCTTCGTCCGGAAAAGTAGAAGAAACCGGAGAAAACGTTGGTGCCCACCGCTAGGACTACGTCTCCGGAGGACAACATCTCCCGCGAGGCAGGTAGCGTCGGGTTGATCCGGCCCAGAAATTGAGGGTGTCCCGACGGAAAGTTCATCCGTGCATAGGACGTGGTGTAGACCTGGGCGCCCAGCAACTCCGCCAGCTGGACAGCGGCGGCCACGCCCTGGGACTGGGCCAACCGGTCGCCCACCACCATTATGGGGCGTGCGGACCGGGATAACAGGTCGGCAGCTGCCTGTATTGCCGCCGGGTCTGGGCTTAACTGAAAGTACCCGGTGGATGAGGGAATGATCTCCATCTCTGCGGTGTCCTCCAGGGCATTGGCGGCAAAGTCTACAAAGGTGGGGCCGGTGGGTGGGGTCTTGGCCTCGTTGAATGCCCGGCGCAGCATCCCCGGCATTTGCTCCGGGTGGGTGACTTCACCACTCCACTTGGTAAACTGGCGCACCATCTCTACCAAATCGGAGCGTCCCTCGGTGAGCTTGCGGATGTCTTTGTTACCGGCGGTCAGCACCAGGGGAACACCGCCGTCCATTGCATGTTGCAGCAGGCTTATGCCGTTGGCGAGGCCGGTCTCGATGTGCAGGTTGACCAGAGAGGGACCTCCCGTCGCAGAGCTGTAGCCATCGGCCATGCCCATCGCTACCCCTTCCTGGGTCACCAGCACATATTTGATGTCCTGGTAGTCGGGCAGCGAAGACATAATCGCGCTTTCGCTGGTTCCGGGGTTGCCAAAGACGTAACGCACTCCTTCGGCCCGCAGCATCTCCATTAGGGCCTGTTTTCCGGTCATTATTGGCATGACGTTGTGCCTCCTCTGCTGCTTTGGGAGCGACGTGGAGAATCGGGACCTTAAACGCCCGATTCTCTTGGATGAATCGCCCTCAGAGAGAGTGTGATTATAGGTTTTCACACCCATCTTAGCTTTCTACCTCAAAGGGAGAATTGACCCGCCTCCCGATTCCAATTTAATTACGGGCTGGATCACGTACTACGCTTACACGCAATTTTTGACGTTGACCGCAATGATCACCAGCCGTGGGAACAGGCATCCGCTGAGCCTGTATCCGGCACAGGGAGATTAGATGATGGGATGCCGCCGCTAAACTGGCGCGGCTTGGAGATCAATGACGGTTCCAAGCCTAACATAATAGGTCTTCCGGAGGCCAGGCATGCCCACACGTACGCTCCTCGTCCAATTTGTCTCATATCCATAAGCAACGTCTACTGGTGCGGTCCCGTTTTCCGATTGATTACATTCACTCACCATTTGACAGAGAAGAAGTCTTGCAGTACATATATGATAGGGCAAGAAATATCCCAGTTTTGATGGACTAATCATTTATTCTACTATCTCGTCTATCGCGCTCTTGGCGCAGGATTCCAACCTTTACAGGACTCTTCAATGGGGGTCCGCACTCCAGATTTTAGAGAGGTGCACGAAATGCAGAGATACCTAATCTTTCGGGTTGGCCAATCTATCTTAGCGCTCATCGGCGTCTCAATGCTTGTTTTCTTCCTCACCCGTCTCAGCGGCAACGTGCTGCACTTCAACGCTGCCCCGGCGGACTTCGAACGGGTAGAAAAGGCCTGGGGCTTGGACAAACCCATGGTCGTCCAGTACGGCATTTACGTGAAGAACGTGTTGCAAGGAGACTGGGGCGAATCTTGGAAATGGGGCGGCGGCGCACGTGAGATAGTCTTCGAAAAGTTCCCCGCCACGCTCCAACTGGCAGCCTTTACTCTGACGATAAGCACCTTCCTTGGTATATCAATCGGTATCCTTGTGGCTATCAAGAAGGATACGCCCTTCGACTATGGAGGCAAGATCGTCGGTCTCCTTGGGCAGTCCCTGCCAAGCTTCTGGCTGGGCATTGTGCTCATATGGGTGTTTGCCGTCCTCCTTGGCTGGCTGCCCACCTCGGGCAGAGGGGGCATAGCCCACATGATAATGCCCGCTATCACGCTGGGCTGGTTCAACGTAGCGGCCCTCATGCGCCTGACCCGCTCCGCCATGTTGGAAGCGCTGGACAGCGAATACGTGAAGTTGGCCCGAATCAAGGGCCTGTCGGAATGGAAGGTCTTTTGGAAGCACTGTCTGCGCAACGCCGCCATCGCTCCCCTCACCCAGTTCGGACTGGTGGCCGGCTCCCTGCTCACCGGTTTGGTGGTGACGGAAACGGTGTTCGCCTGGCCCGGCACCGGGTTGCTGGCGGTGGAAGCCGTGCAGGCTAGAGACTCCCAGGTGGTGCAGGCGGTGGTGGTGTTTATGGCCAGCATCTTCATCGTCTCCAACCTCGTCGTAGACATCCTCTGCGCCTACCTGGACCCCCGCATCCGCTACAGCTAGAAGCCTCGGAAAATAGAAGAATTCAGAGCCTTCCAAGCAGAGGCTAACTAATCATTGCCTTCATAGTGCAATAGTCAACTCGCGGTTGAGAAAGTTGTTGCTAGGGTGCGGACGGTAAGCAGGCCCATGAACCTATTTACCGTCCGCACCCATTTCACTTCTCCTTCCCTGGCTCAGCGGTCAAGACTGGCGGGAACGGTGATGACATTCGCCGCCTACGGCACCTAGTGTTATTACCTGAACCAGTGTGGGTGGAGAGAGTCAAGGGCTCGGCGCGTCCTGGATACCAGGAACAGAGTGCGTGGGGCGAGAACTCGAGCTCAGGTGGTCAATAACTCTGTACTGATGTTTCAAGGTAGTCACATTTCTTGTACAATTGTGCGACCCACCAGGGAATGCCATTTGACGCGCTTACGCAGCTAGGAGACCACCATAGCCTCACTCGCTCCTCGTCCAACGTGCCTAGCCACCCTATTAATGGTCCTATTCGTTGTCGCCGCTCTAAACGCCTGCAGCGATAGTCAGGCACCCGCGGTTACCCAAACGCCCACGCCTAGTGCCACGCAAGCGGCAACGCCCGTGCATACGCCGGTTCCTACAATTGCACCAACCAGCATACCCACCGTCCAACCGGCAACGACCCCTGGGGCGCCGTCGGGACTGACGGCCACGAAGGATGGTGACGAGCGGATCAGCCTGTCGTGGACCGCGCCGTCCGACGATGGCGGAGCGGACATCACTGGCTACCGTATTGAGGTGTCGGCAGACCGAACAGCCTGGAGCGATCTGGCGGCCGACACAGGAGCCTCCGACACCACCCGCGCGCACACCGGATTGAATGTGGAAACCAAGCGTCACTACCGGGTCTCGGCCATCAACTCCGCCGGCACGGGTCTGGCGTCGAGCATTGCCACCGGGATTACTGCTCCGGCAACGGTGCCGGAAGCGCCAAGTGTGTTGACTGCGACAAGGGACGAAGAAAGGCGGATAGACCTGTCCTGGACAGCCCCGTATGACGACGGCGGGACTGACATCACTGGCTACCGCATTGAGGTGTCGGCGAACAGTTCGACATGGATCGATGTAGTTGCCAACACCGAAAGCACTGCCACAATGTATACACAAACTGAATTAGAAGTGGATACCTCGCGTCAATACCGAGTTTCGGCCATTAACTCCGCCGGTACGGGTCCGGCATCGAACGTTGCTATCGGGATTACGGCTCCCGCAACCGTGCCTGGGGTGTCGAGAGGATTGGCCGCCACCAAAGACGCAGTAAAACGGATCGACCTCAAGTGGTCCGCCCCGTCCGACGATGGCGGAGCGGAGATTTCTGGTTACCGCATTGAGGTGTCCGAAAACGGCTCGACTTGGAGCAATCTGGTGACTAACACAGAGACTACAGCTACCACACACTCCCACACCGGATTGAGAGGCGAAACCACGCGTCACTACCGAGTCTTTGCCATCAACTCCGCTGGTACGGGACCCGCATCGAATTTTGCTACCGGAATATCGGCGCCCGCCACCGTGCCAGACGCGCCAACTGAATTGACGGCCACCGCCGGCTTGGAAAGGCGAATCGACCTATCGTGGACGACGCCGCCTGACGACGGCGGTGCGAACATCACCGGCTACCGCATTCAAGTGTCTTCGGACAATTCGACGTGGATCGATCTGGAAACCGACACCGGATCTACCGACACCGCCTACCCCGACACCGAATTGAGGGGTGGGTCCAACCGTCACTACCGGGTCTCGGCCATCAACTCCGCCGGCGCAGGGCCTCCATCAAACGCCGCTACCGGCGCCACCGCTCCCCCGACTGTGCCTGATGCGCCATTGGAACTAAGGGCCTCGCAGGATGTGGGACGGCGGATCGACCTGTCGTGGTCCACACCAGCCGACGACGGCGGAGCGTACATTACAGGCTACCGCATCGAGGTGTCCGGCGACGGCTCAAATTGGAGCGATCTGGTAACCAACACTGAGACTTCGACTACTACATATACCCACACTGGATTGAGAGGGGAGGACACACGTCACTACCGTGTTTATGCCATCAACTCCGCCGGCACTGGTCCAGCGTCCGACGTCGCCACCGGGATTACCGCTCCCGCGACCGTACCTGGTGAACCGAGAGAGTTGACCGCCACAAGGAATGGAGAAACGTGGATCGACCTATCGTGGATGGCGCCATCCGACGACGGTGGGGCGGACGTCGCGGGCTACCGCATTGAAGTGTCCGAAGACGGTTTAGATTGGAGCGACCTTGTTGCCGATACCGGTGTGATCGAGACCACGCACTCTCACTCCGGATTGAGGGGTGGAGCCACGCACCACTACCGGGTTTCGGCCATCAACTCCGCCGGTACGGGAGAGACGTCAATCACTGCCATCGGGATAACGGCTCCCGCAACGGCGCCTGTGGAACCGACAGAATTGACCGCCACTGCCAACTGGGAAAAGTGGATAGACCTGTCGTGGACCGTGCCGGCCGACGATGGCGGCGCGAACATCACTGGTTACCGCATTGAAGTATCCGAAGACGGTTCGAGGTGGAGGGATCTATCGGCCGATACCGGAGACAGCGCCGCCACCTACTCTCACCTTGGATTAGAGGCAGAAATCACGCGCCACTACCGAGTCTCTGCAATCAATTCTGCCGGTACGGGGCCTGCGTCGAACATGGCCACCGGGACCACGATTTTGTCGACTTCAGCCGATGATAGGGCCGTGCTTGTTTCGTTCTACAATGCCACGAACGGCGCGAATTGGAACAACAACAATAACTGGGATACCGATCTTCCGTTGAGCAGGTGGAACGGCATTACCACCGACCGAAGGGGTCGTGTTACTGCGTTGTCCCTCCAGGGCAACCGCTTGAGGGGAGAGATCCCGCCGGAATTGGGCAACTTGTCATACCTAAAAGATTTGTCTCTTACTGATAATCATTTGGTGGGAGAGATCCCGCCGAAGTTGGGCAGCCTATTGAGACTAGAAGTCCTGCGCCTGGGCCAGAACCAGTTGAGGGGAGAGATCCCGTCAGAGCTGGGCAGCCCCACAAGGTTGCGGAACCTGCTCCTTTCAGAGAACCAGCTAAGTGGAGAAATCCCGCCGGAGTTGGGCAACCTATCATCCGTGATATTTATGCACCTAGATAAGAATCGGTTAAGTGGGGAGATCCCGGGGGAGCTGGGCAAGCTCCGTAAAGTGATATCCCTGACCCTGTATAGGAATCAGTTGACCGGGGAGATTCCTCGGGAGCTGGGCAACCTCTCGAAGCTGTCGTCCCTGTTTCTGTGGGGGAACCAGTTGAGTGGCGAGATTCCGCGGGAGTTGGGAGACCTCTCAAAATTGCAAGGCTTGTACCTAAGTCGGAACCGTTTGAGCGGAGAGATCCCGCGGGAGCTTGGCGATCTGTTTGACCTGTATTCCCTGTCCCTTGACAACAACCTGTTGACCGGCGAGATCCCAGCAGAGTTAGGTTATCTCACAAACTTGGACTCTCTCCACCTAAGTCGCAATCGGCTGAGTGGAGATATCCCCAATGAGCTAGGGGATCTCTTCAATCTGGAATGGTTGGGGCTCGGCGGAAACCGCAATCTGGCAGGGTGCATACCCGAATCCCTGTGGGAGATTCCCAATACCGACCTTCCTTCGGTCGGATTGCCATCGTGTGATGGTAAAGTGTACGCAAAGCCCTACTACTCCATTCAAGGCACTGTGACAGGGCCAAACGGAGAGCCGCTGGAGGACGTATTTGTATACGCTCATGACGTCCAGACCGAGAATTACGGAGGTATGCCCATCGACGACTACGACTATACCGAGACCGACGGAAGCTTCCTCATACGTGTGCCAGACGAGTCGTACTACCTGTTTATCGGCAATAGCGAATGCAATTACGTGGGCGCATATGATTCCACCGGGTTCACGCGGTACACAAATGAGGGGACTCCAGTCGTGGTCGATGGCGCCGATGTCACGGGTATCGCGATCATTCTCCCTGGCGACCCAAACCAACTCCGCGTATATCGAACTGGTTCCTGTTACTACATCTAGCAATGGGCATTTGACCAAATTGCAGCGTAGATGCGTAAAACAACGTTGATAACGAGCTTCGCACCTCCATGCTCCAATCGCCCTCTAATGGATTTTCACTTGGGCCTCAACCCATAATCCCCATATACAGCGCTAATCTGAACCCTAGGGTAAGGATTTCTCATTCTGTCCAGTTTAGTGGACCCAATGGGTTGTGCCTCAACTCTCTTACACAGGCCTGATTTCCCGCTACCCTTGACACCGAATACATGGAACTAGCTAGAATCTCGTGTGACATCGCTAGGCCATGGTAATCGAGTTGCGCGCCCGCCTGCTTCTTAACTGGCAGTACGGCGCATCAAACCTTCACAACTCGGGATGCGAAGGGCAAACAATGGACTATCATAGACCCTAACATCAGTAACCCTGCTCAGGAGGGAAACATGACGAGCAGACCCGCTCCCTACCAGAAACCCACAGAATCGAACAGTCCGCTCGGTATGTCCAAGTTCAGTATCCGACGATACTCGGTGCAACATGTCATTTTGCTGTTCTTGATTCTAAGCCTGATCACGGCCATGAACGTATACGCTCTCCGGGAAGGCGAAACATTGTTAATGGCCCTGGCAGCGGTCACCCCAGTTTTTAGCGCTAGCGATGGGTGGCCTCACCATCTTCACCGGTGTCAGGACCGTGGCCATCGAAATTTAGATTCGGCGGCTGGGCATGGGAGACTTTGACCACCGCATTGAGCCATGGGGAAACGACGAGGTGTCCAAGGCCTGTGAAGCGTTGGAAACCTTACGCCAGAGTTCCATTAGGGCGTTGCAGCTAGATAGGGTGCAGCAGCTTTCCGATGAACCGCGGGATAAGAATGATGAGATGGAACAGGCGTTGACAGACCTCCGGCGCTCACAGGACCAGATCATCAGCCAGCAGAAGATGGCTGAACTCGGGGAGCTCTCATCAGGCGTAGCCCACGAGATGCGCAATCCCCTCCAGTTCATCCGCAATGTTGCCTCCTCCTCAAAAGAAATTGCGCTAGAGCTGAAGGACATGATGAAACAGCCCAGCCAGCTCGCTGGAGAAGATGCCGAAGAACTCGTTGAAGACCTCTCGGACAACATGGAACGGATCGTTAACCATAGTATTCGGGCTAATGGGATCGTGTCGGCCATGCTAACGCTGGATCGAGGCACTGCGGGTGGGTTCCGCACCGTGGATCTAAACAAACTGGTGGCTTATCAGACCGATCTAGCTCACAGGGCCGTGCAAGTACATGACTCAGACTTCTTCGCAGAGATAATAATGGAACTGGATTCGAGGCTTGAAGAAGTGATCGTGGTGCCCGAAGATGTGGCGAGAGTAATAGCGAATTTAGTATCCAATGCCTGTCAGGCGATGTTGTACAAGGCCAGGGAAAGCGCAAGCGACTACCAGCCCGAACTGAAAGTCGCTACGGCCAGCACGGAAGACGGCTTCACGATACTGGTCCGCGACAACGGTACTGGCCTGACACAAGAGGTAAAGGAAAAGATGTTCAATCCCTTCTTCACAACTAGGGAGAGCATAAGGAATACCGGGCTGGGATTGAGCCTCGCCTACGATGTGATCAGGGAACACGGCGGCAATGTCAAGGTGGATTCGACGCTAGGTCAACATACCGAAATGACTGTAATCTTACCAAAACGCCAATAAAGCTGGCATCATAGAGTGATGGACAGCTTTGCCCAAACCACTCACCCGTTGGTCAAGTTAGGCCTCTTGGGCAAAGGCTTAACTTCAAGCTTAATCGCTATTGACATTGGCCTTCCCAAAGTCATGGCCCCAACAAAGGAGTAGACTGAAATGCCAACTATTAGCCCGTACGGTTCTTGGGCTTCGCCGATTACAACGGACTCGATCGTGGCCGACTCTCTGGGGTTGGGACAGATTGCTCTGGACGGCGGTGATGTCTACTGGGTGGAAATTCGTCCAATGGAGGCAGGGCGGCATGTAGTGGTGAGACGGACCCAGGATGGGGCCACATCGGATGTCACTCCGACTCCGTTCAACGTTCGCACCCGGGTTCATGAGTATGGCGGTGGCGCCTATGCAGTCTACAGAGGCACGGTCTACTTCACGAATTTCGTCGATCAACGGGTCTATCGACAGCCCGTCGGGCAGAACCCCGAACCTATCACGCCTGATGGGGACATACGTCACGCGGACTTTGAAGTTGATTGGTCGCACTCGCGGCTAATCTGCGTTCAGGAGAACCATTCTGGCCAGGGCGAGCCTATCAACTCGGTGGTTGCGGTCCAGATGGACACCTCTGATGGAGTCACAGCCTATCCAGAAGTGTTGATTTCAGGGAATGATTTCTATTCCTCTCCCCGGCTGAGTCCAGACGAGTCTCGGTTGTGCTGGCTAAGCTGGAATCACCCGAACATGCCCTGGGACGGGACGGAGTTGTGGGTTGGCGCACTGGACGACGATGGCAAGGTCGGCGAACGAAGGCTAGTGGCCGGAGGGATTGACGAGTCCATCTGCCAACCGGAATGGGGCCCCGACGGTCGTCTGTACTTCGTGTCGGACCGGAGCGGGTGGTGGAACCTATACCGGTGGGACGGCCGAACAGACCAAGTGGCTTGCGAGTCCATCCTGCCCATGGAGGCGGAATTCGCTCGGCCACAGTGGGTATTCGGAGCAACCTGCTACGGATTCGTCTCGGCGGACCGGGCCATATGCGCCGTCAACCGCAGTGGGGTCTGGGAATTGTTGGATGTCGATTTAGAGAGCGGTTGCTGGACGGCGTTGAAAATCGGCGGCTATTCGGCAATGGACCGGTCCGACCTGCGGATTGGCGCAGATCAGGTGCTCTTTGAGGCAGGTGGGCCGACTGAACCAAACGCTTTGCTACGGCTGGATCTTGAGTCCGGGCAGCTTTGCGTGTTGCGGCGTTCCAGCACGACACCGGTTGATCCGGGGTACCTGTCTATACCGGAAACAATAGAATTCCCGACAGAAGGCGGATTGACAGCCCATGCATTCTTCTATCGTCCGCAAAATCAGGACTTTGCAGCGCCCCAGGGTGCCAAACCTCCCTTACTGTTGAAAAGCCACGGCGGCCCCACAGCAGCTACGTCCAACGCCCTTGACCTGGAGATCCAGTTCTGGACAAGCCGGGGATTCGCAGTCGTGGACGTGAACTATGGAGGGAGCACCGGGTACGGCAGGGAATACCGGCGGCGTTTGGAGAGAAACTGGGGTGTGGTGGACGTGGACGATTGTGTCAACGCAGCCCTATACCTGGTTGAGCGAGGTTTGGTTGATGAGAGGCAGCTAGCCATCGACGGGGGAAGTGCAGGGGGATACACCACGCTGGCAGTGCTGACCTTCCGAGACATATTTTCCGCAGGGGCTAGCTACTACGGAGTGAGCGACCTTGAGTCCCTGGCGCGAGACACCCACAAATTTGAGTCGCGTTACCTGGATTCACTGGTGGGGCCCTATCCGAAAGACGCCGCCGTCTACAGGGAGAGGTCACCAATCAATTTCACCGAGCGGTTGTCTAGTCCGATCATATTTCTGCAGGGTCTGGAGGACAGGATAGTGCCACCTGACCAAGCAGAGACCATGTTCAACTCGGTACGGGCGAAGGGAATCCCGACGGCGTATCTGACATTTCCGGGGGAGCAGCATGGATTCCGGCAGGCGGGCAACATCAAGAGGGCGCTCGAAGCCGAACTCTACTTCTTCTCCCGTTTATTCGGGTTTGAGACGCAGGATGAGATAGCGCCAGTAAATATCGAGAACCACTAGGCAGGTCTAGAAACCGCCGATGGTGGTCCAATACATATGGCCACCTCAATTGTTAGCAGATATCCACCGCAGACGGAGGTGCGGGCCGTATCCGCAACTCTCGAAGCAATTCGTCGTTGAACGGGTCCACTCCAGCCTTCAAGTCATTTATCCAAGTGACGCGGCTGGGTTGATAGTGACTGCGACAAGTATCCTTCTGGGAAGTTCCCACCCAGGCAAGAAAAGACTCAAAGTTTGTCACTGCCTCGTCGTATTCACCCATCACAGCATAGACTAATCCGAGGCTGTCCAATACCAAACCCTCAGGACGTTCCTCCAGTGCAACATTACAGTAGGGCAGCGCCTCATCTGGTCTCCGTTGCACACCCAGCTGCCAACATAAGGTGTTGTTAAACGCGAAATTTCGAGGCTCCAACTCTTGGGCGCGAAGCAGGTCGTTGGTGGAATCGGCCCAGTCTTCATTCGGGCCAAGCAGCGCACTTAACACCAGGCCCCGATTATAGTAGGCAGTTGCGCCTTTCGGCTCCAGCTCTATGGCCCTGGCGTACTCTTCGCCCGCCCTCTCCAAGTCTCCGGACTGGCCTCTCTGAAGATAGGCATTGCCGCGGTTTACATAAGCGATTGCAAGTTTCGGATCTATGGACAGCGCCTTGTCTATGTCGTCGAACGCTCGCTCAAGGTCTCTTTCATCGCCCCGTTGCAAATACGCGCTGGCGCGGTTGACGTACGCCCTAGAGTATTCGGGCTCCAGCTCAATAGCCCTCTCGAAGTCAGCGATAGATCGAGAGAGGTTTTGACTATCACCATGCCGCAGGTACGCGACCCCTCTGTTCAAGTAAGTACCGGCACTACGGGGTTCTTGGCCCAATGCTCTCGTTAAATCATCAACTGCAAGCGCCACGTCGCCCTCACGGCCCCGCTCCAGGTGAGCCAAAGCCCGATTATTTAGAGTGTCCACGGACCTTGGCCTCACCGCCAGCACCTGAGTGAAAAGCCATACCGCCTCGTCAAAGTCGGCATATTTCCCGCCCATGTACGCCAAGCCTAAGCGGAACTTGATTCCGGCCAATGTGTCAGGATTGACGGGCTGTTGCGCCATAGCCTCAGACAGAGCAGTCTTGGCCAGATCGTGCTCGTCACGTTCCAGGTACAGTTGGCCAAGAACCATGAGCGCCACTGTACGCACTTCCCCGGTAAGACCCTCGTTGATGGATGTGGGAAGATTGGCCGGAGACAACGAAATATCCACCACCTGCGGATTGTAGCCTCCCTGGCCCTGCGGTTGTGATGGCACAGTGAAATTCGCCATTGCCCGACCGCTGTCATATTCACCCCAAATAACCATGTCGGCCCCCGACTCTAGAGCCGCGTCGACAGCATCCGCCTCGGTAGAAATCGGCTCAGTCCCCTCGACGATTCGCACGTTAGCTAGGCCGGCCGTGGACATCGCACGTTCAACCTCCTCAGTGAGACGACCCTGGATGTTGAACCCCTGCTGCCCGCCGGTGTAGTTGACGAATGGGGCCATCAGGATAACCGACTCTCCATCGGCAGCAACGGGAAAATTGGGTTGTCCCTCCTGCCTCAACAGAAAAAAGCAACCAAGAGCGGCAACCACTACGAGCGCCGCCGCACCGCTGACCGCAAGAGTCCTGCGCAAGCGACGGGGCGTAATAACCGGCGGCTCCGCAACCACCTCTGCCGAATCAACCGCAGCGTCGGTAGCCGGGACGTCCGCAGGCTCCACTGGATCAAATCCGGCGGCGGTCAGCAGCTCGTCACGCTCCTCCGGCGAAAGCCGTAATTCGTCGGCGCATCTAACCACGTCCTCTCGGTAGCGAGGACGACTGGTCACCCCCTCCTTCCAACGGATAAGGGTTAGGCGGCTGATTCGGATCCGGCGGGCTAGCTCCGCGTCGCCGATGCCGGCTCTGGTCACATATTTGGTCAGTAATTCGGAAAAAGTCGGCAAGTGATACCACGTAGATTCATGTTTCGCCTCGGATGTAACACCTTTGTAGTGTCCCGTACACGAGAGCAAGGCGAAACTAATGGGGTGCAAGGGCCACTATTATATAATGAGGAGGACACTAAGATGGGTAAACTTTATAGGGCTCTCATATTCGCGGCGTTACTGCCAGTGGTGCTTCTGGCGTTGGCAGCGTGTGGCGGGTACGACGAAGGAGACGAAGCTCTTCAGCAGGCATGGGGCTTGGATTCCGCACCGATGGCTCCTGCAGCTTGGAGCACAGCGGTAGAGCAAGAGGGCTTCAATACCATCGGCGGGTCTGCCACGGTAAACGACGCCGCCTACGACCTCACTTTCTTCAGACACTACGGCGTCAACCCCTTCATCGATACCGAGGATGATCATCTTTCCACTTTCGCCATGGACGTTGACACTGCGTCATACACCGTAACGCGTAGATTCGTAATGGACGGCAACCTCCCCGACCCGGACTCAGTCCGGGTGGAGGAGTTCATCAACTATTTCGACTACGCCTACGAGCCGCCTTCGGATGGTGCCTTTGCCATCCACATGGAGGGATCCCCTTCTCCCTTCGGAGGAGAGAAACACTGGTTGATGAGGGTCGGTCTCCAAGGCAAAGAGATTGCCGCCAAAGACCGAAAGAATGCAACCCTCATTTTCACCATAGACGTCTCCGGGTCCATGGCACGCGAAGACCGCTTGGGATTGGTTAAAAGGTCTCTTAGGCTTCTGGTGGACGAACTTCGGCCAACGGACGAAGTAGGCATTGTAATCTACGGCTCTCGAGGGCAAGTAATTCTGAAGCCCACCAGTGGCGAGGACAAGAATAGGATCATTGAGGCCATTGACCGTCTCCAGTCCGGCGGGTCCACTTTTGTTGAAGAGGGGCTCGAGCTGGCTTACGACATGGCTGTTGATAAGGTGGAACCGGGTCGGATTACCCGCGTCATTGTGCTATCCGACGGCGTTGGGAACGTCGGCAACACTTCGGCGGACTCTATATTGCGTGAAGTTCGGGGACAAGTGGACAGAGGCGTGACTCTCACCACGGTGGGTTTCGGCATGGGTAACTACAACGATGTACTGATGGAGCAGTTGGCCAACGACGGTAACGGCAGCTATCACTATGTGGATGACATATCCGAAGCTCAGCGAATCTTCGTGGAGAACCTGACCGGGACCCTTCAGACCATCGCCAAGGACTCCAAGGTTCAGGTGGACTTCAATCCCGAAGTTGTTAGCCGATACAGGCTTCTGGGCTATGAAAACCGTCGGGTGGACGACCAAGACTTTCGGGACGACACGGTGGATGCAGGCGAAGTTGGCGCCGGCCACAGCGTCACCGCCCTCTACGAACTGAAACTTCATGATGGCGCTAGCGGGAGCGTGGCAACGGTTTACGTCCGGTACGAAGACTCGGACTCTGAACGGATAGTTGAGACCTCCCAGACTCTCCAACGGTCAGATCTGCTCGTCAGGTTTGACGAAGCTTCTACTCGCTTTCAGCTGGCAGCGGTAGTGGCTGAGTTTGCGGAGATTCTAAGAAAAAGTTACTGGGCCCAAGATGGGTCTTTAACCCAGGTTCTCGCCGAGGCTCGCCGTCTGCAAGACCTGCTGGCCAACGACTCTGACGTAGCGGAGTTTGCCGACCTCGTCGACCGTACCCTCAGGGTTCAAGACCGCCTGGAACGTTAGATGAGGTTATGCCGGAGGCCCTTTAGGTAAAGGGCCTCCGGCATACTTACGTCGACGACAGATCGGGTCGAGTCTCACATTCACTCCCTAAACACATCCCCGTTCATATTCACCGTTTCAGTCCTGACTGACAGGCGCTGGCTTTCTCAGGGTCCTTATCCTCCAAACGACAAGACAGAGGAGAATTATCATTATTCCCGACGTGATCTGCGTGGCGTGCGGCGCCCCTAGACGCTCCGCCATGAACCCGGATGCAAGACTCCCTAGGGGCAACAGTCCCCACGGCAAAATGAAAAGGCCGGCAACTCTCCCTCGGTATTCATCCGTTATCGTGCTATGGATAATCGCGCTGCTTATGGAGAAGGATATCATCATTGCAGCACTGATGATGATCAGGTTAACGTAGGCTGTGGGGAAGAAGACGTTGATTGAAAAGATGCCCGTCGCCATCGCCATGACGCACATGCTGGCCAACACCACCATGTTCTTCGACCTGAAATCCCCCTTGGTAGCAAGAATCAACGTGCCCAGGATTGATCCGGCTCCTGCCGAGGACATCAGCAACCCTAGACCCCTCGCGTCCACTTGGAACACTTCCGCGGCGTAAACCGGCAATAGTCCCTGTATAGACGGCATAACCAGCAGGGCAGGCAGAGAAATCAGTGCGAACAGCCCGATCAGCGCGGGCTCCCTGGAAATGTAGCGCACCCCATCAACCATGTCGGCAAATACATTTGACAAGCGCATAGCCGGTCTGGTTGATCGCGACATTTGGAGACCCATCACTACCACAACTGCGCAGAGCTGCAGTCCGCCCTCCAACGCCAGGGCAACTCCTGGGCCCGCTAGCACTATGATCAAGCCGCCCAGGACTGGAACCCCCAGCCGTGGAAGGGAAAAGGCCAAGGAACTGAGGGCAAAAGCGTTAATCAGATTTTCCTTGGGCACGATGTTTGCAATGAGCGACGTGCGCGCAGGTTCGCTGACAACCAATGCCAGACCCATGAGGAATATGTACGCGAAGATATGCCAAGTCTCGGTTTGACCTGTCAAGACGATGGCGGCAAAGGCTATGGTTAATGTGGCTTGGTAACCGTAAATGCCCGCAAGCAGTCTCTTGCGGTCGAATCTATCGACCAAGACCCCTCCTACGGGACCTACGAAGAGTATTGGGAGGGCTTCGAGACTCAGCGCTAGACTCGTCCATAACGCCGACCCTGTCACTTCGTAAGTCAGCCAGCCAACGACGATTTGCTGTAACCAGTAGCCTGATGAAAAGAACAGCATAGCCAGCCACAGGAGCAGGAAACTCCGGTGACCGAAGGAGTCGAAGGTATGGACCCGCATCCGGATGCGGATGTGCCCGATGTGTGGACGTCGAACGCTGGGGCGGGATACTGCCCCGGCTGCAGGTCTTTCGGTAGTGGGGGGCTTCTTTAAGGCTCCCGTGGTCTCTTCTGAAGGGGAATCGATTGCGTAAACGCCGCTCGAAGCGCACCCAGCGGCAGGCGGGCTGGAACCGGTTGTACCGGGCAACTGACCAAGGTCGGCCTTACTCGACTCCTCAGTTGTCTTGGTCTGACGTGCTACGTCGGCTATGTCCGATTCATTGCGCACAGGCGCCGAATTTTCGGGTTCGCCGGGAGATGCCGAGTTACTACAATCCATCGCGATATCGGCGGGCGCAGCGTCAACGTTCCGGCAAGGCTCCAACGAGTCCCGTGATTCCAAGGCGCTTGCGCTCCACTAATAAGTTCAACTGAGATTGACGAAGCCAGGTTGGGTGTAGTGCACAATAATTGAGCCGCAGTGCAACCACCCACTAACGAGAAGTTTAGCATCTAACGCCAAGTTTTGAGAGCCGCCATATTATAGCCTCTGAGTACGCGCTAATTCCGGTCAGGCCAAGCGTCGAGGAGAGAGTTCAAGTCCTGTATGGGCGTGGACGTAAGAAGCGGGCCGGACTGCCCTGTACTGCGATGCTTTCGGTGGGGAGTGATCCTATAGGTTATCATCGGAACAGTGGGTTTCAGATTCCCCTGACCTCTTTCGGGGCGAACCCAACATCACTTAATACCGCCCTAATTCCGTCGAAATAAACGCGTTCACCTCACATAATGGAATCATGCACACCATGATACATAGAAAATAGACTTCTGCATCATCTGTGCATCCCTTGTGCGGGTTGGGTTAAAGCCCAGACCCACTTAGAAGAATGACACAAAGAAATCTACGGCTATAATGTTCGTTATCAGCTTGAAACATCAAACGCAGGTTTAGAGAGGGTTCCATGAAATACGACGTCATTATTATCGGCGGAGGATCGGCAGGATCGGTGTTGACCGCCAGATTGGCTGAAAACACAAGCACTTCGGTCCTGCTGCTTGAAGCTGGCAATGATTATCCCGACTTCGCCAATCTCCCCGACGAAGTAAAGTTCGGCCATACCAGGTATGCCGAGTCGCCGGATTCGGAACACAATTGGGCCCTGCGGGGAACGATCACAGAGGAGCAGGGGGAGATCCACGTGGCGCAGGGCAAGGTGATTGGCGGAGGATCCTCCATCAACGGTCAAGCGATGCAACGAGGATTTCCCGAAGACTTTGACTCCTGGGCTTCCCTCGGCAACGACGAATGGTCCTATGCAAAGGTGCTGCCGTTCTACAAAAAAATGGAGACTGACCTCGACATTCAGGATGACTTTCACGGGACTGACGGTCCGATGCCGGTAAGGCGCCGCCACTCGGCCGCTTGGCCGGACATCCAAAGGGCCTTTTACGATGCTTGCTTGCAGGAAGGTTTCGGCGCCACGGAGGATTCGAACGGTCCCAACCCCTCCGGCGTTGGTGTGACTCCGACCAACAACCTGGACGGCATGAGAATGAGTTCCGCCGTCACTTACCTAAATCCTATCCGTCATTGCCTAAACCTTACGGTCCGGGGAGGAGTTTACGTAAGAAAGATTTTATTCGAGGGCTTGAATGCGGTCGGAGTGGAAGCCGAAAGCGGTGGAGAGATCTTCACCGTGCGGGCAGACCGGGTTGTGCTGAGCGCCGGAGCTATCAGGTCGCCCCAATTGCTCCTGCTGTCGGGTATCGGCCCCAAGGAACAGTTAAAGGAATTTGGAATACCCCTGGTGTATGAGATCTCTGGCGTGGGACAGAGCCTGTGGAACCACCTCAGCGCCCACCTAACTTTCAAGGTCAAAGATGGAAAGACCCTTACCGCCGGCCTTGATGCGCCGCACTTCAGCCTTCATTACACCTCCCAAGGATCCAGGGAAATCAACGATATGGCGCTAAAGACCAGCACCGTGGTGGACGAACGAGAAGAACGCGTCCCCGGTCTACGCTCGAAGTACCTGACGGGGGATGTTTCGCCCGAGCTAGCGGCGCGCATCTCGTGCACCTTAGGTTTGCCCGAAGGCTCGGGATACGTCAGGTTGGCGTCTTCCGACCCCCGCGTTCAGCCATCCTTCAACTATTGCTACCTCCGGAATCCCAACGACATCCGAAGGGTGAGGGAAGGCCTGCGATTCGGCGCCAGACTTCTGGAATCCGAGGCGTATAAAGACGTGGTAGATTACAGGATCAGCCCGACAGACGAAATTCTGGCCGACGACGACGCTTTGGACTTGTGGATACGTCAGACCGTGGGCTCTGCCAGACACGTGTCCGGCACCTGTAGGATGGGGCCGGACAAAGACCCTATGGCGGTGGTCGACCAATACTGCCGGGTAAAGGGAGTGCAGAAGTTATGGGTGGCCGACGCTTCAGTCGTGCCGCGGATTCCCAGGTCGGGGGGCCTCCATCCCACGGCTCTCATGATCGGCGAGCGTGTGGTGGATTGGATAGCGGCCGGTTAGCTAAACCCACCATCTGTTAGGATAGAAAGATAGGTAATTGGAACTCGGTTAAGGAGGCGTAAACATGTCAACGTTAGTGAAGCGACACATCAGAGTTGGTTCAGTGGAGCAGCTAAAGGAGCGTGGCTGCACCGTGGTCACAGGTGGGGGACACACAATTGCTGTGTTCCACCACGATGGACAGGTTCGCGCCGTGGACAATCGATGTCCCCACATGGGTTTCCCCTTGGATAGGGGCAGTGTCAAGGATGGTATTCTCACCTGCCACTGGCATCACGCCCGCTTTGACCTCGCGGGCGGCGGCACATTTAACCCCTTCGCTGACGACGTGCGCACCTTTCCGGTAATTGTCTTAGATGAGGAGGTGTGGGTCGACCCATATCCGCCGTCACGTGATGAAGGACGGCACTGGCGGGGCCGGCTGAATAATGGACTGGAGCACAATATACGCCTGGTCATAGCCAAGGCGGTACTCGGGCTGCAGACCGCCGGTGCGGACCACCGGGAGCCGCTGAGAATAGGCGCTCAGTTCGGCGCCACCTACTCGGCCAACGGTTGGGGTCCGGCCATGAGCATCCTGACCTGCACCGCCAACATCCTGCTAAAGCTGCGCGAGGAAGACCGTCCCCGGGCGCTGTACCAGGGTCTTCTTCAAGTTGCCAGGGAGTGTTCCGGGAAGGCCCCTCGCTTTCCCATTGACGCGTTGCCCACCGGAGAGACGCGCCCGGAGGTGTTCGCTTCATGGTTTCGTAACTTCATCGAGGTTCGGGATGACGAGGGGGCCGAGAGATGTCTAGCCACCGCCATTGAGGTCGGAGTCTCCAGGGAAGAGATCGCCAGCATGATCTTCGCTTCGGCCACCGACCACATTTATCTTGACGGCGGCCACGTGGTGGACTTCACAAACAAAGCTTTCGAGTTGCTGGACCACCTGGGGTGGGGGATGGCGGGGCAAGTGCTCCCGAGCTTGGTGCATGGGATGGCCCGGGCTCGCCGCAGCGAGGAACTCAGCCAGTGGCGTAATCCTATCGACATCGCCTCGATAGTCTGGGAGGCGCGGGCGGAACTACCGAGTCTCTTGGCCCGGGGACAAGAAAGGTCAGGCAGTTGGAACGAATCCGACTCGTTGGCTTCGGAAATGTTAGGCGACTCACCAGGGGAAATCATTGCTGCAATCAACAACAGCATCCTGTTCGGGGCCACTGCCGAGCAGCTTGGAGCGGCGGCCGCTCATGCAGCCTTCCTCCGCATGGCCCATTTCCACACGTCCAACGAGTTTCGAGACTGGGACACGGTGCACAATACTCTGACCGCCGCCCATGGCCTGCATCAGGCCTTGAAACGGACTCCCACTCCGGAGCTGCTGCGGGGCGTGTACGACATTGCTATGAGCATTTACCTCGATCGATTCCTCAATATGCCAGCCATGCCGCTTCCCGCTGGAACGCCTGGCCACGAATCCTCCTCAGAGCAGCTTGAGCGCCTACTGGATATGGTAAACGTCCGCCAGCAGGTTGAAGAATTAGCCAAGGCTGTATCCGACTACCTCGTCGACGACAGGTCGACGGAAAACCTTCTGGCCACCATGGGGCGGTTGATGCTACGGGAGGATGCCGATTTCCACTCGTTCCAAATTGTCGACGCCGCATTCAGCCAGTTTGCTTCGCGAGAAGGCACGGAGTCTGGTCGCCACGTGATGATAGGCCTATCCCGCTTTCTTGCTGCCCATTCCCCCACTCCCCGGGCCGAAGGCCAGACTTATCAGATTGCCCTTCGTCTCCAGCGAGGCGAGGAAATTTATCGGTAACGTCCTTTCAACAAAAGAGACTGTTTGGGGACGGTCTCTTAGGAAAGGCAAAAGCAAACTATGAAATTCGATGTCGAAGGTCATCTCGACGCTGTAGAGCGCTCCGTCTCATCGCTGAAGCGCGATGGACTACCCGCTCGCGCGGTCACTCTTTCCCGAATCTACGAGTCGGCGATTGAGGACTTGTGGGACGCCCTGACTAACGCCGAGCGCATTCCGCGCTGGTTTCTGCCGATTAGCGGCGATCTCAGCCCCGGCGGTCGCTATCAGTTGGAGGGCAACGCAGGCGGCATGATAATGGCGTGCGAACGTCTATCGCATTTCACGCTCACATGGGAGTTCGCCGGGGACGTCAGCTGGGTAGAAGTACGATTTTCGACCGATGAAGCCAGCCATACAAGGCTTACACTCACCCACACCTCACTGCTTTCGGAGCACTGGACAGAGTATGGACCAGGGGCAGTAGGCGTGGGTTGGGAGTTGGGTCTCATGGGACTGGCGATCCACATCGTGCAACCGAACGAGCCAAAGCCCGACGAAGCCGCTTTTGCTACTTCTCCGGGCGGAAAGGCGTTCATCACAGGCAGCAGCGAGAGGTGGGGACACGCATCGGTCGTAACCGGAACGGACCCGGAGGCTGCAGGTGCGGCGGCGAGGCGCACGACTGCATTTTACACCGGCGAAACAAGCTAGCCCGGTAGACGAAAGGACTTCATCAAGATTTACAGACTAGATTGAACGTGATCCTTGTGGGTCAAAGTACACGTAAAGGCCATCAGCAAATCCAAATATGACCTGGGATGAAGCTGCTTTATTCTCAGTGATCCAATTTTATAAGAGCGGGACGTATCCTCGTATTCCAATAGTCGTTGGCTTCTGCCTGCCACAATTCCTCCACCAAATACGCTGATTCCGTTCCCACGGCCTCAATCAATTCTGAGACGGTACGTTCTCCGGCAAACTCGGTCACTGCAGTCCGTAGCTTCATGACATATTCGGCAACTTCGTAGGCGGCTTGCACACATCTGCAGGTTTAGGCTTGACAACATTCCGCTCTGCAGCTGCGCAAGCCATAGAAGCAACTCCGGCAAAAGCAGACTCGAGGTCCATGGTCTTCATGCTCTTCCCCATGTTCAAAGAAGTTCTCGAGGCCTTCCTTGACGAAAAAGGGAACCAGGAACAGGGCCGACACGGGATCTGCCCACCACCAGGAGAATAAACTGTTGAGACCCAGTCCCACCAGGATGGTCAGGTCCTGAAGATCGCAAAACAGGCTTTCCATGGCCTCCGCTCTCAAAGACCTGGACTGCATCTTAGTGGCGATACGCATCTTGCCTACGTAGAGGCCAGTCATCACGATGGCGCTTGCTACGACAATCCCAACACCCACGAGGCTCGGCCGCGGCTCCGGCAACCATCCCAGGAGGTTGGTTCCGGAATGGAGGAGAATGTATGCCGCCAAGAGAAAGAAGCTGAACCCCAGGAGCTTTTGTGCCCTTCTCTCAGCTGCCTCTGCGTCCAATTCGCTCCGCTCTGCCCTCAACCGCCACACCAAGACCCCGCCCGCAAGAAGCTCTACGATGCTGTCTATCCCGAAAGCCAGCAAGGCCACGCTTCCGGCCTGCACTCCCGCCCACAATGAGACTCCGGCCTCTACCAGGTTCCACAGCAGACCGGCAAATACCAGAATCAGAGCTGTTCTGCGAAGGGCGTCCGATTCAAGCAATAGAGATGATTGCTCCTTCCCTCGCTTAGGCTTTCCGCTTCTATTTCGTTAGAGTATCAGCAGTCCCTGATTATGGGATGCTTGGAGAAGCTAGTCTTAGCTGTTAGCTGAGGCTTTCATTTGAAGCCATGCCTGACGGGCGTCTTCTACCGAGCCTTCATCTTCGATGGTGGTGATGTCACCGGGGTCCTGGTCGAGAACAACAGCTTTCAAGACGCGTCGCATGATCTTGCCACTTCGCGTCTTTGGCAACAGCTCTACGAAATTCAATTCTCCAATGACGGCGATGGGACCAAGGGTACGGCGAACGGCCTGAATTATCTCACGGCGAAGCTGATCAGAGGGCTGATAGCCGCTCTTTAGAACTGCGAAGGCGGAAATGACCTCCCCTCTTAGATCATCAGGACGTCCCGTGACGCCGGCTTCGGCTACGCTGGGGTGAGTGAGCAGGGCGGATTCCACCTCCACGGTGCCGATGCGATGGGCTGCTATCTTAATTACCTCGTCGGCACGGCCTGCAAACCAGACGTAGCCATCCTCATCTATGTGGGCGGAGTCCCCGGCAAAGTAGACCTGCTTTCCAGGAATGCGAGTCCAGTAATCGGCGGCGTACCTGTCCGGTTCACCCCAGAGGGCGGGCGTCAAGCTGGGGAAGGGACGATTGATAACCAGAATGCCCTTCTCTTCCGGGCCACACAATTCACCTTCCGGGGTCATGACGGTCACATCGATGCCAGGCAGGGGTATGGCGGCAGAGCCGGGCTTGATGGGCAGCAATGACAGGCCGTAAGGATTGCCGATGATGGGACCTCCCGTTTCCGTTTGCCAATAGTGGTCAATCACTGGTATCCGGTTCCCAAAAGCCTCCTTCTGGAGCCATTCCCAAGCGGGAGGGTTCAGAACCTCGCCGGCACAAAATACGCGCTCCAGAGAGTTGAGGTTGGACTTGGGCATGGCGCTCTCTCCGTAACGTGTCATTAGCCGTACCGCGGTGGGTGATGTGAAAATACCAGTTACTCCAAACTCTTCGACGATACGCCAGACCGCGTCGTGGCTTGGATAGTCAACGGCTCCCTCATAGGCGATGGTGGTGCAGCCGGCAAGGAGGGGAGCGTATACGATGTAGCTGTGACCGACGATCCATCCTATGTCGGAACTGGCCCACCAAACATCGGTAGGTTTCATGCCAAAGCACCACTGTGCCATGCTATGAATGCCTACCTGGTAGCCGCCGTGGGTGTGGACTACCAGCTTGGGTTTGGCAGTGGTGCCGGAGGTAGCCAGGATGAAGGCAGTTTCGTTAGCCTCCATGCGTGTATATTCGTTACTTTGCCCCTCCGCTTTGGCAAGGAATTGGTCCCAGGATAGGTCTCTACCCGGAGTCATGGGCACCGCGTCCTTACCTCGGCGTAGGATAATTACGTTGGTTACCGGGCTATCCCCACCGGCTAGGGAATCGTCAACTATGGATTTCAATGGGATGTCAGCGCCCTTGCGATAGGTAATGTCTGTGGCGAAGACGAGTTTGGAGCCGCTGGCCTGAATCCGTTCTGCTAGAGCGCCCGCTCCGAATCCGGCAAAGACCACGGAGTGTATGGCGCCGATGCGAACGGTTGCCAGCATTAGGATGATGGCTTCAGGGCATACGGGCATGTAGATGGTTATGCGGTCGCCCTTCTGGATCCCCATTCCCCGTAAGGCGGCTGCAACCTTGCGAACCTCGTGCAGAAGCTGGGCGTAGGTGAGGACGACTCTTTCCCCGCGCTCATTGACATAAACCAGGGCTGCGCGCCCCCTCTGGGGGCCTTGGGCATGGCGGTCTACGCAGTTATACGCAAGGTTGGTTTCCGCACCGGAAAACCATTGAAAGTTAGGGAACTCCCACTTGAAGACAGTATCCCAACCTCGGAACCAAGGAAGAGACTGGGCGGCGCGCTCCCAAAAGCCGTCGGGGTCTTGGGCTGCGTCTTTTAGCCACCTATCGACGAGGGGATTTATGGCTTCCATTTCACAACCTCACTAGGTGGATTTGGGAGATGCCGGAGTGAACTGATGATAGCATTGACCTTCCCAGGGTATCAAATGGCTTTCCCAGTGAGTCTCCCCATTTCGATACACAGATCGAATGGTACCGGCCAACTTCTCTGCTATGCCATCATCGTCCGTATATCCCTGGAATGCTTGCTCGTTGCAGTTCGGGTGCAGTTGCCGTCTAGGATATAGCTGGTGGTGGCCGTGAGCCATCGCGTTGTTCCGAGGCGGAAATGCGGCCCATGCCGAACATGTCCAGATAAATATAACAGTGCACCCCACATTCGAGACAGTCCGATAGTGGCATTGAGATAGAAAGCAACGTCATTCTGGGTTAAAAGTGCTCCGGCATTCTTGTGGAACATCTACGGAAGGCCAAGTCGGGGGTACTAGAGGTTAGAGCAAGTTGACCATACGCGACTTCAGTAGCGTGTGAGCAAGAGAGAGGACCGTCGCCCCACCAACGCGAACAAGATCGCCGACGGGTCCCATCCACCGACTACAAGCCCGAGGGCGGCGCCTGCGGCCTGCTGGTGCTCCGTACTTGTCAAGAGCATGAGCAAGATACTGATACCGACTGATGACACAGCAATGATATCTTCGGCCAAGTGAGACTCTAAGGTCAGTTCGCCAAACATCGGGTCTAGATGCACCGTGGAAATCGCCGTACCGACAATCGCTGCCATTACGTGCCCGCCTATGACCCGCCGGGGACTGGATGCCCCGTTATCCGGCATCACGAAGACGATAAAGGCGGAGGAAGCAATGGCCACGCTGATGGCGGTCCTAAAGACCACATCTACAAACAGCGGGATTAACAGCAGCGCCAGAGCAGACAGACCGCACTGAAGCAGGTAATCCTTCCAGCGTCGGCGGGCCTTCCTATATATCCGCCGACCCTCAAGCACAAGGCTCCGCCTCGCGCCCAGTGTCTTCAACCTATTCATCATTCGTCCACATCTGAGTTCTTACCATGACCGGGAGCACCTGCTGCTGTTCCCGGGACGGAAATGTAGTGCCCTAGATTTCGTGACCCCTGGCGGTCAGCGCAATCATCTCCAATACTTCGTGGCTGGAGATTGAACCTATCAACTCCCCTGTTTCCCTATCAACAACAGGGAGTACGGTTAAAGACTCCTCAATCATTCGCTGGAGCGCATCTTCCACCAATTCGTCGGCGTAGGCATTCGGCGTATTTTGACGCATCACCCTGCTGAGGGAAGTTTGCTCCCACTCACTCCGAGGGAGGTAGCGCAGCATGCTTAGCGACGCTATGCGGGCGAGCTTACAATGGTCCACAACCACGTAATCGTGCTGTTTCGGAAAAAGCCAAGTCTCTGCAAACGCCTTTACCGATAGCGACTTTTCAGGATGACTCCGAGAGCGGTCCAGGACGTCCTGAACCCTGATTCCTTCCAGGGCGAACCGGACTAGTGACGGTGGGACTTGTCCTTGTGTAGTAACGGCCTCGGGGCGTTTGAGCCTTTTGAGCGCAAAACTGATGCCCATGGGCGTCAATAGGATGTACCCGAACATGACGAGCACCAACAAAGAGAATACTCCCTTGTCGATTGCCCCTGTGTGGAGCAGCAGGAGCAGAATCGCAATTTCAGCCACTCCTTTGGCCATCAGACCTGTGGCTGTCGCGAAGGGAGCATCGAGCCGCGTAATGTAGGCGCTGATAAACGAGCCGGCAAATTTACCCGCCAGAGCACCCCGGCCAATCCCAATGCCTGCGTAAAATCGAGGTCTAACCCCAAATCGAACAAAGTGTCGGTGGTAACCGACAGGGACACCAAAAGTGATATGGTCACAGACAATACCGACGTGAGGCAGAGACGCCCGCGAATAACCCGAAAGAATCCCCTAATGTCCAGTTCTTCTAAGCCGATAAGGAAGAAGAATATGAAGATGCCTATGCCCAGGATAACCTCGACCTCGGTCCCCGCCTCCACTAGTCCGGTCGCGGGACCAAGGATCACTCCGGTGGTGGCGTAGGCGATTATCGAGTTAAGGCCGAATCGTTTGAATACACCTTCCAGCAATTTTGCAACAACAATGATCAGACCGATTGAGATGAGTGCTTCATGCAGTTCCAATTGGCTGTGCACTCCCTAGCAGACCCTACCGTTTGGCGGCCCTGACCAAAAGTAAAGCACCAGGCAAGGACCCGTCATTACGCCTTTAGCGAATGTCGGCGGGTTCTTGAGAAACGGTTGCAATGGGGGATTGAACGCCAGTGGCGTGAGCATAAACACAATGTCTGCGACATAATCCGGAGAGGGATATCTAGTGTCAAGTTGTCGGGCCATCGGGTATTTGTATAAAACTCACAAGAAAGCCTCCCAGAAGGGTTCCATAATCTAGCGCTACATGGGGTGATTCTTCTCCGAGGCGCTGGCGCAGATGAGCTTCCTTAACCTGGACAGTTCGAATCCTATATGGCTTTAGGCATAAACATGCGGGCGATCCTGGGCGGTAGACAGTGCCATCTTTGCAATGGAGTTAAGAGATCCATGAGCCTGACGACCCCAGCGAGCGTGTCAACTGTCAGTGCGAGACGGCATCATGCCTTTTCGGCTTTGCTAAGAACCAGCGCCAATGGTTACAATCCAAACGCATTCTGAACCAAACTCCGAATGACATCAGACACAGAAGGAGGCGAATATGCTTGCGGACCTGGTCGATGTGACGACACCTGAAGGTATCGTGCTCTCTGGCGCCTATTTCGCCCCGGCCAACGTGAACCGGTCCCTTTCGGTGGATGCCATACTGTTCTTTCACGGCGATGGAGGCCACTTCTACAGCAGCCTTTATCTTGGTCTGGGCCGGAGCATGGCGGAGAAGGGCATTGCCTTTCTTACAGCCAACCGCCGGGGCCACGATCATGTCGCCGGCGGTGTCAGGGGAGGGCCGCTAGCCGGCTACGCCTTCGAGTCCGTTGATGATTCAAGGGCCGATTTCGGGGCTTGGCTGGAGCTGCTGCGAGAGAGAGGACACCGCCGCATAGCCATCGGCGGACACAGTGGCGGCGCCGTACGGGCCACCTATGCCCAGGCAACAGAGAGGTTCGACAACGTGGTGGGGGTCACAGCCGTGTCGCCAGGCGAGTACGACCACGAAGGCGTCATCGCCCTGCATGGAGAGAACTTCTCAGGGCCGTTCCACGAGTCTGAGCGAAACATCGCGGAGGCCCGCCCGGACGTATTGCTCCGTCCGGGAGTTCCATGGGGGTCAACGTGGAGCGCACGGGCCTACGTAGATTGCTTCAATCGGGACAATCGCTACAGCGTGACCACACACGCGGCGAACACGGGCTGCCCTACGCTATATGTTTTCGGTGCCGAGGAGTGCGCCGTTGGTGGGCCACAGGAGATCCCGGTAGTCGGCGCAGCCCGGCGCGGCCTGGAAGCAGCCGGCTACTCGCACGCCCAGATTAGCGTAATTGACGGAGCCAACCATGGTTACATGGGCCGTGAGGAAAATCTGCTTTATACGATGTTCAACTGGCTGAGCGGTCTTTAGGAGCTAGTGATCACCCCATCCTGGGCTCCCGTCAGAGTCTGCGTAAAGCATGGCCATAACGAGAGCAGATACTGCTGAGATTTGCCTTCAGATCAGCACTCCGGTCCCAAATGCCTTCAGGCATGAAAAATGGGCGATTCTGTACGGAAAACAGTATTGCCATATAGATGTCGTTGGGCGATCTCTGAACCTGGCAACCGCCTAAGGCAACTCTTGTAAAGCAATACGGCAAGTCACATCCTTGTCGATTTAACGTGCCACGTGGCACAACAGTCGGGTTAGGTCAGCCCCTCGCAGTGCTCAAGCATCTACCCGTTGCCGTTGCGGCGTCACCACCAAAAGCAGGGAAGGCAGCACTAGCAGCGCAGCTGCTGCGGCCATGAATACCATCACCGCGGTGAGAGTGCCATACGCAGAAAACATGGGCATCGGGGCGAAGCCCATTATCGCAAAGCCTGCTACGCTTGAGGCTGCCGACGCAATAAGGGCCATTCCCGTGCTCTTGGCAGCCCGCTCTATCGCTAGTATCCCATCCCCCGCCCGCGCCATCTCCTCACGAAACCGCTGGGTGAGGTGAATGGAAAAATCCACCCCCACACCGATGGATATGGCACCGATAGTGGCCGTTACAAAGTTGAGGTCAAACCCCAGCAGATACATCATCGCGTAGAGCCATGCAACCACCAGGCCTATGGGAATAATGGTCACAAAGGCATAGCGCACAGAACGCATGAACAGTGCCGCCACCAGGAAGCAGGCGGCTACGGCAATGGGCAGCGAGATGAGCAGCGAACGCACGGCGGCATCCAGGGAGGCCGCCCTGGTGAATGCGGAGCCGGTTAGGCCCGCAGCAGAGATGGAGGGTACATCCTTGAGAAACTCCAGGTCGGCCTCAACGGCCTGCTGTGCCCTGGACACGGCAGTTTGCTCCCTGGTACCGGGCAGGCCAACCAACATCTTGAGAGCGTCGGGGGTGCGTCCGGTGGGATCGTGGAAGAGGCTGCCTTGCACCTGGGTCGGCGTGAAGGACGGAGTAGACTCATCCAGTGGAATACCGTACTCCACAATATAGTCAAAGGCCGCTCTGATCTGGGCCTGGCTATCAGGCATTCCATCTCCGTCCGAGTCGGTGATGACCTGCCCTGTGGCAAACTCCACCTGGGAACGGGCGTACTCGCTGCCGATGAGACGCTCCATCAGGTCAAAGATCGTCCAGCTGTACAAAGTCGGCTCTCCATCAACTCCTTTGGCCACGTGGGGGTTGGATTTTAGATTTGCGTGTAGCTCCCTGAGGGCCTCAAGGGAATCGGTGGACGACAGGTCCCCCTCTATATAGATGATCCCAGGCTCGCCCTGAGTTGTCCCAACATGATAGTCGAGCTTGTCCAGTCCCACCACGAAGTCCGACTCGCTATCGAAAAAATCTTTGACGTCCAATTGGGCCTCCAGCCTGAAGGCGAGCAACAGGGAAGCGCCGGTAACTACAGCCACAACAGGAAGCACAAAGAGGCGACTCCGAGCAAGCCTCACCACAACCCACTCCGCTCTGAGAAAACTGCGGGGTTGACTGTTATCGGGAGAGGTATCTGCTCCCTGTGCCGGATTAGCGACGGCTTGGCCGGATTTCTTGCGCCCGTCGAGACGCATGAAGACCAAAGGCACGAATATCCCCATGATTACGAATGAGGAGATTACGGCTATACCGGCTGCAACACCGAACCCGATTATGGATTCTATCCCGGAAACCGTGTTGGAGAAGAAGGCCACGCCGTCGGTGAGCATGGCAAGCACGAGCGCTCCCATCACTCCGGCCAATCCCAGTCTGAGAGCAGGACGCGGTCCTATTCCTTTGCCTCGTTCCTCCCTGTATCGATGAAGGGCGTGGATGGCGAAGTCTACGCCCAAGGAGATCATGGCAATGGGCACTATCAGCTCTACCACAAGGCCCGCCTTGAGGCCTATTAGATTGGATATGCCCTTCAGCCACACAATTAGCATGCCAAGGCCTACGGCGGAAAGGAACACCGCCCTCAACGAGCGTAGGCTTATCCCGATTACCACCAGTACGGCCAGCACCGTGGCAAAGACGAAGGGAACGGTCGTGCGTCCTTCATCCTAGGACTCCAGATTGGGGTCAACGGCAACACCCCAAAGTCGGTAGTTCCGCTCCTCGCCCCTCAGGATTTTCTGTACGTTCCGGCCAAAGTGCTCCTTCTGTACAACAGTCTCATCGCCACCAACGTTGATAGTCTGGGCCCCCCCCACCTAGCCTGCCGTTGTCCGCAATCACGAAGTTTATGATGGCTGGAGAGCGCCAGCGCTGGTACCGCCCAATCCAATCCGAGTCCTCGAGGGTAAACGTGGCCTTCTCAGATAACGACTGCATCAGGCTGAAAGTTGGAGACCCTTCTTGCAACACGAAATGAAGAGCCATCTTCACGTCTTCATCACTCGCGCTTCCCAAATCCGTACCCATTTCGGCCAGGACGGCTTGAACAGCGTCAGCAACGGAGTAGATGCCGTGGATTGGGCGCTGAGTGTTTGGGTTGTTGACCTTAAACAAATAGGGCTGGTCTTCCAACTTGGGAGGGTGCAGTTCACCGCGCTCGTCCGCACGACGCAGGGCTTCCTCATTCTGGAATAGTTCCCACAGCGCGGCCTGGGTCAGAACGTCGCCATCCGGGCCGTCGGGGGATTCCAGAATGTAGGACGGGACGTAGAGCGCTTGAGGAAAGCGCTCATTAACCAGGTCTCGCAGATCGAAGATGGGCCCGTCAGGTTCCGTGGAAGCCTGCTCATCGGGCGCCAGGGCTATGAGTGGAACGATAAGCAGGAGGGTGACAATGACCACCCCAATCACTATCCAGCCGGAACGCCTCTCCAGAAAAGCGCTGAACTTCTCCGAGGGCGTTTCTCTCATTAACACCTTGAGTTTGGCTTCACTTCAGGCGTGACCCTCCAAATGCCGGTCTAGCTCGTTGACAGGAACGCAACCGACGCCGGCAGGTGGAAACTATACCGTGGAATCATCCTTATCGTTCAAAAGGTGGCGGTTAAGAGTAGACGAAGGTCTCCGCGTTCATCACCCGCATTCTTGCCCTCTGACAAAAGTCGCCAAAACGCTTCCAAATCACCTGCTCCTGGGAATCGGCACGACATACCTACAATCGCTATAGGCTCGCCGGCATGGTAAACATCTCTGTCACCAACAGTAGATGAAGAGGTTATCTGTCTGGAGACCCTCCCACGTTCCGGCGAAGTCATAGTGCCGCCGAGGCAGCGCTCAACAACCGATCTCGAGTCCTGCATGGCTTTAGGCGTAAAGGTGTGGGCCACTCTGCTTGGTAGACAGTACGATTTTGAGGAGTTGTTGGACGTTCGTTGACATGGTGACCGCTAGGGGCAACATACGTTAAGCGCCGAGCCGGCTCCAACCCCTGTCGGAGTTGACATAACAGGCGGAACGACATCGGCGCAGGTCAATACCCACGGTCCTTAACAACTACAAGCACTGTTCTGGGTTCACTCCAGGTCGAAGCGATCCAGATTCATCACCTTGTTCCACGTTACCACGAAGTCGTGCACAAACTTCTGCTGAGCATCATCACATCCGTATACCTCCGATATGGCTCGGAGCTCGGAGTTAGAACCAAAGACGATGTCCACACTGGTGCCGGTCCACTTTAGATCACCGGTCCGGCGGTCGCGCCCCTCAAACACTCCTTCAAACCTGGGAGAAGCTTGCCATTCGGTATCCATGTCAAGCAAGTTGACGAAGAAGTCGTTCGTCAACGTCCCTGGTCTATTAGTAAAGACGCCGTGTTGAGATTGCCCGGTGTTCGCATCCAAGACGCGCAAGCCTCCAAGCAGCACGGTCATCTCAGGAGGAGTCAGAGTTAGCATGGATGCCCGCTCCACCAGCAGCTCCTCCGCTGATTCTCTGTGTCCAGACCTGAGGTAGTTGCGGAACCCGTCGGCAGTGGGTTCGAGAACTGCGAATGAATCGACGTCGGTCCACCCCTGCGATGCGTCTGTACGCCCAGGCGCAAAGGGCGCCCGCACGTTTTGCCCGGCATTCTTTGCCGCCTTTTCGACGCCTGCGCACCCGGCCAAAACTATCAGGTCGGCAAGGGATACTCTCTTCCCGTCGGTCTGCGCGCTGTTGAACTCCATCTGGAGCTGCTCCAATGTCTGCAGAACTTTCTCCAGCTGTACCGAGTCGTTCACTTCCCAGCCCTTCTGCGGCTCGAGGCGGATGCGTGCCCCGTTCGCACCGCCGCGTTTGTCAGTGCCGCGGAAGGTTGCCGCCGACGCCCATGCGGTCGTGACCAGTTGGGAAACGGACAATCCCGAGGCGAGGACCTTAGCCTTGAGGTCTGCGATGTCCTGCTCCCCGACCAACTGATGATCAACTTCGGGGATAGGGTCTTGCCACAACAACGGCTCTCTAGGAACCATGGGACCGAGATACCGGCTTCGAGGCCCCATGTCGCGGTGGGTCAGCTTGAACCACGCCTTGGCAAAGGCATCTTCAAGGTCCGCTGGGCTATCGAAGAATCGCCTTGCAATTGGCGCATAATTCCTGTCCATCCGCAGCGAAAGGTCCGTAGTGAGCATCATTGGGGGGTGTTTCTTCGACGGATCGTGAGCGTCCACCACGGTGGCGATTCCACCTCCATTCTTGGGAACAAATTGCGATTTGCCAACCGGGCTTCTTGTCAACTCCCAATCGTAGTGGTGCAAGTTTTCCATGAAATCGTTGTCCCACTTAACAGGGTTGGCAGTCCAAGCGCCTTCCAAGCCGCTGGTGAACGTATCGATGCCCTTGCCGCTGCCAAAGTTGTTTTTCCAGCCGAGGCCTTGCTCCTCTATGTTGGCCCCCTCCGGATTAGGACCGATACAGTCCTCGGAGCCAGCGCCATGCGCTTTTCCGAATGTGTGTCCGCCGACAATTAGCGCGACCGTCTCTTCGTCATTCATAGCCATTCGGCTGAACGTTTGGCGAATGTTTCTCGCTGCGGCAACCGGGTCCGGGTCGCCGTTCGGTCCCTCCGGGTTGACATAAATCAGTCCCATGTGGTCCGCGCCAAGAGTATCCTCGAGTTCTCCATTGTCCCCATGCCGCTCGTCTCCAAGCCACGCGCCCTCAGGCCCCCAGTATGTATCGTCAGCCTCCCAGACATCCGGGCGTCCGAATCCGAATCCAAGGGTCTTGAAACCCATCGATTCCAGGGAGCAGTTGCCGGCGAAGATGATTAGGTCAGCCCACGAGATTTTCCGTCCGTACTTCTTCTTGATTGGCCAGAGCAAGCGCCGTGCCTTGTCCAGGTTCGCATTGTCGGGCCAGCTGTTGAGGGGCGCAAAGCGTTGGTAGCCTGAACCTCCGCCTCCACGGCCGTCACTGGTCCGGTACGTACCTGCCGCGTGCCACGCCATACGGATGAAGAGCGGCCCATAGTGGCCATAGTCGGCTGGCCACCAGTCTTGCGATGTCGTCATCACCTCCTCGATGTCCCTCTTCAGTTCATCTATGTCGAGAGTCTTTAACTCTTCAGCATAGTTGAAGGCCTTGCCCATAGGATCTGACACGGGGGAGTTCTGACGTAGGACCTGTAGGTTTAATTGATTTGGCCACCAGCATTGGTTCGAAGTCATTTCGTCCCTCCTTATGCCAATGTGCTAACGATTGCCCAGCCTTCCAAGATCGTTGTGCAAGCGCTATTGAGTAGTCTCAGTCGTTACCTTTGAGGAGACTCTCCAAGGTCTACCCCAAGCCTAATCGGTTCTTGCATCCACTAGCGGGGTTGCTCTACCCCACGGGATTGTGCTCGGTGTTTGTATCTTTGGCATTCATGGCGCCATCGTCACCGAAATAGGCCGCTTCTGCACCGTGAATCAATCAGATGCCCTTGGCCTCTATATCGCCTGGAAGAACCTTGTAGCCGAACACTAACGTGTCAACGCCGGAGCCGCGGATGTATTTCGTCCGCCTCATTACTTCATCCCAGTTGTTCTCGTCGATCCTGAGGTGCAGATCGATGGGTCCATCGCCTTCGACACCACTTCGGCCTTGAAGGTAAGAGGAATATTAACGGTCCGCTCATCTCGATCCTTGATACCGGTGTGGGTGTAATTAATCGATCCATCGGTTCCCTTCGGGGATATCTTGCCGATGAAGCAGTATGCGTCGTTCCGGTCATCGCTTCCCGCATCAACTGGAGCAGGGATAGAGTTCGACGCAATTCTAAACAGCTGCCATCCAAGATGCTCTTGTGTCTCTTTCATCTCACCCCTCCTTTCATCCTTTCTGTTACTTGATAATACGTATCATCAATGCACTCGGATTTCTTTGGCATCGGCAAATTGTCCTCTTTCCCCTCTACCTTGTCTGACAGAACTGCAGCGGACGTCCTAGTCCTCTTATAGATGTCGAACATTGTTGTGGGTATAAGGGCTGAGTTCCATGGGACGATGAAGACTTCGCGCGTCAGATAGCGTTCTAGGGCAACGGATCATCGCTGTCCTGCTGATCTCTTTGAGCTTCTCGAGGTATATGAGAGAGGAAGCCGACGGGTGGCGTTTCCTGGGACGATTTATCCCGGAATACGAGATAGAAGCGATGACAAGGCTAACCGTGCTATCAGAGTCCTGCATGACTCTAGGCGCAGAAAATAAACAGGGATCTACACTCTTCCCGCCAGTCTAGCTGGCCTCTAATCCTGCCAGCTTGCTGCCGGCGCTCTCCGCCTGCAACGATAACCTCTCCCACTCCTCCCAGAGGGACTGTGTCTCCTCTTTGAGCACACGGTATTGCTCCCCTGAAGCAGCAATCTGAATTGGATCGTCAAATAGGTCAGGGTTGGAGAACATTGCCTCCATTTCCGTTATGCGGGCCTCGTGGTCAGCCAGGGAAACGTTTATGTTTTCTATCTGTATAGCAAGCTTGCCTGCCTCTTTGCTGAGAGACCGGCGCTGCTGCTCCTCGGCGCTGAGTGGTCGTCCCCGGCGGCGCCTGGACGAAGCTTTTTTCGAAGCATCCACGACTCCTCTGGTGGCTGTTGATTTGGCATTCTTCTTGCTGTCCCTAGTTTGCCTTCGGTAGAGATAACTGTCGTAGTCTCCAGGGAAAACCGTGTTCCTGCCGCCGTCTATTTCAACAATCTTGTTTGCAACCTGGCGAATTAGTGTCCGATCATGGGTCGTGAAACAAATGGTGCCGTGATAGTCACCAAGGGCATCCACGAGAATCTCCCTGGAAGCAATGTCTAGGTGGTTTGTCGGCTCATCCATCAGGAGTAGGTTGCTCGGCTGGAGGAGCAGTTTCGCCAGCGCAACCCTAGCCTTTTCACCACCGGACAGTACGGAAATAGGCTTACTGACATCGTCACCGCTGAACAGGAAGCCGCCGAGGGTGTTGCGAAGGTTCTGCTCCGATTCCTTTGGCGCCGACTGCTGCAACTCCTCAAAGACCGTATTGCCGGGGTTGAGGAGCTCAAGTACTTGCTGTGCATAATAGGCCGTGGTTACGTTATGACCGGTCTTTCTCTCCCCCTTGTCAAGTGGAATGACGCCGGCAAGCATCTTCAAGAGAGTCGTCTTACCGGCGCCATTCGGTCCGAGTAAGACAACCCGGTCGCCCCGAGACAGCGTCAGGTCCAGGCCTCGGTAGACCACGTTATCGCCGTAGGACTTGCTTGCATTGGTTAGTGAAATGACCTCGGAACCGCTGCGCGGGGGCTTTGGAAACGAATAGCGAACCTTCCTGGTAGCCCTTGGCAATTTGATGATCTCCATTTTCCCGAGTTGCTTCAACCGACTCTGTACCTGGCCAGCCTTGCTAGCCTTGAAGCGAAACCGCTCAACAAAGCGCATTTGCTTCTGTACCTCGCGTTCCTGCCTGGCAGAGGCCGCTCGCTTGACCTGAAGGGTGCGCTCACGTGCAACTAGGTAATCGTCATAGTTTCCCCTGTGAAGCACCGTCTCGTCCGTCTCAATAGCAAGAACCTTGGTTGCGATCTGGTTGAGAAAAGTGCGGTCGTGAGATGTGATCAGCACTCCGCCTTGAAAAGAGGTTAGATACTTCTCAAACCATAGGTTTGCCTCAAGGTCAAGATGATTGGTTGGTTCATCAAGGAGCAACAGGTTGGGTTTCCTGTACAGAATCTTGGCGAGACTTGCCCGCATTACCCACCCGCCACTGAACTCGCTCATGGGCCGGAGAAAGTCATCCTGCGCAAAACCAAGTCCCAAAAGTATCGCCTTGGCTTCGTGCTCGCGGTATCCGCCACCTGCGGCCTCCAAGTCCATGTCTAGCTTGCTGAGGCGTTCCAATAGACACTCCTGGCGCACGGGGTCGGTTTCCGATGACAGGGCCGCCTGCGTGGCCGCAATTTCGTTTACCAGGGCATTTGCCTCGGACCGGGCGTCCAGCACCTCTTGGAGCAGAGGCTTGCCTGTATACGAACTGGGCTCCTGCTTGAGATAGCCCATAGTAACGTTGCGCTGTCTGGAAATGCTCCCTGTTTCCGGCACGATTTCGCCTGTGAGAATGTCCAGAAGCGTGGTCTTCCCCGAGCCATTCGGGCCTATTAGCGCAATGCGGTCGCCGCCGGATACGCTAAATGTGAGCCCACTGAATAGGGATCCGTTTGTATAGGATTTGCTGATGTCTGATGCAAATAACATATCGTTGTGCTTGATTATTTGGTCAATGAAATTAGAATTGAGGGATCTATTTTAAAGCACACGGACAGAATATTGTGCTGTCAGAACTGCTGAGGAGCCTCACGTTCCGGGGACAGTCCCCTTAGGTGTTGTCCCCTCTCCCTTTTTGCTCGGTGTACTAGCTGGTCGCTGATGGTAGCCCATCATCCAAAGAGTCTCAAACAGCTTGCCCTCTAGGTCTTGGTTTCCCTCCACTGTCGGCATCTGCATCTTCTTATCGCAGCCGGGCCTACCTGAACTACACTGGCCTTGCACAAGAGGCGGTTGAAATTGGGGGCATGGCCTTCTTCCAATCGATGTTACACTATTAGTCCAACCAAAATTACGTTTTCCACCATCCAACCCAAGCTCCCTTGAAGGACCACTAGTCATCCTGAGACGCGGCAGGCTGTAAACAGCAGAGAGACAATAGACCACGAAGGCGAGTACGACCGTCAATAGCCGGGGATTGAAAACCGGACCACCCGCCATCTTCATTAGAGTTAAGCGGAGCACAATGGAAGATGATGCACAAGGTTCAAATGTGTTCGATTCTGTACGGTAGACGGTATCACCTTCGAGGTTTGGTTGGGGTATATCTGATTCTAGAGACGTCTGGGAACAACCATCGTAAGAAAACGAGTCAAGTCGAAACCCTTCTTGGCTTAACATAACAGGGCATACTGCTAGCGGCGGCAGTACAGGATTCAGCTTCTATCACCCCCTGAACCGACCTCTCCCACACTGTAGATGGCTCCAACTCCGTCTAACTAACAGAGTCCACCTTAAAGGTCGGGGGGTAGAAGACTCGCCCAGATTCCAAACTGCGGCTATGATGTCATTGGCGTCGATCCACCACTGGCCGCCTCCCACACCTCGGCCCTATCCGGCTACCAGCATCTCGTCGGTGCTGAAGAGAGGCGAAAGCAGCCTTGGTGAGTCGTCGGTGATCAACACCATATCCTGCAGGTGCCAGTAGCCGATGTGTGGCTCGAGGGCCACTACCATTCCCTCCTCCAGGACGCGCGTGCTGGACGGCACCATGTACGGCTCCTGCTGGTGCCACCAGGCTCCGACGCCATGCCCGGCCAGGGACACGTTGCCCTGGAACCCGGCTTCGTGAAAGCTGTCGTTGGCAAAGTGGTAGATGTCCTTTGTCCGTGTCCCGGGGCGGCACCGCTCGATAGTGGCGCGATAGATGTCCCTCACAACTTGGTAAATCCGCTTCTGTTCGTCTGAGGGCGGGCCCACGCAGACGCTCCGCGACTGGTGGCCAGGATAGCCGTTCAGGTATGAGACATAATCGTTGCGGATGATATCGCCTGCCTCGAAGGCCAGGTCACTCTCGCCGCCGTAGGCCACGGTGTTGCGGCTGGAATTCAGGATGCCGTGGGCCCAGTTGGCGCCCCGGCGCAGACAGCTCTCGATTATGCGGCTGTGCACCAGACGTTCTGTGTCTCCGGGCTGAACGGTAGGCAGCACCTCCAGGTACGCTTCGTCCAGCAGCCGGGCCCCAGCTTCTAGCGCTGCAACCTCTTCGGGTGTCTTGATCCAGCGTACCCGGTCCATCAACTCAGTGCTGTCGACGATTCGCGCCTTTGGCAGCAGCCCTCCAATTTCCTCCCACCGGATCGAGCTCACATAGCTCTTTTCGAACCCAATAGTCTCCTCGGCCAGCCCCAGTTGCCGCAGCACGTCGGCGGCTCTCTGGTAGGGCGACTCCGCGTAGTCGTCAACGACCTCGATACGTTCCAACCACGAGTCGCGGCGGGCCAGAGGAGCGGCGTAGGAGTTCAGCACCATCACCGGCTCGCCCGTACGCGGCCACACCAGTATCACCTCCCGCGGCGAATCTGGAAACTCCAGGTGGCGAGCCAGCGTGCCGGGGTAGGCAAAGCCGGCCAGGTAGGTAAAGTTCTTGCCCGAGCGGGCAACAATTGCCGAAATGCCTTCTTCGTCCATCAGCCGGTGCAGCCGCTCTACGTTCGCGAGCCTCGGCCGCGGGTGTTGGCGATCGCCGCCACTCTCGTTCCTGTTCGATGTAGTCAATACAACTTAGTCCAATAGGTTAGTGATTGAATTTTGCCAATTGCCAGGAGCGGCACTTTTGGCATACTTAATCGCCACCGTCGCCTTTGGGGAATCCGGGAATGCATTCTCCTCCAGTTGACACAGTTAGCATAGTTCTAGTCATCATTGTGGTGTTATTCTCGGCGACTCCGCAATCGTAACACCGGCCCCATTCCCTCTGCAATTGTGGCAACACCGAAATCACGTCGGCGTTGACTTCATAAATAATGTGGGAGTAGCCTACGCAACAACGTAAAAGGAACTCTCATCTCTATGGCATGCCTATTGCAGCATTCCACATGCGGGGGAAGTTCTAGGCTAGTACCGTACGAGAGCCACAATTAGGCCCAGAAGAGGGGGGAGCAAGTTGAGTCCTGCGCCAACCGTTACTGTGATCAAGACCAAAGCTACAATTGACGGAACCGGAGCCAAGCCTCTGGAGAACGCTGCCGTTGTCATCGAAGGGTCCACCATCAAGGCTGTCGTGCGACAGGGCCAAGTCTCCCTTCCCGAGGGCCCTCACGTACGGACGTTGGACTTTCCCAACGGATATCTTCTGCCTGGCCTGATAGACAGTCACATCCACTTATCATTTGGGGTCTACGGCTCCTCCCATGAAGAATTGATGAACAACGACTCGGACCAGGTCATGCTGCTGCGAGCGGCCCAGAACGCCTTCACCCACCTGAAGAGTGGTGTCACAACTGTGAGAGAGAATGGCGCTCGGAACCGGGTCGCCTTTGACCTGCGCGAGGGAGCCCGCAGAGGTTACGCCACCACGCCGCGTCTCTACCTCTGCGGACGTCCGGTAACCATTACCGGCGGCCACTTCCATTGGTGCAACCAGGAAGCCGACGGGGTGGAAGGGGTACGCGCCGCGGTGCGAGAACTCATCAAGGATGGCGCCGACCACATAAAGATCATGGCTTCCGGGGGAGCCACGACGATTACGGACAACCGTAAGCCGTCTTACAGCGTGGAGGAGCTGCGGGCCATCGTTGACGAAGCCCACAATTTTGGCAAGCTGACCACGGCCCACTGTTTGGCCACGCAAAGCCTTACTAACGCGCTGGACGCGGGGCTGGATATGATCGAACACGCCGGGTTTAGAGAGCCTGATGGTTCCTACAAGTTCGATAATGCAATCGCAGAGCGCATCTCCGAGGAGGGGGTGTATGTCTGCCCCACGGTGCAGACGGGATACCGCCAGCGAGAGGCCCTGATGGCCAAGGAGTTGGAACGGCCCTTGACCGTCCAGGAGCAGGGCCGCTTGGACGGTCTAAAGGCCAAATGCGAGAGTCAACTGGAATTCTTGGGCCGTATGTGGAACGACTTTGACATCAACATTGTCTCCGGCACTGATGCCGTCGAGATACTCGGAGATTACTGCCTGGGTCTGGAGCTCATGGCCCAAGCAGGCATGAGCAACATGGATATAATTATGGCTTCCAGCAGCGTGGCGGCCCAAGCCATCGACGCAGGGCAACTCATTGGTACCGTGGAGCCTGGCAAGGAGGCCGACCTGATAGTTGTTGACCAGGACCCGCTCCAGGACATCCGGGCCCTCCGCTCCATGAGAATGGTCATGCGAGCAGGACAACAGATAGTCTAGGGCAAGTCTACGCCCCCCAGTGGTGGGTTGTAGCGCCCGGCTCGCCATTCCGGGAAGAAAAGTCACGTCCATGCACCCTTGTGCAGGACTACAGAGTTGTCCTGGTGGACGTATCTAGCCGCTCACCCCAGTATCGGACGTATCTAGCCGCTCGCCGTCCTAACCTCCACCCAAGACGATGCTCCCAGCCAGAATGATCTCCCACAGCCGCCTTCTAACGCGAAAGTTGACAAAGACTCAGGTCAAAACTAGTATTGCGCTATTCCTCGGGAGGATGCACGCACCTTCCCGACAAATTTCCCTAAGGAGGCTACGTATGATGAATAGCAAACTCTTATGGACAGTGGCGAAGCAATTCGCCTTCCTTGGAGCGCTGGTTCTCCTCACCCTGTTTATCTTCGCCTGCGGCGACGACGGCGACGATGAAGCGGCTCCTGCGGCAACAACAGCGCCGGCAGCCACCGCCGCGCCCACTATGGCGCCCGCAGCGGCGGCGCCCAGACCCGTGGCTCCCCGACTGCTAATAACCATGCCAGCTCCCGCCGGTCAGGTCACATGCCACTGCGAGACCTTCCAGAGCGCGGGCGGTCACCTACACAACCTGCACGATTACATGGTCGGACTCGACCCTGTTACAGGCGTAGAAGAACCCACCCACCTGGGCACCGACTGGAAAGTGGACGAGACCGGCAAGAACTGGACCTTCAAGCTCAGGCCCAACATCTCCTTCTACCAGGACGGCCAAGCCTCCGAAAAGTATACCTTCAGCGCCGAGGACGTGGTGCACACCTGGGAAGTCATGGCCGGCAAGAAGGGAGAGTCCAACCCTGCCGGCGACTGGACGCCAATGATGGACTCCGTCGAAGAGGGCTGGACCATCGTCAACGACCACGAGATCCAGCTCCACCACAAGTTGATCGAGCTGGAACTTCCCTTCCGTCTTTCGGAGGAATGGACCTTCGGCGTCCAAGACCTGGAATACTTCAACGATATCGGCGGCTTAGACGCTTACAAGCAGGCCCCCATGGGCACCGGCGCCTTCAGCTTCGTCGAAAAATCGGTTAACCAGCATATCATCTACAAGGCCAACAAGCCCCACTGGCGCAAGACTCCCGAGTTCGACGAGCTCAAGTTCCTCTGGACACCTGAGTCCGCCACCCGGGTCGCCCAGCTAATCGCCGGTGAGGCCCACATCGCCGAGATTCCCAGAGACCTTCAGGACGAAATCATCGAAGGCGGCATGAAGATCCAGAAGTCAACGCTCCCCAGCTTCCACGTCTGGATTCGCATCCCCTACTACCAGCCGACCATTTTCAAGACCGGCGATCCGACTCCTAACTTCGACGAAAACGACCCGATTCGCGACCCCAAGGTGCGCCAAGCCCTCAACGTGGCCATCGACCGCAACCTGATCAACAACAAGTTCTTCAAGGGCAGCGGCATCCCCGACCCCGTGGAGTTCTTCCCGCCCTGGCGAGCGGACTGTAAGGACGAATGGGCGCCCAACCCCGGCCCCGATGGCGGCACCGGCTGCGCAGGCGGCGGCTGGCCCTACCCCTATGACCCACAGATGGGCCGCGATCTCCTCGCTGAGGCGGGCTACCCAGAAGGCTTCGACCTAACCTTCTACGCCTCTCCCAACCTCGGCGGCGTTCCTGAAATCCCGGACGTTGCCGAAGCCATGGCCGCCATGTGGGGAGAGATAGGCGTTAACGTGGACCTCCAAGTCGCCCAGTCCGACGTAGTACGGTCCCTGCAGACCGCTCACGACTGGACAGGCAGCGTCAATCTGGTCCGCTACTCCATTGACCCCGTCTCTCTCTCCATGAGCTTCCTCTGGCGGAAGGCAACCAGGGCCTTCATGGAGCATGAGTTCATTACCGAGTGGAAAGAAGCCTACGACCAGACCCTAGACCCGGACACCAGGTTTGCAGAATCCCAGCGTCTGGGTGACTACTTCCACAACGAACACCTCACTGTGCCCCTCATATGGCTCTTTGCCGAGGTGGGATTCAACCCCAACGTTGTGGTGGACTATGAAATCAGCATGCTGCACTTCGGCCCCGTCCGCTACCACGAGTACACAAAGGCAGTAATGCAATAGATACTGCATAGCAGAATCCGCATTCTCTTGGCAGCGGCGCCCATATATGGGCGCCGCTGCTATTACTTTTCCGCCTAACCCAACGACCCACGAAAAGTAGTGCGTATACGTCCCGTTTTGGATAGCCAACCAGGTGTGAAGCTTGAATCCACAAGATCACGTACGTGTGGAATTACATCCGCTCCACCCGTCCTTCGCCCAAAAGTGCCGACACCAATCCGTGCGTCTATCTTCCATAAGCATTCAGGAAGGCTTCTGACACCCTTGCCTCATCAAGGCCTTTCTAAAGTTCCCCGTAGGGACATTTCGCCAAACGCCTATCCGTACACTATTCCAGCTTCGGACGCTGACATCCTCCAATTGCCGTAAATCCCTCTACCCTGTTAACCTACCTACATGAAAAGCCGCCGGACTCCTTCTCAACCCCCGACTCGTATCTCCCAGAAAAATAAAACGAGTCATCCCCAAAATGCAAATTAGATCCACGCCTGATACACCCAAAAAGGCACCCCTATTACCCCATACTCGATTTATAGATCGAGTCCCTCCCACGCCTGGCATTCTTAAAACGAGTCCCCCTAAAACCCACTCGTTTTCAAGACTGCATTACGCCTACTCGACTATCTCCACCCCACCGCGTTTACTTATGGCTCTATCCATTGTTTTTCTAAATATAATCTAAAGGCCACCCCGCCCTCACCGGCGCGGTTGACAACCATTCTTGCCACCCCTTATATTCCACCTACCCTCTGGCCAAAGATGCCTGAGGAGGGCATTTCATGACACTCTACTGGACAATTTCAACAGGAACCCGCTTTCTACCCAAAACCCTGCCTGCCCTGCTCTTGCTGATAGCTCTGTCCTTGGCAGCCCAAGCCTGTGGCGGCGGCGACAATGGAGAAACACAAGAGGCCGCCCCTGAGCCTACCCAAACCCCCGCACAATCAACATCAATTCCCAGCCCCTCTCAACCCACCAGTGGCACGGAGGAACTCTTCATTCGTGCCAGTAGCGACAACGGCTTCACCCTCTCCCTCACTGCCGGTGATGTAGTTGAACTGGACTACACCGTCGAATCCCGAATCCAGGGCCGCTCTGAGTCTGGCGGTAACGTTGGCGGAATAGCAAGCGGCGTCCAATTCGCGGCCACTGACCCCAGCGGAAATGTCATCTTCCAAGCTGAACAGCTTTCCCAAAACCAAGCCTCCATCACCGCGCAGGTTTCCGGTGAACACACCTTCAGCTTCATCAACAGCTTTAGAGCCCAGGGCCAATCCGTAACTGCCAACTACACCATTAACCCTTAGAGCCCCACAGAACCGCAATCATCACGGCTAACTACCCTCTACCACACCCTCGTGGCTGACCCATTTCGCCACACCACTTGGGCGGCCTGCACCATCCAGCCCAAGGCAGCGTCTAACTCACTGCGTCGGGTTCTTTATTCCCTTGTAACGCTAGAAACCTCTGAACAACTTGAGATGAGCCGTTCAGCCTGAGGTGGCCCGGAAAACTAGACAGGTGGCTAAGTGAGCGTCTTGCTCCAAGACTAAGGGCAGCGGTAGCAGTCAAGAAGGAGGAGGAGGCGAGACAATTGCGGCGTCTTCGCCAGTGCATAATCTGACCTTGGTCACCCTAGTCGATGTGTACTCTAGGTTGGAAACCCTGGCTACTCAACTCCATGAACACCAAGCAGACGAGAACCCACAGGCCGGCATCAGACTAGACTCCTGCGATGTTCCGCACTTCCAGCACATAGTCGATGGTGTAATCCGGCGGCGGCAGGTCCGACGGATACGACCGACCCCTTCTTATCCAGGCGGTCATCATTCCGAAGCGTTTCGCCCCGTCTATGTCTGCCACCGGATTGTCCCCTACGAATAACACTTTCTCAGGACCCTCAAGACCCGCGGCCGTAAAAGCGTCGCGAAATATCCTCTGGTCCGGCTTCGCATAGCCAACTTCCCCCGAGACTATGGTGAAGGGTGCAATTTGCTCCAGTCCCGCCGCTCTGCACTTGCCCCGCTGGCTTGCGGCTCCGTTGGTCACTATGCCCCAGGGGATCTCTTGGTGATTGAGTCCGGTTAGAAAGTCTATGATTTCCACGTCCTGTTCAATGTGTCTCTCCATGGCCGACCGGTACCATACTCGCAGGGATTCCGTATCCAAACCCGTCTTGGGCCACTGGCTAAGCCACTGTGACCGCATCCACTCACGGTTGGAATAGCCGTCGCCGTCCCATCGGACCATCATGTCCTCCGCCTCGCCTCGTGTCATTGTTGTCAGGTTATCAAGATGCTCGTCATAGAAGTTCCCGGCAACCTTGACGAAGACTGCGTTCCCATCAAGGAGAGTGCCATCCGGGTCAAATATCAAGCCATCAACTGCGGTCATAGTGCACCGCCAATCCTCCGGATATAGCACGTACTTCTACCCTGGCGTGGATAAGTGCCTCCACGATTGCTGTCTCTCATCAACAACCCCTATCGACCGCACGTAGGAACCTCTGGACTGTCGCCAGAAATGCCCGCCTCTCTTCAAAATGCGCCCAGTGAGAACTGTTTTCGAAGACGACAGTCTCTGCCTTCTGGAACAAGCTGCCATACCATCTGACAGTCTCTGGAATGCTGGTGTCGTACTGACCGCACGTCAGGAGAGTTGTAACCTCTATCTCTCCCAACCGGGCTGTCCCCTCGTAGTCTCCAAGATTCCCTGAAACTCTGAAGGGCTGGTCGCCCCACATGATTTTAGAGACCTCCCTGTTCCTTTCCCCTATAGCCTCGCTCATTACTGCAGGCCACGGCTTCAGGTTGCGGAACATGTGCCGTTTCCTGAATTCCGTTAGTGCAGTCTTGTACTCAAGACGCAGACCGGTCTCACCCTTTTCGTAACGGTCCAGGATCGATCGGACCTCTTTGGGCAAACAATCTCTGAGTCTCTCTTGATCCTTCGTCCACCTTGCAACGCTCAGGATGGGACTTTCCAACACCAGGCTTCTGATGTCCGCCGGCTTCCGAAGAGCGTAGTCTACGGCGACCATACTTCCCCACGAGTATCCCAAGATGTGGACCGCGCCCGGTGCAAGGTTGTCTCTCACCTCGTCGAGCTCGTCAACAAACCGGTCCATCTGCCACAAGTGGGCATCATCCGGTCGGTCCGATTTTCCACAACCCAGCTGGTCATAAAAGATCACTGGCCTGTCGACGCTGAGATGCTCCAGAGGCTGAAGCTGTTGGTGGGGAATACCGGGGCCGCCATGAACGACCAACAGAGGAGGCTCACAGGGGCCACCAACCTGGCGGCAGTACACTCGGCCACCTGAAACCGGAATGAAACTCTCTTTCGACCCTATCAACGTGGCCCATCAAGTCCCAAGAGACTAAGGAGAGCGTCCATGTGACGAAAGGTCTCAATGCCAAAGTCTTTCAGGTCCTGCACGTCTCCGTCGGGACAGAAGCCCAGCACGCGCATACCCGCTGCGAGGCCGGCTTGCACTCCCACCCGGCTATCCTCAACTACGACGCACCGGGAAGGAGCCGTTCTTAGCTGTTTCGCCGCATACAGGAACAGATCAGGGAAGGGCTTTGCTCGAGAGACTATATCCGCGCTGAAGATTCTTTCTCCAAATTCATCAGCTAGACAGATGATGTCCAGAATTGCGCCGACTTTCTCGAGAGTTCCATTTGACGCTACGCATAGAGTGACATTCTTTACGGATAAATGGCGTACGGCCTCCTGTAACCCCGGCGTCGGCGTTAGACTTTGCCTAAAGGTCTCCAGCAGCATCGATTTCCGGCGGTCCTTGATGCCCTCGGGGAGAGGGTGTCCCAACTCCTTCTCGACCAGAGTCCAAATGGCGTCATCGGTGAGTCCGCTGGCCCTTGCAGCGACTTCTTCCAGTGAAATAGTATGGCCGGCCTCATCAAGGAGGGCAGAAACTACCTGGTTGTCCAGGGTCTCCGTGTCGGCAAGGACGCCGTCACAGTCGAAGATTACTAAATCAACGGGGCTGCTCATATCAACAGCCCAATTGTAGAGCATTTCGAGGGACATAAGTTGCCCATCGGCCAGACCGTCGTACCAGGAATATGAGACGGAAATGCGAAGTAGTCATAGAATGAAGAGATCCAACCAGATCAGGCCAAGGGGAATAAAAGAGGTTGGAAATAGATCGGAGTTTTGAGAGAATCTTCTTCTACCCCCATCGCCCTTTCAAGTTGTGAAACGGGGAGAGAATCATCGGATACCACCGGGCCCTGATAGCATCCTTCATCCTGCAGTGGAAGCAGCTTCTCCCGGACTGGGGAAGTCTTTCCATATTCCTCATCTTTGTGCCCTACATGGCAATCATGGGTTGGATAGTGGGCAAGAACCCAGACCCGGCAGTTCTGGCGTTCGTGACCTTTGGCGCCATATTCTTCACTATCTGGCACCTGACAAGCTTTCGGGCAGGACATACCCTTCAGGCTGAGTTCTTGAACCAGACCGTCGATACGATGCTGCTTGCCCCGACCCCCTTAGCGGTAATTGTCCTGGGAAGGGTCCTCGTACATAGTTGCAGTCGCTGCGATCTCAACGCCCATCTCTTTCTTTGTATTAACCATCGTGGCCGACGGTCTCCCCCAGATTTCAAGTCTGCCAGTATTTGCTTTATCTATTCTGTTGGTCTCTATCGCACTGATCATCGTCAGCTTCTTCTTCTCCCCTCTCTACGTACTCAGCGGCGGTGGCAGGGGCTACGTCAACGCGGTGGCGCCCTTCGGGGTAGTATTCAGCGGGTTTCTCTATCCCATTGACGTACTTCCAGTCTATCTGGATCCCATCGCATGGGTATTCCCCACCTCTTGGGGTATGCACGCCGCAGCGCTGGCCAGTAGGGGCGCCGGATTCACATCCGAGGTACTCTTCGACTGGGCCATGACCGGTGCTCTGTCCATTATCTGGTTGTTGGCGACCCTGTGGATGTTCAAGAAAGTGGAGAGCATGGTGCGAAGTTCAGGAATGTTGGGGAGGATCTAATAGTGCCGAGCCTTACCAACATATGGCTGCAGACCTACCTCGGCTACAGGGCACGGTTCTACTGGTCCACGCCCTCCGCGTACATCCTGAACGCAGTCATGGTATCGGTTTTCATGATGCTTGGCTTCGGATTCCTGGCTGCCTTTGCCCTCGACCCCGGCCTGACCCGACAAATCGTCGTTGGAATGTCGGTCAATGGAGCAATGCTGCTCTTAGCAAATGAGGTGACCCTGGGCTTCTATAGGGAGAAATGGACAGGGACCCTTCCAACCGTCTTTCTGCCTCCAGTCAGCCGTTATGTACATTATTTTGCCCGGGGCATAGTCCATTACCATTATGCTTTCTTCACCATCGCTATGGGCTTTCTCGCCGGAGTCCTAATTCTGGATCTTGATTTCTCCAACGCTAACTGGGGAACTCTATTGGCATCTGTGTTCTTGATTGTTACCGCTCTAATCATGTTCGCGTTGTTCTTGGGCGGTCTTACGTTGCTGCTGCGCGACTGGCAGAACCTTTACATGGCCGTATTGGGCATTCTTGTTGGGTTGACCGGCATGGTGGTGCCGGTATCAAGTTTGCCGACAGCATTTGAGGGCATTGCTCAGATTCTGCCAATCTCCCACGGGCTTGTGGCATTAAGGGATTCACTAGCAGGAGCGGGCATTGGAGACGTGGGAGCAAACCTAGCTCTTGAGGCTATCGTCGCACTCGGCTATGCTCTAGCGGGCTACCTGGGCTTCATCTTTGCGGAGCGGGAGCTGAAACGCCGGGGTATAATGGAGCAGCAGGGTATTTAGCCCGCATCGAGGAAGGCAGCCATGATTGAATGGATAGGTCCCCAATGGACGCCATAACCTGCCAGGGCCTCGGACGCGTTTACACGTCCCGCAGTCTACTGGGCCAGTCGCGCTCCACCGTCGCCCTTGATGCTCTGGACCTCAATGTCTCCCATTGACAAGTATTCGGCATCCTTGGGCCCAACGGCGCCGGCAAGACCACCGCCATCCGCATACTCGCCACCCTTCTCACTCCAACAAGCGGACGTGCACGCATTTTGGGATTTGACCTTGTGAAGGAATCCAACGAGGTACGGAAGCGGATAGGCCTTGTCCTCGGCGGGGAGCGCGGACTCTATGGCCGGCTATCTGGAAAGGATAACCTGCGCTATTTCGCCGCCCTAAATCACATGAAACCCGGCGAAGCGGGGAAGCGCATCGGCGAACTCTTGGAACTAGTAGGCCTCACGGACCGGCCCAAGACACTGGTAGAGGAGTATTCCAGAGGAATGAAGCAGAGGCTACATCTTGCCAGAGGACTTCTCATGGACCCGGAAGTGCTCTTTCTGGATGAGCCCACCATAGGTCTGGACCCCGTAGGCGCCCACGAAATTCGCCAGCTGATACCTACTCTGGCCAGAGGCGGTACGACCGTGCTTCTGACCACCCACTACATGTTCGAGGCCGATACCCTTTGCGACTCCATAGGAATCATAGACAAAGGTAAGCTCGCCGCACTTGGCACTCCCGCGAAGATCAAGAGCACATTCAGCACGGTTAAGATAACTCAATTTACGCTAAGAACTCCCGTCCCCGAGCTCGTGGATGAGATTGGTTCACTGGAAGATGTCCAGCGGGTCACCGAAGGAACGGAGGACGCCATGCAGCAGCTCATAGTGCACGGCTCACCTGACTTCGATATAAGTGCATACCTGGAGGACAGGATGCCGAAGACAGACATATTCAGCTTGGTTGTCCGGGAACCCACCCTGGAAGAGGCGTATCTGAGCATCTTGAACTAGGGCTGCGCCAGCTGGTTCAACCGAGAACGCCCTCCAGGGTTCCCCTCCGTTTCATCCAACTCTTGATTCCCCTGAAGATAAGGTATCCGCAGATCCCGCAGATAGCTGCTATCACAGATTCCCGCAGCGCCTCTATCTCCAGACCATTCTCATCGTATTTCACCATATTCTCCCCTCTCTTAGACGGCCGACGCACGGTCGGCCACGGGATACGGGCCGGCTGCGAAATATATCCCAACCGGCTATTGTCGGGTCAATCATTCCAGCAGGAGACGAGACATTACACGATACTTCTCGCCGTAGCGGGCTTGTTCGGCACGGTATTATCACACAACGGCTGTATAGCCTCATGCAGCCCCGCCCGTTGGCAGGGCATTTTCGCGGGCATTCGATCGGCTGTCGCCCACAGGCGGGAAATACAAAAGTGGAGGCTTGCCGGCGTGCAACCCAACTCGCGCCATCTGATGGCGCTGCTCGATCTGGCCAACGGTCTCGGCCTTGGCCACCTGCTGACCGCGCAAAGCTGTCAGCGAGATGCGAGCAGCGAGACGGCCAACTCGACCCGGGCCCGCTCTGTTACCGAGACCATGAGAATTGAAGAAAGGCAGCCGTGAAGCCAACGTCAGCGCCAGCAGGCAGTCCGTTGCGGAGATCTTGCGCACGTGGTTTGCGCTCTGGGTCGGCCCGGTCTCCAAGCGGCGTGTCGGTGGGTGGATCCACAGTAACGCTGATCCTAACCCCTGCGGTGTGTTGTTTAGCATCGCCATCTCTGTGGGAGGGCCGACTGCTGTTGCATCCTGAATGGGACGCAGTTTTCAATAGACCTAGGGACCGCACCGAGAGCACCCGACGCCGCGTTCGTTGGACTCCGCGGCACTCAAGTCAATCATCCCTGCCCGCCTCGACTCATGTCGTCACTCCCCTAGCGACCGGCCCGTTCATTCCCTCCAGCCAGGCCCTCTCGCATCGCGGGCGGCTGGATTCAACCCGGCTCGACTCGATAACGCGGCGTCCTCTGTCTTCTTGCGGCGACCTACGATGAGGAGCCGACTCCGCCCAGCGACATGACTGTATCAAGGAGGAAACAGTGACCATGAACCCAATAATCTGCAGATGGGCGAATGGGGCTGGTGGCGGCGCTGCTTGTGGGAATAGTCGGGCTGTTCGGCTCCGGTGGCCTGCCTTCAGTCTCCGCTCAGACCGATACCACCGCGCCAACCATCTCGTCGATATTCGACCGCACCCAGCAAGTGCAGGATGCGATCTTGGCCAGGCTGCCTGCCGTAAGCGACTGCGTGTTGGTTACCGAGTCGGACCTGAATGGGATATTAGGCGGATTGGAGCTTACAAAAAACCATCGCTGCAATTAACTCCGGGGATTTCGATGGCCTCGACAACCTAGAATTGTTGTCCTTGGGTGGTAACCAGATAAGCGCGTTGCCTGAGGATGTGTTCGACGGCCTCGACAGCCTGAAAAGTGTGCGCTTGGATGGCAACCAGATAAGCGCGTTGCCCGAGGATGTGTTCGACGGCCTCGACAACCTGACATTTTTACCCTGAACACTAACCAGACAAGCGTGTTGCCCGAGGACGTGTTCGACGGCCTCGACAATCTGACATTTTTGAGCTGAACAATAACCAGATAAGCGCGTTGCCCGAGGACGTGTTCGACAGCCTCTTTAGCCTGGAAAGGCTGTATTTGGACGACAACCCGGGGTCCTCCTTCATCTTCAAGACGGAACTGGAAGCTATGGGGGAAAACACTTTCGTGGTCAAAGTCGCCTATCGGTCGCCCTTCTCCATGTCAGTGACCCTGTCCGCTACCGGGGGCACTCTGTCTGTCGATGCAGTCACCATCAACGGCGGCAGCATCCGCAGTGCACCGGTCACCGTTACTCCCGGGGATCCGGGGCATCCACAGGTTACAGTGAGCATAGATTCTGCAACGTTCCTGGTTACAGCGACCGCTGAGGACGACGACGGCTACCAGTACAACGGCATTCAAACGGGCAGGGGCGTATCTCTTGTCCTGGGAGACGGCGAAAACACCCCGGCGATGGGCGTACCCACCATCAGCGGGACGGCGCAAGTGGGCCAGACGCTGACCGCGAACACCTCAGGGATTTCCGACGCCGACGGGTTGACCAATATCAGCTAGAGTTACCAGTGGCTGTCCAGCAGGGACACCGAAATAGATGGCGCGACATCATCTACCTACACGCTCCAAACATCCGACGAGGGCAAGGTGATTACGGTGCGGGTCACCTTTACCGACGACGCAGGGAATGGGGAATCGTTGACCAGCGCGGCTACGGAACCGGTGGTTCTGGGCAGGTTGTAAAGAGTAAACCCTGATGGGAGACCGTTCCTGGCATGACGACGGGTCAACGGATCAGGGATGCCGCAGGCAGGAGCGGGGAAGGAATAAACGACGCTGATTTGAGCCACGACGCCGTTGCCGACGACTCAGGCCACATGGTGTCGGCTGACATCGAGGGCCTCTAGCGGCTTGTGGATTCCCTCGTAAAGCACGACCCGGTACATGATGAAGGAAGTTGCCAACTAGCGTGAAGAAGATGACCAAGGCCCCTTTGTCATTGATGGCGCTCGCGGTGCTGGTCGCCCTGCTCCTGGTGTCCTGCGGCGGCGTGGACACTGAGCTATCCCGCGCCGATGTTGACGAGATCGTGCGTGAGGAGTTGGCTGACGCTCCCGCCCCGGCCCAACCGGAGCCGGGACTCACTTCCGCCGATGTAGAGGAGGCAATCCGTGCGGCGCTGGCTGAGATGCCGCAGCCTGAATCTGGGCTGTCCCAAGAGGAGGTCGAGCGAATAGTCGAAGCCGCCATCGCCTCAATACCCGCGTCACAACCCGGACTCACTTCCGCCGACGTGGAAGATGCCATCGGCACGGCATTGGCGGCCTTGCCCCAGCCGGAACCCGGTCTCACCTCTGACGAAGCCGAGAAGATAGCCCGTGGCGTGGTCGCCTCCATCCCGCCAAAGTCAGCCCCCGCCGACTACACCCAGTTCGTCGTGGACGAGGCCATCGCCCGGTATCACGCCGACGGGTTGGAGGCGACCCTGGCCTACTACAACAGCCCCGACAGCGTTGACGCCCAGTGGTACGTGTTCATCGCATACCCCGAGGGCGAGATATTGAGCCACTACAACGCCGACGCATTGGGAGTGCACCTGGAAGAAATGCTCGACGATGGGTCCTTCGCGGACACCGGGAAGGGAATCTGGGTGACTCACGAGGACGTGAACCCGGCCACTGGTGAGATCGAGGACAAGCACTTCTGGCTGGTTGAGCACGACAGGCTGGTCTTCCGCTCCGGCTGGCACCACGACGAGTCGGGGAACTAGAGTGACTAGCCGCTGCCGGGCGTTTCCCCCCGACAACGAAAAAGGCCGCATACATGGTCAGTCACGGGGAGGACACCACGATAAGCTATCCCTCCTTCTGTATCTTGGGGCCTAGCGTCCCGCGCCGACCGGCTCCTCGGCCATGAACTCGGCCCAGGAGAACAACATCCGATGCAGTCAAGGAGTTATGAATTCAGTACCGTTAGGCCAAAAGTGTGGACGCGGGCGTGTGTACGGCGGCGGACATTGGCGGTGGCATGGGTGTGGGCGTGGGTGTAGATGTAGGCATCCGAGCGGCTGTCAGTTTCGGAGTTAGTGATACCGTCGGAGTCTTGGTTGGCAAGGGTCTGGCCACCGATGGCGATGTGATCGTAATCTGCGGAGTTTCGCATCTTCGCTACAGGTGACCACAAATAGTACAAGCACCGCTAAGGTCAGAAGACCCGAAAGCCCGCTATTTCTCAGAAAGTGCCGGAGACAATCTAACATCATTGTCCTGCGTTTAGGATGCTAGCCGTGGGGTTCCTAAGATTTTCAACCAACAAGTGGCCTACAATCACAATCGATATAGAGATGCCCAAATTCTTCCGCGGAGGTTCAAGCTAACATCGCATTCCGCTAGAGTCAAAAGATCAATGGATTACCGAGGTGTATCAGTATATTTGGGCAGAAATAAGGTAGGGCTAAGTAAGAGCGCCGATCGCCAGGGTCATTAGACCAGTCATCGCCATAGACATTAGTCCACCCTGGAGATGACTGATGAAGACTTGAATCAAGTTTTAGTTGTGGGTCAGTCACCTCCTTTCGGCTCAGGAACTTCCGATAGGGAGAATGCCTTTCCCTGTAGCTGGGTCTTTAGATGACGGTTTAGCAGCTGGCGTTGATCAACGGGTTAGGCCACTGATGTCCAGGATGGGATTGTCAAATGAACTAAACCATTTTCCCATCCTGTCCGACTGATTCACAACAAACGGGGTCGTTACAGTCGAAATCACCTGCGGAGGCTGCAACGAAGGGTTCGATAGGAGCGTAGTGTGACCACCAAGAAACTGGTGTGTGCTTCAATTAAACAGAGTGAGATTGATGAGTTGAGGTACAGAGACATAGAACCCGTAGGTGTCAATCAGGAGCGGCTGAATTTCTGGTAACATTCTCCAGTGAGGCAACAGGCATTTACCACACGGTGGTGCCGTGCTGTCAACCGGCAACCTTATCATATCTAAAGGCGGGAACAAACGAATGACCACTAGCTTCCTAGCTACACTGCTCCTGGTGGGGCTGGGCGGATTTTTCGGTTCAGCGCTTCGATACGTCGCCGGCGAGTGGGTACAGGGTCTGTTTGGCCCGTCCACATTCCCCTACGGCACGCTGTTCGTCAACGCAGTGGGCTGTCTTACCATTGGAGTCTTAGCAGGGCTATCCGACTCTCGGGACTTCTTTGGTGATAGCGCTAGGCTTTTTCTCTTTGTCGGCCTACTGGGCGGTTTCACAACCTTTTCAGCCTTTGGGCACCAGACGTTCACTCTGCTGCGAGACGGTCAAACCGCCATGGCTTTAGCCAACACAGGCTTGCAGCTAAGCTTATGCCTAGGAGCCGTCGCTATAGGCTATTTTGCCTTTCGCAACCTCTAGTACAAGCGGTCGATAGTATGACCTCTTGAAAGAGTCTTAAATCTGTCAGCGTCGGCAGGTGCCTAGCAGCCTTCACAGGAAACACTGTAGGCGAGGCTTCGGCGGCATGATAGTAGGCGTTTCAATGTTGTTAATGGCCGTCCCGGTTCGGGTTTTGTCCACACAGCAACTGGCTGAGACGTGAGCGCCAATGCTCCCCGACCGCATACCGGTAGTACGACGCCCGAGGTCGGGCGCCACACTACAGGATGATGGCTAACTTGGGGCATCCCAATCCGTTGAGACGGACCCAAAGGGTTGGACGTAGAAACGGCTTCAAAAGGTAAAGATATCAATACTCGCAGGGCGGGCCATGGTTGAACAACACCGTTAGTATTCGGCCTACAAATGCCGACCAAAGCCTCGATATATGCGCCATCTGATTTTACTAGCCTTGTCTCACCATTACGCTTTGCGTTCCACTGACTGCCTACATCTGCTTTATATGACGGTATGCGAAGGCAGCCGCTCCAACCATGGTTGCAAGGAAACCCGCAATGATAAGGGCTATTAGCCAAGCTGGCATACCTGCCCTCTCGGACGTTATTTCCGTTACGGGTTCCACGTCTCTCGTAGCGTCGGGTGTGGGGCTGGGCACGGAGGTGAAAGCTGCCGTTGGCAAGGCAGTTGGAGTCGCCAAGGACGCGGGTAAGAATGTCGGGCTAAGCGTTGGAGTAGGGGTTGCGATAGGCTCTGGCGTGGGTACGGCGTCGGATATTGGTGTCGGCATCGGTGTAGGCGTAGCTGTGGGGCTGGGCAAACGCGTGGGAGTTGACACAGCAGTGGGGACAGGCCTGAGCGCAGGTCTAGGTATTGCCGTAGGCAAAAGCGTCGGCGTTGGTGTTTGCGTAACTGTAGGTTCAGGGGTAGGCGTGGGCGTTGGCTCAGGGGTGGGTGTGGGCGTCTGTTCCGGCGGCGGTGGACTAGCCACGGACACTTCTATGGTGACCGTTACACTTAACCCCGCAGCGTCACTGGCGGTTACAAGGAATGACGCCGTTCCTGCTTCCAGAGGGTTTAAGGAGAGAGTGCTTTCCTCCACTACGGCCGAGGCTACATTAGATTCTGCGCCTTCAACCAAGGTGTAAGTTAGGGAATCTCCTTCAGTGTCAGTGAAGTACTCGCCGAGGTCTAATGTGGTGGCGGGACTGCCGGCTGTCAACTCAACGACAGGGACTGGCGCACTCATAGGCTCTTCGTTAACGTCAGTCACCGTAACGACAACCTGCAGCTGTTGGGACACTGGAGGCTTGCCGTCATCGGTGGCGACCACGGTAAGGGAGTGGTCATTGGCGCCCGCGGCGCTGGCCGGGGCCTCGAAGTCCAGGGGTTCGTTCAGAGACAGGGTCCCGGCTTCGTCTATCTGGAACAAAGCCGCATCCGGGCCGGAGAGGGACCATGCTACGGCGTCGCCCTCTGGGTCTTCGACCTGATACTGAGTGAGGGCGCCGGTATGGTTTTCGGCTACCGAGAGCTGCACCTCTCCACTGACCGGATCCAACTCGTTTACTCGTTTGATCTCTATCCTGACCTGCAGGCGGCCGGACTGGGAAGGAATACCGCTGTCAACGGCAAGTAGGCGAATCTCGTAGGTGTTGTTCAGACGGAAGTCGACGGGGTTTTCATAGTCCGGAGGCGTTATGAAGCGGAGGACTCCATCCTCCGAGATACGGAAATGCTCATGGTCTGAGTCTTCTATCTCCCATCGAATCTCGGTGCCTTCAGGGTCTTGGGCCTCGTAGGTGGCTACCGGTTCAGTGCCGTGCTCCGGGAATTGGATGCTCTTGGGGCCTGTGATTTCCGGAGGACGGTTGGCGCTTCCACCGCCACCTCCTCCTCCACCACCACCGCCACCGGTGCCGGTAATGATAGGTGGCGACGCGTCGCGTCGTTCACCCTCGGCCTCATTCGACCACTCCGCGTCTCCATCGACGTTGGAAGCCCTAAGCCGGTAGGTGTATACGATCCCCTCCAATACGTCCTCGTCACGATAGGAGCGGGCATTGGGGTCAGGCGCTGTTAGTGTCACGTAGTCATCGGTGCCGGCCTTCCGCTCCAGCTCGTAAGAAGTGATGGGGCTGCCATTGTCCCCGGGCTTGCTCCATGTCAGGTCGATGTGCCCACCCTCTATGGATGCACTCAGATTGGCAATACGCTGGGGCGGAGCATCCAACTCCGTCGTCACCGTGTCGTCGTTGTCCCCAGGCGTCCGGTCTAGCTGGTCCCCCTCTGCACGCGCCATGAGGGCGATGTCTGCCGAGGCGTTGTCGGCCACGGTGACAACTATAGTACCGTTCGCCGTATCGGATTGCGCCAGCGTACCCAGCGTGCAGGTGACAGTGCCGCCCGAGTGACTGCACCGGCCAGTCGCGGGCGTCGCGACCTCTGCCGAAATAAAGGTCACCCCCGGGTCCAGCGTGGCGGTTAGCCTGACGTTCGTGGTATCAGTCACGTCGGTGTTGGCCACCGACCAGCTGTAGGTTAGCTGGTCGCCACGCGAGGCCGAGCTGCTGTCCACCATCACCGACGTGTTCAGGTCGGAGAGGGATGACGCGTCGTCGGTGACGGTCACGGTTGCGGTCATATCGCCCCGAAGCAGGTAGGGTTGGCTGGGGCCATCGAAGGCCAGTTGCACACGGAACGTCTCGGTCTCCTGCGTTATAGTGTCGTGGTTAACAAGCACATTGAAGTTCTCCTTCGCCACCCAGCGGGATTGGCCGTCCACTGTTTCCTGCAAGAAATAGAAACGGTCGAAAGTCTTCGTTACCGATAGCTGCTGGTAGTCCGCGGGTTGCCGCGCGGTGCCGTTGGCGGTGTTCACGGTGAAGTCTAAAGTGAACCCGCTCTCCGGGCGCTTGTTCGTCGCAGTCACTGCCCTCGCTGTCAGAGTAACCTGTGTGGTATCGCCGACGCTGGTGGGCTCTTCCACCGTAAACAGGGTCTCCTCCCAGCCGAGGGTCACCGGTACGTGATCGTTGTCGACGATGGCTATAGTCGCGTCGGCGCTGCTACCCGTGAGGTGCGGCAGGCTGGGGTTGGTGTAGGCCAGGACAACTTCAAACTGTTCTTGGTCCTCATCAACCGTATCATCTCGAATAGCAACGCTAAACTCCCGTGTAGCCCTGTAGCGATAGAGACCGCTGCCGGTGTCGACGCGGTTGAAGGCGCTTTGCCGGAAGCTATGCGACACCGACAGCCGCGTGTAATCTGCGCCCTGCGTGGCGCTGTCGTCAACGGTCGCGACCGAGACGGCGGCCACGAACCCCGTCTCCGGCATCTTGTCGGCGGTGGTTGTGATCGCCGCCGTGAGTGTGACGGAACCAGTATCCTCGTCAACGATGAACGACGACTGCTCCCAGCTCAACTCAACGGGTACGTGGTCGTTGTCGTTGATGGTCACCGTCGCCTCGGTGTCACCTGCGCTGAGGTGAGGCAGGCTGGGATCCGAGAGATTGAGATTGACGGTGAATGTCTCGTTCGGCTCGTCATCAGTGTCGTCGGCGATGGTCACCATGAAGTCCTTTGACGCTACGAACCGGCTCTGGCCGTTCACGGTCCGACGTGAGAAGTCACCGGGCACGAAGGATTCCGTGACGCTGAGGATCCCTTGGTAGTCAGCAGGATCCCGCGCGGTACCGTCCCTGGAACTCACTGTGTAGTCGAGGACAAAGCCGGTCTCCGGCTGCTTGTTCGTCGCGGTTACTGCCATGGCGCGTAAGGTCACGTTCGTCGTGCCCCCACTGGTAGTGGGCTCGTTGGCCGTCACCGCCGTCTGCTGCCAGCCGAGGCTCACCGCCACGTGGTCGTTGTCCTCAATAGTGATCGTCGCCGTCATGTCACCCGGGATAAGGTACGGCGCGCCGGGATCGTCGAAGGCCAGCGTGACGGTGAAGGTCTCATTGGGCTCATCGACGGTGTCGTCCTCAATTAACACCGTGTAAGTGCGTGTCTCAGTCCATCGAGTCTGCCCCGTGGAAGTGTCCTCGGTGAAGTCACTGCGGGGAATTGACACTGTCTGAGACAACGCCCCGTAGTCCGAAGGCTCGGTTGCTGTGCCGTTGGCCGTCTCCACGCTGAAATCGAGGGTAAAGCCTGTCTCCGGGCGCTGGTCTCCGAGGGTACTCGCGACGGCGGTGAGGGTCACAGCTATCGTGCCGCCCGGCGTTGTTGGCTCTTCGACAGTGAATGACGTTTCTTCCCAACCCAATGTCACCTGCGGCACCTCGTTGTCGATGATGGTGACGGTCGCCTCCGCGCTCCCCCCCGTATAGTGCGTCTGGGTCGTGCCGCGGTACGCGAGGGTGACGGTGAAATCCTCGTCCGGTTCGTCAACGGTGTCGTCGATGATAGAGACCGTGATGTCCCGCGTTGCCTGGTATCGGAACTGGCCGTTCACGTCGGCGCGTGAGAAGTCGCTCCGGTTAAAGCTGAAGTTGCTGCTCGTCCTTCGGTAGTCTGAACCTTGCGTTGCGGTGTCGTCGGCCATCGTCGCCGAAAGGAGAACGGAGAACCCGCTCTCCGGCATCTTGTCGACCGTTGTGGTCGCACGGGCCTGCAGAGTGACCGTGCCGGCATGCTCATCGATGCTCACAAAGGATTCGTCCCAGCTGATGGTCATGGGCACGAAATCGTTGTCGCGGATGGTGACCTTGGCCGTGGCCGCCGGACCCTGCAGGTGCGGCAGTGTCGGGTTCACGTACGCCAACACGACAGTAAGTTCCTCGTCCTCCTCGTCCTCCTCGTCCTCCTCGTCGTCCACGATGGGCACCTCCACGTCGAGCGCTGCCCGGTAGCGGCTCTGCCCGTCTACCGTCGTCCGCCTGAAGGAGCTGCCGCTGAAAACGACTGCCTTGGAGAGCGGCGTGAAGTCGGCGCTCCTTGCAGCGCTGCCTGCGACCGATGAGACCGACGCCTGCAACACGAAGTCGGCGCCAGGGGCCTCGTCTTGGGCCGTCGTGGCCACCGCCCGCAACGTCACCGTGCCGGCTCCCTCGTCAACGGTCACGGACGATTGCTCCCATGAAATGGTCACGGGACCGTGGTCGTCGTCAGCGATGGTGACGGCGAGGCTGGCGTTATTGCCCAGCAGGTGGGGCAGGGAGGGCGAGTCGTACGCGAGTGTTAACGTTACCCCCTCGTTAGCCTCGTTGACCGTGTCGTTTACGATTGCGATGTCGACGTCCGCTGCCGCTCGGTAGCGGGTCTGCCCGCTGACGTCGACCGACGTGAAGTTGGCTGACACGAAAGTGAGCGACGTTGTCTGAAGCGTGTAGTCGGCCGGCGAGTCCGCCGTCCCCGTTGCGCCGACGTCAACCTTGAGGAAGAACTCACTCGGCAAGGTGCCTGCCTCCGTGGTGACCAGCTCGGCCTGCAGTGTCACCGTCCCCGCGTCTTCGTTGACCGTGGTGGCGGAACTGGACCACTGCAGCCGCACGTTCACCTGGTCTGTGGGCGTGCCTACGAAAGTGGGAGACCACGCCCCCACGCCCTCGCTGTTGACCGCCCGCACCTGCACATCGTAGCCCGACCCGTTGGTGAGGCCGCCCTGCGCGTATCGCAACGGCCCGGACGTCCACACCGGGGTGCGGACCGTCCAGTTGGAGTCGACCGTCTCATCCGCGCTGGTCAGAATGTAGCGCAGGTCGTACGACGTGATTTCGTCGCCCACCGCCTCGGACGGTGGCGTCCACTTCACTCCAATGGTCCGGTGGCCCGGCGTGACGCCGGTGATGGACGGCGCGGTGGGCGTGGTCAGCGTAGGCTCGACGAACTCTGCTTTGGACCACGGGCCGGCGCGGGCGCCGCTTTTTGGGCGGACCTGGATGTCGTACTTGGCGTGGCCTTCCAACCCCGTGAGGGTGTAGCTGAGCGTCCCTGACGTCCAGATGTTTTCAACCAGCGTCCATGTTGCGTCCAAGTTGTCTTTCCGATGGCGCAGGTCGTAGGAGGTGATGGCGGCGTTGCCGGTGATCGCCGGCGCCGTCCACTCGATGGTCGCACTTCGGACGCCTGGCGTCACGGTGTCAATCTCGGGGATGCCCGGGCCGTCGCCATGGCCGTACACGGTGATCTCCCACGACCTCAGCGTGCCGACGTCGAACTCAATACGGTCGGTAATCCGCAGCGTCCATTCCCCGGCCCCATTCTCGCCCAGGTGCTTTGCGGAACCGAACTGAAACTCTCCGTCCCAGGGTTGGCCGAGCGCGTAGGCGAAAGAAAAGCCCTCCAAAGACGGCGAGAGCACCGAGACCACGCCGTCCGGGGAGACCAACTCAATATTCAGGTCCCGGAAAGACGTGTGCTCCAAGTCCACTTGAACGTGGACGTACTCCACGAAGTCCACGTGAGGCTCCACAGTCAGGCTGGAGATCACGGCTTCGGGGTAGTCACCGCCGACGCGGTCCGCAATGGGCAGATCCAGGGAACTCGAGGACACGCTGATCTGGCGAAAGGCCGGTGCGTTGGTCCAGCCCACCGCCGTGTCGACGGCCGCCTTGGCGTCCACGAGGCCGAAGCCGTACTCGTAGTTGTAGTGGTAGCGCTCCGACGTTGAGCCGTACTTGAGCGCGCCCTCCTCCCAGCCACTGTCGTTCGCGTCCACCTTGCGGGCGGTGGCCGCGAGGATGAGTTTGATGTCCCGCCACGTCAGCGCGTCGTTGGCCTCCCGCATGAGGGCGGCAACGCCCGAGATCATGGGAGTCGCAGCACTTGTACCGCCGAATGAATAGGTGTAGGAGTCATAGACGGCGGTGGTGGTGATGCCGGGCAGAAGGGATTGTAGGTTAAACAAGAAGAAGAGAAAGCCACCACCATTGTTGGAAGGGCCGCAAACCCAGAGGTTTGCGCCCTGTTCCGAATAGCTGGACCGCTCTCCCTCATAGTTGACTGCGCACACGGCGGTGACCCCGTAGAAATTCGCGTATTCGTCCAAGGAAGAGTAGTCATCGGCGCCGCCATTCCCCGCCGCCCACGCATAGAAGACCCCCTTGCCTCCATACCCGGAGGTGATGCCGCTCTCGACAGCCATCTTCCAGATGCTTGGCGATGGTTCCGGCCGGCCGGCATCCCGAGGCCCCCAGCTGTTGTTGTTTACGGCCGTGCTATCCATATTCCGGGTCATTGCGTCTGCTTCGTTCGCGTCGGTCTCTTCCCCGGAAAGGAGGTTGTAGGAGTAGATGGTCGCGTCAGGCGCAACGCCGCGCACACCGATATCGTTGTCATCGGCGGCGATGATCCCGGCGACGGACGTCCCGTGCCAGGGGTTGAGGTCCCTGACCGTTTCTCCATCGACATAGGAGTGGTTCTTCATTAGGTCAACGTTGGAGGCAAGGTCCTCGTGCTCGAAGTCCAGGCCGTCGTCAACCACGACGACGTTGATGTCACTACCCTTGTAGGTATCCCACACACTCTCGACGTTTATATCTGGTCCTGAGAGTCCGCCCAACTGCCCCTCGTTTACCAGGTGCCATTGGCACCCCGCCAAAGCGTCAGACAGGCCGGTTGTGCTGCCGGCGCACCTATCTTCCACTCGAGCCGTCGAAGAATCCCCAACGACGATGATTGAGTAGTCTTCCGAATCCAAACTGGTTGTCCAGGTCAGCTTGATGTAGTAGGTTCCGGTGGACAAAGTGTCTCTTCCGCCTAGAACTACAAATTCGTCGTCCTGATCTTCTGCATAGGTCTCCACCGTCATGAAGCTGCTGTCCTGGAGCTCCCCGGACCCCGTGAGTTCTCCGTCCCCTTCTACCTCACTCACGATACGGACATTAACTCTGGTCCTTTCTGACAACGTGAACTTGAAGAAATCCGTGTCGCTTGTGGCATCAATGTTTCCGCCACCGGCCACGCCAAGGGTAAGTTCATGGGCGTTCGCCGCATCGCTGCCGGGCTCAGTGGCAGTTTCTGCGTGTACTATGAACCCTCCGGAACGACCTGAATACTCATGAACTTTGAGATAATACACGCCCGCGGTTAGCCTTGCGCGGATCAGGAAATTGAGCCTGCGGTTGCCGAAGTAGCCATCGTCATTGGAGGCAATCTCGACTCCCGAGTTGTTGGAGAGGGAAGCGACGGTGTCCAATCCACCGGTGCTGCGCAGCACGACCTCAGTTGCAGCCGTGAGTTGCAGTTTGAAAAAGTCCTCGTCCGTATCATCCTCGAAACTACCCAGGGCCGTCCCGTCCAATGGAAGCGGCGTGGCGTTAGACGTGCCAGTGCTATCGGTCATCTCCTCGGTCTGGAGAACGTAAGCCCCCGTGGAGTTCCCGTAACCTCTTACCCGCAGGTAGTAGATACCGGCTTCAACGGAGGCCGTAATGAAAAAATTGAGTCCGCTATCCGGCAGATCCCCGTCATCGTCCTCCGCTATAATTTCATCATCTGAGTCCACCAGCTCCGCAACGGTATCAGTATCACCCGTGGTGTAGATCCAAACGGTCTTGGGCGACGCGACTTCTATCTGGAAGACATCAACGTCGCCAATGGTATTGATCACTCCGTAGACTGGGTCATCCGAGACCAGCGAGGTGGCAGTTTCCACAGTGCCGCCGAAGTCGGCCGGCTGTCCTGTAGCAGTAGAGGACCATGAGCCGTCGTTTGTTCCGACATGACGGACTTGCACGTCGTAACTGACGCCGTTGACGAGGCCGGTGATCGTGTAAATGAGCGAACCCTCGGTCCACGCATTGTCAATCACGGTCCAGGTGGTCAAGCTGCTCTGCTTGTATTGCACATCGTAGGCTGTAGTTGTCGACGGTGGGCTGGTGGGTGAGCTCCACGACATACGTAGCGCCGTGTCTTCAGAGCGTACTGATTCGATGGCGGGAACGGCTGCGACGGGAGCCGTCGGCGTGCCGACCACGGTGTCCGACCAGGCTCCGTCTTCGCTGCCACGCACGGCCCTCAGCTGCACGTCGTAAGCGGTGCCGTTGGTGAGGGAGGAGATGGCGTACGACAATGTCCCAGACCCGGAGGTGGCAGCGTCGTCAACTACTGTCCAGTTGGCATCTGCTTTATCGATGGTCGAGCTGTCTATGTGCCGCACGTCGTAGGCTGTGACCTCGTCATCGTCCAACGCGGACCATCCGACGACGAGCTTGGAGTCTTCAGGCGTTATCGAGGAAATGAAGGGCACGTCCGCGCCAGACCGGTGGCCGAAGATCTCAACCCGCCAGGACTTGAGCGTACCCGCAGTCCCTGAGACCTCGTCCGTAACTCGTATGGTCCACGTACCGGCAGAGTTTTCTCCGAGATGTGCGGCGGTTCCGAATCGGAACTCGCCGTTTAGCGGGTATTTGTCCTCCGAGTCGTGGGATACGCTGAGCACCGACGTTGAGCCCGCGGGCGAGGTCAGCTCCACCTTCAGGTCTCGGAACGATTGGTGAGCAAAGTTGAGGTAGACGTCCACGTGCTCGATGAAGTTTATCCCGCCGCCAACGGTGATACTGTTGCTGGCGGACCCGCTGTCGGCAATGGTCAGGTCGAGGTCGGTCGCAGAGCCTGAGGCCACGCGCCTCATTACCGGCACGTTTGTCCACGTCGCCGCCAGGTCCACCGCCGCCTTGGCGTCCACCACGCCGAAGCCGTACTGATGGTTGAAGTTGTAGGTGTCTGAGGTGGAACCGTGCTTGGTTGCGCCGGTGGCCCAGCCGGAGTCGGTGGCGTCGTTCTTCCGCGCAGAACCCGCCAGAATTATTTTCACGTCGCGCCAAGTCAGGTCCGCGTTGGCCTTGCGCACCAGCGCCGCCACGCCTGAGACGAGGGCTGCCGAGGCCGCCGTGCCGCGGACGCCATTCCGGTAGCGGTCGTAGTTGTGGGTGGTCAGATTGCCCTGGCGGTCTGAGTCCTTTGAGTCCCCTGATGGTGCACAGACCCACAGGTTGGGCCCTTCCTCAGAGAACTCAGACCGCTCACCCTGGTCGTTGACCGCGCACGCCGTGGTGACCGCGTAGAAGCTGGTGACCCCGCTGAGGTTGGAATAATCTCCTTCCCGGGCACCGTTGCCTGCGGGATATACGTAGAAGGCGCCTTTGCTATCCATCCCTTCCGTCACCCCGGACTCGATGGCCAGCTCCCAAATTCGTGGCGAAGGGTCCAGACCGGGGCCGCTAATATATCCCCAACTGTTGTTGTAGACTCCCGTGACATCCTTGCTGCGCGTTTGGGAGTTCGCCATGTTGAAGAACGAGGTGTAGCGAAGGAAGTTGTGAACGTAGATCGTGGCCCTCGGCGCAACCCCGCGTATGCCCACGCTATTGTCTCTCCCCGCGATGAGACCGGCTATTGCCGTTCCCTGCGTGAAGTGACGCTCAAAGACATCGTCACGGGACGTGTAGTCATGGTTTCTTGTAGTGTCGACGTTGTCTTTCAGGTCTTCGTGCTCGTAATACAGGCCGTTGTCAACGATGGCAACGTTGATACCCTCGCCCAAGTTGCCACTGTCCCAAACGTCTTCAACATTAATGTCCTCACCGTCGGTTCCGACGCCATCGCCAGTATCCTGGCCTGTGTTGTTCATACTCCACTGGCAGCCGTAAAGAGGGTCCGAGTACGACGTGGACAGGCTGGCGCAGGTGGAAAGGAAGTCTGTGTATTCCCGGTCCACCGTAGCGCGAATGGCGTACGGCCCCGAGACGGAGCTGTCGTCGGACTTCACCTGGACGTAGCTCGTGCCGACCTCAAGATTTGCGTAGAGGGTGAAGCCAAGGGCACCGGGGAGGTAGTCCGTGTCCGAGACGAACACGTCCTTCGCCCTGTTGTTGGTGTCGTAGAAGACAACCTCCGTCTCGATGTCGGCGCTTACGACCTCCACTTTCACGTGGGTCGGTTTGTCTACGGCAATGCTGAAGTAATCTGAATCAGAGTTGGTGTTGATGCGGCCCCCGGCCAGTGTGCCTCCCCCAAGGTCAAGGGCAGTTGCGGAACCGATTGAGCTGCTTCGGGCGGGAATAGATTCGAACGCAACAGTATACGGCCCGCCAACCATCGAGGCAGTCTTGCTTTTGGTGTCGTTACAATTCTCCCAAGGGAGGCGCTGGAACTCCGGGGTGTATCCACGGCACACGTCAAATGTCGTGGCCGGTGCGCCGCTCACCTTCAGGAAATAGACTCCGGCGCTCAGATTCTCACGGATGATGAAGTGCTTCGACCTGTCGCCGTCGAGGAAGCTATCGTCGTGGGTGGCAACCAGGTCGCCCTCAGCGTCGAGCAGCGTACCCAGCGGGTCGAGCCCCTCTACCGCCCTCGGCAGCCAGATCATTACGTCCGTTGCCGCCGAAAGCTCGAAGCGGTAGAAGTCCTCGTCTTCCGTTCCCGGGTCCAGGATGCCGTTGGCCCGCCCGCCGAGGTTGAGGCCCACGGCGTCGGTCACGCTTGTCCCGTCGAGCACCGGCTGCGTGTGGAGCGTGTAGTATCCGGCCTCGGGCGCCTCCACCCGCACATAGTATGTGCCCGCGGAAAGGCTGTGCCAGATGAACAGCTGTTCACCGTGTTCACGCATTCCCGAACCCGTCTCGTCGGTCTTGATGACGCTGCCGCTGTTGTTCTGCAAGTCACCGGTGGTGGGGAGGAAGCCCGAAACATAGCTAGTGGTGAAGATGAAGATGCCGGTGTCGTCGTCCACCGTGAACGTAAAGTAGTCGTCATCGGAGATCGAGGAGATGTAGCCCAGGGTGGGCGTCTGCAGCGTGATTGCCGTCGCCAACGAGCGGCTGTCGCCGTGGTCGGCAGGGGTGCCGGTGACGGTGGCTGACCACTCGCCGTCGCCGAGTGAGTTCACGGCGCGCACCTGCGCGTCGTATTGCTCGCCGTTACCGAGCCCGGTGACGGTGTGTCGCAGGTCGCCTGCGCCGGACCACACGTCTTCCTGAACCGACCAGTTGGCGTCGACCGTCTCGTCCTCAGTGGTGAGGATGTAGCGCAGGTCGTAGGCGGTGATGGTCGAGGAGCCGGTGTCCGCGGGCTCGCTCCACGTCGCGATTAGCGCCCGGTCACCTGCGCTTACACTGTCGAGGGTCGGCGCGCCGGGCGTGCCAGCTTGGGCGGAGACGTCGCGCAGGAATAGGGGAATTACGAGCAACCCCGGTACCAACAGGAGCAACAGCAATCGGACGAATCGCCACTCCATGGTTATAGGACCCATCATCCCTGCTAGCGTGGCCGGAAGGCGGACACCTTCATTTGACGGTTACTTCCGTCCACCAGTTGGGACTGGAAACCATGACGCCTTCCTGCGCGGCAACGCTATTGGCGAGCTCAAGTGAGGGAAAGCCCGGCTCCGTCTCAATGAAGTAGCCGTTGTCGATGTAGCCCAGCGCCTCGACTTTGTTCAGCTTGATGCTGTTGCTGGAAAAGAAGGCGTTGACCTCCGCCTGACTCCAGTCCGGGTCTAGCACCAGCAAAATGCCGCCGGGCAGGGTCATCAACGCGCCCGATTGGGACTTGAACACGGGCAGTCCCTTCCCCTCGCTCTTCGCGCCCGCCGACTTTACGATGGCGCCGCCGGGTGCATCCGCCATGGCGTCCTTGGTGGAAGCGTCTTCATTGATGACCAGATCGGACTGTAGAACGACGGTCAGGGTGCGGTCGCCGTCCTCCCACGTGTACTTAGTCTGTTCCGTGTCCCCGCCGGACCCTTTCGTGGCAGTTTTGGACTGCTGATTGACCCCGGTTGTCGGCTCCTGTGCGTCCTCAATCGAGGGCGCAGACGCCGCAGCTTGCTGGAGGGACATTGATTGCTCGGCCGGCACGACGGCGCTCGATAAAGGTTGCAGATCAGACACGTCACTCAGCTCAGCTGCGAGCACCTGTCGCTCGGGGCCAGGGTCGACCGGCGACGGCGTTCCGGCGCTCGATGAAGTTTGCAGATCGAGGGTCTCATACATCTCAGCAACAAGCACCTGTCGCTCGGGGTCAGGGTCGACCGCCGCCGCCGTTACGGCGCTCGATGAAGGCTTTAGATCAGGTGCCTCGTACTGCTCAGCAACGGGCGCCTGCTGCTCGGCGTCAGGGTCGACCGGCGCTGCAACCGCCGTTACGGCGTTCGATGAAGGCTTTAGATCAGATACCCCGTACTGCTCAACAACGAGCACCTGTCGTTCGGAGTTAGGGTCTACCGGCGCCGCAGCCGACGAGCCGGCAATCACGGTCAGCCCTCCCAGCCCCAGAATGCACAGTAGGAGTTGCAGTTTCCATTTGCCGACTCTGTTCATGGTGCACTCGACTCGCTCACGTCTTCGTTTAAGCTCGGGCGATTCCACCAATTGACTGATTACATATCAGACTGGGGGCCTTCTCGCCAGCCCGGCAAACCTCCCGTCACTACTAGCCATTGGTTGTAGCCTTCAGTCTACGGCCCAGCCATTGACATAGGAATAAAGTCTAACCCCATTTTACATTTGCTTCAATTACTTCTTATCCAAAATAGTGTAATTGTCCCTGGCCGGGCATGTTGATACAGTAAGCTTGGCCGCGTGTCCTCCATAACCTGATGTGACAGACAGCATTACCGGTGAGGAGGAATGTTGTTGAAACCGGATGGACGCGACCTACAGTTTGCTGCGCTGCGACACCGGCTGTCCATGCTCAGCGAGGCCAGCCTGCGCATAACTGAAAGTCTCGACCTCGACACCGTCCTACAGGGAGTCCTGGAAAGCGCCCGTTCCCTCACGGATGATCGTTACGCCCTCATTTGTCGATCGCAAGGGTCATTAGACCAGTCATCGCCGCAGATAATAGTCCTCCACGGGCGTGTCTGATGAAGACTATTTCAATTGGTTGGGGTGGCGACCTCGGGATATGACCTCCGCCGAAACAATTGAGAATGGAAGGAAGTGTCTCAGCTGAGGCTTGCCCATTTCCAATTTACGACGACCGTAGAAGATCTCCTATGGTGTAGATATTATAACCAACGATCTAAGCAGAACTCCGAACTGCCTCTTCTTACATGAACTCGAAAAGTTGGCCAACGAGTTCGACATAAGTGAAAACGTCAACGATTTCTGGCAGCGCACTGACTGCCCCTGCTCAGTCACGAACACATAAAGGGGAAATCTGTAAGAAGGGGATCCCGACCCCGACATTGCTGTACGAATAACCCAGTTCGAGTCCTGCATGGAATCAGGCCTGAAAGTTTGGGCTAGTTTGTCCCGAATTGCGAACTTTCTGGTGGGTGGTGGTCCTCTAGGCCACCATAGTTTCGAAGAGGTTCAGATTCTCTTGACCTCTCCTTAAACAACTTCGCCCTCACATAAATCTGCCTTGATGCTATCCAACTAACCGGGTTCGCCTCACCCTGCGTCATACTTTCGGGTTACTCCACCCCGAGGTGTATTTCATTTTCGCCAACGGCGTACAACGTCTAGAGCTAAAACGACTACAGCGTAAAATCGTTCACCCGACATCGGCCATGTCATTAAAGTTTACGACATTGCCCAAGGAATCCCATATCAATGAGTTTGAAGCAGTTTTTATTAATGTAAGGAAGATTTGACTAGGGTTGCGGGACAAGATATTATCCACCCGTACATGAATCGTCGTCTTCGTGAATTTTCTGGATTGAATTAGAAATCGTAAGGAGCTTCATCTATGCGTGATGGGTTCAAGGTCGTAGACGCAGACGCTCACTTCTATGAGCCTGCCGATATTTGGGAAAGATACGTAGAGACCCAGTACAAAGACCGTTGTCCAAAGGTTACAGGAGTATTGGGCAATGCATTGTTCGAATACGAGGATGCCCATTTCTCCGGATCGGTGCGGGCCAAGACCCTGCTTTCCCAAATGGAGAACAAGTTTGGCCACGCCTATCGAGCCAAATGGAGCATGGAGAGCCGTCTCATAGACATGGAGCAGGAAGGTTGGGACATTCAGGTCTGTCTTCCCACCAACGGCACAAAAGCCCTCAATTACCCGGACCCCGACGTGTCTGCTGCCCTGTCGAGAGCATACAACAACTGGGCCCACGAGTTCTCTAGCTCGGCTGCCAACCGCATCAAGTTTACGGCGGTGCTCCCAGGACAGAATATTGAGGCGATGATTGTCGAGGCCCGCCGGGCCGTCGAGAGTCTTGGCGCAATATCCATTATGTTGCCCAGCGTGGCCACCGGAAAGATGTGGCACAACCCCGAGTACAATCCGCTCTGGGAGGCTGCCCAGGAGTTAGAATTTCCCATTTCCCTTCATGGCGCCAACAGCGGGCAGCCTGCAGCGAATGCTCGTTATGATCCATTGGTGGGCGCTTTCATTGCACTCCACCAGACCATCGGCTTCCCCTTCGAGAATATGATGAGTCTGGGCCACTTCATGTACAGCGGTATACTGGACAGGTTCCCAAACCTGAAACTGCTCATCCTGGAAGCGAACTCCGGCTGGGTCCCCTTCTGGCTGAACCGGCTGGAGAAGTATTGCGAAGGCCGCCAGTCCGTATTCTTCGACGAACACCCGCTGAACCTGACGCCCCAGGAGTATTTCCTGCGCCAATGCGCCGTGGCCGCCGACGCCGACGAACCCTCTATCAAATACGTGGTGGACTACATCGGGGATGAAAACATCGTGTTCAACACGGACTATCCTCACCCCGACGCCCCGGCAACAAACGAACCCCTTGCCAACATGATGGAGCAGCCCCTTTCGGAGGAGTCCAAGCGGAAAATCCTCTGGGACAACTCGGTCAAGATTTACGGGGAGCGGTTGGTTTCCGGACATCCCGTGGCCTCTGTTTGAGTGGATCCGTATCTCTTGTCGAACAGCTTCGATGACAACACCGGGAGATGCTCAAAAGAAGGCTTCCAAAGCAAAGTCTCAGAGACGCTTATTGGAATTCGTCAGATTATTCCGCTCCAGCCAGCACATAATGGGAGAGATTGATGAAAACACTTAGAGCACTCACAAATCAGCGATTGTATGTCCTTCTGGCCGCAGCTGTTGTGATGACCCTGTTGATCATAGGCTGTGGTGACGAGGCTACCTCCGCGCCCACAGCTGCGCCGGCCGCCACGGCTATGCCGACGGCCGCGCCGACACCCATACCCACGCCCACAGCAACCCCGGAACCTCAGCCCGTGGTTTCCCGTCTCAGGATCGCCCAGGTGCCACCAAGCACGCAAAGCACGATGACTCACGTAAGCAGCTACGCCGGTAGCGGGCCTCTTCGTGGCCTGTACGAGCCCCTCATCGGTGTCGATGTAGACACCGGGGGATACACGCCCGACAGGCTAGCCACGGAATGGAGCTTGTCCTCCGATGGGATGGACTGGACATTCAAGCTTCGAGAGGGAGTTCCCTTCCACAATGGGGTGGAGTTCACTGCCAAAGACGTTGTACGAACATGGGAAGTGTACAGTGCCGCGAGTTCAGCAACCACGGGAGCATCCTTCTTTAGGAACTGGTTGGGCGACGACAAAGAGAACTTCGAGATAGTGAACGATCACGAGATTATCTGGCATCTTGTGAAACCGGAAGGCGGCCTCCGTCCGTGGCTTTCGGACCTCCTCATGTTCCTCATTATCAGTGACGACTATTGGCAGGAACAGGGAGAGGAAGGTTACCTGGATGACCCGGTGGGGACGGGGCCTTTCCAGTTTGTGGAGCTAGTCTTCAACAGCCATATTCTCCACGAACGGGTGGACAACCACTGGAGGAAGACTCCAGACGTTGAAGAGCTGCAGTTCCTCTACGTTCCTGAGCCCGCCAACCGCCAGGCAATGTTGTTGGCCAAAGAGGCCCACATTGCGGACCTCCCTCGGGTCCTCTTCTCAACGGCAAGAGAACAGGGACTGGAGATAGTACAAAGTACACAGGCCGGGTCGTACATCCTTATCACTTACGGAGGCCAGTACTACGACACGCCCGAGGGGCTGGAAGACATATTCGACCCCACCGAACCTCAACTCAAGCTCGACGTGCGGAGAGCCATGAGCCTGGCCATCAATCGTCAGGAGATTAACGACGTTTTCTTCGAAGGTGTCTTGGAGCCACAGACGATTCACGCTCTGCATCCCAGGGAAGACCCGTGGATCGACGGCCGATGGCCGCCGGACCCGTACGACCCGGAAGAGGCCAAGCGGCTGCTCGCCGGGGCAGGATATCCCGGCGGGTTCGACATTACTCTGATTGTGTCTCCCACCTCCAGCGTTCCGGAGTTGACGGATATCGCAGAGAGCATCACCAACTATTGGAATGACGTTGGCCTGAACGCAGACCTGGAAGTGGTGGAATCCAGCTACACCTTGGCACGCAATCGGGAACTGGCAGGAAAGGCTGCCCTGGGCAACACAGGCTTGGTATCCTACGAGCTTCAGATGCCTCTAAACCTGAAGCTTCAGAAAGGCCAGTCCCACTACCATGACAAGAAAGAGCTTGATGCCTTGGCACGCAATCTAGAGACTACGATTGACCCCGACGCAAGGATAAGAGCGGCGCAGGAGATAGCCGACTATCTCTACGCAAACTACGTAACGCTGCCTCTCTTCTTCGTCACGACGGCGGTCGTTATCGACCCGGACGTCGTGGAGGAATACAAAGCCATTATCCTCAACATTGGGCCGGGGTTCCGTCATGAGTACACCAAGATTGTAAAGAGATAATCTAGGTAAGGAGGATCAATAGAATGCCTACCTGGTACGCTCTTCATTTGAAGACGCGAGACGTAAAGGCGACCGCAGCATGGTACATGAAATTCGGCATAAAGGACCGTCAGGTAGAAACCGGCGATGGCTCTCATACCATTGTCTTGGACATTGACGGTCTTCCGTTGGTTATGACCCAGCATCCCAACGCAGATGAGATGCCCGGTATACCCACCAGCCAGTTTCTCGGGATCGAGCACTTGGGATTTGGCCTGGAGGACTTTGATGCCCAGATTGAGCGACTTCACCAGGAAGGGGTTGAATTCTTCCCAGAGTCGCGCATGGACGAGGCTCCTGGAGAGAGAGTGGCCTTCATAAGGGCCCCCGACGGGGTGCGTCTGGAGCTTACAGACGCACCCTGGAAGTGGAGCCAATAGCGGGGGTTGTGCCAGTTGATCCAACCCTTCTATTCTTTAAGGAAACCAGTGTAGCCGAACCGCCGGGGCCGATGTGGCGTTGCACAATTTGACTCCCCTAGCTACATTTGCCTCGAGTTCCATACAGGAACCTGATTATTAGAGAGGATCAATGGACATAGACTCTTCGGTACAAACCCACAGGCCGGTAGTTATGGGGTCCAATGGCATGGTATCCGCCGCCCACCCACTCGCCTCCGTCGCTGGCCTCCGCACCCTCATGAAAGGCGGCAATGCCTTTGATGCCACGGTTGCCGTGGCCGCCGCACTGAACGTGGTTGAGCCCTATATGTCCGGTATGGGAGGGGTCGGTTGTCTTCTTGCCTATGTAGCGGCGGAAAACCGTACCCGAGTACTGAACTTTACCGGCATGGCTCCACGTGCCGCGGACCCAAGCCTCTTTACGGACAAGAACAAGGAACGCGGCATTCTATCAGTTCTTGTACCCGGGTCCGTTGCCGGCTGGCTCAAGTTGCATGAAACATATGGGACGTTGGCTCTCGAGGACCTGTTCAAACCTGCCATCAATTATGCTGAAGGAGGGTATCCCCTTACCCATTTGAACCACCACCTGATTTCAGATGGTAGAGATCGCTGGGCTCCCTACGCTAGTTCCAGGACCATCTTGGAACCTCACTCCAAGGTGCCACTTCCGGGTGAGAGGCTGCGACAACCGCAGCTGGGCCAGAGCTTGAGGATGGTTGCCAAGGGAGGCACAGAGGTCTATTACAGGGGCGAACTAGCCAAACGGATAGTCGAAGCGAGTCAGCAAATGGGGGGTCTCCTCACGGCAGAAGATTTGGCGGACTACGAGGCATGGTGGGAAGAACCCATAGAAATAGACTATCGTGGCTACAGGGTGTTGTCGGCGCCGCCCAACTCCGACGGCTTTCAAATGCTGGAAACCCTGAAGATACTCGAAGGCTACCGTTCCAACGAACTGCATCACGGCGACACGGATACCCTTCATAGCATGATAGAGGCCACCAAGCTCGCGATTACAGACCGGATCAAATACTCTGGAGACCCTAACCACACGTATATTCCCATACAGGGACTCCTTTCCAGCCAATATGCCACTGAGCAACGAGCACGAATAGACATGGACAGGGCCGCGGCAGTGCAGGGCGAGCACTACAATCCCCAACCCCAAGAGGATGTAATGCTTCCCGGAAGCATGGATCCAGCCCTCCTGGGTTCCACTACCCATTTCGCGGTCGCCGACAGCGAGGGGAATGTGGTTACCCTTACGCAGAGTTTGGGGTCAGGCTTTGGGTCCGGCATCGCCATTGGGGAAACAGGCATTTTCCTCAATAACGTGGCGAACTGGTTTGATGTCGCTACTGACGTTGAGGTACCAAACAACATCGGGCCGCGACGTCTGGTGGGGTGGTGTCCTACCCCGGCTCAGGTGTTCAAGGACGGAAAATTCTACCTAAGCATCGGTACGCCAGGCGGATACGGAATTGCCCAGACCACCGTCCAAATGCTAATGCACGTGCTGGACTTTGGCATGAACATCCAGGAGGCGATAGAGGCCCCACGCTTCAAGTGCACAATTGGTAGGTCTGTGGAAATGGAGGAGAGATTCGCCCCAGACGTCCGGAACAGGCTCGCCAGTCGAGGCCATGACATAGTGGCGCTGGAACCCTGGTCCAGAGGAGTAGGCGGCGCGCAGGGGATAATGGTGGACCAAACCGCCGGCACCCTTAGCGGCGGCGGCGACCCACGTAGAGACGGCTATGCAATGGGTTGGTAGCCTTGTGCTTCGCTAACCCGTATCCAATGCTCCTGCAGCTAGTGGGAGATAAGGGAGCTTTCAAGATATGCAAATGATCAGATTGTACACTGGAGCAGATGGTATTACTCATCTAGAGGATGTGGAACCCAAGGACATGCGGTTTCCCGCCACTGAGATGGTCGTGCGTTCCGCTGCGTCGGACCTGCCGTCCCCGTGGCACAATGCGCCTGTGCGCCAAATCCTTATAGTTCGAACCGGAAATGTTAAGGTTGAAGTGGAGGATGGCGCCGTGCGGCAGCTTGGACCTGGAGATATGGTTCTGGAGGAAGACCTGACCGGCAAAGGTCACCGCGGCATACCTGTCGATGACCAGCCCGTAATTCTCAACGCCGTAGTATTGGGTTAGACTGAGCTGGACCCATTCATTTGGGCAGGATTAAGACAGGGCAAAGTGAGTGTCCAATGTTCTCTAGGCGGGTTCGGATCGGGATAGGCGGCTGGTGGACGCAATTTGACTGTCGACCACCAGAGTAAGGCCTCATAAAGGAGTCAGCACTTCTGAGGTTTGCTTAGAAAGCAAAGTTCGAGTACTGAATGACTCTAGGCGGGAGAGGGTGGGCGAATTTAGACGACAAACAGTACCTTCTTTGAGACGTTGCTACAGTTGGGAGTCTGCCGGAATCCCAGTTGACGCTACCGGGGACGATCACACAAGAGCGAGAATCCTGGCTGGGTTGTCCACCATAATTGCCCGAATCACATCTTCGGAAAACCCCCTGCGCCGCATCTTGGGAACGATGTTCTCAAGGATGTGGCCGTAGCCGTGACCGCCATATTTCACCAGCCTGTGCTTTGTGCAGATATCCTGCCCAATCACGACTTTGTTGGTATAGCCGTCCCGGACGATGCGCCGTATGAAGTCCAGCCTCTGGGCGTCGCTGGGCATGTCGATTTCGGACAAGGGATAGTGCGACCCCTCATTGCCGAACAGGTCCCATTCGAGGTAACAGCCTGACTCGGCGATTCTCCGTACCGCTTCGGACTCAAACACGGTGCGGTCCAGATGTCCCATTATCACCCGCGATATGTCTGCACCGCCGTTATCAAGCAGTTCCAATATTTCGGCGGGTGCGTCCGGGTGCCTCCCCGGATGGATCAGCATCGCCGCACCTGTTTCCCGCTGAGCAATTGCTGACGCCTCAATAGACTTTCGCTCATTTGTGGTTAGAGGCCAGGTGCAGCCCACCTCGCCGATAATACCTGCCTTGATGCCGCTGCCACCAACGCCTTCCGTAATCTCGGAAGTAATCTGAAGTGCCAGGTCGTCCACGCTCCGCTCATCCATATCCTCAGGATGAACCGCGCCCACATAGTAACCCGCTCCCATGATGATGTGTACTCCCGTCTCCCGGGCGATTCGAGCCAGAGCATCAGGGTTGCGTCCGATGCCTATCGTGGTCGCATCTACGATCGCGCCGCCGCCGGCGTTTCTGTACATCCAAACTTCTCTGATGATAGTATCCAGGTCCATCAACTGCAGATTGGAGCGGTTGCTGTAGTAGTTACGTCGTATCCACCCCAGGTTCTCCAACGCTACGGGAGCATTCGTTAGTTTCTCAGATGGGGATTCCTGGGCGGGACGCAACATGAAAGAGAAGTCGATGTAGAGGTGCTCATGCGTCGTGGTGGGCCCAAGATCAGATGGTGAGATGGCGCCCAGCACAGTCTGGATGAGGCCCCGGTTCTCTCTTGGTGACATGGGGTAGATCCTTGCAGTAGGGTGGCTTGCAAGTCTAACATGACCCAGACAATCCCCATAAAACTGTGATTGTTGACATCCGGCGGTGGATTCTCGCCGTGCGGGAAGCTAATAAGAGTGTCGGTCATTTAGTTAGACCGAAAGTCGCAGTTGTCCTGTCGGAGCGGGAGGTTACAAGAATGAGATTTGACGCCTTCACGACGGTTGCAGCCTCTGCCGGAGAAGCCACCGGCGCCGTTGGCCTGCTGGACAACCTCAGACAGCAGACCATCCTGGCCGAGGAGCTTGGCTTCGAGGCCATGTGGCTTGGGGAGCACCACTTCGGTCCCTATGCGGTGGGGGACATACCAAATCCAATCCTGCTTGGTGCGGACCTGGCCGCTCGGACTTCCAGAATTCGTATTGGTCAGATGGCCAACATAGCCCCGTGGTGGCATCCGATACGGCTTGCGGAGGACATTGCGATTCTGGACAACATGACCGGGGGACGCGTGGAGGTTGGATTCGGCAGAGGAATATGGCCGTACGAGGGTCCCCAGTTTCATCCCAACGCGGACCCGCGAAAGGACAGAGAGAATAGGGAGCTGTTCAGAGAGACGGTGGAGATAGTTCGGGAGATCTGGGCCAACGAGTACTTCTCATACCATGGAACCAACTACCATTTCCCTGCCGAAAACACCGTCTTTTCCCATCCCCTCTATCCTCCGAATCCCGCCTGGCAGGACGGGGAGAGAGTCACGAAACTGCGGGTGACGCCCAGGCCCTACCAGAAGCCGCACCCTCCGTTGTGGATGACCGTCTCGACCGACCGTTCGGTAACAACCGCAGCGGAACTCAGGTTGAAGGCGTGCTACTGGCAGCCTCCGGCTCTCAGGGTCAGAAAGCGAATGGAACTATACGCCAAGATCAGGTCCGAGCTTGAGGGAAGACCGTTTGCTGTGGGAGAAGACCAGGCAGTCATGCGCTCTACCTATGTCGCCTCTTCAATGGAGGAGGCACGCAGGGACGCGGAAGTGGGAATCATGTCCTCCTTTGTCTTCAACGACCCGTTTCGTGGCAGGCAGGTGTTCACAAATCCAGACGAGGTCTTGGACCCCAGCGTGAAGCTAGACTGGGATTTCCTGGAGCCGCGAACTCTCCTTGTAGGCTCCCCTGAGAACGTAGTGGAGAAGATCCACGAGTTGCAGGAAGTATGCAACTTGGACCATCTGCTCATCGACTTCTCCCACATGGGCGTTCCATTGGGCAAAACGCTGAAGAACTTGGAAACCTTCGCCACTCAAGTGATGACGCGATTCGCTGACGCAGACTAAAGAAGTGTTCCCTGTGCCCCCCGAGACACCTGTGGGGAGCTCAAACTCTCTTCAGTCCTAGTTGCCCAGATTTATTGCGTAAACTACGCGAAACACCCTCAGGATCAACAATATTACCCATTATTTCTTGGGAACCACTGCGAGATGAGGCCGCCCCGGGGAGTTGGACGGGAAAAAGGCCGCAATGGGCGAGAGTGGAGATCTGCCAAGTGCGAGTGCCAATGCCCTCTAGGCGGGTTCTGAACGAGAAGGGCAGCTGGTAGACCGGAATTTGACTGCCAACCTTCATAAAAGCCCGAATGAGGAACAGCTTCGCCCGGGTCTTACTGCAAAGTAGAATTCGACTCTTGCATGGCTCCAAGCATGAAAGTGTGGGCTAGTTTGCCCCGAATTGCGAGTTCCCTTGGGAATTCCTTGAGCTTCACTGTCTTCAGCCAATCCAAAATGCCGGTATAGATCGGCGCCAGCTTAGGTTTGAACAGCTGGTTAGGAACGTTGTAGAGCAGACACTCTATGAAGTAGGAGAGGGCGTCATCTTTGGTGAGCACTCCATAGTCAACCAGACGGTTTCGGGCCGCCCTGAACATACGTATGGTCCTCTTGAACCGGCTGCTGGTGGCCTCTTCTTCTTCAATCCCCGCTGATGGTGCAGTTACGGATAACTCACTACCCAACGCCTCTCGTCGGGGAGATAGAAGGCTATGCCCTCCTTGTAGCTCAGTGTGATCATGAGGTCGGCGTCCGCCCGCACTTCGCCTTTCGCCAGCTTTAAGGTCTTGTGACCGCTGGCCGCGGCATCCCCATACCGGTCTCTCATCGCCCTCAGCGCGTGGTGCCGAAATGACTGCCAATGTCTGTAGGCAACCTCGTGTGAAGCGTTCTCTTGCAGCTGTTCTCCGCTGAGGGCAGCTACGCTAGGTTTGAGCTTGTGGGCCGACCGGACGATCACATCAACGTCGCTGTCCCGTCGAAAGTTCGTATCGTTCTTGTACGAGCCCTGGAGGAAGACCTCGTCCTTGACCTCAGGAGACCAACTGGAGGCGGCCAGGGCTTCTCGGATGGAAACGTGAACCTATTTGGAGGCCTCTCCGGATCGATGATGGCTCCACTGAAATAGTGTCGATTCAGGCATTGGCATGTCTTTCCCCTGATAAAGGGCTCCCTTTGTCTAGCCGTCCGCTGAGCGTCCAAATCATTCGCACCGACACTCGTCGACCATACATCGACTGCGGAAACCCTGGATTCACCCCGCCATCACGTCCGACCCTTGCGCTCACGGCTCTTCCAGCTCCTACCCCTCCCCCTTATCCATCCAATAGCCGACGCGCCGCCTATTAAAGATGTAGGTGGGGTCGTCCGAGTCGTCGCCAAGCTCGCGGCGCAGCCTCCTCACGATGGCCCGCACCGGGCCCGAGCCTCTTGAATTATCCTGGCCCCACACCCGTCGAAGCAGCTGTTCATGGGTTAAGATCCGGCCGGCGTTGGCCGAAAGCTCAGCCAGCATCCGATACTCGATGTCTGTCAGGTCGACCGGGCTACCGGCAACAATCACCCTGCGCTGAGCGTAGTCGATGGTCAGGTCGCCGATGAGATAGGGCTCGGCAAGCCCGTCGTGGATTGGCCCGGCCTGCCTGCACAGGGCGGCACGGATTCTCGCCGCAAGCTCAGTCGGCGAGAAAGGCTTGACGACGTAGTCGGCCGCTCCCATGTCGAATACCCTGGCGATGACCTCGTCCTGACCATAGGCGGAGAGGAAGATGACCGGCACGTTGGTAATATCCCGGATAGACTTCATGAGCAGGATCCCATCAGCCTTCGGCAGCATCAGGTCCAGTAAGACCAGCTGAGGCCTTTCTTCCTCCATCAGGCGGGCAACCTCATCCGGCTCGGCGGTCACCGTCGGCGAGTAGCCCGCCTTGGTGAGAGCGTCCCGCACGTACCTGAGCGTCTGAGGGTCGTCGTCCACCACCAGAATGCGAGGTCGATCTCTGCCCGGTCGCGAAGCGCGGTGGTGGCGACTGGGGATTTCTCTTGGGCCAACAGTCGCGACCTCCCCGGCCGCCGGAAGTGTGAAGGTGAACCGCGCGCCCAGCCCCACCCCTTCGCTCTCGGCCCAGATGCGTCCTCCGTGAGCCTCCACTATTCCCTTGCAGACCGCCAGGCCAAGGCCGGTGTCGCCTCCCTGGTCCTCGGCGTCGAACCGGGCGAACTTCCGGAATAAGTGCGGCAGCCGGTCGGCTGGGATGCCCCTGCCCTCGTCGGCCACAGATACCGAAACGTGGACGCCCTGCCGGTCGGCGCATACCCATATGACGGATGACTCGGGCGAGTGCCTCGCGGCGTTGGTCAGCAGGTTACTCAGCACCTGCACGATGCGCCGCCTATCCGCCATCACGAGCGGCAGGTCCGGCAGAAGCTCGATGCGGACGTTCTTCTTGCCGCCTGCATTCAGAAATGTGTTCCTCGCCTCGTCCACCAGGACGGTCACCTCCGCAGTTCCAGGGGAGATCGACAGTGTGCCCGTCTCGATGCGCGCCACGTCGAGCAGGTCGCTGATCAGCGCGCGCATACGGTCGGCCTGCTCGACGATGATCCGGTGGAACTGACGCATCTCGGCGGGGTCCAGGGCCGACTCGTCGTCCAGCATGGTAGTCGCGGATCCCCTGATGGCGGCCAGTGGAGTGTGCAGCTCGTGGCTAACCACGCCGAGCAACTCGGCCCTAAGCCGCTCCATCTCCTCAAGCGACGTCATGTCCTGTATGGTCACGACCACCGATTCCAACTCGCCCCCCTCCCCAGAGTAGATGGGAGTGGCGTTGATCAGCGTCGTGACAGACCTGCCGTCAGGCGCCTGGATGACGATCTCCTCGGTCCGCACCGTCTCGCCGGTGTTCAGCGCCTGCGCCATCGGGAACTCATCCAACGAGATCTCTCTCCCGTCGGCCCGCCGGAAGGTCAGAACTTCAAGGAGTTGCTCCGGCGGTCGGCCCGGGATTTGCAAGGCGCCAACTATTCTCGCAGCCTCCCGGTTGAAAGAGATCGGCGCTCCCGTCCTGGCATCGAAAACCGCGACGCCCACAGGGGATGTCTCGATCAGGGTTTCGAGATTCGCCCTGGCCTGTTGCTCACTCCGGTGCCGGCTGGCGTTGGCGATGACCAGCGCCGCCTGGGAGGCGAACATCACGAGGGTCTCCTCGTCTTCCTGGGTGAACTCGTCGCCGGATTCCTGCTTGGCCAGGTAGATGTTCCCCTCCACTCTTCCCGCATGGCGGATCGGCGCCGTCAGGAAGGAGCTGACCGAAAAGGGTAGGAAGTCGGAGAGGCCCAGCGACCCGATGTAGCCTCGGTAATTACGGATTCGGAGCGGCTCCCGTAGGCCGCTGAGGTATTTGTACACCAGCAGGCCGTCCGGCAAGTAGTTCTCCAACGCCCGATGGTCCTCCGGCGTCATCCCGGAGGTCACGAAATCTTTCGGCAGCCCTGAATCGTCCAGGGTGGTGATCACCCCGTAGGGCGAGTCCGTCAACGCCCGGGCGCTGTCCACCTCCTCCTGCAACACCATGTCGAGATCGAGGCTCTCGTTGATGCGCAAGCTCGCCTCGCTCAGCCGCTCCCGCAGCGCCTCTATCTCCAGACCATGCTCATCGGAGTTCACCATATTCTCCCCTCTTTTGGACGGCCGACCCACAGTCGACTATCGGACGCGGGCCGGCTGAGAAATAGAGCCCAACCGGCTATTGTCGGGTGAATTGTGCCAGCAGGCAACAAGAAATTGCACGCAAATTATCACCGTAGCGGGCTTGTATTACACGTCATTGTCACACAATGGCTGTAGACTTTGGTGTCGACCTGGCCGTTAGCAGAATTGCTTTCGATCGACCGTTGCCCAAGGGTGGGAAATGAGCAACTAGGGCAGCGCCGGATGCTGAACAGAGAACTTCTTGGTTATGCCCCTAGACAGACCGCCATCAGGGTGGCAACAGCGGTACTGCTCGTCACCGCTGCGTTGCTCTCTTCCTCCGTCTGCCCGCGGAGGCTCAAGCGAACGAAAGGGTCGTCACCGGCCTCACGCTGACCAGCCCCAACCCGGGAGAGCTCGCCGTCACGTGGGACGCTCCCAGCGACGCGCCCGACGACTACCGGGTCACGTGGAAGAAGTCCAGCGGCAAGTGGACTTCCTACAAGGACGACACCACCGTAGAAGGGGGCAACGCCTTCCCCCCAGGTACGTCCCACACGGTGACCGGCCTGGAAGACGGCGCCACATACAAGGTGCGGGTGCGCGCCCGCTACCACGACACGAACGGCAACGTCGAGCAGAGCGAACACTGGTCCGGCCCAGCCGCAGCCCCAAGAGGGAAAAGGCGGGTCCAATCGGGGCCGCTCGACCAACCCGCCGGGCAAGCCCACGATTGTGGGCTACGGCTCCACCTATTTCAGCGTCCTGCTGAACTGAACGGACCCCAACGACGACACCATCACCGGCTACCAGATCCTGCGCGGCGACGACGAGGATAACCTCGCCGTGCTGATCGATGACACCGGCGACGACGGCACCAGCTACGACGATACCACCGTGGAGGCGGAGACCACCTGCTACTACGCCCTCAGGGCCCGCAACGCCCTCAGGGTCAGCCCCCAGTCCGCCCCGGTCACCGTCACGACCGGAGCGGCTCCGGTTGAGCCCGTTATCGCCCGGCAGGTCGACGGCGCGGACCTCACCCTGGACGGCGAGACGCTGGATACAACCGGCACGTGCAGCGAATCCGACATCGCGTCAATCGCTTCAGGTTGCACGATCAACATCTTCGACCCCACCGTTCCGCTGGCAGTAGATGGAACGCTGGACGCGGGCGCCGGTTTTTCTATCCAAATAGCTCGAACCGGGGCCGGAACGCTCACAGCTTCGAGTGTTGCCAGTGCCGCTGATTTTCCAAGCGACGGCGATTCTGTGGATGTGACCTTCCCGGCAGGCAGAAACGTGTTAGCCATATTTTACAGCGGGACAACGCACTGCTTCCGGGTCAATGTTGTGCCGTACTGGGAGTGGGACGGCGTCCCGCTGTCAAAAGACAGCGATTGCCAGTCCACGACCACACAGACTGCGGCCGACATCACCGATGAGGACTGCATCGTCACGCAGTTCGGCAAAACCGCCAGTCTCCGGTTCCATAACGTGATATTCAAGCAGTTCAACGTAAACGTGAGGGTGAACGGAAGCGAAGTCATCACGACGCCCGACACCTCCGCCCTGGCCTCTCCTTTCACAGTGAACCTGTAGGACGGGGACAACGTGGTGAGAGTCTGGCTTGCCAGCAAGGACAGCCAACCCCATGCGGGAAGCTACGGCCTAAACGCCTTCTACTACAAGGTAAAGGCAACCGACATCTTGGTCAGCAACCTCGGCCAGGACGACGACCTCCTAGGCGCTGTCATCACTTCGACAGCCTGGCGTGCCCAGCAATTTACAACGGGAGCCGAACCAAACGGTTATACGCTCTCAGGCGTTGTGGTCAATTTCGATGCATCCAATGTGTCAGGAACTTTCACGTTTGCAATTCATGAAAACAACTCGACCGGCGCCGAAGATGTTCCCGGAACCAAGGTGGTAGACCTGACAGGATCCCCTACTTCGACGGGCGAGCATACCTTTAGCCCCGCGAATACAACGACGCTGGACCCGTCGACCAAGTATTTTGT